>JAJYEX010000008.1 GCA_021785515.1 Pseudomonadota bacterium | reverse complement strand
ATCTCGAAAGACCCGCTGCTCGGGGTGCTCGTGAAAGGAGCGAAGTCCGGGGATACGGTGACGGTGAGCTGGCGCGATAACAAGGGCGAGACCGGGGGTGCCAGGGCACAGGTCAGCTAGAGGGGGGGAGTCACTTCCGGTGTGGAGGCCGCCGGGTGGCGGCGCGGCAATCGGCAGGAGGAAGAGCAAATGAAAAAATTATCGGTGCTACTGGTTGCCCTGGGCGCCATGTGCGTGGCCTCGGTCACGGCCCAGGCCAGTCCGCAAACGGATCTCAAGGCATTCCAGGGCTACTTCAAGAAGCGCTTTCCCAACGTTCCCCTGGCTGCCTATGCCAATGGTGCGTATGCGCTCAACGCCAACGCGCGGGCGCAGTGGCAATCCATCATGATGTTCCCGCCGTACGAATTCGAGCTCGCCAACGGCAAGAAGTTGTGGCACACGCCATTCAAGGACGGCAAGACCTACGCCAGCTGTTTCCGCAACGGTGGCGTGGACATCGCCCAGCACTATCCCTACTGGGACAGCGGCACCCACGAAGTGCGCACGATTGAGATGGACATCAACAGCTGCCGCAAGCGCAATGGTGAGGCACCGTACAAGGACCTGACCCAGGGCCCCATCGCTGAACTCACGGCCTACATGAAATCGCTGGCGCGCGGCAAGCTCGTGAGCATCAATCTGTCAGCCCCGGGCATGCTCAAAGCCTACGAGAACGGCCGCCGCTTCTTCTGGGCCAGACGCGGCCAGCTCAACTTCTCGTGCGCGAGCTGCCACGTTGACAACGCCGGCAAGTTCATCCGCGGCAATGTGCTGAGTGCCGCCCTCGGCCAAGGGCTGGGCTTCCCCGCCTACCGCGCCAAGGCCGGCCACCTGGTCACCCTGGACAAGCGCTACATGGGTTGCAACAAAAAGGTCCGGGCGGCACCGTTCAAGCCGCAGAGCGTGGAGTACCGGGACCTCGAAGTGTACGAGACCTACATGGACACCGGCCTGCCGCTGGAAGCGCCGAGCTACCGGCCCTAAGACTTAGGCTGCGCATCACAAACCCGGCCCGCAGTGTGGGCCGGGGTTTTTCCCCTGGAATATTTCCGGGCTGCTCACCGTCCCTCCCTGCAGACGCGGAAGCGGCATACAGGGGCAGGCAACGTCCCCCCGCCTTCGAGACCCACCGGTTGCGCAGGAAATCCTGCGCCCCCATAGAGATGATGCAATGAGCCTATCACGACGCGAATTTCTTCAGATGCTGGCGGTTGCCGGCGCTGCCGGGCTGGCCTTGCCTGGATGCAGCACTGAAGGCGGGGTCAAGGGCGCCCGCCCCGCTACCGACCTGTACGACGTACCGCCGTTTGGGAACGTCAGCCTGCTGCATTTCACCGACACCCACGCCCAGCTCCAGCCGGTCTACTTCCGCGAGCCGAACGAAAACATTGGTGTGGGATCCCATACCAACAAGCCGCCTCACCTGGTAGGTGAGCACTTGCTCAAGTTCTATGGGATCGATCCGGGAACCCACAGGGCATACGCCTTCACCTACCTCGATTTCACCGAGGCCGCCCGCCGCTACGGCAAGGTGGGCGGCTACGCCCAGCTGGCCACTCTCATCCGGCGCCTGCGCGATGAACGCAGCGGCCGCAACCTGCTGCTCGATGGCGGCGATACCTGGCAGGGGTCGGCGACCTCGCTGTGGACGCGGGGACAGGACATGATCGACGCCCAGAAGCTGCTGGGCATCGACATCATGACCGGGCACTGGGAGTTCACCTACGGTGCCGACCGGGTCAAGCAGGTGGTCGACACCGACTTCAAGCGGGCGCACATCGAATTCCTTGCCCAGAACATCTTTGACAACACCTGGGGCGACCCGATCTTCAAGCCCTACGCCATACATGAACTCAATGGCATCCCGGTGGCGGTAATCGGGCAGGCATTTCCGTACGTGCCAATAGCCCACCCGCGCTACCTGACTCCGGACTGGACCTTCGGGATCCATGACCACCACATGGAGAAGATGGCCGCCAAGGCGCGCGCCGAGGGCGCCCAGGTGGTTGTGGTCCTCTCGCACAACGGCATGGACGTGGATCTCAAGATGGCCTCGCGTGTGCGCGGCGTGGACGTGATACTCGGCGGACACACCCACGACGCGGTGCCGGAACCGGTGATGGTCCGCAACCCCGGTGGCCGTACCATGGTCATCAATTCGGGATCGAACACCAAGTTCCTCTCGGTGCTCGATCTGGACGTGAAAGGCGGCCGGATCGCCGACTACCGCTATCGGCTGCTGCCGCTGTTCGCCGACCTGATCGAACCGGACGCCGCCATGGCCGCACACATCGAACAGGCCCGGGCCCCGTTCAAGGACAAGCTGGACGAGGAACTGGCCGTCACGGACAGCCTGCTCTACCGGCGCGGCAACTTCAACGGCACCTTCGACCAGGTCATTGTCGATGCGTTACGCGAAGTCCAGGATGCCCCGATCGCCATGTCGCCGGGATTCCGCTGGGGAACCTCGCTGCTGCCGGGAGAATCCATACGCATGGAAGACCTGATGGACCAGAGCGCCATCACCTATCCGAACACCACGCTCCAGGAGATGACCGGGGTACAGCTCAAGCAGTACCTGGAAGCGGTCGCCGACAATCTGTTCAACCGTGACCCGTACCTGCAGATGGGCGGCGACATGGTGCGCACCGGAGGAATCCGCTACACCATCAACCCGACCCGTACCGTCGGTCACCGCATCTCCGACATGGAGGTCAACGGCGTGCCGGTGCGCGCGGGCAAGCGCTACAAGGTGGCGGGATGGGCCAGCGTAGACAAGCCGCCCATGACCCGCCCGATCTGGGACGTGGTGGCCGAATACCTGCGGAGCAAGAAAACCGTGCATGTCGGGCAACCCGACACGCCTGTGCTGAAGGGCATTGCCGGCAACAAAGGCTATGTGGCGATCTGACCGCTGCGCCTACCACCCCAGCCGGTCGGTGTTTCCTGTGGCTAGAGGTCCCAGGTCCGCAGTACCCGGTACCGGGTCCCTTCGGGCCTGGTGTGCGACTCGGCCAGCACAAACGCCTCGACCGGCCAGCGCAGGCGCGCGATAGCGGCGGCGGGTAGTGTCTCAGTTTGATTTTGACAGGTGGAGCGATTATGCCCTGACAGGGCATAATCGCTGCATGTCTAAACGCTCAAGCAAACCAGAACGGCCACGCGATCCAAACAAAATCGCCAAACTAATTGTAGAAATTTCTACTCAACAAGAAAAACCTAAATATCCATCCAAAAAAATCATCGCCTGCAAAATTCTCAAAAGGTTAATATTTTATTCTCTTTCGATAACCGTTCCTAAAACCATGGACGGGCGTTCCATGTCACCATGGAATGTCTTCCTGGACGCTCTCCGAACAGTGCTGAGAGCGATTCGCGTGCCGGAATTTCGCCGGCAAGGATCGGTGAGCGCGCACTGATCGCGTTGCCGGGATCAGTGGCGCGGGCGGTACGCGAGCACAGCCCGACCGATGATGCGCTGCATGCGCCGCTTTGAGCTTCGTGCGAACACCAGACCAGAACGACCACACATGCTTCGACCGATTCCTCACGGGTAGATCGAAGGTGACATGGCCGCCGTTGCGCACGGGCACGATGGCCTGACGCACGGTGGGGTGTTCGGAGAAGCCCATTCCCCGACGGGCGACAGCGAGTGCCGCGCCCTGGTGGAATGATGGGCTATATGCCCATATTTATCTATGTATTTCTTATCTGTTGGTAACCCCAGTTTTAGCTCTATCTATCATTCTCTTCACAGAAGAATTAGCTTTTACAGCAGATAAAATTATTTCTGGATGTCTGCTGGCAAAAACCCTAAAGATTTCGTCGGCGAATGCCTGTCCAATTGCTTTAACACCATCGAAATCGAAGATTATGTATTTGAATAATTCTACTCGTGCCAACACCCGTTTAGCTTGAGAGCGTGATATGAGTTTGTCTTCTCCATACTGAGCCAATCTTACGGGCACAATTGTCTTACTAAAACCGTAATCATCGCCTGTTGAATAGCGGTCAAATATTTTGGCGTCAGTGCGTGAAGAATGGTTATTTATTTCCATCCACACAGAAGTACCATGCCGGAATTTTTCCCTTTCGAGAAGCCAATCCATATCATCACCAAATTTGTGAGTGAAAAAGACACCACCACCAGAAAGAATATCAAAACAATCGAACATCCTGGACGTAAAAAATATACCTTCTCCGGTATGGTTCTTCGGATCGGTTGTTAGCTTCCCTTTAGCTAGTTCGAGGATCGCATGACGCTCGTCCAAAAGATGGAGGGCCTCTTGAATCTTCTTGAAGATACCAATTCCATCGTCTGATAAGACCATTTCCGTGCTTATAGCGGTTTTCCTTATTCGGACAACAACTAGTGATCCATCGGAATGATCGATAGCATTATTGAACATCTCGGTGAAACCATAATGCCAAATGTCCATCACGTTCTCTGGCAATTGACCAAGCGCTGGACGAACATCACCTGACCAAACTATATCTTCGGCTAAGTCAGAAGAAATTTGATATTCCTTTCTCCGCTCCACTAAAGGAGCGAGCTTGTAAGATCGGTTTCGTGTATGACCTGTTTCCGATATGGCGCCCTCAACAGTAAGTTTTTGCAGATGCTTATTTACTGCCTGCCTACTGATTCCAAAATGCTCAGCAGTTAGTTTGCTTACATCGGTAGGGTGCTTTACGACGTGATTCAAAATAAAACGTCGAATGTCTTCCCCACGCTCACGAACTCCCGTCATTTAGAAACCTTCCACTTAATTATTGTCAACTTGGTTATTGACAACCTTACTGGTTATTATTGTCAACCATATGGAAGGATTTGTCAACCATTATAAATGGAGCCAAAAATGAATCGCCTAACAACACAAAAGCGTGCGCATATCTTAGCCTTCCTTGTCGAAGGTAACAGCATGCGCGCCACCTCCTGCATGGCTGACGTCAGCATCAACACGGTCACAAAGCTACTGGTGGACGTCGGTACGGTCTGCGCTGAGTATCAGGACAAGACCCTGCGCGGTCTTACTTGCCAGCGCATCCAGTGTGATAAAATCTGGTCTTTCTGCTACGCCAAAGAAAAGAACATAGCCCCAGAGAACAAGGGCATTCTTGGCTATGGTGACGTCTATACTTGGACGGCGATCTGCGCCGACAGCAAATTAGTACCGAGCTACTTGGTTGGCCGCCGCGATGCCGCCTTCGCCAAGCTATTTATTGACGATCTGGCGACGAGACTGGCGAACCGCGTCCAACTCACCACAGACGGCCGCAAGGCCTATCTACAGGCCGTTGAGGATACCTTCGGCTCCAACGTGGATTACGCCATGCTGGTAAAACTCTACGGCGAACCACAGGGCAAACAGACTGAGCTGTAAATACAGCCCCGGCGAGTGCTGCGGGACGATTAAGGGTGCCGTCTGCGGTAAGCCGGATGAAAAGCATATTTCCACGAGCTTCGTAGAGCGCCAAAACCTGACCATGCGGATAAGCATGCGCCGGTTTACCCGGCTGACTAACGCTTTCAGCAAGAAAATTGAGAACCTGGAGTGCGCTGTAGCCTTGCACTTCAATGTATTACAATTTCGGGCGCGTCCATAAGACGCTGCGGGTCACTCCGGCCATGCAAGCCAACATAAGGCCGCTCATCCGGCGCGATACCGCAGGCTTTTGCCGTGCGCTGCAGAACCGCTACCAGATCGAGCAGTGGTGGTGAGCGACTGCAGCCCAGCCACAGCGCGCGCGGTCCGCGCCAGTATCCGGCAACATCGAGCTCCAGGCTGAACCTTCCGATGCGCACACCCCCGGCGGCATCCTCAAGACAGCGGCGCCGGTTTGCGTCAACCTGACCCAGAAACACCAGGGTGAGGTGCAGGCATTCCGGCATCACCAGCCGTGCGCCGTTGCGCGGTGCTATTGCCGCAGCCAGGTCGTGGAATCGGTGTTACAGGGCAAGGGTGGGCCATAGTGCGAAGAACAGGCGCTGCCTGCGCGGTTTGCCGGCTTCACCCTCCGCCCCCTGCCCCGGGGCGGATCAGGAAGCACGACCCTGAAGCGCCGCAATCCGCTCGTCCAGCGGCGGGTGGGACATGAACAGACGCGACAGCCCCTGACCGATGTGCCCCGCAATCCCGAATGCGGCCATCTGCCGTGGAAGCGCGCTTTCCGCGGCGCCCTGCTTCAGGCGCTGCAGTGCCGCGATCATGCTCCCGGCACCCGCCAGGCGGGCTCCACCCGCATCAGCCCGGAACTCCCGCCAGCGGCTGAACCCCATGACGATCATGGTCGCGAATACCCCGAGCACCAGCTGCGCCACGATGCTTGCGATGAAGAAGCCGAGTCCGTCGTCGCGATCGCGCCGGAATATCGCCCGGTCCACGACATATCCGATGATGCGCGAGAGGGCGATGACAAAGGTGTTCAGCACGCCCTGGATGAGCGCAAGAGTGACCATGTCGCCATTGGCCACGTGCGTGATCTCGTGGCCCAGGACGGCGTCGATCTCGTCCCGTCGCATGCCGGCCAGCAGCCCCGTGCTCACCGCCACCATGGCGTGATCGCGCCTCATGCCGGTAGCAAAAGCGTTCATGTCGGGCGAATCATAGATCGCCACCTCGGGCATGCCGATCCCGGCGCGCTGCGCATGATGCCTGACCGTGTCCACAAGCCAGGCCTGCGAAGGATCACGCGGCTGCCCGATGACCCGGGCACCGGTCAGCCTGCGGGCAGACCATCTGGAAATGGCGAGCGAAATGAAGGATCCCCCCATGCCGATGACGGCCGCCAGGACCAGCACGGCGTTCATATCGAGCCCGCCGTTGGCCTTGATCAGCCCGTCAATGCCCAGCAGCCTGAACGAAATGCTCAGTACCAGCAGCACCGCAACATTGGTCGCCAGGAACAGAAAAATGCGTTTCATAAGATTCGCTTCATTGCCGTCGTGTGGATCCGGAACACCCTGAACGGGGCAACCGACGCCCCTTAAAACACCCGGACCGGCCCTGACCCCGCACTTAAATAAATACGGGCGGAACACACTGCCTTCAAGGCCCGGGGGCCGGACCGGCGGCGCGACCCAGCAGACCGGTATGGAGTCGCCGAGATTCTGCCTCCCGCGGTGAAGATCGACCCGGTCCGTATCGACGAGATGGCGCCGGCAATCCGCCGCCGCCCCGCGAACCCGACGAGGTCCACACCAGAACGATCCAGCGCTTGCGCGCAAACGGAGTGTGTCGCATGCCAGCGGTTACGGTACGTGCGCAGCTCAAGATGGCGGCGCGTCGATGTTCTGCCGGTGTTGCGGATTAACGAAATCCTATAGGACCGGCGGCGCTGGCCGGGCGCAAACCGGCGCGCGGGCGCCCGCTGCGGCGGCAGGTGCGGATCGGCCGGCTTTAGTGGCATAATAGCGCGGAAATGGGTGTGGGCCCTGCCAGATCACCGCCGCGCATTCGCTGCATCGTTCATCGCCGTCCTGACCCTGGCCGGAACACCCGGAAGGGCTGGTGTGCGCGGTGCGGAATGCGCCGGCCCGAAATATTGAGAGCGTAAAGGAAAAGAGCATGTCCAAGAAACATCCGATCATCGCAGTGACGGGCTCCTCCGGGGCCGGCACCACCACCGTCAAACACGCATTTGGCGATATCTTCCGGCGCGAGAACGTCAATGCGGCGGTCGTTGAAGGCGACAGCTTCCATCGTTACAACCGCGCTGAGATGAAAGAGGCCATCAAGTCGGCATCAGCTGCCGGCCGCAACCTCAGCCATTTCGGACCCGATGCCAACCTCTTCGATACGCTCGAACAGCTGTTTCGGCAGTATGGGGAGACGGGAGGCGGCAAGAACCGCCTGTACCTGCACGACCACAACGAGGCGGCGCCCTACAAGCAGGAACCGGGCACCTTCACACCCTGGACAGACATTGCCCCGGGCTCGGACCTGTTGTTTTACGAGGGCCTGCACGGCGGCGTCAGCCACGGGTCGGTGGACGTGGCAAAGTGGGTCGACCTGCTGATCGGCGTGGTACCCATCGTCAACCTGGAATGGATTCAGAAGATCCACCGCGACACTGCGCAGCGCGGCTACACCGCCGACGCGGTAACGGACACGATACTGCGCCGCATGCACGACTACGTGCACTACATCACGCCGCAGTTCTCGCGCACGCACATCAACTTCCAGCGCGTGCCGCTGGTGGACACCTCCAATCCCTTTATCGCCAGGGATATCCCGACGCCGACGGAGAGCCTCATCGTCATCCGCTTCCGTGAAGCGCGCAAGCAGAACTTCCCCTACCTGCTGCAGATGATCGACGGCTCCTTCATGTCGCGCCCCAACACGATCGTGGTGCCGGGCGGAAAGATGGGGTTCGCGATGGAGATCATTTTGACACCGATGATCCACGTGATGCTGGAAACGAAGCGCCACGACAAGTAGCACCTGCCAGCTACCACAGCGGCAGCTGGCAGCCGCCATCCGGCGGACGGAAACGGGTGGTATCGAGTTCGGCATCGCGCCGACCGAGACCCAGGCGCCGGCAGGCGGTATCGAAGCGGCGCTCGAACAGGTCCGCCAGCACCCCCTCTCCGCGCATGCGCGCGCCGAAACGCGCATCCTCCTCGCGCCCGCCACGCGCCTGGCGCAGCAGGCTCAGCACCCGCCTGGCCTGCAGCGGGTACTGACCGGCAAGCCATTCTTCGAACAGTTCCCGGACCTCGTGCGGCAGGCGTAGCAGCCCGTACCCGGCCTCGCGGCAACCGGCCGTGGCCGCAGCCTCGAGGATATGCTCGATCTCGGCATCATTGAGCCCCGGAACAATCGGCGCGACCAACACCCCCGTCTGGATCCCGGCCCCGGCAAGCGCTGCCAGCACGGCAATGCGTCGTTGGGGTGCGGCGGCCCGCGGCTCCATGCAGCGCGCCAGCTTGCGGTCAAGCGTGGTAACCGACACGAACACCTTCACCAGCCTCCTGGCAGCCATCTGCGCAAGCAGCTCCAGATCGCGCTCCACCAGCGCCGACTTGGTGACGATCGTGCAGGGATGGCTGCATTCATTCAGCAGCTCCAGCAGCTCGCGGGTGATGTGCCAGTGGCGCTCCACCGGCTGGTACGGATCCGTATTGGTACCGAGAGCGATGACCTGGCAGCGGTACCCCGGCCGCGACAGTTCGGCGCGCAGCACCGCCGCGGCATTGTCTTTGGCGAACAGCCGGCTTTCGAAATCGAGCCCCGCCGACAGGCCCAGATAGGGATGGGTCGCGCGCGCATAGCAGTAGATGCAACCGTGCTCGCAACCCCGGTAGGGATTGATGGACTGCGCAAACGGCAGGTCCGGTGAACGGTTGCGGCTGATAATGCTGCGCGAACGCTCCACCGAAACAACTGTCTCGAGCTCCGTCACGCCTGCGTCGCTGCCGCCCCAACCGTCGTCCACCTTGCCGTGGCGCAGCGACTCGAATCGCGCCTGCGGGTTGCTGTGCGCTGCGCGTCCGCGCGGCACCACCCCCGGTGGGCCGGGTGCTTCAGATACGATGGTGTCCGGGCAAAACCGCGTCCGTTTCACTGCAACAACCCCGCACTGCCAGTTTTACGGTATCCGGCATAGCGTCGCATGAAACTGCCGATGGCCGCAAACCCGCGGCCATCGATCCCTGTTGTGAAAACGGTGCAAACGATTGTTGCCGGATCACGGACACCGGGACACTACGACCCCGCCGAGCATCCCAAGCGGCCCTGGCCTCAGACGGTCAGGGCGCGGGCGCCTGGCAGGAGATAGTGATCGAGCAGCAGTGCCGCAAACAGCATCGACAGATAGACGATGGAATAGACGAAGGTACGCTGCGCCAGGGCATCGCTGTAGTGACGGTAGAGCTGCAGCGCCAGGCCCAGGAATCCCGCACCCAGCAGCAGCGCCGCCGCGAGATACAGCACGCCGCTCATGCCCAGCGCGTAGGGTGCCAGCGAGGTGGCTACCAGGATCAGGGTATAGAGCAGGATGTGCAGGCGGGTGAATTTCTCGCCGTGGGTCACCGGCAGCATCGGAATCCCGGCGGCCGCATACTCGTCCCGACGATACAGGGCAAGCGCCCAGAAATGGGGTGGCGTCCACGAAAAGATGATGGCAAAAAGGACCAGCGGCTCGCGTGCCACGTGACCGGTCACGGCCGCCCAGCCGAGAATCGGCGGCATCGCTCCGGCAACCCCGCCGATGACGATATTCATGGGCGTGGCGCCCTTGAGGAAGGCGGTGTAGATGACGGCATAGCCCACGAACGCGAACAGGGTCAGCCACATCGTGAGGGAATTGGTGAGGGCGTACAGGATCACCAGGCCCAGCACGCCGATGACCGACGCGAATATCAGCGCCTGACGCGCGCTAACCTGTCCGGCAGGCAGCGGCCGCAGGCAGGTGCGTGCCATGATGATATCGATACGCTGTTCGATAAGGCAATTGAACGCCGCAGCCGACCCGGATACGAGAGCAATGCCGACCAACGCCGGAAACAGCACCGACAGTGGCGGCAGTCCGGGCTGCGCCAGCAGCGCTCCGATTGCCGCCGTGAACACGATCAGGGCGGTAACCCGCGGCTTGCACAGCAGATAAAAGCCTCTCAGGCTATCGGTGAGCTGGCGCCTGAGCGTCGCTGCAATGATCGTCATATCCACTGTTCACCAGTCGAGTTTTCCTGACGGAACGCCCGTTCCGCCGCTAAGTTGCGCGGTCCTGGCGGTTACATCCAGTAGACAAATACAAACAGAAGCAACCAGACAACGTCGACGAAATGCCAGTACCAGCTGACCGCTTCAAAGGCGAAATGCTGGTCCGGCGTGAAGTGACCCTTGATGCAGCGCATCAGGATCACGCTGAGCATGATCACGCCGACGGTCACGTGCAGACCATGGAAACCGGTCAGCAGGAAAAAGGTCGCCCCGTAGACACCGCTCGAGAGCGTCAGGCCAAGCCGGGTATAGGCCTCGTAGAACTCATGGGCCTGGAAGCCCAGAAACACCACGCCGAGCCCTACCGTCAACATCAGACCGATGATCGCGGCGCTACGCCGCGCGGTCTTCAGGCCCCAGTGCGCCCAGGTTACGGTGACGCCGGAGGTCAGCAGGATCAGGGTGTTGATCGCCGGGATACCCCAGGGCTGAACCACCGAGAAGGGCTTGCCATGAGGGCCGGCCGACGGCCAGGCCGCCGTAAACCCGGGATAGAGGGTGAAGCCCGGATCGACCTGGGCAAGGTGCGGTACCGAGATGTTGCGTTCGTAGAACAGCACGGCAAACAGCCCGGCAAAGAAGGCGACCTCCGAAAGGATGAACCACACCATGCCCATGCGGAAGGAGCGGTCCTCCCAGCTCTTGTACACCCCGCTCTCGCTCTCTCCGATGACATTGCCGAACCAGTGGAACAGCACGTAGATAAGCAGCGCGGCGCCCAGCAGGATCGACCAGGGTCCGGCCCTGAGCGCATTGACCTTCAGCACCACCCCCATGGCAACAAAGAAAAGTGCCAGCGAGAGCATCACCGGATAGGGGGATGGCCGGGGAACGTAGTAGTGGACCTTGGTCGGCGTTGTCGTGGACATCTCGTTCTCCTTCGAAAAGCGGTGGATCTTGTTAGTTCTTCCTCGCGCGGAGAAAGGCGGGCGCCATCACTGCCCGCCTCGTCCGCAAGCCGCGAAGCGGCGCACCGGGCATTGACCGGACGTCCCTGACCCGGTCCGCGATCGCAGTCCGGTTCAGCCCGCCTGTCCCGTTTGCCGGCATTACTGGATCACCGGCTGAGTCTCAAAGGTGTGGTAGGGCGGCGGGGACGCTACGGTAAATTCCAGACCCTGCGCTCCTTCCCAGACCTGGGCCGTCGCCTTCTTGCCCACGCCCCGCAGAACCTGAATCAGGTTGTAGACCAGCACCAGCTGGGCAGATCCGAGGATATAGGCGCCAATGCTCGACAGCATGTTCAGATGCGTGAACTGAAGCGCGTAATCCGGAATGCGCCGCGGCATACCGGCAATTCCCAGGAAAAACTGGGGAATGAACGTGAGGTTGAAGCCGATGATCGTCTGCCAGAAGTGCCACTTGCCCAGCGTCTCGTTGTACATCCGGCCTGTAATCTTCGGCAGGTAGTAGTACGTCGCCGCAATAATGCCCATGACCGGACCGCCGAACAGCGCGTAATGGAAATGAGCCACCAGGAAGTAGCTGTTGTGGTACTGCTGGTCAGCCACTGCATCCGAGAGAATGAGGCCTGAGAGCCCGCCCACGCCGAAGAGCACAATGTAGCCCAGCGCGAACAGCATCGGGGTCTCGAAGGTCATGGATCCCTGCCAGATGGTCGCGAACCAGCAGAAGAACAATAGCGCCACCGGAATCGAAATCACCATGGTGCTGTACATGAAATACAGCTGTGCCGGCACCGGCAGCCCGGAAGTAAACATGTGGTGCGCGTAGATGACCACCGAGAGCATGCCGATCGCCCAGAACGCGTACACCTGTGCCCTGTAGCCGTAGATCGGCTTGCGCGCGAAGGTGGACAGGATATGCGGCAGGATGCCGGCGGTCGGAAGCAACAGGATATAGACTTCAGGATGCCCGAAGAACCAGAAGATGTGCTGCCACAGCACCGGATCGCCACCTCCGGCGGCGCTGAAGAAGTGGGTCCCGAAATGACGGTCAGCGAACAGCATCGTGACGCCTCCGACCAGCGGCGGGAACACCGCAACCAGAAGGAACGCCGTAATCAGCCAGCTCCAGACAAATATCGGCAGCTTGCTGAAAGACATGCCGGGCGCCCGCATGTTTGTGATCGTCACGATGATGTTGATCGATGACAGCAGTGACGAGATGCCCATGAGATAGATCGCGAAAATCGCAAAGTCCACACCGATTCCGCCCTGCACGGACAGCGGTGCGTACATAGTCCAGCCGGTGTCGATTGCCCCGTTTCCAATGCCGAACAGCTTCAGCGCAAACGGCATTACCAGCAGCACCGCCGCCGGAGGCAGCAGCCAGAACCCCCAGTTATTGAGACGCGGCAAGGCCATATCCGGAGCGCCGATCATCATCGGAATCAGGTAATTTGCCAGACCGGTGGTGGCCGGCATCACTGCCGCAAACACCATGACCAGCCCGTGCACGGTGATGATCTGGTTGTAGACTTCCGGCGGAATGATCAGCCACGGTTGCAGCAGTTCAGTACGGATCAGCATTGCCAGGAAACCGCCCACCAGGAACATCAGCACCGAAAATATGATGTACAGGCGGCCAATGTCCTTATGGTTGGTCGTGAACAACCAGCGCGTAAACCCGCTCGGGTGTTCTTCGTGGTGTGCGTCGTTGGCATGAGCTGCGTTCATCTCTGATCTCCGCGAACAGGAATTCTATGGGTTCTGGCTTGCGGCACGCGCCGCCTGCACCTGGGCCGGCTGGATCACATCTCCGGTATGGTTGCCAAAACTGTTGCGCTCGAAGGTGATTACCGCCGCAATGTCCATATTGCTAAGCGAGGCGGCAAACGACGGCATCGGCGTGCCGGCGATACCCTGAAGCACGATGTCTATATGGTTGGCAACCGGCCCTTCCACGATATTTCCGCCGGCGGTGATGAAGCCACGCTTGCGCAGCTGTGCGATCATCGCCGGGGCAGCTGAGAACGGATGGCCTGCGGCGATCGGCGGAAAGGTTCCCGGAATACCGAGCCCGGTCGGCTGGTGGCAGGCCGAGCAGTTTGCCGTAAACACCTTCTGGCCCCTTGTGACGAGCTGGGCCTTGTTGTAGGTCATGGCGGTGGCGGCCGCTTCCTGCGCCTTGCGGGCCTGCTCCCGCGCCTGCTCCTGTCCGACCCACTGCGTGAACTGGTTGTCCGAGACCGCGTCCACCACGACCGGCATGAACGCATGACCGACGCCGCACAGTTCCGCGCACTGACCGCGGTAGACACCGGGCTTGTCGATATTCAGCCAGACCTCACGCACAAAGCCGGGGATTGAATCCATCTTGACCCCGAACGCCGGCACCCACCACGAATGAATGACATCCTTCGACAGCAAAATGACGCGGATTTTTTTGTGGACCGGGAGCACCAGCGGATGATTCACCTGCCGCAGGAAATGCGGGTTCTTGGGCGCCTCATCATCAATCTGGTCCTGAGGTGTGGTGATGGAACTGTAGTAGTTGATGTGCAGGCCCGGGTACTGGTACTCCCACTTCCATTGCATGCCGGTGACCTTGATGACCATCTGGGCACCTTGCCGCGTGTTGGCCATGGCCAACACGGCATGATAGGCAGGAATGCCCATGACGACGTAGTCCACGAAACTCAGAATCACAAACGGGATGAACGAGAGCGCAAACTGCATCCTGGTACGCGGCGCCGTGAAACTGGCAGGCTTAACACCGCGGCTCTTGCGATGGAAGTACAGCGAATACAGCATGATGGCCAGCACCACCACGAAGACGGCCGTGATGAACGCCAGAAATATGTTGTGTATCCACAGCGTTTCCTTCGCAATCGGAGTGACCGGCGTCGGAAACTCCCAGGGATACCGGGCATAGGCCGCTTCCGGGGCCGCCCACACCGCCAATCCCAGCCCCGACAACAACGCAAAAAATTTTCTAGCCGACATGCCACATCCCCCATCGTGAATTTCGCGTTCTCGTCCGTTCCGGTATCGTCCGACACGGCCAGATAGAATTTCCCGTGGCTGCCAGGCGCAAATTTCAAGTGGCGGCACACGCCGCTGCTTGTCAGCGACCCGCAACACACACGCGTCGCCGCTTGACGTTATTACAGCACTTGGTCTTGTGACGCGGAACGCGTCGCACACAGGAATTGCCATTCTTTCTGTTTTATCTGGACTTAGTCTTGTTATCCGCTTCAGGCTGACCCCATACGATCATCGCCTAAACCCGACTAATTCTCTTGGATTTATAACGTCCCTTAGACTTATAACATCCCTAAATAAAACTGGTGGAGTTAAACCTAAATTTCAGACTGCCGTAATTGATCTGGATCAAGAGAACTGCAGATTCAGGAAGGAGTCTCTCCTTGGCAGGTGTGCGTCCATCTGATTTTCCGCAATGCGACGGCAGCAGCGATACACACGTTGTTGCGGATCAAAAGACCGGGGCCCGGAAGCCAGCACCGGTGAGGATGCATTGCGCTGAACAGACCTTAAGAATGCAGACGGGTTTTAAGACAAGGGTGAGCGGAGAAAATGGAAAGCCGGTGCGGGTTTGTGCCCCGCTCTTTCGAAACCGCCGTCACCGGCCGGTACCGCATCCTCTGATCAAACTGAGACGGACGGGGTGCAATAGACCCAGCCAGCATTCTGCCGTGAGACTGCCCGCTGGCGGCCCCCGCCGCTACCCAGGCACTCGAACCCGGTGATCCGCGTCCGTCTGTCAACTCCAGGCGAGCGCCCGGAACACGCGAATCTTGAAAAAATCTGCGACGACCATAAATGCCGCCACGATTCCCAGCATTCCTGCGACCAAACGAAACGGGATCGCGGTCATCAGTATGCCGCGCGACGCGAACAGGCTGACAATCACGATGTCTCCGACTGAACTCAGAAGCAGCCAGCCGCCCGGACGCGACTGCCAGAAATGGCGCCGCTCGCGCACCAGATATACCGTACCCTGCCCGGAAAATACCAGCATCACAAAAATCAGCGTCTGCATCTGAGGAAGAGGCAGCTGCAACCAGTCGCGCGCCCCGTAAAAGACGACGAACGACAGCACCAGAACCAGGCAGGCAATTGCGCCACCGGTCAGCACCAGCGTGCGGATGTTCCATCGGTCCGGCCGCTGCGAGAACGCCACCTGGTCAGTCGCAAGCGACATGGTCGCGAAGTCATTGGTGAACAGCAACAGGACGATAAGCATCGGAGTCACGACAAAGGTCCCGGTGAGCATCACGCCGGCGGTCAGGAACACGGCAACCTGGATAGTCTTGATGATCTTGTTAAGCGTATAGGTCAGCATTCGCTGGTAAATGCGGCGGCTCGTTTCCACCGCCGCCACCGCGTTGCTCAAGCCCGGATTGGTGAGCACCAGGCTGGCTGACGCCTTTGCGACATCGGTCGCGCTGGACACCGCGATACCCACCTCGGCCTGCTTGAGCGCCGGCGCATCATTGACACCATCCCCGGTCATCCCGACCACATGCCCTCTGCGCTGCAGCGCCTGGACCAGGTGAAACTTGTCCTCGGGAAACACCCGCGCAAAAACGTCGCATTTGGCCAAGCTTGCATCTCCATCGCCATGCAGTACTTCTGGCGGACATGCCCGCTCGCCAACTCCGACCTGGGACGCGACCGCCTGGGCGGTCGCCAGATCATCTCCGGTTACCATCACCACTCGCACGCCGAGCGCGCGCAGGCTGTCGATCAGGTCCTTCGAATCCGCACGCGGCGGGTCCTGCAGAGCAAGCAAACCGAGCAGGTGCATGTCGTTTCCGGTTCCGGATGCCGCCGCCAGAACCCGGTAGCCTTTGGCCGCAAGCTGCGAAACGTCCGCGTCAAGATCCGGTGCGTGCGTGCACAGCGAAGCCACAGCCTGCACCGCGCCCTTGGCGACGCGCAACTGGCCTGATCCATTCTCGAACACCGCTTCCGAGCGCTTAGTGGCAGGGTCAAACGGTATGAATTGCAGCCGTTGCGGCACATCCGACAGCGCCGAACGGGCACGCGCCGCCTCCAGGATGGCAATATCGATCGGATCCTGGGTTGCCTCGTCGCAGGCGAGGGCCGCAACCCGCATCAGCTCCAGGTCCCCATACGGCGCCAGCGGACGCAGGCCCGCCAGAGCCAGCCGGTTTTCGGTGATGGTGCCGGTCTTGTCGCTCGCCAGCACGTCCATCGCCGCCGCCTCCTCGATCGCGGACAGGCGGGTGACCAGCACACCCCGGTGTGCGAGCTCGCGAGCGCCCAGAGCCGTGGCGAGCGTAAAGGTTGCGGGCAAAGCGGCCGGAACCGACGCGACCAGCAAAATGAGCACAAACGGGAGCATGTCGGTCAGAGACAGCCCGGTCAGCACGGCGTAGAAAAGCAGCGCGGCAGCCAGCGCGGCATCGACCGCCACCAGGTATTTGACGATGGTGAAGATGACTGTCTGCAGGTGGCTTACGGTTTTGGCCGTGCGCACCAGTTCCGCAGTCTTGCCGAAATAGGTATTTGCGCCGGTGGCCGTCACCTCTCCCGTTGCCTCTCCGCGCTTGACCACCGCGCCGGCATAGGCCTGGCCCCCAGCTCCTGCCTCGACCGGCAACGACTCACCGGTCAGCGCCGACTGGTCGAGCAGCACCTGGCCGTCCGCCAGGTGCACATCCGCAGGCGAAAGGTCGCCCATGCGCAGATGGATGACGTCTCCTGGCACCAACACTTCGGCTGGAACCTGCTGCCAGTGCCCATCGCGACGCACCCGCGCACGTACCGCCAGCCGGCTCCGTAGCAGCGCCAGCGCGCGGTTGGCGCGGTTCTCCTGGAGGAAACTCAACACCGCGTTGACCAGCAGCAGGGCCGCGATGATGATCGCCTCGCCCTTCTTGCGCAGGATGGCCTCCAGAATAACGGCGGCTTCGAGCATCCAGGGTACCGGATCCCAGAATTTGCCCAGAAATGCCAGCAGCGGACTTTGCCGCTCCTCGGAGACCGCATTCGGACCGTACTGCGCAAGCCGCTGCCCGGCTTCAGCGCTGCTCAGCCCGGCAAGCGGCTGCGCTGCACCCGCGGCTGGTTCTGTCATGGATAACCCCTCCTCCTGCAACCATTGGGCTGCCCGCAACCGCCCTTTTTGCCCCAGCACGCCCCGTACTGCGCAGTGCCAAGGGACCGGCGAACCCCAGCCGGGACCCACGCACGGTAACCACGTTGCCTGTCCTGTTGCGGCACAAGGGCGTCCTTGTCCCCTCACCCAGGGGGCACGACGCATACCTTAAATATATATTAGCGCCACGATCGTTCAGATCGAGGCCAACATCGGGCACCGTGGACACGCTGGCGCCGGGAGTACGGGTACATGAATGATTGTGAAACCGGGCTGCCAGGGCTGTGCCCGTTCTGCCCTGCCCGCGGCGCTCCCGCGTACCCCCAGCCGTCTGGGTCACCGGGCATATCGCGCATCCGGAAAAAACCCGTCGCGACTGGACCGAACCGCCGACACCGCGTACCGGTTACGCGGCGCGATGACCCTATCGTTCACGTCGTCATGTTTCGATTGAGCGGTCAACCGATCCGCCCGCCGCGTCGGTACCGGCAGCGCCCTCATCTTAACTGAAGACGCCGGTATTACAATCCGCCGATCGCCCGTCCAACAGCGGTTGAATGTCACCGCCGGCGCAAATCGATCTATACGCAATCCAGGCCCGCGAAGGCGACTGTTTGTTGCCGTGCCACTTCCGGGCAGGGCCGGCCACGGCACAGCAGATCCTGGCGGGCGCAACCCCGGATCAAGACTCCGGCCCAAAAGCACTTGACGGACGGCGCGGCTCGGGTAAGCATCACGCGATGGCTGGCCGCCGGCCATCTGGAGCTGCAAGCGTTGCCGACGCACCCTACCGACATGCTTCGCCCGCCTACGCGCCTGCGCGTGCGGCACTTTCTTTCCCGGTGGCGTCAAAACCTGCGCTGGGAACTGTGGTTCCCCCATGTGCCCCTGGCCCTTTCGGTAGCCCTGCTGGGGCTGATCACGCTCCTGCCGCCGGCCAGACGCATACTGCGCCTGGTCCGGGGAAACCATGCGGTCGGACTGCACCCGCTGCTGCTCCAGCTGAACGTGCTCCACAGCCTGCCGCAGGTCATCGCCGGACTGATGATGCTGGTCATGGCGATTGGCCTGCTGCTGCGCTCGCGCCTTGCCTGGATCATTACCCTGATCATCATCACGGTCACGGGAGCAGTGGCGTGGCAATCGTCCGCGTCGCACATGCGGGTTGTGGCCCTGTTCAGCGGTGCGGTCCTGCTTGGGCTACTGCTGTCCTACCGCCATTTCGGACGGTCGAGCCTTGCCGCCGGCACCCTGTTTGCCGCCATCAGCGTGCTGATGCTGCTGGGCTACGCAGTCTTCGGCGCGTATACGCTTGGCAGCGGGTTCACGCCACCCATCCGCACCCTCCCGACAGCGCTATACTTCGCGGTGGAAACAATGTCGACCGTCGGCTTCGGCGATATCGTGCCGTCGAGCATCGATGCGCGACTGTTCACGGTGTCGGTGATTATTCTCGGAATTACCGTTTTTGCCACATCCGTTTCGGCAATCATCGTGCCGGCGGTGAACAGCCGCATGAACCGAATTCTGGAAGGGGGAAAGAAACTCATGTCGCGCAAACACCACTACATCATCGTCGGCAACACCCCGCTTGCGCGCAACACCTTTCGTGAGCTCAAGGCACGCAAGCTGCCGGTTACGGTAATTGCCGCACAGCAGCCGGCACCCGCCGACTTCCCCGATGCCGATGTCGTGGTCGGAGAGGGCAGTGACCTCGACACCCTGAGCCAGTCCGGTGTCGGCGCGGCAATCGCTGTGCTGGCCCTGAGCGAGGACGATTCAGAAAACGCCTTCACGGTGCTGGCCGTGAAAGAGGCGGGAGGCGCCACACGGACCGTGGCTGCCGTCAATCACAGCAAGAACATGACGCGGGTGCGCAACGTACACCCCGACATGATCATCGCTCCACAGGTGATGGGCGGAGAGATTCTGGCCATGGCCCTCAACGGCGAAAAACTGGACCAGGGGAACATAATAGACCGGCTGTTCAATGTCACCGACGAGAAGCAGGCGCACCTATAAGTAGTGCGGCGGGCACCGTCCGGCACGCGCGCACCCCGGGGATCAGCGGCGCGCATCCGCCCTTCCCCGCCGGGCCCCCGCGCAACCGTACAGTTCGCGCTGCTTTTCCGCTATGAGGGCACGGATCTTGGGCAACGCCGCCTGTGCTGCCTGCTCGCCGGCTGCGATCGCCTCGGCACGCAACGCAAAGTCCGTGCTCGGCAGCCCTTTTAGCTTCGGCCGGATCACGACATCGGCCCCGGCCAGCTCATTCTTGGCCAGCGCATGTTCCATCACCACGATCGACTGCGTGACGACCGACGTGGTATCGCTCAGGCTCCGGACAGCATCCGGCTGGCGCGTCACGTCAACTGCAATGACTATATCCGCACCCATGGCGCGCGCCACCCGGACAGGCACCGGGCTGACCAGCCCGCCGTCAACATACTCATGCCCGCCAAGCAGCAACGGCTGGAATACGCCCGGCACGCTGCTCGACGCACGCACGGCCATGCCGGTATCACCACGGGTGAAGGCAACGAGCCGGCCCGTGCGCAGATCCGTCGCAACCGCCACAAACGGCAACTGCAGGCGTTGAATGGGCCGGTCATTCAGGCGTCGGTCGACGTAATCCTGAAGTCTCTGGCCGTTGATGAATCCGCGATCCGGAAACGTAAATTCGATGACCTGATTACGCCGCAGATCGAGGGCGGCCTGAATTAGCGCCGCGCCACGCAGGCCACCGGCATAAAGCGCCCCGACCACACTGCCGGCACTGGTACCGACGATGCCGTCGGGACGGATTCCCGCCTCATCAAGCACCTGAAGCACGCCGATGTGCGCGAATCCGTGAGCGACACCCCCGCTCAATGCAAGCACCACCACCGGATGACCGGTCCGCGGAATTCGCCTGATCGGGCCAGCCACGGGATAACCCGCAGGCGGAGCCGCCACCGGTGCCAGGGTGGCACAGCCGGAGAGGACAATACCTGCTGCAGACAGCATCCCGACAAGCGCAGCCCGAGCACCCATTTGTTACCCTCCGCCAGCGTCTTGCAACCTCATTGCCGCACGCGCCGGCCTGCTTTCCGGCCGCAGCTTTCCGGCCATCCCGTGTCCGGCACCACGGCGTCGCATCCGGGCCCGGGCCGAATAGTCAAACCGACCAGGTGGGTCGCCACCGGCAAAGCGACCAGGTGATTGCGCTTTCATCATAGACTGACAAGTTCCGCAATCCCGGCTAATTCATGCCCTGGCCATATAGGCACAGCCCAGACTCCACAGCGACGCCTTGTTCGACTATGTTCGAACAATTTGCGCGCCCTCTACAACCACGTCCTCGGCGTCTTCACGATCGGCAACGACTCACGTAGTCATTCCGAACAGCCACATTTTCATGAGCTCTTTTGTATCCTGCCACTCTATCCGCCCGTGATCCCGGTGCTCAACGCATGAGCCGCGGCCAACGCTATGGCAGGACAAGCCAGAGGTCGAGCCATAGAACCAGAATAGCCCAATTTCACCGCCCCAATCATACCGCTCGACAGCTCTCGAACCATTTTTACCGTACCGTCCCACTCCGAAACTCCGGGCGGTTATGATCGCCTCTTTGACTGCGGCTGCGCCGGACACGCTTCTGGCAATGATCGGAACAGTACTAATCGACACTCCGCTATATTCCGTTCTGGTTGTTGACCGCTTTTCGTCGATGTTCATTCTGCAAATCGGATCTGTTGTCATGAAAATCGCAGAAAATCCCGTGATGAGCCGAGACCCAGTGGGTCCCGTCCGACGCTCACCGGTCGAGGCGTCGCATACGTCGTTGGCCAGCTGAATCGCTGTACGAACGAGAAAGGACCGGACACGGTGATGAGACCCGTAACAGCCTTGCTGATCGGCATGGACGCACAAGCCGTTCCGCGCCTTTGCCTGAAACTCCGTGATCGTAACCTTCCCGTAGCAAGCAATCCTGCATCCCAGAAACAATCCCTGATCACAACGTCAATCGACTGACCGCGAGGAAAATCAATATAATGCTGATTATTCTGCAAAAAACAATTGGGGGGGGCTCCGCCCCTCGTAGAGGAGCGGAGACCAGAGACTTAATAGCAGGCACGCAAATCCGTGTCGTACCAACTTCCGGAACAAGTGCTGTCGTAAATCAGAAGATGAGGGTGCCCGTCAGCGGTTGACGTGATGACCACCTGATCTGCACCGGTCACAGACCCAACGGATGGCGGAGTGGCTGACTCTGGCCAAAGATATGGAGCCAGAATAGTCCCGGTTCCGCCGTAGTTGTCCACTCGGGAAATCCCGCCGGTCGAGCTCAATGAATAAGAACTTGCTGTCGCGTCGATCACTCCCCCGCTGGTGGCATTGAGAACCGGCAAATTCGCGCCGTCATCGCTGAGCATCTCGATCCCGGTTCCATGAATGTGAATAATGCCGCCAGTATCTGCCCATACCGCTGCCGCGGGAGATCCCGCCACATCATCAAAGACCCGTAAATGCGATCCGTACATACTGATCATTCCGGACCCGTGCGCTTCTATGGCGGCACCGCCATTAACGCCATAACTACTGCTTGGCACGGATAGGGTGATCTGCGACCCGAAAAAGAAGCTGTCATCGCACTTGGAATCGTAGGTATCCCCTACCGAGAATGCTGCCGTAGCGGTCAGCTGGCTGCTATACCAATAGTGCATACCGGGTGTCGCGCCACATGTTGGCTCGTACCAGGCTCTGCCGTTCCCAATCACCTGCACGTCATACCAGTGCGAAATCCCTCCCCCGCTCCATTCTATTGCCCCATAACCGGCGATGCCCGAATTCGGGTTTGAGATCTGCAAATTTGAAAAATTTAAATCAGTACACGAAGAAACATTAAGCGGAGAGAAACTGCTTCCGCCCTGCCCGGTCAGGATTGACTCATTGCTGCCCGAGCCCACAAACGAAATATATCCCGTGTAGCCTGCCGACGGGTTACAGGTGATATATAGGCTGACGGCGCCGGCACCCAGATTCGGCCCGAATGTTCCTGGGCCGATATCCACCTCTAGTGGGCTGCTTGCATTTGGCCGGCGCGTATTCTGGATCCAGCCGGACAAAGTCCACCAGCTTGTGAAGCAGTCGTTGAGCGCAGTGCCGCCAACAGTACAACTGGTCCTGAGCGCGACCTTGTCTGCGGTCGCGTCAATGGTGGCATGGGCACTCGCTGACCAGACAAACGCCCAGAAAGACACGACCGCCCAAAACACAAAATGCATTTTTTTCCTGTGCATGATTCCTCCATGAAACGTGTTGGTTTTATTTTTTCAGTACAACTTTTTTTGGTTACAGCACCTTACCTTGTCTTCGTGGGAAGACATGATGAGCCGAACTCCCGGCATATACTCGATATATGCCGGACGCACCGGTGGAAAAGA
Source organism: Pseudomonadota bacterium (assembly GCA_021785515.1). Taxonomy (GTDB): domain Bacteria; phylum Pseudomonadota; class Gammaproteobacteria; order Acidiferrobacterales; family UBA6901; genus JAJYCY01. The sequence goes on along the minus strand of JAJYEX010000008.1, from coordinate 139,855 downwards.
ATGATGATCGTCCACCGCCGTGCGCACTGCGACAAACCGGAACCAGGTGAGCCTGTTACGACGCTAATGGCTGCGTATATGGTGCGGGACGACCGGCAGCGAATTTGCGCCACCATCCAGACAGGCCCTGACAGAAGCTGGGCCACGTATTGATGAGCATTCGTGAACTGAAAGTGCCGATGACAGGACCGGGAACCGGAACCATTGCTTGCTCCAACTCACGCGCATGGCGGGCGCTCCCTGTCGGTAATTTCCATTTATGGAAACCTTGGCAGCCGCTATCGACTTGGCGGCCCGGCTCCCTGCCTTATTGAATCGCAGCAGAATATCCTTACATATCGTGGATCTGGTCCACGATTGCTCCTTATTTTGTGGCACCGTACGCCGGAGCGACGGAAGCTGTCAAGCGCGAATCGACACTTCCGCTTTTGGATGACCGGTGAGCAACGGGGACAGGAAAATACCAGGAACCGCCTTGTTGTGCGCAGCGTCATCACGTTTCGATCGCCGCCGCCAAAGGGAATAACTCCGACGCACGGACGATCGCGATGACCTGGGAAATCACGATTCAGGCATCTTTCAGCTGTCGATCTTCGTAAAACCGACAAACATTCGCCCAACTCCGCCATGTTCTGTCGGTGCGCAGCTAAAAAAATGGTCTTTGTGTGCAAAGGAGCGTTTCGTGGTGGTCGCTTTGTGCAGGATATCTGCGACACGCGACAAGGAAAACTACGTAAAGGGCACCATTAGGTGCCAGACCTAAACACCGCTTGCCGTCCGCCGTTCGCACTGGATCTGTCCCATTGCTTTCCATAAGTAACGGCCAGGCATAATCGGTCTTGCATGCGCAAGCCTCACATAAGGCTGATAACTTTCCTGCTGATTACTGCGCGCTCGACCGTCGCTGCCAGGACCTATCCTGGACTAGGCCGTGGAAACAAATTTCTTGCCGTCCCACACGGTCGGCCGGAAAGCGCGCGGACGCGGTGTGAGCGCGTCATTCTGCGGCCCCGTCACGGTCATGCCGAGGCGGTGTCGCATCTGTGCGACAGTCCTCGCGTAAAGGCCCGGTCGTGAAACGACGCCGGCTGTGCTTACTCCGGCAGGCAGCGGATCGTACGTCACAGGCGCGCGACTCTTGGTGTACTCCGCCAGATTCCTCGGATTATAACGTTCCACGAGCCGCTGGCGCTCCTGGGCAAAGAGGCTGACCTGTTGTCCGGATGGGGGTGTGTCAATCTGCCGGAAATAGGCGGGCCTGAACCGGTACATCCACGTCCGCGAGTTATGCAACGTGCCGGCGGGCCGCGGCGTATGGTTGGCGAACTGGGACGTATCCAGATCAAGCCCGCGCTGAATCAGCTTGTCGGCCATCCACGCCAGAGTGCAGTCGGCAAGTCCCGCTTTGGCATACCCGCCTCCCACATCGCAGTGCGCACCGGGGAACCAGGTCTGAAGGACTTCTTGTCCGGCAGGCCCCGGACCAGCAGTCAGGTTCGGCATCCATGGACAGGGGACGAATTCCCGGCGGTGTTCGTCGATCGCGAACGCCTGATAGGCGTAATGCACAAACCGGCTCAAGGTAGTATCGTGCAACCGCATAAGTGCCGTGGAGACCCCGGTCGCGGGCATTCCGAGCGCCCCGACGGTGTCAAACACACCGATGAAATGGATAATGAAATCGGTCGGGTCGACAAACTCGCTGTGGGAATAAGCCTCTCGGAAAGCCTTTGCCCTCCCGGAATCCGGGTGAACGTCCGGATCGAGATACGTACGATAAGCGGCGCCCACCTCGGCGCGGTGATCCGGCCTGAGAATACCGCACTTGCGGATCAGTCCGGCAAGACAGCGCGCGGTAAAAGCGCCACGGCTGAATCCGACGAGATACAACCGGTCCTTCGGCTCGTAATTCTGGGCCAAATAGGTATAAAGCTGCTGGACGTGCTGGTCCAGTCCGAGGCCGGTCGCCCCCGCAATCCATCGCCACAAGAGAAACCGGCTCGCGCCGATCCCCTTCTGGTATTGGGCGTGCTGCCCGGCTCCATCGGCGCCTGTGGGACGGACGGCATCGGAAAGAATCGCCACATTGGACAGGTACCGGTCGTTCCGGCTGTCCCACGTCCCATCCATGAACAATGCAATCCGCTTGCTCATCGGGTACTGCCTCCCTGATCGTCTTCCCTAAGACATCATGATTGCGCAAACTCCGCCATTCGTGCAAGGCACCGCCAGCCAGTCCTTGGCGCGCGTTCAATCTAAGACGTTCCATGAATTAGGCAAACGAAAAATGAACGACCTGTCTTACATTCCCTTTAAACCCCGCTTTCCGGCAGCCTTCTGACATTACCGGTTTCCATTCAAGCATTTCTGGCTTGATTTCATTTTTAGAAATTCCGCAATTGTCGGGTTTAGCTATACACTAGGCAGCGGCAACCGCTCAATGTAACCGGTGGCGGATGCATCACGGGCAGTGTTGATTGTTCGCAGTTGTCACAATGCGAAAGGAATTTAGCCTTATCATTATTGAAATCGGTGATTACAGCGGGAGCAGCAAGGAGTTGGCGCCACACGCGAAATAGGTTCGTTCAGCACGATGCAACCAGATCAGCCTCGGGAATAAGGAGAACAAACCAGAACGCCCATGGACCCAACAGACCTGATAAAGCGTGCGTCGTTTTCCGTAATCGGTTCAGGCAATCCGACTGCGACGGGGCGCTTGGTCAATCTACAGTTTTCCGCGCCATCGAAATGGTCGCACTCGCATACTGCGTGCGGGCGGGCTCTGTTCCTGCCTGCCGAAATTGCTGTGCACCGCTTCTGGCCAGCGTCACCAAACCGCTACTGCCGTGCTTCCCTCAAACACCGCGCCCGGCAGGGCAGGAGGTGATCCACCGGAAATGACACGAATTTAACACTCTAAATTTCTTGCAAACATTATTTCTTGTTTTCCTAGGAGGAAGTGCAATGAAATCGTCAGGCAAGAGAGCTGCATTAAGAATGGCTTGCGTTGGAACTCTGATTTTTGCGGTGGCCTCGGTGGCGCTTGCCGATGGAGTCGCTAACCAGCAGCAGCCGCTGACCTACCTGGTGAAGTTTCTCGTCACCGGCAGTCCAAACCCGGATGGCAGCTTCACCATCAACGGGACTGGCTATTCCACGATTACGACCAACACGGGGCAGGTTCTAGACAATGTGGTGCCTGGCCTGAAGGTGGCCACTCTGAACGGTGCGCAGATCACCTTTAGTGGTCAATTGACCGACCCGGTGGTGCCGTTCACCTGTGCCCCAGGCAGCTGCCAGATCAGCATCGGGGGATCGACGCTCGAGGCGGATTCGACTGTCAACCCGGACGGAACCGTTACCGGGGTGCCGCTACTCGGCCGGCTGGTTCCGGCATGGGGGCCGGTGAACAACAGCAACTTCATTCCAGGCAGCGTTACCCCGATGCGTATTCTGGGCTGCGGCGGCATAAAAGACATCAGCGGCCAGGGCGTGTTTGCAAACATGGTGGGGTCAATTTGTTTTAACGGTGTTTTTAACCTGCCGACCAACTTGATGAGCACTCCGCTGACAGGGGAATCCAACTGCACAATCACCATGCACACACCGCTTCCGGGCTTCCCCCTCCCGGGTTACTAGTTTTCGCAACCGTCATCATGTGTGACGAGACAATGGCGCCCAGGGCGCCATTGTCTTTTGCGTTAGGCTGAAAACGCAATGTAAACACGTATTCCTGACCCGAAAACAGCCACTTCAGAACATGCTTCGTCGCCGTACGCGGCTTAGGATCTGGCCAGCCTTCTTATGAGATGGCATTGCCCGCATTACGCTATCCGGGGTCGACGTCCACTCCATTACATTTTTTGCGGCTAATGTCCTAACAACGATACAGCTCAACCGCGAATTGCATCGAAACAACATCGGTTGATGCGGCGAGCGCGACTCATCGGCATGGTCCGGACATCTATCTCATGTCTCATTTTTTCATCCAGATTAAGTTACACCTGTGTTGAAAAAGATCACGGCGCTGGATGCAATGCAGACGCATCACGCTCAATATCTTGAGCGGTGCGGAACACTTACCACGTTGAATGGCTTTTGCAACATACAGCTATCCGACACCCGCCTGCCGACAGCAACCCAAGCTTTTCCGCACCATGGAGCGGGCCGCTTCGATCAACCCGGCCATCCGTTGATCGGTCAGGCCGGCGTCCGCTTTAAAACGTAAAATCTCGCGAATCTTTCGCATGGGTAACCTCTGCTACGCCGTCGTTGATTCCCTTTCTGAAATGGAAAAAGGACCACAGTTGCGCGGGTTATTCGCTTCACATGCTCAGCCCGGCTTGGACCGGGATCCGCAAAATGTATGCGGCCGGCTGGTGCTGTGTATAATTCGCCCCGACAGCTGGCAATGGGCCGGCGACAAATACTAAAAATTTCACCACAGTCATGAATACTTTGCGCACAGGGTTACAGCATTTTTTTGGAATCGAACGCGAATCGGTTAGCGGAACCGAGAAACTTGTTTCAGCGGTTGGCGGCGTTCTGAGTATTGTCCTTGTAGTTTCTATAGCGTATGCGGTATTGGGCAAGACCGGGGCCGTCTTGATCATACCGTCAATGGGCGCCTCCGCTGTGCTCTTGTTTGCCGTGCCACATGGCCGACTGTCCCAACCGTGGGCCGTACTCGGCGGCCATTTGGTATCGGCCATTGTGGGTGTCGCCTGTTATCAGCTCGTGCCCGAGCCTTTTCTAGCTGCCGCTCTCGCAGTGGGTTTGGCGATTGGCGCGATGCACCTGCTCAGCTGCATCCATCCCCCAGGTGGCGCCACCGCGTTGGCTGCAGTAATCGGGGGACCTGTGATTCACGCCTTGGGTTACGGCTATGTCTTTATGCCCACACTCCTTAACGTGGCAATCATGTTGGCCGTCGCCATATTTTTTAATGGCATATTTCCATGGCGTCGGTATCCGGCCAGTACGATGCGCTTTACAGATATGCCCGGATCCGGCCGCAGCCGTGCGGCGCGGCTCTTGGACAAACACAATATCGAGCGGGCTCTCGAGGACATGGACTTGATAGTAGATATCGCCACCGAGGACCTACAACGCCTGTTCGCGTTGACTCTGGAACACGCCGAAAAACAGCATGTCACACCAGGGCAGGTGCGCCTGAAACACTATTACACAAATGGAAAGCATGGCACCGATTGGTCTGTCCGACAAATTATCAGTGAATCGATTTCTGCGGATCCTGAAAAGCACATGGTGACCTACCGGATCGTCGAGGGTCGGGGGTTGAATCGCACCAGCATGTGCACACGTGTGGAGTTTGCCCAATGGGCAGCGCGCCGAGTATTCCCGAATCAGGCGCCTGCGCAGATCACGAGCAACAAACAGACCAAACGGCCTTAAATGCGGCTACCGCACCATAGCAAACATTGGATCCAACCACTTACGTGGTGATGCCTGCCGACGGTATTGATAATGGAGGTGTCCGCGAAACCAGAGTGAAACCCCTATCGTCGCCACCACAGCGACAATTCCGGGATATAGGTGATCGCGACGAGCCAGGCGATCATGATCACAAGGAACGGCAGCACCGCCACGAACAGGCGCCACACCGGCCCCTCAAAACGCTGGCTTGCGAAAAACAGATTCATGCCCATAGGCGGGTGAACATAACCGACCTCGAGATTGGCCATGAAGATGATTCCAAGCTGCACGGGGTTCACTCCGAAATGGCGTGCCAATGGCAAGATTAACGGGACAACCACCATAGTCGCCGAAAAAATGTCCATGAAAAACCCGACAAGCAGCAGAAACCCGTTCAGTAGCAGCAAGAATTGCCATCTATCCCTAAGCGCTCGTTCTATGGCGGCAAGGATATGCATCGGTACCTGCGCCTCGATCATGAGATTCGTCAGCCCCACAGCGACAAAGAGAATGGCAAGGAGGCTACCGACCAGCACAGCGGTCTCCCGGAAAATCTCGATCAAGGCCTTGCGCGAGCGGATATGCCGGTGGATTACGGTCTCAAGTAACAGCGCGTAGGCGGCTGCGCCGCTGGCGGCTTCGGTGGCCGTGATGTAGCCCCCGACAAGACCAAGAAGAATGCCTACGGGCAGCAATATGTCAAAGCCCGCGCCCCACAGCGCGGGCATCGCTTCGGTCCACGCAAAGCGCGCCTTGACGATGCCGCGTTTGCGTGCGATGACTACGCTGTAGAGAGACAGCATGGTAAGTAGAAGCGCACCCGGCACAATCCCGGCAAGGAACAACTGTCCAATGCTGACACCAGCCACCACCGCGTAGAACAGTACCACCAGGCTGGGCGGAAACAGCAAACCGGAGGACCCTGAAGCCGTCAGCAAGCCAAGCGAAAAACGCTGTGGGTAGTGTTCCTTGCGAAGCATCGGGTACAAGAGCCCCCCGAGCGCCAGGATCGTTACTTCCGATGCCCCCGAAAAGGCCGTAAAAAAGGCACAGGCGGTTATGGCGACCACGGCAAGTCCGCCGCGCAGCCAACCGAAGGTGCTATTGAAAAGTCGCACCAGACGCTTCGGCGCTCCACCGCGAGACAAGGTAACACCGGCAAGCGTAAAAAGAGGGATCGCGAGCAGGTTCGGTGATTCAGAAAGTCTTAAGATTTGCGACGGTAGCACCGCCGGATTGAGGCCACTGTGCCACGCCGTGAAGAGGGCAGAGGCGCCCAATACCACGAAAAGCGGCGCTCCCAGGAGCGCTACCAAAGCAAGCAAAACGCCCATCGCAATGATCATGAGGGCGGATCGGAAGGTATAGGGCCGGTTAAACTGAACAACGCGTAGTGCATGGTGAGCAGCAGGAAGCCCACCGGCAAAACCAAATCAAGGAGGGCGGCCGCACGCCCGGGACCGACGGCATACTTCCACTCCATCTGGAAAAAACCTACGGAAGCAAAACAAAGCGCCCCGCAGGCGACGGCGGAGACAGCCGCAATAGGGCGCTCCAAGAGAAGTTGAACGCGTTTTGAAAGCCAGATCGACGCGACATCGATTGTGATGTGCCGCCGCGGCACAGCAAGCGCTGCGCCGAGAAAGCCCGCCCAAAGGACAAGATAGCGCGGAAACCGATCCGCATCCGGGATTGCCGTATGGAAAACGTCGCGCGCAACAATGGCGGCAAGCGACATGACAACAAGCACGCTCAGCGTTACGACCGCAAGCAGAATCTCGGCGCTCCGAAGCCAGCGCTGAAGCCGCGCTGCCCAGCACCTGCACGGCGTGCTCGACGTCTCCGCAGGGCTCACCTAATCAGCTTCTGTTGGGCACGATACACGGCCAGATCCCGCCGCGCCTCTGCATACGTGGCGGCCGGAATGTAACCGCTTTTCGCGAGCATGCGAGCCGCCTTGTCCCGCATCGCTGACAATTCCGCCGGAGTCGTGTCGGTCAGCGGCGGAAGAAAGGTCACGCCATGCGCCCTGAGCACTGTCAGCGAACGCGCATTGTCGATACGGGTGGCCTTTAGGATCGCCTTCCCAGCAGCCTCACCCGTGCGCAACAACAGCGTCTTCAGGGAGCTAGGCAGGCTGTCGAAGAAACGGCGCGTTACGAGCAAACCACCGATACCATCGGTAATCGGCATATTGATCATGTACGGGGTCTTTGTGAACCATTGAAACGCAATGGCGCCAAAGGGGGGGCACCAAAACTGTGTCAACGAGACCCGTAGACAGGCTCGTGTAGACGTCAGGCAGCGCGAGCGGTACCGGTGGTATCTCGCTTACTTTAAAAAAGGCGCGCTCCAAAGGGTCGCCCTCCCACATCCACACCCGGCGGGCCTTAAGCGCCTTGAGGCTGTCAACCGATACATGCGAGAAAACATAAACAAACCCTGTATCCATGAAACCGAGCAGCACGAAACCGTGGCGGCGGAATCCTCGGCGGATTTGCGGCAAAAGCTTGCCACGCACGTAGTCGACCTCGGCATAGTTGTGGAACAGAAACGATATCTCCAGAACCCGTGCCGGCGAATAAATCTCGCCGATACCATGCCCGGTGAAGGCCGCGCCCTGAAGCTCACCGAGCCGTATCTCACGCAGCATATCGGGCTCATCCCCCATGACGCCGCCCGGATAGAGCTTGAACCTGAGCCTCCCCCCGCTCGCCTTCGCCACCTGTGCCGCCCAGGCATGGATCACATTCATCCAGCTGGTACCATCGGGCGCGATGGTCGCGAACTTAAGTACGTACCGGACGTGCGCCACAGCCGAGACGGGGACAAAACCAAGAATGAAAAAACACAGAAGCAGCAGCCTAAAACGTTGCAGTCCGATCGAAACCAATCCTCCTCGTGTGCAAGCAGCCGCTTTGCCTTTTCTTTGGCCACGGCATTAGCGAGTGCCATTTGCGGAAAAAGATCAGACGGCGCCTTAAGAACGTGAATGAGGGGCGCATGGAATGTCTTCCGATTCAAGGTTTGCCGTTCCAGATACTGGGCTTCCAGCACGTCCACCAGCAGCAACTTTCCACTGGTCGCCGCACGCGCTTTGACAAACTCCTGGGCAGCCTTAGACAGGTTGCCTCCGGCGAACGGCGGCAGACTGCTGTAATAGGCTCCAAAAAAAAGGTGGGCACCGCCATAGTAGTAATTACCGTCCAACGATTCGGCACGCCGCATCAGCGCCACGGCATTGCCCATCTCGGCCAGAAGCGCCGGGCTGTCGCGGTTCATGTTGATCCATTTAGCCCAACACATGGCGGTCCAAAAGAGCGCCGGAACAGCGTGGCGATGGAGGTGCCTCAACGCACGAGTAAGATTGGCTTCGCTCATCATTGTGAGATCACCGCGAAGACCGTCCTGCGCCAGGGCGATACGCGCATCGTTGAAAGCGCGACGATAAAGCGCAGAGGCTCTCGCGGGATTCTTGTTCTCCACAAAACTGTAGGCGTAGCCGTAAAAGCCTTGCGCCGCGCGCAGCCGCAGATCACTGTTGTCAGGTAGCTGCGCAATCGGGCTTCGGATAAGCTCAAGTTGGGCGGGGGCAGCCGCACGTGCGAGCGCCAGATCCGTTTCGCGGTTCATGACCTTGGCGCCGTTGTTGACGAGCGGCACCGACGCAAGAGCGGCCAAACGGCCAGTCGCACAACCGGAAAGGAGCGTTGCAAGCGCGAAAGCCGTCAGGAAACCTAGTAAACGTGGCGGAAACATCGAACAGGCTCCCTTGATTCGACGTTTTTTTGTATTATTGTATTATTGTATGCGCTCATCGACAGGATGTCCCTTCCGAACCACTCTCCCTGGAACCGTGTTTTCAGTTTGCGGCATTCGATCTTGAGAAACAAGATCATGGGTTCAAGGCGCCCTTCGCCACCATTATCTCACACGGACTCTGCGACTCACCCGAACATCATACTCACACTTTTAGGCGAAGGGTACCAGCGCGGAAGACGTCGACCGTATCAAGGAGAAACGGCAATTAGCTGTCGTTGTAGCGGGGCTCCTTCATGTGAAATCACCTTAACTATCGATTATGAGAAAATGCCATTTCTTTGGTTTTTTGTAAAAATTGCTGCCTACTATATAGGTCGTTCCCGGTCTGTGTACGGGGTGCATGATTCCTGATGCCGTTCAGGCACGAGACAATCGCGAACAAGGAAGGATATACAGATGAATAGCCTATTTGCACCCATGAAGGTGTTTGCGCACACCAGGAACCGCGATGAGGCGCACGAGACATTCATAGCCCGGCCAGTCATGGGCTTCTTTGTGGCACTCGCCTACGCCGCCACGTGCGGGCTGGGTGTTTTTGTTGTGAACCGCTGGGCAAGTCTTGTTCATACAAGTCAAACTCAGGGCAATGTTATCCTTTCTATGGAATTGGCGATGCTCTGGGGCTGGAGTCTTCTCATCAGTTTTGTTTGCCTTCTATTGACTGGATGGTTCGCCCGTTATGGCCTTTATAAGGTGCTGAGGCAAGAACGGCCCTATGAACCCAATCCTCTAGGCGTTCCGGCTGGCGTGTGGCTGGCGATGGCAGCCACTTTCTGCTTGCTTATCATTGTCCTCGCAGCAGTCTTGGCATTGAAGCTGCAGCCGTGGTGGCCCGGTACGGCCCATTGGACACGGGGAGAACTGATCAACGCTTTTGGCCCAGTCAGTTTCGTCTTTATTGGGTATTATGCAGCGCGAATATATGGCGTTCCGCGGCGTGCTGCTCGCTTGATGGGCTATGTTTTTGGGCCATGGATCGGACTTACCCTCGTAGGCATGGTGGCCGCTACTATTCTTGGCGTACGGCAGCATCACGAGCGCGCGAAAACGTCGGCGCACGCGAGCATGCCCGGGGTTTCATCGGCCACGCTATCACCACGATTTGCATCGAGCTGTAACGGCGGCGGTCCCATGCTTATGCCAACCCAGCCGAGGCGGTTTACCGGAACGATCATAGGCTGGCCATCTGCCAGCGGCGCTCTGGCTGCTGTCCAACAGGCGGAGAAACGCGTCAACGGAAAGCTGGACAGGCAGTACCTCTATAGTCCTCGCGTCATCATTCATCCCGTTCTGGCGTCTGCCGGGAAGAACATCCTGGCCGTCGTGCGGCCGAGTCAGGCGATTTCTCCTGGACAGACGGTGATTTATACAACTGGCTACGCCGATCCCAATCAACCCTGCCACTATCTACCCAATATTGTGGTGAAAATCGGTGGCCACTGAACACTATAGCGGTTCGAATAGTTCACCGTCCGGCTAGGATGGCTCATATTTCGTCAGCACGCGTTTGAGAGGCGCGTCGATCAACTTGCGCATATCGCCCAGCGCATCAATGGCGTCAATCCCGCTGATGCCAGGTTGCCTGCCGTACCAGCCCTTAAACATGACAGGGCAGGCCGCCTCGACTCCTTATTATTTTCCAATGGGGCTGGCGGACACTGATTTTACTGAAACGACCACCAAATAGCGCGTACTCTATCGATCAGCATAACGAACAGGTTTCTCCCGAAACAGACGTCGTCGGAGGACTTGCGGCTGTTTCTGGCACCAGCGCAGGTGACGCCGCGCGTTGTGCATGAATTTGCCGCGGCGGGTCGGCCGGGTCTTTCCGACAACATTGGTCTTCACGTCCTGCTTGAGCTCATCAGGGCTCAACTGCGGACAGTGGCCCGGCAGCTGGATCAGCCGCAGGCGCCATTTGCGGCGTTTCACAAAACGTTTGGGCTCGCTCGGTCGGTGTACCGGGTGCCCATCGACCTGTTTGCGCCGCCACCTCATGAATGTCACGAACACGGCGGCTTCGAACTTTTCCTCGAATACCATGAACGACAGCGTTCCCTTGGTCGCGATCGACGGGTGTTGAATTGTACGGAAACATGAACCCGCAATTGCGCGGGTCATGAATCCATAGGCATCATCGGAAGCGATTTGAACAACTGAATGAATCGATTGAGCTGGACGTGTCAGTGCCCGATGCAAAAGAATGGAGGCACAAGGTCCTTTCAGCGTGCGCGTTAAGGACCAAGATAGTTCGATTCCCGAATGTGATCAATAAACGCGCGTAACTTGGGCAACACTTGCGAGCGGCGAGGATAGTATAGATAGAAGCCTGCGCTGGTCGCGGCATAAGGATCCAGGACGGTTTCCAGTTTGCCGCTTTTTAATTTGTCCGCTATCGAATCCTCAGTGGAGTATATTAGTCCTGTTCCGTCAAGAGCAGCAGTCACCAGCATGAAGACGTCGTTCATGATCAGCGTACCGTTTACGTGGACAGAAAAATCACTGCCTTTCTCGACATACTCCCAGCGTTCGTAAATGTCGGCATTGCCAAACCGAATGCGAAGACAATTGTGCGCAAGCAGGTCACGCGGATGGTCAGGTCGACCTGCCTTTTTAAGGTATTTTGGTGCGCCCGAGGTGACAAAGCGTACGGGTCCATACAGCTTGATGGCGACCATGTCTCGCGCCAGGGTATCCGATAGGCGCACTCCTGCGTCGAAGCCATGAGCCACGATATCGGTTTCCTCGTCCTGAAAATACAATTCCACTGAAATCTCGGGATACTTTTGGCGAAAGCTTGAGATCAACGGCGCCATGTAGCCGGGATAAACGGCGCGTGGCAGGTTTAAGCGCAACAGCCCGGAAGGTCGGGATGCGTAATCACCGATACCCTCCATCGCTACCAGAATCTGATCCAGGGCTGGCCCGGCCTGATTTAGGAACTGTTCACCGGCTTCCGTGAGATGGGTACTTCGTGTGGTGCGCGAAAGCAGGGCCACACCCAGGCGGGATTCGAGTTGTTTGATAATCTGGCTGACCGCAGGCGGCGAAACCCCCAGCTCATTGGCGGCGGCAGTAAAACTGCGCTTATCCGCCACCAGTTTCAGCGCGAGTAACCCGTCCAGCTGGTTCTTCTTCATTATTAACCCGCCCTTAATGCCATATGAAGTAATATGCCGTATTTCTTAACAGTACACCAGCCTACACTTTGCGCCATCAAGACAGCACCCACGTCCAACGCGAAGGAGGCACATATGAATATCACCCGTAATGGCACCCGGTCCGCCAGCCAGGGGCCGGAAAACTACTTCACTGGTGCGGTTCGGGTCGAGCCACTGTTCGATGCCAACCAACCGGCGCGCGCGACCGGTGCCTCCGTCACCTTTGAGCCAGGTGCCCGTACTGCCTGGCACAGCCACCCCCTGGGACAAACCCTGGTCGTCACCGCTGGCTGTGGACGGATCCAGTTATGGGGCAGGCCAATAGAGGACATCTGTCCGGGTGATGTGGTGTCTATCGCGCCCGGTGAAAAACACTGGCACGGCGCCTCCGTTGACAGCGCCATGACGCACATTGCCATTCAGGAGCGACTGGATGGCAAAACCGCCGACTTCATGGAACCGGTCAGCGATGAACAATATCAACCTGGGGAGAAGACAATTTAGTGAAACGCGGCCATTCCCATCGCTCTACAATCCTCGCGATCATTCTTTTAAGCTATTTCATGATCGTGCTGGATATTTCGGTCGTCATCACTGGACTGCCCAGAATCCGCGAAACATTGGGGTTTTCGCACATCGGTCTGTCCTGGGTCCAGAACGCCTACCTACTTTGTTTCGGCGGGTTTTTACTACTTGCTGCCAGGGCCGGCGACATTCTCGGTCGCAAACGCATGTTCACGACGGGATTGGCAATCTTCACAATCGCTTCACTGGCTGTCAGTCTTGCACAAACCCAAGGGTGGTTGATCGCCTCCCGTGCCCTGCAAGGGGTTGGTGCAGCGATTTTGGCCCCTTCCGTGCTCGCACTCATTTCCGCCAACTTTGCCGAAGGCGATGATCGAACGCGTGCCCTTGCCCAATACTCCATGGTCGCGGGCGCCGGCGCCAGCCTAGGGCTGGTTCTCGGAGGCGTTTTCGCCGATCTCATTTCGTGGCGGATGGGGTTCCTGATGAACGTACCGCTTGGGATCGCCTTGTGGATCGCCGCGCAGCGCAAGCTGACGGAAACCGAATGTCATGCCGGCGCGCTCGACACGGTCAGCGCCGTGACGTCGACACTTGGCATGGGCTCACTAGTGCTGGGCATAGTGAGTTCAGCGAACTACGGCTGGACAGATTCGGCCACACTATCCGGTATCTGCGCAGGAATCGTATTGTTGATAATTTTCTTTGTGCACGAAGCCATGACTTCGCAGCCGATTTTGCCACTGCGGTTGTTTGCGAGCCGCGAGCGCTCGGGTGCCTATGCCGCGAGAATGCTGTTTCTCGGTGCGATGGTCGGCTTCTTCTTTTTCACGACTCAGCTTCTGCAAGGTGTGTTGGGCTACTCACCGATGCGGGCGGGCTTTGCTTTTCTCCCGATGACCATACCCACCCTTGCAGCTGCGGCGGCCGTACCTGTGCTCACGCGACGCCTTGGAAACGCCGGACTGATGTCGCTGTCATTCGTACTTGCGCTCGTAGGCATGTTATGGCTTGGTCAGGCGGGACCCCATGCGGATTTTGCATCCGATATTGCCATGCCGATGGTGCTTATCGGTCTGGGTAACGGTGGCGCATTGGGCCCCCTGTCGATCGCTGGTGTCGCCGGTGTCGAGGCGCGTGACCATGGTGCAGCATCAGGATTGGTCAATGCAGCGCACCAGCTGGGTGGCTCACTTGGGCTTGGCATTCTTGTCGTGGTTTTTGCATTAGCCAAGGTGCCGGCACTACCCGCAGTCAACATACTCAATCTCCGCATTGACGCGGCTATAACGGGTGGCGGAGTGATGCTCGTTTTTGCTTTTTTTATCGCCCTGATTCTGGTCGTACCCGCGGAACGAGCACGTAATCGAGTCACAATCCGATTAACAAATTAGACCTAAAGGAACAAATATATGGAAATTGTCGAACTTAATAATGGTGTCAACATACCCGCGCTAGGGTTCGGCGTCTTTCAAATCACCGACCCCGCGCAATGTGAACGTGCCGTGCTTGATGCTGTTGAAGTTGGCTACCGGCACATCGATACCGCGGCCTCCTATCTTAACGAAACCCAAGTGGGTAATGCGCTGAAAGCAAGCGGAATAAGGCGAGATGAACTGTTTGTGACTACCAAGTTGTGGTTGCAGGATGCAAACTATAACGGTGCCAAGGCGCAGTTTGAGCGCTCACTTAACCGCCTTCAACTGGACTACCTCGATCTGTATCTTATCCACCAGCCCTTTGGTGATGTTCATGGAGCTTGGCGGGCCATGGAGGAATTACTGGAAAACGGCAAGGTACGAGCAATAGGAGTGAGTAATTTCGCGCCGGACCGTCTGGCAGACTTGATGGCATTCCACTCAACCAAACCGGCTATTAACCAAGTTGAAATCAATCCCTTCAACCAGCAGCTGCATGCAGTACCTTGGATGAAAGCGAAAGGCATTCAACCAGAAGCATGGGCTCCATTTGCTGAAGGACGCAATAACCTATTTTCCCATCCGGTGCTTGTGGATATTGGAAAACAGTACAATAAATCCGTGGGCCAGGTGGTGTTGCGATGGGCGGTGCAGCGTGGCGTTGTCGTTCTTGCAAAGTCAGTACGAAAAGAACGCATGCAAGAAAACATCGAAGTTTTCGATTTCCATCTGTCGGAATCGGACACAATTCGAATCGCCGCTTTGGATACGGCGACTAGCGCGTTCTTTTCGCATCGCAATCCTGCGATGGTGGAATGGCTTACGGCTCGAAAGTTGGATGTGTAGGCTAGTAAACCCACCTTCTGGAACGGGCAGGAAGCTCAGGAGACAGGCGTGCTGACAGCCGCTGCGACCTGCTCCACCCGCCTTCAGGACCTCGGCGTGTCAGTTGACAACCGCAAAGATATGGTGGGCCACAAGAACCGGAATGTCACGTGGTAATCCCCCCATTTCTAGTTGCCGCGAGAAGTGGCGTCAGGCCACGAGGGCCAGCTTCTGCTTTGAGGTGATGCCTCCCAGACCCATGTTGGGCCGTTCGTGGTTATAAATCCAAAGCCACCGGGCGGCAAAGTCCTGGACTTAACGGATGGATGTAAATAGATACTGCCCCAGCCAGTCGTAGCGGACAGTCCGGTTGTAGCGCTCGATGTAGGCGGTCTGTTGTGGCTTGCCGGGTTGGATGTATTGGATGTGTATGTTCTGTCTTTCCGCCCAGGTGGCGAGCAGGTGACTGATGTTTTCCGG
Source organism: Pseudomonadota bacterium (assembly GCA_021785515.1). Classification (GTDB taxonomy): domain Bacteria; phylum Pseudomonadota; class Gammaproteobacteria; order Acidiferrobacterales; family UBA6901; genus JAJYCY01. The sequence goes on along the minus strand of JAJYEX010000008.1, from coordinate 124,188 downwards.
CCCATTATTGCAACGGATCATCCTGGGCTTTTCCCGCCACTCGATGATGTGTTCCAGCGAGCGAATCACCCGTTCTGCCGGTAGCGAGAAATCGACCTCGATGCCAAGCCCTTCGCGGTTGAAGTCATCGATGACGTTGAACAACCGATAGGGCCGGCCATCGCGCAAGCTGTCGTGCATGAAATCCATCGACCCGGTCTCATTGATGGCTTGCGGCACACTCAAGGGTTCAGGCTTCTCACGCACGATGCGTTTCTTAGGCTTGATGCGCAAATTGAGCTTCAAGGCCCGATAGATGCAGTAGACGCGCTTGTGGTTTCAGGGCAAGCCCTTGACGTTGCGCAGGAACAAAAAGCACAGACCAAATCCCCGGTTGCGCTGGTTGTGGGAAGTCTTACCAGCCAATCGGCGATTTCGGCATTCTCGTCCGGGCGCTTCGCCTCATAGCGATAGCAGGTCTCGCTGAGAAAAAAGGCCTCGCAGGCCAGCCGAATGCTGATGTTTCTCCTTTTCCACACACGCTCTGGACACCTCACGCCGGCGAGATGGCCTTACCATTTTCCCTCGATGGCCTCCTTGCGGATCTCGGCCACCAGGCGCTCCTCGGCATACATCTTTTTCAGGCGCCGGTTCTCCTCCTCGAGCTCTTTGAGGCGTGCCATAAGGGAAGCGTCCATGCCGCCGTATTTGGCGCGCCATTTATAAAAACTCGCACGGCTCATGCCGTGCTCGCGACACCGATCCGCCACCGGGGTGCCGGCTTCGGACTCTCGCAAGATCGCCAGGATCTGGCGGTCGGTGTAGCGGGGGCTTTTTCATGTGGAATCTCCTTGACCATTGATGATGAGAAAATTCCACTTCCCAGGGCAACTGTTTTTCGGGGGGATTACCACATCGGCAAGAGACCAGGCGTACCTCCCGCCGAGACGGGCTGCCGCAGGAGCCATCCGAATTGACGGCACTGCCTGAGGTCCGGCGATTAGGTCCAATCCAGTGCGTACTGCCAGGACGCCGGCATCCGTCTTACCCGAATGCGCCAATCCCCTCCGCGCCCTGGGCCTGGTTTTTGATTCTCATCAAAGAATAGACGCACACCGTTCACCTAGCATGAATTGTGAACTATTACCGCATCATGCTTCCGAGGTCAGGCACGCGGTTCGCGCTCATTTTTCTAGTGTTGCTTGCGTTCCCTGGGCCGGGATCGGCGGTCGAACCCCTGACCCTCGAGCAATGCATCAAGCTTGCGCTTCAATACAACCCGGGACTCGCCAGCGAGCGCGCAGCGCTTCTCGAGGCGCAGGCGAGCTATCGTGTGGCGCGTGCCGGATTGCTGCCAAAGCTTTCGGCAAACGCATATTACGACCGCCTGAATGCTGACCGGCTGAGCCCGCTCGGCACGGCCGCGATTCCATCGGTCCTTTATACAAGCGGGCTCCTCCGCAGAATTCGTGGGTGCGGTGAATCAATCCTTGCTGCCCACCAGGAACCGGTAGAATTTCCGGCAGACCGCATCGTAGGCCTCGTGCTCACGTTCGTAGCGCGCATCGTTCCACAGGGGGCCGCCGGCCTCATCGATGTGTTTGAGCAGTAAGGCGCGCCCGCAGAGCTTTCGTTCCTTCTTGTCGGCATCGACGCGTCGAATGATCTCGCCCCCCAGGACCCAGAGGTAGTCGCCATAGTGCCGGACGGTCTTTCGGGCGCGTTCCGCGGCGATCAGGGAGGCGAGGAACAGCTTCATCTCCGCAACCATCCGCTCCCCCACCGGTACATCTAGCTCGGGAAAGCCCGCCCAGCTTCTTGCCCAGCGATCAATATCCTTACAATACGTGGCCACCATCGCCGTAGTCTGGCCGGGGGCGAACCGATCGCTGTCACGGGAGGAGGACACGTCCTTTTTGCGCATGGATCTCATTGGAGTGCTCAATCGCTGTTATCGCCACCCGGGGTTTGTCTACACGCAGGCGCGTTTTCGCCCCGAACCGGCCAACGCCATCGAGGTGGCTGTGCGCTCGCGCCAAGGCTCCAAGCCCTATTGTTCGGGCTGCGGGCGGCGCTGTAAAGGCTATGACCGGCTGCCCCCGCGGTGCTTTGAGTTCATCCCGCGCTGGGGGTTTGCGGTGTTCTTCCGCTATGTCCGCCACCGGGTGGACTGTCCCCAGTGCGGGGTTTGCGCGGAATTCCTGCCCTGGGCCGAGGGCAAGCACACATCGACGAACGCCTACATGCAGTTTCTGGCCGGCTGGGCGCGCAAACTCTCGTGGCTCGAGGTGGCCCGGCAGTTCCACACCTCCCGGGACAAGGTCTACCGCCCGGTCGAATGGATCGTGGCCTTCGGGCTTGCGCACCGAAGGCTCGGGCCGATTAAAGCAATTGGCGTCGATGAGATCGCTTACAGCCGGGGCCATAAGTACCTCACCCTGGTATACCAGATCGAGCAAGGCATGACCCGGCTCCTCTGGGTCGGCAAAGAGCGCACCGTGAAGACCTTCGAGGGGTTCTTTACGATGCTCGGCCAGGAGCTTTGCGCCGGCATCGAGTTCGTCTGCTCCGAGATGTGGCGACCCTGCATCCGGGTGATCCGGGAGCGCTGCTCGCAGGCCGTGCACATCCCCGATCGCTTTCATATCGTCGCCAGGATGAACGAGGCCCTCGATGACGTGCGCGCCGGGGAGGCCCGGGCGCTGGCACGTAAAGGAAAGGCGCCCCTACTCAAGAAATCCCGTTGGTGCATCCTCAAACGCCCAGGAAATCTCACGGTCGACCAGAAAGGACGGCTGCAGGAACTGTTGCGGCGCAATCTCAGAAGCGTGCGGGCCTATTTGCTGAAAGAAGACTTCCAGCAGCTGTGGGCCTACCAGTCCCCCGCCTGGGCGGGAAAGTTCCTGGATGCCTGGTGCACCACAGCGCCTCGCTCCCGGATCGAGCCGATGAAGAAAATCGCGCGCATGTGCCGACGTCACCGCGAACTCATTTTGAACTGGTTCCAGGCGAAAGGCCGGATATCGAACGGGGTCGTCGAGGGATTGAACAACAAGGCCAAACTCACCATGAGAAAATCCTACGGATTCCGGTCCCCGGAGATCCTGGAAATGGCTTTATTGCATGTGCTGGGTAAACTACCTGAACCGAAACTGGCCCACGAATTTTACTAACGAGCCCAAACTGTAGCAGGCTCCAAGTCTTGCGCTGTCATGCTGTGATGGTCTTGGCAGCATGGAGAGTTGGGCGTCGAGCGTGGCGGTGATTAGGAAAACTTCGGCCGGAAGTTCATATTTGGCAGACTGAAAGTCATCTCCTGTCGAGGGGTAGCTTAGAAATGCATAGCGGATCAATGCTGCCGGCTCGTCGACGGGCCGCAATGGCCGAATTGTTCGCGTTGGCTGGTTGGCAGCTATCAGGGCGCACCGGTCATGCGACCGGCAACGCGGTCCGAAAAGCAAACGTCTGAATTTAGTTCGCTCGCCTGTCTTCCGAGGAACGCGATGCACGCTGACGGCGCAAGCGGTAATCAGTCGGCCAATCCCATAATAAACGCAAGCGCGACATTCAACCGCGCGATATCCTTTTCCTCAAGCGACCCGATCTGGCGTCCAACGCGCTCGCGGCGGATAGTTACGGGTTTATCGGCCATAATTTGTGAGCGCGTCCGCAAACCGTTGTTCTCGCCAGGCTCTATGGTGACCCGGAAATCGGGTGCTTCGACAATGTCCGAGGTCATCTGGCAGACGATCACGGAAGCGTGTTCGGCGGGGAGGGCGTCGGTCTGAACAATTACTGCCGGGCGCGGCTTCCCATAGTCGCCCGACGCCGTCACCGTCACGACGTCCCCGCGCTTCACGGAGCGTCAAATTCCGAGACTGCCTCGATCCACCGCATCGCTTCTCGCTCAGCAGCCTGGTCCAGACGGGCAACTTCCTTGGCAATCCTTCGCAGCACAGCCTTCGAGCGGCAATCAGGCACGACCAGGCGTAATTCGCGAAGCCCACGCGCACGGCGTCGCTCGCGCATTGCACGCATTCGCTCTGCTGCACGTGCCATAAATAGCCTCCTCCTGTGTAACGGGTTACATCGTAACGCGTTACAATTTAAAATTCAATAGGATCCATCCGAAGTTCTAGATGCGACGTATTCTTTTTTTTTCAACCGCTCGCCCGAGGTGAGGTGACGGGTACACCCCCCAAAGCGTCTGCGACCGAGGTCCACCGGGCGATAGGAATCCAGTCAACACCGGCTTTTCGTGGATTACGGTGCATCCCAAGCCATAGAAAGAAGAATGCTATTGATGCGGAAGACGCCATATCAGTGGCTACAATCTGATTGAGACCGGTCATGTCGCTAATCACACACCACGCATCCTTTTGGCCGCGGAAGCGACGATTGAATGTGCGGTTGGCAAGTCCTCGGTAGAGTAGAGATGTGGCGCGGTAGCAGTAGGTTTGGTTTGTCTGTTTCCGCCCCTTTCGTCTGGCGGTACCCAAGTAATCTGGCCGTAACTCCGTTTCCACATTCCCCTCATCGAACCGGACATGCGCAAGCGGCATGTACAAAAATCCGGCAGCGTATTTTAAGTCACCGGCAGTTGGCGGAAATACCAGAAAATTCGAGAAAAATAGGTAAATGCCAAATAAGTTATAAATTAGCGCCACGAACAGAAATGCAATGCTGAATTTCCTTATCTTCGGTAAAGCAGCCTTATTCATTACGCCCCCAAACACCACAGAGAGCCCAATCTTCCAAAGCAACCGCATAGAAACTGTTCGTCGTCGTTAATGACTGCATTTACCGCATGTCTTCTTTCCGAATTCCTCTCCAATCTTTGATGCTGTTGAGCCGATCGGATCAATGAAGTACATGCCTAATGTCACGCAGGCCCGTAGGATTTTCGAGGCACATTCCATTCTCTTTCGGTCATTTTCCGGGCCACCAGAGGGCGGGTATTTGGCTTCGCAATAATCCTTGGCTTGGACCACACAGTATGAAATGAAGCAGGCTCCGCCAACGATCACGGCAAAAACAGTTGCCTCGCTGGCCTTGCCCGTGGAATCGGACCAATGCAACGGATTGTTTGCAACGTACGAATACGGATTTACGTCCAGAAAAGAACCCACTTGCGTCCCGGCATCATCCATTTCCGAAAATCCCGCCGGGGATTGCGGGATACTGAACGATGCAACGTGTGCCGGTGCTGGTATGTTGTTCAGCGATGTCATGAACGCCCGCGCATGCTCCGCGACACTCACCGGATCTACCTGATCATACCTCCCGGTACTCGGATCGTAATACCGATTCCAGTTGTAGTGTAACTCTGTGTCCCATCCTCGCGTCCGGTGGATTGATACAGGCTCCCTGAAGTCGCGCCGCCTGCGGGGTTGCCATAGGGTTCATGGCTGCAGGTCCCGAGCCATCTTGTGCCGAAATATAATGCTGCAAAGACGAACGCCAGCCAATAAACCGATACCAATCACAATTTCGAAGAACTCCCCTGGAGAAGTTGGGACATCGTGAATCAAAACATACGCGATTGAACCTACGCCACCGGCAATAGACACGTAAGCCGCGAAATGGAAGAAAAGGAGCGGCTCTTTCATCGTAAATGGGTTAACAGACCAGGACAGATAACGCCACCGTGGCGCGGAGCGTGGGTTTACTGCCTGAATTCCAATCACGAAAATTAAACCGACCGGAGTGAGCAGCAATGCCGCAAGCAAAGTGATCCATGTAACGGGTGGAACGGCCTGTGGCCCATGGGGGATCAAAGATGCACCAACGCAATAGGCACCCATAATAACAACCCGCACCAACGTCCAGCGATTGAATTGCAATGGGCTCATCAGCACGCAACCATTAATCCAGCGCTATGGGTCTTCCTTCAATCGACGCCTGATCTATCTGCCAAGCACCGCTGATCTTTTTTGCCTTGATATTAAGCGTGATACGTTTTAACGCGCCGCTTACCTCCAATGATATTGTCAGCCACTTATCTGGAATGCGCTCTTCGTATGAGTACATGGACTACCTCCAAGTAGTCCAAGTTTTTGTCCGCACCCCCAGTGGGTCAATTCTGGGTGGACGGCAACAGACGTGATGTTTAGATAGCATAATGCGCGCAAGATCTGATGACCTTTCCATCAGACCTGAACTCAAACCATTCAGATGCCTTGCGTCCATCATGACGTTGATAGTTAATGACAAGACTATTGATTCCCCATCGCACCGATTCGAGGCGGAATCTCAGATCAGGACTGCGTGTCAAAGCTATGGTCCAATAGGCGCCAACTGCCCGTTTTCCGCTCAATATGCCAGAAGGCTCTCCCGTGATGTTTATGATGAATGGCGAAGAAAATACGAAATCTTCAGCGTAGAGCTGAAGGATCCGCTCAAGGTCATGACTATTCCAGAAGTCGATCCAGTCCTTTGCGAATGTCTCAGATGTTGTCTGATCCAGCATTCATTGTCTCCTGGCCTTTAATCGAAGCTCCAAGCTTTGATCAATCCGTGCAATCGATATATTTTGCCACCTCGCTTATGAATGGCTCTTTCATAATTGGTAAGCGCATTCTTCCCTACGCCGCCGTTTTCTTCAATATTCTCGCCGGGCCGGCGGTCTTGGACCAGTTTCACGGCAGCAGTTGTTCATAGTCTTCAACGGTTCTGGCCTGTGGCAACCGGGTGAACACGTCGTGGAGGTACCGGTACGGCTCGATGTGATCGGCCTTCGCTGTTTCGATGAGACTGAACAGTCGTGCTGAAGCGGTCGCCCCTTTCGGGGTGGCACTAAATAACCAGTTGCGCCTGCCTAAAGCGAAGGGCCTAATGGCGTTCTCGACGAGGTTCGTGTCGATCGGGATTCGTCCGTCCTCGATGTAGCGGATGAGCTTCGGCCACTGGGCGTTGAGATAGTGCAACGCTTTGCCGAAGAGGCTCCCCGGTGGGACGGTGGGGGCCATGGATTCTAGCCATTGCCGCAGTTCATGGAGAATCGGTTGGCTGCGTGCATGGCGGGCGGCCCGTCGAGCCTCGTAATCGGCATCCTTCATCTGCCGCTCGATGTCGTAGAGTTGGCCGATGAGGAGAATCGCTTCGTTGGCTTGGCTTTTCGCCTGGGCGGCTTTCGGTAAACTCTGCACCGTCTCGACGAATTTTCTCCTCGCATGGGACATGCAGCCGGCATGAACGATCTCGGGGAACTGTCCGAAGGCGTCATAACCGCCATAGCCATCGGTCTGAAGGATGCCCGCGTAATCCTGCAGCAGTACCTTGGCGACCTGGCCGGAACGGCTCGGGTGGTAGTCGAAGAGAATAATCGGATGATCCGGCGGACCGCCGCGCCGGACCCACATGTAGGAACGGGACGTGGCCGGTTTGCCGTCTTCCTTGTAATACCTGCACCGGCGTCTCGTCCATCTGGATGAGGGGGCCGGCGAGCAGGTGATCCTGCAGCAGATTCACGAGCGGTGTGATTAAATCCCCGAGATCGAGCATCCACTGGGCCAAGGTGGCGCGGGTGATATCGAGTCCGTGACGCTTGAGTATCTGTACCTGCCGGTAGAGCGGCAAGTGCTCGGCGTATTTGCTCACCGCAAGATGCGCGAGCGTGCCGGGACTGGCGATGCTCTGGGGAATGGGCTGGTTTGGCAAGGACGCCGTCTTCACCGTCTCCCCGCAACAGCGGCAGCCATAGGAATGCCGGACATGGCGGATGACCTGGATTCGCATTGGGACGATGTCGAGCTGTTCACTGACCACTTCACCGATGCGGTGGAGCACCGTCCCATCCTTCGGACACACCTTCTCGGCATCGGTAAGATCATGGGTAACGATGACGCGCGGCAGTGCCGGGGGCAAGACCCGCCGGCCACCGGGTTTGCGGCGCGTGATGGTATCCAAAACGGCCACGCAATGGTCCACTGCCGTGTCCGTGCCGGCGGCGGCAGCACTGGCGGCCTCGGCCTCGTTGAAAAGCATGGCGAGCTGATCGGGGCTTAAACCTTCACTGGCCCTTCCGAAGGACTTGTGGCGGAGGAGACGAACCTGCTCCACCAGAAGCCGGATCGTCGCATCGCGGTTTTGAAGCTGTGATTGGAGGGATTCAACGAGCGCGACGAGTTCGTCCAGGGTTTTTGTTGTCTTGTTCGTCGCATCCGATGCGTTCGGCATAACCGCCATGCTACCGAACGCGCGACGGAATACAAGGTGAAAGAAGGAGAAAAGAGAAAAAATCATCGTCACGCGATCGCGCGATGCTGCAATGCAGCATGCGGCCTCATCGCGTTGAGGTTGTAGCCATCGAGCAACCAGTTCAATTGCTGGCCGGTGATCGTGACCGTCGCCTCCGCGCCCAACTTGGGCCAGTGGAAACGTTCGCGCTCCAGGCGCTTATAGAGGAGGATGAAGCCACTCTTGTCCCAGGCGAGGATCTTGAGCTTGTTGCGTTGCCGGTTCACAAAGACAAAGAGCTCGGTCGAGAAGGGATCGAATTGCAGGACGTGGCTTACCAACGCGGCGAGCCCATCAATCGATTTATGCATGTCGACCGGTTCGCGGCACAGATGCACCCGGCTGATATCGGCAGGCCGAATCATGGCCGCATGACCAGGTGCTGGAGCAGCTCTGCGAGGAACGCAGGGCTCGGGACAGACTGAAATGCCAGTACGACACCGTCCCGCAGCGTCATCGTCATGCCGCACTTCGGGGTGGCACGCTCGCTCGGCGAATCGAGTACGTGCACCGGCAGGAACGACACCGGCTCCGGATCCTGCCACAGGCCCCGGGAGTGAAGCCGGCTCTTCCAGGCATAAAGCCTGTGAACCTTGAGATTCGCCGAGCGGGCGTAGGTCGCCAGGCATACCCCGGCCTCGCGCCAGCGCGTCAGGTGGTCGAGCCAGTGGGATTCGTCGGGACTGGGGAGGCGACTGGGTGTGGCAGCGGTGCTGACGGATCGCTTCGGCATGGATCAGGCTCCTCGTTGTCATCGAAATCAACGAAGCGCATGATCGTCATGCGGGCACGGGATGGGAAGGTGGGGTTATCTAACCGCTTACAATGTAATCGCCATTATCGGTTCCTCAACTGTTTGTTACCCGTCAGCCACCGCTTCAGACCGCGCTGCATGGATTCGTAGTTACGGTAGTGCGCATGATCCAGAAAGTGCGTTAACTTCGCCGTATCGACAATGAAAAGCTTGCCCTTTAGGATCTGCGACTTGGTCTGAAAGTGGCTATCGAAGCGCATCACAAAATCCGGGAATCCAGAATCACGCCCGTTCGAACTCATTACCAGGAAGGTCCCGTCCGGCAATGGCAGGAACTGGACTAAGGGCAACGGGGCAACCCGGAGAGTGAAGGATTCCGCCGGATGGGCTTCGCAGAATCTCCCATTCACGACATGCTGCGGCTTGGCGAGCACATAGAGAAACGTCTTCTCGATTTCCTGGCTGGCGCTGTGAGGACCCTGGGGATAGATGTCCACCGCATTACTGGCGGGTCCCATATAGCAGTGGGTGCGGGGCGTCCAGTCGCCCAGCATGGCAGTGATGGCGCGGCCGTCGGAAAGTGTTGCATGGGCATGGAACGGCCACACATTAGATCGAATCCGACATTTCTCCTCCGACGTCAGAGGTTTCTTGAAAATAAAGCGTTTGAATTCCACGCGGCCGCTTTTTTCGCCAAGAAAACTTAACCCGACGTCGCCGTCAGGCAGGAGCGCCCCGCCGATCAGCTCCGGGCCCTTGGGATCGGGCAGATAGCCCCAGACGTCCGGGTAGACGGGAGGGGTCTTGAATCTCGGGCGCGGTGTGTGCGCACGCATCTTCCTTAGCAGCACGCAGTGCAGCGAGGCGATGCGTTGCTGGTAGGCCCTCTCTAAGCCCCCAGCCGAGGTTTCGGCGTCGCGCTTGCGTAGCCACTCGCGCTGTCCCGCCTGGAATATGCTCACACTGATCGGCGAGGAAAGCCCCTTCAGGGCTTCCTGGTATAGGCGGTCGGTCTTTCGGTCGAGACGCTGAAGTGTGGAGCTGGAACAGATGGTGGCCTCGGCGCGCGTGGCAGGTTTCGCGCAGTCGAGGGCGTAGGCGGTCTGAGCGAAAAGTCCCGTGGCAAGGGCACAGAATGCAACAAAAGCCGCCATCCGGCGAACAGCGTCTGCATCCGTATTTGGCCTCGCCGATAAGCGAGCGTGTACCGGGGTCGGCTGGCCCAGCCAGGCAAGATTCATAGAAAATCCCCTTTGGATACGTTGATCATTGCCGTCTTCCTCCTGAATCATCCGACTGCCTCCCCGATGGGGATGGCGGCTGCGGGTGCTGCCACCCGGGTCCCCCGATGCACAATCTCATCGACCTTCAGGTTCTTCGGCAGCCCATGGGCGATGAAGAGCATCGTGGCACTTCCCCGCAGCTGGTTGACGGTCTGGGCGAAGTGCTCGGCCGTTTCACTATCCAGACTACTGGTTGCCTCATCGAACAGCAGAATCTTCGGGCGCTTGAGGAGTGCTCTGGCGATGGCAAGCCGCTGCTTCTGACCCCCCGAGAGTCCGGCACCGCGCTCCCCGATCTAAGTGCGGATCAGTGCATTCTCCAGTGCGTCCCACTGAGTATAGTGTGGCCCCGGAGGGGGAAAGCGGGGCATCCCGGTGAATGGTTGAGCCAGTGGTCGGGACAGGACAGACAGCGGTGCTTACCTCTGGCTGCGGGCGGATGTCCGGTCAGTAGCCCAGAGCAGACTTCCCACGTTCAGTGCACCACCGTCTGGAATGGCCGAGAACTTGCCAGTGAACAGTTGTCCGGAACGGCAGTTGAACTTTTTTACCTGCCCTTCAGCGTGTGACAGAGCGAAGGCGGCATGGAGAGCCAGTATTGTCTGTCGATCTTCGTGAATCCGGTCTCAATTCTGCCGCTTATTTGTCCGGCTGCGGAAAAGTAAACCCCTCGGATGGCATTCGAAATGCTTCAGTGGGCGTGGCGGTAGGCTTTACCGCGATCAACCTTCCGGTCTCCCGAAAACTGCGTTCGGCGTCCAATAGTTTTGAGAGTTTTTTGAGAGAATTTTGAGAGGGATCGATCGAGCGTCAGTAAGCTATTGATTTTTGGTGGGCCGTGCAAGATTCGAACTTGCGACCAACTGGTTAAAAGTCTGGACAGTTGAATTGCAATCTTAACCATAACAGTCACTTGCGACGCTTGCCGACTCCTTGTGACCGATGAAAAACGTTGATTTTCTGTTGCAGCAAAATGGAGCGTGGCACAAATTTGGCACACGATGCTTCGGCTGAACGCGATAGAGCATCAATGTTAATTATCAAGCTAAGCTCATCGGTTAAGCCGCCGTTTATTTACATGTCTTTCCTGACCTCGCATCGTCGTACATGTTGACGAGGCCTAGTCATACCGTTTTGTTTTAGCATATGTCTCATTTACTTCAATCTTGGTGACCGCCACCCGATAGCCGTAGCCCCTCAGTCGCCTAGCCGCGTGTTTAAGGTTTAGTCTTGAGAAGAACGGCAGGATCAGGTTTCCTGGCACAGCGCTGATCACGGCAAAGATGATTTTATATTCCGCCGAGTCAGGCCTCCTTTCAGGGTCGACCAGTTTGCGGTCCGCGGGCAACAAGACATTAACTTGGCGCCGGAATTCCACGTCAGCCAGAAATAATTCACCCGATACAAGCCCCTGCGAAAACAAGTGGCTCAGCTTGCTTGATGCCCCGTATTGCTTGATGTGCAGGATATCCTGCCGATCGATAAGCAGATCGCAAAATTCAATCTTGTCATTAACGCCACCGTGGTGAATTAGCTTTGCGTCCATGAGTGCATAACGAGCGGGATTGCTTTCTGCAACCCGTTTGTTATAAGCCGTCTCGCTCGCATCATTAAACTCAGGTAGATCATGCGGATAATTCGGTATTTGACGATAGGCCTCGTTCACTTCGTCCACGAAGTCCCGCGTCAGACAGTACCATTTCCCTCCGCTGAGCAAGTACGAGTTGCCATCCCGATCAAGCTCCGCATACAAACAACGATACGCTGACCAATTTTCTAGCATTACCCCGTCGAGGTCGATACATTCTACCTTTCGCTGCGTCAAGACAGCTTTGGTAAGCGAATTGACATCGTTCAGAGACTCCAAAAACCCCTGGAGGGTGACGTCATGTAAGCGCGGCGATTTCCGCCCCGGCCAACGAAACCCATCCACGCGCTCCCACGGCGTAATGTCGGGAACAGCCATCCAGATTCGGTCGGTTTCGCCCGCGACAATGCGTTTGATTATCACCGCGTCCAACTCGTCAATGAGCGTACGGTTCGCGATTTCGGAAATATGATCGACCCATGGAAAATTAGTTTTGTATGAATCATCTAAATACTTGTCGTAATAAGAAGATAATAGATCGGAAAGTGACGCAAGATCGGTGGGAACCGATATACGCAGGGCGTCCATACCTGACATCCTACGCCCTAACTCCGAGTCTGTCGGTGTGCCGGTGATGGCTCGGAGCAAATCTTGTTCGATGTCGATGTCGAAGTCTCTGGCCGTCGCCTCGCGGCTGGCCTGCTCACGAGTGTGTCGCGCGATGGCATCGAATGTGCGTTTGTCGATACTACGCACGTTGCCTTCCCCAATCGAATTGAGCGCAACCCGAAGCCCGAAACGTTCCTCCCAAGCATCCGGGTTTAGAAGATATCGACCATGACCGAATGTCACGGCAAAAATTCTGTCTCGCGCTGGTACCAATAGCACAGCCGCCGCGGAGGTGACGTGACCAAGTTTATGGATGTCTACATACCCTGCAAAGAATTGCGCCCAGCGAGGTGGTTTCGATCGACCACGCTGGACATACAGATCGCCAATGTGTTTTCGACCCGACTTTAGAGGGTATACGTCAGGCAGCTGTTGCGCCTGAATTATGGTCTCGGGGTTTGTAAAATTCTCCTTGAGCAGATAGACAGTCAGGCCCTGCGTCGGTAGATCTAATCCATTAGCCATATTGGCCTTCCCCCATTTCTCAGGCCACTCCTAGGTGGAGGCAGAATACATTTCCATATACAGCTTCCAGATTGCTACTTGATGGCCTTCGCCAATTTTATTAGTCCCGCAATAACATGACGCGACACTGCAGAATTTCATCACAACCTCAATTACCTTGCCCCCTGATCATATTAGGTATTGGTAATTGTTAGACTTGCTCATCTTCGAGAAAGTTGTGCTGCAGCCAGGCAAACTTTTCTTCTTCAGGGAATCGATAATCCCGGATCCGACCTGTCGCATGGAGACGCCGCTGGACTTCCGCGACAGTGGTCTCAATATGAAGGTTAGTATCGCGAGCAACCCATTCCGTCGGCGAGCTGGGCGCGATGTGTCCGCGAGCGCACTCACGCAGCTTGGTTGCCCCCCATGCCGGGATCCGGTCGTCGAAGTCGGTGCTGGAGAGGGCGCGTTTACATAAGTCCACATACCTTTTCTGATTTGCTCGATAAAACACGATCTCGTCCGGGGTCGAGAGCCTAATTCTGGCTGGCGCGGGGCCGAATCCGCGCGGGTCCGGGCCACGTGACGGAGTGATGCCGTTGTCTGAAAACGACACTGGCATGATGGCATCGGGCAGCAGCGTCCGCCACACGTCAAGCTCGATACGCCGCCCGCGGTATGGAGCGCCATTGTATTGTTTTCCAACATTCTCAGGGACACTTGAGCCGCACAAGATCACGTTGCGAAATTCCCCAATTTGCCGCACCAGAGCGAGCGCTTCATGGACGACCGCCGTCAAATGCGCCGTGCTGCGCTGATGCTCCGGAATATGGAGCACCGCCTCGAGATCAAGCAGGAGATCAATCTCCGCGGGTTCATGCGCGAGGATCCGCATTGAACTCGTTAGTTCTCGCTGGAGGATATCCACATGGCTGAGCTCCAAAAATGGTATGCGAAGCGCCGCGCCGCGGCGCTCATGGCGAGCTATATCACGAACCGTTTCCAGAATTTCCGGTCCGCCTGCTGAGACAGGCCCAGCGACCGGCACGGCGAGCATTCCCAGTTGACGCAGACAGACGTGTGGATGCTCGATTAGCGTCGAACCATTTGTCGCGCGATGATCAGGTCCATACTCCGGCATATCCACCAGCAACGGATACGTGGTTCCCCACGCTTCGCTAATCTGTCGAGCAGCTCCGGCTATATGTTCTTCCAATTTAGCGGCGTCTCCATCGCCGGGACGATCAATTTCAAGGACAATTCTTGTTCGTGCACGGGTACGCGGCGAGAGATGACCGACCGCCTTGATCTCGCCTATCTTGTTGGGCACGATCGGAAAGTAGCAGGCGGACCGACGCATCGGGTTCAGCTCCAATGAACTTCCGGAAAAAGCGAACGCGCTTGCCGATGCCCGACCAATGCGGAAAACAACGCATAATTGTGCCGTTCGAACCTTACTCGCCCAGCCACGATTGCGGGATGGATTTGCTGTTCCGCGGCAAGTGTCTTGATATTCGTGGAAGTCGGGTTGCGGAACGTATCGCTACGACGCCAGACCGCGCGTGGCAAGAGCGCTTCGTTAGCCATCTCGTTTGCTTCCCGTTCTTTCACCTCGGGATCTTTCGCCTGCTCGACTTCCTCGTCGATGATTGCCCGAAAAGTCCGAGCGTCCAAATGCTTCCACACGTGCACTAACTCGTGCAGCAGCGTGAACCAGAAATTATCGAGTCGATCATGTTGCAGAGTCAGTGCGACAATCGGGACACCGTTGGATCCGATCAGAGCCGCGCCGTCGACGCGTGTTCCTGGTAGTTTTGGTTCGATGACCACCGCGATGCCACGTTCGGCGAGAAAGTCGATCGCCAGCCGCGGTCCTTTATCCATCCAGCTCAGCCGCGCCACGTACCTCAGCAAATCCATGTCGATCGTATCACGTGAGAATTTTCCAAGTTTGGAAATTTCGGCATCGGCAAGCTCGCGCACCCGGGCAAGCCAAAGCCAAAGACGCGTTCGATTTGTCTTCGGTGTAATGCCGAAAGTCAGGGTATGGCGCAGAAAAACGGGACTGCCGACCGGCGCGAGATAGCGCTTCAATACCTCACTGGGTGTCGCATCCCGGGCGATCCAGCCACGACGAACAAGAGTCTCGTACGGCAAGTCCTCGGGGTCAATCTCCTGATCCTCGGATCTGCCAGGCATTGTCTCCGTCTCGCGGATGAGCAGATCGGCTGGGATGCCCAAGCGATCGTGAAGCGCGCGGATCATGGGCAGCGTCAACGGGCGCTTGCGGGCGAGAATCTCGGACGCGCGATTCTTTCCGCCCAGAAGATCGGCGATGTCCTTTTGGCGCAATCCCTGCTCCTCCATTCGGAACTGAATAGCCTCAACAGGATCTGGGCGGTGGAATACATAGCGCACCTTTTCATAGTCTTCCACAAGCTTCGCCAGCAGTTCGAGCCGCGCCCCTTCAGGCGCCTCGGGATCCGGATCAGACGCCGCAAGACGTTCGATCTCCTCCAGATACGTGCGGTACTGACTATCGCTCTTCACTACCTTCACATTCAATTCATTCGCCATGTCAGCGCCCTGAAAAGCGTTTCGTGTATTCCTCGTGCGTTCCAATCCACCGAATTACAACTGTCGAGGTCTTATAGGCAACCTGGACCTCTAATCGGTAGTTATTGCCGCGCACATTGAAAATTACGATGTTGTGAGCGAGAAAACTCGCCGTTGTATGGTGTTGCTTTATGTCATGCGGCGTTCGCCAGATCGTGCGCTCAACTTCAGCCAGCCAAGCCTCGACCCACCGGCGGGCGTCCGCGTGCTTCTGCACGAACTCGCCCAGCTTGTCGCGCCCGACCAACTTCATTCTTATTTTGATCCACCTAATTTGAACACAAAGGATAGCATAAAGTTCCCACAGTGGGAATATGACAGATGGTTCCCACCTTGCCTACCGGCGCCCGATCGATTCGGGACAAACCCAAGGAATTTCTTCGCTCACCCGCTAGAACAATCTCTTCCCACCATGTACCTACCCTGTCCGCAGCGAGTTACCAGGCCATAACGGCGACCTTAGGCAATTCAGTATTGCTACCAAGGTGCTGGCGCTCTCAACCTTCGGCACAATTCGATCACCCGTGTTTCTGACGGTTCACTGCCTAAAAAAGGCTGCGAAACTGCTCGACTCAGACGGGACTCTGCGGTTGGTTGCACGCTTAGTTACGGCTCCCGGAAATGGTCGTGCTTGCAAAGTCACAACCACTGACACGGGTTGGACAAGACTCGGAAAATTGGCACCCATCGCTATTGAATTCAATCGTTGTGCTTGGCAAGAATGTCCTGAATCTGCGCTGGCTGGTAGGCAACGTCCCAGCACCACAATCCAAACCCGCCTTTTTCGTTTATGCCTCTTACCCACATATCCAAAGCCGCTCGTTTTGCGCGGTTCTGCTCCGAGTCCTGACCCTTGATTTCCAGTACTAGCATCTTTCCGTTCTTAAGTCGGATCAAGAAATCTGGAATAAAACGCCGCCGAGCGCCATTCCACAGGTAATACACCTGAAATCCCAGGTGTTCGTTCTTGGCGTACGCAGAAACGGATATACTTTTGGCTGAATCGAATACATTTGCTGCGTACTGTTCCCACGCGCTATCCGCAATCATATGACTGATTTGCGATCTTCTCGTCGGAAGACATGGCTTCGTGGTGTACCAAGTGCGCATGTAACGGGTGGATCCGATGGGATTTTCCTCGTCAAATATAGGCTCGACCCGTTCAATATTCTGTTTCTGAATATGACGCTGGAGGTGCTGAACGATGAGATCGATATTTAGTGACATCAAGATGCGTTTGCGTAACGGATCCCGATGAAAAGTGGTCGGGATCACCAGCATATCTGAATCAATGAAGTGTTCGACCAACTTGATTAGCTGGAAAATCAGATATTCCCGTGCCCCTTTAAACTTGCCCTGCATACCTGCATAGGCCTTTCGCGCCGCCTGGAAGGTCAGCCGCTGCAAACGAAACTCATCCGGCAGCGTTTCGAGGTCGATTACATGTATCTGGTCCCAATTCGCCGCGCCTCCTAGGGCCGGTGCGATCTCAGCGCTGATAGGTGTATCTGCCGGATTCAATGTCAGCGGCTCGACTTTTCCCCAATCCACTGTCAGCACGGGTCGTACGACTGAGTCGATACGTATGACGTTCGGCCACTTGATCTCCAGATCGTTGCGATCCGCCAGGGATTCGATTTGTGTGCTGGGCTTGGGAGGCGGTGGCGGTTCGCCACCTGAAGTAACATCTTGAAAAATCGAGAGGGGCACACCAAAAACATTTACATATTCCGGTACGAATAACCCGTTTTCATCGGTCTCGTACGAAACTCGACGCAGGCCACGACCAATAACCTGCTCACACAGGAGTTGGGAGGTAAACGCCCTGAGACCCATGATATGGGTCACGTTCTTTGCGTCCCATCCTTCTGAAAGCATCGCGACCGAAATCACATTCTGCAGGTCCTGCCCTGCGGCATCGCGCTTGCCTACGTTATCCACCAATTCGCGCAGCACCTCCTCTTTTTTCATGACGCGCAGCCGCTCTTTGCGGGTTTCTGGGATCTTTGCTGCCTCGATAATTTCGGCCAAGCGGGCTTCGTAGGCCTTATCAGCCGCTGCAGCTTCGCCCACCTCTGCCTTTTCCAGTACCTTGGAATCGACTCGTAAGGTGTAGGCCGGGGCATGCATCTCAGGCCAGTGGGCATCGCCCTTATTGAAGTAGTTCTCAATGCGAGCTGCCGTCTCGGTCCGATTGCAGACGGTCAGCATAACGGGTGGTGACAAATGTCCCTTCTCACGCCAGTCCAGGAAGGCGGCGCGCCAATCCGCCCCGAGCAGTGTGTACGCATCTTGCACCAGCCGAGGTAGCGACTCGTGCGGTTCAGCCCCACGTCGGTTAAGATCTTCTGCCACCTCCGCCTCGCGGTAGATGTGATAGAGCTTGGGTCGCATTGTCGCCGCGCTGGGCAACGCGTCGTCCCGCACCACGACGCGCGGGGTCTTGACCAACCCGGACTCAATAGCGTCGTTCAGACCGAAATCCGACACGATCCAGTCGAATAGTCCCTCTTCGGTACTGGCCTTGCCAGTCGGAGCAAATGGCGTCGCGGAAAGATCAAAGCAGCGCTGAACACGGCGCGTCTTGTGAATTCGATCCAGCCCTTCGATCCAACGAGTGGCCTCTTCCAGATCGAGGCCGAGTTCTTCCGCCTGCTTCTTGCTAATCTTAATCTCCGCCGGCTTGCGATAGGCGTGATGGGCCTCGTCATTGATGACGGCGATGTCCTTATAGGCGGCGAGCTTGCCAAGCACTCGTCGCGTGAAAGCCTCATCGCTTTCTTTCCCTTTTTTAACAACAGAATGCTCCTTCTCTTTCAGCGGCATGAGGGTGTGCCAGTTTTCGATCAGCAATTCCATCTGGTTAAGCTTCTGGCGTAGCGACTCCGACGGGCATATCCCAAAGGCATCGTAAAAATTATCCGGTTCGCCCGGGTACAGAACACGCAAGCGGTCTTTTACGGTTAGTCCCGGTGCAACGATAAAAATGGCTCGCGAGAAATCCTTGTTTCGTTTCGGATAAGTGATCGCATTCAGCACCTGCCACGTGATGATCATGGCCATCACCGTAGTCTTGCCCGAACCAGTGGCCATCTTGCTACAGAGCCGCTCCCACGGACCACCGTCTCCCGGAATGCTGATGCCTTGCTTATGCGGTTCCGGGGCCTCCACCGACCAGATGAGGGTCTCGATGGCCTCCAGCTGACAGAAGTAGAAAGGATATTGGCGAACACCTGGGGTTCTGTCGTGCCAGTGTTCTAGAAGGTTTCGCGTTACCGAAGTAATGCCTGGGTACTCTGCCTTACGCCACTCTTCCAGGCGCTGGCGTATCTCATTCACAAGCGTCAGCGGCTCTGTGCGTCGTGTGTTGTTTCGAATGTCGAAGATTTCATAACCAGCCGAACGTCGCTCGGGCAAGATGCTGAGCGATCCATCACGGGCCTGCTCCCAACGCCGGGTGGGCACTTCATACGGTGAGTTGATGATTAGTGACTTTGGTGCCGTCATTGGCAGCACCTCAGGGCAGCGAAATGATCTTCAGGGACTCAATCCCTCGATCATCCACAATCTTTACCGCCACCTTCTTATTGCCTCCAGCCTCAAACGGCAGCGACTTGGTACCGTGGAATTTCTCCAGCAGCGCATCATTCATTTCCGCACGGATGTCCTTCTTGAGTTTCTCCCAACCCTCACCCTTGCCGGCCATGGGGAAGAACACCTGGCGCGGGAACAATGAGCGCTCGTCGTAGTCGGTGTCGAGCAGCCACATGGCGATCTTGCCCTTGCCGCCGGAGACCAGCTCGCCCTTGGTGGTGTCGAAGTAGTCGAAGCCATGCACTTCCACCACATAGCGGCCGTCGTTCTGCGGGTGCACCTCCAAGTCCGGCTGGCCCATGAGCCAGAAGCTCTGATTGCTGGCGCGGCCCTTCTTGAGGTCGTCACTAAGGAGGTCAGCGTTCATCTTGGCCTTGAGCAGAGTCACGCCTGGCCATTTGGTTTCGTCGATGTCCTTGGCCGCCTCCGGGTCGAACTCGAAGGCGGCGAAAATAATGAACTTCGGCGCAGGCCTAAGCTTCTCAGCCTCGTTCAGCGCGAGCGCCACCTGCCGCTGCTCCAGCGCCGCGTGCTCAGGACCGAAGCTCACCACCACCCGCTCGCCGGAATCGAGATGGCCGCTCACGTGCAGGTGCGGCGAATCTGGCAGGGTTTCGAGTTCGGCGAACGTCAGCATTTGCCCGCCCTTACCGCGGATGCCAGTTTTTAGCAGCTCGTCGCGCCATGCATGCTGGCGCGCCGATTCTCCAGAGCGGGCGATAGCCACGTCTGCCTCCTGCGGTGGCTTTCCCTCGTCCAGCGCCAGCACCGTCGGGAACGGCACCGCCTCCACAGTAAACGGCCCAGTGATGCGCAACTTATTCTTGGAAACCGCCGGCTGGTCGTAAAGCGTTTCCTGGTCCGCATGCGCAGCGATGGAGTCGTCCATCTTCTTCTGCATGGCCTGGCGCGCAGCCTGGAAGGCATCGAAGGTCTTGCGCGCTGCTGCTGGCCAGTTTTCCGGAAACTCGAACGGTACTTCCCATTCCTTGAGTTTCTGCTTCGCCGCCTTGTTCAGCTCGGCCAGCGCCGCCTCGATGGCTGGATGCATCCGTTCGTAGATTTCGTCAATCTCGGGGTTGTTGGCGATGGACTTGAGCGTGACGTGCGGCACCGTCTTGTAGATGAAGCCACTCTTCAAACCTTCCTGGGGATACTTGAGCTCGTAGTAGTCGTAGCTCGCGGTCATCAGCCGCTGCTTGGCGAGCGTCACCGACACGCGCGAGGTGTCGCAGGTGATCCAGCGCCGGCCCCACTTCTCGGCGACGAAGGCGGTGGTGCCAGATCCGCAGGTCGGGTCCAGCACCAAGTCACCGGAATCGGTGGTCATCAACATGCATCTTTGAATGGCGAGTTCACCAGTTTGAACAACGTATGTTTTCTGGGTAAAGGTACCGATATAGGTGTCATGCCACCCGTTATCGAGCGGAACGACAGGAAAATCCTTAAATAAGAGCCGATACGAAAGGACCTTCCCAAGCGGCTGAATTCGATTTGAACGACTTAATCTACGCATTCCATCTGGATTACTAGCCCATCGACGTCCAGATGATGGCC
This sequence comes from Pseudomonadota bacterium, assembly GCA_021785515.1. Lineage (GTDB taxonomy): Bacteria > Pseudomonadota > Gammaproteobacteria > Acidiferrobacterales > UBA6901 > JAJYCY01. Next base: position 103,463 of record JAJYEX010000008.1, on the reverse strand, counting down.
AGTACTTCTCACCTTGGTACTCAAATTCAAAAGTCCCGATTTCTGACGCACCCTGTCGTGAAAGATCTCCCGCGCGAAAGCGGTTCGGAATTATGTCCTGATGGTCGAGCTCACTTCCTCTTAGGCGGCGTGCGTAGCCGCCGGGCTGACTCAACCACCCGAACGTAGAAATGTCAGCCGCCTCAAGCTTATCCGTAAGTAGCCGTCTGTATTTTGTTTTTGTCTTATCCTTGGCGTACCACAGCAGATAGTCATAGGCTCCAGGCAAAAACGCTGCCCCGAGAGCTTGCGTTTTAACGAACGCTATAAGAGCGATTGAATTGTCCGGACCAAATACTTCGTCAAGCAACTCGCGCACATGATGCAGATTCTCATCCGAAATCTGCACAAACACGCTCCCCGATCCGTGCAGCAATTCCTTCGCCAGCAGCAGCCGGTCGCGCAGGTAGGTAAGGTAGGAATGGATGCCCAGCTCCCAGGTGTCGCGGAAAGCCTTGATCATCTCCGGTTCCTGGGTCAAGTCCTCGTCCTTGCGGTCTTTCACATCGCGCTTATTGACGAAAGGCTGAAAGTTGGAGCCATACTTGATGCCGTAGGGCGGGTCGACGTAGATCATCTGCACCTGCCCGGCCATGCTCTCTTTTTGCAACAGCGAGTTCATCACTAACAGCGAATCGCCGGCGATCAGCCGGTTTGCCCAGCCGCGCTCGTGCTTGTAGAAATCGATGGCGTCACGCAGAGGCAGGTTCTCGAACGGTGCCGCGAAGAGATCGGGCTGCATGAACTCGCTCTTACGTGTGCCCTCGTTCAGCTTCTTGCGCACCGCCGATAGAATGCTCGCCGGATCGATGCGTTCGTGGACATGGAGGCTTACCGTCTCGACGTCGAAGGTGGTACGCTCGGCCTTGCCCGTCCAGTTGAGATAGGGGGCGGAGTAACGCTTGAGCTCCTCCAACGCTGTGCGCATCGCGTCCTGACTGCCACTGGCCAGTGCCTCGTCAATCAGCTTTTCCACCTGTGCTCGCCCGAAATCGAACTGCAACGCCGGATCTATATGTGGGTCATAACACCAGCGCTCCTCATGGTCGTCCGGGTCATTCTCCGGCTTGACCATGCCTACCTCTGGGTTGTTCGTGCGCTTGTCTGAGTGACGGTAGCTTAATACCTCGGAGTGGTCACTTTTCTTTCCTGCTCTCAATGGAGCCTTGGCGGCGCGTACGGCCGACTTGCGTGGTACCCCAGCTGGGGCTTGCTGTGTTTCTAGGGAAAAATGCTCGCCGTCGCCCATGGGACTGGTCACCGTGTCGGTCACCTTACGACTGGAAGGTCTGTTGGCTCGGTTCTTTGTGGTTTTCTTTTGCCTGCCCATCGGTACTCCTAATCCATTGTTTCATGCGCAAAAATAGCGGTCTGCAGGTTTCCCTGCGCCATAATAACCGGCCAATAGAATGGTGTGCCCCGCCAGCCCTGTTCCTCATGACCATTCTGCCGAATGAGCATGAGTACTGGTGTTTCCAGCGCTACCCGCCGCGCTACCTCGCCCTCGGTGCGAGTCGTATCTGGTGCATCCGAATACACTGCGTGACTACCGGATGATACTTGACGGCTGAGGTTGCGATCTCGGCGTACCAAACAGATCACCTTTCCGTGGTTTGTCGAGTCGTCGGACGCGTTGGCAAGGTACCGCAACGCTGCGCGTGCCGCTTCCCAATCAAAGGTGTAGCCCTCCTTCTTTTCCATGAGAAGAGTTGGCTCGATCCTTCGCAAGACATCCAGAGCGACCGAAACGGAGATCTCGAAGGGTTCGTCAAATCCGCTCTGAGGTCTGAGATCCTCCAACAATTTGTCAATTTCGTCGACCACAGGATGCACGCGCGTCTTGTAGTCTGTTTGAAAGCCGACCGGGAGCACGCGTTTGAATGGTCGCAGCGTCGTAGTGCGCGATACGAGAATTTTGTTTGGGCTGCACGGAATTACTCGACCTGTATCATCACGTTGGATAAAGACAATAGGCTGATCGGGGTTCTTCGCAATGGCCTGCCGTAGCGCAACGTCACTTTCGTGCATACGGCGCATTGCGTCGTAGATAGTTGGCTCGGTATAGAAACGAGTTACAGTCAAGTCTTCAATCGGTCGGAAACCAAACATTCGGGAATGTTGTAGAACGGTATCCTGTTGGTAAACCTGTGGACGGCGACCGTAGAAGAACCCAATGAGGTTCGCGATTGTCACGCCACGATCGAGAATTTGCCCGCCGATGAAAATATTTAGTGGCGTACGTAGGCGGAGCTGTCCCTCCGTATCTAGTAGTTCTTCTACCTGCTTTTCAGAATTAACTTTCGTAATCATTAACCACCCTTCGCCTAGCGCCACGAAGGCTTCCCCAAGCACCTCCTCCTCAGGCGGAAGGTAATGATCCATCACTCGAATTGACGCAGAAAGATCCTGGTAGGCATCCGAAAGAAGCCGGCGCAGACGATCCGGGTCTCTCTTCACGGCATCTGTCAAATGGTCGCGCAACGCTTGCACTACCTGTTCTTGCCAGGCATGCGCCGATTTTCCCGCTTCGGTATGGACGAGAAAGCTGAATTTCTTGAGGGGCTTTCCCAGGCGCTGGTCTTGCAGTCGGCGGATGCATCCGCCGACAATGAAATTGCAGACAGCATTACGGAGCGAATCAATCGCATCGCTGGTCAGGCAATCCTCGGTCTTGAAACGGCGACGGTCTTGCTGCCGCAGAATGGAAAGCTCATCAAGCGTGACGGGCTCATACACATATTTCGCTGGAGAATTGTCTTCCTGGCTTTGCTGAAAATAGTAATCACTGCCAATATAGTCTTTGTGGACAGGCACGAGTTCTGTAAATGAAGGGCGAACAGGCCTGAATCGCAGGCCGCTCGCTACGACGTTGTCCGGTTGGAGATAAAGCGAATACGGCGTTGCGGTGACTTGAAGAAATGAGGACGACGCTAGAGTTTGTCGCAGCCCGTCAATCTGCCGAGCCGTAACGTTGGCTACTACCTTACCTTCTTTTCGATCATTGCGATAGCCGATACTTGCATAGTCGGCCTCGTCATCAATGATTAAGGTGCGTTTCCCAGCCAACTGAGGGTATGTCTCCTGGAACACCGCCGCAAGTCGATCCATATTGTCCGTCTGCTTCTTGGCAACGAATACGATCTTTTGGCTCAGCTCATAAGGTGTTAACCCGGACGGTAAGGTCATGATGTCGTAGATCTGCATCATGTCCTTCGATTGAAACGGCGCAAATTCGCTGTTGATGCGCTGTAAAGTCTGTTTCGTTAGCGCCTTCGTTCCCTTTGTTAGGACGACAGCGATATCAAAGCTATTATCGAACGCTAATGCGACGATTCCTAGAAATGTCTTCGTCTTGCCAGACTGAATCTTGCCAAGTAGCATGCCAGGCTTCTCGGCACTGGTTTGGACGGACAGAAGTCGCTCCACAGTACGCTGAATGCAATTCTTGTCGTCTGTGGAATAACGCGATGCATCTGCAGTGAAGGACGGGAAGAAGGATCCATTTAGTTTGAGACTTTGCATGGTGGCCGTCTGAGGTTGGGTCAATTATCTGCGCTCTTCACCCTGAGAAAAGTCCTTCATGACGCTGTCGAATTTGTGCCAAGTCATGCGGTAGCCCACGGTGGTCTTTCTTGGAAACCACACCAATGATCCGTTTGAAACTTTCAAAGTGCCCAGGACTGCGCCATTACGCTTGACCAAAAACTCAATGTCCGAACGGCCTAGCTTTCGCCTGGGAATGGAAAATTCAACATCGTTAGCCACAGTTTTCTCCCTTAACTTGAATAATCCACATTAGTGGTGCAAATTAATCTCCTCCGACCGTCCGACAATGACATCCACGGTTAATCCTTGCGCGACATCGCCAAAGAATTGATCGATCTCTTCCACGGCTTCGTACGGTAAATAGCGTACCTTGCGATCTAAGCGTAGCTTCTGAAATGTTGGACGTCGCAATTGCTCAACAAGACGATTGCGCTTTTCTCGCGGTGCAACAATGAACAGCGGATAAATGGTGTTGGGGGCGACCAACGTAAGATCCGAGAAACGCAGGAGACCAGAATAGATGCTAGTGGAATTTTCGATCTCGAATGCCGCATCAATGCGGAACTCCTCCTTCCAGACGACATCGATGTTTTCGACGTAACGTGTCTGGGCGTCGATACCAGCGGCGAAATCGCGCTCGAACTCGCTGTATTGAAATCTATCGCGTATTCGGCCTTGGTCGTTTGCGGGAATCCAGACTTTGCTGCCGGCCTTTCGGCCAAGATTTAAAAGCATCCACTGCATACGCAGGTGGTCAGAAATCTCTTCCGCAGGCGCGACTTGATCTGGCGTATCCACAATTGGCGTGACTTCCGGCTCCTCGACGCCTTTGCTTTCTTCCCCGAACAAATCCTTTTGCGGGCGTTGGTATACGGGGTGATTCTGTTTTAGCTGCATCAAGATCGAATAGAGATCGTCGTAGCACTTATAAAAGGTTTCCAGTCGATCGTCGCTAACAGTAGTGAAACCGCGTAATTGATAATTCTCGCCGTAACCCATGAGATGGCAGAATTCTGTGAATGGCAGGTTTATTTCTACCGGATTCGCAATGAAGTAGATCAGATTCCAACCTTCCGCTGCCTGGCCTACACGTAGCGACTGCCACAGTTCATTTGAAAGGTCGGAGTTAGTCGTGGTGGCGGCTACTTTACCAAGCAGCTTGATGATTTGGCCTTCGACAATCAGGATCTCATCTCCTGGCCTCATTCGCTCAAACTTGCTGCGGTTGGCATCAGAATCACGCGATCCCCATACAGCAATCTGCTTACCTGAGAAGATGCGATCAAGCTGTGTGCGGACACTTTGAGAGACAAATCGATAGATACGTTCTGCAGAAACCTTCTGCTTAATGGTTTCTTCGTAATGAACCATTGCCTCCGCATTTCCCGGAGGAATGTAGACTAGAAAAATCCGTGGCTTCATGGTGTACTTTTAATGAGCGCCATTTGTTTTACGCTCCGCACGCAACGCGCATTGCGATCTTTGTGATTTGAGCACTTTCGTCGGACCCCGATTCTCGGATTGCCCGATAACCCCCGTTTGGCAAATGCCCGATAAGCGGGCAATTACGTGATATACTACACCAGCCGTCGGTGCTCACCGAAATTCAACGTTGAACGTCCGCTTCTGATCGGACGCACCGTTACGGTGTCCTACCTCACAGCTGTCGTTCGCACAAAAGTTAAGACTACTATGGCTTTTTGGCGGCTCGTTTGCGTTCTTCGAAACAATTTGCTGATGCTCGGCGCGAACTGGTGCTGAGAGGCAGGAACCCAGCGCATTGCTGACCGATGCAGTCAAGCATCTGAATGGCCGATCAGTATCCTTGACCTGCGTGAGTACGCGCTGGTGCACCAATTGCGCCATGTTCACCAATGGTTGACGGGTCACTGGAGGGCCTCCATATAGGGCATCATGACCCGCTCGACCCGGCAAAGGCGCGCGTATGCAAGAAGCTCGCGCATGGATGCCTTCTTGCGGGAATGGAAAAGCTTAAGCGCTTCGACAGCGACATCAATTCCGATGCGGTTGCGAAAACGGAAGCAATCAGCCACGGTCTTGGCCACGCTGTAGACACGCACCGCTACCCCATCGAGCGCATGCGTTTCAATACCTGCCTGGTAGAGTTGGTCTGACAGACGAACGAGCCGGATCGGGGGAAAGTCGAGCCGGGGTTGTTTTGTACCACGGGGTACCGCCACATCAACCTGGTGCGGAATCTGTGTCGTTATTCCGTGGAGCGCCAGGGCCGAAATGAGGCATACAACGCCCTGTGGGATGCGGGAGGCCACGGCAGCGAGATCCGGGTTACCTAGTTCCGGCAGTGCCGCCAGCCGGTACAGACCTCGTGTGACTTGCTGAATTCGACCGGCATCGCGGAGTCCATAGAGCGTACGGGGATGGACCCCAAGCGCAATGGCGCGGGAAGTGCGCAACATCCCCCCGTGTTTTTTGAAAACCGCCTCGGCTTTTCGCCAAGTCTGAGCGTGATCCATGGTGGATAAAAATACCACCAGTTATAGATATGTGTAAACCTTTCTATCCGTAGCCTGCATCAAGAATCGGTGGATCCAAATGGCTAGAGGTGTAAAGAAATGCGACGAGGCCGGAACGCCCTGCCGGGCCGCCTTCGGCGGTTCCTTGAGACGGAAAATTTCCTCTTTTGGACGGAAATTCCCGCCGGAAAATACTTTCCGACTGGAATTTTCCGTCGGTTTTCCACTGCAACGAGGTTGCAGGGTTATGTGCAGACTGGGATGCGATACCTCCTTGTATCGGAACGGAATTCAGTCGGAAATTTTGCCAGGCTTCGTCGCGGAACTCGGGCAGGGAAATAGGCGGCTTCGCCGCGCGCTACGCGCCTATTCCCCGCGCCTCGGGCAGTGGCTTCGCTTCGCTAAGCGCACGCCCGCGGCCCTCGTTCCGTGGTACTGAAGGGGTCGGTGCTGAATCGCCCCTGATTCAGATTGAAGGGTCTGAATGCATCCGCGAACGCAGCAACGAATGACAAGAACTCCCAAGATCCCCCGATCTGATACGGCGATGTCGCCCGTCGACCACGTCGTCGATGGCCGTGCCTGCGTGGCAGAGAGGAAATCTTACCGGGCGCGCGTGGCCAGGCACACATCGCCCGGGCTACAGCCGGCAACGGTCCGCACCGGCCCATCCATATAGATCTCGTTCCAGGCACCCGACCGCACCCAATGCCAGCCCGCCGGCAGGCCGTTATTGACCCGACCCGGGAGCCGGCTGCTCACGATCAGCGCCGCGGCGGCGCCGAGCACGGCGGCGAACAGCAGAGCGCCCGCGACCAGGCCAAAGCTTTTCGCCATCCGGCCGGCCAGGCCGGCACGCACCTCATCCTGGATCGCGACCGCGGCGGCCGCCCGCCATTCCTCAATGTTCGCGCAGCGCTGTGACAGCGTTGCCCGATCGAGGTCAATGATCGCCTTGGCCAGGGCGGCATCGCCAAGCTTTGCAGCCTCCCTAATCGCGTCGGTCAGTCCCGCCTGCAGTGTGATGCTTTGAGCGCGTGCGGCATCGAGGAACCTTTCCCCGACGGTGTCCCCCGCGGCCGTGATCTGGCCCCGCAGGTCCTCGCCGGCCTTTATTGTTCCGCGGTAGATGCGCTCCGGAATCGCCGCGGTTTCCTGTTCGACGATCGTTGCGGCGTGGCCGGCGGCACGCGCGGCTGCGTGGGCATCGACGACCGCGGCCACGATCGACCAGAGTACATCGTCGGCCCGGCCAATGCCGAGGTCGGAGGCACGCCGAAGTACCTCTTCGCGCCGGTCAGCCGGCACGGCCGCAAGTGCCGCGTCGCGTGCTGAGGTCGGTGGTGGATTGTTGTCTGTCATCGTCAGTCTCCAGGGAGTCGCGCCGGGGCACCAGGCCCCGGCGAGGGGGGGGTTTAGTCGCTGAGCGCTGCCGCCATGGCCGTGTGGCTGTGCGTGAGCCAGCGTTTGAACAGGGCCCGCTCGGTCAATGTCAGCGCTTCCTTGTTTGCGCCCAGGGCGGTGAAGGTGCCGGGTGCGGCGAGCACCTGGTCGCGGATCGTGTCCGGGCGCAGGGCCGGCACGACCGTCTCTCGGCCGCCGGTGGCAATGAACGCCGGCCGGTTGGGGTGTTTGAGCCAATCAAATGACGCGGGCGAGCCTAGGAATGCCGGGAAGACGATGGTCCGGTGGGCGGGATCGACGCTGCCGAGCAGACCCTGGGTGAGCGACTTGATGAGAGAGTCGGTGGACGAGCGATGGGGGCCCAGCGAATACAGGACACGCAGGGTGAACCCACTGGCGTCGGCGATCTCGCGAATCACCGGGGCGAGATCATCGAGCGTGTCCGCGCTGCCGGCCGGGAGGTTGATGAGGACGTCTTGTCTTTGGTCTGCGGCGTTCTCCAGGGCGTTCCCTAAGCGGGTGATGGCCGCTTCCTGGTCGCCGGCGCGGTTCAGGTTGACCCCGGTCGTTTCCACCTGCGCGCAGGTGCTGAAGCGCAGGGCAATATCCGGCATCGCTGCATCGCCTTCGATGATGAGCAGCGTTTGACCGGCGGCGATCAGGATATCGGCCGCCAGGGCCGAGGCCATCGACTTGCCGACACCGCCTTTGTCTCCCCCACTGATGACGATCTTTCCCATGGTCTGGTCTCCTTAATATAGGCACCGCGGAATTGCGGCCCTCATAGAGCGGTCCGTGCGGAAATTCCGCGCAGGGTTCACTCGAAGGTGATGCCGGCTTCCTTGAGTTTGTCCAGATCGGCTGACCCGGCCGGCTTGCTGCCGCCGGCGCTGGGAGGCGGCGGTACACCAGGCGCCGGCGGCCGGGGCGCTGTGGTTATCGGCTTGCTTCGCGGTTCGGGACGGGGCGGGATGAGTTGTCCGGCCTCGACCTTGTGGTTGATCGTCCGGAACGCCCGTCTCAGCGATTCCGGGTTGACACCCATCGCTTCGGCGATCCGGCGCCACGGGCACTTCTCGAGCCTAAAGCGTTTGATGTGCGTGAACTCGGCCAGCACGCGACCGGCCAGGCTTTGGCGGGCCAGCTCGTCTCGCCAGGTTTCGCTTAATTTCTTGAGTCCGTCTTCCATTTCCCCCTCCTTCGTCCTGGCGGCGGGAATCGCCGCCCTCATTAGTACCTACCTGTGGAAATTCGGCGGAAATTCATTGGGGGTCAGGAATCCGCGGGTTTACCAACTTGGGGGTTTGGAATCCACCGGTTTGCAAATATATGGGTCGGCAATCCACCGGGACGGGCTCAGGTCAGTCAGGAAAGCGACGGCTTTCCCGGTTTCCGGCGGTCAGTAATTCCGCCGCTTTCCCGCGGGAACTCCGCTGGTTTGCCCATAGGCGGGTCGGGAATCCACCGGTTTCGGGGTGGAATTCGATCGCTTTTGCACGGGGATGAAAAACCGCGGTGGGCGACGTCCACGCAAAAAGCGCGTGGACTGTACACACAATCGCACCGAATGGTTGCGCTGGCGTGCCGGCGGCGGTGGGGGTGACGTTCCTGACGCCGATACCGCTCCGCGCCCGGTGTCGGCCAGCAGTTCCGGGCCGTGCGCGGCCTTGCGCACCAGCAGCAGCGCCGCTTCTAGCTCGCGGGCGTTGGTCTCCAACCGCTGGCGGTTGAGGGTATAACCCCGGGTCAAATGCTCGTGGAGGATACGGGTGGCCCATTGGCGGAAGCGGGTACCCTGCTGGGATTTGACCCGATAGCCCACCGAGATGATCACATCGAGGTTGTAAAACCTGACCGGCTTGTCCGAGCCAGAAATGTGCAAATTTTGCACATTGCTTTCTTCATCGAGTTCCCCCTCGGCAAAGACATTGCGCCGGTGCTTGGTGATGACCGACCGCTCCCGCCCGAAAAGCTCACTCATCTGTTCCTGCCGCAGCCACACCGTGTCCTGCTCCAGCCGGACTTCCACCGTGCCGTTTTCGGTCTGATAGATGGTGATGTCAGCCATGGGTAACTGACTCTACGGCGGATGGTTTCTCGTCCTGGGTCAATGGCCCGGCGAAGGCTTGATGGTGTAGCGATTTCTTTGATGCCTCCCGGCGCGGCAAGCTTGCGCTGGCAGAGGGATTCGAGGTATTGGGTTTCGGCAGACAGCTCATCGAGTTTGGCAATGATAACCTTTTGTTCCTTTCGCAGCGTCGGATATGCGATGACGAGTTCGCCGAGCGCGGTTGCATTGAATCTGCCCTGCGCGCTTCAGATGTCCCTTCTGCTAGCTTGTATATCAGAAGGTCGGAGGCAGCGATTGGACAGCTGCTTTGACTGCTTCGACGACCGCGCCGCAGTCCTGGAAGCGCCCTCCTTCCTCAGGAACGGCAGCGGAACGAGGGCCGAGACGGCCAGCTTAGCGAGCGCTTTTGGCGAGCTAAGCAGCCCCGTCGAGGCCCCCGGCATACAACGCGCAAGCCGCGTTGCGAAGCGACCTATTCTGGGCCCAAGGTCCGCTGACAAGCTCGACATGTGTCCCGGGCACATTACCTTCTGCGACTGCGCCTTACATGGGTTTTGACCGGGAATGGGACGGATCTCGATGACAACAGACGCACAGAGTGTTCCGGCCGGGACAGCGAGACCGGGACACTGGGACAACCGGAACACTGCGACTGGGCCACCGGGGACAAGAATGAAACCGCGGGAGCGGCCCGCAGGGCGTTTCGGCCAAGGGTGGCGTGTTCCATTAATTAGACCAGAGAAGATTGTGATTCGAATCACGATCGCACGATGGCCGCCAGGCCTCGCCCTACACACCAGTAGGTCATCCATCTTCAACCCATCCCAGCCTCTACGCAGAGTCACCTCCTCCAATCTCATCGCATTCCCCGCGCCAGCAATTTCTGGTATTGAGGGATGCGTCAGATCTACCACCGATGCCGGAGAATGCTGCTCCCGATGGAGACGAAGATCTGCCGCGATCGAAAGCGCATTGCCCAGTTATCAAGGACCGAGGAGGTGCCATGGCCCGCCACCGTAAGCCCGGCCGAAAGCCCCAAACCACGCTGCACTTCGTCATGGAAATCGGCGGCTGCGATTTCTGGTATCACTTCGGACTCAACACCTTTGGATTTTCTGCTGAATCCTATCAGGAAAGGACGACGCTAACGCTCAGCGGGAAGCTGCGCTCGCCCGAGATTGCCGGGGTCGACGCGATGAAACTTCTCCTGATGGAGTACGAAAATGCTATCCAGCCGACGTCCCCCCATCCTGAGTAGCACTTCCATCTAGAGTCCGGTTGCCACTGTAGCTAGTTTTGCTGTCAGTTGTCTTGCGTACTCTGCCGGGGTGAGACCATTCAGCGCCTTCTTCGGTCGCTCCTCGTTGTACTCGCGCCGCCAAGTCTCGATGATGGCCCGGGCATGTTCTAGATTCAGGAACCAGTGTTCGTTGAGACATTCATCGCGGAACCGCCCGTTGAACGATTCGATGTAGGCGTTCTGGTTAGGCTTGCCGGGCTCGATGAGGCGTAAGGCAACACCGCGTTGATGCGCCCAGGTGAGCATGGCACGACCGCAGAATTCCTTGCCGTTATCTGTACGGATCACTTTCGGTAGACCGCGCTTGATGGCAAGTGCTTCGAGGATGCGCGTCACCGCCAGGCCGCCGATGGCCCTTTCCGGTCTGACCAGGACGGCCTCATGGGTCGCATCATCGACAACGGCGAGGCTCTTGATCACGCGTCCATTACTACTGCGGTCGAAGACAAAATCCATCGACCAGACCTCGTTCGGGAGCTGTGGTCTGACCAAGGGCTGCCGATCGCCAACCGGCACCTTCTTGCGTTTGCGACGCTTCAATTGCAGCTTCTCCTGCGCATAGAGCCGGTCCACCCGCTTGTGGTTGACGAGGAGCCCTGCCTGGCGGAGCTTCAAGTAGATCATCCCGGCACCATAGCGACGGTGGCGCTGTGCCAGGGTCACAATCTGAGCGCGTAACGTCCTATTGCGATCCGGGGCGCCTTGGTAGCGGAAGCTGCTGGCACTCATCTTCACGACCCGCAGCGCATGACGCTCAGAGAGCCCCTTGTCCATCATGGTCCGCACCACGGCTCGACGCTGCGGTGCCGTTACCACTTTTTTCGTAAGACCTCGCGGGTGACCTCCTTTTCCAGCATGGCTTCGGCAAGGAGCTTCTTGAGCTTGGCGTTCTCGGCTTCGAGGGCCTTCAGACGCTTGGCATCGGACACGTCCATCCCGCCGAACTTGCCGCGCCACAGGTAATAGCTTGCTTCCGAGAACCCGTGCTTTCGACACAATTCCTTCACCGGTATGCCGGCATCGGCCTCGCGCAAAAAGCCGATGATCTGTTCATCGTTGAATCGCTTCTTCATGTCCAATCTCCTGTCCTGGTTGATGATTGGACTCTAAATCGGGGTGCTACTCAAATGTGGGGGGACGTCGCCGCCGTGGCCGTCTCGATAGGCCGTGGTCGTGCCGTTTTGCTATTGCCTTGCTGGTCGTGTCCATCTTCTATCCTCATGGACACGGTGACCGTGTCCGTTATCATTAGGACACGCAGAAGTAACGCAACTGGGGTGGGAGGTCTAGGGTGTGGCTACCGGACGCTTACCACTAACATACATTTGCCTTCCATGCTGAATCTGGAAGACTGCTTCTAACGTGAAAATAGAGTGTGCGGTCCATAGCCGCCACAAAGGCTTTCAGATCAGACAACTTATCGATGACGTCGCAACAGCTAATCCCTGGAAGCGACGCGCTATGAGCCAGTGCTATTCGCAGGTCGCCGACCGACTCAAGCAAGCTCATTACGTCTCTTTTCGCTGTTCCGTTCAACTTCCCCCCTGGATCGCCTATTCCCACCCGCCGGAGGACACGTTCGATATTCTTGATTGACGGATATCCGTAATCTCCGTGAATATCTTTTCCGTCAAACACACCAAGGGGTTGCGAATCATTCAGGAGACAAGAGAGCGGCGAAGCGAACCAACGTTGTACCTCATCGAGAATTGCCGGCTCTCCTGTCTTGTTCGAGAATTTCGCCGCAATGCTTTGCAGGTTCAGTTTCTCCACAACCAAGTGGGCCCGGAGGCGACTCGGAAGGCCAGACGAATGCGCCACGCCATTGCTATACGCCATCGCAATTCTGGCGAGAATGTCGCCGAAAAAGTTTTCAACTTCGGCATGGGATAGAAATATGGCAGCCGCAATTGCATACTCCCTCAATTCAGGAGGAACTCCGTTTTTGTCCGCACGCCGCAACCGCTTGGTGATTTCGATTAACCGTTCTTCCAACTGCTTGCGGCTAGCACTAACCGTGTAAGGCATGCTCAAACCCCGAGCAACGCTTTCATCGCGTCGACACGGGTTTTTAGCTGGTTCTCGTCGCTCGTCGCTATGCTGATAGACTTTCGAAATGCCTCGTCGGATTTGAGCAGTTTAACCAATTCGAGTTGGGCCTCCTTCTTTCCCATCTTTTTCAGCTTTTTGTCGCCCAGAAGCTGCCAGACCGCAAGCATCTCCGCATCGTATAGCGCAGAGTTGAACTTGCTTTCGACGACGCCATGCTCATCAAAGATCTTGAATGCCATATCGCCAAAGAGTCCCACCACGTGATCTAACGACTTCCGGAATGACTCGGTAAGGCGAGTCATTTTGTCCTTAGAAATTTCCCTCATTGCCTCCGCAAACGAGTTGATAAAATTTGCCAGCGGCTTTCTATACAGTGAGTAGTTTTCAGAAAGTGCCCAATATCGGAGGATCAACTCCTCGGCCTTCATTCTCTTGTCTTCCTTGATGTCGAGCAAAGTTGCGAACTTGGTATCTGCCGCCACTCTTGTCGCAAGATTTATGAGATCGCCGTAATAAAGGCCATGCCTAAGTTCTTGCGGCGTCAATTTAACGGCCCCAGTGTTTAGTCGCTCAAAGACATCGAACTTAACCTGGGGATGCGTATCCTTCAGGATGACGATACAGCGCAAGGTTCGATTAGAAATATGGCGCTGAAAGCGTGGGTCCAACTGGTGATACCTGTTCCCTTCAAGTTCCGGGTAGGCGGTTAGGCCCTTCAATGAGAATTCATTCCGAATAAATCTTCTGATCGACGTTAGCCTCTGGTTGCCATCGATCACTGACAATCTCTCGTCGGGTTCCTGATTTAGATAAATAACTGGGATAGGGCATTGAATGATAAGTGACTCCACGAGGCGTGAGGCTTGTGCATCACTCCAAACGTATCGCCGCTGAAATTCAGGAATGTAGATCGAACCGACCTCGAGTCGTTCCACAATAGTGTCTACAGAAAAATCATAAGTCTCTGTGTGGAGTTTCCGCTGCTCCGGCGGAATGCTGAGTATCCCCTCTGCAAAATCCTGCTGGTCATTTGTCCCTGGAAAAAGCAGGTCAGCAAGGCTAGATGTTGATTTGGCTGTCGACATGGGCTTGTTCGATCCGTCTAATGTGGCGCCGATATGTTTACCTACAGGTACTCATTATAGCAACTCTACCCAGTAAGCCGTATTACGGGGCGGATCGCCTGCCCAACTGTGCACTGTCTGGTGCAGTTACCACCAGTGGATGGAGCCGTAGCTAGCAACGCCCGATCCTTATCAGTTCGTCTGAGCAGACGCTCGGCCTGCTGATTCAGCGTCACTGCTTCCACGTTGAAAGTCTGCTTTTCTGGTGGAGAAGGACGGCTTAGGGTCGACTGGGTGACTTGCGATTTGCGCTAAGCAGTCATACAGCCACGAGTCCTGCTCAACGGCTGGTCTGCAACATATTGCAGACCTGTCTTCCTCATAACTCAATCTACCGGTTTGGCCGATCAGCACGCATAGGCTACCTGACCGGTTTCAGAGCGTAGCAATTGTGCAAAAGCCGCTAAGTCTCCATGCGTCTCAGCAGGCCCGACAGCGGCACCCCCAGAGCATTGGCGATCTGCGCGAGTGACTTGAGCGACGGGGATTTCAACCCCCGCTCAATCTGGGAAATGTAGGTACGATGCAAACCGGCGCGATCGGCCAGGGCTTCCTGGGATAGCCCCTTTTCGGTTCTCACCTCCCGCAAGACTTCCGGAAAACGCTCCGCCACGGAGCGCGATTTCTGGGCGCACATGGGCCAATAAGTTGACCCTTGCGTGACTGGACGTCTACAGACTATAGTATTGCATACTATCGTATTTATCTTCTTCAGGATGTCGCAAATGCCGACTGGCACGACCGGGCGCCAAAGGTCCGAATTTAAATCCCGTCCCGGAAGCGACCCGATACTGTGGAGGCCCCATCATCATGGACAAGGAACGACCCTTATCAACTGGCCGCCGGCGCCTGGGACTGCGCGTCCGACTAGAGCGCGTGCGTCGCAGCTGGAGTCAGGAGGTCCTCGCCGAACTGGCTGGATTGCACCGCAATTATATCGGCCATGTGGAACGGGGCGAGCTTAATATTGGGTTCGACAACCTGACGCGGCTGGCCGAGGCACTTGAAATGTCGGTAGGACAACTGCTCGATGAACACAACTCACGTCTAGGCTTGCGAGCGGATATGCCGACGGAGAACGCGTAGAGTAGGTGACGCTCCGCCTCGTGCGCGGGTCGGTGCGAAAGCTTACTTCCAGCGTAGTCCGTGACAAAGAGTGTAGATCAATATTGGACTCTGCCTTCGTCGCGATATCAGAGGGCATGTCTGCAATCATTGCAGTGGCCGTGCGTCCTGACAGGACTGAGCATGTCGATAGGCAACATGGAGTCATTGCGATCCCGGTTGACGCTTACCGTCGGTCAAGAGCACCTGGCGTATGCGCGCCAGATGCTCGCCAGGATCGGCCGGACAGGGCGGCGCCCTGACCGGGGCGTCGCGTTGCTTCAGCGGCTCCGGTGCTGGTTGACGTTCCCGCGCCTGCGCTACCCGTACCCCAACTTCCGGCGTGAACGTGCCGCCTTGTGCGCGCGCAATGAGCGCCCGCAGGTAGCTCAGGGATGATCCGCGGATGGTGTGGGTCGCAAGCCGTCCGGCGAGTTCATCCAGGATGTCTTGCGCGAGGGATGACGGCAGTGGGGGCGAGCTTTTCCCTGGCGAGCCGGACTTCCCCGGCCGGAAAGTGTTTTCGGGAAGATCAATTCACCCCCACCAGCTCTTTCGGTTCCTACCTTCGCTGCAGCATCGTTCGCAGTCGATTCCATTGTCGGACGCCGTGGTAGTGGTGGTGTAGGTTCTTTTGGTGGTTCTATTACGATTAGGGTGACACCGGTGTCACCAGGTGGTGACACGGTACCGGGAGGTGGTGACAGCATGCCAGGGGGTGGTGACATTTTGCCGGGAGGGGGGTCCAAGGCCAGTCGATAACCATTGCTGGTGGGTGAACCATCCGGACGGTGGCGGCGTTCTACGCGAAGGAAGCCTTGCGCCTTGAGCTGGTTCAGGATCCGCTGCACACTGCGGGCATCGAGACAGGTCTTCTTCGCCAGCGTAGAAATACTGGGCCAGCAGTAGCCGCTATCGTCACTGGCATCGGCCAGCGCCAGGAGCACGAACTTGATGGAGGGCTTCAAGGGGAGCCCCCAGGCCCAGTTCATGGCGGCGATGCTCACTTGAAATCTGCCGATCGGTCATCCTGCGCCGATAGCACATTCTTTCCAAGAATGAATACTGCGTCCCTGCGTCCTACTTCCTGTAAAACTCCGCGCCGCCCTGCCCCAGCTTTAAACCCGCACATCGGGACATCGTGTTCTTCACCGGTGTGCGTCGCGAGTCGCTGGACCGCAGACATCCGGAGGCTTGTGCCCGGTGCCGCCGGATGAGACCGACCACTCGTGATGTCTACCGGCCGGTGACTTCTCATGACTGCTCCTTGTCCGTTGCGTTCCCGATGCTCTGGCATCCCCCTGTTGTTCCCGAACACTGGATTGGGACAAGAGGAGGGAGTGGTTGACACCATAGGCACGTATGGGTATGCTGTCAAGCATGACTGAGAGATTCTCCTACCATGAACGCGTCGGGATCGTGCGATCGCACTTCGGGCTATCGCAGACCGTGATGGCGCAACGCGTGGGATTGTCCTTGCGGGCCTATCAGAACTACGAGCGCGGCGAGCGGGAGATTCCGGTCGTCCTGGTTCAGGCACTCTATCAGGCGTTTCAGATCGATCCGGTGTGGCTGCTGACGGGGGAAGGGTCCATGATCGTGGCGGCGGAAGCGCGCAAGTGCCTGGATCAACCCCTGCTCGACCGAGTAGTGGCAGCCGTGGAAAAGTTCGAATCAGGGCTCAAGAAACGACTGTCAGTCGAACACAAGTCGAGACTGATTGGGCTGCTCTATGAAAAATCCCAGTTACTGACGGCAGTCGCCGGTGAAAACTTAAGTCCCGCCAAGATGCGGAGTCTCTTGAAACTCGTGGCGTAAACATTCCATTTCAACAAGGAGAATATGCGTGCCTCACGAACCATGGACGGTCGATCAGGAACTCTCGCGCCTCGGTGACTCGATCAAGGCGTAACAACAGCAACAAGATCCGGATACCGATACGGAATCCGGAAAGCAGGCAGACAACCCGCCAAGACAACAGATTCACGGCAGCCGGAACATCCAGGTGGGTGGAGATCTCACCCTGCTTGGCGCAAGTCCGGTGGACCCCCATCATCCCGATGCCGTCCGCTGTCCCCAGTGTCGTCATCTCACCTACCGGCGCTCCGATCGGTGCACGCAGTGCCATTTCAATCTGAGTGGCTACCGCATCAAGCGGGCGAGACAGGAAAAGCGTCGCCGGCTCTCGACGGTCATCGCGGTATGCGGCATTCCCGGTCCGCTGCTCTTGCTGGCCGGGACCAAGTATGTTGCCGGGACGCTGGGGTTATATTTGCTGTGGATCGGAGGTGCGCTGGTGGCGGCAGCTGCGTTGGCGACGTCGCGCGGACAACGACTTTGATCATGCAGCATGTGCTCACCCTTGCGTGATCGACGATATGACCCTGGATCTTCACGAAGCGGCGGCCTTCCTCAAGCTGTCCGCCGAGGCTTTGCGCCGCAAAACAAAGTGCGGCGAGGTCCCGGGCGTCAAAGTCGGCAAGCGCTGGTGTTTTCTGAAATCCGATCTTGTCGATTTTTTACGCTCGCGCTACGCTTGCCCTCGGCAAGCGTCGTCAAGTGGCACTAAGGAGGTTTCCTTATGTCACTATACCGACGTCAAACTGTCTGGTGGGTCCGATTCACCACGCCTGCCGGACAGCGAGTACGCCGCTCTACTGGGACTGCCGATAAAAAGCAGGCCCAGGAATTCCACGACCGCCTCAAAGCCGAACTCTGGAAGGTCCAGAGGCTAGGCGAGAGACCGAGACGGCAGTGGGAAGAAGCGGTGGTGCGCTGGATGAAGGAGAAAGCGCACAAAGCCTCGATCCAAGCCGACAAGATGCACTTCCGGTGGCTGGATCAGCACTTGCGCGGCAAGGAACTTACCTCCATCAACCGCGATGTGATCGACCGGCTGATCGAGGCGAGACAAACCGAAGGCGTCAGTAACGCGACGGTGAACCGGCTGTTGCAGGTATTGCGGGCACTGTTGCGCAAAGCCGAACGGGAATGGGAGTGGATCGAACGCGCGCCGGTGGTGCGTCTTCTGTCGGAACCCAAGCGGCGGGTGCGCTGGTTGACGCGCGAAGAAGCCGAGAAACTCCTGGCACTGTTGCCGGCGCATCTTTCAGCGATGGCGCGGTTCAGTCTGGCCACGGGGCTGCGACAACGAAATGTCGCTGACCTTCACTGGTCGCAAATGGATCTCAAGCGGCGTATCGCCTGGATTCATCCCGATCAGGCGAAGGCGAGGAAGGCGATCGCGGTACCGCTCAACAGCGAAGCCGTACTGGTGTTGCAACGGCAAGCGGGAAAGCATCCGGAGCACGTGTTCGTCTACCGGGGCAAACCCATCAAGCAGGTTAACACCAAGGCGTGGAAGGAAGCGCTCAAGCGTGCCGGCATCGCGGACTTTCGCTGGCATGACCTGCGCCACACTTGGGCCTCGTGGCACACGCAGGCCGGCACGCCCAGGGATGTGCTGCAGGAACTGGGGGGCTGGGAATCGGAGTCGATGGTACGCCGCTACGCGCACCTCTCCGCCGAGCATCTGGCGCCGTATGCCGAGAAGATCGACCCCGCAGGCGTGATCCCGGGCACAAATTTGGCACAGTGCCCGAAGAGCCAGGATGCAAAGGAACTGCAAGTTGTTGATTAACTGGTGGGCCGTGCAAGATTCGAACTTGCGACCAACTGGTTAAAAGCCAGCTGCTCTACCGACTGAGCTAACGGCCCCACGGACTTCGTCTACCTGCGTCCCAGCCGCTCCATTAGCCCTAATCAACTAACTGACCCCGCCCCTGCACAGAGAGCAGACCGGAGGGCCTGGCGTGCCCTGGCTGGAGCTGTTTGGGGGAGACGACACGCCATCTCCAACGGGGAGCGGCAGGCACGAAATTATCCGGACCAATTGCGCGTCTGTCAAATAAGGCAGCGCCGCTGTTAGCCTAAATCCAGATTTACGAAGTCTGGTACAGAGTCGGATCCGGAACACCGGCCGCAGCGAACGCCTGAGTCCGTAAGCGGCAGGAATCGCATTCCTGGCAGGCGCGTCCCGCAGCGTCCGGCGCATAACACGATAGAGTCAGACCATAATCGACACCTAGTCTCAGCCCGGTTTGGATAATCTCAGCCTTCGTCATCGCCACCAGCGGAGCATTGATCCGGCAACCACGCCCTTCCACACCCTCACGGGTTGCCCGATCGGCCATCAGCTGGAAGGCCTCAATGAACTCCGGCCGGCAATCCGGATAACCTGAATAATCGAGTGCGTTTACGCCGATAAAGATATCGCGCGCCCCAAGCACTTCGGCCCATCCTAGAGCGATCGCCAAAAAAATAGTGTTGCGTGCTGGCACGTAGGTTACCGGAATACCTGCGGTCGGTGCGCGCGGCACAGCGATGGTACTGTCCGTCAGGGCGGAAGCACCCATCCAGCCGATATCAAGGGTCACGACACGGTGCTCGGAGGCGCCGAGTTGGTTCGCAACCCGTCGGGCGGCATCCAGCTCAATACGGTGGCGCTGCCCGTAATCAAAGCTCAAAGCGTAACAGGAGAAACCGCGATCCCGGGCAATCGCGAGCAATGTCGCAGAATCGAGTCCACCAGAGAGCAATACGACGGCTTGCGCCACTCTAGCGTCCCGGGGTATTGCCCCAGAGGAGCTTGTGTAGCTGCAGCTGCATGCGCACAGGCAAGTGGTCCGCCAGGATCCAGTCAGCAAGATCCGCGGGTACCACTGTGCCGTATGCTGGGGAAAAAAGCACCTCACAGCGCCCGGCAAGCCCGAACTCCTCGAGCCGGGCACGACTCCATTCGTAGTCCGCACGGTCGCAGATAACGAATTTGATCTGATCCTTGGCGTCTAGGTGCGCAAGGTTTGCGTACATGTTGCGGGTCTCTTCGGCGGAACCGGGAGTCTTAATGTCCATCACCACACTGACGCGCCGGTCGACCCCCGCAATGTCCAGCGCACCGCTGGTCTCCAGCGAGACTTCATATCCGGCATCGCACAGCTGCGTGAGCAGCGCGAGCGTCGGACGCTGTGCGAGCGGCTCACCACCGGTCACTGTCACGTAATGTGGCCGGTGCCTGGCCACCCCGTCGCTGATTTCCGGCAGCGACATCCAGGCTCCGCCCCCGAAGGCATAGGGTGTATCACAGTACACGCAGCGCAGCGGACAACCCGAAAGCCGTATAAAAACTGTGGGAAACCCGATGGTACGGCTCTCTCCCTGCAGCGAATAAAAGATTTCACTGATCCGCAGGCGCGCCGTGTTCGGGCGGGCTGCCGACCCGTGCTCCGAACGTCTGTATTCGGGATTGAGTGCGGTTGTCATGACACGTCCACGTCCTGGCCTGTCGGCCACGACGGCCTGCGGCCGTCCGGCATGATGCGGGATAGAGATGACGTCATGTTAACCCCTTCCACCCCGGACACAAAATGCACCGGTCACCGCGGTCAGTGGCCCTTCTTCTTCATCTCGTCGAGGCGCGTGGTGGCGAGCGTCGCTACGGTGGTATTGGGGAACCGGCTGACGACGCTAGTCAGGGTCTTGCGTGCCGCGTCATAGGATTTCAGCTCATATTCCGTGTAGCCGACTTTCAGCAGCGCATCTGGCACCTTGGTATTGTTCGGATAAAGGGCCAGCACTTTCTTGTACTCCTTGAGGGCCCGTCGGTAGTCACCCACGACGTAATGTCCCTCGGCAATCCAGTATTCCGCATTGCCAGCCAGGGACGAGCTGGGGTACTTCACGATGAAAGCGCGGAAGGCCGCGATCGCGCGGTCATAGAAACCTTCCCTGATGAGGTCGAAGGCACCGTTGTAGGCTTTCAGCTCACCGGGGCCAGGCGGGGCCGCCGTAGCGGTACTGGCACCAGCACTGGTACTGGTGCTACTGGTGCTCGTATTCGCACCGGTCGAGGCGCCGCCCGCAGCCGGCGCCGGGCTCGCCTGGCTACGCGTTTCGAGAGCAGTGACGCGTCGGTTCAGGTCTCCAATGAGATTCCGTTGCTCCTGCTGCATCACCTGCAGCGCGTGCGCCTGAATCTCGACCTGATTCCGGAGTTTGCGCACCTGCGACTGCAGATTCTCCACTTGTTGCAGAAGATTGAGAACGCTGCTGCGCAACCCGGACTGCGGGGGCGGCATCCCTCCTCCATTCAGAGGAATGCTCACCACCGGAGCCGGCGTTGAACGTGAATACGGCAGACTGTCCTGCGCGAACGCGGTCGGTGCCACGGCGGTTACGAACAGCACCGCCGCCGCCCAGCCACCAATCCCCGTCCGGCGCATTCCCATGGAACCCATCAATTGCCGCTGTACGCAAAATCGACACGGCGGTTGAGACGCCATGCCGCCCGGTCATGCCCCAAGGCAACCGGCCTCTCGGCGCCGAAGGAAATCGTCGTCATCCGGCTCCCGGCCACGCCCAGCACGACCATCATGCGCTTTACCGCCTGGGCCCGGCGCTCACCCAGGGCCAGATTGTACTCCTGCGTTCCCCGTTCGTCCGTATTTCCCTGCAGGGTGACGGTAACCTGCGGATTGGCACTCATATACGAGGCGTTGGCTTCGACGATAGCGCGATTGGTCGCGTCGATGTGGCTGCTGTTGAAGGCAAAGTGCACGGTATGCTGTACAACCGTTGCGGCCTGCTGCTGCCCCCCCAGCGCACTGCCCTGCGCACCGCCTGCCTGTCCGGCGCCCGACGTCTCGGCGCCCTGCTGACTTCCCTGCCCGCCGGCGGCGGCACTGCTGCTCGGCTTCACCGCCTCGTGACCGCCGCATGCAGCGAGAGAAACCGCACACAATACCAGCAGCGGAATGATCGATCTGTTTTTCATTGCAACGACTCCTTTAGTTGGCCTGCAGTTGATGATTATATGGTGACCACGCGGGTGAGTGCACATCGCCCTCATTCGTCCTGAGCAGCTGCCGCACGTTCCCGTCAACGGACACCGTCGCCAATACTCCACGTCCGCGCACGATGGTAGCATAAAGAACCATCTGTCCGTTGGGCGCGAAACTCGGGGACTCGTCCAGGGAGGTGTTGGTCAAGATCTGCAATGCCGAATCGCGCAGATGCAGGATGGCGGCATGGAACTGCCCCTGCTGCTCCGTGATCAGGGCGATCATCTTGCCGTTCGGGGAATAACAAGGGGCGGCATTGTAAATATCCTGAAATGTCAGGCGTTCAAGATCCCGGCCATCCGAGGTCATGCGGAAAATCTGTGGTGACCCGCTGCGATCCGAGGTAAAAACAATGTAACGGCCGTGCGGGGACCAGCACGGCTCGGTGTTGATCGATGAATCATGCGTCAGCTGCCGCAGGGCACCGTCACTCATGTTCATGACGTAGATTTCCGGGTTCCCGCTCAGCGAGAGTGACAAAGCCAAACGCCGGCCATGGGGAGACCACGCCGGGGCGCTGTTGATGCCCTGGAAATCCGCCACAATCCGACGCTGACCGGTGTTGATGTTCTGTACATAGACCACCGAATGGCCACGTTCGAAAGATACGTACGCGATACTCGTGCCGTCCGGAGACCAGCGTGGCGTCAGAAGCGGCTGCGGCGAGCGCAGGATGGTCCGGGGATCATAGCCGTCGGAATCGGCGATCTGCAGCTGAAACATGGGATGGCGCAACCCACCGGAGCGGGTGATGTAGGCTATCCGGGTATCGAAAGCACCCGGCACGCCGGTAAGTTGTTGGTAGATGATGTCGCTGATCTGGTGCGCCACCGTACGCAGCTGCCCGGCAGTCACGACGTAGCGAAAGCCGGCGAGCTGTTTGTGTCCGTATACATCATACAGCCGGAACTGAACCTGGTAGCGGCCTGCCGGCACCATCCGGATCGAACCGATGACCAAGGCATCGGCCTTGATCAGACGCCAATCCTTGAACACCACATCTTTGTCCGCATGGGGATGCGACAGAAAATCCTTCGCCGGCAGGGCGTCAAAACGCCCGCTGCTCACCAGATCAGCCCGGACTATCCCTGATACGTCCTGCGGAAGCGCGCCGGGCCCGCTCCAGCTGAAGGGCACAATGGCAATCGGCAGCGCGTTCTCGAGGGCCTTGGTGATCTCAATCGTCAGTATTGCCGAGGCAGACTGGGAAAAGAGGGCCAGGCACAGACCCAGCAGCAGTATCCGCCATCTAATGGTCTTTAACGATGAATGTTGCATCAGGAGTCCGGATTGAATGTGAAATTTATTTCCTGGAATTGGGGAAACAGACTGGCGTCTTCCGGCAAGGGCAATGGTGACGCCCTATATACCGCATTCACCACTGAACGATCAAATACCGGGTTGCCGCTCGACCGCACGACACTGGCCGTTATGACATCGCCGCCCGGAACCAGTTCGATCTTAAGCATACAAGTCAAACCCTTAATATGCATTGGAGGCCGAGTCCAGTTTTCTTCGACCTTCTGCATGATCAAGGCCCTGTAACGCGCGATGACGCTCTGATCTTTTGCGGCCGTGGCGGCGGCCGCAGCCGCAGCCGCCCGTTGCTGCTGCTCCTGTGCCAGCTGTTTCTGGAGCGAAGCGATGGCCCGCTGCCGGCGGCGTTCCGCCGCCTCCTGCGCCTGCTGCTTTTTGAGCGCGGCCCGACGCGCCTGTGCCAGAGCCGCAGCCCGCTGTTTGGCTGCCCGTTCGGCTTTGCGCTGTGCCGCCTGCTGTTGCCGGAGCTGCTCTTCCTGCTGCTGCTGCTTCTCCTTGAGCACCAGCTCCTGCTGCCTGAGTTGCTGCTCTTTCAAGAGCTGCTGCTGTTCCAGTTTCTGCTGCTCCAATTTCCGCTGCGCCAGCCGCTCCTGCTCCTTCATCTCTTGCGCCTGCTTGATCGCAGTCTCGTTCACCACGTGCGCCCGGATCATCGCCGGGGCATGCTCGACGCTGTTATGATTGTGCCAGCTGAAGCCCAGCAGGAGCAGGCCGATGATCACGGCATGAACCAGCACGGCATAGACCGCGGCTCTGGTTCTGCCGATCGGCTCGCGTGATCGGTTGCGCACCATATATTTTAAGGACTACCCGCCAGCTCCTGTTCGCTCTGGTGTCCGGGTCAGCAGGCCGACGCTGTCGGCGCCCGCACTTTGCAGCAGGGCCATGGCCCGGACAACCTCGTCGTAGGCCACATGTCCGTCGCCGCGGATCATCACTGGCGTCCGCGGCCGGATGCGCAAAACAATAGCCACCTTGGCCCGCAGCGCAGAAGGCGTAACCGGTCGGTTATCCAGATAATACTGGCCATCGCGCGTAACCGTCACCACAAGCGTATCCCGATTGTCAGTGTTCACCGGCCGCGCGGCGGCCTGGGGCAAGTCGACCTTGACGCCCTGAGTAAGCAGCGGCGCGGTGATCATAAAAACGATCAGCAGCACCAGCATCACGTCGATGTACGGCACGACGTTGATTTCGGCCATCAGCTTCCGGCGCCGGCTGCGATAGCTGGACGTGCTCATGCCTTGGCCAGAAACGCCTGACGCTGCAGAATGTTCGAAAACTCCTCCGAGAACACTTCATAGCGCGTAACCAGGCGCTCGACATCGTGGGAATAGCGGTTGTACGCAACAACCGCAGGAATCGCCGCAAATAGCCCCATGGCCGTGGTAATCAGCGCCTCCGAGATGCCCGGCGCGACATTGGCGATCGTGACCTGGTGCAGGGCACCGAGCGCGTGGAACGCGTTCATGATACCCCAGACCGTGCCGAACAGACCAACATAAGGACTGGTCGACCCCACTGTCGCCAGAAAGGAAAGGCTGGTCTCCAGATCCTCGATTTCGCGGCTAAGGGCCACGCGCATCGCACGTTGCGCCCCTGCCAGGATATCCATGGGTTCGATATTCTTCTGTTTCTCCAGCCTGGCAAATTCCTTGAAGCCGGCGACGAATATGGAATCCATCCCGGAATTGCCCTCCTCGTTCTGAGACAATTCCTTGTACATCTGGCTGAGGTTGCCGCCAGACCAGAACCGCCTCTCGAATCCCGTGGCTAACTGGCCGGCGGCCTTCAACATGAACCATTTCCGAAAGATCATGGTCCACGACAGCAATGATGCCAGCAGCAGAAGCAACAGCACCAGCTGCACCAGCACACTCGCGTCGCGGACGATTTCGAACAAGGCAATGCCCTGGTTGGCCGTGACGATATTCAAGTTTCTCTCCAGAGATTGATGCGGGATAAAATGTAGGACGGTATGGGTTTGGGAAAAAATCCACGCGCGTCGAGGCAGGCAACCTTCACCAGACCGGAGCAAAGGATCTCGCCGTCGCGACGGACTTCCTGCACGAATGACAGGCTGGCGGGGCCCACCCGGTCAAGGGCTGCCGTGATTTCAAGCATGTCATTCAAACGTGCCGGCCTTACATACTCCACCCGGACAGAACGGACCGCGAATACGACACTCTCGCTGCCGCTTAGTTCATTCTGATTCACGTTCAGGGCGCACAGCCATTCAGTACGTGCGCGTTCCATGAATCTCAAATAATTGGCGTAATACACGACACCGCCCGCGTCCGTATCTTCGTAATACACCCGCACCGGAATGGAAAAGACATTGCTCACGGCACACGATGTCCGATGTCACACCCGGAGCTTACGCGTGCGGATAGGCTGTCGTACGGTCTGTATCCACGCCCCATGCGCTATTCGTCTTCAAAAATTCCCCGCTGCCCCGGCTCCGGCGATACCGGCGGGGACAACCCGAAATGTGCCCACGCCCCGCGGGTCGCAACCCGTCCACGCGGCGTGCGCGCCAGAAACCCCTGCTGGATGAGAAACGGCTCGATCACATCCTCGATGGTACCGCGTTCCTCACCGATCGCGGCGGCAATGGAATCGATACCGACCGGTCCACCGTCAAACTTCTCGAGCACTGCCAGCAGAAGTTTGCGGTCCAGCGTATCGAAACCGTGCTCATCCACGCTCAGCATACGCAGCGCGGCCTCGGCCGTCTCTCCGCTCAGCATGCCACCGCCCCGGACCTGCGCGTAGTCGCGCGCGCGCCGGAGCAGCCGGTTGGCAATACGCGGTGTGCCGCGCGAGCGCCGCGCGATGGCCGCGATCCCCCCGGGCTCTGTCTCGATACCCAGAATGCCGGCGGAGCGTGCGACGATGCGCGCGAGGTCATCGATACCGTAGAACTCCAGGCGCTGCACAATACCGAAACGGTCGCGCAGCGGCGAGGTCAGCAGACCGGCGCGGGTGGTGGCACCGATGAGCGTAAAAGGGGGCAGCTCGAGTTTTATGGAGCGCGCCGCCGGGCCCTCGCCGATCAGGATATCGATCTGGCGGTCTTCCATGGCCGGATAAAGGATTTCCTCGACCACCGGGCTCAGCCGGTGTATCTCGTCGATGAACAACACATCGTGCGGCTGGAGATTGGTCAGCAGGGCCGCAAGGTCGCCGGGACGCTCCAGCACCGGTCCCGAGGTCTGTCGCAGACCCGCCCCCATCTCGTGGGCAATAATATTGGCCAGAGTGGTCTTGCCGAGACCCGGTGGCCCGAACAGCAGCACGTGATCGAGCGCTTCGCTGCGCTTGCGGGCAGCAGCAATGAACACTTCCATCTGTTCGTGGATTGCCGGTTGTCCGACATAGTCCTGCAGGCGCTGAGGACGCAGCCTGTTCTCGGCGCTGCGCTCCTCGGCGGTACCTTCATTGGTTGCCGAGACCAGCCGCTCGGTTTCGATCATGTATGCAGCCCTGCCAGGTCCTTGAGAGCCCGGCGTATGAGCTCTTCGCTCCCCAGACCCTCCTCGGACACGGAGTTCACGGCACGATTTGCTTCTTGGGGCCTGTAGCCTAGTGCAATCAGGGCGCTGACTGCCTCAGTTACCGGATCAGACGGCGCCATCGACGGATGAACGGCATCCGTCCCGGTTTCCAGCACCCCCTCGACCTTATCACGAAGTTCGACAATCAGGCGCTCCGCGGTTTTTCGGCCTATTCCCGGCACCCGGGTAAGACGGGCAATGTCCTCATGAGCCAGGCAGCGCAGAAGTTCCTCGTCAGACAGGCCCGACAGGATCGCGAGCGCCACACGCGGCCCCACCCCGTTTACCTTGAGCAGGCTGCGAAACAACCGGCGCTGGCGATCGCGTGAGAAGCCGTAGAGCAGATGGGCATCCTCGCGCACCACAAGATGGGTATAAAGTGTGACCTTACCACCGGTCGACGGCAGATCATGGAATGTCGACATAGGCGCCTCGACCTCATATCCAACACCCCCGACGTCCACCACCAGCAACGGTGGCTCGCAGTGCAGCAGTGTGCCACACAGGCGCCCTATCACTGACCACCTCCGAAACCGCGCACCACCCGCAGGCGGGGCGCCGTCCGGCGAAGACCGGCACCCGCCGCATGCGCGTGACATATGGCGCAGGCAAGCGCATCGGCGGCATCGGCCTGGGGTGTACCAGACAGCCCCAGAAGCACCTTGACCATGTGCTTGACCTGGTCCTTGTGCGCATGCCCGTAGCCAACCACTGCACGTTTGATCTGCAGCGCCGTATATTCAGTCACCGGCAGGGTGCGGTTCACCCCCGCCAGAATGGCGGCGGCCCGCGCCTGTCCGAGCTTAAGTGCGGAATCAGCATTGCGCGCCATGAAAACCTTCTCGATGGTGAGCACTTCCGGCTGGTAACTCTCAATGATCTCGGTGACGCCGCTGTACACTACCTTGAGGCGATCGGCCAGGCTCTCTCCGGCCACCCGCACACAGCCGCTGGCGACATAGGCAATCTCGCCCGAACTCAGCACGCTCACGAGCCCGAACCCGGTGATGCGCGAACCTGGATCTATGCCCAATATCCGCATCGCGACCGCCATCACCACCACCCGCCGCGACTGGCTTTCCGCTCAGCCCGCGTGGTGCTGTAGCACCTCATCGGAAAAGTCCGCGTTGGTGTACACATTCTGTACGTCATCCAGGTCCTCGAGTACATCCATGAGCTTCAGCATTTTCTCGGCTTCTTCACCGCTCAGCCGGACATCTGTACTGGCACGCTGCAAGATTTCGGCGTGCTCCGGCTTGACCCCGGCCTGCTCCATCGCCTGACGGACGCTTTCGAAATTTTCCGGCAGAATCAGGACCTCGATGGAGCTGTCCTCGTTCGTGAGCACATCGTCCGCCCCCGCCGCCAGCGCCGCTTCCATCACCCTATCCTCACTGGTTCCTGCCGGAAAGGTCAACACACCCAGCTTTCGAAACAGGTAGGCAACGGAGCCATCAGTACCCAGGTTGCCACCGTGTTTGGCGAAGGCATGACGTACCTCACCCACCGTCCGGGTACGGTTATCCGTGGTGCAGTCGACCATGACCGCGGCACCACCCGGGCCGTAACCCTCATAGCGCACTTCCTCGTAGTGGGCGCCATCGAGTTCACCGGTTCCGCGCTTAATCGCGCGCTCGATGCTGTCCTTGGTCATGTTCTGGGTCAGGGCCTTGTCGATCGCCCCGCGCAGGCGCGGATTGTAGTCCGGATCGCCGCCATTACGCGCGGCAACCGTGATTTCCCGGATCAACTTGGTGAAGATCTTCCCGCGCCTGGCGTCTTGGACGCCTTTGCGGAACCGGATATTGGCCCATTTGCTGTGGCCGGCCATGGGAATTTCAACTCCTGACTCGTATAGAGAGCGTAACGGCGTCCTGGAACAGCTGGAATAGCGCCGTAAGACCGCCGCCCAGTCTAACACCGCCTAACACCGTGTGCACAGATTCCCGGAGCAACCCGCAAGGCCGCGGGATGAAGCGCCGTCAGGAGCCAAACCGGCCGGAGGCAAGAAACCGGCAGATGGCGCGGGCGACCTGCGGCGAAACCAGCAAACCAAGATGGGATACCCGGAACACCGCCCGGTCCGCCGCTTCAGGCAGCCCGGCCTCAGCCACACGTACGGTGCCGTCGCTCGGGCCGGCCGGTCCGGGCAAGAGGCGGCCCAGCCCGCAGTTGAAGTTGCCGGCTACGGTGCCGGTCACACGCGGCGGCCAGGGCCAGCGGCCTCCCTCCCCCGCCGCAAGCGCCGGCAGACTCTTTCCGAGCAGACGGCGACCCACCGCATATCGTGCCAGCGCCACGGCGGCCGCGCTACCCCGATGGGGTGTGCCGAGCGTCACGATGTGGCCCGGACGCTGGTGTGGATGATCGTGAAACAGAGCGTGCACCACGATACCCCCCAAGCTGTAACCGACAAAATGGGTCACCGCGGCCGGCTGCGCTTCGACGAACTTCTGCAGCAGTTCTGCGTTTTCCCGTACGCTCCGGGCCACAGACCGGTAAGTGAAGCGACGCACCCGGTAGCCGCGGCGATGCAGGCGCCATGCCAGCAGCACCAATACCCACCCCGGCATCCACAGTCCATTTACCAGGATCACGGTCTCACTCCGGGGCAGCGCCGGACGGGCGGCGGTCATACATGGGCTCCCGGGACAGCCCCCGAGATACCTGCTCCTGCG
Organism: Pseudomonadota bacterium; assembly: GCA_021785515.1. Lineage (GTDB taxonomy): Bacteria > Pseudomonadota > Gammaproteobacteria > Acidiferrobacterales > UBA6901 > JAJYCY01. The sequence goes on along the minus strand of JAJYEX010000008.1, from coordinate 73,877 downwards.
GGCGCAGTTAAGCCGCGGTTCACGCTTAAAGCCCTGTGATCAGGGTTCCAGTCCGCCACGACCACGCTCGGCCTGCAGGGCCAGGAGCGCATCACGATTGGTCCAGGAAAAGGCGAGCCGTGCGGCATCGGCCAGCGGCGTCCATACATACTCAGAGTGCTCTGCGGGATTGAGGACGATGGGCAGCTCGTCCGGGAGTTCCAACGAGTACAGGTGTTCCGTGTTTTCGATGGTTCCGGGCACATATTTGTGTCGCCAGTGCGGAAACAGGATGTAGCGGTTGCTTGTGTGCCAGTCACGCAGATCCGCCGGCATCATCGCCAGTCCCGTTTCTTCACGCAATTCCCGCACTGCCGTAGCGAGCGGCGTGGCGTCGGACCATTCCATGCTCCCGGTAATCGATTGCCAAAACTCGGGGACATCGGCACGACGCAGCATCAGCGCCCGGCCGGCACGCGTATATACCACCACCAGCACCGATTCCGGACGCTTGTAGCCCCGGGAATCAGCCGGCACCGCTGGCTGGCTCCGGCGGCTTGCTCAGCCTGATATGAAGTTCCCGCAACTGCCCTTCATCCACCGCGCTCGGGGCCTCGGTAAGCAGGCAGGATGCCTTCTGGGTCTTGGGAAAGGCGATAACGTCGCGAATCGATTCGGCACCCGCCATGATGGCAGCGATCCGGTCCAGGCCGAATGCTATGCCCCCGTGCGGCGGAGCTCCGAACTTCAGGGCATCGAGAAGGAAACCGAACTTGGCCTGCGCCTCCTCCGTGCCGATGCCGAGGAGCTCGAACACCTTTTCCTGGACTTCGCTGCGGTGGATACGTATCGAACCGCCACCGATCTCCGACCCGTTGAGCACCATATCGTAGGCGCGCGAGAGCGCATTCTGCGGATCAATGTCCAAACGCTCCCGATCCATCTCCTTCGGGGCGGTAAACGGGTGGTGCAGCGACTGCCAACGCCGGTCTTCAGCGCTGTATTCAAACATCGGGAAATCCACGACCCAGACCGGTTTCCACGCCTGCTCGACCAGGCCCAGATCGTGACCCAGCCGTATGCGCAGCGCGCCGAGCGCGTCGTTGACCACTTTGGCCTGGTCGGCACCGAAAAAGAGGATGTCTCCGGTGGCGGCGTGGCAACGTTCCAGCACGGCCGACAGCACCTCGTCTGACAGAAACTTGAGGATCGGTGACTGCAGTCCGTCCCGTCCCCGTGCGGCATCATTGACCTTGATGTAGGCGAGCCCCTTCGCCCCGAACCCGGCTACGTAGGCGGTATAGTCGTCAATGTCCTTGCGCGACAGCCGGTCGCCCTGCGGCAGGCGCAGGACCGCGACGCGCCCACCGGGGGTGTTGGCAGCCTGCGCAAAGACCTTGAAGTCAGCACCCCGGACCAGATCGGCAATTTCGACAAGCTCAAGCGCTATGCGCAGGTCGGGGCGATCCACACCAAAGCGCGCCATCGCCTCGGCGTAGCTCATGCGCGGGAAAGGATCAGGCAGATCCACCGCCAGTACCGCGCGGAAGACCGTCCGGATCATTTCTTCCATCAGCCCCATGATGCCGTCCTCGTCCAGGAAGGAGGTCTCGATGTCGAGCTGGGTAAATTCGGGCTGTCGGTCGGCACGCAGGTCCTCGTCGCGAAAACAGCGGGTAACCTGGAAATAGCGCTCGAAACCCGCAACCATCAGCAGCTGCTTGAAGAGCTGTGGCGACTGCGGCAAGGCGAAGAAGCGGCCGGGGTGGGTACGGCTCGGAACCAGGTAGTCGCGCGCGCCCTCCGGCGTCGACTTGGTAAGCACCGGGGTCTCAATTTCTACAAAGTCGTGGTCCTCGAGGAAACGGCGCAGGTTGCGGGTCACCGCGTGCCGGAGCAGCAGGTTGCGGTGCATTCCCTCGCGACGCAGATCGAGGTAACGGTACTTCAGGCGCACGCTCTCGCTGATCTCCGGCTCATCAAGCTGGAACGGCAAGGGTTCGGAACGGTTCAGGATCTCCAGGCTGCCCGCCAGCACCTCGACCATCCCGCTGTGCAGATGCGGATTCTCGGTTCCCGGTGGACGCCGGCGCACCTGTCCGACGATGCGCAGAACATACTCGCTGCGCACCCCCTCGGCAGCGGAAAAGGCTGCGGTGTTGTCAGGATCGAAGACAACCTGGGCCACGCCAGTGCGGTCGCGAAGGTCGACGAAAATCACGCCGCCGTGGTCGCGGCGGCTATGCACCCAGCCACAAAGTTGTACCGCCTCGCCGTTCAGACCGAGGTCCAGCTTTCCACAATAATGGCTGCGCATTCTGAGTATGAGTCCTTAAAAAAACACGGCCTGAGGAATCGACCCGCGGCACCGCCAGGATCCGTGCGCCCCGGGCATACCGAGCGATTTTACCAGAACACGCTGCTCACCATGCCTGGATCAATGCAAGCGGGTACGCCACAACCGGACAGAATGGGGTCAGGGGGCCATCGATCGTCGAATGGGATCAGCGCTTGTGTCTGCCAAGCCATCATGCGCGTCAAACCCCGGCCTGCCAAACTGCACGTCCCAGCCAGCCAGGAAATCCGGATCCACCCCCCGAAAATCAGGGCTGCCGGCAGGCCTGGAACGGCCGCAGGGCCGGGCGATTCGGGGGCACCGCATACACGAACGGAAGGATTGGCCCGCGGACGCTAATAAACCGCAGCGGTGCCAGAAAGGGCGGTACAAGCCGGCACCCCCCGTGAACACATCCCGGGGGATGCGGGGAGTTTAGCTAGTGGGCGCAGCCACAGTTGCCACCACCGCAACCATGGGTCTTTTTCTCCGATGTAGTTCCGGAGCCGGCATCAGCGGCCGGCTTGTCACCACCTTCCTTGGGTTTTGCTGACCCCCCCTTGAAATCGGTGGCATACCAGCCGTTCCCCTTAAGCTGGAATCCGGCGGCGGAAATTTGCTTTTTGAGCTCCGGCTTCCCACAGGCCGGGCACACGGTGAGGACCGGGTCACTCAGTTTCTGGATCGCCTCATGTTCACACCCACAGGCCTGGCACAGGTACTCGTAAATCGGCATGACAACCCTCCACGTGAAAGCGCCGCGGGATGAACTGGGGTCGAAACCCGCCTGAAACAAGCGCATGGACACACTAAAATTATAGCCCGAAGCAGTCCTTCCTCACACGTCCACCACCCACTGATGCGTCCTCCGGTGCGATACCTGCCGCGGATGTGACTGGAAACGGGGTAGCAAAACGCGATCTGGACCGGTCTCCCGAAGACCGGTCCCGTCGTGGCGGATCCGTCGGCGGATACTTTGAATATCGGTGGCGTGTTGTCTGCGTCCCGTCCAAAACTATACGATAGTAAGTGATAACTTACAGTATATGACTTGTATTTAATAGATTTATCCGGACTGGCCCGACATCCGAGCATTGTCTGACCGGAGGCCGGCTCGCTCGCATGGGGGCATCGTATCGAAACCGGCCGGGTTAGACCGGACGACCGGGCCAGCCATCAACACCGGCCCCCACTGACGCCGAAATACGGGTTGCCCCCGGATTTTGCCGGGTCGCCGCAACCGCTATTTGGGCTTCAGGAGATCCTTAAGGCCCTCGAACGGACGGTGGGTTGCCCCCTGTTTCGGGTCAGGATTCGCCGCCGGACCACGGTCAGCTCCTGCCTGGTGATCCAGGTACCGGGAATGTTCATTATCGTGGCAGTAAATGCAGAGATTCTCCCAGTTGCTGCCATCCAGCGGATTATGGTCGTGGTTATGATCCTTGTGATGCACCGTAAGCAGATGCAGGTTTTCGCGGGTGAAAGCCCGGCCGCAGCGGCCGCACACCCAAGGGTGGATACGCAGCGACATCTCGCGATAGCCCTGCATACGTTCATCGCGTTCCTGCCTCGCTTTTGCCACTACCTCATCCAGCCGACCCGACCCTCCCTGATTTCCCCCTTGTGCCGCCATCACAAAACCCTCCGCCGACCATCCAAAAAGGTCCGAGCCAACGCTGCCGCCATCAGCACCAGGCCGCTGGCATAAGCTCCCCACCAGAAACCACCCGGCCGGTAATCCGCCAACGCCTGCTCACCGCGTCCCAACAGGCCAAACGCCGGCTGCAGAAACGACGTCAATACCAGCGCCGTTCCGACTGTAAATATCAGGACATTGCTGGTGCTCACACGAAAACTGCCCGGCAACGACAGAACCGCGCCACCCCACACCACAAAGATCGTGGCCACCATCACCGCAGCAATCCACGGGCCAAGCCAGGCCCAGGGGATCAGGAAGAGAATGTCCCATCCGCCCCAGTGCACGGGCCAACCGATGAAGACCTTGAGCCAGACATAATAGAAAATGTCCCATAATCCAAAGCCGTATACAAACGCTGCAAACACCCGCAGGAACCCCCGCTCGGCCAGCACGGCCACCCCCAGGAGCATGACGATCGTGGCAGCCTCGCGCGAGATTTCCAGCACCAGATCGAGGTGCGCCAGGATCTTTGGCGGAAAAATTTTCAGGATGTTCCCCGGGTAATAGAGGCTGCGCAAATAGATCACGACCGCCGCTTCCAGCAGCGCCATCGCGATCGCGAACACTGCCAACCAAACCACGTTACGTTTCATTTTGTTACGACGCAAAGTTTATGCTGCAAGCCATCCGCATCGCGCCAGCGCACACACGCGAAGCGGTCCACTTCTATTTCAATCGGAAATTATGCTACTTTAGCGCCGTTTTTGTTAACCACACCACCGGGAGCGACACATGGCAACAAAGAGCAAAGCAACGAAAAAACCCACCACCAAGTCCGAAATCGTCGCTTACATTTCCGACAAGACCGATCTGAAGCGCAAAGATGTCAATGCTGTCTTTGAACACCTGTCCAACCTGATCCGCCGCGACCTGAAGAACGGCCCCGGAGTGGTCAACGTATTCGGCCTGATGAAGCTCAAGGTCGTGCGCAAGCCCGCTGTGCCGGCACACAAGGGAATCAACCCGTTCACCAAGGAAGAGGTTATGTTCAAGGCGAAGCCGGCCCGCAACGTGGTCAAGGTCCAGCCGCTGAAGTCGCTCAAGGAAATGGTCTGATCCAGGACGCATCGCGCAGCGGGCCGGTGGTTGGCCCGCTGCTGTGACAACCCTGGTTTGACGTGAGGCAGCGGTCCCGGCTCAGCCCTGACTGACGGCGCCGTGCGTGTCCGACGGGTAACACAGGAACAGTCAAAATCCACCGGCTGGGGTGCCAAAACACCTCACGGTGCATTTGCGGTGGCATCGGTCCAAGGACTGCAGGGCTATAATGCATTTTTGCCTTACGCAGGATCCCGATACTTGGGAGTCGATACCCGCAATGAATTACTGCAGTGAATGTGGCGCGCCGGTCATCCTCAAGGTGCCGCTCGGCGACAATCTCCCCCGCTACGTCTGCGGGCGCTGTCATGCGATCCATTACCAGAACCCGAAGATGGTGGTGGGGTGTATTCCGGAACAGGGCCACGAGATCCTGCTGTGCCGCAGGGCCATAGATCCCCGCTATGGACTGTGGACGCTACCGGCCGGATTCATGGAGAACGGTGAAACCACGGCCGCTGCTGCTGCACGCGAAGCCCAGGAGGAAGCCAATGCGCAGGTCGACATCGGATGTCTGTTCAGTCTGTTCAACCTGCCGCACATCAACCAGGTCTACCTGATATTCCACGGGCGGCTCCTCAATGCGGACTATGCCGCCGGCACCGAGAGTCTTGAGGTAAGGCTGTTCCGGGAGACGGACATCCCCTGGGACCAGCTGGCCTTTCCGGCCATTCAGCACACCTTGCAGCATTACTACGAGGACCGCCGTAACGGCAAACTGTCATTTCACATGGGGGACATCACCGCACCCATGCCGGCCGCTGGCCGCTAGCCGGAGCCGCGTCACTGGCCGGTATCCCGGAGGCACCGCCACACCGGGTCCGGGATACCGGCCAAAGATATCAACGCTCCGCAGTATTCGATAAGATACAGGCCTGATCCATAAGCCACGGACGACCGGCTTTTCATTGCACATGGACAGGCCCTGTGGACAACGCTACTTTGAGGAGGACGGTATATGGCACGCGGCATCAACAAGGTCATACTGGTAGGCCATCTTGGCAAAGACCCGGAAGTCCGCTATTCCCCCAATGGCGGCGCGATTGCCAATATCACCATGGCTACGTCGGAATCATGGAAAGACAAGGCCAGCGGCGAGAAGCAGGAACGCACTGAATGGCATCGCGTGGTATTTTTCAACCGGCTGGCCGAGATAGCGGGCGAATACCTGAAGAAGGGAGCGCAGATCTATGTCGAAGGTCGCCTGCAAACGCGCAAATGGCAGGACAAGGAAGGCAAAGACCGCTATACCACGGAAATCGTTGCGGGCGAGATGCAGATGCTCGGATCACGGAGTGGAGGCGGGGCTCCGGCAGACACAGACATGGATGCCGCGCCGATGACGGAAACCCGCTCGGCAGCCACCAGCGGCAGCCAGGGAGCAAAAGGCGGCGGCTCCGCCGATGACTTCGATGACGACATCCCGTTCTGATATATAGCCAGGGTAAAGTTGTAAACAAACCCCGATAGATCCTTCAGCTATCGGGGTTTTTCTTGTTTACAAGAAATGCGTACCCCGACTACGCAATGGGCCTGCCACTGCGGTCTCGGACCGCAACGCTGCTGGCGCTCCCTTCCGTATCGCGGTACATCCCGACCTGCGCCACCGCGACCGCCCCTGTCCAAACCGCTAGCCCATATTGGCCTTGTCGGCACCTGCAAACAGTTCGGTATTGGCCTGGCCGGCCTCTTCTTCGAGGTTGTAGCGCTTGATTTTCCGCCACAACGTGGACTTGTCGATGCCAAGAATCTCCGCGGCCAGCGCGCGATTTCCCTTTGTTTCACGCAGGGTCTTGGAGATAAAAAACATCTCGATCTCGTCCAGACTCTGGGGTGCCATGTGATCTAGCGCCTTTGGAATACCCTCGTTCGGCTTGGCCATATCGAACGGCAGCGCATCGACATCCAGCAGTTCCGTTTCGCTGAGAATGATCATGCGCTGAATCACATTTTCCAACTCGCGCACGTTTCCGGGCCAGTTATAGCGCATCAACGCCCCCAAAACCGGCGTAGTCAGGCCGTCGATCTGCTTCCCGAGTTTCCGGGAATTCTTGGCGATGAAGTAGCTCACCAGCAACGGCACGTCACCCTGACGCTCGCGCAGCGGCGGCACGCAAATTTCAATGACATTCAATCGGTAGTAGAGATCGGCACGAAACAGCTGCTCCTGGATCAGTCCCGTCAGTTCCCGGTTGCTCGCCGCAATCACCCTCACGTCCACCTGCCTCGGCTCGGTGTCGCCCATGCGGAAAAATGTCCCGTCCTGGATGACCCGCAGCAGCTTGGCCTGCAACGACAAGGATGCATTGTTGATTTCGTCGAGAAACAGCGTACCGCCGTGCGCGGCCTCGAACAATCCTACCTTGTCACGGTCGGCACCGGTAAACGCGCCCCGGCGGTAACCGAACAGCTCGCTCTCTATGATGGGCTCCGGAATAGCCGCGCAATTCAGGGCGATGAACCGCTTCCGCGCGCGCTTGCTCTGGCAGTGGATACGCTTGGCGACGAGCTCCTTCCCGCTGCCGCTCTCTCCGGTTACAAGCACACAGCAATCGTACCCCGATGATGCATCGATCATCCGATGCACTCTCTCCATCGCCTGGCTGCGCCCGATCAATCCGTGCGTTTCATCCCCGGCGTGCTCATCCGCCCGAAGGTGCGCATTCTCCCGACCGACGGCAACGTGTTCCAAGGCGCGCGTCACCGTCTGGCGCAGATCGGCAGGCTCGAATGGCTTGCGCAGGTAGTCGTACGCGCCGCACTTCAGCGCCTCGACGGCCGACTCCACCGTGGCGAATCCGGTAATCAGCACCACCTGCGTCATGGCGCTGCGGCGCTTGGCAAACTTCAGAACCTCGACGCCGTCCACCCTGGGCATGCGCAGATCAGTCACAACCACCGCCACGTCCTCACATTCCAGATAGTCAAGGGCGCTCTCGGCATTGCGCATGACTACGATTTCCGCATCGAGCGGCCGCAACACGTTTGCAATGAGCTGACGCATGTTCGTGTCGTCCTCGACAACCAGGATAACCGGACGACGCTGCATCTGTGATAGGGCGTCCGCCTCTACGATTTCCGCACCCATGACCTCCCCCCCCTTTTCTTGGTCTATGCCCGCAGCAGCTTCACCACGAACCGCGCCCCGTTCTTGAATGAGGCGTCGCATTTGATGTTTCCACCAAGTCGCGCGACGATCATCTGGCTGATCGACAGCCCCAGGCCGGTACCTTCTCCTATCTCCTTGGTGGTGAAGAACGGATCAAAAATGCGCACCTGCAAATCTCCCGGAACCCCCCTGCCGTTGTCTTCCACCTCCATCACGACCGACCCTCCCGGGTCCGTTCGGGTACGCACAATCACCCGCGCCGGCCGATCACCTTCGCACGCGGCCTGGATGGCGTTCATCAGAAGATTCACGAGCACTATCTCGATCTGCCCGTTTTCCCCCTGAACCAGAGGCAGCTCCGCCGCCAGATCCGTTGTAATCACCACGTCGTATCGCCGTCCCTGACAGTTTGCGACGGTTTCCACCACGTCCTCGATCAGCCGGTTTAGGCTGCAGTTTTCCGGACGGCACTGATCGCGGCGCGCGTAATTCAGCAGATTGTCCACAATACGCGAGCAGCGCTTCGCCTCGGTCGAGATGATCCGGGAATAGTCACCCAGCTCCTCCTGGCTGTGCTCGTGCTCCTCCAGAAGACGGGCGTATCCGATGATGTTGCCGAGCGGGGTATTCAGCTCGTGGGCTACGCCTGCCGCCAGCTGCCCTATGGCCGCCAGCTTTTCCGTCGTATACGCGCTTTCCTGCAGCCGCTTGTGGTCCGTAATATCCTGCAGAACAATGGCTGCGCCGGTCGCGCCGCGGGTCGGGGAACCAAACGGCGCAAGATTCAGCGTGAAATGGCGGACCGCGTCCCCCAGACGCACCGACACCTCCTTGTTGACGACCTGACGCTCGTAGAGCAGCGCGTCGCGCAGCAACACCACGCCCTCCTCGTCGACGTTCAGAACCTCAAACAGGTTGCGGCCGACCAATTCCGCGCCGGGAACCCCAACCAAATGCTCTGCCCGCCGATTCGAATGGGTAACGCGTCCGTCACCGTCCACACAGACGAGCGCACCGGGCAGGCTGTGCAAAATCGCGTCGTTGCGGTTTCTCTCGGATATGGTCCGGTTTTGGCACTCCTCGATCTCCCGGAACATGGAACCCAGATTGGCCATGAGAAGGTTGTAATCCCTGGCAACCCGTTGCATGGCGGAATCAGCAAGGTGCCCGAAATGAACTGGATGCAGATCACCTTCTTGCGCGCGCAGGACCCCGCGATGCAGAACTCTGAGGGCACGGCGCTGGGACAGATTGCGGTACAGCAGTGCCGCAACGATGGTCGCGAGCAACACCAACACAAGCACGCCTGGAATCCGCACGGCGTGTGTGCGCAGATAATAGGCTACTGTCAGAAGGAGAGGAGCGATCGCAAGCAGCGCCACCCACCATCGCGTTGATCCGCGCGAGCTGTGGTGCCGGAAAAACTGGTCGTATTCCACGGGCGCCTCGCTGCCTAATCGGACAATCTAGCTACGATCTGGCCTGGACCAGCCGCTAGGCTTCCCTTCCCGAAAACTCCGCCTGGGTAACACCGAATCGACCACTTCGTCACGAGAATCTAACACAATGATCACGATGAGTAACGGGTTTGAGGCGCCGTTCACTCGTCCGGCAATACATTTATGCGTCTTTGCAAATCAAGTCCTGCTGCGTCTGGATCAGGTCTTGTTCTTAGTGCGATTCTGTCGACAAGCTGACACACATCATCCCGACCGAGACTGTCCGGGCTTATCTCCAGCACACGATGGTGTCGGCCCTCTCCATCGCATCGAGCATTTCATCGTAAGACGTGTCCATGACGCGCACCCACACCTGCGCGCCGATTTCTTTCAGGTGATCGGCCAGGTTGTGCGTGGACGTGATGCATTCATCGGCGACCGGATGAATGATCAGAATGGTTCTGGTTTGATTCACAGGATAAATACTGTGTCAGCTGTCAGAATGCTCTGCGCAATATCGGGAAGCGGGTCCGCGGCGTCCAGCACCTCACAGGGAACTTCCGCGAAATCCAGCACTTCCTTTTGCTCTGCGACCTCCTGACTGTCTTTCAGCTTGCCAATCACCTGGATCCGGATATGGTCGTTCAGCAGCGTTAATCCAGCCGCGACCCGCATCGCCTCAGCCTGGTCGAATTTCGCGATTACAAGCACCTGTTTCATTCGTCACCCGCTCTTTCTGCCCTGACAGACAATCGCGACGGACTAAAAGGCCACGACTTTATCGCACTGGTGCACAAGCTCGGCGTTCTGGTACTGTCCGCCCATTATGACGGACGGCGGCAGTGCGCCGCCTTCAAACCGTTCCCAACTGAGCTCACACACGGTGGTGGATACCCGACCGGATTCCACGAGGTCGCAGAACGGTTTGTATCGAAGCACGCGCGTTCCGGTATGGGTAAGGAAGCAGCGGCATTCCCAGCCGCGAGCCGAGGCTGCGGCAAGCAATCCGGTTGCGTAGCTGCCGAAGCGGTCGCTGGTGATGGTTACGCCCAGACGCATGTCACCTCCATCTGCCTTGGCGGGCACTTATCGCATGCTGACCAAACCCTGCGCCTGAAGCTCGGTCCCGAATTAACGGTTCTGGCTCCACGACGAGGCCGGGGGCAGCGCTGGATGAGGACGCGAATACCCCATCAGAAAACTGATGAAGCCGACGACGATAAGAATGATTATCCACAGACTGGTTTTCATCGTATTACCTCGCCGGTTCCGCTACCCCTTCTTGATGCGCCATACCATGGCCCCACTTGCATCCTTGACCTTGCTTACGATCTCGTTTCCAGCCGCCTCACACATTGAATTTATCGATTCAGCTGACGATGGATTATCGAACACCAGATCAAGCACGTCGCCCGGCTTCATTTTTTCCAGAGATTTTTTCGTATATAACTGCGGATGCGGGCACACGTAGCCCTTGACGTCTAGAAAGTAAACGCCCTCCGATTGTCTCCTGAACTGGACCGCCATCGCTCGTTCTCCAGTTGGTTTAAAATATGTCTTCTTTCGCCATCCGGCGGTTTATCCACCAGTCGTAGAATCGCACACAAATGTAGGCCCCCACTCCCAGGCCGAGACCGAACAGCCAACCGGACGGGTCGCCGTTTGCCACCGGAATGAAGAAGGCGCCGATGTTGCAACCTATTCCTATGCGCGCCCCGATCCCCATAAGCGCGCCGCCAATCAGCGCCCAGATCGCAGTCTCCAGGGACGGAAGCTTGAGCCGGAACTCGTTGCTTAGCCGCGCCATTACTGATGACCCGAGAATGATGGATATCGACATCCATCCCGGCGGATTGAGCAGCGGATTGGGCACGCCGTTTTGCAGTCCGTAGAAGATGTTGCGCATGTCGTGCACGCCAAGCACATGCAGGAGCCAGCCCGACCACTGCGCCTCCTGGGTGGTGATATACCAGTACCCGGGATCAAAGACCGTGTCCTGTATCGACAGGCCCGAAGTGTGGCCCATGGCCTGCAACAGTTCGCCTGCGTTGAGCACCCCGAACACGTGCCTCAAGCCCTCGGTCACCCACATGTGCAGGCCCGCCGCCACCCCGATAATGAGTCCGGCGATGGCGGTGCGCCGCGAGGCAGCGATCATGGACCAGTAACCGGCCACCTCGGCTCGCCAGCCTTTTTTGCCGGCTTTCAGCATGTTTTTTATGTGGGATTTGCGATACCAGAATACGTACACCACCGCCAGTATGAAAATCGCCGGCACGATGGTATTGATCAGCGCGTCGCCGACGAACGCCGCCAGAAACTGGTTCTTGATGTGTGTCAGCACGGCCACGGTGGTGGCGGGGAGGTTCCAGATGTAGCCTGCCAGATACTGGTTGTACCAGCCATTGGTGGGATTAAGTACCGCCGGCAGGTTCTTGGCGGCCGCAGACTTTGTCCACGATGCCGGCACTAGGCGGTTCAGCCATCCACCCGCCATTGCGAACCATGTCTGCGAAAAACTCAGGGACAGAATGACGATCCAGGACGCCACCGTCCCCTCCCCGCTCTTGTACAGTGAGCCGGAGGCACAACCGCCGGCGAATACCATTCCGGTCCCGAACAGGATTCCGCCGATGACATTCTGGTAGCCGTACGGCAGCGGATGGAAAGTGCTCTGGCCAGCACCGGTCACGACGGATGCGACCACGCTGAATAGCGCCAGCGCGATGAGAATACCGACGGTCATGCGCGGCACGCCCACCGCGAACAGATCGCGGAAGGCGGACGCCATGCAAAAGCGCCCGTACTGAAGAGCCATGCCGTAGATGAGTCCAAACCATATGTAGGTTGCCAAGTACAGATAGCGGACGTCGACGGCGCAGCTCCAGACGGTAATCACCGCAAAAAATCCCACAATCCCAAACGCCCATATCTGGTTTTTGATCTCCAGCCGGCGCTGGGCCGATTCCGTATTTTTCAGTGCTGCACCCATTTCGCTCTCGGTGCTCGCCATCGGAACCTGCCTCCCCTTGTCTATGCCATGACCTTCCTCACGTAGAGGACCCGGTACCGCTCTTCATGAATCGTTGCCAGATACAAACAGCCGTAGTTCGGCAGCATGAACGGAATCGTCTCAGCCGAGCTCGGATTGTCAGTGATAATTTCCAGCACGTCGCCACATCCGGCCAACCCCATTGCCTTCTTGGTCAACAGGTTGGTACGCAGGCAGTCGACACCCAGGAAATTCAGCGATTCGGTCACGGTGACCGGGCCGAACACCGGCAGTATCACTCGCTTTCCTGAATCCGCCACCGGCCGACCCTGTGAAGCCCAACAGCGCCTGAAGGACGGCGGCAGATGAAACCATGCCTTGTGACATTTCATGGTGCGTCATCCTTCGCCCGGCATCGCTGAATTTCAGTTCACATTTAGCAAACTCCATGCCGCGGGTTCAGATTGTTGATTTTGCGCGATAAAGCACCGCACGGTGCAGTTCAGGTCGCGCGCATATCGCAATGCCCTGACAGCCAAAGACCTGGTTCTTGGATTTTGCAATGAGCCGCCCGGTACGCTGCCTTCCGTCGCAGACAGATGCGGCATTGCAGATTGAAAGAGCCCGAGCCGCGCAACGCGGCGATGCTGAATTGTGCAATAGCCAAGGCTGGCGTGATTTTTCTAAACAGTTGTTTTCCCGCGCCAATCCACCTTGGCATGCAAACTGCTTGCGTGGCGGACGTCATTTATAAAAGTCTGTTACACCGAGTGGAGGACGACATGAAAAAAGAGAGTTTTTGCGGGGCACCCACTGCCGCCAGTGCCGGTTGGCGTACCGCCATGTCCGCAATTGCCGCGATGCTCTTTATCGTCGGCGGCTGCTCCGGCGGGCACGACACTACCGACGGCGGGACCGGCATCGTTGTGCATACGGCCGCACAGATCGCGGCTGTCCAGACCTCGGCGGATGACTACAACGCGAACGTCAACGGACTGATCACGGGCCAGACCCTGATGCACTGGATAGACAACTGGACGGCAAACCGCCCGCCCGGCATCACCGGGCACCTGGTCATCTTGCAGACCGGCGGCGCGGGCTGCACGGCGTACCTCGCTACCGGAGGCTGCCAAACCGGCTACAGCATTTCCGGCGGCAGCGTCGCTTCCAACGGCGGCATCGGCTTTGCCGGGATGGAGTACGTCGCCCACGACAACAACAACATCTTTACCTACGATATTGGCCCATCGCAGTGGGTCATGGCGCGTAACGATGGCGTGATTACGACGATCAGCATGGTGCTCGACGGACCATCCATGGATGCCTTCCTGAAGGAGTACAACATCGATCCGACCAAGGACATGATCGTTTTTGCGATGGGCCAGGGAAGCCCCCTGGCGGACATGCTGATCGGACGCGGCTGGTACATGTTCCGCTACTGGGGGGTGAGCCACACCCACCTGGCGATTCTTGACGGTGGCATCGATAACGTCCTCAACGAGACCGGAGGCTACGCGGCTTTCAGCGCCGGCGTACATACAGCCGGCACCGGCTATTTTTCCTCGACGGCGGATGCGCCCCCGGGTTCCGGAACCTTCTCGGTACGTGAAATTCCGGTGGACAACACCGCGTTGCAGGCGAGCCTTCAGGAGATGCTCTCCGTCGCCCTCGGCAAATACACGCCCCAGGGTGGCGCCTTCATCTGGGATGCGCGCTCACCCGCGGAATACAACGGCGTGCAGGAACAAACCACTGGGCAGACGAACTGCGTGACATCGACGGGCGGCCCCTGTTACGTCGCTTTCGAGGGCCATATCCGCGGCGCGGTAAACCTCAACTACATCGATCTGCTCTACCAGAACGACTACTACAACGGACCGGGCGCGGCCTCCAACCCGTACGCCAACAACAGCTTCGGCAACCACAATAGCACCAGCACCGTCCCGGGTGACCTGAACGGTGACGGGTCCGTAAACGGCAAGGATGCGTCTTATGGCTACCTCGACAAGGCCTGGCTGCAACAGCTCATCACGGACCCGCTTGGCACCGTAGAACATCCGCCTAACGGCGTCACAATTGATGCCATCGGCTACAGGCCGGGAGAAGTCATCTACACCCACTGCCGCACCACCTACCGGGCCATGGTCACGGGCATTTCCGCAGGCCTGGTGCTGGGCTACCCCGTCAAGTTCTACGACGCGGCATGGGTGGAATGGGGGGAACTCGGTTACGCGCAGAACATGAGCGGCAACTTCAACATGCCCGCGGATTCCCCGTGGCGCACGGACCTGGCGACGGACTCGCTGAACTACAATCCCCCGTCGGTCGTGGAAGTTCCGCCGACCATATCCCCCTATTCCACGACGGGCAATGCCATCATTGATGCCGACAAGGCGTACAAGACGGGCGGTGGAAGCAGCAGCAGCTCGTCCTCAAGCGGCGGTTCGGCACCAGCCAACCCCTGCGGATAGCTCTCCTCCTTGCCCCGGGACGGATTAGCCCGGTCCGTCCCGGGGATCTTCTTTCCCGCTGCAGAAACGGCGACTGACGTCCCCGCACCGGGGTGATGCGGCGCAGACAGGTGTGGGTGCGGGTGGTATAGTGGCGGACTGCTAGTCCATCGTCGAGGCATGGAGAAAAGAAGGCGTGTCCGGCTCAGCCAACCCGATGCGACTTCTTATCCTGGTGCTGGCAGTGCTGGTCACGGGAGCAGCCGCCTGGCAATCGCCGCCAGCCAGCCACGGAAAAACCCCGCCAGGACCGATCAGCCGCTTCCTGGCACAGCACTGGATATACCCTCTGGCCCCGGAAGGCCCGCCGCCCAAGGGCTACTCGGCGCTCACGGGATCCCTGTCCCCGCAATCCTGCGGCGAATGCCACCAGCAGCAGTACGAAGACTGGCGCACGAGCCTGCACAGCCGCGCCATCGGGCCTGGCTTGCTCTGGCAGTTCCGCATCATGAGCCAGACACAAGCCAACCGCTGCATGCGCTGCCACGCTCCGCTGGCCGAACAGAAGGCACTGGCGGCGATGGAATTTGGCTGGCCGGACAGACCGTCGACACCTCCACCGGCGTACGTCGGCCAACAGCTGTTCCATCAGGGACTGACGTGCGCTGCCTGCCATGTTCGCAGGCAACATCGGTTCGGACCGCCACCATCTCCGGGCATGCCGGCCGGAAACACCCCGGGCCTGCCGCACGACGGTTTTACGGCAACACCGGCCTTCCAGCACAGCCGCTTCTGCGCTACCTGCCACCAGTCTCCGCCCTGGGGTCGGAGCCTGGATGGGAAGCCGTTCGAGAACACCTATGCAGAGTGGCGAGCCAGCCGCTTCGCGCACGAGCACGTCACCTGCCAGACTTGCCACATGCCCGACCGGCGGCATCTGTGGCGCGGCATCCACGATCCGGCGATGGTAAGACAGGGCCTGCGGATCTCCCTGCGCGTCACCCGGGTGGACCACCACATGGCCGAGGCCCGTGCGGTCATCCGCAGCGTCCACATTGGACATGACTTTCCGACCTATCTGGTTCCCAAGGTATACGTCACCCTTTACGCGGTCGGTCCTGGCGGCCGCGACGCCCGAGAAATCGCCCGGCAGACCATAGGGCGAAGCGTCAACCTGCGCCTGACCCATGAGTACTTCGACACGCGCATTCCGCCTGGTGGCGCGAGCGTGCTGGCCGCGCGTCTGGCGTTGGCGCCACGCCCGGCCACGAAGATCCGGTTGCGCATCGAGGTATCTCCCGGCGCGCACTACGAACGCCTGTTCCATCACGAACTTCTGCACCCGGAGCACTACGACAAGGCCACGCTCTCCCTCCTGCGCCAGGCCTTTGCCCAGGTCGTGGCCGCCCGTTACCAGCTGGTCAACCTCACCGTGCCCATACCCGCGATAAACGGGCACTCACGACGGCTTGTTGCAAATTGAAAGCCCCGCAACGGCAGAGCCGGTAAAAGCGACTTAATGCAACGCCCCACTCCGGCCATTCCCGCCTAACTAACTGTTTTTTCGTAGCCTCCCTGCTGGCATGCAATGTGCTTTGCATGACGCGCGAGACATTTGAGCGCGTGGCTACGCAATGGACACAAACCCGATCCGAACATGGCGAATCCTTGCAGCGTCTGGACTGCTGGTCCTCGCCGTACCCGCCGCCTGCGCGACCGCGGCGTCCACTGCTGCCGCACCGACGAAGGCTGCCACAACCAGGACCCGACCGTATTTCCGCAAGGGACCGATCTGCATGTGCGGGTCGGGTCCCACGGAAAAGGACATCGAGGCCGCAAAACGGAGGCTCGACCAGTCCGAATCATTCTCCAGGACTGCCGAACCCACAGCACATAGCAAGAAAAGGAGGAAAAAATGAGCCAGGTCTTCATCAGAACCTTCAAACGCGCCTCGCACTCGATCCTGTTCTACGCTACGTGCATCACGATCCTGACGGTCGTCGCCGTGGTCTGGTCGCTGCTGTCTGCCACGCCGCCAATGCCACGCTCCGCCCTGCACACACACCGCATGCCAGCTGTTCACAAGAACGGGTGGGGGGCAAGTGCCATCAGCAACATTCACGAATCCTTCGCCACCTGCTCTCCGATCGCGGCGGCCAATGCCTGCGGAATGGGGGCTTCGTCGTGCTTCAAGTGCCATAGCAGCGGCCGCGGTCCAGCCGTCAGCGACAGTCCATGGCACACGGATCATGAACCGGTGAATAACGACTGCGTCGGCTGCCACGGAGGAAGTCCGTGGATTCTCAGGAAATCCCTGGCACACGCCGGCCTGATCGCGGATCCGCTCAAGGTGCCCCAGAAGGCTTGCGCATCCTGTCACCAGAATGGAGACGTGAGCAAGCTCGTGGCGGGATACATGAAAGTCAGTGCGCCTCAACAGAAATAATACGGGAGGAGAGCCGATCATGAAAAATTCGTTCAAGAAAGGCCGCGTGGCGAAGTTGGTCCGGCGCAGCATCGCGCCCCTCGGGGCTCTGGTCATCGCTGCAGCTGCCCGACCGGCGATAGCCGGAGTAACCCTGCATTCCGGACAGAGCTACGTGACCCTGGACTACTATGTACAGGCCTGGTACCAGAGTCGGGGATACACCTCGTCAACGGATTCCGCCGGCCTGAACAACTTCTACCTGCGGCGCAACCGCATAGTACTGAGCGGACAGTACAATAACGACATCGGATTTTTCGTCGATACCGAGGCGCCTGTTGACGGCGAAGAGGGATACAACAACCGCAGCATGTTTTACGAGGATGCCTACATCACACTCGAGGCAAACGACGCCCTTCAGTTCATAGTCGGGAAATTCAAGGTGCCGTTCACCCGGGAAAATCTCGAGGATTGCTTTGGTCCGCTTACCATGGACCGCGCCGAAGTGCTTGCCTATGCCCCATTCGCCGCAAGCCGTGATACCGGTGTGGCCGCGTGGGGCAACCTTCACAACGCGATGTATCAGTACCGCATCATGATATCCAACGGACGGCAGGGTGATGGTGTCCCCAAGAGCGAATCGATGGTGACAGGCAGGCTAACCGCCAGCCTGCTCGATCCCGAATACGGATACGGCTACGAAGGAACGTACCTCGGCACCATGAAGGTGCTCACGATTGGCGCGTCCTACGAGTATCAACCGGATGTCGTCTGGGGCGACTATGCGACCCAGACCGACGCCAAGAACTACGAGGCCTGGACAACCGACATCTTCTTCGAGTACCCGTTTCGCAGCGGCACCTATACGGCGTCGGCGGCTTACATGCACTACAGTACTGGAAACGCCATCAACAGCGCCTATCCCGACCCGAACCTGCCGATTACCTCGCAGCTCCAGGGTTATTACGTCAAGGCCGGATACCTGTTCCCGAGCAGGATCGGTGTCGGCCGGCTGCAGTTCTTTCTGCGTCACGAGAAATCCCAGTACAACCTGACGTCCGGTTATGACGACCAGAAATGGAACAGCGTCGGCTTCAACTATTACATCGACGGCCAGCAGCTCAAGGTCAGCGGCGAGTACGCCCGCATCTCCTTTGACAAGCAGGATCCGATCGATCCCGCGCTGCAGAACTACAATCAGGAAACCCTTGGCCTTCAGCTGCTGTTCTGAACGCAGCCTCCGCCGGGTCACCGAAGACTGCTGGCCGCCCTGTGCGCACCCGACGCGTCTGGAGCGGCCGGCCGACAGGGGGGCCGTCGGCACAGGATCTTGATCGTCACGGCCCGTTGGCCGGGAGCACCGTGCCACACAGCGGTTTGCTGCAAAGTTGCGTTGGGCCGACAACCAAACGGGATAGGGGCGGCAAACATCGCGGGCAATTTCGGCATGATCGCTTCTGCCAAAATTATCGAAAACGAAGCTACGGCGCACAGCATCAGAAAACCGGCATCAACCTGGCGACTGACCCAGCATCCCCAACCCGCTAAGGATACAGCCGACCCTCATCCCTGACCCGGTCACGTCCCCGAACGGCAAAACCGGCATGACAGCAGGAAAACGACAGACCCAGCCATCCGGACCAGAAGCGTCGGGCACAACGCCCCGACGCCTCCAGCTAACCGGACTTACTTGACGCCCAGCGCCTTGAGCGTGGCCTTGTTGGCGTAGCCAGTGGCTTTCAGGCCGTGCTTGGACTGGAACTTCTTCAGGGCCGCACGGGTCTTCATGCCCATCATGCCATCGGCCTTCAGCATGGCGCCGTTCTTGTTCAACGCCGTCTGGATGGCCATTACACGAGCCTTCATCGCCGTGTTGCCCTTGTGCATCATGGTCTTCTTCATGGGCGCCTTCTTCATCCCCATGCTCTTGGCAGAGCAGGGATTGGCCGGCGTCGCCGCCTGAGCGGCTACTGGCAGTACGGCAATTCCGGTAGCCAGCACGGCAACAGCACCGATCAAGGTGGCGCGGATAGATTTTTTCATGACGTCTCCCGTAAGATGGATTGGATTACTTGCTTGTGCCTCTCATCAGTCACCGACAGGCCGGACGGCGCAAAACCACCATCCTCGTCCAGTAATGACAAGGTGCGAACAATATACGCCCAAACATAATTGCGCAATATGGCCCGGCGACGTGTGCAGTAAACCACCCGCCGTCCGGCATGGCTGCATTAGATCAAGTCTGAACTCCCCTTCCCTGATCAATTTCCGGGCACCTGGAGAGGTTTACAGCAAACCAGCGAACCCCGGGGCCACGGGAGCACATCTTCTCTTCGGGAAACCATCTTCAGGGGACGGAATGCCGATACCAACCATAAATCGCCGAATTGACCATAAGTTGAAGGGGTCGCATCCCGCTGACCGCGCTCGGTAACGGGACCCGGGCTGACGCGCTGATCCGTCGCTGCCCCTTGCTGATTTTGGCCGATTGCCGCTTTGGCATATATTAGACTGTTCGCCTTAAACCGGAACTGTTATGGAGAAACCCTCGCACAGCGGCGGCTACCTGCGCGTCCGCGGAGCACGCACCCACAACCTGCAGAACATAGACGCCGATCTGCCCCGTGACCGCCTGATTGTCATCACCGGGCTGTCCGGATCCGGAAAGTCTTCGCTCGCCTTCGACACCCTGTACGCGGAGGGCCAGAGACGCTACGTGGAGTCCCTTTCGGCCTATGCGCGCCAGTTTTTGGCAATCATGGAGAAGCCGGACGTGGACCTGATCGACGGCCTCAGTCCCGCCATCTCCATCGAACAGAAGTCGGTATCGCATAACCCCCGATCAACGGTGGGGACCGTGACGGAAATATACGATTACCTCCGTCTCCTGTACGCCCGGGCAGGGGAACCCCGCTGTCCTGAGCATGGATTCGCGCTCGACGCACAGACCGTCAGCCAGATGGTTGACCACATCATGGCTTTGGCGGACGGAACGCGCCTTATGCTTCTTGCCCCCCTTGTGCACGACCGCAAGGGCGAACATGTTCAGCTTCTCGAGAATCTCAGAGCCCAGGGCTATGTTCGAGCGCGTATCGATGGCCGCGTGACAGAACTCGATGACACGCCTGAACTGGAAAAGAACCAGAAACACAGTATCGAGGCCGTTGTGGACCGTATTGTCGTGCACCCAGGACAGGAGCAACGCCTGGCAGAATCGCTCGAAACGGCGATCAAGCTTGGCGACGGTGTAGTACGCGCCGTCATCCTGCCGCAGGATGACGCGCCAGGCGAGGAACACGTCTTCTCGGCACGCTACGCCTGCCCGCAGTGCGGCTATAGCCTGCCCGAGCTCGAACCCAGGCTGTTCTCATTCAACAACCCTGCCGGCGCCTGTCCATCATGCGACGGGCTCGGCGTGCGCCAGTTTTTTGACCCCCAACGCATCATCTCTGATCCGAGCCTTAGTCTGCCAGCCGGTGCCGTGCGGGGCTGGGACCGGAGGAATATCTTCTACTACCACATGCTCGAGTGCCTGGCACACCACTACGAATTCGACTTAGACATGCCCTTCGAGGAGCTGCCGGAGCGGGTACGCAAAACCATCCTCTACGGCAGCGGCGAGGAACTGATCACGTTCACCTATCTGAACGACCGCGGCGGAAGTCAGCGGCGCCGGCACACATTCGAGGGGGTGGTTCCCAATATGGAGCGGCGGTACCGGGAAACAGAGTCGGTCGCCGTACGTGAGGAACTCGCCAGGAATCTCGGGTCGCAACCCTGTCTGGAATGCAACGGCGCGCGGCTGCGTGTCGAGGCACGTAACGTGTTTGTCGGCGAACGGCCAATACAGGATCTTGCTCAGATGCCCATCGCGCAGGCCTTGGGGTTCTTTCAGGGACTTGCGCTCTCCGGAAAACGCCGGGAAATTGCCGACAAGATCGTCACTGAAATCGAGAGCAGACTGGGCTTTCTGGTCAATGTCGGCCTGGACTACCTCACGCTCGCCCGTTCGGCCCAATCCCTGTCCGGGGGCGAAGCGCAGCGCATCCGGCTTGCCTCCCAGATCGGAGCAGGGCTCGTTGGGGTCATGTACGTTCTTGATGAACCGTCCATCGGACTGCACCAGCGGGACAATGCACGTTTGCTCGATACGCTCCGTCAACTGCGCGACGCAGGCAATACAGTAATCGTCGTCGAGCACGATGAGGACGCCATTCGCGCGGCTGACTACGTGCTCGACATGGGACCTGGCGCCGGCATACACGGAGGGCGGGTGGTCGCCCAGGGACGGCCTGAAGAGATCTGTCTGCAAGCTGGATCGATTACCGGACGCTATCTCGCTGGCACAGAGTACATAGCCGTTCCTTCGCAGCGCACACCGGTTGACACCGAACACCAGCTTGTCATCCGTGGCGCAGCGGGTAATAACCTCAAGGGCGTGGACGTGTCGGTTCCGGTGGGTCTGTTTACGTGCGTTACCGGCGTTTCCGGATCCGGAAAATCCACGCTTATCAATGACACGCTGTTTGCCATTGCCGCGCGGCATTTTCATGGGAGCGGAAATGAGCCGGCACCCTGCGCCGGTCTCGACGGTCTGGAACAGCTGGACAAGGTAGTCGACATCGACCAGAGCCCCATCGGCCGCACTCCGCGTTCGAACCCCGCAACGTACACAGGGCTTTTTACGCCACTGCGCGAACTGTTCGCCGGCACACCGGAGGCACGCGCCCGTGGCTACAATCCGGGCCGCTTTTCATTCAATGTGCGCGGTGGCCGCTGCGAGGCATGCCAGGGAGACGGGATGGTGAAGGTGGAGATGCACTTCCTGCCGGACATATACGTCCCTTGCGATGTGTGCAAAGGCAAGCGCTACAACCGCGAAACGCTTGAAATCCGCTACAAGGGAAAAGCCATCAACGAGGTTCTCGACATGACCGTCGAGGAAGCCACGACATTTTTTGATGCCATTCCTGTCATCCGGCGCAAGCTTGAGACCCTTATCGACGTCGGCCTTTCGTACGTCACGCTTGGACAGAGCGCTACCACCCTGTCAGGGGGCGAGGCGCAACGCATCAAGCTCTCGCGTGAACTATCTAAACGCGACACTGGACATACTTTGTATATTCTCGATGAACCGACCACTGGACTTCACTTCCACGATATCAAGCAGCTTCTGGCGGTGCTGCACCGGTTGCGGGATCATGGCAACACAGTGGTTGTCATCGAACACAATCTCGATGTCATTAAGACCGCCGACTGGGTAATCGACCTCGGACCCGAGGGAGGTGATGGGGGTGGCCGGGTTATCGCCACCGGAACTCCGGAACAATTGGCCGGGCATCCGTCCTCACATACCGCCCGGTTTCTCGGTCCATTGCTGGAGCGGGATCGCCAGCTCGAGGCCCGGCGTAAAACGGGTTGAACCGCAGGATTCCGGCATCTGTGGCGCGCAGCCAGCCGGCGAGCTCGCGCCCTGACCCCGCGCCCGCAGCGGGGCTGCCGCCCCTACTCCATTTCCATCCGGTCACCCACCTGTAATCCCAGCTCATCGGATGCACTGCCTCCGTTGATGGCCACTTCGACCAGATCGCTGGAATTGCGGTACCAGAAGATCTCGCCGGGCGCCACCGCGCTGAAGGTCGCCGCGTGCCGCACTGTTTGTCCGCCAATGCGCAAGACCTGTCCGGTCTGGACACTGCCGGCACGCACACCGGTGACGGCATTCCCGAATCCGTCGACGTAGATCACTTCAGGCAAATCGTCGGGCCAGGGGGAATCCGGCGGCGCTGCGAGATCGATACGACAGGACTCTGGCATGGTTCCACACGCGAGGGCGGCGGCTACCGGGGCAAACACATCGCGCCCGTGGAATGAGGCGGACAGGCGGGACGGACGCCAGAGAATCTCACGAGAATCCACCTGGACGGCGCGGTTTGCCAGTACATGGAACAGTCCATTGTCAGGACCGACAAACCAGCAACCATCAATCCAGACGGTCACGGCACGGCGATTACTTCCCACACCAGGGTCAACGACACACAGAAACACTGTCGAGGCCGGGAATGGAGCAAGCAGACTGGGCAGCAGATACGCGCCAGCACGAATGTTCTCCCTCGGAACATCGTGAAGCAGATCTATGACAGGCACGCCGGGCGCGCACCGTGCCAGCACTGCGTGCAACTGGCCTACATACGGGCCCGTCAGGCCAAAGTCGGTAAAAAGGGCAATCATGCGGCCATGGTACCAGATACCGGAACGGGCCCGAATGACATGCTGTGGACAGCAGGGGAAAGGTCACCCGGATACAGGACAGACAGAAGCGATCTGTGCTTCTGTCCGTCGCGGGTGCTGGCCAGCTGAAGTTGCGGCGCGCAGCGCGCCGCCCGGCTTTAGGCCTTGGCTGTTGCAGCGTCTCCGGCGTCGCTCGAGCCCGACTCAGGTCGGTCGACGAGCTGAACCAGCGCCATGGGCGCATTGTCGCCAGTGCGATAGCCGAACTTCAATATGCGCAGATACCCGCCCGGCCGGTCGCGATAGCGAACACCCAGAACATCGAACAGCTTCGTGACCGCCTCGCGGTCACGAAGGCGGGAAAACGCCACACGCCGGTTTGCCACGCTCGTCGACTTCGCGAGGGTGATCAGCGGCTCAACCACACGCCGCAACTCCTTCGCCTTGGGAAGGGTGGTACGGATCTGTTCATGACGAACCAGCGAGACTGCCATGTTCTTAAACAGGGCTTCCCGGTGACTACTGGTACGGTTGAGCTTGCGGCCGCTCTTGTGATGACGCATTGCTTATACCTCTTCCGTCAAGCGGATTCCTTCTCCGGGACCTTGGCCTTTATGGATGTCGGCGGCCAGTTTTCGAGCTTCATGCCTAGCGACAGTTGATGAATGGCCAGGACATCCTTGATCTCAGTAAGCGACTTCTTTCCCAAATTGGGCGTCTTAAGCAGCTCGACTTCGGTACGCTGCACCAGATCTCCAATGTAGAAGATGTTCTCGGCCTTGAGACAGTTGGCCGAACGCACAGTGAGTTCCAAATCATCCACCGGCCGCAGCAGCAGCGGGTTAATGTTGGGCGCCGGCGACTCAATTGCCTTGGTTTCCGGGCTCTTCAGGTCGACAAATATGGAAATCTGATCCTGGAGTATGTTTGCGGCCCGGCGTACGGCCTCTTCCGGGTCGATCGCCCCATTGGTCTCAATATCGAGCACCAGCTTGTCCAGATCGGTGCGCTGCTCCACGCGTGCATTTTCTACCGCGTAGGATACGCGCCGGACGGGACTGAACGAGGCATCGAGCTGCATCATCCCGATTTCACGACCTTCCTCTGTCTGCCGCGCGGTAACCGGCTGGTAGCCGCGGCCACGCATGATCTTCAAGTCTATCGCAATCGATCCGCTCTTCGTCAGGGTGCAAATCAGATGCTCCGGATTGACCACTTCAACATCCTGGTCGAGGCTGATGTCACCCGCCGTCACGGGACCTGGCCCTTTCTTCGCCAACCTGAGCGTGGTCTCCTGGCGACTGCCGTGCATCCGCAGAGCGAGGGACTTCAGGTTCAGCAGGATCTCTATCACATCCTCCTGTACACCCTCGATGCTGGAATACTCATGCAACACGCCTTCGATCTTAACCTCGGTGATGGCGCAGCCGGGCATCGACGACAAAAGTATGCGGCGTAAGGCGTTGCCGAGCGTATAGCCGAACCCCCGCTCGAGCGGTTCCAGGGTGATCTTCGCACGTGCGGCACCCAGGCTTTGCACATCGACCAGCCGTGGCTTGAGAAATTCCGTTGCAGAGCTCTGCATAGAGTGACCTCGCTTGAACCAGCGCCCCTACTACTTGGAGTAGAGGGCGACAACCAAGTGTTCGTTGATATCCGACGGCAGGTCGCCACGCTCAGGCACGGCCTTGAAAACACCCTTCATGGCCTTGGAATCAACCTCAACCCATTCCGGGAATCCGCGCTGCTCGGCAGCCTCGAGTGCCGCCTTGATGCGCAGCTGCTCTTTGGCTGAGGACGTGACCGATACTTCATCGCTGGCGCGAACCTGATAGGACGGAATATTGGTCCGCTTGCCATTGACCTGAATCGCGTTGTGCCGCACCAGCTGACGTGCCTCGGTACGGGAAATACCGAACCCCATCCGGTAGACCACGTTGTCCAGGCGGCTCTCAAGCAGCGATAGCAGGTTCTCGCCAGTCGAGCCACGACGCCTGTCGGACTCGGCGTAGTAGTTCGCAAATTGGCGTTCCAGGATGCCATAGATGCGACGCAGCTTCTGCTTTTCACGCAGTTGCGCACCGTAATCCGAAGCGCGACCACGCCGCTGGCCGTGCTGGCCGGGCGCATAGGCGCGCTTTTCAACCGGACACTTCTCGGTAAAGCACTTCTCGCCCTTGAGGAAAAGCTTGCCTCCCTCACGGCGACATTGACGGCATTTTGAATCGGTATAGCGTGCCACGTATTTCTCCGTTGATCCCGCCGTGTTCTAGACGCGACGCCTCTTGGCCGGCCGGCAACCGTTATGCGGAATCGGCGTCACATCTATGATGTTGCTGATTTCATAACCGATGACGTGCAGTGCCCGTACCGCCGAATCCCGGCCGGGACCGGGGCCCTTCACCTTGATCTCGAGCGCCTTCACACCAAACTCCTGTGCAGCCCGGCCCGCCTTGTCAGCGGCCACCTGAGCGGCAAACGGCGTGCTTTTGCGGGAACCCTTGAATCCGGCACCGCCAGCGGTCGCCCAAGCCAGCACATTGCCCTGCCGATCGGTAATCGTGATGATGGTGTTGTTGAACGACGCATGAATATGCGCGATGCCTTCCGCGACGCTCTTGCGCGCCCGCTTCTTGGCTTTCGGTGTTGTGACAGTCGATGTTGAGCTAGCCATTCGGATTTCCGGAGATCCAGTCTATTTCCTGATCGCTTTGCGCGGACCCTTGCGGGTACGCGCGTTTGTACGGGTGCGCTGACCGCGCACCGGCAGGCCGCGGCGATGACGCAGACCGCGAAAGGTGCCGAGGTCCATGAGGCGTTTGATGTTCATCGACACCGTCCGCCGCAGGTCGCCCTCAACCGTAAATTTGGCCACTTCGGCGCGAAGCTTGTCGACTTCCGCATCGGTGAGATCCTTCACCTTGGTGGTCGACGCAACTCCGGCACCGGTGCAAATCAGTTGGGCACGCGGGCGGCCGATACCAAAAATCGAGGTGAGAGCAATCTCGACGTGCTTGTGATTCGGAATATTGATGCCTGCAATACGGGCCATTCAGCCTATCTCCAGCTCTGCTTTTTGCCGCACGTAAAACGGGGAAGAATATTTCAATTTCATCAAAAAATCAACGGTAGTCCGCTCAACCCTGACGCTGCTTATGCGTCGGATCCGAACAGATAATCCGCACCACGCGCTTACGCCGCACTACCTTGCAGTTGCGGCAAAGTTTCTTGACCGAAGCCCGAACCTTCATATCTTTTACTCCTGTTGGGCGACACACCATGCGTCGCCGGCCCTGCTCAGTGCGGTATGCCCATCCCGCCGCCGCTCAAATTAGCCCTCTTCAGCAGACTCTCATACTGATGGGACATAAGATGAGCCTGAACCTGGGCCATGAAATCCATGCACACCACCACGATGATCAGCAGTGACGTGCCACCGAAGTAGAACGGAACGTTCCACTTGACGATTAAAAACTCCGGCAGCAGACACACCAGCGTCACATAAAGTGCGCCAGCAAACGTCAGGCGCGTCAGAACTCCATCGATGTACCGGGCGCTCTGGTCGCCGGGACGGATTCCGGGAATGAAAGCACCGGATTTCTTCAGGTTGTCGGCCATGTCCTTTGGCTGCACGGTCATGGCCGTATAGAAGAAACAGAAGAAAATGATGGCTGTCGCATACAGAATTACGTATATGGGCTGCCCCGGAGACAGCGTGGTCGCCACGTTCTGCAGCCACCCCATACCCTTGGCGTGTCCGAACCAGCTGCCGAGGGTCGCCGGGAACAGTATGATGCTCGATGCGAAAATCGGCGGAATTACACCCGACATGTTTACCTTGAGGGGCAGATGGCTGGTCTGACCGGCGAACATTTTCCGTCCCTGCTGCCGCTTGGCGTAATTCACGGTGATGCGGCGCTGTCCGCGCTCCACAAAGACCACGAAGCCGGTCACCCCTATGGCCACGACAAACAGGACCAGAACAAACAACGGCTGGAAGGAGCCCGTACGGGCCAGTTCAAGCGTGCTCCCTACCGCACTGGGAAGACCAGCCGTGATTCCGGAAAAGATGATCATCGAGATACCGTTACCTACACCACGCTCGGTCATCTGTTCCCCGATCCAGGTGAGAAACATGGTTCCGCAGACCAGCGTTATAACCGATACCACCTTGAAGCCGATGCCCGCTGATATCACCACCGGCACACCACCGGCGCTCTGTCCGGCGAGCGCGATCGTTATGCCCAAGCCCTGAAACATGGCCAGAAACACGGTCGCGTAGCGGGTATATTGAGTGATCTTGCGCCGCCCGGCCTCACCTTCCTTGCTGAGCTCTTCCAGGGACGGAATCACCGTCGTCAGGAGCTGAATGATGATCGACGCCGAAATGTACGGCATGACCCCCAGGGCAAATACGGAGAATCTGGCAAGCGCCCCGCCCGAAAACATATTGAACAGACCGACGATCGACCCCTGGTTCTGACGGAATAGATCCGCAAGCGCCACTGCGTTGATGCCTGGCACAGGAATATGCGCACCGATGCGGAAGACCACCAGCGCCGCGAGCACGAAAAAAATGCGTTGCTTGAGGTCTGTCAGCCTTCCGCCGAGCAGACCGGCAGCGCCAGCCCCGGAGCGTGCATCGGCGCGTGCCATTAGGCCTCGACCTTCCCGCCGGCGCGGGTAATGGCCGCCAGTGCCCCTTTGGTGACCGAAATACCCTTCAGCGTGACCGGGCGCTCCAGCGTACCCGCCAGAAACACTTTGGCACGCAGCACGTCAGCCGCAACCAGGTTGGCCGCCTTGAGTACCGCCAGATCTACGACGTCGACATCAAGCGTCCCAAGCGCCTGCAGGCGCACCTCGCCGATCTGCGCCTGTTGCGCGGAACGGAATCCGCGCTTGGGCAGACGACGCTGCAGAGGCATCTGTCCGCCCTCGAATCCCACCTTGTGATAGCCGCCGGCACGGGCCCGCTGGCCCTTATGGCCACGACCGGACGTCTTGCCCAGACCGGAGCCGCCGCCGCGTCCCAGGCGCTTCGGGCTGGACTTGCTGCCACCCGCTGGTTTGAGTGTATTAAGACGCATCGTCAGACTTCCTCGCACTTGACCATGTACGCCACGGCACGGATCATCCCGCGCACATCAGGCGTATCTTGGACCTCGACTGAATGCCGGATGCGGCGAAGTCCGAGACCCCTGACACAGGCGATATGGCGCCTGCCGGTCCCGAACGGGCTGCGGACCAGCGTAACCTTGAGCTTCCTTCCGGCGGCAGTTTTCTTCGCTTTGGCCACGACAGGCTCCTTATCCGGTAATTTCCTCGACCGTCTTGCCGCGCTTGGCGGCAATTTCGGCGGGGTTGCTGATTGCCTGCAGCGCCTTGATCGTGGCACGCACGACATTGATCGGATTGGTTGAACCGATACACTTGGCAAGAACGTCGTTCACCCCGGCCACTTCGAACACAGCCCGCATGGCCCCGCCGGCGATGATCCCTGTCCCTTCCGACGCCGGCCGCATCACAACCTTGGCCGCACCGTGTTCACCTGAGATTGAATAGTGCAGGGTGCCTTTCTTCAGGCTCACCTTGACCATGTTACGCCTTGCGTCATCCATGGCCTTCTGCACTGCTACCGGTACTTCACGTGCCTTGCCCTGTCCGAGGCCCACACGGCCATCGCCGTCGCCTACCACGGTAAGCGCCGCAAACCCGAACTGTCTGCCGCCCTTTACCACCTTGGCGACACGATTAACGCTGATCAGCTTCTCGCGGAGATTGTCTCCGCGTCCTTCGGTATCGGAATCCGCCACCTTGCTCGCCCTCAGAAATCCAGACCGTTTTCACGCGCCGCATCCGCGAGCGCCTTGATCCGGCCATGGTATTTGAATCCAGATCGATCGAATGCCACGCGCGTCACGCCGGCCGCCTTGGCCTTCTCGGCGATGCGCTTTCCGATCGTGCCCGCGGCGGTGATATTGCCCCCCGACTTGAGCTCCTTGCGTACTTCCGCCTCCAGCGTCGAGGCGCTCGCCAGAACCCGACTGCCACTCGGATCGATAACCTGCGCATAAATGTGACGCGGGGTACGGTGCACGCACAGCCGCGCAACCTGCAGAACCGTGATTCTCTGCCGCGTCTTGTGTGCGCGCCGTACGCGTATCTGTGCCTTGTTCATGATTGACCGCCTGCCTCGACAATGACCTTGTATCAGGACTACTTCTTCTTGGCCTCTTTACGCACCACATGCTCGTCGGAATAGCGCACGCCCTTGCCCTTATACGGCTCCGGAGCACGGTACGCCCGGATTTCAGCCGCTACCTGTCCGACCATCTGCTTGTCCGCGCCCCGCACCATGATCTCGGTCTGGCTCGGTGTTTCCACGGTGATCCCTTCCGGAATCGTGTAGACCACCGGATGCGAGAACCCGAGCGACAGGTTGAGCTTTCGCCCCTGTACCGCGGCACGGTAGCCCACGCCCACGATCGTGAGTTTCTTCTCGAAACCCTTGGTGACGCCTGTGACCATGTTGTTCACCAGCGCCCGCGTCGTTCCCGACATGGCATTGGACAGGTGCGTCTCGTTCACCGCCTCACACCTGACGGTCTCGTTCTCAATCAACAGACGCACAAGGGGATGGGCGTTGTACTGAAGCTGGCCCTTCGGGCCCTTGACGCTCAGCATGCTGCCTGTCAGCTTGGCGTCGACACCCTTTGGGATACCGACCGGATATTTTGCGATTCTTGACACTGTCTTATACCTATCAGGAAACGACGCACAGCACTTCGCCGCCGAGCCCGGCCTTGCGGGCCGCCCGGTCGCTCATGATGCCGCGCGACGTCGAGACAACTGCAACCCCCAGACCGCCACTTACCAGCGGCAGCCCGTCCTTGCCCCGGTATCTGCGGCATCCTGGCGTGCTGATACGCGCTATGTTCTCGATGACCGGGCTCCCGGCGTAATACTTCAGGCGGATCTCAAGCACCGCCTTGCTGTCGGACTCGCTGACCCTGAAGTCTTCAATGTACCCTTCATCCTTCAGAACCTGCGCGATCGCCCGCTTTACGGAGGACGATGGCATCTTCACGCCGATCTTCTCGGCTGCCTGGCCGTTGCGGATATGCGTCAGCATATCGGCTATGGGGTCGGTCATACTCATGATTCGATATTCCTGTCTGTGCCGGTACGCCGCTACCAGCTAGCCTTGACGACACCCGGAGCCTCGCCGCGCATCATGACCTCACGCAGCTTGCTGCGGCTCAAACCAAACTTCCGGTAATACCCGCGGGAACGTCCGGTCATGGCGCACCGGTTGCGGATCCGGCTACGGCTCGAATCCCGCGGCAGCTTCTGCAGCTCCAGCTGAGCCTGATAACGCTCTTCGTCGCCAAGCTTCATGTCACAAATCATGGTCTTCAGCTCGGCGCGCCGCTTGGCGTACTTGGCCACCAGCGCCTTGCGCTTCTCATCCCGCAGGATCATTGATTTCTTTGCCATGTGCCCCTCAGCTCTTGATCGGAAAGTTGAAGGCCGCCAGCAGCGCCCGGGCCTCTTCGTCGGTCTTTGCGCTGGTCGCAATGGACACGTCCATACCGCGCAGTGCATCGATCTTGTCGTAATCGATTTCTGGGAAAATGATCTGTTCCTTAATGCCCATCGAATAGTTGCCGCGCCCATCAAACGAACGGCCCGACAGACCGCGAAAATCGCGTATCCGGGGTATGGCAATCGTAATCAGCCGGTCAAGAAACTCGTACATACGAGTCCGTCGCAGCGTCACCTTGCAGCCGATGGGCCAGTTCTCGCGCACCTTGAAGGCCGCCACGGACTTGCGGGCACGCGTCATAACCGGCTTCTGTCCGGCCAGCTTCTCCATATCCGACATGGCGTTCTCCAGCACCTTGCGGTCAGCCAGGGCCTCGCCCACGCCCATGTTGAGCGTGATATGGGTTATCCGCGGCACCTGCATCGGGTTCGTGTACCCGAACTTCGCCATCAGCTGCGGCACCACTGTCTTCCGATAATATTCCTGCAGTCTCGCCATCTTGACCTCAGCCATCACGCATCGGCGACTTCGCCGCCACGGCGGAAGAAACGCACTTTGCGGCCATCATCCAAAGTCCGGAACCCGACGCGCCCGCCCTTTTCATTGGTGCTATTGGACAAAGACACGTTGGAGACATGGAGAGGCGCCTCCTTGTCGATGATCCCGCCGGTCACATTCTTGTTCGGATTCGGACGGACATGGCGCTTCACCATGTTCACGTTCTCGACCAGCACGCGGTCATCTGCAAAAACGCGCAGCACCGTTCCGTGCTTACCCTTGTCCCTGCCACTGCGGACAACCACCCGATCCCCTTTGCGTATCTTTCTCATAATACCCGACCCCTCACAGCACTTCCGGTGCAAGGGAAATGATCTTCATGAACTTCTCACTGCGCAGCTCGCGCGTCACCGGCCCGAAAATGCGCGTCCCGACCGGCTGATGCTGCGGGTTGAGCAGCACCGCGGCATTCGTGTCAAAGCGGATAACCGATCCGTCCGCCCGGCGTACGCCCTTGCGCGTCCGCACGATGACCGCGTCGTAGACATCACCCTTCTTCACGCGTCCACGCGGAATAGCTTCCTTGATGCTCACCTTGATGATGTCTCCAATACCGGCATAGCGGCGCTTTGATCCGCCCAACACCTTGATGCATTGCACCGTTTTGGCTCCGCTGTTGTCTGCCACGGACAACATGCTCTGCATCTGAATCATGACCTAAACTCCGCTCCGAATTCGTTTATCCCGCATTTCCCGCGGTAAAGCCGCCAATTTTAACACTATGTGCGGGTGCAGCAAATCGTCTAACACCGGGGCCTAGACCGCAACCGCCTTCTCCAGAACCTTGACCAGTCTCCAGGTCTTCGTCTTCGAAAGCGGCCGGCATTCCTCGACGAGCACCAAATCACCTTCCTTGCAGTCGTTGTTCTCGTCGTGCGCGTGCAGCTTCGTGCGCCGGCTTATGAACTTTCCGTAAAGCGGATGCGCGACCTGCCGCTCGACGACCACGGTCACGGTCTTGTTCATCTTGCTGCTCACCACGCGCCCGCTCACGGTGCGGGCAGTGCGTGCCTGATCACTCATGGCCAGCCACTCCTTTCTCGTTCATCACCGTGCAAATGCGCGCGATGTCGCGCCGTAGCTTGCCGAGCCGCGAGCTGTTCGCAAGCTGTCCTGTCGCCTTTTGCATACGCAGATTGAACTGCTCCTGCAGAAGCTCATTCATCTCCTGAACACGGGCTTCTGCCGGCATATTACGGATGTCTTTCGCTTTCATCGCTGCACCTGTCAAATCACCTGGCGGGCTACAAATGTCGTGCGTACCGGAAGCTTGGCTGCCGCCAACTTGAACGCGCTCCTCGCCTCGACTTCCGCGATACCCTCCATCTCATAGAGGACCGCGCCCGGCTTGATCTCGGCGACCCAGTACTCCGGATTGCCCTTACCGCTGCCCATGCGGACCTCCAACGGCTTCTTCGAGACCGGCTTGTCCGGAAATATGCGGATCCACACACGGCCACCACGCTTAATGGAACGCGTCAGCGCGCGCCGCGCCGCTTCAATCTGGCGGGCCGTCACCCGTCCACGGGTAGTGGCCTTCAATCCGAATTCGCCGAAACTGACCTTGTTGCCGCGCGTGGCGACTCCGCGGTTCCGACCCTTGTGCTGCTTTCGGTACTTGGTTCTCTTTGGCTGCAACATCTGCGTGTCCCCGTATCAGGCGGTGGCGACTTTCTTCGCCGCATCTTGCTCGGCCTGAATCTGCTCCGAGCGGTCCAGAATCTCACCCTTGAATATCCACACCTTGACGCCGATGACACCGTACGTCGTGTGCGCCTCGGCTGCACCGTAGTCGATGTCAGCGCGAAGCGTGTGCAACGGCACGCGGCCTTCGCGGTACCACTCCGTGCGCGCAATTTCCGCACCATTTAGACGACCGGCGCACATGATCTTTACACCCAAGGCACCGAGACGCATGGCGTTTGTGACGGCGCGCTTCATGGCGCGACGGAACATGATGCGTTTTTCCAGCTGCTGGCAGATATTCTCGGCCACAAGCAGCGCATCCAGTTCCGGTTTGCGCACTTCCTCGATGGAAATGTGCACGGGCTGTCCGACAGACCGGGTAAGCTCCTGGCGCAGCTTTTCGATGTCCTCGCCCTTCTTTCCAATCACGATGCCGGGACGGGCCGTGTGAACCGTGATGTTCACGCTCTGCGCCGGGCGCTCGATCATTACCGTACTGACCGCCGCATGTGCCAGCTTCTTCTTGATCTGGCTGCGCAGCTTCATGTCCGAGGCAAGATTGGCCGAATAATGTTTGCTGCCTGAATACCACCTGGCAGTCCAATCCCGGATGATCCCCAGACGCAGCCCGGTCGGATTGATCTTCTGGCCCATCAATTGCCCCCTTTCTTCGCCTTGCGCGCACCCTTTGTGCGCACGGCATCGGACACCGTAACGGTGATATGGCTGGTACGCTTGAGAATCCTCGCACCACGCCCCTTGGCGCGTGCGTGAAAGCGCTTCATGGTCGGACCCTCGTCGATTGCCACTGCCTGCACCCTGAGCTCATCGACATCGGCTCCTTCGTTGTGCTCGGCATTGGCAATGGCCGACTCCAGGGCCTTTCTGACCGGGAGTGCTGCCTTGCGCGGGCTGAACTGCAGGATCTCCAGCGCGCGTTCCACCGGCAGACCGCGAATCTGGTCAGCGACCAGACGGCCCTTCTGTGGCGTTACACGGATGTACTTCAGGATTGCGGTCGCTTGCATCGCCGTCATCACTCCGTCGTGACCTTCTTGTCGGCCGAATGTCCCTTGAAAGTCCGCGTCGCCGCGAATTCCCCGAGTTTGTGACCGACCATGTTCTCCGTGACCAGGATCGGCACGTGCTGCTTGCCGTTATGCACGGCAATCGTCATGCCAATGAAGTCCGGCATGATCGTCGATCGGCGCGACCAGGTCTTCAACGGCCGCTTGCTTCCTTCGACACGCGCCTTTTCTACCTTGGCAGCCAGGTGCGCGTCGACAAATGGACCTTTCTTGATGGAACGTGGCACGGTTTACGCCTCTCTGGTCTTGTTGCGGCGCCGGACAATCATGCCGTCGGTCCGCTTGTTCATGCGGGTCTTGTAACCCTTGGTAGGCGTACCCCAGGGGCTCACCGGATGACGGCCGCCCTTGGTGCGTCCTTCACCACCTCCATGGGGATGGTCCACCGGATTCATGGCCGTACCACGAACCGTAGGCCGGATACCCCGCCAGCGGCTCGCCCCGGCCTTGCCCAGCTTGCGCAGTGCGTGCTCGGCATTACCCACCTCGCCAACGGTCGCACGACATTCGACGTGCACCTTGCGAACCTCTCCGGAGCGCAGCCTGAGCTGGGCATAGCTGCCGTCGCGTGCGACGAGCTGGATGGCCGCGCCGGCCGACCGTCCAAGCTGGGCACCACGCCCCTGCCTCATTTCCACACAATGTACCGTGCTGCCCACCGGGATGTTCCGCAAGGGCAGGCAGTTGCCCGCCTGGATCGGCGCATCTGCACCGGACAGGACTCGGCCGCCGACCTCAAGCCCTTTGGGCGCGATAATGTAGCGGCGCTCGCCGTCAGCGTACAGAACGAGCGCAATATTGGCACTGCGGTTCGGATCGTATTCTATGCGCTCGACACGACCGGCCACTCCGTCCTTGTCGCGCTTGAAATCCACGATGCGATAGTGCCGCTTGTGACCGCCACCGCGGTGACGCACACAAATGCGTCCGTAGTGGTTGCGACCGTTGATCTTGGGCTTCTTCTCAACAAGCCCGGCAAACGGCGCCCCGCGGTGCAGATCCGGGTTGACGACCTTAATGAGGCCGCGGCGTCCGGCGGAAGTGGGTCTGACCTTTACCAGTGCCATCTCTGTGCCCCCATTACTTCGTCTGACCGCCGACGAAATCTATTTCCTGTCCTGGCTTCAGCCGGACATAGGCCTTTTTCCAGTCCTGTCGCCGGCCTGGCGTCTTGCCTTGGCGCTTGACCTTGCCCTTGACGCGGGTAACGGTAACCGTCTCGACCTCGACGCTGAACAGCTTCTC
This sequence comes from Pseudomonadota bacterium, assembly GCA_021785515.1. Lineage (GTDB taxonomy): Bacteria > Pseudomonadota > Gammaproteobacteria > Acidiferrobacterales > UBA6901 > JAJYCY01. The sequence goes on along the minus strand of JAJYEX010000008.1, from coordinate 37,994 downwards.
GACCGCCCGCTTGATCACCGGCTTGGTCGCATCGCGCCGCACGCTAAATACGAACTGCCGGTTTTTGTCCGCCACCCGGCTGCTCTTCTCCGAAACATGCGGCGCCAAAATCACCTGAAACAGGTCCTGATCACTCATGCCAGCAACTCCTCGAAACGCTTCAGTGCCGACACCGTAACGATGACCTTCTCGTGTCCAATCAGACAGATCGGGTCGACACCCTGAACCGGACGCACTTCGACCCGGTGAAGATTGCGCGCCGACAACTGGAGATTCACGTCCGCACTGTCCGTCACGATGAGGACATCGGCGGCACCGAAACGGCTTAGCTTCTCGACCAGCGTCTTGGTCTTCGGGGCATCAACCCCAAAACCGTCCACTGCGACAAGCCGATCCTGCCGCAAGAGCTCCGAAAGGATCGCCCGCATGGCGGCGCGGCGCATCTTCTTGTTCACCTTCTGGGTGAAATTTTCATCAGGAGACGCAGGAAACACCTTGCCGCCGCCGCGCCACAGCGGACTGCGGGAAGTACCTGAACGCGCCTGGCCCGTCCCCTTCTGGCGCCACGGCTTGGCCCCGCCCCCGGCCACCGCCGAGCGGTTCTTCTGGGCACGCGTGCCGGCACGTGCATTTGCCTGAGCGGCCACCACAACCTGGTGCACCAGAGCCTCGTTGAACCGGGCGCCGAACATCGCGTCCGAGACCTCGACTTCCGATGCCGACTTGCCTGCGGTTTCACTCATCACGCTGAGTTTCATTGCTGAGTATCCTATTTCTTCTGCGCCTTTACCGCGGGCCGGATCACTACGTCGGCACCCTTGGGGCCGGGAACGGCGCCTTTGACCAGCAGCAGATTGCGGCCGGCGTCAACCTGCACCACCTCAAGGTTCTGCTGTGTGCGGGTAACATTGCCCAGGTGCCCCGCCATGCGTTTGCCTGGAAACACACGCCCTGGCGTCTGTCTCTGGCCGATGGATCCCGGGGCGCGATGCGACAGCGAATTACCGTGGGACGCACGTCCGCCGCCGAAATGATGGCGCCGGATGACGCCCGCAAACCCCTTTCCGATCGACGTACCCTGCACGTCCACCTTCTGGCCGGCATTGAATATGTCCACCTTGATCTCCGCTCCCGGCTTGAGATCGGCGCCCTCGCCATCGTCCAGACGGAACTCCCACAACCCCCGTCCGGGTGCCACGCTTGCCTTCGCAAAATGGCCGGCTGCCGGTTTGCTTACGCGTGTCGGCCGGCGCTCCCCAACCGTCACCTGCACGGCGCGATAACCGTCGGTATCGGGAGTCTTGAGCTGTGTTACCCGATTCGGGTCGACTTCGAAGACCGTCACGGGCACCGCCGTACCATCTGCGGTGTATACCCGGCTCATCCCGACCTTCCTACCAATCACCCCAATCGCCATCGTCTTAAACCTTGTCGTTTCAAATTTGCCGCCGCCCAAGCGCGACCGGCGTCATACGCACAGGCAACGCTCAGCTGAGCTTGATCTCCACATCCACTCCGGCCGCCAGATCCAGCTTCATCAGCGCATCTACTGTCTTGTCGGTCGGCTCGATGATATCCATGATCCGCTTGTGCGTGCGGATTTCGAACTGATCGCGCGACTTCTTGTCGACGTGCGGCGAACGAAGCAGCGTGTAGCGCTCGATCTTCGTGGGCAGCGGAATCGGGCCCTTGACCAAGGCCCCGGTACGCTTCGCTGTGTCGACAATCTCCATCGCTGATCGGTCGATCAGGCGATGATCGAAAGCCTTCAGCCGGATGCGGATCTTTTGATTTGCCATATTAACCTCTGTTACATACGGGGGACTTCGTGCACAACCGTCGTCCGACCCGCCTTCGTGCTACTGGATGACCTTGGATACCACACCCGCCCCGACGGTACGTCCGCCCTCGCGGATGGCAAAACGCAGTCCGTCTTCCATGGCGATGGGGTTGATCAGGGTGATGGTCATCTTGATGTTGTCACCAGGCATGACCATCTCGGTACCCTGCGGCAGATCGACCGCGCCGGTGACGTCGGTGGTGCGGAAGTAGAACTGCGGACGATAGCCGTTGAAAAACGGCGTATGTCTGCCACCTTCTTCCTTCGACAGCACGTAGACCTCGGCTTCGAACTTGGTGTGCGGGGTGATGGATCCGGGCTTGGCCAGTACCTGGCCGCGCTCGACCTCCTCGCGCTTGGTGCCGCGCAGCAGCACCCCGACGTTGTCACCTGCCTCGCCCTGGTCGAGGAGCTTGCGGAACATCTCCACCCCGGTAACGGTGGTCTTCTGGGTGTCCCGCAGACCCACGATCTCGACTTCATCGCCCACCTTCACCACACCGCGCTCGATACGTCCGGTGACGACCGTGCCACGTCCGGAAATCGAGAAGACGTCCTCAACCGGCATGATGAAGTTGCCGTCGATGGCGCGCTTGGGCTGGGGGATGTAGGAATCGAGGGCGTCGGCCAGGCGCATGATGGCCGCCTCACCGATCTCGCTCTGGTCGCCTTCGAGCGCCTTAAGGGCGCTGCCGACGATGATCGGGGTGTCATCACCCGGGAAATCGTACTTCGAGAGCAGCTCGCGCACTTCCATCTCGACGAGCTCGAGCAGCTCCTTGTCGTCGACCATGTCGGCCTTGTTGAGGAAGACGACGATGTAGGGCACGCCCACCTGGCGGGCAAGCAGGATGTGCTCACGCGTCTGGGGCATGGGGCCGTCGGCGGCGCTCACCACCAGGATGGCGCCGTCCATCTGGGCGGCACCGGTAATCATGTTCTTCACGTAATCGGCGTGCCCGGGGCAGTCGACATGGGCGTAGTGACGCTTGGACGTCTCGTATTCGACGTGGGCGGTCGCGATGGTAATACCGCGCTCGCGCTCCTCGGGGGCGTTATCGATCTGGTCGTACGCCTTGAACTCGCCGCCGAATTTCGCCGACAGAACCTTGGTCAGCGCCGCCGTCAGCGTCGTCTTGCCATGGTCCACGTGACCGATGGTCCCGACGTTCAGGTGGGGCTTGGTACGCTCAAATTTTCCCTTGGACACCTTTGGTACCTCGTGGTTATTGGTCGCAAAATGCCGCTAGCTCGCCTTCTTGATCACGGCGTTTGGCGCCAGCGCGTACTTCTTGAACTCCATCGTATACGTGGCCCTGCCCTGGGTGGCCGAACGCAGGCTGGTGGCGTAACCGAACATCTCCGCCAGCGGAACCTCCGCGCGGATCACCTTTCCGGCCGGAACGTCTTCCATACCCAAGATCACGCCACGACGTGAACTCAGGTCACCGTTGACACTGCCCATGTACTCCTCGGGCGTCACGACTTCCACTGCCATGATGGGCTCGAGCACGATCGGGCTCGCCTTCTGGGTGCCCTCGCGAAAAGCCATGCTCGCCGCCATCTTGAACGCGTTCTCATTCGAGTCCACCTCATGATAGGACCCGTCAAACAGCGTCACCTTCACGTCCACCACCGGATAACCGGCCGTAATACCGCGAGTCAGCGCTTCCTCTACGCCCTTGCGCACTGCCGGGATGAACTCACGCGGCACCACACCACCCTTGATGCCATCCACGAATTCGAAGCCCTTGCCCAGCTCCTGCGGTTCGATGCGCAGATACACGTGCCCGTACTGGCCACGGCCTCCGGACTGCTTGGCGTACTTGTGCTCCTGCTCGACCGGCTTGCGGATGGTTTCGCGGTACGCCACCTGCGGCTTGCCCACATTGGCCTCTACACCGAATTCCCGCTTCATACGGTCGACGATGATCTCCAGATGGAGCTCGCCCATGCCGGAAATGATGGTCTGACCGGATTCCTCGTCGGTGCGCACCCGGAAAGAGGGGTCTTCCTGCGCCAGACGTGACAGCGCAATGCCCATCTTCTCCTGGTCCGCCTTCGTCTTCGGCTCCACTGCCTGCGAGATCACAGGATCCGGGAACTCCATACGCTCGAGCGTAATGACGTGATCAAGAGCACACAGCGTGTCTCCGGTCGTCACATCCTTGATGCCCACGGCCGCCGCAATATCGCCAGCGCGCACTTCCTTGATCTCCTCGCGGGTGTTGGCGTGCATCTGCAGCACCCGCCCGATGCGCTCCTTGCGGTGCTTGACCGGGTTGTAGATGCTGTCGCCGGAATTCAACGTGCCCGAATACACGCGGAAGAACACCAGCTGCCCGACGTAGGGGTCTGTGGCAATCTTGAACGCCAAGGCCGCAAACGGCTCGTCGTCGTTCGCGTGGCGCTCGGCGAGAGTCTCATCCTTGTCGTCCAGGTGCCCCTTGATGGCTGGCCGGTCGCTCGGCGCGGGCAGGTAGTCCACCACAGCGTCCAGCATCGCCTGTACGCCCTTGTTCTTGAACGCCGAACCGCAGGTCACCACGATGATCTCGGACGCCAGGTTACGCGCACGCAGACCCTGCTTGATCTCTGCCTCGGTCAGGTTGCCCCCGCTCAGATACTTGTCCATCAGGACTTCGGAAGACTCGGCAGCGGCCTCAACCATGACTTCGTGTGCCTTCTTGCATTCCTCCACCATATCGGCGGGAATGTCGCGCTCCTCGAACTTCATGCCCTGGGTCGCATCATCCCAGTAGATCGCGCGCATTTTGACCAGGTCCACCACGCCCTTGTAGTGTTCCTCGGCTCCGATCGGCAGCTGTATGGGCACCGGATTCGCGCCCAGACGCGTCTTGATCTGACCCACCACCCGCATGAAGTTGGCCCCGGCCCGGTCCATCTTGTTCACGAACGCAAGACGCGGTACGCCGTACTTGTTGGCCTGTCGCCACACCGTCTCCGACTGGGGCTCCACACCGCCGACCGCGCACAGCAGAAAGCATGCGCCGTCGAGCACGCGCAGGGACCGCTCGACTTCGATGGTGAAGTCCACGTGTCCAGGCGTATCAATGATGTTGATCCGGTACTCCGGCAGCTTCTGGTCCATGCCGCGCCAGAAGCAGGTGGTAGCCGCCGAGGTGATGGTGATCCCGCGCTCCTGCTCCTGCTCCATCCAGTCCATGATCGCAGTACCTTCATGCACCTCGCCGATCTTGTGGGACACGCCGGTATAAAAAAGCACGCGCTCAGTAGTCGTCGTCTTACCGGCATCGATGTGGGCCATGATGCCGATATTGCGGTAGCGTTCGATTGGGGTGGTGCGTGCCACGTTGCTATTCCTTACAGTTTGATCAGATCGGCGCCCGATCCCGCTTACCAGCGGTAGTGGGAGAACGCCTTATTGGCCTCGGCCATGCGATGAACGTCTTCTCGCTTCTTCATGGCATTGCCGCGCTTTTCGGCGGCGTCCATCAGCTCCGCCGCCAACCGCGCCCCCATCGACTTCTCGCTGCGCGCGCGGGCGGCGTCGGTTACCCAGCGCATCGCCAATGCGGTCTGACGCGCCGGGCGCACTTCCACCGGAACCTGGTAGGTCGCGCCACCAACCCGGCGGCTCTTCACTTCAACCAGCGGCCGGAGGTTGTCGATCGCCTGCCCGAACGCCTGCAGCGGATCAGACTTCGTCTTTTCCGCGATGATATCGAGCGCGCCATACACGATCTTCTCGGCCGTCGACTTCTTGCCGCTGCGCATGATCACGCTCATGAACTTGGCAACCGCCTCGCTGCCGAACTTCGGATCAGGAGTAATCTGGCGTTTCGGAACTTCTCTTCGTCTTGGCATGACGCAACTCTTCTAGATAAACGATATGAACGATGACAGTCCAAACATCTATATATAGTAGGTATCGCTTCCCGGCTGTAATGAACACCGCGCTCGGGCATGCGTAAACCAGAACAAAACGCCGCACCTACCCGTGCGGCGGCATCGTACTTCCGACAACCTTACGACTTGGGGCGCTTCGCCCCGTACTTCGAACGGCCCTGCCGGCGATCATTCACGCCGGCCGTATCCAGCGTACCCCGGACAGTGTGGTAGCGTACGCCCGGCAAGTCCTTCACGCGTCCACCGCGGATCAGGACCACTGAATGTTCCTGGAGGTTATGGCCTTCGCCTCCGATGTAGCTGGTAACCTCGAACCCGTTCGTCAGGCGCACACGGGCAACCTTGCGCAACGCCGAATTCGGCTTCTTGGGCGTCGTGGTATAAACGCGCGTGCACACACCCCGGCGCTGGGGACAGGCCTGCAAGGCCGGCACCGTCGTTTTCTTCATCATCCGGGTGCGCGCCTTGCGCACCAGCTGGTTAATCGTCGGCATTATTCTGGACTCTCTGGGCCAAAAACGAACGACAGGCCGGCTTGCTCCGGCCTGTCAGAGGGGCGCGATTCTAGGCAAGTGCCCCTGCCGTGTCAAGCTGCGCGGCGGTCCGGCGCGGAACCGAACCGCCTCGCCGCCGTCTCAGGCTGTCGCCGCCTCCTCACCGCCCTCGCTAAGCGCCGGTTTGACCTTAGCGCCAGTCAGGGACTGCTGCAGCGATACCGCTTCCTCATGCTGTTCCACGCGCTGGCGGCGCCGGTCCTGATGGTACGCAAGCCCCGTTCCAGCCGGGATCAGGCGCCCGACGATCACGTTCTCCTTGAGCCCGCGCAGACGGTCGCTCTTGCCCGTAATCGCCGCCTCGGTCAGTACCCGGGTCGTCTCCTGGAAGGAGGCCGCCGAGATAAACGACTCGGTCGACAGCGACGCCTTGGTAATACCGAGCAGCACCCGCTCGTAGGTGGCCGGCTTCTTGCTGGCGCCTTCCACGGCCTCATTCTCTTCGAGCAGACGGGCTCGCTCCACTTGCTCGCCCGGGAGAAACTGGGTATCACCAGGTTCCTCAACCCGCACCTTGCGCAGCATCTGGCGGACAATAACCTCGATGTGCTTGTCGTTGATCTTCACACCCTGCAGGCGGTACACGTCCTGCACTTCGTCCACGACATAGTTGGCTAACGCCTCGACCCCGAGCAACCGCAGAATATCCGCCGACACCGGTGACCCGTCCACGATCACTTCTCCCTGTTCCACGGTCTCGCCTTCGAACACCGTGATATGGCGTCCCTTCGGAATCAGATACTCGTGCTCCTGGCCCTCCTTGTCGGTAATGACTAGCCGCTGCTTGCCCTTGGTGTCCTTGCCGAAAGAGACAATGCCGCTGGTCTCGGCCAGAATGGCGTGGTCCTTGGCCTTGCGCGCCTCGAACAGCTCGGCCACGCGCGGCAGACCACCGGTGATGTCACGGGTCTTGGACGTTTCCTGCGGAATGCGCGCAAGCACGTCGCCGACTCCGACCTTGGACCCGTCCTCCACCGTGATGATCGCACCGGCCGGCAGCATGTATTTGGCAGGAATGTCGGTACCGGCAATATTCAGGCCCTTGCCAGCCGAATCCACCAGGCTGATCATGGGGCGGATGTTCTTGCCGCCGACCCGCTGCTTGGGATCTAGCACCACGTAGGTGCTAAGGCCCGTCACCTCGTCGGTCTGGCGGTTGACCGTCACCCCGTCAATCAGGTCGGAGAACGCGACCTTGCCCGCCACTTCCGTGATGATCGGATGGGTGTGCGGATCCCAGTTGGCAACCACCACCCCGGCCTTCACCCGGTCCTTGTCATTAACGGCCAGCACGGCACCGTACGGAATCTTGTAGCGTTCGCGGTCACGCCCCTGATCGTCCTGGATCACAAGCTCTCCTGAACGCGAAACCGCGACGTTGTTGCCGCTGGCGTGCTTGACCAGCTTGATATTGTTCAGCCGGACGGTCCCGGAGGTCCTGACCTCGATGCTGCTTGTCGCCGTCACCCGCGAAGCCGCACCACCGATGTGGAAGGTACGCATGGTCAGCTGGGTGCCGGGTTCACCGATCGACTGCGCCGCAATAACACCGACGGCCTCACCCAGGTTCACGAGATGACCACGCCCCAAATCACGTCCGTAGCACTTGGCGCAGATGCCGTAGCGGGTCTCGCAGGTCACCGGCGAACGCGTCAGGACCTGATCGACATTGCGCTCTTCCAGCAGCGCAACCAGCTTCTCATCCAGCATCGTGCCATTGGGCACGAGCAGCTCGCCGTTGGCCGTATCAGCAAGATCTCCGATCACGACGCGACCGAGAATCCGGTCGCGCAGCGGCACCACTATCTCGCCACCCTCCACCAGGGCAGACTTGATGATGCCCTGCGTCGTTCCGCAGTCGTCCTCGGTCACCACCAGGTCCTGGCAGACATCCACCAGCCGCCGCGTCAGATAGCCGGAGTTGGCGGTCTTCAGCGCTGTGTCGGCCAGACCCTTGCGAGCACCGTGCGTGGAGATGAAGTACTGCAGCACGTTCAGCCCTTCCCGGAAATTGGCCGTAATCGGGGTCTCAATGATCGAACCGTCAGGCTTGGCCATCAGTCCGCGCATGCCGGCGAGCTGCCGGATCTGTGCCGCGCTGCCGCGCGCACCCGAATCGGCCATCATGTAGATGGAGTTGAAGGAGTCCTGCCTGACCGCCTTGCCGTCAGCGTCCAGAACCTCCTCCGTACCCAGCTTGTCCATCATGGACTTGGCCACCTTCTCGCTGGTGCGGGTCCAGATGTCCACCACCTTGTTGTAGCGTTCACCGTCAGTCAGCAATCCGGAGGCGTACTGACCCTGGATGCCCTTTACCTCGGACTCGGCGACACCGATGATCTCCGCCTTCTCCGGCGGGGTCACCATGTCGTCCACGCCGATCGAAATGCCGGCGCGCGCCGCGTACGCAAACCCGGTGTACATCAGCTGGTCAGCAAAGATGACGGTGGCCTTCAGGCCGACATTGCGGTAGCAGGAATTGATCAGCTCCGAGATGTTCTTCTTCTTCAGTTCACGGTTGATCAGCGCAAACGGCAGTCCATCGGGCAGCAGCTCTGACAGCAGCGCGCGTCCGACGGTCGTGTCGTAGAGCTTAAAGGTCTCGGTGTGGGTCCCGTCACGCGCAACCTGGACTTCGCGGATACGCACCTTGGCACTCGCATGCAGTGAAACCTGGCGGGACTCGTAGGCACGGTGCACTTCGCTCACATCGGAGAACGCCCTGCCTTCTCCCTGCACGTTGAGCTTCACGCGTGTCATATAGTACAGGCCGAGCACGATATCCTGGGACGGCACAATGATAGGATCGCCATTTGCCGGGGACAGCGCATTGTTGGTCGACATCATCAGGGTGCGCGCTTCCAGCTGGGCTTCCAGGGACAGCGGGATATGCACCGCCATCTGGTCCCCGTCGAAGTCCGCGTTGTAGGCCGCACACACCAGCGGGTGCAGCTGAATCGCCTTGCCCTCGATGAGCACCGGCTCGAACGCCTGGATGCCCAGGCGGTGCAGAGTAGGCGCGCGGTTCAACAGCACCGGATGTTCGCGGATCACCTCTTCCAGGATATCCCAGACCTCCGGGCTCGCCTGCTCGACCATCTTCTTCGCCAGCTTGATGGTGGTCGCAAGACCGCGCATTTCAAGCTTGCTGAAGATGAACGGCTTAAACAGCTCGAGCGCCATCTTCTTCGGCAGACCGCACTGATGAAGCTTCAGCGTCGGACCCACCACGATCACCGAGCGCCCGGAGTAGTCCACGCGCTTGCCCAGGAGGTTCTGGCGGAACCGGCCCTGCTTGCCCTTGATCATGTCGGCGAGGGACTTCAGCTGGCGCTTGTTGGCGCCGGTGATTGCCTTGCCGCGACGGCCGTTGTCCAGCAGCGCGTCTACCGCTTCCTGCAGCATACGCTTTTCGTTGCGTACGATGATGTCCGGCGCATTGAGGTCCAGCAACCGCTTGAGGCGGTTGTTGCGGTTGATGACGCGCCGATACAGATCGTTCAGGTCGGAAGTGGCAAACCGGCCCCCGTCAAGCGGCACCAGCGGGCGCAGCTCCGGCGGCAGCACGGGAAGGATCTCGAGCACCATCCATTCCGGCTTGTTGCCGGAATTGACGAACGCTTCGACCACTTTCAGGCGTTTCGCAAGCTTCTTGATCTTGGTCTCGGAACTCGTTCCGGCGAGCTCCTCCCGCAGCTTCGTGGCCTCCGCATCCAGATCTATGGACTTAAGAAGGTCGCGAATGGCCTCTGCCCCCATGCGCGCATCGAACTCATCGCCATACTGCTCGATCGCCTCGAGGTACGCGTCTTCAGACATCAGGCTGCCGCGTTCAAGCGGCGTCATGCCGGGATCGACCACAACATAGGCCTCGAAATAGAGCACCCGCTCTATGTCGCGCAAGGTCATGTCCAGCATCAGCCCCATGCGCGAAGGCAGGGACTTGAGGAACCAGATGTGCGCCACCGGGCTGGCGAGCTCGATATGGCCCATCCGCTCGCGCCGCACCTTCGACAACGTCACTTCCACGCCGCACTTCTCGCAGATCACTCCGCGGTGCTTGAGGCGTTTGTACTTTCCGCACAGACACTCGTAGTCCTTGATCGGGCCGAAGATCTTGGCGCAGAACAGTCCGTCCCGCTCTGGCTTGAACGTGCGGTAGTTGATCGTTTCGGGTTTTTTCACCTCGCCAAACGACCACGAACGGATCTTCTCGGGCGACGCCAGACCGATACGGATGGCGTCGAAATCCTCGCTCTTGCCCGACTGCTTAAACAGGTTGAATAATTCTTTCAATGTCGTTACTCCTCAATGTACGTGCCTGTACCAGTGCCGTACTGCCTGGCGCCGGTCCGGTGGAACCGCTTCCACCGTCCGGGTCAGTCCTGTTCCAATTCCATGTCGATACCCAGGGACCGGATTTCCTTGATCAGCACGTTGAAGGATTCCGGCATGCCCGCCTCCATACGGTGATCTCCCTTGACGATGTTCTCGAACATCTTGGTACGACCTGTCACGTCATCCGACTTGACCGTAAGCATTTCCTGCAAGGTGTAAGCGGCGCCGTAGGCTTCCAGCGCCCACACTTCCATCTCGCCGAAGCGCTGTCCGCCGAACTGGGCCTTGCCGCCGAGCGGCTGCTGCGTGACCAGCGAGTACGGACCGGTGGAGCGCGCATGCATCTTGTCGTCCACCAGATGGTTGAGTTTCAGGATGTACATGTAACCCACGGTAATCGGACGATCGAACGGTTCGCCCGTGCGTCCGTCAAAGAGCGTCGTCTGACCCGATCTTGGCAGATCCGCAAGCTCCAGAAGATTCTTGATCTCGTCCTCTGTCGCACCATCAAACACCGGGGTCGCCACCGGCACCCCGTTGCGCAGATTAAAGGCCAGATGGGCCACTTCGGCATCGCTCAGTGAACGGATGTCCTCTTTCTTGCCGCTGTGGTTGTACACCCTGTCGACAAACGCGCGCAGTTCCTCGGCCCTGACCTGCTGTTCCAGCATCCTGCCGATCTTGCGCCCCAGCTCATGCGCGGCCCATCCAAGATGGGTTTCCAGAACCTGCCCAACGTTCATGCGCGATGGCACGCCCAGCGGATTGAGCACGATATCTACCGGCGTGCCATCCGCCATGTGCGGCATGTCTTCAACCGGAACGATACGCGAGATGACGCCCTTGTTTCCGTGCCGGCCGGCCATCTTGTCACCCGGCTGCAGGCGGCGCTTCACCGCCACGTGCACCTTGACCATCTTGAGCACTCCGGGCGGCAAATCATCGCCCGAGGTAAGCTTGCTGCGTTTCTCCTCAAGCAGCTGGTCGAACTGCTGTTTCTGGCTTGCCAGCTGGTTGCGGATCTGCTCCAGGGTCTCGTTCACTTCCTCATTGTGCAGCCTGATCTCAAACCACTTGGCGCGCGGCAGCTCCATCAGGTAGTTCTTGCTGATCTTGTCCCCGGCCGCGAGCCCTGCCGGTCCGCCATCAACGGCCTTGCCCGTCAGCAGACGCTCGATACGTGCGTAGGCGTCGTCCTCGACTATGCGGTACTGATCCAAGAGGTCCTTCTTGACGCGGGCAAGCTCGGCCTGCTCGTTCGCCTTGGCGCGCGCGTCTTTCTCAATGCCGTCCCGCGTGAAAACCTGGACGTCGATCACGGTCCCGGACATGCCGGAAGGCAGGCGCAGCGAAGTATCCTTCACGTCCGACGCCTTCTCCCCGAAGATCGCACGCAGCAGCTTCTCCTCGGGCGTGAGCTGGGTCTCGCCTTTGGGGGTTACCTTCCCGACAAGGATGTCGCCCGGATTAACCTCCGCGCCGATGTACACGATGCCTGATTCGTCGAGTTTCGCGAGCGCGGCTTCGCCGACGTTCGGAATGTCACGCGTGATCTCTTCCGGACCGAGTTTGGTGTCGCGCGACACCGTGTTGAGTTCCTCGATATGGATCGTGGTGAAATAGTCTTCCTCTACCACACGCTCCGAGATCAGGATCGAGTCCTCGAAGTTGTAGCCGTTCCAGGGCATGAATGCCACGAGGATGTTGCGCCCGAGCGCCAGTTCACCCATGTCGGTGGACGGACCATCGGCCAGAACATCGCCCTTGGCAATCTGATCGCCGACTTTCACCAGCGGCCGCTGGTTGATGTTGGTGTTCTGGTTCGAGCGCGTGTACTTGATGAGGTTGTAGATATCGACCCCGGCCTCGCCAGCCTTGGCCTCTTCATCGTTGACCCGGACCACAATACGACCGGAATCGACCGAGTCGACGATACCGCCGCGGCGCGCGACGACAGTCACGCCGGAATCGATGGCCACAATCCCCTCTATGCCCGTACCCACCAGCGGCTTCTCAGTACGCAGCGTCGGCACCGCCTGGCGCTGCATGTTCGAACCCATCAGGGCGCGGTTGGCGTCATCGTGCTCGAGAAACGGAATGAGCGAGGCCGCCACCGAGACGATCTGGGACGGTGCGACGTCGATATAGTCGACCTTGTCGATGGTGGAGAGGGTAAATTCGTTCTTGTGGCGGCAGGACACGATGTCGCCCTGCAGGTTGCCCTTTTCATCGATCGCCGCATTGGCCTGGGCAATCACGAATTTCCCTTCCTCGATGGCTGACAGATAGTCGATCTGGTCGGTCACCCGGGCGTCGACGACCTTGCGGTAGGGGGTCTCCAGAAAGCCGTATTCGTTGGTACGGGCGTAGACGGCGAGCGAGTTGATGAGGCCGATATTCGGGCCTTCAGGAGTCTCGATCGGGCATACGCGGCCATAGTGGGTAGGATGCACGTCACGCACTTCGAACCCCGCACGTTCGCGCGTGAGTCCGCCGGGGCCAAGCGCCGATACGCGGCGCTTGTGAGTCACCTCGGACAGCGGATTGGTCTGATCCATGAACTGCGACAGCTGCGAGGAGCCGAAGAACTCCTTGATCACTGCCGACACCGGCTTGGCGTTGATAAGCTCCTGGGGCATGAGCCCTTCGGATTCGGCCAGGCTCAGCCGCTCCTTCACCGCACGCTCGACGCGCACCAGTCCGACCCGGAACTGGTTCTCCGCCAGTTCACCCACCGACCGCACACGGCGGTTGCCGAGATGGTCGATGTCATCGATCTCGCCCTGCCCGTTTTTCAAACCTATCAGGACTTTCATGACATCGACGATGTCGTCCTTGCTCAGGATGCCCGGCCCTTCGTCGCCATCACGGCCCAGGCGACGGTTGAACTTCATGCGACCTACGCCCGACAGGTCATAGCGGTCAAGGCTGAAAAACAGGCTGTTGAACAGATTCTGGGCCGCATCCCGGGTCGGCGGTTCGCCCGGGCGCATCATCCGGTAAATCTCGATCTGCGCCTCCAGGGCATCGCGGGTGGAATCGATGCGCAGGGTCTCGGCGATAAACGGGCCCCGGTCCAGATCATTGGTGTACAGCGTCTTGATCTGTTTGACGCCGGCCGCAAGCAGCTTATCCAGCACATCCTTGGACATGATATCGTTTGCGAGCGCGATGATTTCGCCGCTCGACTGGTCCACGATATCCTCTGCCAGGGACCGTCCGAGGAGGAACGAAGCCGCCACCACGAGGTGCTTGAGCTTCATCTTTTCAAGCTCGCGCACGTGCCGCGCCGTGATGCGGCGCCCGGCCTCGACGATTACCTCGTCCTTAGACGTCTTGATGTCAAAATCAACCTGCTCACCGCGCAGGCGCGTCGGGATCAGTTCGAGCCGGATCTCCTCCTGTTCGAAGGTGAAAGTATCCGTCTCGAAGAACGTCGACAGGACCTCCTGGGTGCTCATACCCAGAGCGCGCAGCAGCACGGTCGCCGGAAGCTTGCGCCTGCGGTCTATGCGGACATACACGAGATCCTTGGGGTCAAACTCGAAATCGAGCCATGATCCGCGGTAGGGAATGATGCGCGCCGAGAACAGCAGCTTCCCCGAGGAATGGGTCTTGCCGTAGTCGTGATCAAAGAACACGCCGGGGCTGCGATGCAGCTGCGATACGACCACGCGTTCCGTGCCGTTGATCACGAATGTCCCGTTGTCGGTCATGAGCGGAATCTCGCCCATGTACACTTCCTGCTCCTTGATGTCGCGCACCGTCTTGGTACCCGCACCCTCGTCCTTGTTGAACACAACAAGGCGCAACAGCACACGCAATGGCGCGGCATAGATCAGCCCGCGCTGCTGGCATTCCTTGACATCGAACGGTGGCACACCCAGCCGGTAACTGACAAACTCCAGCGCCACGTCACCGTTGTAGCTCTCGATCGGAAACACCGACTTGAACGCCGCCTGCAGACCCTGGTCGATGCGTTGCTCCGGCGGCAGTTCCGCCTGGAGAAACCTGCGGTAGGAATCCTTCTGGGTAGCCAGCAGATTGGGTACGCGCAAGATGCTCGGGCGTCTGCCGAAGGTCTTGCGAATGCGTTTCTTTTCGGTGAATGAGTAGGTCATCATCTTCCTCGGCTCTGAGAGCCCATGGGACAATCCGGCCGCCTGCGGTCACAAATCGCACCGCAGGCGTTTTACAGCGGTCCATCACAAACGGGAAAAGGCCGGTGGCGCACGCCACCAGCCCTGACCCGCTAGCAAAACCCCCGCGTCGGAATCACGCGGTCTACCCTCGAGTGAGACAGAAATGCATGCCGACAGGCGGCACGCTTCCTTTACTTCAGCTCCACTTTGGCGCCGGCCGCTTCCAGCTCCTTCTTCATCTTCTCGGCATCAGCCTTCGGCACTGCTTCCTTCACCGTGGCCGGAGCTGACTCAACCAAATCCTTGGCCTCCTTCAGGCCGAGGCTGGTGACAGCACGTACCGCCTTGATGACGCCGACCTTGTTCTCGCCGGCGGCGGCCAGGACGACATCAAACTCCGTCTTGGCTTCGGCTGCCGGGGCTGCTGCACCGGCTGCCGGGGCTGCAGCCGCCACCGCAACGGCGGCGGATACCCCGAACTTCCCTTCCATCTCCTTGATCAGCTCGGAGAGATCGAGCACTGACATGCTGGCGATGGAATCAATGATTTCTTGCTTGGATACGGCCATGACTAATCTCCTGAAAACTTGGTCTGTAAGGAATCGCTTTGTTAAGCAGCGCCCTGCTTCTGGTCGCGCACTGCGGCGAGCGTACGCACGAACTTCGCCGGTACCTCGTTCAGCGTCTGAACGAACTTCTGCACCGGTGCCAGCATCGTGCCAAGCAGCATAGAGAGCAGCACTTCACGCCCTGGCAGCTTGGCAAGCGCCTGCATCTCGGCGCCCGACATCAGCCTTCCGTCCATACTACCGGTCATCACGCGCAGCTTGTCGTTGTCCTTGGCGAAGTCCACCAACAGCTTGGCCACCGCCACGGGATCCTCCGACGCCGCGAACGCCAGTGGACCAACCAGGTGGTCCTTGAGGCATTCAAATGGTGATCCGGCAACCGCACGCCGTACTAGCGTATTTTTGACCACCCGTACATAGACCCCGGACTTACGTGCCCTTGCACGCAGATCCGTCATCTGTGCCACGGTCAGTCCGCGGTACTCGGCCAGGACGGCCGCCTGCGAGCCGGCCAACACCTTGGACACCTCGGCGACCATGGCCTGCTTCTGCTCCATACTAAGACTCATACGAGTCACCTCCGGTCAAAACTGCACTGCTCTGTTGCGGTGACCGTATTCAGGATAACCCTGTCATCGGGTGCACCGTCTGCGCAGGCCGGGGACCTTGCGGTCCATCCCATTAAGCGGTGATGCACTGCGCACCGCACCTGCGGTCTTTGACAGCTCCGGCACCGCCGGAGCTGGACGCACGTCCCCGTGCGCCGGCTGGTCCGCTCCCGACTGGCTGCGGACCCTTCCGCCGGAATGTTGCCCCGGCGGCCCAAAGCCCTGATCCGGCTGCCCTTGCGAGGGCAGGCCGGCACTCTTCACCCCTGTGACTACAGGGGCAGTGACGACTGTTCGACGCCTACGCCAGGACCCATGGTCGTGGACAGCGTCAGTTTCTTCAGAAACACGCCCTTCGCGGTGGCCGGCTTGGCTTTGCTGACGGCGGCCAGCAGCGCCATAAGGTTCTCCTTGAGCGCCTCCGCCTCGAAAGAGGCCTTGCCGATCGAGCAATGCACGATACCGGCCTTGTCGATGCGGAACTGCACCTGGCCGGCCTTGGCATTCTCCACCGCCCTGGCAACGTTGGGGGTCACGGTTCCGACCTTCGGGTTCGGCATGAGGCCGCGCGGTCCGAGGATCTGGCCGAGCTGTCCCACAACGCGCATCGCCTCGGGTGTCGCGATCACCACGTCGAAATCGATCTGCCCACCCTTGATCCGGTCAGCCAGGTCCTGGAAGCCCACGATATCTGCCCCCGCCTTCTTTGCGGCTTCGGCTACCGCACCCTCCGCAAATACCGCCACCCGCACGGCTTTTCCCGTGCCGCGCGGCATGAGGGCGCTGCCACGAACGTTCTGATCGGACTTCTTGGCATCCACCCCGAGGTTGATCGCGACATCGACGGACTCGTCGAACTTGGCGCTGGCCGTCTGCCGGACCAGCGTCAGCGCCTCATCAAGCGGATACTGCCGTCCACGCTCGACCTTGGCGGAGGCGGCATGCATGCGTTTGCTCAGTTTCATGGTCTTGGCGTCCGCCATGTCACACCCCCTCCGTCTCAATGCCTATGCTGCGCGCACTGCCGGCAATGATCTTCACCGCGGCATCCAGGTCATGGGCATTGAGATCGGCCATCTTGATCTTGGCGATCTCCTCGAGCTGCGCCCGGGTGACCTTGCCCACCTTGTGGGTATGGGGCGTCTTGCTGCCGCTCTCTATCCCGGCAGCCTTCTTGAGCAAAATCGTCGCGGGCGGCGTCTTGCGGATGAAGGTGAAACTCTTGTCGCTGTAGACGGTAATGATCACGGGCACCGGCGTTCCCGGTTCCATGTCCTTGGTCTGGGCATTGAACGCCTTGCAGAACTCCATGATGTTGAGGCCGCGCTGGCCCAGAGCCGGACCGACCGGCGGACTGGGGTTGGCCTGACCGGCTGCAACCTGCAGCTTGATGTATGCGTCGATTTTCTTTGCCATTTACCTTCACTCCGATGGGTGCAATCGCGCCATGATGGCGCTCCCCGAAACCAGAACAGCAACACCCGCGGCAGACTGAAGGTCTGCGGCGGGCACACTGCTCGCCGCTAACCCTTTTCGACCTGACTGAATTCAAGCTCCACAGGCGTCAACCGCCCGAATATCGACACCGTGACGCGCAGCTTGTTCTTCTCGAAATTGACGTCCTCGACGGTGCCGTTGAAGTCCATGAACGGGCCATCGACGATCCGCACCAGCTCCCCGGGCGCGAACGAGAACTTCGGCCTCGGCTTTTCCACGCCTTCCTGCACCTGCTGCAGGATGGCTTGCGCCTCCTTGTCTGTGATCGGCGTGGGCTTTGTGCCAGAACCCCCGATAAACCCGCTCACCTTAGGCACGTTCTTCACCAGATGCCAGGTAAGGTCGTTCATCTCCATCTTGACCAGTACATAGCCAGGGAAAAACTTGCGCTCGCTGGTCCGCTTCTCGCCGCTTTTCATCTCGACGATCTCCTCGGTAGGAACGAGGATCTCTCCAAACTGCTCTTCCATGCTGGCGCGCCGGATATGTTCCTTCAGCGAACGCTGCACTTGCTTCTCGAAACCGGAGAACGTGTGCACTACATACCACCGCATTGTCATTACGAGGACCCCTGTCCGGTCAAGGCTTTGATCGCCACGTCCAACCCCAGGTCAACCGCCCACAAGAGCAACGCGGTCACAACCACCATGGCGATCACCACCAACGTGACCTGGACCGTCTCCTTGCGCGTTGGCCACACCACTTTGCGCAGTTCGGCGCGCGAACCCTTCGCAAAGCCCCAGAGCGACCGTCCCGGACCCGTCTGCAACCCGACCAACCCGGCCGCAATGACGCAGACGAGCATGACTGCCGCCCTTATGGAACCGGGCCGCGCCGCAAGATAATAGTATCCTCCGATACCGCTCCCGAGGATCAGCGCCGCCACTGTCAGCTTGATTCTGTCTGCCATCAACACACTTAAAGTCCTTACCGTTCAGGGCTCTGGCAGGCCAGGAGGGAATCGAACCCCCAACCTGCGGTTTTGGAGACCGCCGCTCTGCCAATTGAGCTACTGGCCTGTGAATCCGGAGTCCTGCTGCTACCGTCCACGATGCCCTGACCCCTCACGGGACGGGGCCAACGCGGCCTCGGGTCACATCATGGGACCCTGTCGTCCGACCCGCCTTCGTGCTACTGGATGACCTTGGATACCACACCCGCCCCGACGGTACGTCCGCCCTCGCGGATGGCAAAACGCAGTCCGTCTTCCATGGCGATGGGGTTGATCAGGGTGATGGTCATCTTGATGTTGTCACCAGGCATGACCATCTCGGTACCCTGCGGCAGATCGACCGCGCCGGTGACGTCGGTGGTGCGGAAGTAGAACTGCGGACGATAGCCGTTGAAAAACGGCGTATGTCTGCCACCTTCTTCCTTCGACAGCACGTAGACCTCGGCTTCGAACTTGGTGTGCGGGGTGATGGATCCGGGCTTGGCCAGTACCTGGCCGCGCTCGACCTCCTCGCGCTTGGTGCCGCGCAGCAGCACCCCGACGTTGTCACCTGCCTCGCCCTGGTCGAGGAGCTTGCGGAACATCTCCACCCCGGTAACGGTGGTCTTCTGGGTGTCCCGCAGACCCACGATCTCGACTTCATCGCCCACCTTCACCACACCGCGCTCGATACGTCCGGTGACGACCGTGCCACGTCCGGAAATCGAGAAGACGTCCTCAACCGGCATGATGAAGTTGCCGTCGATGGCGCGCTTGGGCTGGGGGATGTAGGAATCGAGGGCGTCGGCCAGGCGCATGATGGCCGCCTCACCGATCTCGCTCTGGTCGCCTTCGAGCGCCTTAAGGGCGCTGCCGACGATGATCGGGGTGTCATCACCCGGGAAATCGTACTTCGAGAGCAGCTCGCGCACTTCCATCTCGACGAGCTCGAGCAGCTCCTTGTCGTCGACCATGTCGGCCTTGTTGAGGAAGACGACGATGTAGGGCACGCCCACCTGGCGGGCAAGCAGGATGTGCTCACGCGTCTGGGGCATGGGGCCGTCGGCGGCGCTCACCACCAGGATGGCGCCGTCCATCTGGGCGGCACCGGTAATCATGTTCTTCACGTAATCGGCGTGCCCGGGGCAGTCGACATGGGCGTAGTGACGCTTGGACGTCTCGTATTCGACGTGGGCGGTCGCGATGGTAATACCGCGCTCGCGCTCCTCGGGGGCGTTATCGATCTGGTCGTACGCCTTGAACTCGCCGCCGAATTTCGCCGACAGAACCTTGGTCAGCGCCGCCGTCAGCGTCGTCTTGCCATGGTCCACGTGACCGATGGTCCCGACGTTCAGGTGGGGCTTGGTACGCTCAAATTTTCCCTTGGACACCTTTGGTACCTCGTGATTTGTTTTCTTGCCTGCCGTTTACCAGCCGGATCCTCCCGCTGCAACGCGGGGACACGGGGTCTGGAGCCCATAATCGGAATCGAACCGATGACCTCTTCCTTACCAAGGAAGTGCTCTACCGACTGAGCTATATGGGCAATCGTTCACACTTTCCCTGCACTTCCGGCGATCCTGTACTGCAAAAGCCTGGAGCGGGTGATGGGAATCGAACCCACGTTATCAGCTTGGAAGGCTGAAGTTCTACCATTGAACTACACCCGCGCGCATCACCCGCCTAACCAGACTGTGCCTGCCCGTGCCGCGTCCCGGTCGAACCCCCGGCGCCAGCAGATGCAGGCTGGTGGAGGGGGGAGGATTCGAACCTCCGAAGGCAGAGCCGTCAGATTTACAGTCTGATCCCTTTGGCCGCTCGGGAACCCCTCCAAAAATGTAAGCCGCGCATTATGCTGGAGAAAACCCCGGGTAGTCAATGCCCTCGCCTGCCCGGTGCGTAGCTGCCCACTCAGGATTTCCGGCCTTGTCGCCGGATGAGATTAAGCGCGGAGCCCGCCTGGAACCAGCCGATTTGCTCCGCCGTCAGACTGTGGCTCGCCTGAAAGGTTTCGATCACCCCGTCGGCATGCCGCAGTTCCACCGTAACCGGCTTGCCCACGACCAGCTGGCCAAGGTCCCGGAACGTCAGGCGATCATCACGCCGGATACGCTCATAATCTCCCGGGTCAACGAAAACCAGGGGTAAAACCCCCTGTTTCTTCAGGTTGGTCTCGTGAATACGGGCAAAACTGCGCGTCAGCACCACCCGGCAACCCAGATAGCGGGGGGACATGGCCGCATGTTCGCGTGAACTGCCCTCACCGTAATTACGGTCACCGACCGCCACCCAGCCCTGGTTACGCTGCCGGTAGTCCCGGGCCAGTTCGCTCAGCGTCTGGCCGATGCTCCCGGTGAATACGTTATATCCGGTGCCGGGTTTGTCGGAAAAAGCGTTATCCGCCCCGGAAAACATGTTGTCGCTGATCCGGTCCAGGTGGCCCCGGAACCGCAGCCACGGTCCGGCCGGCGAAATGTGGTCCGTCGTGCACTTTCCGCGCGCCTTGAGCAGCACCGGCAGCTCACGATACCCGGTGGCCTTGTCGACCGGCTCAAAAGGTTCAAGCAGGGCGAGACGCTCACTCTTAGGGTCCACCCGCAGCATGGCCGCAGCCGGATCGTCGGTAGGTGCCACATAACCCGACTCGCCGGGCTCAAAACCGCGGCCGGGAAATTCATCCGCCGAGGGCGCCAGCAGCCTCAGCACCGAACCATCGTCGAGAACCACCCCTTCGTGAATCGGATCCCGGTCCAGACGGCCGGCGAGCGCATAGGCGGTCACCACCTCCGGACTGCCGATGAACGAATGGGTCGCCGGATTGCCGTCGTTGCGCCGCGGAAAGTTGCGGTTATACGACGTAAGAATGGAGTTCCGGTCACCCTTGCCGCTATCCGTGCGGTCCCACTGGCCGATGCAGGGTCCGCAGGCATTGGCCAGCACCGTGGCGCCGATCGCCTCCAGATCGGCCAGCAGGCCGTCGCGCTCGATTGTCGCACGCACCTGTTCCGAGCCTGGCGTCACCAGCAACGGCACCCGCGCTCGCAGACCATGGCTGCGCGCCTGACGTGCCACATGGGCGGCACGGCCGATGTCCTCATAGGACGAGTTTGTGCAGCTGCCGATCAGGGCAACCTTGAGTTCGGCCGGGTAGTCTTGGGCCTGGACGTCGGCGGCAAGCCGGGATACCGGGCGCGCGAGGTCTGGCGTATGCGGCCCGACAATCTGTGGTTCAAGCGTGGACAGATCGATCTCGACAACCTCGTCGTAGTTCTTCTCCGGCGCGCGCATGACTTCCGGATCCGCCACCAGTTCCGATGCCATCTTTTGCGCCATCCGCGCGATCTCACCGCGACCGGTCGCCTGCAGGTAGGCGGCCATGCGCCCGTCAAACGGAAACAGCGAAGCGGTCGCTCCCAGTTCTGCGCCCATATTCGTGATCGTGGCCTTGGCGGTACAGCTCAGGGCGCCTGTGCCAGGCCCGAAGTACTCCACAATCCGGTTGGTGCCGCCGCTTACCGTGAGCATGCCCGCCAGCTTGAGGATCACGTCCTTGCCACTGGTCCAGCCCGACGGCTCCCCAACCAGCCGCACCCCGATCAGCTTGGGCCACAGGAGCTCCCAGTCCATGCCGACCATCACATCCACGGCATCGGCACCCCCCACACCCACCGCGATCATGCCGAGCCCGCCGGCATTGGGTGTGTGCGAATCCGTGCCGATCATGAGCCCGCCGGGAAACGCGTAATTTTCCAGAATCACCTGGTGGATGATTCCGGACCCGGGTTTCCAGAACCCCATGCCATACCTGGCCGACGCCGACGCCAGGAAGTCATAAACCTCGCGGTTGGACTGCTCCGCGACCTGCAGGTCGGGGCGGGCCCCGGCTTTGGCCCGGACGAGGTGATCGCAATGTACCGTGGTCGGCACGGCCGTCGTGCTGCGCCCCGCCGATATGAACTGCAGGATCGCCATCTGTGCCGTGGCATCCTGCATCGCCACCCGATCCGGGCGCAACGGCGCGGTCGTGACTGCGCGCTGCGGGAGCCCGTCGCCCTTGTCCTGCCAGTGGGCATAAAGAATCTTTTCAGCCAGGGTAAGCGGATGAGCGATGCGGCTGCGGACCGCGGCCAGGCGTCCGGCGAGCGACTCGTAGTACCGGCGCACCGTGGCAACGGCGTCCGCGGGGGTCTTTTCCATCACGGCTTCCTGGATCGGGTTGGGCAAATTAGCCTTGAGCGGGTCGCAATTGTAAATCAACCGGCATTGCGGTTCCACGCGTCGCGCAGCGCCGCGGGCCCGTGCCACACCATAGATAATGGACTGTGTCGTACCGGTGGCGGACCGATGGAGAGGATTCCATGCCTCTTCCACAAAACCCGGCGCGACCCGCGATTTCCCGCCGAAGCTCCACGCCCAAGCCCTTGCCTGTCGTCAGCCTGCCCGTTGCCGGTCCCATGCCAGGCCGTGACCTGCAGGACCCGGGGCGCACCGGGATCCGCAAGGCGCTGCGGGCTTCAGCCATTCCACAGCCGAGGTGATATTTATAAAAAGGGAGGCTGCGGCCCGTTCAGGCCGGCATCGAGAACGCCTGTGCCGCGCGGGCGCCGGGCGGAAACCCGTCACCGGCCCTGCCGATCTTTAACGTCCGGACCACACACCTGATGGCGACTCAATCGGCGGTCGGGATTCGCGACTCAAGCTCCTGCCAGCGTTGGTACGCCGATTCAATCTCCCGGCCGAGCGATTCGAGACGCGTCAGCGTCGCCGCAATCTGTTCGCCCGGCTGCTGATAGAACTGCGCGGCGCCTACCATCTGATGCAGATGCGACTGCTCGGCCTCGAGGCCCTCGATCTTTCCCGGAAGCGCCTTGAGTTCCTGCTGTTCCTTGTACGACAGCTTGCCAGGTGAACCGGCGCTGCGTTTTTCGGCGCGCGGCGGCGGCGCGCGATCACCAACGTCCTCGCGGCCGCGCTGCACCCGTGGGGAGGCTGCGCGCTGACGCAACCAGTCGGCATACCCCCCGACATACTCGCCCACCTGCCCTTCCCCCTCCAGCACCAGGGTGCTGGTAACCACCGCGTCAAGAAACGCGCGGTCATGGCTGACCAGCAGCAGCGTGCCCCCGAAATCGATCAACAGTTCTTCCAGCAGCTCAAGCGTTTCGACGTCAAGGTCGTTGGTGGGTTCGTCCAGCACCAGGACATTCGCAGGCTGCGCAAACAACCGCGCCAGAAGCAGGCGGTTGCGTTCCCCGCCGGAGAGCGTGCTGACCGGAGACTGCAGTCGTTGCGGCGGAAACAGGAAATCCTGGAGGTAGCCGGCTACATGGCGGCTGCGCCCGTTCACGGTGACCGAGAGGCTGCCGCCACCCACGCTCTGCATCACCGTGGCATCGGGATCTAGCTGGGCGCGTTGCTGATCGAAATAGGCAACCTGCAGCCGCATACCGCGCCGCACCAGCCCTGCGGCCGGGGTAATCTCGCCCAGCAGCAGGCGGACCAGCGTCGACTTGCCGGCACCATTGGGTCCGATGATCCCGATCCGGTCGCCGCGCAGGATGCGCGCCGAGAAGTCCCGGATAACCGTCCGGTCGTCGAATCGCACATCGACGTGCTCGGCTTCCGCCACCAGCTGCCCGGATGCCTCGCCCTCCTGCAGCCTTAGCTCCACCTGCCCCGGCCGGTCCCGACGCAGGCGCCGCTGCTCGCGCATGGCCTCAAGGGCGCGCACCCGCCCCTCATTGCGCGTACGCCGGGCCTTGATGCCCTGACGGATCCAGGCTTCCTCCTGCGAGAGCCGGCGGTCGAAAAGCGCGCGCTGCTTGGCTTCCGCTGCGAGCTGTTCGTCCTTGCGCCGCAGGTAATCGTCGTAGGTTCCCGGCCAGGAAGCCAGCACACCACGATCCAGTTCGACGATGCGAGTCGCGAGCCGTCGCACAAATGCGCGGTCGTGGCTGACGAAAAGCACCGCACCGCGATAGTCCGACAGGAACTTTTCGAGCCAATCGATGGCCTCGATATCGAGGTGGTTGGTGGGTTCATCCAGCAGCAGGACATCGGGATCGCAGACCAAGGCGCGCGCAAGCAGCACCCGGCGGCGCCAGCCACCGGACAGCGTATTGAGCGGCGCATTGCCATCCAGGCCTAGCCGCGACAACACCGTCTCGACCCGCTGCTCGAGGCGCCAGCCATCGGACGCTTCCAGGGCATGCTGCAGATCAACAAGGCGCTGCGTGCCGGCCGCAGTGGGTGCGCGCGCGACGTCCGCGGCCGCATGATGATAGCCGGTGAGCAACTGGCCGATCTCGGCAAGACCGCGGGCGACGACATCGAACACCGGCTCGTCGCTGTCGAGGGCGAGCTCCTGGGCAAGATGGGCGATGCGCGTGCCGGGGCGAACCCAGACACTGCCGTCATCAGGAGCCGCCTCGCCGCACGCCACCCGCATGAGCGACGACTTGCCCTCACCGTTGCGTCCAAGCAGGCAAACCCGTTCGCCGCGGCGAATCTCGAGGTTCACCTCATCGAGCAGAGGCAGATGGCCAAAGGCGAGAGAAACTCTATCAAGACGCAGTAACGGCATGATTCCGTGATTCAGTTATATGGCTGCAAAACCGGCAGTGTATCTGTTGCCAGAAAAACGGGCGAGCACCCTCACGGTTCCGCATCCGCAACATCGCCCCCGGTACACCATCCGCCTGGCAGGGCTGCCGGGGAAACGGCATGGGCGGCGCATTTGGTCAGCGCAGGACATCCGGTCCATGATTCCTGGCGTAGCCGGAGGGACTCTCCGGCTACGATTGGATGGGGTTAGACTGGGACAGATTCTCTGCCAGAGCGAGGTTCGACATGAAAGTCCGGATCCGGAGGTTGCCGCCCCATCAAAATGCCAAGGTCGCCGGTATTCTTATAGGCGTCGTGGCCGCGATCATCATTGTACCCCTATCACTGTTCGCGACCTGGTTCATCCCGAATCACGTGGTGCATGCCGTGCCGCCCCATCCACACCCGCCACTGCTGTTTTTCCTGATCCTGCCCTTCATGTACGCCGCGATCGGGTATGTCGCCACGATCCTGTATTGTGCAATCTATAACCGGATGACCGGCTTGCTCGGGGGATTCGAGTTCGAAACCGACTGACTGGATCCGACTATAGCGACCCGGTCGCCGGCCATGACCGGACCCGATACCGGACACAAGCCTGTCTTTAAGGAAATCCGTTCCATAAGCGGTCCGGCATGGGCCGGCTGCTCGCGCTACCGACACCATGGGTCAGTCTCCCAGAGCGAATTCGCGCCGACCGACGTGGCACCCCAGGCATTCAACCCGGATTTCCACGGTCCCTCGACGCACCCGCCGATTCAGACGAGGCCCGCCTTGTCCAGTCCAAGGGCTTTGTCGCGCGCACCTGAAGGTGTGCGGAAGGCGACGTTGAGACGGTTCCAGGCGTTGATGGTCATCACGCGGAAGGTCAGGGTCGAGAGTTCCTTCTCGCTGAAGTGTTCACGCAGCAAGGTATAGAGTTCATCCGATACGCCGGTGGGCGCGATCTGGGTCAGCGCCTCGGTGAAGGCTAGGGCGGCCCGTTCCTTGGGGGTGAACAGCGGCGACTCGCGCCACGCCGCCACGTGATGCAGACGGAGCTCCCGCTCGCCATGCAGCCTGGCCTCCTTGACATGCATGTCGAGGCAGAAGACGCAGCCATTCATCTGTGACGCACGGATATCCACCAGGCAGGCCAGTAGCGGTTCGATGTGGCCGCTCTTCGTGATGGCCCTGCCCAGATCCTGGAGCATTTTGACCAGCTCGGGTGACTGCTCGGCGAAGTTCAGGCGGGGCGGGGTGCCGGTAGGGTTCATGATCCTTCCCTTCCTTCGGATGATGAGGATGACGGATTGATACCGTGCCGTCGATTGCACCCCAGGCAACCCCGCCGCGGGTCTGCTCACGGGCCGCAAGGAATGGACGGTGACGGGCAACGGCCCGCGCGCCTCTGGAATGCGGTAAAACCGTGCATGACATCCCCCCCGCCAACGCAACGGGGATGTCATGCGGCCAGGCGATGGCGCCACTTCATGAAAAGCAGCGTCTTCCGTCGTGCTACTGCAGGGTCAGCGTCACGCCGGTCGCGCTTCCCTGGGTAAGATCAACCACCGTAGAGCGGGTAACCACGGTAGAGTCGTCCACGCTGGTGCTGTTCCAGGCAATAACATACAGCGTGTAATAGGCGCCCGGGATCGTCACGCTGCTGGATCCGCCCGGCAGGTTCGAGAGTTTGAAAGAAGGGTTTCCGCCAGCAAGTAAGCTGCTCTCGGGCTGGGTGTCGACCACGAATCCGCCACGCACCACAACCAGGTAGGCCGTATCGAGACTCATGCCCGACACATTCCCGTTTTCGGTGATGGTCCCCGTGATGGAATCGCTCACCGCGGGCGGCGGAATAGTAAGCGTCACCGGAGAGAGGCTGGAAAGCGTGTTCGCGGTCCCGGCGACGGTTCCGTCGGGCGTCCGGGTATAAAAGAGCGAGTTCGCCACGACATCGAACGTAGCCGCACCTTCCTCGGGCGTAACCGGCGCAAAGGAAACGGGCTGGCCATTATTATAGGTACCCCAATACAGCGGTCCGGTCGACAGCGGTATCGGGTTGAGAAACACGCCGGTGAACGGATCCAGATGCCGGTAGCGGATTTGATAGGGGATCGTGTCGCCTGGAATCATCTGGTAAAAACTCGTCCACGCGCCGGTCGGGCTTACGGCACTCGTGTAATTGGCGGTGTACTCGCTGTCCAGGGTCATCGTGATGGGCGTCGACTGCACCGGCGTCGCACCCCGCGTCGGGGTCGTGCCCCCTGTGACGGGCACGCCCTTCACGATGTACGTGTCCACGTTGCGGCCGCGCAGGACGATGTCATAGTCCTTCGTCGTTCCCGCGGCGACAGGAATCGGATAAAGGATGAAATTGCCGTCCGAATCCACCGTCGTGGCACGGACCACGGTGTGATACAAGCCATCCGCACTCAGCTGCTCGGCCTTGACGATGAAGTTGTAACCGCCGCTCGTATTGGTGCTGCTTTGGATACTATTGGGATCGATCTGGCCAATGATGGCGCCGGTGTTCTTGAGGTCGAAGTAGGTCAGGACCGGCTTCAGCATGAACTCGACGCCTTGTCCGATGGCGTACTCGACCACCTGGTGGCCGATATCGAAGTCGATCGCGATGTCGAGCGCACCGCCCGGCGCAACCTGGAAGTTGCCAACCAGCTTGATGCCCGACCTGGGGCTCGGAATGCGCAGCGGCGCAGCTACAGTCGAGCTTGAACCGGTATAGTCCACCTCGTTGTTGTAGAAGAGACCGTCTGATTTGGCCGATGCAGTCAGACCATCTTCCGTCGGAGCGAGCATCAGGCGTATCTGCTGGTAGTCACCCGCCGGCAGCGAAATGTCCGGGAAGACATCGTCAAGTTCGCCGTTGGTGAGCGTCGTCAGGTCTACCGTGACAGGGGCTGGCAGAGAATACTTTATCCAGCCAGCCTGCTGTGGTTCGGCCGATGAACTGGTATGGAACCAGATCCCCTCCACCGTGACCCAAACATGGTCGAAGTTGCTGCTGGGAGCGTCGGTAATGGCGGCCTCGACGGTGCCGTTTGCGGGGCTCGCCGAGCTCGTTGAACTTCCGCTGCTCCCGCCCCCGCCGCAGGCAACCAGAAGAACCGGCAGGATCAGGGCTCCAACAGCCGCACGCGCATATCGACTAAAGTTGTTCACAGCAGCCTCTCCTTAAGCGCAATTCTCGATGGGTTGTGCGCCTATTTTTCGAGGCCAGAATATCATATATCCGCGATGCGGACTCGACCGTATGTCGCCACACGCAACGTTCCTGTATTCATACCAACCTCCTCTAAGCCATTGCTTTTATGGAGCCAATGGAACCGGCAGGGGGATTTAAACCCCGATCCTCTGATTGCGATTCCGGCCGTCGGAACGAACCCACCAATTTTTATGGCGTTGGCCCAGAGTGATATGGCATTTTAGTCACCGAATTGTCATCAGGGATCCTGCCCATGATCACCCAGGCGATAGCGGAACATTTCGCCAAAGAATGGATTGAATCGTGGAACACCCATGATATGGACCGCATTCTTTCGCACTACACCGATGATTTTGAAATGTCGTCTCCCGTCATTACCAGAATCACCGATGACGTTTCTGGAACGCTGAAGGAAAAGGATAACGTCAGGACCTGTGGGGCGCGCAGGAAAACTGACCCGCGCGCCCCGCACTGCCACTTACGCTGCCTTTACTTCCCTGACGTCGATCCTCCAGAATCACGCGCGGTCGAAGCGATCCAGGTTCATCACCTTGTTCCAGGCCGCCACAAAGTCATGGATAAACTTCTTTCGCGCGTCCGCCGCCGCATAGACTTCGGCCACGGCGCGCAGCTCGGAGTTTGAGCCAAAGATCTGATCGACACGGGTGCCGGTCCACTTCGATTTGCCAGTCTTGCGATCGCTGCCTTCGAACAGGTCTTTGGCTGCCGAAGTCGCCTTCCAGGCGGTGTTCATATCGAGCAGGTTAACGAAGAAGTCGTTGGTCAGCGCCTCGGGACGATTCGTGAAGACACCGTGCCCAGTCTGTCCGACATTGGTGTTGAGCACGCGCATGCCGCCAATAAGAACCGTCATTTCCGGTGGGGTCAGTGTCAGCAGCTGTGCCTTGTCCACCAGCAGATCCTCAGCGCGGATGGTGTATTTAGCCTTCTGGTAGTTACGGAACCCATCCGCGACCGGCTCGAGCACTGCAAAGGCCTCGACATCGGTCTGCGTCTGCGAGGCATCCATGCGTCCCGGGGAGAATGGAACTTTCACCTCGACATCTGCATTCATTGCCGCTTTCTCAACGCCGGCGCAACCGGCCAGCACGATCAGGTCAGCCAAAGACACCTTCTTGCCGCTTGTCTGCGCGCAGTTAAACTCGCCCTGAATGCCCTCCAAAATCTTAAGTACTTTCATTAGCTGAGGAGGCTGGTTGACTTCCCAATCCTTCTGCGGCGCCAGGCGGATACGGGCACCATTTGCACCACCGCGCATGTCAGAGCTGCGGAACGTGGACGCCGACGCCCAAGCGGTCGACACCAGTTGCGAGACTGACAGGCCCGATGCCAACACCTTACCCTTGAGGGCGGCGACGTCCTGCTCGTCGATCAACTTGTGATTAACCGTGGGGATAGGGTCTTGCCAGATGAGCTCTTCGGCAGGAACCTCTGGGCCGAGATAGCGTGCGCGCGGCCCCATATCACGGTGTGTCAGCTTGAACCAAGCCCTGGCGAAGGCGTCCGCAAACTCGTCGGGGTTTTCCAGAAAGCGTCGCGAGATCTTTTCGTAGGCCGGGTCGAAACGCAGGGAAAGGTCCGTGGTCAGCATGGTCGGTGCAATACGCTTAGACGGGTTGTGGGCATGCGGCACCGTACCGGCGCCTGCGCCGCCCTTCGGAATCCATTGATGCGCACCGGCCGGGCTCTTCGTAAGCTCCCATTCGTAGCCGAACAGGTTCCGGAAGAAGTTGTTGCTCCACTTTGTGGGCGTCGTGGTCCAGGTGACTTCCAGGCCGCTTGAGATCGTGTCGCCGCCCTTGCCGGTGCCAAAGCTGCTGTTCCAGCCCAAGCCCTGCTCCTCGATGTCGGCCGCTTCGGGCTCGGGACCCACATGAGAGGCTGGGCCCGCACCGTGGGTCTTGCCGAAGGTGTGGCCGCCCGCGATGAGCGCCACCGTCTCTTCGTCGTTCATCGCCATGCGTGCGAAGGTCGTGCGGATGTCCTTGGCTGCTGCCACCGGATCCGGATTGCCATTGGGCCCCTCTGGGTTGACATAGATCAAGCCCATCTGCACGGCCGCAAGTGGGTTTTCCAGGTTCTCATGCTCGCCGGAATACCGCTGGTCATCCAGCCACTTTTTCTCCGCACCCCAATAAATATCCTTTTCCGGTTCCCAGATGTCCGCACGCCCGCCGCCGAAACCGAAGGTTTTGAAACCCATCGATTCCAGCGCGACGTTGCCAGTGAGGATGATCAGGTCGGCCCAGGAGATTTTCCGCCCATACTTTTGCTTGATCGGCCAGATCAGCCGGCGGGCCTTATCAAGGTTGACGTTGTCCGGCCAGCTGTTGATGGGAGCAAAACGCTGGTTTCCTGTTCCGGCGCCGCCGCGGCCATCGCCAATACGATAGGTACCCGCGCTATGCCAGGCCATACGAACGAACAACGGTCCGTAGTGGCCAAAGTCCGCCGGCCACCAGTCCTGGGAATGGGTCATCAGTTCACGGAGGTCCTTTTTCACGGCCTGAAGGTCGAGCGTCTTGAATTCTTCGGCGTAATTGAAATCCTCGCCCATTGGATTGAACTTGGAAGAATGCTGACGCAACATGTCGAGCTTCAACTGGCTTGGCCACCAGTCCCGGTTCGTCGTGCCGCCGCCGGCGGTGTGGTGAAATGGGCATTTTGTCTCGGTCGACATGCAATCTCTCCTTTGCTGTTTTCACACTGTGTGCGGAACCAACTAACTGCGCGAGGAAAATGCGGGTTACGCCCCTCTCAGGATATTGCCTCGATGCGGCTCAACCTATCTCCGGCAACGCAGCTTGGAACAAAGATTAAGCGGGGTGAACGAGAAGCTCCAATTGAATGTCATCATCGGCAGGATAGCCGTGAGCTATCGGCAAAAATCCATGCGAAGCGAGGTGAATCAGTCGTCCGGGCCGCAGAGATAATGCACGCAGTGGAGTTTGCAGGCCCGAATCGCCTGGCGCACTGCCTCAATCGCCTGCGGACCTCGCCTATTATGGCTCTGCCCCGGCCGGCGTTGACACCGGAGCAGCGGGAGAAATATCTGCGCAAGATGCGCGCGGCATTGAACCCGGCGCCATCCGTTCCGGAAGGTGACCAATCCGGTGCGACAACACGTTGAGCGTGATGTGCGGCAGGCGCCTCCGGCGACCCGGGCAGACCGCCCCCAAGGGTGTTTCACTTCGTCAGGCATACATCATAGGCCCGCCCATCCCGGGCGCGCAGCACGCCGCAGTTCGGTGCACCGGCGAAACGGCGGAAAGGCGAATGGCCCAGGACGTGAGGTGTCCGCTCAACCGGGCCGAGGCGGCGCCGGCGAAGCGCATCGACAGACGGCCGAGCAATCCTTGCCTGATCTGTGCGCGCGGCATCGGCAGGTGCCGCCTGCCACTCAAGCACGATCTGCGCCTGCTGCTGAGAAGCGAGTCGTGGCAAGTCGTCAGTTGCCTGCTTGATCGACGCCGCGCCGGTGCTCGCCGCCTCAGTGATCGCGAGCGTGATGGCCTGCCCCATTTCAACCCCCCGGTCCCGGACCTCATTTCCCAGCGCGCTGCTTAGGTTGTCGCCAGCTTTGTTCGCACCGGCGTAGATCCGCTCCGGGATGCCCCGCACCGCGTTGTCGACCTGATCGGGCGCCGTGCGCGCGAGGTCAGCGGCTTGCGTGGCGGCCCACGCGAGGCCCACCATGGCCCTTTGCGGGTCCGTGGGATCTGCGATCGCCAAACGATGCATCGACGAACACCTACATGCAGTTTGAAGTGCCTTGTAGTACAAACCCTTGTTTCCCTCGACCACGCTTTCCAGCGACGCATAGGGCACATAACTATACCCTGCCCGCAGCAGCAACAGGGTCGCCAGGATACGGGACAGCCAGCCGTTGCCATCCTGAAAAGGGGTGGATAGCCAGAAATACGACAACAAAGACGGCAATGATTAACAGCGGGTGCAGGCTGTGTTCGTCGATGGCCTTGTTCACCCAGCGTACCAATTCTTCCATTTCGCGGGGGGGGTATCAAACGGCGTAGCAGTTTCAAGAACCACCCCAATTTCCTTGCCGTGCTCATCGATGGCGACAACGTGGTTGGGGAGCTTTTTGTAGTCGCCCCGTTGGGCTCGTCCTTATCGCTATGGCGTAACAAGGTCTGGTGAAACTGCCGGATATGGTTTTCCGTGATGCGTAAATCTTCATACGCTTGGAAGACGGCATCCATTGCTTCGGAGTAACCGGCGACTTCCTGCTCATCTCGGGACTTGAAGGACGTGGACGTAAGGTTCGAGAGCAAGGTCTCTACCTGCATGTCGGTGAGATTCGCGCCCTCGATCCGCGTGGATGAACCGATGCTTTCAATGGTCGCCACCTTGCGGAGCTGCCGCAGCCGCTCGGGGGACATATTTTTAAGCGCTTCCCATTTGCCCTTAAACTCGTCAATCTCGGCAATGAGCTTGAGGAGTTCCTAGGTTATAGGGATGTGGGGTTTTGCATTCAGCGGCATCCATATCCGATTTCATGCCCGAGTACGCCTGATTTTATCCGATATGGCAAGTTCAAAAATTTTTGCCAATCAGGCTTTGGGTTGTGCCTTCACGCCGTGCTTATACCCGATTACACCCGGTTCTGCGATCCTTGCCAATTAGCGCAGGTAAGGCAAGGCACGTAGTCCAAACGCGAAGCTTGCGGCAATCGTGGAAACCTCGGCGCGGAACGAAGCGCAGCTTGCCGAGCACTGCCGCGCAAAAGGGCTTTACTCCCGAACCAGTTCGAGCGAGAGCCAATAAGCGCGAAGTCGATAATAGATAGATGTGGCCTAGGTAGTGAGCAGCCATCGCTTTATCCTGGATTCTTAGCCCGCGAGTGATAAGGTGCTCGACTTGCTGTTCGAGGCTGAGTGGGGGCTTGTTGTACTTCATTTACTGACCTTAAAAAACCGGAGAGATGACCAAAGAGGTCGCCAACGGGTGGATCAAATCTCGGCGAATGGCAAAAGGCGAGATCCTCGCCTACACCTACGACTCTGGGGGGGCAACGTGACCGCCGTGGGCGTGAAAGACAACACCACCTACCACTACCTCGACCGCCTGATGAATTGTTCCAGGCCAGACGGCCGCTTCGGGCGAAGCCGCAGTCAATACTCACTTTACAGTGGTCGATGTTTGTATTAGATTCTAATACAAGCAGTTTGAATGAGGATCTAGCCATGCGTGAAACCATTACCATCAGCGTTCCGGAAGAGATCAAGGCAGAGCTGGACAAAGTGGTGCGCGATGAAGGTATTTCACGCAGTGACGTTGTTCGCGAGTCCCTGCGTGATTACTTGTTCATGCGTCGCTTCCGTCAACTCCGTGCCAGGCTGCTCGCCAAGGCTCAAGCGCAGGATATCTTTACGGATGAGGACGTGTTCAAGCGGATTTCATGAGAGTCCTGCTGGACACCAATGTTCTGATTGCGGCATTCATTGCGCGAGGCACGTGCAGCGAGCTTCTGGAACACTGCGCACGCAATCACGCGCTGATTTCGTCGAAACCGCTGCTCGAAGAACTGGAGGAAAAACTCACCGGCAAGCTCGAGTTTTCACGCCAAGAGACGCGCGAAGTGGTGTCCCTGCTTCGGGGCAGGATGAACATGGTTGAAGCCGTTTCGTTGGAAGAGCCGGTCTGTCGCGACCCGGATGACGACATCGTGCTGGCCACGGCCTTGGGTGGTCGTTGCGACTGCATTGTGACCGGCGACAAGGACCTTCTGGTGCTGGAGAAATTCCAGCAAATCCCGATTCTGGCGCCAGCTGATTTCTGGCGCCAAGAGAAATTCTGATCCACAACTCGGCACGATTGAGGATCGTCCTGACACCGCCGTACCCGGAGCATTGTGATGTCAGTTGTGCTCTGGATGACAGGGCTGTCATCATGGGAAAAAAGGCGCATGTCGACCAGGTACGTGCGCCTGGCGAATTACGGGTCACGTATCATAACCAGCTGCACGCTCGCAGTCTTGCATGATTGCAGAGGGATTTGAACCTCTGCCCCTCTGCTTACAAATCGCGAAACGACGCATACTTATGTGCCTCCATGCGGCCAGAGGCATGAACTCAAATTATGTTGCCACGCAACGAATTGCATCGTGCTGCACAGGTGCGCAACCCGATAACAACAAAATCACAGCGCAGCAAATCCGACTTATGACAACTTTCCCACGTCTCAAACCAGCGCCTGTAAGCCTTTCGAATCCACCAAGCTCAGCAGTTTGAGCGATGGTCCATGCGGCTTCTTTTCCCCGCGCTCCCACTTCTGGACGGTCGAGACGCTGGTATTGAGATAGGCCGCAAAGACCGCCTGGCTCGCCCTATTGCGTTCGCGCAGGCGTTTGATTTGCGTCGCACTGTAGGCGCGTACCGGTGGCAGGCACAGCCGATCGAATTCGCGCATTGTCTGCGCGCGCATGACGTCGGCCTTGTGCAGCCCGCGCGCGGTTGCATGTACCGATTCCAGAATAGCCTTACGTTTCGTCATCGTCGTTAACCTCGAACAATTCCCCAGCCCTCACGGCCGTGGCGAGCTGCGCCTCGCCGTAGCCCAGCAGCTCCTTGGCCAATAGGCGCAACCCCTCAAGCTCGCGGTCCGTAATGGTGGCCCGCTCGTTCTTCGGATAGCCATAGAAGAAGAACGCCGAGCTTACGCGTCGAAATGCGACCAAGGTCCGCGCACCGCCGCGCTTACAACGGCCAGAAAGTGCCACACGTTTTTTGTACACGTTACCGCCGAGCGCATCGGCTAACCCCTGCTCCAGCTTTCGCGCCGCCGCACGCAATATACCCTATCATCGAGCCCTTCCCTGGCCGCCCACCGGTGGAACCACTTGGTCTTGTAAGTTTTCATGCGCTCACAAGAATATTATAGTACTACGTGCTATATATTGCAGACTGTACCGGCCAGATTGTCGGATTTTCGGTTCAGGTCACAGATGTCGCTAGAGCGGCGCTGCCAATCAAACCAGAGAGGCCGCTTGGAGGGTTTTCGAGCTGTTGACCAGTGCCCGTCACCTTTGTGCGTCCGAACAGCGGATTCTTGCATCCACTGCTGGGTCTCCCCTATGCTGCCGATGTTTGGAAATCTGACGCTCACCGGGCAGACGACATGGAAATTTCTCTCGGCACCAGTACCGCCACTCATCGCAGCCATCACATCTTGCAGCAACGCTTCGATAAGCTGCGTAAGCAGTTGCAGCGGCAGGAGAATCTCAATCGTAAGCTAGCGGCGGATTTGGACGCACTGGTGGAACGTTATCAGTCCTGTCTTCGAGAAGCCGATCACGGTCACATTGACCCCCTGATCCGGTTGGCGGAACGCCTGATCGAGCTTTTCTCCCGCAAAAGCCTTTGCAGCGGGCAACGGGAGGAATTTGGCGACTGGATTACCGAAACCATTCAGCGAGTCCAGCGGGTGGATGCCGCCGCCGGTGAGCAGTTGTATGAGCGGTTCTCCGCCTCGCTTACGGCGCTTCTTGGTATGAACAAAGCTGAGCTAGATGCCAAGGTGGCAGAATTTTCCGAATTCGCAGAAGCTGCCTTTGAGGACGTGTTTCGTTCGGCGACTCCGGACGCGAACCCCGATCCAGACGATGACCCGCAAGGGGATCTGGTCGGCGATGAGGACTTCACCTTCTTTGACGACGAAGCGCAGAACGGCCGCGATAGGACCGGCGCGCCGGAGGATTTCGACAGCCGGGGGCGTATGCGGCAGCTGATGGATGGCACCTGGGCGCGCCGCCTGTTCCGCCGCGCGGCTCAGTCCCTGCATCCCGATCGCGAATCGGACCCGCTGCAACGTCCGCACAAACAGGCGTTGATACAGCGGCTGCTCGCCGCACGCGAGCAGGGCGATATCATCACGTTACTCACGCTCTGCGGCAAAGCCGTCGGTAGCGATGAATTGGCGCTGGCCTGCGAATTAATGGAAATCCGGGTGTCGCAACTTCGCGATGAACGAAACGGCATCATAAACGTAAATCCGCTGCGCTCGCTCGTACACGAATTTTTCTACAGTGCCACTCGCAAGGTCCGCGAACAACGCTTCCAGACATGGGAACAGGAAGTGCGCGCGGACGTCGAAGACATCGCGCGGTTATGCACCGAACTGCGCACTTTAGGGAATGTTGAAGGGCTTTTTGGCGGATCGCCGCGAACGACGGACCTTCAGTCCAATCGAGGACGCGATTTTTGGTTTTTGAGTGGGGCCTCAAGTCCTATCGTCGCGTTGACGAGATCACGTTGAGGCGCTTCATCTCACTTAACAAATACAACCTTGCACTTGTGACGTTTCGCAGCCGCCGCAAGAGTCCGGTCAGACGTTGCCAACGGAAGCATTTCCGCGATGGCCACCGCAAGGTGCATCGCATCCAACGTGTGCAATGGGACAGTGAATGAACCGAGCAGTTGTCGTGCCTTGAAATAGTGATCGGTTGACAGTGAAACTCGCCGGTAAAATCCTTCAGCGATGTGACTCCCAAAGAGATCGAGGACTTCGCGGGCGTGGCGTTCGTTCAGTTCCTTTAGTCGTCGCTTTTTCGAGACCAGCGAATAGAACTCGACCTCGCTCAATACGCTGATGACAGGGGATTTGATACGACGAACCACCTCCTCGGCCACTCGACTTCCGGGCTCCGGGCAATAATAGGCCCCTAACACACTGGTATCGATGTACACACTCATCGGGTATCGCGTTCCTCCCGAAGGAGCTGCGCCGACGGTGTCCCGGAACGCCCGATCCCACGGCGAAATTCCTCGAGCGATGGCAGTTGTTTCACCGTGGTCGGGGCGGATACCAGCTTCGCCACCGCCTTGCCTTGGCGCGTGATCAGAATTTCCTCCCCGGCCTCCACTTGATCGATCAGATCCGGGAGGTTCTGACGTGCTTGTTTAATGCCGACGTGCTTCATGCCGCTTTCCTCATTGTGTACACCATCAGTGTACACCTATGACCGCAGGTGTCAATCCTGCCTGACGGCTACCGTTGTCGGCGCTGGGTACGAATTGACCAGCCGTGCTGGTTTAAAATTGACCAGGTCGAATTGCTGCATAAGGTACTACGCAGCTGTGGATAAGTCGACCAGACTGTCGTGGGTGTTGGCCTCCTGTTTTCGTGGTTGATGGTATCGGGCAGCGGGCTGGCGGCGGTGAGACGACGAGCCCTTTGCTATGTCAGAACGCTTGCTTCTCGGCCTGGGAAGAACGCTTGGCCTTTTCGCGAGAACGGATCCGATCCTTGGCGCTGGCGCTGCTTTGCTTGAACCGGTAGGAATCGTTGCCGGTTTCGATGATATGGCAATGATGGGTCAGCCGATCCAATAGCGCCGTGGTGAGTTTGGCATCACCGAACACGCTGCTCCATTCGGAGAAGGTCAGGTTGGTTGTGATGATGACGCTCGTTCGCTCATAGAGCCTCGAGAGCAGGTGAAACAGCAATGCGCCGCCGGCCTGAGAGAACGGCAGATAGCCGAGTTCATCGAGAATCACCAGATCCTTCTGCATCAGGCTCATCGCGAGCTTGCCCGGCGTCCCCGAGGCTTTCTCCCGCTCCAACGTGTTGACCAGGTCGACGGTCGAATAGAAGCGCACCCGCTTGGCCTTGTGTTGGATGCCGTGCACGCCGATGGCGGTCGCCAGGTAGGTTTTGCCGGTGCCCGTGCCGCCTACCAGCACCACGTTCTGCGCGGCATCGGTAAATTCCATGCGCCCAAGCGTGCGGATCAGGGCTTCATCGACTTTCGATTGACTAAAATCAAAGCCTGTGAGA
>JAJYEX010000022.1 GCA_021785515.1 Pseudomonadota bacterium | reverse complement strand
ACCCGAAGATCCTGCGTTTTCCGTTTTCGCAGATCGATCGCGCCCTTGCCGAGCGCGAAGAGCAGGGGATGCTGAAGCTTGTCACGCATCGCGGCAAGCTGCTCGGTGCCTCGATGCTCGGGCCGCATGCGGGCGAGC
Organism: Pseudomonadota bacterium; assembly: GCA_021785515.1. GTDB lineage: Bacteria > Pseudomonadota > Gammaproteobacteria > Acidiferrobacterales > UBA6901 > JAJYCY01. Next base: position 2,876 of record JAJYEX010000022.1, on the reverse strand, counting down.
TCATTCATGAGATGGTGCTGGCAATGAAATCCGGCGCATCGGTAGCCACGATTTCCTCCACAATTCACGCCTATCCCACGCTCGCCCAGATCCACCGCCGTACCGCGAACACGGCGTTCGCCCAGACGCTTTTCAGTCCAGCCACGCGCCGCCTCGTACGCTGGCTGCAACGTCTGATACCATAAAACAGAGAGTTTCCCGCCTCTGCGGCCGGAGTCTATCCATGCATGCCACACTTTCTTTGCTGAACACTACCGATTTTCCGCAGCTTGCGCGCGGACATCTGGAGACCCTGCAGGTCAATCTCGGATACCGCTGCAACCAATCCTGCCTGCATTGCCACGTGAATGCCGGTCCATCGCGAAAGGAGCAGATGTCGCGCGACACCATCGCTGACGTGCTGGCGTTTCTGGACACAACGACTGTCCGCAATATGGATCTGACGGGTGGGGCGCCGGAGCTCAACCCCGATTTTCGGATGCTGGTCACGGAGGCGCGTCGTCGCGATGTTCACGTCATCGATCGCTGCAATCTGACGATCCTGCTCGAACCCGGACAGGAGGATCTGGCTGAATTCCTGGCACAACAGCGCGTCGAGGTCACCGCCTCCCTACCGTGCTACCAGCAATCCAACGTCGATGCCCAGCGCGGGGCCGGCGTCTTTGCAAAGAGTATTGCCGCACTGCAGCGATTGAACGAACTCGGGTACGGCCGCGACGCCGGACTTGTGCTGAATCTGGTGCACAACCCGGGCGGGGCGGCGCTGCCTTCACCGCAGGACGCCCTCGAAGCGGCATATCGGAATGAACTTGGCACGCGCCATGGCATCGTATTCAGCCGGCTCTACACGATCGCCAACATGCCGATTCAGCGCTTTGGAAGCACGCTGATCTCGCGGGGGAAATTCCAATCCTACATGGAAACGCTCAGAGCCGCGCACCGGGCGGAAAACCTGGCATCAGTCATGTGTCGTTCGCTTGTGAGCATCGACTGGGAGGGCCGCGTCTACGACTGCGATTTCAACCAGATGCTTGGATTGCCGATGAGTCTCGGAGGCCGTCCGGGAGTACGCCTGGCCGACCTGATACATACGCGGCTCGATGGCAATCCGATCGCAGTCGCCGACCATTGCTACGGATGTACGGCAGGCCAAGGATCCGGCTGTGGCGGAGCCTTGAGCGGCTGACTGGTTTCCCGGCCGGGAAACCCAGGCGCCACCGGCGCTGAGTCCCGGCCGGGCGTGGATACCGGATGCTGACGCCTCGCAGGTCAGGCGCGACCGCCAGCCGTGCCTGCGGCGGTGGCGCAATCAGTCCGCCGCCAGGCGCACCCAGCGGTTGCTCGCGATTCCCGTCAGTGTTCGCTGGATTGCTCCGTCAGACAACCGCACCACGACCGCGGTCTTCAGGTTTTCGACGGTCACGAGCGCATCCCGGCCGTGGTCGATGATCGCCAGGCCGCTCAATTTGTCGACGTGCGGATTGGCGCGCACTGCTACTTCCTTGAGGTAGCGGGGGCGGGTATGCGAGGAGAAGACCAGAATATGGCCGGAGAATCCGGCGGCGTACACCCGGTGATGCGCCGGATCGGCGGCGAGCTGCATGAATCCTGCAGTGGCCTGCGGGATGCGCTGGTAAGTGAAGTGCGGGTCGACTTCCGGTGTCCGAATGCGGGTGATCCGGTTCGTGGCCGGATCGAAGACTGTCATGACGCCGGTTTTCATGTCAGCCGAAAACAACTTGCCGTTGGCCCAGATCATGTCGCCCGAATGTCCCACGGGCAGCTTCCGCAGCGTTTTCCCGGACGCCACGTCAATTTCGGTGATCCGGTTGCTTGGATTGCCGCCGATGAAGGCACGGTTCGTGCCGGCGTCAAAGGCAATCGCGTTGCCGCCGAACGGCAGCACGTACAGCCGTTCATGTCCCGCGATCGAATAGGCCGCGGTCTGGCTGGGTGAGAGAACCAGTAGCTCCCGGTGATCCGGGGAGACGGCCGCGACCCGTGCGCCCTTGATGCTTGCAAAGCTGCCTTCGGGCGTGAACGTGCGGCTACTCACAATATAGGTGCGTCCGGCCAGGGTCGGGACGTAGATACTGTGTCGCAGCGCGTCATAGGCCACGAAGAAACTGTTGCCCTGCAGCGTCTTCGGTGCCGCGAACCGAACGGCCTTAGTCAGCGCGGTGCCGGAGCGCCAGGCCTCGAGGCGTCCGCTTCCGGGGCCGGCCGGGGGTGCGAGAAACGCGCCAGCGACCCAGGGATGATGACGCATCGCCGACGGGGTGGCGAATGCAGGCGCGATCCCGGAGAGCATGCCGATGCACAGGAGGCCCGCGACCAGGATGGTGCGGAGAGCAACGGGGTTCGGTGTGGCATGCGAAAGTAAATGATCAGAGTGACCTGCCAACGTCATATTTGTGCTCCTTGTGACTTGTTCGGGAGAGAACATGAGACAGACGCCCATTGCGGAAGTTCATGCGCTGCGAGTCAAGGAAGACGCGAAGCGCCGAGGCGAGTAGCCCGCGGGTGAGCTAGGTGCGTATTCTGGCCTTACCGTGAACACCCCAGTGAATACCTCAAACGGTCAGGAACGGAACGGAAGATGCGAGACCCGCTTTTCCAGCTTTGAACGGACTTGAAGCGGGACCCATCTCGCTCGAACTCGAGCAGGTAGCTGCGATGCATGATGTGATCGAGCATTGGCACGGTCACAACGACATTGCCCGCCCCTCACATCGGTGAGCCCAGGCCGCTTACCATCATATGGGCGTCCAGGGAGCGGAACATCCACAGCGACAGCCCGATGAGCATGACGAAAAGCGGAATGATCATGGCCAGAGCGATGGTCTGCCAGCGGTGGGTCGCGGACAGACCGAGGT
>JAJYEX010000021.1 GCA_021785515.1 Pseudomonadota bacterium | reverse complement strand
ATCTGGTCAATCAGTTCAGAGGGAATGACAGGCAGGGCGGCATCGCCCGCCGGGTTCTTCTTGGTACGTCGCATAGCTCCTCCAGGTTCTCATGCTATGCCTCGCACACAAAATTTTGCACACTCTCCCATGAAGCGGACGTCCACCACCGTCCGCTCAGGGCCGATACCGGCCATTACCTGCCGGTCACAGGTCATCCATAGCTGCCCTTCGAACGACCGCTTCCGTGCACACCAGGAACTAACTTCAACATCTACCAACGCATACCGAACTCCGAGCTAGCGCTGCTCTGAGTCTTCTAGCGCTTGCCGCCGATCTGAAAGCGAAATATCGCCTTCATGAAGAATACCGCGCCAGCTGCTATGAGTATGAGCGCCGGAAGGAGGACAATACTTACACTCAGCCAAGTATCCGGCAGGTACTTGTACCGGACAGCATACGTGAGGAGCATGGTCCAGAGAATCGCCGCAAAGAAAAGGCCAGCTGCTATGAGCACCGTCGTCATGACGGGTGTCATCGAGAAGTCCCGTTCCCCGCCAAGAGGGTTTCTGGCAAGCTTATTCCGATAGACTGAGCGCCCGAGCCACAGTACGCAGACCGTCAACACGACGATGCCCGCGCCGTGCACGGGAAATCGCCACATCGCGTATAACGCCCCGATGCCCAATGTCGCAATAATGACTCGTTCCCAGGGACGCATGTGAAGAACTAGCCGCTCTGTTTCGGAATCTGGGCTAAGGTCTATGCGAAAGTCTGGCGCATTCTTTGTGGCGCAGCCAGTACCCGGTGTTAGAGCCAACGCGGTTTCCGGAGGTCATGAACGCGATCCGCAAGCCATGGGAATGCTACCGCGCGCGGTATTGGTAAATTTAGAGCAGTCATTCGAGAGGCAGCTTCGGATTGATAGGCGACATCGAGTCTCTGATACAGTGATCGGCAGCAACGGGTCGTGGCCGGTTAGTCGGTAGGAAAGCCGGGTTTCCCGAAAGCGGCCACTCATGGGATACCCGGGATTCACTAAAAAAAGAAGTCACCCTCCCCTCAAAACGGATCGTGACCGAACCCACCCCGATTACTGCGGGGAATACCCCCTCGAGCGAGACCCCCGCCGCGCGTAGCAGGCCACCGCTACTTTTATATGTAGATTTAGCTATTGGATAATCGCTTACCTTAAATCACATATTGAGATGCAATGGTGTATATGCGATATTACCTAATGAATGGTGAATCAGATGAGTTCGCATATAAAGCCGCTCCGCATGAACCGCCTTCCGGAAACCATCAGCCGGGAGCTTAAGGCGGCCCGCCTTCGCCGTGGCTGGAGCCAGGCCGAGGTCGGAAAGCACGCGGGCCTTCCCCAGACCCATGTCTCCGGTATCGAGACGGGCCGCATTGTGCCGCGCTTCGATACCCTGCTCGATCTGGTGCGCGTACTCGGCATGGATCTGGTTCTGGTGCCGCAGTCCCTCGTTCCTGCTGTCAACGCCTTAGTGCGTGACAGCCACACGGGCAAAGCCGACGAGCGCCCCCTCTACGCTGCCGACGCCGAGGAGGAGGGTGACGCATCATGACCGGCTCCACCAAACAGCCGGCCGCGCTCGCCGTTCTCCTTCACGGTAAACGGATCGGCGTCATCAATCGCCTTTCCGGCGACAGATATCTCTTTGCTTTCGATGAGGCCTATGTCGAGGACACCAACCGCCCGACGCTAAGCCTGTCCTATAAGGGCACCTCTGGGTTGGTGACGACGGTCAAACCGACAGCGACGCGCCTGCCGGCTTTTTTTTCTAATCTGCTGCCCGAAGGTGCCTTGCGCGACTACTTGGCGGCCAGAGCGGGCGTGAAGCCCGGACAGGAATTCATCCTCCTCTGGCAGTTGGGCGCTGATCTGCCCGGTGCTGTCACGATCGAACAGCTCGACGACACATCGGCGCCGCAGCCGAACATCGAGAAGGATGACGGTACGAATGACGCTACTGCCCTTCTGAAATTCTCGCTGGCAGGCATGCAGATGAAGTTTTCCGCCCTTGTGAACGGCAAAGGACACCTGACCATACCGGCCAGCGGTGTCGGCGGTTCCTGGATCGTTAAGCTACCGTCGCCCTATTATCCGGCGATCGCGGAAAACGAATACGCGATGATGGAGCTTGCGCGCAGCATCGGGATCAATGTGCCCGAAATCCGCCTGCTGCCGGTCGAGGAGATCGCCGGCCTGCCTGAAGACGTAAACCGCGTACCCGGTCAGGCGCTTGCCGTCCGCCGTTTCGACCGCCAGGCAGACGGTACCCGCGTGCACATGGAAGACTTCGCCCAAGTGTTCGGCATCTATCCCGACGACAAGTATAAAGGGCGCAATTACGCCAATATCGCCGCCGTGCTTGCCGCCGAGGTGGGTGAAGCCGCTGTGCACGAATTCATGCGGCGGTTGGTCTTCACAGTGCTGACCGGCAATGGTGACATGCACCTCAAGAACTGGACCCTGCTTTACCCAGACAACCGGGCTCCCATTCTGTCACCAGCCTATGATCTGGTGGCAACGGTTCCGTATCTTCCGAAAGACAATCTGGCACTCAACTTCGGTGGCGAGAAGAATATCGGCCATATCATGCCCGATCAGGTGCGCCGTTTCGCCGAAAAGGCCGGTCTGCCAGTCAACCAACTCTGGACGATTGCGCAGGAGACATCGGCCCATATAGTGGACGCGTGGCGTGATCACGTTCCCAGGGATTTGTTGCCGGCCGAACTCCGCGAAGCAATCGACAAGCAGATTGAACGTGCAGCGATCTAATCGAACTGAGGCATCGCGACCACCTTGACCCCACAGACTCATCCGTTTGGCACAATCTGTCGCCCAACGTAGTTCCTCCACTCTGCCGCAGGCCGCTCAGAGCAGCAACACCGCTGCGTTTGAGTCCACGCTGTATCTGGCTCAGTAACCGAGGGCGTTCCAGCATGCAGGTACATCACGATGAAATTCCGTGAGCTCCTGCTGGAATTTCGTGGTATGCCCGAAACGGCACCTCAATCTCTGGCTCAGGCATTCGGATTGAGATCAGGAAATCCGATTCGGGAATTCGAAATCGCGGCGAAAGCACGCAGCCTTCGTCGCAGTCGCGGTGGGCCTTGGAGTACCCCAGGATTGCCAGAGGTTGCCTCAGAGTGCCCCACATACCGCGAAATCTCGCACTTGAATCGCACTTACGTGTTCGGCGTCGTCTAACGTATTGATCCTTCTGTAGCAGTCTATGGGTTCGATTCCCATCACCCGCTCC
>JAJYEX010000011.1 GCA_021785515.1 Pseudomonadota bacterium | reverse complement strand
CCCTCAAGGCCAAGGCCGCTGCCGAGGAGGCGATGAAACACCGCCAGTCCGACCTCGACTACGCCCGGGCCCAGGCCGAACTCGCCCAGGCGGTGGCCCAGCTGAGGGCGGTGAGGAGGGTGCGGGAACACCCGCAGTCGTGAGCGCTATGGCGGCAAAAAGTCGGCGCTGATTCACGCTGGCCGCCCGGTACAGTACACTACCCGTCCCGATTGTCAGATCCGGTAACCGCCCCGCAGCCATGCGAACCCGACACTGTACCTGTGGCGCTGAAGCCGATGTGCGCCGCGAAACCCGCCGCACTGAAAGCGGGCGCGAAGAGATCGTCTACCGCGTGGTCTGTCCGGTGTGCGGACAGATCGGTCCGGCCATTCCGACGGAGGGTTACGACGAGGCCGGGGCCATCGCCGCAGCGGTCGAGGCCTGGAATGCGATGATCGCCCGGGTGCGTCCGCTCGAAGCCTGATTTCAACGATTCATGCCAAGCCCGGCGAAATCCGCGCCGGGACTGCGGACGGCATCACGATACCTCCGGAGATCGGCATTGGCCCGTTGCGGCGCACCACACCCAAGCAGGCGGTTTGTATTCAGGTTTTCGTTCCTATATAGACATCCACCAGTTCGCCTGGGTACAGATTGACGTTCTTCGGGACCTGAAACTGGAAGATGACCGGCAACACCCGCACGTCCACCTTCTCCGTTCTCTGGTCCGATAGCTCGATCTTCGGGATCACGTAGGGCAGTATCCTGACAAAGCGCAGCGGAATGCTGACATGATTGGCGCCCCGGACAAACATCTTCGCGGCTATGTCCCGGGCCGGCGGCAACCGCGGCACGAGAATTTCATCGAGGTAGCATTGCACCTGCAAATAAGCGCTTCCTCTTCCCATGGTTATCACGGGGTCCATGCCCTGTGAATAGGTGCCGTAGACACCTTGCGCCGAAACGTAGCCGCCCACTCCAACCCACACCCGCAGCACCGTACCCGGAACAAGGGCGCGCACCAGATACTTCTCGAGCAGGGCCCGGTCTGCAGCATGGGTGCTGACTGCTACTTTGAGATTCTGCCTGGCCACGAGCACATTGTCCCGGGCGCTCACCAGTGTCATCCGACTCACAGCCCTGGGGTCGATGGCAATCTCTTTTTCGAAGATCGCCAGCTGATCGCGCTGATAGACGAGAGCGGCCTGCGCCGCACCGATTTTGGCCCGATCCTCGGCCACGATCTCCTTTTGCACGGAATCATCGATCGCCAGCAGCGGCGCGCCCCGATCCACGGTCTGGCCGTCCTGCACGAATATGTGTGTAACGGTACCGGCAACGTCCGGATAGATGTTGATGTTCTCGCCGCTTTTCTGAGGGCTCTGGATTATGCCTTCGGCATAAATGCCGTCGGTATACGGATCGCGACTGGGTGCCAGGGGGGCATGCACCGGCAGCTTCTGCTGGTAGAAGTAGGCGCTTGCCAGCCCGACGATAATCCCGAGGAAAGCCACTGCGAATAGGATCCTGTGCTTCATTAGCCGACTCCCGTATGGTCAGTAACGCGCCCATCTTCCATATGAACGATACGCGAGGCGTATTCGTAGATCCGTTCATCGTGCGTAACAACGATGATGGCCCGCCGTTCATTCAGAATGTTGCTCTTAACGAACGCCAGAATCTTCTTGCCGGTATCCCCGTCAAGGGATGCGGTAGGCTCGTCGAGGATCAGCAGGTCCGGCTCCGCTACGATGGCCCGGGCTATTGCCACCCGCTGCTGCTCGCCACCGCTTAGCTTTTGCGGCGGCAGATCGGCCTTGTCCTCGAGCCCCACGACCCCCAAAACAGTGCGCGCCTTCTGCAGGCTGTCATCCCAATCTACGCGTCGCAAAATGAGCGGCACGGCTATGTTCTCGACGACCGTAAGCCGCGGAAAGAGATGGTAGTCCTGAAAGACGAAGCCGACCTCGTGCAGCCGGAAGTCCGCCAGCGCGTCACTGTCCAGGGTCCAGATATCCTTGCCGTCGACGATTACGCTACCCGCGTTGGGACGGAGAATTCCGGAGATGACGCTGAGCAGAGTGGTCTTGCCGGATCCGGATGGACCCACGATATAGAGCATTTCACCAAAGTCCACATCGAAACTTACGTCCCGCAGCGCGTAGGTACGGGCCGGTTCGTCTCCGAACCACTTAGTCACCTTCTGCACATCCACAATCATGTCAGCCCCGGAACACGCTGAACGGATCGATGCGGATGACTTTCCGGATGCCGAGATAGGCCGAGAACACGGAGATGACCAGGACCATGCCGAGCGCCAGGAGCAGATTCTGGTAGGTGATGACCGCCGCGTAGTTGGGAATCCGGAACTTGCCGAAGGCAATCAGTGCCGAGGACAGCAACACGCCCAAACCGAAGCCGAGAAATCCGACCACCAGAGACTGAAAGAAGATCATCTGCACCAGTTCCCCGCCCTTGGCGCCTATGGCTTTCAGCGCCCCGAAGCGCTCTAGATTGTCCAGGACGAACATGTAGAAAGTCTCGCCGGCTATGGACAGCCCCACGATAAAGCTGATGAGCGTCATGATCAGGATGTTGGTTCCGAGCGCAGTCTGGAATTCGTAGAACCGGTCATTGCGCTGCACAAACTGTTGGTCTGTGACAGCGAGATAGCCGAGCTTCTTCACCGCCCCCTCGATGGGCCCGACATCGCCGTCGGACTTCGGCTGCACCAGGATAAAGGACGTCAGGTAGCGTGTGGACGGCAGATCCTGCGTCGCCCGCGTGTAGGTGGTATACAGGGTGGGCAGGCCGAACAGTCCACCGATGGACACTCGCGCGATACCGGTAATGACTCCGCGGTGATCGTTGATTTCGAAAGTCGTACCAATCTTCGGGCTGTCGAGCTTCGCGTAGTTGCCGTCATCCACGACGATGAAGCCATCGTTTCTGTAAATATCCACTATCTTGCCTTGAATCAGGTTCGGGCGCCCGAAGAGCGTCGCGTCATCGAGACCAACGACCGTGGCCGCCTGATAGCTGCCATTGTTGAGATGAACCAGGCCAGAACCCACGTACAGAGGCATCGCGTATTCCACGCCGGGGATACTCCGCACCGCATCCAGCACATAGTCCGGCATGGGAATGGCGTTTTGCGGCGTCTGTACGTCCGGATCCATCACCCACATCTTGGCACCGACATTGATGATGTTGGCCGCCGAGTGCTGGATGATCCCGAAGAACATCGACGTCATCAGCATCATGAGAAAGACCGAGAACGTGATTCCGATCACCAGCGTGGCGAACTTGCCACGATCGCTGAGCAGCAGCTTGAGCGCAAGACGCAGTCGCCCGTTCATCAGGGCGACTTTCCTGTCCTGGTACTGCGCGCCGTGGCCCCTTGATGCGATGCGCTCGAAACTTCATCAGTTCTGCCTTGCTGCCAGTATCCTCCCAGCGCTACAAACAGCGCCGCCGTGTCCTGGTAGCGCTGCGCCACCGCCCGTACCGCAGCAATGCGCGCGTTCTGGAAGGCGACCTCGGCGCTCAACAACGCAAGATAGTCGTTACTGCCTGCACGGTAGCCGGCCCCGGTGATCTTCAGCTCCTGGCGCGCGGTGCGCAGCGCCCGGGACTGGGCCTGCACGGCCGCTGCATCATGTTCCAGCGCACGCAGCGCATCGGCAACCTGCTGAAACGCCGCCAGCACAGTCGACTTGTAGACCGCCAGCGTGGTGTCGTATGCCGCATAGGCCCCCCGCTCCTGCGCCTTGAGCCGTCCACCTTCAAAGATCGGCTGGGCCAGGGAGGCTGCGATACCCCATACGCTGCTGGATGAATCGAAATAGGCACCCGTGGTCGGACTGCTGGTTCCTGCGGAAGCCGACAGGGTAACAAGCGGATAGAACTGGGCTTTGGCGACACCGATCTGTGCCAGAGCGTAGCGCATCTGCTGCACTGCTGCCTGAATGTCCGGGCGATGGCGCAGCAAGGTCGATGGCAGCGAAACGGGGATATTCTGCGGCAGAACCAGGCCATCGAGCACGAACGGTGGCGAGTGCCGGCGGTCTGGGGCTTCACCGCTGAGGATAGCCAACAGGTGCCGGTACACGGCGCGCTGCTGCTGCAGCGGCGGCAATGTTGCCTCCTCGGCGAACAGCTGCGCCCGCTGGGCGAGCACGCTGGCATATGGCGATGCGCCGCTGCGGTACTGCACCTGCACGAGCGCAAGCAGTTCGCGCTCACGCGCAATGATGTCCTGCGTTGCGGTAATCTGGGCTCCGGTCGCTGCCTCGGCGATTGCGGCATTGACCACGTTGCCGCTCAGGGTCAGGCGGGCGGCAGCCAGTTCGTAGCGCTGATACTCGACCTGGGCGCGACTGCCGCGGTAAATAAGCCGGTTAAGTCCAAAGATGTCGGGATAGTATGTGACATTCACACCACCGGTGAACAGGGAATAGGTATATCCCGGGATTCGGCCGCCGAGGGTTGCGCCAGAAACTTTCTGCCTCGACGCGCCCAGGGTTGCGCCGACCTGCGGATAAAAGATCCCGGCGCTGGCCTCCATGCTGGCCCTCGCCTGCCGCAGCTGCGCCTGGGCCGCGGCAATGCCGGGACTGTCACGCAGCGCCCGCCTGACAGCCGCATCGAGCTTCCGGGAATGAAACAGCTCCCACCACTTCTGGGATAGGTTGCGACCGTACACAAACGTCTGGGCCTGGCCGCCCGACACCCGAACACCCCCGGTACGCTGCGGTGGTGCCCCAGCCGTATAGCCGGGACCGGATGCGATCTGCGGCAGACGCAGCGGCGGCTCAAGACTGCAGGCCGCGAGCCCGGCCCAGACCGCGTACAATCCTGCTCGCCAAATCTGCCGACGCCACCTCATGGCTGCGTATTACCGCCGGTTACCGCTGCGTCAGCCCAGCGCGTCGCCCGTCTCTGCGGATCCGGGCGCAGACAAACACCTTTCACGCTGTGCCCCCGATCCGCAGCTGGATAATTATGCTTGCCTGACAACCTGCGCGTCATGCTGGCACCATACGACGGCGACGGCAGACCAGCTTTGACGCAAATCAAGCGCCGTATGGTGTTTGCGACACATTGCGTAAAGGTGTGTCAATGCGATCCGCCGCCGCGCGTGCCAGGAAAGGCTCTGCAATATGAACGCCGACGGAAGCCCCGACTGGTGATTCGCTCCAGTCGAGCTGGACTGTCTCGGCCGGCGGACGGCAACACGAAACAGTCCTTAGTGCCGTTCATGGTCCTGTCGCCAGCGCGCAAGCTCCGCCCGCTGCTGCGGAGTGAGTACACGGTAGGCACGGTTGATCGCCTGGCTGCGGATCACGGTCAGGTCCTCCTGCGTTTTGGCGAGCGCCTTGGCCAGCACTTGGACCAGACGGGCATCATATGGATCGGACATCGCCGCCGTCGCCAACTGCCTGCGATCGTGCCGAAGCGCCAGCCGTTTTTGCCGCATTGCCGGCTCTATGGCGTAGAAGATCTGAAAAATGCGGTCGCGTTGCACGCGGCTGAGATCCAGACCGCGCAGAAATCCGTGGTGCCACGGACCATGCCGGTGCATCATGCCCGGGGGCCCGGATAACCGGAACCCGCAACCGGGCATATTTGCTGCGAGGGCTGCGTTTAAACTGGTGGTGGCCACGCCGACAACCAGGGCTGAGGCAATGATGAGATGACGTCGGTTCACGCTTGGTCTCCTTTGGGAAATCCGGGGTTGAAACCGGCCGCTGCGGCCGGCAGTTGCAGGACATCGGGCTCCTGTGCCGCAGATTATGGCCATAGTGTCCGCAAGCTTGCGTCGAGACCGGGCAAAATCTGGTAAAGAAATGCAAAAATGTCGGCTGCCCCTGGGCGCGACGGTATGGCCCCCCCCGGATCGGTGACCACCGCCAGAGGGTCCCGGCAGGCCGATCGGGGCACAGGGAGGCGCCATCACGGGTCGCTGCGAACTCGAGTATCATTAGGAATAACCGGATAGCGCCGGGACACGGCAGGTCACTGTACCGCCCTGCGCGAACTCACTCAGGCACACCGATGGTGGGACCATGACGCTTGCTGAGCTGCTGCAGTATCTGGACCGGAACACCGCCTTCGACATCCTCGATGGCCCGCCAGGAGACACGCTGACCAAGGCGCTCGCTGACCGGCACGGCAACGCGCTGGCTGGTGCCATCATCCGGGGTATAGCCGAAGGCAACCACTGCTCCGGCGAGGAATCGACGGTAGATCGTGCCGCCAGCATCACAGCCCTGGGACCTTTGCGGCTTCAGTACATGAAAGACGATGCGCCGGTGGACGGGTTCCGCATGCTTGAGCAAATCATCCATGCGATCGATGGCGCTTTCAACGATGAGGCCCTGCGCGCAAAATCGCGCTGAGCACAGGGCGCCTGCGATGAACGATCAGCCCCGCAAAAAACCGCCCGCGCCGGCATCCACGGATTCCGCGCGCACATTCATGACAGCAGACCGGCTTTCGTGGCCACCTGAAATCCCCTGGCCGACCGCACCCGATGACGCGCTGTGGTTCCATCCCGGCTCGAACATCGCGCTCGATTTCCACGGCGACCCGGTACAGGCCGGCGTGACCGTCCTGTCGGACGGCAATCACCACATGGCGCTTGGACAGGCGCTGCAGGAGTTCACAGGTGCTCACCCAGACAGCGGCGGGGTATTCTACGCCACCCTGCCACCCCCGCTGCTGCTGCAGATCCTGCAGCACGGTGCCCTGCGCCTTGCAAACCTGCGTCTGCCGCTGACCCCCCAGCTCCTGATCAGCCCACCCGAATTCTTCGATCAGCTGGCCCGGTCCGGTCGCCCGGTCAGCCATGCGCCCTTCATGCGCAGCCGCGGGAACGTGCTGCTGGTACGGAAAGGAAACCCGAAGCTGGTCCACGACATCGGCGCGCTGTGCCGCGACGACGTGCGACTGTTCATTTCCAATCCGCATACCGAGGCGGCGAGCCACGCGGTCTACCGAGATACGTTGCTGCAGCTATGCCGGATAAGGAAACTCGATGCGGCCGCGATGGCCGCGAGGCTGCTCGGTACCGACGGGCAGGTCCTGCACGGACAGACGATCCATCACCGCGAGGCGCCACAGGCGATCGCCTCGGGGCAGGCCGATGTGGCCATACTTTATTACCATCTCGCCCTGCGCTATACGCGCATCTTTCCCAAGTTCTTCGAGATTGTCGCGCTCGACGGCCGCAACCCGCAACCTGACTCCAGTCCCTGGAATGTCACAAGCCGCTTCCATGCCGGCATGGTCGGCGATGGCGGGCGCTGGGGCCGGCTGCTGCTGGACCACATGATGAGTTCTCGGGTTACGGAAATTTATCACGGACACGGCCTTCTGCGTCCGGACGAATAGGAACGCCAGCTCAGGTGGGTCGCGAATGCTCGTTCAGCAGTTCCGGGCTGCGGATCCGGATGCGGTGATTTTCTATGCTAAGCAATCCCTGCTGCTTTAGTTCGCTGAGAACCTTGGTGACCGTCTGGCGGGCCGTGCCCACCATATCGGCGATCTCCTGGTGCGTCATGCGGATGTTGAGATGAATCTCATCACCGACCCGGGTTCCGTGACAGGCGCTCAGCCGCAACATGAGCTTGGTGACACGGCTGTTCACGTCGTCATCGATCAGGTTGACCAGCATGTCGCCCAGAACCCGCATTCGACACGACAGCGCCTGCATGATCACGAACGATACAGCGCTGTGGGAGGCGAGGTAATCCTTGAACTGGGTGCGCGCGATGCACAGCACTTCCGCCCGCTCGCAGGACTGGGCGTTCACCACCCTGCCCCCACCCTCCACCACCTCGGTCAGCCCGAAAATCTCCCCCGGGAAACAGAACCAGAGGATTACCTCCCGGCCAAGCGCCGACGCCTGGTAGATCTTGACCCGCCCCTCGCGCAGAAAGTAGACATTCCGGCCTGCATCCCCCGCCCGGAAAATGAACTCCCCCTTGTCGACACGGCGAACCGTGGCAAGCGCCAGCAGATCGGCGAAATCCCCGGCACTGATCCGGGAAAAAATGTCCGACGGCGCCGTAAAGGCCGGGTCGCCAGCCGCGCATGGTGAATCAAGCCCTTCGAACATCGCGCAACCCTCCGGGTACGGTCCCTTTGCCAGTATCGATCAGGCCCTGCGCACAGGATTGTCAGCCACACGACATTTTTCCGCAAGATCTCCGCTGCTTGCGCACCGCAGCAGCATACCGCGCCCATGTGACCGGTTGTCACTCCCACGACATTCCGTCATCAAGACTTCCGCTATCCTCATTCTAGATACTGATGTCGGTATCAAGGAAATAGATCCAAGGCGGGCAGACTTGCAATGACCCAACAGCGCACAGGGGATTAAGACATGGATACTGCAGCAGCCAATGCCACACCACCGGTCGGGTCAGCCACATCCAGCGCCCGTACGCGGCAAGTGATGGGGCTCCTTGCCGCCTTCGCCATCTTGCTCGGGTTGCATTACGGTCCGGCGATCCCGGGCCTGACGCCTGAAGGACAGACGGTGCTGGGCGTGTTTCTCTGGTTCATCCTATGCATGGTCACCGGCGCCCTGCCCAAAGCCATGGTCGGGCTGGCCTCGCCGCTGCTGCTGGTGATATTCACGCGCACAAAGATCCCCGTTGCCTTCAAGGCGTTCAACACCGACATCTTCTTTCTCGCCGCCGGCGCCTTCGCCATCGCGGCTGTCATGATGGGCACACCGCTCGGGAAAAGAATCACCTGCTCGGTTGCGTCTGCGATGCGATCGAACCGCGTAACCCGGGTGCTGCTGGGGTTGATGCTGGCAGAAATGGCCACACAACCCTTTCTTCCAGTCGTCAACGAAAGCGCCCTGTTTCTGCCCATGTGCAAGGGCATCTCATCCCTGACTGAAGGGAAGGAACACCTGCCGGAGGTCAAGCGCATCAATACCGCCGTGATGTATCTGATAGCGGGGCTGGTCCCGCTGTTCATCGGACCACTGATGCTGACGAGTGCGTTTCCAAACCTGATACTCACTGCCTACCTCAAGGCAACCCAGCATATCACCATCTCGTGGGGACGCTGGTTCTGGCTCAATCTCCCGCTTTGGGGCCTGCTGCCGATCGTCTATCTCTACGTAATCCGTTACTTCAAGCTTAAGAACCTGGACATACCCGGTCTCGAGGCGGGCATGGCCGCCACGAAAAAGGAGCTGGGACGCATAACCTGGCCGGAAATCTGGACGCTGATCTGCCTCGCCGTCGGCATGACATTCTGGATCGGCGGCTGGATCAAGCCCGGCATGACAGCGATACTGGCGGCGTCCCTTATGTTCGTGCCATGGAGCGGGATCAAGTACGACGACATCAACAAATACATGCTGTGGGACGTGCTCATGCTGCTGGGCGGCGCAATTTCACTCGGCATGGCGCTCTATTCGGCGGGCACGGTTACCTGGGTGGCACACGGCGTGCTCATCCCGTTCCATCACACCAGCCTACCGATTCTGGCGGTGCTGTTTCTGCTGATATTCAGCTTTCACATTCCCCGGGCCGGAATCGTCAGCGCGGTGGCGGCCGGCGCGGCATTTGTGCCCCTGGCGGTCGGGCTGGCCAGCGCGCTGCATGTCCATGTACTGCCCTTTTCACTGGTCGTCATAAACTGCATGCAATACGCCTTCTTTCTGCCTATTTCCATAACGGCGTTTCTGATCGCCTGGAGCGCTTCCGGGACTTCCGGCTGGGACGCGGTCAAATTTGGTGCGCCGCTGACCATCATCGCCAATGTCTACGTGATACTTGTCCAGCCGGTGTGGCTGAAGCTGATCGGACTTCCGATGTAGCACTGGGGGTAGCGTGCACGCGGTCGGTTGTGTCAGAGACTCACGCAGGAGATTCGTCGAATGAAAAAAATGACTGATGCAGAACTCGAAAAGCGCCTGGGCCGCTACATCGCCCCTGCAGGGCTGTACGCCAAAACCAAGGATATGCCGTTCCTCGGAACCGTTCAGTGCAACGTCGAGAAGATCGTCGCCGGCAGCTGGCAGGAGATCATCATCGACTACGAAGTCGGCGCCTCGGGGATGGCAGACGGTTCCTGGTTCAAGGCAACATTCCGGTTCTACTCTGACTGGGCCCTGTTCCAGACTACCAACCCGAAGGGCGCAAACTACATCTCGGCCGAATATCATGCCGGCGCTCTCGTTCCAGGCCAGTCCCCCGCGACCGTCCAGGCTATCAAGGTCCGGTTCGACCAGAAAGGCCACGAACGGCCATTTCAGAAGGCGGTGATCGTCGACACATTCGACGGCTATATCAAGGCCGGCGACCACATCATCATTCGCCTTGGCGACCGCCGCTTTGGCGGGTCGGGAACGCGGGTGCAGACCTTCGTCGAGGAGAATTTCCGCATCCGCTGCTACGTCGACCCGCTCGGTACATCGCGGTTCGCGGCTGTCCAGCCTGACCTGGTGATCCAGATCGTCCCCGGCGCACCTGCGCAGCTGCAGTGGGCCGGATCGCGTCTGGTCCGGGCGGGCGAGCCTCTCCCGCTGCGCGTGCGGGCTGAAGATGCATGGGGCAATACCTGCTGGGATCAGGGCGAGCAGATCGAGATCAGCGCCACCCTGAACGGCCACCTTGCATACGAAAAGGAGACTGTGCTGGCCAAAAAGGGCTGGGCCGTGTTGTTGCTGGAAGATCTCCCGACCCGTGAAGCCGGGGAGCTTGCGGTAACTGCCCGCCTGTCCGGCCACCCGCGGGTCAAGCCAAAGACCTTCCACGTCACTGTCGACAAGAAGCTCGATATGCCCCGTATCTACTATACCGACCTGCACGTGCACTCCGAGGATACCATCGGCACCAACAGCACGCGCTACAACCTGACCTACGGGCGCGATGTGACCGGTCTCGACGTACTGGCGTTCGCACACAACGATTTCAACATCACCACAGAGCGGTGGCAGGAGACTGTGAAGCTGATCCGGGAGATCAGCACCGACGGCTCGTTCGTCGCCTACCCCGGTACCGAGTGGTGCGGCAGCTCCTGCGCCGGCGGTGACCATAATGTCGTATTCCTCCACGACGGCGAACCGGAGTTTCCGTTTCTGAAGAGCGGCGAGCACGTACGTTCAGTGGACTGGAACGAGGACACCAAAGGCAGCCGCGCCGAACCCGGGGCCTGGCCGCTCGAGGAGCTCTGGGCCGCGTATGCCAAGGACCCCGAGGGGCATCTGCTGATTCCGCACGTCGGCGGGCGGCGCTGCATTCTCGACTGGCACCACCCGAAACTCGAACGGCTCATCGAGATCGGCTCATCCTGGGGCCACTTCGGGTGGCTGTATCAGGACGCCATGGAACGCGGCTACAAGATTGGGGCGTCGATGGCCGGGGACGAACACCGTGGGCGCTGTGGGGGCGGTGTGCCCGGCACCGCCGTTTTCGGAACCAAGGGCGGCATTTCCGGGGTGATCTCCCCGGGGCTGACACGCAAGGATATCGCCCAGGCGCTGCGGGCGCGGCACACCTTTGCCTCGACTGGCGAACGCAGCTTTGGCCTCACGCGTTGCGGCGCCTACATCATGGGCGATGAGTTTCCGCACACGGGCAAGGCCACAATAGAGTACCGGTTTCTGGGCGACGCCGGCTGGGACGAGATCGTCGCCTATGATCATGGAGGCGCCATCTGGCGCCGTGACCTGCAGCATGAGCTGGGCTATTCTCCGCGCCGGATCCGGCTGCGCTGGGGCGGGGCACGCGTGAAGGACCGTTACCGGGCGGCAACCTGGAAAGGAACGATTACGGTTCTTAGCGGCGTCATCAACGACTTCGTCGGCACGGGTTTCGAACATGTCGAGGAGACCTGCTGGCGGGAAAGCGCCACCAAGATCGGCTTCCACAGCGATACCTACGGCGATGTCGATACCATAGAGATCGATGTGTCCGATCTCGCCCATGCCGTGCTGCGGGTGGAAGGGACTATCGACGGCTACGTCAAGGTCGGTGATCCGACCCTGGGCAATCCGTTTGTACACTGCCCCACTTTCTCGTGGGAGATCACCGGCCAGGAACTGCTGGAACATGGCCGATTGCGCCGCGACCTGCCGGGCGTCGAAATGTTCCTGGCATTCGAACGGATCAGCGAGATACCGCCGCCACGCGAGGTGTCGGGACACTTCGACGTCGAACCGAAGAACGGACCGCATGGCTTCCGTCCGGTATATCTGCTGGCGCGCCAGGTGGACGATGCCAAAATCTGGACCTCGGCGCTGTTTATCGAGTTCAAGTAGACGGCCAGACAGCCGGCCCGGTGAGGGTGTAGCTAGTGCAGCGGAAAGTCTCCGGTCCAGATTTCCGTCAGGCGCTTGCCATGCCCGGTCAGCGCCGCCTCGATGGTGGCCGGCCCGGGGCCGGTGCGTTCCACGGTGAACTGCAGCCGCCAGCGCCCGGGTTCGCCACTGCGGGTCGCCCAGGCACCGCTCACCCGGGCCGGACCCCGGATGGACACCCGGGGGGTGACCTGGGTCAGCACCGGGTCTGCCAAACGCTTGCCACGAAAGTCCACGATGTAGGTCTCGCGATGCAGCCGCGCATTGTAGCTGTAGCGGCTCGATGAGACATAGCCGAGCTTGGTATCGAACGGGGTCGCGCCCGTCCATACGATACGGTAGCGGAATGTGGCCGGCTGGCCGGGAGGGGTCTGGCGGTCAGGGACCCAGAATACGCTGATATTGTCATTCGACTGCGAGTCGGTGGGCAGCTCCACCAACAGCAGATGCCCATTGCCCCAGTCGCCCTCAGGGCTGACCCAGACGCTCGGCCGGTTCTCGTAATGCATGCCAAGCGCGCGGTAGTCCTGCGCGCGGCGCGCGCGCTGCATGAGACCGTAGCCGCGGGGATCGCGCAGCGCAAACCGCGTGACGGCCAGCCGGCGCGGATTGCGCAGCGGCCTCCACAGCCGCTTCCCCCGACCGGTATCGATCAACAGCCCGTCAGAATCATGGGCACCGCGAATGAGCCGGTTATAGCGGTGGGCGCTGAACCGGCCCTGCAGGTACATGCTGGTGAGCGGCGCGATGCCCAGCCTGCGCACCTTGCGACGCTGGAACAAGACCGCCTTCACCTCCATGACGGTGCTTGTCCCGGGGCGCACGATAAACCGATAGGCGCCGGTGAGCGACGGACTGTCGAGCAAAGCGCATATCCCGAGGTGGCGCGCGTTCGGCCCGGGTGTCACGATCCAGAACGCACGAAAATACGGAAACTCCTCCCGATGGTAGGGTAGCGCCGTGTCCACCGCAACACCGCGCGCCGACGAGCCCCAGGCCTCACCCAGCCCCACAGCACGGAAATAGCTGGCTCCGAGAAAAGACAGGAATTCATCGACCAGCGGGGTGCCGGCAGCGTGATGATAGACGCTGAAGCCAGCGGTCGGCACCACGGCAGGCAGGCGCTGCGCGAGCCGCGGATCCCCGTGCACGGCAGCCGCTATCCGGGCACGAAACATGCGCTGGCCACGGACGACATGGATGGCGACCGGCCATGTAAACAGGTACCCGGCGGGATACAGGCTGACATGAAAGGGCATCTCCTTGGGCCACCCTGGGAGCCGGCCAGGAAAGCTGATCTTCCCGTAGTCGTCGTAGCTTAGCGATCGCAGGACAGGATCGATGGCGCTAGGCGCCCGGTACGGACGGGATGCGAGCGCTTTTGCCTGCGTCACAATGTCCCGGAACACCCTGTCTGTCCGCTGTCGCGTCTGACCCCAGGCGGCCGGCGCCTTGGCGACCGCCGCACCCGCCTGGCGAGCGTACACCGCCTGCGCGAGCGCGGCTTCATGCGCTTCCAGTTCGGACACACGACTCTGGAGTTCGTTTACGGCCAGCCTGCGCCGCGCAGCCTCCTCGCGGGCCACCGCCAGCGCCTGCTGGCTCTGCCGGAGCGCCTCTTGCGCGTGTCTGTTTGCACGTTTCACCAATGCCGGTGGCGCACAGGCGGCCAGGGCGGCGGTCACTACTACCGCGATTACTGCGCCCCCGGCCCTCATTCCCGGACTACCCCGTAGGTTCCGATACCGGCTGCCCATCCCCCGTGGACGGACCGCTCCACCAGTCCCGCCGGCGCCGGCGGAGCAGGAACGATGCCCTGCAGCCAGGTCGCTGCGCACGAGCCTGCCTGCCCCCAGATCCGCCGGTGCAGTGCCACCAGGGTATCGCGATCACCCAGCAGGCGCAGCCGGTCGCTCGGATGGAGCGCCTCCGGCCCGTTTCTCCAGGCACGTGCCAGCACCAGCTGGCGTTCCAGGGCCACGGCCTCACCGGGCGCTTTACGGCGTCCAAGAAGCAGGCAGTGCAGCGCGTTGACAGCGGGATCAACCACCGCCGCGACAAAGCCCCGTGTGGCCGTGCAACCGCGCCCTGGCGGCCTCTGCCGGACTTGTTCGTACAGGCGCAGCAGCGGCGGCTGGCGGATCTCCTCGGGGGTTAGAAACAACCCCAGCCTGCGCGCCGCCAGGCCTGGACCCGTACGGCTCAGCCATACCGACAGCGGGACAGCCACTAACCAGGCGGCAATGATGGGGGTCAGCCACCAGAAATAGTCCGGATTCAGCAAATAGATCCCACCACCCCAGACGACGGCCAGAACAACACCGGTGGCGTGCTGGCGCAGCGCTTCGCGCCAGGATGTACTGCCGTCACCGCGCACCTGCGGTCCCCAGTTGACCTTGCGCCCCGACAGAATGGAAACCACAAACAGGGAGTGGGTCAGCATGCGCACCGGCGCCAGCAGGGCCGACACCACCGATTCCAGCACGACGCTGCTAACGAGGCGCAGAACGCCGCCGAACTGACGTGCGCGTCGGCGCATAACCACCAGCAGGAGCGCCAACAGTTTTGGCAGAAAGAGAACCGACATCGTAAACCAGAACAGCCCAAGCGCCCAAAGGGGGTGCCATACCGGCCAGGCCGGGAACAGCATCCGGTGCCTCGGGAAATACTGGGGCGTCACGAACTGGTGCGCCAGCACCTCCATGCTCGACAGCACCAGAAACGCCAGCCACAGCAGCGAAGAGACGTATGACATGATGCCGCTCAGAAAGACCGCCCGGTGAGCAAAGGCGATGCCGCGCACGAACATGAGTCGTGTGTGCTGAAGGTTGCCCTGCGCCCAACGTCGGTCGCGCTTGAGCTCATCCCGCAGTGTCGGCGGGACTTCCTCGTAGCTGCCCTCGAGCCACGGCTCGAGCCACACGCCCCAGCCGGCCCGGCGCAGGAGCGCTGCCTCCACAAAATCATGGCTCGTAATCTCGCCGCCGAGCGCCCCGCGACCCGGCAAACGCGGCAACGCGCAATGACGCATGAACGGCGCAATTCGGATGATGGCATTGTGTCCCCAGTAGTGGCCTTCACCCATGTGCCAGAAATGAAGACCGGCAGCGAATACCGGGCTGTAAAGGCGGTTCGCAAACTGCTGGACCCGCCCGAACAGGGTACGCTGGCGTATGGCAGCAGGCAGCGTCTGGATCAGGCCCACATCCGGATTGGCCTCCATGGTTTCGACCAAACGCACCAGCGTCTGGCCGCTCATGAGGCTGTCCGCATCCAACACCACCATGTAGCGGTATTGACCGCCGAAACGGCGACAGAAATCGGCAATATTGCCGCTTTTGCGCTTGATGTTGCTGCGGCGACGGCGGTAAAAGAGGCGCGCCTGCGGACCCAGCCGGTGACGCAGCATCGCCCATGCCCGTTCCTCTTCCACCCAGGCATCGGCGTTGTCGCTGTCACTCAGCAGGAAGAAATCGAACTGTTCCAGGCAACCGGTGTCGGCGAGCGAGCGATAAATTGTTTCCATGCCGGCGCAGATGCGCACCGGGTTTTCCCGGTACACAGGCATCACCACGGCAGTCCGCGACCGGCGGCCCTGCTCCGGCGCATGGGGTCGGTCAGAAGGCCGCGCGCGCCGCCCGAGGGCCAGCACCGCCGCACCCGCAAGCGAAATCCACAGACCGATGGAGATCCATCCGAACAGAAGCCCGAACACGATCGCCAGGCTGATGTTCAGCCAGTCCACGCCCGGATGCGGCAACACCTGGAACATGAACTGACTGGCCACATAGCTTGGAATCAGTACAAGCAATGCCAGCAGCGCGCCGCGCCAGGGAATAGCCGGGATTATCCTGGCATGCGACCGCCACCGTTCCGATACCATGGACTGACGGGACAGCTGCGGCACAGCAGTGAAGTTGCCGATGGCCCTTCCATCTCCGGTTTCCGCCAGCCACTGGGCCAGGCGGACGCGCTCGCCTGCGTCCGCCGGACAAAGGCCGTCGGCCGTCATCCGGCGCGCCAAGATCCCGTCCAGGAGCGCGAACGCCTCGTTCCCGTCGGCGGCATCTTTCTGCGCATCGGCAATCCAGGATGAGGCAAGTTCCCGCGGAACCCCGAGCAATTCCAGATACGACTGCATGCGTATCCTGATCAGTTCACACTCTTCGATACGCAACCTTGTCGTGCCTATAGGTTCCTGTTTGGGGTCATGGGGCATGGTACACCGCTGCGGACACAGGTATTACGGGAAACTCCGCGCCACCCGGGTCTGTCTGCCGGGTGGCAGCGCAAAATGCGTCGTATCCGGTGCAGATTATCCGGATTTCCCGGGTCGAAAGCTATCGGTACCCGATCAGCGGATGCTGCCCGCACCACCGGCTTACGGAGAGGTCCAGGCATTTTCCGCTGCCACAGGATCCGCCCGACATTACTTTCGAATGGCACCCACACCCTACGGCCGCGTCAAATCCGCGATATCACTGTCGCAGACACGCAGAGAACAGCCAGCGCCAACGCCGCCGCCACGACATCATCAAGCATGATGCCGAACCCGCCTTTGACATGGCGATCTGCCCATCCGACCGGTCCACGTTTGACGATATCAAACAAGCGGAAGAGCGCGAATGCGGCAAGCTGGGTAAGCCAGTCTGCCGGCCGAGGGGGCAACCAGTCGACAACACACAGTACGAGCCACATGGCAACCACTTCATCGAATGCAAGCTGCGGCGGGTCCGCCTGCTGCAGCAGGCGCGCGCCACGCCCGCACACCCATACCCCCAAAACAAAACTGACGCCGACCACGGCGGCTCGCCACGGCAGGAACAGACGTCTGATAATAGCGTCGTAGGTCAGCCAGCCCATCAGGCTGCCCACCGTGCCCGGCGCAAGCGGCGAAAGCCCCGCCCCGAAGCCGGTGGCCACAAACAGCGCCGGACTTCGCAGCACCGGCTTCCACAGCGGGACCTTATCTGCCATCGACATTATCCGAATCTGACATTGATTGAAGCGGGTGCCCGGATCTGTCCTGCAATCCCCAGCCCGCGTGACGCAGTCCTGACATACGATGCAATCCGGGGCAGCCGGGCGCTCTGTCCGGACGGTGCTGCCACCATGTCGCAAATGCCCAGACCATCCCCGTCCGCAGCGGCCGACATCATTCCACTACGAGACGGTAACCCACTCCAGTTTCCGTAATGAGATGCTTCGGTCGCGCCGGATCGGATTCCAGCTTCTGGCGCAGGTGTGCCATATAGGTACGCAAATAGTGACTGCTCTCGATATGAGCCGGACCCCAGACTTCCCTCAGCAGCTGCCGGTGCGTTAACACCTTACCGGCGTTACGGATCAGCATGCCCAGCAGCCGGTATTCCGTCGCGGTCAGATGAATCTCGGCGCCAGCCCGGAACACCCGGCGCTTGTGAAAATCAACATGGACTGACCCGAAACGGAAATCGCCGCGGTCGCAGTCACCTGGGAGCGTGCTGAACCGGCGCAGCACAACCCGTATGCGCGCCAGCAGTTCCCCCACGCCGAACGGCTTGGTGAGATAATCATCTGCACCCGCATCCAGCGCATCGATCTTGGCCGCCTCGCCCGTACGCGCCGACAGCACGATGATCGGCACATCCGACCAAGCTCGCAGATCGCGGATGACGTCGACACCGTCCACGTCGGGCAGACCAAGGTCGAGGATCAGCAGATCCGGTTTGCGCGTTGCCGCCTCGACCAGCCCCTGGCGACCACCGTCCGCGGCATACACCGTGAATCCTTCGCTTTCAAGCGAGGTCCGCAGAAACTTGCGGATCTGTTTCTCGTCCTCGACAAGGATCACAACGCGCTGGCTGGCAGTCATTTCCCACCCGGTGCCCCGTCGACGCCTGCGTCGAACTGCTCCGGCACCTCCGGCGGCTCGAGCAGCGGCAGCGTAAAGATGAACCGCGCACCACCTCCGCGCGCGTTCTCTGCCCAGATCCGGCCGTCATGCGCCTGAATGATGGTCTTGCAGATGGCCAACCCCAGGCCCACTCCCGAGGTCGACGACTCCCGCTGCCCGCGGGTAAATTTGTCAAACACGCTCTCCAGCATGCCAGGTGGAAGCCCTGGCCCATCGTCCTCGACCGATACTGCCAGCTCGCCCTCGCGGATCCATCCGGCAATGCGGATGCTGCTCCCTGCGCGAGCGTATTTCACGGCGTTCTCAACCAGATTGTACAGTACCCGCTCGATCAGCACACCGTCGACATAGATCAAAGGAAGCCCGGCATCCAGCGATACGCGAACGTCGCGACCTGCCAATGATTTGCTAAGCGCCCGCAGTGCAGACCCGGCGATCTCCTCAAGCACGTGCCACTGGCGGTTGAGCTGAACCCCTTCCGCTTGCAGCCTCGCCATGTCCAGCAGATTCGCAACAAGACTGCTCATCCGCATCGCCTCATCAGCGGCGGCCTGCGCAAGCTCCCGGCGGCTGTGTTCCGGCAGTTCGGTACCGCCCGCGAGCGTGCTCGTCAGACCGACCAGCGCCGTAAGAGGTGTACGCAGATCATGCGAAATCGCGCTGAGCAGTGAATTGCGCAACCGCTCCGATTCAATCTTCATCAACGCCTCCTGCGCCACGCGCACAAAATGCACACGCTCAAGCGCCAGCGCGATCTGCGAGGCAAATGTCTCAAGCAGCCGGTGCTGCTCCGGAACGAACACCAGACGCGGGTTGCGCGGGGCAAGTGCCAGCACTCCACGCGAACGGATGGGCGCCTTGAGGGGCAGATAATAGAAGGCACTCGCTGCCAGGGTATCGGTACCGCAGCCTGCCGGCTGCTGATGATCGAAGACCCACTGCGCGACGGCCGTGTCGGTACGCGGCGCGTTCGACGCCTCGCCCGCCGGTGACGAATCAACGATCCGCTCTGCACGGTCCGGAAGCAGCACCGCCGTTTCCGCCTGAAAGACACCTTGAATGTTGCGCCGGGCGATTTCCACAATCTGTTCGGTTTGCACTGCCCCGCTCAATTCCCGTGCGGCTTCATACAGCGACCTTGCCCGGCGCTCGCGCAACGTGGCGACCCTTGCCTGGTAGCGCAGGTTATGGGCCAGATTGCTGATCACAAGCGCCATCGCCAGCATGACCACAAACGTGATGACATACTGGGCATCTGACACCGAAAAGGACAGCTTCGGTGGCACCAGAAAAAAATCGAATGCCAGCACCGCCAGCACCGCACTCAGCACCGCGGGTCCGCGTCTGTAGCGGAACGCCACCAGCATTACGCTCAACAGGTAGAGCATGGCAATGTTGGTGAGGGACACGCGGTTCGCCAGCAGCATGGCGAGCGCCGTGGTACCCGCACACGCGGCCACCGCGACGACATAACCGCGTGTGCTGTTGTGCCGCCGGCCGCCGGCAATGACACGGCGCTCCTGTGCCAAACCGCTGCTGCCCCCCGCGCCATGAACATCCGGTTCATAGCCGACAACGTAGACGCCGACCTCCGGGGCCATCAGCGAGAGCTGTTCTGCAACAGAGGTTGCGAACCGCCGCCACAGCGGACGTGAAGTCCGCCCGACGACCAGCTTGGAAACGTTTCGGCTGCGGGCATAGCTGAGCAGCGTGGCGGCAACATGCGATCCGCCCATGGTAACCGTCTCCGCCCCCAGGTCGCGCGCCAGCTGCAAAGTCCTGAGGATCCGGTCCCGGTCATTGCCCGACAGGCGCTGCAGACGCGGTGTTTCCACATAGATGGCAATCCAGTCCGCGCGCAGATTGGCCGCAAACCGGGCTGCACCCCGCACCAGTCTTCCGCCATCCGGACCTGGCCCTACACACACAAGCAGCCGCTCCTTCGCCTGCCACACACTGCGGATCGACCGGTCCTCCCGGTACTCACGCATCTGCGCGTCCACCCGGTCCGCAGTCCGGCGCAGTGCCAGTTCGCGCAGCGCAATAAGATTGCCCTTCCGAAAGAAATTTTGGGCGGCCCGCTCGATCTGCTCGGACACATAGACCTTTCCCTCCTTGAGCCGCTGCAGCAGTTCGTCCGGCGGCAGATCGACGACCGTGACCTCATCGGCCCGATCAAATACGGTATCGGGAATTGTTTCCCAGACCCGGATTCCCGTAATCTGGCCCACGACGTCATTCAGGGTCTCAAGGTGCTGGACATTGACGGTCGTATACACACCGATACCCGCGTCGAGAAGTTCCTCGACATCCTGCCAGCGCTTGGCGTGACGGCTCCCCGGCAGGTTGGAATGCGCAAGCTCGTCGACGATCACCGTTTCCGGTTTGCGCGCAAGCGTCCGATCCAGATCGAACTCGGTCAACTGCCGGCCTTGATATTCGACCGCTTTCAGCGGAAGCACCTCCAGCCCCGTCAGCAGCCCGGCCGTATCCACCCGTCCATGAGTTTCCGCCACGCCCACCACGACATCCACGCCCTGGGCCTTCAGCCCGTGCGCAGCGGAAAGCATGGCAAACGTCTTGCCAACCCCCGCGCAGGCCCCGAAAAAAATCTTCAGCCGGCCGCGCTGCCGCTGCGTGTCCTCTTTGCGGACCCGCTCGAGCAGGCGGTCCGGATCAGGGCGCTGATCATTCATCGGATCCGTCCTTTCAGAAATAAAAAATCCCGCAGCCACAGCCATTCGGTCCGACATCAGAATGACAGTGACCCCGCATGGCCGCAGCCAACGGGCAACGGGCGCCGGCGGCGCTCATCGTCCGTCCAGCGATCGCGTCTGCAGCGATACGATTTTCATACGCCGCGTTTAGGCAAATGGCATACCTCCAACAGAACACTCAACTTACTCCACAAATAACCGCAAATCCTCTGTCGCTGCGAGTCCCTCTATATGAACCGGACGCCTTGTCAGCGCATGCGGTCCAGCGCCAGATTGAGTTTCAGGACGTTGACCCGCGGCTCGCCCAGAATTCCAAACTGTCGTCCCGTCACATGCCTGGCAATCAAGCGGCGCACACGACTGAGCTTCAAATGCCTGGCTCGCGCGACCCGTGCTGCCTGATAAAAGGCTGCTGCGGGACTGATGTCAGGATCCAGACCACTGCCGGAGGCCGTGACGAGATCGACCGGGACATCCGCCCTGTCCTCCGGGTCCGCGGCACGCAACGCCTGCACCCGCGCCCTTACCTCAGACAAGAGAACCGGATTGCTGGGGCCGAGATTTGAGGCGCCGGAATTAGCCGCGTTATAGGGATAGGGAAGAGTCGCCGACGGCCGTCCCCAAAAATATTTCGGATCGCTGAATGGCTGGCCGATCAGCCCCGATCCAACAACTTTCCCTGCGCGCCGGATCATGCTGCCGTTCGCCTGCCGCGGAAAGCATTCCTGGGCCAGACCGGTGACCAGGGCGGGATAAATGAGTCCCGTGAGAACCGTGAATACAGCCAGCATCGAAAACGCCGTTTTTATTTGGCTCCACATGTCTCTCTCCGTCTAAGCCAGCCTCAGCCAGACCAAAGCCATGTTAATCAGCTTGATGCCGATGAATGGCGCGATGACGCCGCCGACACCGTAGATCAGCAGGTTGTCACGCAGCAACCGTGCCGCACCAACTGCACGATAGCGAACGCCTCTGAGCGCAAGCGGAATCAGCGCGACAATGATGAGCGCGTTAAAAATCACGGCTGACAAAATCGCGCTCTGCGGCGTTGCCAGATGCATGATATTGAGCGCACCAAGCTGGGGATATGTGGTCGCGAATGCCGCCGGAACCACAGCAAAATATTTCGACACGTCGTTGGCAATCGAGAACGTCGTCAGCGCGCCGCGCGTGATCAGCAGCTGCTTTCCGGTTTCCACGATTTCAATGAGCTTGGTCGGATTGGAGTCGAGGTCCACCAGGTTCCCCGCTTCCTTGGCGGCCTGGGTACCGGTGTTCATCGCCACCGCGACATCCGCCTGAGCCAGTGCCGGCGCATCGTTAGTGCCGTCCCCGGTCATCGCAACGAGGCGCCCCTGTTTCTGGTGTTCGCGAATCAGCGCAAGCTTGGCCTCCGGCGTCGCTTCGGCCAGAAAGTCATCGACACCAGCTTCCGCAGCGATGGCTGCAGCGGTGAGCTTGTTGTCCCCGGTGATCATGACGGTCCGAATTCCCATGCGGCGCAGTTCCGAAAACCGTTCCCTGATTCCACCTTTGACCACGTCCTTGAGCTCGATCACCCCCAGAATCCTGCTGTCGACGGCGACGACCAGCGGCGTGCTCCCGCGGCGCGCAATGTCATTCACCAGCCGGGTTACCTCCGGCGGGTACTGCGCGCCCCTGTCCTCCACCCAGGCCTGCATCGCGTCTGCGGCGCCCTTGCGGATCTGGCGGCCATTGAGGTCAACGCCGCTCATCCTGGTCTTGGCGCTGAAATGCACGAATGTGGCGCCAAGCGCGTGCACATCGCGTTCCCGCAGCCCGTACCGCTGCTTCGCCAGCACGACAATGCTGCGGCCTTCTGGTGTTTCATCCGCCAGCGAGGCAAGCTGCGCGGCATCGGCCAGCTCATGCTCGCTTACCTTCGGTGCCGGATGAATTCCGGTCGCCTGGCGGTTCCCCAGGGTGATCGTGCCGGTCTTATCGAGCAACAGCGTATCAACGTCGCCCGCCGCCTCGACTGCCCGACCGGATGTGGCGATGATATTCGCCCGCAGCATCCGGCCGATACCGGCCAGTCCGATGGCCGACAGCAGCGCCCCGATGGTTGTCGGGATCAGGCACACCAGCAACGCCACCAGTACGGTAATGGTCACGGGCGTTCCGGCCTTTGCCACCCGCACGCTGTAGAGCGAATACGGCAGCAGCGTCGCCGTGGTCTTGAGAAAGACAAGCGTAAACCCGACCAGCAAAATCAACAGCGCGATCTCGTTTGGGGTCTTCTGGCGGCGCGCGCTTTCCACCATGGCGATCATGCGATCAATGAAGGTGTGACCTGGGTCTGAGGTAACGCGCACGACCAGCCAGTCTGACAGCACCCGGGTGCCTCCGGTTACCGAGGAAAAATCGCCGCCTGCCTCCCGGATGACCGGCGCCGACTCTCCGGTTATGGCACTCTCATCGACCGAGGCTACCCCTTCGATGACCTCGCCATCGGCGGGAATCACATCCCCCGCCTCTACCAGCAGAACATCCCCCTTATGCAGCTGTGACGACCCCACTGTCGTCGTCGTTGACCCGTATTTGGGCGCCGCTAATTTCTTGGCGAGGACATCGCGCTTTACGCTGCGCAGTGCCGCCGCCTGTGCTTTGCTGCGACCTTCAGCAATGGCCTCGGCAAAATTGGCGAAAAGCACTGTAAACCACAGCCAAAGCGTGACGGCAAGAATAAACCCGGCCGGCGCCTCGCCATGACCGGCCAACGCCTGTATCCACAGGACAGTCGTAAGAATGCTGCCAAGGTACACCACGAACATCACCGGGTTCCGCCACTGATGCTGGGGCAGCAGCTTGGCGCACGCATCGATCAACGCCCGACGGAGAATGCTCCTGGTCACAAGCGCGTGGCGTGGCGAGCGGGTAGCGGCCGATGCGGTTGTCATGTCAGGCATCTCCAGTCGGTCAGGCACAGTCCCCGCCTAGTGTACGGCGACCATCTTCAGATATTCGGCGATTGGGCCCAATGCAAGCACCGGGAAAAAGGCCAGCGCGCCCACAATGAAGATGGTCCCGATCAGCAATATCACAAACAGCGGCGTATGCGTGGGCATCGTCCCGGCGCTCACCGGAACCTTCTTCTTCCTCACGAGCGCACCCGCGATGGCCAGCACCGGCACCATCAGCCAGTAACGCCCGAACAGCATGACCAGCCCCAGCGCAGTATTGTAGAAGGGCGTGTTCGAAGACAGGCCGGCGAACGCGCTTCCGTTGTTGGCGGCCGCCGAGGAAAAGGCATACAGGATCTCGGAAAACCCGTGTGGTCCAGGATTTGCGGCAGCGACCCTGCCGGCGGGAATCATCACGGCAATTGCGGTACCGACCAGAATGAGAAACGGCGGAATCAGAATCACCACGGCCGCCATCTTCATCTCGAACGCCTGGATCTTCTTGCCGAGATACTCCGGCGTGCGCCCGATCATCAGTCCCGCTACGAACACGGCAATGATGGCGAAGACGAGCATTCCGTACAGACCCGAACCCACTCCGCCAAATACGACCTCGCCGAGCTGCAAAGCCCCCATCGGCACCATGCCCGCCAATGGCGTAAAGGAATCCAGTGCGGAATTGACCGAACCGTTCGACGTCGTCGTCGTGAGCGTGGCCCAGAGCGCCGAGTTCACGACTCCGAAACGCACCTCCTTGCCCTCCATATTGCCGCCCGATTGCAGAGCGTTCGCGGTCTGGCTGACACCGGTCTTTGCGAGAAGCGGATTGCCCGCCTGCTCGAAATGTTCCACCGGCACCAGCATCGCCACGAACATGATGGCCATGGCTGCAAAAATGGCCCGGCCCTGACGTCGATCGCCGACCATGGACCCGAAGGTGTAACAGAGCGCAGCGGGAATCAGCACGATGGCGATCATTTCCAGGAAATCGGAAAGCGGTGTCGGATTCTCAAAGGGGTGCGCTGAATTGGCATTGAAGAACCCGCCGCCGTTGGTACCGATCTGCTTGATCGCAACCTGAGACGCAGCCGGTCCGACCGCGATCAGCTGATTCTTGCGGACCAGCTTTTCGGTAACCGGATTGTCTCCGGCATCGGTGATACGCTGGCCGGCTCCGCTCTGCCTCACGGCCCGGTAGTGTAGCGGCTGGAGCAGCGGCACCGTCCTGTAGGCGGAAAACGTCTGCACCACACCCTGTGAAACCAGCACCAGGGCCAGCAGCAGCGACAGCGGCAACAGGATATAGAGCGTGGACCGCGTCATATCCACCCAGAAGTTGCCGATGGTCGCCGCTGCGTCGCGCGCAAACCCCCTGATCATGGCTACCAGCACCGCCATGCCGCTCGCCGCCGATACGAAGTTCTGCACCGTGAGTCCGGCCATCTGGGTGAGATAGCTCATCGTGGCCTCACCGCTGTAGTCCTGCCAGTTCGTGTTGGTCGCGTAGCTCACCGCGGTGTTGAACGAGGAACCCGGGCTGACTGCCGGAAATGCCTCCGGATTGAGCGGCAGATGTGCCTGGACACGCTGAAGCGCGTATACCGCCAGCATTCCCAGAAGATTGAAGCTAAGCATGGCCAGCGCATAGCGCGTCCAGTGCATCTCCTCGGCGGGATCCACCCCGCAGAGCCGGTAGATCCGGTTTTCAACCGGCGCGGCAAAACGATTCAAGAACGCGATGCGCCCTTCGTAAACCCCCGCCATGTACCCGCCCAGAGGTTTTACCAGAAGCGCCAGCACCCCGAGAAGGAGCGCGACCTGCAGATAGTCGTTTCCGGTCATCTAGAATTGCTCCGGAAAGAACAATGCAATCACGAGATAGACGAACACGGCCACTGCCAGAATCAGACAGAGCAGGTAAAGTCCGTTCATGACCCCCTCTTCAGGAGCCAGTCGAAGGCGTGGACCAGCGCGACGGTAGCCGCGAAAAACCCGACGATAAGCGCAAGAAAGACAAGGTCCGGCATCGTATTAGCCCCCATAGAGGGATTCATTAAGCTTCCAACTATAAGGCAGGGACAATCAAAAACCTGTGGAGATTCGCATCAGCGATGTAAAAACGGCGTAAAAATACCCGCCGCTCAGCCGGTCACCGAACCTTTCCACAGCGGCGCCACAACAACATTAAGACAGGCATGAGCGGCACGCAGCGCCGCTTCCGCGGCAGCCGGGCCTGGCGCCCGGGCAAAAATGAACCCCAGGTAATTGGATCCTTCGGGAAGCGGCACCAGCTCGTATCCTTCGCGGACGTCAATAACGACGTCCTCGATAAAAGGTACGCGGCTTGCGGCCAACACGCCCTCCACGCGCCGCAGTATGCCGGCCTGCGGAATCGGAATCATCAGCACCCCGGCACTGCCCTCCTGGGAGCGGATGTCGGTGACATTTCCCAGAGCATGGTCCAGAACAAGCTGTTCCAGACTGCGCCCGGTGCCGAAGCGCAGCAATCGTCCGCACAGACCGCCAATGGTGCGTGCCGCCACTTCCAGAATCCAGATGCCCTGCTCGTTGACCCGGCACTCGGCGTGCACCGGCCCCTCGCGCAATCCGTAGGCACGACACGCCTCGTCCAGCCGCTGGCGCAACAGGTTCTGGACCGCCGCGCTTAGCCGGCTGGGCGTGACGTAATAGGTTTCCTCGAAAAACGGACCATCGAGCGGATCCGGCTTGTCAAACACCGCGAGTACCTGCAGACGGCCGTCAGTCAGAAGCCCCTCGACCGCCACCTCCGACCCGGGTATGAACTGTTCGACCAGGACGTAACACCGCTCTTCGCGATTCGGGGCATCCTGGATGATCGCGCCGATGCGCGTTAACGCCTTGCGCAGCCCCTGCGGATCGTCGGCGCGGATCACGCCCCGACTGGCCGCCAGGGCGACCGGCTTCAGGACACAGGGATACGGGATGCCGTCCAGCTGTGGCGCCAGCGGGCGCTCGAGGTCCACGCGCCGGTGCCACGGCACCGGTACGCCGCTCTGCGCCAAACGGGCCCGCGCCAGATCCTTGCGTCGTGCTACGCGTACGGCCTCTGCGGCGTTGTGGCGCAGACCCATGGCCTGACACACCTGCGAGGCAAGTTCGGTGCTGGAATCGTCGGTGCCGATGACCGCCGTGAAAGGATGATGCCGCGCCTCCTCAAGAAGAAGGCGTACCGCATTTTCGGAATCGGCGAAGTCGACGTGCAGTCCGCGGGCACCGGCGCTGACCAGGGAATGCCTGCTCTGCGAGGCGATCAGCACCTCGACACCCTGCGCCGCCGCCGCTTCTAGAAACGGCGCCGTGCGATAGCTGCCGTGAGGGGCAATCAGCAGCAGCCGGGCTGTCGGACCGTCAGAACCGGCCGCCGCCGCCGCAACCGCCACAGGTACCGGAACCACCCACGCTCTGAAAGACGTTATTAAACACGAAGCTCGGATTGAGGGTATCGCTTCGGAAGTCGATCTCGCAGCCGCGCAGATAATTGAGCGCGACAGCATCGACCGCGAGCGTAAACCCCTGCCCGCTCACGACACAATCATAGGGCGTTATGCGGTCGGTGTAGGTCATGCCGTAAGTCATGCCCCCGCAGCCTCCTCCCGAAACAAACACACGGATGGCCGCCACCTCATCCTCCGCCTGGCCCTGCAGTTCCGCCAGCTTGGCCCCGGCGGCACCCGTGACCCGCACGTCCGCCTCGCCTATCTCCTGCAAAAACAGCTCGCTAGCCGGTGTTGCCATGGGTCCTCCCCGAGGTCTGCCACAATGCGTCAATTCTAACCCAGACCGGTCCGCCACGGCGAACAGTGCGCACTACGCTGCACAATACATCGCCGCGTCAAGGGTTTATAATGATGCTTCTCCATAATCCCGGTACGGTGCAATGTCACGAATTGTCTATTGTCAGGTCCTCAAGCGCGAAGCGGAAGGCTTAGACCGCCCACCGCATCCGGGTGAACTCGGTGCGCGGATCTTTCAGAACGTATCGCGCGAAGGCTGGAACCAATGGCTTCAGCGCCTGGCGATCATCATCAACGAGAACCACCTCAGCACTGCGGATCCCGACACCATCGCGGTCATCGAAAACCACATGCAGGGTTTTCTGTTCGGCGAAGGGGATTACGGCAAACTGCCGCCTGGCTTCCGTCCACCGGGCGCGAAGAAATAGCCCCTGCGCTCAGTCCCGTGCCAGGGTGACAAACGCGACCGCGTAGTCGTCCTCGTCGGCCAAACTGATGTGGGCACTGTTGATTCCACGACTGTGTATGAACTGTGCTGCCGTCCCGCTGAATTCGAGCGCGGGCTGGCCCGTCGGGTCGTGTGATACCCCGATGTCGCGGTAACCGAGGCCACCGCTGAAGCCCGTGCCAAGCGCCTTGGCTGCCGCTTCCTTCGCGGCAAAGCGCTTGGCCAGGAAATGCGCTTTGCGTCCTTCCCTGCGGTAGTCATCCATCTCGGCGCTCGTCAGGATCCGCTGGGCAAACCGTTCCCCGTAGCGCTCGATATTGCTCTGCATGCGTGCGACCCGCACGATGTCGGTACCGATGCCTACGATCACCGTCGCGCCTCAAGCATCAGCCGCTTCATTTCCCGCACCGCCGGCTGCAGACCGATGAACACTGCCCGCGCAACGATCGCGTGTCCGATGTTCAGTTCTGCGATATCGGGAATGGCCGCAATGGACTGCACATTCTGATAACTGAGTCCGTGACCGGCATTCACCTGCAAACCCAGTTCCCGGCCACGCTCAACAGCGAGCGCGATGCGGCCGAATTCCTCATTGCGCTCCGTGCTGGTCACGGTGTCCGCATAGTGGCCGGTATGGATCTCTATCACCGGCGCGCCAGTCGAGGCTGCCGCCTCGATCTGGGACAGGTCCGGGTCGATGAATAGCGATACCCGCACGCCCGCTGTGCCCAGCTGCGCACAGGCAGAGGTGATACGTTCGTGATGCGATAGCACATCAAGTCCGCCTTCGGTGGTAAGCTCCGCGCGGCGTTCGGGAACGAGACAGCAGTCCTGCGGACGCAGACGTACCGCAAGCTCAACCATCTCGCCAGTCACCGCCATCTCCAGGTTCATGCGCGTCTGCAGAACGTCTCGCAGTATCAACACATCCCGTTCTTGAATGTGACGCCGGTCCTCGCGCAGATGCAGGGTCACGGCGTCAGCCCCGGCCTGCTCGACCTCGATCGCGGCCTGGACGGGATCGGGGTATCGCGTACCGCGCGCCTGGCGCAACGTGGCAACATGGTCGATATTGACACCCAATCTGATCATGAGATCTGTCCTTTTCCTGCAGATCCGGCCGGGCGGCGCCCGAGTCGGAACAACGAACGGCTGTGCAACGGTCGCCCGCCGAGATGACGGGCAAGACAGGCGCGCGTCAGCAACTTGCTGTCGCGCAGCGCCACGGCATCCGGGAACTGCTCGCACGCAAGGGCGAGCAGGCTTGCCCCCTTGAGGCGCACGCCGCTTTCGGCTGCCGGAGCCGGCATGGGCCCGCGATCGAGAACGTAATCATAATCCGCATCCGGGACAATAGGAGAATTGCCGCACACCTCACGGTCGAGCACCAGGCCGTACCCCAGGTCCTGAAGCAGGTGTTTCTCAAACAGGCGCAACACCACTTCACTGCCCCCTGGCTGCTGCAATCGCCGCAGTGAGCGGCCGTAGATGTCAAACAGATTCTCGTGCGGATCATGCCGGTGCAGCAGTCGCACCAGAAGCTCATTGAGATACAGACCGCAATACGCCTGCTCGCCCGACAGATCGATCGCGCCCTCCGCCGCCTCCGCTGACGTCAGGGTACCGAGTTCGCCCCGGCCGCTCCAGCTGACAAGCAGCGGCTGGAACGGCGCCAGCAGCGTGCGCAGACCCGAACGCGGGCGGCGCGCTCCACGGGCGATCAGCCCCAGACGTCCGTAGCCACGCGCAAACACCTCAACCAGCAGGCTGCTCTCGCCATAATGACCATGATGCAGGACAAATGCAGCCTGCTGCTGCACGCGCACGCTCAGCCATCCTCCCCGTAGCCGAAGTTGCGCAGCGCACGGGCATCATCCGACCAGCCTTCGCGTACCTTGATCCACAACCCCAGGTAGACCTTGGAGCCAAAAAGCTTCTGCATCTCCAGACGCGAGCGCCGGCCGATCTCCTTCAGGCGCAATCCGCTGGTACCGAGAAGAATCGCCTTCTGGCCATCCTTTTCCACCAGAATCGTTGCCTCGATCCGGATGAGACGCGGCTCTTGACGAAAACTATCAATCGTGACCGTTACGGCATAGGGGATTTCCTGGCCGAAACTGCGGAAGATCTGCTCTCGCACCAGTTCTGCCGCCATGAAACGGTCGCCGCGATCACTCACCTGGTCGGACGGAAACTGTGCCGGATGAACCGGCAGGCATGCCAGCGCAGCCGCCTCCAGTGCCGAAACGCCATCTCCGGTGCGCGCCGACACGGGAACAACCCCGGCAAAAGCCATCTTCTCGCGCGACATGTCGATCAGCGGCAGCAGTGCCGCGCGATCAGCCAGCCGGTCGATCTTGTTGATGACCAGCACCACCGGGCTATTCTGG
Organism: Pseudomonadota bacterium; assembly: GCA_021785515.1. Taxonomy (GTDB): domain Bacteria; phylum Pseudomonadota; class Gammaproteobacteria; order Acidiferrobacterales; family UBA6901; genus JAJYCY01. The sequence continues at coordinate 33,528 of JAJYEX010000011.1, read as the reverse complement.
CGCTGTGCCAGCGCAAGCGCCGGCATGTCGGCCTTCGTCCACCCGGGCACACTGATGACAAGCAGCACGCAGTCCACGCCCTCGACGCCACCGGCCGCAGCCCGGCTCAGATACTGATTCAGGCCACCGCCGCCCCCCGGCAGCACCCCCGGAACATCGACGTAGATGACCTGCGCCTCAGCCGTGGTCTTGATGCCGAGAATACGGTGGCGGGTCGTCTGCGGCCGACGCGAGGTGATGCTGACCTTCTGACCCACCATGCGGTTCACGAGCGTGGACTTGCCCACGTTCGGACGCCCGCAAACCGCCACGAATCCGCTGCGGAACTCAGCCATGTGCAGAGTCCGTCCGGCCGGCGAGAATCGCATAGGCACGGGCCGCGGCTTCCTGCTCAGCAATACGGCGGCTGGTGCCCTCGCCGCGCACGGGCCGCAGCAGGCCGGTGGCCATGCACTCCACCACGAAATGCTGTTGATGAGGTTCGCCCGTGATCTCGAGCGTATTGTAGGTTGGAACGCCGAGGGATTGCTTCTGCAAGAATTCCTGCAGGCGCGTCTTGGCATCCTTCAGGATGACCGTCGGATCGACCGCCTCCAGAAGCGACCGGTATAGGCACTCAATGACATCCCGCGCCTTTCCAAAACCACCATCGACAAATACCGCGCCGAACACCGCCTCCAGGGCATCCGCCAAGATCGAGTCGCGGTCATAGCCGCCGCTTTTCAGTTCGCCTTCGCCAAGCTGCAGAAAATCCCCGATCTCGACCTCACGCCCCAGTCGCGCCAAGGTCTCACGGCGCACAAGTCCGGCCCGCACCCGGGTCAGTTCACCTTCGGACAACCCGGGGAAACGACGGTACAGAGCATCTGCGACAATCAGGCCGAGGACACTGTCGCCAAGAAATTCCAGCCGTTCGTAGTTCTTGCCACCCTTGCTGCGGTGCGTCAGGGCGCGCCGGAGCAGTTCCGGATCGGAAAATGCATAACCGAGCCGCGCCGACAAACGCCGATAGTCACCGGTCACTTTGCTCCCAGCTGGACCGTATCGTCAAAATCCAGCAGTGCGGTCACGTTGTACATTAGCGGCACACGCACCTCGTAGGCAATCTCGACGACCTGCGGGCCGCCCGGGTCAGGCCGCGAAACGCGCAGATCGGTCCGGAGGTTGACGTGGCTAACGCTATCGATCTCAAAACGCCGGGAGAGGGAGCCGTGAATCTCTTCGGGCGTCATCCTATCAGCATTGGGCTGGCTCGCCAGACTCGCCATATCGGTCTTGACGTCAGCGTTGTTGATGTACGCCGGCATCAGCTTCAGCGCCAGGAAGACGAAGAACGCCGCCACCGCCGCTACAACCATGAGCCCCCACATCGTGATACCGGACTGCCTATAGCCCGTATGCATCGTCATTGTCTCCGTGCAGTTGACATCAAGCCGAACGCATCAGCGGATTGCGTCCCCGATCCTGTTCCAGCGAACGCCACCATCGCTCACCGAATCCCAGCTGAACCAGATCAGAAACGCCTTGCCGACGATATTCTTCTCCGGTACCGTCCCCCAGTAACGGCTGTCCCAGCTTCGGTCGCGGTTGTCGCCCATAACAAAATACTGTCCTGGCGGGACCGTGAATTCCATGGGCGCGGCTGCCGGCCGGCTGCTGAGCAGCAGGTCGTGCACCACACCATCCAGATTCTCCTTAACCTTCTGCGATACGATGCCATGCTGCTGGCCCTCGCTGTAGACGAACTGGCCATCGGGCGTCTGGGGCATCAGCTTTCCGTTGATGTAAAGCTTCTTATCAGCATAGACGATATGATCACCGGGCAGGCCGATTACGCGCTTAATGTAGTCAACTGAGGGATTTCCGGGGTAGCGGAAGACCATCACATCGCCACGCTTGGGCTCTTCCACGGACACGATCTTGCGGTTGAGCACCGGCAGGCGCAAGCCGTAGATGAACTTGTTCACCAGAATGAAGTCCCCGATCCGCAAGGTCGGCTCCATCGATCCCGATGGAATGCGGAACGGTTCGACCACGAAGGCCCGTATCAGGAACACCACAAGGATGACCGGAAAGAAGGCGCGCGCGTACTCCACGACCAGCGGCTCCTTCCGCGCATGATCCACCGCGTCCGCGGCGGCCCCGGTCTGCTCCAGTGACAGCACTGTCTGGCGTCGTGACGGTGCCAGCAGAACACGGTCCATGGCCCAAATAAGCCCGGTCACAACCAACGCGATCAATAATATGAGAGCGAACGGCATGGGCTATTTCTCGCCAACCCGCAGTACCGCCAGAAAGGCTTCCTGCGGAATTTCGACTGATCCGAGCTGTTTCATGCGCTTCTTTCCTGCCTTTTGTTTCTCGAGTAGTTTTCGTTTGCGGGTAATGTCCCCGCCGTAGCATTTCGCAGTGACGTTCTTGCGTAGCGCCTTGACCGTTTCGCGCGCAACGATGCGCGAGCCGATCGCCGCCTGGATCGCCACATCGAACATCTGACGCGGAATCAGCTCCTTCATGCGCCGCGCCAGCTCCTGACCCCGGTACTGGCTCTGATCCTGGTGCACAATGATCGACAGGGCGTCGACCTTCTCGCCGTTGATCAGCACGTCCAGTCGCACCAGGTTCGAAGCCCGGAACTCCAGGAAATCATAGTCCAAAGACCCGTATCCGCGACTGACCGATTTCAGCCGGTCGAAGAAATCGAGCACCACCTCGTTGAGCGGCAGCTCGTAGGTGAGCATGACCTGGCGGCCCACATATTGCATGTTGCGCTGAATGCCGCGCTTCTCCATGCAAAGGCCCATCACCGCACCCACGAACTCCTGCGGTACCAGGATGCTTGCCCGTATGATTGGCTCGCGGATCTCCTCGATCTGCCCGGCATCGGGCAGTCTGGCCGGATTCTCCACCGCCACGATCTCGCCCCGTGTGGTGAGCACCTCATAGACCACCGTCGGCGCCGTGGTAATCAGATTCAGGCCGTACTCCCGCTCCAAACGCTCCTGGATGATCTCCATGTGGAGCATCCCGAGGAATCCGCAGCGGAATCCGAATCCCAGCGCCTGCGAGGTCTCGGGCTCGAAATGCAGCGAGGCGTCGTTGAGACTCAGCTTCTCCAGGGCCGTGCGGAATGCGTCGTAGTCAGCGGCGTCAACCGGGTAAAGGCCTGCGAACACCCGCGGCTTGATCTCCTTGAAACCCGGCAGCGGCATCGCCGCCTGGCGGTCGGCGCCGGTGATGGTGTCACCAACACGCGCGCCCCGAACATCCTTGATACCGGCTATCACATAGCCGACTTCACCTACTCCCAGCTCCGGGATGATCTTGCGTTTGGGCGTGAAGATCCCGATCTGCTCCGCATAATACTCCCGGCCACTGGCCATCAGGCGGATCTTCTGTCCGGAACTGAGAGTACCCTGCATAACCCGCACCAACGACACCGTCCCGAGATAGTTGTCGAACCAGGAATCAATGATCAACGCCTGCAACGGGGCCTGCGGATCGCCCTTCGGCGGCGGCACCTGGTCGATCACCGATTCCAGGATATCAACGATCCCCTCGCCGGTTTTGGCGCTCGCCCGGACGGCCCCGGAGGCATCGATGCCAATAATGTCCGCGATCTCCCGGATCACCCGCTCCGGATCGGCCTGCGGCAAATCGATCTTGTTGAGAACCGGCACAATCACCAGATCAAGCTCAGCCGCGGTATAGCAGTTGGCGACGGTCTGGGCCTGCACGCCCTGCGCCGCATCAACCACCAGCAACGCACCCTCGCAGGCCGTGAGCGAACGTGACACTTCGTACGAAAAGTCCACGTGTCCGGGTGTATCGATGAGGTTCAGCCGGTAGGTCCGACCATCCCGTGCCCGGTAATCGAGGGCCACGGTCTGGGATTTGATCGTGATCCCCCGCTCACGCTCAAGGTCCATGGAATCCAGGACCTGGTTCTCCATTTCACGCGCTTCAAGACCGCCGCACTGCTGAATAAAGCGGTCCGCCAGCGTTGATTTGCCATGATCTATATGAGCAATGATCGAGAAATTCCGGATCAGCTGCCTGTCCCACGCGGTCATCAGGTATTCTCTTGCCTACGCGCCCGCAGTCCGTACGCCCGCCCCGGACCCGGCAACAAAAGGGCGCCTTAGGCGCCCCGGTCACGTGAATCCGATGGATCGGGCCGGATCCGCTGCCGGCCGTTCGTTGGATGAATAATACCCTTTTTTCGCAAACCGGAGAAAGGCACGGATTCTAGGCCCGGTACAGACATAAACGGCCACCGCAACCGGCCGCTGCGGTGGCGGCCGGGACAATGGCCACGCACAGGCCTGAACAAGCCCATGATCCCGCGATGCCGCACAGCCCTGGCGCCTAGTGGACCCGCACCACCGATGTACCCATCATGTCGACGGTCTTCGCTGGCACCTCTCCGATCACCGTGATCTGATGATCGCCGATGATCTTGCCGAACACATGGACAGCCCCCACATGTGTCAGCCCCCGGATCCGGTCCTGAGACGAACCCTGTCTGACGGGCCCGATAAACACTGACACCACCGCGAGCCCGTCCGAATAGACGAAGTGCTCGACCCGATGACCGAACCGTGGCGATACGCGGACCATCCTCAGGGACAGCCGGAACCCCGGCGGCAAGCGCTCGACCTTCCAGTCCAGCTTGCCGTTGATCGGTTCCTCCACCCCGCTGCCCTCGCGGTACCAGACCGCACCTTTGTGCGGCTTCTCCGGTCTCAGTTCCGAATCCGGAATTGGCCCCCCGATCTTCACGTTCGTAAACATGAAGCGTTCGACAACGTGATTGCGCTCATTGAACAGGGTCGACTTTAACAGCAGATTGGTCCTGCGATCGGCCCAAAGCTGGTAGCCATACCGGTACGAATCCCTGGGGGTAATAAGCACCGTTCGGACTCTGTGTCCCGCCACCCGCCCGGCACCATCCGGCCTGATCAGGTAGTACTTTTCCAACCGATTCAGGGACCGGGGGATCACCGCCGGAAAGCTGCGCATACTCAGGCTACGATGCTCGACCAGGACAGAATTCTCATCCGGCAGATAGCATTCGACTTCCTGCCTGTTGCGTATGACCTCGCGCGCCGCGCCGTTGAGCGACACCAGGCGTTCACGCGTCGCGCCGTTCTCTACCTGATGGAAGATGTGCATGGTATCGATCTGATCGCCATGCTGGTAGATGAACGTACCCTGGTAATTGAGGGTATGTGCCGCCTGGTTCATCTGCCGGATCAGCCGTTCGGCGCTCTCGCTACCGTTTCCGGTGCGGGCACTGGCAACATGCACAACCAGAAGCATGGCGATCGGCGCCCAACCGATGGACGAGGGTCGAATACTCATCGATGGGAATATTCGTTGCGGTACCCGACAAGGCGCACAAATGACATCATGCCCCCCATCCCAGCGGGAGGTGTCACCTCGCCATGTTCCACGAGAAAGGCATTAAGAGCATCCTGATAGGCGGCAGGTTCCGTCTGTGCCCGCGCCGCAGGCGCGACGCCGGCTGCCAGGGACGCTGCCGCGATCCGGTGATCGGCAGCCCGGCCCGCCTGAATCTCGGCCCGCGCCGCAGTCTGCATCTGTGCCTTCGGCTGCAGGCTGATCACCGCCACCGTCGCCACCGATGCTGCGATGGCCAAGCCGGCTGCCAATTTTGCCACGCGCGGGATTGCGTCCTGATACGACCGACGCCGCATGGGTACGATATTCTCCGCGGCGAGTACAGCACCAATCTGATCCGCGACCCCAGGATGCACGATCACCCCCAGTTCCTTGCGCAGCGCGGCGCGGATGAGGTGGTAACGCTCCCAGGTTCCACGCAGTTCGCGGTCACCCGCCATATCATGCAGCACTTGACGGCGGTCGCCATCAGGCAGCTCTTCGTCCAGCAATTCTGAGATTTTCTGCTTCATCGGTGCTCCACCACTGCAACTCCAGACTCTTCCAAACCACCCTCACGGACACCGGAAAACCCGGCGATTCCGATCACCCCGAACCTGATTCCGGCACCAACCCCGATCAGTCCTCTTCCAGGAGCGGCCGCAACTCCGAATCTATGGCCTCGCGCGCCCGGAATATGCGTGAGCGCACCGTACCGATCGGACAATCCATCACCACCGCAATCTCGTCGTAGCTCAGCCCATCGATCTCGCGTAGCGTGATGGCGGTACGCAGATCCTCCGGTAACGCATCAATCGCCCGTTCCACCGTCCGCGCAATCTCATCCGCCAGCAGGTGCCGCTCGGGCGTGGTCACATCCCGCAGCCCCGCTCCGGCCTCGGTCAGCTCGGCATCCTCGGTCTCCATGTCCGATGCCGGCGGTCGCCGCCCCTGGGACACGAGATAGTTCTTCGCGGTGTTGATAGCAATCCTGTACAGCCAAGTATAGAACGCACTTTCGCCGCGAAACCCGCCGATGGCGCGGAAAGCCTTGATAAAGGCCTCCTGAGTTACATCCTCAACCTCGGCCCGGTCTGATACATATCGGGATACCAGCTTGGCGATCCGGTGCTGGTACTTCCGCACGAGCAGGTCGAAGGCGGCCTTGTCTCCTTTCTGGACCCGTGCCACCAATTCCTGATCGACACTGCGCTCCACCATGCCTGTACATCCCCTTTACCGTGAAGGCAAACGCAGCGCGGTCTCTACTTCCAAAGACCATAGCTGCAAAATAAAGTTCGCGTTGCCGAGCCGATCGTGGTTATAGTTATCGTTACCAAACCAGCGGTTGCCGGCACGTCAGCACTGGACCAAACTGCGCAGCATCATAACGCAAAACCACAACTGACGCCTTCCTGCGCGGGCCCAGGCGACGTAAAACCCCATCTATGCCAACTGAAATTACCGCCAATTCCCGGGAAATCACGGCAGACGTCCTGATCCTTGGGGCCGGAACCGCCGGCCTCAGTGTGGCGCTGCGGCTCGCCTCCAGCGCGCAGGTCGCGGTCATTGCAAAGGCCGACCTGACCCAGGGTTCCAGTCTCTACGCCCAAGGGGGGGTCGCGGCGGTACTCAACGAAAGCGACTCCTACTCGGCTCACATTTCCGACACCCTGCAGGCGGGTGCGGGGCTGTGTCATCCGGATACGGTCGAATTCGTGGTTCGGCAGGGCCCTCCGGCCATAGACTGGCTGATCGCCCAAGGGGTGGATTTCACCCGCGAGCCGGGTCCAGCCGGTAACCCCTATCATCTGACCCGGGAAGGGGGGCACAGCCACCGCCGTGTGATACACGCGGCGGATGCTACGGGACAGGCGCTCGAGACCACGCTCGAATCCCAGGTCCGCCGCCACCCCAACATCCGGCTCTATGAGCACCATATCGCGGTCGACCTGATCACCCGCGGCAAACTGGGGCGGCCGGGACCAAATCGTTGTCTGGGCGCCTACGTCCTGGACAAGACAAGCGGCGAAATCCGGGTATTTGGCGCGCGGTTCGTGGTGCTGGCCACCGGCGGTGCATGCAAAGTCTACCTCTATACCAGCAACCCCGACACTTCGACCGGAGACGGAATCGCGATGGCCTGGCGTGCCGGATGCCGGGTTGCCAACATGGAATTCATCCAATTTCACCCCACCTGCCTGTACCATCCCCACGCCAAGTCCTTCCTCGTTTCGGAGGCAGTTCGCGGCGAGGGAGGCATACTGGTGCTACCCGATGGTACGCGCTTCATGCCCGAGCACGACGCACGTGCCGAACTGGCGCCACGAGACATTGTGGCAAGAGCGATCGATTTCGAGATGAAACGCCGGGGGCTGGACTGCGTATACCTCGACATCAGCCACAAGCCGGCCGACTTCATACGCGCCCATTTTCCCAACATCTACCAGCGCTGCCTGGAGCTCGGATTCGACATGACCCGCCAGCCGATCCCGGTGGTGCCTGCAGCCCACTATACCTGCGGCGGCGTCATGACGGACCTGAACGCGAGAACCGATCTGGACGGACTGTACGCCGTTGGCGAATGCGCTTTTACCGGCCTGCACGGCGCCAACCGGCTGGCCAGCAACTCACTCCTTGAGTGCGTGGTATTTGCTGCTGCTGCCGCAGCCGATATGGCACCCCGGATCGACCAGGCGCTAACACCGCACGGCCTGCCACCCTGGGACGAGAGCCGCGTGTCCGATGCGGATGAGCTGGTGGTGGTGTCTCATAACTGGGACGAGCTGCGCCGCTTCATGTGGGACTACGTCGGTATCGTGCGCACCACCAAACGCCTTGAGCGGGCGCGTCATCGCGCAAACCTGCTGCAGGAGGAGATCCGGGAGTATTACAGCAATTTCCGCATCCATAGCGATCTGATCGAACTGCGCAACCTGGCCATGGTCGCCGAACTCATCATCCGCTCGGCGCTTTCCCGTCACGAGAGCCGCGGGCTGCATTACACCCGCGACTATCCGGGAACCGCCGCCGGATCGGCGCACGACACCGTGCTCGCACCGGAGCCGGGCAGCGCCGCCTGAGGCGCGGCACCCGCCGCGCCCCGACCGTCACGGTTAGCCGGACGCCCAGCGGATCTTGCTGACGATCTCCCTGAGATCGTCGGGGGCCGGAAGTCCCTGTTCCAGCCACGCGCCGAGCAGGTGATCGGGCTGCGCCAGCAGCCGTTCGAAATCGGCCTGCTCCGCCACCGACAGTCCGGTATAGCGGTGCCGGAAAAATCCCCCGAGTATGGTATCGAGCTCCAGCGTACCGCGGCGGCAGCGCCAGCGTACCCGATTGAGATTCTGGGAATCTGTCATAAGACGCGCTTGAGGAGCATCTGCCGGATGTGGCCAATCGCACCGCTCGGATTGAGTCCTTTGGGACAGACATCCGTGCAGTTCATGATGGTGTGACAGCGGAACAGACGATACGGATCCTCAAGGGCATCGAGGCGCATGCCCGTCGCCTGATCACGGCTATCGGCCAGGAAACGCCATGCCTGAAGCAGCGCGGCCGGACCAAGGAACCGGTCAGGATTCCACCAGAAGGACGGACACGCAGTGGAGCAGCAGGCACACAGGATGCATTCATACAGACCATCGAGCCGCGCCCGTTCTTCCGGCGTCTGCAGCCGTTCGATTTCCGGCTCCGGGTCGTCATTGATGAGCCAGGGCCTGACCTCGCGGTACTGCCTGTAAAACTGACTCAGGTCGACGATCAGGTCGCGTATCACCGGCATACCGGGCAGCGGACGCAGCGTCACCGGCTCGGCCAGCGTGTGCAGGGGCGTAATGCAGGCCAGGCCGTTGCGGCCGTTGATGTTCATCGCGTCAGAACCGCAAACACCCTCGCGGCAAGAGCGGCGAAAACTCAGGCTGTCATCCTGCCGCTTGATGAGCAGCAATGCATCGAGCAGCATGACCGCACCGTGGCCATCTTCGAGCTCAAAGTCCTGCAGGTACGGCTTGGCGTCGGTCTGGGGATTGTACCGGTATATCCTGAATTTCATCGCGCTTGCCCCGTTCAGCGGTCTGTCAGTAGACCCGCGGCTTGGGCGGGAAACTGTCGACCGTTAGCGGCTTCATGCGCACGGGCTTGTAGTCCATGCGCCGTCCTTCCTTGTGGAACAGGCTGTGCCGGAGCCAGCGCAGATCGTCACGCTCCGGAAAATCCTCGCGGCTGTGGGCACCGCGGCTTTCGGTACGCGCCGCGGCCGATACCACAGTGGCTAGCGCTACATCCACCAAATTCTCCAGTTCCAGCGCCTCAATGCGCGCGGTATTGAACACGCGGCTGTGATCCCGCAGGCGCACGTCCGACAGGCGCTGCTCGATGCTGATGATTCTGCGCACCCCCTCGTCCAGCACGTCCTGGGTACGGAACACCCCGCAGTATTCTTCCATGGTATGGCGCAGCTCCTCGCCCAGGACATCAACCGATTCGCCATCGCCCTGCCGGTCCCAGCGCGCGATCCGTTCTGTCGCCCGTTCGACCCCCTGAGCATCGAAAGGGCGGTGATACGGGTTTTCTGCCAGATACTGCACCATATGCTCGCCGGCTGCCCGCCCGAAGACCACGATGTCCAGCAGCGAGTTGCCGCCGAGGCGGTTGGCACCGTGGATCGAGACACATGCGCATTCTCCGGCCGCATATAGTCCCGGCACCGGCTCCTCCGGACCATGATGCTCGGGCGCCACGACCTGTCCGAAACGATTCGTGGGTATGCCGCCCATCATGTAATGCAGCGACGGCGATACCGGGATCGGTTTTTCCACGGGATCGACGTGCGCAAACCGCATCGCCGTCTCCCGGATTCCGGGGAGGCGACTTTTAATAATATCTGCCGGCAGATGATCAAGTTTGAGCAGCACGTGATCTTTGTGTGGGCCGCAGCCGCGTCCCTCCCGCACCTCGATGGCAATTGCGCGGCTGACGACATCGCGGCTCGCCAGGTCCTTGGCATGCGGCGCATAGCGCTCCATGAACCGCTCTCCGTCCGCGTTGATCAGGTAGCCGCCCTCGCCGCGGGCGCCTTCCGTGATCAGCATCCCGAAACCTGCAATGCCGGTGGGATGAAACTGGATGAATTCCATGTCCTCAAGCGGAATTCCCGCCCGCAGCGCCATCCCCATCCCGTCGCCGGTATTGATCAGGGCATTGGTACCCGTGCGGTAAATGCGGCCTGCCCCACCCGTCGCAATGAGCGTGGCGCGAGCTTCGATGATCAGCAGCTCGCCGGTCTCGATCTCCAGAACCAGTGCGCCGAGCACATATCCATCGCCATCGCGCAGCAGGTCAACCGCGAAAAACTCATCGAAAAAATGCGTGCGGGCCCGTATGTTCTGCTGGTACAGCGCGTGCAGAATCGCGTGACCGGTGCGATCGGCGGCCGCACAGGTCCGCGCCGCCTGCTCACCCCCGAAATTCTGACTCTGACCGCCGAACTTGCGCTGATAGATACGTCCGTTGGCCAGACGCGTAAAGGGCACTCCATAGTGCTCGAGCTCAACTACCAGGCGCGGCGCCATCTGACACATGTGCTCGATTGCGTCCTGATCTCCCAGATAATCACCGCCCTTGACGGTGTCATACATGTGCCACAGCCAGTTGTCCGGAAGCACGTTTGCCAGCGCTGCGTTCATGCCCCCCTGCGCCGCAACGGTATGTGACCGCGTAGGAAAAACCTTGGATACCACCGCCACCCGTGCATCAGCCTGCGCCAGCTGCAGTGCCGCCCGCAAGCCCCCGCCCCCGGCTCCGATCACCAGACAGTCAAACCGGCGACGAGCAATGCTCATGCGCCGGCTCCCCAAACCACGGCAAGCGCCCATGTCAGCAGCCCCGCCAGCATGACCGCCGTCGCTATCACGACCGCAAGTCGCAGCCACAATGTGTGCAAATAGTCCATGTATACGCTGCGCATCCCGATCCAGGCGTGGATGACCACGCTGACAAAAAACAGGGTCGCGGATACCCGCACTGAAACCGCACCCGTCCATTGCCGCCATCCGTCGTAGTCCGCCACTGGTGCAATGATCCAGTGCAGCGCCAGCACGACCACATAGCCGGCGATGTAGATGGCAGTCAAACGCTGCAAGATCCACTCGCCGAGGCCGCGGTGGGCGCTGCCTGCTGGGCGCGATACGATCACAGGATCCTCGCTGCGGCATACAGAACGACGGCCGCGGTGGCGGCGAACACCAGCCACGCCCCGGCACGACCGGCCCTGCGGCTGGTACCGATATCCATGTCCATCAGCAGGTGGCGGATACCGGCAAACAAATGCTGGCAGAAGAACCACAGCACCACCAGCATTGCGGACCTGGCGAAAGTCTCATGTACCGCCGCCAGAACCCGCACGAATGCAGCCTGGCTCTCGAGCGTGCGCTGCAGCAGGTAGACCGACACGGGCAGCAGCGCCACCAGCAACACGCCACTGGCGCGGTGAATGATAGAAACTACCCCGCCAATGGGCAGGCGGATCTTCAGAAGATCAAGATAGATCGGACGTTTGTTCTCGGATTCCATTTAGGTCAGTCCGTGTTGCCCGGCAACTTGCCTGTTTCGCCAACGCCTCCCGCCACCGGCAACCGGACCGCCGACACTAACCTGGCGAAGGAATCAGCGTTCGCAGACCCTCCCGAATCGGTGTGGATGGAACTGTCCCGAAACACTCCCTGAGCCACGTCACATCCGCGCACGACCTCAGGATGTCACCGACGCGCGCCTCGCGATGATTACGCGGTATGGGCCGTCCTAGCAGGCCCTCCATCGCATCGATCAGTTCCAGCAGTGACGATTCAATGCCGGTACCGACATTGACGGTCTTCCCTTCAAGACCGCTGCGCACCAGCGCTGCGGCCAGCAGGGTCACGAGATCGCCCACGAACACGAAATCGCGCGTCTGCCGTCCGTCCCCAAAAACAGTGACGGGTTCACCCGCCCGCGCCCGCTCGACAAAAATGCTTATGACTCCCGAATACGGCGACGACGGATCCTGCCGCGGCCCGTAGATGTTGAAGAAACGGAACGCTGTCGCGGCCAAACCATGCTTGATAAAATAATAGTAAAGATAATGCTCACCGGCCAACTTGTCCGCTGCATAGGGAGAAAGCGGCTGGAGACTGCCCGCTTCCGCGACCGGCAGCCGTGCCGTGTCACCGTAGACCGCTGCCGAACTGGCGTACAGGAAACGATTCACACCCTGTGCCCGCGCCGCCTCCAGCAGGTTCAGGGTACCATCGAAATTGCTCCGGTGGGTTGCGATTGGGTCATCGATACTGGCCTGAACCGAGGCCACGGCGGCCAAATGGACCACGGCATCGGCGTCGCGCATACCGCTGCGGACTGCATCCGGATTGGCGATATCGTCTGCAATAAACTCGAACCCCGGAGCGGAGTCCGGCAGATTGGCACGTTTGCCCGTGGAAAGATTGTCCAGCACCCGGACCGAATTTCCCGCGGCCAGCAGCCGGTCCGTAAGGTGTGATCCAATGAACCCTGCCCCTCCCGTGATCAACACCTTCATATGCCGGATCCTTCTCCTTGGTTGTTTCGGCCCAGCGGCGCCACAATGCCGCACACCGTCCTTAAGATATGCGGCATCGCAATCTGCAAGGAACTGTGCGCAAATGCGACGTCTCGTGGAAAACCGGGACGTCTTTGTGCGATTATAGCGTTCGGCCCGAATAACAAAAGAGGGTCACCAGCACCGCTGGCGGCGGCACGACCGCAGTCAGGGATGAGACAGTGGCACAACGGTCGGAACGGTTCCGGGCGCCTGCACCTGCGGACCTCTGCCGCCACGGCGTTTCCGGACCACTGCCCGGCTACAGCGATATTCTTTGGCAATCACCAACTGAGAGGAACAGCATGAGCGTCGTAGCAGTCGTTGGTCTCGGATATGTCGGGCTACCGCTCGCCGTCGAGTTCGGCAAGAAATACCAAACCATCGGATTCGATCTGAGCGCGGCCAAGGTGGAGAGCTACCGGCGGTTCGTGGACCCCACAGGAGAACTGTCTGGTGCTGATCTGCGCGCGGCTGATAAACTTCACCCAACTATCGACGCGCACGAACTCGCGTCGGCCGACTTCATCATCGTCGCCGTTCCCACGCCGATCGATGGCGCGCACCAGCCCGACTTCTCGCCACTGGTGAGTGCCAGCCAGACGGTCGGACAGCACATGAAGCGTGGCGCCATCATCATCTATGAATCCACGGTCTACCCGGGCGCCACCGAAGAGGTCTGCGTACCGGTACTCGAACAGCACTCGGGACTGAAGTGGAAGCAGGATTTTCATGTCGCCTATTCGCCGGAACGCATCAACCCGGGAGACCGCGAGCATACCCTCCCCGCCATCGTGAAGGTGGTCTCCGGTGATGATGCCGCAACGCTTGATGCAGTCGCGGCTCTTTACGGCTCAGTCATTACTGCCGGCGTGCACCGCGCCTCGAGCGTCAAGGTGGCTGAGGCTGCCAAGGTGATCGAGAACACCCAGCGCGACCTCAATATCGCTCTGATGAATGAGCTTGCCATCATCTTTGACAAGCTCGGTATCGATACCATAGAAGTTCTTGAGGCGGCCGGGACCAAGTGGAACTTCCTTCCTTTCCGCCCGGGGCTGGTGGGTGGACATTGCATCGGGGTCGATCCGTATTACCTCACACATAAGGCGGAAATGATCGGATACCACCCGGAAGTAATCCTCGCCGGACGGCGGATCAACGATCACATGGGTAAGTTCATCGCCGAACAGACCATCAAGCAGATGATCCGGCTGGGCAATCCGATCAAGGGCGCCCGGGTCAACGTGCTTGGATTGACATTCAAGGAGAACTGCCCCGACCTGCGCAACTCGCGGGTAATCGACGTGATCGAGGAGCTCAGATCCTACGGGGTTGAAGTTCATGTCCACGATCCAGTGCCGCTTGCTGCCGAGGCCCACCACGAATATGGTATCGAGCTCGTCGATTTCGACGCCCTGCCGGTCGCCGACGCGATCGTGCTGGCGGTCGCCCATACGCCGTTCCGGAACCGTACACTCGCCGACTACCGCGCAAAACTCAAGACCACAGGCTGCTTCATTGACGTGAAATCCCAGTTCAACCCGCACGCTCTCAGCGCTGCCGGGATTGCCTCGTGGCGCCTGTAGGGTACGCCCTCTAGCCAACAGAGCATATCCGCCAGATGGCCGAGTAACCACCCTGAATTGAGAGGACGAAGCATACCATGCGCATCATGATCACCGGCGCTGCCGGATTTATCGGATCGAGCCTTGCCATACGGCTACTTGAGCGCGGCGACGAGGTCGTCGGAATCGACAATCTGAATGATTACTACTCGGTGGCGCTGAAAGAATCGCGCCTCGCCCGGCTGTCTGCCTACCGGAACTTTCGCTTTGTGCGGCTCGACATTGCCGAGCGTGAAGCTGTCGCAAAACTCTTTCGTGACCTGCAATTCGATGCCGTAATGAACCTCGCAGCCCAGGCCGGCGTGCGCTATTCCCTCAAGAATCCGCATGCCTATATCGATGCCAACCTTGTTGGCTTTGCCAACCTGCTTGAAGGATGTCGCCATTCCCGGGTCGGCCATTTCGTATTTGCATCCTCCAGCTCGGTCTACGGGGCCAATACCAAGCAGCCCTTCTCGGAGCACGACAACGTTGATCATCCGCTGTCGCTCTATGCTGCGAGCAAGAAGGCCAACGAACTCATGGCGCATAGTTATGCCCACCTGTTTTCCCTGCCGTGCACGGGATTGCGCTTCTTTACCGTTTACGGTCCCTGGGGGCGCCCGGATATGGCGCTGTTTCTGTTCACCAAGGGAATCCTGGAGGGGAAACCCATCCCTGTATTCAACCGTGGACAGATGGTGCGCGATTTCACCTATATCGACGACATCGTCGAGGGTGTGATTCGCGTTATAGACCAGCCGGCAACACCCAATGCTGACTGGTCTGGAGAGCGGCCAGATCCCGCCACCAGCCGTGCTCCGTACCGCATATTCAATATCGGCAACAACAGCCCGGTGGAACTGATGCGTTACATCCGCATTTTGGAAAAAGAGCTCGGCCGTGAGGCTATCCTGGAGCTATTGCCGATGCAGGACGGTGACGTACCGGCGACCGTCGCCGATGTGAGTGAACTCGCTGCGGCAGTCGGCTTCAGGCCCGCAACCCCGGTCGACGTGGGGATTTCGCGCTTCGTGCGCTGGTACCGTGAATACTACAAGGCATGACCGGATCACCGGCGGTTGCGCCCCGCGCGCGTCGCTCCGGATCTGTACTGGAATCATTGCATCTTTTTATTAAGGTTTGCGTCGGCGATGGTCTTGCGTCATCTGGCAACGGGTCCTGAAGACATTGTGCTTGCTTTTCTTCAGACCGATCCTACGGACCGAGCCACCCGCGGCAGAGCAATCTACCGCCGCACCGGTCGTGGCACAGCTTGTGATGCGCCATGACAGCGCTGAGCGCACCCGGATCTTCCGGATCTGTCCGCGACCCTGGGCCTTCTGCGCGCATTTCACGCCTCGGTCGGCGTCCGGCCAGGCAGTATCGCTACCACAGCGCCGGATGGGCTGCGGCTCTTGCGCCAATCCGCCTGTACGATCGCGCCAGGGGTGGGCTAGTCTTCGCAGGATAAAAGGTGGTAATACTAGGCGCAGTTCCGGGTAATGCGTGCCGCTCAAACCGGTACGCCACCACGATGAAGGGGCCGACGTCTGTGTCGAGGTTGTCACCCGTCTTTCGCAACGAGCCGCTTGCTTGCGGTGCGCGCGCCTAACTAACGCTACAAAACGCCAGAGGCCTGATACGCAATTGACGGACCCAGGACAGTTAAGAAGCGCCATTGCGGGATCCCGCTTGAAAACAGTCCGTGTGCGGGCGAACACTTGACACAGCGACCCGCGCTGCGTTTGGGCAAACTCAACGACACGTAATTTGCCGGATCGAGCGAGGCACTCTAGGCAGATCGACGCCCCGAGTCCGCACTCTTGACCGTCCCCTTGTCGCGCCACCATGAGGACCGGCGAAACAATGCAATGCTGCGGCCCGTGTAGTAAAAGTAGAAAATCAGCGCATTGACAGCCACTACACGCAGAGCACAATGGCGAAACCTGTGCAGCGAAGAGGCAACCAACATGCCCAGCAGGATCGCCAAGCTGATTGCGGGAACTTTCCATAAACCTATCTGCAGAACCAACGACATCACTGTCACCACGTTAAGCAAAAGAAAGATCGCCGATGCGACCGCTACCTTGGACTGGACAAACGCACGCACTGAGACGAGATCACCCTGTCCATGCCACGCCTCGCGGCGGATTAAGCCCCCTACGGTCTTCGGAAACCCTCGATGGATTACTTCCAACCTCAGGTCATTGACAATCTTGGCGCCAGACGACAGGGCACGTCGACTAAATTCGTAGTCTTCCCCGGTTCGAAGATCACTATCGAAACCATTGAGTTCCAAAAAGAAGTCGCGACGTATGATCAGATGACCAGACCCGATATGACTGGCATGACGCTGTGTCGCGAAGTTTCTGAACCAGAATCGCTCGATCCAAGTTCCATCTGGAGGTGCACTGCAATGCGACCCGGTAACTAGCTGCGAATTCCGCTTTAGTTCGCGTTCGATCTCTGGAAAATGTTTATTCCATTCCGCAGTGAGATCCACGTCAGCATCGAGAAAAACGATAATCTCGCCTGTTGCCCGTCCGGCGCCAAAATTGCGCAGTGATGCGATCGTGCCTCCAGGGCGTCGGTATACCGTTGCGCCCAGGTCCTGTGCTACTGCTTCGGTCCGGTCTCCGGAGCCATGGTCAATCACCAAAATCTCATAGTCTGCCGGGTCACCACCATAACGATGAATGGCCGCAATGGTCTGCGCTATATTATGCTCTTCGTTAAAGGCAGGGATAATGAAAGAGATCCGTGTTTTCACCCGAGGATCTTCCGTCACAATTGATGATGGAGTCATGTAAAGTAAGCACCATTTACTACACTGCGGTAACTGCCGTTTCGATCTCGATGCCGCGGCTGCGTCGGTTGCTGGATATCCTGCCCCGCGAGACCCAATTCAGACGGACTTTAGCCCGTTGCGCCAAAATGGAACGACCATTCCTGCCCGACAATCGTACAACCCGAAAAGGCGGCAATGGTCACTGCGAAGGGGCCGATCCGCAGTGATGGGTTCGTGTGCGCGATGCGGTCGTTGCAGCTACGGGATTTTTGATCCAACGTGCGCCAAAACACCAGAAAAAGAAGTGTTCTGACGATAATCGCCCACCCCAGGATTGCGGAACAATTGTTTCAGTTCCCGCCAACCCATAACGACCTTGCTATGGTCGATATCGGCGCCGTTCCGCATCCGAATCATCCTCGGGATTCCCGCAAACACCACCCGCGGCGGCTTGTTATAGAGATTCCCGCTAAACGTCTCCGCCCCCCATCCGGTCTCCTGCAGATAGTCCGGCATCGAGGCGTAATAGGGGTTGGTAGAATTGACCGGGAAGAGGTATTCGCCCTCGACACCGGGCCAGACACCACCGCCGTCGAAGTACTGGCCGGCAGAGTTGACACCGCTGCCATTGCCGATGCCGGACCCGCCGCTGTAGCCGCCACCGTAGACATAGTGGGCGTAGCCCGAACTGGTCGTAACGAAGACGTTGTTGTCGATCACGTCGTTGAAGCCGCCATAGAGGGCGGTATCGGCGTTGTTGGCGTTGATGATGGTGTTGTTCGTGATGGTCATGTTGTCGGCATTGCCCAGATTACGGTCGGTCATCGGCCAGCCGATGATCATGCCATTTTGAAGCTGGTAGCCGCCGCTTACAGGGGCGTTATAGATGATGTTGTTGCGCACGAGGGAGGGATTGCCGACGGTGCCGGACATCGTGAACTTGATGCCGTTCTGGACCCCATAGATCATGTTGGACAGCACATACCAGGGACCGAACTCAGGGATCTTGGTACCGATGCCGTCTTGACAGTTGTGCAGCAGATTGGCGTAGAAATAGACGTTGTTATCCGGCGCAGTGGTATAGGTGGCAAGCTGCGATTGGGTGAGGCTGTTGACGTTGGCGATGCCGGAAGCCGAGAGGTTGCTGTAGGTCGTGTAATACTGGTTGGTCTCGCTGTAGGTGCAGCCCTCGTTTATGGTCTGCCCGAGCGGTCCGCTCGCACCATCCGGATTGAAGTCGTGAATGTTGTTGCCGATGATAAAATCCTCATAATCACCGCCCCCGCGCCGCATGATATCGACGATACCGACGTTATCCTGGGTCTCGGTGAGCTGCACGTGGTGCAGGTCATTGTGGTAGATGAGATCATGCGCGCTGTCCACCCAGAAGATGCGGTCGAGCGCGTTTTTCACCTCGATATTATCGAAATCCCACCAGTCGGGCAGATCGATCGCCATGGAGCGGCTGGTGCTCGGGGCGGCGGGCATGAGCTGGAAATCAAGCGTGGCCACAAGCTTGTTCGGCCAGCTCAATGCCGCCGGATCGGTCTCGATGACGATCGGGTCAGCCTGGGTGCCGGCGGTTGTCGGCACAAGCCAGCTCTGCGCCAGACCAAACGCCTGGGCCATGTTGTACATCTCATAGGTGCCGGGTTCGAGATAGATATGTTCACCGGGCACGGCACTGTCGACCACCGCAATGAGGTTCTGGTAGGGACTGGCCTGGGTGCCATTGCCGATCTGGGTAGCGCCGCTTGGTGTGTAGCTTGTTGGCGGGGCCACGTACACCGTCTCGGTGGCAGCCGGTGGCGTCAGACTCATGCCGGCGCCGGCCAGGGCCGCATTGATGAAGCTCTGGTCCTCAGGGGCTCCGGAGAAGGTGGGGATGGAGGGGTCTCGCCCTGCAAAAACCGATGGCGGCTGTCCCTGGCTACCACCTGTACTTCCGCTGGCAGCGCCCCTGGCGACCCTGTGCGTGGTTCCTTTGACAAACCCCACCCATGAGCAAGTCGAGAATATCGGTGTCACAAGCAACACAAGGCCTGCTACAAGCAAGCTGCCCCACCACCGTCGTTTACGCAAGATATCACGCACTGCAATCAACGACCTGACAACGCGATGGGAAAAAGTTCGATACTGGCGCGCGCATCACCAGAACAGTCATCCACCGCCGAGCTATCTGCAGCAGCTGCAACTGACCCAATCCGTCGGACGTTTGACTCATTAGGATAATGCCCATGGCCGAGAACTCTCGTTGACGCAAACCACCAGCCCAGGAACGCTGATAGCGCTCTCGGTGACGATGTTGTTGGTAGGTCATTAATCCCGCGCTCCTATGCCTGACTCCTGAACGACACACCGCACGGTCGGACATCTGACACCGCCGCGAACCTGTCGCCGTCAACACGATCGACCATGCCACATCAGGATTTTCAGCTCTTGCGCATCCCTCAAAACCACGCGCTGATGCACACCCATCCCCGATACTCCGAATCCATCGCAAACAGGTACCGCACCCGATGAACCGCAATTCGGATTATCCCGACCAGTGTCCCGTCCACCGCATAAAATCCCCAACCGTATTGTGAGCCCGATGCGCCTGGTGCCGCCTCGCGTTAACTATCCCGGTAGTATTTTGAATGTGTACCACTAAAATTTATATTATCCCAGAAAACGTGGATTGAACCCTGCTTTTCTATGTAATCCATTGTTTCAGCATCGCAAACGCGCATTCCGCCGAATCCGGACACTTAATCCATTGCAGCCGGAACACCCGGTCCACTGTGCATGGATCAGCGCCATCGGAGCATCGCGACGCCGGGGTTTCTGAGCGTTTTACTGTGTATGCTGTTCCGCCGTCAACTTGTTTTTGCGTGTCCGCAACGGTTCACCCTTGGGCGCAATCTGACATCGGCAATGAATCAGCCAGTGGAGCAATCAACGGTACCGAGTAATACACAGGAAATCCCCGGATTTTCCTGCGACGGCATTATTCGCAATGACCATCCTGCGCATTACCCGGCACGGTACACAGAGAATCAAGCCGGCTCGAAACGTCGTCGTTCTTCCGCCAGGGAGCTCACGTACGCCCTGCGTCGGCGGCGCAAGCTGTGCCAGGGCGGTGCGTTTGGTGGTGAACTCAGCTTGGGCGCAACCCTGTGGTATCCATGCCCACATGTCCGTGTCCGCTGCGGATAACCACAATATCGACGCCAGCGGCATCCGAGGCAAGTGCCGCGGCATGGCGAAATGTGCGCCACGACGTTTGTTTTTGCCAGGTTGCCTCGCTGTCTTGACGTACGGCGTCAGAGTAATCGCACGCCGGACGCAGCCAGCGACTGGCCGTGGCAGTTGCAACCACTAGCTCGTAACCAGGGCGCGGTGATGACTCACGGGTGCCCACAAAATCACCATGTTCTCGAGCCACTAGGAACGAATGCGCTCTTTGCGGCCTCTGCCGAAGAGCCGCAGGATCACCGGTGCGCCAAATCCAATGATGTTTGGGTACAAATCGACCACTTCACGAATCTGCACGCCGGAGTTTTCCGGGCAACATTGATTCCGACGGGCGTCTGGTGCGGTTCACCCGCAAACACCTAACGAGAAAAACAGCGGCAATCAACAGCTTGTCGAGACCCAGACACAGACTGTGATGAACGATGAGGCGAGGTTAATGCAAACTCACTTCCAGCGACGTGCATAATCTTGAAATGCGCCGTCTGCTTGGCATGGGCGTCGCGCCTGAATCGAGAGCTAGCGCCCATACG
Source organism: Pseudomonadota bacterium (assembly GCA_021785515.1). Classification (GTDB taxonomy): domain Bacteria; phylum Pseudomonadota; class Gammaproteobacteria; order Acidiferrobacterales; family UBA6901; genus JAJYCY01. The sequence goes on along the minus strand of JAJYEX010000011.1, from coordinate 12,351 downwards.
TTGGGCCGCCGGTTACGGTTACGCGGGCGTGGTCTGCGGGCCATCCTAATTCAACGCCGCAGAATATCCGCAACACCATGATTTATTTTTGAAAAAAGTGCACACATGTAACCTTTCAAAAAATCCGTAATATTCCTGGAATGCAGTCCGCTGCTCCCGACGTTCCTCCACTCTCGCACCAATCGCTTGTTCAACGCCCGCTGCTGTCGCGGCAACAACGGCACCGCGCGGAGGGTTTTTAGTGACGGGATATTTAATCCGGGCGTACAATGTGCCCGATACTGCAGCGTGACGTTGGACTCGTGACGCCGGAGTTCAGACAAGGGCGCATCGATATATCCCAGCGGGGCCTTAAGTCCTATCTTTAGCAGGTACTGCAGGTCTTCGCCTATTCGCAAACGCTCATCAAAACGTTCGGATCTGGCAACTTCGCCCCGCAATACCCACGTCGACGGCCAAGCCGGCAGTTCCGAACACGCAAGCAGGCAGCAGAATGCATCATGAGTCCAGAACCATCCATTTGCGACCCCCGGAATACTGGATCGCGCAAGCTGACTCAGCTCCGGAACGAAGGCAAATTGCGTCATGCCGAAATAGCCTTCAGCTTCGGAAAATCGCACGAAATCGGTAAATACGCCCGCGAGTTCGGGCTTGTGGTCGAACAAGGACAGGCAGGTTTCTAGTTTTTTCGGTTTCCAGCGATCGTCTGCGTCGAGAAATGCGACGTATTTGCCGCGCGCTAGCTCAAGACCCGCATTACGCGCAGCCGATACTCCTGCCGGGTGCGTTCTCCTGACCTCCTGCACGCCGCTATGCTGATAGCGCTCGGCCACATCGTGGGTATCATCGGTACTGCCATCGTTAACAACGATGATCTCGATCGAATCGATCTTCTGCTGCAAGACACTATCGATCGCTTCTGACAGAAAGCGTCCATAGTTGTGACAGGGAATTATTACTGATACCAGTGGATCCAATGGCGCCATGGGCCCGACTCGAATTATTGCTTCGCGGATTTACCTGACAATAACCAGCTTACCCGTCTAGCCCACGACAGCTGCCGACACCGAAATACGCTGGAACCCCCGCACTTTACTAATGGCGGTTCATTCCTGCGTAAATCTGACGGTGAGGTCAGACAGAGTACCACCTCTTAGGGAAATTCTAAACAGGTCCCGCTCTAGCGGGTGTGATGCACGCCGATAAAGTGCCGCAACCTTGCCGACACTCACTTACGTCATGGCAGGACGGCGTTTCGGTTGTTTTTTGGACCGAGGCGGCCTCACGGCCGCCCGTTAGGAATACCTGCGCTTCGGCCCTCAAGGACCGCGCGCGTCCGGCGCGCAGTGCGATGATGCCAGCCGGTCACAGCGCCAATTCAGCAAACATCAGCGCCGGAAATCCGGCACTAGCCGCCTACGGAATCTGCGACCCCACGGTCGCTAATATCCCCGGCGACGTGCCCGCTCGGAAGTCATCGGTCGATGCATCGCGGAACAGCGGCGATAGATTGGCCCAGGACATCACCGTGGCGTTGGTATCGATATCAGTGCCGTTCAGGTTCGGACTGATTCCGGCAGGTGTGCCGGCGAAATGGACGATCGGCGTGCTTACATAGAGATTCCCGCTAAACGTCTCCGCCCCCCATCCGGTCTCCTGCAGATAGTCCGGCATCGAGGCGTAATAGGGGTTGGTAGAATTGACCGGGAAGAGGTATTCGCCCTCGACACCGGGCCAGACACCACCGCCGTCGAAGTACTGGCCGGCAGAGTTGACACCGCTGCCATTGCCGATGCCGGACCCGCCGCTGTAGCCGCCACCGTAGACATAGTGGGCGTAGCCCGAACTGGTCGTAACGAAGACGTTGTTGTCGATCACGTCGTTGAAGCCGCCATAGAGGGCGGTATCGGCGTTGTTGGCGTTGATGATGGTGTTGTTCGTGATGGTCATGTTGTCGGCATTGCCCAGATTACGGTCGGTCATCGGCCAGCCGATGATCATGCCATTTTGAAGCTGGTAGCCGCCGCTTACAGGGGCGTTATAGATGATGTTGTTGCGCACGAGGGAGGGATTGCCGACGGTGCCGGACATCGTGAACTTGATGCCGTTCTGGACCCCATAGATCATGTTGGACAGCACATACCAGGGACCGAACTCAGGGATCTTGGTACCGATGCCGTCTTGACAGTTGTGCAGCAGATTGGCGTAGAAATAGACGTTGTTATCCGGCGCAGTGGTATAGGTGGCAAGCTGCGATTGGGTGAGGCTGTTGACGTTGGCGATGCCGGAAGCCGAGAGGTTGCTGTAGGTCGTGTAATACTGGTTGGTCTCGCTGTAGGTGCAGCCCTCGTTTATGGTCTGCCCGAGCGGTCCGCTCGCACCATCCGGATTGAAGTCGTGAATGTTGTTGCCGATGATAAAATCCTCATAATCACCGCCCCCGCGCCGCATGATATCGACGATACCGACGTTATCCTGGGTCTCGGTGAGCTGCACGTGGTGCAGGTCATTGTGGTAGATGAGATCATGCGCGCTGTCCACCCAGAAGATGCGGTCGAGCGCGTTTTTCACCTCGATATTATCGAAATCCCACCAGTCGGGCAGATCGATCGCCATGGAGCGGCTGGTGCTCGGGGCGGCGGGCATGAGCTGGAAATCAAGCGTGGCCACAAGCTTGTTCGGCCAGCTCAATGCCGCCGGATCGGTCTCGATGACGATCGGGTCAGCCTGGGTGCCGGCGGTTGTCGGCACAAGCCAGCTCTGCGCCAGACCAAACGCCTGGGCCATGTTGTACATCTCATAGGTGCCGGGTTCGAGATAGATATGTTCACCGGGCACGGCACTGTCGACCACCGCAATGAGGTTCTGGTAGGGACTGGCCTGGGTGCCATTGCCGATCTGGGTAGCGCCGCTTGGTGTGTAGCTTGTTGGCGGGGCCACGTACACCGTCTCGGTGGCAGCCGGTGGCGTCAGACTCATGCCGGCGCCGGCCAGGGCCGCATTGATGAAGCTCTGGTCCTCAGGGGCTCCGGAGAAGGTGGGGATGGAGGGGTCGGAACTGATTCCGACGACGCTGCTGCTGCCTGAAATATCGGAACTGGCATTACCGCCGGACCCGCCTCCTCCGCCGCCGCAGCCCGCTAACGCCAACAGCGCGATGACGGTCCAGCCCACGGCCAGACGTCTACGCCACACTCCATTTTCCTTCTTCCATTCGCGATTTGTCATCTTTGGCCACCAACACAGGAATTAACGTAATTGAGGATTCTAGGGTGACGACAAATGATTCGCATGAAATAACCGATATGCGGCGGAGCAAATAAGATGCGCGGCAACCACGCGGATTCGCCGGTTTGTACACTTAAGATCGAACAACAATTCTCGGGATAGCCTGACCTACACTACCCGCGGCAGATTGATCGCGGGTGAAGGTGTACGACAACTCGTCGGGCGGACGCCCGATCAGGCGCGGCAACTGCTCTCCTGCGAGCCCTTCTCAATCGACAGCATGCTGTCGACGCGCAGGCTGCACACAAATGAAATCTTCGTGTCATACGGACGGGCCATCGAGATCACGCGCAGCTCCCGCAGCGACGCCGAGGTCGACTTTTTACAAAAGGCTTGGTAGCAATGATGCGCACCCCGACACCGGCAGCCCGGGATGCAAAACACTCTAAACGTGACAAGACGGTAGTTGCGATCCCGGCTTATCTTGCACTCAAATGCTCGTCGAGAACGGATACGGCCTCATGGTCGATGAGCGCCTCACTGAAGCGCGCAGCGTCGCTGCCATTCGTGAGTTCCAAAAGCTACTGGGAAGCCAGCAAAATGATCGGCACCGACCAGGCCTATGATGCCACGCCCTTTGTAGCTCACTGCCCGAAAATCCTTGTTACGCCGCACATTACCCCACAAACTGAAGATCCCGTATCGGTGAGCACGCCGCCTGACATGCCGGCTGTCACTCAAACCTCATCTTCCGCAAGCTCCACGAAGCCGTCTTCAGAGTCGTCATGCAGCACAGCATGCTGTTCTGCTGGGATATACGCCAAAGTTGAATCTAAATGAACGGACATGGACCCGCTGCCAAGCGGACAGGCAACGCGTCCTGGCCAATTGCCAGCGGGTGACAAGTTGGAGCAACGCGCCGCTGCCTACTGGCCCGACACCAGCAGGACACCCGCCTTGGTGCGTCCGTTCTTCAAGCACTGACGTGTCGCCTACATTACTGATTCGTTAGCAGGCAATCCGCTCTAGCAGACCATTGAATAAAAAAGGATAAATCCTCATCGCCTATCGGGGCGATTTGGCGACTCCATGTGCACCTTGCACGATAGCCACCCACGACACAGGGCAGAACCCGGCGCGTAAGCATGCATACTGAAGCGGCGCACGTGCATACCCGTCAAGGGCATCGTCTGGACGACGCAGCGGAGTCGGCGCGAGGCGCAGCGCGGCTACTCGGGCATGGGGAGTGGACGACGCAGCGGAACAGCCAGCGTCGGGAGAACCCGCACAGGCACTTGGATGCGGGATCATTGCACCGAGATCCACGCAGTTCCCCGACATGTTGCGGGTCATCGGTATCCGACCCGTACAGATCAGTGCCATTGCAGTTACGGCCTGATTGCGGGAACGTGCATCTGGAAGCTTCGTCACGTTTGGTGTTGGCCAGAGCGCACATACGGCACACTATCGAGCCCGGCATCCTTATCGCACCCGTCAAAAGGGCTTAGTCGATCCTTTCTTCGGTGGCGCGGTCTCCGCCGGTCTCTGCCGGTTGAGCCTCGGATTCTCAGACATCGTCAGACGTCTAAGCACCTGCTCGATGTTCGCGACGCTGTCAGCCATCCGCATCAGCAGCGGGGTCACTTCGCCCATCCGGGCGATATGCTCGTTAAGTTCCAGCAGACGCTTGGAATTCTCCTCGATAAAATGCCGCAGCCCCCGGCTTCTTTGAGACTCCTGCTTTAACCGGTTCCGCGCCAGCACCCGCTCGGTGTAAGGCTTCCACTGCAGTTCCCCGATCGCTGTCTTCATGATGGTGGCTGTTACAGTCGGACTCTTGTCGGTGAAGGCGCAGGTGAGCGCCATGTCGCACAGCACATTAGTCAGCCGCGGTATGCCACCACCGTATTCGTAGATGATCGGCAAGGTGTCAGGCTCGAAAATCTTGGATTCTCGCAAGCCTGCCACCCGCATCCGGTGGCGGACGTAATCGCCCGTCTCCTGCTCCGACAGCGCCGAAATGTGGCAGCGCAGGCGCACCCGCTGCAGCAACTGCTCCATTTCGGGAGAATCCAGAATGTCGTTGAGCTCCGGCTGTCCCACCAGAACCACGTGCAGTATCTTTTCTTTCTGCGTTTCCAGACCAGAAAGCATCCGGATCTCCTCCAGCACCTTGGGGCCGAGATTCTGGGCCTCGTCCACAATAAGCACCAGCTGTTTGGACTGCAAAAAACTGTCTATCAGGAAGGTGCTCAGCATATCCATGAGCTCGACCTTCTTCGCATTGAAGGGCTTCAGCCCGAACTCCACGAGCACCGCTTGCAGAAACTGGATCTCATCGAGCTGCGTCTGGTAGATCTTTGCCACCGACACGGTGTCATCAAACTCGGACAGCAGCTTCTGCAGAAGTGTGGTCTTGCCAGCGCCAATCTCCCCCGTTACGACCACAAAGCCGTCGCGGTTCCAGATGGTGTAGTCCATGTAGGCCTTGGCCCGCGCATGGGACTCGCTCATATAGAGAAAATCCGAATCCGGCGTCAGCTGGAACGGATGCTCGTGCAGCTTGAAGAATTCGAGATACATGATCGTTCACCGGCCGTACATGATGTCCCTTGTTATATTGTCCTGTTCCGTCAGCGGCGGAACCACAGTCCCCGCGTTCACGAATGTAAAGTTGCTATAATACGATACACTCAACACGATCTGCTTTTCGGTATACGAATTCGCGGCGGAGGTGCTCTGCTGTCGCGATATCTGCCCCTTCAACCCGACGAAGATGCTGGGGCGGGCTTCGTAGGTCAGACCCACGCCCTCGTTTCCATCACGATTGATGACGGAGTTGTCGTAAAACCGGGTCCGCGAATAGCCACCGAAAAGCGAACCGAGCAGCGTGCCGGAAAACTGGTAGCCAAACTGAACACCGACTCCCGCCTGTTCCTGGCTGAGGGGGGAAGTGTAATACTTCAGCTTCTGGTCGAACAAATCGACCGAATCCATGCCCAAGGGCCCGGCGACCGAATAGGCTGCATCCACGCTGTCCTGCCGATAGATATCCGTACCAACGCTGCTACCACCGACGATTCCGCTCGTCGATTCCGCCGACAGGACCTGATCCTCGACATCCGTGATCGTCGATATCGCCGTGACGCTAAGCGCCGTGTCCTTGGTGATCTGTCGTGACATCAGCAGTCGCGCATACAGTCCGCTTACTCTGCCAAGCACGCTCTGGTGCAGCCACGTATCGCCTAGATCCACGACCCATGCCGTCGTCGGGAAACGCGTATCCATACGCAGGAACATATCCTGCCGGTCGTAACCTGAAGCCAACACATTCTGCATGTACCGCGCGTTCTGCCCATGGTAGTTCAGGGAGAACACCGTGACCGGCGAGTACTGATACAACCAGCCAGCGAAACCGCCGACACGGTAGGAGTCATTGTTTGCAACGCTGGAATGAAAATTGTCGTAGCGCATTCCGAGCTCCAGCGTGTTCAGCGGATCGATGCGGGCCAACGCGGTCGGACCCGTGGTGAGCACATTGACGCTCTGCATGTTGCTGGGCGTGACAGACGCGAAAGGCACTATCGGAACCTGTCCATAGTAGTCTTCCGCCGTCCAACTCAGCACCCGCGGCCTCATCGCCCAAGTAGCGGCCGAATTAAGGGTAAACATCGTCTGGTTGCTGAAAATCTGGTGCTGGTAATGGTCATATTCCAGCTGCGAATAGACACGCGCACCGAAATTCCGCAGCCCGTCTTCTTCCAGGGCAAGCTGGCCCTTAGCTATACTCAGCCAGTCCGCCTGCGGGTTAGTGTTCGACAGCGTAATATTATTGCTGTGCGTAGCGCTGTAACCCAGACCATATCCGAACTCGGTCGCAGTCGATACGCCTGGTAGCAGCAGGGCCAGCACCGCTGCCACCAGCCGCCAACTTCTGCGCATCACCTGCCTTGCGGCTCTTGGCACTGCGTCACGCCCCAGCCCGTCGCCCGAACAACCGTCCCAGCGCCGACAGAACGCCACTACCGGTGCAGATGTCGCGCCACACACCGGACACCGAGGGCTCATTGTTGAAGACAACCCCGAAGAGTTTCTGCGCCCCGATCGCCCTGGCCGCCGCCATGATCTGGGATTCGCTGACCCGGCCGTACGGCACTACTAGCAATACGTGGTCCGCCAGTTCCGCGAGAATCCGGCTGTCCGCCGATTCGGTCACCGCCGGCGCATCGAGCACAACGTAGCGTTCCGCATAACGCGCCTTCAACGCATCCAGCAGCTGTCGCATCTTGAGCGAGGTAAAGTATTCCGCGGGGACCTCACGACGCGCCCCAGATGGGATCATCCGTAACCGCGGTATCCCCACACTGTAGATGATATCCTCTACCGGAAGATCCCCCGATTCCAGATAATCAGTGAGGCCTCGTTGCAGCGGCGTGCCGTTTCTCCCCATCAGCCCGGGGTTGCGCAGATTGCAGTCCACCAGCAGCGCGGTCTTGCTTTCGTCAAACGCGAACGATACCGCCAGATTGCGCGCTACGAAGGTAGATCCGTCACCGCGAGTCACCGAGGTCACCATCAACACCATGTTGCCAGCGCCCCCCTTCTGGATCAGTCTAGTGCGCAAATTGCGGAACGCGTCCACGATCCGGCCATCACGCATGTCCGGATAGATGATCCGGCTGTCGGCCAGCTCCTTGCCGCTTATGCGCTCCTTATCGGTCATGCGCGCAATCTCGTCACGCGCATGCTGACGACTCTCGATATCTGTCACAGCGGAGCCCGGAGCGCGCATCAGTCCCCGACCCGCCAGAGACTGCGGCTGCGCGCCTTGCGGGCGCCGCATATTGTTGGCGTGGCGCAACGCTTCCTCGATCTTGCTCATTATTTAAGCACCCCTGCCAACTTCAGCGCTGATATGGTCACGATCAACATCAGATCCCCCGCGACCACTACACCGAGCAGACGCACGCTGCGAACCGTTGCCTCGCTCTCGAGTGGCGTAGAAAGATGCGGAATAACCGCCATGAGTGGCAGCTTCAGCCTTTCGGAAAGAGCCGGTCCGGCACAGACGCGTGGGTCAAACTTGACCTTGGCGTACACCAGCGCCAATGGCAACCCCAGCCCCAGGAACAGGCTGCCCAGGAGAAAGTCGGCAAACCGCAGGCCTTCCGGCACATGCGGCAACTCCGCCTGGCTCTGAATCTGGAAGCTCAGGCCTTCGCGCTGCTTGTCGAGATTCATGGTCACACGTGCGTTCTCGCGGCGACGCAGGAGATCCTGGTAGATGTCACGATTGACGTTGTAGTCACGGGTCAGTTCTGCCAGGGTTGCCTCACCGCTGTGCACCTCCCGTCCGCGCTTAAGCTCCTCGGCCAGCAGCGAGCGGTAATCTGCCAGACGCACTTCCAGCGTGGCAATCAGGGTCTGTGTCTGGGACAGCTCCTGGCGCAGATGCTGGTAGAGCGGATTGAGAACCAAGCTCTCGCTGAGGGCCGGCTCTTTCCCCGATTTGGCTGCCTTCGCCCGTTCGCGAGCCTTAGCGATATCGAGCCTGAGGTCGGCAATTTCGTGCTTGATCTGCACGATATCGGGGTAGGTATCGCGGTAGTTAAGTCTGAGGGTGGCGAGCTGCGTCTGGAGACGGGCAATACGCGCTGCATACTGACCCTCGAGCGCAAACTCTGCGGTCGCCCGCGCTTCCCCGTTGAGCTGTCTCCTAAGCGAGCTCCGCTTGATCTCGGTCTCCCTAAGTTGCTCGCTGGTTCTGTCGATCTCGTCCTGAAGATGGTTCAGTCTCTTGCCGATCTGGGTCTCGCTGCCAGGTCTGGTCGTCAGATTGGCCGACTGGAACTTCTTCAGCGAATTCTCAACCTCCGTAAGCTTGGCCCGGTACTGCAGCACCTGCTGGTTGATGAAATCGAATGCATTCTGGCTTTGCTTGGCCTTATCCGCCAGCGTGGTCGCAATGAACCGGTCTGTCAGGTCCCGGGCGATGAAATAGGTCCTTTTGGGATTGGTATCGGTATACTGAATCCGGATCAGGTTGCGATTGTCTCCGACGTGCGTGACGCGGATGTGCGGAATAAGCATTTGGTGGATAATGGCTGATTCCTGTTTCGGCGTAGTCCGCGCGTTGATCAGGCCGGCATCACGCGCGATCCGGGCCATAAAGTGATGCCCGTGTATCATCGCCCGCGCAACGCTCGCCCTACTGGTCTCACCAGCATCGACGGCCGTTCCCTTCATGAGCGGCTGTATCACGTTCTTGTCCTGGACCAGGATCGTGGTCCCGGAGGTATAGTGTTTCTGCGAGAACAGGCCCAGAACCAGCGTACCCAGGCTAACAATGACAAACAGCGCCACTACTACTTTCCGGCGCAGAAATGCCTCGCGGGCCAGCACGTGAATGAATTGATCGTTAGGGAGTTCCATGTTCGGTATCCGATCGGCAGGTTCAGCGCCGCAAAACTAGAAGAGCCTTTGCGGAACGGTGATCACATCCCCTGGATCAAGATCGATATTGGTCGCCAGGTCGCCGTCATTCAGGATCGCACCGAGATCGATCGGGATAACGATCGTTCTGGTGCCCACCTGGCGATAGATCTTGGTGCGATCCTGCGCAGCGAACTGGTTCGGTCCGCCAGCCTCCAGAATGGCGTCAAGAACCGTCATACCCTCCCTCCAAGGAATGGACTCCGGTTTGAGGACCGCACCCGTGACGCGCACCCGCGAGAGATATTCGTGGCTCTTTAGACCGACCACGATCACGGTAACGTTCGGCTCGCGGATGTAATAGGACAGTTTTTGCTGGATCACGCCGGCTACCTGCTGAGCCGTCAGTCCACTGGCCTGCACATCCCCGATCAGTGGTACCGAAATCTTCCCGTCGGGGCGGACCGGTACCGTAACCGACAGATCGGGGTTTCTCCACACCGAGACCTCGAGCCGGTCGGCTATGCCGATCTTATACACCCCGCTTTGGGTAAAGGCCTTGTCGCCACTGGTAAGCGCCGAAGGTTGGACCACCTGCGGCCCGCTGGCACAAGCGGTCAGCATCAGCAGCAGGCCTAATACGATCAAGGAACGGATTGCACCCACAAATGCCCCCTCAGTCTAAATACTTTATAGGTCTTTAAAAATTCTAGCCGTTTCGAGTTTTATTAGGCCCCATTGGTTCCGTTGGGACAGGTTTGGGTTGATATTTGTAATCAGTCACCATGGTCCGTTTCAACTGAAAGCGAGCATTTCGACATCCATAAGCCCTTAGATTGGTAATAATACTAGTTCGTAATAACAGTCACGTTTTCAAATTGGAACTGAAATCGGTGACCGGTTGAATTCTCCGCAAACGGTCAATACAAAGCGGATTGCAGGCAACAGAAATAACAATATCAACCGGTTGCCACCTTAAGAATTAAGCAATTTGCTAATTTTACCCCTTCTAACCGACAGGCGATAGTACGTGGCGGATAAACGGTGGTGATGACCCAAACACCGGGGCAAGATAGTGGAAATCCATGACAAAACAACGAAGAATCAGTGGCGGATCAACGTATTCTGCCTCTACGCTGCAGCCCCGATCCGAACCCCGGCGAGCGGCTCGTGTCGATCTCAAACCTACCATCGAAACTGCTTGTAAGTTACCCGTCCGCACCAAGGCCAGGTTGTGGGCCACGACCAGACGAACGCATGGCCGTCGTCGGATCAACCCGGGAGCGGGCAATCATCTGGTGTCCAAGTTGCCTCAGCTCCAGTATGCCGCGTACGGAATACGCCACGTTTCCGCTAGCTTCCGGCTTCCGTGGCAGGATATTGTATGCCGTATGCCGTCCGCACGATGCTCTCGGCACCAAGCCCGGCTGCGCGAGCCAGATGCCGGAGGCTCTAAGGGCATGCGGAATCGAACTGACACGACCGGTTTCACCGTATGAATCCAGATTACCGCAGCTATTATCGCGCCCTTGATGTGGCACCCGGGTGCACCTGGACCCAACTGCGCGCGGCCTACCGGCGGCTGGTACGTACCTGGCATCCGGACCGCTTCGACCAGGATCCCGAAAGAAGAATCCTGGCTGAGGAGAAGACCAAAGAGATCAACCGGGCCTATCAGGTGCTTTCAGATTACCAAGAGCGCCACGGCCGTCTCCCCGACGTGATCAGCAGACCGGAACCACATCCGGCGAACGCACCGCATTACCCGCAGCGCCCCCAGGCGCCGGTCGGTATGGTCGCAGAACCGGAATGGGCAACGGACACGCGGACAATACGCCGCGGCCGGTCTACGCGGTTGCTGCCGTTGGCCCTGATGGGGTTTGCGGCCTGGATGACCTATACACTGTGGCAGCCAGCTGCAACGATCCCGACGTGGCATGAACCCCATCCGGCTAAAGTAGCTGTACCAATCGGGCCGGTTGCCGACCACGGCGCAGACGAGGCAGCGGACGATGAGGGGGTTTTTACGGTCGGCTCCAGCCCGAACCAGGTACAGGCCGCGGAAGGACTGCCAGAGCGTATCAGAGGTGACGTCTGGTACTACGGAAAATCACGGATCTACTTCACAGACGGCATGGTCCAGCGATGGGTAAACGATCCGTCGCACCCTCTACACGTCGCATTTGGCGAACCACGACAACACCGGTTACAGACCACCTTTACCATCGGTGCCACAAGATCCGAGGTTCTGGCCGTTCAAGGGCCGCCGCTACTGGAAACCGACCAGACATGGGATTACGGCGTATCTAGAGTCTACTTTTCCGGCGGGCACGTCAGCGGCTGGTATAGCTCTCCGTTCGCCCCGCTCAAGGTGAAGCGGTAGCGTTTACCGTCCCCCAGCCGGATACTGCGACAGCCCACGGAGTAATCGGGTTTACAAGGGTATGGACCGCATTATCGTGCATGCCCCGAAGAAGCACCAGATGTTGGCGCTAAAAACTTTTGACCATCTGAAGCCAGTTATGCTGGCTTAATTTTGACCAGGTAATCCCCGTATCCTGCCTGTTTGTTGGGCAGGAGGACAAAGGAGTGATTACCATGGCCATGTACGCAAAGATCAGGCGGATGTATTTCCGCGAGCATCTCACGATCAGCGAGATTCAGCGCGCGGCACAAGTCTGTCGCGCAACA
>JAJYEX010000007.1 GCA_021785515.1 Pseudomonadota bacterium | reverse complement strand
CCGTCCGGTTCGATGAGCGAGATGTGGAAACGGAGTCATGGTGCGTCGATTGCGGCACCGCCAGACGAAAGGGGCGGCAACAGTTGAGACGAGCCTACCGCCACCGCGCCACATCTCGACTCTACTGACCCTAGAGCCGGCGCCAGACCAGTTTGGCCACCATCGCATTGTCACGCAGACGAATCGGAGTCGTCTGCATATAGAGCAGCCCGTCCGCCATCTTCAAGTATCGAATTTGCTTGGTATTTCTCCAATTGGGAAAGGACCCACCCTCGATCTGATGTATGACCATCGCAGAAGACACGTCGACTTCGTACGTGCCAAAGTAGCCGCTGTAATTTTCGAACGCTGTCCGGACCTCTTGTTCGGTTCCCTGTTGGCGGTCCCCCGACAAAAACAGCGGTACGTCCGACGCCGTGATTTGAAGCGAAACCGTGCCCTGTTGATCATAAATGAGCCGACCTATTGGGTTCGCCCCAAAAAGCGCAGTGGTCCTGCCCTGCTCGAAGAGGCCCGTTGCGCTGACGAGATGCCATACCCCGATCAATTGCTCCGGTGAGAGAAGATCGCTTTTAATCATCGCTCGTCGCTAGTCGTCGTTACCAAGACGAAGGCTTCTCGTTGATCCGCCGGAACAGATCCATACCTGTTTCGGGCTTCCCGTCGATAGTTTCCATCCCGCGCGCTCCGTTTGCAGGACAGACGTCAAACCGGTTGTTCGAGGTGCACATGCTCGTCGGATCCGTTCGCGGACAACTCCAGTCGACATACATCGTCACTTAAATCGAGCAAGGCATCCGCCACCGCGATCTTATTCGCGAGTATCGCGTCGTCGGCCTTCTCCAAGAGTTCTTGGACGCAGAACCCAATGTCTGCCATTCTTTCAAAGGGGAGATGACGCCGCTCCCAATTGGTCATCGCCGTGCGGACACCTCCGAGACCCACGCCGATCAGCCGCTGAATAAGGCGCGCACGCATTTGCGCAGTACCCAATTGCGCTCCGACCCGCTCCACCATCTCCGTGGAAGATCTGCAACAGGCGCGCACCGGCGCCGGCAAGAGCGGGGCGAGTAATTCTCTGGCGTCCGAATCCGAAGCAGGGTCTCGCAGGATGTCATCGACGAGCCATTCAAAACTCGACCGCACTTCAATGCTGTTCCGCAGCCCATGCATGACAATCGCTTGCGCTTCGTGCAGACAGCCGCTCAATGCAAATCCCGAGACGAAATGGTCGAGGATATCGTGAACGATAACCGATGTTGGGCTTTTTCCTCCGCTATGCGCGGTGCAGGCTATGACGTCCGGGTCCGCGATCGCCGCCTCAAGCTTCCAGCCCCGCGCCCCAAAACCGTCGTTCCATTCGTCCCGGTAAATAAGCCTTAATCGATTGTTAATGTAAGGCCACGATGACATTCAGCACCCCATTCTCGCCATGACATCCCTGCCGCGCTGCGCGTGCCCCTTCCATCCTAAGTGCGCCACGGTTCCTTAAGCCGGAAGCGCTTCGATCACGCAATCCGTAACCGCCGTTGGAACGATGCGGTTTAACCTGAAGCTCGCCGAATTGAGGAGGAGGTGATACTCCGACTCTGTGCGCTCCCTTCCTTCATTGAACATGATCATCATCCAGAGATCCGTCAATTTCGTGAATGACCGCTGATTGTCGGGCAGCATGACCTGTTCGACTAAAAGGAGCCTGCCGTCGGCCATCGCCTCCCGACAATGGCTCAAAATACGCTGCACATCCCGGTCATTCCAATCATGTAGTACCCGGGAGAGCAGATAGACGTCGCCACCGTTTGGTACGCTCTCAAAAAAACTGCCGCCAATAAACCGGCAGCGGTTCGTTAGGGCGAATCGCTCTATCGTTTCCTCCGCGCCTTTTCGTAAATCTGGCCGGTCGAAAATGATTCCCGAAGCCTTCGGGTTGCGCTTCAAGATCTCCACCATCAGGGAACCGTGGCCTCCGCCCACATCCACAATGGTTTTCGCGCCGGAAAAGTCATAAGCGTCAGCGGCGGCCTTGTGTATGCGGCCAAGAAAATCCGTCATGACCTGGTTGAATAGGTCATCTGCTTCCGGGTTTTGCTTAAGGTATTCAAAGAACGGCGCACCCATGCTCGCCTCGAACGCCGAGGCTCCTCCGGTGAGCAGCCCATAGAGCTTGCTAAACGGCTCCTGATTCCAAGGGGATGAGAACATCAGAAGAAAGGAATGCAGCGTCCGGGGGCCCGGACAAAGCATTTCTCCTACCGGAGAAAGCTCGAATCGTCCATCACCTCGTTCCACAAAGACGCCGTAGGCCGCGAGCGACCGGAGTACTCTCGCGAGGATATCCGCCCTGGCTCTCACCGCTGTCGCCAGTTCTTGTGCCGTTTTCGGTCCCGCTTTCAGACGCTCGGCCACGCCAAGCCTTGCGACCGCCTGCAGGGCCTGACTTACAAGTTGCCCGAAAATGAGCTCGCGCAACTGGTTAAAAGAGAAATCCGGGGAGTCATTGGTCAGCATTCTTGTGGCTTCGGCCGTCACGATACACCTCCTTGTGTCATATTGATGTGCAATCATCCTTCGACAGGTGGTCTTAGTCAAGACCTCGGTCAATATATTGTATGTACAACCAACCATTGACGGTTAAGCATCATGCAGGTGGCTGAGAGACTGGGAAATACGAGCGGGGAGTTGCTCGCCCGCGGATGGGTTGAGGACATCAAAAATCGGAAGGTGACGATGGTGAAGTTGACGTAGTCGACCGCGGTGCGCACGCCCTCTTCTTCACCCGGCGTCTTGAACAAGCCCACGCAAATTCTCGCTCCTGGTATATGATTGAACGTGATCGATCCTTCGGCGAGCTCCGTGTTGAACGACCGCCCAGGTTGGGTAGTCAGTGCATTGGCGCCGTACTCCCACACCACCTCGTAATTGGTCATGTCATAGACCGCTTCACGGGCACCAAGCTGGACTCGAAGGAGATAAAAGCTCGAGAGAGATTTATATCCAGGCGCGATCAATGCGACGTAGGGATATTTCCCTTCGTTGACCGCTTCGGAGCCCATCAGACCATATACCTTGTCTGAATAGTCCTGCTGATAGGTCGGCTGGATAAGGCCGAACACCTTTACCGCGGGAGCGCCTGGACGCTCGGTGCCATCGACAGTGAACCAGTTTTCGGCCCAAGCTGGAGATGCGATCAATATCGAGAAAACAATATTGGCCTTCTGTATACATTTAGGGTTCATGGGTCATTCTTCTACGGGCGTAGGAATACGCAGACGCTCAACGATACGACCGTTCAACAGATGCTCGTTAAGGATTTTATTCAGGTCCTCGCATGTCTCGTAGTGGTACCACACAGCCTGGGGATAGATTACGGCCGTGGGTCCGTGTTCGCATCGCCCCATGCACCCCGATTTGTCGATGCGCAAGGTCCGCAGAGGATCTAATCCCGCTTTGCGCGCTTTTTTCTTCATATATTCGTGAAGGGAGACCGAATTGCTTCCGGCGCAACTTCTGGCGTTTTCACGGTGGTTCACGCACATGAACATGTGCATCTGGTAGTAGAGTTGATCAACCTCGGCTAGCGGAATCGTATGGCATCCTTCACTTCGGCAGCCGACAGCTACGGTGGCTTCTGCGTTTGCATCTGTGTCCTCACTCATATGACATCCTTGTCTGTATTTCTCCATGAACTATGGAATGATGACTTGTTCGTGCTCCATGATCAGTCTGAGCAGTTCAGCATCTGAAATGCCACTGCCAATGGCGTGTAACCCGCGCAATGCCAAGTCCAATGCGCTGGCGGCGATTCGCTCGCCTCGCCGTGGGGCATAAACCGCGTCGTGCGCCAACACCAGCAGATCCTGTCCCGACCTGTAACCCAGATACTCCGCGCGGCGGATTCCTTGTTCGGAGGTACATAAAAAAAGTCTCATCTCGCCTCAGGCTAGGTCACAAAAACATAATCTGCCCCGTCCATCAGGGCGCCTATGCGTCCGTTCGGCAGCGGTTTGACTCCAGGCATGATCTCTTCCTTCGCGATCTCGTGTGCGACCAGGTCTTCTTCCACCGCGTACGTCGGTACGTCCATCTCCTGCAGCATTCGGAGTTGGCTTACCACGTCGTTCAAGGGTGGAGAAGGGTCTTGGGTGCAGATGGAAAGACGAACCGCGTCGCCCAGGAGCACCAGCTGCGGTTTAGCATCCAAGGCAATCGAAAGTGCCATTCGCACAAGATGCAAGTTGCGGTCACTGGCGTAGGGGCCTTCCAACAGGAAAAACAGCACGCCTTTCTTGATTTGACACGTTGCCATGCGCATTAACCCATGAAAAATATCATCTGATCACAGTCATTAATCATTTCGACAAAGTGGAGTAATGATCCAATCTCAATACTGCTCTTCACGGCTTTCTCCGGAACCCCGTGGCTTTTGAGCATCACGGAGCACAAAGTGATCTTGGCGCCGTTTTGTGCCATGGCGTGGAAGCGTTTGAGCAAGCTCTTGTTAGTGGTGGAGTCGAGCGCACAATAAATGCCTTGGTCCACCAGAAAAACCGACACCGCCATCTTAGCGGCGATCGCCGCTTCGGTGAGTCGGATCGCGAGCAAGGTTTTTCCGCTGGTAGGGCTGGACCCCACGACGAGCCCCAGTTTCTTGTTAGCCAGTTCCACGACTCACCCCCGCTGCCTCAGAACGACCATGACGGTTATGACCAGAACCTCTGGTCCTGAATCGCAGGATACCCGCCATGATTCGTGGTGAGAGTTTTCTTGTGCCAAAGACAAATTGCGCCTGAGGCCCAATTAGCCTAAGGGCCGCGATGCCGCAGAAATAGAGCCCTGGCGCCGACGACTCGCCATAGCGGTTGAGCCTCGGCAGGCCTTGGACGTGTGCCACAGGAACGTCCCAAAGAAAGGGGATTCTGCGTACATCAAAGGTGTAACCCGTCCCGAGAATGGCGTGGTCAACGGCGAGAGGTTCTTCGTGGGGAGAGTGAATTTCGAGCGGCATCTGACCGCCGCCAACATTCGGTACAACCTGGGAGCATGTGTGGATCTCTACGTTATGCCGCTTGAGTTCATCTTTCAGTCCGGGCTCGACCGTCCCCTTGGCGAGAAAACGAAGGAGCTGTGTCTGCAAAAAGGCCGGAAGAAATGCGATAAACCGATCAGCGCGCTTGAACAGGAATTTGAATATCAACGCTCCGGGCGAATGCAGCGAACGAAAAATAACCCGCGGCCCCCGGACAACAAGGTGCGCTTTGGCGCCCGCAGCGGCCAGTGACAAGGCTGCCTCCGCCGCGCTTTGGCCGGCTCCGATCACAGCCACACGCTTGTCACGGAACTCCCCGAAGCATTTGATATCGGAGACGGCTGTAAAAAATCGTAGATGCCGTACAGCATTTTCGGGCAGCCTGTGCATGCCGTTAAGGCCCACGGCCACCACGACGTGCCGCGCCTGAATGATGCCTTTCGGCGTTTGCATCAGCCAAATGCCCTGCTCGCGCCGCAATGCCTGCACAGCGAGCCTGACGGGGCGCACTCGGTGTTGAATGGCAAACCATGAGGCGTACGCAATAAATTCGGCAAGGAAAATACGCTTGGTTTCCGGCCGCTTGAATTGGCGCACGAAGTCCAGAAACTGAAAGCCACTCCGGGGCGTATCGATATTGGTTGTCGCCGGTGGCGACCGTAACGGAAGCGGGATCATGTGACGGTGCCAGAAGGCCCAGGGTTCACCGAAGATCGCGTACTTCAATCCGTGCGACTCCGCGTGTGCGGCGATGCTCATGCCGGTCGGACCGGCGCCGATGATGGCCAGATCCAGACGACCGCTGAATATCCCCGAGGGCGGCGGTACTGACCGACGGTAAACCAATTCGGCGAGGAAATTCTCGTCGTTTTCGGCAGTCCCGATGAATCGATGTTTGGACGCCGCCGGCAGCGGCCTCCATTCGGGCGCGGTGTCGACTTGAGTGATACGCACGCCCAAGTCATGGCCGAGAACCGTTGTCACCTCCGCCACACCGCCGGACAGGCTCGCAGTATCCCTGAATACGGTTAGATCACATGTGTAACTTTCTTCACCAAAGCCGTCCAACATCGGGGCCGGCTCGAGCGTAATCCAGGTCAGGCTGGCGCCATTCGTGCTGCTCATCTTGATGGGACCTTGGCCATGCAGCACTACGAGCGACCACCCCGAGGCGTAACGCGGCTGACCGTGTTGTTCGATGGTTACGGATCCGTCTTCCACTACTACCATGGCTGGGCCACGCCCCGGATGGTCCACAACCTGCCCGGGCCGCATGGCCAGACGGCCAGAACGTTTCGCCAGCGGAAAGTGTTCTGACTCCCTGACTTCAGCCGAAAGAGACTCAGTGTGGACGTCCACAGGATGTTCTCCGATGAGATCCGCGGAGTGACCGACACATAGTCGGTCACTCCTGTTTGCGAATGACTAAAGTAGCGCTAAGCCGCGTACTTCCGGCTTTCCGCGATCGCCTTCCACACGAAGTCATAGAAAACCGAGCGTGCTTCCAGTGTCGCAACCCCTCCCTCGAGCATTTGGTAGGCATCCTCGCGGGTGTGAAGGATCTTGCGCATCTTGTCAAACCAAGCCTCGCCGTGATCCTTGTCTAGGCTGATGTGCAGGTCCCAGAAGATGAGATCACGGTCCGGCAGTCCCGACTTCTTCAACCCGTTCAACAGCAGTTGCATCTGGTTAGGCATCGCCAGTTCCAGGAACCCCAAGGCGCCCAGGCCCTGCTTGTAGTTACCGCACAGAAAAGTGTAAAAGATTTTGGTGTTGAGCAGATAAATGCTGCCGAGCAGCGGTTTGATCGTCTGGGTGTCGCCCAGTGAACGGTAATTGCGGAGGAACAGCAGCGGATGGGCCGCCTCCGGATCTCCGGCGCCGAGTTCGTCGTGGAGATTCTTGTACAACTCTGCGCGCAGTTCAAACGGCGTCGAGAGGCTCTGCGCCGCGATGTGCAGATGGAACACCAGATTGTTGACGTAGTAATTGTCCAGGAAGAGCTTGACGCTCGCTTTCGACAAACCGTGCTGGCTCACCTCTACGAGCAGTGGATGGGCGTGGATACGGTGGCCCATCGCCGCCTGGCGTAGCTCTTCCATGGCGCGCTCGGGTGTGAAGTCGTTCCAGCAGGCGAGCGTGACCCGGGCGCGACGTTCCTTGGTCTCCACTTCGAGGATGACATTACGCAAGGCTTGCCGCACGGCCCGTCCCCAGCCGTACACTGGGGTCTTGCGCTCCAGCTCCTCGAGATTCCAGTGATAAAGCATGTATTGGGCGGCTTCCCAGGCCTCCTGTTCACTATTCGCGAATGCGCGGCGCGCCAGGGTTTCGATCGCCGGGCGGTGCGCCTGGATGATGTGCAGGGCGTGTTCCCAAGAACCAGGATTCGGTAGCGTCCCTTCCTTGGGCATCGGTACGAGAATTTCCATTTCTCTCCTCCTAGTAAAGTCGTTGGGTTAACTCGAATTGGCAGATTTTTAAGGTCGCAATGTCCCGTAGGGAAGGCGCGGAAAAAGCGTTGCCTTGTTGATGTGATCAACCCCCATGAGCATGGCGGTCAACCGATCGAAACCGACAGAAAATCCGGCATGTGGAACGCCGCCGTATTTGCGGGTCTCGACAAACCAGTCGAATTCGTCGAGGTCATGGCCGAAGATCTCGAGATTTTGTTCGAGTTCCTTGGTGTCGTATACTCGCTCCCCGCCGCCGATGATTTCGCCATGACCGGTATGCGCAAAGAGATCATTGGATGGGGTAAATTTCTTGTCCCCTGGAATCGTCGGGAACCAGAAATTTTTCATTTCTTGCGGATAGTGTGTGATGAAATAGGGACGATCGAAGCTCGCACTCAAGGCATCGGATTGTTCCTTGGTGTAATCATCGCCATAAGCCAGCTGATAACCGAGCGATCTAAGTCGGTCCAGCGATTCATCGTACGTTATGCGATGATAAGATTTTAGGAGCGCATCGAGGTGCGCCATCGACAGGCCGGCATCGGTATAAAGGCTGACATGATTTTTTTGCAGTTTACCGGCGAGATGCTGAATCAGCTCCTCCTCCATCGCCATGATGTCGTCATTGGTAGCCCAACAGAGATCAACCTGCAGTTGCCAGATTTCCACCAAGTGTGTTTCCGTGGGCTCGCGCTCCCGCCGGTACGATGGGTTAATGGCATATACCCTCTCAACGCCGCTAACTAGGGCGTCACAGTACATCCATGGGCTCTGGATCAGATTGGCGACCGTTTTTCCGTAATACGGAAACGTGAATACCTCCCCGCTGCAGACACAAGAGGCCTCGGTGAGCACCGGTGTGTGCACGAAATAGAAGCCAAGATCATCAAGGTACTCCCGTGCATATTTCTGCACATAGTGCCGGAACATGGCGGCGGCCCGTAACAGCGGCGTCCGAATGTGCAAATGCCGGTATCGCGTTGCGGCGTAATCGGGGATTTCCAGGTCAATAGGTAACGGTTGAGCGCGGTTGCGCACGACGATGGATTCTGCGATCCCCGGTGATCTCGTACCGCCGCTCCGACCGAATATCTCCACCGTGCTTTGCGCCGTGGGATCGGTCTCTGCCAACAAATCCTTGTCAACCAGCACCTCAACAATCCGGTTGCCACCGCGTATTTGCAGGATACGCATGGCGGGATCGGGTGCTTCAATAATTTTCTCTACCCATCCGCGAGCGAGCAACTGTGGACCCGCCGCATTTCTGGCTTTCAATGCGGTTACCATGGCGCCAACCTCATTATTAGATGTACATGCAACTTATCGTGGCCACATTATTAATGTCAAGCATGGGAAGTGCTTCTGCGGACGAGATCATCATCCGGGCCGATGTGCGGCGAGCGCGGAAAGCCGCGTGAACCATTCGTTAGTGCGCATCGAATAACTCGCGCGATGGCGGACGCCGCCGAACATTCCAAGTCTGCTTGCCCGCGCCGAAACTCATGGCGGGCCAGCAGCGAGCATCCATCATGCGCCCGCGTTGATGCCGGCGCGGCCTGGCCTCTCATCCGCACGTCTTTCCCCGGTAGCGCCACGACCGTTTCGCCGAAGGCTTACGCCGTCGCCACGCCCCCGTGGCGTTCGAGCAAACGGTCGCGATAGCGCTTGATCGGGAAGCGGAAGGTCCCGCGCATATTGATGTTCTGAAAATGCGCCGGGCTCACCGCCCGAAGCTAAGCCGCCCCCTCCCCTTCACGCTGGAGCGGCGGCCAGGTCTCCAGCACCGACTGGATTTTCTAGGTGGTCCAGGCCAGGCAGAGATTGGTGAGCAGCGTGCGCGACCCGGACATCGCGATCAGTTTCTCCTCCCGTTGCCCGCGCGGCTTGGAAAATGAGCCCTGGAAAATCGCGCGCTGCAACTGGTGAACCGCTTCCCCGTGCACCAGGATTCGATGGATGAGGCGACGAAACGGCTCGATCGTGAAATAATCGCACAGAAAGAGGCTTTGAATGAGCCGTCCGAAATAGACCCCCGCCCGATAGACCGGATCGTTCGCGGCCGCCGATCCGTAACGGGCCAAAACGATGACGGCGCTCGTCCCGGTGTCGATCGACGCCGCAATCCGGACGTTTTCGTCCCATTGCGTTTTGACGACACGTAGCGATACGTCCCGGTCCGCGATAGTCTCCAGGCTCGCGGGAACAGCGAGCTTTCGCGGTACGTAGAGCTTTCGTTCTTTCACGTTTTTCACGCGGGGGCACATATCGAATCCGAGGTTTTTGGCAACCCCGATCCCGTAGTTCGTATACCCATGGGTATCGACGGCAAGCTGAGCGATCTCAAGCTCTTCCTGGCGAATGGCGCCCTCGATCGCCGCACCCGCTTGGCGTTCGTTCGCTGCGCGCCAGGGAGAGCGAAGCGAGGGCGCGTAGTCCGCGGGAGGCGTAGGGTCCGGGCGGGTGGCTCGTAAGGCCACCTGCAAGGACAACCGAAACGCCGTCCAGCCAGTGCGTATCGAGCGCCTGGCATGCATCGGAAATGCATGCCGCTCGATGAGCAGGGCGGCCGCGGCGTGCCGCAGCGGATGCGCAGGCACAAAGAGTGCGCCGAGACCGAGTGCGCGAGGGAGACTTGGACGTCCCGTCGCGTTTATCGAGGGCCGGCGCACATACGCAGAACGATTGGCTGATCATAAATAATGCTCCAGAAGTCCGAGACATGCGTATACCTGCCCACCGACGGCACGCCGCGCTGCGGGTCGAGCCGCGCATTCCAGATTTTGCGCGAGACATCGAGACTCATCATGTCCGAGGAGGCCAGGCTGCCGTCGCCCCAGATCGCCGCCACCGGGATCTGGCGGTGGAAGCTCGCGATCGCATCGGCTGCCGCGCGGACGCGGCCCGTGTCCTCGAAGAGCTGCATGCCGGCGAGAATCTGCGCGGCGGTGAGTTGCGGGATCTGCAGGGCCGCCGCGGCTGCGTCCATCGCGGTGCCGTGCGCCAGCATGCCGCCGTAGACCTTGAGCAACTCCTGTTCCGAGCGGGCCGGCCGGTCAAGGAGCGCTTGGCTAAAACCCGTCAAGCTATCGACCTCGAGAATAAGATCCGGCAGCTGGATCGCCCCGATCTCCTTGAAGAGCGCCGTACGGTGCCGCACCGTTTCGGCGGAGACCGGTTCGGGCTTCGAGCGCGGCAGGCGGATGGTGCCGTCTTCGATGGTGATCTCGCCCCGGGCAACGGCCTCGTCGACGCACCTGAGCTTCTCTTCCAGAACGGAACACAGCCGATCCAGATACTCCTCGGGCTTAAGCGGCAGATTGAGCCGGGCATAGTGGCGCCGACGTTCCTTCTTCCATCGGGCGCGGCGGATGAGCAGGTCGTCACGGTTGCGAAACGCCACGCCGTGGTCGTTCCACGCCACGCCGCTGCGCAGTGCCTTCTTGAGACCCATCAGCATCGCCGCCTCCAGTCCGCGCAGCGCCCGCCCACGGTCCTCGCCCTCGAGGATAAACCGCCAGCCCTTGGCGCCGTGAACGGTCGTGTCCGGCGGCAAGGCCCTTCCTCCTTTCGCGTAGAGCTCGCGCAGCAGCGCGTACGACTCGGCCGCCGGCGTCGCCGGCTCCCATTTCAGATCGAGTTTATGCAGTTCCGTCAGCAAGGGGCGAGTCGGCACGCCGGGCTCTGTCAGCAGCCAGCCGCGCGGCGGCCGCGCGGGTGGGAAAGTCCGGCTTGGTTTTTTGGGTCTGCTTCAAGGCCCGCACTGATTCACGAAACTGCGTATCCGACAGGCTCCCGTCATCGGCCAACGCGAAGATATGCGTAAGCATCTCGCGGGCCGACACCGCCCCTTGGGCCTCGAGGAGCAGCGCCTTATCGTAGGCCTCGCGCCACAGCCGGGCGATCTGTCGGCCGGCCATCAGCAAGGCCGTATCCGTGATTTGCATCAATGTCCACTTCAGAAAACATACCAAGCGCAGGGTACGAACCGGGTCTTGGAGCTCGCGGAACTTGGCCGGGCGCAGGCGTATTATCTCCTCGGCGTGGCGGCGAATCTTGAGAAGCGGCACCTCCTTGAGCGGGAACCGGTCCACCTGCAGCGATTTCAAATAGTCGATGCGCGCCACGCGTTCGGTCAGCGTTGTGCGCGTTCCCCGGCGCGGCGGTTCCACGAGCCATTCAAGATGGGTTTGAAGGGTGTTCTCGCGAACGGTCAGGAGCTGCCGTTCCCAACGCGCGCGTATGCCCTCGGGAATGACGGAGACGACCAAGGTGTAGAGCCCGTTATCCGATTCGGCCAGCGCGCGAACGCGGCGGTTTCGAGCGCCCATGCCTGATGCTCGTAAAGCGTACGCGGGCGTCTTCGATAAATCGCCTTCAGCGTCGCGATGACTGGGGCAGGGATGTCGAGCTGCGTGCCGATGTGCCGCAGCAATCGCCCCGGCATCACGCGAAAGGTGTCGAGTGGCCGCCCGGTCATCTTCAGGAACCCGAGCTGGATGGCGGCGCCGATACGTAGGACCGCCGTGTAACGCGACTGGATCTCTCGGATTTCCTCGACTGAAAACGTGAAAAACGCATCCAGCTCGAGCTGACTGATGTCGTGCGAAATGCTGGTTGCCCCGAGGTACTGATACTGTCAGCGGCGCAGCGTACCCATGGTCGGAAACCCCTCCTTGTTATTGTTGTCCAGGGGATGCAGTGTATGCGCGCCCATCCTCCGCACCCATGACCCGGTCTTTCGGGATGTCGCGCTCCTGCTATTCAGACCACCGGCAGGGCCGTAGAAATTAACCCAAGTTTTCTGTAGAACCCGCTGATAATTTTGGAGAAATGTCCCAAAGCGGCACTTTTAGCACGAAAAGGACGCCAACCCTTCTTTCGGCGTTCGAACATCTGCCGTTGCGGTGTGTGCCCGGTGCACCGCAGGCTGTCCGCAGGATCTGCCGGTGCCTCGATTCGTATAAAATAATTAATATCATCAACATAATAAAATGTATTATTCACGTTATTTCTGATACATAGACCTGTCCAGGATTCTTTAGCGATGCTCCTCCGGATCACGGTTTAGCGGACAGGATATCGCGACCGGGTTACCGGCCCGCGGTTTTATGCTCTGAGACCGCAGCGACCTCAGTGCGATCCGACAGCAGCCCGGTCACCAGGGCCTGGGTCTCGGCCTGGAGACGACGCAGATGGTCGGCGCCTCGCATGCTTTCAGCGTAAATCTTGTAGACGTTTTCAGTGCCCGAAGGGCGCACTGCGATCCAGCCCGCGTCCGTCACGCACTTTACGCCGCCGATGGATGCCGCATTGCCCGGCGCATTGCTCAAAACAGCGGTCACCGGATCGCCGGCCAGACTCGCGCATTGCAGCTGCCGGGGTGTAAGCGTGCGAAGCTGCCGCATCTGGGCGGCTGTAGCGCGCGTGTCCATGCGGTCGTAGGCAAAATCCCCAAATTCCTCCGCGAGCTCCGCGTAGAGCGCCCCCGGGTCATGGCCGGCGGTAGCGGTGATCTCGGCGGCGAGCAGGGCCGCGGTGATCCCGTCCTTGTCTGTGGTCCAGACGCTGCCGTCGATACGCAGAAACGAGGCGCCGGCGCTCTCCTCCCCGGCAAATCCCAGGGAACCGTCGAGCAGGCCGTCGACGAACCACTTGAAGCCGACCGGTACCTCATACAACCGGCGACCGAGCTTGCTGGCCACGCAATCGATCATCCGGCTGCTGACCACGGTTTTGCCCACGGCTGCATCGGAGCGCCAGCGCGGGCGGTGACGGAACAGAAAGGCGATGGCCGCCGCCAGGTAATGATTGGAGGGGAGCAATCCGGCGCTGCGGGTGACGATGCCGTGGCGGTCATGGTCCGTATCGCAGGCGAACGCGACATCAAAGCGGTCCTTGTATCCGACCAATGCGCTCATTACGTAGGGCGAGGAAGGGTCCATCCGGATCTGACCGTCCCAGTCGAGGTTCATGAAGCGGAAAGTCGGATCGACGGATTCGTTGACAACGGTGAGGTTCAGGCGGTAGCGCTCGGCAATGGCCGGCCAGTAGTGCACGCCCGCGCCGCCCAGTGGATCGACCCCCAGGCTGATCCGCGCCGCCCGGATGGCCTCCATATCGATCACTGTTCCCAGGTCCTCGACATAGGCATGGAGAAAATCCCGGCGGTGGGTGGATGGGGCGCGCAGTGCCTGCTCCAGCGGAATTCTTTTCACTCCCTGCAGGCGGGCCTCGATATAGGCGTTGGCCCGGGTCTCGACCCATGCGGTCACCTGGGTGTCTGCCGGGCCGCCGTTGGGCGGGTTGTATTTGAACCCGCCGTCCTGCGGCGGATTGTGCGAGGGCGTGACCACGATCCCGTCAGCCAGTCCGTGATCGCGCCCACGGTTATGGGCGAGTATCGCGTGGGAAATGACCGGGGTCGGGGTAAATTCGTCGCCTTCGGCGATCACCACCTCTACCCCGTTGGCCGCCAGGACTTCCAGGGCGGTGGCCATGGCTGGCCCCGACAGCGCGTGCGTGTCGATGCCGAGGAAAAGCGGTCCGGAGATCCTCCGGCCCTGGCGGTAATCGCATATAGCCTGGCTGGTGGCGAGGATATGCCATTCGTTGAATCCGCCCCGCAGAGCGCAGCCGCGATGCCCCGAGGTCCCGAATGCCACGCGCTGCTCCGCGACCGTCGGATCCGGCACGATGGAATGGTAGGCGGCGATCAGAGCCGAGACATCCACCAGCGCCGATGATGCCGGTTTCTTTCCGGCGTCCGGGTTCACGTCCAATGTTTCTGTCTTCATAAGGAACCTGTCCGCCAATGCTCCACATACCGCCGTTTTGCCCTGCAGGCAGCCGCTGCCGACCCTGCCGTGGTCACGTTGATGCCTGATTCCGGTCCTTGCCGAAAGCCGCCGCCGCTGGCGTACCCGGTGCCTGCGTGATGATCTGGCGCACTTCCTCCCCGCCTACGACCTCCTTCTGCTGCAACACCGCCGCCAGGGCGTCCAGCGCCGGGCGCCGCGCCTCGATGATCTCGCGTGCGCGACGGTGTCCGTCCTCGACAAACCCGCGCACCGCAGCGTCGATCTGGCGCGCAATCTCCTCACTGTAGTTGCGCTCCTCCGTGTATTCCCCCCCGAGGTAGACGGATTGCTGGCGGCGCCCGTAGGTGAGCGGTCCCAGTTCCTCGCTCATGCCGAGCCGTGTGGCCATGTCGCGGGCGATTTCGCTGGCCCGCTCCAGATCATTGGCGGCACCGCTGGAGATGTCACCGAAGATGATTTCCTCCGATACGCGCCCGCCCAGCAGGATTGCCAGCTGATCCCGCAGCTCATTGGCCGTAGACAAGAACTTCTCGTGCACCGGTAGCTGCATGGTGTAGCCGAGGGCGGCGACACCGCGCGGTATGATGGATACCTTGTGCACCGGTTCGGCAGTGGGAACCGTCATCGCCACCAGAGCGTGGCCGGACTCGTGAAAGGCCACGCGGCGTTTCTCCGCGTCATTGAGCACCCGGTGCCGTTTTTCCGGCCCGGCCATCACGCGATCAATGGCAGCCTCGAAATCCGCCATGGTCACCGCCTCGTGATCATGGCGTACGGCCAGGATCGCCGCCTCGTTGGCAATATTGGCGAGATCGGCACCGACGAAACCGGGGGTGCGCTGCGCCACCACCTCCAGGTTCACGTCAGCGGCCATCGTGAGCTTCCGTACATGCAGCTTCAGGATCGCGGTGCGCGCAATGAGATCGGGTTTGTCGACCACGATCTGCCGATCGAAACGCCCGGCACGCAGCAGCGCCTTGTCCAGCACCTCGGGGCGGTTGGTCGCTGCCATCACGACCACCCCGGTGGACGGGTCGAATCCGTCCATTTCCGTGAGCAGCTGGTTCAGGGTCTGTTCCCGTTCGTCGTGCCCACCCATCACCACCGGCCCGCCACGTGCGCGACCGACAGCGTCCAGTTCGTCAATGAAGATGATGCAGGGCGCCTTGGCGCGGGCCTGCTGGAACAGATCCCGTACGCGGGCTGCCCCCACGCCGACAAACATCTCTATGAACTCCGATCCGCTGATGCTGAAAAACGGCACCCCCGCCTCCCCGGCCACCGCCCGCGCCAGCAGCGTCTTGCCCGTGCCCGGCGCGCCTAAAAGCAGCACGCCCTTGGGCATATGCCCGCCGAGGTGCTGGATGCGGGTCGGATCCTTCAGGAACTTGATGCTCTCCCCGAGTTCTTCCTTGGCCTCGTCTGCACCGGCCACATCTTCGAAGGTCACCTTCGGGAGATCGTCAGCGTGTATATGCACACGGTTGTTGCCGATGTTGAGAAAGCCGCCGGCGGCGTTCTGCAGCCTGCGCGATAGCCAGGTCCACACAAGGAACAGCAGTGCGAAGGGAAGTACCCAGGCCAGCAGGGTGTCGAGCCAGTGGCTTTGGTGCTGAACCGAATATTTGACTCCATGCTTCTTCAGCAGCGTCGCAAGTGCGGTGTCTTTCAGGGGAACCGTGATGAAGTCCCGGGGTTTTCCGGTCTTTGCATTCGTGAGCGTGAGTTCGCCGCTGATCAGGTCGTCGGTGATGACCGCGTTCCTGACCTGGTTGGCGTCCAGGTATTGGAGGAACTGGCTGTAGGGAATCTCGCTGCGGGCGACGCCGCTGGAATACTGCCACAGATACAGCATGGCGATGAAGAACAGCACATACAGGACCACAGCCACATCGGGTCGCTGCCAAAACTTAATCTTTGTCGGCTTGTCCGGTTTGTTGACCTCTATGTCCGGCTTCTTTCTGCCCACGTCGAACTTGGCCTGCTTCATTCCAAGGCTCCCCGATCGGGCCGCTGCATGCGGCCACGGCTACAACCTCTCGCCCGCTCTGTACCGGGCGACACGGCAGTTGCGGCACCGACCCGGGGTCAGCCCGGTCCCGGCACGCGCAGTGTGCTAGACGACGCTCCCGAAACCGCGGTCAACCGTCCCCGCCGGCGCCTTCAGCCCGGCCAGCCGGCAGCCCTGAGCCACCGGACCTGCCGGAAAGAGCTGATAGAGATACCGCATTCCGCCCTGGCGGTGGAATTTTTCCTCGAGCGCGTCGTGGAGTTCATGCACGTTCACCGGCGTATCCTGGTGCCGGAAAAAGTACTGTTGCAGCGCACGGATGGCTTCCCAGTGATCCTTGCCGGGAACAAGCTGTTCCGCTCTGGCAAGATCCGCTGCCTGCTGCCTGGTCCATTCAGACGGGGCATGGGGAAATTCCGGATCCGTCGGCACGCTCTCCCCTCCCTGCCGGATCACATCGATAAGGCTTGGCATTGTCGCACCCTCCTTAGCTCGTATTACCGCACGGTGACTGTTACACCCGCTGGTAGGTAGTCCTGTATTTCAACCGCAATCAACTGCGCCGAACCAGTATACCCAAGTTGTTCCCGGAGGGAACTGCGCGGCGTGCAGTCTACCGGGATTGTCCCCGTCCCAGCGCGCGCCACAGCTTTTCGGTCTCGATCAAGCCCGCGCAAACCACGGCGATGACGACAATCAGGATCCCGTCCCGCAGGCCGAGCGGCGCCGTCCCGAAGACCCGGTTGAAGGCAGGTGCGTAGGTAAAGACTGATTGCAGCGCCAGCATCGTGCCACTGCCAATCCATACCCAGGGGTTTTTTCCGGCGGTCCACGGCGGACGGCTCAGCGATCGGCAGCTGAACAGGTACAGGGTCTCGATGGTCACGAACAGCCCGGCGGCGGCGGTGCGCGCCTCCTTCACCGGTTGTCCCAGATGCCGCGCGAGCGCGAATAGGCCGAAAGTGCCGGCGAGCATGAATACCACCACCACTGCGGTGCGAGTCAGAAGTGCGCGATCGAGTATGGGCGCGTCTGTGGCACGCGGTCGTCGTTGCATGATGCCGGCTTCGACCGGCTCGAATGCCAGCATCATGCCGAGCAGCACCGCGGTGGTCATGTTGATCCAGAGAATCTGAAGCGGTGCTATCGGCAGCGTGGTGCCGGCAAAGATCCCCACCAGAACCACCAGTCCCTCACCGGCATTGGTCGGGATGGTCCAGACGATGAACTTCACCAGGTTGTCGTAGATGCCCCGCCCCTCCTCGATCGCCGCCTCGATGGTGGCGAAGTTGTCGTCGGTCAGGACCATGGCGGCTGACTCCTTGGCCACTTCGGTGCCGGCCTGTCCCATCGCCACGCCGATATCGGCCTGTCTGAGCGCGGGCGCGTCATTGACCCCGTCGCCAGTCATGGCGACCACCTCACCGTCGGCCTGCAGTGCTCGGACCAGGCGCAGCTTCTGTTCCGGCTCGATGCGGGCGAATATATTGATGTCTGCAGCCGCCCTCGCCAGGGAGGCATCGTCCATCTTTCCGAGCTCGCGGCCGGTCAGTACGGTCGCACCCCTGCCCGCGATGCCGAGACGGTGTGCCACAGCGAGCGCCGTCCCCGGATGGTCGCCGGTGATCATTTTCACGCGGATCCCGGCGCTATGGCAGGCGCGGACCGCGGCAATCGCCTGCGGCCGCGGCGGATCGATCATTCCCGCCAGACCGACGAACTGCAGGTTCTGCATGACCGCATCACGCGCGAACGCCAGACCGGGCCGCAAAACCCCGCGGGCGAACGCCAGCACCCGCAGGCCCTGGTGCGCCATGGCGGTGGCCGCGGCATGGACCGCCGCCGGATCGAGCGCGGTCTCGCGGCCATCGCGGGCGAGCGCCATCGTGCATGCCGGTACCAGCTTCTCGACGGCACCCTTGGCGTAGACGACACGTATGCCCCCGACCTCATGCAGCGTCGCCATGTACTGATAGGCTGAGTCAAAAGGAAGTTCGTCGAGCCGCGGGAAAGTGGCGGCGATCGTCGCCTCGTCCAGACCTCCTTTGCGCGCCACAACCAGGAGCGCGCCTTCAGTCGGGTCGCCCAGGATCCTCCATTGCCCGTTGTCGTGCACCAGACGTGCGTCATTGCACAGCGCGCCGCAGAGCAGGATCTCCCGTAGCGCACCGGTCGTCATTGCCGCGATGCCGTCTGCCTCGATGCCGCCATCCGGGTTGTAGCCGTTTCCGCTCACGGCAAAGGCGGTCCCGCCCGCCCGGAGTTCGCGGACCATCATCGCGTTTTCCGTCAGGGTGCCAGTCTTGTCGGAACAGATCACCGTGGTGCTGCCGAGGGTCTCGACCGCGGGGAGCTGGCGGATGATGGCGCGGCGTCTGGCCATGCGCGTGACGCCGATCGCAAGCGTGACGGTCATGGCCGCCGGCAGTCCCTCCGGGATCGCGCCGACAGCCAGCGCCACCGCGGCCATGAACATTTCGAACGCCCGCTCGCCGCGCCACATTCCGACCGCGAAGGTGGCTGCTGCCAGAGCCAGTATTGCCCACAGCAGCTGGCGGGAGAACGCATCCATCTTGCGGGTCAGCGGCGTGGCAAGGTCCGGGACGTCGCGAACGAGCGTCACAATCCGTCCGATTTCGGTGGCGTCACCGGTGGACACCACCACCCCGGTCGCATGCCCGGCCACCACCAGTGTGCCGGCGTAGGCCATGTTGCGGCGGTCGGCGAGCACCGTATCGGTTGGCAGCGACGCGCTGTGCTTCTCGACGGCAAGCGATTCACCCGTCAGCACGTCTTCGGCAACGCGCAGTTGCCGTACGCCGAGCAGGCGCATGTCCGCCGGGACCCGGTCGCCCGGCGACAATGCGACCACGTCGCCCGGAACCACGGCCTCCGCATCCATTGAACGTTGGGATCCGGCGCGCAGCACCGCAGCTTCGGTTCTGACCGAGCGCGCCAGGGATGCCAGGGCGGATTTGGCCTTTCCTTCCTGCATGAATCCGATGGTGGCATTGAGCAGCACCACCCCCAAAATGACCGCGGCATCCACCCACTGCCGGAGCAGGGCCGTCGTTATCCCTGAGGCGATCAGCACCAGCACCAGAGGCTGGCTGAACTGCGAGAGCAGCTGGAAGAGCCCGCTTCGCGCCGGTCGTGTGGTCAGTCGGTTCGGACCGTGGATCTTCAGCCGCCTTGCCGCCTCGGCGTCATCTAGCCCGACAGCAGGATTGACGCCGGTCCGTCGCGCCACCTCACTCTCGCCGGCAGCATGCCAGACGCTAGCCGGTCGGTTCATGTCTGTCCCATCCGGTCGGCGGTTCTGCTGACCCGGTCTGGAGCTCTGTTCTGGGTGTCCCATGCGGGATAGCTACACTATCCGTCAGCGCCATGCAATGCTGTGGCTTGATTAAGGAAATAATGGCCATCCGGATTGCACGTGTTCCGTGCGTGTCCGGAGCTGTCGTTAACCGGATGCTGCGGAAGAGGAATGTCTTTCATTCGCAGACGGCCATTTCGAAGTGGTTTTATCCTTCGCTGCGCGCCATGGAAAGCGAAGCGAGGGCGCGTAGTCCGCGGGAGGCGTAGGGTCCGGGCGGGTGGCTCGTAAGGCCACCTGCAAGGACAACCGAAACGCCGTCCAGCCATTGCGCAGGCGAGCGATTGGCGGGCACCGGAAGTGCACGCCGCTCGCCGCAGCAGGGCGGCCGCGGCAGTGCCGAAGCGCATGCGCAGGCACAAAGAGTGCGCCGAGACCGAGTGCGCGAGGGAGACTTGGACGTCCCATCGCGTTTATCGAGGGCCGGCGCACATACGTTCAGGTCATTGAAGCGGTTGTTCCCGTGCCAGAAACCCTGGAACATCTTTCATGTTGGCGAATATGATGATGCGCGACCCGGCAAAGTGCTGGAACCACGATTTGGCGATGTGCAAAATGTCGGGAGCGGCTTCAGTCGTCAAACCGGAAATTTCCCGCGCCACAGGCTTCGCCGGGCAACCCTTCCGTTGCGATCGATTAGTTTGCGGCGGCCGACGCCGGCGAAAGAATCCGGATGTGCCGGGGCGGTCACGGGCCCGGTTTGTGAAGCCTGACCCGCAGTTTTCGCGTGACGCGCGGTCTGACGGTGGCCGGACAGGAGACGTGGAGCGGACGGCTTGCTAAGATCAGCCCCGGGTGTCCGGACCGATGTCCGGGCCGCGCGAACCCGCCGGAAATCCGGAGCATCCAGGCAGCATTCATGACCGATCTCGATGATCTCTTCGAACAGGAGTTCCCTGTCGACACCAATCTGCTGTACCTGAACCACGCGGCCGTGGCCCCCTGGCCTATGCGCACGGGCGATGCTGTGCGCCAGTTTGCTGCCGAGTGTGTCGACATGGGGGCGCACGACTACGGCTCATGGCTTGAACAGGAACGCTTTCTGCGTACGCAGTGTGCACGCTTGGTCAATGCCGCATCAGCCGACGACATCGCTCTCATCAAGAACACGTCGGAAGGCCTCTCCATGGTTGCCCACGGCATGCCGTGGCAGGCCGGCGACAATGTCATCATCCCTGCGGGTGAGTTTCCTTCCAATCGCATTGTCTGGCAGTCGCTCGAACGCTATGGCGTGGAGCTCCGCCAGATTCAGCTGACGGAATCCGCCGATCCCGAATCCGATCTTATTGCCGCTGCCGACGGGCATACCCGGCTGCTGTCGGTGAGCAGCGTTCAATACGTCACGGGTCTGCGCCTGGACCTTGCCCGCCTGGGACGGCAGTGCCGGGAGCGCGGGATTGCGCTATGCGTGGACGCGATCCAGGGATTGGGCGTGGTGCCGCACGATGTGCAGGGCATGGCGATCGATTTTCTGGTGGCCGATGGCCACAAGTGGCTGCTGGGACCCGAGGGCATTGGTGTGTTCTACTGCGCCCCCGCGTGGCGCGCACGCCTGGCGCTGCATGAATACGGTTGGCACATGACCGAAGACCCCGGGGACTTCGATCGTATCGAGTGGACACCGGCGGCAAGCGCGCGCCGTTTCGAATGCGGCAGCCCGAACATGTTGGGTATCCACGCCCTGTCAGCGAGTCTCGAGCTGCTGGAGGAAGCCGGCTTGGCTGAAATCGAACGCAGGGTGCTCGGTCACGCGCGTCGCCTCATGGACGGCATAGCCGCCACAGCGGATCTGGAGCTGCTGACCCGCGACGAGCCCCGACGTTATGCCGGGATCGTGAGCTTCCGTCATCGCAGGCTTCCGGCATCCACCCTGTTTGCCCATCTCCAGGGACAGCGTGTCGTCTGTGCTCTGCGTGGTGGTGCCATTCGGCTTTCGCCGCACGCCTACCACCGGCCGGAGGTTATCGAACAGGTATTGGATTTAATTTCTATATAATAATTCAAATACTTAAATACGATTTCTAATCTTATTTCTCTGACGATCTTATCCGCTGGATCGTGCTTCCGGAAGGACGAACGCGTGAGATGCCAGCAGTCGGTCAGGAACGCTCAGGACGCGATTCGGGGCAACGAAGCGTCATCCGGCATCCGGGCGGCGGTAAACAGTCTGAAGAAGTTCTCTGTGGTGATCCGGGCCGTTTCCGCCAGACCCAGCCCGCGCAGGGCGGCCAGCCGCTCCGCGACGTGCCGCACATGGGCCGGTTCGTTGGTTTTCCCGCGCAGCGGTACCGGCGCGAGATACGGGGAATCGGTCTCAATCAGCAGCCGCTCCTGCGGAACACGGGCCGCGACGGCGCGCAGCGATTCGGCGGTACGGAACGTGAGGATGCCTGAGAAGGAGATATAGAACCCCAGGTCCAGGGCGGCGCTGGCTGTATCCCAGTCTTCAGTGAAGCAGTGCATGACCCCACCCACCTGCCCGGCCTGCTCTTCCCGCAGAATCCGTAGCGTGTCCGCGCGCGCCTCGCGCGTATGGATGATCAGTGGTTTTCCGCAAGCACGCGCGGCACGGATATGGCGGCGGAAGCGCTCCTGCTGCTGCGTCTCGCCTCCGCTCGATCGATAGTAGTCCAGACCGGTTTCACCAATTGCGACAACACGCGGATCGGCCGCCAGGGCGAGCAGCTTTTCAGTCGTTGGCTCTTCCCCCCCGGTTTCCCCGGGGTGCATGCCGACCGACGCGTAAACCTGGCCATGGGTGTGCGCCACCTCCAGCACCTGCGGGAAGCCCTCCAGACTCACCGACACGCACAGCATGCACCCTACCGCGTTGGCGCTGGCGTTGTGCAGAATCCGGGGGAGCTGGCTCGCGAGGGGTTCGAAAGTGATGTGGCAGTGGGAATCCGTGAGGAAGGCCATCGCCTGTTACATGGTATGGGTCGGCTTGTCCGATGTCAGCTGGCCGGCGAGCAGGTTCTCGATCTTGTTGCGGGCAGTGCCCGAGTCCTTTTCGCTGAACTGTATGCCGATGCCCGCAGCCCGGCTGCCCTGGGCCCCGGCCGGCGTCACCCATATTACGTGGCCGGCCACCGGGATCTTCTCCTTGCTGTCCATCAGGGTCAGCAGCATGAAGACTTCATCGCCGAGCTTGTAGGGCTTGGTGCTGGGAATGAATATGCCTCCCCCCTTCACATAGGGCATGTAAGCCGCGTAGAGAGCGCTCTTGTCCTTGATCGTAAGGGACAGCACCCCCGGTCTCGCCGCAGAAACCGGTTTGATCGTTTCAGCCATGGTCTATTTCTGTCGCGCCAGCCTGGTCCACCGGATCAGAATGTCCTCAACCAGCAAGAGTTCGTCTAAAGGCCCGCCGAGAAGACGCCGCCCGCCGGTAACGGTCTCCAGAAAACGGAATAACTGATTCAAGTCTAACCGCTTTTGAAGTACATGCAACCGCTCCCTGAGGTCCGGATTGGTCCTTGTTCCCGGCGAACCGGCCATGCTACCCCGGATCAGGTCCATGACCCCGCCCTCCAGCCATTCCAGGCAGCGCCGGGTCCCGTGCGCTTTCCAGCGTGCCGCGCAGGACACCGGATCCGTCTTTCCATTGCCCAGCGCTTCCAGATCGGCCAGCAGGTCATTGCGAACCGGGAGAAACCCCTCTCGGGCCAGCTCCAGCGCCCGCAGGGGCGCCCCACCGGCGAGATCGAGCAGCAGTTCGGCCTCGCCACCGGGAAATCCCTCTGCCGTTCTCAGCCAGGCGAGCGCCTCGTCGCGGGCCGGCAGCGGAAACGTCAGGCGCTGGCAGCGGCTGCGCACTGTACCCGGCAAACGTGCCGGGTCACTGCTCACCAGCATCAGCAGGCTGTCCGGTGGCGGTTCCTCCAGCAGCTTGAGCAGCGCGTTAGCGGCGTTGGTGTTCATCGCTTCGGCCGGCGCAAACACGACGATCTTCCGCAATCCTATATGCGGGCGCAGATGCAGGAATTCAGCAAGGGCACGGATCTGGTCGATTATGATGGCCTTGCCCGCTTCCGCCGGGGCCACCCATTGCAGGTCGGGGTGGGTGCCGGCCGCCAACAGGCGGCAGTTCTGGCACTGGCCGCAGACCGATAATGCCGCGCTGTCTGGATGTCCGCAGAAAAGCATCTCCGCCATGTGGGCAGCGAACGCGGTCTTGCCGAGTCCGTACGGTCCAGTGAGCAGCAGGGCGTGTGGCAGGCGCGCCATATCCTGGAGCAGGCGGCGGGCTGGAGCCAGCATCCAGGGATATTGTTGCGCTTTGACGGTCATGACATGAATTTATCCAGAACGGCGCGGATCTGGTCCTGGACCTGATGGGGTGCGGCCGCGCCATCGATCACCCGGATGCGGCCGGTTTCGCGGCGCGCTGCCGCAAGGTAGCGTGCGCGCACCCGCTCGAAAAATTCCTGCTGCTCGCGTTCGAAGCGGTCGGGCGCGCCGCGGCTGCCGGCACGCGCCAGCCCCTGCTCCACCGGAATATCGAACAGCAGCGTCAGATCGGGTCGCAGTTCGCCCTGCACCCAGTCCTCGAGCGTGGCGATGCGTTCATCCGGTATGCCACGTCCACCGCCCTGGTAAGCGTAGGTCGCATCCGTAAAGCGGTCGCATATCACCCATGTGCCGTCATCCAGGGATGGCCGGATACGTTCGGCGATATGCTGGGCGCGTGCCGCAAACATGAGCAGCAGTTCGCTGTCAAAACAAATGGGCGTCGCCCCGCGGTGCAGCATGATTTCACGCAACGCCTCGCCCAGTTCGGTGCCACCGGGCTCACGCGTCACCAGATGAGGTACGCCGGCCGTCTGCAGCAGCATCCGGATGTAGTCGAGACTCGTGCTCTTTCCCGCCCCCTCGATCCCCTCAAGCGTAATGAAGCGCCCTCGGCTCATGAAGTGGCGCTGCCGGCAGGGTGTCCGGTGGCACGCCGCCGCGGCGCCTGCGGGCGTTGCACCGGAACCCGTCCGTGCAGCTGGTACTTGATGACAGCACGGTCCTGGCCCGCCAGGGTGTCGGAGAACACGTGGGTTCCGTCACCGCGCGCCACGAAGTACAGCGCCTTGGTCGTCGCCGGGTTGAGCGCGGCGTACAGCGCTTCCTTGCTCGGCATGGAAATCGGTGTCGGCGGCAGTCCCAATATCATATAGGTGTTGTAGGGCGTCCAGCGGTGCAGATCCGCGGTCGTGATCTTGCCGTCGTAGCTCTTGCCCAGGCCATAGATCACGGTTGGGTCGGTTTGCAGCCTCATGCCCAGCCGCAGCCGGTTGTAGAAGACGCCCGAAATAATGAGGCGTTCCGACGGCAGACTTGCCTCTTTCTCGATGATGGACGCAAGAATCAGGGCCTGGGCCGGCGTCTGCAGCGGGATGGAGCGGTCGCGTGCGGCCCATTCCTCGCGCAGTGTGCGCTGCATCCTGCGGTAGGCGCGCTCGAGAACCATGCGGTCGGACATCCCCGCCGCATAATCGTAGGTGTCCGGAAAGAATTCCCCTTCAGGCATGACGCCGGGATGTCCGATGCTCGCCATGATTTCAGCCGGCGTCAGGTTACGCAGGGTGTGGAGCATATGGGGCGCTACTTCCAGCGCCTGCATGACCTGGGCAAAGGTCCAGCCGTCGACGATGGTAAACGGGTACTGCACCACATCGCCGGACACCACCCGTCGCAGGATTCCCAGGGCAGTGATACCGGAAGGAAAGTGGTACTCCCCTGTTTTCAGGCCGCGGCTCTCTCCTTCCAGGTAGGCCAGCAGCACCAGACTGCGTGGATCCGGGAGGACATGCTGATCGTAGAGCTCGCGACTGAAGTCGTGGAGGCTGGTGCCCGCACGCACCTTGTAGATCTGCTGCGGCAAGGATAACGGCCTCAGTCCAAACCACAGCAGATAGCCTGCGGCACCGGCCGCCAGAATGGCAGCGGCGATGAGCCCATATCGGAACCTTGCGGCCAGTTTTCCCAAAACCTGTTTTCTCCTTGCTTGCGGCGGTGCTTCCGTCGCGGGACCCAGGTCCCTTTATCCTGCACCCTCCACATTGCGGCGACACCGTGTCGCCCTGGTCGAGGTAGCCGGAAACCGCATTATATTCAGTAGCTCATGATACCTTCAGTAACAGCAGACTGCGAGCAACCGCATGATGCCTGCGGCCGCAGATGCGGCTCCCAAACGGTGCCGGCGGGCGGACCGGCGCATTTGCACCGGCTGCCGGTCCTGTCCGGTGATGCCGCAGTTGTACCGGCAACCAATGAATTATATTCTTTGGACTCGCCCTAAGAAGCGATATTGTAATGGTCAGAGATTAACATTCCGTCACAAACCGCAGTTCAGAGCACTTCAAAAAGGACGAGCCACACTCATGAATAAACTTATCGCAATCACTTCAGCGCTGGCCGCTGCCGTCACGCTTACCCTCGGCATTGCCGCGAACGCCCAGGCTGCAAATCCGGCAATGGAACTCCACGCCGCCGCAAACCACGGGCGCTATCTGTTCGAGCACGGGACATTTGGCGGTACGCGTCACATGGGAGGTGCTCCGGTAACCTGCGATACCTGCCACGTGGGCGGAGGCCTGGTCAAGGGCCGGCTGCCGAATGGCATGACGGTCCTGCCGAGCCTGGTCAACGCGGCGGCGATCTTCCCCCGCTACAACCCGAAGGCCGGGCACGTCGTGACGCTGGAAATGCAGATTCAGCACTGCATCAAGGCCGGACTGGGCGGCCATCCGCCGGCGCCGGACAGCAAGGCGATGGTGGACATGGTGGCCTATCTGCATTCCATCGCCAAGGGACAGCCCATGAATTCCGGAGGCAAGCCCTGATACCCTCTTCCGTTGCCTGCGAAGCCTGATTTTTCTTCCCGATGGCCGTCAGGAGGGCTGCGCAGGCTGGCGTCACGCCGGTGCGTTAACGGGTCCCCAGGGTCCGGCCGGCGTGTGGAGGACGGTTTCAGGGGGGTACGGCGCCGATCCCCTCCCCGGGGGTCGGCGTGCAGTTCCAGTATGATGGCTGCCCCGTTCGTGCGAACGCCTGCGGGCAGCATGTCCGGATTATGCCTTGCGGTCCGGGCTCGATCCCGCTGCTAAATCGTGGGTTGCCGCCCCTTGGTTGCAGTGCGTTCAGCCGTGGCAGCGACCGGTTTTCTGGTGACTGCGGCGTTCGCTGCGGCGCCGGCCGCGCATCGGCCATGTTCCCGTATGGAGGTTCCGGTAGCGGTTGCGGACTATGGCTGGCATACCGGCCTGATCGTACCGGCGAAGGCCCTCGGTACCGTGCTGACGGGTCTGCACGGCCATTTCCGGCACGCCCGCTATCTGGGTTTCGGGTGGGGTAACCGCCGGTTCTACGAATCAAGCAAACAGGGGCTCGGCCTGGCGCTCAGGTCGATCCTGCCTTCTTCCAGCGTAGTCCTGCTGCAGGGCTTTGGATCGCGCCTGCGGGCTGGGGAAGAGGCTGGTGCGACCCTGCATTGGTTGTGTGTTTCCCGGTCTGGGGTCCGCCGCCTCGACCGGTTTCTTGCAGACTATTTCCGCAAAGGGCCGCACGGTCACTTCATCGGTGTCGAACCAGGCATGCTGCCACACAGCGAGTTCTTTGCATCCACCGGCACTTACGATGCGTTCCATACATGCAATACCTGGACCGCAGAGGCACTGCATGCGGCAGGATTGCCGGTCAACAGCCACGGCATCGTCTTTGCCGGTCAGCTTCTGACCGAAATCCGGCCCCTGTGGCTTACCGCAGGCCCTGCTGCAGCCAATCGTCCCCGATCGAAGCCCCAGCACGATGAACGTCGATCGGGCGCGTCCGGGAAGCGCTGACGGGTTTCTCGCCCGGGTCCGCGGCGGGGGTGGGCCGGTCGGTGTATCCCGCAGGCGCGGTTTCAGTCGATCCGCCGCATCACCAGGGTGCCGTTGGTGCCGCCGAAACCGAAGGAGTTGGAGAGCGCAACGTCGATACGCATGTCGCGGGCGGTATTCGGCACATAGTCCAGGTCACAGACCGGATCCGGCTCGAACAGGTTGATCGTCGGCGGAACCACCCCATGGTGGATGGCCAGAGCCGTGTAGGCCGCTTCGACGCCACCAGCGGCGCCGAGCAGATGTCCGGTCATGGACTTGGTAGAGCTGATGGCCAGGCGATGGGCATAATCGCCGAATGCCTGTTTGACCGCGTTGGTCTCAGCCCGGTCCCCGAGTGGCGTGGACGTCCCGTGCGCATTGATGTACTGGATCTCTTCGGGATTGACGCCTGCATTGCGCAAGGCATTACGCATGCAGCGGGCGGCGCCGTCGCCGCTCTCCAGCGGGCTGGTTATATGGTATGCGTCACCGCTCATGCCAAAGCCGCAGAGTTCGGCATAGATGCGGGCCCCGCGCCGGCGGGCAAACTCCAGTTCCTCGAGAACCACGATCCCGGCGCCCTCGCCCAGCACAAATCCGTCCCGGTCCCTGTCCCAAGGCCGGCTGGCGGTGGCCGGGTCGTCATTGCGCGTGCTGAGCGCGCGGGCATTGCCGAAGCCCGCCATGCCGGTGGGGGTGACCGCCGATTCAGCGCCGCCAGCCACCATGACATCCGCGTCACCGTACTCGATGATACGTGCAGCGTCACCGATGGCATGGGTGGCGGTCGCGCAGGCCGTGACCATTGCGAGGTTGGGTCCGCGCATGCCGTACAGTATCGAAAGATTTCCCGAGATCATGTTGATGATGGTCATCGGGATGAAAAACGGTGAAATGCGTCTGTGGCCCTTTTCCAGGATCGTGCGCGTCCCGTTCTCTATGGTCTGCAGCCCGCCGATGCCGGCGCCGATGTGCGTGCCGATACGATCGGCATTTTCCTCATTGATCTCCAGCCCCGCGTCCCGCACCGCTTCGATGCCGGCGGCCATGCCGAGCTGCATGAACCGGTCCATCCGGCGGGTTTCCTTTTCGCTGAGGAACTGCGTGGGGTCGAAATCCCGGACCTCGCCGGCGATGGTGGACGGAAAGCCGCTGGCGTCAAACTGCGTGATCGTGCCTATTCCGTTCCTGCCGGATGAAATGCCCTGCCAATTGGCTTCCACGCCAATACCCAGAGGCGAAACTATTCCCAGACCGGTGACGACAACACGACGCTTGCTCAATCCGACATCCTCTCGCTCGTTATTCGGCTGTGCGCAGGGGTATAACCAAAAAGGGCCGCCCCACGCACCGTGGCAGGCGGCCCTTGGCGCACGGTTCGCTGCTTACTTCAGGTGCGCATTGATGTAGTCGATCGCCTGCTTAACCGTGGTAATCTTCTCGGCCTCTTCGTCCGGAATCTCGCAATCGAATTCCTCTTCCAGGGCCATTACAAGTTCGACCGTATCGAGAGAGT
This sequence comes from Pseudomonadota bacterium, assembly GCA_021785515.1. Taxonomy (GTDB): domain Bacteria; phylum Pseudomonadota; class Gammaproteobacteria; order Acidiferrobacterales; family UBA6901; genus JAJYCY01. The sequence goes on along the minus strand of JAJYEX010000007.1, from coordinate 169,206 downwards.
CGGCGCCCAGGTCATCAACGAAGGAAGATTCCTTGGTGACTTCGTTCTCGTTGACTCCCAGCTGTTCCACGACGATTTTCATGACGCGTTCATCTACACTGCTCATGGTTACGGTATCCTCCAGAAAATTGCCAAAATTCACGCTTGCCGGCCTCACGAGGCCGCATAGTTAACACGATATGTCCGGTCAAGTCCACCGCACCGGCCGCGAGGCCGGCCCCGTCAACTCATGAACATGCCGCCGTTTACATGGAGCGTCATGCCGGTGATGTAGGCGGCCTCATCCGAAGCCAGAAACGCCACCGCATGCGCCACATCAGCTGCGCTCCCCAGCCGGCCGAGCGGGATCTGCCCGTTCAGCATTACCCGCTGCTCATCAGACAGCGCCCGGGTCATGTCGGTCTCGATAAAGCCCGGAGCCACTGCATTCACCGTGATGTTGCGCGAACCGATCTCGCGTGCCAGGGCGTGGGTGAACCCGACGATTCCAGCCTTGGCGGCCGCATAGTTGCTCTGTCCGGCATTGCCGGTAAAGCCCACTACCGACGTGATGCTGATGATGCGGCCCTTGCGCGCCTTGAACATGGATCTTAGGCAGGCCTTGGACAGACGGTAGACGGACTTCAGGTTGGTGTCCAGAATCGCATCCCATTCCTCGTCCTTCATGCGCAACAGCAGGTTGTCGCGCGTGATGCCGGCGTTATTGACCAGGATGCTGGGCGCCCCCCACGACTTTTGCACCTGTTCGAGGGCACTGTCAATCGAAGCCTGATCCGTGACATTTAGCACCAATCCGGTGCCACGAATTCCGTTTTCCTGAAATAGCTTAGTGATATTTCCTGATCCATTTTCTGAAGTAGCGGTTCCGACTACGGTCGCGCCGCGCCGGCCCAGATCAAGCGCGATCGCCGCGCCGATGCCCCGGCTTGCTCCGGTTATAAAAGCCACCTCTCCTTCCAGTGACATCATCACCTCCTTGCCCGCCTTATTTGGCGCCCGCCGCGGCGAGCCCCTGCTGCAATGTATCGGGATCGTACACCGGCAGCGCCTGGAGCTCCCTGTTGATCCGTTTGTTGAGCCCCGAGAGCACCTTTCCGGGACCGCATTCTACCAGCATGCTTACGCCGTCGGCCGCCATCTTGTGCACGGTATCCGACCACCGCACCGGCGATTCAACCTGCCGGACCAGTGCTGCCCGGATGCCGGCCGCACTGGCCTCCAGGCCGACATGGAAGTTGTGGATCACCGGGATGCGCGGGTGGCTGAACTCTACGCCTTCCAGGCGCTCGCCCAGACGTAGCGCCGCCGGATGCATGAGGGCGCAATGCGATGGCACGCTGACCGGCAGCATGACGGCGCGTTTCGCACCCGCCGCCGGCGCCTGATCGACAGCCCGCCTGACCGCTGCCGCGGTCCCGGCTATGACAACCTGACCCGGCGAGTTGTAGTTGACCGGCGACAGTACATCGCCTTCGGCTGCCCGTTCACACAGGGCGGACACCGCAGCGTCGTCCATGCCGAGTATGGCTGCCATGCCCCCCATTCCGGCCGCAACCGCCTGCTGCATGAAGCGTGCGCGATCAGCCACCAGCCGAACCGCGTCCGGAAAACCCAGGGCGTCCGCGCACACCAGCGCCGTGTACTCGCCCAGGCTGTGGCCGGCCATAACCGCCGGCACGGGACCGCCACGACCTACCCATACGCGCCAGACCGCCACACCGGCAGCAAGCATGGCCGGTTGGGTAAACTCCGTCTGTCCGAGACGGTCCTCCGGGCCCTTCTGAACCAGCTCCCACAGATCGTAACCCAGCACACGCGACGCCTCGGCGAAGGTCTCGGTCACTTGCGGACCCGTCGCAGCCAACGCCGACAGCATGCCGACCGACTGCGAACCCTGACCCGGAAACACAAATGCAAGCTTGTCGTTTGGATTCATCTGCCTGTTTACCCTGATTCCCATGTTGGTTCCGGTGTCCGGACACACCGCCTTGCGGAGCGGGGGGGGGAGCGTGTTCCGGTTTCAGAACCTGAGCAGTACCGAGCCCCAGGTGAAGCCGCCCCCAAAGGCCTCCATGAGCAGGACGTCGCCGCGCCGGATACGGCCATCGCGTACGGCTTCGTCCAGTGCGAGCGGAATCGAGGCGGCGGAGGTGTTGCCGTGCCGGTCGACCGTGACCACGACCTGTTCCATGGGCATCCCGAGCTTCTTGGCCGTGGCGCTGATGATACGGATGTTGGCCTGGTGCGGAACGAGCCAGCGGATGTCGCCCTTGTGCAGGCCGTTGGCCTCCAGGGTCTCGTCAACGATCCGCTCCAGGGTGTTGACCGCAACCCGGAACACGTCGTTCCCGCGCATCTGCACGAATGCCTGGCCGTTACGGACCTTATCGTAGCCCTGGGAGATACCCGCCGGCACGGTCAGCAGCTCCTTAAATCGGCCGTCGGCGTGCAGATGCGACGAAATGATGCCGGGCTCGGCCGCCGCCTCCAGAATCACGGCTCCGGCGCCATCGCCGAACAGCACGCACGTGGCGCGATCGGTCCAGTCGAGAATGCGCGACAGTGTTTCCGCCCCTACCACCAAAGCGCAGCGCGCCGCACCGGTACGAATGAACTTGTCGGCGATGCTGAGCGCGTAGACGAATCCAGTGCACACCGCCTGCACGTCGAACGCAGGACATCCCTGCACGCCGAGACGCTCCTGGAGCAGGCAGGCAGTGCTGGGAAACACCCGGTCAGGCGTGGTGGTGGCAACGATGATCAGGTCGATGGATGATGTGTCGATACCGGCCGCCGCGATGGCCTTCCGCGCGGCGTGCTCCGAGAGGTCGCAGGTCGTCTGCGCGGGGTCGGCAATATGCCGTTCACGGATGCCGGTGCGGGAGAATATCCAGTCGTCCGAGGTGTCGACCATCTTCTCCAGGTCGGCATTGGTCAGAGTCTTCGGCGGCAGGTAGCCGCCCGTGCCCTTGATGCTCGAATAGATCATACGGACGCGCCGCGGACCTGCATGGAGGACAGCCTGCTGCCGATAATCTGTGGCACCTCATTGCGGATGGCGGCCACCGCGACGCGTATCGAGTTCTGGAACCCGTAGGCATCAGCACCGCCGTGGCTTTTGATCACGATGCCGTTGAGGCCCACGAGACTTGCGCCGTTGTAGCGGCGCGGATCTACCCGCCGGCGGAAGGACCGCATTACCGGCATCGCGATCAGCCCGGCGACGCGGCTCAGCAGGTTGCGCGTGAAAGACTCCCGCATCATCTGGGCAATCATCCGCGCGAGCCCCTCGCACGCCTTCATGGCCACGTTTCCCACAAAACCGTCGCAGACCACCACGTCTGCATTGCCGGCAAAGACCTCGTCACCCTCGACATAACCGCCGTAGTTCAGTCCACTCTGGCGAAAAAGCTCGGACGCCCTCTTGACGGTCTCATTGCCCTTGATGTCTTCCACGCCAATGTTCAACAGGCATACTTTCGGGGCCGGATTGTGCTCGATCGCCCCGACCAGCAAAGACCCCATGATCCCGAACTGCAGCAGCTGCTCGGGCGACGAGTCCACATTGGCGCCGAGATCAAGTACGTGCACGTGGCCGTGCATGGTCGGCCACGCGGTGATGATCGCGGGACGGTCAATTCCGGGGAGTGTTTTCAGGACAAACCGTGCTGTGGCCATGAGTGCGCCGGTATTACCGGCGCTGACGCAGGCCTGGGCAGTGCCCGACTTCACCAGGTTGATTGCCACGCGCATCGACGAGTCCTTTTTAGAGCGCAGCGCCTGGGCCGGAGGTTCGTCCATGCCGACCACCTGCGAGGCATGGTGTAGCGCCAGACGGTCATCCTCGCGCAGGCCAGAGCGCCTGAGCTCTGCCCTGAGCTCCTCCAGCGGACCGACCAGGATGAGTTTCAGGTCGGGGTGTTCGCGCAATGCTTCCTTGGCAGCCGGCACGGTAACCTGCATGCCCCGGTCACCCCCCATGGCATCCAGGGCTATCGTTATGCTCACAGGCAATGTGACCGGTCTGGGAGTCTGCCGGAAGAAGACCGCCTCAGTCGGTCTTGACGTCCAATACCTTGCGCCCGCGATAGTAGCCGCTGGCGCTGATGTGATGGCGTCGGTGCGTTTCGCCGCTGGTCGGCTCGATCGAAAACTGTGGCGTCTTCAGCGCATCGTGAGCGCGGCGCATGCCGCGCTTCGATGGGGTCTTCCGGCTTTTCTGTACGGCCATGGGCAATCCTCTCTGTAATCATGAACCTGAAATCTCATCGCCTGCTTTAAGACCCGCAAGCGCCGACAGCGGCCCGCCATCCGCCGGCGCGCGGTCAGCATTCTCCGTCCCGGGCGCACGGCATTCGCCCTGCGGGTGCCTCGGTGTCATCGTCAGCGCCAGCAGCAGTTCATCCTCCACCAGCTCCGGCAGGGAAACGGACGCCGCGACCTCCATGAAGTCTGCATCGTCGGACAGCGCCGAATGCGATTCTCCAGCCCGCAGAAGAATCACGTGCATTCTCGCCGTCACTTCCTCGTTCAACCCTCCGAGACAGCGCTGGCAGGTCAGCTGCAGACAGGCCGAAACGGTGCCATCCATCACCCGTCCGTTGGCATCTCGGCCGAAACGCAGATTGACCTGTACCACCGCGTCCGGGTTCCGGCACGCTTCCCGCAGGCGGGACATGGTACGGACCGGAAGCGTTCCCTGGAGACTCGATCCCTCGTCGGCGAGCCGGATCGGGTCTATGGCGGCAGGCAAAACAGCGGACATAGGCCGCGCATGATATATTTGTGCAGGAAAGCTGTCAAAAATCAGTCGTAAACGGCGTCCATTTATGGCGTATTGTGGCCGGGAGGACGGGTGGCGGCATGATAGTTGACAGCCTGCGGGGCATTCCGTAAAAAGACACAAATCTGGCCGCTGACGGATATCCGGCCCGCGTGCCGCGGCGGGCGCGGTTTCGACCTGCGACGGAGTCCACCTTGTTCAAAAAGATCCTGGTCGCCAATCGGGGCGAAATCGCAGTGCGGATCGTGCGGGCCTGCGCCGAGATGGGTATCCGTTCGGCGGCGATCTATACCGACGCCGACCGCAACGCTCTGCACGTCAAGAAGGCCGATGAAGCCTACAACGTCGGACCTGATCCGGTTGGCGGATACCTGAATGCGCACCGGATCGTGAACCTGGCGGTCACCACGGGCTGTGATGCCTTGCATCCCGGTTACGGCTTTCTGTCCGAGAATCCCGAGTTGGCAGAGATCTGCGCGCGCCGCGGTGTGACCTTTATCGGTCCCTCGCCCGCGGTCATCCGGTGCATGGGGGACAAGATCCAGGCGCGCCAGGCCATGCTTGCCGCCGGGATCCCGGTGATTCCGGGCAGCCACCGTAGCGTCAGAGATCTGGCCGAGGCGGCGGCGCTGGCCGGCGACATTGGGTACCCGGTGATGCTCAAGGCCACGAACGGCGGCGGCGGACGGGGTATCCGGCGCTGCGACAACGAAGGGGAGCTTCGCCGCAACTTTGCGCGTGTGGAATCGGAAGCGACCAAGGCGTTCGGGTCCGCGGACGTTTTCCTCGAAAAGTTCATTGCCCGCCCCCGCCATATCGAGGTCCAGATTGTGGCCGACCATCACGGCAGTATCGTGCATCTGTTCGAGCGCGACTGTTCGATCCAGCGGCGCCACCAGAAGCTTGTTGAAACCGCCCCGTCCCCGCAGCTGACCGAAGAGCAGCGCGCCCAGGTATGCGGATTCGCGGTGCGGGCCGCGCGTGCCGTAGGCTACCAGAACGCCGGAACCGTCGAATTCCTCTTTGACCACGAGAACCGTTTCCATTTTATGGAGATGAATACGCGCCTGCAGGTGGAACATACCGTCACGGAACAGATCACGGGGATCGACATCGTGCAGGAGCAGATCAATATCGCGGCCGGCGCGCGCCTCAGTTTCACCCAGGACGAGGTGCAGCGCCGCGGATTTGCGATCCAGTTCCGCATCAATGCCGAGGATCCGAAGAACAACTTCCTTCCCGGCTACGGACGCATTACGCGTTATTACGCCCCGGGTGGTCCGGGGGTGCGCACCGATGCGGCAATCTATACGGGGTACGAATTCCCCAGCCACTACGATTCGATGTGCGCCAAGCTCACTGTCTGGGCGCTTGACTGGGACAAGGCCGTGGCGCGCGCCGTGCGTGCCCTGGGTGACATGGGTGTGGCGGGAGTCAAGACCACTATCCCCTACCATATGGAGATCCTGAGGACCAAGGAATTCCGCGCCGGAAAGTTCGATACCAGCTTCGTCGAACAGCACGGCGAGCTGATACACTACGCCCCACGCCGGCCGCCGGCACATATTGCCACGGCGGTTGCGGCCGCGATCGCGGCGCACTACGGCCGCTGAACCAGCGAGGTCCGCCATAATGACGTCGGACAGGGTATTCGTCACGGAGCTCGCGCTGCGCGATGCGCATCAGTCGCTTATTGCGACGCGCATGCGCACCGAGGACATGCTCCCGGCCTGTGACCGGCTCGACCGGGTGGGTTTCTGGTCGCTGGAAGCCTGGGGTGGGGCTACTTTTGACGCCTGCATCCGCTTTCTGAAAGAAGATCCGTGGCAGCGTCTGCGGTGCCTGCGGGCGGCGCTGCCAGGCACCCCGATACAGATGCTGTTGCGCGGCCAGAACCTGCTGGGCTACCGCCATTACTCCGATGACGTGGTCACCGCGTTTGTGCGCCGGGCGGCGCTCAACGGTGTCGAGGTGTTCCGGATCTTCGATGCCATGAACGATCTGCGCAACATACGGGTGTCGGTGGAGGCAGTGATTGCCGCTGGCAAGCACGCCCAGGGGACGATCTGCTACACGACCAGCCCGGTGCACACCATAGATCACTTTATCGCCCAGGCGGTCGAGATCGAAAAAATGGGCTGCCACAGCCTGTGCGTCAAGGACATGGCCGGCTTGCTGACCCCGGCGCGCGCGGCCGAGCTGTTCGCGGCGCTGGCCACGCGCGTGCGGCTGCCCCTGCACTTCCACTCCCACACCACTGCCGGAATCGCCAACATCAGCATGTACCAGGCGGTGGAAAACGGCGCCAGGTATGTGGATACCGCCATCAGTCCGCTGTCCTGGGGCACCAGCCATTCGCCGACTGAGTCTATGGTCGTCGCTTTTCGTGACACGCCCTACGATACCGGACTCGACTTGGAACTGCTGCAGGACATCGCGGGCTATTTTCAAGATGTCCGCAGGAAATACCGCGAATTCGAGAGCGAGCACAACGGCATCGACACCCGCGTCCAGGTCAATCAGGTTCCCGGCGGCATGATTTCGAACCTGGCTCAGCAGCTGCGGGAACAGGGGGCGCTGGCGCGAATGCCTGAGGTGCTGGCCGAGATTCCGCGGGTACGCGCTGATCTTGGCTATCCGCCGCTGGTCACGCCGACCTCCCAGATCATCGGCACGCAGGCGGTGCTCAACGTGCTCACCGGTCGGCGGTACAAAAGCGTCGCCAGTGAGGTCAAGCTCTATCTGCAGGGCCGTTACGGGCGGGCCCCGGGACCGGTAAACGAGGAGGTCCGCAGTCTCGCGATCGGCCGGGATGAAGTCATCAGCTGCCGGCCTGCAGACCTGCTGAAACCGGAGCTCGACCGGCTTACGGCGGCCGCCAGCGCCTTCGCTCCCAGCGAGGAGGATGTGCTTACCTACGCCATGTTTCCGGAAGTCGGTCGCGCCTTTCTCGAATCGCGCGCAGCCGGCAGCCCGGCTGCCGCTGCCGCACCCTCCTCTCTCCCGCCGACCGCGTCACCGGCGGCGGTCGCCCCCACCGAATTCAACGTCACGGTACATGGCGAGACCTACCACCTGAAGATCACCGGAGCCGGACACCGCAGCGAACACCGTCGCCCGTTCTATGTCACGGTGGACGGGATGCCGGAAGAAATTCTCGTGGAGACCCTGACCGAAGGTGCGCTGACCGGCGAGGCAGCGCCGGTGGCTCCCCGGGTCTCACACCGCCCCAAAGCCAGCAAGGCGGGTCACGTCACCAGCTCCATGCCCGGCACGATCGTGGCGGTGATGGTGCAGCCCGGCGACAGCGTCAAGGCCGGTGACTCGGTGCTCGTGATCGAGGCGATGAAGATGGAGAACGAAGTGCCGGCACCCGTGGCCGGCACGGTCCGCTCGGTGTACGCCGTCAAGGGTGACAACGTGAATCCCGACGAGGCGCTGCTCGAGATCGGATGAGGCACGGCCCTTTGCCTGTGTTGACCCTATGCCCGCACCACAACGCGAACTGATCCTGGCGTCCTCTTCGGTATTCAGGCGTGCATTGCTCGAGCGGCTGCAGTTGCCGTTCCGCGCGATCGCGCCCGATATTGACGAGCGGCCCTTCCCGCAGGAGCTGCCGACGGCCCTGGTAGAGCGCCTGGCGGTCGCCAAGGCGCGGGCGATTGCGCAGCAGCATCCGGAGGCGCTGGTCATTGGTTCGGATCAGGTGGCGGTACAGGATGGTCGCATCGTGGGCAAGCCGGCCGACCATGCGGCTGCGGTGCAACAGTTGCGCGACGCCTCGGGGCGCCGGGTGGTGCTCCATACCGGACTTGCCCTGATCGATGCGGCCAGCGGTCGCACGCAGAGTCAGGTCGTTCCTTTCGCCACGATGTTCCGGCGCCTGAGCGATGCCGAGATTGAAAGCTACCTGGCCAAGGACAAGCCTTACAACTGTGCCGGCAGCCTGCGGTCGGAGGGTCTCGGCATCGCCCTGCTCGAGCGCTTCGAGGGCGATGATCCGACAGCGCTTATCGGTCTGCCGCTCATAGCACTGCTGCGGATGCTGGAAAACGAGGCGGTACGCGTCCTGTGATGCATCGGGTCACGGAATCACGCGTGCACCAGGCGCTTTGATCCGCAGGGACGTGACCCGGTTCTTCCGATCGACATGCGGCCACGCCACCTTGCACCGGCCGCAGTGCGCAAGCCCGGCGCCGGAGGCCAGCGACCACCCGCGACCGCTCAGCGCAGACGCGGCACAGGCTGGAAGAGATCGATTTCGAAACGCTGCGCGATGCTTGCGCCAATGCGCCCCGCCACACGGTCCAGAAGACTCTGCCGTACCGTGAAATCGCGGATATGCCGGGCACCAATGATCTTGCGCGCGACATAACGGGTGGTGCCGAACCCGTCGATCAGGCCGAGCTTGCGGGCATCCTCGCCAGTCCAGAACAGCCCGCTGAAAAGATTCTTGCTGTGGATCTTGAGCGCCTTCCCGCGACCCTGCTCGACCGCCTGTATGAACTGCTGGTGAATCTCGTGCAGCATGGCGAGCGCATAGGCACGTTCCTTCGGCGCCAGCGGTGAGAACGGATCCAGTATGCCCTTGTATTTTCCGGCGGTGAGCAGGCGCCGTTCGACTCCAAGCTTGTGCATGGTGCCGACGAAACCGAATCCGTCTATCAGCACGCCGATCGAGCCGACAATACTGGCCGGACTTGCGTAGATCTTCTGGGCGTCTGCCACTGCGTAGTAGCAGCCCGACGCGCATTCGTCACCGATCACCGCATACAGCGGAATCTTGGGGTATTTGTGACGCAGCCGCCGGATCGCGTTGTAGATATCGGCTGCCTGCACAGGGCTGCCCCCGGGACTGTCTGCGCTCACGATCACTCCAGCGGTCTGCTGGCTGGCGAATGCCGCACGCAGTCCCGCGATGACGTTGGCAGCGCTGGCCTCGCTGTTGGCGGATATCGCACCGTCGAGCCGGACCATCGCCGTATACCGTCTGGTCAGAGCGCTCTTTCCCCAGTGGCCGGTCGCGGACAGGATGATGCCGATGACAAGCACGATCAGCACCAGCTTGAAGAAGATCCCCCACCGACGTGCACGCTGCTGTTCGGTCAGCGCCGCGAAAGCCAGCCGTTCGAGCAGATCGCGCTCCCAGCCGGCATCTTTGCCCGTTCCGTCTTCGCGGCCGTGTCCGCCCTGCGCAGTGTCGTTGTTGCTCATTATTGTATGCTCCCCCGTGTCAACTGCGATCAGGCATCGGGAATCGTCGGGTGCGCGGCCAGCCGCACCTCCTCGCCGTCCAGCTCGAGCGCCAGGGCCACCAGTCCGCGGCCCAGGCATGGACCGTCGACGCATGCTCCGTTTGCCGGATGATAGCGCGCCCCGTGCGTGGCACAAACCAGAAACTCGCCGCGGGCGTCGAAGAACGTTCCTTCCATCCAGTCAAGCTCGAGCGTGCGATGAGGACACCGGTTCAGGTAGCCGTACACCCGCCCGGCATGCCGGATGACGAACGCCGCACAGGTCTGGGATCCCGCCATTAGCAGAAAGCGCAGGCCAAGGCCGCCGTCGGTGAGTTCGTCGACCGCGCACACCCGTTCTCCGGGGCGTACCACGGCCGGTGTGCCGGGGCCGGCCACAACCGGTCCGGTCGTCAGGGAATCCATCCACAGACCGCGGCGAACGAATCGACACAGCCAAGCGGCTCACACTCCAGAAGCTGCCTGCGACTGTGGACACCGTAGCTTACGGCGAGCGCGCCGACTCCGGCATTGCGTGCCATCAGCATGTCATAGGTTGTGTCTCCGACCATGAGAGCACGGTCGCGGGGCACTCCGGTCTGTTCCAGGATATCGTCGAGCATCTGCGGATGGGGTTTCGAAAACGCCTCGTCTGCGCAGCGCGTGGCGGCGAAGTAGCGTGCGGTTCCGGTTTCCTCCAGCACCCGGTTGAGGCCGCGACGTGCCTTGCCGGTCGCTACCGCCAGCAGGAATCCGTTTTGGGACAGGCCGGCGAGGCCCTCCTCTACCCCGGGAAACAGGAGCATTTCGGTCTGGTCGAGTTCGAGAAAATGTTCGCGGTACCGCTCCACAAGACGCTTCCGCAGCGCAGCCGGCGCCTGCGGGTAAAGCTGCTCCATGGCTTCGTCGAGCCCCAGCCCGATGATCTGGCGGATGGCATCGGCGCCGGGATCGGCAATCCCCACATCCGCGGCCGCCGCTGACATGCAGCGCACGATCTTGCGCTCGGAATCCATCAGCGTTCCGTCCCAGTCGAATACGATCAGATCGTAGCGGGCGATCATGACACCGCGGCGTCCAGGCCGTGCAGGAATTCGGCAAGCTCCGCGGGCATGGGCGCTTCCAACACTACACCATGTCCATCCGCCGGATGCTCAAATTGCAGGCGCGCGGCGTGCAGGAACAGGCGTCGCAGGCCGAGCGCGCGGGCCCCGGCGTTGCATTCGCGGTCTCCGTATTTCTCGTCACCGGCAATCGGGTGCCCGGCGTGGGCGGCATGAACCCGAGCCTGGTGGGTGCGGCCGGTAAGCAGCTCGATCTCCACGAGGGTCGCCGCAAAATCATTCCGCTCCCCGCAGTCCCGGAATCGCCGCAGCACACGAAAGCGCGTGGCAGATGCCTTGCCGGAACCGTCCACACTCACCCGCCGCTCGCCGGATCGCAGCTCCTGCTTGCGCAAGGGTGCAGTGACGGTGTGTGTCTGCTTAGCCCAGTTTCCGCACAGCAGCGCCTGATAGCGCTTGTCCACCTCCCCGTCCCGCAACATCGCATGCAGGCGCAGCAGCACGCTGCGTTTCTTGGCGACCAGCAGGCAACCGGATGTATCCCGGTCAAGCCGGTGGACCAGCTCTAGCGCCGTTACCCGGGGACGCAGGCAGCGCAATATCTCGATGAGCCCGAGGTTAACTCCGCTCCCGCCATGTACCGCAAGCCCGGCCGGTTTATCCACGGCCAGCAGCGCGGCATCTTCATATAGGATTCGGTCCTCCAGCCAGGCGAAGCGCGTGCCGTCCCCATCGGGCGACGGCCTTGTGGTCATGCGGACCGGCGGGATGCGGACGATGTCGCCACACTGGATGCGGTAATCGGCCCGGCTGCGGCCCTTGTTGATGCGGACCTCTCCCCGCCGTAAAAGACGGTAAATATGGGTCTTGGGTACCCCTTTCAGCTGTGAAATCAGGAAGTTATCCAGACGCTGCCCGGTATGATCTGAGTCCACTCGGACTTGCCGGACACGGGGTGCGGATTCTGGATGTGCGACCTTCTTGACCGTGGACATGGGTAAAAATGATAACAGATTTGCAGGGATAGCGGTGCGCTGCTATATTGGCCGCCAGCGCCGGGGGCTGACCTGTGCAGCACCGAAGGACCCTGCGGTGTGGTTTTTTGTTAATCGTGCCGGTTTGCTTGCCAGGTGCAGCCTGGTATGGGCCACGACCCGGTCTTGGATCGCCGGACAGGCATTCGACAACCGGGAGGCCGTCTATAAAAGGGTTCCGCACCGCTCACCCGACTGAAGTGGTGCAATGAGATATGACGCCGCGGGAACGTCGTAGCCCCGGGCGATAACCACCGCACCTCAAAGTGCCAGGCGGCCGGAACACGCACGCCGGCGAGGTGGGTGCCTGTTTTTTTCCGGCTCCTGGTGGTCGTCCGCGCCTAGTGACATCACGACCCCGGCGTCGGGATGCTTTTGATAAATGAAGAGAATGCTGTTTAACGCAACTCACCCTGAAGAGTTGCGGGTTGCTATTGTTGATGGCCAGAAACTCCTCGACCTCGACATCGAATCCTCGTCGTATCAGCAGAAGAAGGGCAACATCTATAAGGGCAAGGTGACACGCGTCGAGCCGAGTCTCGAGGCCGCGTTCGTGGACTATGGTTCCGAACGCCAGGGGTTCCTGCCTTTGAAGGAAATATCCCGCATTTACTTCCGTGATTACGACAGCAAGACACCGATGGCGCAGGTGCGCATCAAGGATGTCATCAAGGAAGGCCAGGAACTGGTTGTACAGGTGGAGAAAGAGGAACGCGGCAGCAAGGGCGCGGCCCTGACCAGCTTCATCAGCCTGGCAGGACGTTATCTGGTCCTGATGCCCAACAATCCCAAGGGTGGCGGCATCTCGCGCCGCATAGAGGGCGAAGAACGCGCTGAAATGCGCGAGGCAATGGCCCAGCTCAAGATTCCCGAAGACTATGCCGTAATCATAAGGACTGCGGGCATCGGAAAGAGCGCCGAGGAACTGCAGTGGGACCTCGACTACCTGATCCATTTGTGGGATGCGATCAGCAACGCAGCCGTGGAGCGGGCGGCGCCATTCCTGATCTATCAGGAAAGCAACCTCGTAATTCGTGCCATCCGCGACTACCTGCGCCAGGACATCGGGGAAATCCTGATCGACAGCCCGGAGATCCATGAACGCGCCCTGAAGTTTATGGAACAGGTGATGCCGCAAAACCTCGGCAGGCTAAAACTCTACCAGGACGAAACACCGCTGTTCTCCCGTTTCCAGATCGAGCACCAGATCGAGTCGGCGTTTTCACGCGAGGTCCGTCTGGAGTCCGGCGGCGCTGTTGTGTTCGATCACACTGAAGCCTTGGTGACGATTGATGTCAACTCGGCGCGCGCCACCAGGGGTGCCGACATCGAAGAAACCGCGCTCAACACCAATCTGGAGGCAGCGGAAGAAATCGCACGGCAGCTGCGGCTGCGTGACCTGGGAGGTCTGATCGTGATCGATTTCATCGACATGACCCCGGCGCGCAACCAGCGGGCCGTTGAAAACCAGCTGATCGAGGCTCTCAAGGCCGACCGGGCGCGCGTACAGGTCGGACGTATTTCCCGTTTCGGCCTGCTGGAAATGTCGCGCCAGCGTCTGCGCCCGTCGCTCGGGGAATCGAGCAGCCTGGTTTGCCCGCGCTGCGAGGGTACCGGACACATCCGTAGCGTTCAGTCATCGGCGCTGCATGTGTTGCGCTACATCCAGGAAGAGGCGATGAAGGAAAACACCGCCGCGTTGCACGTCCATCTTCCGGTTGAAACGGCAACCTACCTTCTTAACGAGAAGCGCCACGAGATCACCACGATCGAGACCCGGCTCGGGACCCCGGTGATTATCATTCCGGATCCGGAGATCGAGACCCCGCATTACCACGTGCGACGACTGCGTGGCGAGGAGTACGAGGCAGAGAGCGACACGCCCAGCTACGAGGTTGAACGGCGTGAGGATGAAGAGGACGAGTCGCGTCACGTCCGTCCTGTGACCGGTGTGACAGAAATGCCGGCCGTAGGCCAGATTGCACACGCAGCTGCTCCGGCCTCCTCGGGCCAGTCCACCGGCGGCGCAGAAACGCCCAAGGAAGGGATGCTGAAGCGGATTGCGAAACGTCTGTTCGGCGCACCTGAGCCGGCGGCCGTGGTTCCGGAAAAGATGCCGGAGCGCGCCACTGCACCCCGCCCTGCCGCTGCCCGCCCGGCATCGGGACGGCGCCCGGAAGGACGTGAAAAACGCCCACAACGTTCGTCTCATCCTGCCTCGCACCGCCCGTCGGAGACGCGTAGCGGCGAAAGCCGACCAGCCAACCAGCCGGCACGTGAGGCGCGGGAGCCCGCCCGTTCCGGGGCAGCACCCAAGGAACGCCCGGAGGGCAGCCGCGGACGGCGCGGACGGCGCGGACGGCGCCGCCCCCAGTCGCGCCAGAGCGGCGAGGCGGGAACATCGGCCGGGGCTGACACGGTTTCGGCAGAAACCGGCGGAGCGCAGTCACAGACGACGTCCACGCAGCGCACCGCTGCACCAGACCGTGAATCGGGCCATGACAGCCGGGAATTCCACAACGAACAGCCGCCGGTTGATCGTGGCGCAGCGTCGGAACGGGCGCCGGCGCGCAGTGAGCAGAGCATGGCCCCCGAATACCCGGTTGCGGCACCGGTCGCGAGACCGGTCGCTGTAGCTGTTGACGTTCCGTCTCATTCAGAACCGGCACAGTCCGAACCCAAGAGCGACCACTGAGCCTTCCAGAAGCCGGACTGCCCGGAACAGCTTCGGTCCGGGCTGTTCCGGCAGTGCCAGCCTGTACTACTTCCGGCGCCTTGCTGTGATCCGGCGGATCGGGTGACAGGTTCCGGCCTTGGGCAGGAGATCCGGTCAATCGGCGACAAGCCGACACACCTGGAGTTAGGCCACGTCAGGCCGCGATGCTGGCCGGTCTTTTCTTGAACGTGAATCGATATCGCGGTTATCCGTTCAGAACCTGAGCACGCTGCCTGCAGTACCGTTTCCCTGAGTTGCCCCGGGCATCGGGAAGGTTGTTTGGTTTAAGTCACGCCTTTGAGCCATTCAGCTACCGTACCGGTTTGGTACACTAATCGGAGGGTGTTGCATCGACTCCTTGAACCTAAAAACGTGTATTAACCCACCCCCGCCAGTCGATTCGGCGGCGGCTTGAGCCAGTTCACCCCGGTCAGCGTGGTCATCAAGTGCTCACACACCCGCGCCCAGAGGGCATCGGGGTCTAATTGCTCCGCAGTTGTCTTTGCCCACTCCTGAAGCATCCGGCTGACCCGGGTGAGCATGGCTTGTGCGAGGTGCGCATAGCGGTGGGTGTGACTGATCACGAGATGTTGTTGTCCGGCATGGCGCGATTGGCGTGCTACACCGGATAAGAGAAACGGGCGGCTCGTGATCGCCTCCAGGCGTGCTTTCGGATTGGCAAGCCGCACAAAGAGCGACCACCAGTTATAGATCAGCGCAACGGCCATCGCATTGAAGCGGCAGCGCTTGAGGTCCTGGGTGGTAAAGCCACCCCAGCCCCACTGGTTCTTCAACTCATCGAAGGTGTTCTCGCTGTCGGCGCGATCGCGGTAGAGTTGGGCGAGCGTTCGGATCTCGTGGGTGAGATCCGTGACGAGCACGAAGTACTCGTAGCGTTGTGTCGGGACGTCGGTGTCGAGAAAGCCGGGCGCGAGCTGATGCGTGTCACTCAAGGCCACCTCGCCCTTCAGGCGCCGTCTGAGCACAATCACGCGCCGTGCTATTTTCCAGCCGCTTAAGGCCAGCTCGCCTTCGCGCCCTTCGAACCCTGCTCCGGCATTGACCCAGCCCTTCGCCCAGAAGATCTTCTCGAGATAGCGCTTCACGTTCTTCGTCGCGCGCAGCTTGAAAAGATAGGGAATTTGGCGCTCTTCCAGCCCCTGCATTACCGCGTCATGGCCAAAGCCCGCGTCCCTGCGCACGCAAAAGGGACGTTGATTCGGCGGCAGTCGATCGATCAGTTTCAGCAGACCCGGCAACGTCGTATTCGAATGGCTTTGATTGCCGGGTTCCACATCGACCCCGCGGACCAAGCGAAGTCCCGCCATCTGATAGGTGTGGCAGGTGTGCGAGGGGCGTCCGGGTTTCTTCGGGTTGTAGCCCAGCAGCGCCCCTTCCTGGTGACCGTAGAGGGGCTTCACCGTCACATCGACATCGAGGATCCAGGGGGCGGACAACAGCGGCGCCACACACGCATCGAGATGGGTCTGTAACCAGTTGATGCCCGGTGAGCTCATCGATCGCCTTGAGAAAGCGGCGCACCGTGTCTTCGGAGACCACTTGATCCATGCCAAGCAGATCCGGCATCACCCCATCAAAGCGGATGGCGTTGATGTGGGCGTAACGGCGATGCCCCGCGAGGAGAGACAAAAACCAGGTTCCTAAAATATCTTCGCGCCTCGAGCCATGGGGGCCGGAATAACTCAAGGGGCACGCCCTCTGCCAGCGTTCATAAAGGCCGGTGAGATGCAGGAACTCCAGGAAGAAGGCCATCTGACCGAAGGGGGTCGCCGCGGACTCACCGTCCCAGCGCGCGTGCAGGCGGCCGCTGGGTGCCGCAACACCGATGGCTTGAGCGATCGCTGAGACCGTCGATAGAAATGATGGTTTCAATCTACGTTTCTAGGTTCATTGGAAATACGGGCCCTCGTTCGGGATCAAACCTTATTGGAAGAGACTCACGCTGCGCAGCCTCGCGGGAACCGTCTATACTCAGATCTGGTGCACTGGAGCTGTGGCTGCAGGGACCCCTTCGGGTTTCTCCTGCGCCGAAGATGGCTTGGTCGTACGCTGTTGCACGCTGTACAGCCCCGCGGCACACGAGACAAAAAAAAGACAGGACCCGCTCACATGCTTAATGTTTCCCGAACAGCCGTCACCGCTGCTTTCCTCGGTACAGGCCTCGCGCTTCTGCTGTCGGCCTGCGCGAGCCCTGGGGTATCCATTGATGCCGCGCAGCTTGTCGCGTCAGAGCATCTAACCACGATGGTCTGCCACAATCACGCCGACTACCAGTATGCCGCCGTTTATCTGCGCTTCAATTCCGCGGGCAATGTCGTCGCCCTCCGGCAGGATCCGGTCTCTGATCCTTCGTACCTGCCCTATCTGGCGTATTCCTACGATCAGAACTACTCGATCATGGACCAGGGCAATGATCTCGCGTGGCGCGCCGCCGATGCACGCAACGCCAGCGATCCGCCGGAATCCGTCGCGTTCTATCCCGGGACCATGGAGCTGTGGTTCGCACAGTACCGCCAGCAAGCCCGGATGGTATGGGGACACAAGGATTGCCAGTGGTTTCAGGGATGCCAGTGGATCCCCAATCACTACGTGGGCGGCTACGTTCACTACCGGTATGACTGCAATGCAGTGCAATAGCGTTCGCTGCCAGGCGAACAGACTGTCGCCGCCATCCGGCGGTTGCCCGTTCCGGGATCCGCATTCCGGCCGCCGTGTTCGGCTCGCCTCGAACGGCAGGCGGGCGGTTGCGGCGATTCCCGTCGGCGCCCTTCCGGCCCGGCCCCGGAAAAGCCCGATCACTGCCTGCCGGAGACCAGACTATGAAGACACAGTAGTACTTCCTGATGACGCTCGTTTATGTCCTTGCCTGGGCGGTCGAGTTCAGCCGCCTTCAGGGCGGCGCGTTTCTGTTCCTCGGCCTGCTGACGGCGCTCGCCTATGGCGCGGGACAAATCTATGAATGGTGGTTCCGCGGACACCTTGGCCTGAGCGCTGACCCTTCGGCGCTGACCACCGCCATCGCGACCGCCGCGCTCGTTGCCCTTGGGAAAATGCCCGGCGGCGCTCCGGTTTTTCTGTTCTTTCCGGCGCGATGCTGGAGCGGCTACTGAAAAAGCACAATAAGGGAGATGCCATGGCAGATGGGCAAATTACCGCACGGACGCTACGCGAGAGCTTTTCCGCCGGAGTCGCGCTGGTACAAACGCGATTCTGGCAGTACGCCGGGGCGCTGTTCGCCCTGACAGTCATGGTGGTGGCCAGCGGTATCCCGGATATTCTTGCCGTCAAACACCGGCTATGGGCGCTGGCAGGCGTGACCGCCTGGTTGGCACACGCGATCGTCGGGACATTTTCTATCGGGGTCTATCGCAGTTTCTGGGAGAGCCTGAACGGGGGGGCCGTGCGGGCTCAGTTCCTGTCCTGGGGATTTCGAAAGTCTTCGCGGTGGACGTTGCCTGTGATCTGGGCGCTTTTCACTTTTCCGCTCACGCTGGTGTCTACGTGGTCGTTCGCGGTAATCCGGCACCCTCCACCGCCTTGGATGTATTGGGCAATTGCCCTGGAAGAGCTTGCCGGAATGCTCGTGAGCTACGCGTACGCCCTTATCGCACGCTACGATGTCGGTCCTGTGGATGCATTACGCATGACCGCGCGGATCTTCCGGAAAGGGAAGCGGCAATGGTTTGCGATTCCCGTTGCGGGACTGTGCGTACCCGTCATTGCTGCGGTCTCTGTCGGGCTCGTCATGCTTCCGATCATCAGGATGCTGATGATCGGCGAGGGTATCGCGGCCGTGATCCTGGCCGTGATCCTTGTCCCTGTCGTGCTGGGGTGCATGGTGGCGTTCTATTTATGGATGGGAGGCGCTCTGCTTGCATCGTCGGGCGATCTGGCCGGTGACCGGTTGCCGTCAGGTGTAGGGGGAAACAGCCAAGGATCGACGCCGACCGCCGGCCCGGCAGTGTCGTCTTTCCGGGTGCACGCCTTGAACCGGAATACCCTCGGACCGTCATTCGTTCTCATCTCCGTCGCCTGGATCGTGGAGCGTTTGGTCTATCCGGACCGGTTTTTCCTTGCGCCGCACACGCTGTTTCTGTCGATTTTCGACACTGTGACGATCGCCGTGGTCGGTCATGCCGGATGGCGGGTAGTCCGGCGCGGCGGCGGGACACTCGCGCAGGGGACGCTCGCGGGGCTGTTGTGCTCAGTAATCTTTAATGTCCTGGAACAAGTGGGATGGCGGGTCGATGCGCACGTGCTGGATCAACCCCTGCCCCGGCTGGCTAATCCCCTCTCCTGGGATCGGGTTACTGTTGCCGAACAGCTGCTGTTCTTCGCGGGCGTGGCGTTCGTTGGTGGCCTGATCGCACGTACGGTGATGAGACACCGGGGCGAAAACTGTGCACCGGCGACGGGCAAGCAAGGGGAGCGGCAGTGGAAATCGCTTGCGAGCGGCGTGCTCCGCAACCTTAGAAACGGCGCACGGGTTACGGTGTTTGCAAACGTCGAGCCCGACTCCTGGGTGATCTCTCCGGGGCAATGGATCGCCTTGATTGTGGTGTACCTCGGCGTCGTTATTGCTCTGGAGCGGACGTTCTACAGCGGCGCGGCGGCATTTTATTGGCCGACTTTTCGTGCAAGCGCTACGGCAGCGTTGATCAGCCTGCTGAGCGGCTGGCTTGCCGCCCGGATTACCACGCGGCAAGCGCACATTCTATTGGTTCCCGTCGCCCTTGCTGCCATGGAACTTCCCTGGTACCTGATTCAGGCTGTAATCTTTCACGTCGCACCGCACTTGCTTTTGCGCCTAACGTATTCGACCTGGGGCGCGTTTTATTTGGGTGCGAACGCCTGGTACTTTCTGGTTGCGGCCGTGTTTGTGCGCCGCTTGCCGGGGATGCGTCTTGGGCGTGTCGCGGTCGTCTTGCTGCCTCTCATCGCGCTCTCCATCTACAACTATCGCTTTCCCGCGCCTTCCTTCTGGTACGAGGAGTCCGTTGCCTCCGCACCCGCGGGCAAATCCCCGGTTGCAGAAAAGTTTCTGTATTTGGAGCCGCGGCTCGCGCGCCAGGAGATCGGGGCGATACGTCCCCATCAGGGAAAACACGCCAATTTCTATTTCGTAGGATTTGCGCCGGATGCCGATCAGGACGTATTCATGAACGAGGTGGAGGCAATCAGGCAGTTGATGGACCATCGCTTTGGCACACGAGGCCGCTCGCTGCTGCTTATCAACAACCGCAAGACCTTGGGTCGCTATCCGCTTGCCACCGCAACCAATCTGGGGTCGGCGCTGCGCCATATCGGGGCGGTGATGAACCGGAGCAAGGACGTGCTCGTGCTGTATCTTACTTCGCACGGATCCCCATCTTTTCACCTCGCCTCCGACTTCTGGCCGTTGCGGCTTGAGGAGATCAATCCTTATTTGCTCAGACACCTGCTCGATGGGTCGGGAATAAAATGGCGGGTGATCATCGTTTCGGCCTGCTATTCCGGGGGCTTCATCGCCCCCCTTCGGGGGCCGACGACGTTGGTGATGACTGCAGCGGATGCGACGCACACCTCTTTCGGATGCAGTGCCCACGGAAAATTTACCTATTTCGGCAGGGCCCTCTTCGATCAGGAGCTACGCCGGACCTATTCGTTCAGGCAGGCCTTTGAACAGGCATTGCCCATAATCCGCGCACGTGAAAAACTTCTAGGGGACGGGCATTCCCATCCGCAAATTGCCGAAGGCAACGCGATTCGCCTGAAGCTTGCGCGGATAGACCATCGCCTGAACGCCATCCCACGATCCACCCAGCACATCGCGGCCGGATTCGGTGTAAACGGTCTGCGTTATGGCAAGGCGCTCATTGCTGGCCACGCTGCTACAAGCGTACCAGGAACCGCTTTGCGTTAAATCGCGGCGTCAGGAAATCCTTGACGTCCGCGCCAGCAGGGATGATCTTTGAATTCAAACATAAATTCAGTTTGCCGGCCATCGCTGTAAGGCATCCGCATGTGCTCTCCATCGTCGAGCACCGCGGTATCCTCGTCAGACTGCTAATTGCTGTGCAGTGCTTGCCCGGCCTTCACCATGGCGTCCTCAGTCAGCTGATCGCCACTGGCGGCTACCATGTTTGTCAGCAATTCCTTTGTCTCGTTGCGACTGTTGACTTGTCTCCCAATTGCTCACTGAATGGCCGCTGATGACTGGTTTTGCGAGGGATTTTTTCATACTTACAACCGGTTACGTCGGTATTCACCCGACCCATAAACCACGGGCCAGTGGAGTCATGGCATGTCCGGCGCGCTAACACACGGGCCCGCCAGGGTGGCATGTCTTGGCCTTACCCGGCCACGGGCTCCGCCTAATCCGACCAAAGCTATCCCAGTTTTCGCAGCAGTTGCATCAGGCGGCTTGCTGTCGGCAACCCCGGAGTCACCGCGCCGACGACATTCCATATATATTCAGTGGCATACCCGCTGGAAAACAGGTGTTCCCACCAGCCAATCATGCAAAAAATTTGAGCTCCCGGCGAAAAGCGCCTTTCTATACTAAACTCAGCATGATCTGACGTTACTTACCGTCCGGGCAAAGCGTTTTCCGCGATCGAGCTGCCGAAAGACAGAATATGGCCAACAAGGATGCGATAGAACACATCGTACTCGCCAGCAATGAGCAGCCCGAAGCCGAGCCACACAAGACCGAGCGCATATACCGCCAAATCAATCGTTCCAAGGGTTGCCGCACAACCTACGAGATTTTCAATGGCCACTATCTCGAGGTACGAATCCGGCGGGTCCACGGTAAACTTCAACAGTACACAATGGACCTCGCGTTTCTGTCCCCACAACCGGTAAGGCGCATTATCATCGCGTGGCGGGTTCTGGGTGTGGCGGCTATCGCTGCCATTGTTACGGTGCTGCTGGCCATATACCTGGATCGCGACATTGGGTCGCTGGCCTTCAATACCTGGTTTTCAGCGACAATTCTGACGGGCACCTTTGCCTTGGTCGCTGGCCTCATCGGCCTGTATCGATGTTCCGACAGGCTGCTGTTTTATAGCGAACACGGAGGCACGCTGTTTTTCGAGCTGCTGCACAAGGGGCGCCGGAACCGGAAATTCCGGTCGTTTGTACAGGACGTCGTCCAGCGTATTCAAAAAGCCAAAACGCAGTTTCGCACCGATGACCGCTCTGATCGCCTGGCCGAGGAGTTACGCGAGCATCGCAGGCTGAAGGACGCGGCCGTCATCGATGAAAACGGGTACCAGCTGGCCCGACACCGCATTCTTCAACACCACGAAAGCAGCTAGAAACAGGGATTTGTGCCGCACCCGCGGGCACCAGGATTGCGCCGTTTACCGGCTAACGAGCAAAATAATGATAGAACGTCGCGTTCGTAAATGTACGTTTTATAAACGATTAATCGTCTGCCTACGTCCATTGTAGTCCGAATTATTGTTGCGCCGTGTCGCAGGATTGTCGCAAGGATTTCCCCATGCCCCTGCATCAACAGTATGGGTGAGCGCGCGCGTGATATCCTACCCCGCATAACACACATTCAACTCGTTGAAATTGTTGTGCATTGTTTTACCGGACGGGAGCATATACATTATACGTATATGACGTCAACCGATTTCACGCGGATGCCCAGGACCCGGCCTTACAATGGCGGACGTTCTCCCTTGTCAGGAAGTCCGTCCATGCCCAAGCAAACCGTGGAACGACTCACCGGCGTCGGCGCGCGCCTGGCCGAACTGCGCAAGCGTGCTGGCTACACCCAGGTGGAACTGGCCGAGGCCGTGAACACCACCCAGCGGATGATCTCGTACTACGAGACCCAGCCGGAGCCGCCGCCGTCGGCGCTGCTACCGGACCTGGCGCGCGTGCTCAAGGTGAGCGCGGATGAGCTGCTGGGACTGGAGCCCCTCAAGAAGAAGCCGCGCGAACCGGATAACCGGCTGCTGCGCCGGCTTCAGCAGATCGAGCAGCTGGAGCCGGCCGAGAAGCGCCAGGTGTTGCAGGTGCTCGATGCCTTCATCGAGCGCGGCAAGCTGAAGAAGAAGGCCGCTACCGGATAACCCGCCACGTGAGCAGCGAGTTCGACTATGATTTTGAGTGGGACGTGGGGAAGGCCGAGACCAACGCCGCCAAGCACGGGGTCACGTTCGAGCAGGCGGTGACGGTGTTCCGGGATCGGCTTGCGCTCACGGTGTTTGATAGGGCCCACAGCGAGTCCGAGGAGCGCTGGTTTACGCCCGGTCTTGATGCCGGCGGCAAGCTGCTGGCCGTGGCGCATACCTATCAAACCACCGGCTCCAACAGCGCCCGGGTGCGCCTCATCTCGGCGCGGGAAGCGACTAAACGTGAACAACGTTTTTACGAGGAAGAGCCTCGATAGGTGACACCATGAATGCAACGAGCAATC
This sequence comes from Pseudomonadota bacterium, assembly GCA_021785515.1. Classification (GTDB taxonomy): domain Bacteria; phylum Pseudomonadota; class Gammaproteobacteria; order Acidiferrobacterales; family UBA6901; genus JAJYCY01. The sequence goes on along the minus strand of JAJYEX010000007.1, from coordinate 145,938 downwards.
CATCCAACGAGGACGACATGCCGAGCGAGATCGATTTCTCAGGGGGTGTGCGCGGCAAGTTCTACCATTCCGGCGCCACGTTCAACCTGCCGGTGTACCTCGACACCAAGGTGCGCGAGTACCTGACCGAGCGGGCCCAGGCCAAGGGCGTGCCGCTCAACGAACTGGTTAACGAGCTGCTCAAGAAGGACATCGAGCTGATCGAAGCGGGACGGTGAGCCTGGACTTCCCCGTTCGTCCCGGGTTTGTCCGCCACCAGCCGGTGCGTCGGGTGGGGGATTGACGGAGGTGTGGGCTTCGCAGGCGCCTTGGCGTCGGACAATAGTAGCGGCTGCGCCATAGGCTGAACACACCCAAAGAGATGTTGCGGAAACGCATTGCTGCGCGTTTATTCGGCTTGCCCTGCGTTGATACGCGCAATACTCCATGCCACGCCAGAACCGCGCGTTCATACGGGTTTATACGGCTTGCAGCATAGGCCATGCCGCGTCAAAACCGCGCGTCGATACGGCTTTATTCGGCTCTATACGGGTTGCGGCGCATCGATACGGGCCGCAAAGGCAACGGCGGAGCGCGACGGTCACGCAAAACCCGCGTGATCCAACCATACAATCGCACCGGGTGGTTGCAGGACACGCGATCCCCTGCTGTAGTGCCGGAATATCTCACCGCAATCTGCGGCCTAGCTGATCCAGGCCATCTCCAGGATTCTTTCGGCTAGTTTTGCCCGACGAGGCCGCTTCTTGTCTGCAGATCACCCCGTTTAGGCCGCAGCCGAGGCGCTTGTAGACCCGAAGCGCTCGGTGAATCGAACTCAGCTCATCGCTGGTATCCGCGGCGATCACGGTGAGCACCGGCATCGTGGTGTAGTAAAAGAGTCGACTGGCCGGATTGCGGTATGCACGTTCCAGAATCTGGTGCTGCTGCAGCACAATGTCATTCTCGGCGACGAGCTGCTGCTGCGAAAACCCCTCGCATCCCCGGGTCTTGCAGCGGGAAAATATCGCGCCATTCATTGCCAACACAATGCCTTCGAGTTGCGCTTCCTGAATCAATGCGTATTGAGCGCCCAGCGACTCGCCAGCAATGACTGCGATCAGGATCACGCCAAAAAGCCCAACCAGCGCGGCGATGCGTTTTCTCAAGGACATGAATCTCCCTTTGCGCAACCTGAATCTTCAGGACTCATTGGTCATTGCAGCTTGTCTGGCAATTCGTCAACCAGGTGGCCCAAGATCGCTCACAGGTTGCGCCGTTGTAACCGAACAGCTTGATGCTGCAGGATTTGGCACATTTGGCGACACCAATGAAATATTCCGCGCTGCACTGCCTACTGCATACAGGTGAAGGCGGTGGAAACGCAGGCCTTGGTTTTACAGGGTTGTCGTTCGGAACGTCCTTCCTCTTTTGTCCCGGGAAAATCGTCACATAGAGGCCAGTCGGATCGATGTGCAGCAGCGCGTTGTCAGCCGCATAGCTATACGTGTTGAGATCGGGACCGACCAGCGCCATCGGCGCCGTTGCGCCGGACAGCGAATTCCCCGCGGATGCCGGAAACGCCGGCATCGGGATCAACGCCGCCGGAATCTGCATGCGGATGAGTGACGCCATGTAGTCTTCCGCATGCCCCCCAACGCTCATCGGATCTACCTGATCATACCTCCCCGTGGAAGGATCGTAATACCGGTTCCAGTTGTAATGGCCCTAGCGACCAGTTAGTCGTTGATTCCCAGCATTCTGATGCTGTGAAATCGGAGGAATAGCCATGGGCGCACCTGTCGTTGTATTACAGCGATAGAGCGCAACTGCTGACTGAATATTAAATCCCATTGCCATCGAGTAACCCATAAGGAGGATGGCTAGCCCCAAAGCTGTGGACCGGTTTCGTGCCCTCTCAAGTAGAGGAAGGTCGTCTCTTTCAATTTGAGCACGCCAAGCGTACGCAAAGGGCAGTTGGCTGCGCCTAATGAGTCGGCGTGAATATTTCTTATACAGCTTTCTGGGGACTCTTCCCTTGATCGCCCACATACCCACCAGTAACACGATCGAAAACGGGGCCCACACCAGGAGCGGCACTATATAAGCGAGTGTTTCTGGGCTAGTCACTGTAGGATCTCCTGTCTAGTAACCGCTAAAACCTGCTTAGCCCAGCACACCCGACCATTATCGGCAGACTTATCTGATAGTCCATCTGTTTACTGGCCAATTCCTCATCTAGATTGAATTTTTCTTGCTCAAGCTGATTTATCTCAGTCAGCAATTCAACCGCTTGGGGGTTGTTGACGGTACACGATTTTCTGAGGGCCTCAATTTGTTGACTCAGGCGATTCACTTCTATAAGCAATCGCTCGACAGCCTTCATGCTTTCATAACCGGAATAACCATCAATTACAGCACAGACTACCGCTGCCCCAATCCCGAATATCCCCTTTCCCGTCGGATCGCTATTGCGTAGCGAATTATCTTCGCCATATGCGTAGTTATCAAGATCGGAGCTGAAGGGTTTTTGGCCAATATCTGTGCCAGCAAATGGGCGGAATCCGAGCGCCGAAGAAGCATAGGATTCATTGTTGCCCAGGCTCACTATCCAATTCACCGTATGCCTCCTCACGCTCACCGGATCCACCTGATCATGCCTCCCCGTACTGGGATCGTAATACCGATACCAGTTGTAGAATAACCCCGTCTCCGCATCATAGTACTGCCCGGGGTATCTGAGCTTGAGGTTCACCTGATCGGGGTTCGGGGCTCTCGTGCCGAAGGCCCCCTCCCATCTCCAGACGATGGCGCCACTTTGATTGGTGGCTTCCCTTGGGGTGCCGTCATAGTCGGTTTCGATATAGGTCACCGTTTCCGTTGCGGTCGTGGCATCTTTCGTGATCATGGCGACCGGGACGTGGTCGGTCCAGATATAGTCCCGGATGAGGGCCCCGGTGCCGTCGGTCACCTCGATCAAGTGTCCAGCCTGATCGTAATGGTAGTAGAGGTTGCCCAGGACCGAGAAGCTCTGGACCCGGCGGTTGTGGGCGTCATAGCTATAGTCCCCAAGGGTTCCGTAGGCGGAGGTGGCTTGGGTGATCTGCCCGGCATTGTTATAGATAAAGTGCCGGCCGGCAGCGTCGACTGTAATGTCCCCAATCTTGCTCGTCGTGACCGCCGTGCTCCCGACGGAAGTAAGCCTATTGCTGTCAGGGACATAGGTATAGGCGGTGGGGGTGCTGCCGACCATCTTCGAGAGGCGGTTGCCGTTCGGGTCATAGGTGTAGGTGGTGCCGGGCGTGGCCGGCGGGCAGGTGGCCCCGGATTGGGTCTCGATCGTGCTCTGGGTGAGTTCATCCCGGACGTCATAGCCGAAGCAGTCGACCTCGGGGATGGTCTGAAGGGAAACGAGGTTGCCGTCCGGGTCATAGCCATAGACCGGCAGGGAATACGCCATACGTGGCGGGACAGCTGCCGCGGCGGCAGCCTGCAGATCGATTTCCGCAGCCGGGCGCTGCCCGCGGAAGTACCGGCTTGGGTATTTACTCCAACCGTTCCCGCCGAATGTGCTCCAGCAGACCGGCAGCCGCCTCCTCCACCATGTCGAGCACGCGATCAAATCCGCCTGCACCCCCGAAATAGGGATCGGGAACATCCCGTTCTGGCCGCTGCGGCGCGAACTCGAGGAACAAACGTACCTTGTGCTCGTGCCCAGGAGGGCTGAGGTTGCGCAGGTGCGCCAGATTCTCGTGGTCCATGGCAAGAATGAAATCGAACGTCTCGATGTCGGCACGGGTCGCCTGGCGACCCCGCAGACCTGACAGATCGATCCCGCGTCGGGCCGCTGCAGCCTGCGCCCGGACATCGGGTGCTTCGCCGATATGATAGGCGTGGGTGCCAGCAGAATCGATCAGAATGAACTGTTCCAGTCCCTGGGCCCGCACCAGCGCGCGGAATATCCCCTCTGCCGTTGGGGAACGGCAGATATTGCCGAGACAGACGAACAGCACGCTCACTTTTGCCATGAACAGTGATCTCTTTCCCTAATTCGATTGCGGCCTGTGATGCCCGAACCTGCCGTTGCAGGCCATGATAGCAAACCTGCGCCGGGCTGCGTTCGTGCACCAGCGCTGCGCATCCGCATGCCACAGCTCCTGATATTGGTGCAGAAATTCACACCGGTATGCACAGGTATATCATTAATATATTGATTATATTATATAAAATGGCATGGCACGGCGTTTGCTAAAGGCCATCAGGTGAGCGCACATGCCAGCGCCACACGAGGGTGATGCACGATGACCGATGATGAAATGTTCGTTGCCTTTGGCTCCGCAAACCGAAATGTTCGTCCTTCGAACTGGATACAAAGATTGCTTGGAATTGCCGCCGCACACTGGCAGGACAAGACCCGGCCTGTGCCCTGTGCGACCTGCGCCGCCTGCCACGACAGCACCTGCTTCGTGTTTCCGGTGAGCCTGCAGACGGATCATCCGGAACTGTTCCGAGACCTGCGGTTCTGTCTACGCATGCTCGAGGTTCCGGAAGTTACTGCCCGCTGCCCGCGCAGCGCCCTGGGCGCACACAACGTCGCCGCCTGAATCTTCAGGCCTGCTGCCTTCGCCAAGGGTCCGGCACAGCCCGGTCTGCCGGCTTCCGTTGCAGGGCCGCCGGACTGCGGTCACCGCGCCGCGGGCCCCTTCACCCGTCGCGGGCAAAAATCGCCCTTACCCGTTCGAGATCCGCGGCCGTATCGACACCGCCTGGCGGCAGTTGTGGCGTTTCACACACGGCGATGCGTTCGCCGTTCCATAGCACACGCAACTGCTCGAGAGATTCAATTCGCTCCGGAGGACACTGCGGCCATGCAGCGTAGCGCTCCACGAATTCGGCGCGATAGGCGTAAATGCCGATGTGTCGCAGCGCCTCGACTGCGGACTCTCCCGGCTGCGCCGCGTCGTCGCGTGGCCAGGGAATGGGCGCACGGCTGAAATAGAGCGCAAAACCGCTGCGGTCGGTAACCAGCTTGACCACGTTCGGGTCGAGGAAGCTGTGCCGGTCATGAATCGCATGGCCGGCAGTGGCCATGGCGGCTTCAGGGTGCGCCACGAGCGTGTCGGCTACCCGGCGGATCAGATCGGGCGGCATCAGTGGTTCATCGCCCTGGAGATTGATTACCACCTCGTCCGAACCGATTCCCATGATCGCAATCGCCTCGGCGATCCGGTCAGTCCCGGACCGGTGATCGGGAGCGGTCATGCAGACTTCGCATCCCAGGCCGCGCACTGCAGCCTCGATGCGCACATCGTCGGTGGCAACGATCACCCGGCGGGCGCCGCTCGCCCTCGCCCGCTCGCAGACATGCACGATCATGGGCTTGCCGGCGATGTCCAGCAGCGGCTTCCCCGGAAGCCGGGTCGAGCTGAACCTGGAAGGAATGACGACGATCACGGCCAGCGACCCCTAGCCAGCCTCTTCTTCCGAAATCTGGCGAGCCTGGTCTTCCAGCATGACCGGAATGTCATCCCGGACCGGGTAGGCCAGGCGGTCCGCCTTGCATACCAGCTCGGACTTGGCCCGGTCGTAGCGCAGCGGTCCTTTGCAGACCGGGCAGGCCAGGATATCCAACAGCTTCTTATCCATCACGCTTCTCCATCAGCAATTCAATAATCCGGGCGCCAAATCCGGAATCCGGACGGATTTCGGTTTCAAGAAACCACCAGTCTGGGCGGGCGAACTGTTCGCATTTTACCGCATCTTTCTCGGTCATGATCACCGGCGCGTCGTCTGCGAACTGCAGATCTTCGGGGCAAAATCGATGGTGGTCAGGAAACGGATGTTCGCGGATGTCCATCCCCAGTTCCCGCAGAACCGCAAAAAACCGTCCGGGATTGCCGATTCCGGCAACGGCATGCACGGTACGTCCGGCAAGGGTCTGCACCTCGCGGGTTACGCCACCCGTCAGACCACGCAGTCCCGTGGGATGCAGTGTCATGCCATATTCCCCCTCCAGCGCCCTGCCCTGGGCAATGCGCAGGTCAGCGCGGCGCAGCCGCGACAGCGGTTCACGCAAAGGACCTGCGGGCAGCAGCAGCCCGTTGCCGAAACGCCGCTGCCCGTCGATCACGACGACCTCTATGTCCCTCCCCAGGCGCCGGTGCTGCAGTCCATCGTCACTGATCAGGATGTTGCACTGCCGGGTACCCAGCAGTGCCCGGGCGGCCGCAACCCGGTCGGGACCCACCACCACCGGGCATCCAGTCCGGCGTGCGAGCACCACTGCCTCATCCCCCACTTCCCGCGGATCGGAATCGGGCGCAAGCGCCTGCGGCCAGTGCGTCGCGTGTCCGCCATAGCCGCGGGACACGATCCCGGGCTGGTAGCCGGCGCGCTGCAGGAACGCGCTCAGCCAGATCACCAGCGGCGTCTTGCCGGTACCGCCAACGGTGATGTTGCCGACAACGATAACCGGAACCGGCAACCGCTGCACCGCCAGCAACCGGAAATCGTATGCCCAGTTGCGCGCGGCAGTCAGCGCCCGGTAGAGCAGGCTCAGGGGGATAAGCAGCAGCACCGGGAACGAGCGCCCTGCCCAGCGGTCCTGTATCCACCGTGCGATACGCTGTGCTACCACGCGAACACCCGCCCAAGCAGGTCGCGGTTGACCTCTGCCGCGCGCCGACGCTCCTCCCAGAAGAGGCGTCGCAGGCCGTCGCCGCGCCGCCGCCCGCCGATCGGATCACGCTGTAGCGCATGCCAGAACGGTTCCAGCAGCGCCAGCGCGGGTACCTCTTCAAACAAATCCTCCGTGCCCGCGGCATCGGCGTCGAGGCGGCTCAACGCTGCGGAACGGTGCGCAACACTCACCGGGCGTCCCGCGGAGAGAATCTGCCAGAATGCCCAGGCATTGACTTCGTCCAGATGGACCGCGTCGCTGGCAATGACCGCCGCTGGCAACCAGCGCCGGTCATCAAGCAGGATTACGCTGCCCGCGGGGAGCGCCTTGCGGTCCCAGGCGCTGATCAGCCGCCAGCCCATGTGTCCCGCCACGCGCTCCTGCGGCGCGATCAGGAGCACTCCCTGCCGGCTGAGCGCCGAGGCGCGCCACCAGGCATTGATCCCGCTGAACTGCTCCGGGCGCATGCCCGCCAGGCACCACACGCCCAGTCCCTCACTGCCACACAGCGCCGCACGCAGGTTAGGGTCCACCTGCGCTTCCACCAGCAGGGTTCTCAGATCGGCCCGCGGCGCGATGTAGGCAGCGCGTCCGCACTGATGCCAGGCCTCGGCCTGGCCGCGGTCGGCCGGATAGGCCGCCTGAAAGCGGCCCGCTGTCGCTGCGGGCGTATGCACGGCGATGCAGCGGATACCGGCCGCTTCCAGAGCCGCGCTCAGCCCGGGGCCGGGAAAGCGCGCCGCCATGAGTACCCCCAGGGGCGCAAATGCGCGCAGCGTACGCCGCACTGCGCGCGCCGAATCGCTCGGACCGTAGCCGAACCCGATACGTTCGAGGCCGGCGAGGGAGCGTTCGAGCAGCCATGGATATTCCTGCTCGAAGGACAGCACAAAACGCAGATCACTGCGGTCCGCCCGCAGCGCACGGAGCAGGCCGGCACCCAGCCGGACGCTGTCCTCCGCACCTCCCGCTTCGACCCAGACCAGTGGCCCGCCCCCGTGCGGGGCACGCACATGGCCCCAGCGCGCATTGGCCCGACCATATTGACCGTGCAGACGGTCGCGCAACCCGTGCCACCACAACCACAGGCTGCGGTCGCCGTAGGCGCGATCAGTGACCGGGCTCATTAAACTGGATGCGGTGCAGGCGTGCATAGATCCCGTTGTGCTGCAGCAGTTCCCGATGACTGCCGGTCTCCATCACGCGTCCGCCGTCCAGCACCACAATCTGATTGGCATTCTCGACCGTTGACAGCCGATGGGCGATCACCAGGGTGGTGCGGTCGCGCATCAACTGCTGCATCGCATCGTGCACCAGGCGTTCAGATTCGGTATCGAGCGCGGAGGTGGCTTCATCGAGAATCAGCACCGGCGCATTTTTGTACAGGGCGCGCGCGATGGCGATGCGCTGACGCTGCCCCCCGGAGAGGCGTACGCCACGTTCGCCGACGACCGTATCCAGCCCCTCGGGCATGCGCTCGGCGAACTCCAGAACGTGTGCCGCGCGCGCCGCGCGTTCTATGCCGGCCGGGTCGGGTTCACCGTCGCGGCCATAGGCGATGTTGTTGCGGATGGTGTCGTCAAACAGGACAGTGTCCTGGCTGACGAGCGCAATGTGATGACGCAGATTGGCGAGTCGCAGTTCCTGGATATCGACTCCGTCCAGCAGGATCGCCCCCGAGTCGACCGGATAGAACCGTGCCAGCAGGTTCGCCGTGGTGGTCTTGCCGCTCCCGGACGCGCCGACCAGCGCCAGAGTGGTCCCGGCTGCGATCCGCAGCGACACCCGATCGAGCACCGGTACCGGCGAGCCCGGGTAGCTGAAGCACACATCGCGATACTCGACTTCGCCACGCACCTGCTTAAGTTCGCGCACACCCGGATCCGCCTCCGGCGCCTCGTCCACCATGGCAAACACGCTGCCTGCCGCCGCCACCCCGGTCTGGACCGTATCATTGACCTGGGTGAGGCGCTTGAGCGCGGGCATCAGCAGCAGCATGGCTGTGATGTAGGAGACGAAGGTGCCGGCATTCATGAGATGTGCGGCGATTTCCTGGATGGCGGCGTGAATCGCGATCGCGATGCCGATTGCCGAGAGCAGTTCGATCACCGGCACGTTGAGCGCGGAGGTCTTGGCCTTCTTCATTACATAGTGCTGGTTGCGCGCGTTGACGCGTCCGAAGGCTGCAGCCTCCCGATCCTGCGCGCAGAATGTCTTGACCACCCGCTGGCCGTCGATGGCTTCCTGAACCGAGTGCGTGATTTCGCCCATGGACTGCTGGATCAGGTGGCTCGACTGCCGGAAACGGCGACTGATCTTCGTTACCGCGAACGAAATGACCGGCGCCACGAGCAGCATGATCAGGGTCAGCCGCCAGCTGTAATAGATCATCAGACCGATCAGGCCGGCGAGCGACAGACTGTCCTTGATCACGGAGGATACCGCCTTGGTGGTCGCGGACATCACCTGTTCGACGTCATAGATCACCTTGGAGATCAGCAGACTCGAGGAATTGTTGTCGTAGAACCGGCTCGGCAGATGCACCAGCCGCGAGAACATGTCATTGCGCAAGTTGAGTATGATCGTGCGCCCGATCCAGGTCATGACGTAGTTGGCCATGAATCCGAAAAGGCCGCGCACCACGAAAATCCCGACGATGACCAGGGGAACAAAGCGGATGGCATGCGGGTCGTGCTTGACGAAGCCGATGTTGATCAGCGGCTTCATGAGCCAGGCGAATCCGGTTTCGCTGGCGGAGACCACGGCCATGCCCAGCACTGCCAGCAGAAATCGGCCGCGATAAGGCCAGCCGTAACCCAGCAGCCGGCGGTACGCGGCGGCGCCCGACTCCGTGCCCTGCCAGGCGGTCGCGCTCACGGCGTACCGCTACCGGAGGCTTTCTGGGTAGCGAATGTCAGGTGCACAAACCCGAGCTGGCGGGCGACATCCATGACCTCGACCACCGCACCCTCCGGTGTCCGCCGGTCCGCCTCGATGATCACTACCGGACTGCCCTGCGAACCTGCGGCGTCCTTCATGGCTTGCCGCAGCACGCTTTCGCGAGTATTAAGCAGCGCCTTGCCAGCGACGAAATACTGCCCCTGGGCGTCGATCGTTACGCGCACCGTGGGTACCTGAAGCTTGGAATGCGACCGGGCGCTCGGCAGCTGCAGCCGCAATTGCGACTGGTTCGAAAAACTGGTGGTCAGCAGGAGAAAGATCAGCGCCATCAGCAGCACGTCGATCAGCGGAATAAGGTTGATTTCCGGCTCTTCGGTCCGCTTCGGGCGAAATTGCATGGCTACGCCTTGGGGTCGGGTGCGGCTACGCGCTGTCGCGCGCGCCCTGGATGATCTCTACCAGCTTCAAGGCCTCCTGTTCCATGTCCAGAAGCAGGGTATCGACGCGACCGCGGAAATAGCGGTAGAACATGAGGCTCGGTATCGCGACCGTCAGGCCGGAAGCCGTTGAAACCAGCGCCTGGGAGATGCCGGCTGCAACCACCGCCGGATCACCCAGGCCGTGGCTGCCGACGCCGGCAAACATTCTTATCATGCCGAGCACTGTTCCGAGCAGCCCGAGAAAGGGTGCGATCGCGGCGATCGTCCCGAGCGGATTCAGGTAGCGCTCAAGTTCCGGCACCACGTGCCGTCCTGCATCCTCGATCGCTTCCTTGACCACCGCCCGATCGTGGCGGCGGTTCACCAGCCCCGCGGCCATCACCTGGCCAAGCGGCGAGCTGTCGCGCAAGAGCGTCATGCGGGTCCCGTCGAGCTCGTTACGCTCCAGCCACTGCCGTATCTGCGGCAGCAGTCCGGCCGGCGCCACATAGCGTTTGCGCAGCGACCACAGCCGCTCGCCGATAATCGCCAGGGCAGCGATCGAGCAGAGAATGATCGGCGCCATGACCCAGCCGCCGGACCTGACCAATTCAAACACGCGGGTTTGACCTGAAGGATCGAGTTGGACCGTAAGAGTGTGCGTAATCTATCAGACACGCGCCCGGGCGGAAAGCGCCGTGATCGGTCGCGGCGGACGCCATGTCCGGTCCCGGCCCGTCATTCGGGCGCAATCCCCCCGCCCGGCCCGTGTTCCCCGGCATTCAGCGCTCCTGCAGGCTGCCGTCGACGATGGTCACGACCCGCCCCATGCGGGCAGCCAGCGTGGTATCGTGGGTGGCGATGATGAAGCTGGTGCGCTGGTGGTGGTGCAGTTCGAGCATCAGCGCATACACCGATTCCGCCGTCTTGCGATCGAGATTGCCCGTGGGTTCGTCCGCCAGCACACACAGCGGGTCGGTCACCAGGGCGCGTGCTACCGCGACGCGTTGACGTTCGCCGCCGGACAGTTCCCCCGGCTTGTGCGCCAGCCGGTGCCCCAGCCCGACTCGTCCGAGCATGTCCCCGGCCCGCTCCAGCGCCTCGGCCGAGGAGCCGCGCCGTATGAACAACGGCATGGCCACGTTCTCCAGTGCGGTGAATTCGGGCAGAAGATGATGGAACTGGTACACGAACCCGAGCGCCCGGTTGCGCAACGCCCCGCGCTGGCGCTCGCTGAGCGTGCCAAGTTCCTGCCCATCAAGCTCGACGGTGCCCGAACTGGGCCGATCGAGTCCGCCGAGCAGATGCAGCAGCGTACTCTTGCCGGCGCCGGACGATCCCACGATCGCCACCTGTTCGCCCTGCGCCACAGAGAAATTGACGTCGCGCAGCACCGGTACCGTCAGGTTGCCCTGGCTGAAGGTCTTGCCCAGCCCGCTGCATTTCAAAACCGCGTGCTCGCTCATTCGTAGCGCAGCGCCTCCGCCGGTTGAGTCTGGGCCGCGCGCCACGCAGGATAGATTGTCGCCAGGAAGCCCATGGCCAGCGACACGCAGGTCACGGTCACCACGTCGGACCATTTGAGATGCGAGGGAAGCTGACTGATGTAGTAGACACTGCTCGACAGGAAGGTCGTATGGAACACATGCTCGATAAACGGCACGATGGTCACCACATTGAGCGCCAGGGTGATGCCGCCGACGGCACCGAGCAGGGTGCCGATGATCCCGATTACCGACCCCTGGATCATGAATATCCCCATGATGCTGCCGGGGCTGGCACCGAGGGTGCGCAGTATGGCGATCTCTGCCTCCTTGTCCGTCACGACCATGACCAGGGTAGAGACGATATTGAACGCCGCCACGGCCACGATCAGCAGCAGGATGACGAACATCACCGTCTTTTCCATGCGCAGGGCGCGGAAAAAATTGGCGTGCTCGCGGGTCCAGTTCTGCACCCGGTAATGCGGCCCGAGCCGTCCGGCCATGCGCTGCGCGATTGCGGGCGCCTGGTAAATGTTGGCAAGCTTGATCCGGATTCCGCTGACGCCCTGCGGCATCTGATAGAGCCTGGCGGCATCGTTGAGCTGGATGAATGCGAGCCCGGTATCGTATTCATACATGCCCACGTCGAAGATGCCGACTACGGTAAATCGCCTGAGCCGCGGCAGCAGGCCCGCCGGTGTCACTTCACCCTCTGGGGCGATGAGCACCACATGCGAGCCCACCTCAACGCCCAGCCGCCAGGCGAGGTCGCGTCCCAGTACGATGCCGAAACGCCCCGGTTTGAGAGCGTCAAGACTGCCGGCCACCATCTTGCCGCGAATATTTGTGACCTGCGGTTCGGCCGAGGGCAGGATTCCGCGCACCACCACACCGCTGGAGACCCGCCCATGGGTCAGCATGGCCTGGCCTTCAACGTAGGGGGCCAGGCCCGTCACGCCATGCATGCCTCGAACGGCAGACGCCACCGTCTGCCAGTGATGCATCGGCCCTCCCGCCGCATGGATGGTGATATTGGAAGTTACCCCCAGGATGCGGTCACGCAGCTGCTGGTCGAAACCGTTCATCACGGACAGTACGGTAATGAGCGCCGTGACGCCTAGGGCGGTCCCCAATATTGAGGACATGGATATGAAGGAAATGAAGTGATTGCGCCGTTTGGCGCGGGTGTAACGCAGTCCAACAAACAGCTCGTACGGTCGAATCATGGGGCGCCAATTAAACCACAGGGCGCGGCTGCCAGGAAATCAGGCTGTGGCCCCCGGATGGTCAGCGGGCCGGGCCGCACGCCGAGGCGCCGCCATTCCGTAACCGGCACCGGGCAGCGGCCCCCACACGTTCTCAGCTGCCATCCCCGGAGCGCCCGCGACTCAACCGCACCAGCGCCGCACGCAGGCCGGGATCTTCAATATGACCCGCGACCTGCTGCAGCAGGCGGCAACTTGCGGCAGACGGCTGCTGCGGCCGCTCGGCTCGCGGCGGCTGCCCGCTGCGGCCTCGGAGCGGAACGATGCGCACGTGCAGCCCGGTGAGTCGCCTGAGCACCGGCACCAGCCGCAGCCGCGCAAGGAGTGCCTGCTGTTGGTAGCGGACCCGACCGGCCCACACTGACGAGTCCGCACACAGAGTCAGTCGCCCGCCGAGGTAGCGGGTAGCCTGTACATGGCGGCATAACGGTTCGCCGGCAGCGGCCTCCCAGGCCCCGCTCACTTCCGGCAGCAGCGACAGGTCCGGCGGCATCGCCAGATGCGCCAGCGCCTGTGGCGACAGAAAGCTGCCGATCCGGCGCACCGGTGACGTCGGCATGTTACGGGCTCCAATCGGACGACAGCCGGCATTATCGGCGCTTTCGGGGCCAGTGGCAAAGGCCGATGCACAGGGGGGGCGAGCCGTTATACTGGGCATATGACCCTCCCCACTGCAGCCGACATCCGCCTGAACCTGGAGCATGTCCGCGAGGCCATAGCCGCCGCCGCGCGCTCGGCCGGGCGCCGCAGCGAGGAGGTCCGGCTGGTGGCCGTGTCCAAGCGCCAGCCGGCGGAGCTCATCGCCGCCGCCGTCGCCGCCGGCCAGCGTGACTTCGGGGAAAGCACGGCCCAGGAAGCCCTCCCGAAAATAGAGCGGTTTCGCGCGGACGGTCTGTGCTGGCATTTCATCGGCCATCTCCAGTCGAACAAGGCCCGATTCATACCGGGTCATTTCGCCTGGCTGCACTCGCTGGACAGTCTGGCGCTGGCGCTGCGCCTGTCGCGCCAGCAGGCGCCTCACGAGCAGGCGCTTGAGACGCTCATCGAGGTCAATATCGCCCGCACCTCTTTCCGTTACGGCGCAACCGCCGAAGCCCTGGCGCCGCTGGTGGAGCAGCTGCTGGAAGCGGCGGTGCCAGGTATCCGGTTGCGCGGCCTCATGGCGATCGCCCCCCATCCGGCGACGGAAGCGGAGCTGCGCGCAGCATTTGCGACGGTGCGGACCCTGCGTGATGAGTGCCGCCAGCAATTCGGCCTGCCAGACTTCACGGAATTATCTATGGGCATGAGCGAGGACTTCGTGCCCGCAATCCGCGAAGGTGCCACCATGGTGCGTGTGGGGACGGCGATCTTCGGCGCCCGCAGCTAGCCTGAGCCACGTGCCGACAGGTAAGCACCGGCCATGATCAGCACGCCCCCGGCCCATTCCCGCATCCCCACCCGTTCACTCGTCAGCAGCTGCTGCGATGCGGCGCCGACTACCAGCTCAAACAGCATGATCACGGCCGAGCGATGTACGGGCATGTTCGACACGCCGTACTGCACCAGCAGTGTCATGAACAGGATGCCAAACAGACCGAGCGCTCCGGCCCCGGCAAAGGCCCGCCAGCCCGCCTCCGGCAGCGCCAGGCGCAGAATCGCGATCATGGCCGCGGCCACGATCATGACCCCGAGCCAGATGGCGACCGACTTGGCAGTGACTGACACCGACTCGATCCGGCGCACCAGCACATTGGCCACAGCGAAGGCAAAACCCGACGAAATCGCAAACCAGTCGGAGGCGCCCCGGGGCCAGGCCGCACGGGTATGCGGATCCCAGAGCATGAGCACGGCTCCGCCCATCGCCAGCACCAGGCTCGCCAGAGACCAGGGTGATACCCGCTCCCCCAGCGCCAGCCACCCGAGCAGGGTTGCCCAGAGCGGCGACAAATAGAACAGCAGGAGCACGCGCAGTATATTGCCGTGCAGCACCGCCTCGATGAAGGCAACGTTGGTCCAGCCGCCGGCCAGCGCGAGCACCGCAATCCCGGCCGGTGCACGCCGGAACTCTCCGACGCTGGAGGCGGTATGCGGCAGGCTGAATGCCAGCGCGCTGCTGTAGAGGGCCAACGTGAGCCATATGCCGCCCAGTCCGGCGGCGTTGAGCAACCGCATCGGGTACCAGATGACGCCCCACATTCCGGCCCCTGCGAGCAAGGCCAGCACCGGGAGCAGCCGCGGCGCGCGCAGATTGGATGGCATCAGGGGTTACCGTATACTTGTCGTTCTCGGGACTTCCCACGGCACAGATGAATTCCAGACTCTCGGGCCTTCAACCCTACCCTTTCCAGAGGCTCGCCGAGTTGACGCGCGGGATCATGCCCGCAGCGGACAAACCGGCCATCCGTCTGTCGATCGGAGAGCCACAGCATGCCGCACCACACATCGTTTTGGAAGAGATCGGCGCGCAGCTCGCCACCCTGTCATCCTATCCGACGACCCTCGGCCTGCCGGCTCTGCGCGGCGCGATCGCGGCCTGGGCCGGGCGCCGCTACCGTCTGGAGCGCATGCCGCTCGATCCCCAGCGGCACATCCTGCCGGTAAGCGGATCACGCGAGGCGCTGTTCTCGATCGTCCAGGCGACGATCGATCCCGCCGAACGGATCCGGCCCGTGGTGATTCTGCCAAACCCCTTTTACCAGATCTACGAGGGCGCGATCCTGCTCGCAGGGGCCGAGCCGTACTTTCTCAATACCGTCGCCGAATCCGGATACCGCATGGACTTTGATGCAGTGCCGGCCGGGATCTGGAAGCGTACACGCATGGTGTTCGTGTGTTCACCCGGCAACCCCACCGGCGCGGTGATGGAGCACGCGGAATACGTGCGTCTTATCGAGCTCGCACACCTGCACGACTTTCTGATTGTGTCCGACGAGTGCTATTCGGAGATCTATTTCGACGAGCTGCAGCCGCCGCCAGGCGTGCTGCAGGTGGCCCACGACCTCGGGGTGACCGATTACCGTCACTGTCTGGCATTCCAGAGTCTGTCGAAGCGCTCCAATCTGCCTGGTCTGCGCTCCGGATTCGTGGCGGGTGACGGGACCGTGATGGAACGCTACCTCGAGTACCGCACCTATCATGGCTGCAGTCTCTCGTCGCTTGCCCAGGCAGCCAGCATCTGCGCCTGGAATGATGAGGAGCATGTGCGCGCCAACCGCGAACTGTACCGCGTGAAGTTTGACGCCGTGCTTCCGATTCTGGCGCCGGTCCTGGACGTTGCCGCGCCGCAGGCGGGCTTTTACCTGTGGCCGCGCACGCCCCGGGATGATGCGGTCTTCGCGCGGGAGCTTTACGAACGCGAGAACGTCTCGGTGCTGCCCGGCAGCTATCTCTCGCGCACCGCTGCCGGCGTCAATCCGGGGCACAACCGTGTCCGCGTGGCTCTGGTTGCGCCCCTCGAGCAGTGTGTGGCCGCCGCGCACCGCATCCGGCATCATGTACAATCGACCTGTCCAACGGAAATCACCCAATGAACGACATCAAGACCGTCATCGAACAGGCGTTCGAGCATCGCGCTCAGATTACGCCCCGCAACGTCGACACCCACGTCAAGGATGCCACGCTCGAGGCCATCGCATTGCTCGACGCCGGCAAGGCGCGGGTGGCGGAGAAGCGCGACGGCAAGTGGACCGTCAACGAATGGCTCAAGAAGGCGGTGCTGCTTTACTTCCGCATCGAGGACAACAGTTTCATCAAGGGCGGATATACCAACTATTACGACAAGGTGCCGTCCAAGTTTGCGGACTACAATTCCCGCAATTTCCGGGATGGCGGTTTCCGCGTGGTGCCTCTTGCCACGGTGCGCCGGGGAGCCTATATCGCACCCAACGTGGTGCTCATGCCGAGCTACGTCAATATCGGTGGCTACGTGGACGAAGGCACCATGGTTGATACCTGGGCCACGGTCGGCTCCTGTGCCCAGATCGGCCGCAACGTACATCTTTCGGGCGGTGTGGGGATCGGCGGCGTGCTGGAGCCCGTTCAGGCGGCGCCCACCATCATCGAGGACAATTGTTTCATCGGCGCGCGCTCGGAGATTGTCGAAGGGGTGGTCGTGGAGGAAGGCTCAGTGATATCGATGGGGGTGTTCATCGGCAAGAGCACGAAGATCTACAACCGCGCGACCGGGGAAGTCAGCTATGGACGGGTACCGGCCGGATCGGTGGTCGTGTCCGGCAACCTGCCGTCTGCCGACAACCGCTACAGCCTGTATTGCGCAGTGATCGTCAAACAGGTTGACGAAAAGACGCGCGCCAAGGTCGGTATCAACGAACTGCTCCGTGACATCTGAGCCGCACGCCCTTACCGCACAGCCATGTCGGAAACGCTGAAACTCGCGATGGAGCTGGTATCCCGGCCGTCGGTTACGCCTGCGGACGAGGGCTGCCAGCCGCTGCTGATTGCGCGTCTGCAGCGTCTGGGCTTTGAGGTCAAACGACTGCGTTTCGGCGACGTCGACAACTTCTGGGCACAGCGCGGCACTGCCGCTCCGGTGGTGGCTTTTGCCGGACACAGCGATGTCGTTCCGCCGGGTCCGCGGGAGCAATGGACGAGCGATCCGTTCCGGCCCGAGGTGCGCGATGGCATGCTGTACGGTCGCGGCGCGGCCGATATGAAGGGGTCGCTGGCGGCCTTCATCACGGCCATTGAGTCCTTCGTGGAACGCCACAAGCAGCATCGCGGCAGCCTCGCGCTGCTGATCACATCGGACGAAGAAGGCCCGTCGGTTGACGGGACGGCCAAGGTGATGGACTGGCTCAGAGCCGAGGGGCGCCACATCGACTGGTGCATTGTCGGGGAACCCTCCTGCCAGACCCGCCTCGGGGATGTCATCAAGGTCGGTCGGCGCGGCTCGCTCAACGGGCGGCTCACCGTGCACGGCATCCAAGGCCACATCGCCTATCCCTGCCCCGGCACCAACCCCATCCACAGTTTCGCTTCGGCCCTGGCCGCGCTGGTGGCCACTGAATGGGACCAGGGCAACGAGCATTTTCCGCCCACCAGCTTCCAGGTATCGAATATTCATGCCGGCACTGGCGCGGAAAACGTCACGCCGGGCCAGCTCACCGCGCAGTTCAATTTCCGGTTTTCCACTGCCGTGACCGAGGAACAATTGCGACGCAGGGTGGAAGATGTGCTGATGGCGGCCGGTTTGCGCTATGACCTCTCCTGGCAGCTCTCGGGCCGGCCATTTCTGACGTCCGGCGGCCCGCTGCTGGATGCCCTGCGGCGGGCGGTGGTCGATGTCCTGGGCGTGGAACCATCGCTGTCCACTGCCGGAGGCACCTCCGACGGGCGGTTCATCGCCCCGACGGGTACTGAGGTCGCCGAGTTCGGGCCGGTAAACCAGAGCATCCACCGTGTGAATGAGTGCGTCGCCGCCGCTGACCTGGACCTGCTGGCGCAGGTCTACGCCCGGACGCTCGAGTACCTGCTCGCCTGAGGCGTTGTCGGGAGCGCCAGCCGGCGTGATTTCGGACGGAGGGTCCGTGCGGGCGGGGGTAGACCCTTGCAGACTGTGGAATTGTGTCATATCTATTTATCATTGTGAGAGAAACCGGCCACACCATCATTCCATGACCAGAGGAGGGTTCCTGACCGCCTGTCAGCGCATTTTCCCGATCGGCGGCGTCTGCCCCGACGGGGAGCGTGCGGGTGCCACGGACCTTGGCGCCCCTGGACTGCGTCTAGGGGCCACGACGGCGTGCCTGCGCCATTCGCTCCGCCCGCTTTGCGCGGAGACATGCCGGTGAGCGGCCTGTTCATGACCGGAATCACCGATCCTGGCATCATGCGGGATCACAATGAGGACGCACTGGTCCTCCGCCGGGAGAACGGTCTGGCGGTGCTGGCAGACGGCATGGGGGGTCATCAGGCCGGCGAAGTCGCCAGCGCCATGGCTGTCGACATCATCGAACGCAGTATCGGTAGCGCGCTGGACGGACTTGCGGCCCAGCGCCCCCCGGAGCGTCGGGCCATAAAGGCGATGGTGACGGAAGCCATCCAGCAGGCCAATGCCGCAATCCATGGCCAGGCGAGCTCCCGGGCCGAATGCGGAGGGATGGGTACCACGGTGGTGGTCGCCCTTTTTTCCGGAAACCGGGTATGCATCGGGCACGTCGGAGATTCGCGGCTCTACCGTTACCGCGCCGGGCACCTAGAACAGCTGACCGAGGACCACTCCATGGTACAGGAACTGCTGCGCCGCGGTCTGCTGACGCCGGAAGAGGCCAGGACCTCGACAAACAAGAACCTCGTGACGCGCGCGCTCGGCGTCGAGCCGCAGGTTCAGGTCGACATCAACGAACAAGGCACGCAGAAGGACGATGTGTATCTGCTGTGTTCCGACGGGCTGAGCGATGTGCTGTCTGATTCCGACATTGAACTGCTGCTGCGAACCTTCGGGGGCAATCTGGAGGACGCTGCGCGCCAGATGGTTACCGAGGCCAATTCCAAGGGCGGGCCAGACAATATTTCAGTGATTCTTATCCACACCGGCAAACGATTCGTTCGGCGCCGGCCGCGCCCGGAAGACGGCGACAAATGAGGGCGTGCGGGACGGTATTATTCAATGCCACGGCCGTGGCACAACTGGGCGACTGTCAGGAAACACAACAATGGCCAAATTCATCATCAAATTTGAAGACGTCGTAATCGATCAGCTCGTTCTGAAGCAGGGCGACATGAGCATCGGCCGCAGACCGGGCTGCGATATCCTGCTCGACAACCTCGCTGTCAGCGCCGCCCACGCTTCGCTGTTCACCATCGGCGAAGACAGCTTCATCCAGGACCTGAGCAGCACCAATGGCACGTTCGTCAACAACAAGAAAGTCTCCAAGCATCATCTGTCGAACGGCGACGTGGTGGGCATAGGCAAGCATACCCTGGTGTACGTCAACGAGAACGCGTCCAGACCCGCTGACGATTCGCTCGCCAAAACTGTGATCATCCCGGCGATGACCTCGGGTGATTCATCGCGTCCGGTGACGGCAACCCCTGCCGGGCCGTCGGCAGCACGCGCTTCCACGCCGGCGCCGGCGAATGAGTCGGCACGCGCCGGCCGACAAGGTGCCATTTTCGTTTTGAGTGGTGCCAACAGCGGCAAGCGCATCGATCTGACCAAGCCGGTGACCCACCTGGGGCGTTCTGGAAAGATGGCCGCTATGATCAGCCGCAACCCCAATGGCAGCTACACCCTCACCCCCGGCAGCGACAACCCGAAACCCAAACTGAACAGCCAGGCGGTCGCGTCGCGCGGTGAGGAGCTGAAGAACGGCGACATCATCGAGATCGGCGGATCGCGGATGCAGTTTTATCTGAAGTGACGGTCACACCCAACGGCGGGCAGAACTAGCGGATTACGGCTTCCAGCGCCTCCTCCACCCGGCGCACCGGGATGAGTTCCATGTCAGAGTCGGGTTTGCGCGGCATGTTGGCTGCCGGAAGCACCGCCCTGCGGAACCCGAGCTTGGCGGCCTCGCGTATGCGTTCCTGACCCCTCTGGACCGGACGTATTTCGCCGGCAAGCCCGATTTCCCCGAAAACGACGAGATCCTTGCCGAGTGGCCGGCCGCGCATGCTCGATACCGAGGCAAGCAGCACCGCCAGGTCGGCCGCCGGTTCGAGTACCCGCACGCCGCCGACTACGTTCACAAACACATCCTGGTCGAACATCGCGATGCCTGCATGCCGGTGCAGCACCGCAAGCAGCATCGCCAGACGGTTCTGGTCGAGGCCAACGCACACCCGCCGCGGATTGGAGGAGTGGCTGTCGTCAACGAGTGCCTGGACCTCTACCAGCAGCGGCCGTGTGCCTTCCTGCGTGGCCAGCACGACGCTGCCCGGGATCATATCCGCCTGGCGACTTATGAACATGGCCGAGGGATTCCCCACCTCGCGCAACCCGGACTCGGTCATGAGAAAAACACCGATTTCATTCACGGCGCCGAAACGGTTCTTAATGGCGCGAATCATCCGGAACTGGCTGGCGCCGTCACCTTCAAAATAGAGCACGGTATCCACCATGTGTTCCAGCACGCGTGGTCCGGCCAGAGCGCCCTCTTTGGTGACATGTCCCACCAGAAACAGGCCGCTGCCCGCCTGTTTGGCATGGCGCACCAGCTGCGCGGCCGATTCCCGCACCTGCGCCACGCTTCCGGGGGCCGACTGCAGAATCTCGGTGTAGACGGTCTGGATAGAGTCGACCACCATCACCGCTGGCTGCTCTGTACGGGCATGCGCGATGATGGATTCGACCCGGTTCTCCGCCAGCAGCCGCACCGCATCCGCCTGCACACCGAGGCGCTGCGCGCGCAACGCCACCTGCTGCGCGGATTCTTCCCCGGTGACGTAGAGCACCGGCGCGTCGCGGCTGATGACCGCCAGCGCCTGCAGCAGCAGTGTCGACTTGCCGATACCGGGGTCGCCCCCTATGAGCGCAACCGAGCCTGCGACCATGCCGCCGCCACCCAGCACCCGGTCGAGTTCGGCCAGTCCGCTGCCGATGCGTGCGTTGCCCTGTATCGGCACATCCGTCAACGGCTGCACGGTCGACTCGCCGGACAGGCCGGTGAATCGCCCACCGCGCGGGGGCGCATCCGGCACCGCGCTCTCGACAAGCGTATTCCATGCACCGCAGCCAGGGCACTGTCCGCTCCACTTCGGCGACTGGCCGCCGCACTCGATGCAGCTGAATACCGACCGGGTTCGGGACATGTCTTCAGGGTCCGGCCGACTCGATCCGCGGCACGCGCGACGCGACGTGGCAGAGCAGTTCGTATCCGATCGTGCCGGCGCTGGCGGCAACCTCTTCCACCGGCAGCCCCTCGCCCCAGAGCACCACTGGATCGCCGATCTGAGCCCGCGGCTGGGTACGCAGATCCACGGTGATCATGTCCATGGACACGCGCCCGATAAGCGGAACGCGGCGACCGTTGACCAGCACCGGGGTGCCAGCAGATGCGTGGCGCGGGTAGCCGTCGCCATAGCCGATGGCGACCACCCCGACCGGCATTTCCTCCGGGCACACCCAGTCGCCGCCGTAGCCGACCGGCTCGCCCCGACGTCGGGAGGCGATCGCGATGATCTCGCTGCCGAGCGTCATGACCGGTTTGAGGCCGAGATCGGCACGCCCCTGCCCGATCATCGGCGACACACCGTAGAGCATGATCCCGGGGCGCACCCATTCCAGGCGGCTGGCCGGCCAGGCCACAATTCCGGCAGAATTGGCCAGACTGCGCAGCCCACCGATCGCGGCCGCCAGTTCCTGGAACCGGGCGATCTGGAAGGTGGTCGTGGCATCAAAGCGGTTGTCGGCATTGGCCAGATGCGACATCAGGCCGAGATCCTTCACTGCCGCGCAGGCGCGCAAGCGGCTGGCGGCATCGGTCGCCTGCAGGGGATCGAAACCGAGACGATGCATGCCCGTATCAATCTTGAGCCACACATCCAGCGCCGCAGCACCATCGAAGTTTTCCAGATCGCGAATCTGGCGCTCGTGATGGATCACGGTGGACAGGCCATATGCAACGATAAGCGGCAGCTCATCGCGCCCGAAAAACCCCTCCAGCAAACATATTGGCGCCTGTATTCCGGCCTGCCGCAGCCTGATGCCCTCATCTGCGCTGGCAACACCAAAGCCATCGGCCTGATCCAGCGTGCGCGCCACCCAGCCCAGGCCATGGCCATAGCCGTCGGCTTTGACGATCGCCAGGACCCGGGAGCCGGCGGCGAAACTGTGTACGCGCCCCAGATTATGCCGCAGCGCCGCTGCCGACAGCCGCGCCTGCACCGGTCTAGTCATGACCGCCGCGCGCCTGGTGCAGGGTCTCAGTACCGCTCGTCGTAGCCGCCGCTGGCATAATTTTCGAAACGGGTGTATTCCCCGAGAAAGGTCAGCCGCACCTTGCCGGTGGGTCCATTGCGCTGCTTGCCGATGATGATCTCCGCGGTACCCTTGTCCTGGCTGTCCTCGTTGTAGACCTCATCACGGTAGATAAAAAAGATGACGTCGGCATCCTGCTCGATGGCACCCGATTCGCGCAGATCTGACATGACCGGGCGTTTGTTCGGGCGCTGCTCGAGGCTGCGGTTGAGCTGCGACATGGCAATGAGGGGGACGTTGAGTTCTTTCGCCAAACTCTTCAGCGAGCGCGTGATGGAGGAAATTTCGGTGGCCCGGTTCTCGCCGGCTTCCGGCGACTGCATGAGCTGAAGGTAATCGACAACGATGAGGCCGAGGCCGTGTTCACGCTTCAGGCGCCTGGCCCGCGAACGCAGCTCGAGCGGCGTCAGCGCCGGTGTGTCGTCGATGAACATGGGCGCATCCGCCAACAGCCCGATCGCCGAGGTCAGACGGGGCCAGTCATCATCGTCGAGCTTGCCGGTGCGCACCTTGTGCGCGTTGATCCGCCCGAGCGACGACATCATGCGCATCGCCAGCTGCTCCCCCGACATTTCCATGCTGAACACCGCTACCGGGAGTTTCTGGCCGACCGAAGCGTTCTCGGCGATGTTCATGGCAAGCGACGTGTTATGCACACAGATATCGTTGGCGATGAAATTGTGAGTGTCCGGAATAGTGAGATCATAGACCTGCTTCTCGCCCTGTGGCACGATCGAGACAATGCGATCCCAGTAGACATCGCTCTGCGACAGCGCCAACAGTTCCCGGTCGCCGAGCGCCAACGCGAATCTGGCAAGACGGGATCTGGACAACTGGCGTCGACCGACATGGAGGTTCGAATCGTTGACGCCGGCCCTTCTGGCCAGTTCAGACCACGATAAGTCGCCTTTTACGCTGGCAATGCGGTTCCATACTTCAACCGGTACCAGATCTGTATTGCTGCGCCGCAACCGCCGCTCAACCTGCCTGACCACGGCAGTTAGCGCCTGTTCTTTTCCGAAGATACCGATAGCACTGGCAAACGTCAGAATCGATTCGGCATGCGTAATGTCAAGCTGCCAGGATACACGGCGCGTTTCACCATACTTGACATATCGCCGCCGCAGCGAGGCAATGATGCCGAAGCGTAGCAGCAGATGCTGGATTTGCCGCGCCAGCCTTTCACTGACTGTGGCGTAACCAATCTGCGCCTGCCCGGACGCGAGCACCGTAGCCCAGCCATCGGTCGCGAACAGCCGGTTGAGGAACATGGCCTGTTGGGGCTTGATCAGCCGGAAAACCAGGTCCGGCACAGTCTTCTTGGACGCGTGACACCCCAGCAATTCAAGTTGGTCCAACCAGCGCGCAAGCGGATTCTTGCCGTTTTTGCGCGCATCCGCGAGTCCATCAGGCGCTAGATCGGATGGTTCGATGTCCAGCACCTTGCACAAATTGCCGAAAATCGATTCTGCCGGCACTGACCTTCCATGACGCCAATAAGTAACGGCAGCCGGCGAAACCCCAACAGACGCCGCCAGCTGCCGAGACGGCACCCCGCTCACTTGCAGCGCCTTATCCAGACGCTCGGCGAAAGCATTTCGCTGTGCTGCAATCGATACGGGATCGCCCGCAACACTCCACGTTGGCGCAAAGCCTTTGCGGCGTTCCGCCACTGCCAGCGACAGGCCACCGAATGCTTCCACCGCCTGACGAAACTCGTTAGCGATGCGCGGATTGCAGTTGGTAAAACGCACGGTGCCGCCGGTCAAGCCACCATCCCCGATGAGGTAACCGAGCAGCTTAACCTCGCATTCGCGCAGTCCTTCTCGCCCGAACACCGGCAAACAGCGTGGAACCGCGATCTGATCTCCCACCTTCAGTTCGCCCAGAGGGCGCCAACCCGAGACGGTCAGAAAGGGGTGCGTGAGGGTGGTTTCGATACGACGTCCGAGGCGAGTGGTGACCTCGAACACGGGTTTGAAGCCGTCATCAACATAGTTGCTCGGAAACGCCCGGCCAACGCGGTAATCCGACGACAGCGTGCCGACAGCTTCGCCACGGTGATGACGAAAAATATCCTCGATTGTTGCGATTCCGCCGTCGTTCATCACCAGTTCGGAATCGCGCGCCACGCATTTTCCCATCGACGGTCTCCCGGCAACGATCACGAGGTCACCGGTCTGCAGCCCCGAGGTCATGGCGTCCAGATCGCTGTATCCGGTGGACACACCGGTGATCGGGCTCTCCGAGCGGAACAGGGTGTCAATGCGGTCTACCGCCTGTGTCAGCAACGTCTTGAGAGGCTGGAATCCACCGCGCCGGCGGATGCCTTGCTCGCTGATGTCGAGGATGTGCTTTTCGGCATCATCGAGAATTTCCGCGGCATTACGCCCCTCCGGATTGTAGGCGTTGTTGCCGATGTTATTGGCGATGCGAATCAGATTGCGCAGTATCGCGCGCTCGCGCACGATATCCGCATAGGCGGTGATGTTGGCAGCGCTGGGGGTGTTGTTGGCGAGCTGCGCGAGGTAGGCAAGGCCGCCGGCGCCCTCAAGCTCACCGTTCTTTTCAAGCCATTCCGAGACAGTCACGACGTCGGCCGGACTGCCCCCATCGCACAGGGCAGTGACTGCCTGGAATATCAGGCGGTGTTCCTTGCGGTAGAAATCTTCGGGTGCGACGCGATCAGCGACCTGGTCCCAGCGCTGATTGTCCAGCATGAGGCCACCGAGGACCGACTGCTCCGCTTCCAGGGACTGCGGCGGAAGCCTGAGTGCTTCCGAGGCGGATCCAGGGGCTGCAATCGAATAGGCGAGATCCTCCATCGACCCTCCGCGTACTGCCCAGCTGTGTCTTCCGCCGGCCGCGGCCGGATCGGTGCCCTTACGCCTGTCCCACCACCGATACGATGATGCGGACACTGACCTCCGGGTGCAGCACTACGCCCACCTCGTGGTCACCAACGGTCTTGAGCGGACCATCGGGCAGCTGGACCTCGGCGCGGGACAGTTCGAAACCGGCGGAGGTCATCGCCTGGGCAATGTCCGCAGTACCGACAGACCCGAACAGTTTGCCTTCGTCGCCCGCCTTGCTCACGATCTGGACCGTAGCGCCAGCCAGTACCTGGGCGCGCGCCTGGGCGCGTCCCAACGCATCGGCCTGCGCCAACTCATACTCGCGTCGCCGCGCCTCGAACAGCGCCTTGTTCTCAGCAGTCGCAACCACCGCCTTGCGTTGCGGTATCAGGTAATTGCGGCCGTAGCCATGCTTGACGTTAACCTCATCGCCAAGCTCTCCCAGATTACGAATCTTTTCCAGCAGAATCACTTGCATAATGAATCCTCGCGCATTTCGCCGTTGCCGTTACCGCGCAAACACCATCTCATGTTCCCGTAATGGAAGGTCTAACGATGGGCATCGCTGTATGGCAGGAGCGCCAGATAGCGCGCCAGTTTGACCGCGCGCGTGAGCTGGCGCTGATAATGGGCCTTGGTGCCGGTGTTGCGGCTGGGGATGATCTTGCCGGTTTCGGTGACGTAGCCCTTCAGCGTGGCGATATCCTTGTAATCGATCTCGACGACGCCTTCGGCGGTGAAGCGGCAGTACTTCTTGCGACGGAAAAAACGTGACATCTGTCTAACTCCCGGAATCTGGTCTGACTGAGTCTGGCCGGTATGACGCCGGCCTCCCCTATCCTGCTTTCAAGGTCGCGGGATCAGCTCCCGCTGTCCGGAGCCTGCATGGCCGCGGTTGAATCGGCGCCGGGCCCTTCATGCTCCTCGCCCTCGCGTTCCGTCCGATTGCTGTGCGCCCCGGGCGCGCGGCCTTCCTCCTGGTTCTCCTTGGCGAGCGGCGAAGGCGCAGTCACCGCAGTCTTGCGCGCCAGCGTGACCCAGCGGATCACAGCGTCATTGAAGCGGAATGCGGTTTCGATTTCCCCCAGCACTGCGGCATCGCATTCGATGTTCATCAGCACGTAGTGGGCTTTGTGGATCTTGTTGATCGGGTAGGCAAGCTGGCGCCGCCCCCAATCTTCGAGACGGTGAATGGCACCCTGTCCAGCCTCGATGATGGACCGATAACGGTCGATCATCGCGGGTACCTGCTCGCTGCGGTCGGGATGGACCAGAAATACGATTTCGTAGTGACGCATCTTAAACGACTCCCCATGGATATAAAGCCTTCCGGACAGGGCCGGTAAGGCAAGGAGGACCGGGGCCGGAAGTGGCGCACCGGTGGTGCCAAAGGCGAGGAATTCTAATGGGTTCAGGCAGGCATGGCAAGCGCCGGCGTTCAGTTTCCCGGAGCCATATTGGTGCGTGCCGCGGGAACCGCGACGCGCCGCTGACGGACCGTCTCGAACAGGAATACCGCAGCAGCCGCCGAAACGTTCAGGCTGGTGATGCCGCCGGCCATGGGAATACGGACGAGAAAATCGCAGCGCGCCCGGGTCAACCGTCTCAGACCCTTTCCTTCCGCGCCCAGAACCAGCGCCAGCGGTCCGCGCAAATCCGCGTCGTACAGCAACTGCTCCCCGTCGCCGGCGGCGCCGGCAATCCACAGGCCCGCCTGCTTGAGGCCGTCCAGGGCGCGCGCCAGGTTCGTGACCTGGAACACCGGAACCGTATCGGCAGCGCCGCTCGCGACCTTGCGCACCGTCGGCGTGATGCCCACGGCATTGTCCCGCGGCAACAGGACCGCCTGCGCTCCAGCGGCATCGGCACTGCGCAGACAGGCGCCTAAATTATGCGGATCCTGCACTCCGTCGAGCACCAGCACCAGCGGCACCGCAACCAGCCCCTGAAGATAGCGCTCCAGGTCATGTTCGTCCCGCGGTTCAGCCGGGTCGCATTCGGCAACCACCCCCTGATGTCGGTCGGTGCCGGCCAGCTGGTCGAGGGTCACGCGCGCGACGCGCACCGCGGGAACACCGGCGGCATCGGCGGCGCGGATAAGCGCCTGCGGCCGCTCACCACTGCGCGCCTCGTCAATCCATATGCGCCGCACCCGGCCGGCAGATCGCTCCAGCGCGGACTGCACCGCGTGCCATCCGAACAGATGTTCCTTTGCGGCGCGCGGCATGGCTGCTATTTGGGCCGGCGTGCAGTCTTGCCGCGCCCCCGTCTGACACGCCGCTCCCCAGCCTCCGGGCGCTGCGGCGTACGTGCCGTTCGACGGCGGACGCGTCCGGTCTGGGTACCCGGCGGTTCCTCATCGATCAGCTCAAAATCGATCCTGGCCTCGTCCAGATCCACCCGCACGACACGTACCCGTACCGGGTCGCCGAGACGAAAGCTGCGCCGGGTGCGGTCCCCGACCAGCCGGTGCTTGGCAGCGTCAAAATGATAGTAGTCATTGCCCAAGGCGGTCACGTGCACCAGTCCATCGACGAAAATGTCCTCCAGCTCCACAAACAGGCCGAAATTGGTGACACCGCTGATGATCCCGCTGAACGGTTCGCCGACCCGGGCTACCATGAATTCCGTCTTGAGCCAGCGGACGACGTCACGGGTGGCGTCGTCCGCACGCCGCTCGGTCATCGAGAAATGCTCGCCTTGCTGCTGCGCTTCGGCCAGCGTTGTGCTTGCGCGACCATGTTCGACCAGCGCCGTGATCGCACGATGCACCAGCAGGTCGGGATAACGCCGGATAGGTGAGGTAAAATGCGCATAGTTCGGATAACCGAGGGCAAAATGCCCGATGTTCTCAGGCGTGTATAACGCCTGGCTCAGGCTGCGCAGCAACACGGTGTGCACCAGCCTGGCTTCCGGTCGACCTTCGACCGCAAGCAGCAATCGCGCATAATCCCCGGCCTTCGGATCATCGCCGCCCTCGAGGTCGAGTCCCAGCTCGAACAGGAATTCGCGCAAGGCTGTCAGTTTTTCCGCGGTCGGACCCGCGTGAACACGAAACGGGACCGGAATACGATGACGGGCGAGCAATTCGGCAGCACTGACGTTGGCAGCGAGCATGCATTCCTCGATGAGGCGGTGGGCATCATTGCGCACCAGCGGCTCGATGCGTTCGATCTTGCGCTGCACGTCATAGATGATACGGGTCTCCGGCAGCTCGAAGTCCACCGCCCCGCGAGCGATACGGGCCTTTCGCAGCACCTTGTACAGGGCATGCAGACTCTCCAGATGCGGCTGTAGCGCCTCGTGCTGACGCAACAGCGCGGCGTCCCGATCGACCAGCATGGCTGCAACCGCCGTGTAAGTCAGGCGCGCCTGTGAGCGCATGACAGCACGGAAGAACCGGTAACGTTCTACCTTTCCCGAGGCGCTGATCCGCATCTCGCAGGTCACGCACAGCCGGTCGACCCCGGGATTGATCGAGCACAGGCCGTTGGACAGGATCTCCGGCAACATCGGAATCACGTGGTTCGGAAAGTAAACCGAGTTCCCGCGATGATGGGCTTCCGCATCCAGCGCCGTTCCCGGCCGGACATAGGCTGAGACATCAGCGATCGCCACGAGCAGCCGGAATCCCCGCCCCTGACGCTCGCAGAACACGGCGTCATCGAAATCCCGCGCATCCTCGCCATCGATAGTCACCAGCGGAACGGAGCGCAGATCTTCCCTGCCCTCCCGGGCCTGCGGCGGCACTTCCGTTGCCAGACCCGACACTTCGTCGAGCACCGCATCCGGCCACAGATGCGGCAGGTCATACATGCGGATGGCGACCTCCACCTCCATGCCGGGAGCCATGTGATCACCGAGCACTTCAGTGATCCGCCCCACAGGTCGCGCGCGGGCGGTCGGCTGCTCGGTGATGGTGGCCACCACAATCTGGCCGTCCCGCGCACCCTTCTCGTCGCCAGGCGGAATGAGAACCTCCTGGCTGAGGCGCTTGTCGGATGCCACCACGAACCCGATACGGTTCTCGCTGCTGTAGCGGCCGACAACCGATGCGTTGGCGCGTTCGAGCACTTCGACCACGGTCCCCTCCCGGCGTCCCCGTGCGTCAACGCCGGCCACCCGGACTACGGCGCGGTCGCCATGCAGCACGGCCCGCATCTCCTTGGGTGACAGAAACAGGTCGGCGCCGCCTTCATCCGGCACGAGAAAACCGAAACCATCCGGATGTCCGATCACGCGCCCGCGGACCATGTCCATTTTCTGCAGAAGGCCGTAGCGGCCGCGACGGTTTTTCAGCAGCTGCCCGTCCCGCTCCATAGCGCGCAGACGCCGTCCGAATGCCTCGGTGTCGCGTTCGCCCTCCACGCCGAGCTCGCTTGCAAGGTGTTTCAGAGACAGCGGCTCCCCGCGCCGGGCCAGATGGGCCAGCACCGCCTCCCGGCTGGGAACCGGAAATTCGTACTTCTGGGCTTCCCGTTCGGCCATGGGGTCCGCCTGGACCCCATGCGTGCCGGGCAATCGGTTTGACATGAATTTCTTCTCTCGGTAGAGTGCGCCGCCTGACTTGGTCCCGCGGCTTGCCGTGGGACAGAGCCGATGCCGAGGTGGCGGAACTGGTAGACGCGCTAGCTTCAGGTGCTAGTGGGGGTGACCCCGTGGAGGTTCAAGTCCTCTCCTCGGTACCAGATTGGAGTCTTGTTTTCAAAAAAATCGCCGTAATTTGACCTGAAGTCACCGGAAATTGCCAGCAACAAACCCGCTGGCATGCGCCGCACCTGCCCGGTCAGGGCGCTTCCGGCGGTACCTGTTTTCCGGTGGCCATGGTGTACGCATCTCCCGCTGCGGCGGAATCGGGCAGGATATATCCTGCCACCACACCGTAAGGCGCTCCTGCGCACATCGATCGGGGTCGATTGCCCGTTCGAGGAAGTTCGTGGTCTGCATGCAGAGCGTATCCCCGCTTCGAACAGACCGGGCTGGCCGGCTGCATCACCAGAGGCAGCTCCCGGCTCTACCCGAGAGGCGATCGAACATCGCGCTACTTTAGGTCCTTAGCGGCCACCGGTCGTGCCACAGTCCAGCCGGACTCACTTCCTGTTAGCCATTACGCAGTATTATACTATATATACAATTAATTACAATACTTTTATAAACTGACTTCTCAGCGTCGCATCTTGCCTGAAATCTCGATGCGTCCCGCTCTGACGCGAAAGACCATATCTTAGGATAAAGACCAAATCGAGTCCCCTGACCCCACCTTTCGACTATCCTGTACTTACGCAATAAACGCAGGCCGCCGGATAAGCTGGACCTGATCTACACCTAGCTCCCTAATCTGTCTGGCACAGTGCTTGCTGCGCTATGCTTTTGCGCCGGGAGTTGCGGCTCACGTGACCGCATACCAGGCGTGCTGCCGCCAGTGACGGGGAAATCGAAGTATGCCGAACGACGAGGGTCCGACGCAGACGCGCGACGCGGCTTCTCATCGCCTGCGCGAATTGCTGGCTGCCGCACGCCGCCTGCGGCGGGCACATGGTCCGAAGCAATCCGCGACGGAGCTGCTGCGCGAAACCATCGAATCCCTGATTGCGTTGCTGCAGGTACACTACGGCGCGGTGATCATCACCAATGCTGAGGGCCGGATCACCCAGCGCGTCTGCGCCGGCATGATACCGGATGAAGGCCGGACCGGCCTCTCCCCCGTGGAATGTGCGCTGCGCACCACGCCCCCGGGACAGAGTGGACCCGTGTCTACCGATGATGCCTCGCAGGCCGCGGGTTTTGCGGGAATTTCTGCCCACCGTCCGGTCATGAACACCCTGCTTGCCGTTGCGCTCCCCGCTCTCGATCGCCGCCGGGGAACCCTTTATATAAGCGAACGGCTTGACCGAAAGCCGTTTGATGACGATGATCTGGCTTTCGCCACGCTGTATGCCGAAGAACTCTCCCTGCGCCTGGCCCTGCTTCAGTCCCGCACTGATGGGCAGGTGGTGCACGACATTTCTCAGGTCTTGTCGATAACCAGCGGAGACGACTTTTTCCGGGGCCTGGTCGTGAACCTTGCCCGCACGCTGGGCATGGATTACGTGTTTATCGGCGAACCACTGCCGGATCAGCCCGATGTCATCCGTACCCTGGCATTCTGTGCGGACGGACAGCTTGTCGCCAACATCGACTACTATCTGGACGCGAACACGCCCTGCGGAAGCGTAAACTGCAAGGCGATCTGTCATTTCCCGGATAGCGCCGGGACCCTCTATTCCGAAGATTCCCTTATACGTCGCTACGGTGCCGAAGCCTTCATCGGCCACCCGCTCTATGACTCCACCGGTCAGCTGCTCGGTTTGCTGGTGGCGATGAATAGAACCATGATTGTTGACGAAGAGCGGGTTCAGGTCGTTCTGCGGCTCTGCGCTAACCGCGCCTGCGCCGAACTGGAGCGCCGGCGCGCGACCGAGAGCGTGCGCGAAAGCGAGGAACGCTTCCACGCGACCTTCAGCCAGGCAGCCGTGGGCATCGCCCATATCGCCTCCGACGGCCGCTTCCTGCGCATCAACCAGAAATTCTGCGATATCCTGGGCTATACGCAAGAGGACATGCTCGGGTACAGCTTCCAGGACGTCGCCCATCCGGAGGACCTGGAACGGAGTCTGGCGCTCGCCCGCCGGATGTTCGCGGATGAACTCGACACCCACTCCCTGGAAATACGTTTTCTTCACAAGGACGGCCGGACAGTTTGGGTGAATGTGACCGTGTCGCCCGCGCGCGATGCCCAGGGTCAGCCGAAATACCTGATTGCCGTCATCGAAGACATCGCGGCGCGCCGGGCGGCCGAGGTTCACATGCGCAAGCTGTCCGGCGCGATCGAACAGACGGCTGACGCCACGGTAATCACCGATCGCAATGGCATTATCGAGTACGTCAATCCGGCGCACCGGGTGGTGACAGGTTACATGCCAGAGGAGGTGATCGGCAAAACGTCCAGCATCTTCAAATCCGGCCAACACGATCAGGCATTCTACGAACGGCTGTGGACCACAATCCTCGGGGGCGAGGTGTTCCGGGAGCGGTTCGTGAACCGCCATCGCGACGGGAGTCTGTATTTCGAAGACAAGACCATCACGCCCATCAAGAACGAACAGGGGCAGGTCACGCATTTTGTGGCGACCGGAAGGGACATCACCCGGCGCATGCAAACCGCCGAGGCGTTACAAAAAAGCGAACAGCGCTTCCGCAGTGTTGTGGAAAACGCCCCGGTGTCCATCCATACGATCGACCGCAACGGACGGATCCTGGACATGAATGCAGCCGGTCTGCGCATGCTCGGTGCCGCAAATCTGGCACAGCTACACGGCCAGGAGGTACTCGCAACAGTCGGTGAATCCGATCGTGCCCGCGTCCGCGAAGTGCTGGGCGAAACCCTGTCGGGAAAGGAGAATCGGGTTGAGTTCACCACCGTCTCGGGACGGATTTTCGATTCGCGCCTCATTCCGGTGCGCGACGATTCCGGAACCATTCAGTACCTGCTGGGAGTCACCGAGGACATCACCGAGTATCGTCAGGCAGAGGAACGGCTGAACTATCTCGCGCACTACGATCTGCTCACTGGATTCCCCAACCGCATCCTGCTGCAGGACCGCCTCAACCAGGCAATGTTCGAGGCCGGACGCCGGGAACGCCTGGTGGCGATCCTGTTCCTTGATCTCGACCGGTTCAAGATCATCAACGATACGCTCGGGCACGACCGCGGCGATGCCCTGCTCAAACAGGTAGCCTCACGCCTCAGTGCGTGCGTGCGCTCCGAGGACACGATTTCGCGGCTGGGTGGCGATGAGTTCACCATCGTGCTCGGAAATCTCGAACATGTGGACCAGGCGGCACGGGTCGCCCAGAAAATCATCGACAGTTTTGTGCCGCCCTTCAGCATTGCGGGGCGCGAGCTGTTCATCAGCGCCAGCATCGGGATCACGCTCTACCCGTTTGACGACAACGATATCGACAATCTGCTGCGCAACGCCGATGCCGCCATGTACCACGCCAAGGATCTTGGCCGCAACACCTTCCAGTTCTACACTGCCGAGCTCAACCGCCGCACCGCCCAGCGGCTGCGTCTTGAAACTGCTCTGCGTCACGCGCTAGACCGCGATGAGCTTCAGCTGCACTACCAGCCGCAAATAGATCTGAGTACCGGCTCAATCATCGGCGTCGAAGCGCTGCTGCACTGGCAGCATCCTGACATGGGCCTGATACCGCCGCTTGAGTTCATTTCTCTGGCCGAGGAGACCGGCCTGATCATCCCGATCGGAGAATGGGTGCTGCGTATGGCCTGCCGCCAGGCTCAGGGTTGGGAGCGCGCCGGTTTGCGGCGTATCCAGATTGCTGTAAACCTCTCGGCGCGCCAGTTCCAGCATCACGATCTGACGGATCTGGTGCGACAGGTATTGGACGAGACCGGCGCTGCCCCAGACTGTCTGGATCTGGAGCTGACCGAGAGCATCCTGATGCAGAATACCGAGAAAACGCTCGCCACCATGAATGAACTGCATAGGCTGGGTGTGGCGTTTTCCATGGACGACTTCGGTACCGGGTACTCCTCGCTCGCCTATCTCAGGCGTTTTCCGATTGATACGCTCAAGATCGACCAGTCATTCGTGCGCGACATCCCCGACAACTCCAACGACGCCGCCATCGCTCAGGCCATCATTGCGCTGGCACACAGTCTGGGAATCCGCGTGATTGCCGAAGGGGTAGAGACCGTCGAACAATTCGAATTCATGCGTGCACACCGGTGCGATGCCATGCAGGGCTACTACTTCAGCAGGCCTGTCACCGCCAGCCAGATGACCGATCGGCTGATCCAGGATCAGGGACACGGCCGGCGCCAACCGACGATACCCCGCAAGACCCTGGTACACCCAAAAAAGTAGTGTCCGCATCCGCCGTGGAAAGACGGGTCGCCGGCCAGCGCCGATGCTCACCCCGGGCGCGCTCTCAGGCGCCGGTAGCGCCGGATAAGCGAATTGGTGGAACCGTCATGCGCAAGTTCCGGCTCCGCCGCTGATTCGAGTTCGGGAATCATGCGCTGCGCCAGCGCCTTGCCCAGTTCAACGCCCCACTGATCGAATGAGTCGACACCCCAGACCGCACCCTGCGTGAAAACGCTGTGTTCGTATAACGCCACCAGCGCCCCCAATGCCGACGGCGTCAACCGTTCAGCCATAAGCGTGTTGCTCGGCCGATTCCCTTCGCAGACCCGGTGAGGCACCAGCCAGTCCGGAGTTCCCTCCGCCCTGACCTCTTCCTCGGTCTTGCCGAAGGCAAGCGCCGCGGACTGCGCCAGCAGGTTCGCGATGAGCAGGTCGTGTTGCCGACCGAGCGGATTGAGCGGCTGGCAGAAGCCGATGAAGTCACAGGGAATCAGCCTGGTGCCCTGATGGATGAGCTGATAGAAGGAATGTTGTCCGTTCGTTCCGGGCTCGCCCCAGTAGACTGGACCAGTTTGATAGCCCGCACGTGCGCCATCAAGCGTCACATGCTTGCCGTTGCTCTCCATCGTCAGCTGCTGGAGGTAGGCAGGAAAGCGCTTCAAATACTGATCGTACGGCAACACCGCCACGGTCTGGGCGCCGAAAAAGTTGTTGTACCAGACCGCCAGCAAGCCCATGAGTACCGGCAGGTTCCGGTCAAACGGCGCGCTACGGAAATGTTGATCCATGGCCCGAAATCCGGCGAGCATGGCCTGGAAATTTTCCGGACCCACTGCAATCATCGTGGACAGGCCGATGGCCGAATCCATCGAATAGCGTCCGCCCACCCAGTCCCAGAAACCGAACATGTTATCGGTATCGATGCCAAATGCAGTCACGGCCTCGACATTGGTGGAAACCGCGACAAAATGTCGGCGCACGGCCCGCTCATCCGTCAGTGTCCCAAGAATCCAGGCACGCGCAGCGCGGGCGTTTGTCAGGGTTTCTAGGGTCGTAAAGGTCTTGGAACAGACGATGAACAGCGTTTCGGCGGGATCCAACCCCATGACTGCCTCGGCAAAATCGGTCCCGTCCACGTTGGATACGAAGTGAAAACTCATGCTGCGTTCGCTGTAGTGGCGTAACGCCTCGTACGCCATCACCGGCCCGAGGTCTGATCCGCCAATGCCGATATTGACGACATGACGTATGCGCTTTCCGCTGTGACCCAGCCACTGTCCGCTGCGCACCCGCTGCGCGAACGCGCCCATGCGGTCGAGTACCGCGTGGACTTCGGACACGACATCCACACCGTCCACGATGAGCGGCTCGCCGCAGGCCGCCCGTAATGCCGTATGCAGCACCGCGCGCCCTTCGGTGACATTGATCTTTTCGCCTCTGAACATCGCGTCAATACGCGCACGCAGCCCGCAATCCTCGGCAAGCGCCGTCAAAAGACGCATCGTCTCGTCGGTCACGCGGTTCTTGGAATAATCGAGGTAGATTCCCGCGGCCTCCGCGGTCAGACGTTCGCCACGCCCAGGGTCCTCCGCAAACAGCCTCCGCAGGGGCAGGCGTTCGATCGCCTTATGATGTTCGACCAGCGCCTTCCACGTCGGACGCGCCGTCAGCGCCGGCTGCGAGGAGCGAACTGGCATCTTTATCTCCTTCCCTTTGCCGCGGTGTTGCCGAGCTCAATCTGCTTCGCCACGATACACGCCATGAGGTCGTTCCAGGACTTGTCAAAGGCCAGCGTTCCCTCGCGTTGCAGCTGTCCGGCAAGCGCGGTGGTATCAATACCTGCGCGCGCGAATTCACTTAGCACCGCCTCGGCGTCGCCTCCGTCGGCTGCCAGCGCACCGCCCACCCTGCCATGCTCGGCGAAGGCGTGTAGCGTCTGTTCCGGGACGGTGTTGATCGTATCCGGGGCTGCCAGCGCGTCGACATACAGCGTATCCGGGGCGCCGGGATCCTTGGTGCCGGTACTGGCCCACAGCAGCCGTTGCGGCCGCGCGCCCGCGTCGGCGAGCCGGCGCCAGCGTGGTGTGAGCAGAATATCGCGATAGGCCTTGTACGTCTGTCGCGCAACGGCAATCCCGAGGCGGTTCCTGAGATCCCCCGGGGCGTGCTTGGCCACTGCCGCATCCCAGCGGCTGACGAACAGCGAGGCTACCGATCCGACTGCCGGATCGAGCCCGGCGGCGATCCGGCGCTCGAGTCCGCGCATGTAAGCCCCGGCTGCCGCCAGATAGTGTTCACGCGAGAACAGCAGTGTGACGTTCACCGGAACGCCGGCAAACACCGCCTCCTCCACCGCCGGTATGCCTTCGGGCGTTCCGGGAATCTTGATGAACAGATTCGGGCGTTGCGCCTGACCGTGCAGGTCCGCGGCGGCGCTGATGGTGGCGGCCGTCTCCTGGGCCAGCAGCGGTGACACCTCGAGCGACACCCAGCCGTCAATCCCGGCAGTGGCATCATAAACCGGACGAAACAGGTCGGCCGCCCGCGTGAGATCCTCCAGGGCCAGCTCGAAGAAAAGTGCTTCGCCCGATTTGCCGGAAGCCGCCTTTTCCCTGATGGCATCATCGTACAGCCGCGTGCTTTCTATGGCCTTGTCGAAAATCGTGGGGTTGGATGTCAGGCCGGTCACTGAGTATTCGTTGATGTAGCGGCTCAAGGTCCCCTGGTCCAGCAGCCCCCGTGTGATGTTATCGAGCCACAGGCTCTGGCCCAGCATGTGCAACTGTTCAGTGATCCTCATATCGCCTCCTGTTGCGCGCAAGCCTGCGTCGCTGGTGCCGCCGGGTCATGCCAGGACTGGCCACCGTCGATCCATCGCGGCGGCGCCCCTCCCGGTAGAAGCCCGCCAGACCTATCTGCGAACCCGCTCCGGCAGCGGATTATGCCAACCGCCATCGGCGGCGATCAGTGCATCAGCCTGTTTCGGCCCCCAGCTCCCGCGGCGGTAAGGTTCGACCCGGCGGTGCCGCCTGAGTACCGGATCCACCACCGCCCAGGCCGCCTCTACTGCATCCTCTCGGCTGAACAGCGCCCCGTTGCCGGAGAGCGCGTCGGTCAGCAGCCGTTCATAGGGCGATTCGTGCGCCAGCTCCGCCTCGAGCAGGTACAGTTCCTGCTGGTCTCCGACGAATTCCTTTCCGGGGCGCTTGACCCGTGCAGCCATGGCCACCGAGGAACTGGGAGAGAGCCGGAATCGCACATAGTTGGCGCGTCCGACGCCGGGGCGCGAATCGTCAAACAAGCTCTGCGGCGGCGGCTTGAGCTCGACCATGACCTCGGCCGCAGTTTCCGCCATGCACTTTCCGGAGCGCAGATACCACGGCACCCCCGCCCAGCGCCAGGAATCTATGAACAACCGCAAGGCGCAGAACGTCTCCACGTCCGAATTTTTTGCGACCCCCGGCTCTCTGCGGTAGCCCTGGTACTGGCCGCGGACGACGTCTGCCGGTTTCAGAGGGCGCATGGCCTCGAAAACTTTCGCCTTTTCCACATGCACAGCGCCGTAGCCCTGGTAGGCCGGCGGCTCCATCGCGAGCAGCGCCACGATCTGGAACAGATGATTTTCGATGACATCACGCAGGCAGCCGGCGCTTTCGTAGAATGCCCCGCGACCCGCGACACCGAAATTCTCCGACAGCGTGATCTGGATGCTGGCCACGTGATTACGGTTCCAGATCGGCT
This sequence comes from Pseudomonadota bacterium, assembly GCA_021785515.1. Taxonomy (GTDB): domain Bacteria; phylum Pseudomonadota; class Gammaproteobacteria; order Acidiferrobacterales; family UBA6901; genus JAJYCY01. The sequence continues at coordinate 107,766 of JAJYEX010000007.1, read as the reverse complement.
CCAGGAATGAATTGGCGAAACGGAAATAGAGGATGTTCATGATCGCTTCCTTGCCAAGAAAGTGATCGATGCGGAAAATCGAATCTTCCGGAAATACCGACCGCGCCACCCGGTTCAGCGCTCGGGCCGACGCCAGGTCGCGACCAAATGGCTTCTCCACGATCAACCGCGCACCTTCGCTGAGATCGGATGCACCGAGCCCCCGAATAACAGTTGCAAACAGCGATGGAGGGATCGCGAGATAGTGTGCCGGCTGTCGGGCACCGGCAAGCGCCGCTTTGAGCGCCAGAAAGGTACTGTGGTCGCGGTAATCCCCACCCACATACCGCAGCAGGGAGAGAAAACGACGCAATGCGCGCCGGTCATCGATTGCGCCCGACTGCTTCAGGCTGTCCGTCGCGCGCCGATGCAGATCCCGAAGATCCCAGTTCTCCGCAGAAACACCAACTACGGGGATATTCAGGGTGCCGTGCTTCACCATCGCATAGAGCGCCGGAAAGATCATTTTCCGGGCAAGATCTCCAGATGCCCCGAAAAACACCAGCGCGTCCGACCGTCCTTCACTGCCCTTGGTTTGAGTCATCCCGATCCCGTCCGAGCCACTTCACACCCGACCCGGGTTCCTGCATGAACCCGGCGGGACCACGCCCGTTCACCCGTAGCGGGCACCCGGGCCGGCATGCCGTATGACCGCGCCACCTGGGCCATCCGACCTTCCGAGCATTCTTTTATATACCAAGTGTCTATGTCCTAAAGACCAGCCTGCCAGAAAAAGATTCCGCAATGCCACCGATGTCGGCCGCGCCAAGACTTCCTGCCACACGGGTCGATCGGGTGGATAATTCACATGCAGGCCGGATTACATCACGCGGACCGGGACACGCACAAGGCTTGCTGCCTGCACAGTGCCGACGCTGAGGTGCCCACAGCGGGCTGGCGGATATGCCCGAAATTTCTGTCGCAATCCGGTGCAGAAGAACCCCGGCGCCATTCTGACTGGCCGCCTTCCCCGCCGACTGCGGCCGATGACTGCTCGCGTCGCCGCTGGCGGCCGGTCGGCCCTGCATTTCGGAACCTACAGCTTCCGCCAGACAAAGAATTCCACGGCCCACGCACCCAGCGGCAACGCGGCCGCGGCCAGTACCGCAAGAGTTGCCGAAGCACGGTGATGGCGCGCCAGCCGTCCGGCAAGCGCGGCCCCGCACAACGCAGCCAGCGTGAGCAGTCCCATGCAGACCACTGCGGCCCAGCGCGGCAAGCTGACGGCACCGGTGTCCTGCGACCAGGCAAGCAGGATTGAACCCACAAACAGATTTGCCCCGGAGAAGAAACTGAACACGCTGGCCATGCGCCACCAGGGCAGCTCGCAGAGCATTGCCGCGAGCCACGTCCAGCCGCCAACCCAGCCACCAACGATCACGGCCTCGGCTGCGATATAGGCAACCAGCATTCCACCATCGAGCCAGGTGAAGACATGTCCGCTTCGCGGATAATCGATCAGGATCCACCAGTGTCCCGATGGGTGCAGCAGCCAGGACACCCCGTGTGCGCCAAGCCATGCTGCGGCCGCTTGGTCAGCGGCAGCAAACCACGGTGATACTGCCCACTGAAAGGCACCCTGCGCGGCGCCGATCATGCCAAACACGAGCAGCCACGCCAGCCAGAGGTTGGAGGCATCGGCCCGGTACCCGGTTTCGGGGGCCGTCACTGAAAGAATCTCGGCAGTGGGCGAGCGCAACGCAAGCTGCACCGCACCGCGTTCTCCGGCACAGCGCCCGCACATATGGCAGGCGGCAGCGCTCTCCATGCGGCGGATGTTGATGAGAGGCGCACAATTCACCGGGTGTCTGCGGCTCGTGCGCGCCCCCGACGGCGCCCCATCCCAGGCAGCCCGGTCTACGCTGAAATGAACCGGCGCCACCCTTGCCAGCAACGCGAACACGCCCCATACCGGACACAGATGCCGGCACCAAACCCGCTTTCCGCGTCCGTACAACAGGCCAACGACCACAGCGGCCACCGTCGATCCCCCCAGAATGAGCAGAGTGGCCGCCGGAAACTGGTGCAGGCTGATCATCTGGCCATATAGCGCCACCCCGATGAATGTCACAAATGGCCAGCCGGGCCACTTCATCCACCTCGGAATGCCCAGACCAAGCCCGTACCAGGAGACCCATTCTGTGATCGTGCCTTCCGGACAGAGCAGGCCGCACCACGCGCGCCCGAAAACCATGATCGACAAAACGACGCACGGCCACCAGACACCCCAAAACATAAACTGGGTAAAGCGCGTGAAGCTGCCCCAGATCCGGGTATCGGCGGAAGGCAGCGGCAGAAAAACCGGCACGACGACCATGGCCAGATAGCACAGAACAACTGCCCACTGCAGGGCAGCGATCGAACCCTGGTGGCGCCTCATGAACAACCCCAGACGCGCGATCCGCTCGCCGCGCACGGCCTGCGGTGTCACGCGTTCCGTGATTACGCCCATGCGGACCCCCCACCGGTCCCGGCCAGAAAACAGATGGACTCCAGACCGTCCGGATTATGCACAGCACGACAACAACGCGATATCCCAACCGCGCCGGACCGGACACAAACCTGAAATTCGGCGCGGTTGACTGCAACGATATCCGGTCCGGCACTTCGACGCCGAAACAGTGCGGGCGGAAAACCCAGTAGCCACAACCGGCACCAATTCCTCCTTGTTCATGCCATGCGCCGGCCACGCCCCAGGAACACGGACGTCGCCGTCACCGAAATAATCCCAGACAACCGGATGATGAAGGTTCCGTGCAGAACCAACAGACAAACGTCCGCTGCAGCGATGGCGCGATGCCGACGCCTTTAAGCCGGGCGCGCTCCGGACTGCGCTCCATGGGCTCCGGCCACTGTGGCGTCCTCACCCCCCGATGCAGTCGGACCACGGGCCCATGCGGCAGCATCCATCGCTCCGTCCTTAGTATTCGCCCCCGGGCTGTCCCGTGTTCGTATTGGTCTGCATTGAACGGCGTCGGGCCCGATCTCCGTCCGACCGCCGCAACGGCACCATAACCTCCCCGCTTGCCGGATCCGGGCTGCTCCCGGGCGACACGCCACGACATGAATGCACCTGTCGAGCGCATGCACAAACTATATACTGCAAAACATTGCGCTGTCGAATACCGCAACGTGTCGGATATCACCCTTGCTCCGTCTGCGCGCGAAGGCCTCCGGCCTCTTGCCTTTCACCGCACCTGCTCAGGGTGATCGGACGCGCACATTCCGTCATGCCCGCAGCGATGCCGCTCCGGTGGCTGCGCCGCAGCAGGTGCAGTGCGCTAAAACGGCTCGCGAGACCGTCCCCGCCCAACCCTTAAAGGGGGCGCACTGCATGGAGCCGCTAAGCCGCCGATCAGCGGCCCGATTCCGTTCCGTGTCTGAGATAGGCAGCCAGATCGGCAATGTCCTGATTGCTTAGCGGGTTGACCAGCGTTGTCGAGTGAGTACCGCGTACGCCATCGAGCAGGATCACAACGAGTCCGGCAGCAGACAGTGCCCGCGCGCTGGCAAACAGGTCAGGTGCCGGCGCCGGCGATTGGCTATCCGGGTAGGCATGACAGCCCATGCACAGCCGATCATAGAGCGCGCGGCCCGTGCGGACCGCCCCGGAGGATTCAGGAAGCGGCAGGAGTCCACGCAGGTCGACGGGATAGCTCCGCGATAGACGGTCAAGCCCTGCATGCAGCGCCGCAATCTGCCCGTGCGCATAGGCCGACGACAGCCTTTGCAGCCGCGCAAGCAGCGAACGCTCGTGCACCTTCCGTTGCTCTTCAAGACATTCCCTGGCGAGCAACGGAAGGACTCCCAGCGCGCTGCCAATCTTTGCTTGCAGTCTCCGGTGCTGCGCGGGCGTGAGGTCAGCTACAAGAAGGCGCTGACTGCGACTGGCGAGGACGGCAATCTCCAGGGCAAACCGCTGGGTACGTTCCCCAGCCACCGCACTGGAAAACGTGGCCGTGGCGACCAGAGCGATCGCCACGGCCACACTGCTCACCAGCCGGTCGTGCGCCCTCAGTCGCGCACCTTCCGAACCACCGGCAACGCCGGATTGCGTGACCACTGCGACATCGATCCGGCATACATCCGCGCCTGCTTGTCACCCAGAAGCTCATAGCTCGTAAACCAGCCGAGCGCGGCCCAATGGCCGGTGTTGCAGAAGGTAATCTGCTTACCCCTCGTCGGCACGTGGGCTGCAACGTAGAGGGCCCGCAGCGCCTGTGGCGAACGGAACATGCCACCATCGTTGCGCGTAATCCAGTTCTCCGGCAGGTTCCGGGCACCTGGAATGGTGCCGTTGCGCACCACAACATTGGTCCGGTTGATGCCGAGATACTGGGCCGAGGGGCGGTTGTCCACCAGCGGGATACCCGCTTTCATGGCGTGCTGCACATCCTGTTCGCTGGCAAGAAGTTCGGGACGCGGGCGTGCTACAAAATCCGCCGCAACAGGTTTGTTGAATCCGGGCTGAAGCGGATGCTTGGCCGCAACGTAGGCGGCGTAGCCTCCGTCGAGGATCGACACGTTGTTGTCACCCAGGTACTTGAACGTCCAGAACACGCGCGCCGCACCACCCATGTCGGTCGCATTGGTGCCGCCCGTATAGATGACCACGTGCGTGTTGTTGCTGATCCCGAGCCCGCCAATAAGCTTCTCCAGCGCAGGGATCGGCGGCACCAGTCCGGGCGCGCCGTCGACCTTGATCCGCCAGCCACCGGTCGCGTAATTGCTGTACACCGCACACGGAATATGATCCCGCAGATATGCCGTCAGATCCCCGCCCCCGCCAATCGGATTGCGGATGTCGAGCAGCACGATACCTGGCTTGCACGTATGTGCCGCCACCCAGGCGGCATCTACGAGCGCCGGCGCCGAAGGCGCAGCGCACGCAGCGCCGCTGGTCAACAGCGCAATTCCGCACAATAATGATCTTTTCATCACACTCCTCCTCACGTCGGTCTAGAGAGAAATAACCACATCGGAAGCCAGCAGCACATCCAGCACCTGATTCCAGTCCTCGTCGGACATTGACGTTCTCGTTGCATCACAACGACGCACCTCGTGAAACACCTCAAGTTCGGACAGCGCCTCCTCCACCGTTTCCCTGTCCGCGAACAATCCCGTATTCAACACGGCGACATTCATGACCACCTCCTTCTCACAGACTGATGACCGCGTCGGCCTCGATCATGGCGAGCGACAGGGCTGCCGAGCTGACATACGGCAACTCCTGCCCCGCAAGCGTGGTCTCGGGCTCGATGTCCGACAGTTCCAGCAGCTCGGCCTGACGCATATTCTCCTCTGTCTCGGCCACCGGTTCTGTCATGAACACCAGACGCACCTTGTGTCCGAAGATCGTCAGTCCGGCTGCCACCCGCATGGCCTCGGTGTGGTCAACCCGCCCGAGCAGAAGAATGGATTTGCGCGCCTTCATGTTTCGCCCTCACAGGCTGATGATTTTCGCAGCTTCAGCCGCCAGCGCGCTGTTGTTGGTCTGGCTGCCGAGCTCGACCGGACACTGTGCATGATTCATGTGGCGTTGCCAGGAATATTCGCAGGCCATCGCCCTGGATGCGCAACCAAGCTGTTCGACCACCGCGCGATCGAGCAGGGTTCGCACTCCGGTGTTGGTAAAAAAACACGCCCAGCTCACACCCCGGCGCCTGCAAGCACGCATCAGCGCAGCCAGTGTTGGTCCGGAATCCGGCCGGGAAACGAGAAACATGAGGTCCGTCATGAACGCTTCCTTCCAAAGCAGTAGCCGGTGATTGCGGCAAGCAGCAGTCCCATAACCATCGGCGCAAAGGGATCGGGTTTCGGTTTGCGGGGAATTTCTGCCGACGCCGGGCGCGAGGACCTGCGCAGGGGCCTCTCATCATACGTTTCCGAATCCACCGGCAGCCCGGTGTGGTTCGCCCAGTCCATCCATCCCCCGGGAAAAACCGAGGTCGCAAAACCCGCACCCGCGCGCAGCAGAGTGAAATAGGCAATGGAATCGTAGGCGTTGTTCGCATACACCACGGCCGAGGCGACTGAAGGCAGCTCCACCGCATGTTCCGCCACCGCCAGCCGCAGCGCAGACATCGGCAGCAGCTGCGCACCCGGGAGATGTCCGCCGCGCAGCGCGCGGATGCGTTGACCCCAGTACGCTGCTCGACTGCGCCCGTCGAGCACATAGGGCGGATGCGGCGAGCGCAGCGCCCGGGCGAGCTCTGCGCGCAGCACAATCAGTGCGGCACGCGGATTGCCCTGATACACCGGGTTGCGGAACATTCCGCGTGCCGTGCCCGGCGTCGCGGGATCTCGCGCTACCAGAGGCGTGAGCGGCGCGGTGAGCACCGCCACCCGCGACTGGCCAGCGAGGTACAACACTCCCGCCACAAAATCGCGCCGCACCGGATTGTCGCCGGCTACCACGACCGTCTCCCGGCCGGAGAGCCCGGCCGCACCCAGGACCCAGATGATGTCCCGGAAACTCTCCAGCCGGTCATGCGGCCCGAGAAAGTCCCGCGGCGGAAGACATCGGGCAGCAGGCAGCGAATGCGACGTGCAGACCGTAAGCGGCCGCGTATCGACCACCGCCGCACCGCGCACGCGCGGATCCTGGAGGCGGGACACGTAGAAAAAATCGCGCCCGTGCCGCGGTGCCGCCACTGCGGCACCACTAGCCATCAGCAACCCCAGTGCGAGCAGGAACAGGCGCGGCATGAACGCCTCAGCAGCCGCCGACCCGCACCGGCGCAGTTGCGCCGGCACCCGGCGCCGCTGCCTTCGGCGGATGCTGCAGGTAATTGCCCACAAGATCGGTCATGGACACCGTGCCATAGATGCCGCCCAGATTGATGGGTGCAAACGACTCCATCGACTGGGGCGTGCGTGCATGAGTCAGGAACTGCGGAGACACCGCGGCATACCGGAACATGATTACCAGCATGGCCAGAGTCACCCCGAGGCAGCTGACACAGTACAGCAGGATCTGTTTTGTGTTCATCGTCGTCTTTCTCAGAAGACATCCTTGGTCAGAGCGATATACAGGATATAAAACATCACCACGAACATGATGATCTGCAGCCAGGTTTGCAGGTCCAGATGCATGATTTCCTCCAGCAGTTGTGTCTCGTTCAGTCGACCCCGGCGGCAGCGCCGGGTCCGGCCACACCCTTGTAGTCGCGCACCAGCGTATTCACGTTAAGCGACTTGCCGTTCACGGGATTGATCACGGGCGGTGTAAAAAACGGCACACCATCACGGGTGGCCCGCAAATAGGCAGGCGGCTTCGCCAGCAAATAGACAAACGAACCCACGGTGGTGGCAAATCCCACCAGCGCAATAAATGTCATCTGTATCCGGGCTGCGGACATGGCGATCTCCTAGTTCTTGCGCACGAATACGCGCCAGTAGCGCTCTGCCTTGATCGTGCCCAGATGGGACCCGTTGAGCTCCGGCATCATGGTCGGAATCGCCTCCATCGAAGTCGGATTGTCCACCTTGACCTCGATGACCGCCCCGGCCGCCGCCTTGCTGAGCGCCTTCTTGGTCATGAGCTGAGGCCGTGGACACGAATCGCCCAGAACATCCACGACCTGACTCACGGTGTAGTGCTGATCACCAAGCGTGACCGTGCCGGGCGCCTGCGCGTCCGGATTTTCGGATTTCTTGCTGCTGAACAGGCCCATGTCTTACGCCTCCTCTTGAAAGGAACCACTTGCCCCCGAACCGTCAGACATCGCCGCACCGACAGCCTCAGGCACCGCTGCACCGGCGCGCGAAGCGGGACTGGCGGACTCGGACGGCACCACACCTCGCGCCATCTGTATCGCCCGCTCCTTGCGCAGGATCGCGCGGTACAGACCAAACAGCGCGGCAAACTGGATCAGCCCGAACACGATTGCCGGAATACCCGTCTTCTGCTGCAGGGTCAGCGCGTCCGCAAAACCAAACTGCAGGCCCGCCAGATTAGGCTGTCCGGTCATGGCCGCTGGAGCCGGCGGCCAGTAGGTAAACGACCAAAGCAGCGAAGACACGAACAGCCCGACGATCAGGAACAGCAGCGCCCACATGGCGCCAATATTTCCCTCACCGGTCTTGACCCATGAAGACACCGTGCAGGCTCCCGCCAGCACCATGCCGATGCCGAAAAGAAACAATCCAACGAACTGGTTGAGTCCGACATCAAAGCGCATGGGGTTACCGTTGCCGACGCTGATGAACCCCGTGAACCCGAGCGTGAGTATCATCATGCCCACCAGCAACGCCTTGGTATTGCGGTAGCTCTTGAAAAGCATTGCATCGCGCAGTGCCGCTGTATTGCACCAGCGGGACCGCTGCACAAGCACCCCGACCGTACTGCCGAAAATAAAGGCCGCAACACACTGGCCGGTGACCGTTATCATGTTTTTACGCCTCCAGAACCTTCTTGTAGATCAGACTGCCGACCCAGGCACCCGCCACAATACCGCTCACGGCAAGATACCCGCCGAGGTTCATTTCCGGGGTCAGACCGAAAAACGTGCTGACATTGCATACAAACGACATCCGTATGCCGATGCCCATCAGCAATCCGCCGATGGTGATCATCACCCATTCCGACAGATGGCGCGGAACACGCCAGTAGAATTCCTTGCTGAGCACGGCCGCCACAAACGCACCGAAGCCCATGCCCAGGCTGATGTAGATCTTCCAGTAGGCCCAGGTGGGCGTGAACACGAGAGTCCAGAAGGGAATGCGCGCCAGGGTCTTGGCACCCAGCACATATTTTGCGACCAGACCGGCGATCATCGTTTCCCCGCCACCCACGGTCCAGGCGCCTACGATCACGAACAGAAACACGTCGAGCAGTGCAATGATCGCCAGGGCGACAATCGGATCGAGGGTCTTTTTGAACAAATCCATGCAGGCTCTCCCAGGGCTGTGGCCAGTTGAGCGGGGCCCGGGCGGGACCCGTCGTCGGCTCCAGGAGCAATATCAGTGCCACCTGAGAATCAACATCACCTGAGGAGTGATTTTTGCGATAAAAACAGCGCAATCCGCTACGGTGTGGGGACCTGCCGGAGCGCCCGCCCTGTCCAATTTTGCATCATCAGTGTAGCGAACTGACTCACCCGGCTTCGTCGAGTTTGCGCCGCAGGGTCGAGCGGCTTATGCCCAGAACCCGGGCTGCCACAACCTGGTTGCCTCCGTGGGCCACGAGCACGCGGCGAATGTGGCGCGTCTCGACATCCGCCAGGCGGAGACGGGTCTCGTCTTCCCGGGGCCCGTTTCCGGAGGGAGTCGGGCCAAGCGCGATATCGCCAGCATCGAGCACCGGCTCGGTATGAAGCGCAAAACTGCGCGCAATGATGTTTTCGAGCTGACGCACGTTGCCCGGCCAGTCATACCCGAGCAGCATCTCGCGCGCCGCCGCCGTGAGGGACAGGTCGCTCCGGCCCCGGCTCTTGCGCAGCTGCGCAAGAAAATGATCCACGAGCAATGCAATGTCCTCGCGCCGCTCGCGCAGCGGCGGCAGGGCGATTGGCAGCACATTCAGCCGGAACAGAAGATCACTGCGAAAGCTGCCCTCGGCCACCAGGGCATCGAGATCCCGGTTGGTCGCAACAACCACGCGCACGTCCACCTTGACTTCCGATTCACCGCCCACCGGACGTACCTCGCCTTCCTGAAGAACCCGCAGCAGCTTCGCCTGCAGCCGCTGACTGATGTCACCGATCTCGTCAAGAAACAGCGTACCCCCATGCGCACGCTGGAACAGGCCGCGCATGTTCGCGGTCGCGCCGGTAAACGCCCCTTTGACATGGCCGAACAGCTCGGAGTCCAGAAGCTCTTCCGGCAGGGCACAGCAGTTCACCGCAATAAACGGGCCGCGGGACCGTCGGCTGGTGGCATGAATGGCGCGCGCAATCACCTCCTTGCCGGTTCCGGTTTCGCCCGTAATCAGCACTGGAATATCCTGGTTACGGATGCGTTCGACCAGTTCGATGATTCCCTGCATCGCCGGGCTGCCAGCAACGATCTGCGATAGCTGATCACGTCCCGACAGCTTCTCGCGCAAACGCGTCACCTCCTCGCGCAGCGACTTTTTTTCGAGCACCTTGTTGATACGCAGCATCAGCTCGTCGGGATTGATCGGCTTTGTCAGGTAGTCATAGGCGCCAAGCCGCATCGCCTCCACCGCAGTTTCGATGGAAGCGTAAGCCGTCATCACGATGCTTTCGGCCGGATTCGCGCTCGCCGCGATCTGAGCGAGCAGCGACATGCCGCTCGCATCGCCCAGACGCAGGTCGAGAACGACCAAATCGACCTGATTGCGTTCCAGCGCCGCTGCTGCGGATTCCAGCCCATCGGCCTCCAGCGCAGCATGCCCCTCGGCCCGCAACAGCATGCTGAGAGTCTTGCGGATCGACAGTTCGTCGTCGACGATCAGTATCGTGGCCATCGGGTTCAGACGACTTCCAGTTCAAAGCTCATTTCGGTTCCCACATTCATGTGACTGACGATTGACAGCGTGGTGCCGTGTTGCATCAGGATGCGCTGCACGATTGAAAGCCCCAGCCCGGTGCCCTGCTTGCGGCCGGTCACGAACGGCCGCACGATCTTGTCGAGCAGCTGATCGGGTATGCCGCATCCGTTGTCGGTAACGCTGATGCGCACGCTACGCCCGCGGCGCACGATCCGCACCTGGAGTTCACCGCCGTCGGGCATGGCCTGCACCGCGTTCAGCATCAGGTTCCAGACCACCTGGCGCAGCTGATCCGGGTCATAACGCGCCGGACACGGGCAGACCTCGCATTCGACTTCCACCGTTACTGCGGCGGCCTGAGGATGCTGCCGGATCAGCCCGGCGACCTCCCCGATGAGAGCACATATATCGTCTTCGATCAGCCGCGACTCGCGTATGCGCGCAAAATCCAGAAAATCATTGAGAATGCGCTGCAGACGCAGTGACTCGGTATTGAGGATTGCGATCGACTGCGCCCGGTCGCTTGCCGGCAGATCGGTGCGGTCAAGAAGCTTCACCGAGTTGATGACCGCCGACAGCGGATTGCGTATTTCGTGTGCGATGCTGGCCGATAGCTCGCCGACACAGGCCAGCCGTTCGGCATCGGTGCGCTTCTCGTGCTCGCTGTGCACCTGTTCGGAGATCCGCTGCAGCGATTCCGCCATGGTGTTGAACGCGTTGCCGAGCAAACCCACCTCGTCACGCGCCTGCAGGTCCACGCGAACGCCCAGATTTCCGCCGCCGATCCTGCGAACTGCCGCCATGAGCGTATGGAGATTGCGCGTAATGAGCAGCGACAGCACCCAGGCGGCAACGCTGCCCACCACCAGCGCGAGCAGAATGAACAGCAGGCCCTCATCGCGCGTTGCCGCAAGCTCGCTTTGCACGTGCCGCGTCGACATTTCCAGGAGCACGGTGCCAACCCGCTGGCCTGCCACCCGGATCTGCTCCTGCAACCGCAGTCGGTGTCGCCCCCGAATTTCGGTTCTGGCCCGCGGCACCTGCAGGTAGTGACCTACCTCGTGCGGATCCGTGCTGGCGAGCACATGCCCGCGCACGTCCAGGATCGCCCCCTCGATGACGTCAGGCAGGTGTTTCACCCGCCCCGTAACTTCTGCCAGTGAGCCAAGATCCTCGGCCAGCAGTGCATTGGTGCTCGCCACCGCCATGAGCGTGATGAGCGAATGCGCCCGGTTCTGAAGCTCCGACCGTATCGCCTCGGACTGCTTGTTCACCGCAGACCAGACAAACGCCCCCATCAGGACCGCATGCACGATCGCGACCGAAAGCACCAGCCGGAACCGCAGCGTCCGGAAAATTGAGAGCCTTGGCGCCTGCTGCTCCGCCGCAGCCGCCATCTCTGCACGATCCAGTTCCATGACGCTCATGGTTTCACACCGTTATATTCGCTGTTGTGCGCGACAACAAACCCGCGACTGAATCCCAAATGGCCGAGCACTGCGCGTCCCTGGACGGTTCCGGTCAGATGCGTCAGCAGCTGCGTGATGCGGCGTATTGCCGGCGCGGGCATGTCATCACGCACGGCTATGGGCATCTGCGGCTGTGGCGGCGTCTGTGCGATTACGCGCAACGACTGCTGAACGTGCCGCGGCATGGAACGCAGGGACGGAAACCACGTGCCGGCAATGTCCACCATGCCGTAATACACCGCCATCAGCGCCGAGTCCTGGGACCCGAAATATTTCACCGTCATATCCCGGTTCACATGAATGCCGCGCGCCTCCATGTACTGGCGCGTCATGATCGTGGCGGCGTAGGCATTGGGATCGGGAAAACCTATGCGCAGTCCCGGCGGCAGATTATGCGGTCCGAGCACGTGGATGGGACTGTCACGACGCACCACGAGAATGCCCGTAAATGGCTCGCCCGCCACCTTTACGATGACGTGGTATCCCCAGCGGCGGGCACGCGTATAAAGCAGCGGATTGAGATATATGATGTTGTATTCGTGGCGCCGGACGCGCCGCATGAAGGATGCGAAATTCGGCGCTGTCACGAACTCGACAGGCCGGTGCAGCGCCTGCTCCAGGGCGTCGGTCAACGGCAGAAACATCCCCGCCAGCATGGTTGGACTCTGCAGCGGCAGCACACCGAAACGGTAGTAATGCTGCGGCCGTGCGACTGCGCAACCACTGGCAGCGACCATTGCGGCGGCCGCCAGCCAGCACAGAATCCTTCGCGGCCGTCTGATCGTCTGACCCATTCGTGCACCCGAGACGGACCACTCTCAGCCGGACGGCCCGTTTAGACCCCCACCCTGCGAGACTGTCCCCCGTCGACAGTGTAGCTCAGGCCTGCCACGGCGGCGAGAAGCTTACAGGCCGCCCCGTCGGCTGAGCCGCTACCGGCTCCGGCAACCGCCCGACGGACTCCGGCTGTCAGTTTAGGCGGCGGTGGCGCGCCAGATGCAACGGCGTCCAGGAATGCGGGACATGGTACACAAAGTGATAGCGGGCAACGTGGTAGCTCGGATCGAAACCGTAGAAATTCATCCGCAACCGCTCAAGCTCCGCCGCCCTGTAGGACTCGAGCGGACGTTCGGCTTCGTCCCGCATACGTTGCCGATTTTTTTCCGCCAGCGCAAAAGGAAACGCGGGATCCTGCGCAATTGCCTGCGCGCGGACGCGCACTTCCTGCCGGAAATCCTCCTCTGAAGTTCCGAAATGATCATCGATCAGTTCGAGGCGTCTGGCTGCGCGCACTCCGAGCGGCAGCCGATTCTCCGTTATGGCCTCGGCGCGCTGTCTGCCGATTCGCTTCGGCAGCAGGTACGTCCAGTATTCCGAGCCATAGAGGTTGCCCATGCTCTTGTAGTGCGGGTTGAGTATGACCCCGGTACGCGCCCAGACGTGGTCTGCGGCGAGTGCCAGAAATACGCCACCGGCACCCGCGTTGCCGCGCATGGCGGCGATCGTCAGATGGCTGGTGGTGGTGATAATGGCTTGTGCCAGATCGTTCATCGCGTTGATGTTGCGCCAGGACTCATCCGCCGGGCTCTCCGCCGACTCGATGACATTGAGGTGGATGCCATTCGACCAAAAGTCCCTGCCACCAAGGAGCACGATGACGCGCGTCGGCCTGGCGCACGCACTGAGATAGGCGTTTTGCAGCCGCGCACACTGCGCGCTGCTCATGGCTCCATTGTAGAAATCGAAATACAGATACCCGACCCCCTGCTCCTCCACATATGAAATCTCCCGGTACGTCGAAACCCCTGCGGCTGCCCCGGCTGGCAGCGGCAGCTCCGTCACCGCGCCGGCACGCGGTCCGATCGCATCGACCGCCGGAAGCTTCAGGGTCCGCTCATCGGGATCGATCCGGCGCAGCTGTCCAATCCACACCGCACCATCACACGTGGCCCGGCAGATTGCGCCGTCACGCCTGGCGATGATCTCGCCGGCGCGCCCGCTCAGGCTTCCCTCGGGACAGGCATCGAACAACTGATACGGCTGACCGAAGATCTCGTCTTCGACGCCTGGCGCCCCGTCGGCTGACCTGATCTTGCGCAGTATCGAGGCACTGTCGTCGCCGAGCCAGTCGATCCAGCGGTCTGTCTGACGCATCAGGGGCCGCGCACGGCCGCGCACGGCAGGATCGCACTCATCAAGCGGCTCCGGCACAAATGTTCCGCCGCGGAACCGGTCCACCGCCGCGAGCACGGCCGTCACAGCCGCTTCCGTCACCTCATTGCGGTACAGGCTGCTCTTGCGTGCCGCACGCATCGCAAATCCTGCCGATGCCCAGATGTCGCCGCCGTCGAGTTGCGCATTCGCCTGCAGGACTGTCACCCCCCATTCCGTTTCCGCGTTGATTATCGCCCAGTCAAGCGCCGAAGGCCCCCGGTCGCCGCGGATTCCCGGGTGCAGCACCAGGCACACATGACGTCGCCAGACCGCTTCCGGTATGGCGCGACGCAGGTAAGGGGCAATGATGAGGTCCGGCGCATACAGCCTTGCGGCTTCGGTGGTGACCGTATCGTTGATGTCGAACTCGATCGAAACCTCGTGACCGCATTCGCGCAGTTCATCATAGAGCCGCTGAGTGAGGCTGTTGAAACTGTGGGTCAGAAACAGGATCCGCAGCGCTCTATCCATCTGTGCCCGCCTGCAGCAATTGCGCAGCGTCGTTCCGGCGCCGGAATTTGTAGTAGGCTGCACAGGCACCTTCCGAAGACACCATGCACGATCCGATCGGATTGCGCGGAGTACAGACCGTACCGAAAATCCGGCAGTCGAGCGGCTTCTTGATCCCGCGCAGTATTGCACCGCATTCGCAGGCCTTGTTTTCGGCGACCGGGCGCGGCTGCACCGCGAAGCGCGTCTCGGCATCGAACCGGGCATACTGTTTCTTGATCCGCAGGCCGCTGTACGGGACTACGCCGAGGCCCCGCCATTCGAACGTCCGGCGCAGCTCGAACACTTCGGCCACCAGCGCCTGGGCTTTCAGGTTTCCGGAACGTGTCACGCCACGGCTGAACTGGTTTTCCACCTCGGCCCGGCGCTCGTTCATCTGGCGTACCAGCATCAGTATCCCCTGCAACACATCCAGCGGCTCGAATCCGGATATCACGACGGGCCGCTGGTATTCGCGCGCAAAGTATTCATAGGCGCCACTGCCTATTATGGTGCTCACGTGCGACGGTCCGATAAATCCGTCCACACGCACGCCACCGATCTGGCGGATATCTGGCGAATTGAGAATGCTCTGGATTGCAGACGGCGTGAGCACGTGGTTGCAGAATACGCTGAAATTCTCCAAACCCAGGCGTTGCGCCTCGCGGATCGCCACCGCCGTCGGCGGTGTGGTGGTCTCGAAGCCGATGGCGAAAAACACCACCTGTTTGTCTGGGTTGGCCACCGCAAGACGCACTGCCTCGGCGCAGGAATAGACCATGCGTATATCCCGGCCCTCGGCCCGCGATTTGACCAGGCTGCGCCGGCGCGATCCCGGCACCCGCAGCATATCGCCGTAACTGCACAGCATGACATCCGGAATCTCCGCCAGCTCGATGGCGCTGTCGAGCCGCCCTATCGGCAGCACGCACACCGGGCATCCCGGACCGTGCACCAGGCGGATGTTGTACGGCAGCAGATCCTGGATCCCGTAACGGAATATGGCGTGGGTATGGCCGCCGCAGAACTCCATGATGTAATAGTCGCGCCCCGGATCGGCTTCGCGTGCGATGATCGCGGCGATGGCGGCAGCGGCGCGCCCGTCGCGGAATTCGCTAATGTATTTCACGGGACCGGGTCTCGTGAGCGTCCACCATCTGCGCGAACAGCGCCAGCGTACGGTCGGCTTCATCCGCGTCCAGACGCGCGATCGCGTAACCGACATGAACGATCACGTAATCGTTCACGGCAACATCATCCACCAGCGCCAGCGAAATCTCGTTGTGCACGCCGCCCACATCGACCAGCGCCCGATCTTCGCCGAGGAGTTGCACAACGCGGGCAGGTATGGCCAGACACATGTCTTCAGGTTTCCTCCGCGCCGGATGGTTCGACGATCACGTCGTGCGCAACGCAGGGATCAAGCGCGATGACGAGCATTGCCACCTGCCGCCGTAATTCCCGCTTATCGGCCGCCGGCAAGGTCATGACCCCCCGGACCAGTGGACCGTCGGGATGAAAATTCCATTCGGTCGGCGCCACGATCCGGTAACGCTCCACCACCCCCGCGCGCAGCCGCACTCTGTGAATCAGGCGGCCACGGGCGGTTTCCACCACCCCGGTCCCGCAATGCGCGGCGCCAGCCGTCACCCCGCCCTGCACAGGCAGTTCAACCTTGCCGCTGGCACGCATCACCTGCAGGTAGCGCTGCATACGACGCGGCAGGGCCGCCAGGTCCGTCAGGCGCGCGGTCAGCCGCGTCATCAGTCCGTTGCCGTGACGCCGGTGAAGCTCGGCCACAAGCGACCGCCACCGCTGGCGCGCGAGCGGGCCAGTCTCGCACGCTTGCCCGTCCCAGTCGGGCCGGGCGCTGAAGGGTTCAGTCTGGGCAGTGTCCGCGTCCAGTTTGATTTCGAGCGCCGCGGTGACACCCGGCGGAAGCATTGCGACCGCGCTGCGGCCCAGATCCGCAAGCGCCCCGTCGGCCACTGTTTCGAGGACTCGCGCCGTCACCGTCGTCGTTCGCGACCACCATGCGCGCAGTGTCCTGCAGTCACGAATTCTGAGCCACTGGGCTGGCGAAACGCCGAAAATGCCGCGTGCGAGGGCCGCATCAAGCCAGGAGATCTGTTCGCTGGTTGCGACCAGGTCCACCGTCTGAACCTTGCCGGCCGGATGGATCCCGCCACCCAGTGCACGCATCACGCCGGTCACATGCCGCCGGACGGCCACGAGTTCCTCGATCTGGGGCGCAGACCCCAGAAATAGCTCCGGCCAGTCCAGAAGCATCCTCCCGGCATGTTCCTGCACCATTTCAGCTGCGACCAGTATCCGTCGTCGCGCCCGTTCCCACGCAGCCACTGCCCTGCCCCCGGCCTGTTCACAGGCAGTCGCGGCGGCACTGGCCTGGGCCACTCCGCAGACACTAAACAGCAGCGGAACCGCCCGCAATGAATCCGCGAACGGCCGACCCTCAAGCACCGCGCTGGCATCGGTCCTGCGGCTGGAAACAATCCGGACCGCCATCACCCGGTCCTGGTCGACCGCCACGTGAATACCGATTTTTCCATCGATGTACTGCGCCGCTGTGATGGCCAAGGTTACTGTTCCGTCGCCGGATCCCGCCCGATGTCTTGCCACACAGGGCACCACAAGCTGGCGTACCAGGCTTTGATGCACATCAAACTCCGTACCCGGATCAGGCGGGTCCACTTCCATCCGGTATCCGGACCGCTCTGTTGGGCGCTTGATATGAATCAAGATTTTTCTCTAAGAAAAGCTTGTAATAACATATTATATATACGATATTTATGAGATTATCTGCTTAGGGTTTGCGGTCAGCGCTCTTGATCGCCAGCCGGGCAGTCCGCAACAATGTACGGATTGTGATCAATGACCCATATTCCGAAGCACGGCAACGGCCGGATCCGGACACCACTTTGCCGCGGCGTGTGCACTGATTGCGTCATGCCGACCCGATGACCGTCATCCACGTCGTATTGAGCACAAGGCAGCAGCTGCTGTCCGTGATGTCCGGCATCGCGGTCGGGTTTTCCCTAAGCCTGATCGGGGGCGGCGGATCAATTCTCGCAGTACCGCTTTTGCTGTACGTGGTTGGATACCCCAGTCCGCACGTGGTCATCGGCACCACTGCGCTGGCGGTGTCGGCCAATGCCTTTTTCAACCTGCTGCCGCATGCCTATGCCGGCAACGTGCGCTGGAAGGAGGCAACGCTGTTTGCGGTCCTCGGCGCCTTTGCTGCCTTCGTGGGCTCCAGCGCAGGCAAGCTTGTCGGATCGGGCAAGCTGCTCTTTCTGTTCGCCATCCTGATGCTGGTGATCGCAGTACTGATGCTGCCCCGGTTTCGACCTGGTTTCTCCACCATGCTGCCCGAGGTGCACGCGCCCGGAAAACACGGCAAGACGCTCAAACTCGCAGGCGCGGCGACCGCTGTCGGACTGCTGTCAGGTTTCTTCGGAATCGGCGGCGGATTTCTGATCGTCCCGGGCCTGATCCTTCCGACCGGCATGCCAATCATCTCGGCCATCGGCTCGTCGCTGCTGTCAGTGGGTACCTTCGGCCTGGTTACCGCCTTGAACTATGCCCGCTCCGGCCTGCTCGACTGGCGGGTGGCGGGTCTGTATATCCTCGGAGGCATCGGCGGCGGCTGGACCGGTTCGCGGCTGGCCACCCGTCTCGGGCGTGGGCCCAAAGGCACGCTCAACGTGATCTTCTCGACGGTCGTGACACTGGTTGCGCTCTACATTCTGTTCCGCAACCTGTCTGCCTTCTCGGTCTGGCGCTAGCGCGAACCGCTCTGCTCCGCAGAATACGCGGGGGACAATCAGCCGGTACTTCCCGCGAGTTCCTCGACCGCATCCAGGATATTCTGCGTACGGGGTATGGAGGCCCGCTCGAGCTCCAGGTTATAGGGCGTGGGTACATCGCTTGCCGCTACCCGGCGAACCGCGGCGCGCAGATCGGGGTAGCTGGCTTCAGCCAGGGTCGCGGCAATTTCGGCGCCGGCACCGCCGAAACGGCAATCCTCTTCGACCACGATGGCGTGGTGCGTCTTCGCAACCGAGGCGCGCAACAGCGGCAGATCGATGGGACGCAGACTGCGCAGGTCGATCACCTCGGCCTCAATGCCGCGCGCCGACAGCTGCGCCGCCGCGTTCATGCACTCCGACACCATGCGCTGCCACGCGATCAGGGTCACGTCGCGCCCTTCCCGCCGCACCGCGGCGGCGTGCATGGGCGGGGGCGCCGCTGCCGCATCGAATGGCCCCTTGGTAAAATAAAGAAACTCATGTTCCAGCACGACAATCGGATCGTCGGCGACAATCGCCTGTGACAGCTGCCAGTAGGAGTCCTGGGCGGTAGCGGGCACGACAACGCGCAGGCCAGGAACGTTGATAAGCGTGTGCTCCAGTCGCTGGGAGTGCTGGGCACCGAGCTGTCGGGCCACGCCTCCGGGCATGCGCACCACCAGCGGCACCTGCAGCTGTCCGCCGGACATGTAGCGCAGCTTGGCCGCCATGTTGATGATCGAATCCAGGGCAAGCAGCGCAAAATTCACCGTCATGATTTCAACCACCGGTCTGCCCCCGGCCAGTGCCGCCCCCACGCCCATGCCTACGAAGCTGTTCTCCGAGATCGGCGTGTCGCGCACCCGCCATTCACCGTACTTTGCATACAGCCCCTGGGTCACGCGGTAGCTTCCGCCGAACAGGCCCACATCCTCGCCCAGGATGAATACGCCGCTGTCGCGTTCCATTGCCCGGTCTAGTGCGATGTTGAGCGCCTGCCACACCTCAAGCTCGGGAGCCGGACGAGCCGTCCCGATTGCGCCGACATTGTCGTTGCGCTGCCTGGTCACGGTCGCCCGCCGTAGAGGTCCAGCGGTTCGCGATACACGCTGGCACCGAGATCCGTGGGCTGCGGGCTGTCGGCGGCAAAGCGCACGGCGTCCGCGACGACCCTGTCGATCTCGCTGTCGATCTCATCGCAATCCGCTGCCACCAGCCACCCCTCGGCCAGTGCCCGCTCTCGAAAACCATCCAGGGGATCGCGCGCGCGCAATTCCGCCAACTCCAGCGCTGAGCGATAAGCGCCGGAATCGGCCATGGAATGGCCCCGATAGCGGTAGGTTTCGCACTCGAGGAGATAGGGTCCGTTTCCGGCGCGCACATGCTGCAGTGCAGCACGCGTGGCTTCGTAGACCGCAACGACGTCCATGCCGTCTACCCGGCGGCTGTCGATCCCGTAAGCGGACGCCCGCCGGTAGACTTCCGGGACGGCCGAATGCCTGTGGATCTCGGTACCGATCTGGTAGCGATTGTTCTCGCAGACAAACAGGACCGGAAGTTTCCACAACGCCGCCATGTTCAACGACTCGTGAAACGTTCCCTGATTGACGGCACCATCACCGAAGTAGCACAGCACAACATGCGTCAAGTCGTTCATCCGCAGCCAGTACCCGACACCGGCGGCAATCGCGAACGTTTCTCCCACGATGGCGTAACCACCGAGAAACCGGTGCTCGGCATCGTACAGGTGCATCGATCCGCCATAGCCGCCGGAGCAGCCGGTGGCCTTCCCGAACAGCTCTGCCATGACGGCCGCCGGGCGCACGCCCCGGACCAGTGCGTGCACGTGCTCGCGATAGGTGCTGACGACATAGTCGCTTGCCTCCGCAGCGTGCAGGCTTGCCACCGCCACCGCCTCCTCTCCGGGATAGAGGTGGAGGAAACCCCCGATGTTTCCCTGCGTGTACTGCTCCGCGGCAGCCTGCTCGAACTGGCGTGCGAGTGTCATGTCGTAAAGGAACTGCCACGCAAGCTTACGCTGCATCACTAGTTTCCTGACCGGCGATCATGTCAACCTGTGATTTGACGGCTTCGTCTGACATCCATGGACGAACCGGCCCGTGGCCTGGCCGAACCCCGGCATTGCTGTCTTGACTGACGCCGCGCCCTTCCCTGCTTCTGATACCACACCTTCGCCACAAACCGCATTGACCGATATCAAACCGACCGGGCGCCGCGCGAGCGGTCCCGATTCAGGTGCGCGCCGGCAGCTGCGCGAGAAACAGGTCCGCCGATAGCGCCGCGCGCGCTCCGTCCCCGGCGGCGATGATGATCTGCTTGTCGCGCTCGTCGGTGACGTCTCCCGCGGCAAACAGGCCCGGCACACTGGTTGCCTGATTGCGGTCCACCGGTATCTCGCGCACAGCATTGACGGTTACGAGGCCGTCCACAGGCTCGGTGTTGGGAGTCAGTCCGATCTCAAGAAATACACCATCCACCTGCAGGTCATAGCGATCCTTGCCGTCAACCGACGCCAGGCGCACGCCCGAGAGCGCATCATCGCCGAGAAATTCCTTGACCTCGGTCTGCATGTGTAGCGTTACGTTCGATGCATTGCGCACTTCGTCGATCAGCACCTGATCAGCCTGAAATCGGTCAAGAACGTGGATGAGATGGATTTCCCGGGCGAACCGCTGCAGGTCACGCACCGCCGTCAGGGCGGAGTTTCCACCCCCGACCACTGCCACTTTCCGGTCCTGGAAAAGCGGAGCATCGCAGGTGGCGCAGAAAGCGATGCCACGCCCGATGAACCGCGCCTCCCCGGGAACATTGAGGCGGCGGTACTGTTTGCCGGCCGCGTAAATGACGCTGCGGGCATGATAAACAGTTCCGTCATCGGCCTGAACCGCAAACGCGTCGGCAATCTTCTGCACCCGGGTCACGCGGGCGGGAATGCGCTCGGCCACAGGATGGCTTTCCAGATGACGGCGGAACATCTCCGCAAGTTCGCTGCCACCGATCTCCATCATGCCGAGATAGTTTTCAACGGTGGCCGTGTCCGTAATCTGGCCGCCGGGATGCACACCGAGGATCGCCACGCGCCGGCCCTTGCGAACTGCATACAGTGCGGCGGCCATGGCGGCTGGCCCCGCACCCACCACCAGAATGTCGTACTCGCGCTCAGACTGCGCCGCTGTGGCCTTGCGCTGTTCCCGGGCCGCACCTAATGCGGCTTCCATCGCCTCAAAGGTCTGCGGATCGCCCTGCTTGAGTATCGCTTTGATCGCGTCTGCCGGCGGCAGCGCCCCCTCGAATGCCGGATGCTCGTTGACCACGGTGAGCGGTACTCCCCGTACACGGTAGCGCTGCGTCAATGCGGGGAATTCGGCGGCGTCGATCATGTCGGCCTGAACCCGGTCGTTGAGGAAAGCGAGCTGATGGGCCAGCCGCACCATCTGCGGACAATAAGGGCAGGTCAGGGTGACGAGGATCTCGAGATGAACCGGTGCCACAATGCGCCGGACAAACGCGGCAAGCTCCGGGTCAAGACCGGATTGCTCCGTCGACACCATCACGATGGATTCGAG
The DNA here is from genome assembly GCA_021785515.1 of Pseudomonadota bacterium. Lineage (GTDB taxonomy): Bacteria > Pseudomonadota > Gammaproteobacteria > Acidiferrobacterales > UBA6901 > JAJYCY01. The sequence continues at coordinate 85,703 of JAJYEX010000007.1, read as the reverse complement.
CAGCGATCCGAATTCGTACCCACCGGTAACACCGAAAAACCGGATGCCGTGATCCCGCTCCCCCAGGACCACGGTGGCCGGCACCTTGTCGATACGGTAGCGTTTTGCCTCGGCCGTATCGGCAATCAGCTCCCGGACTTCAAGTGACAGCTTCGCAGAGAGCGCCGTAAGTTCTTCCAGCAGCTGCCGCTGTTCCCGACAGGCGCCACTGGGATGATCCTGCGTGAAAAAAATGAGCCGCACCGTTTTGCCCATACGGGCAAGCTGCGGGGCGATGTCCTTTCTGACCGCATTGCTCAGGTACGCCATGGCTCCCCTCCCGGCCTACGCCGCCTCATCGAAGGCGGCTATCCGGGATATGGGGACCGTTGCCGAAAGTTAAAAGAGCAGACCGAATCCAACTCCTGTGTAATGGCTAAAACCCCCAAGCTGGCCGTGCAGCCGCACACCCTCCTCTACATCCAGCTCCACGTCGGAGCTGACCAGGTACTGAAGCCCCCCATCGGCATCGTAGCCTGCGCCCTGCCCGGGCCCAACCCGGCTCTGCCCGAACACTTCGAGATAATACTGCCAATTCCAGCGCGGATCCCAGGTAAACGTAAGCAGCGGATTGAAGCTTGAATAACGGCTGCCGCCGGCGAGGGATGGCTCGGTCTGGCTGCTCATTCCGACCTGCAGCGAGATTCCGATCGTATCGCTCGGCGCATAGGCGACGATCCCGTTTACCGCAGCACCCGCATTCGCGCTGCCGTAAGCAGCGCTGCCGGATGCCGGTGTGACCAGCGCTTCCACGGCACCCAGCCAGCGCGCGGTGTAGCCAAGCTCGTGCTTGATGCCGATGGTTGTCGATGACCAGCCGCTGAGTGCTCCACTGGCACCATACTGCCTGTTGAAATTCGGCGGTATAAACACAAACTCGTTGCGCCGTGGCAGACCGTAACGCAGCTCGAGCTCGGGAAAATTGTCCGCCGAACCTCCAGGTCCCGTCAGCGCGGCGTGCGCGTAGCCGGCCTCCACCACCGTCTGTCCAGGCGCTGCCACGCAGGCGCTGTCGGAAACCGTCGGACGGTCGAGCAGAGCCAGTAGCGCCGAGCGTCCGGCACAGGGATTGGACACTTCGGGAGAAGCTTTGGCCGCAGCGGCACCTGAAACCCCGAACAGCAGCCCGCAGCCAGCCAAAACCATCCATCTTCTCAGGTATTGAAGGTACATTGCGGTATGCCCCGTGTGGTCCGGTGATTTCGATCTTCGCGCTGCGCCGCGGCACGTGCACTGTCCGATGCCCGCTGCCCAGCAGCGGTCTGCGTGGACGGTAAAAATGCATGAATGTTATAATATTGCATCGGCATGGACAACGGTTGTACCATTGCCGCCGCGGTGCATTTCCACAATTGGCGACGGTTACGGAGCGTCACAGCATGTCAACACTACAGCGCGTGCTGGCGATTACCTTCACCGGTATCCTGGCGATCCCGGCACTGGCCTGTGCCGCAGGGCGGATCCATGTGGTGGCGGCCGAAAACTTCTACGGCAATATCGCCAGCCAGATTGGCGGACCGCGGGTATCGGTGACGAGCATCCTGAACAACCCCGACACCGATCCGCATCTGTTTGAAGTGAGCCCGGCGGTGGCGCGGGCCGTATCCGGTGCGCGCATCGTCATCTACAACGGCATCGACTACGATCCATGGATGTCGAATCTGCTGGCCGCCACCTCCGGCACGCACCGGCGCACGATCGACGTCGCCGCCCTTGCCGGCCACCATGCCGGAGACAATCCGCACATTTGGTATGATACCGATGCGATGCTGGTCTACGCCGACAAGTTGGCGCAAACCCTGGCAAGCATCGACCCGGCACACCGTGCCTATTACGAACACCGGCTGGCGCGGTTCCAGCAGTCCATGCAGCCGCTTCGGGCGCGGATCGTCATGATGCGGAAAGCGCTCGCCGGCATTCCGGTGACCGCGACGGAACCGATTTTCGGCTACATGCTGGCAGCACTCGGCATGAAGGTGCGTGACCGGGCATTCCAGCTGGCCATCATGAACGGAACGGAACCGGGCGCAGCGGCGATCGCCGAGCTGGAGAACGATCTCAAGGCGCATCGCGTGCGGCTGCTGATCTACAATGGCCAGGTGTTCGATCCGACGACCAACCGCATCCGTCAGCTTGCCGAGGCTTCGCATATTCCGGTTGTAGCGGTTACCGAGACTGAACCGGCGGGAATCCAGTACCAGGACTGGATGATGAATGAGCTTTCCGCCGTCGCTCAGGCTCTGCGAGGTGGCCACCCGTGAACGCCGTCGAATTGCGCGAGGTGTCTTTGGTCATGGGAGGCCGCGCGGTCCTGTCGGACATCAGTCTCGACATCCGGACCGGGGAACTCCTCGGAGTGCTGGGACCGAATGGGTCGGGCAAGACCACGCTCATGCGCGCCATTCTTGGCCTTGTTCCCGTGCAGCGCGGAACCATTACCGTCCTCGGACAGCGCGCAACGCGTGGCAATCCGGCCGTCGGTTATATGCCCCAAATGCGCCAGATGCCCCACGGTATCCGTCTGAGCGGGCAGGACTTCGTGGCGAGTGCCGTAAACGGCTACCGTCTCGGCCTGCCGGTTGTCAACCGCGACACCCGCGCTCAGGTCGCGCGCGCGCTGGAACGGGTCGGCGCGCAAGAACTTGCTGCCAGGCCGCTCTCGGAAATGTCGGGCGGTGAACGGCAGCGCCTGCTGCTGGCCCAGGCGTTGCTCGGCAACCCCAGGCTGCTGCTGCTCGATGAGCCGCTGATCAGTCTCGATCCGTCACGTCAACAGGAGATCGTCACCCTGGCGAAATCTCTGTGTACGGATCTCGGTATCACGGTGCTGTTCAGCGCGCATGACGTGAACGTACTGCTTGGCGCGATCGACCGGGTCATGTATCTCGGCAACGGTCAGGCGGCGATCGGAACGGTCGATGACGTGATCACCGCTCCGGTACTGTCCCGCCTCTACGGATCAGAGATTCAGGTCGTGCGGGTACAGGGGAGGATTTTCGTGATGTCCGGCAACTGTTGCGCGGAGGCCGATGAACACCTCCATGACAGCCATTCGCCGTCCATAAACGAACCGCGGAAGACCCACTCCCACCATGCCTGAGATGCTCAGCTACGCGTTTATGCGCCATGCCTTCGTTGCGGCCGCCGTGGTCGCGGTCGTCGGTGGCGCAGTGGGTTACTTTCTGGTGCTCCGCGGACAGACATTTGCCGGTCATGCGCTTGCCCATGTCGGATTTACCGGAGCCACCGGTGCGGTGCTGGCCGGGATCGCGCCCATCTGGGGCCTGGTGTTTGCGACGGTCGCCAGCGGTGTCGGCATGGGATTCATGGGTGAGGATCTGGCGCAGCGGGATGTCGCGGTCGGTCTCATTCTCGCCTTCGCGCTCGGACTTGGCCTGCTGTTCCTGCACTTCTTTACGACTTCAGCAACCCAGGCGACGACCCTGCTGTTCGGAAACGTGCTTGCCGTCAGCATGCACACCGTCTGGGTACTGACTGCCCTGAGCACGGCAAGCCTGCTTGCGCTTGCGATCGTCTCCCGTCCGCTGCTGTTCGCAAGCCTGCATCCCGAACTCGCTGAGGCCAAAGGCGTATCACTGGTCGGGTACTCGGTGGTTTTCCTGGCGATCGTGGCTCTGGCAACGGCTGAGTGTGTGCAGATCGTGGGGGTTCTGCTCGTATTCGCGCTCATGGTAGGGCCGGCAGCAGCGGCCCAGCGGCTGACCCGCTCCGTGGCGACCGGCGTCCTGCTTTCGGCCGTGCTGGCCCTCGTAGAGGCGTGGGCGGGCATTGTTCTCGCATACTACAGCAACTGGCCGAGCAGCTTCTGGATCACGGCCCTGAGCGTGAGCATCTACGTGCTTGTGTCCCTGCGACGGCCTGCCGGAGGGCCGCTGGCCGCCTCCGCATCTTGATGCTCGAGTCGCCCTGCCGTGCCCGCATGGCGGGTTCAGCGGGTGGCAGACCAAGCCAACAGACGCCCGCCAGACTTTGGCCACTTGCCCATCCGCCGTTCACCCGTTGCCCTCCAGGTTCACTCGCCGCGGCATAGCCTGTGTCCGCGGATCACTGCCCTGCGCGCCTGTGCCGCTGCAGTGGACTGCTTGCCCGGTGCTGAAATCGAAAATACTTACGCGCAACCTCTGCAAACAGCAACGTTTAGAGCGGCGCGACCCCCAGCCTGCACACCCTGCCTTTCAGGTCATCCTTGCCGGCTTTTAGCAGTTGCACGCGACCGGGAGCGAGCCCGGCGGATTTGATCAAAAACTGCTGTATGACCAGCGCGCGCTGGTCTGCCAGCTTCAGCAAGCCCTGTTCGCTGACAACCTGCCTTGCCACCACGTCCGCCAGCATCTGGCGATACGCCTCCTGGGTCAGCGCATCCCGTCTCAGTTTGGGATCCTGTTTTCGCAAAGCATCTTCCCGCGCACCCTGTGATGCCAGCCTCAAGGCACGGTTCAGCCTCTTCAACGCCCTGCGATTCGCTCCGTCCTGCAACAGGACATTCATGTGCAACTGGCCCACGGGAATCTTCCGTCTTGCCGCAATTTGCTCCAGCACCTGCTGTTGCTGCAGCGCCACGCCATCAGCGGCGCCGGCGCTGCCCCGCACCGTTACGGCCAGCTGCGGGCGCTGGGCCAGCGCGTTCACCAGTTGCCGCAACTTCCTCTGGCCGAGCTGATCGAGGGTGCCGGAACCGGCGTCAAAGGCAATCTTGCCCAGATTCTCGTGGCCGCCTCCGAGAGCGTCGAGTATCTGGAACGGCGACGTGGCGGCCTTGGTGATGATATTGATCAGCGCCTTCAGGATCAGACCGGATACGCTGAACGATGGGGCGTTGATGTTTCCAGAAACGTGCACATCCAGATCGATGACGCCGCTAGCATCCCGCAACAATGCCAGCCCCAGGGCCACGGGCACATCCATGGCCTTCGCGCTTTTCACTGAGTTGCCCAGATACAGCTGCTTGGCCACGATCTTGTTGCTGCCGCTGAGCTTTCTGTCTTTCAGTGTGTATTTCAAAACCAGCGCCAGTCGCCCGCTTTTCATGTCGTAGCCGACATAGGTGCCGCTGTATGCGGACAGGGTCGGCATTTCCAGGCCATGCAGCTGGCTGGTAAAGGCGAATTCTGGCTGCTGCTCCAACGGCGCCAGGGTTCCACTCACGTTGAACGGCGCGTATTTGTCAATTTCGGACCGCAGACTGAAGGTGGCAGGTTCGTTGCCCGCACTGGTAAGTCGATTCAGCTGAAACTGCATGTGGTACAGCCCGCCCTTGAACTCCGGTTTGACGCTGAAATCGCGGAAACGGGCGCTGCCATTGTTTAGCGTGATCTGGTGAACAGCCACCCTCCAGGATTGCGATGATGCGGTTTTACGCGTGGCTTTTGCCATTCCCGCCCGGGCATTTTTCGTCGGTGCCGGTTTCATCAATGTCGCCAGATTCAACTTCTCGCTGGCGTCCATTTCCGCGTCGATTACCGGCGCTACCAACGCCACTCTGTCAATGACCACGTCGTGTTTCGTGAGATCGAGATTCAGGTGATTCAATTGCAGGGCGTTCCATCGCAAAACCGTGGTGCCCGTGCGGCTGTCCTCGGCCAGCACATTGCGGATGCTGGCGTTCGAAACCAGGGTCAGTGACGACGGGCGGGCGGTGCGCATCATGAGCCTGCCGTCCCCATTCAGGTCGCCTCGTTGCAAACGCAGCCAGCTGAGTTGCGCCACGTAGGGATTGAAGGGCGCCAGCGTCAAACCCTGCAGCTGGTAGTGCAGGTCCAGACCAAAGGGCATGGGCGTCACCTGCCCGTGCATTTGCAACTTGCCCGCTCCGTTTATCACCGCGCTCAGTTGAAATGGGGCCTTGGCACCTTTCACCAGCCGGATGTCGTTCATGGCGACATCCAGATCCCGCACTTGCTGACTGGCGTTCAGGCCGTGACGGCGATCCTGAAAATCAATGCCACTATGCTGCAGCATCAATTTGCCGATGCTTATCTTCCAGGGTTCGGCGGCTGCCGACGGGGATTTGGCGGACTTTGCAGACTTTGCGAACTTTGCCAGCAGCGGTTGAATGCGCAGCTTGCCTCTCGCGTCGAGCCACTGGTCGGTATCAAAGCCATTCAAATTGATGGCATCGATATGAAGAAGTCGTTTGTCCAGATCCATGGCGATGCCCTGCACCTGCAACTGCTTGCCGCGCAGCAGGGGCGGCTTCACGTTGGCATCGTCCAGCGCCAGATTCGTTACCGTCACCCGGCCATTGCGTACCAGCACCTGCAACATCTTGTCCAGCGCCACGTCGACCTGGGTTTGCAGGCTGAGACGTCCATGGTCGAGCTGCACCGGCACGACATTGGCAACGAACTCTTTCAGGGTTTTCAGATGAAAATCGTTCAACTGGATGCTGGCATCCATTTTCAGCGGCTCAGCGCGATATTGTCCATTCACCGCCAGCGTACCGCCGCCCGGCAGGCTTGCGTCCAGACGGATGGGATTTACCTTCCTGCCGCCGGTCGCGATATACAGGTTTTGCGCACCCAGATTGATATGAGCCACCCGGATGTGGGCGGGTGCAGCGCCACTGAAATCATCAAAGCTGAACCGGCCGGATTGAATGCGGATATTGTCGATCTGCAACGCCAGTTTCGACCTGGTCTGAGGCTTCCTGGATTTGTTTTTGGAAAAGCGCGCCAGAATATCGCTGAAGTTGAAACTGTGCTTGCGACGCACGATCGCCACGCTAGGGGAATCCAGCCGCACCTCGCCGAAGCGCGCCCTCCAGCCGAACAGCGAACCCCAGGCGTCAAAATCCACGTACAGCTTATTGAATGCCAGCAGCGGTTGGCCGGGGCGGGTCTCCAACGAAAACTTATTCAGGGTCAGCGATAGCATAAAAGGATTGAAGGCAACCCGGCCGACCCGGATGTCGCACCCCAGCGAGTGCGCGACATCGGTCTGTATCACATGCTTGAGTTTGCCTGGCAGATAGAGATAACCCAGACCGACGTACACCATGTACAACAATGCAACGACCGCCAGCGCCCATTGTTGCCAGCGCCACTGTTTCAGCGATCGAAAAATAGCGGCCATGGACCCGGGTTTTTCCGCGAAAGCAGGAAGTACTCATTATAACGACATCCACAGGACCGCAAAGAAAAAGTATGAGGGGCAGGCTCATGCCCCAACCTGCGGGTGATTCGAATATGGAAACAACTCTGGTGTTTTACACCCGCGGGAAGGGACGGTCCTGGCGCGCACGGCCCATATCAACCGCCTGCCTGGGGCTGCTCGGGGAGTGCGGCCGGGTGGTGGCCAGGCGGCTCAATGCGCAACAGCCCGGTGCTGCCGGAACGCATCGAGGACGGGGCCAACGGCCTGATGCGACCGGCTGCGTCGTCTGCTCGCCAGGGAGCGGGAGCAGCTCGCGGAGTTCGACACCCACATCGAAGCGCTGATCGAAGAGATCAAAGCGGCTGCTGCTGCGCGCCCGGGCAACCGAAGCGTGGATAACCTGTTCAGAAGTGCTCTAGTTTTAATCTAAATACCTCCCCCTTCGGTGACGCCCCGTCATATGGGTTGATCGACCCATTGCGGGTGCGCACTCATGCAGCGTAGTGTGCAAGTGAAACGGCGCTGATGGGTTTCATCCAGGCAAGTGCCGTTGATGAATCGAACTGTTTTCCGGTGCGCGATTGCAATCGGGCCAGCCCGATGAGCAGAGATCGCAGGGAGAATCACCATGGCGCTTACTATGCGGCCCCGTCTCATCGTCGCCGTCTCGCTCACTGCGTTCCTGGCAGCCTGTGGGGGCGGTGGCGGGGGGTCTTCTACGGCACCGACCGATTCGGTCTCCGGTACATTAAGCGGATTCACCTCCTGGACGAGCGCCACCCAGCTGACGCTTCAGGATAATGGCGGGGATAACCTCATACTGAATAAGAACGGAACCTTCACCTTCTCTCAGGGTGTTACCTCCGGATCATCCTATGCCGTAACGGTCCTCACCCCGCCCCCCAATGAAACCTGCACCGTGGCCAATGGCACGGGCAGTGCTACCACCAACGTCACCACCGTACAGGTCAGCTGCACCGTAGTAGCACCGGCCGAGACCATTCTGCACTCCTTCGGCGTCCCACCGGATGGAGAATACCCCGAGGCCGGCCTGATCATGGACACAAACGGGAACTTCTTTGGCACAACGGCGCACGGCGGTACGGCCGGCTATGGCACGGTATTCGAGCTCGCGAAGGGAACGAACAGCTATACCGAAACCATTCTGCACTCCTTCGGCAGCGGCACGGATGGGCAGAACCCCAGAGCCGGCCTCATCATGGACGCAAACGGGAACCTCTACGGCACGACGAGCAATGGCGGTACGGCCGGCTATGGCACGGTATTCGAGCTCGCGCCATCGAACGGCAGCTATACCGAAACCGTTCTGCATTCCTTCGGCGCCACACCGGATGGGCAGTACCCCGAGGCCGGCCTCATCATGGACGCCAGCGGGAACCTCTACGGCACGACGAGCAACGGCGGTACGGCCGGCTATGGCACGGTATTCGAACTCGCGAAGGGGGCGAGCGGCTATACCGAGACCGTCCTGAATTCCTTCACCGGCACGAATGGGCAGCACCCCGATGCCGGCCTCATCATGGACGCCAGCGGGAACCTCTATGGCACGACGAGCGACGGCGGTACGGCCGGCGGCTATGGCACGGTATTCGAACTCGCGAAGGGGGCGAGCGGCTATACCGAGACCGTTCTGCACTCCTTCGGCAGCGGCACGGATGGGCAGTACCCCGAGGCCGGCTTCATCATGGACGCGAGCGGGAATCTCTATGGCACGACGTACCAGGGCGGCAGCAGCGGCTATGGCACGGTATTCGAACTCGTGAAGGGGGCGAGCGGCTATACCGAGACCGTCCTGAATTCCTTCACCGGCACGAATGGGCAGTACCCCGAGGCCGGCCTCATCATGGACGCGAGCGGGAACCTCTATGGCACGACGTACCAGAGCGGCAGCAGCGGCTATGGCACGGTATTTGAGACCGTGAAGGGGGCGAGCGGCTATACCGAGACCGTTCTGCACTCCTTCGCCGGCACGGATGGGGAGCACCCCGATGCCAGCCTCACCATGGATGCGAGCGGGAACCTCTATGGCACGACGTATGGCGGCGGTACGGCCGGCGGCTATGGCACGGTATTCGAAATCACGCCGTAGAGCTGGTGCCTGAATGGGCTTCAACCGATAGGAAACCACAGCATGCAGGGCAGGACATTGATCCTGGCACCTGACGCTCTGGATCTCGTGGTTACCGCTGATAGCGGGCGACGCGTCGCGCCAGGGTCCTCTGCGTGCATATCAATTTGCGCGAATACTGGTGTCGATGCCGGACACGCGAGAGGATCAGGCCCGTTTTCCCCAACCACGCCCAGGCAGTGAGCTGCGGCTTTCCGCGTGTCGGTTCCTCGCGATCATCTCGCTCAGCTCGGGGCGGTCCCCGATGGGGTGCTCGGGCCAGGCGCGGGAGATGAAACCAGCGGGAAGGTGCTCTTCTGGCGTCTGAGAAAACGCTCAACAAGGCCGAAGTCGTCATCACCGACCGGAGCTACATGAGCTATTTCCTGATCGCCGTCCTCCTTGCGCCCCCGGGACGGATGTAATGCTTCGTCAGCTTCGGGGGAAAATCAACAGACTTCTAAATCAGCAGCATTGCTTTTAGCCGGCCCAATTCAGCTCGCATTCAGGCTGGCAAAGGCCCTCCTTCGTAATACCAATTGATTGCCTTCGGGTCGGGCACCATTTGAGTTCCGATTTCCCGCAAGTGACGCGAGATCTCATCAGTCATGCCGTCGGATTTTGCGTTGCCAATCCGTCCCTGTCTGACCATGGCGCCGCTTTTAAGAGGCGGAACCTTGCGTACTGTTCTCACCTCGAATAGAACTTCATGTTGTTTCATCCAATCAAACCGTATGTGCGCTGGTATTCACGCTATTGGTTTCATTCGGAGCAGGGAATTAGAACGGTTATGTACATAGTCTAGCACTCGGATGTCAACAGGATCCCCGGGATCCGAGGCAATCTGAAATTGCACCGTTTAAGTGCGGAACAGAGCGGGAAATTCGCGGTTAAGTGGGCCGCCCTGTACCACGACGGATGCACCATTGGACAAGGCCATCCTGCCTCAGGCACAAGCGTCCGCCACCGGGTCGATTTCGAACGAAAACATGCGGCGGGACCGACCGCGGTCAGCTGCGACAGGCCGCGCAGACACCCTCGATTTCCACCACGGCGCTGCGTGGACGGAATCCCTTCTGTTCAGCGGCATGTTCCAGGGCGGTCGCTGCGGCGCGGTCCTCGATTTCCGAAACCACCCCGCACTGCGAACAGATCAGAAACTGGGCAGGATGCGGATGCCCGGCCTCCGTGCACGGGACAAAGGAGTTGAGACGTTCAATCCGGTGAACCAGACGCTGCTCGATCAGGAACTCAAGCGCGCGGTATATCGTCGGTGGGGCGGCACCCTTGCGGGTCCGTCTGAGCTGGTCCAGAAGCTGATAGGCGGTAACCGGGGCACCGGCTTCCAGGATCAGCCCGAAAACATGCCGGCGCAGTTCCGTGAGCTGGGCGCCCTGCCGCGCGCACACCTCTGCCGCCCTGACGAGCTGCACGTTGGTGTGGCGACGGCCTCTTGCTGTCATCCTCGGGCCTCCCGGACTCAAAGCCTGATGATGTCACATTATATCACGCGCGGTCACCGCCCCCGCATTGCGGCCCTGCAGCCACGGCATCCTCAGGCGAACGGATGCCGCAGGACAATGGTATCGTCGCGCTCGGCACCGGTCGAAATGATGTCGATCGGCGCACCGACCACCTCCTCGATGCGCTTCAGGTAGCGCCGCGCGTTTCCCGGCAAGCTGTCGAACTTCCGGATTCCTATGGTGGACTCCTTCCAGCCCGGCAACTCCTCATACATCGGCTCACAGGACGCCAATGCGTCGGCCCCGCTCGGCGAGGTGGCACGTTCGTGCCCGTCACAGCGGTAGCCGGTGCCAATACGGATTGTCTCGAAACCGTCGAGCACATCGAGTTTGGTGACGCACAGACCGCTAAAGCCGTTGATCTGCTGGGCCCGGCGCATGGCGGCGCCATCAAACCAGCCGCACCGGCGCTTGCGTCCGGTGGTCGCACCGAACTCGTTTCCGCGCTCCCCCAACCGCTCACCATCGGCGTCAAAAAGTTCGGTCGGAAACGGGCCGGCGCCGACGCGCGTGGTATAGGCCTTGGTAATACCGAGCACGTAATCAAGGCGCAGAGGTCCGATGCCCGTGCCACAGCTGGCCGCCCCGGCACTGGTGTTCGACGAGGTGACATACGGGTAGGTGCCATGATCGATGTCCAGCAGTGTCCCCTGGGCTCCCTCGAACAGCACTGACTTGCCCTCTGCACCCAGACGATCGAGCATTTCCGGAATGTCTGCCACCAGCGGGCGCAGGCGTTCGCCGAGTGCCAGGTTCTCATCCAGCGTCTGCTTATAATCCACAGGATCACACTTGAAGTACTGGGTGAGCGCGAAGTTGTGGTAGTCCATTACCTCCCGCAACTTTTCCGCAAACCTCCCCGCATCCAGCAGATCCGCAACGCGCAGGCTGCGGCGCGCCACCTTGTCCTCATACGCCGGCCCGATCCCACGGCCGGTTGTACCGATGGCCGACTTGCCGCGCGCCTTTTCGCGGGCAGCATCCAGCGCAATGTGGTGACGGAGTATGAGCGGACAGGCATCGCTAACGCGCAACCGTTCGCGTACCGGAACTCCGCTGCGTTCGAGCTCCGCGACCTCATCGAACAGAGCCTGCAGCGAGAGCACCACGCCGTTACCTATAAGGCAGATCACCCCGGAGCGCAGCACACCCGACGGGATCAGGTGCAGCACCGTCTTCTTTCCGTCGATAACCAGCGTGTGGCCTGCATTGTGTCCGCCCTGAAACCGCGCCACCGCGTGAGCGCGGTCGGTAAGCAGATCCACAATCTTGCCTTTGCCTTCATCGCCCCACTGGGCGCCGATAATCACGACGTTCTTGCCCATAGCACCTGACTTAAAGAAGATGGTTGATGGATTATGACTGACCGACGGGAATGACTGTCCAGGCACCGTCACGCTCGACGAGTTCCCGGTCGCAACCGTGGGCCGCGGCGCCCACGTCACCGCCCGGCAGATGCACTACGACACGTTCCCCGGCAGCACGCAGGCTGCTGATGCGCTCCCGCAGCGCATCAGCATCGGGAAACGGCGCGAGAATACCGCCATGGGCTGCGGCTGCGGCCGGCGCCAGCTTTGCCAGAAGCCGCAGATCGGCACTGAATCCGGTCGCCGCCCGCGCCCGCCCGAACGCCCGCCCAATGCCGTCGTACCGCCCGCCCTGGGCAACCGCATAGCCGTGGCGCGGAATGAACGCGGAAAACACCACGCCGGTGTAGTACCGGTATCCCCGCAGTTCCGCCAGGTCAAAGTATACGGGTACGTCCGGATACTCCCTGCGGATGGAGGCTGCCACCGACTGCAGCGTGTCCAGCGCCTGGCCGACAGGGGCCGGTGTCCCGGAGAGCTGCGCCCGCGCCCGGGCAAGCACCCCGTCGTCGCCATTGAGGTCAACCAGGACCGCGAGCGCCTGCTTCGCCGCTGCCGCAATGTCGCATTGGCCGAGCAGTGCATCGATTTCCGGCCGCGACTTGCGCTGCAATGCATCGAACAGCGCCCCTTCGACCCCGGCATCGAGACCGGCAGCGGTTGCGAGCTGCCGGAAAACACCGACATGGCCGAGATCCATGTGCACCTCCCGCAGCCCGGCAACCTGCAGGGCCGCGAGCAGCAGGCCAACGATCTCGATATCGCTCTGCGGCCCCGGATGCCCGAACAACTCGGCACCGACCTGGAGCAGTTCGCGCGAACCGGCAAACTCATCGGGGCGTGTATGAAGCACCGTTCCGACATAACACAGCCGCGCCGGAAAGTCGCGCTTGAGGTAGTGGGCGTCTATGCGTGCTGCCTGGGGAGTCATGTCGGCGCGTACCCCCATCATCCGGCCGCTGAGCTGGTCGGTCAGCTTGAAGGTCTGGAGGTCCATATCCCGGCCGGTCCCGGTCAGCAGCGACTCCAGGAATTCGATCATCGGCGGCATGACCAGCTCGTAGCCGCAGCTGAAAAACAGATCAAGCAGACGCCGCCGCAGCGCCTCAAGGCGGAACGCCTCGGCGGGCAGTATCTCTTCTATGCCTTCCGGCAGCAGCCAGCGGTCTTTGTCCGACATGGTCGATTCGCCCGGGGAATGGGGTCAGGGTCGCAGATCAGCGGTTGACGATATACAGCATCACCAGCCCAAGCAGCATGCTGGTAATTCCGATAAACCGCAACTGCTGGTCGCCCATGCTCTCAACCAGCCGGACGATCCGGCGCAGGCGGTCCGGACTGAGAAAGGGCAGTATGCCCTCCAGCACCAGCAGCAGGGCAAACGCCGCACCCAAATCGTGCCATCTTATCATCATGTCCGCCGCAGAAGCTGCCCACGGACTGCAGGACACGGGATCCGGTTCACTATCTGATTCACTGCCGCGGGTTTTTCAGGTATTTGAAGAATGCCGCGCCCGGACCAAGGACCATGACGTTGCCCTTTGACCCGAAACTCCGGCGATAAGCGTTCATGCTCCCATAGAAGGCGTAAAAATTCGGATTCACCCGGTATGCGCGTGCGTAGATCTCCGCCGCCTTGGCATCCCCTTCGCCCCGTATGCGCTGCGCCTGCCGGTAGGCATCGGCAAGAATGATCTCGCGCTGGCGATCAGCTGCCGCCCGGATCTTCTCGGCCCCCTCGGCACCTTCGGCCCGCAGCTGCTTGGCGATCCGGGTACGTTCGGCGCGCATCCTCTGGTACACCGATGCGCTCACCGTCTTGGGCAGATCGATGCGGTCGATCCGCACATCGATCACCTGAATGCCGTAAACACTGGCCTCGCGGTTAACATCGGCCGTGATGGTGTGCATGATCTTGCTGCGGTCATTGGAGATCACCTCCTGAATGGTGAGCTTGCCGAACTGGTTACGCAATCCTGCGTTGACCACCTGGGCCAGGCGCTCACGTGCCTGCAGTGTCTCGCCGTCGACCGCAACATAGAATTTAAGCAGATTTGCAATACGCCACTTGACGTAGGAATCGACCACGACAGTCTTCTGTTCGACTGTCATGAAAGTCTCCGGCTGGGTATCGAGAGTCTGCACGCGCCCATCGTAGTAACGGACCGTCTCCACGAACGGCGTCTTGAAATGCAGGCCCGGCTGGTCATTGTAGCGAATCACCTGTCCGAAACGGGTTACTACCGCCTTCTGGCCTTCGGTGACGGTGTAAACCGTGCCATTCGCGACGATGAACAACAGCACAAGCAGGGCGACCAGAGACAGCACCTTGTTATGGCTCATGGCTATCTCCCCCGGCCGCGCAGCATGCCATTGCCGCCGCTGTCCTGGCCACCGCGCGGAACCTGCGTGATCGTACCGTGTTGCGGGACAACCGCCGGCGCCCCGGCGGCACTGGCATCGTGAACGATCTTGTCGAGCGGCAGATAGATCACGTTGTTGCCGCGCGGCAGGTCAACAAATACCTTGTTTGCGTGGCTCAGGACCTTCTGCATGGTCTGCAGGTACAGGCGCTCGCGCGTCACCTCCGGAGCCTTGTCGTACTGCGTCACGATCTGTCCAAAACGGCTGGTATCGCCCTGCGCCATGGCAACGACGCGGGCGCGGTAACCCTGCGCATCCAGAATCATGCCGGCCGCCGCGCCTTTGGCGCGAGGGATAATGTCCTTCGCGTAGGCCTGGGCCTCATTGATCATGCGTGCCTCGTCCTGGCGTGCCTTTACCGCATCCTCGAACGCGGCGGTAACCTCGTGCGGCGGGCGCGCATGCTGCATCTGCACCGTCACGATGTCGATGCCGGCGTTGTACTTGTCCAGGATCTTCTGCAGCAACGCCTGGGTGTCCTGGGCGACGACATCGCGTCCGTCGGTCAGGACAAAATCCATCTTGTTGTCGCCGACCACCTGGCGCACCGCGGACTGGGCCGCCTGGACGATGGTCTCGGTGGGATCGCGGACGTTGAACAGATAGGCAACCGGGTCCTTGATCTTGTACTGGATGGCGAGCTCGATATCGACAATGTTCTGGTCGCCGGTCAGCATCTGGGATTCATCCGTAACCGTGCGCGATGCACCGGCGCCGCCGTTGCTGCGGTAGCCGATCTGCGTCATGTACACCCGCTGCACGTTGACCTTGTCCACGGTTTCGATGGGAAATGGAAAATGCCAGTGCAGGCCGGCGTCGGTCACCGCGATGTCGCGGCCGAACTCGAGAACCACGCCACGCTCACCCTGACGGACGACATAGAATCCGCTGACCATCCACACCGCCAGCAAGCCGGCGAGAATGGCACCGAAGCTGAGACGCCCCAGGTGACCGCCACCGGTGGTTCCGCGCACCGGTCCGCCCCCGCCTCCAAGGATTCCCCCGAGTTTGCGCCGGATATTCTTGATGATCTGATCGAGGTCAGGCGGACCCTGATCCCTCTTGCGCTGACCCCAGGGATCCTTTCCTCCCGAGCCGCCGGGTTCGTTCCAAGCCAAGATCTGCACCTCTGTTTGTTATTACCCCGCGCCGGATGTGCGCTGCGGCATTTTAGCAGGACCGACGAAAACTGCACCCTGCACCTGGCCGGCTCAGCCCTCGCAGCCCGCCGCCAGCCCAGATCTACGGCATCGCGCGATCCTGGTCCCCGGACGGCGGCAGCACCAGATATTCCGGCTGAAAGTCGTGCTGTTGCGTCAGCCAGTCGAAATCCGGCTGGCCGAGCTCCACCTCCATATGCCATCTCCCGTCCGGCAGGACCGACTCAGCGGTGACGAACAACCGCGAATGGATAAGCGCACGAAGCCGTCCGGCGGTTGCAGGCAACAGCACGCCGCAGGTAAAGCGGTGCCGGCGGTAATGCTCGGCAAGCGCATCCAGCAGCAACGGCACGCCGGCGCCGGTCACCGCCGACAGCCACACCTTCCTCACCGCCCCCGCGGCGTCCCGCTCCACCCTGGGCTGCTCACCAGCCAGATCGATCTTGTTGTAGACCGTGATCTGGTCAAGACGGTCGGCACCGATCTCGGTCAGCACCAGGTCCACCTGCTGCGCCTGGTCACGCCGTTCCGGATTGGCCGTATCAACCACGTGCAGCAGCAGGTCGGCCTCGGTCACTTCCTCGAGCGTCGACTTGAACGCCTCGACCAGCTTGTGCGGCAGGTCCCTGATGAACCCGACCGTATCCGCAAGAATGATGCTGGCCCGCCCCGGCAGCTCCACGCGCCGCATGGTCGGATCCAGCGTCGCAAACAGCTGGTCGGCGGCATACACCGTCGCTCCGGTCAGCCGGTTGAACAGGGAGGACTTGCCGGCATTGGTGTAGCCAACCAGCGATACCGTCGGTATCGGAATCTTGTTGCGCGCCCTCCGGCGCCCCTCGCGCTGGCTGCGAACCTTGGCCAGGCGCCGGTTGAGGTGTTTGACGCGCTCGCGGATGAGGCGACGGTCGGTTTCGAGCTGAGTTTCACCGGGACCTCGCAGGCCAATACCGCCCTTCTGCCGTTCCAGATGGGTCCAGCCGCGAACCAGGCGGCTGGCCAGATGGTCGAGCTGGGCCAGCTCCACCTGCAGCTTGCCTTCGTGGCTGCGCGCCCGCTGGGCAAAGATGTCCAGGATTAGCCCGGTGCGGTCGAGCACGCGACAGCTCGCGATCTTTTCCAGATTGCGTTCCTGAGCCGGCGACAGGTCGTGATTCACCAGGACGAGGTCTGCTTCATGCCGCAAGACGGCAACACGCACCTCGTCGGCTTTTCCCTTGCCGAGGTAGGTCGCAGCATCCGGGCGCTGGCGATTTCCCCGCACCACCTCGCAGACCTCGGCTCCGGCGGACTGGGCAAGCAACTGCATCTCTTCGGCCGCGTCTTGCGCTTCGCTGCCCGGAAAACACAGATCCACCACAACTGCGCGCTCGCGGGCAAATCTGCCCGCGCTGGAGCCGCCCGGGCTATTCGTTACCTGGGGTTTTTTCGCTGTCGTCGGAATACTCAATGGTAAACTTTACCGGCCGGCTTGGAACCACCGTGGAAATAGCATGCTTGTAGATCATCTGACTGACGGAATTCTTCAGCAGCACCACAAACTGGTCGAAAGACTCGATCTGTCCCTGTAGCTTGATCCCGTTGACCAGGAATATCGACACCGGGACCCGTTCCTTCCTCAGGACATTCAAGTAAGGGTCTTGTAGCGCCTGCCCTCTTTGCTGACTCATGACAGTTCTCCTGTTCTTATCATCTGTTCACCTGCGCCGACCGCGGCGCCATGGTATCGGACACTCCCGGCGATCCCCGCCGGGCCCAGGCAAATTATACGCTTTCCAGCCGCAGACTTCCGGCCAAGCGCTCCACAACCGCATGTTCGAATCCGGTTTGACTGCTGTCGTACCAAATTATATCCCGGGTGGCACGCAACCATGTCAGTTGACGTTTGGCCAATTGACGTGTGGAAATGATACCCCTTTCCACCATTTCTTTGTAGTTGATTCTTCCACTCAGGTATTCCCAGACCTGGCGGTATCCTACCGTGCGTATGGACGGCATGGCGGCCGACAGATCTCCCCGCCGCCATAGCACCTCCACCTCGGCGATCAGGCCCGCCCGCAGCATCTGGTGAAAGCGTGCGGCGATGCGCTGATGCAGTTCCGATCGCTCCGCAGGGCCGGCCGCCAACCTGAGCACCGTGTAGGGGAAGGCCGGACGCGGACCCACCGTCAGTTCGCTCAGCCGCCTGCCGGTGACTTCGAGCACTTCCAGCGCCCGCTGAATTCGCTGGGGATCGTGAGGATTGATGCGGCCGGCGGCTGCCGGATCCAGCTGGCGCAGCCGTTCATGCATGACTGGCCATCCGACCCGGCTGGCCTCCGCAGCCAGCCGGTGGCGCACCACGGGATCGGCCGATGGCAGCTGCGACAGGCCGCCTTCGAGGGCCCGGAAATAGAACATGGTGCCGCCAACAAGCAGCGGGATGCGCCCCGCAGCGGTAATTTCCGCCATTTCGCGCAAAGCATCGGCGCAGAACTCGGCGGCTGAATAGGATTGCGCCGGATCACGGATGTCGATGAGCCGATGCGCAGCACGCCCCTGTTCCTCAATGGTCGGCTTGGCCGTGCCGATATCCATACCTCGGTATACCTGGGAGGAATCGACGCTGATGATCTCCAGAGGCAACCGGGCATGCAGGGTAAGGGCCAGCCGGGTTTTTCCGGCCGCAGTGGGACCCATAAGAAAAATCGCCGCGGGCAGCGTGTTCACAGCCATGGAAAAATTATGCCATGTCGCGGTCTATTCACAACCACCGCCCAAGCGGATAAATCATCTTATATATATAGAGATCACGGCATTGCCACCGCGGAGCGGACGGCAGGCGCTCACCCGAAATCAGCGCAAACCCGCGAATCCCTTACCTGTCCCCAGCTTCGGGACGCATGTGCGGGAACAGGATCACATCGCGTATGCTGGGCGAGTCGGTGAACAGCATCACCAGCCGGTCGACGCCGATGCCCTCGCCAGCCGTCGGCGGCATTCCGTGCTCCAGCGCGCGCACGTAGTCGGCATCGAAATGCATGGCTTCCTCGTCACCCGCCTCTTTCTCCTCGACCTGACGGCGGAAGCGCTCGGCCTGGTCTTCGGCGTCGTTCAGCTCCGAAAAGCCGTTGGCGATCTCGCGGCCACCGACAAAAAACTCGAAGCGGTCGGTCACGGTCGGGTCGTGGTCGTTGCGCCGCGCGAGCGGCGATACCTCGGTGGGGTAGGCGGTGATGAATGTTGGACCCCTGAGCATGGGCTCCACGGTTTTTTCGAAGATCTCAATCTGGAGCTTGCCGAGCCCATAGCTGTCCTTGAGCGCAATGCCCAGGCCTGCAGCGATACGCCTGGCCGCCTCCGGCGTATCGATGTCGGCCGCAGCGATGCCGGGGTTAAAATGCAGGATCGATTCCTTCACCGTCATGCGTGCAAACGGCTTTGAAAAATCGTACTCCTCGCCCTGGTACTGCAGTCTGCTGGTTCCGGCCACCGCCAGCGCCATGGCACGCAGCATTTCCTCGGTCAGATCCATCAGATCGCGGTAGTCCGCGTACGCCTGGTAGAACTCCAGCATCGTAAATTCGGGATTATGCCGCGTCGACAGCCCTTCATTGCGGAAATTGCGGTTGATCTCAAACACTTTCTCGAAACCGCCCACGACCAGGCGCTTGAGGTAAAGCTCCGGGGCGATTCGCAGGAACAGCTGCATGTCGAGCGCGTGATGATGGGTGACGAAGGGCCGCGCCGTGGCGCCACCGGGTATGGCCTGCATCATCGGCGTCTCGACCTCCATGTAGCCGCGCTCCGCCAGAAACCGGCGCAGGAAACCGACGATCTCGGAACGTACCCGGAATGTAGTCCGCGCCACCTCATTCATGATCAGGTCGAGATAGCGCTGCCGGTAGCGCGTCTCCTGATCTGCCAGACCGTGAAACTTCTCCGGCAGCGGCCGCAGCGCCTTGGTGAGCAGCCGCAGCGCATCGAGCTTCACAGACAGCTCGCCGGTCTTGGTCCTGAACAGCGTCCCTTCTGCTCCCAGTATGTCGCCGATGTCGAACTTCTTGAATTCCTGATAGGCCGTCTCGCCGAGCGCTTCCCGCTGCACGTAGACCTGGATACGCCCCGACATGTCCTGAAGATGCGCAAAAGCCGCCTTGCCCATGATGCGGCGCGTCATCAGGCGGCCCGCCACCCGCACCCGCACCGGCTGCGACTCCAGCATCGCGGCATCGCTTGCGTCATAGCGGGCGTGCAGCTCGCCGGCCAGGACATCGCGGCGGAAATCGTTGGGAAATGCACATCCCCGCTCGCGCAGCTCCGCAAGCTTGGCCCGGCGCTGGGCAATCTGGGCGTTCTCGTCGGAATCGGCAGGCGGCGTCTGGTCGTCGGGGGACAAGTTCATGATCCTGGCATAGCTGCTGGGTTGCATGGCCGGGTAGCGGCAGTCGCGTGACACCCACCCGGACCCGGTTGCGGGAACATCTATAACTACAATCCGCTCTTCAGACTGGCCTCTATGAAGCGGTCGAGATCGCCATCGAGCACAGCCTGAGTATTCGCGATCTCGACACCGGTGCGCAAGTCCTTGATGCGTGACTGGTCGAGCACATAGGACCGGATCTGGCTGCCCCAGCTGATGTCGGATTTCGATTCCTCCAGCTTCTGCTGCGTCTCGCGCTTGCGCCGCAACTCCGCCTCGTACAGACGCGCCTTGAGCATCGCCATCGCGGCCGAACGGTTCTTGTGCTGGGACCGGTCACTCTGGCACTGGACCACTATGCCCGTGGGCACATGGGTGATGCGTATGGCCGATTCGGTGCGGTTCACGTGCTGCCCGCCGGCACCGCTTGCGCGGTAGGTATCGACGCGCAAGTCGGCGGGATTGATGTCAATGTCGATATCCTCATCAACCTCCGGATACACGAACACCGAGGCAAACGAGGTATGGCGCCGGTTTCCGGAATCGAACGGCGATTTGCGAACCAGACGGTGGACACCGGTCTCGGTGCGCAGCCAGCCATAGGCATGGTCGGCCGTGAATTTGACGGTCGCGCTCTTGATTCCGGCGACTTCACCGTCTGACTGTTCGACCAGCTCGGTCTGGAACCCGCGCCGCTCACCCCAACGCAGGTACATCCGCAGCAGCATCGCCGCCCAGTCTTGCGCCTCGGTGCCTCCGGAACCCGCCTGGATGTCGAGGTAGGCGTTGGCATGATCCATTTCGCCGGAAAACATCCGCGCGAATTCGAGTCCGGACAGCTGCCGCTCAAGCTTTTCGGCGTCGGTCGCCACCGACGCCAGGACCCCTTCGTCACCCTCCTCGCGCGCGAGCTCCAGCAGCCCCTGGGCATCCTGCAACCCGGCATCGAGCCGCTGCAGCGTGGTGACGATGTTCTCCAGGCGGGCACGCTCGCGCCCCAGTTCCTGCGCGCGCTGCGGATCGGACCAGACGTTCGCCTGCTCCAGCTCGCGTACTACCTCGGCCAGACGTTCCTGCTTGCCGGCGAAGTCAAAGATACCCCCTGAGCGCGGCGGCGCGCTTGCCGAGATCGTCAAGTCTGTTCAACAGCGGATTGATGTCTTCCATACTCGTCCAGACCGTCAGCCCGTGCGCGGGTCATCCGGTCATTTCATGTTTATTAAACAATATATTATAGAATAATACGCATACTTTGCATCAGCTTCCTGATACGGAGATGCCCAGCACTTCTCCGATCACCCGCTGGACGGTCTTGAGCGCATCCGGCACTTCGATTTCCATGACGTGCTCAATGACCCAACGGTTGTCCGTGACCGCCATGACCCCGGCCACCTTCTCGCCGAGATAACGCCGGAATCCGTATCCCGGGCCCCCATCGCCGTAGTCAAATTCCGCATAGTCCGCGGCGCGGGCGTTGAGCGTCGCGATAAAGGGCGAGACATGATCCCCGGGTCCGAGGAAATCGGCCAGATTGGACTCCATGGTCCTGGCCAGGTGCACACCCAGCGCATTCATGAATTCCGCGCGCTGCTCCTCGCTCAGCTGGCCATAGACAATGCGATCCGTGACCTGCAGCAGAAAGGCTATGAACTCGGTCAGCACTGCCGTGTACTGGGCGTCGGAACTGATGCGGAATTCTTCCTTTTCCATATGCCGCCCGACCTCGTGCGCCACGCGCCATATCGTCACCCCGACAACGCTGGCGCGATCGGCCATGGTTTTCGGCCCTTTGGAACGGAACCTGGTCTTGACCCGTATTGCCATCGAACCCCCACATCTTCGGACTGCCCTATTATAGAGGCACATCCGCTGACGCAGAACCCTCCGCGGCAAACCGGAGCAAGGCGATTCGCGACTGCCGGAGCGCTCTGCTAAAGTAGAGGCCGTTCGTCAACACGGGGCAGGCAAGGCAATGATGTCGGGACTCGATATTGAACTGGCAAGCGGGATGGCCGCATTCGAAGCCAAGGAATTCGCGCGCGCATGGCAGCTGCTGCTGCCAATCGCCGAACAGGGCGACCCGCAGGCGCAACACCGCCTGGCCATCATGTGCCAGAACGGTCTCGGCATGGTCAAGAACGATCTGATGGCCCTCAAATGGATGCAGGCCGCGGCCGACCAGGGCTACGCCCTGGCCCAGCACGGCCTGGGGTTCATGTATCTCTACGGCGAATGCGTGGAACGCAACCCGGCCAAGGCGATTGAATGGCTGCGCCGCGCGGCCGATCAGGGCATGACGGGATCGCAGATGACGCTCGGCATGATCTACGAACAGGGGCTGGGTGTCGATAAGGACGAGGCGCAGGCGCGCAAGTGGTACCAGATGGCGGAATCCGCCGCGCGCTGACGCCCCATTCCGCAGGGGCCGCCCATCCCTGGGCAGGTCACACCGCAGCCCTTATTTCTTCACCCACGCCTTGAAGCCGTCGGTCTTCTGCGCGACCCCGTCGTTGTAGCCCGCCTCGTAGGCGTCATTCACGCGCTGTTCCTCGCGCTTCGGGTTGTGGAAGTAGCCGCAGGCCCAGCCGTTGACATATTCCTTGTCCACGCCCGTCTTTTCCATCTTGGTCAGTGTCTCGTGGTATAGGTTGCTCATGAAAACTTATCCTCTTGAAAAATGTGGTTAATTGTTGCCAGGCACGGGCCGCTATATTACTCAGGCAGTCTCCAGGTTTTCAACCACGGTCACGCCGGTACGCTCCGGCGCCTGGGCGCACTGGCGGGCATACGGCGCAGACCCGGTTTCCCGGCCCGGCCGCACACACGGATGCGCGCCCGCGATTTTTTGCATACAATCCGGCCGCTGAGTCCCCCTGTCCCCGCAGCGATCGGTGGCACGGCAAGTCACCGCCGCGGGTTCGGCATCACGCGCCCGAAGGCAAACGGCCACCCCATCCGGTTCTTGATTTCATGGCACAATGCGCATATCGATGGCTTCGAGACCCCGCCCGGGTGCCTTGTCCGGACTCCTGGCGCAGCCAGATACGGCGATACGCTCCCCTCGAAACCACTGCCGGCACTGAACCCGACTACTGCGACCCCTGTGCGCCACGCCATCATTAGCGAACGGGCTGACCGCGCCGCCTGCTGGCTCGCGGTGGCTCTGGGATTCTCCATCCCCATTTCCACCGCCCTGGACGCGGTGCTGCTGGTGCTGATTCTGGCACTGTGGCTCGCGGGGGCCGGATTCCGCGAGAAATTCGCCGTCATCGGCCGCAACCCGGTTGCGCTGGCAGCGCTGGCGCTGCTCGCCATGGTCGCGATCGGCATGCTCTACGGCAGGGGCACAGCTGCCGAAGCCCTCAACTACGGCGGCAAGTACGCCGACCTGCTCTATGTGGCACTGCTGATCCCCCTGTTTGGCGACCCGCGCATCCGCCGTTACGGGCTCGCCGCCTTCGTCGCGGCCATGCTGCTGACGCTGGTGCTGTCGTACATGCTGGCATTGCGGTTGCTGCCGGTATACCACTGGATCTGGGGCACCCCCTCTGATGCCGCCATCTTCCGGGATCACATCACCCAGAATATTCTCATGGCCTACCTCGCCTACCTGTGCGTGGTGCGCGCGCGCTCGGCGCTGACACGTCCGGCACGCGCTGTGTGGGTCGTGCTCGCGGTGCTTGCAACCTATGATGTGCTGTTCCTGGTCCAGGGGCGCAGCGGTTATCTGGCACTGGCGGTGCTGGCATTGTACTTCGCATACGAATGGATGGGTCGGCGCGGACTGGCCATCGCCGCGCTGGCCGTCCTGGCGCTGGGGAGCATCGGCTATTTCACGTCATCCACGCTGCACATGCGGTTGCAGGCGATCGTCCTGCATGCCGTCGGCTGGCGCGACGGACGGGATCTGCATACGTCCATCGGCCTGAGAATGAGCTTTCTGCAGAACAGCCTGGCCATCCTCCGCCGCCATCCGGTTATCGGTGTGGGCACCGGCGGCTTTGTGCGGGCCTACGCGCACCAGATTCGCGGAACCCACCTGCCCATGACAGCCAATCCGCACAACCAGTACCTGCTGATCATGATCGAGCTGGGGGTCGTGGGGCTCGTGCTGATGCTCAACCTGTTCTACACCCAGTGGCGCGCCGCCGCGCGGTTGGCACCCGACGACCGCCGCCTCGCGCGGGCCCTGGTGCTCACTTACGTCAGCGGCTGTGCGGTGAATTCCCTGCTGATCGACAACACCGAGCGCCTGTTCTTCATATGGCTGGGCGCGCTGCTGTATGCGGGCTGGAAGGGACAGCAGCCGCGAACCGGGGTCGCGTGAGCCTGTCGGTCATCATCATCACCCGGGACGAATCGGCGACGATCCGCCGCTGCCTGCAGTCGGTCGCCTGGGCGGACGAAATCGTTGTGGTCGATTCCGGAAGCAGCGACGCCACGGCATCCATCTGCCGCGAATTCACCGACCAGGTCCATGTCACCGACTGGCCCGGTTTCGGTCCTCAGAAGAACCGGGCGCTTGGACATGCGCGCGGGGACTGGGTGCTGTCGATCGATGCCGACGAGTACCTGACACCGGCGCTGCGCACGGAGATCGAGCACACCCTCAAGGATGCGGCGGGTTGCGCCGCCTACCGGCTGCCGCGGCGCTCGAGCTATTGCGGGCGGTTCCTGCGCCACGGCGGCTGGTGGCCGGATTACGTCGTGCGCCTGTTCCGCCGCGGGCAGGCGCGCTTCAGCGACGACGCGGTACATGAGCGCCTGCTGGTCGACGGCCGCACCGGCACCCTGAAGGAGCCGCTGCAGCATGAGGCGTTCAGCGACCTTGAGGAGGTCCTCGACAAGATCGACCGTTACTCGACGGCCAGCGCCGCCATGCTGCGCGCGCGCGGCCGCAGAGGCTCCCTCGGCCGCGCTGTCGGGCACGGCATGTGGGCGTTTCTGCGTACCTACGTGCTGCACGCCGGCTTCCTCGATGGCCGTGAGGGATTCATGCTTGCCGTCTCGAACGCCGAGGGTACGTACTACCGGTATCTCAAGCTCATGCTGCTCGACCGCAAGGTCCCGCCCACGTAATGCGCATCGCCGTCATCGTCACCACCTACAACCGTCCCGACGCCCTGGCGGCCGTCCTCGACGGCTACCTGGCGCAGAGCGATCAGGACTTCGAACTTTTCGTGGCCGACGACGGATCGACCGAGGCCACTGCGCGCACGGTCCACGCCTATCAGGAGCGCTCACCCTTTCCCATCCACCACGTATGGCAGGAGGACTGCGGTTTCCGTGCGGC
Organism: Pseudomonadota bacterium; assembly: GCA_021785515.1. Classification (GTDB taxonomy): domain Bacteria; phylum Pseudomonadota; class Gammaproteobacteria; order Acidiferrobacterales; family UBA6901; genus JAJYCY01. The sequence goes on along the minus strand of JAJYEX010000007.1, from coordinate 60,254 downwards.
CGCGGTGCGCAATCTGGCGCTCTCCCGGACCGGCGCCGAGTACGTGATTTTCTCCGACGGCGACTGTGTTCCGCTCCCCGGCTATGTTGCCGCACACCGGCGTCTCGCCGAACCGGGCTGGTTTGTCGCCGGCAGCCGGGTGCTGCTGAGCGAAGCATTCACCTACCAGACCTTGCGTGAATCTCTCCCGATCCAGACATGGCGGATCGGGCGCTGGCTGCACGCCTGGCGGCGGCGCGACATCAACCGGCTGCTGCCGCTGCTGCGTCTGCCCGGCTGGGGATGGCTGCGCAAACTGCGGCCGCTCGACTGGCGCAGCGCGCGGACCTGCAATCTCGCGGTGTGGCGCGCGGACCTGGTGCGGGTCAACGGATTCGACGAGGCCTACAGCGGATGGGGCATGGAGGACTCTGACCTCGCGGTACGGCTGCTGGCCGGCGGCGTGCGCCACAAGAGCGCCCGTTACGCGGCGCCGCTGCTGCACCTGTGGCACCACGAGAGGGAACGCGTTGCTCTACCCGACAATCAGCGCCGGCTCGCCGCGACCCGCACCTCGCGCGTCGTGCGTGCCCAGCGCGGCCTGGACCGGTACGCTGCGGACAGCGCAAGGGCGCACGATGGCAGCCCCTGACGCGCGGTTCGTGCTGGAGCGGCAGGCACCGCGCGTGTACACTCGCGCGCATCATCGCGGACCGCGGCCGCGATCCTTCAAGCTGCTATGGAGCCTATAACCGTGTCCCATCGTATGGTGCTGCGCGATGCCCTGGCGCTCAGACGCAGCGGACGTCTGTATGAGCGCACGGACACGGAACTGGAGGACCAGTTCCACGGCAGCGTCGACCGCTTCAGCCTGATCGCGGCAGCCATGGCAGGACGTGCGCGCATTCTCGACATCGGATCGGGACGCGGCTTGCTGCTGGCACTGCTGGCGCTGCGTGGTCATGAATGCCATGCCGTCGACTATTGCGACCGCCGCGACCAGTTTCCGGCGGCGGCACGTACCGTGGCATTCCGCCAGTGCAACGTCGAAGTCGAACCCCTGCCCTACCCCGACGGGTATTTCGACGGCATCACCTGCTGCCAGGTGCTGGAACATTTTTCCCACTCGCACCTTCCGGCAGTACGCGAGATGCACCGCGTGCTCAAACCGGGCGGCTTGCTGGAGATCGACGTTCCCAACGTGGCCTGCTGGCGCAACCGCTGGCGACTGCTGCGTGGCAAGAACATCACCTGGGACTACCGCACCCACTACCTGCATGCAGAGCCGGTTCTTGCGCATGGACGCTCCTTCTATCCGGTGCGTCACAACCGTGAATTCACCTGCGACGAGCTCAGGATGCTGCTGAGTGAAGCGGGCTTTGCGGCACCACGCGTGGATTTTCTCAAGTCGCGGCGCGTGCGCCCCGGCGTAGCCCGCGTCCTGTCGCTTGGAAGCGGACTACGCGATGCGCTGCCGGGATTGCGCAAGTCGCTTATCGCCTTTGCGGTCAAGGATTGAGATCGGGGCGGTCGGGGGTGCTCCGGTCACGACGGTCCCGCACGATGATCCGCGGGACAATGGTGCAGAGCGCCTGATGCCGGAAGTGAACCGAAATCCTGTGACCAAATTCGACACCAACCGCATATTGGTCATCGCCACGCGCCGCATCGGCGACGTGCTGCTGACCACCCCCTTGCTGCGATCGCTGCGCCGCGGTTATCCGCAGGCGCGCATTGACGTGCTGGTCCACACCTCCACGGCCGGGATACTTGCTGGCAATCCGGATGTCGATGACATCATTACCGTACCCGAGCGTCCTGACCCCGGGCAGTATCGCAGGCTGATTGTCCGGACGGGACGCCGCTACGACCTCGCCATTTCCACCCAGACCGGGGACCGGCCAATCACCTACGCAGTGCTGGCGGCGCGCGACCGTGTCGCCCCCGTGCCCCAGGCTGGCAGCCGCGGGGCCTGGAAGCGGCATCTGCTGCGCAGCTCGATACCCTTTGATGACCGGGATACCCACACAGTGGTGCAGAACCTGCGGCTTGCCGACCTGCTCGGAATCGCTCGGGACTACACGGTGGTTCCCCCGGGGCCTGTCGATGACGGGGTGATCGAGCAGGCGGTTCCCTTTGGCTGGCGCAACCAACCGTTCGCCGTGCTGCATCCGGCCCCCATGTTCCACTACAAGCGCTGGCACCCGGCGGGCTGGCAGGCACTTGTCGCCCATCTGCACGCCACGGGCCTCAGGGTTGTCGTCACCGGCGGGCCGGGAGCGGAGGAATCGAACTACATCGCCGAAACGCTTGGCGGACAGCGCGACGGCGTGACCAACCTGGCCGGGCAACTGGATCTCGCCGGTCTCGCGACCCTGCTCGGGCGCGCGCGGCTGTATGTCGGACCCGACACCGCGATCACCCACCTCGCTGCCGCGGCCGGCACGCCTACCGTGGCGCTGTACGGCCCGACCAACCCGGTAAAATGGGGTCCATGGCCGACCGGCTGTACAGCTGATCCCGGCCCGTATCGCCGTACGCAGCCGCTGCAGCAGGTAAACAACGTCATTCTGCTTCAGGGTCTGGGGGAATGTGTACCCTGTCATCGCGAGGGTTGTGACGACCGTCTCGACAGCCACGCCCGCTGCCTCGATGAAATGCCGGCCAGCCGCGTGTGCGCTGCCTGCGACCAGATCATGGCGCACTGGGCCCGCTGATACATCAGCCATCCGGCACGCCGACAGCACGGCCGCGCGCACTGGTCCCCGGCGGACCGCTGCGCCTATACTTAAACATGGGAAGCCGGCGCCCCGCCCGGAACCGCGACCAGGGCTGACACCATCATGTGGAATCTCGGCACACTCATCAGCACGGTCCAGCACAACTGCCATGTGTCTGACGCGCAGCATGCGGGGGACTACACGCTGTGCATCTACCTGCTGCGGATGCGTGAATTCTACCGCTGGGAACACGAGATCCCTCTGGAGGGACCGCTGCCCAGCGATCAGGTCGGTACCTGGCTGGAAGAGCGGGAACGCATGTGGGACGGTCTGGCCTCGAGTTCGTATGAGGCCCTGCCGCTGGGCGCCGATCGCGCTGATCCGTTCGACTCCGCCACGGTCAACCGCGACCTCGTGCCGCGCGGCTATGTCTACAGCGCGGGCTACGGGCGCTACAACAAACCCCACTTCTTCCTCGGCGCGCTGGAGCGCACCGAATCACGTTCGGGTTTTTCGGTATACGTTTCCTCGTGCGAATACGCGCGCGACCTGGTGGCACCGCCGGCCATGCTGCTCGGCCGCGACATCTTCATATGCCGCGAATCGGTACGCCGCTTTCTGTGGGAAAAAATCGAGGAATGGCGATGGAACCGTCGAAATGAAGCCATGGCCAGGGCGCTGGCCGGTTCCGGTTTTGATAGCGATCCCGCGTTCGGCCTGGAGCGCATGACGGTGACCGAGACCGAGGCCATGATTCTGCATGAGCTCGGCGAGGGCATGGCCGGTGAACTGCTGGGTGAGGACTGGAACGCGATGCTGCTGACGCTGTCTCGCTCCAAGGCCGAGATCATGGCACGCGCGGTGCGCGACCTGATCGCCGACTGTCTCTCGACCCTGCCCGCCCTGCTCGACGAAGACAACGCGACGGCCCTGCATTTCTACTTCGCTACGTTCTCCGGCATGCGCCGGGAGCTGTATCCCGATGTACTCGCAGCCTACCGGCTGTGGGCCGAAAAACGCGACCGGCAGGCCCTGCATCGGGCGATTTCCGCAGGCCGGGACCGCTGGTTGTCCGCGGCCCGGTCGATGCTCGATGTCTACCGCCGTGACGGATCGCTGTCGGGTGAGACCGTCGAGGGACTGCTCGAACCGGCTGTCCGTTAAGACGCTCTGCCCGGGCTTCCCGGCGCCGGCCCAGCCTGTTATGGTGTACACGGTACCGGCAGCAGCGCGAGAACCAGCATGAAACTCAGGGTTATCATCGACGAACGCGAGCACGACATCGACGTGCCTGCCGGCCTGCTGGCGGAAGCGGAGGAATTTTTCGACAAGATGGACAGCGACATGGACCGTGGCTGGCGCATGGGTCCGGAATTCATTGAACGCCCAAGCCAGACCCAGCGCTGTCAGATCGCCGCCGACAAGCTTCTCGGTGCGTTGAGCAGCAACAACAGGCCACTGGTGATGCTGATGGCCGGGTATATCCTCGGGCGCGGATCCGGCGTGAGCGCTGTGCGCATAGACACCAGCGGTGATCCGCTTGCCACCGAACTCATATTCGGTCCGGGTCCGGCCGGCAGCCCGGGCCCAGACCGCACGCCCCCAAAGCCCGCCCTCAACCAGCCAGACGCCGTCGCCCGGGCCGAACGGGACGTCACCCAGATATACCGCGTCGGCCAGGCCTACCGGTTCGCGACCCGCGACCCGGCGACCGGCCGCTGGGTCGAATCGCCGCTCATGACGAGCGCCGAGGAGGCTCAGCAGCTGCGCTTGGAAGCGCTTGATGCACGCTTTGAACAGCTGCTGGGGTCTGCAGACTGACGGCCCTGTTCCGCCGGCCGGCGTGACTGTTTGACCCTGCCTCCCGCACAGCCGATAATCCGCTGCGACTGGCACCATTCCCATGATCGAAGTCAAACCCCACAGCTTCATCTATGAAGTTCACCAGGCTCTTGCGGGCGACGTGTGCCGCGAGATGATCCGGCGGTTCGAGGCCAAGCCGGACCAGCAATACCCGGGACGCATCGGCCAGGCCGCCGACATCGAACAGTCGATCAAGAAATCGACTGATCTGCGCGTCAGCGGCCGGCCAGACTGGAAAGACATCGACGGCATACTGGTGCGTTCGCTGATGCAGCATGTCCGGATGCTGGCTCTGCAGCATCCATTTTTCGCAGCCAATGCCTTCAAGGACATGGGATACAACCTGCAACGTACCGGCCCCGGAGAGCATTACCACTGGCACGTGGACAGCGGCCCCGGGGAATTCAGCCAGCGGCAGCTGGTGGCAATCTGGTACCTCAATGATGTGCCCGGACCGGGCGGCGAAACCGAATTTCATGCCCAGGACGTGCGAATCACACCGCAGGAAGGCAAGTTGCTGCTGTTCCCCCCGTTCTGGACCCACGGCCACCGCGGAGTCACCCTGCAGCAGGGCACGAAGTACATCGCGACCACGTGGGTCTGCTTTGCTTGAGGTGGCGGCTGCCCGCGCACCGTGATCCCGGCTCCGCCTGCCCTGATTCTCACCGCAGTCTGCGCGTTCACGTATTCGTTTGAAATCGTGTTCGGGCTCGCCGGTACGATCATGATGCTCGCTGCTCTGACCCTGTTCTACGATGCCAAGACGCTCGTGGTCTACTCGGTCCTGCCCCAGATCCTGGTCGGCACCATCGGCCTGATGCGTTCACCCCGCACCGTGCGCCTGCGTTTTCTTGGTGGCATGCTGGCCTTCGCCGCCGTCGGCGGAATAGCCGGGTTCTTTCTTTTCTATCATGTTCCGGGCCGGCTCTTCCGCATCCTTCTTGCGACCCTCGTCACCCTTGCGGGCGTGCATCTGCTGACCGGTCCGCGCAAGTGGCGCCTGCACCCGGCCGGCGCCCGCGTGCTCGATACCTTTTCCGGAATGTCCCAGGCACTGTTCGGCATCAGCGGTCCCATCGCCATGACCCGACTGCTCGCCACCTTCAACGACAAGACTGTTGTGCGCAACTACGCCCTGGCGTTCTTTCTGTCCCTCAACCTGTTGCGTGCCACCGGCTACCTGTTCGCCCACACCATTACTCCGGGTATCGCCCGCCTGATGCTCGATTCCGGGCCGTTTCTGGCCGTGGCGCTCTGGTTCAGCAACCATCTGCACTTCCGCGTCAAAGAAACGCTGTTTCGGCGGGTGGTGGCCTGGATCATCCTTGCCAGCGGGCTGTCGATGTTCGTGCGCTGATGCCGGCTGCCGCCGCGGGCGGATTGGTTGCGCTGCGTCCCGATGTATAATCGGCCGGCCCACAAACCCCGGATCCTTATGAAAACCACATATGTGAAAGTGGCATCTACACATGCCATCCGGCCTGGCGCCATGCAGCGCGTACTGCTCGACAGCCGACGCATCCTCCTCGCCAATGTCGATGGAAACTATTACGCGGTGGACGACACCTGTACTCACGAAGATGCATCTCTGTCCACCGGATCATTGCGGGGCGAATTTGTGAAATGCCCCCTGCACGGGAGCCGTTTCAACGTGCGCACCGGCCAGGCGATGGAGGATCCGGCACAGGAGAACCTGCGCACCTACCCCGTCCGCGTGGAAGGTGACGACATTCTGGTGGCCATCACCTAAAGCGGGGCCGGCGCACGCGCCGCCTGCCTGTTCTGGCGGGAGGGCCAGCGGCGGTATAATCCCGCCTTGCCCGACCGCGATCATGTTGAGGAGTTTTTCTGATGAGTCAGTACCCCGACGCCGTCACGCCCGGCCGCGAGGCCGCCCTCAGTTCCGTCATCCAGCGAATCGCGACCGGCCCGGAACTGAGCAAGGATCTCTCACAGGAAGAGGCGCACAACGCGATGCGCCTCGTTCTCGAGAACCGCGCGGATCCGGTACAGGCCGCCGTATTCCTGATTGCCCTGCGAATGAAGCGCGAGACCGATGAGGAAAACCTGGGGATCCTCGATGCGCTGCTCGAAAAAACGGTCACTGTCACCGCCGATGTCGATGAGTTGATCGATGTTGCAGATCCCTATGATGGTTACGCGCGCTGCCTGCCGGCCTCGCCATTCCTGCCGGCACTGCTGGCCGCCTGCGGCGTACCGGCGGTCACGCACGGGGTCGAGAGCATGGGACCGAAATACGGGGTGACACACCGCCAGGTGCTGCGCGCCGCCGGCGTACCGGTCGACCTCACCCCGCAGCAGGCCGCGGCCCGTCTTGCGGATCCCGCCACAGGCTGGTCGTACCTCGACCAGAGCCGCTTCTGTCCCGAGCTGTACGGGCTCGGCGGTCTGCGCCGCCTTATCGTCAAGCGGCCGGTGCTCACAACCGCGGAGACGCTCCTCGGGCCTGTGCGCGGCCGGCGGCGGACCTGTTTGCTTACCGGCTATGTCCACAAGCCCTATGCCCGGGTCTACGCCATGCTTGCCCGCCACGCCGGATTCGACTCGGCGCTGCTCGTGCGCGGCATCGAGGGCGGGGTCATTCCCTCCCTGCGGCAGGCCGGCAAGCTGTACTTCTACCACGGCCGCGCCGAGGAACAGTCCCTCGATCTGGACCCGCTCACGCTCGACATCGACCAGCCGCTGCGCGCCGCACCGCTGCCTGCTGAGCTGGCGCCGCCGGAGGGCGATGAAAGCGTACGGCCCGACACCGGTGCCGTTGCCGCGGCCGCAGCGCAGGCCGGCCTTGCAGCACTGGCGGGTGCGGCCGGAGCGGTACGCGACAGCCTGGTCTACACCGGGGCCATCTGCCTGTGGCAACTGGGACGTCACGATTCCCTGGCGGCAGCGGCAGGTGCGGTGCGGCGCGTGCTCGACTCCGGCGCGGCCCGCGCGCGTCTGCCGTCCTGAGAACCCCGCCATGATGCTGCACCTGTCCGCAGTACTGGCTCCGGATGAAGTGGCTGCCGCGACCGCAATTCTCGCTGCGGCACGTTTCGTTGACGGCCGGCTGTCCGCAGGATCCGCCGCGCGCCGCGTGAAGAACAACGAGGAGGCTGACCGCAAATCGCAGGAACTCGCGCAGCTCGACAACCTGGTAATGGGCAGACTCGTGCAGCACCCGGTATACCGCAACGGCGCGCTGCCGCTGAAAGTCGCCGCCCCGTACTATGCGCGCTACCTCCCGGGTCGCACCTATGGAGACCATGTCGATGATCCGGTGATGGGCACCGACGGCGCCCTCTACCGCTCGGACATCGCCATCACGATCTTTCTGAGCGGCCCGCAGGCGTACGACGGCGGCGAACTCGAGATCCGCACCGCATTCGGCAGCAACAGCGTGAAGCTTCCGGCCGGTGACGCGATCATGTACCCGGCCTCCAGTCTCCACCACGTGGCGCCGGTAACGCGCGGCGAACGCCTGGTGGCGGTGACCTGGGCCCAGAGCCTGGTGCGTGACCCGGCACGGCGCGAATTACTGTATGAACTCAATCTGGCACGCGAGGCCTTGCTTGAAAAATCCCCGGACGCGCCCGAGACGGCACGCGTCAATACCACCTACGTGAACCTGGTGCGCATGTGGAGCGAGTTCTGACCACGCGCCGGAAAACGGAGAATAGCCATGGATCGCAGGATCGACAAGACTGACGCCGAATGGCGCCGACTGCTCACGTCTGAGGAGTACCGCGTGACCCGCGAAAAGGGAACGGAGCGGCCCTTCACCGGACAGTACCACGCGTGCAAGGACGAAGGCATCTACCGCTGCGTGTGCTGCGGCACGGAACTGTTCGACTCCCATGCCAAATTCGATTCCGGGACGGGCTGGCCCAGCTTCTGGGAACCGCACGCGCCGCAAAACGTCGCCACCACGGAGGACCGCAGCCTGTCCATGACGCGCGTGGAAGTCCATTGCAGCCGCTGCCAGGCGCACCTCGGTCACGTTTTCGAAGACGGTCCGGCGCCCACCGGTCTGCGCTACTGCATCAATTCCGCCGCGCTGCGACTGGAGCGCGGGCGCTAGGCTGTCGCCGCATGACGGTCGCAAACCCATTCCATTACGCCTTCCCCGTCCACGACCTGGCCGCCGCGCGCGCCTTCTACGGCGGCGTGCTCGGCTGCCCCGAGGGACGCAGCGATCACAGCTGGGTTGACTTCAATCTCTATGGCCACCAAATCGTCGCTCATGTCGACCCGGACGCGGTTGCCGTGCGGGTGCACAATCCAGTCGACGGCCAGGACGTTCCGGTGCCGCATTTCGGGATCGTGCTTCCCATGGACGAATGGCAGGCCTTGGCACAGCGCCTGCGCGCCTCCGGACAGCAGTTCCTGATCGATCCGGGTATCCGCTTCCGCGGACAGTCCGGTGAACAGGCCACCTTTTTCGTTCAGGATCCGAGCGGCAATGCGCTCGAGTTCAAGGCCTTCTCCGATCCGGACCGTCTGTTCGCCAGGTAGATGGCGGCCAGGCGGCCCGCTCAGCGGACAGCGCCAGCTCCCAGTGGCAGGATCTCTTCGTTTTGCGCATCTCCCCGCGCCACCGGCCGGCGTGGATCGGCGATCCATTCGCTCCAGGAACCGGCATAGAGCCGCCCAGCGCGCAGACCGGCATGCTCCATGGCAAGCAGGTTATGACAGGCCGTCACTCCCGAGCCGCACATCTGGATGACGCGCTCCGGCGGCACATCCTTGAGAATGCCCAGGTACAGGGAATGCAGCGCTGCTGGCTCCAGAAACTGCCCGCCCAGATCGAGATTGTCCTCGAACGGATGGTTCACCGCGCCCGGAACGTGGCCCGCAACCGGGTCCAGCGGTTCGATATCGCCGCGGAAACGCTCCTCCGCGCGTGCGTCGATCAGCAGGCATTCTCGGCGGGCCACCACGTCGCGCACGAACTCGCTGCTTACCCACAGACGGTCGTCGCGAAGCGGCTCGAACCGCACGGGAACAGGCACGGTAACGGCGGCCGAAACCGGAAGGCCCTCACGCCGCCATTTCTGGATCCCGCCGTCGAGCAACGCCACGGCGTCGTGTCCCAACCAGCGCAACAGCCACCACAGGCGCGATGCCATGGCACCCAGGCTGTCGTCGTATACCACAACCTGGCTGCCCGCACCGATACCCCAGGATCCGAGTTTCTCCGCCAGCAGCACCGGATCCGGCAGTGGATGACGTCCGGTTCCCGGTCCAATCTCCGAGGACAGGTCGAGATCGAGGTGGGCGTAGCGCGCTCCCGGGATGTGACCCGCCGCATAAGCCCTGGCACCAGCCCCGGTGTCGGTAAGCGTGAACCGGCAATCGACGATCACCCACGCCGGATCATCGAGATGACTGCGCAGGATCGAAGTATCCACAAGCGTCCTGAACATGCTTACCACCTGCCCAGGGCCACGATACCGCCCCCCTGACACGTTGCAGGCAACCGGCGATTCAATATCCACCCTTGCGCATGCTTTCCGGCAGGCCGGCTATCTTGCCCGCCTGCTTGGAGGGGTTGCCCGGAAACAAATCAAACAGCATTTTTGAGTCGACCTTGCGGTCGGACCATACTTCCTGCATTCCCTTCATCATGTGACGGTTGTTGGGCAACTCTCCGCCGTGATTGAAATACTCATCGCGCAGGTACTCGATCACGTCCCAATGGTCCTGCGTCAGATCGAGCCCCTCGGACTTGGCAATCACTTCCGCCACGTCCTTGTCCCAGTCGTCCTGATTCACGAGATAGCCGGTCGCCGTGGTCTCCAGCGACTTACCATTTACTTCATAAGTCATACGTTTATCCCTCTTTTATTTTGTTTCACATGAACTCCATAAATTTGCGTTACGTGCCATCAGGCGCGGGACGCAGATCGGTCCCGATTTAGCGTTCGGGGTCGCGCACCTCATCGACATTCTTGTGTGGAACGAACAGGCCGCAACCGAGCTGACGTTCGGGCCCGAGGCCCCGTTGCTGCAGACGCACGGACTCCTCCACGCTCAGGTCCGCAAGCATCAGGCTGCGTGCGCGCACCCGGCCATCAGGCGTGAACAGCGTCCTTTCCATCCCGCACAGCGCCTTTTTCGGGTGGATGCCCATTCCATCCAGCTGCCGCATGACTGTCTGCAGAAACACCTGCTCGTCGGCCCCCGCCTCGACCACCACGTAGCGCGCGAAGATCGTGGTGAGCGGGCTCAGCTGGCGCAGAGAATGATCGCCCACACCGAGCTGATGGCCGGCGATATCCAGATTCCGGCTGCTCAGGGCCGCCGCATCGGCAATCCGATGCTGCGGCAAACGCAGAACCAGCCGCGTTCGCCGCGACAGATAGAGAAGATCATCCGGGTTCTCCGGACGCACCCAGCCGTTGCCGGATTCCGCGCCGTGCAGCGGATGGATGCCGGCACCCTCCTCGTCCGTCAGCCATGGCAACGCGTGTTGCAGCGCCTGGCGCAGGGCATGGGCGTGGTCCACCGCCAGACAGCGACACGAAATCGCGTAGGAGACGTCCACAACCTCGTCGGAAATACGGTAGGTTTCAGCCGGATTATGCTCGGTCCAGTACATGACTTATCTGTACCACTCAGTGAACCGGAAGCCGGCTCTGCAGGTCCTCACGGTCGATCCACCACTCGTTCTGGACCAGCACATCGACCACATTGCGCATCCGCGGCAGGAACCGCGCCGGATCGTCCAGCTCCAGGCGACGGAACCACGCATCAAAACCTTTCTGATCCTCGATACCGCTGTGTCGCCGCGCGACGGTGGCCAGCATCTGGTCCGTATAGAATTCCAGATCCTCGCGCTGCCGGCCTTCGGCCCGCATGTCGACCAGATAGCGGGCAACAACGGCTGCCACGGCGGCACCATCGGAATCGGGCGGCGTTTCGTCCACGACATGCTGCAGCATGGCGACTGACAGTTCCGGATCCATCGGAAAGGTGATTGTGAGCCACAATCCCTGCCCCAGCGCAGCCAGGGATTCCTCACGGTCGGCCTGAAACATCACGTCACAGGACTGGACCGCCCCTTCCCAGGATTCCTGTGAGACATAGAGATCAAATGCTCTCCGGCCCCGTTCCCAGGCCTCTTCATCCCGTTCGAGCTCCACCAGCAGCCGGCCAGCATCGAGCTCCAGGTCGGCAACGCCCAGCGGATCACGATCGGACGCGAGCACACGCAGGCGGTCGAGCACATCGCTCAGGCGCTGCTCAACGAGCAGCTGCGAACCGAGCGTGTCCTCGCTGCCATCGGCATCCATGATGCCGGTCTGTTCCTTGAGGTATTTCATGCTTTAACTAATCTCCGGGGAGACATCAGCCTGCACAAAGCGGTTCATCCGGTGCGGACCGCACTCAGCGCGTGATCGAATTGACGCCGACGAATGCGCCTTCCAGCCGGTCCTCCCAGTTCGCCGGGGTGTCGGCAAACTGCGGCTTCACGTCAATGCGGAAGAAAATCTCGCCGCCCTGGGCACGCTGCGTCACCACGCCCAGCAGGTCTTCGAAGCTGTCGATATCGTGATTCTGGATCAGAATTTCACTCAGATATAGCATGGCACCGCCCTAGCAATAGATCGTGTCAAATTCGGTACCGGCTACCCGGTCGAACGACCGCGCACGGTAGAGCAATCTACTTGTACTGCGGTCCTCACCGTCTGTAAAGCCGCTGCGGTTATGCAGCACGTTGTTGCACAGCAGACCCTGGCCGGCATCCAGCCGGTGGCGGAATATATAGGGCGATCCGGTTTCCAGCAGCTGCTCCAGAAACAGAACCGCTTCCCTGGTGACGGCGTCGGGCTTCCAGATGATGCTGCGGGTACGCGCGGTATAGCGCATGAGCAGACTGGCGCCGTTGCGACTCACCAGAAATACGGGTCCGCTCTGGGCCGGCCGCTGCTCGCTGCCCCCCTCGACATTCGCGGGGATCGTCATGGCGTCGTGCGCCATGAGCGCCTGCACGTACTGAGGCGCGGCGTCACGCATCAGGATATAGACCAGCTCATGGTCAAGCAGGGCGTTCTCGCCCCCGGTCGCTGCCGGGCGCACGCAATGCAGGACCATGCTCTCAATCGCCTGCGCGGGTGGATTGTAATAGCCGTCGGTGTGCCACAGCAACCGGCGATTGGAATAGGGAATGTAGCCTCGACCGGACTTGCTTGGCACCACTTCCAGCGAGGAGATGCTGTCTTCGTCGGCCAGCAGATTCGCGTCCAGCCGGTGCAGGCCAAACCGCGCACCCATCGCCCGCGGGATGGCCTTATCCTCTTCCCTGGCATCCCGGGCAGCATAGATGACCATATTGGTCTTGGCGCATACGCGCCTCATCTCGGCTTGTTCTGCCTGCGTCAACTCCCGGGGATCCCCGACTTCGACGATCAGGTCTTCGGCCCGTGCGGGATAACCGTCGAGCTTCCAGGCCCGCCAGCGCTGGTAAGCCGCGTCGTCACCTAAAGAAAACAGACTCGCTTTCAACCCGACCCCACCGGAACCTGGATTTGACTGCTGGAGCAATTTAGCCAAAGGCACCCCTGAGTACCCTGCCTGACCCGTGTGCCGGACCGCCACCACTTTCCGGAACCGGCGACATTCTACAAATATCGGTCCCCGCCGACGAGATATTCGACCTCCATGCGGGGCTGGTCACCACCCGAACCTATATCTCTTATGGGTAGGTCCCGATCCGTTCAGAATCACTCTAGATCATTGTTTATAATAGATATTAACAAGTGTCTATCGTATGAGGCCTCTGCGTCAACCCAACAGGCTATCCCGATAGGTAGGTTAAGTAGCCCTATTTATCCCCCTAATGAAGGATGTTTTTGCGGCAACCCGGGCCACTAGACTCGCATCCCGAACTGAGCTGGCGCCTTGGCAGACACGGATTGCCCCGCGCTGACTCGGATCTGCTCTGACCGGCAGTCAAACACCGGGCGAGCTTACTGGCACCGGCATGTGGAATGGATCCGCGTGGCCGTAGTGTCGCGAAACGAGTCAACGATGCTGAGTTTGCACCGGTAAGAAGCGCAGACCAGCTTGATGAAAGTCCTTCCGTACGCACAGGAGGCAGTGAACGATGCAAAAGACACCCAAGAATCCGGCGAAACACGCGACCTTTGTCCCCAAGGACAAAAAGTCGACCAAGCCGTTCCACAACACCCCCATGCTCGACCAGCTCGAGAGCGGTCCGTGGCCCAGTTTCGTTACTGGCCTGAAGCGGCTCGCTCACGAGAACAACATGATGGTCGATCTCCTGGGACAGCTGGAGCATTCTTATAAGACGCGCACCGGCTACTGGAAAGGCGGAACGGTCAGCGTGTTCGGCTACGGCGGCGGTATCATTCCGCGCTTCTCCGAAGTCGCCAAGATGTTTCCGGAATCCAAGGAGTTCCACACGCTGCGGGTGCAGCCTCCCGCCGGAAACCACTACACCACCAAGATCCTGCGCCAGCTGTCCGATTCCTGGAACAAGTGGGGCTCTGGGCTGATCGCCTTTCACGGGCAAACCGGCAATATCATGTTCATCGGCACCACGTCCGAGAACACGCAGCACTTCTTCGACGAGGTCAATGCATACGGCTTCGATCTCGGGGGCGCGGGCCCGTGCGTACGCACGGCAATGTCTTGCGTGGGTGCCGCCCGTTGTGAACAGTCGAACTGCAACGAGCAGAAGATCCACCGGCTGCTGGTCAACAACTTCATCGACGACATGCACCGTCCGGCCCTGCCCTACAAGTTCAAGTTCAAGGTGTCCGGCTGCCCCAACGACTGCATGAACTCGATCCAGCGTGCCGATATGGCCGTAATCGGGACCTGGCGTGACGACATGCAGGTCGACCAGAAGGAAGTCCGGGCATTCGTGGCTTCCCGCGGCCGCAAGTACGTCATCGACAACGTCGTCAGCCGTTGCCCGACCCAGGCGCTGTCGCTCAATGATGATGACACGCTCGACGTCGACAACCGCAACTGCGTGCGCTGCATGCACTGCATCAACGTCATGACCAAGGCGCTGTCGCCAGGCAAGGAAAAAGGCGTCACCGTCCTGATCGGTGGCAAGCGCACCCTGAAAATCGGCGACACCATGGGTACGGTCATCGTACCGTTCATGGCGCTCGAGACTGATGAAGACTACGAGCAGCTGAAGGAAATCGCTGTCAACACGATCGACTTCTGGGCTGAGAACGGCCTGGAGCACGAACGTTGCGGCGAGATGATCGAGCGCATCGGCCTCGTCAATTTCCTTGAAGGTATTGGCCGAGAGGTCGATCCCAACATGATCAACCATCCGCGAACCATCTCCTACATCCGCACAGATGAGTGGGACAAGGAGGCCGAGAAGTGGTTCGACCGCAAGCAGCAGGCAGCTGGCTGACCGAACGCGGCACCAGGATGACAGAAGAGGTCCGCGCAGGCGGATCCGAACTGAACGAAACGTCGACAGATTGGAGGTTCCATGGCTGAACAAGCCGCAATGCGTCAACCGATCGAGAGCGGATGCCCGGATGGGTTCCAGTACATGCACCCGCTGATGATCAAGAACTACGGTAACTGGAAATATCACGACCGTCCGCGTCCCGGTGTGCTGCATCATGTGGCACACAGCGGCGACGAGATCTGGACGGTACGGGCCGGCACCCAGCGCCAGCTTGGTCCGTACGAGATCAACCTGTTGTGCGACATCGTCGACAGGTATGCCGACGGTTACGTGCGCTTCACCATCCGCAGCAACCTGGAAATCATGGTCGACAAGGCCGAAAGGGTCGAACCGCTGATCGAAGCGCTCACCGATGCCGGCTATCCAGTCGGCGGCACAGGCAACTCGGTCACCATGATCTCCCACACCCAGGGCTGGCTGCACTGCGACATCCCCGGCACCGACGCCTCGGGCGTGGTGAAGTCGCTGATGGATGAGCTCTATGAGGAGTTCATCCACGAGGAGATGCCGAACCGTGTGCACATAACGACCTCCTGCTGCCAGATCAACTGCGGCGGGCAGGGCGATATCGCCATCAACATCCAGCACACCAAGCCGCCGAAGATCAACCACGACCTCGTGGCCAATGTCTGCGAACGGCCGTCCGTGGTGGCCCGCTGCCCGGTGGCGGCGATTCGCCCGGCAATGGTCAACGGCAAGCCTTCACTCGAGGTCGACGAGAAGAAATGCGTCTGCTGCGGGGCCTGCTATCCGCCCTGCCCGCCGATGCAGATCAACGATCCCGAGCACTCCAAGATCGCGATCTGGGTGGGCGGCAAGAACTCCAATGCCCGCTCCAAGCCGATGTTCCACAAGCTTGTGGCGGCCGGCATCCCGAACAATCCGCCGCGCTGGCCGGAAGCTGCGGCCATCGTCAAGAACATCCTGCGCGTCTACAAGGAGGATGCGAAGGACTGGGAACGCGTCGGTGACTGGGTGACCCGCATCGGCTGGCCCCGCTTCTTCGAGCTGACCGGCCTGCCGTTCACCAAGTTCCACATCGACAACTGGCGTGGATCGCGTGCGAGCTTGAACGCCTCCACGCATATCCGCTTCTGACCGAGGACCAGCCGGACCGGACACAGTGTCCGGTCCGGTGCCGCGGAATAAATACTGCGCGTCGGGTTGATCTGGATCAAATAGGATGATTGACAGTTACGCGTAGAATGCCCCGCACTGGGCGGTTGGCAACCAGGGCGTCGGTTGCAGTCCGCCGGTAGCCGGTACCAGGCACGGGATGTCGCCAGGGGAATGCAGAAATGCATCAAGGTAAGGAGAAGCTGAGGTACGCCACCGCTTGCGAGCACAAATCGCAAGAGACAGCACAAGGGGGGGATGTACATGAAGTTCGGCATCATGGTGAACGAAGGGCCATATACGCACGAAGCGTCCGATACGGCCTATCTGTTCGCCAAGGCAGCACTTGAGAAGGGTCACCAGATCCACCGCGTTTTCTTCTACCACGACGGCGTGAACAACGCCACGCGGCTCACCGAGCCACCGCAGGACGATCGCAACATCGTTGCCCGCTGGAGCAAGCTGGCAGCGGAGAACCAGGTCGATCTGGTCGTGTGCGTTGCCGCGGCGCTGCGGCGCGGCATCCGCGATGAGAATCTTGCAGAAGGATTCCGGATCTCCGGCCTGGGGCAACTGATCGAATCCGGGATCCAGGCCGATCGCCTGGTCGTATTCGGCGACTGACATGACCTGCCAGGATTGGAGAGATATCGATGAGCGAAACAACAGGCGGCGTTGAGATGCAAGAAGATGTCTCAGGCGTCGTAAAGAAATTCCTCTACGTAAACCGCAAGGCGCCCTACGGGACCATCTATGCACTCGAGTCCCTCGAGGTAGTGCTGATCGCGGCGGCATTCGACCAGGACGTGAGCCTGGTGTTCCTGGATGATGGCGTGTACCAGCTGGTGAAAGGGCAACACACCAAGACGATCGACGTCAAGAACTTCTCCCCCACCTACCGTGCGCTGGAAGGTTACGACATCGAAAAGCTGTACGTCGAAAAGGAATCACTGGCAGCCCGCGGCCTCACGCCCGAGGATCTGATCGTCCCCGTGACCCTGCTGTCTGCGGCGGAAATGTCCGACCTCATGGACGGGCAGGACATCGTGCTGAGCTTCTGACGGAGAACGAGCATGCTACATACCGTGAACAAGTCGCCCATGGAACGAAACACCCTGGAGCGCTGCCTGCAGTACGCGAAGAAAGGAAGTGCCATTCTGCTCATCGAGGACGGTGTTTACGGTGCCCTGAAGGGCACAACCGTCACCGACAAGGTCAGGAAGGCGATGAAGGACGTGACAATCTACGCGCTCTACCCTGACATCGAGGCCCGCGGCATGCAGGACAGGGCGATCGATGGCATCAAGCTTGTAGACTACGGCGGTTTCGTTGATCTCGTGGCGGAACACCGAAACGTGCAATCCTGGCTGTGAGCAGTACCTATTGTTGTTAATCTGAAGAGGAAACGACCATGCCTATCGTAGTAAACGGACAGAGCTATGAGACCGACGAGGAAGGATATCTGACCAACCGGACGGACTGGAACGAGGACCTGGCCAAAGAGATGGCGAAGGTCGATAACTGCAATCTGACGGAGAACCACTGGGAAGTCATCAACTTCCTGCGCGAGTACTACGAGGAATACCAGATTGCTCCGGCCGTGCGCGTGCTTACCAAGGCCATCGGCAAGAAGCTCGGCCCCGACAAAGGCAACAGCAAGTACCTCTACGAACTGTTTCCCTACGGCCCCGCCAAGCAGGCCTGCAAATACGCCGGCCTTCCGAAGCCGACCGGGTGCGTCTGATATCCGGCGCCAGCTTCAGGTAGATACAACCAGACAAGGGCGAAAGAACGGGTGGGGACCATGTCGACTGTGACGATAATCTATGCAGTCCTCTTCTACGTAGCCACGGTGGTGCTGGTGGGCGGCCTGGCGTACAAGGTGTACGTCTTTGCATGCACTCCGGCACCGCTGAAGATTCCCACGACTCCGGCACCGGTCACCCGCCTGGGCGTCGTCGGACGGATGCTGCGTGAAGTGACGGTGTTTGAGAGTCTGTTCAAGTCGAACAAGTGGATCTGGCTTTTCGGAATTCTTTTCCATTTCGCCCTGCTTCTCGTGCTGCTGCAGCATCTGCGCTATTTCACCCAGCCGGTCTGGAGCTGGGTGGTGCTTGAGCAGCCGTTCGGCATCTATGCCGGTTTCATCATGGTCGTCGGACTCCTCGGCCTGTGGGGACGGCGCTTCGTGGTTGACCGCGTGCGCTACATCAGCAACCTGTCGGATCACCTGATGCTGGCGCTGCTTGTCGCGATCGCACTAAGCGGGCTGATGATGAAGTTCGTGTTCCACACCAACATCATCGGGCTGAAGGAATTCTTTCTCGGTCTGCTTTCGTTCAATCCGCAGCCGCTTCCTGCCGACCCGGTCCTGCTTGTCCATCTGGCGCTGGTGGCAACGCTCATGATCGTATTCCCCATGAGCAAGCTGCTGCACGCCCCAGGGGTGTTTTTCAGCCCGACCCGTAACCAGGTCGACAATCCGCGGGAGCAGCGGCACGTTGCCGGCTGGTCCGCTTCGATTCACAACCCCGGTGGCCGATAGGCGCTCGAGACATGGCAAACTTCGAAACACCTGCGCTGCGCGAATACCCTGTCATTCCGCTGGTGCATGCGGGAACGATGGCCCACAGCAAGCCGTTCGTTGCCAAACCGGACCTTCAGAAAGCACTCGGATTCCCCGGTGAACTCCCGGAAAACTGGGAGAAGCAGGCCGTCAAGAAGCTCGGGGAACTGGTCGACGAATCCCGCGCCCTGCGCGTCTTCCTCGACTCCTGCGTCAAGTGCGGGGCCTGCACGGACAAGTGCCACTACTACCTCGGCACGAGCGATCCGAAGAACATGCCGGTTGCGCGCCAGGATCTGCTGCGCAGCGTCTACCGGCGCTACTACACCCTCTCCGGCCGGCTGTTTCCGAAGCTCGTCGGCGCGCGGGATATGACCAAGGAAGTGCTGGACGAGTGGTACAGCTACTTTCACCAATGCTCCCAGTGCCGCCGCTGTTCGGTCTTCTGTCCTTACGGCATCGACACCGCCGAGATATCCATGGCGGCCCGCGAGATCATGGACAGCATCAGCGTCGGCCAGAAGTACTGCAACGAGATCATCGGCAAGGTCTTTAGCATCGGCAACAACCTGGGCCTGCCGGAACCCGCCCTGCGCAACACCCTCGACGGCCTTGAGGAGGATGTGAAGGACGAAACCGGCGTCGACGTGAAGTTTCCGCTCGACGAAAAAGGTGCCGAAGTCCTGGTCATCACGCCGTCGGCCGACTTCTTTGCCGAACCGCATATCGACGGCCTCATCGGCTATGCCAAGGTGTTTCATCAGGCCGGCATAAGATGGACCCTGAGTTCGCACGCGTCCGAGGCGGCCAACTTCTCGATGTTCATAGGCAGCCATGAAAATCTTCACAAGGTGGCCTTCCGTATTCGCGAGGCCGCGCTCGACCTCGGGGTCAAGCGCATCGTGGTCGGGGAATGCGGACACGCCTGGCGTGTGGCCTACAGCTTCTGGAACACGCTCATTGGGCCGTTCGATTTTCTTGATCCGCGTTATCCGGTGCCGCAGCACATCTGCGAGTTCACCTACGACCTCATCCAGCGCGGGGCACTCAACCTGGACAAGTCGGCCAACGATGACAAGGTGGTCACCTACCACGATTCGTGCAACGTGGCTCGCGCCTCGCGCATGGGCACGATGCCGGGCGGCCAGTTCATCATTCCGCGCGCGGTTATCAGGGCGTCCGTCAACAAGTTCCACGACATGGAACCGGGAAGCATTCACGAGAGCACCTTCTGCTGCGGTGGCGGCGGCGGACTGCTGACTGACGACCTGATGGAACTGCGGGTCAAGGGCGCACAACCACGCATGCAAGCCCTGAAGCATGTGGTCGAAGACCACGGCGTCAATTACCTGGCTGCTATCTGCGCCATATGCAAGACCCAGTTTGCGAAGGTTCTGCCCTATTACCAGTTTCCGATGGACATGATCGGCAGCGTGCACGGCCTCGTCAGCAAGGCGATACAGCTGGGCACTAAAGAATGATGTCTATACATCCATCCCTTTTCAGCGACGCATAACGAGGAGATTCTCGATGGCGACACCCGCGAACAAGCCGGGCGAGGCGAAAGAAGGCTTTACACAGCGCAGATTCAAGGACGGCGAACACGAGTGGGATTCTATTCAGGAACGGATATTCACGGCCGACGAATCTGACAAGTGCCCGACTTACGTCCACAAGACTCCTCCCTGCCAGGCAAGCTGTCCGTCTGGCGAGGACATCCGCGGCTGGCTGAACGTCGTGCGTGGTGTCGAGAAGCCGAACAAGGGCATGACGATGCCGGAATACGCCTTCCGGCGCCTGACCGACGCCAACCCCTTCCCGTCAGTCATGGGCCGGGTCTGCCCCGCTCCCTGCGAAAAGGGCTGTAACCGTAACGTTCTGGAGGATCACGTCGGGATCAACTCCGTCGAACAGTTCATCGGCGATTCCGCCCTCAAGAACAAGCTGACGTTCACGGCGCCAGAACGTGCCTCGGGCAAGAAAGTGGCCATCATCGGCGGAGGCCCTGCCGGCCTCGCCGCTGCCTATCAGCTGCGCCGCCGCGGCCATGCGTGCACGATTTTCGAGAAGTACTCGGAACTCGGCGGCATGATGCGCTATGGCATTCCCGGGTACCGCATGCCGCGCGACGTGCTCGACGGCGAAATCAACCGCATTGTGGGCATGGGCGTGGAAGTACGCACCAACGTACGGGTCGGCAAGGACATTTCGCTGGAGAAGCTGGAGAAGGAATACGACGCGATCCTGTTCGCGCTGGGTGCCCAGTCCGGCCGTCCGCTGCCGGTTCCGGGAGCCGATGCACCCAACTGCCTGACCGGCGTGGCGTTTCTGGAGGCGTTCAACCAGGGCCGTCTGCGCTACGTGAGCAAGAAAATCGTGGTCGTCGGCGGTGGCGACACGTCGATCGACGTGGTGTCGGTTGCGCGCCGCCTCGGCTACATCAAGGCCACGAAAGATGACGATCTGCCGGAAAGCGTGATCCTCGGCCACACCGCCCAGGACGTTGCCACCGCCGCCGCCCGCGATGGCGCGGATGTCACTTTGACCTCGCTGCTGCCGGTCGACAAGATGAACGCGGCAAAGCATGAGATCGACGACGCCCTGCACGAGGGCGTGAAGATTCTGGCCAGCCTCAAGCCCATCGAAGTGGTGCGCGACGGCAGCGGCCGCGCCACGGCGCTGCGCATGGCCAAGGTGGATCCGGCGTCGAAGGATTTTGCGACGATTCCCGGGACCGAATTCGACATCCCCTGCGATCTCATCGTCTCGGCCATCGGTCAGGGCGGCGACCTGAAGGGACTCGAGTCGGTCAATAACGGCAAGGGGCTGATCAACGCCGACCGGTTCTACCAGGTCCCGAACAAGCCTGGCTATTTCGCCTGCGGCGACATCGTGCGCCCGCATCTGCTCACCACTGCGATCGGCCAGGCGGCCGTAACCGCGGACACCATCGACAGCTATTTCAGCAGCCGGGAACTGGCCAAGCGTCCGAAAGTCGATGTGCACCACTTCAACCTGCTCACCAAGCTCCGGGAATCCGGCCTGCAGCCCGACGAATTCAACGCCGATCAGCGTGGGGATCTGCGCGGTACTTCCGAGCTCAACTACGCCGTGCATAACTACGAGGATCGGTCAGCCTCGGAAGTGATCCAGTCCAATGAGCTGTTTCTCGGACACTTCGGCTACGAGCCCCGCAACAAGCGCGAAGAAAGGGTGCCGTCGGCAAACGAGGTTATCGGCCACTTTGCCGAACGCATCATGCCTCTGGCCGACGACAAGGCGGTCAGCGAAGCCAAGCGCTGCATGAGCTGCGGTCTGTGTTTCGAGTGCGATAACTGCGTCATCTATTGCCCTCAGACCGCAGTCAAGCGCACACCGAAAGCCAAGGCCACGACCGGACGCTACGTCTATACCGACTACGATCTGTGCGTTGGCTGTCACATCTGCTCGGACGTCTGCCCCACCGGCTACATCAAGATGGGAATGGGCGACCACTAGTCGGTATTCGCGGCCGGGGCTGAATCATTATGGCGATGAGTCACCACATGAAACTGAAGCTGGGAGCGTGGGTCACGGCGGTCGTGGCGGTCGCCGTATTCTTTGCGGCGGCCTACGCGATTTCCGGGGGGCCGTCGAAACCGGTCCCCTCCCCGCTTGCCGGGGTCTATCTTGGCAAGGGCACCAAATGTGTGGCACCGCTGTCCGTAATGCGCCGCTACCACATGCAGTTTCTGCTTCACCAGCGCTTCCTTACCGTCCATGACGGGATCCGTACCAAACGCTTTCTGCTGACAAACTGTGTCGACTGCCACGCCGACCCGAAGACGCAAAGTGTCCTTGGCAAACACGGGTTTTGTGCCAGCTGCCACGAATATGCAGCGGTCCGGATAGACTGCTTCAGCTGTCATTCGTCGCACCCCGAGAGCACGGGCGCAAATTCCGTCATGGCCCTGGCGCCAACAAATTCGCGCATCGCCGAGATGGTGAAGGAGACGGAAATCACACAGCTTCAATCTGATCCTGTGGTGGCCAGCAATGAGCATTGACCGTAGACAGTTTCTGGCAGTGGGCGGGTCGGTGGTGGCCAGCATGGCGCTCGCCCCGGGCCTGCGTCTTATCGCACTGGCCGAGGCCCGCAATCCTGATCAGGGCGTCACCAACCTCAAGCGTTGGGGCATACTGGTCGACACCACGCGCTGCGCACAGGGCTGTTCGGCCTGCGTTACCGCCTGTAACAAGGAAAACGGCTTGCAGCAGGACGTACGGCTCGACATCAGGCCGCAGTGGATACGCACCGTGACACTGCGTGATGAACAGACCGGCTACGTACAGACCCTGCCCATGATGTGCCAGCACTGCGAGGATCCGCCCTGCGTCGATGTCTGCCCGACCGGCGCTTCATTCCGGCGCGCCGACGGGATAGTGCTTGTCGACCGTCACATCTGCATCGGCTGCCGCTACTGCATGATGGCCTGCCCGTACAAGGCCCGCTCCTTCGTTCACGAGAACCTGCACGACCAGCTGCCGGACATTCCGCGGGGCAAGGGTACTGTGGAAGCCTGCACCATGTGCGTACAGCGGGTGGACGCGGGCAAGATTCCGGCCTGCGTGGAAGCCTGCAATTACGACGGCGGCAAGGCGATGACCTTCGGTGACATGAAGGATCCGACGAGCGAGATCGCCAAACGCCTGGCCACCGAGCCGTCCGAGGAAATCCGTCCCCAGCTCGCCCTCGATACCGGAGTCCGCTATCAGGGCCTGTAACCACCCACCCAGATCCCAAGACCGAAACAGAAACCGGGCCATCAGATGAAATTCACAGACTTTCGCGAAATAGAAGGCCGCAGCCTGGGCTATTACGCACTGCTCGCCCTGTTCGGCGTGCTGGTCCTGGCCGGGCTGTACGCCGGATACTACATGGAAACAAACGGTCATCATGTGACCGGCATGAACAACCAGATCGTGTGGGGAATTCCCCACGTCTTCGCGGTATTCATGATCGTCTCCGCTTCCGGCGTCCTGAATGTTGCGTCGATCGCCTCGGTCTTCGGGCGGGACATGTACAAGCCGCTTGCGCGGCTGTCCGGACTGCTTGCCATCTCGCTGCTGATCGGGGGCCTCACCGTGCTCGTGCTGGATCTGGGCAAACCGGACCGGTTGATCGTCGCCATGACGACCTACAACTTCAAATCGATCTTCGCCTGGAACATTTTCCTGTACACCGGCTTCATTGCAGTCGTTACCGTCTACCTCTGGACGATGATGGAACGGCGCATGAACCGGTATACGAAGACAGCCGGCATGTTTGCGTTCATTTGGCGCCTTACCCTGACGACCGGTACGGGTTCGATTTTCGGCTTTCTGATCGCGCGTGAGGCCTATGATTCCGCCCTGCTCGCGCCGATGTTCATCATCATGTCCTTTTCGTTCGGCCTGGCGATATTCATCCTCTATACCATGGCGGCCTATAACCTTACCGGCCGGCCTCTGGGCGACGCCATCATGCGCCGGCTGAAAAATCTGCTGGGCGTGTTCGTCGCGGCCGTGCTGTATTTCGTCACGGTGTACCACCTGACTAACCTGTATATGACAGCGCATCATGCGTTCGAGAAATTCATACTGTTGAACGGCGGCGTATACACGGCACTTTTCTGGGTCGGGCAGGTCCTGATCGGTGGCATCGTACCGCTCATAATCCTCTTTCATCCTCGCGTCAACGGCGGTTCGCGCCGCATGATCGCCGTGGCGGCCGCTTTGGTTCTGGTGGGCGCGTTCTGCCAGATCTACGTGATCATCATTGGCGGTGAGGCGTTTCCGCTCATCATTTTCCCCGGAAAGATCGTGAGCAGCAGCTTCTTCGACGGAGTGGTCGGACACTACCGTCCCAGCCTTCCGGAAATCACCCTTGGTCTCAGTGGCGTTGCGCTCGCGATGGGCCTGGCGACCTTTGCGATCAAGGTTCTGCCCTACCTGCCCGCGAGTCTGGCGGACGCCGACGTCGATCCGCATCACAAGAGCAAAAGCGAGGCGACGGAGGCCGCACACGCCTGACCCGCGTGTCGGCTTCCGGTGTGCGACAGCCGGAGGCCCTGCATGAGATCGGAGGCACGCAGATTGGCAGGTCGGCCGGCAGGCACGGTCCGGGGAGCACTGCCGCGCCATTCGCAGCCGCGTGAACGGCCGGCATGAACCGCCTGCTCGTCTCCGCAGCCCATAAATCCTCCGGCAAGACGACGCTGGCAATCGGACTGTGCGCAGCCCTTCATCAGCGCGGGCTTGCGGTCCAGCCCTACAAAAAGGGACCCGACTACATCGATCCGATGTGGCTCAGCCTGGCCAGCGGGCGCCCATGCGAGAATCTCGACTTTTACCTTATGCCGCCGGCGGAAATCGAGGCGAACTTCGCCCGCTGCGGCCGCGGTGCCGATCTGGCCCTGGTGGAAGGAAACAAGGGGCTGTACGACGGCCTGGATCTCGACGGCAGCAACAGCAATGCCGCACTTGCCAAGCTTCTCGGACTGCCGGTCGTTCTGGTGATCGATGCCCGCGGCATGACGCGCGGCATCGCACCACTGATCCTTGGCTATCAGGCCTTTGATTCACAGGTACGCATTGCCGGCGTGATACTGAACCAGCTGGGCGGTTTGCGCCACGAATCCAAGCTGCGCGCTGTCATCGAGCACTATACCGACGTCCAGGTGCTGGGCGCCGTACACCACCACCCGGAAATGGCCATGATGGAACGTCATCTCGGGCTGGTGCCGGCCAACGAAGCCAGCGGCGCCCAGGCCAAGATCGACGCTATTGTTAGGCTCGTCGCGGGGCAGGTAGATCTCGACCGCGTCGTCGAGGCCGCGGCCGGCGCAACGCCTGTAGCAGCGACTCCGGCATTTCTGCGCCCTCCAGCCCCTGCGCCGGATGTCCGCATCGGCTATGCACGCGACGCGGCGTTCGGTTTTTATTATCCGGGCGATCTGGATGCCCTGCGTCAGGCCGGTGCTGAACTGATTCCCTTCGACACCCTAAACGATCCGCGGCTGCCGCCGGTGGACGGGATATTCATCGGTGGCGGATTCCCGGAAACACACATGCAGGCGCTGGAATCCAACCGGTCACTGCGCCAGGACCTGCGAAATGCCATTGAGGGCGGTATGCCCGTATACGCCGAGTGCGGCGGACTCATGTACTTGAGCCGCAGTCTGAGCTGGGACGGACGGCATTGCGAGATGGTCGGTGCGCTGCCGGCCGATACCGTCATGCACGACCGGCCGCAGGGTCGCGGCTACGTGCGGCTGCGTCCGACGGGCGCCGGACCATGGCCACCGGTGTCTGCTGCGGAAATACGCGGCCATGAATTCCATTACTCGTCACTCGAGAACATCGATCCGGGCCTGCATTACGCCTACGACGTTGCGCGCGGCACCGGTATCGACGGACGCCACGATGGCATGCTGTACAAGAACACCCTTGCCTGCTACACCCATATGCGCGACCTCTCATCCAATCACTGGACATCGCGCTTCGTCGCGTTCGTGCGCTCCTGCAGCCGGATGCGGGCCGCTGGATAAAGCCGGCTGCCGGCGCAGGTCCCCACCGAGCCTTAACCCATACGGAATCCATATTCATGATTACAGTCACCACCCAGGCCGCAACCCAGATACTCAAGTCCTCCGGCAAAGACAACGGTACCGACGTCTATCTGCGTCTGGCCGCGCGCCGCGACGACGATGGGACGATGGAATATGGCATGGGGTTTGATGATCCCGGCAGCGATGACCACGTGATCACCTGCGAGGGCATCAATATACTGATTTCTCCCGCCTGCGCCGGATTGCTGGTGGGCGCCACCCTGGACTTCGTGGAAATCAATCCCGGCGAGTTTCGCTTCATCTTCATGAACCCCAATGACGAAAGTCATCGCCCCGCGGACGATGCCGCACGCCAGGAATCATGACCGGATCGCCCAACTCCTATGACGTGATAGTCGTCGGGAGCGGTCCCGGCGGCTACAAGACTGCGCTCGGCGCCGCCCAGCTCGGCGCGCGGGTGGCACTGATCGAGCGCGGGGATCCGGGCGGCACCTGCCTCAACCAGGGCTGCATTCCCAAGAAGGCGCTCCTGCACATTGCCAGCCTCCTCGAGGACATCGAACAGCTCCAGGGTCGCGGCCTGACGGGACGTGTCGTGGGCGACTTCACCGCTGCCCTCAAACACAAGGATACCGTGGTGCAGGGAATTCGAGACAATTTTCCGGTGTGGCTGAACCGCTTTGGCGTCACGGTCTATCACGGCCACGCCAGACTTCGCGGTACCAGGGCGATCGAGGTATCGCCAACTTCAGGCCCGACCACTGCGATCCAGCTCCATGCGGGAAGCATTGTGATTGCCACCGGTGCCGGTGCGTGCGAACATCCGGCCTGCCCGGCCGACGGCCGACGCATCATCCATTCGAGCCATTTCATGCACGGGCACAGGGCCCTGCCGGCATCGGTACTGTGCGTCGGTGGCGGGGCCATCGGCAGCGAGCTCGGCTACATGATGAGCCAGTTCGGTTCGCGCGTGACGATCGCCGAGGTCTCGGATCGTCTGCTCAACAAGCGCAGCATTCCGGTGCGTGCCAGCGCGCTGCTGGCAC
Source organism: Pseudomonadota bacterium (assembly GCA_021785515.1). Lineage (GTDB taxonomy): Bacteria > Pseudomonadota > Gammaproteobacteria > Acidiferrobacterales > UBA6901 > JAJYCY01. The sequence continues at coordinate 32,907 of JAJYEX010000007.1, read as the reverse complement.
GCAAGCTTGACCGCCTTGGGGTCGACGTGCGCACCGAGGTTACCGTTGCCTCCTGCCAGCAGACCGTGGACGGCACACTGGTCACCTTCACCGACGGCAGGACGGAGACTTTTGAACTGATACTGGTCGCAATCGGCCGTCAGCCGCGCCCTGCGGACATGGGCCTGCGTGAGGCCGGCGTCCACACCACCGCCCAGGGCTTCATCGAGACCGATGAGTATCTCGAGACAAGCGTTTCGGGCATCTATGCGGTGGGCGACGCAAAGCCCGGTCCGATGACCGCCAACGCGGCCTTGCACGATGCCAAGATCGTCCTGGCCAACGCCCTGAAAAACAGCCGTCTTCCGCGCAATTATCATACCGTGCCCATCGTGATCGATTCGGCTCTGGAAATTGCCGCGGTCGGCCTGACGGAGGATCAGGCGGAAGAGGCAGGCTTCAGTCCGGACGTCGTGCGCACCAACTTCGGCGCTTCCGCAAAATCCCGCGCCAAGCATGATTTCGAGGGCTTCATCGAGGTGGTGCACGATGAGGAAACCGGGCAGCTGCTGGGCGGGTGCATCGTCGGAAACGAGGCCGGGGAGCAGATTCACATGCTGGCGGCGGCCTGCCAGTCGGATCGCGGACTGTGGTTTTTCACCGACATGAACTACAGCCATCCGTCATGGACAGAAGAGCTCGAAAATGCGATTGGCCCGTACACAACCGCCCTCACGCGATCGGGAAAAGAGCTCTTCCAGCCGGGAATTTACGCCAGTCAGCCCCCTTAACGGGCATCTGGCCCACCGGGCCGGCGCCTTTGTGACAGGCCAGGGTTGCTATTTTTCCGGCTGTTCTATATAACATCCCTCTATATCAGTTGGCTTTTCGACCCCACCACCCTCTGTGGAGCGGCAACACAAGGAATAGTCGCATTATCCCTAGACCAGAGTTGGGGCGGCATGGCACGGAGGGAGTCGAATGACACCCGAACCTGAAAATACGCCACCTCAGCCGAGTTCTATGCCTTTGGCACCCTGGTTGATAAGACCTGCCGACGGCTGGCAGCACAAGGCAACCCGCTGGCTTCGGCGCCGCGCGGGAGGACCGCTGTTGCTGCTGACAGCCGCGCTGCTCCTGACCCTGGTGACTGAGTTTCTCGCTCTTGCAGGAGATCGTCAGCACCCGCACCTGATCTACGCCCAGATCGGCCTGCTCGCACTGGCAGCGGCGACCGTTGTGGTGCTGCTGCAACGGGTCAACCGCCAGCTGCTGGAGCCGCTCACTCACCTGCGGAACTGGGCGATCCACGTACGTGGCGGCAATCTTTCAGCCCGTATCCCCGTGCCTCCAGCCGGAGAATTTGCCGATCTTGCGCGCGACATCAATAGCCTCGGAGAGGAACTTAAACTTCTCACCCGGGAAATGGACGCCCAGGTGCAGGCCCAGACGGAACGTCTCGGTCGCAAGACCCGCTCGCTCGAGATCCTGTACGACGTCGCGTCCAGCCTGAACACCTCGCGCAGTCTGGAGGAGCTTTTGGAGGGTTTCCTCGACACCTTTATGGACCTGGTCAGTGCCCGTGCCGCCACGGTGCGTCTGCTGACCGACAACGGACAGACCCGTTTAGTGGCCTGCCGCGGTCTGGATCCGTCCGTCGTGGAACAGGACATGCTGGTTGACACCGACGATTGCGAATGCGGCTGGTCAGCCCGTGACGGCCAGATCCGCATCGTCCACGATGCCGGTCGTTGCGCCCAGAAGGGAGGAAACGGCCCGTTTCGCAACGGCTGCCGGGAAGTGGTGGTGGTACCGATCCACTACCAGGACCGCATCCTCGGCATCTACAATCTCTTTCTCGACCAGCCAATTTCGAGCCTGGGTGATGACCTGCGCGAACTGCTCTCCAGCATCAGCAACCACCTGGGGCTGGCCATAGAAAAGGCGCGCCTCGACAACGACGCCCGCCGTCTGGCTATCATTGAAGAGCGCAACATGATTGGCAACGAACTGCACGATTCGCTCGCGCAGTCACTGGTCAGCATGCGCATACACATCAAAATGCTGGGCGAGATGCTGTTCCGGAAGGACATCGCAAGCGCCGAGAATGAAGTGCGCCGCCTGCACCTCGCGCTGGTGGAGGCGCACGCAAACCTGCGTGACCTGCTGGCCAACTTCCGCTCGCGCATGGACCAGCGTGGCCTTATTCCCGCCATCGCCGACATGGTCGTGAACTTCAAGGAGGAAACCGGGATCGCCGCGTTCTTCCATAACGAATGCAGCGAACTGGCGCTGTCCCCCGCCCAGGAGATCCAGGTCTTCCGGATTATTCAGGAGGCGCTGGCGAACATCCGCAAACACAGCAATGCGCTTAATACGCGGATCATGCTCAAGTCCGATGAAAACAACAATTACCAGCTTTTGATCGAGGACGATGGTCTTGGAATCGTGTCGGCGCCCTACTCCCAGCGCGGCGAGCATGTCGGGCTCTCGATAATGCGTGAACGCGCTCAACGTCTTCCGGGCACACTTACGATCGAAAGCGAACCGGGGGAAGGCACGCGCATCAGTCTGAGCTTCGCCGGACCGTCGCAGACCATGCTGCGAAACCGGCAGATGGCCGCGAGGTGACCGCCATGCGCGTCGTCCTGATCGATGACCACACACTTGTCCGGAAAGGACTTGAACAGCTGCTTGAGAGTCGCGGCATCGAGGTTGTCGCCTCCGTGGGAACCGGCGCCGAAGGACTGGCCCTTACGCCGGAACTTGCGCCGGACATCATCCTGCTGGATGTGAAAATGCCGGACATGAACGGGCTTGAGGTACTGACCCGGCTGCGTAGCGCAGGCGTCGAGGCGCCGATACTGATGCTGACAATGAGCCGCGATGAGGCAGATCTACAGACGGCACTGCGCGGCGGTGCCCAAGGGTACCTGCTGAAGGACATGGATCCCGAGGATCTGGTCCCGGCACTCCAGGATGCAGTGCGCGGCGACAACGTGGTTGCGAAGGAACTCATCGGTTCACTGACACGTCTGGTGCAGGGCCAGCAGAAGAACACGCCATCTCCCGCCGCTCCCCTGGCGGAGCTGACGCCCCGCGAGCAGGAGATTCTGCGGCATCTGGCCGAGGGCCGCAGCAACAAGGCGATTGCACGGGTTCTGTACATCACCGACGGAACGGTCAAGCTGCACGTCAAGTCGATACTGCGCAAGCTCGGCGTCAGATCGCGCGTGGAAGCGGCAGTGATGGCCGTGGAGCATGACCTGGCCAACCGCCAGAAGGGCGGCAATCAGCGTACCGGCTGAAACCCGCCCGTTACGGCGTGGACGTCGCGCCACCTCCGGCGACCGCGGGCATGAACCAGGCCAGTTTCTCGTGAAGTCGCACCACTTCGCCTACGATGATGAGGGTCGGGGCATGGATGTCGTTATGCCGGACGATATCCGGAAGGGTCTCAAGGGTTCCGACATAGACGCGCTGGTTGATGGTCGTGCCCTGCTCCACCAGTGCGGCAGGCGTTGCGGGCGGCAGACCGTGACCGATGAGCTCCCGGCACAGCACTGCAATTCCGTGCAGGCCCATGTAGAACACGATGGTCTGCCGCGGCTGCGCCAGCGCCTTCCAGTTCAGGTTGACACTGCCGTCCTGAAGGTGTCCGGTAACGAACACCACGGCCTGCGAATAGTCCCGGTGGGTCAACGGTATGCCGGCATAGGAGGCACAGCCGGCGGCCGCGGTGATTCCCGGAACCACCTGGAAGGCGATGCCTTCGGCCATCAGGGTTTCGATTTCCTCGCCACCACGTCCGAATATGAATGGATCGCCGCCTTTGAGACGCACTACGCGCTTGCCTTCTCTTGCCAGGCGTACGAGCAGCTGGTTGATGCCTTCCTGTGGAACTGCATGATTGTCCCGTTCCTTGCCAACGTAGATGCGCTCGGCATCTCGGCGGACAAGATCCAGCACCGCCGGGGCGACAAGACGGTCGTACACCACGACATCGGCGCGCTGCATGAGCCGCAGAGCCCGGAACGTCAGCAGATCCGGATCTCCCGGACCACCCCCGACGAGGTACACCTCGCCGCGCGCCAGTCCCCCGCTGTCACTGTCCAGAGCCTGCTGCAGGGTCATCCGCGCCGCCGTGTCCTGCCCTGCATACACCTGCTCGGCAACCACGCCCTCCACGACTCGTTCCCAGAAGACGCGCCGGTCCGCCGCGCGCTGGAATCGCTGCCGCACCTTGGCGCGGAACTCCCCCATCATCGCCGCCAGGCGCCCGTAGGATGCCGGAATGAGCGTTTCCAGCCTGGCCCGGAGCAGACGCGCCAGCACCGGCGCCGCACCACCTGTCGACACCGCCAGCACCAGTGGCGAGCGGTCAATAATGGAGGGCATCACAAAGGAACACAGTTCCGGCCGATCCACCACGTTCACCGGGACATGAAAGCCGCGGGCCGCCTGCGCCACGGCACGATTGACCTCTTCGTCGTCAGTGGCCGCGATCACCACGGCGACACCCCTGACCTGCTCTGCGTCGAACCGGTCCGCACGATACTCGATACGCTGTTGCGCCAGCAGGGCCGACATCGCACCGCCCAGCTTGGGCGCTACGACCAGGACCCGGGCGCCGGCCTGCAGCAATACCCCGGCTTTCCTGGCGGCGACTTCGCCGCCGCCTACGACCAGACAGGGCTGATTTCGGACCGTAAGAAAAATCGGAAGAAAATCCATGCGACTGTTCCAGGTTAGGGTTTAATTAATAAATATATTGAAAAACAAGGTACTATCATTTATATTTCGCCTCGATTCTATATCTCTTTCGGCGGGCACCAGGGCTCCCCGGGCGGGATACCATCAGGCGATCGCCTTATTCTAATGGAAAACCGGCTCGAACTCGTGAACTATGCGCCCCGCTCCGCCTTGGTCATGCGGGGAGCCGGACACCGTCTGCACGAAAACCTCCTGCCCGTGACAGCCGCCCGGGCTGTATCCCTATAGCGCTGCGTGGACCGCCCTTTCTCTTCGATTCTGGTCGTGGGTCCCTCCTGGGTCGGCGACATGGTCATGGCCCACAGTCTGTTCCAGATTCTGCGACAGCATCATCCGGACGCGGCCATCGATGTGCTGGCACCCGCCTGGAGCGAACCCCTGCTCACACGTATGCCTGAAATCCGTCGCACCTGGCCACTGAAGACGAGCCACGGCCAGCTTGGGCTGGCAACGCGGTGGCGGACCGGCCGATCCCTGCGATCCCAGCACTACACACAGGCGATCATACTGCCGAACTCGTTCAAGTCGGCACTGGTGCCATGGTGGGCTGCGATTCCGCTGCGTACGGGCTACGTCGGGGAACTGCGCTGGGGTCTGCTCAACGATGCCCGCAGGCTGGACACGGCAAGCCTGCCACGAACCGTTGATCGCTTCGTGGCGCTCGGTCTGGACCGCGGCGCGACCCTGCCCGCGCCGCTTCCGGTTCCAAGACTCACCGTCTCGCCCAACAGCGTTGATGCGGCACAGGCCCGCCTCGGGCTTCATCACTCCGGGAAACCAATACTGGCCCTCTGTCCCGGCGCCGAATTCGGGCCGGCCAAACGCTGGCCGGAGGAACACTATGGCCGCCTTGCCTCCCGCTATGCAGCCCGCGGCTGGCGAGTCTGGCTTTTCGGTTCGGAGCGCGACCGGTCGGTAACGGCCCGCGTGCGCGTCCTGTCCGGGTCCGACTGCGCGGATCTGGCCGGGCGCACGACGCTGGGAGAGGCGGTTGACCTGCTTTCGCTGGCGAGCGTGGTCGTGAGCAACGATTCGGGGTTGATGCACGTGGCCGCCAGTCTTGGACGACCATTGATCGCGCTGTATGGATCGTCCGACCCTGGATTCACGCCGCCGCTGAGCGCGCAGGCAACAATTCTGTCTCTGGGCCTGCCCTGCAGTCCGTGTTTCAAGCGTGTCTGTCCGCTCGGCCACACCAACTGCCTGCGTCAGCTCGAACCCGAATGGGTCGAGGAACGCATCGATGCGGTGGTGCTGCAGCGATGAGAGTCCTGGTTATCAAGACCTCCTCCCTGGGCGATGTCTTGCATGTCCTGCCAGCCCTTACGGACGCTGCCCGCGCCCTGCCGCAGGCCCGATTCGACTGGCTGATCGAGGAGGCATACGCGGAAATACCCGCCTGGCACCCGGCCATAGACACGGTGATCCCGGTTGCCCTGCGGCGCTGGCGCCACGGCTTTCTGCGGTCAGCACATCGAACCGAGTGGCTGCAGGCGCTGTCCTTCCTGCGTTCACGCCGCTATGACCGGATCGTTGATGCGCAAGGCCTGATCAAAAGCGGCGTTCTCGCCGCCTGCGGACGCGGAGAGCGTCACGGCTTCGGATTCGCTTCGGCACGCGAACCCCTGGCGGCGCTTTTCTACGGACATCGCCACACTGTTGACCGGAATTGCCATGCGGTGTTGCGTCTGCGCAGACTGTTCGCTCTGGCGCTGGACTACACAATGCCCGAAGACGGCATTGACTATGGGATTTCACGCGCGCCGGCGGCAAGTTGCCCGCAGGATACGGCGTATCTGGTTTTTCTGCACGGAACCGCCTGGCCCACCAAGCAATGGCCGGAACGCTACTGGATGGAACTGGCCCGTCTGGCAAACGATGCCGGCCTGCGCGTACTGTTGCCGGCGGGAAGCCGGGAGGAAGCCGATCGCGCCCAGCGCATTGCAGCGAGCGCCACAAACGCACGGGTTCTGCCCCCCATGAACCTCACCCAGCTGGCGGGTGTCCTGGCTGGCGCGCAGGGGGTGGTTGGCGTTGACACCGGACTTGCCCATTGCGCTGCGGCGCTGTCTGTACCATCTGTCACGATCTACGGCGCCACCAATCCGGGCCTAACCGGTACGGTGGGCAAGGCTCAGTACCATGCATCGGCCGACTTCGCCTGTGCGCCATGCCTGCGACGGGTCTGTTACTACCGCGCGGATGCGCCCGTCACCCCCGCCTGTTACCAGACTCTTCCGCCACTGCGGGTATGGGGCATGGTGACTGCATTGCTTCGCGGCTCGCCCCGGCATCGGGACTGACCGGACCCGGATCCGCTATCGGCCGGTGCGCCGTGTCACGCCGATCAGCGCCCGGAGCGCCAAATATCACGTACAAGACGGAACATTCCGCAAGCGCGCATGGTCGGCGCCATTGCTCCCGCCCATCGCAATACGGAATACACGTACTGTCGCCGCCACCACAGCACGCCAGCCAGAACCATAAGCGGCACGGGATGCCGGCGTATCACCACGCCAGCGCCGACGGCCATGCCCGTCAGCGTCGCTGATTCCCGCATAAGCCGCATGTCGGCCCTCAGCGTTTCACGCTCCTGTGTCACCCGGGCAGTCAGGTGTTGGCGCCTGCGCACCAGCGCCGCCAGTCGCGCGCTCATCGCGGGCGGAACTCCTCGCCATCGCGCGCGAGTTCCGCCAGGGTGGCCGCCAGCAGACGCGGGCGCGTCCGCACTCCACGATACAGAACCACGCCAAGCACCGCCGCGACCAGCAGATAAAGCCCCGCGCATCCGGCCAGAACCCCCACCGGATGACTGTTCCAGAACGCCGTCACAACGGCCAGCGTGCCGAGCAGAACAGCGAAGCTGAGAAAAAACAGGATCAGCAGAGCGAGCAGCAAAAGCTGCGTCGCGCGCAGCGCCTGTTCTTCAATCTCCGTTACCGCCAGCTGGGCCCGGGTGCGGAGTATCTCAATCAGCGTAGACAATATCCGTCGCAGCAACTGCAGAATCCCGACCGGACTGGCATCAGGTGGAACCATGCCGGTCAGCGCCGCGCCGTCAGCATGCCCAGCAGAAAACCGATACCGGCAGCGACCGCCACCGATTCCCAGGGATGATCACGCACCGCGCGATCCGCGGCCTCAGCGGCAACGCGCCCGCGTTCGGCGAGATCGTCCCGAAATTCCCCGACGGCTTCCTTCGCCGCCCGAAGCCGCTCTTCCACCTTGGTGCGCGCAGCGCTTGCGCGTTCTCCGGTGATGGACGCCGTGGCACGTAACAACTCTTCAGTGTCCGCGGTAAGCGCCCGGAAATCCTCGACAAGTTTTTTTCTCGCCGATTCAGTTGCCGTTGCCATAACGAATCTCCTTTTATCCACGATCTCGGACCATGCCGGATTCTTGTTGCTGTCTACTTTCTTATACCTGCCACCCGTTTCGCGCATCTTGACGTGCGTCAAAATTTTTTCGGCTGCATTACGCGCTGTTTTGACGCCGGTTTTCCGGTCGACATGCCGGTTTTCATACATACCCCGAGCACAGCACGCAGCATACACAGGAAATATGAGGCGGATGATCCCGCCTGTCCCCGAAATGTCACGGCGTTGGAAATTCACGGTCTCGCCCGAGTCGCGACGAGATTGCGCCGGCAAAAAGGACAATGAACCCGGATGTGCGGTCCGCCCGTTGGGCTAAGTGAACGATTCGTGGAAGAAGTGCACCGGGGTCGTAAAGGCTTTCGAACGATCCCATAGTCAGGTAACCCATTGCGGCTGCGCACGGCGCGCGCCCGTTTCAAGACGTTTCTCCTCCCCGCGCGGGTCAAGTACCTCGCCTTGGCGAAAAGCTTGTAGCGAGGGGCTTTTAGCGCGCGCTGCAGATCACTCGCAGGGGGTTTGTCTGGGGTGGCTTTCAAGACTGCCTGTGAAACAGGCTCATCACGTTGCACGCGGGCATGGCGATGCTCACGTGCGCTTCTGCGGCACCGAAATCGTATTTCAACCGACGGATTTGCCGTCGCATAGGTCGATCAACCTATATGACAGTGAGCAGCTGAAGTGACATACTTTTAATCTGAAAATCAGCAGGAAATTTCCCGGCAAAATCATTTTTATCGAAGCAACTAATTCATATGGACATGACGTAGATTAAGATGTATCAGACATTATGCCAGGTGGTTCTTCGGCTCTACGCTGAGGGACGACGGTGCCGCGCTGACCGGTTTCAGAAATGGGCGCTCGAACAGATTCAGGAAGTCGTCGCCTTCCAGTGCGGCATCTGGGCAATCGGCACGCCCGGCGTGCGACTTAACAGCGTGTTTCTGTACAATCTTCCTCAGGAGTTCATCTCCCGCTGGGACGACGCCCGCCATCTCGACCCGACGCTTAACGTTCTGGTCGAGGGGACAGCCTCCGAAAGCCTTGCACTGCGCAGTCTCACGACGGAGGATGGCAAGAACCGTTATCCTGACCCATTGGTCAAACATTGCCAATCATTTAATATCGGGCACGCCTTGTGCACCCGTCGCCAAAACGACGAAACCAGGTGTCATCACTTTGTCAGCCTCTACCGCCCGCCCACGGAACCCGCATTTCTGGAAAATGAATGCGCGCTTGCGCAGTTTGCCGTACCGCATCTCATCCAGGCATGGAACATCAATCTTCTCTCCTACTTCTACCGACCCAAGCATGGCCCTTATCTCTCGGCAATCTGCGACCGCTTTGGCCAACTGCACCAGATGGAGTGTGGCGCGCGCGAGCTTCTGCGCTGCGAATGGCCATTGCAGCCGTCCACCGTTTTGCCAACGGAACTCCATGAGCGGCTCATGCTTGGTGGTGCATGGGTATACGAGGGCAAAAAGATAGCGCTTAAAGCCACGCCGATCCTGGATCTCTGGCATCTGGAGTTGCGCCGGAAATCGCGGGAAGCGCGTTTAAGCCCGACGCAGAGACAGGTGACCCGGTACCTCGCAAAGGGCCTTACGTATGCAGAGGTCGCCAATCACCTTAACATTTCGGCACACACCGTGACGAAACACGTGAATGCGATTTACAAAAAGCTCAACGTGCGAAACCGCACGGAACTGATCGCGGCGCTGCGCGCCGGTTCGGGGCACGAATAAGACCTGGCGCATTCGCGCCGCTGATTAATCAGACACCCTGGCGCTCCTTAGCTTTCATCCAAATGCATCCCACCCGGTGGTGCACCCGTCATATGGGTCGATCGACCCATTGCAAGTCCGGACCCATGCAGCGTAGTGTGAAATTGAAATGGCTGTGATGCGTTTCGTCGATGCAAGTACGTTCGACGATTGAACTGTTTTCAGGTGCGCGATTGCGCCAGTGCGGGTGGGCAGAGCAACCCGTGGCGCGGTCTTGGGCCGGGTCTTCGGCGAGAAAACGGAGGTCACCGGCTTTTCCCTGATGGTCGCGAGGACGCAGGGGCTATCTGATGACGGACTTTGCGGACGCTTGCCGTGCACAGGCTGGCCAGCCCGAATAGCGACTGGTTCAGGGAAAATCACTATGACGTTTACCACGCTGTCCCGCGTCATCGTCGCTCTCTCGCTCACGGCGTTTTTGACCGCCTGTGGGGGTGGGGGTTCTTCAGCCGCGCCGACCGACTCAATCTCGGGTACCTTGAGCGGATTCACCTCCTGGACGAGCGCCACCCAGCTGACGCTGCAAGATAACGGTGGCGATAACCTAGCAGTAAATAAGAACGGAACCTTCACCTTCTCGCAGGGAGTCCCCTTCGGATCATCCTATGCTGTCACCGTCCTTACCCAGGCCCCCAATGAGACCTGCACCGTCACCAACGGCACGGGCACGGCCACGGCCAACGTCACCAACGTGCAGGTCAGCTGTACGGTGGCAGCGGCGGCCGAAGCCGTCCTGTACCCCTTTGGCGCCCTCCCGGATGGGGAGAACCCGTATACCAGCCTCATCATGGACACCAGCGGAAACCTCTATGGCACGACGCAGCTAGGCGGTGCATACGGCGGCACGGTCGGCGGCTATGGTACCGTTTTCGAACTCGTGAAGGGGGCAGGCGGCTACACGGAAAAGATCCTGTACTCCTTTGACACCCTTCCGGATGGGCGAAACCCCATGGCGGGCCTCATCATGGACGCCGGCGGAAACCTCTATGGCACGACAGAAAACGGCGGTGCGTACGGCAGCACAGTCGGCGGTTATGGTACCGTTTTCGAGCTCGTAAAAGGGGCCAGTAGCTATACCGAAAAGGTCCTGTACTCCTTTGGCGCCAGCAGCGGGGACGGGCAGAATCCTGCGGCCGGCCTCATCATGGACGCCGGCGGAAACCTTTATGGCACGACGGCGGGCGGCGGCGGAACGAACGACGGCACGGTATTCGAGCTCACGCTGTCGAACGGCCGCGATACCGAAGCCATTCTGCACTCCTTCACCGGCACTGATGGACTGGATCCCAATGCCGGCCTCATCACGGATACGAGCGGAAACCTCTACAGCACCACGCAGAACGGCGGCACAAACAACACCGGCACGGTATTCGAACTCGTAAAGGGCGCAAGCGGCTATACCGAACAGCTCCTATACTCCTTTGGCGCCAGCGGAGATGGGCAGCATCCCTTTTTTTCCGGTGTCGCTATGGATCCGAGCGGGGACCTCTATGGCACAACGTGGGGCGGCGGCGCGAACAACACCGGCACGGTATTCGAACTCGTGAAGGGGGCAAGCGGCTATGCCGAAAAGATCCTGTACTCTTTTGGCGCTCTCGGCGGGACAGATGGGCAGAACCCCTTTGCCGGCGTCATCATGGATGCGAGCGGGGACCTCTATGGCACAACGAGGTATGGCGGCGGCCCGAACAATGCTGGCGCGGTATTCGAGCTTGCTAAGGGAGCAAGCGGTTATACTGAGACCGTTCTGCACTCCTTCGCCAGGACCGATGGAGCGTACCCTGATTCCGACCTCATCATGGATACAAGCGGAAACCTCTACAGCACGACGCAGACCGGCGGCACGAACAGCAGCAGCTATGGTACGGTATTCGAGATCACGCCGTAGCCGGTGCCTGGATGGGCTTCAACGGACAGGGCAGACGGGACTTGCAAGGGTCCTGGCAAACGGATTTCAGGATTCAAGGCTTTGATTGAAGCAATGATACCGGTCGAAAAACTCCGCCACTTCCGTTTCAATGGCTTGGGCAAGCAACTGTTGCGCTCCTTCCCGAAGCACTTCGGTCAAGGCGTCCCGGACTTCGCCCGGGACCCCTGGATTCTTGAGTGCGACTACCTTATCGTTCTTCATGCGGCGTATTCACTCTTTAGCTTAAAGGTGATGATCTTGGTCGACCATCAGAATACGCCGCCTTCTTACTTCAGGTCATACACAACTTTCGAGCGTAGGCTCCTGTCTCGGTGGTCAGCCTTCTCCTTCAATTGCAATCCGTTGCATCAATGTCGCTATACCGCGGCGGCTAAACTCGGTGGCATTCATCGCTCGTCCTAGATTCGGCCTGTGAACTGGATCACACTTCTGCGTTATTTACGCTAGGCTTGGCACCAACCTCCGAAAAGCCCCCGACGAATCAGCGGCCGCACCGTGATTTCTTGACTCCGGCTTCGATGACACACGTTACCTGAACGGCCAGAATCGCTCCGGCTCTTCTCATTCAATCGGCGTTCCTGGCCAATCCCCAGACTTTCCCATTGAACTGTCATGGCAGTGCATTGGGGACAAATAAAACGGTTAGGATCGGGTGGAATAAAGCCGTGGACGACGTGCCCGTTGCAAATCCATTGAGATAATAAGATTGCGCAACCCCTGCGGTAACTGGAAAGACATTGACCAGGCTATACGTCGCGCTGTAGCCATAAATATCGCTGCTGGGAAATGTGGAGGGCAGGAAGGATCGAAATGCAACGTTAGCAGCGGGCGACCCAGCTGGGGAGCAACCGCTCGTGTCAGCGCTAATAATACCTAAATCCATGCATATTTCGGCAGACGTACCAGTGGTGTAATTGTATGTCACGGTTCCGCTGGCTGTCACTATGACAAAACCGCTTCCCGGCGGAGTGATCGTAATCGATTGAAGGTTAGCAGACGTTGTCGACACGCCAGTAATCCAATCCGTAGCAGGTACCTGCTTCACTGCAGGCATTTGGTTCCCCACGGCCGTAAAATTGTCGTTGACCTGAGCTGCGACTGCCGGCGTACCAGCTGAGAAAGTGTTTGGGATAGTAACCGCAGCGTAACTCTGACCGATCCCGCCAGCGAGAATCGCCGTAGCGATGAGTTGCGTATAAATCGATTTGAGATGTGACGATAATTTCATGATCATATTCTCCAATAGCTATTGAATTTAACTGGCAGGAACCCGGTGTATTACCGAGACCACCTCTTACTGCCAGTTGCAACCCCAGCTAGAAGTGCCCCACGTGCAAGCAGAAGATGAAGACGATGGCGCCGCTGCCCCTCCGCCTCCACCGCCTCCACCACCACAGGCGGTTAACCCCAGGAATAACAGAAATGGCAATGCTCGAAACCATTTGTTTTTCATAGCGTGTTCTCCTCGTATGCGGTAGTTCTGCTGTTCACCATCGCGTGAGACTTCCAGCTCGTCAAACAGTATTCGGTCTTTCAACCGGATCACACTTCTGACTGTTCATGCTTCAACGCTGATCCCTCCCGGGATAGCGATATTTCCGTCTGGGTTTGCGGTGCGTCATGACCTACGGCCGGCGCAGAAAAGCCGGTGTCGACTTACAGATAGCAAACAGAACGACTTCTGGAATGAGCGTTTGGAGGTTCTCCATGCACTTATTGCAGACTTTTGTTCGTCTCCAGGATGTTCATCTGCCCGAATCTGCTCTCCCGCTTTTCCTCCAACGCTCACCGCCGTGGCTTTTTTTTCCGCAGCAGCCTGAACGCGCTTGCGACCTGCTCCTGAAAGTCAATTCCGATGAGCCACCCCACCTTTAGCGCAGCGTTGCTGCACAGCCCGGAGACCCCATGCATTACAAGCTTCCTTCCGCGTTGCTGCAGCACGCCGGACCCAATAAGGCCACTGTGAAACGGAGCATGTTGTCGCGCGAAGGTAGCAACAAAAAAGACCGCATCAGTCCATCGGGTTTTTTGCAATTTCGCACAGACCGACGGACCTTAATTTCCCGCTTGACGAATCGTCCGATAGGCCAGCTATCAGCTGGACATCGATGATGCAGTGGTGTCATTGGCCTTCCTACTGATAGCTTCCAACGATTGCCATCGTCTGTGGCGATGCCCCCGCCCCCACCGAAGGAGTTGCCATCAGCGAGAGGCCGCCACCGCTGCCGATGTTGTACTGGGAGATGATGTTGTTCCCTGTGTTCGTTTCGTAGACATAGGCCCCGCTCGGATCGGTAATGACCGAGGAAGGCGACTCTTGTGGTCCGACACCGGGAGCGGTCAAGGGCGTAAGACCGCCACCGCTGCCGATTGCGTATTGCGACAGGCTGTCATTGGCGGAACCGCTGTTCGCGACATAGACGTACTGGCCGTTTGGCGTGACCGTGACGGAGATGGGGCCAGGACCGGTTGCAACAGTGGCTGTCGTCATGACAGTCAGACCGCCACCTGGCCCGATGGTGTACTGGGAAACATTATTATCAACGCTATTGGTGGCATAAACGAACCTTCCGCTGGGATCGACAGCGATGCTGACCGGCAAGTTTCCCGCAGCTACCGTTGCCAAGGCCGTCAGAGCTCCGTTCGTACCGATGGTGAATTGCGATACGGTACCTGGCGCCAGTTCATTGGTTACGTAGACGTACTGGCCGCTGGGGTCGACGGCAACGCCAGTCGGTGCAAGCCCTGCGGCGACGGTCGGAGTGGTCATGGCCGTCAGGCTGCCATTATTGCCAATGGTGTACTGCGTGACGCTTTCCGACGGCGCTCCATTGGTGCCCTGAAAATCCGTCACGTAGACGTACTTCCCGCTCGGGTCGACGGTGATATCGTACGGAAACGTTCCCGTCGGAACTGTCGGGGCGGTGACCATAGGCGTCAGGTCACCGTTACTGCCGATCGTGTATTGCGAGATAGTGTTATCCAACGCATTCGCCACGTAGACGTACTGGTTGTTTGGGTCGATCGCGATCGCCCATGGACTGTTTCCCGCCGCGACCGGGCCTGCAGCCAGCGGCGTCAAATTACCGCTGCTGTCGATCGAATATTGCCAGATATCATTGCCCGCTGAATTCACCACATACGCGTACTTCGCCACCGCCACAGCGGGGCTTGTGCCATGACTCATGGCTAAAGACCAGGGACCCGCCTGCCCGGCAACCGTGGCGGGCGCATTGGGTGTGAGCGCACCGCCTGAACCGATTGTGTATTGCGAGACGGTGCTGCCGCTGACGTTGGCGACGTAAACGTACTTCCCGCTTGGGTCGACGGCGACGGCGTTGGGACCCGATCCCGCCCCGACCGTGCCGATAGAGGTTAGGCCGCCGTTCGACCCGATCGTATACTGCGAGACCGTGTCGCTGCCGTAATTCGCCACATAGACGTACTTCCCGCTCGGGTCGACGGCGACGGCGTTGGGATTCGATCCTGCCCCGACCGTGCCGATAGGGGTGAGGCTGCCGTTCGACCCGATCGTGTACTGCGAGAGATTGGTACCGAAGTTATTGGCGACATAGACATACTTGCCGCTCGGATCGATAGTGATGGAACAGGGATTTGTCCCCGCCCCGACCGTGGCAGGGTTCATGGCGGTTAGGGTGCCATTACTGCCAATCGTATACTGCGATATGGTGTTGCTGTAGTAATTCGCTACATAGGCGTACTGCCCGCTCGGGTCGATGGCGACTGACGCCGGGCCTGTTTGCGCAGCGACCGTGGCAGAAGTCATCGCAGTGAGACTGCCATTCGACCCGATCGTGTACTGCGAGACCGTGCCACCGCCGCGATTTGCGACATAGGCGAACTGCCCGTTCGGGGCAACGGTAACAGAAAAGGGTCTCGCCCCCGCCGAGACCGTGCCGATAGAGGTGAGGCTGCCATTCGACCCGATCGTGTACTGCGAGACCGTGCCGCCGCCGTTATTCGCGACGTAGGCGTACTTTCCGCTCGGGTCGATGGTAACGGATTGAGGGGCCGTTCCCGTTGCAACCTTGCCGATAAACTTAAGACGCCCGCTCGCGGCATCGACGGCATAGGTGGACACGCTGTTGTCGCTGGAGTTGGCGACGTAGGCAAAGCGCGGGTAGACGGTTGTGACACCGCCGGTTGGCGTGTTGCCTGTGCTGCTTCCGCTGCTTCCGCTGCTTCCACTTCCGCTTCCGCTTCCACCCCCACCTCCGCCACCACAGGCGGTGAGCATAACGTTCAAAGCCAGCACGCCGCCGGACAGAAACCTGGAAAATGACCGAACGCGCTTTACGTGGATGTCAGTACTCTGGCAGGCGATCATGGCGTGTCCCCCTCATTTTTCTAGCATCATTACTTGTCGACATTGGTTACGGTGGCGTACGCTGATTGCGATGCATGATGGGATCATCTGGTTGAGAGGTGGTGAAATTCCGCCCCGTCCCATCGACAATTCTGTCGTGGCGCCAAACGATACATCGGCACCCAGGCCATGGCACTTCATGCGCTGGCGCCTGTTAATTGCACCAATGAGCGGCGATGATACTGAGTGCGGCTTACCGATCACTTACGGATTGATGAGGGTTCGGACAATATTTTTATTGGCAGGCTGCAGGAAAAAATATTTCAGTTTCCGTCTTAGTCTTAGTTTCGGTAAGCCGCGCTAAGTGCTTGTTGATCTTCTCCAGGTCCCTTTTTTATACAATTTGAAACAATTGCGGAAAATCACTTTTGCTCGAAACACATCTTGCAAAACCTGTTTTTGACGGCATCCGACGGATCTCGCTGGTTGCGTGATGGGCATCAGGGCGCGCAAAGGGCTCCAAAAATTCCCATTTGAAACAGTTACAAACGTTTCTGCCGTTTGGTGGTACAGGCCGCCGTCCCGGACAGCAAATTCCAAGACAGGGGGCAGGATGATTGTGCGCCGGCCCTCGCGATGCGCGACTGGACCTCCAAGTCGCACTCGCGCACTCGGTCTCGGCGCACCCGTTGTGCCTACGCATCCGCTGCGGCACGCCGCGGCCACCCTGCTCATCGAGCGGCACGCATTTCCGATGCGCGCCAGACGCTCGATACGCAATGGCTCAACGGCGTTTCGGTTGTCCTTGCAGGTGGCCTTCGGCCGCCCGCCCGGACCCTACGCCTACCGCGGACTACGCGCCCGCGCTTCGCTCTCCCTGGCGCGCAGCGTCGGCGGATCAAGAATGGCGTCGCGAAAAATCAACGGGTTAGCAAGGTAACAAGGGCGCATAGCCAGTACGCTGGACAGCGGTGGCGGGAAATTTAACAAAATAGTTCCGCTTTATCCCTTTCTGTAAGCAATCTGTAAGTAACCATGTGATCTACTAACGGCTACCGACTAAGGGACACGGCCCCGAAACTCCGAAGGTAAGCAAATCTTTCGGAAGGTACTCGGGTCACCACGCCGCAATGGGGCTTCATCTAGGGTAAGCGTACTGGCAAGGATAGACGGCGTTAGCCGCGTCTTGCCCGGCAATGAGACATACGCTGTGGAGGCCTGTAGAGTCCGCATCTCCAGACAGTGCGCGAAAGCGCTCGGACACCACCATCAGTACTGGTGAAGGAACCGACTCTGAATAAGCAGTTGCCCGTTCTTGGACATCCCGGATGAAAACGGCTCCGGGTCAACACCACCCAAGGAAGACAAGACTGCAGGCCAAAGAGGCCGGAGCAGCAGTTGTGTCAATTTTCTGGAATCGGGGCATAAGCCCGGGGGGAGCGATGAAAACAAAATTCGGGGTGATAAAGAAAGTATTCTTGTGCTTGTTGTTTCCGGTGCTGTTGATGGCGCTTTCCGGATGCGGAAGCTCTTCCATCTCATCTTCCCCCCGCACATCTTCGACTCCCCTTGCCATCAGCGGCCAGGTGATCGACGGTCCCGTATCCGGCGCACAGGTCATCGTGTATCAGGCCACTGCTTCGGGTCTTTCCCAGGCCGGGACCGGCTACACCCAAGCGGATGGAAGCTTCGGTTTGACCATCCCCAATTATGTTTCTTCCGATTACTATCTGCTCTACGTTTCCGGCGGGACATTCAGCAATAACGGCTCAAATGATACCGCACCCACGATGGTTGGATTTCTTCTTCCCGGAGGCACGCCCACCGTTTACATCACCCCCCTAACCACTCTGATAGGGGAAGCACTGTTTAACGCCAACGGAACGATCAACACCAGCCTGAATTCCGCCCAAGTGAACTTCTATCTTGAGCAGATGTTCTACGATGTGGCCCAGCTATTCAAGGGCATATCGGGAAGCAATTTGAACGGTTTATCGTCGTCCGATCCTGCGCAGTCCCAGCTTATTACCGAACTCCTAACCCTGCTTCAGGATCTTGCAAATGACGTTGCCGGGAAAACAGGGGAACAATACGGCCAGGCGATGCAGGACCTGCTTGCCTATTTGAGCTACCCCGGAGATGGTGGAGGCGCCGCCCTGCAAGCCGCATTGACCGGCAACGGCGGAAACGGAAATTTCGTGTTTTCCGGCTTTCAATTTAACGGCAACGGCGGCGGCACCGTCAACATAAGCGGCACCTTGTCCAACGGCGACCAGACCGGATTAGCTAATGCCGAAACGCCCCCTCCCCTGCCTGCGGGGCTACGTAACATCAAGCCCGGGTTTAACATTCCTGCCAATTTTTCGACGTGGATTGCGAGTGGCGACGGCACCGTCAGGAAAATCGATTCGTCAGGCAATGTATCGGGGCCCTATAACGCTGGTCCGTCCCCGACTTCAATGGCTATTGATGTCAACGGCAATGTATGGATCGTTGGCGCCAGCGTGGCAACTGAACTCAGTCCGGCAGGGACATCCGAGCAGACCTGCTATTTGCATACCGGCAACAACTCTGCAAACGGACCGGATTTTGACGATGTGAATTATGTTGCTGTCGATTATTCAAACAATGTGTGGGTGACAAGCTCGCTCGGGTATGACTACACGCCGGTAACGGAAACCAAACCCCCATACGCTTCTGGAACTATGTACGGCCCGATGGGGGGCGGCTTAGGCAGTTATTTTGAAAATGGGACGACTAGCACCTATAACTGGTGGAACGGCGCGATAATAAAACTCAACGCCGCAACCTGTAGCCAGAATCAAGGCGCGAATCCATATATCACGTATTTCGATACCTATAGCCAGTCGAACGAGATCAGTACTCCTGGTTCCATCGCGGTAGACGGCGCCGGAAATCTCTGGGTTGTCGCATTAGGAGGCAACTTCCAGACCATTGCTGCCTCTGTTGGGCAGTACTTCAGCGTGAACACTGCGGAAGTCAATTCTTCCACGGGCGGTCTCATCCCTCTGCCAAGCGGAGTTCCCGTACCCGGTCTGCAAAACTTCGATTCAATCGCCACAGGCCCTGCCGGCAATCTATGGGCCTACGCTCCATTTGATGTTTTGAGCACCGGCACGCCGAATCTCAGCGAAATGACACCGGGCGCAGCCGCTGTCAATTACCCCATAGGATACGAAACCAGCCTGGGATCCGGGGACCAGGCTCCTTACACCGGGCCTACGATGGCCGTGGATCCTTCCGGTAACATCTGGGTCGCGGTCACGCCATACGGCGCTGCTTCCTCGTCTGTTTACGAATATAGCTCGTCGAACGGCTCGCTGATAAACCAATACGATTTGAACACTACCGTGCCCGGATTTCAGGTTTTGCAGACACCGCAGCAGATCGCCTTCGATCCGTCTGGAAACGTCTGGGTCATCGGCAAAGGTGATAACGGTGCCGATGGCGTTATCGTCATCAATCCCAAATCATCCGGAGGCCAACAGGCCTTCTTCCAGGTCCCTGATCCGGTCGCGATTACCAGCGGAAGCTATTCCTTGAGCGCGCCGAGCGTCAGCTCCGTAAGCCCTGTAAGTAATGCGACTGGCATCAACACCTCCTCGGCGGTGTCCGTGACCTTCAGCGCGGCAATGGATCCTTCGACGATTACTTCGGGAACATTCACCCTCACTGGTCCCAATGGAACGGCCGTCTCAGGCGCGTTGACGTACGACACTTCCACCAATACGGCGACTTTTACCCCCTCCTTCCTGCTTAGCACCGGGACGCAATACACAGCCACCGTCAACACCGGGGCCTATGGCCTTGATGGCATTGCGCTCGCAAACAATTATACATGGAGTTTCACGACCGCTGCTCCTCCGCCGGGGGGTGTCAACACCTATACGGTGGGTGGCGGTCCTGTGGGGATAGCGATAGACTCCGCCGGTAATGTTTGGGTGGCCAACACCGGAAGCAACGCAGTGCAGGAATTGAATGCCTCATCCGGCACCGTATCAGGCACATTTAGTGTCACCGGGGCTGAAGGCCTTGCCATTGATGCCTCCGGCAATGTTTGGGTGATAGCGGCACCCACAAGCAGCACCCCTAACCCCATCACCGAATTAGTAAAAGCTTCGGGCTATGCAAGCACAGCGTTTACATCATATTCTTCTTCCTACTACTCGCCGTATATTGTCATAGACCCTGCCGGCAATATCTGGACAGCAACCACTGAACTCCAGGCACCGAATTACACGGCAACGAAGACACTTAACACTAGCGGCTGCACCGGCGTTCTGACTGGTGTGGCAATCGACTCCGCAAGCAATGTGTGGATTGGCTGTAATATGTACGGCTACGGCGAGGTAATGGAATTCTTAAGCTCAGGCGCGTACGCTTCGTCCAATGGGTTTTCCATGACGAGCATCACAGGCCCGGAAGGCATTGCCATTGACGCGTCCGGCAGTGCATGGGTAGCGAATAATCCGGGCACTGTCGTTGCGGGCACCGTAGTTTCATTGACCGCACCGTCAACGTCGTCTTCGCCCTATGTGGTAGGCGTGGCTCCTTCGGGCGTGGCGATCGACCATTCCGGCAACGTCTGGATAGCAAACAATGGCAGCAATACGGTAACCGAATTAAGTCCATCCGGCGCTACCCTGCAAACCTTCTCTGTCGGCAAAAACCCTAACGATTTGGCGATCGACGCATCAGGCAATGTGTGGGTGACGAATGGTGGTGATGGCACGGTATCCGAACTGGTGGGCGCCGCAGCGGGCCCTCAGTATTTCCCGTACAACGGGCCACAATTCCCATAATCTGAACAAGGGAATTTATTAAACTCATTTTAAGAGGCGGCGCATGATTTGCGCCGCCTTTTTTATTACCATACTCACTTTTTTATAACATGGGACGAGCGAACACTTATAAAATTGCCGACCACGGCGTTCGGGCGCGATACGTAGAACATGCCGGAGAGATGCGAGCCTGGGCAAGGCCACTCGCAAAAAAAGACTTCTGATCGGAGAGGGGCGTTTTACCCGCCTTGCTGTGGCAAAACGGTCTTAGCCATCAGGTACTCGAAATCGCCATCGGGCCCTTTCCCCCTAATTTGAGGATGAAATTGACGCATCAGTATGGCCGCCTCCGCCCAGTTCGTCCGCCCATCGATACCGCCAAAGCCAACCAAATTGGTCCGTCCGAATCGAGCCATATAGGTATCTCCGCAACTTGTTCAGGAATCCGCTGCAAACGAGAAGTATCAAAACCTGCGAACAATTGCTGCCGCAACGATAGGCAAAAAGTCTTTGATGTCACCGCAATCTTGAAAAAAAAGCGGTGGCCAATCGATCGATCGGGGTGTAATGTACCGCCTTTTCCGGCATTTTCACCCAAATCCAACTCATCTAAAAGGACTTCTCCATGAACAATACTGTGAAGCGGATTACCTTGGGGCTGTTCATGACTGGAGCGATCGGTTTGTTCCAGCCAGCGCAGGCGTTGACCGGCATGGCCAACGATGCCTACGTCGGCGACGGAAGCGGCCATTTGGTTTCGGACGGCTACGGTCATTGCGTGCGCACGGGCGAGTGGACCCCGGCACTGGCGCTGGCCGAGTGCGAGCCGGGCATGGCGCCAAAGAAGACGGCAGCGCCGGCTCCGACGCCGAAACCGGTCGCGGCACTGACACCAGCACCGGCGCCCGCACCGGCTCCGACACCCGCACCGGCCATCGAGAACGTCACCCTCAAGGCTGGCGCGTTGTTTGATTCCGGAAAGTCGATGATCAAGCCGGCCGGCCGGCACGAACTGGATCAGCTCGCAAGCCGGCTCGAGACCATGCACGGCATAGAGTCTATCGAAGTTACCGGCTACACCGACAGCGAGGGTCCGGCGGCGTTCAACCAAAAGCTTTCGGAGCAGCGCGCCGACACGGTGAAGTCCTATCTCGTGCACAAGGGTGTGGCAGCAGACTTGATAACGACCCGCGGCATGGGGGCAGCCGATCCAGTGGCGTCCAATGCGACCGCAGCCGGACGCGCGCAGAACCGGCGTGTGGAGTTGACAATCAAGGCTAGCCAGACTGCGCAGTAGGAAGCGGCCGCGCGTTCTCCAACGCTGGTTGTGCGCCTGTCCTTCATGATGTGCGACAGGACGTCCAGGTCCCTTTCACGCACTGGGCTTGAACCTGCGCACTCATTGCGCCTTAACCTTGCCACTACTCGACCGCGGGCGCCCGCGGTCGAGTAGTGCATGCTTGCGGCGTGCACCAAACATCTGGCCATCAAGGCTTGGGTGCTGCCTTTCTTCTACCTTGCCCGTCGAGGCACGCCTACCGGGACCACTCGCCTCGGTGCTTCGCACGTCCACGGCTCGCAGCGCGCGCGCAGCTTTGTTCGGGACTGGCGCCCGCCACCATTCTTTCGGTGTCGCCGACAGGATATGGCGCTGGTCGATCTTTTAATCTTGCAGGCAGGCCCTCGACCAGTCAATGGGCTCCGACACTCGGGTCTATGACCGCCACCGCGACGGCAACTTCGCCTCACTGCGCGAATATGCGTCGGCCTTTGGCTCACACGCGACCGAACCTCCGGTACCCTGGCGCACTTGCAAAGACTGTATTCCCCAGGAGAAATCGAACCGAAGCGTGCCTTAAGATCTGCTTCGATGGTGTGCTGCACAATTCCCGCGTTTGGACTCGTTCATTAAAACCCACGTCAACGACCGTACCCCCCACTCCCTCAAAACCCCATGCTTGACCGTGAATTACGCATCCGCGCTTAGCTTTCTCCGGCGCGCGGATAATAAAGATAAGGGTATTCGTGGATTCGTGTGGGTGATTTTCGACCATTTTACAGGGCCGGCAACATGCACGTCAGTATCTTGAGCCGCAGATATTCCTCGTCGCGTAGCCCGTATGCCCGGCGTTGGAGGACGCGGATCTTGTTGTTGAGCCCCTCGACGAAGCCAAGCGAGACCTTGTTCTCGGGCTTGCAGTAAGCGGCGATACCATCCCAATGACGATCGATCATTTCGGCAAATTTCTCGTAGGGTTTAAGACGCTGCCACTTGAGGGAGGCGCGCCAGTTCTCGAAGAATCTGCGCGCGTAGGCCTCACGCTCATAGCCCCGCAGTTGCCCGAAGGACTCCTTGAGGAGGTAGGCGGTGTTCAATCGCTTGTTGGCGGCGAGCAGCGTCTTCAAGGCCTTTCTCCCGTTGAGGTCCAGGTTTTCGCGGTGCGACAGCAGGGTGTATTTCTGGCCCTTGATGTAGCGGCGTTGCTTGCCCGTGAGCCGCGCATACTCGCTCTTTCGCACCTGATCGAGCGCCTCGTTCAGGTGACGCAGGACGTGGAACTTGTCGAACAGGACCGCCGCCTGGGGCGCTTTCTCGTTTGTCGCCGTGCGAAACGGCTTCCACATGTCCATCACCGCCAGACGGATGCGTTTGGCCTTCTTTTCCCCGAGAAATCGATAGAACTGGTCCATGCTTGCCTGCGATCGGTCTTCGCCGCCGAACCAGATGGGGCGACCCCGGTGAAGATCGCTCACCACGATACGGTAGGTATGCCCCTTCCTGATCGAGATCTCGTCGATGCCGATGGCCTTCGGCGCGGGTTTTCCTGCGCGGGCGAGCTGCGCCGTCATGTATTGTTTCTCCAGGTCCCTGACCGTATGCCAATCGAGCCTGAGCTCCTCAGCGATGTCCTTGATCGTGCCACTTCGACAACGCCGACCCACGTACCAGGCAAACCGCTTGGTGTAAAGCGGGTTGTCGCAGAGGAAATCGAGCTTCTCCCGCTTCACCTTGCCGCAATGTCGGCAGGCGACACGCCGCACCTCGATGTCGAGATAGACACGGGTGTCGCCGCAGGACAGATCGCGGACCCTTCGGATCTTGCGGTCGTACCAACCCGGATACGTCCGGCCGCAGGCGCCGCAGACTGTTTTTTTGCGCGCCGGCGAAGCGTGATGACACGCGCCTTCGGATCGCCGAAGACGCCCTGGACGGTGGCAAGCGGACGGAACCCGGCGAAGCGGTACGCATCCTGCAGCCGACGTTGGCGTTTGACAGTAGGCATCCGGAAATCATGCCAAATCTCCGCTGCCCGTCAAAGGCATCTGGCCTCGGTAATTACGGAGTGGAGTGGCCTTGCTCACCCAAAATTTACCCACACGATTACGCGATGACCCATTATTAGAAATACAAGAACGTGAAGACCGCTTCGAGTCCATCCCCAGTTCATAATTTCCCATTAATTAATTGTGTAATCGTCTTCGCATCATCCCATCGGCTGCCGTCCTCTTCAAGATCGCGGCGGTGGTCACTTTTTCCCGGCGCGACACCAGCAGCATAACCATGACGGTCACCGCGTATACTATTACGACTGCGTGTGTCTGCTATTCTTGATTGAATGACTGTTAAGGGAATGTGGTGACTGGCCGTTCTTGGCCGCTAGCAGTCCTCTGATGGAACTAACGCCACCGGCGGCTTAGGCCAAGGAGTCGCCGACCGGTGTTGCGTGCTGTCGCATGCTCGGCCAAACCCGCCGGTCGAATCTTGGGAGGGTATCGACCGCTGATGAGCCCAAAGCAGCCGGATGCCGGGGAGGTAGCCGTAACGCTGAG
The DNA here is from genome assembly GCA_021785515.1 of Pseudomonadota bacterium. GTDB lineage: Bacteria > Pseudomonadota > Gammaproteobacteria > Acidiferrobacterales > UBA6901 > JAJYCY01. The sequence goes on along the minus strand of JAJYEX010000007.1, from coordinate 8,107 downwards.
GTAAGCTACCGCAGACCACCTAACTGCCATTCGCTAACCGGAAAAGACCACCGCAGCAGTGCGACGTACATCCAACACCCTCCGCGGACCCATCCCGGTGATTCGTTGCACCGTCGCACCCACTCGAGAAGTGGTTGCCATGGTTATTCTTCCTTGTGGTCAATGGGATGGATGGGTTGGGCCTGCTTGAGTCGCCACACCAGCACTTTATGGGACCCACCCATTGCCAGGTAGCGGCTGTCGGCGGAGACGGCGAGGCTTTCGGCGACACCGTCGATTGACTGAAGCAGGTGCTGATGTTTCCCGTCCCAGATGCGGATGTGTCCCCCAATCGCGCTCTCGATGAGGTACTGGCCATTCGGGGTGTAGTGCAGGCCGTAGATATGGGTCTCATTCGGCGTGGTCTCGCGGGTGACGAGGGCCCCGGTGCGCGCATCGAAGATGCGCACCGCATCGCCGGGGCCAGGGTTGGCTAGCCACAGGCCGGCAGCCAGATGCACGCCATCGGGACTCCAGGCGAGTTGATTCAACGGTACGAAAGGGGACGAAAAAGCCGTAAAGCGGCGCACGATTGCGTGGCGGGCGACATCGACGATGGCGATCCGTGTTTCGAATTCACTCATGGGAGGGTTGTTGCTTCTCGGTGGAACGTGTATGCCTCCAGCGGCCAGGAACCGGCCATCCGGACTGACCGCTAAGGTGGTCATTTGCAACGATGGCGTCGGCACACCCCAGACAGGCTGCCAGGTCCGGGTGCTATAGGAGATGAGGCTGTCCGTGGTGCTGTACGTGTTTCTATCGAACACCGCGAACAGGCGCCTGCCATCCGGACTGAAGGCGATCGATTGGCAATCGATGCTGCCGTGCGGATTCGCATTCGGAATATCGTGCACCACGGCCCCGGTCTCGGGGTTCCAGACCTGGATCACGACGTGACCCAGCGCGCCGGCGCACAGCGCGAGGAGGCGGCCATCGGGACTGAAGCGCAGCGGCTCGGTGACGTACTCATTCCCGGAACCCCGCAGCCCCTTGAGCGTGCGGACAATCCGGCCGGTCCGCCAGTCCCAGATGTGGATCCGAGGATTTTGATACGCCGTCGTTGCCAGCGTGTGTCCGTCGGGGCTGAAGGCGAGACCAATAATATTGCCGTGTTCGCGCAGGGAGGCGACCTTGGTGGCGACGTCCTTCGGGTTTTGCCCCGTGAGGCCCAACCAGCGGAGCAGTGCACCCTGGGCGATGAGCGGCAGCGCGCACAGGGCGACGGCCACCAGGATCCGGATGCCGTGCAGCTTTATGGAACGTTCTTTTTCCTTCATGAGATTCCCCATATCCTTATGCGACGTTGATCAGGCGAGCTGGGCTGCGCGCTCCTGCGGTTTAGCTTCCGATATTCGCTCGTGCGGGGTGCCGACCGCGGCGAGCGTCCCGGTCCCGAGCCGCACTCCCTCATTGGCATCGGGCAGGCGAAGCCCCGTTGCGTTGGCCGTCATGCATCATAATTCGGTCACTTGTCCAGATGTTCCTTAGCGGGTTCCCAGCATGGTCATTATCTGGTCTTGGGCGAACGCTGGCAGATCCAGGTGTGGCGACTTCGATGATACCCCCGAATGATCCGATTGCCGTTTACTGCGCATTGCAGCCAATGAACCGGCATCGCCCGCTTGCGCCGAGGTGGCCCGGAGGGTCCTAGGGGCGAGGCGGCCTCCGTCACCGAAAGCCTATGTCGGTCCTGCCCCTATCGGTAATAACTTGCATAGACGGCGGTGTGTTGACTATTGCCCTGCTCCCAAATGGCGATGACAGGTCCGTGCACCGCATCTGTAAGGACCGGATTGCCCACCTGAGGTCCGGCCGGGGCGCCATAGGTGGCTGTCAGCAGCATTTTCAGCGGGGCAGCGATTCCGCCAAGTGTGGCGTGCTCGCCGATGTGCGGATTGTTGATCATTATCGGATGTGTCCATTGTCGCGTCATTGCCGGCAGGACAGAGGCATCTATACGTGTCTGGTTGCCAACAGACTGTCGCCACGCGACGATGAAGTCTCCCGCGTCGTTCGCAGTCAGTGCAGGTCGTCCGATACGCGCTTTTTCAGATCGAGACGCTACGACTCGATCCGTGTAACGCCACGTGTGGCGGCCAGCCGGTAGGAGGGCGGCGTCAATGATGGTTCCGCCCAGGGCTCGATGCTCTCGCCAGGCAAGAAGGATAGTTCCTCGGGTATTGGCAGCCGCGATCGGGTAGAGGGCATTGCCATGCGTGCTGGAGCTGATGATGGCAGGCGCAGTCCAGGAGCCGGTTCTCTCCTCATACCGGGAGGCCATGATGACGTCGCGACCGGACCGGGGATCATAGGTGCCCCAAGCGGTCACAATGCGACCAGCCGCTCCGGGCGCGCCCGCAACATGGAAAAAAGTGCGCGAGGCCGGAGCCCGCATGATGGTTTCGATCTGGGCGTAGTTTGTTCCATCGGAATCCAGGACGGCAGCTTTGATCGATACATATCTGCGGGACCGTTGCGGCCATATCGCAAAGACCGTGCCCTTCGAGCTTGCGACCAAAGTAACCCCGGAGATGTTGTGCGCCGGCCCACTCACCCTAAATGGACCCCGCCAATAACTTGTTCCTTTGGGCCGGATGGCCACGAAAACGGTTCGGGAAGAACGGGTGTGGTCCTGCTGTACCCAGGCCGCAAAGGTGTCACCTCGAGCGTCCTGCATCAGCACAGGAGGGCGCGAAGCGCTGCTCCCGGCTAGCAGACGCATCGTTCCTGCAACCGGGTGTCCGGGGGGCCGTAGGATTGCGGCGCTAAGGCGGTCGGAACTTTGATAACGCCACGCGACTACGACCTGTTCCCGCGTGCGGACGACCGCCGGCTGCAACACCGAGACGCCGCTGTTTTTATAGCGTATGGTGATGGTGATCGGAGGTGTCCAGCGATTAATGCCGACGGGCAGCGTTGCGAGACCGAATGCGTCATCCGTAAGGCCCACTTTCTGCACCCAGACCGCTGTCACGTCGCCCGCGCCATCGCAGGCAATTGCTGGATCCCACACGCCCCATCCGCCCGAGCTGATGGCCACCGGTGAACTCCACGGCTTCCCAGCCATCGGTGCGGCGGTTGCTTGGCACGAGATACCAAAGAATGAGATAGCGCACGTGAGTGCCGTGATCCCTAGGCGGCTCGCGCGATACTGAGGGCAGCTATATGTCATGGCAAGTGCGCGCGTGGTTCATAATTTGCAATCATGTCAATATAAACAGAAAAAGCCCGCGCGTAAATTTTCCTGTCCCTGGTGAATTCGCACTCACGCCGCCACCGGCGTCTGAAACAGGCCAGCGGCAGTGCGACCGCCACGCGAAGCGATCCAGAAAGGCGAACGGCAGGTGGTGGTTACGGTTCACTTGTTCCGGTGTTTTGCCAGAAAGGGAAGTGTGAACGCGCGAAGTTTTCTTTGGAAGTCCCGTATGTGCGCCGGCCCTCGATAAACACGGCGGGACGTCCCAGTCTCCCCCCGCGCACTTAGGTCTTAAGCGCACTCTTTGTGCCTGCGCATCGGCTACGGCACTGCCGCGGCCGTGCCTTCCCATCGAGCGGCATGCATTTCCGATGCATGCCAGGCGCTCGATACGCAATGGCTTAAACGGCGTTTCGGTTGTCCTTGGGCCAAGGTGGCCTTGCGAGCCGCCCGCCTGAACCCTATGCCTCCCGCGGACTACGCGCCCTCGCTTCGCTTTCCCTGGCGCGCCGCGGTTGGCACCACCCCGCCCCCTTAGTACCACGTCACCGACAAACTGAACCGAAAGTGGATAACTTAATTGCGCTATCGACACGGCGTACCACCACACAGCGCTAGTCTGGTGTCCACTCCTCTACTTGCTGATCCAGCCGTAATACCATACGTCTAGCCTCGACACCATCAAAGACCAAATCAAGACTCATATGCGCCTGTCCGATTGAAAGCGACGCAGCGGTTTCGGCGAAGAACCGCTCAGACAGAGCCTCGCCCTGTCGGACGTACGCCCGGCCCCACCACCCCATCATGAGATCGCGCGCCGCCACCAGAGCGCCCGCCGAAGGCAGCTTCTGGCGTTTTTTATGCTGATTGACTGTCCGGTCGGCCGGCACCAGGTTCCATAGATCTTCGCATGGCCAAGCCGACCAGGGCATGCAGTGATCGATATCAAGGCTGCGCTCAGTGAGCCTCTTTCCGGTCCATGTGCAGTAAAGCGGCATCGCAGCCATTAGATCCAGAGCGATGCGTCGGGCGACCGCCACATCGCGCGCGGGCTCTGCCCACACCATGGCGCGGGCAACGACCGCAGGATCGAGCTTTCGATCCTGATGGAGCGCATAAATCTCCATCAGCCGGATCCATTCTGCCACCAGGGCCGGCTCGATCCAGACATCGTAGCGAGCAAGCGCACGCCAAAGATGTGTCGGAACGAGCAACTCCCCAAAGGCGCGCAAGTATCTTTCGTCGATGATTATTTCAGCCGGGACACGACCAGCCCTGATGCGCTGTGCCATCATCACGGGCTCGGACGTTCCGGGCCACGTCAGATAGTGTGCGGGCATCTCAGTGATCGTTCTGGCCGCCTCCCGCAGCGCCGCGTGAACGGCACCGGCGCCTTCACCACGGAAGCGCGCGCCTACACGCAGATCCAAAGCCGAAAGGCTGGCAATGCGCTGCCAGCCTTCGCCCGCAAACCCAAGTCCCTGGGATTCACGGTTGTTCGGCAGCTGCGGCAGTCGGGCATCAATCAGGGGCTTGTAGAGTCGCAACCAGTTGAGCGCGATGAGCCCGAGCGGCACGGAGACACGCTCATCGCCGTGCGGGCATGCCATACCCGAAGCACCGTCCGCGGCACGGGCAACGGCGCGCAGAAGCCCGAGCTTGTAAGTCGCCGACTTCTGGTCGTTCAGGATAATGTGCCTAAGGAGGGGCAATGCTCCTGTACCGTCATCGGAAAGCCGCAGAACCACGCTCTCCCAACGCACGTCGGTTCGACCACTGCGATCCGGCTCGTGCGTGTGGCGAGACAAGGCCGCAGCATGGGAGGCGGCAAACGTAACAAGTTCCTCGGCGGAAACCGGGTACATGCGCCGCTGCGGGTCTGAAGGACCCAGCCTCAGCGTAACGACGAGCAGGCCGCTTGGGCGCAACAGCATCATGAGTTTTCGGAAGGCCCGTTGCCGCTCTGTGGGCGGAACGTGCATCCAGACAGCACTAAGCAGAATGACGTCGAAGGTCAGGCCCAGCCGGTAGACTTCGGCCAGCGCAGGAAGACTATCTGCGAGCCACCGCACCCGGGTCCCAGGATGCCGCTTCTGCGCCTCGGCGCGCATAGCATCGGATGGCTCCACCGCGATGACTTCGTAGCCGCGCGCGGAGAACCATGCCGCATCGCGTCCTGACCCAGCCCCAACGTCGAGCACAGCCGCGGGCGGATCCGGCAGCAGGTCAGACCATCCCCCATGAAGATCCTCGGTCCGAAGAGATTCATATCCCCGAGCGAGCTCCGTGGCTAGTGCTTCGTATCCGTCCCACCCCGCTCCCGTCATGGTGAGCCTCCTGAACGTGTACCGATCTGAGTCAGTTCCGAAGCGAAAGAACCATGTCCACATTTGGCATGACCGCTCACCCACAAAAACCCCGCCCCACGTGGCGATAAGGCTGTCACGGCCCAGTCGGGCCGCGCCCTGCCCCTGGCCTGGTTACAGAACGTCCGGACGCCGGAGCTGTCGTGACGACCCTTACCCGCCCAAGCCCATTTGTACTGCAATAACCCCGCATCCGGCCATCTCTTGTGCTTGGCGCCGACCAAGGGTGCAAAATTGAAAATTTCGGGCAGCTCAGCGGCAGACTGTTTCGGCGAGACCTTATGATCTGTTGATCTGCATATCGTTGGGCACATGTACTCCGCGAGCCATACGCAGAACGTTGTCCCGGTGAAAGTCCAGATAGCGGCGCTGACCCTCCGTAAATGGGCCAACATTTATGCGATTCCCGGCATCGATGCCCATCTTATTAAGGGACCTATAATCAGCAACCGGTGACACAATCAGCTGTCCGGAGTCCTCAAAGGAAATAAAGCCCTTGTCAAAGAGGTGATCAATGTTCGGTGTCAGTAGAAACCCATTCTCGCCGTCGAGCCGCTGCTCATTGCTGCTGTCGCGCCAGGGCTGGATATGACTGGCGATCAGATGCTCCATGCGCTCGACCCTGGTGACACGGCAGGCGCGTTCAATCGAACGCACCTTGTCCCGAAAGAGCCCTTGACCGCGGCGCGCCTGGACGAGGGCGGTTCTTTCGGTCTCCCGGATGGCCACGTCCGAGGTGATGTCCACCTCGACCCGCCGTTCCCATTCCTCGATGTCCGGTTCTGGTGCGGGTGAGTGACACTCGATCGTGCTGACCTGGTTCCCGACGGCAACGATCTGACTCGCCTCGCTGCCGATTAATGCAAAAAGTGTTGATGCGAGGGCTGCGCTGATTTCCGTGAGATAGACATTCTGTAGACCGTTACCGTCAGGAGTGAGCGGAGCGTATTTGGGCGCAAGAGTCGGCCGCAAGCGGTCCATGTGATCCTTGGGACGAATGGCCTTGGCAAGCCGCTGCCATCGGACACCAACCTTCCAGCCAATCTGACTCCAATTCATGCCCGCAGAACCAAACTCCTCCGGCTTCGGGCTCTCCCGGCAATAGCCGCTGACGATGCCAAGCGCCGCGATGCGCGTGTCGCTGAACGAGAAGACGATGTCTCCGGGAGCGACCTCGCGCATGAATTCGTAGAAGGGGTTGCGGTGACCATTCCGATTGCGCTTCGGCGACCAGAGATAGCCGCCGTCGATCTCTTGGCGGAAGGTCTGGTTCTGGTTCACCCACCAATAGCGCATTCGCTGTTTCGTCCGCACGATCTGGCCCATTGCCCATTTCAATGATAGCAACTTTGCCTGCTCCAGAGCGGGCTGATCGCGCCCCGGCTTAATTCAGCAAAATCGCCTAATTCGCGCGGGTGGTGCATCACGATGAGGCACGGCTAAGCGGCATTTCTCCCCGTCATATCCCAGCCCCGGCGGAAGCCGATTTTCAAGACCTATTCCAGGCTCCGGGCCGATGCCTGGTCCCCTCCTTCCGGGCAACCGGCAGCAGCCATAGGCATGTCCCGAGCATCTCCTATTGGCTTTCATCACTTGCAGTGGAGACCATCCGGATTGCATCCTCTTCACTTTCTTGGGCCAGACGACGCATCATCCGGTTACCGCTGGACGTGCGTTTATCGCGCCACGCAACTTCGGGTTTGTGTGTACGTTAATGGGCGCATTATTGGGCGGCAAAATGCCGTGTTAATTGCTACTTCCGCCAAGCTTGCGCCACCCCTACCTTTTGGCACCACGCTACCGACGAACCGAACTGTGAGACTGCACAGGTCAGCGCTCGATGCGCATGATGGAATTGCAGGGTATTCCGACTGGCACATCAACATACTGCCGGCAACTAGCTAGTCACCCTGCGGTGACGGCATAGCCGAAACGAAACAGCCTCCGCGAAAACCGGGGCGATTCAATGGCCTTTTTGATTGGGGCAATCTTTTCAAGATAGCGCTGGAGCGCGTCGGACAGCAGTGTGCCCTCGGCGTCGGCACGCGATACGAACACGCCTCGGCCAATCTCGTGCTCGATGCCTGCCGCCCAGGCCCACCCCGCAATCTTGTTGTCGAATGTGGGAACCTGCGCGGGTTGCCCTCTCCAGCGTCTGTGCACCTGCCAGACGCGCTTGCCGTTTGGACCTTTGCGTGGAATGAACGAAGCCATAATGCGCCCCCATCGGGGTTTATCTGAAAGGAAGCCCTACCTGGTTTTGCAACCGGATTACAGCAAATAGCGAATGGAGAGAATTAGAGCATTTCTCAATATCATATAACTCATTGTTTTGATGGTGCCCGGGGCCGGACTCGAACCGGCATGAAGGTTGCCCTTCGAGGGATTTTAAGTCTCAGAAAATTGCAAAACGATGCATTATCGTCCGCTTCCATACGTCTAAGTGCATGATCTGAAATAACATTGCCATGTATCGAAATGTATCATGGCGGACTGGAGTGCAACA
>JAJYEX010000006.1 GCA_021785515.1 Pseudomonadota bacterium | reverse complement strand
TGGGCTATCTGCCGTTCTCTCAGGCCGGCGGCGCATTGCTGTTCCACCTGCTCTCCAAGCTCTACGAGCGGACCAGCGTCATCATCACGACTAATCTGACGTTCTCGGAATGGAGCAGCGTGTTCGGCGATGCCAAGCTCACCACCGCGCTGCTGGATCGGCTGACGCATCATTGCCATATCATGGAAACCGGCAACGAGTCATTCCGCTTCAAGGAAAGCAGTGCAACAGCCAAGGATCGCATCAAGTCGCGCGAGAAAGCGCAACGCTCACCTGCAACAGAGGAAACAGAACCATTCTGAAGCCGCATGACCGACGGTATTACGCTGCCGGCCATTAACCACAAAACAACAGCATGAGGAGGCTAAAACCAACCCGAGTCTGGTCGACTTATCCACAGTCGTGTAGTAGTCTCACGACAAAAATCACCTGGTCAATTTTATCCCGGCACAGGTGGTCAATTTTAACTCGGCGCCAACATCACCGTGAGCTCACCGATCGCCGCGTTGAGCTCATTCAGGTGGTAAAACGTCCGATGGCGCAGTGCGGCCAGGATCCAGCGCTGCGCCACGAGGCAGGCCGCATCGACCTTGGCCTTATCCCGCGGTTTTCTGACACGTGCCGGAATGATGCAGGTACCGTAATGGCGCGCGAGCTCCTGATAGCTCTCGGTGGCTTCTGCCTCATAGCGGTCGGGGTGCCGGATACCGGCACGTAAATTGTCCGGGACGGTGATGGCGCTGACGCCGTCGAAGGCCGTGTACATCCGCACGTGGCAGTCGAGGAATGAAGGCATCGTCTGCCCCAATGTGGCGAAGGCGAACGTGTAAGAGCTCGCCCCGAGCGCACCGACGAAGAGCTCGGTCGGGACTGTCTCGCCGGTCAGGGGGTCGGTGAGATGGATCCCGTCGCAGAAGTCGACGAAGCATTTCTCCCCACCCCGGTGGTGTTGGCGCATCACGACCGAGAGCTTCTTCTCGAATCGGCGGTAGAGCTCGGTGAACTGCGCGTACTGGCAGCCCTGCGGGTGTTCAGCCTTGTACTCCGTCCACAGCAGCGCGAGTGTCACCTAGTGGTCGCGCCGCGAGAGTTCTTCGCGGATGCGGTGCCAGTCGGGCAGCGGCCGGTCCTTGCGGACCCGGGGCGCACTTCGGGCCACGGGATAAAGCCGTGCTGCGAGCGCCTCTTCATCGAGTAGTTCGATCGCGGCCCAGGAGGTCAAGCCGGCGGCTCTTGCCCGCCGCAGGCAGTCGGCCACGGCACTTTTGCCGGCACCGACGGCGCGGGCCAGCACGCGGCAGCTGTCGATTCCTCCTGCACAATGCAACCGCAAAATGGTTTTGATCTGACGCACGACATCAAGCCTCTTCTGTGCCACCGACCTTCCTCCAGGGATTGACCCAAAGGGGCGAAGGGTGGCCGTTAATGGGGCTTGCGTCGAGACCTCGAGGGGTGGACTAGCGGGTCATTCCGGGCATGCCGGACAGCATTCCGGAAAGACCGCCAAAGTGTCCGGCATCACACCGGAACGCTGTCCGGCATGCGTCCGGAACACTGTCCGGCATCACACCGGAATGGTGTCCGGCATGGGCCGGAACGCGCAAGAGCCGATTTGCGTGGCTGAATTGATCAATAAAGGTGGTATCCATACCCCCAAATCAACGCGCTGGTCATAAGCAAAAGCTGCAGCACCAATACGCCTATGGCGAAAATCGAGCCGGAAACTCGAAGGCCTTCTTCCTTACTAATGTTAAGAAAACAAGGTACCGCCAAAAACAAAAGGTACCCGGAGTAAAAAAAGGCGATAGCACCTACGAGGATACAAATCCAAACGACCGGATACAGAGCCACCAGACCGCTTATAAACATCGGTGTTGCAATGTAGGCGGCAAATACCACACAGCGACGCCGACCCGGTCTCTGGGCGTAGTCCCTTGCCAACCAATGGATCACATTGCCCATAAGGGCCACCGCACCGAGGATGGCAACATAGAACAGTGCCCCCAACAGCAGCGCAGTAGTCTGTCTGAGGACGATCGGTTCGGCGCCAAGGCGCCAACCAATCCGAGTAGTACCGATAAAAGCGCTGACCACAGGGATGGTAGCCAGCAACAGCACGTGATGACAATAACAGTAGGAAACGCTTTCGCTTTCGTCAGCAATACTATGCATCTCTTGATCAGGATGCGTAAGAAGCCCTCGAATATGGCTCATGTCATTAACTCCTCTATAGTTATAGCTCCTCCGGCTTCAAAGTGTCCAAATGCTGAATCGACACCAAGTTAAGTATAGTCAACTACGACGTTTAAAAAACTATAGATAAACTAGGTGAATTTGCGACGTCGCGCTGATGACAACTGCCGCCCGGAAGCGCGCCAAGCTCCATCTGTCAGGTCGTATTGGGATCGCCAACGTCTAAAAGGGTTTCCGCTGTATCGTAACCGTCTAAACCAAACCGTTATTGATCCGCGAGCATGATGTCTGATTTCATGGGATTGTGGGCGAACTTCGTTTTCCACACGCGCGGCGTGAGATCGATGACATCCTTCGCAGGGTGCTGGCTCACGCGCTGCAGTACATCGACCAGGTAGGTGGTGACATCGACACCATGCAGCTTGCAGGTCGCGATGAGACTCTGGATGATGCCGACTTGTTTGGCCCCAAGCTCGGTCCAGCAAAAAAGCCAGTTGCGCCGTCCCAGGGGAATGGTGCGCAGCGCCCGCTCCAGATGATTGGTGTCGACCGGCACCTCGGGGTTCGACAGGAACACCTGCAGGCTGACACGCCGCTCGCGCGCATACTTCAGCGCCTTACTGAGCGGGTTGCTTGGCAAGAGATCCCCCCCCGGTGGCACTGCTCATCACACCATCGCCAGAAGGTCTGCACGATCGGCTCGCTGTGCTCCGTGCGGTAGGCGAGCTGCTGTTCCCCCTCGAGGTGATGGTCCCGGATGTGCTGCTCATGCCGGTAAAGTGCCCCGATCAGGGCCAGGGCTTCGGTCACGGCCGCGGGCTCGGCGTCTTTGGCCCCCTCGAAGTGACGCCGGCAATGTGCCCAACATTCGGCGTGGGTCACCCCGGTATTGTTCCGGGCATAGGCGGCATAGGCCTCATAGCCGTCACTCAGCAATGTACCGGTGAAGCCGCCGAGGAAGGTCGGCACATGAGCGTGTGAGCGCGAGGTGGCGAAGGGGAAGACGATCTCGTGGTCCTGCCCGGTGATCGGCCAGAAGTAGCCTTGCCGCATCTTGCCCTGCTCCCTTCGCCCTGCCTTGATGGGCGTTTCGTCCATCGCGAGCACCCGGCTCGACAAGACATGGGCGCACTGCGCGCTGTAGATCGGCTTAAGCAGATCGATCGCCCGAGCCGACCAGTTCGTGAGGCTGCCGCGGCTCACCGTGATGCCGGCGGCCTGCATGCGCTGGTGCTGGCGGTAAAGGGGCAGGTGATAGAGGAACTTGTCGGTCAGGAGCCCTGCGAGCAGGCTCACATCGGCCACACAACTCTCCAGCACAGGGGTGGGCGAGACGGTCGTGACGATCTCCTCCGTGGCGATAATCTTGTAGACCTTGCGGACGTACTTCATGACTTCGTAGCTTCCCGGACGCTGCGCCAGGAGATAGGTCACCTTCTCGCCGATGCACTGCCGTTGTGACTCGGGCAGCGCCTCAATGGCCGGGTCGCCAATGGTGATGATATTGACCGGCACGGTCGCATCGAAGCGCAGGCCACTGTCGGTGACGGTGTGATCACGCCGCTTCTTGCGCGCATAGGTCACGGTCGTGACGGGGGTGCTCAGTGGTGGGGACGGTGTTGCTACCCCGAGGGCGGCCAGCAGATTGCCCTGCACGGCGGGGTCGATAAATCGTTGCTGTTCGCTCTTTGCGCCGAAGAGCTGGCGCTTGAACCAGTCGAGTTGGCAGCTTGAGTGATTCAAGCTGCCAACTCGACTGCGCGTTCTGCTGCTCCAATTGCGCGATGCGGACTGCCGTCGACACGGTGTTTTTATCTTGTTTTTGAACGTGATTATTCTATCAAATGAGCACCCATGATGCTGCTTATTTCACAGTGTTTTTATGTCTTTCATGCCGCCTTCCGGTAACGTTTTCGCTGTCGTTTGATCACGAGATCAATGCCTTCGATGAGCGCCAGGAACTCGGTGTGGCACAGTGCGCGCTTTGCCCCGCCCACCGGTCCGCGGGCGAAGCGTCCTGCTTCGAGCCGCTTGCTCCACAGACAGTAACCACCTTCTTCAAACGCGAGCACCTTGATCTGCGTGGCACGCCGGTTGATGAAGGCATACCAGTGGCCATCGAGGAGGTCTTCGCCCAGGTGCTGCTTCACGCATGCGGATAATCCATCGAACGAGTGAGCGCATGTCGGTCGGCTGTGTGCACAGCCAGATGCGCCGTCCCGGTGCCACACTCAGCATGCGCCCCGCCTCAGGCGCACAAACATGCCAGCGCCGAGCTCGAGTTCCACGTCCCAGGCTGCGGAAGGTGAGACAACCGGTTTATCCCCATCGGGAAGTTCAACGAACAGGGCGCCCGGGGGCAGGCGCGTTGTCTGCGATCGGGCAGCGGGCTCCTGGCGCAACAAACTGTGCCACCGGTCAAAGGTGCTGAGCGTGAGCCCGTAGCGTTCGCAGAATTGGCTGCGTGTCTTGCGGCTTTGCGAGAACTGAACGATCAGCGCGCGCCATTCGTCGGCACTGCGCCGGCCCTGCTTGTTGCCGGTGGTGGGTATCGATACCGCAGTCGTCATCATCGTGTCTCCTCGTTGCTGATTCAGTACGCGACGAGGGTACGCGACTTCGGGAGATATTAAAGAACGGCGTGGTTTGAACGGTTACCGCCTGTGGGTCCTGCTCGGTACCCACCCAGGCTCTGGCCAATGCAAAGCGCTACGCGCATTGATTGAATTCGGCAGCTATCTCATAGAAGGCCTTCATGATTTGATGCACGGTTACCAAGGGATCCAGCAAGGCGACCGCCGCAATGGGATCCAGCCGGAGTATCCAGCATGCATTCCTTAAACGACTCCGGAATCAGACCGAAACCTGGACAAGATCGGGACCGGGTTGATCGCTGGTTGACCGTAGCCTTGATCCTGTCAGTGGCGCTCGTTTTCGCCGCCTACGCAATGCGCTTTTTGGAGCTCGCGACCGGCAAGCCAAGGTTCTGGGGTCACGGGCTTCTGGGCCATTCCGGTATGGCGCCTTATTTCTGGAATTCCTTAGCACTCGCGGCCTTTGCCTTTCGCACAACACACCGTCAGCGCGCTCTCAGGAGCCAGAATCGTCTGGCGCATCCCGGAATTCTTGGCTGGAGTCTTGCATGGTTTGTCGGCCTGACTATCCTCATGGCCCTCGCGGCGTTCACGCGGCTTCGCAGTTCCTCATGGTTCAACGTGGGCATGACGGTATTCATCGTACTCGGCTTCAGCGCCATGGCGATCCTCGTGCAACGCCGATGCCGGGCGCAGGGCTTCCGGTACTCGGCACGTCAGAAGATCCTGCTGATCTTGATGCTCATTGTCGCCGTGGTCGGCATCCTCGTTCCGATCATCCAAGCGCAATGGATGCGGTAGTGTGGGTGGTTCGTCCCAAGCCCGTTGTCTGCATCCGTACTGCCTGATTCCTTATGGCCCGTAAAATTCACCTGGTTCTCGGGATCGCGCTGTCGCTGTTCTACCTGTTCCTGCTTTCCCACCTGCACCGGATACTCCCGGGTCTTGAGTTGAATCGGCCTCCCTTGCCGGTTGCTATCCCGGACAACTCTGCGTTCGGTTGGTTCGTCGCCTTCGGGCTTCCGATTGTCGCAATCATGTGTTTCGTGGCGCCGGATCGGCTCATGCGCTGGTTTTCGCCGCGCATCCCCCCGGATTACGACTATCTTCTGACTCCGGATTTTCGGTATTTCGTGGGCTATTTCGCCCTGATCGTCGGAATCGGGGTGCTGCTGCTGTTCCGGACACCTCCTGTAGAAATAAAATAAAGTCGTATCCTAAAGCCGTACATTCCGCCCCCGGCGGCCGGCCAGGGCAAGCACCTCAACGGTAGGGGGGAGGAACAGCTTTATCTGCTCGGGCCCCGCCGCCCCAGGTGCCTAGCTGGGCGGCGGAGCTAACAAAGCCGGTAAATTGTGCTAAATAACCAATATAAGAACAAAAGCTAAGAACACATGCTGGAAAGCATAAGGGGAACGCCTATCCATCTAAGATCCATCCTTTCGCGGGTGTCCTTGATCAGCGCACCGGCGGGAATCCGAACGCCCCACGGGGGGGAAGGTGATACCCCGGTCCGACCGACCCGGGCATCGGGCTGGCTGCGCCTTGCCGCATCGGCCGCACTCCTCGCCCTGCCGCTTATCGCCCGCGCCGACTGCAGCTATGACTTGAACGGTGTGGGCTATGGCGATACCTGCGCCAACGAGAATTCCCAGGGCAGCGGCGGGTATCAGCCGCCTGCGGTCATCAACAACAACAATTATTATTACCAGCAGCAGATGCTGATGCGCCAACGGATGATCGAGCAGCAGGAACTCGCGCAGCAGCGCCTTGAGCAGCAGCAGCTCCTCGAGGAGGAGCAGCGGCAGAAAGAAGCCGAGGAGCGCAAAGAGCAGGAGGAGGCGGCACGCCGGGCGAAGTTTCTGTTCGAGCGCAACGCGGCGGCTTCCGAACTGAAGGGCGGCGCCGGCTTCGATTCCGCCGGTCCCGGGGGAAGTCTCGGAGGGCTCAAGACCGGGGAAGATGCAGGACCTTTCTTGAAGACCGGCGGCTGCCGCGACTATGGTTCCGGAGTCGTCAATGCCTGCGGGGTGAAATCGGGGTTGCCGAAGTCCGTGGAAGACTCCATTCCCCATACGCCGGCCGGTGACCGGGTGCGCAAGGGCTACGAAGCGGTCATGCACCACGACTGGAAGGTGGCGCTTGCCTGGTTCGAGGACGCCCACAACCACGATCCCCACAACGCCGGCATCGAGCGGCTCGTCGATCTCGCGCGTTACACCCTCGAGCAGGAAGAAAAGGCAAGCCTCACGCCGAAAGAACAGCACAACGACTTAAAGCGCATCCTCGATCTCATGCGATCGAACACCTTCCAGCAGGACTTTGAGAAAAACGAACCCGCCACCGTCACCTCGGTGCGCGGGTAAACAACACTAAAAGACTTGAAAGAGACGCGGCCATGAAAAGACTCCAGATTGTATTCCTGACACTCTTGGTCCTCGCTGCCCTGCCGGCCCGGGCGGATGACCTCATTTCTCTCGACTGCACGATGACTTCGAATGAAGCTTATGCCGGAAACAGGTGGATAGGTTTGGCAATCGGGGGAGGAGACAAGCATGTCTGGATAAATACGACCACGGATGTTGCCTCTGATGATCGAACAAACTCGGCGGCGCCAAGCTACGGCGTGACCGTCTCGCCGGCAAAGTTTACGGCAACAAAAATTGAATATTCATCTTACTGGCCAATGGCCGCCATGACCTACACGGTAATAATTGACAGAACAACTGGGGAGCTAAGTGAATCACGAACCCATTTAGGCCAACCGGAAGAGAACTGGACGTATTCCTGTGTTAAATCGACGACGCCGCAGCCCGCACGCAAGTTCTGACCGAAGGGTGTGAAGGTCGTGTGATGGTACGGCAAGTGACTGACCGGAAACTCAAAAGATTTGAAGCCGTAATAGTCCCGGGATCCTTCCGGATGTTTGTGCCAGGCAAAAGGCTGTCCTGTCCCGGTGAGGCGCGAACCGGCGTCACCCGCAATAACGTATGATAAAGAGAGATAGCTCTGTGAAAAAACTCCAGATCGTATTCCTGATCGTCCTCGCCTTCACCGCTCTGCCGGCCAGGGCGGATAACCTCATCAGCGCCGCAAAGCGCGGAGACCTCGCGGCGGTGAAGGCGTTCCTCGCGGCAGGGGTGGACGTGAATGCCAAGGATAACTATGGCGAGACGGCGCTGGATATGGCTGCATATAATGGCGACGACGCCGTGGTCAAGACCCTCCTGGCCCACGGAGCGGATGTGAATGCCAAGGATAACGTTGGCGATACGGCGCTGGAAACTGCTGTAACTAATGGCTACGACGCCGTCGTCAAGACCCTCCTGGCCCACGGGGCGGATGTCAATGCCAAGGATAATTGGGGCACTACAGCGCTGTGGGTCGCTGCATGGAGAGGCGAGGATGCCATGGTCAAGACCCTCCTCGCCCATGGGGCGAATGCCGATACTGCGATTCAGAAACTGTCCGCCGACCCAAAGGTAATCGCCCTCATCAAGGAAGCCCAGAAACAGGTCACTTCAGAAAACGCCGCCCGTCTAGCCACGACGACGCTGCGACAGACCCGCAACCCGCGCCTCGCACTTGCCCGCCTGATATCCCGGCTCCGTCAGGATCCGCAGAACCAGGCCCTGCGCCTAGCGGTGATCCGGATCGCGCTCAAGATGCGCCCGGCCCCCGCAATCCCCCATGCCGCCCGCCGGGCCCTGGCTAAGGGGGTCGTGCTGTTCGGGGAGGCCAAGTCGCCCCAGGACTTTCAGGCGGCCGGAGCCGCATTCCAGAAAGCCGCCGACCTCGCCCCCTGGTGGCCGGATCCGTACTTCAATCTGGCGAAGACCGAGGAGCAGGGCGGCCACAATCATGCCGCGGTGAATAATCTCCGGAACTATCTTGCGGCGGCCCCCTATGCGCGTGACCGGGGTGCCGTGCGCACCGAACTCTACCAGGATGAGTTCCGCGCGAAACAGGAAGAGGCCGCTGCGGCGTCGCTGGCGCAAAGACAGCAGAATGCGCAGACCATCCTTGCCTACCTGCAGGCCAACTTTGGGAAAACGATCACCGGTCTCGAAAGCTGCCGCGGATACCCCATCATTGCCGGAATGATGAACAACCTGCGGTGCACCAAAGACCAGGCGGCGGGGTCAAACTGGGAAAACCTGTCCGCCTTCGCCCCCGCCTACGGGCAGTTTCAGTATTCCCTCATCGGCAGGAATGCTGATGAAATCAGGATGCAAGCACCCAAGACCACGTATCTCGATTTCTGCGGGACGGTGGGTTCATCGACGTCGCTTGGCGATATCCGGTGGGCCGCATGCACGTCCACCGACAACTCGAAAGCGACGGTCTCCTTCTACAGCTCGAACCAGCAGGGACTGCCCTGGGTGGAAATCGATTACCAGTGCACAGCGTACCCCGGCAATCCCGCCGAAACCGACTGGTGTGTCCGGCAGCAGTTCACTTTGCAGAAGGAATGAAGCGGTGCGTGCTTCAGAAAAACCGGCGCTCATTATCCATCATGACAACGCTTGAGGGAAAAACCATGCCCATTCTGACCGAGAACGCTCATCGCCCGTTTGCACTGGCCACCCTGGGGGCCGCCTTGCTGCTGTGCTCTGGCTGCGCAGGCAGCCTCGGCAGCAGCGCAGCGGGCAGCGTGTTTGGTGCCATGGGCAAGGATACCTCCGCGGGAAATGCCGCCACCGCCCCGACACCGGCGGTTGCGGTACCGGCTGCGCCGCAGTCCGGTGCCACGGTCCAGACGGCCTACACCGGCAAACGCTTCGCCATCGACATGCTGGCGAATTGCCCGAAGGACCCTGACCCGACGGGTCTCGTAAACAATGATTCTTATTTCAAGTGCGGTCCTGCCAAATTAGGCGCCATCAGAAACTGGATCGGACAGGCGCTCACCGCCCGTTATGGCGTCTCCGCCATCACGGAGGACAGCCCCGACTACATTCTGACCGTAACCCTTACCCAAGACATGGTTGACAAGGGCACGGCGTCCAGTGGCATCGTGAACTTCCTGGTGCCCGACGCCGTGGTGATGTCCGCATCGTTTACGCTGCATCTGGCCGCAGCCTATGAGCTCGCCGATCCGCAAGGACACGTGATCGCAAGGGGTACGGTTCATCTGGAACGCCACAATATGACGGCCAAAAAGCAGTTCGGGCAAGCCGAGCAGGCCTTCGCCGAAAGCATCGCCGCAGATGTCAGCGGTGCGAAAGCAAGCGGCAACTGATGTTGATATCGTCTGAAGTGCGGACCCCAACGTCGCGGTACTTGTCCCGAAGAGCAATGCCCGCCTCGTCGTCCTGCGGGGCAGCAGGCGGCTGGTTTTCACTGGTACGGGCTACAGCACCAACACGGTTTGCCCACACTGTTCTGAAAACGCCGACCTTCATTCCCCCGGCTCTGATGGGTGCCGCCGTGCTTCTGGCGCCACCCTGCGGGGTCAGGATAGAGGTTTACTTTTCGGGAACGCACGCCATAGGGTCGACGCTCGGCGCTTCAGGATACAGCTTTGATCTTCCGGTCCGTCGTTACGACTACCAAGAATCAGCAAGTTACTGCGTTTTCAGGATTCAAGTTTATTTTTCACCTACACCATGACTGCCCCGGGGGGATGATCTGCTCCACAACGCCTGCCAGACCTCGATAACCCCAGGACTGAATCCATTCCGACGGTCTTGATTGGAAGTCTGTGGTCGACGGCGTGCGCGCTATCCGGGGCGCCGGACACCATTGCCTGGCGCGGCCCGTGGTTCAGGATACAACTTTATTTTTCAGGAAAGCGCGCTATAGGGCGGACGTTCGGCGCTTCAGGATACAACTTTGATCTTCCGGCCGAGTGTTGCGACTACGAAGAATCAATGAGTTGCCGCGTTTTCAGGATACAACTTTATTTTTCGCCTACAATTGTTGTCCCCGGACAATACAGTTTGACAATTCTGCACCAAGCCCCGCATCGAGGGCCACAACCGCATCTGACTGTCCGGGTGCTCTCGGGCGGCGCCGAACGGCATTGCACGTCGCGTAAACCAGACGCTAAAAAACTCACGATTTGCTACGCCAGCCGATAAACTGGGGAAGTGTGTTGCGCCCACCCCTCGAACCCGCCCGCTTTACTTTTCGCATGTTCGCGTTTCGGAAAAGCTTACGAGTTCGCTGTGGGTTGCAAAGAGACAAATCATAATCAGCAAAGACCGACTGTCGGCCGCCTACGAGAAACCAATTCGAGAAGTCCACGCAAACTACTGACTCTAGCCCCTGTACGCGTATACTGGCCTATGTCCCCTTAACAGGGTTGCCCTTGGCCTTTCACCGCCACGCCTTTTAGGTCTACACCGTGCCCATAACTTACAAAATCAACGCGCCCATAACCGCTGACCAGTTCGTTTCAATCCTTCGCGCATCTACGCTCGGCAATCGCCGACCCATCGACAACACTGTGTGCACGGTAGGCATGGTCAAGAACAGCAGCCTGATCGTAACGGCGTGGGATAACAGTTCACTCGTCGGAATTGCCCGGTCCCTCACAGATTTTCATTACGCCTGCTACCTTTCTGATCTGGCAGTTCACTAAAGATTACCAACGGCAGGGCATAGGCATTCAGTTACAAAGGGCTACCCAAGAACAACTGGGCCCACTGTGCAAGTTGATACTGGTGGCCGCGCCCGACGCAAACGATTATTACCGCCATATTGGATATACAAACAACCCACGCTGCTGGATTTTGGAGCGGCACCAGTCTCTCTGATGGTGCGACCGGCCCACCGTAGCCGCTACCACAGGTTGCCTGAAAACCGACGCAGTTTCGTGGTTTGCTCATTACCGCCGAGACCGGCGGAAATGATTCTCCGAAAACCGTTACAGGCGGATCTATAACCACATTTTCCTAAGTCGCGCTCCCATGTCTATTTTCGCTGTTGACCCCTCATGGCCCGGCTCCGTGCCCGGTTCCGCCCCCGGCCATACAACTGCTTCCAGGGTTGCCATAACGCGTGGCGTAAGGAACCGGCTGCGCGCACCATAGACATGAGCATCGCCCACCCGCGACTGTTGCGTAACATAGTATTTAAGGGGGGAAATCAGATCGAGCGCGTCACGTGCGCGCGTCATCGCGACGTAAAGAAGCCTCCGCTCCTCCTCGACCATTTCAGGCTTGCCGGCCGCATATTCGTTGGGAAAACTGCCGTCGCTGACGTTCAGCACAAACACCCGCTCCCACTCTTGGCCCTTGGCGGAGTGTACGGTCGAGAGAACCAGAAAATCTTCATCCAAAAACGCCCCCTGTGAAATATCCGAGGTGGCGTGCGGGGGGTCAAGCGTCAATTCGGTGAGAAACCGTTCGCGTGAGGCAAACTGCAGCGCAAGGCGTTCAAGCTGTTCGAGATCCCCCTTGCGTGCCTCGCTCGCCTCGTAGATCCGGAGCAACTGAGGTTCGTACCAGCGTCGCGCCAGACCGACCTGACCTGCCCAGGAAGCGCCCTCGCTTCCAATCGCGCACAACAGCGAGCACAGCGCCGCCCAGTCCTCCCGCACCGGCGTGGGCACCCGGAATCCCTTAAGTCTGTCCCAGACGTGACCGCCGGCCTCGAACGCTTTCCAGCACCGATCGGCGTTGCCGGGGCCAATGCCCGGCATGAGTTGTAGTACCCGAAATGCACTGATACGGTTCTTCGAGTTTTCCGCCCAGCGCAAAATCGCAAGTAGGTCCTTGACGTGCGCCGCTTCAAGGAATTTGAGGCCGCCATATTTCACGTACGGAATGTCATGGCGCACGAGCTCAAGCTCAAGGACATCGCTGTGGTGGGCGCTCCGAAACAACACCGCCTGGCGCCGCAGGGCCACGTTTTCCTCGCGTCCGCAAAGAACACGCTCAACGATATACTGTGCCTGCGCCTGATCATCGAGCACCGTAACGTGGCGCGGACGCGGGCCGCCGCGGTTGGCTGCGCGCCGGGCGCGCAAGTTCTTATGATAGTGTCGTTCGGCCTCCGTCATCAGCGTATTGGCGGCGTCGAGAATGGGTTGTGTCGAACGGTAGTTGTCCTTCAGAGTGACGATGCGTGCCGACGGGGAGAAGCGCTCCGGAAACCCCAATATATTCTCGACGTTTGCTGCACGGAACCCGTAGATCGACTGAGCATCGTCACCCACCACACAAAGGCCCTCCCCCGAAGGCCTTAAAGCAAGCAGAATTTCGGCCTGCAGGCTATTCGTGTCCTGGTATTCATCGACAAGGATGTGATCAAACATCGCGCTTACCGCCTGTGCGAGCACCTCTTCCTGCATAAGCGTATGCCAGTAAAGCAGCAGGTCATCGAAATCCAGTGCCTGCTGGGTGAGCTTTGTCTCGACATAGCGCCGAAAAAGACTCTTCAGGTCCTCCTCCCACGCCATGCACCAGGGAAACAGTTCTGCCAGCACTTCTGCTAGCGGCTGGCGCGCGTTGACGCAGTGCGAGTAAATAGCAAGGCAGGTGTCCTTGCGCGGAAAGCGCTGCTTTTTTGATGAAAAACCGAGCTCGTGGCGGGCCACATCAAGCAAATCCGCCGCGTCGCCCCGGTCCAGGACAGAAAATCCGGGAACAAGTCCAAGTTGGTGCGCATGGCGGCGAAGCAGGCGATTGGCAACCGAATGGAACGTGCCCGCCCAGGGCAGTCGCACGCCCGGGTCCTTGGTGTTCGCGCTCTGAACGTGTTTGCCGCCAAGCGACTGAGCAATAATGCGGTGAGCGCGGCGCACCATCTCCTCGGCAGCGCGACGCGAAAAAGTAAGCAGCAGGATGCGTTCAGGTGCCACGCCGTGCAGGACAAGATGCGCCACCCGATGCGCAAGCGTGTTGGTTTTGCCCGTGCCAGCGCCAGCGATCACAAGCAGCGGGCCAGAGTCCCATGTCCCTGCCGCCAAAGCGCCATGTTCTACTGCTGCGAGCTGATCAGCGTTTAGGCCACCGCACGTCTCATCAGGTTCGGCGGTCGCTTTCAAAACAACGTCAGGAACAGGCTCGGGTGGCATCGTGGAATTATGGCGCATAGCTGTATGCTTATCCAGTAGCCGAAAAACACCGCGCGCTGATCGGTGGCTCGACCGGCGCCGCACCCTGAGCGCGGATTGCGCTATCGCCACTTCCAGCGTTATGTGCCGGCTCCCGGCGGGATGTTGCATGGTTTACGCAAGGCGCGGACACTGGACGTCACGGCTGGGCAAAGCCAGTCTCGCATTATTATTAAAAAATGACGTCTCGTTTTCTTGGGCTTGCCAGAACAGGTCAGAAGGGCCTGACAGGTCGGAGGTGAACTGTCTTTTGGCCCCAAACCCCAGGCGTTGCCGGCAAGATCCATGCTCGTATAGTAATGGGGTATGTTTCGTGCCGAACCGGAGTTGCCCGCGTGCGCACAACCTGGTTGTCCGGAAGTCCGAAATTTACCCCGGCATCGACCCGCCTCCGGAAAATCCGTATTGGTCATGATCCCGGCACGAAACCACAAGTGCACCGCGATAGTCCGCCCGTTTCCGCCAGCCCCCGTGCGTTCTTGCCCATGTCCGGCACATCCCTGGTCGTCAAACCCCCGTCCAAGGTGGCGATGACATGACACAACCTGATGTATACGACTGGCGCAATATCCGGGGTCTGACGCAGGAGGAGGTCGCCGCTAGGTTACAGCGCGACGGCCCGAACGAGCTGCCAGTCCAACGCGGACGCAGCATCACTGCAATCGCCGCAGGAGTGGTGCGCGAACCCATCTTCCTGCTGCTGGTCGCCGCCGATTCCCTCTACTTTGTGCTTGGCGAGCTCGGCGACGCTTTCATACTGCTGTGTTTCGTGCTGGTGGTCATGGCGATCACCATCTACCAGGAGTGGCGGACAGAGCGCACGCTTGAAGCGTTGCGCGATTTGACCAGCCCGCGGGTGCTCGTTGTCCGAAACGGCCAGCAGCAGCGCATCCCGGGTCGCGAAGTGGTGCAGGGTGACGTGCTCGTGCTGGCCGAGGGTGATCGGGTGCCGGCGGACGCCGCTGTGTTGGCTCAGCGTGCGATCCAGCTCGACGAGTCCCTGCTCACGGGTGAGGCGCTGCCTGTCGGGAAAACCATTTGGAATGGTATGGACGCGGCTGCACGCCCGGGAAGTGACAGCCGATCCTTCGTCTACTCCGGCACCCTGGTTGTTCAGGGCGCTGCCATTGCCGAAGTGCTGGCGACCGGTTCTCGCAGCGAGATTGGACGCATCGGAACGACCTTACGGGATATCGACCAGGAGTCCACCCCGCTGCAGAAGCAAACCCGACGACTGGTGCGCACGCTCGCTGTCATCGGCATTGCGCTCTGTTTTCTGCTTGTGGCGGTCTATGGATTGACGCGCCACGACTGGATCACGGGTCTGTTGGCCGGGATCACACTCGCGATGGCCACACTTCCCGAGGAATTCCCGGTGGTGTTGACAGTATTTCTCGCTATCGGAGCGTGGCGCATCTCGCGCCAGCGTGTGCTGACGCGCCGCATACCTGCCGTCGAGGCGTTGGGATCCGCCACTGTTCTGTGTGTCGACAAGACCGGCACGCTTACCGAAAACCGGATGGCCGTGCACACCCTGGTTTCCGGACAGTCCTGGTTTCACGTATTCGAACCGAAGAATGTCGGGGAGCTTCCGGAGGCCTTCCACGAACTGCTGGAGTTCGGCATTCTGGCGAGCGCTGTCGACCCGTTTGACCCCATGGAAAAAGCCATGCGGGCGCTTGGCGAGCGCTATCTTGCCCGAACCGAACATATACACGAAGACTGGGAGCTGGTGCACGCGTACCCGCTCACCCGCGCCATGCGCGCCTTATCGCACGTATGGCGGTCGACAAAGGGCGCAGACTACGTCGTGGCGACCAAAGGGGCGCCAGAGGCCATCGCCGATTTATGCCATCTCGAACCCCGGGCCGCTGCACTGCAGGCGGAACAGGTCGAGCAGCTCTCCGGAAAGGGTCTGCGCGTGCTTGGCGTTGCTGCCGCGCGGTTTAAGGGAGCGGAATGGCCGCCCGCTCAGCATGACTTCGACTTCCACCCCCTAGGTCTGATCGCCCTGGCTGATCCGTTGCGGCCTGCAGTTCCCGCGGCCATCGCCGAATGCAGAAACGCTGGCATCCGGGTTGTCATGATCACCGGCGATCATCCCGGAACCGCGCTTGCCATTGCCCGCGATGCCGGACTGGATTCCGGCGAGATCATGACCGGTCCTGAACTGGATCGCTTGAGCGAGCCGGATCTGTGTCTGCAGTTGTCGCAAGTCAGCGTGTTTGCGCGTGTTGTGCCTGATCAGAAACTCAAGATCGTCCAGGCCTTGAAGGCCAATGGGGAGGTAGTGGCGATGACCGGGGACGGTGTCAACGACGCACCGGCGCTGAAGGCGGCCCACATCGGCATCGCCATGGGGGGTCGCGGCACGGACGTGGCTCGAGAAGCCTCATCCCTTGTTCTGCTTGATGACGATTTCGCCTCCATCGTTTCCGCAGTGCGACTGGGCCGCCGCATCTACGACAACTTGCGCAAGTCCATGGCCTACATCCTTGCGATCCACGTACCCATTGCCGGTCTGTCATTGCTGCCGGTGTTGTTTGGTTGGCCACCGGCCTTCTTTCCTGTGCATATCGCCTTTCTGCAGTTGATTATCGACCCGGGATGCTCGATCGTCTTTGAAGCTGAGCCGGAAGAGTCCGACATCATGCGCCGGCCGCCACGACCGCGCGGTGAACCGCTGTTCGGTGGACGTACCCTCGGAATCAGCCTGCTCCAAGGGCTCGGCGTACTTGTCTTCTCAGCGGTCCTCTACGCTACCGCACTCCATCGCGGTCTCCGTGAAGATACGGCGCGCTCTCTTGCTTTTGTCATGCTCGTCAGTGCCAACCTTGCCTTAATGTTTGTGAATCGTTCTAGAAACAAGACCCTGTTTGCCTCACTTCGGGTACCCAATCGAGCCCTGTGGCTGGTTAGCGTCGCCGCTGCGTCGTGTCTGATTCTGGTGCTCCAGGTGCCGGCCCTGCGTGCGGTTTTTCACTTCGCGGCACTGAACGCGGATGCGTTTACTGTCGCCGTAGTGACGGGATTCGGCAGCGCCGTCTGGTTCGAAGGGTTCAAGGCCGTCCGCAATCTGCGACATTCCAAGTGATGCAGGTCCCGCCACCGAAGGCTCCGGCGGTATTCCGGCCTTACGCCACCTCACCGCCTCGAGTTCCACCCGTTCCTGCTGTTCGCGGGTTGTAGCCCAAAGCACCAATCGCTCTTTTCAGTGCCGGGCTGAGCAGCACGAGCCCTTAATCACGTCACCATTGTTAAAAGCCAACCCAATTTGGTAAAGAACCCTTAACCATGATGTAACCAATACGTCATTTTTCTTACCTAGACTACCGCGCGTTTACCAGTTCGATCCTGACCAAGCTGCTCCACAACGCCAATCGCAATTCTTGCGGAGGAATTCATGTCCAGCCGTACCGCCCGTCCCGATTTCAAGCGCAGCCGGCTTGCCCAGGCGCTGCTGCTCGTTCTGATCGCCGCGCCCGCTGGTGCTTACGCGGCCGGCTCGCCGACCAATCTCGGCACCGTACAGGCTTCGGGCCAGGAGGGATACGTTCCGCAGTCCCAGGAGAGCAAAAAGCTCACACCAAAACACCAGTTCCATTCCGGTCAGTCGGTCAAGGTAATCACCAAGACTGAACTGCAGACAGTGGGACCCGTGGCGGGTGCCGCACAGGCGCTTGCCATTGCACCCGGTATTGCGGTGAGCGGTTACGGTAATACCGGATCGACCAAGAACTCCATCAGCATCAACGGACTCAAGCAGGGCTGGGGCGGGTTCTCCGCCGGACAGATCGACAACGGAGCGCTCTCCGTTACCTTCGACGGCGTTCCGATGGTTAACCCGTCCACCGGATTGTGGGCAACTCCACAGGTCCCGCAGCTCCAGATGCTGCAGGGCATCGGAGTCACCTACGGCCCCGGCAATCCCGAAGACCGCTGGTACAACAACATCGCCGGTCAGATCGACTTCGTCCCCCTGCAGCCTACCCAGAAAGCCGGCGGCAGTGTCAGCCTCTCTGCCGGCAGTTTTGGTGCGCAGAATGAGTTCTTTTCTGCCAATACCGGCAGTCACGATGGCTGGTCAACGGTTATCGCCGGCGGACACGGAAAGGCCAACAGCTTCCGGACCACCCCGGACGGATTTAAAAACCCCAGCAACAACTACGCGTACTACCTGAAAACACGCAAGACTTTCAATACTGGGGATTTCTCCATAGGCCTGTACCAGGCACAGGGCCAGGGGTACCGCC
Source organism: Pseudomonadota bacterium (assembly GCA_021785515.1). Classification (GTDB taxonomy): domain Bacteria; phylum Pseudomonadota; class Gammaproteobacteria; order Acidiferrobacterales; family UBA6901; genus JAJYCY01. The sequence goes on along the minus strand of JAJYEX010000006.1, from coordinate 180,432 downwards.
CCGTCATGATTCCGGTCGCTCCAATCGCCGGAGTGACGGAAACCGGCGCTGCCGGCTCCCCACTGTACAGCCAGCCCACCTCAGGATTTTACGGCGCGATCTCGCCCAGTGTTTGGTTCAAGCAGGACACCAACAAAACGCGCCTGATCTACAGTAAGTTGAATGTTGAGCTGGATCCGGTGCTGACTTTTCACAACCTGACATGGTACCGGCTCGGCGAGCGGACTCACTATCACTATGCCAACTACGGCCTGAGCAATCCTGGCAACCTGTTTGAATACAACGATCCACACACCTCGACCTACGGTGAAAAGTCCTGGTTCGGAATCAATCTGCCGTATAACCTGGTCAGCGTGGGCGGCTTTTTCCTGAGAAGCGTGTACAACACACGGCAGTCGTTCTATAACCCCTACGCGCCCTATTTCGGCAGCCAGGCGGTACCTAACGCTCATTACCGCAGCGACTACTGGGATCAGACCGATCTGGCCGCGTTCCTGCAGGACAAGATCCATCCCACGTCCACCATCGATGTCACGCCAGGCGTGCGCTTCATTACCTACGAGACCAATTACACCAACGGCGGGCAGATGGATTTCCCGCAGGCCTACGCGCTTAATCCCGGAAATAACCAGGGAAGCCTGCCTGCTGCCACGGTGTCACACGCCAAGGCCGAGCCGTCGATCGACCTAAACTGGCGGGCGCGCCGCTGGTTGGCGTTCTTTGGTAATTACGCCGAGGCCTACAAGGAACCGCAGGTCGGTGGCGGCGGGGGCCTATATCAGTCGTTGCCCCCGATCTACAGTCTCGAAAAAAGCGCAGACTACAATATCGGATTCAAGGTGCATCTGCCCCGCGATGGCGCCCTGCGCAATTTCCTGCTGAGCGTTTCTTACTATCATCTCGACTTCAGCAATCAGTTCATCGCGCTGACGGACGTCAACGGCAACTACCTTGGGGATGCCAACGGCAATTCTGTCTACAAGGGCTTCAACATCGCCGTTGCAGACGATCCGCTTTATAACCTGCATGTCTTCAGCAACCTGAATATCGAAAAAGCAGACTTCGCCACGTACACGACCGGAGGCGTGAGCTACGCCGGACTCCCGGTCTCGAACGTGCCGAACACCACCTTCAATCTGGGTGCGGCGTACCAGTACTACGCCGGCGGCGTCCTGTACGTGCCGCGTGCCTGGTACCAATACATCGGCCAGCAGGACATGTTCAACAACAATCTCGGAATTCCGACCCAGCAGAAAATTCCTGGCTATGGCACCATGAATCTTGGCCTGGACGTGAAAATCGCCAGACCGGTTCGGGAGCTCCAGGACGTCAAGGTCAGCTTCAACGTGCTCAACGCGTTTAACAAGCAGTACAACCCGTTCGAATACATCACGAGCGGCGGGTTCCTGGGCGCCCCCTCCCAGGGGCAGGTTCTCGCTGTACCGGGTGCACCGAGGACCTACTACGCCAGCGTCACGGCTGACTTCTGACCGGATGTCGTTGTGCCGAAATACCGGACGGATCCACGGACAGACAGGGATGTCGCCGCAACCGCTCCATGATTTGGCGTACCGCGGCTGCGTGGGAGACAAACTTCGACAAAGTTCGTGGCCGGAACCCGTTTTTCTGACCCGGAGCCCTTCTTTGCCAAAAGCGCTGTCTGACCGGTCATGAGCGCCGTAATGCAGGACGGCTCTTCTTTTCCGGCGGGGGCGCACGCCGCCCGGCGCTGGCCGACCGCCGCCGCCCTGGCGCTCGTCATCGAGGGCGGCCTGATTGCGTTGGCGCTGCACTGGATACGGCCCAGCGCACCGCCCCCGCCGTTACCGGTGGTACAAATCGTACTGCAAGCGCCGGTAACGCGCCGGACCGTGGCGCCACCTAAGCCGCATCCTGCCCTGCCCCGGCCAAAGCCGATCGTGAAGCCGCGTCCGCATCCTCTGCCCAGGCCGGTTCACCACGTACGGCCGAAACCCATCACCCCGCTGCCTCCGCGTCCCGCCGCCCGGCCGAAGCCGTCGCCGGCATCAGCCTCCGCGCCGGTGATACCGCAGACCCCGCCGGCGCTTGTGACCGCGTCCGTGCGTGCCAATTTCGAGGCCGCGCTGCACGATGCCATCCAGGCCGCGCTGCGTTATCCTGCCGCAGCCTTGTTGATGCGGCTCGGCGATAGCACCGTAGTGGTAGCGTTCCGGTATTACAACGGACACGTCGGCGCCGTACATATCGCAAAAAGCTGCGGAATTCCGATGCTCGATCGTGCCGCCCTGCAGGCGGTGCGCACCGCCCAATATCCGCAAACGCCTGCCGTACTTATGGGCCGGCACCTGGAATACGACATTGACGTACAGTTTACGCTGAGCACCCAATGAACCTACCGAAGGCATTTACGTTTGGACGCGCGCTTCCGAAAGCACTGTGCGCAGTGCTGACCCTGCTGGCCGGCATCTCAGGTGTGGCGGCACAGGCGGCCACCCTGACCGTATACGCCGCCATGGGTTACGACGGCAAGGTGGCGCGCGCCTTCACCCGCGCCACCGGAATTCATGTCGAGCTCGTGCATCTGAGCACGGGTCCGCTCCTTGCGCGCGTACAGGCCGAAGCGGCCCGTCCCCGCTGGGACGTGCTGTGGTTTGACGGCAATCTTCCAATGCACGAGCTGGCCAGTCGTCACCAACTGGACTGTGGCTGGCGTCCCGATGTCCGGTACACGCCTCAGGGCCTGGCACTGCTGCCGACCGACCGATGCTATCTGCCGGTGGGCGTGACCTACGCCGGGGTGATGCTGGTCAATACCCGCCGTCTGCCGCGAAGCGGGTGGCCGCAGCGATGGGGGGATCTCGCAAAGCCTGCCCTCCACGGCAAAATCGGCATGAACAATCCAGCGGTGTCCGGACCGACCTATCCCGTTGTGGCCGGCATGATGCAGCGTCTGGGACTGAAGGCGGGAGAGCAGTACTTCGAGCGGCTAAAGGCCAACGGGCTCAGGATCTATCCCAAAAACAGCGTCACGCTGCGCGCGCTCCGGTACGGGCAGATTGATGTTGCCGTGGTGCAGAGCTCGGCTGCGGTGGGCATGGCCGCAAGAGAGCCAGGCCTGCAGGTAATTCCCGCTCCACCCAGTGTCGAGCTGCCCTCCGACCTGGCTATTGGTGCCCAGGTTCATGGACAGACATTATCAGCGGCGCGACGCTTCGTGCAGTTTGTGCTCTCGCCCGCTGGCCAAAAAGTGATGCAGGCAGGCGACGTGTCGGCGGACTCGAATTACCAGCCGCTGCTGGTGGGCGTGCGGCCGGTGCCGGCACTGGCCCGGCTTACCGGGGTGCGGCCGCTGGTCCTGAACCAGTATCGCTGGGGCCCTCTTGAGCCCAAGGTTGTATTCTGGTTCACGGCCCATGTCGCTCATTGAAGCCACCGCGGATCCGGAAGGAAGCACGGGTCCGAGCGCATTATCGTTGCCGCGGGTGCCGCAGGCTGCATCCAGTTCGCGGCGGTACGCCGCCGCGGGCATCGTGGGCGTGGTGCTGCTGGGAACAGCGGCCTGTGCGCTTTGGGGCTGGCCCCTGCTGAGTTTCCTCGCGGGCGCCTTCTTCCCCGGATTACTGCACGGTAGTCTGATTCTGACCCTCAAGTCCTTTCACGAGGCGCTGCAGGGCGGAATGCCGGCGGCGCTGCGTAACTCGCTGTGGGTATCTACCGCCTCGGCACTACTCGCCCTGCCGCTCGGCGCATGGTTGGCGTGGCTGCAGATACGCAGCCTGATGGCGTGGCGTCGCTGGATCGAACCGGGAATCTGGCTGCTGCTCGTCATGCCTGGCTACTTCCTGGCATCCGGCTGGATCCTGCTGGCTGCACCAATCGGCCCCCTCGCGCGCTGGCCGTGGATCCAAAGCCTCGCCGGCCATCTGCTGGGCCCCATCGGCATCGTGCTGACGCTGACGTTCAAAGCCCTGCCCTATACCTTTCTCGCCGTTCAATCCGGATTGGAGCTGGTCAGTGCGGCGCCGGACGAGGCGGCGCGGGTGCTGGGTCTGTCGCGCCGCCACCGTCTGAAGCTGGCAGGCGCATTGCTGTTGCCCGCCCTTGCCGCCGGTTTTGCGGCAGCCTTCGCGGAATCCATGAGCGACTTTGCCGTGGCGGCGACGCTCGGCGCGGGCAGCGGCTTCGTATTAGGGACCTACGCCATTGAACAGGCGGTCAATGCCATGCCATTGAACTTCCCCATGGCCGCCGCCGGCTCATGGCTGCTGATCGTGCTCATTCTCCCGGCGCTTTTCTTACAGACCTGGCTGTCCAGACGGGCCTCTGGCAGGCACGGTACCGGGCCGCGCTTCCGGCCGCCGACACCGCTACGCTTGGGACGCAAGTCCGCCACTTTGCACGGGTTGGCCGCGGGCGGGCTGGCCATAGTGGCCCTGGGTGTACCGCTGCTCGCCGCCGGCAGTCTGGCGGATGGTGGCGCCGCGTCGGCGGGTGTAATGGCGATGTTGCGCTCGATTCTGCCGTCGTTTCGGTACTCGCTCGAACTAGCGGTTATGGCCGCCAGCGTAACGATCCTGCTGGCGTGGCCAATCGCAGCCACGGTTGTAAAGCGTGGCCGCGTCGGACGCGTTCTCGACTTTGCGCTGCTGGCTGTCTTGGCGCTGCCCGGCATCGTGCTCGCCGCGTCCTACGTTCTGGCCTACAACCAGCCCTACACCCCTTTGTATGGAGGAAGCAGCTTGCTGGCCATGGCCTATGTGGCGCTGGCACTGCCGGCGGCGACGAAGGTGCTTCAAGGTCCGGTGGCACAGATGCATCGCGGATACAGTGATGCGGCGCGCGTTCACGGCCTGTCGCGGTTCCAGGCGCTGCGCCACGTCGAAATCCCGATGCTTGCGCGCCCGCTGTTTTCTGCGTGGCTGTTATCGGTTCTGCATGTGGCGTTTGAGCTCCCAGCCTCGGAGCTGCTTTACCCGGCGGGACGGCCCCCGCTCTCCGTGGCGCTACTAGATACGGTAAGCGGGGTTCAGATCCACCGTCAGGCGCAACTCCAGCTTCTCGGGATGGCGCTGTTGCTCGCGTTCGCGTTGCTGGCACGCGCGGCCTTCACGCGGATTTCCGCACGGGCCGGCGGCGTGATGGCGGTCGCCGGAAACACTTGAGGTTGCAATGACGCTGCTCCAGATCGATGCCGTGCATAAGCGCTATGGCGAACACAATGCCTTGCGTGGCCTCACGCTGGATGTTGCGCAGGGCGAAATCGTCTGCCTGCTCGGCGCGTCCGGTTCGGGCAAGACAACGCTGCTACGTCTGGTGGCCGGTCTCGAGCGCGTTGATTCCGGCAGCATCAAGCTGGGCGGGGCCGTAGTGGACGCGCCGGGCAAGCCGAGCCTGCCTCCTGAGAAGCGCCACCTGGGCATGGTATTCCAAGACTACGCGCTCTGGCCCAATCTGACGGTGCTGGAGAACGTGACCTTGCCCCTGCGGGTGCGCGAGGGACGGGGCGCAGACGGAAAGGCACGCCGCATGCTTGAACGAGTAGGCCTCGGGGGTTACGAAGAACGGCGGCCGCACGAACTCTCCGGTGGCCAACAACAGCGTGTAGCGCTTGCCCGCGCACTGGCGGTGCATCCGCGCCTGCTGCTGTGCGATGAGCCGCTCTCCAGTCTCGACGCCGGGCTGCGCGAAGAATTGCGGGAGCTCATCGGCAGTGTTGTGCGCGAGCATGGATTGTCTGCCCTGACCATCACACACGACCGGCGCGAGGCGCTCGCGCTGGCCGATCGCGTAGGCGTAATTCAAGGGGGGCGCCTGCTGCAGCTGGATGCACCTCGCGAACTCTGGCGCCACCCCAACTGCGAAGCGGTAGCGCAGTTTACGGACGCCTTCGGTCCCTGGCCGGTGGAACTGAAGTCCGGGAGGCTTCATGCGCCCTGGGGTGCATGCGAACTAGGTTCCCGGGCAGAGAATCTGAGCAGCGGCAAAGCGCATCTGTACCTGCGCGCTCCGGCATTACGGCGATACGATCCGGCGCGGCAGGCGGATTGGCCCGCCCGCGCCCGCGTGCTCGGCAGCATCGTGACAGGCGACGGCGTGGAGCTGCGCTGCGACCTGCATGGTGTTACGCTATCTCTGCCGGTCGATGAGCCCCTGCCCGCCGGCATTGAGTTGACGCTCGCCGTTGATCCGGCGCAGTCGCTGCTCTATCCGCCCGAAACTCGAGAGGAGATCAATTCACCGTGAATGCGACACAATGGGGCGGCATGAGCGCCGTATTTCTGGCATCGGCGGTGGAATGGGTCGAGGCCTTCACCATCGTGCTTGCCGTGGCCCTTACCATCGGATGGAGACGCGCGTCCGGCGCGGCGCTGGCCGCGCTGGCGGTGGTATCGGTGCTCATCGCCGTAACCGGCGCCGGTCTGGCGGCTGTTCAGGCGGACATCAATCTCATCCGTGCCGCCATAGGGGTCTTTCTGCTCCTGTTCGGGCTGCGCTGGTACGTAAAGGCGATACGCCGTTATGCTGGCCGCACTGCGCTGCACGATGAAGCGCGGGAGTTCAGTGAGACCCGCGGACGCCTGGTGCACGCCGAAGCGCGCGCGGCCTGGCTGGTGGCCTTCAAGGGCGTACTGCTTGAAGGGCTTGAGGTCTGGTTGCTCGTGGTCGCGCTCGGCCATACCTTCAGTTATACGCAGGCGAGTGTCAGCGCTCTGGCGGCCCTGCTTACGGTTGCCGCAGCCGGACTGATGCTGCGTGTGCCGCTTACGCGTGTTCCGGAAAATACCCTAAAGTTCTTTGTGGCGTGCGCTCTGCTCTCGTTTGGCAGCTTCTGGAGTCTTGGGGGGTTGCTGGGAGAGCGCACAGTGTGGCCACTGGGTGACGCGACCTTGCTGCTGCTGTTTGTCGTGTACGCGGTGGGTGGCAGGGTCATGAGCTTGCGACTGCGCCTGCCTGCCACAGTTGTCAGTCGTGAGGGCAGCGCATGAAAAAACTGTTCCAGCTCATCTTCGGTGATTTTCGCAACCTCGTATCGGTGGGCTTAGGCATCCTGCTGGCATACGCCGCGGGGCATTGGGTACACGCTGCCGCCGGATGGACCCTAGTTGCCGTGCTGCTTGCAGCCGGCTTCTGGCAGGCTGCCTAGCTCAGCCGCGAAGGGAAGTTGTCTGAATAAAGCCCTGCGTCAAATTAATGACCTAGACGGCGCGTCTTCGCCTTTCCGATTGTATTTGAGCGGTTGTTTCCCAGCCCCCCCAAAGGATTTGGATCGATCAAAGACCCCGGGAGCTTTATTAAACAAGCCCGATTGGTCGGCCCCAGATATTGGCGGACTGCTTTAGCTTCCCTCGTTCCGCCTCCCCTCTTTCTCAGCTGATGATGGTGCTTCGCCCGCTTGGCCATGCCGGGCAAGCGGTGTCTTTGCACGCAAGATATTGATATGCGTCATGTTTCATGGCGCGCTGTCAAAACATTTCAAAATTTCGAATCATGGGGCCGGCGGGCTCTGCTGGCATTTCCCTCTGCAGGGCCGGTCATCCGAAATACGGAGTCGTCAGGGCGCGGCATCATTGAGTTTGCGCCCACACCATCAATTTCCGCTCATGGAGGGCAGCATGTACATGTATACCCAAGGTCATTCCCGTCTTATCAGCACCGGCGCATGTATTCCCGAGGAGCGCATCAGCTCCCGCCGGATCATGGAACTTATAGAGTCCGAAGACCGCTTCAATGTGCCTTACGACTGGCTGGAGCGCATCACTGGGGTCAAAGAAAGGCGCATCGCACCGGAATGTCTTCAGCCGTCGGATATGGCGGTGCAGGCGGCCGAAGAGGCCATGACGGCAGCCCGCATCCAGCCGGAGCAAATCGATGCAATCATATATACCGGAATGAGCCGGGATTTCCTCGAACCGGCGACCGCCCACGTCATCCAAAGCAAGATCGGCGCGCACAACGCCGTCAGTTTTGACATCACCAATGCTTGCCACGGATTCATGAATGGAATGCACCTGATGGACGTGTTGATTGCGTCCGGACAGGTGCGACGTGGCCTCGTTGTCACCGGCGAAAAGGCCTGGCGCTACTCGCGCCTGGCCATCGAAGCGCTTCGTCAGAGCCGGGACCGAGACGAATTCCTCAGGCTGGCCTCAGGGCTTGGGCTAGGTGACGCCGGTGCCGCAGTCCTCATGGGACCAAAGATCGATCCGAACGGCGGGTTTCTCGGATTCATGCTGCAGTCCCAGGCGCAGTACTACGCGCTCAGCGTCTGCGGCCGCAATGGCATGATGACACCCCTCGAGGCAAACATGGGTCCCCTCATCCGCGAAGGAATCCGGCTCTGGAGTCTGATGTACCGGGAGTTTATGGACAAAATCGGCTGGAGGCCGGATCAAATAAACTGGTGTGTCCAGCATCAGGCCAGCCGCAAGATGATCAAAAGCATTGCCGAGTATGCCGGTGTTTCCTATGAAATCATGGTGGACACGGTGACCCGCTTCGGCAATCTTTCGACGGCAAACATACCGTTCAATCTGTATCAGCTTCAGAAAAACCAACAGGTAACTTCCGGTGGCAAAATCCTGCTTACCGGAGGCGGAAGCGGCATCGCCATCAGCAAGGCGGCGCTGATCTGGGATGCTGCGTAGTTTCCGCGTTATGTCCTGATCTTTTAAAAAAAGATCGCCGCTAAAAGCGGGCAAGTTCTGGAAATATTGAGGAATTTCCGGAAGGCAACATCTTTTGTGTCAAAAATTTGCTATCTTTGGAGTTCCTCCGGGGCGATCGCGGGAACCCCAATTCGAGCAAGGAGCGGGACGGCCTCATCGGACACCATATGGAATGGGACATTTATCTGTTCGTCATCCTCCCCGCGGCCATCGCCTTGCTGCTCAAGGCGGGGCTGTTTGGGTACGCCTACACCTCGAAGACGCGGAATTCCCAGACACGGGTATACATGGCCCTGCTGGCTTTGTTGTTCATCCAGAACCTCGCACTCATCCCTGGATATGTGGCAATTAGCGCCGGACACACGCCGTATCTGGAGGCAAACCTGTTCTATCTCACGGAGATCCTGGCTGTCGCCGTGCTGCTGCACCTCGCCACCACCCTCGCATTTGACCGGACCAGCCCGGCTATCTGGCTGACCGCAAGCATCGTTTATCCCGCCGCCCTGGTATTCTGCGGACTCCTGCTGTTCTCGTCGCTGCTGATACGGGGCTACGCGTTCCACCATTACATCGTAACCCGCATTCCCGGACCGCTGTATTCTCTGCTCGGACTGTATGCGATTGCGTCGATTGGTGGCACGGTCGCTATCCTGTTGTATGGGGCACGGCGTCAGGCGAGTGCTCAGGCTCGCCTGCGGAATTCGCTTCTCCTGCTCGCGATCCTGCCGATGGCGGTTGTAATCGTTGCGGTCGTAATCCTGCTGCAGCGGGGAGCCACCTGGATTAACGTCTCATTGCTACAGCCACTGCTGACCACGTATTTCCTGATTGTGACCGGCTACGCCATACACCAGCACCGCCTGTTTGATGTCCAGTTCTACATTCCGTGGTCGCAGGAACGGAAGCGAAAAACCGCGTTCTACGGCCGCATTCGTCAGCTGGTGGCAGAAATTGCCGACCTTGCCACCTCCGGCGAAATCCTGGACCGTCTGGCAGCCACACTCAACTGCCCTGTTGCCCTGGTTGGCCCGAACCAGCCATTGGTGGCGGCGACCGGCGGATCGCACCGCATGGCAGAAATTCCGAAACAGGTTTTACGCGGAATCGATCATATCCTGGTTGCAAACGAAATCTCCAATTCCCGCCCGGACTCCTACCGTTCCCTCCAGCGCCATGGTATTGCGGCGGTAGTGCCGTTTCGGCCCAGCAACCAGAACGCGGCCGGCTGGTTGCTGCTGGGCGGGTCGTTCAGCGAGCTGGTTTACACGCGGCTCGACTTCAAGGTGGTCGAGCAATTATTTGACAAGCTCGCTGACCTGTTTCTCGACAAGCTGCTGGTGTTGCGCGCCCAGCTGGCCGATGCATCCCGCACGATCGAAGAGCTTAAAGGGCGCCAGCACCAGATGCAGGCCAGTCTAGATTCACTGCGCCAGCATAATGAGATGCTGCAACAGGAAAACGCGCGCCTGCAGCAGAGACTTCCGGCCAGTGCGAATGTTGCAGCCGCCGGTGCCCCGGAATGGTCAGCTTCCGCCGGACCGTCCGCTGTTACCATCACATTGCTGGGTCGCGATAAGCCCCTGTTCAGGAACCTGCGGTCAGAGTTCCCGCAGATGCAGCATTATGTTGGTTTGCGCTCAGCTGGATTCCGGCGCCAACCGGTGCCGGACGTAGTCGTGGTGCAGATCGACGACCCCGCCGCCAAAGCGGTCAGTGGGGTTCCTGAATTCGTGGATCACCACCGCGGCCAGGTTGCGGCGATCTGTTACGGCCCAGGAGCGCCTGCTTTCGCGAGCGCGAACCGCACCATGCTGCGCGGGGGGCTGATCGAGATCCTGTCTGCAGACCCGCCTGCAGAGTCCGTGGCCGGCGCAATTCGCAGGCTCGCCGCGTTGCGGCATGCGACCAGCTCGGTGCACGATCCTGACGAACCGCTGATTGGCAGGAGCGAGGTCTTCGTGGGCCAGATGGCCGCGGCCGCTGGATTGGCCGGATTCTGCGAAACGCTGCTGTTGCGGACGACTGACGTGGGCCAGGCTATCGCCTTGGCCGGCCATATGCATGCCGCCAGCGGCCGATCCGGCCCATTCCATGTTGTTCGAAACCAGGGCGCAGACCCGGTGACGGAACTGGCCGCGCACGTCAAGGCGGCGCAATCCGGAACGCTGGCAGTGCCTTGTTTCTGTCAACTGTCCACGGAAGAGCGCAGACGCTGGCGGGCAGCGCTGGCCGACGGAGTAGGGATGCGCGCGATCGCAATCTGTGATGTGGCGGTGCACCCGCATCCGGCATACCGGGATGATGTGTGCGGGTCATTTTTCATCGACATGCCCAGCCTACTTCAGCGGCACGAAGACATCGCATTGTTGGTGTACTACTTCACCATGCAGTTTAATCTCCAGAGCGGCGTGCGCCTCAGCCTGACGCCAGCCGAAACGGAAGATCAGTTTGTCGCCACGCGTCCGCTCACTGTCAAGGCGTTGCGGAGCGCGGTTTATCATGCGCTCAGTGCGCGGCTGCCTGCGGCTGGACCTGGACCGGAAGCGATGGCTATCGATACGGGTGAGCCGGAGGGGACGCTCGATCACTACGTTGCCGCGTTTGAGGCCCGCATCATTGCCGAGACGCTGGAGCGCTGTGGTGGCAACAAGTCCAGAGCGGCGCGCGCGCTTGGTCTCCGGCCGAATACCCTGCACTACAAGCTGGAGCGCTACGGCATATCCGTCAAGACCGACTGATCAGTCGCTCCGCCTGTTGCCGTGGTCTGTCGGAGCGCCCGGGGCGCCGCCGGGCGACAAGTCCGGGTGCGTGAGGTAAGCAAAAATCCCCCCCGCAATGGCGGCCGCCAGGGTGTCGCCCCAGGCTTGAACCTGCGGGCAATTGCCGACGTCGCACCAGAACAAAGTGCCTTCATCAAATCGCCCGCAGTGAAAATAGACGCCCGGCGGCAGCAGGGACAGGGCAGTTTCAACGTCCTGGGTGTAGGGTCGGCACTGGCGCCCGCCCTGCGTCAGTCCCAGGTGCCGCGCAAACAGCAGGTCAGCGTCTGGTCCCGAACGGCGCAACGCCTCGACGATTGCCTGGTGCTGGCGGGCGTGCTTTTGGTCGGTATGACGGTCCATGCTCCCCAGTCAGTAAAATGCAGGCAGAACAGTTGCGCTGCCCGGCGCGCAACTAGAATGCCACATTCATTTCCAGCGTCCGCAGGTCGCTTCGCAACCTGGCGTAATCGGGCAATATGCGTCCAACCTCCTGCCAGAAACGAAACGAATGGTTGGGATGTAGCAAATGGCACAACTCATGGACGACAACGTAATCGGCGACTTCGGCCGGCGCCTGCATCAGCCGCCAGTTGATGCTGACCGTTCCCCGTGCCGAACAGCTCCCCCAGCGGGTCCGCTGGCCACGTATCGTCAAGCGCGTCGGCGCGCGCCCGACCAGCGCAGAGAAATAGCGCACACGGTTCAACATATGCTGACAGGCCGCACGCCGGTACCAGCCGATGACCAGCTTGGGTACCTGGTTGGCCGTCAGGGCTTGTACGAACAGCTCCTCGCCCCGGCGCACCGCCCCTGGCCTAGTCCCCTGTCCCAGCTGGTGCCGCAGGGTAAGCGTCCCGCCAAGCAGCGGCAGGCGCGCGCCTTCATCCAGCGATACCCCGGCAGCGGGCCTGTGTTCCTTAAGCGCCAGCTGCTTGAGGCGAATCCAGTGCCAATGGGTGCGCACAAAATCCTCAATGTCGGCACGCGGCGCTGACAGGGGAGCCGCTACCCGCAGTTCGCCCCCCGGCAGGACCTCGATGCAGAGTCGTGAGCGCCTGCTGCTGCGCCGCAGCGTGTAACGCAGGTGCGCACCGCTGACGTCAAGGCTACCCATTTCGGCAGAAATGCGGCCGATCGGCACTTATATCTCGATCATTTCAAATTCTTCTTTGGTTGCCCCGCAGTCCGGACACTTCCAGGTTTCCGGAAGGTCGGCCCACAAAGTCCCGGCCGGGATGCCCTGTTCAGGAATCCCCTTTTCCTCGTCGTAAATAAACCCGCAAATAACGCACATGTACGCCTTCATGCCATTCCCCAAGGGGCCGCGTCCCTTTCCGCTTGACAGCTGGCTGGAATGGGAGCAACCGCAAGACCTCCCGCCACTGCCGCATACGAAATTCTGGCATGTTTCGCCCACGGGTGAAATGCCTTGGCGGCCCTTGCTACAATGCGCTTCGGACTTTACCCGGCACCCGAACCATGGATTCCAAGACCGCCGTAGTGCTGTTCAATCTGGGTGGCCCCGATTCCCTCGACGCGGTCGAGCCGTTTCTGTACAACCTGTTTTCCGATCCCGACATATTCAGGTTGCCACTGGCGTTTCTGACACAGCGCAGTTTTGCCCGCATCCTGTCTCGCCGGCGCGGACCGGCGGCCCGCGTTGGCTACGCGGCGATCGGCGGCCGTTCGCCGCTGCTGGATAATACGCAGCAGCAGGCGGATGCGCTGCAGCAGGTTCTGCGGGACCACGGCGCCTTCGAGGTGTTCGTGTGCATGCGTTACTGGAATCCGCGTGCCGCCGAGGTCGTTTCCCGGCTGAAGGAGCGAGGCTATCATCGTGTCATCCTCCTGCCGCTCTATCCGCAGTACTCCATCACGACGACGGGAAGTTCCTATAACGAATTCATGCGTGAATGCCGGCGCCAGGACTATCGCATTGCCCCGGCTCTGGTTCGCCAGTGGCATGACGTGCCCGACTACCAGCAGGCCATCGTCCGCAGCATCCGCAGCCAGGTCTCCGGATTCCCGGACCCCGACCCGACCCGCGTTTCGCTGCTGTTCTCGGCACACGGGTTGCCACAGAAAATTGTCGATCGCGGCGATCCGTACGAACAACAAATCCGTTCCACCTTCGAGGATCTGCGCCGCCAGCTTGCATGGCCGGACGTCACACTGTGCTACCAGAGCCGGGTCGGCCCGCTCAAGTGGCTGCAGCCCTATACCGAAGATGTCATTCGCGAAAAGGGCCGCGATGGAGTGCGCCAGATGCTGGTCTATCCGATAGCATTCGTTTCCGACCACACCGAAACGCTCTATGAGCTCGATATTCTCTACCGCCGGCTTGCTGTCGGCGCAGGCATAGAACACTACCGGGTAGCGCCGGCGCTCAATGCTGATCCGCTCTTGATCCGCGCTTTGGAAAAGCTCATCCTTGCGGAGGCCAAGCAGCTATGACTACGTCACACCTCCCAGTGGTCCTCGTGTTTGCCGGCAACGACGCAACCGGCGGGGCTGGCCTGCAGGCCGATATCGAGGCCCTCACCAGCCTGGGCTGCCACCCGGCTCCGGTTGTCACCGCCATCACGGTCCAGGACACGGTCGGCGTGCAGCGGTTCAGCTCGATCGATCCCGATCTGGTAATCGCCCAGGCGCGCGCCGTGCTCGAGGACATGCCGGTGGCGGCGTTCAAAACCGGCATGCTCGGCAGTGTGGCGAATCTCGCCGCAATAGCGGGGATCGTGGAAGACTATCCTGAGATTCCGTTGATCGTGGACCCGGTCATGGCATCCGGCCGGGGCGACGTGCTGACCGAGGAGCCCTTGGAGGATGCGTTGCGCTCACTGCTCATCCCCAAAGCGGCGTTGATCACGCCGAACAGCCTTGAGGCCCGGCGTCTGGCGCCGGATGCCGATACGCTGGATGCCTGTGCCCAGCAGTTGCTGTCGGACGGATGCCAGTTCGTTCTCATTACCGGTACTCACGAAAACACCCCGAAGGTCATCAATCGCCTGTACGGTAACCACCGGCTGTTGGACACCTTTACATGGGAGCGGCTGCCTGGCAGTTATCATGGCTCCGGTTGTACCCTCGCCTCGGCGTGTGCAGCGACTTTCGCCCACGGTTTCGATCCGGTTGATGCGGTTGCCGAAGCGCAGGATTTCACATGGCATGCGATCAGTCACGGGCAGCGTTTCGGCATGGGCCAGCATCTGCCGGACCGTCTCTATTGGGCACGTTCCGGGCCGGAGGAGGATACGCCATGACGGCGGTATCCGACCGAGGACACGCCGTTCGCGGTCTGTATGTCATTGCTGACGGAGCCCTGCTCGGTGCGCGGCACCTCGCTTCGGCGGTCGGGCAGGCGCTTGAAGGAGGTGCACGCATTGTCCAGTATCGAGACAAGCAGACGGATGCCGACGAACGCTACCGGCGCGCGGCGGAACTTGCGCGGCTGTGCGAACGCCACGCTGTGCCTTTGATCGTCAACGACCATCCTCGGCTCGCACTCGACGTGGGCGCGCAAGGCGTTCACCTCGGTCGCGATGACGGAGATCCGGAGGATGCGCGCGCAGTTCTGGGCGCGGAGGCGATCATCGGCGTGTCTTGTTACAACGAATTCGACCTTGCCGTGCGCGCGGCTGGCGCTGGCGCGACCTACATTGCCTTCGGCAGTTTCTATCCGTCCTGTACCAAACCCCAGGCCGTGCATGCCGGAAGGGAGCTGCTGCGCCGGGCGCAGAGAGAGCTCGACGTGGCCGTGGTTGCGATCGGGGGTATTAAGCCCGACAATGGCGCCCCCCTGATCGAATCGGGTGCTGATGCGTTGGCGGTCATTACCGGCGTTTTCGCTGAGGCCGATGTACGCACGGCGGCACGTGCCTATGCGCGGCTGTTTTCGGGGCGGCGACCCGAACCCAGTGATGGACTCCAATGAGCAAACCCAGCAAATCCAGCACCCTGTTCCAGGAAGCGCGTCACCGCATACCCGGAGGGGTAAATTCGCCGGTGCGCGCCTTCCGGGGCGTGGGTGGAGACCCGGTGTTCTTTGCCCGCGGGCAGGGCGCCTGCCTGTGGGATGAGGACGGACGGCGGTACATCGACTATGTAGGGTCCTGGGGGCCGATGATACTGGGGCACGCCGATCCGCGGGTCGTAGCAGCGGTGCAGAAGGCGGCTACCAACGGCTTAGGTTTTGGTGCTCCCACCCGCATCGAAACCGAAATGGCGGAGCTGGTCTGCTCGCTTGTTCCGTCCGTGGAAAAGGTCCGTATGGTGAGTTCCGGTACGGAGGCAACCATGAGCGCCATACGCCTGGCGCGCGGATTTACCGGTCGGGACAAGATCATCAAGTTCGAGGGCTGCTATCATGGTCACTCGGACTCGCTTCTCGTCAAGGCCGGTTCCGGGGCGCTGACGCTGGGGGTGCCGACCTCGCCGGGGGTGCCGGCAGCGCTCGCGCGCCATACCCTCACGCTCGAATACAATAACACCCACCAGGTGCATAGCACCTTCGCCGAACACGGTAACGATATCGCATGCGTGATCGTCGAGCCCGTGGCAGGCAACATGAACTGTGTGTTGCCCGAACCCGGTTTTCTCGAGGAATTGCGCGAGGCCTGTAATCGGTGCGGTGCGGTGCTCATTTTTGACGAGGTCATGACCGGTTTCCGCGTGGCGTTGGGGGGTGCCCAGGCCCTCTACGGCATCAGGCCAGACCTGACCACGCTGGGCAAGGTGATCGGCGGCGGACTGCCGGTGGGTGCTTTCGGTGGTCGCGCGGACATCATGGACCGGATTGCCCCGGATGGTCCGGTCTACCAGGCCGGTACGCTTTCCGGCAATCCGCTGGCAATGGCTGCCGGGCTGGCCACTCTACAGGCCCTGGGACAGCCGGGGTTTCACGAGGAGCTGGGCAGGAAGACCCGTTTGCTTTGCCAAGGGTTACAGACGCGAGCGCGGGCTGCTGGAATTCCGTTTCTGGCACAGTCGGTCGGAGGGATGTTCGGCCTGTTCTTCACCGTTGAAGAGCAGGTTACGCGTTTTTCACAGGTGATGGCTTGCGATGTCGAACGTTTCCGACGTTTCTTCCATGGGATGCTCGATGCGGGCGTCTACCTGGCGCCGTCCGCATTCGAGGCGGGCTTCGTGTCCGCGGCCCACACCGACGCTGATATTGCCGCAACCCTAGAAGCTGCCGCTACCGTTTTTGGTGGCCTCGAATAAAAAAAGGCCGGGGGCTGATCTGATCCCTCGGCCTTTGAGGCCCACACCCCAACATGCTGGTCCGGATTTGTTGTTCCCCTTGTTGCCCTGACTCAGCTTGAAAGTATGTATTCGTCGCCAAACTTCACTGCCGCCACATGTGGACGCAGGGTTTCATCGCTCAAGGCGATGTCGACGCCGAGAATTGCGGTGACATCGTCATGATCCCGTACCCCGGGAAGTTCTTCGCGCAGATAGCTGTAGTGCGTCTCGTTCATGTACACCAGGTTGGGACGCACCCCATGGTTCTGTTCGTAGCTGTTTACCAGGCTGACAATGAAGCTTAGCATGATGGCTACTCCTGTCCGATTTGGCTTCCGGGCCCGTCCTCCCGCAGACTGCGCCCGGATGCGCTGGCTTTGGTGAACTTAGCAGCAAGAGCTGTGCCAGGATCGTCATTCTCTGTAATCCATTGATTTAGAATAGATAGTAGTGAGGGGTAAAGCAGGCTACACCCGTACCGGGATGCGCGCCGGGGCAGTGGTGACGCCCATGGGCAGAACCGCCCAGAACCCAAGCGGTTCCGGGCGGTACGAGTAAAATGCGGGCTAGTGCAGTCCCTGGATATACTGCGCCACCGCGTCGATCTGGGTCAGTGACATACGGAAGGCGATGCTCTGCATGATGTGGTCATCGTTCGTGCGCTGCCCGTTCTTGAAGGCAATCAGCTGTGCCTTGACATAGCCTGCATACTGTCCGGCCAGGCGCGGGAACCGTGGCGGAATTCCGGCGCCGGCCGGCCCGTGGCAGCTCATGCACGCCGAAATTCCGAACTTGCGGTTGCCTCCCCGGAACAGCTGTTCCCCGAGCTTGATCGTTTCCGGGCTGGCGTTGGCGGTGCCCGGGACCGGCTTCTGGGCCGCGAAGTAGGCGGCGACATCCGCCCGGTCCTGTGGCGACAGAGGGGCGGCCATGCCTGACATGATCGGATTGCTGCGTTTGCCATCCTTGAAATCAGTCAGCTGTTTGACCAGGTAGCTGGCGCTTTGCCCGGCAAGCTTCGGATAGCTTGGATTGCTGCTGTTTCCGTCGGTCCCGTGACAGCCCTGACAGACAACCGACTTCGTCTTTCCGGCCGCGGCATTGCCCGCGGCATGGACCGGGGCCATGGACCCGGCGATGAATAAACCCAGAACTAATGTTACTGGCTTGCGCATAGCTCTATAGTCCCCCTCTTCGATAGTTCGTCCACAGCCCCCAATTGGGGCAGGTTGGGCAGAAACCCTTACGGCAATGTACACTTGTGGATATCGGCGGCTTGCCCGGAGCGAGCCGCTCGCACTAGTTTAAGTGGGGCGGACAGGGCGCGACACAACTTAGGTCAATTAATCCACACCAATTGGGTCAACTAAGCCAGTCCAGCGGTGCCCCTGCATACCAAGAGCCTGTACGGAGGTCAATTTGCCGGCGCAAATACCGGGCACATTTTTTCCGGAGGTGTTGTTTCTCCAGAGTGTCGAGAACTCGGAACAATTGCCGCCTGACGATGGCACCGAAGTTGCGTTTGCCGGACGCTCGAACGCGGGCAAATCCAGTGCCCTCAATGCGATTTGCGGTCGTCGATCACTGGCCCGCACCAGCAAGCTTCCAGGCCGGACCCGACTGATCAATTTCTTCGGGGTTGGCCCGTCGCGCCGCCTGGTGGATCTGCCCGGATACGGCTACGCGAAAGTCCCCGCGGCGGTGAGGGCGCGCTGGCAGCAGTCCATTGCAGCCTTTTTCGGGGAACGCCGCAGCCTGCGCGGTGTCGTGATGGTGGCTGACGTCCGGCAGCCGCTGGGACCGCTTGACCGGCAGATGCTGGACTGGTGCCAGAGCGCCGGGTTGCCGGTCCATCTGCTGCTCAGCAAGTGCGACAAATTGAGTCATGGTGCAGCCGCCGAGGCGCTGGCGGCCACGCGCAGGATGCTGGAGGCGGCCGACGGCGGGTTCGTCGTGTCGGTGCAGCTGTTCTCTGCGCTCACGCGCGAAGGGGTGAATGAGGCCCAAGTCCGGGTGTTGCAGTGGCTGGGAGTGGCCGGGGAACAGGACAAAAAAAACCCCGGAAACAAGGGGAGAGAGTCCGGGGCTTACAAGCAATCCCGGAAAAATGTCCGGGACTTTCCCCGCTCAGGGAGGAGGAGCGGGTAGGACGCATTACCGTCCATACTCCAAAGACTTCCGCTGCTGGTGAAAGTTCCAGAGTGCCCGGAAAAATAATTCCAGCCAGACCCGGTAGGTGCTTCAGTGAGCCTGATCCCAATTGCGCCCGCTGCCAATATCCACGACCAGGGGAACGGCGAATTGGGCCGCGCCGGTCATAAGCCGGCGGATCTCGTGACTCACCGTTTCCAGTTCCGTTTCCGGAATCTCAAAGACCAGTTCGTCATGCACCTGCATGATCATCCGTGCCCGGATTCCGGAATCGAGGATCCAGGCATCCACTGCCAGCATCGCCAGCTTGATCAGATCAGCGGCCGTCCCCTGCATGGGCGCGTTGATCGCGGTGCGCTCGGCGTATTGCCGGCGCGCCTGGTTGGCGGTATTGATCTCCGGCAGATACAGCCTGCGTCCAAACACGGTTTCCACATAACCGGTGGCATGCGCCTGGGCGCGCGTGCGATCCATAAATTCCTTGACCGCGGGATAGCGCGCGAAATAGAGATCGATGTAGGCCTGAGCAGCGCCGCGGTCGATCCGCAGCTGCTGCGCGAGCCCGAACGCGGACATGCCGTAGATCAGACCGAAGTTGATTGCCTTGGCATTGCGGCGCATCTCGTCGGTAACCTGTTCCGGCGGCATGCCGAAGACTTCGGCGGCAGTGGCCCTGTGTACATCCGAACCCTGCTCGAAGGCTGCAAGCAGACCCCGGTCTCCGGAAAGATGCGCCATGATGCGCAACTCGATCTGGGAATAGTCTGCCGACAGCAACAGGTTTCCGTCCTCCGGAACAAAAGCCTGGCGGATGCGGCGGCCCTCGGCGGTGCGCACCGGAATATTCTGCAGGTTCGGGTCGGAGGATGACAGCCGGCCGGTTGCAGCAACCGCCTGGTGGTAAGAAGTGTGTACCCGCCCGGTGCGCGGGTTGACCATGTCCGGAAGCTTGTCGGTATAGGTTGATTTCAGCTTGGCGATGCCCCGGTATTCCAGGATCACGCGCGGCAGCGGATAGTCAATCGACAGCTCTTGCAGGACTTCCTCGGCGGTTGATGGCTGCCCTTTTGGAGTTTTCTTCAGAACGGGCAGCTTCAACTGATTGAAAAGCACTTCCTGGATCTGTAGTGGCGACGCCAGATTGAAGGGTTGGCCTGCGATCCGGTATGCCTCCTGTTCCAGCTCCGCCAGCCGGTGTGCCAGCTCGCCGCTCTGGCGCCGGAGCATATCCGTGTCGATCCGCACGCCGTGGCGCTCAATCCGGGAGAGCACTGGAACCAGCGGCATTTCAATCTCCCGGAAAAGCTTTGCAAGGGACGGCAACTCCTGAAGTCGCGGCCACAGGCTCTCATGCAGGCGCAGGGTAATGTCCGCATCCTCGGCTGCGTAGTGGCTTGCCCGGTCTAAGGGAACTTCGCTGAAGTTGATCTGATTCTTGCCTTTTCCGGTAACGTCCTCGTACGTAACGGTCTTGTAGCCGAGATATTTGAGCGCAAGGCTATCCATGTCGTGGCGCGAGCCGGTACTGTCCAGCACATAGGATTCAAGCATCGTGTCAAATTCGATCCCGCGCAGATCGATTCCGTGGTTGGATAGGATGCTCAGGTCATACTTCAGGTTTTGTCCCACTTTCTTGCGGCTGTCATCCTCAAACAGGCTCTTTAGTTTCTGTAGCACCAGTTTGCGGTCGAGTTGCGTCGGTGTCCCCGGTCCGGTGTGTCCGATCGGCACGTACGCACCCTGGCCGCAGTGGTCGGTGAAGGACAGGCCGACGAGCTCCGCATTCATGACGTCAAGATCGGTGGTCTCGGTGTCAACCGCGAACAACGGCGCGGCGCGCAGACGTTCTATCCACCGATCCAGCTGTGCCAGCTCGAGAATGGTGTCATAGCTGGCATTGCCGGTCGTGACTTCGGAGGTACGGTTTATTCCCCCAAGATTTGCCAGCCAGCTCCTGAATTCAAGATCCATGTACAGTTGCCGCAGCTGTGCCGCGTCTGGTTCGCGCCGCTGCAGATCGGGCACAGCCAAATCGAGCTTGACGTGGCGGTCCACCGTTGCCAGGCGTTGCGATAGCCGCACAGTTTCGAACGAGGCGCGCAGATTTTCTCCAGCCTTGCCGCCGATCTCACCGGCGTGTTGCTCAATGGCGTCCAGTGACCCGTACTGCTGCAGCCACTGGGTGGCAGTCTTTGGCCCAACCTTTGGCACGCCGGGAATGTTGTCGACTGAATCCCCCACCAGGGCCAGATAATCCACGATGCGCTCCGGGGGTACGCCAAACTTGCCGATAACGCCGGCGCGGTCATACGTTGTGCCGGTCATCGTATCAATCAGGGTTACGTGGTCGCTCACGAGCTGTGCCAGGTCCTTGTCGCCGGTAGAAATCACCGTGTCCATGCCGCGATCGGTTGCCTGGGTGGCGAGCGTGGCAATGACGTCGTCAGCCTCGACACCCTCAACCTGGAGCAGTGTCAGCCCCATGGCCCGTACCAGGGCGTAGAGCGGTCCGATCTGTGCGCTCAGCTCCGCCGGCATGGGCGGCCGGTTGGCTTTATATTCCTCGTAGATGGCGTCGCGAAAGGTTTTGCCGGGCGCGTCAAACACGACCGCTATGTACTCGGGTTCATAGTCCGATAACAGCTTGCGCAGCATGTTGGCCACCCCGTAGACCGCCCCGGTGTGCTCGCCCCGGGAGTTGGTCAGCTTCGGCATGGCATGAAATGCCCGGTACAGGTAAGACGATCCGTCCACCAGCACCATTGGCCTAAATTCATTCATGCTGTGAGGATGCCCCGCTTTGTGCTACAAAGGCAACATTGATCATGAAGAACGACGCTCCGATATCCCCGAAATCCCTGGATTCTCTTGCCTCCCCGTCGTC
The DNA here is from genome assembly GCA_021785515.1 of Pseudomonadota bacterium. Classification (GTDB taxonomy): domain Bacteria; phylum Pseudomonadota; class Gammaproteobacteria; order Acidiferrobacterales; family UBA6901; genus JAJYCY01. The sequence goes on along the minus strand of JAJYEX010000006.1, from coordinate 158,743 downwards.
GGCGCTGGCCCGCGAGTCATGGAAGATCTTCCAGATCATGGCCGAATTCGTGGAGGGATTCGAGCGTCTTGCCCTCATCCGCCCGTCCGTAAGTATTTTCGGATCGGCCCGTATCCCGCCGGGACATCCGTACTATGTTGCCGCCGAGGAAATATCCCGGCTGCTGTCCGACGCAGGCTTCTCGGTTGTAAGTGGTGGTGGCCCGGGAATCATGGAGGCCGCCAACAAGGGGGCCTTTGCGGGAAAATCCGCAAGCGTCGGACTGAACATCAAGCTTCCGCACGAGCAGCACAGCAACCCCTACCAGGATATCAGCCTGAGTTTCCGCCATTTCTTTGCGCGCAAGGTCATGTTTGTGAAATATGCGTCCGCCTACGTCGTTCTGCCAGGCGGTTTCGGCACCCTCGACGAGCTGGCCGAGATACTCACCTTGGTGCAGACCGGAAAAGGCAGGCGTATCCCGATCATACTCGTGCATCGGCCGTTCTGGTCAGGCCTGGTCGAATGGTTCAAGGATACCCTGGTGGTCGAAGGCACGATCGGTGAGCGCGACCTGGAGCTGTTCGTCCTGGCAGATCAGCCGCAAGATGTGCTGGATGCCATATTCCGGTATTATGAAGGACGTGGCGGTTTCGGACTATCCGCTGAAGAGCGGGAGAAGGAGCTTGAACTGTGAGTCGCGAAACGTCGGGCGCGGGATTATTCATGCGTAGGCACTGGCTGCTGGCGCTTCTTATACTCCTGCCGTATGCGACGACATCAGCGGCCGACCGCCACGGCAATACGCCTGACGTGCAGTCACCGGCGCCGGTGGCAAAACCCCCCATGCCGCAACCTCCGGCGGAATCCACGGACCGGTTGCCGCCCCCGCAGATCACCATAACGACCCGCGGGACGACCCGATACAAGGAATACCGCATGAATGGGGTGCTGTACATGATCGAGGTGATACCTGAAAAAGGCCCACCCTATTACCTTATCGACCGACGCGGCGGCGGGCATTTCAGTCGCAGCAATATTGCGCCGCGGCTATCCCCGCCAATGTGGCTGATCCGGCATTTTTGAGGTCCTAGCGCTGTTGGCCGCCGGATTTTTGCCGGCCCCTTCGCCGCGCTGGCGCGATAGCGCAGCGCGGGTCCCAATGTGCCCCCCGGTTCTGGCAGGCAGACGCGAACTTGCGTCTGCCTGCCATATTCGGCCGCTACGACGCAATCCTCCCCAGCGGGAGGCCGTTGCCCTATTGCCCACAGGACGTCCCTCGGCGCTTGGGCAAGGTCTGCAAGAGCATCGCTGACGCGCTGTCTGGTGCGGTATCGGCGCAGTCGTCGGTCGCGCCGCAGCGCAAGGCCAGGTTGCCCTTGCGCTGCTGCTCGCACGCGCTTTACGATGCGCATTTTTCGCATTATGGAGATGTGCCGGGTGCTGTCCGGGCAGGCTAGTGGATCGTCCCCAGCGCTGCGGTTGTGTGCGCAGCATGGCGCCTCCGGTCATGCGCGGTATCTGTCCAGTCTAAAAGAGGGTTGCAGCATTGAGATCAATGAATAGCAAGGCTCTGCGCGGCCTGTCTTGGATCGCTGGTAGCTGGGGTCTGATTAGCAAGGACTGGACACTCTGGTTGGGCATGGTCGGCATATACATGGCCATTGCCGTTGCACTCCAGATGATCCCGTTTGTAGGGGTGCTCATTCTTATCCTGATCAGCCCCGCCCTGCTTGCTGGGGTGCTGCGCAGCGCACAGGAGCTCCAGGACCAGGCGCAGGGCATAAAGGGACGGAGCGCGCGCGGCGCCGGAGGCCATCTGCATCGCGCGGTGCGTCAGCTGTTCAGCGGCTTTTCCCGGGAAGAGGAGCTGATGCCGATCATGGTGATCAGCACGCTGACGCTGAGCGCCGCAGTCGTGATCGAGATTCTTGCCCAGCTGCTCAAGGTGGGCGGTCCGGCACTCCCGGCCATGCTTGCAGGCAGCGTCGGACCAGCGATCTGGCTGCCGGCCCTCGTGAGTCTCGTGATTGTGCTGGTATTGGAGGTTTCCCTGGTGATGGCGATCTTTTATGCCGTGCCCCTGGTGCTGTTCAAGAAGGAATACCCGCTGACGGCGATCCAGAAGAGTTTTCGCGCCTGTCTCCGCAACGCCGCGTCACTCGTGGTTTTCGGCATTCCATTTGCGGTTGTCAGCGCGGTCGCAGACGTGCTGTATTTCGCGCTGGATTTTCCAAAGGACTACCTGATGCTGTTTGTCCTCGGCGTGGTAAGCCTGCCGTTTTTGGTTGGCGGGATGTACCACAGCTATGAGGACGTGTTCGGTTAACAGCAACGCAGACGCATGAAACGTGCTGGCGACTGCTTCGGTGGCCGTTTCTTTCCCCCCACGCCCCCCTTCAGGCAGGGCGGCGGTGGATCGCGAGGCGCATCGATATGCGGCTGCAACTGTATTACGGCGCTGAGCTGGCGCGCTACGGTTTTGGCAGCGGCCATCCCTTCGGTACTGACCGGTTGGGTGCCTTCTGGCAGCTTTGTACACGCAAAGGTCTGGACCTGGAGGTCGACGTTGTCAGACCGGTCGCTGCCACCGAATCCGAGCTGTTGCGTTTCCATGCCCCCGAATACGTGGCGCGCGTGCGCCGCATGTCGGACGCCGGGGGCGGCTACTTGGATGGTGGTGACACGCCCGCATATCCCGGGGTGTTCGAGGCGGCATCGTACGTGGCCGGCTCCACGCTGGACGCAGTCAGGCGCGTGATGGCGGGTGGGGTACGGGCCTTCGTGCCGATCGCAGGCCTGCATCACGCCCGCCGTGATGCGGCGGGCGGTTTTTGCGTTTTCAATGATATCGGGATGGCTATCGAGACGCTGCGCACGGTACACAATATTCGCCGCATCGCCTACGTCGATATCGATGCCCACCACGGCGACGGTGTCTTCTACTCCTACGATAGCGATCCCGATATATTTATCGTCGACGTGCACGAGGACGGCCGCTATCTGTATCCGGGTACCGGCGCCGCGAGCGAGACGGGTACCGGCCCTGCAGTCGGCACAAAACTCAATGTCCCCATGAAGCCGGGGGCGGACGACGCCGATTTTCAGCGCGCATGGCCACGCATGGAAGAGTTTATCCGGGCCAGGAATCCGCAGTTCATTCTGCTGCAGGCAGGGGCCGACAGTATTGCCGGAGATCCACTAACGCACCTGAACTACACCGTCGCGGTGCACAGCCATGTTACGGCCCGACTGCGTCAGCTGGCCGATGAATGCTGCTGCGGGCGCATGGTGGTCATGGGCGGAGGAGGGTACGATCGCGACAATCTGGCCGGCGCCTGGACCGCCGTGGTCGAGGCCATGATCCGGTAGCTTGGGGTCCCCGCCGGACCCATTGCCTTCAGGCCGACTTCTTGCCGCCGGCGCGACCGGAAGAGGGTTTACTGGAGCCGGACGCCGACTTTTCCACGCGGCTCAGCAGCTGTTCGAGGTCTTCGCCCTTGCGAAATTCCGTTGCTCCGAGGGTGACGCCGATCTTTGTCTTGCGCTCGCCCAGCGACAACGACGCGGCAGCTACGCCCCGACGCACGCGCTCGGTGATCTTGCTGGCGTCTTTCAGTTTGGTATGTGGCAGCAGGATGAGAAACTCCCTTTCGCTGTATCGCCCGGCGCGATCAGGCATCCGGAGGGTCTCCCCGAGGACTGCGGCCACGGTCTGAAGAACCTGTTCGGTGGCCTTGCGCCCATGGGCGTTGGCGATCCGCTCGAGATCGTCGATTTTGGCCATCGCCACTGACAGAGGATCCCCATAGCGTTCCGCCTGGGCCATGGCCTCAATCAGGCTGGAAGTGATACCGCGCCGGTTGGCAAGGCGTGTTACCGGGTCAGTCACGGCTGATTGACTGCTGTCGTCAAGGCCGGCCGCCTGCAGCTGTTGTGCATATGCACGCGCCAGCGGCGCCCTGATCAGGGCGTACACGGTGGGCACCAGGATCGCTGTCATCAGTGCCGACCCCGCAAGCACCAGGACCAGCGGCGGTCTGGCCACCGATCCGGTATAGACGATCAGCAGGTTGACCGCCGCGCTCCCTGCGAATATGACCAGTGCCACTGTCAGCAGCAGCAGCACTTGCGACCGCGTCCCCCCGGATGTTTTCGCAGCATGACTCGGCATGGCTTACCCCGTTCTGGACCTAAAGTATTACCATAACCCACAGCTTTTCACGTCCGACCGTAACGGACAGACGGCCCCTCCACCCCACAGATTGGCCCGGCGCAGACAAAGTGTCAAATCCGCGCCCGCACACCCGAATCAGATCGGAAGCAGTTTGGCATAGGCGGCTACCAGCCATTTTGCGCCGGTGTCCTGGAAGTTCACCTGGACCCGGGTGTGTTCGCCCCGCCCCTCGACGCTGAGTATGATGCCCTCACCGAACTTCTCATGACGCACGCGCCCGCCCAAACGCAGCCCGTTCTGGGTGTAGGTTGTACCGGGCTCCCGGACGGTCGCAGACACCCCGGTGGCGGAAGGTGCCGCAGGCCCGTGACGCCCGGCAGCGCTTGACCCGAACCGCACCTGTTCGGTGAGCTCCGGTGGGATCTCCGTAAGAAACCGCGACGGGCTAGTGTAGTATTCTCTGCCGTAAAGCCGGCGGACCTCGGCACTGGTCAAATACAGCTCCTTCATGGCGCGTGTCATACCAACGTAGCAAAGGCGCCGTTCCTCCTCCAAGCGCCCGGGTTCCTGCAGCGAGCGCTGGTGGGGAAACAGTCCTTCTTCCATGCCAGTGAGAAATACCAGCGGAAACTCGAGTCCCTTGGCCGAATGCAGGCTCATGAGCTGTACACAGTCCTCCCAGCTGTCGGCCTCGCCCTCGCCCGCCTCGAGCGCAGCATGGGCGAGAAACGCGGAAAGCAGGTCCACCCCGGAACTCTCATCATGCCGGTAATTGCGCCCGGCATTGACCAGTTCCTCGAGGTTCTCGGCCCGCATCTCGGCCTTCTCGCTCTTGTCGTTACGGTGAAAATCCGCCAGCCCGCTCAACCGCAGCATCTGTTCGATCTGCTCTGCCAGCGGATGGCCGGCGGTTTCAGCGGCAATGCGCTCGATCAGGTCCAGAAATGCACGTAACGCCCCGGCTGCACGGTTGCCGATCTCGCCGTCAGCTATGGCCTTGGTGGCGGATTCCCAAAGCGATAGTGGCCCCTTGCGTGCAATCGCGCGCAGGGTTTCGAGCGTCCGCTCGCCGATGCCACGGGTCGGCACGTTAGCCACACGTTCGAATGACGGATCGTCATGCCGATTGGCCACCAGCCGCAGATAGGCGAGTGCATCTTTGATTTCGGCGCGCTCGAAGAACCGCAAGCCGCCGTACACCCGGTAGGGAACGCCGGCGTTGATCAGGGTTTCCTCGAAAATCCGTGATTGGGCGTTGGAACGGTACAACACGGCAACTTCGGACCGGCGGTGACCGGCTGTGACCCATGCTTCGATCCGGTCCAAGACGAAACGGGCCTCGTCGATATCGTTGTAGGCAGCATAGATGCGGATGGGTGCGCCACGGCTGCCGCGTGTCCAGAGCTCCTTGCCAAGACGGCCGGAGTTGTTCCGTATGACGCTGTTGGCCGCATCCAGTATGGTACCGGTGGACCGGTAATTCTGCTCCAGTCGAATGACCACAGTGCCAGGCTGGTCCTTTTCGAAGCGTCGAATGTTTTCCACCATGGCACCGCGCCAGCCGTAAATGGACTGGTCATCGTCGCCGACAACGAAGAGTTTGCCGCGGGTGCCGGCAAAGAGCTTGAGCCAGCTGTACTGGATGGCGTTTGTGTCCTGGAATTCGTCGACCAAAATGTGCTGGAACCGCGACTGATAGTGCGCGCGCAGGTGGCTGTCATCACGCAGCAGTTCGTACGCACGCAGCATCAGCTCGCCGAAATCAACGACGCCGGCTCGCCGGCAGGCTTCCTCGTATGCTTCATAGACCCGTAGCCATTGGCGTGTCTGCGGGTCGACGCCTGCGGCAAGCTGGGCGGGGCGTCGGCCAGCCTCCTTGTGGCCATTGATGAACCACTGAGCTTGCCGCGGCGGCCAGTACGCTTCGTCGAGCTCCAGGAATTTGAGCGTGCGCCGTACCATGCGCAGCTGGTCGTCGCTATCGAGAATCTGAAAGTTCTGCGGAAGCCCAGCCTCCCGGAAATGTGCCCGCAGAAGCCGGTGCGAAAGGCCATGAAAAGTGCCCACCCACATTCCCGATACCGAAAACCCGAGCATCGCCTCGATGCGCCCGCGCATTTCGTGAGCGGCCTTGTTGGTGAATGTTACGGCCATGATCGTCAGCGGCGAAACGCCCTGGGTTTCCACCAGCCAGGAGATACGGTGGGTGAGCACTCGCGTTTTTCCGCTTCCGGCACCCGCCAATACGAGCAGGGGGGTTGGCGGTGCCGTGACGGCCTGCCGCTGTGCCTCGTTAAGATTGTCGAGGAGGTGCGTGACGTCCATGGGCGGCATCATAACAAGCGTCTCACAGCGGTGCGACGAGGAATCGCGGCTGGTCCGCAACGTATCTGGGTCTTCGTTTGCAACCTTGATCTAGATTGCCGTTGGAAGTCTGCACCCAACGTATTGTTATTTCCTGCATGGAGCGGTACATTCTATTGAAGACAACCCCGCCACATCCAGTGGCTCTGAGGAACCGGCCCAGTGTCTGTCAGCGAATTCGTTTCCGCGGATCCGACTCTGACACAAACCCTGAGGCGTCATGTGGAAGGCCTGCGGCGCAGCGGCCACGGCGGTGGGCTGGTGCGGCTCCTCGAGTGTGGTCTCGATCAGAACGAAGAGGCCGCATCGGGACGGCAGCTGGGTGGCGCTTCAGTTGGCCGCTTGCACGCCCAGCTTGGAGCCTATGCCTCCGATGACGACAATCCGCCAGCACTGCGCATCAAGGCCCGGGTCATCCAGCAACACATCGCACCCTATCTCGTGCCAGCGGGCAGCGCCTCTGTGCGAAACAACCCGTTCCAGTCCTATATCGATGCCATCAACCGGATTGGAGAGCCGCTCACGCCGGCGCCACCCAAACCGGTTGTCATTGACCAGTATCCCCAGCCGCAGACCGATGAGTTGCCGATGTCCGGTTCCGTGCCGCCCCGGGACGAACCGGAGAACGGCAACGGGGGTCTGGCGGAGTGGCTGGACCACGCACTGGGTGATCGGCATATCGCAAGGGATGGGGAACAGCGGTACGCGAGCTTGCGCCGGTCGGAACTTGGTGCCTGGCGGGCAATATACGGGGCCATCAAGGATTTTAGAAGTCTCAAACAGCTCTGGGCCGGGAGCCTCGATGAGCTGCGGCGAGAACGCATGGAGCTTGAGCGGCAGCTTGCCAGCGCTACCGATCACATCAAATCCGTGGAATCGGACCGCGAACGTCTGCGTACCGAGCTCGACCGGGCGCGCCAGCGCCGTACCCGGAGCCCGCGACAGACCGTGGCCGTGCGGGCGGGCGGGAAGCGGGTCCGGCGCACCGCGGTTCTGCCGCGCCGCGAAGCGTTCCTCGAGCAGCTGACATCCGAGATTGAGCGTGTGCGCCGCCACACCGGCTCGCTGGCGGTGGCGCTGATTGGTATCGCAGAACTTGACGCCTTGATAGCCCGTTACGGCGAAGGCGCTGAACAGGCGGTTCTGCGCTGCTACGCCGAGGAGATTTTGGCCGGTTTCCGTACCTACGACTATGTCGCCATCTACGACCGCCATCAGTTTGCCGTGCTGCTACCCGGGGTCCAGCGTGATGGAGCGGTGCGAGCGCTCGCAAAAGCGCAAAAGCGCGCCGTCGAGACTCATCTGCCGCTGGAGGGGGAGACGCGCATGCTTCCGGCGTTTTTCAGCGCGGTGGGTCTGCTGGCAGCCGGTGAGGATGCGGCTGCGCTCATGGAGCGGGTCGCCGGTGCCATCGAAGAGGCCCACACGGCCCCGCCACCGCATGTGTTGTTCGTAGAGACCAGGCCCGCACTCGCGGCTCCGCCGGGCTCCGAGGTCTGAGGGGTACAACGAAAGGACCAGTTTTATTGGAACCGTGGCTGGAGGTAAGATGAGTCGATTCCCGTGCGGGGTTGTGGGGCAAGGAAGTGGGGAGGGCAGTCATGCCAAATGAACGTCGTGATACGCCGCGAATCCCATTCGTGCTCGACGCCACGATTACTGGCGGGGGCTACCACTCCCAGCCATGCAGGACGCGGGACATCAGTCTCAGCGGGGTGTTTGTGCAGTTCCGTGGAACCAAGCCCGTTCCCGAGGGTTCGGTTGAGCTGGCGGTGAACGTGCCCTCGGCTGCCCCGCGCCGGACGAGGCAATTTCATGCCCAGATTGTGCACACGAGTACTGACGGCGTGGGGCTGCTGTTCGACCGCACCGGTTCCCAAGGTTATGTTCCTCTGATCAAGCTGGTTTTTGCCAAACCTAGGTTGCCAGAGCTGCTATAAGGTGCCCATTGGGCGGGGTGCCGCTTTTCAGGCCGGTATTGCCCGACATGGGTAGGATCTCCGTGCAAAAGCTGGTTGTTCGGATCAATGTGCTGCTGTACCTTTGGGCCGGAGTCGCGCTCGCTCACGGGGCACGTGACGTCTATGCGGCGCGCCAGTGGAATCTGACGCTGCCCGGTTCACAACTGGCATACACCGGTTTGCTCGGTTTTGCCACCCTCTACACCGCGGTGTGTGCTCTGGGTCTGCTGCGCCGCACCCCGTGGAGTCGGGGCATGGCCATCTGGTGGAATCTGGCGCTGGCCGCAATTATTGGCGCGCTTCCCGCAATGATCGCATTTTGGTCGGCGTGGCTCGAACGTGCCGACGCGATGCGTGCGCTGGGTTCGACGGGCGTGGTCGCCGGGTTGCTCGCCGCCTGCCTGTTCGTGGTCCTGAGTCTGGTGTTGCATACCCGGACTCTGCGCAATTACTTCGAGGGTGCCGCGGGCACGCTATCGTAACAGCGCGACGCTCTTGACCTGGGCGTACATGACCGCACCCGGAACCAGCTGCAGCGAATGCACCGACCGTCGCGTTACCCGCGCAAGCAGTACACTCCCCCCCGCATCCAGTCTGACGATGGCCTGTGCCGGCCGGTCTTCCGTGATTTCGAGCACCTGTGCCGGAAAGATATTGAGGATGCTCGTATTGCGGTGGTGTTCAAGACTCAGGCTGACGTCACGTGCCAGGACACGCACCCGCACCGCCGTGCCTAAGGGCAGTTTCTGCTGGGCTATCGACAGATGCCCGCCCGCAAAATCCAGTAACACCAGCTGAAACTGTTCGTCAAATCCGGTGACTACGGCATCGAGAATCGCGGACGCATCGTCGCTGTGGGCAAGCGGCAGATCCAGACGGGTGAGCATGTCATGCAGGGCACCACTGGCCACGACGCGCCCGGGTTCGAGACTGACCAGATGATCAGCCAGGCGCGCAACCTCGTCTATGGCGTGGCTGACGTAGAGGATGGGAATCGACAGGTCGCTGTGCAGACGCTCCAGATACGGCAACAGATCTGCCTTGGATTGCGCATCCAGAGCGGCGAGCGGCTCATCCATGAGCAGCATCACCGGATCCCGCAGCAAAGCGCTGGCAATCGCGACCCGGCTGCGCTCGCCGCCGGAAAGTCCCTCGATGCGACGCTCGAGCAGCGGCCCGATCCCGGCCCATTCCACCGTTCGCGCGAAATTCGTGTCTTGCCGTGCGCGTCCGGCGCGCCTCATTCCATACCCCAGGTTGCCACGCACGCTCAGATGGGGAAGCAGGCCCGCATCCTGAAATACATAGCCCACGCGCCGCCGGTGCGGCGGAATGAAGATCGCCGATTCGCTGTCCTGCCATACCTCATCTGCCAAGGACAGCCGCCCGCGCACCGCTGGCTCCAGACCGGCAATGCAGTGAAGAAGAGTCGATTTTCCGCAACCCGACGGACCGAACAGGGCGGTTACGCCCTGCGCCGGCGTCCGGAATGCCGCTTCCAGCAGGAATTTTCCTCGGCGCAGTGTCAGACGCGCGTCGATGTGGCTCATGGTTCGCGCGCCCGCAGTCTCCGGTTACTGAAATGTACGATGAAAAGCACCATGAACGAGAACACAAGCAGCCCGGCTGATAGCAGGCGCGCCCGCCCGTACTCAAGCGCCTCCACATGGTTGTAGATCGCGATGGACAGCACTTCGGTTTTTCCGGGGATGTTGCCGCCTATCATGAGCACAACTCCGAATTCGCCTACGGTGTGGGCAAAGCCGAGCGTGAGCGCTGTCACGAGTCCACGCCGCGCAAGCGGCAGCGCGACGGTGAAAAACCGGTCCACCGGGCCTGCACCGAGCATCGCTGCCACCCGCAGGGGGTGTTCACCGATCGCCTCGAACGCGGTCTGGAGCGGCTGCACGACAAAGGGCAGTGAATACAGCACCGATCCGATTACCAGACCGGTGAAACTGAAGGCTAACAAACCACCACCAATAGAGTGCCAGGCCCTGCCCAGAAAACCGGTCGGCGCCAGGGCAACTAGCAGATAGAAACCAAGCACCGTGGGCGGAAGAACCAGCGGCAGCGCCACCACTGATTCGACCGGCAGCTTGAAAAGTGATCGCGTGCGGGCGAGCCACCACGCGACCGGCGTACCAATGACCAGCAGCAGCGAGGTGGAAACCGCGGCCAGGCGCAGCGTCAGCCATACCGGGGAAAGGTTCATGGCCGTTAAGCTCACACCCTATCCTGCTCCCATGTTCCGTAAAAAAAATTTCCGCCGGGTGAGCGGCGCCGGATCAGTCGACGCCATAGCCATGACGGCGGATAATTGCCCGTGCCTGCGCGCTGTGTAGAAACTTCAGAAAAAAGAGGGCCCCGGCATCGTTGCGGGCGCGTGACAGCAGTACCGCCTGTTGTTCAATCGGGGCGTACAGTTTCTGCGGAACGATCCAATAGGACCCGTTGACCCTGAATGCCGGATCCCTGATCTGGGCCAGTGCGACAAACGCCAGTCCGGCATTGCCGCTCGCGGCGAACTGGAATGTCTGTCCGACGTCCTCCCCGTACACGATGCGCGGATGCAGGCTATGCCACAGGCCCAGATTGCGCAGAACTGCGCGCGCAGCCTGTCCGTATGGTGCAAATTGCGGGTTGGCGATGGCGAGGTGACGGAATTTCCCCGTTCGCAGCACGCGACCCTTGCTGTCCACGCGCCGCGGCGAGCGGCTCCACAGAACCAGGCGGCCGCGTGCGTAGGTGAAGCGGCTCGCGGCTACCGCCAGGCCCTGCTTAACCAGAAGACGGGGCGTGGCGGCGTCGGCCGACAGCATCACATCGTAGGGCGCACCGTCGCGGATCTCGGTGTACAGCGTGCCGGTCGATGCAGCGCTGATCACCAGATGGCCTCCATCCGCACGGGCGTAGGCTGTGCCGAGGGCCTTGAGGGTATCTATGAAGTCGGCGGCCACCGCAACATCCACCGTGCTGTTGGCGGCGGGTCTGGGGAATGTGGCAGCGTGAACGGGAAACCAGGCTGCGAAGAGGAGTCCAGCAAACGATGCGCGGCAACATGCCCGCATCACGCGTGTGTTCATGGGGCGGTCTCCGTTTTCCTGATGGTTCGGCAATCTCGTTACTGTAATCGATGTGGCCCGCATCGTGCCATGATGGATTTCCCGCTCCGGTTACTTTCCCCAGCCGCGCGCAGCCTGTGGTGTGGGGTTCCATCCGGGAATGGACATCGGGGCCAATGTGTTGCGGGTGCGCGCACCCTCGGGTCCGCGACCTGCCTAGAGCCTAGAGCCTAGAGCATCTCGACAACCCACCGGGTGACGGTCGCAGTGGCGTGGGCGCACTGGTTGCCGCGGGCCTCACTGAAAGCGGTGTATTCCGCCGGGTTCCACATATCGTAAGTGCGACCGGTGAAACGCCGCTGAAGGTCCTCGCAGGTGATTCCGCCGAATTCACAGCGGAACCGGTCGACCAGTTCGCGCGCCTTCTGAAAGTTGCCCATGCCGCGACCTTGGCTCAGCTTGTCGCGATCACGGCCGCGCTTGGCACCCAGAGCCAGGAGGCCGCCGGCCAGGGCGCCACATGCCCCTTTGCCGCTTAGCCCCCCACCGCCGGACAGGCCGTGACTGGCCTTAATCGTGGCGTCGTCCACCAGGCCCACGATTTCCTGGATTGTCACCAGTACGCATTGGGGGCAACAGCCGTAATCGAGCTCATAGCGCAAAGCAGTGCAATAAGCGCGCTCTGCCAAGGCGATCCTGTCGGCGTCAGCCATGCTGCCTCCCAATATATTAGACATTGCTAATATTTAATTATAGGACAAATGATAGGTTACATATCTAATGCTTTCCATTCCCTGCGCCTCGGGGCTGACTGGCAGCAGGGCTGGCAAAAAAGGGCATTTACCGCGCTCAGGGAAAATTGCATACCGCCCTAGCACGCAACCAACGCCGCCGCTGCTGTGGCCCGGGGCATAGAAACGGGGCATAAGCACTGACCGCTTTAGTATCGACCGGTGCTTTGACCCGGGTGCGCCCCGAAAAGTCCGGCTGTGTCGGGGTGCGCGGTCCAAGTTGCGTCGCTCCACTGCAACGCCTCCATCGGGCGTACCATTAAATCTGTTTGCCGGTCGCCCGCTCTGCCAGAAGCCCAATATTCCCAAAGCCCGCGATGGCCGCTTCATTCGCCTTCTTTCCTGAACGCATCGCTCGGGGCTGCCCACGACCCACATATTGCCGATTGCGGTCCATCCACCTTTTCGTTAGAGGCGGCCCTCACCCATGTCGGTCACCACCCAAGGTTACGCCCAGGCTCTCGCGCCATGCTCCATTAATCCAGCGTGCCCGGTGGTCGCTGTCTTCCTGCCCGGCTTTGCTATAACTACTAGGATACGGAAGAATAAAATCATGCCCTCCCCGCCAGAAGTCCTCATCATCGGAGCCGGGCCCGCTGGCACCGCAGCGGCGCTGCGGCTGGCTCGCGCTGGAGTTGCGGTGATGTTGATCGAGGGGGCCGAATACGCCGGGGCGGAGAACTGGTCAGGCTGCGTCTATCATGCGGAGGGCCTGCTGCGCGAAGACGTGCTCGGCCAGGAGCTGTGGGCCCGGGCGCCCAAGGAACGGCGCATCGTCAGTCGCAGCCTGTTCCTGCACGATGGCATCAACGCGGCCGGCTTCGAGGCGCGCTCCCATGCGGGAAACGACTATGGCGAGGCTTGGACGGTCCTGCGCCCCAAGCTCGACCGGTGGCTGGCCAGTCGCGCGGTCGAATTTGGGGTGACGCTGCTCACGGATACGACTGCGACGGGTCTGCGCTACAGTGGAGACCGCGTTGTAGGCGTAACGACTGACCGCGGCGCGATCAACGCCGAAGTGGTCTTTCTCGCGGAAGGCGACGCGGCCGGGCTGTTGGCACGCGAGGGACTGGAACGTCAGGCGCATCTGCATTACGCGCAAGGCATCAAGGCGCTGTTCTCCCTGCCGGCGGCCCGGATCGAGGAGCGCTTCCAATTGAGTCCGGGCGAAGGCGTGGCGCAGGAATGGATGTTGCGCAACGGTCGCTACGCGGGCCATGCCGTGCGGCTTAATGTGACCGCTTTCCTGTATACGAACCAAAACTCCCTCTCGCTTGGACTGGTGCTTCCGCTCGAGCGCCTGGCACAGCAGTCTGTTGCCGACCACGCTCATCTGTTTGAGCGGGTGCGCGCGCTCTCGTCCATTGCTTACTATCTTGAAGGCGCGCAGCAAATCGCTTATGGCGCCAAGGTGATCCGTTCGGGGGGAGTTGACGAGACGCCGCAGTGGGTGCGAGACGGACTGGCGGTTGGCGGCGGCTGCCTCGGACTCGGGCAGGAGGTGCCCTATCCAAACTTTGTTGCCCCCGCCATTGCCAGCGCACTGACTTTTGCCGATGCGGTGCTGCGCATACGCAGCAAGGGCTCCCGTTACACTCGTAATGAACTGGAGCTTGAATATGCCGAGGCATTGCGCGGCACCACCGATTATCGCAATGCTGCACTCATCCGCCGATGGCCGACGACGCTTCACAGGGGCCCGGCGCTGTTTGACCATATTCCCGCCCTGCTGGGCCAGCTGGTGGATGCAAGCCGCCTAGCTCCGGCCGCCGCGCGCGCCCAGCGTCGACGTGCGTTGGGCATGGAGCTCACGCGCCTGCGGCGTGACTCGACGCAGCTGTTGCGGCTGGCGCGTGGAATGGGGCCCAAGCGGCGCGTGAAATATGCGGTCGAGCCCCTGGCGGTCCAGTTCCTGACATCAGGCGCCTGCGGCCCGCCCGCTCCGATCGCGGCGAAGAACGACCCGCTGCTGCAGCTGGCGGCTCAGGCGATCGGCCATTTCTATGGCCGACGCCTGCCCGAATTTTCCGACCGCGTGGCGATGGTCTGGCGTAGCATGGTGCGCGCACCGCTGGTGCTGCCGCGGGTTACCCGCCTGTCTCTCGGCGCATTGGCGGGCGGTGCCGCACTGCTCTCTGATCTTGCGGCCTACCGCACAGGCCGTTTGCGCCTGCAGGCACTGCAGCAGCTGCCCTACCACGGTTATGAAGAGAAGGCGCGCGAGAAGCTGGACTGGGGCGGTGCCCACCGCAGCCCCTTGTCCCCCACCGGCTGGATCGCTCCGTTGCTGCGTTACCGGCCCGATCCGCGACATATCACGGTTCCCGTGGATCTTGGCTCCGCAGCCCGGCAGTTGCGCAACGTCTGTCCCGCCGAAGTCTACAGCCTGGCTGGCCGCCTCGGCGGTGTTGCGAGCCAGCACGAAAACTGCATCAAATGCGAATCCTGTCGCGTGACGGTGCCGGGCGTGGACTGGAACCGCACCAGCGGCCACCGGTTTGCCTACCGGGTGCCCGGGGATAGCCGCAGCGGTCTGGATTCTTCCGTGACATCGAACCTGGATCCGCCTCCGCAAGACGCGCTCCATCTCATTCAATCGGAGATCACCTCTTGGCAGCGTCTGTATTGTTCGTTGCGTGTCCGACCGGCAATGGTGACGGCGGAATGGCCGCGTGCCTGGGCAAGGCTGTTGGGGGAGGTTCCTGCAAGCGGACTGACGCATTCCACGGTGGTGCGGCTCGAGGCCTGGCTTAAGCGTCAGGCCTACGGCTGGATGGAAAGCGAAACTCGGGCGCTGCTGGAGCAGGCCGGGGCGTTGCCAGTCGACACGCGCGGTGTGCGCGAACCCGGTGTGCACGCAGATCTGCGTAGGCGGCATGAGTGGGAGCAGCTGCAGCGGTATTTCTCGGCAGACAGGCTGAAGGCTCTGGCGCAGGCGCCCTGGGATTTGGGGAGCCGCAACGTCCTGTGTGCGTGGATCGCCGCCGCGCGAAGTCACCGTACGACCGCAGTCGAATGGCTCGCTACCTGGTCAGGCGCCCTCGCCTGGATCGCCGCAGGACATTACCTGGCCGAAATCTGCGCACGACGGCCTATCGAACATCTCATTGCAGCGCCGCTGTGGCGCGAGGAAGACGGAAGCTCGAACTGGCTGCCGGCCGTTGCCGAGGTGCTTGTAGCGGCTGACGGGAGCGTGCTGCATGCCGGGGGAGCGGTTGCGCACGGCGCTGGTGCCGATGCCGCCCAGCCGGTGCGTCGGCTCGTGGAGCAGGATCCAGGCGGTTTCCATGCCACATCTGCGGCAGCAGAGCTTGGCTTGGCTCTGGCCCTCGGCCAGGCTGCCGAGCTGCGTCGTCGGGCGGTGGATTACGCATCGACCCGCGTCCAGTTTCGCGGCGAACTTCGTGACAGTGAAGGCCGCGAGAGCATCGCAAAATTCGGAGCGGTAAAGCAGATGCTGGCAGGCATTGAATACGCCTGCACGTTGCTCGGTCTGGCGCGCTGCTGGTGCGAACGTGAACCGGAACAGGTGTTACTGCTGGTGCGGGAGTGCATGGGTCCGTGGATGACCGCCGTGCCTTGGCTCGCCGGACAGGCGTTCGGAGGCATGGCCTATTCCGAAGAGGACATTCTGGCGCCGCGTTACCGTGACGCCATCGTGTTCAGCCAGTGGCCTGGATCCCGCGCGCTGGGCAAAACCGATCCCGGTTTCGGCGCGCGCGTGCTCAAGTGGGCACCGGAATCCGACGTCGATCCCGTCGTATCCGAGAGTCTGACCTGCCTTGCAGACAGTCACCAGCATTTGGGGGCGCTAGCACCGCCCCGGGCCGCAATCCTTCAACGCCGGCCGCCGGCGCCGGTTCGCCCGCTCAGATGGAAGCCGCATGTCCGGTTCGCCTATCACAGCGGCAGCTTCCTGAACGGCCAGCTGCTTGCACCGGACAGCCTGCTCGTCCCGGAGCATTTCCGCCGAGACCCGCTGTTGCGTCGTACGCGCGCCGATGTGCTGCGGCTGTTGCGTCGCGGCTTTCGCAGCCCGAACCGCAAGCAGCCATACGGTCGTTATATCGACGAAATGCACGGAATGCCGCCGGCCGACATCCAGTTGCTGCGTGATTTCAACGCCTTTGCCACCATCGTGCCGGAAGTATTCGGAGGGAAGAACTGGAGCAAGGCGCAATACTCGGTGCTTACCAATCTGTGCATGGCCGAAAAGGACACGGCCACCGGCCTGTTGATCATGGCCAGCACCAGCATTGGCACCATGCCCGTGCTGCTCGGGCTCGAAAAGGATCTGCCGCGGCTGCGGCAGGAGACGTCCGGGTGCCTGGCCGATACGGCCGGGTGGCAGTCGCTGCAGGACGGCCTGGACCGGCTGATCCGGATAGTGGAGCGTCCCGAGCGTGGTGCGCTCCGGCGTGCGCTGGAGCATACCGGGGCGCTGGTGCAGCGCCTGTTTCTCTTTCCGGGTTCGACGCTGAAGTACCTGGTGCGCGATTTTCTGCAGCTGGTGCAGCAGACTGTGGCGGCGGCCAAGGCCAGTGACCTCAGGGCGCTGGCCGACTGTCTGCAGCGCGCTCGCGACGGTCTGCCGCAGGCCCGGGCACGGCTCGCGGACGAGCAGGGCGAAATCGAGGCGCGCACCGGCGCCCATCAGCGCTTTCTGCAGTTTCTCGCCTGCGGGCAGATCAGCGCCTTTGCGCTGACCGAGCCGGCAGCCGGTTCCGACACCGGCGGCATCCAGACGCGCGCATTACTGAGGGAGGCGGAGGTGCAGCAGGACGAGCACGGCCTGTACCGGTTCAACGTGGACGGAAAACCGCGCCTGCTGCTGGATGCGCAGCGTCTGGTATTCGAGCGCCGCCGCCCGTTTTTCCGCTTGCCGGATGGCCGCCTGGCCAGTCTCGACGACAGCGACTGGGACATGGCGCGCAATTGCGGGCGACGCCAGATACGCACGGGCGATCATACCTATCCCTACGACGATATCGGAACGATTGTCGTCCGTAACGGCAAGGCCTGCTATCGCTACTGGGAGCTGTCGGGAAACAAGATGTGGATAACCAACGGTTCGGTCGCCGATCGCTATTGCCTGTATGCGCAGACCGGATTCGGCGAGACCGGCTTCATGCTGGAGCGGCGTTCAGAAGGTTTGCATATCGGTCCGAATGAAAACAAGCTTGGCCAGCGCGCGTCGCCCACCAATGAGCTCACCCTCGACCGGGTGCGCGTAAGCGCCGACCAGATGATCGGTTTCGCGGGCCACGGCCAGGTGAACGCGCTCGAGACGCTGAGCGTCGGGCGCGGCGGTCTCGTTATGAGTTGCGCAGCGCTCGCGGAACGCGCACTGCGGGATTTCCTGCCAGTGTGGCGCAAGGATCCGCAGCTGCATGGCGCGGCCCAGGCGGAGTGCGACCGCCTGCAGACACTGGCCGCGCGCCTCATGGGTCTGATGGATCGGGCCGACCTGCGGCAGGGAGATTTCCGGATTGAAGCAGCGCTTTCCAAGTATCTCGCCTCCGAGGGGGCACATCGCATTCTCGGCTGGCTGGATACACTGTATGGCGCGGACGCCGCTGCCTGCGAGGTGATGCTGGAAAAGTGGCGGCGCGATATACGGATCCTGAACATTTACGAAGGCACCAACGAGGTTCAAAGGTTCCTCGTATTGAAGGATCTTCCGGCGCTGCTGCGCGAGCCAGCTGTCTCCGTCCACGACAATGCCGAACTCGAGCAGGCGCTGCAGAAGTTTCGCCAATTCACCGCGGCACGCGTGGCCGGGCTGGATTCCGGTCTGTGGCAGAATCCAGATCTGCAGGCGCGCTGGTTTCCTGTGGTCGACTGGCTAGCCGAACTTTACGGCTGGGCAGCGCTGCACGAACGCGTCCGGTTGCTGGAATCTCTGGGGGACCCCGCAGACCGGGAGAACATCGCCCGCCTGCGGGACAGCGAAACCGATATCGCCCGGCATGCGCGGGAAGTGGCCGACATGATACAGGCGGATTTCGCCAGGGCCGAGCGCAGAGCAGGTCCGGATCCGGCAGACGCCGGTCTGGCACTGGCCCGGGCAGCGCTGTCCCGGACCGGAAGCGCCGAAGACGAGCCCGTCGCTGTCGGTGCGTTAGTGGGGGACTGGGGCGTGGTGCTGCGCAGCCGCTTTGAGCCCGTGGGGGGCCGCCTCGAATGGGCCGGATGGAATTCTGCCGATTTGGCAGTGCTCGACAGGATGCTGTGCTGGTCCGATGGGTGTTCGTCCATGCGGGTGAAGATTGCTGCGATCGGACCGCCCGGCATCGCGGACTCCTTGCGCCGGCTGCAGGCCGCGGGTGCTGAAGTCCTGCATGTCGTCCAACCCGCTGGCCCCGTTTCGGCGTCCGATGCCGCTAGCGTAATTCTGGGTGTCTGGCCGGCACTCGGGCGCTGGGCGCTGGGCTGTTCCGCGGCCAGTGCCGGAGACGCGGCTTTCGTTTCCGGCATGTCCGAGTCAATTGCCGCGGTTTTGGTAAAAAATGTGACGGCCATCGGTTTGCGCAGACGCGGACTCTGGCTCGACGACGCGTCTTGGCGGCGGCGCTATGCGGCCGACGCGCGCCGCATAGCTCTGGCCTGGGATCTGAAACCAGGAGATCGGGCCACGCGCTACAGCGTGCGTAGCTGGCTGGCGGCCTTGCGGGAGCCAGTGCCACGTGCCGAGGTGGCCGGGGGGTTGGCGCCCACCGCCGTGCGGTCCCAGGCGCCGCCTCCTGGTACGGACCTCCCTCAGCAATTTGCCGATGCCAATGAACTGGCCGCGTGGTTGCAGAAGCGCTTCGGTGCTGGCGCCACATCGGACCGGGCAGCGGCCACCCGTCCTGGGAATTCACCACTGCCCGACGGCACGCTGTGGTTGACCTCGACAGACACGCTGGCAGGTGCCGGTCGGGCACCAGCATTGCAGGTGCTTGCCGGGCTCGGTATCAGTTTCGGTGTGCTGGCATGGCATTCCGCCGCCGCTACGCCTCCCGCACCCGCAGCGCTTCTGGCCCAGCCGGGATTCAGGGGTCTGTGGCAGCTGCCGATAAACGGGGAAGCACTGCCGGCGGCGCTGGCTGGGTTGTTGGCCGGCCAGCTGGGTGCGTCGCGTCGTCTGATCCTCGATGCGGAACACGGTGCGCTTGGGGCGGTGCTCGCCGCTCGCCTCGGGCTAAGGTTTTTGGACGGGGTAAGCGGTATAAGCCCGCGGGTCGTAACCTGCTCCAGTGACGGCTACGAGGTGGAATATCCCCTTCCGGATGCAGCCGTGCTGGTAGTCGGTCGGGGATACAGTGGACCGACGCTCGGCGCATCGCCATCGGCCGTGATCCCGGTGAGCCGCTTGCCCGTGGAGCGCCTGCGCAGTCCGGCGCTGGCGCGCAGCCATGACCAGCCGCCCGCAGGCCTGCCCACAGCCAGACTAATCGTCGACGTTGGTCTTGGCGCCGCGAGCCGGCCGGATTACCCGCAGTTGGTGCCGCCGTTGTGTGCGGCACTCGCGCGGCTGAGCGGGACGAACGTGGAGCTGGGGGCAAGCCGCAAGGTTACCCAGGAGCTCAAGCTGCTGCCGGTTGACCGGCAGATCGGCCAGACCGGTGTGCGGGTGGCGCCTGCGCTGCTGGTGGCACTGGGCATATCCGGGGCTCCCCAACACATGGGCTGGATCGATCCGGGCGCGGTGGTGGTGGCCATAAACCGCGATCCGGGCGCGCCCATCTTTAGCTGGTCCCACCAGAATCCGGGGCCGCAGGTGATCCGCTGTGTGGGTGCGATCGAAGAATGGGTGCCGGTGCTGCTGCAGCGGCTGGGGACCCACGGCGACCTCGCGTCTGACGGCGAAGGGTTTGGCGGCAGGCGACGTCCGGGGTCATAGTATCCAGCTACTGCAAATCGCGGGCGGGTCTGTGAGGCATGTTTTATTTTGATAACAACAAGCAGCATCAGCGACAGCTTTTCGTCGCGCGGAGAATTTTTTGGAGACCACTATGTCGGATGCGAAGGTTTACGTCATCGACGGTGCACGCACGCCATTTCTGAAGGCGCGCGGCCAGGCGAACGAGTTCAGTGCCGGCGATCTGGCGGTGGCTGCTGCCCGCCCGTTGCTGGCGCGCGCGCCGTTTGCGCCGGACCACATCGATGAGATCATCGTCGGCTGTGTGATTCCGGCACCGGACGAAGCGAATATCGCACGCATTATCGGGCTGCGCCTGGGATGCGGCAAGACCGTTCCTGCGTTCACCGTCCAGCGCAATTGTGCTTCCGGGCTGCAGGCGCTGGCGACCGCGCGCGAACGCATCGCCCAGGGACGGTCGCATCTGGTGCTGGCTGGTGGCACCGAGGCGATGAGTCACGCGCCGATCCAGTGGAACACTGCCATGGTGGGCTGGCTGTCCGCGGTCATGCGGGCGCGCAATCCCATTGCGCGTCTGCGGGCCATCGGCGGGTTCCGTCTGTCCCATCTGGTGCCGGTATACACACTGTTGCTCGGCCTGACTGATCCTCTGGTGAAATTGAACATGGGACAGACGGCAGAGATTGTTGCACACCGCTTCGACATCAGCCGGGCAGAGCAGGATGCCTACGCGCTGAGCAGCCACCAGCGTCTGGCCGCTGCCTACGACACCGGGCAGATGCGCGGCGAGGTCGAGCCGCTGTACGATCGCCGCGGCCGCATCTATCAGGAAGACACCGGCCTGCGCCGGGATTCAGACATGGAGCAGTTGGCCAGACTCCGGCCGGTGTTTGACAGCAAGTACGGCTCCGTGACCTCCGGCAACAGTTCACAGGTGACTGACGGCGCAGCCATGTTGGTGCTGGCCAGCGAGGCCGCGGTGCAGCGTTACAATCTGCCGGTGCTGGGTGAGATTCTTGGCGATGAATGGGCTGGGGTCGATCCAGCCCAGATGGGGCTCGGTCCGGTTCATGCAGTGTCGAAACTGCTCGGCCGTTTCGGCCTAGCGATGAGGGATATTCAGCAGATGGAGCTCAACGAAGCTTTCGCAGCACAGGTTCTCGCCTGCCAGGCTGCCTGGGCGAGTCCTGAGTACGCCCGCGATGAACTTGGCCTCGACGCGCCTCCTGGCCCCATGGATCCATCGCGTCTGAACATCGACGGCGGCGCGGTCGCAACCGGCCACCCTGTCGGAGCAAGCGGCGCGCGCCTTGTCCTGCACCTGTTGCGCTCGCTGCGACGTCATGGCGGAGGGCTCGGCGTCGCCACGCTGTGTATCGGTGGCGGTCAGGGTGGCGCGATGCTCGTGCGTGTTCAGGGAGAGCCGAAATGAGCTCCGATATCGACGCCGTACACTGGCGCAGCGAGGAGGTTGACGAAACCATCGTGCTGACGCTTGACGTGGCGGGCCAGCGAGCCAATGCACTGTCTGCAGAAGTGCTCGCAGAATTTGACCGCATCCTGGCTCAGATCGAAAGCCGTCCGCTCAATGGTGTGATTATCCGTTCGGCCAAATCCAACAGCTTCATCGTAGGCGCGGATGTCAATGAATTCCAAAAAATCTCGGACATGGCGCAGGCAGTTTCCCTTGCCGGTGCTGGGCAGGCGGTGTTCAACCGGTTGGCCCGCTTGCCGTATCCCAGTGTGGCGCTGATTCACGGACACTGTTTGGGCGGCGGTTTGGAGCTTGCGCTTGCCTGTACCTATCGTATCGCACGCGAGGACGATGCGACCAGGCTGGGTCTGCCAGAAGTGCGGCTGGGAATCCATCCGGGTTTTGCCGGAACGGTTCGCTTGCCACCGCTCATTGGTGACCTGGCGGCGCTCGACCTCATTCTGTCGGGGCGCACCGTGAGCGCCCACCAGGCGCGTGCTCTCGGCCTGGTTGACGAGACGGTACCCGAAAGACATCTGCTCCGTGCCGCGCACGCATTCGTCGCGCGCCATCCCCGGCAGCGTCGCGCGGCCTGGTGGAAACGGGTACCCGCCTGGTCGCCGTTGCGCAAACCGGTGACGCGCCTGCTGCAGCGGCAGCTGCGGAAAAAGGTCAATCCCGACCATTATCCCGCCCCCTATCGGGCGCTTGAGCTCTGGCGCCGAGGCGCGTCGCAGGAAGAGGAGGCGCGATCGCTGAGTGAGTTGATGGTTGGGCGCACCAGCAGGAACCTGGTGAGCATTTTTCTGCTCGGCGAGAAGCTAAAACGCCAGGGACGCCGGCAGCCGCACGGTGTGGCCCATGTCCATGTTGTGGGTGCCGGTATCATGGGTGGTGACATCGCCATCTGGGCTGCGTCCAGGGGCTTTCGTGTCAGCCTGCAGGACCAGCGGCCAGAGGCTCTGGCCGGAACGATCAAGAAGGCCTATGGATTCTATCGGAAAAAACTCAAAAAGCCGGTGGCAATCCAGGACGCCATGGACCGGTTGATGCCCGACCTCGATGGCAACGGACTGGGGCGGGCCGATCTCGTTATCGAGGCGATCGTGGAGAAGGCGGCTACCAAGTGTGAATTGCTTCGCGACATCGAGCGAAGGGTGCGACCGGAGACGCTGCTGGCCACCAACACCTCAAGTATCCCCCTGGAAGTACTGGGCGAAGCCCTGCGCGATCCTTCGCGTCTGGTGGGACTGCATTTCTTCAATCCGGTAGCGCAGATGCAGCTGGTCGAAATCGTGCGTGGCCGGCAGACCAGTGACTCGTCGGTGGAGCGTGCCCGGGCGTTTACTGTCGCCATAGACCGGATGCCGCTGGATGTCCGGAGCAGCCCGGGATTCCTGGTGAACCGTGTACTGATGCCCTATCTCATCGAGGCGATGATGCTGTCGCAGGAAGGTGTCGCCATCGAGGAGATCGATGATGCCGCGACCCGCTTCGGCATGCCGATGGGCCCGGTGCTGCTGGCTGACACCGTCGGCCTCGATATCTGCCTGTCGGTGGCGGAGATGCTTTCCGGTCCGCTCGGTATTCCGGTGCCCGAACGTCTGCGTGAGACGGTTGGTCGCGGCGATCTCGGAAAAAAGTCCGGAAAAGGTTTTTATGCCTACGACAAGTCCGGCAAGCCACGGCGCCGCCCGGTTCGCGGGCACAGCGACCTGCCCGTCACCGAAAGACTTATCCTGCGTATGCTGAACGAAGCCGTCGCCTGTGTGCGCGAAGGGGTAGTGGATAATCTCGACGCGGTTGATGCAGGCATGGTTTTCGGTACCGGTTTTGCCCCTTATCTCGGCGGGCCCATGCGCTACGCTGAAGCGCTGGGCGAGGTTGGCATCTCCAGCAGTCTGCGGCGGTTGGCGCAGGAATACGGGCCCCGTTTCGAACCCGATGAGGCGTGGGGGAGGTCTGATCTCTTCACCCGTGACGCCGGGTCGCAGGCCTAGCATGCGGATTCCGGTCACCGAGCGAACGACCTTGCCGGAGCTGTTTCTGGCGCGCATCGCCGATACGCCGGACGTGCCGGCCTACCGCCAGCATCATCCGGACCCGGACGCGCCGGACGATGAAAACCGGGGGTGTTGGCAAGATATTACCTGGGCGCAGGCAGGGGTCGAAGTGGGACGCTGGCGGGTGGCGCTGCGCAGCGAAGGTCTCAGACCTGGAGACCGGGTGGCGCTGTGCATGCGAAACCGGATCGAGTGGGTGCTGTTCGACCAGGCGGCCCTGGGCCTCGGGTTGGTGGTGGTACCACTGTTCTACAACGACAGGCCGGATAACATGGCCTGGTGCATGGATGACGCCGGCGTGCGCCTTCTTCTCCTCGAAGATGGTCAACTGTGGCGCAGCCTACACGGACAGTTGCCGGCGCTTATGCGCGTGGTCTGCGTCAACAATGCGCCGGCGGGTGACGCAACCGCAGTAGCCCTGTCCGCATGGTTACCGGCCGAGGGTGAATTACCGGAATCCGGTCCGGCACAACCCGCGGATCTGGCGACCCTGGTGTATACCTCAGGGACAACCGGGCGGCCCAAGGGCGTGATGCTGAGCCACCGTAACATCGTCAGCGACATGAGCACCAGCCTCGATGCCGTGCCCAGTGTCGCTGCGGACGACGTCTTTCTGTCGTTTCTGCCGCTCTCACACATGTTCGAGCGTACCGTTGGCTACTATATGGCAGTCTGCGTCGGGGCCCTCACCGTTTTTGCGCGTGGCATACCGCAGCTCTCCGAGGACCTGCTGAGCCAGCGTCCGACGCTTATGGTGTGCGTACCGCGGATCTTCGAGCGCATCTATGCACGCATGCAGGAGAATCTGCCGGCAGGTTCGTTTCGCCGACGCCTGTTCGACATGTCAGTCGATGTCGGATGGCGGCGGTTCACTGGACAGTTGCGCGTGCGCGACCGCCTGCTGTGGCCGGTGCTGGACGCGCTGGTTGGCCGCAAGCTGCGCGGCCATCTCGGTGGTCGCATGCGTCTGATTGTTTCCGGCGCCGCGGCCCTGGTGCCCCAGCTTTCACGCACGTTTCTCGGCCTCGGTCTACCCCTGTTGCAGGGATATGGTCTTACTGAGTTCTCGCCGGTCGTGAGCTGCAATCGCCTCGGCGACAACGATCCGACGTCCGTAGGCCGGCCGATCGCTGGGGTCGAGGTCAGAACGCTCGACAGCGGCGAACTGCTGGCGCGCGGCCCTCAGGTGATGCTGGGTTACTGGAACAATGCCGCGGCTACCGCCGCCATGATCGACGCCGACGGCTGGCTGCATACGGGAGACCTGGCGCACATCAAGGATGGACGGATTTACATCGTGGGTCGTGCCAAGGAAATTATCGTGCTTAGCAACGGGGAAAAAATCCCGCCGGCGGACGCTGAACAGATGATCCTGCTCGATCCGGTGTTCCAGCAGGTGATGGTGGTAGGCGAGGGTCGGCCTCATCTCGGGCTGCTGGTGGTCAGCGAGCTGGCCGATGAGCGCGTCCTGTGCCAGCGGGCCAATGACCGGCTGCGGAGCTTTCCCGGATACGCCAGGGTGCGCCACATCGCCCGGGTCACCGAGCCCTGGACTGTCGAGAATCAGCTGCTGACGCCGACGCTCAAATTGCGCCGGCGCAGGATCGAGGAGCACTTTGCCAGGGAGATCGAGGAAATGTACCGCACTCCGGAGCAGCCCCACGATCCGCAGTGAAACGGATCTCCACACGCCCTTCGCCAGTGGGCGGACTCATTCAGGACTCTCAATTCTCCCCGGATCGCGCGGCGTAAGCTGGGCCTGGTCAAGCAGAAAAACGCTCTCATCGCCGGTCTGCGTGCATAGCCACATAAACGGAAGCTGCGGGAAGCGTTGTTCCAGCGCTGGCCGGCTGTTTCCGACTTCCACGACCAGGATTCCGCCCGGCAAGAGATGGTCCGCGGCCTCGGTGAGAATACGGGTAACAGCGTCCAGTCCGTCGGTCCCGGAGGCCAGCGCCAGCTGCGGTTCATGGCGGTACTCTTCCGGCAGCGCCGCCAACTCCCCGGCTGACACATACGGCGGGTTGCTGACGATAAGGTCGTATTTTTCGCCGCCCAGGGCATCAAATAGGTCGGAACGCAGCAGGCGTATCCTGTCGTCCAGGCCGTAGGCAGCGACATTGATCCGGGCCACGTCGAGCGCCTCTGCGGAAATGTCCGCTGCGTCCACGCCGGCCTGCGGAAACGCCTTTGCCAGAGCAACCGCGATGCAGCCGCTGCCGGTGCACAGATCCAGCACCCGATGTACCCGCGCTCCGTCGATCCATGGTTGGAATTGCTCCAGCACGAATTCGCCGATCAGGGACCGCGGAACGATTACCCGCTCGTCCACGTAAAACCGCAGGCCCGCAAACCAGGCTTCCTGCAGCAGGTATGCCGCTGGTTTGCGGTTTCTGATACGCGCGTCGATGATGCGGTGTACCGCGGCCACCTGCTCCGGGTTCAGGTGGCGGTCAAGCGACCGATCGAGAGCATCCGGCGTGATGCCGATCGTCGAACCCACCAGCCACGCCGCTTCATCCAGGGCGTTATCGGTGCCGTGCCCGAATGCGATTCCGGCTTGCAGCAGCTGTTTTTCGCCCCAGAGCACAAGCTGGCGCACGGTAGCGGCTTGTCGGCGGGAATTCAGAATCATGACGAGCGCGAATTGTACGATATCGCCCTGTCCATCGCCATTGCGGTGGCGCTCCAAAGCTGCTGAAATTTCCCCGGGTGGTGTCCGTTGCGGATGCCGCGGCAAAGCTGTCTGAGGAGCCGAGTTAATGAGCCAGCTGTTTTCGTTTCTGCAGATGCGTGGACTCCGTTTCCGGAATCGCATCTTCGTTTCACCGATGTGCCAGTACTCGGCGCCGGACGGCTTTGCCACGTCCTGGCACCTGGTTCACCTGGGTAGCCGTGCGGTCGGAGGCGCCGCCCTGGTCATGACTGAGGCGGCCGCGGTGAGTGCGGCGGGCCGCATTTCACCTCATGATGTTGGAATCTGGTCACAGGCCCACGCCGAGGCGCTCGCCCCCATTGCGCACTTCATCGCCGATCAGGGCGCGGTACCTGCCATACAGCTGGCGCACGCCGGACGCAAGGCGTCTACGGATGCGCCATGGCGTGGAGGTGCGCCCCTGCGGCCGGATGCGGGCGGCTGGCAGCCCCTGGCGCCAAGCGCGGTACCTTTTTCCCCCGGTTCCCCGGTTCCGGCCGCGCTTACCGCTGCCGATATCGACCATGTAGTGACCGAGTTTGCCGATGCGGCGCGCCGCAGCGCCCGCGTTGGCTTCGCCGTGGCGGAAATACACATGGCGCACGGTTACCTGCTGCATCAATTCCTGTCGCCGCTCAGCAATCGGCGGGATGATGAGTACGGCGGCAGTCTGGAGAACCGGATGCGCCTTCCCCTGCGCGTCGCGCGTGCAGTGCGCGACGTGTGGCCCCAGGACCTGCCGGTGTTCGTGCGCATATCGGCCACCGACTGGGCCGATGGCGGCTGGGACCTAGAGCAGTCGATCGAGCTGGCACGCCATCTCCGGACAGCAGGAATCGATTTCATCGATTGTTCGAGCGGTGGCTTGATTGCGGACGCGCGTATTCCTGCAGGCCCCGGATTCCAGGTGCCCTTCGCGACCGCGGTCCGCAGCCGTGCGCAGGTCCCCACGGGCGCCGTGGGAATGATTACGGATGCGTTCCAGGCCGAACAGATTGTCGCAACCGGCCTTGCCGATGCAGTACTGCTTGCCCGTCAGCTGTTGCGGGATCCCTACTGGCCGCTGCATGCGGCGCGCTTGCTAGGGGTCGACCTGGCGTGGCCGGTGCAATACGAAAGGGCGAAACCACGTTGAACACCGCTACCCGGCAGAAGCGTGGGTGCAACGGGCTGTTCGGGTATCTCTACTTCATCCCCGGCGCCCGCACCGCGGGCTGTGGTGTGCGACGGGTTGGCGGATGAAGCATCGGCCGCAGCACGGACCAGACATTGTCGAGCAGCCTCGGTTCTGCCACCGCCCGCGGGTGCATTCCGTCCGTCTGCATCAGCTGTGGCTTCAACGCTACCCCCTGAAGCAGGAACGGAACCAGCGGAACGTGGTACTCGCGGGCAAGGTCCATATAGACGCCATGAAAAGCCCGGGAGTAGGCCTGACCGTAATTAATCGGCAGGTACATTCCGATCAGCAGCACCCGGGCGCCGCGATGCAGCGCCAATGCGATCATGGCCGAGAGGTTGGCGCGCATCTCCGTTAGTGGAAGTCCGCGCAGGCCGTCGTTGGCTCCGAGTTCTATGATTACGATGCGGGGCTGGTGGTTCAACAGCGCTTCCGGCAGGCGCGCGCGGCCGCCACTGCTCGTATCGCCGCTGATGCTGGCGTTCACTACCCGGTAAGCATAGCCTTGACGCTCCAGTCTCTGCTGCAGCAGCGACGGCCAAGCCGAGCCCAGCGCCACGCCGTAGCCGGCGCTGAGACTGTCGCCAATGACCAGGATCACAGGCGTTGCAGCCGCGGCATTGCCGCAATACAGCACAAGCAGAAACACCAAAAGCGGTCGAGTCACGGAGGCATTAGATCATGTACATGGTGCAGGCGCAAAAACTCGGCAAGCGCGTGGTCAGTCCGGAAGGAACGCTGACATTGCTGGACGGCGTTGACCTGCAGCTTGCGGCGGGCGAGGCGTGTGCCATTGTCGGCGCGTCCGGATCCGGCAAGTCGACCCTGCTGGGTCTGCTTGCCGGGCTGGATGTGCCCACCGCCGGGCGCGTTGTGCTCGACGGTGTTGACCTGAGCGCGCTCGACGAAGATGGCCGCGCGCGGCTGCGTGCCGGGCGTGTGGGTTTCGTGTTTCAGTCGTTCCAGCTTCTGCCGGCCCTTACTGCGCTGGAAAACGTCATGCTTGCCTTGGAGATTGTTGGCCGCCCGGCCCCGGGCCGCACGGCACGGGAGGCGCTGGAGCGCGTCGGACTCGGGGATCGTTTGCGCCACTATCCGAGCCAGCTGTCAGGTGGTGAGCAGCAGCGCGTGGCGATCGCGCGCGCGTTTGCGGGCAGTCCAAAGATCCTGTTTGCCGATGAACCTACCGGGAATCTCGATCAGACTACGGGGGAGAGGGTGATTGATCTTTTGTTCGCGCTCAATCGCGAACATAAAACCACCATACTGCTCGTCACCCACGATGATGCAGTTGCCGCGCACTGCCAACGTATCCTGCGACTTGCGGGTGGACACCTGCACGGCCCGGCCGTAACGGGCATCAACACGCAGACCGGGCTGCAGGAGACCGCCGGTGAAAACATTTAGGCTTTCGCTCGCGGGCGTGACGCGCGACTGGCGGGCCGGCGAGTTGCGAGTATTAGCGCTGGCGCTAGTCATCGCCGTTGCCAGCACCAGTGCGGTAGGATTTTTTGCGGACCGGATCCAGCTGCTTATGGAACGTCAGGCTTCGGCGCTGCTGGGTGCCGATCTGGCAATAATTTCATCCGATCCGGTGAATTCGTTGTTTTCCCGCCACGCTCGCCGCCTTGGACTGCACACGGCTGTGACCGTCAGCTTTCCGAGTGTTGTGCTTGCCAAGGGCAGGACCGAACTGCTGGCCGTAAAGTCGGTGAGCCAAGGGTATCCGCTCCGTGGTGTGTTGCGGGTGTCGGCGATACCTTACGGACCGGATTCTCCCGCCACGGCGATCCCGGCGCGCGGCAGCGTGTGGCTGGGTCCGCATGCGATGAGCAGACTGGGGCTGCAAGTGGGGGACCGCCTGCAGCTCGGTTCCTCCACGTTGCGGATTGCCCGGGTGCTTAGCTACGAGCCCGACCGCAGTGGCGATCTGTTTAGCATCGCGCCGCGTCTGCTCATGAACATGCGGGATCTCACGACTACCGGTCTGATCGGACCGGGCAGCCGGGTCACTTATCGGCTGCTGATCGCGGGTCCGGTGCCAGCCCTGGCTGCGTTCCGGCGCTGGGTGCAACCGCACCTGGGTCCGGGGCTTCGCCTTGAAGGGGTGCGTGATGCGAGTCCGCAACTTCGGGAGGCGCTCCGTCAGGCGCGAAAATTCCTTGGTTTGGCGGCGCTGGCAAGCGTTTTGCTTGCAGGAGTGGCCATTGCCACGGCGGCGCGACGTTACACTGCGCGCCATCTTGACGGCGCCGCGGTCATGCGCTGCCTCGGAGCGACACAGCGCGATATCGTGTCGCTTCATGTACTGCAGATGTTATGGCTGGGTCTGGTCGCCGGCATGGTCGGCTGTGGCCTCGGCTACCTTGCCCAGTTCGTTCTGGTGCGCCTGCTCGCCAGTCTGATCTCGGCGTCGCTGCCCCCGCCAACCTGGATGCCGGTAGTCGCGGGGCTGTCGACAGGCCTGGTCGTCCTGTTGGGGTTTGCGCTTCCACCGCTGTTGCGGTTGCGGGATGTCCCGCCCCTGCAGGTGCTGCGGCGCGACCTTGGACAGGTTCCTGCGCGAACCGGACTGGCTTATGCTGCCGCGCTGATGGTGGTGGCCGTGCTCATGCTGGGGCAGGCACGTGACCTGAGACTTACCGGCTACATGCTGGTGCTTACCGCTGGCACGATTGCCGCACTGGGTACTGTTGCGTATGGCTTGGTCCGCTTCGTCAAGTTCATGCGCGCACACTCCGGGGCGATCTTGCACTTGGGGCTTGCGGGTATTACCCGACGGACCTATTCCAGTATCGTGCAGGTGGTCGCCTTCGGTGTCGGTATCATGCTTCTTCTTCTGCTCTCTCTGGTGCGCAGCGACCTGCTCGGTGCCTGGGAGCGCAGTCTTCCGCGGGATGCCCCGAACCAGTTTGTCATCAACGTCCAGCCGGGTCAGGTCGTATCACTGCGCCACTTTCTGGTTGACGGCGGACTGAAAACCGCAGTGCTTTATCCGATGGTGCGTGGCCGTCTGCTCGCAATCAACGGCATACCGGTGCGCGCATTGCACTATACGGGCATCCGTGCCCGCCACCTGGCCGAACGGGACTTCAATCTGTCATGGGCAAAACGGCTGCAGCGTGACAACCGCATTGTGGTCGGCCGGTGGTGGACTGCCGCGCAGTACGGCCAGCCCGTGGCGTCGGTGGAGCAGGGGCTGGCGAAGACGCTGGGAATCAAGCTCGGTGATACTCTTGAATATCGGATTGCGGACCGGAATGTTTCCCTGCGGGTCGAGAGCCTGCGGCACGTGGAGTGGGACACGTTCAGCGCGAATTTTTTCATTCTGACCCCGCCCGGTCTTCTCGACAAATACCCGGCAACATACATAACGAGTTTTCACCTGGCCGCAAACCGGCACGGCCTGCTGGAGAAAATGATCCAACGTTTTCCCAATCTGACGATCATCAATGTGCAGGCCCTGATTGCCCAGGTGCGCGGCATCATGCGCCGCGTGAATATGGCTCTGGAGTACGTCTTCATGTTCACCTTGTTGGCGGGGCTGACCGTGCTTTATGCGGCCGTCCAGGCCACCCAGGATGAGCGCGTGCGGGAAGCTGCCCTCATGCGGGCGATTGGGGCGACCACGCGGCAGCTGGCACAGAGCCTGGCGGTGGAATTTGTAACGCTCGGACTGATCGCTGGATTCCTCGCTGCCCTGGGCGCCACCGTCGCAGGGCACGTCATCGCACTGCGCATCTTTCGTCTTCACTATCCCGTGGATCTGAGGCCATGGATCATCGGACCTGCCGCCGGGGGGGTTGGCGTGGGCCTGTTCGGCATGTGGGGTACGCGCTTTGTTTTCACGCGCCCGCCCCTGGAAACCCTGCGTCAATTCTCCTGAAGACCCCCGGCAAACCGGGGCTGACTGCGCCGAGCTGGGTTAACCTGAGCGTCACAATCGCGTCATATTCCCCATTTAGAGTGTGTCCGTCCCGGAACCGCGGATAAGGGCGCTGGCCCGGCGTGGTCGATCGGCATGCTGTCCTGGCCGGTCCCAGCTGCGTCCGGATTCCGGCTGAAAACTTGACGTTCATGGGGACAAATAAATGAATCTCAACATCTTGCTGCGGGCGGCCAGCTCTACCGGCGACATTGTCTATGTGCTGGCAGCGCTGCTGTTTATCAGTCTGACGATAGCCCTGGAGCGGGCCTGGTACCTCAGGCGTGCGCTCGCCGCAGGACAACGGATCATCTCTGACCTCGACCCGGTGAACCGGATCGAGTCGCAGCAGCTGCGGGATCTGGGAGAGCGTTGCAAGGGTCTGCCGCCAGCACGAGTGTTGAACGCGACACTCCGGCATGATCTGGATTACGATTTCGACCGGCTCTCGGACCGGATCGAGGAAGCCATATTAAGGGAAGCGCCCAGCATAGACCGCTTTCTGTGGGTGCTCGATACCATCGTGACTCTTGCGCCTCTGCTCGGCCTTCTGGGAACGATCCTCGGCATGTTCACGACGTTCCACGTGCTCTCCACCGTCTCCGGAGGGTCGCCGAAAGTGACCGGTGGTGTCGCCGAAGCACTGCTGGCTACCGCTACCGGACTGTTTGTTGCCATTGTCGGGCTGGTGTTGTTCAACGGCCTCAACAACCGTGTACGCACCATACTGCACCAGCTCGAAACCCTCAGGGTGATGATCATCAACCGCATGTACCCGCACTACCGGGTCACGGTGCCCACTGGCGCATCCGGTCGGGAGCGTCTTAACCCCGCTGTGCCCCGGGCTATCCGGGCCGGGGAGGGCTGAAGTGCGTTATTTCGACCAGAGGAAAAAGGCGCGGATTGAAATAATCCCCATGATTGACATCATGTTCTTCCTGCTGGTTTTCTTCATCATGGTCACCCTGCGCATGATTCCCTCATCGGGACTTCCGGCGAATCTCCCACGCAGCTCCACGGCCACGGCATTGCCGCACCCGAAGGTGGTGGTATCGCTGAGACCGGACGGCAGCATCAGTGTTAAAGGCATCATCGTTTCGGCGTCCATGCTGACCACGTTCCTGGAAAGCCGCGATCCCGCCCATATCGCCGTCACGATTGAAGGTGCGAAACAGGCCTCCATTCAGGAGCTGATGACGGTCATGGATGCCTGTCGCAAGGCAGGGGTCCTCCACATCGGCCTGGCCGCAAAGACCGCCCACTGAAACCCCGGGAAGCCGGCGCTTCCGGCGGGTTTGCCGCCTCTCCACGCGAGGCGTTGGTCAGGCGGTGTCCGGGAGGGAGGTCTCGATGCGGTTGATGCCTGTGCTCTTGGCGCGGCGCAGGGCCTGTGCCGCCCGCTGCAGCAGGTCTTCGGGACATTCGCCAGGGAGATACCATGCAAGGCCGGATGAAAATGTTGGCACCGAAAGCAGCCGGCCCCGGTGGCGAAAGGATGCCGCGCTGACCCGGTGATGGGCCTTTCGCAGCGCCGAGACCGCCTGTTCGTGGCCGGTATTCGGCAACAGGACTGCGAATTCCCCGTCCTCACCCCAGCGAGCCACCATGTCATAGCCCCGGAAGCTTGCCAGGATCTCGCGGGCATAGCAGCAGACCACCTTGGCCGCCGCTGCCGGGCCGGCGTAGCTTCCTGCCTCGTCCAGCCGGTCAGGGTCAATGATCGCAAGCGCCAGCGGGATACTATGGCGTTGTGCCCGTCCGGCTTCAGCCCTGAGCCGATGTAGCAGCGCAGCGCGGTTGGGAATACCCGTCAACGCATCGGTCAGTTCCGGATCCTGGTGTGCCGTGATGGTGTTTTCGAATGGGCCGGTCAGCGACCGCATTTCGCGTGCGCCGTCTTCGGCCAAACGCAGGTCTTCCGCCACGCGATCTAGATCACCCACCAGCTCGTCAGCGCAGTCCAGAAGGATTTTCCGCAGTACCGCGACCTCAGCGGGGCTGTCCGCCTGACGAAGTGCGTACTGTGCGGTTCGCAAGTGGGCCGCAGAATCGGCTGCCCCTGACAGTGCCCGCTCCAGGCTGTGTCTCAGGCCAAACTGGATCTCGGTGATGCGGCCCGAATCCGGGGAGGGGGGGTCATCTGTCCTTCGGCCGACATGGCGGCGGTCACTGTCTGCCCGCGGCCTTTCGCCCGGGACATCTCCGGTGGCGAGAAACCGTGTTGACCACAACAGGGATGCCACTTGCTGTTCGAAGTTTTCCACTGATCCAGCGGACCGGCCGGATTCAGGCGCAGCGGACTCGAGATACGGAATGATCCGCTGCAGGATGAGGACCGCACGGACCCCCGTGGCAGGATCCTTGCCGGGGTTCTTGCTGTAGCGGCTGAGTAGGGCGTGTACGAACGCGATGAATGCGCGGTCCACTGTCCTGTGGATATCGGCACGCAGACTGTTCCCCTGTTCCAGCTGCGCCTGCAGGGCAATGCCGTCCGCTGTCTGGTGCAATGTGTTGGCGAGCACCAGAAGCGTTCGGACCCACTCCGATTCATCGGCTGGTACGGGTACGGCAGTCAGAAAACCCCCTTCATTCGGATCACCAGAATCATGCCGATTGACATGATCTGAAAAGGAAAATTTACCCTTTGGCAAGAAAAATGACAATGTTAAGGGGCTGCCGCAGGGCGGCCTTATCCTGCCGGCTTTCTAGGTCCGAACCCTGTGCGCACACGGCCGCGGCCGTCCCGAACAGCGTACACTATGGAGACCGGAAACCCTATCAGATCCCCAGGAGAGCTGCGACATGAAAGGCCTGAGTAAAACGTTTCTTACCGGACTGGCCGCAATACTGCCCGTAGCCGTTACTTTTTATGTACTGATACGGCTAGCTGTCTGGGCGGAATCCATCCTGGGGGGCGGGATTAAGCTGGTGTTGCCGCATGGCATGTATCACGTAGGCATGGGCGTGGTCGCAGGAGTCCTGCTGGTCTTCATGCTGGGGGTGCTGATGCAGGTCTTCGTCGTACGTCGCCTGTTCGACTGGGGGGAGAACATCCTCGGACGGATTCCCCTGGTCAAGGTGATTTACGGAGCGGTTCGCGACCTGATGGGGTTTTTCTCGGGAGGTCAGGCCCACGGCTTCAGTCAGGTGGTGATAGTAAGTCTGGGCCAGACCAACCTGAGCACGCTGGGATTTGTCACCCGCGAGGATTTTTCGGGGTTTCCTGAAGACCTAAGCGGCACCGGCATGGTGGCAGTATACATACCACTAAGCTACCAGATTGGCGGGCACATGGTGCTTGTGCCGCGCACTGCAATCAAACCCGTATCGCTGTCGATGCAGGATGCCATGCGTTTCGCGATCACCGCGGGCATGACCTCAAACCTGCCGCACTGACGGCGCCGAATCAATCGAGCTTGAGGCGGGCGAGATCGGCGCGGACATGTTCTGCCGAACGGACAAACTGGGCTGATTCGTCGGGGTTCAGTGCCAGTTCTATCACCTGTTCCATACCGTTGCTGCCCAGGATCGCCGGTACGCCCATGCAAATCCCACGCTGGCCGTATTCACCGTCCAGGATAGCCACGCTCGGCAGCACGCGTCTGCGTCCGTGCTGGATGGCGTCCACCATGGTTGCCACTGCCGCCGCCGGCGCATCATACGCGCTGCTGGTTTTCCGCAGCGCCAGGATCTCCGCGCCGCCCTGGCGCGTGCGTTCGACGATGCGAGCCAGGGTCTTTTCCTCCAGAAAATGGCTGATCGGAATGCCGTTGACGCAGGTATAGCGGGGTAACGGTACCATGGTGTCTCCGTGCCCGCCCAGTACCATCGCAGATATGTCCTTGACCGAAAACCCGGTCTCGATCGCCACGAAGCTGGCCATGCGCGTCGAGTCGAGCACGCCCGACAGCCCGAACACGCGATGGCGCTGCCAGCCGCTACGTTTCCATGCCACGTAGGTCAGCACGTCGACGGGATTGGTTACCACGAGGATCATCGCCTGCGGCGCGGAACGCACCGCTTCGTCAATGATCGCCGTAATTACCGGCACGTTGACGTCGAGCACGTCCGAGCGGGACATGCCGGGCTTGCGGGGTACGCCGGCGGTGATAATGATCAAATCGGATCCGGACATGGCTCCGAGTTCGTTGTGCCCGGATAGCTTGGTATCAAACCCGAAGATCGGCGCGGACTCCTGGATGTCGAGGGCGGTACCCTGCGGCATGCCTTCCTTGATGTCGATGAGGGAGATGTGCCGGCACAACTCGGCCTTCGCAAGGTTGTGGGCGGTCGATTCGCCCACCCGTCCCGCACCTACAATGGTAATCTTGTCCATGGCCCCTCCTTGTAAGCTACTAGTTGTCTAGTATAGGAAAAGAAGGACGGATAAAGAGTTCCCGTGGACCGGGACCGCTACGGGTGACTGGCGCCCGCGACGTTCAACCCGGGCCGGTCCCGGCCCGCAGGGTCGGCTAGCGTGACGGCAGGCCCTCAAGCCGGCGGACCGGTGTGACGCCGCCGTGGTCCGGCTTGCGATAGTGCGCCGGGAACGGCGCGCGCGCGACGCCCGAGTCGATTGCTGCCTGGGCCACTGCGGGTGGTACCACTTCGATCAGTCGCCGGTCTAGCGGCTTGGGGATGATGTAGTCGGGCCCGTAGCTCAGGCTTGCCAGTTTGTAGGCTTCGAGCACCTGGGTGGGCACCGGTTCGTGCGTCAGAGCCCGAAGGGCAGAGACGGCAGCAACCATCATATCGCGGTTGATGATGCGCGCGCGTACGTCCAGCGCCCCGCGAAAAATGAACGGAAACCCCAACACATTGTTGATCTGATTCGGAAAATCTGACCGGCCCGTGGCCATGATGAGATCGTCGCGGGTCCGGTGTGCGACTTCTGGACGGATCTCGGGATCGGGGTTGGACAGGGCAAATACTACGGGTCTTGGCGCCATCGACTGGAGCATGTCGGGAGTCACCAGATTTGCAGCCGATACCCCCACAAAGACATCGGCGTCACGCATGGCATCCGTAAGACTGCGCGCCGCAGTTACGTGTGCAAAGCGCTGTTTGTAGGGGTTCAGGTCGTCGCGGTCGCTGTGGATAACGCCCTTGCTGTCGACCATCAGGATATTCTCGATCCGGGCACCGAGAGTCTCGAGCAGACTCATCGAAGTCAGTCCTGCTGCCCCTGCGCCCAGGCACACGATGCGCGCGTCGGCAAGCTGCTTCTTCTGCAGTTCCAGGGCGTTGAGCAGGCCCGCGGCAATGATCACCGCCGTCCCGTGCTGGTCGTCATGGAATACCGGTATGTCCAGAAGCTTTATGAGAGCCTCTTCGATCACAAAGCATTCCGGTGCCGCGATGTCCTCAAGGTTGATCCCCCCGAATGTCGGAGCGATCGACGCCACAGTGCTGATGAATTCCTCACTGGTGCGGGCTGTGATCTCGATATCGAACACGTCGATGCCGGCAAAATACTTGAAAAGCACCGCCTTGCCTTCGAGCACAGGTTTTGCCGCTGACGGACCGACATTTCCTAGTCCCAGCACAGCAGTGCCGTCAGTAATGACCGCGACCAGATTGCCGCGGTTGGTGTACCGATAAACCGCCTCGGGGTCGCTGGAAATCTCGCGCACCGGCTCCGCCACACCCGGGGTGTAGGCCAGAGACAGGTCGTACTGGGAAACACAGGGTTTGCTTGGCGCGACGCTCAGCTTGCCTGGTACCGGCAGCGCATGATAGTCGAGAGCAGCTTGCTTCAGGTCGTCATTCATAAATTTATCCGGTCCGGGTTCGCTGGCCCAAACGTCGGGCATTGCCGTCTTCTCCTGCGGGCCCCGTGCCAGTCCAAAGCAAGAAGGCGCCGTCAGGCGCCTTCTTGGCCGGCAATGGTTCGGCAGCCGTCAGCGCTTCGAGCTCATCCCGTATTTCTGCCGGAATTTCTCAACCCGCCCGGCGCTGTCCACAATCTTCTGTTTCCCGGTGTAGAAGGGATGGCAGCTGGCGCAGACTTCAACCTGCAGGTCGTGGCCCAGCGTGGAGCGGGTCGCAAAAACGTTCCCGCAGATGCAGCTTACCTGGATTTCCTTGTATTCGGGATGTATGCCTTCTTTCATGGATTTACCTTTGATCCGGACGGGGCCGATCAGGACCCTGAGGGGGGAGCATCTTAAGCAAAACTCGCGGGCGGCGCAAGCCCGGACTCTGCTTACCGTTTCATGGAATCGAAGAATTCGGCGTTGTTTTTGGTTGATCGCATCTTGTCCAGCAGAAATTCGGAAGCTTCCATGTCGTCCATCGGATGTAGCAGCTTGCGCAATATCCACATCTTCTGGAGTTCGGCCGGTTCGATCAGCAATTCCTCGCGCCGCGTACCAGACCGGTTGATGTTGATGGCCGGGTAGACCCGCTTTTCCGAAAGTCTGCGGTCGAGGTGAATTTCCATGTTCCCCGTCCCCTTGAATTCTTCGTAGATGACGTCGTCCATCTTGGAGCCGGTTTCAATGAGAGCCGTTGCCAGGATGGTCAGGCTGCCGCCTTCCTCAATGTTGCGCGCAGCACCGAAAAACCGTTTCGGGCGCTGCAAGGCGTTGGCGTCGACGCCGCCGGTCAGCACCTTCCCTGATGCGGGCACGACGGTATTGTAGGCGCGTGCCAGGCGCGTGATCGAATCGAGCAGAATAACCACGTCACGCTTGTGTTCCACCAGCCGTTTGGCCTTCTCGATCACCATTTCAGCAACCTGGACATGGCGGGTCGCAGGCTCGTCGAAGGTCGAAGAGATTACCTCGCCCCGCACGGAACGCTGCATTTCGGTCACCTCTTCCGGACGCTCATCGATCAGCAGCACGATCAGTACGCACTCCGGATGGTTAGCGGTGATGGAGTGGGCGATATTCTGCAGCATGACCGTCTTGCCGCTCTTCGGCGAAGACACGATCAGGCCGCGCTGCCCCATGCCGATGGGGGCGATCAGATCAATGACCCGGCCAGTAAGGGCTTCACTCGATGTGCTGTCACGTTCGAGTTTGAGCCGCCGATTCGGGTGCAGAGGGGTTAGGTTCTCGAACAGTACCTTGTTCTTGGCTTCTTCCGGGGACTGGTAGTTAACCTGGTCGACCTTGAGCAGCGCGAAGTAGCGTTCCGACTCCTTCGGCGGCCGAATGGTGCCGCTGACCGTATCTCCCGTGCGCAGATTGAAGCGCCGAATCTGGGAAGGGGAAACGTAGATATCGTCAGGTCCGGCCAGATAGGAGCTGTCGGCCGAACGCAGGAACCCGAACCCGTCCTGGAGAATCTCTACTACCCCTTCTCCGGTGATATCTTCCCCTTTCTTCGCCTGGGCCTTGAGGAGTGCAAAGATCAGGTCCTGTTTGCGCAGACGGCTGCCGCCCTCCAGGTCCATGGCCGTGGCCATATCGACCAGTTCGGTGGCGGGTTTTTTCTTCAGCTCTGAAAGGTTCATAAGTCTCTGGGTTGGGTCGGTGGCAGCTGAGTACATAGGAGGGAAAACGACGGGCTTGCCCACGGGCAGCCCTATGGGTTGAAAAAGGGCTTAGACCTTAAAAAAACTAATCGGATTTGGAAAATTCAAACAGGGATTTTTCGATTCTTAGATTGTAACCTTAGCACTTGTTTTGTTTGCCGTCTAGTCTGGCTCGCCCGCCGATCAGAGGTTGCCGTCAATAAATGCCGAAAGCTGTGATTTGGAAACGGCGCCAACCTTGGTGGCCTCGACGTTGCCGTTTTTGAAAAGCATCAGTGTCGGAATACCGCGGATGCCGTACTTGGGAGGCGTCGCAGGATTCTCGTCGATATTAAGCTTGGTGATCTTGAGTTTGCCCACGTACTCTCCGGAGATCTCCTCGAGCACCGGCGCGATCATCTTGCAGGGGCCGCACCATTCCGCCCAGAAATCCACCAACACCGGCCCTGACGCTTTGAGGACTTCCTGTTCGAAAGAGTTGTCCGTAACGTGACTGATGCCTTGACTCATGATCGCTTGTCTCCGGGGTGACGAGGGACGGGTATCGAGTGACGGGTGGGGCAATCCATACCGCATGCCCGCCCGGCTATTGTGAGCGGATTGTCCCTCCTATTGCAAGGACGCCCCCGGAAATCCGCGGTTTCAGTGGGCGTTTCAGAAGTTCCAGTCCCCAAAATGCCCATTTCCTGTTATTCTAACGCCACTTTGCGATGAGCACACAACACCTTACTGACCGGCGATTTGCCGACCTGAGCTTGGCGGAGCCCCTGCTGCGCGGCGTCCGTGATCTCGGATTCGACTACTGCACCCCAATCCAGGCGGCAGCCCTGCCGCTTGCCTTGGCGGGCCGCGACGTTGCCGGTCAGGCCCAGACCGGTACCGGTAAGACCGCCGCATTCCTGCTGGCTGCCTTCCACTACCTGCTCGGCCATCCGCCGGATCCGGCCAGGCGTGCGGACCAGCCGCGCGTCGTGATCCTCGCACCGACCCGCGAACTCGCCATACAGATACACAAGGACGCCGAAT
This sequence comes from Pseudomonadota bacterium, assembly GCA_021785515.1. Lineage (GTDB taxonomy): Bacteria > Pseudomonadota > Gammaproteobacteria > Acidiferrobacterales > UBA6901 > JAJYCY01. The sequence continues at coordinate 118,699 of JAJYEX010000006.1, read as the reverse complement.
TGCTGGGGGCTCACACCGGCTTGCGGCAGGTTCTGGTCTATGGGGGAACCGGATACGAGTCCCAGCGCCGCGCCCTGGAACAGGGGGTGGATGTGCTGATCGGGACGCCCGGGCGGATGATCGACTACTTCAAGCAGCACGTGTTCGGACTTGGGGCGGTCCAGGTGATGGTCCTGGATGAGGCCGACCGCATGTTCGACCTCGGATTCATAAAGGACATCCGCTACTTGCTGCGACGCATGCCTGCGCCCGACCAGCGTCTGGGCCTGCTGTTTTCGGCGACCCTGTCTTACCGCGTCACCGAGCTTGCCTACGAGCACATGAACAATCCGCAGCTGATTCGCATCGAGCCGGAGAAGATTACCGCGGACAAGGTGACCGAAAGGATCTATCACACCGCCAATGAGGAGAAGATTCCTCTGCTTGTGGGTTTGCTGCGGCAGATGGATCCGCGGCGCAGCCTCGTGTTCACGAACACCAAGGGCGCTGCCGAGCGGGTGCGCGCATGGTTGTCGGCGAATGATTTCCATGTCGAGGTGCTCTCAGGTGATGTGCCGCAGACCAAACGCCAGCACTTGCTGCGCGAATTTCAGGAAGGCAGGCTGCCCATCCTGGTAGCGACCGACGTCGCCGCGCGCGGTTTGCATATTCCCGATGTGAGCCACGTGTTCAATTTCGACCTGCCGCAGGACTGTGAGGACTATGTGCACCGTATCGGCCGCACGGCCCGTGCCGGCGCGAGCGGTGACGCCATCAGCTTTGCATGCGAAGAATATGCGTTCTCGCTGATGGACATAGAGCAATACATCGGACACAAGATTCCGGTTGAGCGCGTGAACGATGAACTGTTGCCGGCGCTGGTGCAGCCGGCCGGTCTGACGGCACGTCGACGGGAGCGTCCCGTCCGGCGGGACACGCGGACGCGGGGACGGCGTCCGGACCGTCCGCGACAGCACGGTGAACCGAAGCCGGCGAGGGCGGAGCGTGAGACTCCGCCGCCAGTTGTCCCGGCCGAGGTCCCCAAGGCAGCCACCGCCGAAGCGATGGCGCCTCGGCCCAAGCGCGGCGCGCTGGGCCGGTACAAGCAAAGGGAAAAGCCGGTTATCGGCTGAACCGGACAGGACCATTTCTGCCCGCGGATTTCCTGGCGAGCGGGCTGCGCCAGCGCAGACTCGCAATAGCCGGTTCGTTGCCGCAGGCTTGTTTCTACTCAACTCGTGGCGTTGCTGGTAATGTAGCGGGATGTCGCACCCGCGCCTGCCGGTCCTGTGTGTATTTGCGGCCCTGCTGATTCTGGCTTCGGGGGTTGTTTGTGCCGCGGAGCCTGTGATTGTGCAGCTCGATATTCGCGGCCCCATCGGTCCGGCGACCAGCGAGTACGTGCATAACGGACTGGCGCGTGCCCGGGCCCTTCATGCCACGCTGGTGGTGCTGCGTATGGACACTCCGGGTGGCCTGGTTCTGGCCATGCGCCGCATCATTCGTGACATTCTCGCCTCCCCGGTTCCCGTTGCCGGATTTGTCGCCCCCGGTGGCGCGCGCGCGGCGAGTGCCGGCACGTACATACTCTATGCCTGCAACATCGCGGCGATGGCGCCGGCCACGAATCTCGGCGCTGCCACGCCGGTCGAGATCAAGTTGCTGCCAGGATCGGGGGCCGGTGCTTCGCACGGTGGTGCGGGCAGCAAGGCTTCCCGATCCACTGTCTATCCCGTGGTGGGAACGGAAACGCGCAAGATCGTCAATGATGCCGCCGCATACATCCGTGCGCTGGCACAGCTGCGCGGACGCAATGCCGAATGGGCGACCGAGGCGGTACGCGGGGCCGTGAGCTTGCCGGCTGCAGAAGCGCTCAAGCTGCACGTAATCGATCTGGTTGCCCGCAATGTTCCCGACCTCCTGCGCAGACTCAATGGGCGTGTGGTGAGTGTCCCCGGGGGCTCGGTGCGGCTCGATACCGCGGGTGCCCATGTGCTTCGTCTGGAACCCGACTGGAGAAGCCGCCTGCTCTCGGTCATTACCGATCCGAGCATGGCCTACGTCCTGATCCTGCTGGGCGTATATGGGCTGTTTTTTGAAATGATGCATCCTGGTCTGGTGTTCCCGGGGGTGCTCGGGGCAATATCCCTGATCCTAGCCCTGTTTGCCTTCCAGGTTCTGCCCGTAAGTTTCGCTGGCCTGGGACTGATGCTGCTCGGGATCGGCCTGATGGTGGCTGAGGTATTCGTGCCCGCTTTTGGCACGCTCGGGCTGAGCGGCGCCGCCGCGTTCGTCATCGGCTCAGTGATGCTGCTCGACACGGCGGCGTCGGGATTCGGACCGTCATGGTGGCTGATCGGGGGCATGGCGCTGCTGAGCGCGGCCTTTATCATGACCGTTGCAAGCCTGGCGCTGCGGGCCCACAGGCGGCCGGTAGTCAGCGGGCGGGAACAGATGATCGGGTCGGCCGGCGAGGCGCTCGCCGCTTTTCAGAAAAGTGGGCGGGTAAGGGTGCACGGGGAGGAATGGCAGGCGCACACCAGCCGTCCCCTGGTGCATGGTCAGAAAATCAAGGTAGTCGGCATGGACGGCCTGGTGCTGATTGTTGAACCGTACGGGGAGGAGGTCAGCTAACATGGAATTCCTGTCATTGGTCGTCATTGTGCTGGTGGTGCTGGTTTTTCTGGTCTCTGCGTTACGCGTGTTGCGCGAGTATGAGCGCGGCGTGGTCTTCCAGCTTGGCAGGTTCTGGAAAGTGAAGGGCCCGGGCATGATCATCGTGATTCCCGTGATCCAGCAGTCCGTCAAGGTGGATATGCGCACGATAGTGTTCGAGGTTCCGCCGCAGGACGTAATCTCACGCGATAACGTTTCCGTGAAGGTAAGCGCAGTCGTCTACTTCCGGGTCATCGATCCGCAGCGCGCGATCATCCAGGTGGAGGATTTTCAGGCGGCGACCAGCCAGCTTGCGCAAACCACGCTGCGCAGCGTCCTGGGCAAGCATGAGCTGGATGAAATGCTGGCCGAGCGCGACAAGCTCAATTCCGATATTCAGAAAATCCTGGATACGGCATCCGAACCCTGGGGCATCAAGGTCGCAAACGTGGAAATCAAGCACGTGGACATCGACAGCGTTCTGGTACGCGCCATCTCGCAGCAGGCCGAGGCCGAACGCCAGCGGCGCGCCAAGGTGATCAACGCCGAGGGCGAGTTTCAGGCGGCGGAAAAGCTCGTGCAGGCCGCCCAGCTCATTAGCCAGAATCCACAGGCACTGCAGCTGCGCTACCTGCAGACGCTGGTCACCATTGCCGGCGACCGGAGCTCCACCATCGTGTTTCCGCTGCCCGTGGACATCCTGACCACGCTACGCGACAGCCTGGCGAAGAGCCAGGCCTAGACGAAATGTGGCGGCCGGCCGGGAAGACCGCGACTAAACCCAGTCGCGGCGCTTGAGGAATATGTCATACAGGCGCGCCTCCTCTGTTCCTGGCGCGGGCTGCCAGTCGTATCGCCAGCACACGAGTGGCGGTAGGGACATCAGGATCGACTCGGTCCGGCCTCCGGACTGCAGGCCGAACAGGGTGCCGCGGTCGTACACCAGATTGAATTCCACGTAGCGTCCGCGGCGATAAAGCTGAAAGTCGCGCTGGCGTTCCCCGAATACTGTGCTGCGGCGCCGTTCGACGATCGGCAGGTATGCGGGCAGGAAGCTGTCGCCGACCGAGCGCAGGAAGGCGAAACAGCGTTCGAATCCGGGTTCGATGAGGTCGTCAAAGAAGATTCCACCAATGCCCCGCGGCTCGCCGCGGTGTTTCAGAAAAAAATAGTCGTCGCACCACTGCTTGAAGCGTGGATACCATTCTGCCCCGAACGGTTCACACGCCTTGCGGGCGACGCGGTGCCAGTGCACGGCGTCTTCCTCAAAGCCATAATACGGGGTCAGGTCGTAGCCGCCGCCGAACCACCAGACCGGTTCTTGTCCGGGCCTGTCTGCCACGAAGACGCGCGCATTGCAGTGGGTGGTGGGCACATAGGGATTGCGTGGATGAATGACAATTGAAACGCCCGCTGCCTGGAACGAACATCCTGCAAGCTCCGGGCGCCGCGTGCTGGCCGAAGGCGGAAGCCGCTCGCCGTACACATGCGAAAATCCAACGCCTGCCTGCTCGAATACGGCACCGTCGGTCAGTATGTGGGTGCGGCCGCCACCGCCCTCTGGGCGTTGCCAGGAATCGCATCGTGCCGGTGGCGTTCCATCGATGCGCGCCAGTTCGGAGCAGACCCGTTCCTGAAAATCCTGCAGGTAGACTATGACGTCGTGAATACAGCGGCTGTCCATCAGCGTTCCGGGCTAGCCGGGGCGTACCAGGCGACCGGACACCGCATCGCGGATGGTGGTTGGCCGCCGTAGACCGCCAACCCGGCCTGGCAACACATAGTCGACGAGACAGCCGAATCGGCGCCGCACCTCGCGCGGATTGCGGGCCGGGCGCTGACCGGCGCGGTTGGCGCTGGTGGAGACGATGGCCATGCGGCAGGCACGACAAAGCGCCGCGGCCTGGCGGTGGGCCGTCACCCGTACCGCGATTGAACCGGATCGGCCGGATATCCGGGACAGAACGGCTCCTGCGCGCGCCGGCAGCAGCCAGGTATGGGGCCCCGGCCAACTTGCAAGCGCGCACTCAGGCAGCGAGCGGACATAGCGAATAAGTTGCGCCGGATCTGCTGCGATTAAAATGAGTCCCTTGCGGGAATTGCGTTGCTTGATTTGACGCAGCCGCGCGACCGCACGAGGCTGGTGCGGATCGCAACCCAGCCCGAATACCGCTTCGGTCGCGTAGGCGACAATACCTCCTGCGCGGATCACCGCCGCCGCTCGCCGCAAGTCCTGTCTCGGCACGCTATTTTCCCTGCTTGGCCTGAAGCGCCCGGTCCTTCGCAATAATTTCGGCCGCGTTGGCGGCACGCTCTTCGACCAGCCGTTTGGCGAGCGTCGGGTTGCTCACGGCCAGGATCTCGGCTGCAAGGTAGGCGGCGTTTTTGGCGCCATGTTTGCCAATGGCCACGCAGGCTACCGGAATTCCGCCGGGCATCTGCACTGTCGAGAGCAGCGCGTCTTCTCCGTTCAGAGGACCGCCCTCCATGGGAACGCCAATCACCGGCTTCACGGTAAGCGCTGCCACGGTGCCGGCCAGGTGGGCGGCCAGCCCCGCGGCAGCGACAAACACGGCACAGCCCCGCGCGTCGGCATCCCTGACGTACGCGTGCGTGACGTCCGGCGTGCGATGAGCAGAGGTGATCTTCATTTCGTGCGCCACTCCGAGCTTGGTAAGCACGGAGGCGGTGGTCTCCATTGTCGGCAGGTCGGAATCGGACCCCATCAAAACGGCTACGAAAGGCGTGGACATCAGTTTGTTCTCCGGGAACTGAATGCTTGGTCGGGTTGCGCGTTCCGGATTATACAGGGAAACCCCTGAAGCCAGCGGGTTGCGGTGAAAGGGACGGCGGGCCATCTCCCCGCGGGGCCGGGAACGTCATCCGCCGCGGCTGATGGCTCGGTAGCCGATGTCGGTGCGGTATTGGGCTCCGGTCCAGCTGATGTTGTGAGCCAGGGCGTAGGCGCGTTGCTGGGCCTCGGCGACGCTGTCGCCGAGGGCAGTCGCACACAGAACGCGACCGCCCTGGGTCAGCACCTGCCCGCCGGAGAGCGTCGTGCCCGCATGAAAAACCTTCTGCCCTGCACCGGTCTTGGCATCGAGTCCGTAAATCACATCGCCCTTACGGTACGGTCCGGGGTAGCCGCCGGCCGCCATGACTACGCCCAAAGCCGGTCGCGGATCCCACAGTGCCTGCACCTGGTCGAGGCGTCCGTCGATGGCCGCATCCACCAGGGTCAGCAGGTCCGATTGAAGGCGCATCATCACCGGCTGCGTCTCGGGGTCGCCAAAGCGGCAATTGTATTCCAGCACCTTGGAGTTGCCTTCAAGGTCGATCATGAGGCCGGCGTAAAGAAAGCCGGTATAGGGGTTTCCTTCCGCAGCCATCCCGCGCACGGTGGGTTCGATGATTTCGCGCAGAACCCGGTCGTGGATCGCCGCTGTGACCACCGGCGCCGGCGAGTAGGCTCCCATGCCGCCGGTGTTCGGCCCTTGGTCATGATCGAGCAGGCGCTTGTGGTCCTGCGAGGTCGCTAGCGCCAGCACGTGTTGCCCGTCTGCCATCACGATGAAGCTCGCCTCTTCCCCCGTAAGAAATTCCTCGATGACCACCCGCTGGCCAGCATCACCGAATGCGTTGTTGCCCAGCATGGCGCGCACCGCCGCCGTCGCTTCTTCCACAGTCTGGGCGACAACCACTCCCTTTCCGGCTGCCAGTCCGTCCGCCTTGACGACGATCGGAGCGCCTACGTGCCGTATATAGGCCTCGGCCTTAGCGGCCTCGGTAAAGCTGCCGTAGGCAGCAGTCGGTATCGAATGGCGCGCAAGAAACTCCTTCGCGTAGATCTTCGATCCTTCAAGCTGGGCCGCCACTCGGCCTGGGCCGAAACATCTCAGGCCTGCCTCCCGGAAGCGATCCACGATACCGAGCACCAGGGGCGCTTCCGGGCCGATGATCGTCAGATCGATGCCGGCGGATCGCGCAAAACGTAGCAGCCCGTCGACATCATCGGCGGCGACCGCGACATTTTCACATCCCGGTTCGCGCGCGGTTCCGGCGTTCCCGGGTGCGACGAACACTTTTTCGGCCTTTGGGGATTGTGCCGCTTTCCAGGCCAGCGCATGCTCGCGTCCGCCGCCTCCGACGATAAGGACTTTCATGGGCAACTATCCAGGTCCGGGGAGAAATGACAGGCGTATAGGCGCATGGGTATTCAGTGGCGGAAGTGGCGGATTCCGGTAAAGACCATGGCGATGCCGTGTTGGTCGGCCGCTTCGATGACCTCCTGGTCCCGCATGGAGCCGCCCGGCTGAATCACCGCCGTAACGCCGGCATCTGCCGCCTGGTCCAGGCCGTCCCGGAACGGAAAAAACGCGTCCGAGGCCATCACCGAGCCGCGCACTTCCAGTCCGGCATCGGCCGCCTTGATCGCGGCAATGCGCGCGCTGTAAACACGGCTCATCTGGCCTGCCCCCACGCCTATGGTGCGCCGGTCCCGACAGTAGACGATGGCGTTGGACTTGACAAACTTGACGACCTTCCACGAAAACAGGAGATCTTCAAGCTCCGCAGTGGTTGGCGCGCGTCGAGTTACCACCTTCAGGCCGGACCGGGTTACGGAGGCGTTATCGCGTTCCTGGACCAGCAGCCCGCCGGTCACGCGCCGAAAATCCAGGCCAGGCGGCCGCTCAGCCGACCATGCTCCGCACTCCAGAACGCGCACGTTCTGTTTCCTGGCGAGCACCGGACGTGCGTCTATCATCACCGAGGGGGCGATGATCACCTCGACGAACTGGCGGTCGATGATTGCCGCCGCGGTGGCTGCATCAAGGGCGCGGTTGAGCGCGATGATGCCGCCGAATGCGGAAGTGGGGTCAGTGGCGTAAGCATGTTCATAGGCGGTTAGCGGTGAATCCGCTACCGCTACCCCGCAGGGATTGGCATGCTTGACAATGACGCATGCCGGCTCGTCAAAGGACTTTACGCATTCTAGCGCCGCATCGGTATCCGCGATATTGTTGAATGAGAGCTCCTTGCCCTGTAGCTGTGTGGCGGTGGCGATACAGGCTTCAGTCGGGGCGTGCTCGCGGTAGAACGCCGCAGGCTGGTGCGGGTTCTCACCGTAGCGCATGTCCTGCGCTTTTACGCACTGGAAGTTGAACGTCCTGGGAAAATGCATTTGAGTGCCGTCGGATCCCATCGTGCCGAGGTAATTGGCGATGGCACCGTCATAGCGGGCCGTGTGCTCAAAGGCCTTTACGGCCAGCGCAAACCGCATCGCGTCTGATACCGCGCCGCCGTGATTCTTCATTTCTTCGGTCACGACCCCGAAGTCGGCGTTGTCCACCACGACGGTGACCGCGGCGTGGTTCTTTGCGGCCGCGCGCAGCATTGTCGGTCCGCCGATGTCAATGTTCTCGATTGCCAGTTCAAGCGTGCAGTCCTTGCGCGCCACTGTCTGCTCAAAGGGATACAGGTTGACGACCACTAGATCTATGGCCTGAATCTGATGCTGCTTCATGGCTGCAAGGTGGGCCGGCAGGTCACGCCGGCCGAGGATGCCGCCGTGGATTTTGGGGTGCAGGGTTTTTAGCCTGCCGTCGAGCATCTCCGGAAAGCCGGTGTAGTCGGAAACCTCGACGACCGGAACGCCATTTTGGGCGAGCATCCTGGCCGTTCCACCGGTTGATAGAATTTCAACGCCCTGGGCATGCAGGAACCGGGCAAATTCGACGATGCCCGCCTTCTCCGAAACGCTGAGCAGAGCGCGCGTGATTTTCGACATGATGCCTCTTTAAAAAATATGAAGTGACGGTTGTTGGCGAAACTACGGCGGCCAAACCGCTGGACCGGTCGATCCCGTACCCGGCCGGAAGGGGGCATGCCCGGTGTCCGTGAGCGCCGCCCGTTGCAGTCCTGAGTCGGGTCAGTCCAGGCCGTACAGTTTGAGTTTCTTGCGCAAGGTGTTGCGGTTGATGCCGAGCATCCGTGCCGCCTTGCACTGGTTGCTCTGCGCGTGATGCATGACAGCTTCGAGCAATGGCCGTTCGACTTCGCTGATCACCAGCGCGTACAGGCTGCCCGGCTTTTCGCCATCCAGGTCTTGGAAGTAGCGTTCCAGGGCGTTGCGGACACAGGACGCGAGTGGACCCTTGCGGTGGTGTTCCTTCATGCAGCGATCCCGGCGGTGCGCCCGAGCGCGTCCGCCTGCCGCCCGAAAAATTCCTGGATCATCTCCACCTGGACTGCAGCCGTTTCCGCCTGATTGATCGCATGCCGGAAGGTGCTGCCCCCGACGAACCCCTTGCTGTACCAGGATATGTGCTTGCGGGCGATGCGTACTCCCAGGTGTTCGCCGTAGAATGCGTACAGATCGGACAGATGCCCCAGCAAGATGTCGCGGATCTCTTCAGGAGACGGTTCGGGCAGAAGTGTTCCGGTGCGCAGGAAGTGGGCGATCTCCCGGAAAATCCATGGCCGGCCCTGGGCGGCGCGGCCGATCATCACGCCATCGGCTCCAGTTTTCTCCAGAACCTGCCTCGCTTTCTGTGGAGAGTCGATGTCGCCATTGGCAATGACCGGGATGCGGACAGCTGCCCTGATTGCCGCGATGGTCTCGTACTCAGCCTCGCCCTGGAAAGCGTCGGCACGGGTGCGGCCGTGCACTGCCAGCGCCTGGATCCCGGCTGTTTCAGCGATCTGCGCGATTCGCACGCCGTTGCGGTGATCCCGGTCCCAGCCGGTGCGGATCTTGAGCGATACCGGAACGTCGACGCTGCGCACGACCGCCTCGAGGATGCGCACGACCAGCGATTCATCGCGCAGCAGCGCGGATCCTGCCTGTACATTACAGACCTTTTTCGCCGGGCAGCCCATGTTGATGTCGATGATCTGCGCGCCGCGGTCCACGTTGTGACGGGCTGCCTCGGCCATCATTGCCGGATCGGCTCCCGCGAGCTGCACCGACTTCGGTTCCGGTTCGCCGTCATGGTTCGCGCGCCGCAGGGTTTTCTCGCTGCCCCACAGAAGTGAATTCGACGAAACCATCTCCGAAACCGCCATGCCGGCACCGAGCCTGCGACACAGCTGGCGAAACGGGCGATCCGTGACCCCGGCCATTGGGGCGACGATAAGGTTGTTCGTCAGCGTGCAGGGACCCAGTCGCATCGAGGTCTTGTTCAAGTCGCAGAGGGAAAGGGCGGCATAATACTCACAAATTGTGCATACAGGGAAGAGGTTCCAGGACGCGCGGTGGTCCCGTGTCGCCGGACTCCGTATGTCTGCTGACGGACAGTAGTTACCGCCCGCCGGAGAAGATCTGGATTTCGTAGCCGACGGCTCTGTTTCCGGGATTGAGCACGTCGAATGAGACCGGAACTGCAACATTCGGGGGCATGTCGGCGGGGGGTGGGGTTGTGCCGAGGTATTCGCGGGGGTAAAACACGCGTCTTGCAATCACCTCGCCGCCGTTTCCGTTGAACGTGACCTCCAGCAGCGGGAAGGGTTGCCTGTAGGACGCGCGATTAACCAGCGTTGCGGTAATGCGTAGCGCATTGGCAAGGTTCGGGCGCAAGGCTATCTGAGCCCTTTCCAGGTCGATCAGGGAGATATCGGTCCGCGCCACCGTTCGCAGGCCCAGCCACTGTCGCATGTCTGTCGCAATCCGGCTGAGCGGCGGGTAGCGCTGCGCAAGCGTCGCGCCGTAGAAATACAGGCCCTGGGCGCTGAGCAGCAGCAGCAGCAGCAGATTGCCGAGAATCCAGAATGGCGTGCGCGTGCGCGGCCGTCGGACACGGCCAAGCAGCGGGAATTCCGCGATCTTGGGATCCGGGGCGGCGCCTGGGGCCGTGGCGTCCACGGAGTGTTCGACCCGGACCCGAGCGGGTTGAGGCGTGTCCGTTGTCTCCTTGCGAGGTAGTTCCGCGAGCAGCGTATTGTTGCTCTGGAATACGGTGGCGCACCGGCCGCATCGCACCAAGCCCCCACGTGCGGTGCGTTCGGCCTCGGAGAGCTTGAATATGGTCTGGCATTGCGGGCAGCGGGTGTACATGATTCAGTCGCCCGATGGAGTCTTGCGGCATACAAGCAGGGCCCAGCCGTCGCGCTGGCAAGACTCGACGATGAAGTTCCGCGAGTAGTGCAGCCCGACTTCAGCCGCTTGCTGTTCCAGCATTCCGGACAACAGCAGTACGCCGCCAGTACGGGTCAGTGCAGCCAGGTGGGGCGCCAGTTCGATCAGCGGGGCTGCCAGAATATTCGCAACCACGACGTCGGCCTGGATGCCGGCCGGAAGGGAGTCCGGAAGCGTGGCGGTCAAGCGGCCGTGCACCTCGTTCCGCACGGCGTTTTCGCAGGTGACCGCCAGCGCTCCATCATCGATGTCGATGGCCCAGGCGCTGCGTGCGCCAAGCTTCAATGCGGCAATCGCCAGAATGCCGGAGCCGCAGCCAAAATCCACGAGCTCGCATTCCGCCAGCGAGTGGGTTGCAAGCCACTCCAGGCACAGCGAGGTCGTCGCGTGGGTGCCGGTGCCGAATGCGAGACCGGGATCCAGCACGACCGATATCGCCGGTGGCGGAGGCGGTGCAAGCCAGCTGGGACAGATCCACAGGTCTGCGCCGACATGCAGCGGCTGGAACCGGTCCATCCACACCCGCTCCCAGTCCTGGTCCGGCAGCAGATCGGTTTCCCAGGCCGGCGGTTTGTCGATGCCCAGCAGTGCCGCCACCTCATCTGCAAACCGCGTCGGTTCGATGTCCGCCGGCAGCAGCGCGCTCAGACTGGTTTGCGCCCACAGGCGCGGGCTGTCATGGCCAGGGCCGGCAAAAAGGGCTTCATCACCCGCGTCCTCCAGCATGACCGCCAATGCGCCGCAACGCTCCATGGCTTCGGAGACGCTGTCGGCCTGCTCACGGCCGGTTTTCAGGCGTATGCGAAGCCAGGGCACGGCCGATCAGCCGATGGCTTTCGTCGGGCGACGCTCTGAGGGTCGCCTGCGCCGCGGCTGAGCCGGGTTCGTGTTCCGGACCCTGACGGATGAGCTTGCAAGCCCAGGCAGGAAACTCATAGTCCAAGCTTCTTTTCAAGGTAGTGGATGTTTACTCCGCCGACACCGAACGCGGCGTCGTTCATGATGTCCTGATGCAGGGCGATGTTCGTCCGTATTCCGTCGATCACCATCTCGCTGAGCGCGATGCGCATGCGCGCCATGGCAGTTTCGCGGTTTGCACCGTATGCGATGAGCTTGCCGATCATCGAATCGTAGTAGGGGGGGACCACGTAATTGTTGTAGACATGGGAATCAACCCGAATTCCGGGACCCCCAGGCTGATGAAATTGGGTGATGCGTCCCGGTGAGGGCATGAAGGTCCGTGGATCTTCGGCATTAATGCGGCACTCGATTGCATGCCCCTGCCATGTGATGTCCTTCTGTCGGTACGACAGGCGTTCGCCCGATGCGATCAGAAGCTGTTCGCGGACAATGTCCACGCCCGTGACCAGCTCGGTTACGGGATGCTCGACCTGCACCCGCGTGTTCATCTCGATAAAATAGAACTCGCCATTCTCATATAGAAACTCGAAGGTCCCGGCGCCCCGATATCCGATTTTGCGGCAGGCGTCGGCGCAGCGCTCGCCCATGCGCTGCCGCACCCTGTCCGATATGCCTGGGGCGGGACTTTCCTCCACAACCTTCTGGTGGCGCCGTTGCATCGAACAGTCACGCTCACCCAGATGGATCGCGTTGCCGTGCTCGTCGGCCAGTACCTGAAACTCCACGTGCCGAGGATTCTCGAGGTACTTCTCCATGTAGACGATGTCATTATTGAACGCGGCCTTGGCTTCGGCACGGGTGAGAGAGATGGCGTTGCGCAGCGCGGCCTCGCTGTGGACCACGCGCATCCCCTTGCCTCCACCGCCACCCGTGGCTTTGATGAGCACGGGGTAGCCGATGTCCTCGGCCAAGCGCAGGTTTTCATCGTCGTCACCGGAAAGCGGTCCGTCGGAGCCGGGTACGCAGGGTACCCCGGCCTTTTTCATCGCGCGGATCGCGGAAATCTTGTCTCCCATAAGCCGTATGGTTTCGGCCCGCGGACCGATGAATATGAATCCGCTCTGTTCGACGCGCTCAGCAAAATCGGCGTTCTCCGATAAAAAGCCGTAGCCGGGATGAATGGCGACGGCATCGGTGACCTCGGCGGCGCTAATGACCGCTGGTATGTTCAGGTAACTGTCGCGGGCGGGCGGGGGACCAATGCATACCGACTCGTCAGCCAGTTTGACGTATTTCGCGTCGCGGTCGGCTTCCGAATGCAACGCCACGGTACGGATGCCCAGAGCGCGACAGGCGCGCTGGATGCGCAGTGCGATTTCACCGCGATTGGCTATAACAATTTTTTCGATCATGGTGTTGCCAGGCCGGACAATGATTATTCAATGACAAACAGCGGTTCACCGTATTCCACAGGCTGGCCGTTCTCCTTGAGGATGGCCTTGATCACCCCTGCCTTGTCGGCCTCGATCGGGTTTAGCATCTTCATTGCCTCGATGATGCACAAGGTGTCGCCCACCTTGACCTGAGCGCCCACCTCCACAAACGGCGCCGCATTGGGAGAGGGCGAGCGGTAGAAGCTGCCGACCATCGGAGAAGTCACCACGTGACCGGATGGAGCAGCAGCGGCTTCCGCAGGCCTGCCGGCCTCCGCAGCGGGTAGGGCCGCCGCGGGCGCCGCCGAAACCGGGAATTGCGCCTGCGTCAGGATCGGTGCAGCCGGAAGAGCGGTCAGTATGCGGCTCAGCCGGATGGTTTCTTCCCCCTCGCGGATTTCGATTTCCGAGAGGTTGGATTCCTCAAGCATCTCAATGAGTTTCTTGATTTTGCGTATGTCCACTTTTTTTGTCCTGGTTTTTTAAGTGCCGGATCGCAGCTGCCAGTGCCAACTCATAGCCTTGAGCACCGAGGCCGCTGATGACGCCACAGGCGAGATCAGAGAAATAGGAGCGGTGCCGGAACGGTTCGCGCGCATGAACGTTCGAGAGATGGATCTCAATGAACGGAATGCCCGTTGCCGCGAGCGCATCGCGCAATGCAATGCTGGTATGGGTGAAGGCAGCCGGATTCAGCAGGATAAAACTGGTTTTCTGCTCCATGGCCTGGTGCACTCGTTGCACCAGTTCATGTTCGGCATTGCTCTGGAAAAAGCTCAGATTGTGCCCGGTTCCCTGCGCGATCCGCACCAGTTCGGAGTTTATCGTGCCAAGATCGGTAGAACCGTAGTGTTGCGGTTCCCGCACCCCAAGCAGATTGAGATTCGGACCATTGAGTACCAGTATCTCGGCCATAGCCCTCCGGTCGATGTCGCCCGCTGCCTAGGGCGGAACGGTACACGTTTTCATGCCACCACGGTGTGGTTCGGGCTGAGGATAGTACGCAGATGCGTAGGTAATGTCCAGTTCAGGGCAGATTGCGGCGATTTCGCCGGAGTTCGATGGGTGAAGCGGCCGGACTGGCGCATTTTAGGTTTTTCCGCCATGGACTAGAGCAAACGCTTCAGGGTGTCGTTCAGTTCGGTTTCAGTGAATGCACCCAGCTTCCGGGCCACGATGTGTCCTTGGCGGTTAAGAATGATGCTGTAGGGCAGGCCTCCCTCGCTGTCGCCGTATTTTGCCATAAGTTCCGGACCTGCCCCTTCTCCCAGCAGCACCGGGTAGTTCATGTTTCGCGCCCGGTAGAAGGCGATCACCCGGGAGGTGCGATCGACCGCAATGCCAATGATCTGCAATCCCTTAGGCCCGTAGCGACGCTGGGCCCGGATGAACTCCGGGATCTCCTCCCGGCAGGGGGGGCACCAGGTCGCCCAGAAATTCACGATGCGGACCTTGCCCTTCCAGTCCTGAATGCTCCGCTCGTGTCCCCGGAGGTCCGGGAGCGTGAAGGCGGCAGCATGCTTGCTCGTCACCGCGACCGGTGCGAAGGGAGTCAGGGTGGCGGAGTTGGAGGTGTGGTGCAGGCGTTGCCCGAGCCATACGCCAACGATACCCGCGATGATCGCGGCTGATGCCAGTAATACAAATCTCTTCATCATGATGCTCCCGATGGTGAGCCAGCCGGCTCCCTTCCCGAAAATTCAGCCTCGGCCCGACGAACCGTGGCTAGAAACTTAGCCGGGGAACGGTACCCGTAGAAGTTGAGGTTTTTCAGCTCCCTTCCATCCGGCGCAAACCACAATACCGCCGGAGGCCCGAGGATGCCGAACCGTTGCTTGAACGCCTGGGTTGTGGCATTGGTGTCGGTGACGTCCGCTTGCAATGTGACGAAAGGTTGCAACGCGGCGCGCACGCGCGAATCAGCAAACGTACCGCGCTCGAGCTGGACACACTCGACGCACCAGGTGGCGTAAAAATCAAGAACCACCGGTTTGTTTTGCATCCGCGCCGTGGCCATGGCGGCCAAAATCTGCTTTCCGGCCGGGTAGCGTCGGAACAGCGGCGCCGGTAACCCCCCGGTTGTGCCGGTGGCAATCCGGGAGGCGATACCCGGGATGCCATCGGGCGGAAGCGGCTGAAGAACATCGCGTCGGCCGCTCAGGCCGCCAATCAGCGCCACGATTCCCCAGACCAGCATAACGGTGCCCAGACCCTTCCACAGGTAGTACCAGCCGCTGGCGCCCTTCGGCAAAGACTGCGTGGCGCCGAGGTAGATGCCGGTGACGATCAGCAGCGCTGCCCAAAGCAGCAGTACCGGCACCTGCGGCAGCGCGCTCAGGGTGTAGATGGCGATGCCGAGCAGCAGCACACCGAAGACGTGTTTCACGCGGTCCATCCAGGCCCCGGCTTTCGGAATCAGCGCGCCCGCACCCACGCCCAAGGCTATGAGGACAGCGCCGGTGCCCATGGCGATCGAAAACATGATGGCGGCACCCAGCATCGGATCGTGGCTCGAAATGGCGATGCCCAGTGCCGAGATAAGCAGGGGGGAGACACAGGCGCCCACGATCAGGGCGGAGAGCAGGCCCAGGGCGAATGTGCCCACGAATGCGCCGCCCCGGAACTGGCCACTCTTCTTGTGCAGTTCCTGGCTGTGGCGGTGCAGATGCGACTGGATGAATGCGGGCATCTGCAGTTCGTAGAAGCCAAACATCGATAGCGCCAGAAGCACGAATATGGCGCTGAACAGGCCGATTGCGTAGGGATTCTGGAAATACGCCTGCAGTTGAACGCCGGTGGCCCCGGCCAGCGCCCCGGCGACGGTGTAGGTCGTGGCAGTGCCCAGCACGTAGGACACTGACAGCGCCCCGGCGCGCAACTTGGTGACGTGACGGTCGCTTTGTCCGACGATGATGCTCGAGAGTATCGGGATCATGGGCAGCACGCAGGGCGTGAAGGCCAGGAGAATGCCGGTGCCGAAGGCTGCCAGCATCGCAATCAAATAGGTCTCCAAGTCAGCATGGTGTGTCAGCGGGACTGCCGGGCCACCGGCCGACGTGGCGACATTCAACACTCCAGGCCCGGTCATCGCCACGGTCACAATCTTCGTGACCGGCGGATAGCAAATCCCTTTCTCTGCGCAGCCCTGGTAGCGTGCCCGCAGCCGCAAAGACCCGACCTGCGCGGTGTTTCCGACCAGAGGCAGAAGCACTCTTATCGGAGAACGGTAGATTTCGGTGCGTCCGATGAAGGGATCAACCTTCACGGAGCCGTTTGGCAGGACGTAAGGTGCCAGGTGCACTCCCTGGCCCGGCAACAGTCGGAAGTGAATCTTGTCGCGGTACAAATAGTAGCCAGGCGCGATGATAAGACGCGCGCTGAGCGTATGAGCATCCCGCCGTGCGACGCTGAGACGGAAAGCCTGTCCCCGTCTGAGGAATGGTCCGTTGGTTCCGGCGGAGACTGTAGCTTGTGCGGCCGCGACCGGCGGCAGAACAAGCGCTACCGTCTTGGTGATCGGCGGATAACATATGCCCATATCAGCACATCCCTGGGCGGTCACCTGCAGGTTCAGACTTTGGGCTGCCGGGTTGGTGCGCATCAATGGCAACGCCACGCTTACGCCGTTGCGGTAGACGGCGACATTCCCTACAAAAGCGTCATGCTTGATGAGGGCAGCAGGGAAGACGGGGTGCCCCAGCACGACACCCCCACTGCGTGCCAGAAACCGGAACTTGTCCTGATAGAGGTAATAGCCCTTGGCAATCTTCCAGTGGGCGACCACGGTATCGGGGTTTTGGACCTCTACATTGAGAGCGAACGCCGCACCCGGATTAAGCGCTTCCCCCGGTAGCGAGTCGGCACGGACGGAAGAGACGACGGACAGGGCGATTGCCGTGCCCAGCACAAAGCAGTACAGCGATTTCATGGAGCAGTATCCGGGTTGTGGAGCCATGCTAGGTAAGCGGACAATCCGTCCGCGATTGGGACAGCGATAATTTCGGGAAGTTCGTACGGGTGCAGCGCGCGGATCCGTTCCTCAATTGCCTTGTAGCGTGCTGTCAGGGATTTGACGAGAACCAGGCACTCCGTCGCAGTTTCTATCTTACCGTGCCAAGTATATATGGATTGGCCCGCGGGCAGAATGTTAACGCAGGCTGCAAGGCCTTCCCCTACGAGGGTAGTGCCCAGCCGCTGTGCGGCTTGGCCGTCAGGCAGGGTCGTGATAACGATCTGGCAGAGGGGGTCAGTCATCAGGCGCTCCGTGGCGAGTGGTCGCAAATTATTGTCCAGTATCGGATTTATTCGGTCACTTTCTTGGACTTCTTCTTGGTGCTAGAGTGCCAAGTTGTGTGGTTAGGGTGACATAACATACGTGTATGTCGCCCTTTTTTTTAGTGAAGCTGTGCCGGGGTCTTTATGGATAGACCTCCCCCGTCGCGGACCCTGCCGATGGCCTCTTTTCCTATTCCGTTGTCGTAGAAAACCGGGAGTCGCGATCTTCAGACCTCAATCCCGCTCCGAGTTGGCGCCTGGCGTTCGGGTTGAACCACCCGGAATTAGTCGGACCAGTTCCAGCATTTGCCACCGGCGTTGTTTGAACCCGCGACTCTGCTGCCGAGAGCCATTTTCCCGGCATATTCCGGCGGGGGTCATTTCCTTGAAAGCCTGGTGAGGCCGGCTCTCGCTGCAGTCCGATGTTCGGCTTGATGGAGCGCGTCGGCTCCGCCCGGGGGGACTGGCACGATAGTGGCCGGGGTTGCAAAACTATTGGCCAGCGACAACCGACGTATAGGACTTGACAATAAGGGGATAAACCCTATCATTGGCACTCACCTGTGGCGAGTGCTAATAAATTGTGACGCCCCGCCTCGAAGGTTAGACCTGTCATTGGCAAATCAGGAGGAAGAGCAATGACTGCACAATCCGCAAAGAAACCAGGAGAAGCATCAGTGAAAATTCGTCCACTTCATGACCGTGTCATCGTGCGCCGTCTAGAAGAAGAGCGCAAAACCGCCGGCGGCATCGTGATTCCAGATACCGCAAAAGAGAAACCCATACAGGGCGAAGTCGTTGCCGCCGGCAAGGGCAAGATTCTCGAGAATGGGCAGGTGCGCCCGCTTGATGTGAAAGTCGGAGACCGTGTGCTGTTCGGCAAGTACTCCGGTACCGAGGTTAAGGTCGGGGACGAAGAGCTGCTCGTGATGCGCGAAGAAGACATCATGGGTGTGGTCGAGGGCAAGTAACTCCTGTTTGCTAGGACGTGATACGAACTCAGTGAGGAAGGCATATGGCAGCTAAAGACGTATTGTTTGGGGATTCCGCGCGCATTCGCATGCTGCGTGGAGTGAATATTCTGGCGGACGCCGTCAAGGTAACCTTGGGTCCGAAAGGCCGTAACGTAGTGCTCGACAAGGCCTTTGGGGCGCCGACCATCACGAAGGATGGTGTATCGGTAGCGAAGGAAATCGAGCTCAAGGACAAGTACGAGAACATGGGTGCCCAGATGGTAAAGGAGGTGGCATCCCAGACCTCCGACATCGCCGGCGACGGCACCACGACTGCCACGGTACTGGCCCAGGCGATTCTGCGTGAGGGCCTCAAGTCGGTGGCTGCCGGCATGAATCCGATGGACCTGAAGCGCGGCATCGACAAGGCCGTAGGCTCTGCGGTTGAGTCTCTGAAAAAGCTTTCGAAGCCCTGCTCCGACCACAAGGAAATCGCCCAGGTCGGGACCATTTCGGCCAATGCTGACGAGTCGATCGGCAAGATCATCGCCGAGGCGATGGACAAGGTCGGCAAAGAAGGCGTGATCACGGTAGAAGAGGGTTCCGGTCTCGACAATGAGCTGGAGATCGTGGAGGGCATGCAGTTCGATCGCGGGTACCTGTCTCCCTACTTCATCAACAAGCAGGACACGATGAGCACGGAGCTCGAGAGCCCCTTCGTCCTGATCTATGACAAGAAAATCTCCAACATCCGCGAACTACTGCCCATCCTGGAAGGCGTTGCCAAGGCCAGCCGTCCGCTGATGATCATTGCGGAAGACGTCGAGGGTGAGGCCCTTGCCACGCTCGTGGTTAACAACATCCGTGGAATCCTGAAGGTGTGCGCGGTCAAGGCACCCGGTTTCGGTGACCGGCGCAAGGCCATGCTCCAGGACATCGCGATCCTGACCGGCGGTACCGTGATCTCGGAAGAACTCGGAATGAGCCTCGAGAAGGCTGACACCGGTGTTCTGGGATCCGCCAAGCGCATTCAGATCACCAAGGAAAACTCCACCATCATCGACGGTGCCGGGAATCCGAAGGACATCGAGGCGCGCGTCAAGCAGATCCGGGCCCAGATCGAGGAAGCCACCTCGGATTACGACAAGGAGAAGATGCAGGAGCGCGTAGCCAAGTTGGCTGGCGGTGTTGCGCTGATCAAGGTCGGGGCAGCAACCGAAGTCGAAATGAAGGAAAAGAAGGCCCGCGTCGAAGACGCCCTGCATGCTACCCGTGCGGCGGTCGAGGAAGGCGTTGTGCCTGGTGGTGGTGTCGCGCTGGTGCGTGCGATCAGCACGGCCAAGCAGGCCAAGGGCGACAACCACGATCAGGACGTGGGTATCCAGATCGCGCTGCGTGCCATGGAAGAGCCCCTGCGCCAGATTGTCGAAAACGCCGGCAACGAAGGCTCAGTGGTATTGCACAAGGTCCTCGAAGGCAAGGGCAGCTACGGCTTCAATGCTGCTACCGGCGAGTATGGCGACATGCTGACCATGGGCATCCTTGACCCGACCAAGGTGACCCGCACCGCATTGCAGAACGCGGCGAGCGTGGCCGGCCTGATGATCACCACCGAGGCCATGGTGGCCGAGCTGCCGCAGGAAGAGAAGCCCGCGGCCGGCGGCGGTGGCATGGGGGGTATGGGCGGTATGGGTGGCATGGATGGCATGATGTAAGCATCCGCTGCCCGGCAGTAACCGAAAGGCCCCGCCATGTGCGGGGCCTTTCACTTTATGGCGGCCGTCACCGCTTCCTTGCCAGGGTTATGCCGTCGCGGATCGTGAGCATCACGTGTTCGACCCGCCCGTCACGCTGCATGTGGTCATTGAAGGCGACGATGGCCCGGTCGCTTTCGTGCTTCGGGTTCAGGACTGCGCCGGACCACAGCACATTGTCGGCGACAACGAGACCGCCGGAACGCAGGCGGGCCAAAGCCGCTTCGTAATACCCGATGTAGTTCTCCTTGTCGGCGTCTATGAATGCCAGATCAAATTCCCGTCCTGCCTCCAGGGCTGCCAGCGTATCCAGAGCCGGACCCAGGCGTACTTCAATTTTCCTGCCGTGCGGGCTACGCCTAAAAAACGATTGCGCGATCGCCGTGGTGTCGGGATTGACGTCACAGGAGAGAATCATGCCGTCTTCCGGCAGGGCTTCGGCCATCGTCAACGCCGAATATCCCGTGAACATTCCCACCTCAAGAATGCGGCGTGCACCGGTCAGCTTAATGAGCAATCCCAACATGGCGCCCTCCAGGGCGCCGGTAATCATCTGCGGTTGAGCGCAATGGGCGATCGTGTATGCTTCCAGCTCCTGGAGCAGTGCGGACGGTCTCGCGGAATGTTCTCTACAGTAGGTTTCTATGGCCTCACTGACAAGCGGCTTCATGGTCTGTCTCCTGTGCATGCCCCTGTCTTTAGGACGGAATCGGCCGGTGACTGCCCCACCGACCGGGAACGGTAACGCAAGTATATAAGTGAGGGTGAGTCATGGTCGATCGTCCCGAGGATGCGGTCGAATACGCTCTCGCGCTGCTCCCCCATCCCCTGCAGTCCCGTGTCCGGGAACGCTGGGCTGACTACCGGTCCCGAGTCGGACACATGCCGGTCGTGAACGGCGACACCCAGAAGTTTTTTGCGTCTCTGCCGCGTGTGTGGGCCGCGAGCGAGTTTGTGGCACGCACCTGTATCGCCCATCCTTCTTTGCTGGCCGACCTGACCGGAAGTGGCGATCTCTTCCGCCCCTGTGGCGACGGCGACCTAGCCGCCCGGGTCGCCGCTGTCCTGGCCGATGCCGCCGATGAGGTCGTGCTGAAGGCGGCGTTGCGACGCCAGCGTTCGCGCGAGATGGTGCGGATCGCATGGCGGGATCTGGCGGGCTGGGCTTCGCTTGGCGAGGTGATGTTGGAGCTCAGCGGCCTGGCGGACGCCTGCCTGGATGCCGCCCTGACGCGCCTGACCGCCTGGTCGATGGAACGGCTGGGTCGTCCCATGGCTGCGGATGGCACACCGGCTTTGATGATGATTCTGGGCATGGGCAAGCTCGGCGGTGAAGAACTCAATTTTTCGTCCGATATAGACCTCATATTTGCCTACTCCGGGGACGGTGAGGTGGCGGGACCGCAGCCGTTGAGCAACGCTGAATTCTTTTCTGCCCTGGGCCGCAGTTTGGTTGACGTGCTGGGCGGACTGACTGTCGATGGCCGGGTGTTCCGGGTCGACATGCGTCTACGCCCGCACGGGTCCAGCGGACCGCTTGCCCTGTCGTTCGATGCGATGGAGCGGTACTACCAGATCCACGGCCGGGAGTGGGAACGGTACGCGCTGATAAAGGCCCGCCAGGTGGCGGGCGACCGCAGAGCCGGTACGGAGCTGCTCGAACGCCTGCGTCCGTTTGTCTACCGGCGCTATCTCGACTACGGCGCCTTCGAGGCAATCCGTTCCCTCAAAGAAATGATCGAGCAGGAACTGCTGCGCAAGGGCATCGAGCACAACATAAAGCTCGGTCCCGGAGGAATCAGGGAGATCGAATTCATCGGACAAGCCTTCCAGCTGGTTCGTGGCGGCCGCGAGGCGGCCTTGCGCCAGCGTGCGATCCGCCCGATCCTGTCCGTCCTGGGGCGGCGTGGCGACCTCAGCAGCCAGGCCGTGACGGAGCTCGATGCTGCATACGAGTTTCTGCGGCGTACCGAAAACCGCCTGCAGATGGCCGAGGATCGTCAGGCGCATGTGCTGCCGCAGGACCCCGAGGAGCAACTGAGTTTGGCTCTTTCAATGGGTTTCCCAGACTGGGAAGATTTTCGTGCCGGGCTGACGCACCACATGAGCGTCGTGCACGGATATTTTGAAAGCGTGTTCATCACTCCGGGGTCGCAGCCTACAACCGAGACCCGGGAACTCGCGGACGTATGGCTGGGGACGGTGGACCGTTCTGCTGCCGAGGACTTGCTCGCGCGGGCAGGATTCCGTGATCCGCCGTCCGTGCTCGACGTCCTGCACGGTCTCCGGCAGACCGGGCAATACGATGAGTTGTCTACGACGGGGCGCGAGCGTCTCGACCGACTGATGCCGCGGCTGCTGGGGGCGGTCGGGCGCAGCCATGAGCCCGACGCAACATTGGCGCGGATTGCGACCCTGGTCGAATCCATTGCCCGTCGTTCCGTCTATTTTTCCCTGCTCGTGGAAAACCCAATGGCGCTGACGCAGCTGGTCAAGCTTTGCGGTGCCAGCGCCTGGATCGCAAACTGGATCACGCAGCACCCCATACTTCTCGATGAGCTTATAGACCCCGCCAGCCTTTACGCGTTACCGGACCCGGCGCCGATGCGCGCGGAACTCCGCGCGCGTCTGGCCGCCTGTCCGGCCGATCTGGAGCTGCAGATGGAGGTGCTCAGGGAATTTCATCACGGGCATGTGCTGCGCGTCGCGGCGGCGGACATAGGGGCAGGGCTGAAGGAGGAAGAGGTAAGCGTGCAGCTCGCGCAGATTGCGGACTGCGTGCTGGCCGAGACGCTCCTGCTCGCCGAAGCGGATCTCATCGGCCGGCACGGCCGTCCTGGATGTCCGGATGGCGAACGGCCGGACGGTCCAGGGTTTGCGATTATCGCCTACGGCAAGCTTGGCAGCCGTGAGCTGGGTTATGGATCCGATCTCGACATGGTGTTTCTCTATGACGGATGCCGCGGGGAGGGAACAACTGAGGGGGTCCGACCGGTCGCAAATGAGGTCTTTTTTACGCGTCTTGGCCAGCGGCTCATCCACATCGTCACCACGCGCACGCCGGCCGGAATACTCTACCAGACGGACATGCGCCTGCGTCCGAGCGGCGGAAGCGGTCCACTGGTCGCAACCCTGGATCGGTTCAGGGGCTATCAGCTCCATGACGCATGGACCTGGGAACACCAGGCCCTAATACGGGCCAGGGCGGTAACGGGTAGCGTGTCGCTGTCGGAGAAGTTCGAAGCAGTTCGCAGGGAGGTGCTGTGTCTGCAGCGCGACCCGCATCGTCTGCGCCAGGACATTGTCGATATGCGCGCACGCATGCGCGCAGCCGCTATGGGGCTGCCCAGGCGGTTGTTCGATCTCAAGCAGGGCCCGGGAGGTATTCTTGACATAGAATTTATGGTGCAATACTGGGTTCTGTGGCGGGCACACGAATTTCCCGAAATCACCGGTTACCGGGACAATATCCACCTGCTGGAGGCCTTGGCCGGCGCGGGCCTGGTCGGCGACGGCGAGGCAACGTTCCTTGCCGGGGCATACCGCAGGTATTTGTCGGCTGAGCATCACCTGAAGCTGCAGGAGCAGCCAGCACAGGTTGTGCCGGAAGAGCTCGGGGACATTCCGGAACAGGTCACACGGATCTGGCGTGCCACGATGGAAGCGGGTCCGGGTATCCGCTGATTGTTCGTCCGAAAAGTATCAGCTTGATTGAAGGAGAAAGAAGCAGATGTCCATGGCTGACCGTGATGGCGTCATATGGTATGACGGCAAGCTTGTGCCTTGGCGCGAGGCTACGACCCACGTCCTGACCCACACACTCCATTACGGCATGGGGGTGTTCGAGGGCGTGCGCGCGTACAAGACGGCGCGGGGAACCGCGATTTTCCGGCTCAAGGCGCACATTGACCGCCTGTTCCAGTCGGCACACATCCTCGCGATGCCCATGCCATACGACAAGCCGACGCTGGATTCGGCGGTGCGAGCCGTGGTCCGTGAAAACAGCCTGGAGTCTGCCTATATCCGCCCGATGTGCTTTTATGGATCGGAGGGGATGGGTCTGCGCGCCGACAACCTCAAGGTGCATGTCATCGTGGCTGCCTGGACCTGGGGCTCTTACCTGGGCGATGAGGGCCAGAAGAAGGGAATAAGGGTTCGCACCTCCTCCTATAACCGCCATCATGTGAACATCGCCATGTGCCGCGCTAAGGCCAACGGCAACTACATGAATTCCATGCTTGCATTGCGCGAAGCGCTATCCTCAGGAGCCGACGAAGCACTGCTCCTCGATACCGAAGGATTTGTGTCGGAGGGCAGCGGCGAGAACATATTCATTGTGCGTGATGGAACGCTGTTTACTCCGGAATTGACCGCCGCTCTGGACGGCATTACGCGTGACACGATCATCAAGCTGGCCGGTGAGGTTGGTATTCCGGTGCGGGAGAAGCGCATCACGCGTGACGAGGTGTATATCGCCGACGAGGCATTTTTCACCGGCACCGCCGCCGAGGTCACGCCGATCCGCGAGCTCGATGGGCGTAGCATCGGTGCCGGCAGCCGTGGCCCCATTACCGAGCGAATGCAGACGCTGTATTTTGATCAGGTACACGGCCGCCGCGCGACGTTTCCAGAGTGGCTTGCAAAGGTGAGCGACTGACGGAGGCGACGATGGTGGAGCTGCGTGACACGGGTGTTTTGCGACAGGTACCGAAGACCAGGGAAATCCAGGCCAATGCTCAGAACCGGTACGAAGTAACGGAGGACGATTTGCCGCTGCACTGCCCAATGGAAGGGATGAGTTTGTGGAATTCGCACCCGCGAGTCTATCTGCCGCTGGAAGAAAGCCGTGAGGCCCGTTGCCCCTACTGTGGCGCAGTGTATGTGCTGAAAACCGAGGGATGACGGGTACCCGGCTGCGGGCACCAGTGGCCGACCCCGTCAGCCCTTGGCCGTGCGCCATCGGCGCCGGATCCTGCCCCCATTCCCGTATCGGACCACCGTGACAAAAAAAATCTACTCGCTGCTGCTCTACCTGCTGATTCCCGCAGCCATAGTGCGGTTGCTGGTGCGGGGCATACGCAACCGCGGCTATTGGTGCCGGTGGAACGAACGGTTTGGATTTGTGGCGCGCATGCCCGCAGGGGCGTTATGGGTGCACGCGGTATCGGTTGGCGAAGTGCGTGCCGCGGTCCCGTTGATCGCCGCGCTCGAGCAACGCTGCCCGGGCCAGAATATTCTGGTAACGACCATGACCCCCACGGGTTCGGCCCAGGTGCGGGAGCTTTTTGCGGGCCGCGTTGCGCACTGCTATCTGCCTTATGACCTGCCATCGGCAGTGGCCCGCTTTCTGGGGCGCACGCGACCGCGGATCGCCCTGATCATGGAAACGGAGTTGTGGCCGAACCTCTTCCATGCCTGTGCGGAGCGTCAGATTCCCATTGTCGTTGCCAACGTGCGCATGTCGGAAAAATCCATGCGCCGCTACCTGCACTTCGCCGCGTTTACGCGGGCAACGCTCTCCAGGGCCAGTATGTTTGCCGCCCAATCCGAGGACGACGCCGCACGTCTGCGAATGCTGGGCGCCGATCCCCGGAATATCCACGTCACGGGCAGCATGAAGTTTGAGATAAGTCCGCTGGCCAGTTTGCGCGAACAGGCCGATGTTCTGCGCCGGCAGTGGGGTGCCCAGCGCCCCGTCTGGATTGCAGCCAGCACGCGAGAGGGAGAAGATGAGCTGGTGCTGGAGCAGTTCCGGCGGTTGCGCGAACGTTTTCCGACGCTGGTGCTGGTACTGGTACCACGCCACCCCGAGCGGTTCACCCAGGTGATTCGCCTCTGCCGCCGCACCGGCCTGGTGACCGCATTGCGCAGCGAATCGCAGGCTGGGCTTACGGCGGATGTCGACATCCTGGTCGGCGATACCATGGGGGAGCTGCCGCTTCTGTACGCAGCCTCCGATGTGGCCTTCGTCGGCGGAAGCCTGGTGCCGACCGGCGGGCATAATCTGCTTGAGCCCGCGGCGGCTGGCGTCCCCGTCGTGTTTGGACCGCACATGTTCAATTTCACGGAGATCGCCCGCCTGGTTGCGGAACGCGGTGCCGGAAAGCGGGTGCGCGACAGTGGCGAGCTGGGCGTGGTGGTAGCCGGCTACCTGGCAAACGCCGAATTGCGGTTCAATGCCGGTGAGTCCGGCCGAATGGTCGTGGAGGAGAACCGGGGAGCGCTTCAGCGTACGCTCGCGCTGCTCGATCCGTTGCTCACAGGTTGACGCCGCGGCGACGAGCCATCTCTTGACCCAGTTTTTCGAACTGGCCTGCTGACAGCGCCTGCCTGGCTATTGGCAGGATCTCGGTATTTTCACGCTCGATGTGGGCGGCATAGATCGTCCGGAAATCCAGTACATCCCGGGAAAACGCGGCTGTGTCAAACACCGATCCGATGTCTAGCAGGCTCGGTTCCAGCTGTGCCCAGCGGTGGCTCATCTCGCGGTGATCGTGCGCGAGCTCGCTTATCGCGACGGCCAGTTCCGGGCGGCAGGCAAGCAATGCTGGAAACAGGCCCTGTTCCTCGTCTTCGTGATGGTATCTGCCGGACGTGGAAAAGTACCGGTATACCTGCTGCGCTGCCGTGCGCGCCTCGGCTGTTTTGCCCTTGGTTCCAAGGTGCTCGGCCAGGCGCATCAGCGTATCGCATTGCCGCAGAATGCGCGCGTGGCAGGCCAGAAGCATGTCGACCGGCTGATCAAAGCCGGGTGCGGGTTGCGGAAGCTGCATTCCGGCTTCCTCCGGAACAGGTAAAGGTCATCGCAGGATAGGCGCCCGGCGTCCCGCGATCAATCGACACGCTCCCGCCAAACGGGGTGATGCGGGTTCTGCGCAGCGCAGGCACGGGGTCTGTCCGATCGGGCTGCTGTCAGAACCTGAATTTCTCCGGCTCGTCGGCATTGATCAGCGGTGTGAGCACGGTTTCAAACAGCGGCTCTTCGGTAAAGCTTTCCGGACCGGTGCGCCTTATCAGCACCGCCTCCATAACCGGTGGCCGGCCGATCACCGCGACCAGTCGGCCTCCAACCGCTAGTCCGCCGCGGAACGCCTCCGCCAGGGCGGGAACGGAGCCGGTGAGCAGGGCCGCATCGTACGGCTGATGGCGGTTCCATCCCCGGGCGCCGTCGCCAATATCGAGCGTGATGTTCGCGATACCGGTAGCCGCAAGTTTTTCCGCTGCCTTCATCTTGAACTCAGGGATGATCTCCACGCTGAAGACCTCGCCGCCGAGGGTGGCAAGAAGCCAGGTCATGTAACCGCTGCCCGTTCCGATTTCCAGGATCCGGTCATTAGGACCCACCGCCAGAGCCTGCAGCAGACGTGCTTCGACTTTTGGCGCCATCATTGCCTGACCTCGACCCAGAGGCAGGCTCAGGTCAGCGTAGGCCAGGTTGCGATATTGCTCCGGCACAAACTGTTCGCGGGGTGCCCGGGCCAGAAGGTCAATCACGCGCGGATCCAGCACGTCCCACGTGCGGGCCTGTGACTCGACCATGTTCAGTCGCGCCGCGTCAATATTCACCTGACCCATGATAGTTTCCCGAAAATCGCTGGATAAAACCGGACAAGCGTAAGCAGTTTAGATGCGCGGTGCAAGCGTACCGCGCTGAAAAGTTGCAATCTGCCGGAGAATCCGATAGCGTTCCGAGCTTAGCTGGGGGTGCCCGCATGGCGGGCTGAGAAATACCCTTTGAACCTGATCCGGATTGTGCCGGCGTAGGGAAGCACTTAATCCCCTCGCTGTTCCGCCGAGCTTGCCGGATCGCAGGACTGATCCCATGGGCGCAAATCCAGAGGAATTTTTCGAGCGGACAGCCGGTCTGTCCGCAGACGCGACCCGTCCCTACCCCGGTTCGCGCAAAATCTATGTTTCAGGCAGTTGCGCGGACATCCGTGTCGGCATGCGCGAGGTTATCCAGACTGCGTCCGCTGCTGACAGCGGCAAACCGGAGAACCCGCCGATTCCGGTGTATGACACGTCCGGACCGTATACGGACCCGGCCGCGCGCATTGATCTGACCGCGGGGCTCGCACCGCTGCGCGCGCCCTGGATCCAGGGGCGCGGTGATACCGTCGAGCAGGCCGGGCCGTCGTCCAACTACGGACACATGCGGTTGCACGATCCGGCATTGGGCAGCCTGCGGTTCGCGCACATCCGCCGGCCGCGGCGCGCGAAGGCCGGCGCCAACGTGACCCAGATGCACTATGCCCGAAAGGGAGTGATCACCGCCGAGATGGAGTATGTCTCGATCCGCGAGTCCATGAGGCTGGAGGAACTACGCGCGGACCCGCGCTATGCCGCGCTCATCCGGCAGCATCCGGGGACCGGTTTTGGCGCGGTGCTGGGCGGGGCTGTGACTCCGGAATTCGTGCGTTCGGAAGTTGCCCGGGGCCGGGCAATCATACCCGCGAATATCAATCATCCCGAACTCGAACCGATGATCATCGGGCGCAATTTCCGAGTGAAGATCAATACCAACATTGGCAATTCCGCCGTGACCTCCGGGATTGAAGAGGAGGTGGAGAAGATGGTGTGGTCGGCGCGCTGGGGTGGCGACACGCTCATGGATCTTTCGACGGGCAAGAACATACACGAGACGCGCGAGTGGATTATCCGCAACGCACCCATGCCCATAGGTACCGTCCCCATCTACCAGGCCCTGGAGAAAGTCGGTGGCCGGGCGGAGGAACTCAGCTGGGATCTGTTCCGCGACACGCTGATCGAGCAAGCCGAGCAGGGGGTCGATTATTTCACCATCCACGCAGGGGTGCGTCTCGCATACGTGCCCTACACCGCGGAGCGGGTTACGGGCATTGTGTCGCGCGGCGGTTCCATTCTGGCGAAGTGGTGCCTGGCGCATCACCAGGAGAACTTCCTCTACACCCACTTCGAGGAAATCTGCGAGATCATGAAGGCATACGACGTATCGTTCTCGCTCGGCGACGGTCTGCGCCCCGGGTCGATTGCCGATGCTAATGATCGGGCCCAGTTTGCTGAACTCGAGACGCTGGGGGAACTCACCCAGGTTGCGTGGCGGCATGATGTGCAGGTGATGATAGAGGGGCCTGGACACGTGCCTATGCACCTCATCCAGGCGAACATGGACAAAGAGCTGGCAGAGTGTTTCGAGGCGCCGTTCTACACCCTCGGCCCGCTGACCACGGATATCGCGCCGGGTTACGACCATATTACTTCCGCGATCGGTGCGGCCCAGATCGGATGGTATGGTACGGCCATGCTGTGCTACGTAACGCCCAAGGAGCATCTTGGCCTGCCGGACAAGCAGGACGTGCGTGACGGAATCATCGCCTACAAGATTGCGGCGCACGCGGCAGATCTGGCGAAAGGTCTACCGGGCGCGCAGCTGCGGGACAACGCCCTCTCCCGGGCGCGTTTCGAGTTCCGGTGGGTGGACCAGTTCAACCTCAGTCTGGATCCCGACAAGGCGCACGAATTTCATGATGAGACCCTTCCTCAGGAGGGCGCCAAGCTGGCACATTTCTGCAGTATGTGCGGCCCGCACTTCTGTTCCATGAAGATTACGCAGGAAGTCCGGGAATTCGCCAAGACCCAGGGACTGGCGGACCAGGATGCGCTTACCGAAGGTATGCAGCAGAAGGCCGTAGAGTTTGTGCGTCAGGGGGCGGAGTTGTACCGGAAGGTCTGAACCTTGTGCTCCGCAGGCTAGCTCCGACCGTATACGGGTATCGCAGCGCCGCTGACCGATCGGGCCTCGTCAGACAGCAGGAACGCGATCACGTTGGCCACATCCGCAGGTGGAACCCAGGAAGCAAAATCAGCCTGCGGCATGGAATCCCTGTTCTGGGGCGTGTCGAGTGTTCCGGGCGCAACGCAGTTGACGGTGATGTCCCGGGCCCTGAGCTCTCCCGCCATGCTCTCCGTAAGTCTCAGCACGGCCGCCTTGGTCGCGCTGTAGGCGGCGTAATTGGCGTCACCATGGAAGGCACCGCGTGCGGCGACATTGACTATGTGACCACCATGCGACTGCAGCATGTACGGGACCGCAGCGCGGCAGGCATTGAGCGTGGTCCGCACGTTGATGTCGTAAAGACAGTTCCAGTCGGCGACATCCGCCTGATGGACCGGCTTGCCACCGCGGAATCCTCCGACCGTATTGACCAGTCCGTTCAGCTGTCCGAACCGCCCATGGACTTCGGCCATCAGGCTGTTAACCGACTTCAGGTCGGTCATATCGACCTCCCCGGCCAGCCAGTGCGACGTACTGGCTGCCAGATCCGCGTACACCTCGCGCAGCCGGTCGCCGGAACGGTCAACCAGAACCATGCGGCCGTCAAGGGCCTGTACGCACTTTGCGACGGCGCGGCCGAGGTTACCGACTGCCCCGGTGATCACTACGACTTTGTCCTTCAGATTCAGCATTCCGGTCGGTTCTCCAGCTGCCCGGGGCGGCATACGGGATGCCGGCGTGGCCAATGCCCATCCTGCGTTCTCAGGCATCGACGGCCGCCGCCAGACAGCTCGAAAGTGGTTCGAGACACCCGGTATTTGCGTGGTGTTACCGCACCGGTTGATGATAGCACCACCGGGTTTCGGCATGCGATAAGGATTTTTCGCCGGAGCGACAGGATTGGCATGTCGTGAGGTTCGCCACCGGCGTCCCACGGCAGGCCCGGGTACCGGAAGACAGACGGTGCGGCGGGTCCTGTGAACGGACTGGAACTCAAACAGCGCACGGATTTAGTATAAAATTCCATGCGTATTCTGAA
The DNA here is from genome assembly GCA_021785515.1 of Pseudomonadota bacterium. GTDB lineage: Bacteria > Pseudomonadota > Gammaproteobacteria > Acidiferrobacterales > UBA6901 > JAJYCY01. The sequence continues at coordinate 87,862 of JAJYEX010000006.1, read as the reverse complement.
CCGGACATTCTACGCCAGAGATACAGCCGTTGTTGCCCGTGAGCTGCTGGGAAAGTATCTCGTGCACTGTTCGCGCGGGGTGCGGCGCGTCGGCAGGATCGTGGAGGTGGAGGCGTATCTTGGCCCGCACGACCTGGCAGCGCATTCGGCCAGGGGGTTGACCGAGCGCACGAAGGTGATGTTCGGCCCGCCGGGCCACGCCTACGTATACATGATCTACGGCATGTATTACTGCATGAATGTCGTGACCGAACGTGCCGGTCATGCCTCCGCCGTGTTGCTGCGGGCGGTGGAGCCCGTGGAACACGTAAGGGGGCGCACGCAGGGTCCTGGCTTGTTGTGCCGGGCAATGCGTATCGACCGGCGGCTCAATGCCCACGACCTGATGAGCGAGAATTTTCATATCGCAGCCGCCTCCCGTACGGCGCAGCTACGGATCGTGAAACGGCCCCGCATCGGCGTGGAATACGCCGGTGTGTGGGCGAGGCGGTTGTTGCGGTTCTACATCAGAGACAATCCGTATGTATCCAGACCCTAATGCGGTTATCCGCTCCGCAGCCGGGTTCAGAACAGAAACAGGTGGAGTTTAGTCAATGACATACAAATCGATGTGCAAAAGAGCAGCGGTCAGGATGCTTGTTTGTGCCGGCGTAGCGGTACTGGTCGGCGTCGGCACGCCTCGGGCGTTTGCGGCCGAAGGATCCATAAAACATGCAGCAAAGCAGCTGGGTCACGCAACCAGCAAGGCAGTTCACCAGATCGGGCATAGTGCGAAGAAGTTTGGAAAGGCCATCGCGCATGATGCGGAAAAGACCGGCAAGGCCATCGGTGCGGCAGCCCGGGCGGGAAACAAGGCTTTCAAAGAGAAGATGGACAGCGGCAAACATTGATGCGGCATGCGGTGGCGGCTGGCGGCGAAACAGACGAGCGCATTGTGCGCTGCTACCGTTGCGTTCCGTAATCTAACCCGGGAAGAGATCGCGAAGAGGGTTGACCAGCCTGTGCTGGGCAATCGACCCGTGTGTGGGCTCCCTCGGCCGAACCGTCGGCAGGAGCGGCCGGTGCGATTGCTAACCCGGATCCCGCCTACTATGGCGGCTCCCCTTGGCGGACAGCGTCGGTATGTGTGGAATCTGCGGTGAACTGAAGTTCGACGGTACGGACCCGGATTTGGGGGCTGTCGCACGCATGATGGGGGCACTCAGGCGCCGGGGTCCCGATCATGAAGGCGCACACGCAGATGGGCCGGTTGCCTTCGGGCATCGACGGCTTGCAATCATTGATCTGTCCGAAGGCTCCGACCAGCCGATGGTGGACAGCGATCTCAAGCTCTGTGTCGTATTCAACGGCACCATATACAACTATCGCGAGCTTCGGTCCGAGCTTGCAACCATGGGTTACCGCTTTTTCTCCAGCGGAGATACCGAGGTAATACTAAAGGCCTACCACGCCTGGGGAGAGCGCTGTGTCGAGCGCATGAACGGCATGTTTGCCTTCGCAGTGTGGGATGGGCACAGGCATGAGCTGCTGCTGGCCCGGGACCGGCTCGGGATAAAGCCGCTTTATTATGCAACCGACCGATCCCGCTTCCGCTTCGCCTCAAGCCCCCAGGCCTTGCTTGCCGCCGGTGACGTCGACACTTCAGTGGATCCGGTAGGCCTGCAGTTCCAGCTCACGCTACACGGTGTCGTGCCGGCGCCGCGCACTATCCTGCGTGGAATACGCAAGCTGCCGCCAGCCACCACGCTGCGCGTTACCAAAGACGGCGGAAAGCATGAACGCTGTTACTGGGCGCTCAGTGCCGTGCGTCCGCATGGTGATCGCAGCGAGCAGGAGTGGTTGGGGCTCGTTCGCGCCGCCCTGATCCGGGCGGTGCAGCGCCAGTTTTCCGCGGCCGACACCCCCGTAGGCGTCCTGCTCTCGGGTGGTCTCGATTCGAGTCTGCTTGTCGGCCTCCTGGACGCTGCCGGGGTCAAGGATATCCCTACGTTCTCCATCGGCTTTGAGCGGTCCGGTGAGGAGCGCGCCGATGAATTCGAGTATTCCGACGCCGTCGTGGAACGATTTCGGACCTGTCACCACCGCTACCTGCTCAGCAACGAGGAGCTGCTTCGGGTGTTGCCCGATACGATCGCCGCAATGGCGGAGCCCATGGTGAGTCAGGATGTGGCCGCCTTCTATCTGCTGGCCGAGCGCGTTGCCAAAGAAGTCAAGGTGGTCCTGTCGGGACAGGGGGCTGATGAGGCGTTTGCCGGATATTACTGGTACCCGCGCATGCAAGCCGAGCCGGGCAGTGATCTTGAGCGGTTCCGTGCCCACTATTTCGACCGCACTCACGCGGAGTTCAATGCCATCGTCGCGCCGGAATATCGCGGCCCTGACTACGTTTCAGCCTTCGTCGAGGCGCGATTTGCAGAGCCTGGAGCAGATACCTTTCTCGACCGGGTGCTCCGGCTGGATGTGACCGCGCTTCTGGTGGACGACCCGCTAAAGCGGGTGGACAACTTCACCATGGCCTGGGGGCTGGAGGCGCGAGTGCCCCTGCTGGATCATGAGCTGGTGGAACTCGCGGCGCAGATGCCACCGGAATTGAAGCTCCGGGAAGGCGGCAAACATCCGCTCAAGGCGGTTGCACGTGGTCTGATCCCGGACGCAGTGATCGACCGTCCCAAGGGCTATTTTCCGATGCCGGCGCTCACGAACCTGCGTGGCGGGTTCCTGGATTTTGTCCGCGACATACTCCGCTCGCAGGCCTGTCGTGAGCGTGGTCTCTTCGACCGGGAGTCTGTGGAGAATCTGCTGGCGGCGCCGGACGCAAGACTCACGCCCATTGGCGGCGCGCCGCTGCGACATTTGGCGTTTCTTGAGTTGTGGCTGCAGATGAATGTTGACAGGACCATCTAGCGACCGCACGCCCGTAGCGCACGGCTAGCCGCGGAGCCCGAGCGGGTTGTCGGGATCCACGTTTTCCATAAACGGAAGGCGGCGGTCATTGTTGGTGATCTGATAGACCTTGCCCATCCAATTGTTGATAACCGCCTCGCCCGTGTCGTGCCAAGTGTTGTCCAGAGTGCCGGTAACCAGGGATTCCGGAATGTCGGGAATGATGGCGCCGCGCTCACGCGCCGCGTAGACCTGGTCACGGTGTTCCTCCAGCACCGCCTGTGTCCGGGACGAAAGGTAGTTCTCAGGGCAGGGCGGATAGCTGTCGCGTTCGCCCTTGATGAACCTCCCCACCTCCCGCTTGTACTCCTTGAGCAGGCTTATGGTGTCGTACTCTGGGTGGCCCTGAAAGAATACGATCCGGAACAGGTCCTCGCTCACGGCCAGATGCACCCCGGGACCGTCGCCCTCGACCAGCACCCGCAGCCGCGCGGCCTCGAATTGTTCGCGGCTGATGTCGTTGAACCTGGAGTGCGGTACGTCAAAGCGCGTATTTACGTCTGATACGAGCGGGTGACGTCGATCTACGACCCGATGCGAATAAACGCCCCAGCGTTTGAAGCCCAGAGGACGGCGCTTCTGTCCATATCGGAACTGCAGCACCGCGTGTGTCGCAAGACAGGAGCATAGCGTGGACGTGACGTTTTCGTAGGCCCAGTCTATGACCTCAATCAGAGGTTTCCAGAACGGTTCGTGCGAAAGATCCGGCTGGCTTACGTTTGCGCCGGTGATAATCAGCGCGTCCAGACCATCGCGCCGGATCTGGTCGAAGCTTTCGTAATAGCGCTCCACATGGGCCGCGCCTTGCGCTCCGCGTCTCAGTTCCGACAGGGTAAAGGGGTGCATGTAAAACTGGGCGATCTGGTTGCTCTCTCCGACAAGCCGGAAGAACTGGCGTTCGGTCGCCGCCAGCGCCGCATCCGGCATCATGTTCAGCAGGCCGATATGCAGCTCCCGTATATCCTGGCGCAGGGCCGCCTCCCGTGGCACCACGTTCTCGCCCTCCTGTTTCAGGCGGTCAAATGTCGGCAGGTCGGTGCTGGCAATGAGTGGCATGCTAATCGGCCCAGGTGCAAAATGCTGCGGTCATTATAGGCATAAATCAGTCACGACTGCTTTTCTACCGTGTTTTCTACCAGCTTCAGAAACCCAGCGCCGTCCCGGACATGGGCCAGTTCCTCGGTGGTGATGGTGTAGCCATGTTCGTCAGCTATAGCCTGGTAGCGGGGAATGCGCGTGTAAAATAGCCGCGGAAACATCCAGCGTACGAACTGGTCCGGATCTACAAGCGCCACATACGGCAGACCATTGTCACGCATGTATATGGTGAGCTGTTCATCGAGAAACTGCTCCCGATAGTAGAGCGGTTTGGGGTCTTCTTCAGCGCGCCTGATAAGCTCCTGTTCATCGCGTTCGGTGGCCTTGATGTAGACGATCAGCGTATGTGCGGCCAGTGTCCGGATGGTGTCGCTGTCGTCCAGTTCGCACACGCTGCCCCCGGCATCATTGACAAAGTGCTGGTATCCGTAGATCTCCCTGGCTTTCCGTATGAACTCCGGCACATCCTTCATCGCAGCAATTTCCGCGTTCAGGTGCAACGCCTGGCGGCGTTTGAATTCCTTCAAACCGAGTCCGCCGAGTTCAGGGTTCCCGAGCTTGCCGAGAAAGCTGGCGACCGGTTTGAGATTATCGACCGTGATGTTGTTGCTGATGTATATCGAATCTGACCGCAGCAATTCCCGCAGAAACGGGATCTGCATCGCCTGGCTCTTGATGTTATCCAGTATCGGCTCGCCCAGGTAGCGGGTCCCGATGCGGTAGTCAGCAGAGTAGTGGAACCAGTGACGCTTGCAGAGCGTGTTCGCCAGACGTGTTTTTCCGACCCCGGACATTCCGAGCAGGGTTACGCACTTGTTGTCCCAGGATCGGAACTCTTTGCCGCTCAGCTTCACGTTCGCGCTCCAAACAGTAGATCGGGTGTATTGTAATCCACAACAGGCCGCTATCCTCCAGTTTAGGTGGCGCGACGTATCCGGACTCAGCCGGAGGGAAACCGTCCGGGCGTCCGGGCGAAATGCCGGGGTGGTCCTTTCCCCGGGCATGCGGGTGGTTACCGTGGCCGCGTGGCAGGGGTGGCCCAGTAGCGGAAGTTCGGCTGCACCGATTTGATCTGCGGTTCCCGGGTGCCAAGAGTCTCGATCTTTTGTGGCCCTGGGTCTTTTCCCAGAACCATCAAAAAGCGATCTGTACCGAGCTTGTCGATGCGCCGCATTGCGTAGCGACTGTACAGATTGACGAGGACCGCCGGATTCGCGTGCGGCGAGAGGGTAACCAGATACTCCCCGGCGACTCTCGTGCGGCCTATCGGGGCGCGTGTCGCGCCGGCATGCGAAAAAGACGGCACCTGCGCGCATGCCGGCACGCAGATCAGGGTCGCAAATACCAGGATTCCGAGAAGTCCGCGATGAAGCTCCGTTGCCACGTGTGGCGCTCCTACTGAATTGTTGCCTGCAGACCGGTCGGCGGGCTGAGATACGCGAGTGACTTCATGACGTCGATCGCATTGCCTGATGTGGTCAAACCAGCCAGGCTTGCCACCGGTCTGCCGCCATTCTCGATTGCGCCGACCACATCACTGTAGGTGTCCTGGGGATTGAACGCGAACAACATTGCTGCCAACCCTGAGACCTCTGGTGTCGCCATCGATGTGCCATTTAATATGTTATAGGCGTTGGTGGTCAGGGTCAGCGTTGTAACACCGACGGAGGACAGTGCGGCGCCGTAATCGGCTGTCGAACCCGTGGTCAACCTGATTCCGACTGTGCAGCTCGTCGTGATGCAGGCGGAAATGTCCGTACTGATCGGGATCAGGCTGGATGCCGAAGGCTGGGTTGGCGAGGTATCGGTGTAATAGGGGCCCCACAGATAATCGGGAGAGCTCGGGGCGAACGGATCGCCGCCCGTTGGACTGTAGGCGAGGCCGATCGATCCGTCTGAGGTGACATTGGCGTAAAGATTGGCGTTGACCACCGCCGAACTTACCCCGCCCAGATTGAACGTGGCATAAGCCCGATCGTCGGTATTGAGCGTGTATGTTCCGGACGGCCAGTTCGGCGGGTCGGTCAGCATGGACGACTGGATGCCCCCAGGAAGGCCCGTGATGACCGCAGCCCAGCCGGTGCCGCCGAGCGGGGATCTGGTTGTGGTCCAGCCGGAAAACGGGACCGATACTTCTCCGTTGGAGCCGGCATAGGTGCTGACGATATTGGTGCCCGGGGCCCCCACGTCAACGCTGACCGGTCCCCAATCAGAAAAATTCGCCAGCGCAAAATTCTGGTCCAGTGCCGCGACGCAGATGAGATTCGGCTGGGTGAAGTCACAGGGGTAGATGCTGTTCCCGCTGGCGTCATTGTCCGCAGCGTTGTTGCCTGCCGCGACCACCACAACCACGTCGTGGTTTTCAGCGTTGGTAATGGCGTCACTGAAAATCGGGTCAGAGGGACCGTTACCGCCAAGACTTAAATTGATCACCTTCGCGCCGTTAGTCACCGCAAAATCGATCCCTTGCGCAATGGTTGCTGTTGTTCCGGACCCGCTAGCGTCCATAACGCGCACGGCCATGATGCTGGCCTTCCAGCAGACACCGGTGGTGCCGACGCCATTGTTACCCACGGCGCCGATAATGCCGGCGACGTGGGTTCCGTGGCCGTTAAGGTCCATGGGATTGTTGTTGTTATCGACGAAATTGTAGCCGTGATCGGTAAGCTGTACCCCGTTGTATGTCACGTTCGAGCCGTTCCACATGTTGCCGGCGAGGTCCTCCTGGTTGTAGTTGACCCCGGTGTCGACTACCGCGACGATTGCGCTGCTGCAGTCGGTGATGTGATTCCAGGCCGGTACGATGTCCATGTCGTCGCCCGCAATGCCAGCCGTTCCGCTGGCATTGGGGTATGGGTAAATCCAGCCCTCGCTATCGGGCAGGGGGGCAAAGTTCACCGTCTGGCCGGTATTCTGGAACGCCCAGAGTTGACCGAAATCCGGATCATTTGGCACCACTTCAGTGTGGTAGATGTAGTTTGGCTGTGCATATTGGACGTGCGAATTGCTCTGGTATGTTGCGACCGCCTGCTGCACCGACTCTCCGGCGGGAAGCGTGACCTGCACCCAGCGGTTGCGGTAGTTGGCGCGCACTGCGCTGCCCATCGCGGATACCATTGCCGCCCGTTCCTGGTTGGTTAGGGTGGGCTTGAACTGGACCAGCACCTCGCCCGACACGTACCGCTGCCTTGCTGTACCGGCGGCATTGGCAGTGCCGCAGCCCGCAAACAGCATGCTGCCCAGAATCAGCAGGCGAGAAAAGCGCAGTGGTGATTTTCCGGTATGCATGGATCTTTATAATCCGCCTGTTTCAAGGGACCGTGATCATGAGAACCTGGGACGGAGCGCTGTACGAACCGCTGTTACCGCCCTGTGCGTCGAGCGCTGCATAGGCACGGACGGCCAACATGTAGATGCCGGTGGTCAGAGTGAGTTTGGCTGATGTTGGCGCCGTGCTGCCGGAAACATATGGTATGGTCGCCACCACATTGTTGTTCACCAGCACCTGATAGCCACCGCCCGCGCTGTTGACGCCGCTCTGATCACTGGCTGTCCACGTGAGGGTAACGACATGGGACGTAATGGTCTTAGGTCCTGACGCGGTGCCGCCGCCGCAAGCGGAAAGCACTGCCGCGGCCAGCAGGGCCATCGCAAGAAGCTGCACTCTAGTCGCCACCTTGCCTCCTTTCTGGCGTCAACCTAATCCGTGTCCGGATTGCCGGTGTGGCCCCCGTTCCTTTCTGCTACACTCGCGCTTTCGCTGGTTGACCGGAAAGCTAATGAACAAGGCAGTCGCCATACCTATCAAAGTCGAAATTACTTCAGAAAACAAGTGCGGTTTCTGCACGAATTCCACCTGTTGCACCTACCTGACGCAGCAGATCGATACGCCGCGCTCCATGGAGGACTTCGATACCCTGTTGTGGCAGGTTTCCCACCACAATACCCAGGCATACAAGGACGAGGATGGTTGGTTTTTGCTGGTGAACAACCGCTGTGGCCACCTGCTGGACGATGGGCGCTGTGGGATCTATGAGGATCGGCCCAGGATCTGCCGCGAACATTCCAACGATGGCTGCGAATTCGAAGGCCCGGCGGGCGCCGAGGACTTTGATCTGTTTTTCCCGGATTATCGCTCACTGCTCAAGTATTGCCGGAAAAAGTTCAAGAACTGGGACCGGCGCTCTGGAATGGGGGAGGCGGTAAGGCGCAAGGGTTCCTGATAGTCAGGTGTGGCAGACTCGGTTTCCGGTATCAAGGATCAAATCAGCGGCCGCTCCCAAATCGCTGACGCAGAGCGCATCGGAGGCAAGTTTCCGCCTGGATTCGGCACCGTAACCGGTAGCGACAAGGATGGGCCTGACTCCGGCCGCCCGGGCGGCATCGATGTCGGCGATTTTGTCGCCCACCATGTATGAGTGCGGCAGGTCTATGTTCCAGTCTTTCTGGGCTTGCAGGATCATTCCCGGGGCCGGCTTGCGGCAGTCGCAGGAAATCTTTTCCCCGAAATCGGGATGGTGGGGACAGTAGTAGTAGGCGTCGATGTGTGCCCGCAGGGGCGCAAGCATCACATCGAGCTGATTGTGAAGCCTGTGAACATCCTCTTCCTTGTACATGCCGCGGGCAATCCCGGCCTGGTTCGTCACTACGATGACCAGGTATCCGGCGTCATTGAGGCGCCGGATGGCCTCAATCGCCCCCGGTATCCATTCCCATTCCGAGATGCGGTGAAGGTAGTTCTTTTCCACATTGATTGTACCGTCCCGGTCGAGAAAGACCGCTTTCCGGAGTCCCGGCGCATCACCACCGCTCATGCCGGAAACCGCTTCCAGTCATGCCCGAACCGCGCTGGCCCCTCATCCACTGAATATCGCCTCTTCCACGCATTCACACAGCGCGTGCGCCAGCACGATGTGCAGTTCCTGGATGGTGCTCGTATTCTGTCCAGGTACGACGATGCAGTGGTCCGCCAGCGGCCGAGCCTGACCGCCATCCCGCCCGCAGAAGACTATGCTGGACAGACCCATCGCGCGGCATTGTTCCAGGGCCCGCAGTATGTTGGATGAATTTCCTGATGTGGTGATGCCGAGAAACACGTCCGGGCTGCGCATCTTGCCGACCACCTGACGGGCAAATATCTGGTCGTAGCCGTAGTCGTTCCCGATCGCCGTGATAATCGAAGTGTCGGTGGTAAGCGCCTCGGCCGCCAGTGAGGCTCGTTCGCGTGTTCCCAGACGTCCTACGAACTCCGCGGCAAGATGCTGGGCATCCGCAGCTGATCCGCCATTGCCGGCGATGTACAGCCTGCCTCCATGACGGTACGCTCGTACAACGGTTTCCACCGCACGGCTGAAGCTGTCGATCTGTTCCTCTTGCCGGCTGAATTCCTGCTTGGCCGCGATGGACGTCTGCAGATTGCTAAGAAGTCTGTTGCGATAAGTCATGCCTGCGTCCTGGGTGTCTGCGATGGCGTGTTGTTGAGCCACTGCATGTATTCGGTGACGCCCTGCTCCACCGTCATGAATGGCTCATGGTAACCGGCTGCCCGCAGCGCGGTGATGTCCGCCTGGGTGAAACTTTGGTAGCGCCCCCGCAGCTGCTCTGGGAAAGGAATGTATTCGATTTCGCCGCGCCCGTGCCAGGAGATTACCGCCCGGGCCACGTCGTTGAAGCTTTGACTGCGGCCGGTACCGATGTTGAATATTCCGGAACGGGCAGGATGGTCCAGAAGCCAGAGTTTGACCCGGCAGGTATCGCCGACGTACACGAAATCGCGCCGTTGCTCACCATCGCCATAGCCGTCCGTACCTTCGAACAGTCGAACGCGACCACTGTCGCGCACCTGGCTGTTGAAGTGGTAGGCGACACTGGCCATGGATCCCTTGTGCTGTTCGCGTGGACCGTACACGTTGAAGTACCGCAGCCCCACGACCTGGCTCGTAGTCTGCGGCATGATTCGTCGGACGTACTGGTCAAACAGAAACTTGGAGTACCCGTATACATTGAGCGGATTCTCCAGCTCACGGTCCTCGCGGAATACATTCCCGCCCCCGTAGACTGAGGCGGAAGACGCATAAATAAAGGGGATCCGTCTGTCCTGGCAGTGGTGCAGAAGCAGTTTGGAGTACTCGTAGTTGTTCCGCATCATGTAGCGGCCGTCCCATTCGGTAGTGCTGGAGCAGGCGCCCAGATGAAATACCGCCTCAATCGGGTCGCCCAGGGCTCCGCATGCTGCGACGTTCCGCAGGAAGTCATCCTTATCCTGGTAGTCGAGAATATCGCAGTCGGCCAGGTTTCTGAACTTGACGCCGTTGCTGAGATTGTCCACCACAAGTATGTCACGCCGCCCGCGCGCATTGAGCGCGGCCACCAGGTTTGCGCCGATGAAGCCGGCGCCGCCGGTTACTATGATCACATTTGTCTTCCCATTGTTGAGCCGTTGTGCGGCAACATACCAGCAGTCAGCTGCCCGCGTCGCGTATGGCCGCAATGATGTTGCTGGTGGAGCACCCGTTCTCGTAGGGAAGGATACGGACTTCACCGCCGCGCGCCGTAACGCATCCGTAGCCGGCAACATCCTCCGCACGGTAATCCCCGCCCTTTACCAGATAATCCGGCGCAAGCTCGCAGATCAGCCGCTCGGGAGTGTCCTCGGAGAACGGTACAACCCAGTCCACCGCCGCCAAACCCGCCAGAACCGCCATGCGTCTTTCCAGGGAGTTCACCGGGCGGCCATCGCCCTTCAGTTTTCGCACCGAGTCGTCATCGTTGACGGCGACGATCAGGCGGCTGCCAAGCTGTCTGGCCTGTTCTAGGTACGCCACATGACCGGCGTGCAGGATATCGAAGCAGCCGTTGGTCATGACAATCGTCTCCCCGTCGGTACGCGCATCCTCTACCGCGATGCGCAGCTGCTCCTTGGTCATTACGCCGCGGGTCGCCGCCCGTTCGCCCTGCAGCGCACGTCTGAGTTCCGGGACGCTCACAGTCGCGGCGCCTAGTTTGGCAACCGAGATTCCCGCTGCCAGGTTGGCGAGGGCGGTCGCACCCTCCAGATCTACCCCGCTCGCAAGCGCTCCCGCCAGCACGGATATGACGGTGTCGCCGGCGCCGGTGACGTCGTAGACTTCCCGCGCCTGAGCCGGCAGATGTAATTCCTCCGCGCCGTCACGTATCAGGGTCATCCCGTGTTCACCGCGGGTTACGAGCACCGCGCCAAAGTCGTGCATGCGCAGGAGTGAAATGCCCTTTTCGACAAGGTCACGTTCACCCGAACAGGGTCCGACGACCGCTTCAAACTCGGCGAGGTTCGGGGTAATGACGCTGGCGCCGCGATAGCGAGCGAAATCCACGCCCTTGGGGTCCACCAGCACCACCTTGCCGGCCGAGCGCGCCGCCGCAATGAGTTCCCGCGCCGACCGCAGGGCTCCCTTTCCGTAGTCCGAAAGGACCACAACGTCCACACCCGGCAGGCAGCGTTCAAATTCCGCGTGCAGCTGTGTGGGATCGAAGCCACTGAAACCGTCTTCGAAATCGAGCCTGATCAGCTGCTGGTGCCGGCTCATCACCCGCAGTTTCGTAACCGTCGAAAATCCGTGCTGGCGCTGAAACAGGCAGCGTATGCCAGCCGCGGTCAACCGTTTTTCCAGGATTTCGGCTGCTTCGTCCGGTCCCGTGAGCCCGAGCACAGTAGCCTGGCCACCAAGCGCGGCGACATTCAAAGCGACGTTTCCGGCACCGCCCGGGCGTTCCTCTATGTGCTTGACGAGAACCACCGGCACCGGTGCCTCCGGAGAGATACGCGCGGTCGATCCATGCCAGTAGCGATCCAGCATGATATCGCCGGTTACCAGCACACGGGTGTTCTCAAAAGCGGGCATTTGAATGCGCATATCTACATGGGTCTGGAAAAAAACCTGGAATGGGCAGCTTTTCCCAATAAAGGATAATATCACGCGGATCCGCAATTTGGCCCGGATGCGGGGAGCCGCTCCCGCGGCCCTTCGAGAGATCCCTAGTCTGGCATTATTTCCAGAAACGAGCGAATTGCCGGGAAATCCCCGACCTCCTTGTCCGGTCCCCGGGAGTCCGGATTGGCGACCGCAAACAGCTGGGCAATGCCGTAGTTGCGAGCCGAACGCAATACCGGCAGGCTGTCGTCCACAAGCAGCGTGCGGCCGCGGTCGAACGGCTGGGTTTCCTGCAGTCGTCCCCAGAACCGGTCATGCTCTTTAGGCATGCCGAGCTCGTGGGAGCACACGATCGCGTCGAATTTCCCAGACAGTTCAGTGCGGTCCAGCTTTAGCGTCAGGCTCTTGTTATGCGCGTTGGTTACCAGGACAACACGTCTCTCCGGTCGGCGCACGGCGTCAAGAAAGTCAACGACATGCGGACGTATGGCGATCAGATGAGCCACCTCCCTCTTGAGCAAGGGGATGTCGAGGTCGAGTTCCCGGCTCCAGTAATCCACGCAATACCAGTCAAGAGTTCCCTCGGCGCGCCGGAATCGGGGAAACAGCTCGTCCTTCGCCTCATCGATCGTGAGGCGGTTTTTCTCCGCAAAACGCTGCGGCACGTGCACCTGCCAGAAATGGTTATCGTAGTGCAGGTCGAGCAGCGTGCCGTCCATGTCCAGCAGGACGGTACATACATCTTTCCAGTTCACCATGGCGGCAGATGGGGCGGTCTGGGTTTCGGCGATGGGTGAGGTTTCTATCGTTAGGCCGCGCACACCTGTGCTGCGCGGCTGGCCGGCGCGTATTATACGCATTTCAGGGGAATTTTCCGATATCGGAGAAACTGTGTGAATCTGTATCTGCGGCTACTGTTCGTCCTGATAAAGACGCTGTTTTGCCGACGCCGGGACCTGCTCGAGCCGTCGCGCCTGTCGTTTCGCACGATGCCGCTGGACTGTGACATCAATATGCACATGAATAACGGCCGCTATCTGACCTTCATGGATCTGGGACGTATCCACATGCTCGGCCAGACGGGCATGTTGGCGCCCATGATCCGGGCGCGCTGGATGCCCGTGCTTGGTGCTGCCAATATCAATTTCATACGGCCGATCCGGCCGCTGCGCCGGTTCGTGCTTGCGACACGGGTTGTAACCTGGGATGACAAGTACTTCTATGTGGAGCAGCGGTTCGAGTCGGAAGGCCGGCTGTGTGCCATAGGGCTGGTAAAGGGGCTGTTCGTGAGTGCCGGTCGCCGGGTCGAGAGCAGCGCGGTTCTGCGCAAGATGCAGATCGAAGTTGCCGCCCCGCATATGCCGGATATGGTCCGCAGCTGGAACAATCTTTCCGAAATGAAGCGGAAACACTACGGATGACGGACAACTTCCAGAGACGGTCCAGACGGTGTCCCCTGTGTCATCCAGAGGCGGAACAGGTGCTATGGCGTGGCCGCTGCTGCCGCATCATCCTGGTGGACGACGAAGATCATGCCGGCTATTGCCGCGTAATCTGGCAGGCGCACGTGAAGGAAATGACGGACCTCGCGTCCACGCAACGCCTGCATCTCATGCGGGTGGTTTTTGCGGTGGAGCATGCGGTCCGTACCGTCATGTGCCCGGACAAGATCAACCTGGCATCGCTCGGAAATCAGGTGCCCCATCTGCACTGGCATGTTGTCCCACGGTACCGCGATGATGCCAGTTTCCCCGATTCTGTCTGGTCACCCGCGCACCGGAGCGGCGCCTCGCGCAGGTTTGATACCAACAGATTCGTCCGTCAGCTCCGGCGCCGACTGAGTTCCGCGAAGGTATAGGGGAATCGCGCAGTGCCCATCCCCGGCGACCCGGGGCCCGCGTTTACTGGCCGCGCACCCAGGCTTCCGCCGGACCGGAGTCGGTGAAGTTGCTGATCTGCGCGTCAGTGAACGCGGTTGCCAGCCATCCGATCCAGCCCTTCCACTGATCGCTGGTAAGCACCGCGATCCGGGCAAAATCGTGCGGGTGGCTGCGGGTAAATTTGATGTCTTCCCAGGCAACGTCGAGCGTAAACCCGGCCATGTTCGTCAGGTCCAGAAGCAGATTCAACTTTCGGTGTGCCTTCAGTTTGGCGATGATCGTCGCTTCCAGTTCGCGATAGTCAGCAACGGTGAATTCGGCAAAGATATTGGCCCTGAGGAGACCTTTTTCGTCCTGGATGACAATCATGATCGGTTTGTGCCTGGGGTATAATGTCGGGCCACCAGGACCTTGGGCGTTGCTGAGAGACGATTCGGTTCCGTGCAGCCGTTCGACCCTGGTGGTTCTTTAAAGAGTACCATAATCGTGGTCCCGGAAGCTCCTGTGGCGGATTCAGTCCGCGACATCGGCGGGAGACCGGGCCACCTGCACGTCAGTGAATATGGCCGGGGCGCGGAATGACAGGTACCCAGAATCGGTGTGAGGAACTGGAACAGGTCGTGGCAATTGCGCGCGCGGCCGGTGATCGCATTCTCGATGTCTATCAGAGCGATTTCCACGTCGACAACAAGGCCGACGGTTCGCCGCTCACGGAGGCGGATACTGCCGCCAATCGCCTGATTGTCGATAGGCTTGCGGCCCTAAATCCGCAACGTCCTCTTCTTTCCGAGGAGGAGAAACTGACGAGTTACAGTGAGCGTGCAGGCTGGGATCAGTACTGGCTGGTGGATCCCTTGGATGGCACCAGGGAATTCACCAACCGGAACGGCGAATTTACAGTCAATATCGCCCTTATCGCAGGTGGACGGCCGATCCTCGGCGTGGTGCACGTACCGGTATCCGGTGTGACCTATCTGGCTTGCCAGGGGTTCGGCGCCTTTCGGCAGGACGCCGATGGGCAGCGCCACAGGATACAGGTACGCAACTATGGCGGTGGCCGGGCCACTGTGGTGGCCAGCCGTTCCCATGCAGGACCGGAGCTGGGGGGATTTCTTGCGCGCCTCAAGGCCCGGGAAGGGGAATACGATACGGCAAGCTTGGGCAGTTCGCTCAAGATCTGTCTGGTTGCCGAAGGTAATGCCGATGTTTATCCGCGGCTGGGACCGACAAGCGAATGGGACACGGCCGCGGCGCAGTGTGTTCTGGAGGTTGCCGGCGGCCGGCTTACGACCCTCGACGGCGAGCCGCTCGCCTATAACCACAAGGAGTCCCTGCTCAATCCTTGGTTTCTTGCCAGCGGTGGCGGCAGCTTCGACTGGATATCCGTGACGAAAGGTGGAGGCTGAATCCCGCAGCCCCGGCACGGACGTGTCTGACGCGCATGCACCGCTGTATCTCGCCATCGATCAGGGTGGGCACGCAAGCCGCGCGTTGCTGATTGATGATGTCGGCAGTGTTGTCGGTCGAGGGAACGCGGAAGTGGGTACGCGCGAACCCTGGCCGGACTGGTCCGAACAGGACCCGGACGACGTGCTGCACAGCATTGTCTCCAGCGTCCGGCAGGCTCTTCCAGGCAATCGTTCCGCGAAGGTTCTGGCCGCCGGGCTGGTGACGCAACGTTCAAACATCGTGTGCTGGCGCGCGGGCAGCGGAGAGCCGTTGTCGCCCATAATCGGCTGGCAGGATCGGCGTGGCCGGGAGTGGATTGAGAGGTTCGCGCCGCACCAGGACCTGGTACAAGCGCACACCGGCCTGCGACTGTCGCCGCACTACGGGGCAAGCAAGCTGCACTGGTGTCTCGAGAATCTGCCAGCCGTGCATCAGGCTCTGGCGCATGGCGATTTGTGCATCGGCCCGCTGGCAAGCTTTCTGGTGTATCGCCTGACCGCAGAGCGGTCGTTTGTCGTTGATCCCGCCAATGCCGCACGCACGCTTCTCTATCATCTGGAGGGTCGCGACTGGGATCCCGAATTGCTGCGGCTGTTCGAGGTTCCGCGGCAAGTTTTGCCGCGCTGCGTCCCGACGCGCGGTGATTTCGGGAGTCTGGACATAGACAACCGTAGGATTGCGCTGCGTGTTGTTTCCGGAGATCAGGCAGCGGCGCTTTTCGGGTACGGGGCACCGCGGGCAGAAGTTGCCTACGTCAACATCGGTACCGGAGCGTTCGTGCAAAGATTGTGCGGACCCACTGCACAGCGACACCCGCGGTTGCTTACCAGTATTGCGTTCGGGGGTCCTGGTGCGGATCGCTATGTCCTCGAAGGAACCGTCAACGGCGCCGGTAGCGCGCTGGCGTGGGCCGAAAAGGAGCTTGGACTGGAGGACCTCGGCATACGACTCGGGACCTGGCTGGAGCATGAACAGTGTCCGGACCTGTTCCTCAATGGCATCGGTGGCCTCGGCGCCCCGTTCTGGGATCCGGCCTTCGCTTCGAGTTTCGTCGGTTGCGGTGAGCCGTGGCAGAAAGCTGCGGCTGTGGCCGAGAGCATCGTCTTTCTGATTCACGAGAATCTGCTGGAGATGCAGCATTATTGTGCGCCCTTGCAGCGTATCCAGGCGAGCGGGGGCCTCGCAAGGCTTGATGGCCTGTGCCAGCGGCTGGCTGATATCAGCCGCGTGCCGGTATTCCGGCCAGCTGAGCAGGAGGCGACCGCACGTGGGGTCGCATTTCTGCTGCAGAATGCGCCCGCAACGTGGCCGGAGTCGGCGGGCACCCAGTTTGTGCCGGTCGAAAACAGGCCGTTTCAGGAGCGTTACCGACAGTGGCGTGTCGCACTGGATCAGGCGCTGAAGTCGCGTCTGTCTTGCCCGTGCTAGAATCAGGGTTCAGCGCGACAGCTTGAACAACTTGGGTGCCGGGTTTCCGGCGCTGGCTGCAGGAGTTTCGGATGGAAATCAGCAAAGAACAACGGGAACGCGTCATGGGTCAGGCGCAGGGAGCGGTTGCCCTCGAAATCGCGTTCATTGGCGTCGCCAACGGATTGTTGTTGCAGCTCGAGCGTCTGGGGCAGGCGACCACGGATGAACTCTCGATTGCCGCCGGCGTGGACGCGGGCTACGTCGCGCGCTGGTGTGATGCTGCCTACGCCTTCGGATATCTGTCCGAGTCGCAGGGTGTGTTTCGCCTGACAGATCTCGGGAGCGCCTTCCGCCCCGACGTCCCCGGTACGCTCATGCCGTTCGCGGTGCAGTCGGTGCTGTCGGCGCATATGGCGGAGCGGGCCGCAACGTACATGAAAACCGGCGAGCGTCCCGGGGAGAAGGTGCTGGCCGAGCGGGAAAGCATCCTTCCATGGTTTGGGGCAATGCTGGAGGGCAGCTTCGGGCCGATGTTTGAGCAGCATATCCTTCCGCAGATTCCGGCATTTGCCGAAATCGAGGCGCGACGTGGTGTTGCGGTAGATCTGGGGTGCGGCAATGGCTGGTACCTGCGCCGGCTCGCCGCCCGGTTTCCGCATATTCGCGGCATCGGCCTCGACGGATTCGCTGAGAATGTGCGCCAGGCGCAGGAGCGTGCCGTCGCCGCCGGGCTTGGTGAGCGCCTGCACTTTCAGGTCGGCGATATCTACCATTACACCGTGTCCGAGCAGGTAGACCTGATTGCCATGACCCGTGCACTGCACCATGTGTGGGACCAAAAAGAGAAAGTGTTCGGAATACTGAGAGACTCGCTCAGACCTGGCGGGGTGGCCGTGATCTGGGAACCCAGCTGGCCCGTGCAGCGTGCCGATCTGACGCAGCCGGGGCGGCGGATGATGGCGTTCCAGAACCTGACAGAACATGTACAGGGCAACCACTTTCTGCGTCCCGACGAGATTGCCGATGCCTTCCGCCAGGTTGGCCTGACACCCAGCGTGCATCTGTTTGTCAACGGTAACGAAGCTGTTGTGGTCGGGCGAAAGTCCGCGTGATGGTGCCGTCCGGCTGACCGCGGTCAGCCGGCTCTTGGTGGTGCGGGTTGTGCAGGGATGCGGGATCTCGGAAACTCCTGCAGAAGCTCGGGGATGTGGATCGCGTTGCCCTGCACGTAGTCGATGCCGAGGCTCCGCAACTTTTCTAAAATTGCCTGGTTTTCAGCCGACTCCGCTACTGTCTTGATCCCCAGCACGTGACCGACACGGTTGATCGCATCTACGAGTGCGAAGTCCACGGCGTCCATGGCCATGTTGGAGACAAATGATCCGTCGATCTTCAGAAAATCAACCGGAAGATACTTCAGATATGCGAAGGAAGACATGCCGCTACCGAAATCATCGAGGGCAAATCGGCATCCAATGTCCCGCAACTCTCGCATGAAATGCGAGGCCTTGTTCAGGTTGGTTATGGCGGCGGTTTCGGTCACCTCAAAACAGATTGTATGGGGGGGTATACCATGTATGGAAAGCTGATCCCGCACGAAATCCAGGAACGCATCGTCACCGATGCTGGTTCCTGACAGATTGACCGCGCACAGCGGTCTTGTGTCCGTGACGCCTGGTGTCGCACAATTCCGCAGGACCGCGCCATGGGTGCCCAGCAGTGTGCGTATAACCCAGCGGTCTATGGACGGCATGATGCGATAGCGCTCCGCCGCGGGGATGAAGGCCGTGGGCAGAACGATCTGTTCCGTCTCATCAAGCATGCGCAGAAGGATTTCGTAGTACACATCGCCCCCCACAGTGTCGATGGGCATTATCTTCTGGAAATACAGGCGGAATCTGTTTTCCTCCATGGCGCTTCCGATGCGCGCGATCCAGTGCATTTCACCGCGCCTTCGCGCCACGTCGTGATCGTCCGCGTGATAGACATGCACCCGGTTGCGTCCATTGTCCTTGGCGGTGTAGCAGGCCTCGTCAGCCGCGCTGAGAATACTTGCCACATCCCGGCTTTCCGGGTCTATCAACACCAGGCCTATGCTGAGGCCGACTTCAAATACCTTCTCCATCCAGACAAATCTGAAATCCTTCACCGCATCGAGCAGACTGTTGGCAATGCGCTTTGCCTGGTCCGGCGGACAACCCTCCAGCAGTACGCCGAATTCGTCTCCGCCCAGGCGGGCTAGAACATCGGTCCCACGTAGCCGTTGTGCCAGTATGGTGGCAAGCTGCCGCAGCAGTTCATCGCCAGCAACGTGCCCGCAGGTATCATTCACAACCTTGAACTGGTCCATGTCTATATACAGCAGACCATGTGGTTTTCTGAGTGTTCTGGCACTATGAAGCATCTGTTCCAGCTCACGCTCGAACTCGCGCCGGTTCAACAGGCCGGTTAGTGGATCGTGTGCGGCCTGCCATTGCAGCTGCTGTGCGAGTTGGTGTGCCTGGGTTATGTCGCGGAATACCAGCAGAGAGCCTATTGCCCGGCCGGTGCTGTCGCGAATGGCCGAAACCACCGTTTCAATTATGAACTCGCTGCCGTTTTGGTTTTGAAGGATGCTGTGGCGTGCTATGTCGACAACCGGCCCCTCTGGCGCTTTGGTGCGGACCGTAAGTCTTGTCGGTATGCGGGTTTTCTCGTCCAGGGTATGCAGTACTTCGCCCAATGGTCTCCCGCGGGCCGCGGGTGCCTGCCACCCGCTCATCTGCTCGGCTACCGGATTTATGTAATCGACGTTTCCTGCCACATCTACCGTAATGACCGCCTCCGCAATGGAATGCAGCGTGGTTTCCGCAAGCTCCTTTTCCATGGACAGCGCCCGCTCGACCCGGGTAACCCGCCGTATGACGAACAGTGCCACAACGATGCACAGAATGACGGCAATCGTCCCGAGCAGAATCATGTACACATAAGCGTTGTGGTACGAGTGCTCAACGCGTGCGACTTGTTGATGTCCCACGGTAATCTGCAGGGCGAGTAGGGTCCGGAGCTGCCGCAGCACCGCATTCTGCGCAGGGACAGTCCTGGACAGCAAAAGGTCTGTGCCGCGATTGTTGTGGCCGGAGACTAAGAGGTTTGCAACCCGACGTTGCAGCGATTCGGATGTTTCGATGAGTTTGGTTTGGCGTGCCAGTATGACTTTCTCTGCCGAGTTCAGATCAGTTGCCAGAAGCTGCCGGCGCGCGATGGCGAATGTCGTCGCCATCTGATTGAAGCGCGTGAACTGATTTTCCCGGGAAAAGGGGTCCTGCGTCATGGCCATGGAGAAAAGCAGCAGCGCGCGCTCCCGGGCGGCGTAGTGCATGGTGAATATCAGCTCCGTCTTGATGCTGTTGTCGTGAATCACCTCCCGCAGGCGACGATTTATGGTCTTCATTTCGTGCAGCCCGATTGCTGCAACCCCGAGCAGCAAGCCCAGGACCAGGGCAAAGCCGAGCCCAATAATGGTGCGCGACTGTTTCCGGAACATGCTTTAAATATAGCCCGGGGCATGTCGCCCAGAATATAGTCAACTAAATACACATACATAGAAGGGTTAATGGCGCCCCAGCCATCCAGACGGCAACGAGCGGGCCGTCCCGGGTTCGGCTTCGGAGCAGGTTGTGGTGTCGGTGCCCCGACCGGGCCGTCAGGGTGATTCCTGAATCCGGCGACAATGACCGGTCGCAGGAACTCAGTCCGGTTGCAGCGGGATGTTTGCGGGATCTGCAATAACCATTGCCGGCGGCAGTACGCTTCGCAAGAGCTTCATGACCTGTGCGCCCGCTGAACGGTACCCCGTGAGCTTCCCCCCGTAAATGGCTACATAACGGCCAGCCCCGGGTTCTTGTAGAAAAAGAGTCCCGCGTGGCCTGCGGAACAGGCGCGTATCGCCGCGCGGAAGGACGCGCAGCCCCGAGAACCCGTCGATTATGTCCAGGCTCCGTCGAGGGAAGTAATATCGCACCGTTTCCTGCAGGTACGTGAACTCCTCAGGCAGTGGCCGGACCTGTGCGGGATCGCCGGTATAGGACGTTTCCGTGGTGCCGACAAGAGTGCCCTCATGCCAGGGCATGACAAATACGGCGCGCCGGTCCTGAGGCGCCTCGACGTAGTACACACCGCGGGTCAGCTGACCTGGAAAAATCGCGTGTGTTCCCTGAACCAGCTCCATGGCCAGACGAGGTACCGCCGGGTGTACTCGCTGTGCAACGCTGTCAACCCAGGGGCCGGCGGCGTTCACGATGACCCGGCAGAAAATTTCCTTGTCGGCGCCCGCGTTCCGAATGATGAGCCGATAGCCATCATCTGTCGGCCGGGCCGACAGGAATTCGGCGGGACACGCCAGTTCTGCGCCAAGCTGGATCGCAGAACGCGCTACGGCGCGCGTAAGCGCAACATCGTCAGTTTGGGCGTCTTGATAGCGCCAAACGGCCTGAAGACCGTCAGTGCGCAGCCCGTCCAGATCTCCCCATACGCGTCTGGAAACCATTGTGAACCGGGTGCCACGCGTAAAGCCTCCGAGCATTGCGTACAGGGACAAGCCGAGGCCGACCGTCCAGGGCCGGCGGGCAGTGTCGCGGTATATCGGGATATAGAAAGGGGTAAGCCGTACCAGATCCGGAGCCAGCGCGAGCAGTCTGGAACGCTCGTGCAGTGATTCGTACACCAGCCGCAACTGGCCGCTTTCAAGATAACGAAGACCGCCGTGTACCAGTTTGCTCGATCGTCCGGAGGTACCGCTTGCCAGCGCCGTCTGTTCAATCAAAAGCACGCGGTAGCCAGCGGCTGAAGCCGCTTGTGCCACCCCGGTTCCGTGGATGCCACCTCCGACAACCGCGATGTCATAGGTGTTCGCTGTCATTGTGTCCGCTCGCGCAGCAACTCGAATGCGGAGAGCATCTCGCCGATCGCAAACGTCTCGACCATATCGACACCGCGTCTGCCTAGGTCCACCGCCTCGTCTGGATCCGCAACTTCGTAGACGGCGAGCCTCGCCGGCGACGCGTGTAACATTCCGTGTCGTGGAAGGCCGGTGGCGTCGCAGAAAAAATACTCGGGCCGAATCTGCCGCACCAAATCGCCTTTTCGCTCATCCCACCGGTCCAAAACTGCGCCAACCGGCTGCCAGCCGTGAGCGCGTGCGGCAAGAAGCGTCTCCAGTGAAAACGAAATCAGTACACAGTGACCCCTCAGTGCCTCGATCATCGGCAGCACGCGGGCCAGAACCGGTTCTACGCCAAAGTGTTCTATGGCGATGCGTTTTATCTCGACAAACACCCCGATCTGTGGCTTGTCGCACAGCAGCGCCACCAGTTCTGCCAGCGTCGGAATCCGGACCTGCGCGTAGCGGTAGCCGAACCGTCCGAATTCCGCGGCACGGAGGCGCTGCAGGCGGATCAAAGAAAACTCGTGTACCTGTCCGGAAATTCCACAGAGGGGTTCTAAATTTCGGTCGTGAACCAGCACCGGTTCCCGGTCAGCGGTAAGTTGAACGTCGACCTCGATAAAACGCGCTCCAACAGCAATTGCGGCTTCAATGCCAACGAGCGTGTTGTCAGGATAGTGCAGGGCATAGCCGCGATGGGCAATGAGTTCAGGTAATCCCATAGCAACTAATGTACTAGATTGCAGTCGCACAGAGAACACGGAAACCGCCGTCAGTTACCCTGTATTTCTAGCGAGTCTGCATCGGCAATCAGCGGTTGCCTGCTGCTGCGGCCTGCACAACGGTGCCCGGGTCCGAAGTGCCGGTACGCACGGATGCGTGGTTCCGGTATGGTCCTGCAGAGAACCAACCGCGCTCAGAAGCTTTGCAACTGCTGTTCCGTGGGTTCAGCGCAGCAGTACCACGGTTCGGACATGTGCGGTATCTCCCCGCCAGTCACATCCGCAGGCAGTACCGGTGGAACCAGGTCGGCGGCTTCGTGTGCCGTCTGCCAAATACTTGCAAAGAGCTCCCCTCTCGTCATCCCGAGTTGCTCGCCCTTGCTAACCAGGTCCTGCACTGCCCGCTGCAGTGCGTCAACGCGCCCGTCCGGATTCTGCCAGGGATAGCCCAGGGTGCGCGCATCGAATGACGCAATCAGCTCCCGGAATCCCGGCAAGTTCAAAAGATGGGAACCCTCAGGAATCAGCAGCCGGATTGCAAGCTGTATCGGGGGCACACTTCCGACCAGCCGCAGGGCGACGAGGCGTCGCAGCAGGTCAAGGTATCCGGAAAGAGTGGTCCATGGTGTAAAAGGAACAAAGGTCGGGGCAAGTGCGATACCGGCCGCGCGCACCAGCGCAACTGCAGTGTCGAAATCCAGGCTGGTGTGGTTCTTGGCGAGCAGTTCGAGAATCCGGTCATCGACCGATTCAACGGCGCTGGTGATGAATAGACAGCCCGTTTTCCTGAGTACCGGTAACAGATCGGCGCGTTCAATCAGATGCTGGATCTTGATCGTCACGTCGTAGCTGAGCTGCGGAAATTCAGCATGCAGCGCCTGCACGATTTTGGCGGCATGCGTGGGCCCATTCAGAAAATCGGGATCTCCGAACGATAAATGCCGGGCACCGGCGGCCACCTGCTGGCGGATGTCCGCCATCACGACGTCTACCGGCAGGACACGGAACCGCCCCTCGTACACCGGAACCACAGGACAGTGCCGGCACAGATGTTTGCATCCGCGACTCGCCTCGACAAACCCAACCACACGGTTGGCCGCGCCCGGAATCCGGAGATGCGCGTAACGGTCAAGCGCCGGCAGTCCGCTGCGATCAGGTGTACAAAACTCAATTTTTGAGAGACTGACAACCGGTTCTACTTGCGCCTGCCTGTTCCCGGAACGGATCCGCTGCACCAGAGACTTGAGCGCAGGCTCAAACTCTCCGCCTAAAATAACCTCCACCCCCAGTGTGCGCAGGTAGTCTCCATTCATCGGGGCGTAAAGGCCGTATACGCACAGACAGGTCCCGGGCGCAATCGCGCGAATACGGGGGATGGCATCCACCGCGATGCGGGTAGCGGTGTGCATGCCAACGTAGATGGCAACCAGGTCCGCATCGGCAATGACTTCAGGGTCAAGTTTCTGAAGAGACAGATCCAGGCAGTAAACGCGGCAGCCTTCACGCGTCAGCCACGCCGTGGGATGGGCCAACCCGAATGGTTGACGACCAAGTTCGTAAGGATTGATCAGGACGACCTTCATTGCTCACCAGATGAAAGGCTGGAACAGGACACCGAAAAGCAAAACGCGAGCAAAAGACGGGAGGGCGATATCCGCTTCTCGAAACGCTGGCAATTTTATACTGGTACGGGTGGAGCTGGCTATCCTGAAAAAATTTGTCCCGACAAACTGCGCGGGAACCGATTTTCGCAGGTGCATCCTGCTTTGGTGCGACTGCCCGGGGCGTACCCTCGTGTGACGATACATGTCTAACGAACATCGCAATGATCCCGCCCAATTCGGTTATGCAGGAGCAGCGCAAGGGAGTCGGATGTCGCTAGGTCTCGCCCGATTTTCGGACGGAAAACCGTACCCGGAAATTGAGAAGCGTTGTTGTCCAGGCGTTCCATCGCACCGCATGAATCAGAGGCTGATTGCCCTGTTGCCGGCATTTTTACAATCCCACGGGAGTTCACTATAATGCGCCGACCTCTTGTCCGGCCAGGTAGCTCAGTTGGTAGAGCAGCGGACTGAAAATCCGCGTGTCGATGGTTCGATTCCGTCCCTGGCCACCATAAATTCAATAAGTTACAGATTGTCATGTCACTGGAAGCACAAGGCTGCCGCTTGGCGGGCTTGGGCTTCCAGTTCCTGTCACAAATTTCTGTTCCCAATGCTATCGGGCGAAGTCTTGCAGGTTTTTTGTGCAGGCGACTGCTGCGATTGTTTCGCCCGCGGTCTGCGGTCGCTGGAAGCCAGAGACTTGTAGCGCTGCTGATCGCTTTGCGGCCATGAAAATGTGACCGCTTCCGGAATCAGTGGCTGTTTTGCGTGCTCAAGGCCAGTGACTTCGCCGGGTACGATCGATACGATACAGCGCTGGCCCCAGTTAGCACGGCTGGGGCGCTATTTCCGGTGCTGCAGGAAACTTTACAGTCCTGTCGCAACCACATGCGGCAGAGGCAACACCAAATGACGCGACCTAATCAGGAGATGCGTTGTGATCGAAGCCCCCATAGTTTCCTATACCCACCCACAATCGCGCGGACGGATCGTGCGCTGGATGCTTGAAGAGCTGGGCGTGCCATATGAAACCGTACTGCTTGAGTAGGGTGCCAGCATGAAGGCGCCGGAATATCGTGCAATCAATCCCATGGGTAAGGTCCAGGCGATACGGCACGGCGGCGTCATTGTTACCGAAACAGCGGCGATCTGCGCCTACCTCGCCGATGCGTTTCCCGCTGCAGGGCTTGCCCCTTCCCCGACATCGCCACTGCGCGGGCCCTATTATCGTTGGATGTTCTTCGCCGCAGGACCCCTAGAGGCTGCGGTCAGCAACCGGGCGCTCGGTTTTGTTGTACCGGCCGGGCGTGAACGTATGATGGGATACGGCAGCTATCCCGAGGTGGTGGACGCGATCGAGCATGCCGTAATGCAGGCGGCTCCGTATCTGCTAGGGGACCGGTTCAGCGCTGTTGACGCCTATGTCGGTTCACACCTGGCGTTTGGAATGCAGTTCGGCACGATTGACAAGCGCGCGGCATTTCAGAGCTATTGCGCGACCCTGGACGCGTCCGGCGCTCCAGAAGGCGACGCAAACTGACGATGGACTTGTCGCAACCACGCCGCATTGACGCTAGACGAGGGGCAATTTCATCCAGCCCGTGGAACGTGTCGCCATGGAATAACACGGCGTATTGTCACGTCTTTACGCAAAGGTTACGGGCGTTTGTTCGGTATTCAAAGTGCCTGGCCTGACGGGCAGTCTGAAGCTGCGTGGGCGGTGCTGTTTAATGATAGGTGCATGTTCTACCCTTGCACCACGAAGCGCATTCGGACATCGTGGAGAAGTGCAGGTGGATCAAGCCCGGTAACCTGCCGAGCGGTCCGGTATGGAATCGCACCGGGATCGTCTATACCGGGAAAACCTATAAACAGGCGGTCGAGCGTAAGTTTTGCGCGGGGCACGTCGGCGAAGGACCCTTGAGGGTTCTTTAACTCAGGCGGTGACGGGAGTGCGCGTCATGTCATCGACATCCGCCAGGCGGACGTGCCCGATGCGGGCGCCTTACAGAGCTTCATATTGACGCGGCAGTTGCGGAGCGCAAAAGGTCAGACGTCTCGAAATCGTGGCGTCGTGGCCGGATGTGAACCGGGAGTCGCCAGTAGATAAGAGTAAATTGCCGTTTAGCGGGCAGGGGGTTCTACAACCCCGACAGACCGATTGGGGTTTGTCCGGTAGACCATGGCAGCGCGGTGTTTTACCGGATATTCTTGACTGTAGAGGCGGTAGGAACCGCGAATTTTACGGAATGTGCCTCTGGCGGAATTGCCGCACGATACGGTTGCGGGTAGCGTGTTGAGTGCGTCGCCAGGGACGATTCACTGAATTGTGTACTGAAGTGCCACGACGGAGGTTTTGATGGACAATTTACATCGAGTCGCGCTTGCTGCGTTCGGAATTGCCGCGGTATTCGGTGCGGTCGCAAACAAGACCAATTTTTGCACGATGGGCGCGGTGTCGGATTGGGTAAACATGGGCGACAAGGGCCGCCTCCGGGCCTGGTTTCTCGGAATCGGGCTCGCCACTATCGCCGCGCAGTTCATGGATCTGCACGGTTTTATAAACCTCGACAAATCAATCTACCTCAGCACCAGTTTCGGATGGCTTGGCAGTTTGTTCGGTGGACTCTGTTTCGGGGTTGGCATGACGCTTGGCAGCGGTTGCGGTTACCGGACTCTCGTGCGGGTTGGCAACGGGAACCTGAAATCGCTGGTTGTGGCCATCACTCTGGCCATCACGGCTGCAATGACTCTCGGCGGATTGCTCGCACCGTTCCGCGTAGACTATGTGCAAAAGACAAATGTCGATTTGGTGCTACACCACATGACTGATCAGAGCATACCGTCATTCTTCGTAGCGCTCTCCGGAGTCAAGAATGCGCGCCTGGTGCAGGAGATCTTCGCCGCCATTTTCGGTCTTGGACTCGTGGTGTACGCGTTCAAGGATCGTGATTTCCGGCGCAGCTTCGATAACATGCTGGCTGGGGTTGCCATTGGGGTCTGTGTGGCGCTGGCCTGGTATGTCACCGGTGTCTACGGCAAGGACCCCTTCAATCCGGTGCCGCTTGCGTCATTCACCTTTATCGCACCGATGGCTCACCTGCTCGATTTCGTGATGACCTACACGGGTTCGTCCATCACATTCGGGATCGCGGCCATGCTGGGCGTCGCCTTTGGCTCGTTTGTGTACGGGGTGCTGTCCGGACGATTCCGGATTGAGACGTTTTCAACCCGGTCCGACATGATCCGGCATCTGGTGGGTGGTTCCTTGATGGGTTTCGGCGGTGTGCTTGGACTGGGGTGCACGATCGGGCAAGGGGTGACGGGGATGTCCACGCTGGCGCTGGGTTCCCTGATCACGCTCGTTTCCATTATTACCGGTAGCGCCCTCACGCAGAAGATCCAATACTACCTGCTGGACGAGCAAGGATGGCGGCACGCGGTCTACCGGGCGTTCGTCGACATGAGGCTGATGCCGGGCCGGAAGTCGGCATGAATGGGCGATTTGGCTTGCACAGGCGCGTTGCCAGGCGGCTTCCCGGGTGTCCAGTGCCGGCGCATAGCGTGAACCGGCGGGGGGAATCGGACATGCTGCTGATCGGGTCTCGCTACCGCCGTACGATGCTGTGCGCTCTCCTGGCCGTGGTGGCGGCGTTGCAGGTAGCGATCGCCGGGGGCCGGCATTTGGACCGCGCGGCGACCGGTCACACGGCGGCAGCTGCCGTATTTAATCATCTGCGGGACGCGCGGTGGGTGACGGACGGGCACAGCCCCCGCGCCATGTATGTCTTTTTCGATCCAAATTGCCCGTACTGCCACTATCTGTACGATGTCTCGCAGCCGTTTGTGCGCACCGGCCAGGTGGAAATGCACTGGATTCCTCTGGGGCTGCTCGTATCTTCGAGTGAGGGCAAAGCGGCAGCCATCCTGGAAGCCAAAGACCGGCCTGCGGCCCTGGCGAAGAACGAGAACGGGTATCGCCACCCTGGCGGCGGCGGCATCGTGCCGATACGGCCTTCGGGGACCACCGAGGCCGCCCTTGCCAGGAATATGTTCTTGTTCCGGCAGATTGGGCCCGACGTGGTGCCGCTCATCATGTGGCGATATCGCAACGGCCGGATCGGGGTCCACGTCGGTTCCGTGGACAAGGCCGCTTTCGGGCGCCTGATTCGCGAGATACGCCCGGATCGCTCCGTCCTGGAGGCGAAACCCGGAGCGTGATTTTCGAGTAGACATGACCGCGTAGCGGCCGGTGCTCCGACGCGGGGCCCCTGGCCGCCCAGGTTTCCCGCAGCCACCTGACCTCTTCGTGGGCCGCCGCCGCTATTTCTTGCTTGCTTGGGGGCGGTAGCCTTCCGGCAACTGCGATCCTTCGCCGAAGAAGAATTTCTCCATTTCCCCTTCGACAAACTTGCGTGCCTTGGGATCGAGAGGGCTGATGCGATACTCGTTGATCAGCATGGTCTGGTGGCTCAACCACAGCTGCCATGCTTCCTTCGAAACATTCTCAAAGATTTTCTTGCCCAGTTCTCCCGGATAGGGAGGGTAATCCAGGCCCGGCGCATCTTTGCCGAGCTTTACACATTTCACCGTACGGGTCACGACAAGGTCCTCAGCTGCTGCAGCAATCGCTTCACCGGGGTTGCAAGACCGCGCGCATCCGGCTCGTGAACGTTATACCAAACTGTGCGCGAGTTCTCCATGGCTTGCGGGTTTTCCCCTAAGACTCGCGCGGGTATGGGGGTGATGTCGAGCTGGAAATGGGTGAATCGGTGCCGGAGCGTCGGCCAGGATTCATCAACCGCGACATCGAGCCCATATTCTCTCCGGCACCAACTACCGGCATCCAGGCCAGTGTTGCATTCGGGCAGTCCCCACAATCCACCCCAGATGCCTGATGGTGGACGTTGCTCCAGCAAAACCAGGCCCCTGCGGTCCCGCAGGAGAATCATCCAGACTTCCTTTACCGGAAGGACCCGCCGCTGCCCCCGGACGGGGTAGGTTTCTGCATTTCCTTGGGCGCGGGCAACGCAGCTGTCGGCGACCGGGCAGGATTTGCAGTCCGGTCGCCGACGCCGGCAAACTGTTGCACCAAGGTCCATGATTGCCTGGGTGTAATTGCCTATCCGGATCTCGGGTAAATGCGCGGCTGCCAGAGCCCAGAGGTGTTGCTCAACCGTGCGGGTACCGGCTTGCCCAGACACCCCGTGGTAACGCGCCAAAACCCTCTTCACGTTGCCGTCCAGGATGGGATGGCGCTGTCCGTAGGCGAACGCCAGGATGGCTCCGGCCGTCGATCTCCCGATCCCTGGCAGGGTACATACGTCGGCGAATGATTGCGGGAAATGTCCTCCGTGCTGAACAACGATCTCCACAGCCGCACGGTGGAGGTTGCGGCCGCGCGCGTAGTATCCGAGGCCGGTCCACAGATGCAGCACCTCGTCGATGTGAGCGCTTGCAAGCGTCGCGATATCTGGAAACCGCTCCATGAACCGCCGGTAATAGGGAATTACCGTGGCAACCTGGGTCTGCTGCAGCATGATCTCGGAAACCCAGATGGAGTAGGGGTCACAACTGACCTGCCATGGCAGGTCCTTGCGGCCGCTGGAGTCGAACCAGCGCAGAACGGCTGTGCTGAAGTTCCGCTCAGCAGTCATAGCCTGACCCTAATGCACCATGCCGCGTGCGTGCCGGCATGGCGCGCGTCATGATGACACCCGGACCATACTGACATCGCAGGCTGTCCGCGGGCGGGGTGCTGCTGCCTCGGTCACGCCTAGAAGCGGCTGCGGTGGTGCCGTTTCCCGGATCACTGCAGAAGCCGGCGCAAGCCCTGGTCAAGCTGTTTGCGCAGCTGCTGCTTTATTGTCTTTTCGGCCTGCCGCTTGATGATGTCGCTCCAGTCGACGTGATATGTCAGTGCCTTGAACGGACCCCTGATTGTCACCGGAACCGTAACCCTCTTGGACGGGTTATCCCGGTCCATGGTAACCCTGAGTGTGTAATCCATGTTCTGGGCCACGAGGTTCGCACTGCCGCTGCCGGTAGCAGCCAGCGTTGGCGAATTGAGCACGAGATCGTTGTTGTGGGCCACACCATTCGTAATATGCACCGTGCCCGTAAGGCTGTTAAACACCGTGGTGCCTCCATGCGATAGCTGGGCGCCGACCGGCTTGCCGCGCAGTTGTTCCGCAATTGCCCTGGTCCGATTAATCATCGTAATGAGATCGACGCCTTTTATGCTTCCGTTGCGCAGCGCGAACGAGCCGTTGCCGTTCAGGTTTGATGTGATCTGCTGCGGTGTGAGTCCGTGGGCGTCCAGGTTGAACGCCAGGTTGCCCGTACCGGTAAAGTGACTGAATACCTGCATGTCCTTGAGCAATGGGCCGACCTGGACCGCCTGGAGCTGCTCATTCATGAAGAAATACGGTATCCGGCCGCGTGCGTCGATCTTGACCGAACCGCGATAGCTGCCGCCGTACAGCTGCGCCTGCAGGGGATTCAGCACGATCACTCCGTGATTAGCCAGGATGCTCGCGCGGACATTGCTCGTGTGGATGTTCGTGGCCGTAAGCTTCTGTACCTTCACAATTCCGTTTATGTCGAGGGCACGCAGCGCCGCAAGCGGCAGGACCACGGTCGCGCGGGTTGTTGGCGCAGGTTGCGCCTTCGGTGCGGGTGCCGACGAGCGTGGCAGGTAATTGTCGAGGTCGATCTTGTCCAGGTTAAGGTCGAACCGGTAGGCGGGATGGCTGAAGTCAGACAGCTCGAATGAGCCGTTCAGGGTGCTGGTATCAAGGCTTAGCCGGAATCCCCGGAGGGCCACGCCCGTCGCCGAAACGCTGAATGGCCCATCGAACGCCACTTTCGTCAACGCGTGCGGGTCATTTGGCTGATACCGGATGCCGAGACGATCCAGAAGCCGGCGGGGATTAAAGGACGGAATCTCCAGATTTCCTTTAAATGCGGGTTTTGCAAGAATCCGCGTGCCTTGCAGCTTGGTTAGCCGGACCTTAACGCCGGCTGCCTCCAGGGTCGCATGTGGGACGTCGAGCGTCTGCTTCCCGAGATCAATTGCGAGCCGGGCTTTGAGCGTTACGCGCGTCTTGAGCGGTGGACTACCGGAATCGAGGTCGAACCCGAGGCTGACATCCGTCAATTTCCCCGAGCCGAGCTGGCCGGTCTGGAAGTCCAGGTTTCGCACCGTATACCGCTGCCCTTTCTGCTCGTTGTCCCAGACGACTTCACTGTTTTGCACGTTGATGCCGCCCACAAAAAGTCCTGCCACCGGCGGCGTTGCAGTTTTCCCGGGAGTCGCCGCCGCGGTCGGCTTGCTCTGTCCGGCGAGCCCCTGCCAGTCTCCGCGACCATAACGATCCTTAATCAGTTTAAGCTTGAGGCCATCTATGATGATCTGGTCTACTTCCACCTTCCGGCGCAACAGCGGGAGTAGTTTTACCTTAATGCCCACCCTTGCGACCTGGGCAAACGGGCCGCTGCCGAATCCGGGCGCGTTGGATAGGGATACCGTGTTAACCTCTGCGCCGATCCAGGGGAAGAACGAAAGGGAAATCTTTCCGCCTATGGTGAGTGTACGTCCGGTCTGCTTTTCCACCAGGCGCGTAATTTCACCCTTGTAGCGGTTTGGATTGAACGTCAGCGTTGCAATGACCGCGGCTATGACGAGAAGGATGACCAGAATTCCCAGCAAGACGCCGATGACTTTTAGAGTTTTTTTCATACTTCCCTCTGGATCTGCCGCCGTATTTCGTGAATACAGGAAGACTGCGCATCACCGTGGCGCCGGTCACGTCCGGCGCCACGTCGAGATGATTGGAGCGGGTGATGGGAATCGAACCCACGTCTAAAGCTTGGGAAGCTTTCGTTCTACCATTGAACTACACCCGCGCGGTGCGGATCCCAGCTGCATTGTTGGTCCGCCGACGATAGAATATCATATCCAGTTTAAGGCGGTTTGCGTAGGGGTTCGGTCGTGGTTCCGCCTACGGGAAGACCTATGAAAATCCTGCTCAATGGCACTGAAAAGACCCTGGATGAAGCCCCTACCGTGGCCGTGCTGCTCCGTGACCTGGGGGTGGCTGATAGACGGGTGGCGGTAGAGGTCAATCACGAAATTGTGCCGCGCAGCATGCACGCGAAGCGTGTTCTGGGTGACAATGACCGTGTCGAAGTCGTGGTCGCGATAGGGGGTGGTTGATGACAGTGGCGATATCGCAGTCGCGACAGCCGGCTGGCTCGAATGATGTTTTGACGATTGCAGGACGCGAGTACCGGTCGCGGCTGCTCGTGGGCACCGGAAAGTACCGCGATCTTGACGAAACGCGGCGTGCGGTCGAAGCGAGCGGCGCCGAGATCGTGACTGTTGCGATCCGACGCACCAATATCGGCCAGAATCCCAAGGAACCGAACCTGCTCGAGGTTCTGCCGCCGCAGCGTTACACACTTTTGCCGAATACGGCAGGGTGCTACACAGTGGAAGATGCGGTACGGACCTGTCGCATGGCACGTGAGCTGCTCGATGGCCACAACCTGGTGAAGCTTGAGGTCCTGGGCGACGAAAAAACGCTATTTCCGGATATTCCGAAGACCTTGAGCGCTGCTGAGATCCTTGTAAAGGAGGGTTTTCAGGTCATGGTGTACACCACCGACGATCCTGTCATGGCGAAACGTTTCGAAGAGCTGGGCTGCGTGGCGGTGATGCCATTGGCCGCACCGATAGGATCGGGTCTCGGGATCCGGAATCCCTACAATATCCGCATTATTGTCGAGAATGCCCGGGTTCCGATCCTGGTTGATGCCGGCGTAGGGACAGCGAGCGATGCCGCGGTGGCCATGGAGCTTGGCTGCGACGGCGTCCTGATGAACACTGCCATTGCGGCGGCGCGCAATCCGGTGCTGATGGCGACCGCCATGAGGAAGGCCGTTGAAGCGGGGCGGGACGCTTACCTGGCCGGGCGCATGCCGCGCAAGCTCCATGCCTCGGCATCTTCTCCGATCGACGGTACCTTCTTCTAGGGCGCCCACTCTCTCCTGCATTCGCTTAAGCTGCCCGAGAGGCGCAGGTAATGAGTGGGGTCCACAAAACGAATCCGCCGTTGCGCCAGATCCGCAGTTATGTGCGTCGCGAGGGCCGCATCACGGCGGCCCAGCGCCGTGCGCTATCGGAGTTGTGGCCGCGCTTTGGCGTTGATGACGGCGGCTCACAGCTTGATCTGGCCGCGCTCTTCGGCCGTGATGCGCCCGTCATTCTCGAGATCGGGTTTGGTGACGGGCAGGCGCTGCATACCATGGCCGCAGCCAGTCCCGAGCGGAACTATCTGGGTGTCGAGGTTCATAGACCGGGTATCGGGCGCTTGCTGCAGACCCTGGACGCGCAGGCCATAACTAACGTCCGGGTGATCTGTGACGACGCCCGTTCGGTACTTGTGAGCCGGATAGGGGACAAGCAATTATCGGGGGTGCACCTGTTCTTTCCGGACCCCTGGCCTAAAGCCCGTCACCACAAGCGTCGCCTGCTGCAGCCGGCGTTTCTCGAAATCCTGCACAGCCGGCTGATCGTCGGCGGGTATCTGCATGCAGTGACGGACTGGGAGCCCTACGCCCAGCAAATGATGACAGTGCTGACCGGGGCGCAAGGGTTCGAAAACTGTGCCGGCCCGGGCCTGTTCGCCTCACGCTCCGAGGACCGCCCCTATACCAAGTTCGAGCGTCGCGGTCAGCGGCTCGGGCATGATGTCTGGGAGCTCATCTTCCGGCGTTCGGTGTAGGAGAACACAGGAGACGCTCGATACGCCTCAGACGGCCTTCAGCTCCAGGACCATTTTTTCGCAGACCTTCTTCGCGTCTCCAAAGACCAGTGAGCAGTTCTCTTGGTAGAAGAGCTGGTTTTCCACGCCGGAATACCCCGGGTTCATGCTGCGCTTGACGAAGAATATCTGACGTGCGCGGTACACATCGAGAATCGGCATCCCGTAGATCGGACTCGACTTGTCGCTCTTGGCCGCCGGGTTGGTTACGTCGTTGGCCCCCACCACAAGCGCGACATCAGCCGTCGCAAATTCCGGATTGATCTCCTCCATCTCGAAAACGTGATCGTACGGCACGTCCGCTTCCGCCAGCAGCACGTTCATGTGTCCCGGCATCCGGCCGGCAACCGGATGAATCGCGAAATGAACGGTGACCCCCTTGCTCTCAAGGATGTCGGCAAGCTCCTTCAGTGCGTGCTGGGCCTGCGCAACGGCCATGCCGTACCCGGGAACCACAATGACCTTGGCGGCGTTGGTCATGAAGAACGCGGCGTCTTCGACCGCAGCCGTCTTGATGCCTTTCGATCCGGCGGTGGCCGTGCTGGCCCCGGATGCGCCTTCGCCGCCCCCGAAACCCCCGAGTATTATGCTGACGATGGAGCGGTTCATGGCGCGCGACATGATGTAGGACAGGATTGCCCCGGAAAAACCCACAAGCGCACCGGTGATGATCAGCAGGTTGTTGCCGAGAGTAAAGCCGGTGGCGGCAGCGGCCCAGCCGGAATAGGAATTGAGCATGGATACGACGACAGGCATGTCGGCGCCGCCAATCGGGACGATCAGCAGAATACCCAGCGCCAGCGCCAGCGCAATCATGACTAGCAGCGCCCAAAAGTGGTTGTGCAGAAGAAACTGCAGGCCGAATCCGAGCATTACCACCGCCATTGCCAGGTTCAGAATGTGCTGACCCCGGAACAGAAGCGGTTTCCCGGAGATGATTCCCTGCAGCTTGCCAAATGCCACCAGCGACCCGGTAAAGGTGATGGCACCGATGAATGCACCTACAAACAGTTCCGTCATCAGCACCCTGTTCAGGGCGTCTTCGTGGCTGTGAGTAAGGTAGGTGCCAACGGCAACGAGAACGGCCGTCAGGCCGACGAAACTGTGTAGTGCTGCCACCAGCTGCGGCATCGCCGTCATGCGGATCCGGAGCGCAATCACGGTGCCGATTGTTGCCCCGACGACAACCCCGGCAACGATAAAGCCGTACGATTTCACGGCCGGATCGAGCACCGTGGCGACGATCGCCAGCAGCATGCCGGTCATCGCGTAGTAGTTTCCGCGGCGCGCGCTTGCGGGGTGTGTCAGCCCTTTCAGGCCGAGAATAAACAGCGTCGCCGAAACGAGATAGGCGAGTGCCAGATAGTTGCCAGTCAGTTGCATGCCGCTGTGCCCCTTATTTTTTCTTCCGGAACATGGAAAGCATGCGCTGTGTGACCACGAAGCCTCCGAATATGTTGACGGATGCCAGCGTGACCGCAATGAATCCGATGGTTTCGGCGGCGCGGCCGCCATGGCCGAAACCGGCCACAAGGATGGCGCCGACGATGATAATCCCGGAAATCGCGTTAGTTAGGGACAGTAGCGGCGTGTGCAGTGAGGGTGTGACTCCCCAGACAACCCAGTAGCCCACGAAACAAGCGAGCACGAACACATAGAGCGCAATCATTGAGGCCGACATGAATATCTCCCGGTTGCTATTTCTTTTCCTGGAAGCGCACCGTTCCCTTGTGGGTGATCAGGGCGCTCGCCGTGATTTCGTCTTCAAGGTAGTCTTTCACCTGTAGCCGCCCTTCAGACGGAGTAATCAGGAGCGACAGGAAGTTGAACAGGTTTCGTGCGTAGAAGGCGCTGGCGTCGCCTGGCATGAGGGCCGGAAAATTCGTGTTGCCGCAAAGGGTGACGCCGTGCCTGGTAACGGTCCGGTCCGCCTCGGTTAGCGGGCAATTGCCGCCGCTGGCGGCAGCCATGTCGATGATCACCGACCCCTCGTTCATTCCCTTGACCGCATCTTCGGTGATCAGGACCGGAGCCGGCCTGCACGGAATGAGGGCGGTGGAAATAATGACATCCGCCTTCTTGAGTTCTTCAGTGAGCAGGTGCTGCTGCCTGGCCTGTGCTTCGCCGGAAAGTTGTCGTGCATAGCCGCCGCTGCCGGAGCCTGATTCCCCCAGGTCCAGCTCAATGACCTTTGCCCCCAGGGACATGATCTGTTCCTTAACTTCCGGGCGCACGTCGTAAGCAGAAACCTGTGCGCCCAGGCGACGCGCAGTGGCGATCGCCTGCAATCCAGCAACCCCGGCACCCAGCACCACCAGGCGCGTCGGTTTTGCCGAGCCTGCGGAGGTCATCATCATCGGAAAAAAACGGCCGTACAGGTACGCTGCCTCGAGTACAGCGCGGTACCCGGCGATGTTGGACTGCGAGGACAGCACGTCCATCGCCTGGGCGCGTGAAATGCGCGGGATCATCTCCAACGCGAACGTATCGACGCCGCGTGCCGCCAGAATATCCAGGATATCTTCGTGGCTACAAAGGGCCATCATGCTCAACAGCATGGCGCCGTTTTTCATACGGGCCACTTCCTCTGGTTCCGGCCTGCGCACTTTCAGTACGATATCGGCCGCCAGCGCCCGTTCGTTGTCGACGACTTTGGCCCCTGCATGCTGGAACGCAGCATCGGTGAAATGCGAGAGGCGGCCCGCATCGCGCTGAACAAGCACGTCGAGACCGAGAGCGCACAACTTCTTTACCGTCTCAGGCGTGGCGGCGACGCGCGTTTCGCCTTTTGAGACTTCAACGGGTATGCCAACGTTCATTTGGGTTCTGCTTTGGTATCGGTTGGACGGGTTCCGGCTCGGCGCCGCAAGGGTGCGGAACCGGTGATTGTACCCCGCCCCGCGCCTGTTGTTCCAAGCCCTGGTATCGGCCGGGCAAGGGGATCTTCCGCATGTCTCCGCTGCCCGGCTTACGCTCCCGGCGCCGCCTGTCCTTCCGCCGGGTCCGGAGAGGTCGGCATTATAAGGGGTTCTGCGAAACGGTGCACCGACGCGGAGCCGTCGGGAGTGTCCGGCCGGCACCGATCAGTGCGAGGTGTGCCTGGGCTTCATCCCATTGGGCAGCAGGACCGGCCTCGGTACAGGCTGCCGACGGGGTCTGGCCTGGGCGCCGGATTATCCAGATCGCGGCTTCTCTGTCACACCTCGCACGTTTTTGCTCTGGACCGTCCCGTTCCGGGGGCCTGTCGCGTCGTGTTTGCCAGGAAGCGGCCTAAAGCTGTTTCAGGATCCTCTGCTGCTCTTCACGGTACTCCTTGTCGGTGATCAAATTCCGATTCTTGAGCCTCAGCAGTTCGCGGAGACGCTGTTCGACGGTCGGACACCCGCTTGGCGAGGCCGCGCCCGCCAAGGGCGCAGGAGCCGCCTGCGGGGTCGGCATGTATTGCGGTCCACAAGTCAGGTTTACGGTGAAGTCATGTCTCAAGTAGTGTCCGGTGTACTGTTTCGAATAAGGTTTGCAGCCGATTTTCTTGATGGTTACAGTCTCCAGGCGCCGGTAGAACGCGAAACCCGGACCGACGTCGCTCTTGATGCGTCCGGTCCAGTGTCGCGGAAATACCTTGTCGAGCACGACCCGGACCGGGGTGGTGCCAATAGGGTTGTTCCCAACAATGACGTTCGCGCCGGATGGATCAGAATTAATTGTGATCGCGCTGGCAGGCGGTGGCAGGCTTACGCATCCGGAAAGTCCCGCCATAGAGAGCAACGCCAGGATGGCGATTTTGCGAGCAGACATGCGATATCGAGTCACGGATTGTTCTCCCGCGTTATTTGCACGTTCATGGGGTGCTGCCGTTGGGCAGCTCGGAACTATATTACCTTTGGGCGGCACGCGCTAGGCGGGTCGGGATTCGCGTATCCAGTCCAGTCTCAGGCGTAACGTTTTTCCGTCGGAAGCCCGGCCAATCAAAAATTCCTGGTGATCCCTGGTTTCCAGGTCGACGGGCATCAGCGTTTGTTCGTGCAAGATATCATCCTCCATCCACGTCAGGCGCAGTGGTGTCCGATGAAGGATGGCGATCTCGAAAACATCGTGGTTTGCGCACGAAATCGGGCGGTACCCTGAGTCTGTCCCGGAGCTATCCATGTTGAGCAGCCCTGTGTGTCCGTCGCTGCGGCGAGCATGCAGCGGTCCATCCCGTTTTGCGGCGGAGCACGCAGGCCGAAGGTGTAGGCACGCTCATCCTGACTGGTTTGTGGCTGGAATACTGTCATGAGCCACAACCCCGAAGCCTTCGGGCACACTCCTTAGCCCTCCGGCCAGCACGTAGGCGTCCAGGCCACGCTGTCCGAGGAGGTAGGCCGCCAGCGCGCTGCGCCGGCCGGTATTGCAGCAGCAGATGTATTCGCGGCCCTGTTCCAGACTGTCGGCTACTTGGCAGAGCGTGTCTAGGGGCACGTGATGGGCGTCCGGCAGAAGGGAGTCCGGCGACTCTTCCAGCTCTCGGACGTCGAGCCAGACCGCCCCCGACGCGGTCTTCGACAGGGCTTGGGAAGGGGACAGGCTGTTCGGCAACGGTATTCGCCTCAAATCAACGAAATCGGCGCGGGCCAAGCGGAGCAGGGTGCCGCGTGTGTCCATGGCAACGCTGGCCTGCCAGCTGCATTCTTCATCCGCCAGGCTTTCCCCGCCAAATCCTGCCCCGGGACCCAGCGTTGTCGTATCGGCTGGGCCGAGACCGTCGGTTTCGCGGGTCATGGTTGCCGTACCGTTTTCAATCAGATAATAGTCGCGGGCGCGATCGCCTTCGCGGGCCACGACTTGCCCAGCGCGCACCGCAACCGGCTCCAGCTTTACGCCGAGCATGGCTAGACTGGGTGCGGGCAGGCTGCGGAATGCAAGGCATTGCTGGACATTGCCCATCCAGTCATGCCTGACGCCGGGTTGGGTACCGGAGCTGATCGATGTTGCTGCCTGGCAGCGCGCGAGCGCGTCCCATGTAACAAGGATATCCAGCAGCTCGCTGTCGACTCGCATGATATCGAGACGGGTGATCGCCATCGCGGACAGCCGGCGCGGTTGCTGGTCGGCTATGGGACGAAACAGCCGATCCGGCTCACCCCTGTCTCCGGGTGCCGTCAGCACACAGCTGAGTTCATTGGCCGTGCTGCTCAAGACCACCTCGCCCAGTAACAGGTAGATGGTCTGGTGGTCAGCTTCCCCCTCACGAAAAAGTGTCATGCCTGCAGGAACACTCTCCATGTGGCACAGCGGTTTCAGTTCCTCGATACGCAGGGGACTCAATGTCGTAATAGGCTGTAATGCCTGGATGAACCCTGATCCCGGCTCGGGTTCCATTTCAATCATGCCCAGCCTCACGCTCCTACATTTCGCAGAGTGTCGGAAATATTTTTGATGGTAACAATCCGTCCATCTCTTGCATAGCGGCAGGACTGTGACATCTCAGTTGCTAGGGGATATCGCTGACCGTTATCATGAGTTGATCGGGTTGTTCGATCGTCGCTCGGGGAGGATTGCATGAAGGGTATTGACGATGTCGTTGCTGTTGTAAAGGGCTGGAGCCGGGAGCGCTCCGCGGATCGTGACCGGATAGCAGAATGCCTGGGGTCGCTTGCGTCAAACTGCGAAGAGGCGATCACAGTCTGGCAAGATTATCTGGGCAACCCCGGGTCTGGTGGTGACCACTGGACGCCAATAAGCTGGGTTGGTGCGGAACGCGCGAAGAGACTTTACGAGATTCATCTCAGCTCAGTGGACACGCTCCGTACGCTGCTTGCGACCGCCGGACCTGAGACGGCGCGGTCCCGCGCGTACGAGGACAGTCTGATCGAAATGGCATTTCGCCAGTTCAGGACGGACGAAACGGCGTCCGACATGGCGCAAGCGGCGATCGAACACATGGCGACCAATCGCAGATATCTCAGTCTGGTTGCCGACAGGATCAAGTCCATTGTGTTGTCTGAGCCAAGAAAGACTGCCAAGACTGCCAAGACTGCCAAGACTGCCAAGACTGCCAAGACTGCCAAGACTGCCAAGACTGCCAAGACTGCCAAACGCGCCGCGTCTCGAGAGGCGAAATCCCCAGCCCTTGCCGTCAAGGCTAGGTCCGCTGTGGCCAAAAAGGCTGTGAAGAAAAAGGCGGCGAAAAAGCCTGCCGGCAAGAAGTCCATGCCGCGGTCGAAGGGCAGGGCTGGGCGCACCCGCCGCCGCTGACCGCTTCCGCAAGCTGCTTGCGTGCGAAGGGGTCCCCGCCGGGCCCCTTCCAAGAGGCGCCAGAGTCAATCGAAAGCCAAAGATCCGGGCTGGGGACCCTTCGGGCCCCCGTTTGTGCTGCTCCCGCCTCGTCCAGTGTGGAAAATCCACCCCACTGCCCCCATTTTCCAAGCAGGCAATATTTGTGGGGTATTGTTCCGTGGCTTCGCCAAAAGTGGTTGTGTGTCCGCATTGCGAAGGATTGAACAGGGTGCCCGAAGACCGCATTCGGGATCAGCCCAAGTGTGGAGTCTGTCATGGTGTGTTGTTCGAAGGCCGGCCTCTGGAGCTAAAGGCGGGCAATTTTCATCGGCACGCACAGCATGGTGATATTCCATTGCTTGTGGATTTCTGGGCGCCATGGTGTGGACCGTGCAAGGTGATGGCCCCGGTATTCGCCTCAGCTGCGGCTCGGATGATTGGCCGTGTCCAGTTCGCCAAGGTGGATACCGACGTCGAACAGGGCCTCGCGAGCGAGTATGGCATCCGCGGAATTCCGACGTTGATTCTCTTCAAAGATGGGCGCGAAGCCGCCAGAGTGTCAGGTGCGCTTGACCCGCGCGGCCTGCAATCGTGGATCGAGCAGCATGTGTAGGTGTACATGCCCCAGGAAACCGATGCAGGGCAGATGGGTGTTACCAGGCGCTAAGGTACCTGCGCCGTTGACGTTTGGAAAGCAGACAGGGCGGCGATTTCCCGCCGCCCTGTCTGACTGGTCGCCGGTTGCGTAAAGCAGTCCCCAGACCGGGGTCTATACCGGCGGTTGAAGCAATTACTTCTTGTGGTGGGCAACCATCTTCTTGTGCCCGACCTTTTTCGCCACGCGCCGGTGAACGATGCGGTGACGAACTATCCGTCTGTGCACCACCCTTCTGTGCACAAGCCGATGCTCGGCTTTGTGTTTAACCACGGGCGCAGCGATCGCAGCGTTACCGGACACGGCTACCAACGCGAGGGCTATGAGGCCCAACAGAGTCTTTTTCACGTATTTATCCTCAAACAGTTGACGTTTCTGACTGCATGCCGGATGGACGGAGCTAACTTCAGTCCATCCTTGCTGGGTGGCTAAAAGCAATCCACGTGCCAAATTGGGACTTGCTTATACTATTGTTTATAATCAATGTCTTATAAAGAATTCGATAGCTGGTGACGCCAGATGGATCCCTCGCAAACTCCAAATTTTGTAGACTACTCGAAAACAGGAACCTTTGTGCGCCCGGAATCCTTCCACCTCAATCGTCTTCAGCGCAAAGTGCTGCTGCTGATCTTGGCGATCATCGTGGTCCCAATGCTGGGTGCTGCCATGCTGGCCTCCGAGTGGGTGTCTTCGGGCTTTGAGGAACGACTGAAGCACTATATCGTCGATGCCGCGCGGGTTGATCAGACTTGGCTGCGTGCCTACCAGAATGATGCGGTAATGTTCGGCGGCATCCTGGCTCAGGACCCCGCTTTTCTGGCCCGACTCAATGCGGGCGACCCGAATCCCGTCGAACCCTCGCTTGTGCACATGGCTCGGGAGATGGGGATAAGCTTCATTCAGATCTACAGCGGTGACCAGACCCTGGTGTATTCCTCGCGGCCGATGGGCATGCGCACCATGTGGGACAAAGTTCAGACCGAGGCTGTGCTAAAGGTAAACCAGGGCGGGCGTGCACAGCTTGTGGCAGTGGGCATCACGCGCGTGCCGGCGCGCGGGCCGACCCGGTACTATCTGGTCATGGGAAGTTTTCTTGGCCGGAATTTTATCAATGAACTATCTCGTCTGACGGGCCTCACGACGCGGCTGTATTACCGCGATGGAGATGTTTACCGGGACATGTTTTCCAATGCAGGACGGAAATCATTCAGACGCCTCCCGC
The DNA here is from genome assembly GCA_021785515.1 of Pseudomonadota bacterium. GTDB lineage: Bacteria > Pseudomonadota > Gammaproteobacteria > Acidiferrobacterales > UBA6901 > JAJYCY01. The sequence goes on along the minus strand of JAJYEX010000006.1, from coordinate 45,963 downwards.
CATACTTGATGAAGCGGCTGCAGTCGCGGCGCACGCCCTACTACAGCGTCAAGGCTGAAAACGCCGATTTCAGGGGCCAGTACACCCCGGTCATCACTAACGACGGCCGGGTCGAGGCGGTAATCTTCAACGGCCTCAAGCGTGCGGGATATGAGGAAGTGCTAACCAGCCGTCTGATGCTCTTTTCCGGCATTTCCCTTATCGGTGTAGTGTTCGGTGTTGTCACCGGGTATCTGCTCAGCCGCCTTGTCGTACGGCCGGTGGAGCACCTGCGTGATGGCGTTATGCAGCTTGCGGCACAGAATTTCAATGCTGCCGTTCCGGTGACATCCGACGATGAGGTCGGCGATCTAGCCAAGGCCTTCAATGCCATGGCTGGAAGCTTGCGCGAGGCGCGCGACGAACAGCAGCAGAGATTTCACCGGGACAAGCTTGCCGCCCTGGGCGAGCTTTCCGCTTCTCTGGCCCACGAAATCCGCAATCCGATCGGGGTCATTAACAGCGCATCGGCGCTTATGGAGAAACCGGATCTGGCTCCACAAAAGAAGGCGGAGCTGCTGCGGATGATCCGCGAGGAAAGCATGAGGGTTGGAAGTCTCGTGCAGGATTTTCTGCAGCTCTCGCGGCGCCGGCATCCAGAGTCCGCACCGATTGATCCATTGGTACCACTAAAGCGGGCGCTTGCTGCCGCACTGGCAGGAAACGTCGCCGTCGGGGTGCATGAGAGAATAGGTCACGGATCTGCACGCATCATGGCAGATGCCGGCCTGCTGCAGCAGGCGTGGGCAAACATACTCACGAACGCGCTGCAGGCGATGGGGGACTCGGGAGGGCAGCTGGAGGTCGTGACCGAGGTAAAGGCCGGTGAGGTAACAGTATCCGTGGAAGACAACGGACCCGGCATTCCGGCGGAAGTCATGCCGCGTCTGTTCGAGCCGTTCTTTACCACTAAGGAACGTGGTACGGGGCTTGGTCTGTCGCTCGCCAATACGCTCGTAGAAGTAAACGGCGGAAGATTAAGGGTGCTCGAGCCCGGCAGGAGCGGCGCCCGGTTCGCCATGTCATTTCCAACCCATGCCTAGACGATCCACATGAAGCGAACCGTTCTCGTTGTTGATGACGAGCAAAACATGCAGACCGTGATCCGCATGATCTTGGAGAGCGCCGGTTATGAAGTGATGCTTGCCGATAACGCAGAGGCGGGTATTGCGCACCTGACCAACCCCAACCTCGACGTGGTGCTGTCGGACCTCAGGATGCCAGGAATGGGTGGAGAGGAGTTCATTCGAATCTGCCGCCTGGAGCGGCCGGATGTGCCGGTTATCGTGGTCACCGCGCATGGAACCATTCGATCCGCGGTACAGAGCATCAACGCGGGGGCGACTGATTACCTGACCAAGCCTTTCGAGCCCGAAGACCTCGAAATCACTGTCCACAATGCAACTAAGCTTCGCGATATCCTCCATGAGAATCAGAGATTGAAGGAGACGGTGTCCGAAGTGTTGGTTCGCCCGCGCCTGATCGGGATAAGCCAGGCGCTCCAGCGTCTGCTCGATGAGGTGCGCCTAGTCGCGCCATACCGTACCAGTGTGCTGATCACGGGCGAAAGCGGAACCGGCAAGGAGCTGGTGGCGCGCACGATCCACGAAAACAGTCCGAGATGCCCGTATCCTTGGGTGGCCATCAACTGCTCGGCGATTCCCCATGACCTTATGGAAAGCGAGCTCTTCGGCTACGTCAAGGGTGCTTTCACCGGTGCGGTCCAAAACCGTCTGGGCCGGCTTGAGCAGGCGCAGGGCGGAACCCTGTTTCTTGACGAAATCGGCGACCTGGCGCCCGCGCTCCAGGCAAAGCTGTTGCGCGTCCTTCAAGAGCGTGAGTTTTCTCCAGTCGGCAGCGATCAGGTGCGCAGCGCCGACGTGCGCTTTCTTGCTGCAACCAACCGTGATCTCAAGGAGCTGGTGCGACAAGGAAAATTCAGGGAGGACCTGCTCTACCGGCTAGATGTATACAACATTGTGGTGCCGCCCTTGCGTGAGCGGGGAGACGACATCGAGCTGCTTGCCGAATACTTTCTGCGTGAAATATCACGGGAAACGGACAAGCCAGTGCGGCGATTTACCCCTGAGGCGGTTCAGGTCCTGGCGCGCTATCCGTGGCCCGGAAACGTCCGCGAATTGCGCAATGCGGTCGAGCGTTCGCTGCTCTCGTGCCGGGGTAGCGAGATAGGGCCTCGGGATCTTCCGGAAGCAGTACGGGGCGCTGCAATTTCCGGGCAGACAGCCGGTTGCACGGGAGACCGCGCCGAGAATCAGGATCTGGACAGCTGGCTGGCCGACGTTGAGCGCCGCGCGATTCTTAAGGCTCTGGAGGATTGCGGGGGGGTCCAGGTGCATGCCGCCAAACGCCTGGGGATTTCCGAACGCAGCCTATGGCATCGCATCAAGAAACTCAATATTCAGATCAACCGCCGGTTCATCTGAGTCCCGGTCGTTCACTTTAGTGTCCGGGTCCCGGCTCCGGTACCGAGAATCAGCACATCAGCCGGGCGTTGTGCAAACAGCCCATTGGTGACCGTGCCGGTGATCTGGTTAAGCGTTTGCTCGGTCTCGACCGGATTCAGAATCTCGAGGTTGTAAACATCCAAAATGACATTGCCATTATCGGTGACAAAGTCCTGCCGGAATACGGGTTCGCCGCCAAGCCTGACTATTTCGCGTGCAACATAGCTGCGCGCCATGGGGATGACTTCTACGGGAAGCGGAAATCGCCCAAGCACATCCACGAGTTTTGACTCATCTGCGATGCACACGAAGATGTCGCTAGCCGCCGCAATGATCTTTTCACGCGTCAGGGCGCCACCGCCACCTTTCAGCAAATGCAGATGCTTGGTGGCTTCGTCAGCACCGTCAACGTAGAGCTTGAGGGTCCCGGCGGCATTGAGGTCTACAATCGGGATCCCGTTTTTTTTCAGCCGTTCGGCGGTGGCGTTGGAGCTTGCAACGGCCCCGTCAATCCGGCCCTTGATGGTAGCCAGTGCATCAACGAAGTGGTTGGCGGTTGAGCCGGTGCCAACCCCGATTATGCCGCCACTGCCGACGTATTCGAGAGCTGCGAATGCAGCCGCCTTCTTCATTTCGTCCGGTGTCATTCTCGCAGGTCCCCTGTTGGCACTTGTGCATGGCGAGAATACCGTTTGTACGGACTACAAAACAAGGGTCCCGGAACGACTTGAGCTTCGGCGGCCGAAGGCGGCACTGCGTCCACGCCCGGATTTCTGGTAAATTATCGCAATGCCGCAGCGCTATCTGGAAAAGATCCTCACCACGCGTGTCTACGAGGTTGCCAAGGAGACTCCGCTCGATTTCGCTGCGAATCTGTCCCGCCGCCTGGGAAACCAGGTCTGGCTCAAACGCGAAGACCAGCAGCCCATTTTCTCGTTCAAGTGCCGCGGAGCCTATGCCAAGATGGCATCGCTTTCGGCCGACATTCTGGCGCGTGGTGTAATAGCCGCGTCTGCGGGCAATCATGCCCAGGGTGTTGCATTGGCGTCAAAGAAGCTCGGTGTCCATGCCGTGATTGTCATGCCCGTTACGACTCCGGAAATAAAGATCGATGCGGTTCGCAGTCTGGGTGGCGAAGTGGTGCTGGAGGGCGATAACTACGACGCCGCGTACTTTTTTGCCAGACGCCTGGGCGAGCAGCGCGGGCTGACGTTTATACACCCCTATGATGACCAGGATGTCATAGCGGGCCAGGGGACGGTTGCCGCGGAGGTGCTCAAGCAGCATACCCGTAATCTTCACGCCATCTTCGTTCCGGTGGGCGGCGGCGGGCTCATCGGCGGAATGGCTGTCTATCTCAAGGCTCTGCGTCCGGACATCAGGGTGATCGGTGTCGAGCCCGAAGAGGCTGACGCAATGTACCGTTCCCTGGCTGCAGGGAGCAGGATCACGCTCGATCATGTCGGCATTTTTGCGGATGGTGTTGCCGTACGTCAGGTCGGTGAGGAGACATTCCGGCTGGCGCAGCAGTTCGTCGACGAGGTCATACTTGTCAGCAACGACGAGATCTGTGCGGCTATCAAGGATATTTTCGAGGATACGCGCTCGATTCTCGAGCCGGCAGGGGCCTTATCAGTTGCGGGCTTGAAGAAATACGTTACCCGCGAAGGCCTGCGCGACCGGGAGCTTGTGGCAATCGCATCCGGTGCCAACATGAACTTCGATCGCCTGCGTCACGTGGCTGAGCGCTCCGAGGTGGGCGAGCGGCGCGAAGCCATCCTGGCGGTGACCATTCCCGAAGTGCCCGGAAGTTTCCGGAAATTCTGTTCGGTCATCGGTCATCGGCTGATTACAGAATTCAACTACCGTTACGGAAGTCCCAGCAGCGCCCATGTTTTTGTAGGAGTCCAGATACGGGGCGCACGCGAGGCCGATGACCTGGTTACCGGGCTACGTACTGCGGGCTATGATGTCCTCGACATGACCGACAACGAGATGGCAAAACTGCACATTCGTCATCTCGTCGGCGGTCATGCGCCTAATGTGCTGCACGAGATCATTTACCGGTTCGAATTTCCCGAGCGTCCGGGCGCGCTGATGAATTTTCTCGATCGAATGGGTCAGTCGTGGAACATAAGTCTCTTCCATTACCGGAACCACGGCGCCGATTTCGGACGCGTGCTGGTTGGAATGCAGGTTCCTCCTTCCGAGAAGTCGGCATTCTGCGAGTTCCTGGAGCAGCTCGGCTATGAATTTGTCGAGGAGACGCAAAATCCTGCCTACCGTCTGTTCCTCAGCTGACTAACCCTCCGGAATTCAGCGATACCCGGTTACCGCCATGCTTCTGATCACGACGTCGTGCAGCGGCACATTCTGGTACGGACCGAAAGATCCTGTGGGCACCTCTTCGATTCGCTTCACTACGCCCATGCCGCTGATAACCTTGCCAAAAACCGCATAACCCCAGCCGCTGATGCTGTCATCCCGGTGGTCGAGAAACCGGTTGTCGGCAGTATTGATGAAGAACTGAGCAGTAGCGGAGTTGGGATCACTAGTGCGCGCCATCGCGATTGTGCCCGGCGCGTTGTCGAGGCCGTTGCTGGCCTCATTGACGATCGGGGCGCCGGTTGGTTTCTGGTGCATCCCCGGTTCGAAGCCGCCGCCCTGAATCATGAACCCAGGTATGACCCGGTGGAAAATGGTGCCATCATAGAAATCAGAATTCACGTAGTGCAGAAAGTTCTTGACCGTTACTGGCGCCTTGCCTGGAAAGAGCTCCAGCTCGATGGTTCCGAGACTGGTGACCATCCGAACCACCGGATCGTGCCCCGGATGGGGGAGCGGCTTGGCTGCTGCGGCGGCGGCAAAAGCGACAATGAGCACGGCCAGTATGCTGCGAATCACGTTGCGCATGAGGATCCTCTGTCGAAGCGGGTGGTTGATGTACGTGCCGGCCTGGGCTCCGGGCCCCCCGCGGCCCGTTGCAGGCGCATTCTTGCACGCCGGTACTGTCATGGAATCCCGGGACAGCGGAGTTGCCGCTTGATCCGCTCTCCATGCTGACCTGCAAGGATACACAGCAGCGCATTGTTGTGGAATCGGGGCAGGTTGACAAGCGTCCATGCAGCCCGCCGCTACCCTATTGTGCATAGTCCGTCACGTAGACTGGTTCGGCAAATCTCCTCCACTCGCCGAACGTAATACATCAGGTCCAGCGGCAGCGTGACGCCATCGAGCAGCTGCAGCGGAAAGAGATCCGCCGCCAGTAGCATGTCGGCAGCAGACGGTCGGCCCGCGTAAAACCTGCTTCGGGCCAGCCGCGTCGCCAAATCCCGCAGATGCGCCACTGTCATGAGCTGGTCATACGCGGCGTAGCGGTCATTTGACAACTCTTCGATGCTGACCCCAAAACGGTGTAAGACTTCCGACCGGTAGGCAGTCATGGCCGGCTCGCTGTCTCCAAGTCCGCGGAAGGCAGGCATGACCGGCGCGTACAGGCGGTCAAAAAGCGCGTTTGCGGATTTTCGCCACGCGAGCAGGCCATCCCACTCGACTGTGGGAAGTACGCCAGAAAAAATGGGTTCGTCCGGCCAGAGCGTGTCCAGCTGTTCCAGTATTGCAACAGAGTCGGTCCAGATGCGGCCATCGTCGTGCTGTAGTACCGGCACGCTGCGTGCCACGCCGAGCGCAAAGAAGGTTTCGTCGTCGTCAAACGCAAGCGGCCGGTTCTCACAAACAATCCCCTTATAACCCAGCGCGAGCCGCACCCGCTGCGAGGCCGGGGACCACCAGAAATGATAAAGCGCAATCAACGGTGATCCATTCCAAGGATGTATTCCCATTCCTGCAAATTCACGGGCATGACCGACAGCCGGTTACCCCGGGACAGCAGACGCATGTCTGCAAGTGCGGGCTGAGCTTTCAGTTCACGCAGTGTTATCGGTTCCCGGAGTTCACGTTTCAGGTGCACGTCTACCATGTACCACAGAGGTCGTTGCGGTGTGCTTTTCGGATCGTAATGAGGCTCTTTCGAGTCGAATGCCGTGAAATCGGGGTAGCCAGTCCTGACGATCTCCACAATCCCCACAATAGCCGGATCAGAACAGCTCGAATGGTAAAAGAAGCCAAGATCTCCCAGGCGCATGTCATCGCGCATGAAATTGCGTGCCTGGAAATTCCGCACCCCATCCCAGTGTTCCGTGCGGCTTTTGCGGTTTTTGAGGTCCGTAATGCTGAAGGCGGATGGTTCGGTCTTGAATAGCCAGTAGCCAACGGACGCCGGTTTGCCACGGGTCATGAGCTTTTCTCGAACTGTGTCAAAACCCCGTTTTCCTCATACGCCGCCGCACGCCATTCCCTGAGCGCCGGCAAAAACAATTTTTGCCGCCGATAATAAGCGCGGGTGTGCCGCCTTCACGGCGCGAGGTAGAGCGCGCGTTCGGTGGCTATCCCCTGTAGTGGCACGTCCCAGGGCGACGGCGTAACGGCCTCAAGCCTTTGAAAGTCATGGGCCAGACCGAGCAGCCGGGGATGTAACCAGCGGCTCCGCCCTTGCAGAAATTCCAGGCTGCGATCATAGAAACCCCCGCCCATTCCGAGCCGATTGCCTTGTGGGTCAAATCCGACCAATGGCACCAATATGAGATCAAGTTCCTGAGCACGAAGCCACTGGTGCGGGTCCGTTACAGGTTCAGGGATGCCGAACCGGTTCGGCCAGAATATGCTGCGTGATGTGGCCGGAGCGAACCACAGGCGGTCGTGGAACAGGCGCGACAGGACCGGAAGAAAACAAAACTTGCGCATCCGCCATATGCGCTGCATCAGCGGACGTGGATCGATCTCGCCATCATTCGGAAGATAGCAGGCGATGCGCCGCGCACACCGGAACATGGGCGATGCCGAAACCCGGTTCGCCAGAAGTGTCGCAGACCGCGCCTGTTGCGCTGCCGACAGCGCCCTGCGCTTCATACGCAAACGCTGCCGCTGTTCGGTCCTGGAGCTTGCCGCGTTCACGTTCACCAGAAAAGGAGGCGCCCTCCGCCTGTGCCGTACCGCCCCGTTGCCCTGAACCGAAGGTTCAGGTGGGAGCCACTGAGACGCTTCAGGCTTTCCGCTGCATGGCGGACTTGCACAACAGCGTCTACTGTAGCGGCCCCCAGGCATTGAATATATAGGTTCAAGGGACCAAAGGCGGATACAAACACCGCAGAGGGCGCCTAACTCTGCATGCCAATTTTTGGCAAACCGGCCCTACGCCATCTCTTCATGCAAGACAGCGTCAATTTTGCCACGCAGCGACCGCAACCGGCTATCCACGTCGACCGGCATGCTGGCCGCCTGTCTGCGCAATTCAAGAAGTTCGTTAGCAAGATTCAGCGCCGCCATGACTGCGCAGCGCTCTGTTCCGATAACCTTTCCGCCGTCCTGGATTTCCCTCATCTTCTCGTCCAGGTAACGCGCGGCTGCAATCAACGCGGTGCGTTCGCTTTCCGGGCAGGAGACCATAAGGTCCTTGCCCAAAATCGATATATTGACACCGCCCTGAGCTGTTTTCACCTAGCTTCGCTCCAGTGCCTTGAGGCGGCCGATCATCGCTTCAATCCGTGCCCGTGCAACCTGCGTCTTCTCAATCAGACGCGCATGCTCGTTTGCAAGGTTCCCGTGTTCGTTTGTCAGATTCCGGTGATCCGTCTTCAGTGCATGGTTCTCGCGATTCAGGCGCCGGCAGGTGTCAATGAGCTCGTTAATCCGCTCTTCAAGTTTTGCCAGATTCTCGCTGTCCATGTCCCGCTTTTCTGCAGTGATCTTCTATCAAATATAGGGCCGGATGCTTTCCCGGTCAACGACTTCATGGCCAAGATCTGGGATAGTAAACTGTGTGATCTTGACATGTCTCCATCGCTGCCTGCCATGGTGTGAAAGCCACCGGGACGTGGTGTGCAGGTAGCGGTTGTCTGCGTGGCCGCTGCAGGCTTCCGTACGTGTCGCGATTTGCGGCAGGCGCTATTGCTTATATTGACTTTTGTGAAGATGGTTACGGCCCGGACAAGACCCGGTTGTAGACGCTGTCGGGTGACGCGCGGTTACGGCGGTTGTTCCCGTGTGCAGCGTGTGGCATGGTCCGCAGAGCCAAACGATGTTGGGTCACGCGGCTTGCCCGGCCGGGATTCCCTCCGGTTGTCCCATCGAGTGGTTCCGCAGTCTGGAACTCTGTTGTGCATTCATGATCGTCCTGCCCTGGAGTCAGAGAGATCAAGCACACCACCCCGGCACCATGCCTCGCTTTAACCGGGGCAGGCCAGGTGCTTTCCCCATGCTTTTTCGCAGCTGGGGCGGTAAGTTGACGTTCGGTGCAAACCAGAAAAACCGGGAGGTGCGGGATGAGGGGCTGCCGGTCTGGAACGGGCTGGCGTGGACCTTACGGCGCGGGTGCCGCCTGCCGGCCATCCCCGGGCGGCTTGCGAACCGTTCCGGCCGATGTCGGCAGGTGTCGAGCTCGCGCGGTACTGTCGAACAGCAGGCGGCCAGTTTTGATGTCGCGGCGGCTTAATGTTGCCCGTGCGCTGGTTCTCATCTGTGGGCTGCTCGCCGCGCCCGTCGTCGGGGCTGCAGAGCTGAGTTTTTCGTTCACCGGCGTGTCGACCGACCTGCGTACGCTCCTGCAGAACGCGATGCCCCCGGTTCGGCTGAACACGCCTCCGGATATCGCCGACGCCCGGATGGCGGCGTTCTTGCGCCTGCGTCAGACGCTCGAGGCCTATGGTTATTTCGACGCCCGTTGGCAGGAGCAGGTGGCCAAGAGAGATGACAATTACATTCTGACTTTTGCGCTGCGGCCCGGGCCGCGCGTTCTGGTACGTAAGGTCACGCTGCGGGTGCTGGGCGCGGGACGCGGTCTCCCGGCGCTTCGCCATATATTGGGAAAGTTTCCGCTGCGACGCGGGCAGGCGCTGAATCAGCCTCTCTATGAGGACTGGAAGGCCGGCGTCCTGGAGACGCTGCACGCGGACGGATACGCCATGGCGGCATTTTCGCGCCACGAGATCCTTGTCGACAGAAATCATCACTGGGCCGATATCTTTCTCACAGTCGACAGTGGTGACCGATACCAATTCGGACAGGTTACGTTCAGCGGGGCCAAAATCTATTCACGCAGCTTCCTGTCCCGGTATCTCTATTTCAGGCCGGGCGACTGGTACAGTCCGGTACGGCTCGCGCAGACGCAGGCCAACCTCCGGAATGCTGACCGGTTTTCGGAAATCGCTGTGCGGGCTGATCTACAGCACGCCGCCAACGACCGAATTCCGGTCCAGGTGCAGCTCAGGGCCCTGCGGCCGAAGCGTCTCAAACTAGGAGCAGGTTACAGTTCGGATCTGGGCGCCAACCTGGCGCTGGGTTACGACGATTACAACGCTCTGCGGCGCGGCGAGCATGCGCACGTCCTGATGACGTTGGCGCAGCGTGTCCTGGATGTGAGTACCAGTTACATATGGCCGGTGGGGAACAGATTTGGAGCCCAGTACGTTGCGCAACTGAACTATCAGCACCTGAATCTTATTCCCTACAGCGCGGGCGTATTCGATACCGGATTCGGGCGCGACTGGGCCGTGGGGAGCGGTGCCACCCTCGGCGCGTTTCTGTCCTATCAGAAGATCATCTACACCATCAACGGTGTATCCGGTCAGTCACGCGTTACGATGCCGTCATTGCGGTATTCAGCGCAGAATTTTGCAAATCCGGTCCGGCCTTTCGAGGGCGATTCCTGGAGCGCGGTCATCCAAGGCGGGGCGCGGATGCTGATCGGGGATGCCAACTTCATGCAGGTACGCGCACACGGTGTATGGCGTCGTCGCCTGGGTGCCAGATGGGTGGTCGGGTTGCGGGCTGAGGCTGGGGCGACCTGGCTTTCGGGGCCGATCGACAACCTCTCGCCTACGCTACGTTTTTTCGCCGGCGGTGAAGGAACGCTGCCGGGGTACGCGTATCTTTCGCAGGGTCCGTCGCAAAATGGGGTAGTGCTGGGAGGGCGGAGTCTTCTAGTCGGGGGTGTCGACCTGGAGCGACTGGTTGCCAGAAACTGGGGCATCGTGGCGTTCTATCACGCCGGTAATGCCCTCAACAGCTTTGCCGCTTTCCGCGTGTTGCGAGATATGGGGGTTGGAGTGCGCTGGTATTCACCTTTCGGGCCGGTACGCCTGGATATTGCCCATCCCCTGGTGGCTCCCACGGTTCCGTATCTGCGGGTGGTATTTTCTGTCGGCGTCAGCCTGTGAGAAAGATCCTTGTTCTGGTCGCCTGTTTGCTGCTGGCGGGCGGCGCGTTCGGGTATTGGCTGATTTTTACCCCAGGGGGAGTCCGCTGGATCGTGACCGAGATCCCCGGGCTGAAGGTCGCGGCTGTGCGCGGTAGCCTGGCTGGCAGGCTGAGGCTGAGTGGTCTGCGTTGGCGCAAGGGTTCCGATCGGATATCCGCGGATCGCCTCGATCTTGACTGGGCACCGGCCGCGCTGTGGCGCGCACAGGTCCGGGTCAGACTGCTGCGGGTGAGTGATGTGGAGATTCATCTGGCCGCTTCGTCGCGCCCCGTTTTATCGCCGGACGTTATGTTCAGGCGCCCGCCGTTCTGGTCTCATCTGCTGCACCTGCAGATTGCGCGTCTGGACCTGGTTCGGATCTCTTCCTGGACCGGCCAGCAGCGGCAGTTCGATTTTCGACAGGTTATGGCCGAGGTGACGTGGAACGGTACGCACCTGTACTCAAGGCGGGTTCGTGTTCTGTCATCCGGATGGAAGGCCGCAGGATCGCTGGACCTGGGCTGGGGGAAGCCGAGTCTTAGAAGTGCTGGCACGTGGGTATCGTCCGGCACGCAGGTAAGCTGGGATGCGGACTGGAAGCCTGGTGTGGACAGGACATTCGGTGGACCGGTAACCGTCCGTGTGCAAGGGCGTGTCTCCGTGACCGCCAGAGGCGAGGCGCGGCTCGGTAAACGCGCAATTCAGCTGCGCGGTGTGCATGTGCTCGCTCCTGGGCTTAGCACACCAGCGACCTTGGGCGCGGTGCTGGCCTTCCATTTACGGTCCGATCGCTACCGCCTCGAGCTGCAGGCAGAGGATATCCGCCTGCGTCGCTGGCAGGGGGTCACCTTGGCGGGGCCATACATGGTGGAGCTGTGTCTGGATGGAAACCCTCACGGTTATCACGGGTCCATGGTCTTGCGGGCGCCGCGGATCCACTCGCGCCTTGCCGCGGATGTTACGGGAAACGAATCCGGATTCCAGGTACGAGCGCTACGTGGCCATATCCTGGGGGGGCGCGCGACCGCAGGGCAGATGGCGCTGGCGTGGCGAGCGGGGCTGCACCTCGCAGCTCGGGTGACTGTGGCCGGGGCTGACCCCGGGAGTCTGATGCCATCCCTGCAAGGCAGGATAAGCGGGGACTTGGCGCTGCAGCTTGCCAGGGAGCGCGCGGGGCTCACCGGATACCTGAAACTGAATCTTGTGTCCGGCCACCTCTGGCGCCAGGTGTTCCAGGGCAGGGCAGTCGTCCGTTTTGCCCCGCGGGTGTTACGGGTAGATACCCTGGAACTCAGGGGCCCCGGTTTGTTTGTCGGCGCCTCGGGGGTGCTTCAGCGGCGCATTGAATTTGTTGCGCGCGCCTCTCACTGGGCGGGGATCGCGTTTGGCATGCGGGGGCCGGGCCGCCTCTCGGGTTGGCTGGCCCGTGTCGATGGCCACTGGCGGGGGAGAGTGGCCGGTCAGGCCCGCAATCTGCGCTGGCGCACCTATCATGCAGCTGTACTGCATTTTTCGGCCGTATCGACCGATGGCAGGTCAGTCGACCTGGTCTTGCAGGCACAGGGGATAAGTGCCATCGGAGAGACTTTCGATCTGAATGCCAGGGCCCGGGGGGCGTGGTCCGATTTTGGCTGCCACATGGATATCCAGTGGCGGAACGATGTAGTGCACCTTGCCGCGCGAGTTTCCCGTCGTGTCACGGTCTGGACCGCAGTTCTGTACGGTCTGAATACAGACGGCCAGAGCGTCGGTCGCTGGAGATTGGTGGCGCCGGCCAGTTTCAGCTGGACCGGCGGACGGGTGTCGGTTTCTGCGTTGCGGCTTGCGGATTCCCGGGGGGCGAACATCCAATTGGTGGGCCGCTGGGCCTTCGCCAGCCAGCGCGGGCGTGGAAGTCTGCACCTGCATGCCCTGCCTTTGGATGTGGTATGGGGGCCTGGGCACATCCAGGCAAAGGGCAGGCTCGACCTTGATGTTGCGGCACGCTGCGACGGCGTGTGTGCAGTAGTCGGTGACGCCAGCTTTGTTGACGCGATACTTGCGTGGCACCAGTCGGGCCGGACATTCGAGCTGCCTGTATCCTCGTGGACTGCCCATGTGCGAACCGCGCCCGGTGCGCTCGCGATCCGAAGCCGACTGAGGCTGAGGGGGAAACTGGGTACCGCGCAAGCGCGGCTGACTCTGCCTCTGTCCGTGGGTATCCGCAACATATGGTCCCCGACTGGTCCAGTCCGGGGGCGTTTCATCTTCGATGTGTCGTCCCGCATGGCAGTTACGGCGGTTCAAAAGATAACCGTCGAGCCAGGCTGGCGATTTGCCGGAAGGCTGCAGCTTGCAGGAACCTGGGCCCATCCGAAATGGAGCGGCACGGCCCAATTGCGGGATGGCGCCGTCTTCATCCCTCAGACGGGAATTTCTGTCACCGGAATCCGCGCGGACCTGCAGGCCGAAGGCGAAACCCTGGTCGTCAGTGGCTTTCAGGCGGATTCGGGAAAGGGCAGCGTTCGTGGGCACGGAACCGTCATGTTTTCCGGTTTCGTCCCGTCCCGTTACCGGTTACAGCTGACCGGAAAGGAGTTTTCCATCCTGGATCTGCCTGAGGTTGTCGCCACGATCGCCCCGGACGTCACCATAGCGGGTGACAGACAGCATGTCCGCGTCGGCGGTAAAGTGACGGCTGACCGGCTGCGCATCCTGGGGAGTCAGTTCGGCGGCGTGCGTCCGAGTGCGGATGTGGTGTTTGTAAAGGCCAGGACACAGTCTGCGGTCGGTCCGCGGCTGGGCGTCAGACTGAAGATCGTTTTAGGCGCTGACTCCAGAGTGATCGTAGGAGGTCTGCAGTCCGGCCTGCAGGGAACGCTGCAGCTTGTGTTGCAGGAAGGGCGCCCACTCCGGCTGGAAGGGGTGCTGCGGATGGTGAACGGCAGCTACGTGATCTATGGCAAGACCCTCAAGTTTACCCGCGGTCTGGTCCGGTTTGACGGTTCTCCCGATCAGGGGGTGTTGGACGCCCGGGCCGTGCGTCGGATTCCTTCCTCCGGTTCCGGGATAAACCTCCAGAATGTACAGGTTGGGGTTGAGATTACCGGTACCCTGAGTGCCCCCCAGGTGCAGCTCTATTCGGTGCCGGTGATGTCCGACACGGATGTGCTCTCTTACATGATCCTGGGTTATCCTGCCAGCGGCCTGCAAAGCCAGAACACCCTTTTGGCTGCAGCGGCAAGTCAGCTGTTCACGGCTACCCAGGCTGCCTTGTTCCGGCAGCGACTCCTTGGCGGTGTGGGTCTGAGCAGCCTTTCGGTCAGCTCCAGCACCACCACTGCTGCGACCGGAACTACTACCGGTTCGGGGGCCAGCAGCCTCGCGGGGACGATAGTCACCCTGGGAAGACAACTTACGCCCTATCTCTATGTCAGCATCGGTCGATCGCTGACAGGCACTGGCACCGTCGCGCGGTTGCGCTACCGTCTCAGCCGCTCAGTGGAGGTGCAAACGGAGGGAGGTACGACCGGCAGCGGTATCAGCGTATATTACCGGATCGACTTGCCGTAACCTGTCCTCCCGGTCTGGAGCGCCGGTGAGGTGATGCAGCGGGCGCGGTCGGGAATGCTCCGATTGTTCAGGGATGGTTATGACGTGCCGGCCGCCTGGCGCCGATTTCTGCGAGCCAGCAGATGAGCGCGGACTTCGCGCAGCAGGCGGGGCTGCGGATTCCGGTGACAATACAGAGCGGATGGTGACGTCGCATATGCCGGACATTATTGATCCGACGCGCAGGTTTGAGCAGCAGAATCCCATTGGGCCCAATGCGGTGATCGTAACCGGCCAGATGAAAAATGGTCGTGCCTGCCGGCTGATCGATAATACGGGCGAAAATGATCCGGACGTGCTGCGTGAACTGCTCGAGCAACTCATTCGCGAGAGGCGTTTCGGTGGAACCGGGTTTTCAGCAGCGGGCGACAACACCCTCATGATCGGAGCCCCGCAGTGCGGGCATATCCAGGTTCGGGACGTTCTTTATCGCCTGCTCGTATTTCCCTACGAGGCACGAATCGAGCGGTTTTAAACGGCCCATAATCCCGGTTTCGGGATGAGGCCGCTGCATCGGGCCCTATGCCGCCAGGGCTGATCCCTGCCCCGGGTCTTTTCGGGACCTGACGGTCCGTGTAGCAGCACAACCTGCGCGATCGGTCCGCGCCGATGCCAGAATACTGGCGCAGGGGTCAAACAGGTGGACCTGACCTCTAAATAGTGCAACTGGAGGAGGAAACGGGTTCCGCTGTGGACATTTTAGATCCATTTTTAACAGACGCCAGCGATAGGGCATAATGGCGCCATGGATACGACTCCTTTCAGCAAACGCCGACGCGAATTGATGGACCAGATGGGTGGCGGGGTCGCCATACTGCCGACATCGCCGGTACGCACCCGTAACAGTGATGTGGATTTTCCCTTCCGGCCCGATAGCGACTTCTACTATCTGACCCATTTCCCCGAGCCGGAGGCCGTCGCCGTGCTGGTGCCGGGGCGCCCTCACGGTGAATTCATTCTGTTTTGTCGAGACAAGAATCCGGAAAAGGAAATCTGGGAGGGAAGGCGTGCCGGTGTGGAGGGTGCCCAGGAACAGTATGGCGCTGATGACGCTTTCCCGATCGATGATATCGACGATATTCTGCCCGGCCTTTTGGAAAACCGTGAAAAGGTTTTTTGCGGCATGGGGCGTAATCCCGATTTTGATCACCGCCTTATGAGTTGGGTCAACGAGGTGCGGGCCAAGGCGCGCAATGGTGTGCACGCTCCTGGAGAGTTTGTCGATCTTGATCATATTCTGCATGAGATGCGTCTGTTCAAGTGGCCTGAGGAATTGCGCCTGATGCGAAAGGCGGCCAGGGTATCGGCTCGCGCCCACCGGCAGGCCATGATTTCGTGCCGGCCGGGGGCGATGGAATATCAGGTCGAGGCCGAGCTTCTGTACGAATTCATTAAGGGTGGCAGCCGCTTCCCGGCCTATCCTCCGATCGTTGGCGGCGGATCCAACAGCTGTATCCTGCATTACACCGAAAACGGTGACGAGCTCAAAGACGGTGACATGCTGCTCATCGACGCCGGTGCCGAGATCGATGGGTACGCGGCGGATATCACCCGCACATTTCCTGTGAATGGAACCTTCAGCGGGCCACAGAAGGCGGTTTACGAAATCGTGCTGGAAGCACAACTTGCGGCGATCGGCCGAGTCCGGGCCGGCAGTCACTGGAACGAGCCGCATGACACTGCTGTCCGCATACTCGCACAGGGATTGCTGGATCTGGGGCTGTTGAAGGGGGATATTGACGGAATTATCGAAAACGCGGATTACAAACGCTTTTACATGCACCGCACCGGCCATTGGCTGGGCATGGATGTGCATGACGTCGGTGACTACAAAGTGAGCGACGCATGGCGGATGCTCGAGCCCGGAATGGTCCTGACGGTGGAGCCTGGTCTTTATATCCCTGGTGGAACCAAAGATGTTCCGAGCGAGTTCTGGGGTATCGGTGTACGGATAGAAGATGATGTGCTGGTTACCAAAGATGGCTGCGAGGTGCTTAGCCACGAGGCGCCCAAAACAGTGGCCGAAATCGAGACGCTGATGCATGCATGATGCGCGTTGTCTTGGCGTGGATCCCATGGCCGGCATGACTTGTTCCGATGCCGGGAGTTCGTATGCAGCCGGACTATGACGTCCTGATTGTCGGCGGTGGCATGGTCGGGGCGAGTCTGGGTATTGCCATGGGCGGCAGTGGCATGCGCGTGGCGGTGATAGAGTCTGTGCCGTATGGAGAGACAGGCCAGCCGAGCTACGACGACCGTACGGTTGCGCTTGCGTACGGGTCCCGGCGTATCTTCGAGACGCTCGGCGTATGGGGCGGACTGCAATCTGTCGGCGGGATCACGCCCATCAAGCGGATCCATGTCTCGGACCGGGGACGGTTTGGGTTCACCCATCTCGATGCTGCTGAAGCCGGTGTCGAGGCGCTTGGATATGTGGCGGAGAATCGGGTTTTGGGTGCGGCACTGAACGCGCGGCTGCAAGGGGGGGCATCCAGTGTCGACTTGCTGCAGCCGGCCACTGTGACAACGGCCGAGTTGACCGGCGATTGTGCGTCCATAGGGCTTGATCACGCAGGTGTGGCGCGCAGGCTTACCGCCCGGCTGGTTGTGGCCGCGGACGGTGGTGATTCCGTGGTGCGATCCATGGCAGGGATTGCCATTCGGCGGGTGGATTATGGCCAGACCGCTGTAGTAGCCAACGTCTCAGCTGAGCATCCGCACAACGCTACCGCGTTTGAGCGGTTTACTGAGCACGGCCCGCTTGCATTGTTGCCAATGTCCGAGAATCGCTGCAGCGTCGTATGGAGCCAGCCGGCCGCTCAGGCGCAATCGGTTCTGGAGCTGTCGGACGGGGTATTTCTCGAACGTCTGCAGCAGGCATTTGGTCCCCGGCTTGGCCGCTTTACTAAGGTCGGCTTGCGTCGCAGTTATGGGCTGGCGTTGACTAAAGTGGCGGAGCACGTACGTCCGCGTCTTGTCCTCGTCGGAAATGCAGCCCACACCTTGCATCCCGTGGCGGGGCAGGGATTCAACCTGGGCCTGCGGGATGTGGCGGTGTTGGCCCAGGTGCTGGCGGAGGCATGGCGTCGGGGTGATGATCCCGGCAGCGTCGGTGTTCTGCGCTCCTACGCGGACTGGCGGCGGCGCGATAACCTTGCGGTCAGCATGTTCACTGACGGCCTCGTGCGGCTGTTTTCGAACAATTTTGCTCCGCTGGTGACCGTGCGCAACTTGGGGTTGATTGCCGTGGACCTCGTTCCCGGTATCAAGCGCGCCCTGCTCCATCGAACCATGGGGCTTGCTGGGCGGCTTCCGCGGCTTGCGCTCGGGCTGCCCCTGCTGTAGCGCCTAATGTTGGTCACTCCTATCCGGCGCCGACGAGTTCCGGATTCATGCGGTTCCTGGTCACGGAAATGAACAGCGCAGAAAGCCGTCACATGCCGCATCGAGACCCCACCCGCTACGACCTCATCATAGCAGGCGCGGGCATGGTGGGAGTGACGTTTGCGCTCGCCTGCGCGCTGGTTGGGCTGAAGGTCGTGATCATCGACAGCCAGGTCGCGGAGGCGGAACTTCCAGACGGGTACGATCTGCGTGTGAGTGCCATCACCCTGGCTTCACGGGCGATCTTCCGCAATCTGGGCATGTGGGGCAATCTGGAGCGCCGCCGTGTCTGCCCGTTTCGGGAAATGGATGTGTGGGATCCGCGCGGTTTTGGGACCGTTCATTTTGACGCCGCCGAGATCGGCGAGGCCGAGCTCGGATATATTATCGAGAACCGTGCAATCGTCCATGCCGCGCAGACGCGCCTGACGGGGTTCCCTTCAGTCAGGTTCGTGTGTCCTGCCGAACTTTCTGCGGTCGCGTTTGACCATACCGGGGTCGCGGCGACGGTTTCCACCGGTGAGGTATTAACGGCCAGCCTCGTGGTGGGGGCGGACGGTGCCCGGTCACGCGTGCGTGAATTGGCGGGCATACAAAGTCGGGGCGGCAGCTATGACCAGATAGCCATCGTTGCCACCGTCCGGACGTCTGTGCCCCACGGCGAAACTGCGCGGCAGGCATTTCTTGCGAGCGGTCCACTCGCGATTCTGCCGCTGTGCGATCCGCGGCTGTCCTCGATCGTCTGGTCGTGTGATTCCGGTTACGGGAACGATCTGATGGGCCTGGAGGAAGCGGCCTTTTGCAGCGAACTCCAAAAGAGGTTTGACGGCCGGCTCGGCGAGACCAGGCTAGTCGGCGCGCGCGCCGCATTTCCACTGACGTTCGCGCATGCCGAGCGGTATGTGGATCCGCGCCTGGCGCTGATTGGGGACGCGGCGCACTGCGTGCATCCGCTGGCTGGGCAGGGCGTCAATCTCGGCCTGCTCGATGCGGCAGCGCTCGCGGACGTAGTTGCGACCGCATTCCGGTCTGGCCTGGATATCGGATCATATGCGGTATTGCGTCGTTATGAGCGGTGGCGCAGAGGGGACAATCTGATGATGTTGGGGGTGACCGACACCTTCAAACGTGCGTTCGGTGTCGATTACGGGCCGCTCCGTGTTGCCCGCAACATCGGCCTGCTGGCAGCCGATGTGCTGGGTCCGCTCAGGCGTCTCGTCATGCGACGAGCCGTCGGTCTGGAGGGCGATCTGCCGCCTCTGGCCAGGGGCAGGGGCGCCCAGGGCTGACTGGGTGCGGGATGTCTAGTTCAGCGTCAGAATCCGAGCTCTTTGAGCTTTCGCGTCAGGGTATTGCGGCCCCAGCCGAGCCTGCGGGCGGCTTCACGCTTTCTCCCACCGGTATGTGCGAGCGCTGCCTCTATCAGGATGCGCTCGAACGCAGGATTGAGCTGCTCCAGAATATTGGTCTCGCCGCGAGTGAGACTCTGATCAATTAGCAGGCGCAGTCCCGCCTCCCAGTCCGAC
The DNA here is from genome assembly GCA_021785515.1 of Pseudomonadota bacterium. Classification (GTDB taxonomy): domain Bacteria; phylum Pseudomonadota; class Gammaproteobacteria; order Acidiferrobacterales; family UBA6901; genus JAJYCY01. Next base: position 26,665 of record JAJYEX010000006.1, on the reverse strand, counting down.
TGTCGTTGCGGGCCTAAATTTGTCTCCCGCAGTTCCTGGGGCAGATCCTCGATGCGTATACTCTGCCCTGGCGCCATGACAGTTAGCCAGCGGCAGGTGTTTTCGAGTTGGCGGACGTTTCCTGGCCACGACAGGCCGCTCATGCAGGACTGGGTCTCTGGAAGTAGTTGCTTGGTTTCCGTTGCAAGTTCCTTGGCGGACAATTCAAGAAAATGACGTGCCAGCAGCGGGATGTCCTCACGCCGCGCCCGCAGCGGCGGGATGTGCACGCGAATCACATTCAGGCGATGAAACAGGTCTTCGCGGAAGCGGCCGTCGCTGACACGGGATTCGAGATCCTGATTGGTTGCCGCGACAATACGCACGTCTGTTTCGATTTGTTCGTGACCCCCGACCCGGTAAAACCGCCCGTCCGATAGCACGCGCAGCAGCCGTGTCTGGAGTTCCGAAGGCATGTCGCCAATTTCATCAAGAAACAGCGTACCGCCGTGGGCTTGTTCAAAGCGGCCCTTGCGTTGCGACAGCGCCCCCGTGAACGCGCCCCGCTCGTGTCCGAACAGTTCTGATTCGAGAAGTTCGCCGGGGATGGCGGCAATGTTTATGGCGATAAATGGCCGATCAGCGCGCGGGCTGTGGCGATGCAGCGCCCGGGCGACAAGTTCCTTGCCAGTGCCAGACTCGCCGTTGATAAGCACGCTCAGGTGCGAGCGTGACAGTCGGCCTATCGCGCGAAACACCTCCTGCATCGCAGGCGCCTCGCCGAGGATTTCAGGAGCCGCATTGTGTTCCACCGCGGGACCGTTGCGATGCCTCCGGTGGTGCTCGATGGCGCGTCGCGTGAGCCTGACGGCATCGTCGACGTCAAACGGCTTGGGCAGATATTCGAATGCCCCGCCGCGATAGGCGGCCACGGCGCTTTCCAGGTCTGAATGGGCGGTCATTATGATGATTGGCAATTCCGGAAAACGGGCCCGGATGGATTCGAGAAGATCCAGTCCGTCAATGCCCGGCATGCGGATGTCCGTAATGATCGCGTCTGGCTGCTGACGGCCAAGGTTAGCGAGAATGGTCTCGGCAGATTCAAATGTCCTGACCGCGATGCCCTCCTGTTGCAGCGCCCGCTCGAGCACCCAACGGATGGATTGGTCATCATCAATCACCCACGCCGCTTCCTGCTTACCCATTTCCGTCCTCCATCGGCAAATAAATGCGGAAAATTGTCTGCAATGGCCGGCTGACGCACTCGATCATGCCTCCATGCTGATGGATGATGTCCTGCGCGATCGACAGACCCAGGCCAGTACCGTCTGCGCGCCCGGTGATCATCGGATAGAAAATGTGTTCGCGGATTTCATCCGGAACACCAGGGCCGTTGTCTTCGATTTCGGCGCGCACAGCCAGGCGATGGTGTTTTTGCCCTATGGTGACCTGACGTTCCACGCGCGATCGCAGCCAGACCGCACCTTTCCCGTCCAGCGCCTGCGTCGCATTGCGTGTTATGTTGAGAATGGCCTGGATGAGCTGATCCAGATCAGCCGGGAACTCCGGAAGGCTGGGATCGTAATCGCGACGCACACTGATGCCTTCCGGGATTTCCGCCAGCACCAAGCTGCGGACGTGCTCGAATATCTGGTGTATGTTCGTGGGGCGCTTGTTGAGCGGCACGTTGGGGCCGATCATGCGATCCACAAGTCCGCGCAGACGGTCAGCCTCGCGTATGATGATGCGGGTGTATTCGGCGAGCTCCGCATCGGGCAGTCTGCGTTCCAGCAGCTGCGCTGCACCGCGCAAGCCCCCCAGGGGGTTCTTGATCTCGTGCGCGAGACCACGGATCAGCGCCCGGCTGGTAGCGTGCTGATCCAGCATCTTTTCCTCACGTGCGATACGGAGCAACCGGTCTACCGGCGTCCATTCCACGAGCAGTTCGCTATCCGCATTAACTGCGACCGGCGTGACGGCGCAGTCCACGGTGATGTCGCGGCCATCGGCAAGGGTGACACGCAGCCCGTGCTCGGTGAATGGATGGCCGCTTTGGAGCGCCTCGCCAAATTGACGGATTAATGATGCGTTGTGCGGGAGCAGGTCTGCCGCAAGCTGACCCAGAATCTGGCGGGCGCTGATCTGGAAAAGCATTTCACCGGCCGGGTTGACTGAGCGGACGCGCAGATTTGGATCAAGCACGATCACGGTAGCGCTCAGATTTTCCAGTATGTGTTGGCAGTCATTCACGGGCTTGCATCGCAAAATGTCACTATCTCAGCAAAAGCAATAAACGCACCATAACGAATTTATGTTAAAAATAAGTAACTTATATCAAAGCCTTATTTTAGCACGATCTAAAATGCACCAACATAGTGCACTTAAAATTCCCTAACTGCTGAACTGGCACAAAAAAACGCCCCCATAACGGGGGCGTTTCAGGGTACTGCTGTGATCGCGTGACTTAGACGCTGTAATACATATCGAACTCCACCGGATGGGTGGTCATCCGCATGCGCGTAACGTCGTTCATCTTGAGGCTGATGTAGGCATCGATGAGGTCGTCAGTGAAGACACCGCCGGCGGTGAGGAACTTGCGGTCCTTGTCCAGGGCATCGAGGGCCTGATCGAGCGCATGGCACACTGTCGGGATTTTCTTCTCCTCTTCCGGAGGAAGGTCATACAGGTCCTTGTCCATGGCTTCACCCGGATGGATCTTGTTCTGTATACCATCGAGACCAGCCATCATCATGGCAGCGAAGGCGAAGTATGGGTTGCTGCCGGCGTCGGGGAAACGAACCTCGATGCGACGCGCTTTGGGATTGGACACGTACGGAATGCGGATCGACGCTGAACGATTGCGGGCCGAATAGGCCAGCATGACGGGTGCCTCGAAGCCTGGAACCAGCCGCTTGTAGCTGTTTGTCAGCGAATTGGTGAACGCATTAACCGCGCGGGCATGTTTGATGATGCCGCCGATGTAGTAAAGCGCAGTGTCACTCAGGCCACCATAGCCATTTCCGGTGAACAGGTTCTTGCCGCCCTTTGCCAGCGACTGATGGACGTGCATTCCGGAGCCGTTGTCGCCAACCAGCGGTTTCGGCATGAAAGTCGCTGTTTTTCCATAGGCATGCGCGACATTCAGTACGCAATACTTGTAGATCTGCAGTTCATCGGCCTTCTTGACCAAGGTGTTGAACTTCATGCCAATCTCATTCTGACCGGCAGTCGCTACCTCGTGATGGTGGGTCTCGATGCTGAGTCCCATCTCCTCCATCGCGAGGCACATGGCAGAACGGATATCCTGTTGCGAATCGACTGGCGGCACCGGGAAATATCCGCCCTTAATGCCGGGTCGGTGACCCATGTTGCCGCCTTCGTACACCTTCTCGGTGTTCCAGGACGCTTCCTCCGAATCCACCTTGACGAAGGATCCGCTGATGTCAGAACCCCAACGGACGTCGTCAAAGATAAAAAACTCGGCCTCTGGCCCGAAGTACGCCGTGTCGGCTATGCCCGTGCTCTTCAGGTAGGCCTCAGCGCGCTTTGCAAGCGACCTGGGATCACGTTCATAGCCCTGCATGGTGTTCGGTTCAATGACATCGCACCGCAGGATAAGTGTCTTCTCTTCCATGAACGGATCCATTACCGCCGTGGACGAATCCGGCATCAGAATCATGTCCGATTCATGGATGCCCTTCCAGCCCGCGATCGAGGAACCATCAAACATCTTGCCTTCCTCAAATAAGGATGCATCGACAGTGCTCGCGGGTACCGACACGTGCTGTTCCTTGCCCTTGGTGTCGGTAAAGCGAAAGTCCACAAATTTCGCTTCATTTTCCTTGATCATCTTAAGTACGTCAGCGCCAGACATCGGGTTTCCTCCTAAAGGGAAATTAAATTACAAAACTGGTTTGAAATAGGACCTGTCGCTAGGCACGCAACCGAACGGGCTCGAGTTCGACATTTTGCATGAAATATGCCATGACCGGAATGACGTTAGTTCGCTGTTTTTGCGCAGGTTTCAAGATCGCTTACTTTGTGGTTACGCACGGTAATGGTGCGCAATAATGCCATATGCACATTAATAGTGCATCAATGAAAATAGACGGATATTGTAGCGATATCAGGATCCGGTTTCACCGCATCTTGGAGTTGCCTCGTGAGTCGTGCGGCAGAGGCGCGATCGGGAGCCGCGCTGAACGGGATCACGATCTCCACGCAGATCTGTCCGTCCAGGTAATGCAGGGTGACACGCTCTATAAGGGACCTTTCGTGGATATTCCCGAAATACCCCTCCAGCCGCTGCAGAACCTGATCGCGCAGCGGTAGAGCGAGCGATGGCGACCGCGCCGTGTCGTCCTCGGGGTCGATGTGGACCATCACGTCCGCAATTCCATCGATTTCCGTGATCAGCTTCATGCGCACCGCTTCGCTGATCTGATGACCCTCAGACACACTTATGGTTTCATCGACCAGCAGATGAACGTCTATCAGGCCACGACCACCAAGACGCCGTGTGCGCAGCAGGTGCAGCGTCTTGACTCCGCTTACCCCGAGGATTGCCTCGCGTATTTGGCGCAACTGGTCGGGATCAAGCCCGGTATCAATCAGCTCATTGATCGCTGGCCACCCGAGACTAATGCCGACTTTTCCCACGAACAGCGCCACGGCCAGCGCCGCCAGCGAATCCATGTAATGAACTCCCGCAAGGGAGCCTGCAATGCCGACAAACACGATTATTGAAGAAATCGCGTCGCTGCGATGATGCCAGGCGTTTGCATGCAAAAGCTCTGACGAATAGCGTCGCGCAGTGCGCTCCGTATAGCGGTATAGCCCCTCCTTCGACAGTATGGTCAGGCCCGATACCCACAGGGTAAGCGGTGAAGGTGCGGGCAGCGCGGCTGCGGCCAGAAGGTGAAGTCCGGCGCGTACCGCAATGCTGATGGCCACCAGCAACAGCACTGCTCCCAGGGCGACGGTCGCGGCGGTTTCGATGCGGGCGTGGCCGTACGGGTGTTCTTCGTCAGCGGCCTTGGTGCTATGTGATAGTGCAAACAGCACCAGCGAGTCGGTTGTGAGGTCCGAAAGCGTATGGAAGCCATCCGCGACCAGGCCCTGCGAGCGGCCAATGAAACCGGCGACTACTTGGGCCAATGCCAGAAAGGTATTCGTCCCCAGACTTACAAACGTAACGCGCCGGCTTGCCCGGTAACGCACGGGGTCCGTGCGGTCCAAAAGCTTCGGCTCGCCTCCTTCGCTCACCGCGCGCTCTCTGCGGAACCGACCCGGACAATCACAACGACCTCGCCGTTCTCAATGTCATTGCGGAGCACTTCGTGTCCATTGATGCGACACCACGCCGGGATATCCTGGAGCGCCCCCGGGTCCGTGCAGCGTACTTCCAGAATGTCGCCGGCATTGAGCTCAACTATCCGGTTCTGGGTTCGTATGACCGGCATCGGACAGAGCAAATTGCGAACGTCAAGCGAATAGCAGCCCATTTACAGATACCAATTCAAGGGAATTTCATCAGCCGGAATCGGCGTAACTTCTATCTGCCTGGTTCCGCGCTGCGGGTCAGTTACCTGGATGGTTACCTTGTCGGCGTTACGTCCTTGTCCAAACCGCGCAGTAAGGCGCGCCGCAAGTTCAATATCGTCATCTGCCGCATCGCCGTCTATCAACGCAAGAGGGCCGTGATGGCTCGTGGCCTCCATGTGCACAAACTGGCGACGGTACCCGCTCAGATACCGGTTCTCGCCTTCCTCCCTGCCGACGATAAGCTTGAAATTAGGCCGCGGACGCAAATGACGGCCGACCTTGAGCAGCATGATGTCGTCAAGGTCATACTGTTTTTCCCCGCGTGTTGCCCAAAGGTCCGACAGCCGGCTGGAATAGTTGGCATCCGTGAGAAAACAGCAACCGCCCGCGGGCTGTGCGTAGTCCCGGAACCCGTAGCTTTCGGCCAAGGCGATCTGCGGCTTACGGTTCCGGCCATTCAGCGCCAGCAACCTCTCACGGTCGACCCAGCCCTCGCGCTCGGGCAGGGTTGGCGCCAAAAGCTTTGCGCACAATGGCCGCAGCAACCGGTCGAGAGCTCCGGATTCGCGCGCGACTACTGGCAAGGCGTCACGGCGCTGCGAATTGGGGCGCTGCCCGATCACCTCTCCCGTAACAATGAAATCGAATCCGTGTGCTTCCATCCAGGCGCGCGCCTTGCCGACCATGAAGCCCTTGCAGTCGAGGCAGGGGTTTAGGTGTGCCCCGTATCCGTGCTTTGGATTTATCACTATTGTCTTGTATTCCTCGACGACCTCAACCAGGTGCAGCCGGATTCCGAGTTGCTCGGCCACCCACAACGCGTTGTTGCGTTGCGGCTTGGTCCGGCGGCGCTCACGTATCGCGTGAGTGTGGCCTTCGACGCAGAAACCGGTGTAGAAATTGAGCCCTTCGACATGGATGCCTTGGTCGAGCATCAGGCGCGCAGCGAGCAGGGAATCGAGCCCGCCGGATATTAGCGCCACCGCTCTGCGCGTCTGAGTTGTCACCGTCATCTCGTATCTTCAGGCCAGTATTTGCGCAAGTCTTTTAGGACAGGACCGGACGGTGCCGGGTGCTTGGTCCGTCCCGCGGGCACCATCCGTCCGGACCGTGAAGAATTCTAAACTATTTATGCGGCCGGCGAGATTGCTGCATCAGCACGGGCGCCAGACAGCCGCAATAATCTTATACGTTAAATCAATGATTTATAAAAATAAAGGAACAGAGCGTAGCGAGTTCAAGCGTGTGGCTGGGGATACGGCTCATGGTCCTGCAGGCAGCCCGCATTCCGTACGTCTCTGGATGCCGGCTGCCTGCTGGCCCAATCCTCCCCGGTGGTTCGGGTATGACAGCACGTGCGTCTTTGCGCCTCGACGTGCACCTTAAGCCAATTTGCCGTACCTGTCCATTCCCCGCGTCAGTTAAGTGGCAGGCAGGGTAATTGCGACGGAAAGCCGGATGGACTGCGGCAACCCGCTGGTATAATCCCTTCCGGCTTAAAGTACGGTGTCAGGGTGCCGGCAGGGCGGCCCTGTTTGCGTGGGGCGTCCGGACACATCCGGATGTGAGTGACGGAAAATGGGCAGGACAAGACGTCGATCCGGCTGGTTGAGGTGGATGTCCCGCTGGACTTTGCGGGTCGTTCTGCTTCTTGCTGTTGCCGACATGGCCTATGTTGCCAGTATCTGGCCTAACTGGAAGCGGCTGGAGCGTGGCCCAGTTCCCGAAACGCGGTTCATCCGTCATTACCAGTTCACGCGGGCGGCCAAGCATTGGCCGGCGCTGCGCTGGGACCCGGTACCGCTGGAGCAGATCCCCGGCTATGCGCAGCGCGCGGTAATCGTAGCGGAGGATAGCCGTTTCTATCAGGAAAGGGACGGCTTTGATCCAACAGCGATCCGCGACGCATTTCTGTATGACGTTGAGAGGCGGCGCATTGTCTATGGCGCCAGCACAATTTCACAGCAGACCGCGAAGAATCTATTTTTGACGCCCTCGCGCAGCTTTCTGCGGAAACTGAATGAGACCCTGCTTACCTGGGGCCTGACGCATCATTTGAGCAAGCGCCGCATATTGGAGATTTACCTCAATACTGCCCAGTTCGGGCGCGGGATTTACGGTATTGAGGCTGCCTCCGAGGCCTACTGGGGAATTCCCGCATCGGATCTCTCCTTGGTTCAGGCCGTGGATCTCGCAGCGACCCTGCCAAGCCCAGTCCGAAACAATCCTGCCCATCGTGGCCCGTTCTTCATGCGGCATTCACGGAAGATTCTGGGTGAGATGGTCCGCCTTTACGGGGACCAGATGAAAGCGCCGGATTCAACTGAGAAAGCCGGCAATTCAGGTGGCGCCGTTGGGGCGGCTCCCGGAATGTCGGGGCAGCCGCAACCGCACGCAGGTTCTGCTCCGGTCGGTGCAGGCTCTTCCGTGCACGGGCAGGGATCGGCAGGTTATAATCCTGCGGATCAGGTTGTCACTTACAATCGGCACAAAAAGGCCATTATCTGAACTTTCAGGACCTCATACTTTCTCTGCAGCGATACTGGGCCGACCAGGGTTGTGTCATCCTCCAGCCATACGACATGGAGATGGGGGCCGGAACGTTCCATACCGCCACCTTTTTGCGGGCGCTCGGTCCGGAGCCGTGGCGGGCGGCTTACGTGCAGCCGTCGCGACGTCCCAAAGATGGTCGCTATGGCGATAATCCCAATCGGCTGCAGCACTACTATCAGTTCCAGGTGGTGCTCAAGCCATCACCGGACAATATTCAGGATCTGTATCTCGGGTCGTTGGGCAAGCTTGGCATCGATACCAGCCTACACGACGTGCGGTTCGTAGAAGATGACTGGGAATCGCCCACCTTGGGGGCCTGGGGGCTTGGTTGGGAAGTGTGGCTCGACGGTATGGAGGTGACGCAATTCACCTATTTCCAGGAAGTCGGAAGCCTCGCCTGCAAGCCGGTGCTCGGCGAGATTACCTACGGGCTCGAGCGTCTTGCCATGTATCTCCAGGGAGTCGACAACATCTTCGATATCCGCTGGACCAAGGACGTCAGCTATGGCGATGTGTATCACCAGAATGAAGTCGAACAGTCGCGCTACAATTTCGAACACAGCAACGTCAACTGGCTGTTTCAGCAGTTCAATGATTTCGAGAGTGAGGCGAAACGCCTCATGGCGGAAAGGCTTCCTCTACCCGGATTCGAAATGGTCATGAAGTGCTCACACACCTTCAATCTGCTGGATGCGCGTGGCGCTATCTCTACGACCGAGCGTGCGGCGTATATCGGGCGGGTGCGTGCCTTGGCACGTCTTGTGGCACAAAGCTATTTCGAGTCGCGTGAGGCGCTGGGGTTCCCCCTGCTGCAGCAGCGGCGGCGCAAGTAGCAGATGCGCGCGAGGTCCACGAAGGCGAAAGCCGATACCGCGCGTCGGGGGCGCGGCAGTGATTTCCTGCTCGTTGAGCTCCTTACCGAGGAGCTACCGCCCAAATCACTGCGGCGTCTCGCCGAAGCATTCGCGGCGGGCGTGGTCGACGGGTTGGGGCGGAATGGTCTGCTGCAGGCCGATAGCGGGCATGAGGTGTTCGCAACTCCGCGGCGCCTGGCACTGCTTTGCTCCGGTGTGCTGGCGCGGCAACCAGACCGTATTGTCGAGCGTCGGGGGCCGCAGGTCAGCGCCGGCTACGATTCTCATGGCAAGCCTACCGCCGCACTGGCGGGATTTTCCCGGTCGTGCGGCGTGGAGCCCGACCGGCTGGAGACGTGCGCAGGCGAGAAGGGCGAATATTTCGTATACCGTTCGAAGCAAAAAGGAGAACCGCTCGCGCACCATCTGGGTTCGATTGTGGCGGCCAGCCTTGGCAAGCTCCCGGTAGCCAAGCTCATGCGATGGGGTGACCGTGAAGATGAGTTTGTACGGCCGGTACACGGTCTGGTAATGATGCATGGTGCGCGCGTCGTGGCGGGGAAAGTCCTCGGCTTGCAGAGCGGCAATGCCACCCAGGGACATCGTTTTATCGGTCGTGACAGGCTGGTTATTCCTCACGCAGCACGTTATGCCGAGGTGTTGCGCCGCAGTGGCCGGGTAATCGCCAGTTTTGCTGAGCGCCGCGGCGAGATCGAGCGGCAGCTGCTGGCTGCCGCCGGCAGGGTTAAAAAAGGGGCTCGTGTACTGGAATCGGAAAACGCGAATTGCTTTGCCGAGCAGCCGGCCGCAGCGGAGGTAGTTCGGAACAACGCCGGGCTTTTGGACGAAGTGACGGCCTTGGTGGAATGGCCGGTGGTCTACGCGGGCAAGTTTGATCCGGAATTTCTCAGCGTCCCGACCCCCTGCCTTGCCCTGAGCATGCAACAGCATCAGAGATACTTTCCGCTGATCCATGACAAGGCGGCGGAAGGCATGTTGCCGCGGTTTCTGGTAGTGAGCAATCTGGAGACCCGCTCGCCGCAACACATTGTGCACGGCAATGAGCGTGTCCTGAGGGCGCGTCTCAGTGATGCCAGGTTTTTCTATGAGCAGGATCGCAAAACGACGCTGGCGGCTCGGGTACCGAGACTCGCGAACGTGGTGTATCAGAACAAGCTCGGCAGCCAGCTCGACCGGGTACGCCGTCTGGAGAAGCTTGCCGGCGAGATTGCCGTGCTGACCGGAATGGGGGATGTCGACAGGCGTGATGTTGAGCGGGCGGCCCATCTGTGCAAGGCGGATCTGCTTACCGAAATGGTTGGGGAATTTCCCGAACTGCAGGGCTTCATGGGTGCCGATTATGCCCGGCATGACGGCGAGTCGAGCAGCGTCGAGCATGCGATCCGCGGACACTACTCGCCGCGCTTTTCCGGGGACGGGCTACCGCCGACGCAGACGGGCGCGTGCCTTGCGCTGGCCGATAAACTTGATACGCTGGTAGGAATCTATGGCGTCGGCCTAGTTCCGACCGGCGACAAGGATCCCTTCGGGCTGCGGAGGCAGGCGCTGGGTGCCGTACGCATCTTGGTGGAGCGCTCGCTCGCGCTGGACATGAAAGAGCTGCTGCAGCTCGCACGTAGCGGTTTCGCGCCGGATGTCCTTTACGAGGATGTAGTTCAGGACCTGAGCGGTTTCATGTTAGAACGGCTCAAGCCCTACCTGCGCGACAGAGGGTTCCTGCCGGACGAGATTGATGCGGTGTTGAGTCTCGGGTCGACACGATTGGATCAGCTGCTGCCGCGTCTGGAGGCCCTGCAGGGGTTCCGGCAGATGCCGGAGGCGGAAGCGCTGGCAGGGGCAAACAAGCGTATCCGCAATATCCTCCGTCAGGCGGGTGCTGTTCGCACCAACGGCGTGGAAGCCGGCCTGCTGATAGAAGATGCCGAGCAGTGCTTGGCCCAGCAGCTTGGTGCGCTGCGCCGGCAGGTTGAGGAGATGATCGTGCGTGGCGACTTTTCTGAAGCACTGAAGCGGCTTGCCGGACTGCGCGGCGCTGTCGACCAGTTTTTCGACAAGGTGATGGTCATGGCCGACGATATGCGCGTACGTGACAACCGCCTGGCGCTGCTGGGAGAACTCAGCGGCCTGTTTCTGGGCGTTGCCGATATCTCGAAGTTGCAGATCCGGCAGGAATGACGGTAGCACAGGAGGTTGTGGTGAACCCGGATTCATATCAGGACATGCTGGCCGCAGTCCAGGCTTTTCATGATAAACACAGGTTCCGCGAATGCGGAGGAGAGGAGCTTGTGTATCGCGTGGCACTTATGACTGAAGAGCTCGGCGAGATCTCTGCCTGTGTTACCAAGGGCAAGAGTCGCGAGGCGCTTGCGGAAGAGGTCGCAGATCTGTTTATTCTGGTGCTCGGGACGGCCATTAGCAGCGGATTCGACTTGCGCCAGGCGTTCTGGGACAAGATGCATAAACTTCAGTCCCGACAGGGCCGCATGGTTAACGGTCGGGTCCGCGTTTCCGAATTCCGTGACTAGACCTGTTGTCAGGGCCCCAGTTGCTGGCGCCTTCGGCATGGGCGTCCGCTTGTGCGGAATGACGGTATTCCAGGGTGTGGGGAGTATCGCCCCGATATGATTTCATGAAGTTCCTTATCCTTAGCCGAGATGGCGTCATAAACATGACGCGTGTCGAGGGTGTCCGTAAGCCTGACGAATGGGCGCCGTTACCGGGCAGCCTGGAGGCGCTGGCGCGTTTGCAGCGCGAAGGCTACCGCGTGGTGGTAGCCACTGCGCAGCCGGGTGTGGCGAAGGGCGCCCCGAGGATGGAAATGCTCAACCGGATTCATGTGCGCATGTTGGAGTCCGTGCGCAACAAGGGCGGGCAGCTCGATGCAGTGTTCGTCTGCCCGCACTCGGCTGATGCCGGCTGCAGCTGCCGGCCACCTCGGCCTGGCTTGTATGCGGAGATTGCAGACCGGTTCAAGATCAACCTGTCGTCGGTGCATGCGGTGTGTGCCAACGGAGACGAAGCAGATGCGGCCAGAGCCGCGGGGGCGCAACCAGTAATTCTCGGTGATGACGATCGCGGGGCATCTGGGACAGCGGCCCGTTATGGTAGTCTCGATGTTTTTATCGATGCCCTGATAGCGGGTAAGCTCGAGAGCTGAGATGCAGGCGCTGCGCTCGCTGCTGTTCAACATCCTGATGCTGGTCACGGCGGTCATTTTTTCCCTGCTCAGTCTGTTTACGTTCCCGTTTTCAGGGCTGACACGATACCGGTTCATCAGTCACTGGGCGCGTCTGCAAATCTGGTTGCTCAAGACGATATGCAATCTCACTTATCGGGTCGAGGGCGCAGAGAACCTGCCTGGAGGCCCCGCGGTAATCCTGTCGAAACACCAGTCTGCCTGGGAAACGCTCGCTTTTCAGGTTATTTTTCCTCCGCAAGTCTGGGTTCTCAAACGTGAACTGCTGCTGATCCCATTTTTCGGCTGGGGGCTTGGGTTAACCCAGCCGATCGCTATTGATCGACGCAGCGGGGTCCGTGCGCTCGAACAAATCACCAAGCAGGGCCGCAATCGGCTGGACAGCGGTCGCTGGGTGGTGGTGTTCCCGGAAGGAACGCGTGTTTCACCGGGGGAGACCAAGCGTCATGGCATCGGGGGCGCGGTGCTTGCGGCTGAAACGGGGTATCCGGTCGTGCCTGTTGCCCATAATGCCGGATCGTTCTGGCCACGGCACGGCTTCATGAAGCGGCCCGGTACCGTGACCGTGGTTATTGGACCGGTCATAGACAGCCGCAGCCGAACGGCGCAGCAGATCCGCGATGTTGCCGAGCAGTGGATGCGGGACGCCATGGACCGGCTGGAGCGGCATCCGTACGTCAGTGGCCCCGATCTGCGCAAAGACGTTGCTTAGCTGCGGTTCTCTCCGGTATCTGTAGATCGCTGCACACTGTTTCCTGTCTGGCGTTCTGTGTGGACCGATAGGTTTGCAAGGGCGGCAAAATCAGCGACCGACAGTGTCTGGGCGCGCCGGTTCGGATCGATCCCCGCCCGTGCAATAAGCTCAGGCCCGATCAGCCGGCCTATGCTGTTGCGCACGACCTTGCGGCGCTGGGAAAACGCTGCTCGGACTATCTGTTCGAAGCGGTCCGGATTGTCAACTGCCACCGGTCTTTGCCGGTAGGGACTGAGTCTCACCACGGCCGATTCAACCTGTGGTGGGGGCGAGAAGGCGCTTGCGGGTACTGCAAACAGGCGTTCTACCCGGCAGCGCCACTGCACCATCACGCTCAACCGTCCGTAGTCATCGCTGCCGGGTCCGGCCGCCATCCGGTCCACAACCTCTTTCTGGAGCATGAACAGCATGTCCAGCACACAGTCGCTGGCGGCGAGCAGATGAAAAAGCAACGGAGTGGAGATGTTGTAGGGCAGATTGCCTATGATGCGCAACGGCAACCCTGGCCCGGCGAGGTGGCAGAAGTCGAATTTCAGGGCGTCGAATTGGTGAATGTGCAGGCGCTCCCCGTAGACCTCGGCAAGGTCGGATGCCAGGTCCCGGTCAATCTCGACTACGTCCATGAAGGCGGTGTGGTCCAACAAAACCCGCGTCAGCGCTCCCCGTCCAGGACCGATCTCGACTATCCGTTCCCCAGGATCCGGTCTGAAAGCCGCGATGATGCGCGCTATGATGTCCTGGTCCTGCAGGAAATGCTGTCCGAACCGCTTGCGGGGGCGGTGGTCGGACCTCATTGGCCTGGGTCGTTGGATGTCGGAACAGGCATCTGACTCAGCTGCCCGCCGGTACAGCATGGTCCCGGGCAAGGGCCAGTGCAGCACCCATGCTCGATGGGTTTGCGCGCCCGCTGGCCGCCAGCTCGAGCGCCGTGCCGTGATCCACCGAGGTGCGCAAAAAAGGCAATCCCAGGGTGATGTTGACGGTATTTTCAAAATCGTGGTGTTTCACCACCGTCAGGCCTTGATCGTGATACATTGCCAGCACCGCGTCCACGTCGCGTAGTTGGGAGGGAATAAAGGCGGTATCTGCGGGTACCGGACCCAGCAGACGCATGCCGAGGCCAGAAAGTTCGCGCACAACCGGGCCGATAACCTCGATTTCCTCGTTGCCAAGATGCCCGGATTCACCGGCGTGCGGATTCAGACCGCACACCAGGATTCTGGGATTCGGTATTCCGAAGCGCACGCGAAGATCCCGGTGCAGGACTTTTAGCATGTCAGACACCCGCTGCCGGGTGATTAGCGCGCTCACGTGGGAAAGCGGGACGTGAATAGTGACCAGGGCCACACGCAGGTCAGGGCAGGCGAGCATCATGACCGGGGTCGGGGCACCGCTGCGCTGGGCTATGAACTCGGTGTGTCCGGTAAACGGAATTCCGGCATCATTGATGATGCCTTTGTGAACCGGACCCGTTACCATGGCATCGAATTCACCGCGCAGACAACCATCGGTTGCCACTTCCAGTGTTTTCAGCACATACCCCGCATTGCCACGGTCCAGTCGGCCCGGTTCGACCGGGTGTGCGATGGGCACAGGCAAAACGAACCGCCCAGGTTCCCCGGTACGGTCTCCGTCCCAAAGGTTGAGTTGCAGGTTCAGTCCCAAGCGTTCAGCCCGCTGCGCGAGGACTTGCGGGTCACAGACGATTATCTCGTGGCTCTTGGGCCTCGTCTGCGCCAACATCACGCAAAGATCCAAACCAACTCCCGCTGGTTCCCCGGGGGTGACTACCAGTACCGGCAGCCTAGACATGGGTCGTCCGGTTGGCGCCGGAATGCGTCGCTGTCGATGCCTGTTCAGTCGAGGCTTTTGTCGAAATATACCACATAGGCTTCTGCGCGCAGTTGCCGTAACCATTGTGCATAACGTTCAGCTGCTTTGCGTGCCTGGATTTGCTGGCGCGCGTTTGCTTCGTTCAGCTCGTTGGTCACATCCTTAACCCGGCGCCCGAGCACCTGAATCAGAACGTAGCCACCCGAGACGCGCACTGGCTGGCTGATCTGGCGCACCGCCAGGGCATTCATGGCCTGTTCGGCTTGTCGTTCCAGCTGTCCAGGGCTGACCCAGCCCAGATCGCCCCCGCTCGGTGCAGATACCGGGTCCTGGGAGTCTGCTCGCGCCAGGACGCCAAATGGTTCACCGCCCTCGATTCGGGCGCGCAAATCTTCCAATTGCGTTTGCGCCTGTTGCGGTGTGACAAGCGCATTGGTCCGGATCAGAATCTGCCGTACCCGGGTCTGGACAATCGTGTGGATCTGTTTTCCGCCACGAACCGCATTGAGTTTCAAAATGTGAAACCCGTTGGCGCTCCGCAACACACCGCTGATATCGCCTGGTTTCATTTTTCGAAGTGCGTTCAGGAACAGTTGGGGCAGTTGCCCGGGTTGTTTCCATCCCAGCTTTCCACCTTCCAGCGCACTTTGTCCCTGCGAGTTGGCAACAGCCATCTGTTCGAAGTTACCGCCGGCCCGCAGCTCCTTGACGAGGTCGTCTGCCTTGCGCTCGGCCTGCTGGATCTGCGCGGGCGTAGCCTTTTCGGGAATCGGGATCAGAATATGTGAAACGTTGTATTCGACCATGTCGTTGTGCCTGGCCTCACTCGCCAGAAAATTCCTGATCTCGGTCTGCGAAACCGTCACTTGATCCTTGATTTCGCGATCTATCAGCTTCTGGATGATCATCTGGTTATGGATCTGTCGGCGAAACTGTGCGGGCGTGATTCCCTCGCCATCTAGGGCCTTGTACAGGGCCGGAAGGGTCAGCTTATTCCGGGCGGCAATCGTCTGGAGGGCGGTGCCGACCTGTGTTGAGCTGACCTTGATTCCGGCGCGCTTGGCGAGCTGCAGCTGCAGCCGCTGGAGGATCAGCTGATTCAGCACCTGTTTGCGCAGCGTGCTTTCAGGGGGCGCCTGGATGTGCTGTGCCGCAATCCGGCGTTCGACATCCTTCATGCGGCTGTCGAGCTCGCTTTGGGTGATCACGTCGTTGTTGACGATCACGAGTATGCGATCGACCATCTTCAGCGCCGGAGTTGCGCTCGGTGGCAGGCTGCCGCGGCTTATTGCGGGCAGCACGACCAGCGCCAGTGTCAGCAACACGGCGCTGAATCTGGCAAGCGGGAGGGGTACCCGGAAAACGTGATTTCCGAAGGATTGTTGCGGCTGTCTGTGCATATCTATGGTTACGGCCCGGCGGCTGCGGCCGGCAGGGCTTCCTGGTCAAGCGGACTGGGCAATTACTGGCTAGGATATCACGATCCGCCCTGCTGGGCGTATGCGGGGGGCCATTGGTTCCTTGGCCGCTTTGCGGGATCATAATGACCGACCCGACAGGACGGAACCGGGGGCAGACTACTGGAAGATGAACTGGCCCTGTTGAAGGGGGCTTTGCACGGGTGTGCCTAGTTTACCCAGCCCGGTAAGTTGCAATTCGAACACGACGGCGTTGTCGGAAATTCCGGTTGCTAGGATCAGATGTTGCTTGACGATACGGATTGCCCAGCAGCAGCTGCGGTACTGCAGCCCGAAATAGCCCTGCAGTGTGCGGTGGTCAAACTGGGAATAATTCCAACGGGCTAACCCGGTCCAGTGAGACGAGAGCGGCCATTGGGCCGAAATGTCACTCTGCAGTTCTTGTCCCCGAGAGTAGCGATAGCCGACGTTCAAGATGCTGTCCGAATTGGGGT
Organism: Pseudomonadota bacterium; assembly: GCA_021785515.1. Taxonomy (GTDB): domain Bacteria; phylum Pseudomonadota; class Gammaproteobacteria; order Acidiferrobacterales; family UBA6901; genus JAJYCY01. The sequence continues at coordinate 10,019 of JAJYEX010000006.1, read as the reverse complement.
GGTATTGAACGAGAAAGTCGCCCTGCTGGTTGGTGGCGCCATGGCTGTCCCACTGCAGTCCGGTGCGCAGGTACCAATCCTGGGTGAGACGCGCGCGAACCACCGCGACGCTGTTGGCGGACGCCGCCGCCGAGCTGGATGCAAAGGGTGGCGGAAGCACTATCAGCGGTTGGCGTATATTCACAATTCGCCCGACGCTAACCCGTAGACGCTGGATTCCGGTATCAGTCTCGAGAAATCTGCTGGTTACCGCCAGGATAAAACGATCGGCGTCCCCGACGCGGTCTGCCCCGACGAAACGGTTACTGCGAAACAGATTGTCAAAGCTGAAATCGGGCGTGCCAGTGTCGAACAACGGCAGTGCGTTTTGGTTGCGATACGGAACGTAGAGGTAGAAAAGACGCGGTTCCAGCGTTTGAGTGTAGGACGTGTGATCGATTGATAGCCGGCGATCGAATTCCAGTCCAGTATCCAGACTGTATGTTGGCAGGGTGCGTTGGGGTGTCGGATCTGCGGGTGGCGCAACACCGTTTCCGCTCAATTCATATCCGGTGTAGCGCATTTCCGCTTTCGGAATGAAGTACGCGTATGAATTGCGCAACGGCAGGCTGATGCCTGGCCGTATGTCCAGCCGCTGGCCAATAATGCTGTCGCTGCGCTGGAAGTAATCCCACTCGCCACGCAGCTGCAGGCGCAGCGAATTAGAGGGGCTGGGCGATGCGGCCGAAAGCCACAACTCCGGCAATTGCTTGTAGGGCTGGTCAACAGTGGGAATGGTCGGGTCTAAATTCTGGTAGCCGGACAACATCCCGCCGAACTGCCAGATTGGACCACCGTAAGTGAGCTGCAGCTGGCGTGGCAGGTACGTCTGAGTGGCATAGGTAGTGCCTTGGTCGAGATCAGTGAAGTACGATTGATCTGACACCCAGCCGAGATTAGCCGATGCGCTCCAGTACGGGGAAAACGTTTGATAGTGGTTCAAAAAGGCAGCCGCACGATCCGTTCCGGTCGTTTGGTCGTGGGGAAGGTACTCGAGCTCGGCAGCACCGGAGTAGCCCTGTCCGAGATAACGAAACTGGTTCCGAAGCTGGACGCCGCGCTTGCTCATAAATTCGGGTGTTATCGTCAGGTCGTAATTGGGCGCAAGGTTGAGGTAGTAGGGGACTGATACAAAGGTTCCCAGCGTGGTCGAATTCCCGAAACTGGGCACCAAGAATCCGGATTTACGTTTATCCGTAAGCGGGAAGCTGAAGTACGGCACATAAAGGATCGGCACGTGCATAAACCGCAGGACCACGTTGTGGGCTGTGCCGACGCTGGTGGCCTTGTTGAGATCCAAATTGCTGCCACTGAGCACCCAGTCCTCATTGCCAGGCGGACAGGTGGTGTAGTGAACATCCTCCAGCTGCAGTTGACTGTTGCTCGCTATCCGGATGTCTTTGGCCGAGCCGCGGGCGCCGTTTTGGGCAAGATGGAAGCGCGCGGCAGTGGTATAGCCGGACTCTTTGGCCAGGTTGTAGTTCAGTATCGGGGTGTTGATGATATCGCCGCTGTCATTTCTCAGGGTGATGTGGCCTTCTGCGTGTACCCGGTTGTTTTGCCGGTCGTATGTGAGCTTGTCGGCCCCTATGCATAGATTGCCGCGGCGCAGCGTGACGTTGCCTGTGAAAGTGCTGGTTCTGTCGGGCGTGGCAACTGCGTGGTCGGAGTCGACGTAGATCAGTGGGCTCGACGCAGCCGCCCCCGTGGGGGGCGGGGGGCAGCTGGTAAGGGGCTCTGCGACCTGGGCGCCGAAGATCGGACCCGCAGCCAACAGAGCCACGCACACCATGCACCACTTCAGGGGGGTACGGGGCATTATCTGCGGGTAATTTTTGAATCAGCATAAAATCGCATAGAATCGATGACCCATCAAGAAGCGCGACATCTTTAAACAAAGCGAGACACCGGACGCAACTGGCGTCCTACACAGGTGAGGCGTGGACAACAGGCTGGAAGCACTCAAAGACTGGGTGGTCACCACGCTGGGGCGAGGTGACTGCGATTTTCGTGCGGCATCCGAGGATGCCAGCTTCCGCCGCTATTTCCGGGTGACGGTCGGAGGGTGCACCCTTATTGCCATGGATGCACCGCCGGACAAAGAGGACTTGGCGCCGTATCTGGCCGTGGCCGCCCGTTTTCATGCGCTCGGGCTGCACGTACCGGATGTGCTACATCAGGATCTGGGCCGGGGGTTTCTGCTGCTGAGTGATCTCGGGGACCGCACCTACCTGCGGCATCTCGGGGAACAAAGCGTTGAACGCCTTTACGGGGACGCGCTCGGCGCGCTTATTGTGCTGCAGATTGGCACATTTACAGATGAGACGTTTCTGGCCGACTATGATTACGCGCTTCTGGCCAGGGAAATGCAGTTATTCCGAGATTGGTACCTGGTGCGGCATCTCGGCGTTGCGCCGAACCCAGAGCAGCAGTCAGTGCTGGAACGTACATTTGACCTGCTAGCCGGTAGCGCGTTGGACCAGCCCCAGGTGTGGGTGCACCGGGACTATCATTCGCGGAATCTGATGGTCACAAACCAGAACAACCCCGGGATCCTCGATTTCCAGGACGCGGTGCGCGGCCCCATCACCTACGATTTGGTCTCGCTATTGCGGGATTGCTATATCGCCTGGCCGGGGGATCGGGTCAAGGAATGGGTCCTGGGGTATCACGATTTGGCCCTGCAGTCCGGGCTTCCGGTCTGCGAAGACGAGGAGCTGTTTTTGCGCTGGTTTGATTGGATGGGCGTACAAAGGCATCTTAAAGCAGCAGGAATCTTTGCGCGCCTCAGCCATCGCGATGGCAAAAATGGCTATTTGCCTGATATTCCGCGGACTTTAGGGTACGTGCTCGAGGTAAGCGCGCGTTATCCGGAATTGCAGCCGTTACACCAGTTGTTGCGGGACGTGCACGGATTCTCGGGCGCAGCATGAAAGCGCTTATATTGGCCGCAGGCCGCGGAGAACGGATGCGGCCGCTTACAGACCATACTCCGAAGCCATTGCTACAAGTTGGGGGAAAGAGCCTAATCCGATACCTGGTCGAAGCACTGGTAAAAGCAGGCCTGCACGATCTGGTTTTAAATCACTCCTATCTCGGTGAGCAGATCATCACGGAGCTGGGCGATGGCCGAGTTTTGGGCGCGAGGATCATTTATTCGGCGGAACCCGAGGGTGCACTCGAAACCGGAGGGGGAATGCTCCGGGCCCTGCCGCTGATGGGAACCGGCCCGTTCGTAGCCGTGAATGCGGATATCTGGACTGACTATCCTTTCGGTCAGCTGCCAGATAATCCGCCCGGCCTTGCGCACCTGGTTCTCGTTGACAATCCGGCGCACCACCCTCATGGCGATTTTGTGCTCAAGGGAGGACGGGTATTCGATCTGCCTGTTGGCAATGCGGATGGGGGTGTCCAGCTCACATTTAGCGGCATCGGCGTCTATCGTCCGGCATTGTTTGCAAACTGCGCTCAGGGCCGCTTTCCGCTGGCGCCCGTGCTCCGGTCAGCCATGGCGCGGGGCGAGGTGACGGGAGAGCACTATCGTGGCCGCTGGGTCGACATCGGTACCCCCGAACGTCTCGCCGATCTCAATCGAGAGCTGAGTCGCACTGTCGGCGCTTCATCCCGCGACTAGAGTCCTGATGGCCGCAGACCGCCATGAAATCGATGTGCTTACCGGCCTTGATCCGGAGTGGGTCGCGCATGCCAGAAGACAGTGGTGCCGTCTGGTTGAAATCGCGGTCTGGGGAGACCTGAAGGGCCGTATACCGGCCTCAGCCGGTCGTGTTCGGCGACGGCTGCTCGATCTGGGCGAGAAATGGCGCTCAGTTTCCAACGACAGGACGTGGATTCCGCTGGTGCGGGAGCGTGCCAAGAACTTTCTGGGTTCAGCCTTGAGCCTGCGTGACAGTCTCCTGTCACTCGAAGAGGCCGCAAAGGACATTGATGGCGGCAGTGACTACGCCGAATTTAGCCAAATTCTGACCGAGCTCAGCCAGATGGTGACCGGGCCGCTGCGGGACCGCGAAAACCGCGTCGCGACCGCGCTCGACCGCCTCAATCGCGACGACGGGGTCGGCTAGCGGTGGCAGATATCAGTGGATGTGGGCGGTAAAAAACCGGCAGCGCCGCGCTTGACTCGAGAGTATCTGCAGCGGGGCTGCCGGTTTGGTGCTGTCGAAGCAGGGTAATGGTTCGCCATGGATATCTCCACTTCCAGGTATGTAAAGCTCCCGTTCGCGAACCGTACTGGACCTGCGGATGGTCGTCGTGACAGCCTTGGCGACCACTCGGGCCATCCTGCTGGCCGATCAGTTACTTCTTCTTCTTGGCGGCCTTTTTCTTGGTGGCCTTCTTCGCAGCTTTCTTCTTCGCAGCTTTCTTCTTCGTTGCCATGGTTTACTCCTTCGGTTTGTGTGGTTAGGGGACTAACACGAGAAACGGGACCTACGGTCCCTTTTTGGTGCTGCTCTGCAAAAAGAAAAGACAGCCAATGGCTGTCTCTCCACAACTTCGGTCAGCGGGAAACACTTATCAAATGAGGAATTACGCGGCACCGACAGCCATCGGTTGTCGGCAGGGATCACGGTTGTCAGACTTCGCAATCGAGCCAATGTATCCAGTAACCCCGTTTGTGTCACACCTGAGCATTGCTCTTTTCGGTTGTTCTGTTCTGCACAGAGAACTGAACATCACCTTCGAATCGTTTCGCCGAAACTGATGCTTGTTGCAATCCGTTAGTTTCAGGTGTAGCACGCGTTCACCACACGTCAAGTCGTACTTTAATGAGCGTTTGCAAAAATTGCAAACACTTTTTGGCTCCGAAAAAATTTCGACGACGTTTTTGGTGAGGCGCTCGATCACAAGCGCACAGCATGGACCACAGGTCGACAGCTTATCCGCACTTGGAGTCGCCGCAATTGAGACAGGTCATGCACCCATCCATCTTGATCACTGCTTTGGTGGAACATTTTGCACACAACTGGGCCTCAGCGGGAAAGCTGCCACCTTCTGCAGTCTCAGAGTCACCGCATCGCTCGTGGTGGGCAGCACGTTTCTCGGCGATGAATTTCCGCCTGTCCTCGTCTAATTCGTCGGTGCGGATCATGCCGATCATTTTCATGTGGCACTCTATGGCATCCCCGATCTCGGCGACCAGAGACGGGGTGTACTTGCCCCTTTTAAAGTATCCGCCACGGGGGTCAAAGACGCTTCGCAGCTCTTCGACGAGAAACGTTGCGTCTCCGCCCTTGCGGAACACGGCCGAGATAATACGGGTCAGGGCCACGATCCACTGGAAGTGATCCATGCTCTTCGAATTTATGAAGATCTCGAAAGGACGGCGTTTCTCGTGGGGTGTGCCCGGATTCAGAATTATGTCGTTGATGGTGACATAGAGCGCATGTTCGGTTAGAGGGGTTTTTATCTTGTAGGTGTTCCCTATCAGCGTTTCAGGGCGCTCGAGCTTTTCATGCATGTGCACGACATTGGAATCGCCAGCGTCAGCCTTTTGTGCGCTTGCCTCTTCCTTAGAGACCTCGTATCCCGTGATTTTCTTGTCAATTTTGATTGCCATATCAGAATCTCCTTGACAGCCAGTGACCGGTGCCATGGGGCAACCGGCTGCCTGGCTGGCGGTCAGAACTTCCCGTAATAGCCCTCCTTAAGGGCGTCATAGAGGTTCGCGGCGGTGTGAGTCTCGCCGTCATATTCGATCTCGTCGTTGCCTTTCGCTTCAATGACCTCCCCACTTTCCAGCTGGAAACGATAGATGGTCTTTTCCAGGTCTTTTTCCTTGACCAGGACTCCCTGGAAGGCCTGGGGGTTAAACCGAAACGTGGTGCAACCCTTTAGTCCCTGGTCATAGGCGTACATGTAGATATCCTTGAATTCCTCGTATGGGAAATCCGTAGGGACGTTGGCGGTCTTGGAAATGGAGGAGTCGACCCACTTCTGAGCTGCAGCCTGAACATCTACATGTTGCCGGGGAGTGATGGTATCGGCGCTGACAAAATAGTCTGGCAGGGCCGATTCCGGGTTCTGGGAGTTGGGGTCGGCATCCGGGTTCACCAGGGTGCGGTAGGCGAGGAGCTCATAGGAGTACACGTCCACCTTCTCTTTGGTCTTGCGCCCTTCTCGGATCACGTTACGGCTGTACTGGTGCGCGAAGGACGGTTCGATACCGTTGCTCGCGTTGTTAGCCAGAGAAAGCGATATTGTGCCAGTCGGCGCGATCGACGTATGGTGGGTGAAGCGTACCCCGGTCTCGGCTATGCGGTCGGTAAGGGCTTTGCTTAATTTCTGCATGTAGCGACTGTATTTCGCCAGGAGCACTTTCCCGGACACCCTGTCCCCTACCTTGTAGCCGTCGCGTTTCATCTCTGGGCGTTTGCCCAGCATTTCCGCGGTAACGGTGAAGTCCTCAAGCAGAATGGGTGCCGGCCCCTTCTCTTCTGCCAGAGTGACCCCTGTCTCCCAGCCGACTTCGGCCATTTCTCTTGCCACCCGCTCCGTAAATGCCAGGGAGTCCGGGTCGCCATACTTCATTCTAAGCATTGTCATGGCCGACCCCAGGCCCAGAAAGCCCATGCCATGCCGGCGTTTGCGGGTAATTTCGTCACGCTGTTTTGCCAGGGGCAGGCCATTGATTTCCACCACGTTGTCCAGCATACGCGTGAAAATCGCAATTACCCGCCGATACCGGTCCCAGTCGAACCGCGCTTCCGCAGTAAACGGATTCTCGACGAACTTGGTCAGGTTGATCGATCCCAGAAGACATGAGCCGTAGGGTGGCAGCGGCTGCTCGCCGCAGTTATGGGCATGCAGACCGTTGGCATCGAACGCATTGACGCCGGGTACTTGCACGTCATAAACCTCCTCAATGCCGTCAGGGGTAATGGCACGAATACATGCCGTGAAGTGTCTGTCGCTCGGCCTATGACCGCAGTGGGCAAGCAGTGCGTCCAGCCTTTGCGTCCTGGCATGATCACTGAAGCCCACGATATCGCGGAAGCGAACAAGATGCTGGTCGCCGATCAGAATTTGGTAGTGACCATCACTGTGGCCGCCCCGCCGGCCTGCGGTACGGAGCGGATTGCCCATTCCACGGAACCTGCGAATTGTGCTGCCAATTCCAAGACGCAGCAGCATGCGTTGCACCGCTTGGGCCTGATCCAGTCCAGGTTGTATCAGGCGTACGCCCGCCTTTCTGCCCGGTTTGCCGTCTATGGATCCATCCATGTCAAAAAGCCCGCGCAGAAAACCCCGGTAGAAGGCGCTGGAGGCGCGTTCAACGGCCGGGCTAAGGCCGCTACCACCGAAACTGAAGCTCATGCCGAGATCCGTTGCCAGGCCGTACAGCGCGGCAAGTTCCAGCCGGTATTCGCCAGAACTTCCCAAGTTGCACCATTCGGGGCTCATATCCGGAGACAAGGCCCTGGCTGCATCCAGTGCCCCGTCCATGATTGCCTCGATGCTCGCCGGAATGCCGGTTCTCTCTCCATTTGCGGCCACGGCAACGGTCTGGATCGTGAGCGCGGCTGCATTGCCTTCCAAGCTTCCGGCTGCCACCAGCAGCCCTGCAAGATAGCCCTGCTCGCGGGTATTGTTGCCATCCCATTCGGGAAGGGCCCGGTGATCATTGAGTGCCACGCGGTCGCCCGGACGCAGATCTCCCGCTGCACACCATTCAGTTTCGATGGTGTCGTGACCGAAACGGATGATCCGCCGTACGCGATGATCCGGGGTAAGCCGCAGGCTGTATCCTTCAGTGGTGCTTAAGCGCACCACAGGTTTCACTGCGGTGAGAAAGAATCCCTCAGCGCCGCTGGCATGGTTTTCCCCACTGAGGCGTGCAATGAAACCGCGGCCAATCAGTTCGTGCACCTGACGCGGACCGCTGGCCGTATGCACCCAGGTTTCGGCAGTTACACACGGGTTCGTGGCGCGAATATTCTCGCAAAACCAGTTGTTGTTCATCTCGTTGATCCGGTCAATCAAGATGAACCCCGGTTCGGCATAATCGTAGGTCGATGCCATGATCAGGTCCCAAAGACGGCGCGCCGGCAAGCTCTTGTATACCTTGCAGGCGACCTGACCCAGTTCGTTCGTAATGTAGCCCTGGGCCGATGGCCAGTGACGCCATACGATGCGTGTTGCGGGTTGATCGTACTCGAACTGGTTGGCCGGGAACGCCAGATCCCAGGTGCCGTCATTTTTGACAGCCTGCATGAATTCATCCGATATAAGACACGACAAATTGAATTGGCGCAGGCGCCCGTCTTCGCGCTTGGCCCGGATAAAGGCGGCCGCGTCCGGGTGCGAGATGTCAAAAGTCCCCATCTGTGCGCCACGTCGCCCGCCGGCAGAAGAAACGGTGAAACACATGGCGTTGAAGATGTCCATGAAGGACAGAGGCCCGGATGTGTAGGCGCCGGCCCCGTTCACGAACGCCCCCCTGGGACGCAGGGTGGAAAATTCATAGCCGATGCCGCAACCTGCCTTCAACGTCAGTCCGGCCTCGTGAACTGCGCTTAAAATTCCGTCCATCGAATCCTGAACGGTGCCAGACACGGTGCAGTTGATCGTACTGGTGGCGGGTTTGTGATCTTGAGCGCCGGCATTGGACGTTACGCGGCCAGCTGGGATAGCACCATTTAGCAGGGCCCAGAGAAACTGGTCGAACCATTCCGTACGTTTTTCAGGGGTATCCTCAACTTCGGCAAGGGCACGCGCTATGCGGGTGAATGTGCCCAGAATATCCTGATCCACAGGCTCTCCGGCCTTGGATTTAAGTCGGTACTTCTTGTCCCAAATATCATAGGAAGCTGGCTGGAGGGGAATTTCAAAGATCTCTGTCTGCTGTTCCTGTATCTTTACCACCTTCATTGGATTGCTGCCTCCTTCGCGCTTGTGTTGGCAGAAACACACATGCTTGTTTTAATGTGGGACACGTAATACAACATATTGTGTCAGGCGGCGAATGTAGACCCATTAAATTGTGTATGTCAAGAAATCTTATCTGGGTATTCATCAAAGTTAGTCATCGCTATCAGCACGAGCCATCTATCGGGACCGATCCGACCTTAATATATATGGGTGCTTGGGCCGGCCACCAGATGGCCAGGTTGGACCACTCTCTCGCTCCCGGCTTGAATCGTTCTTGCCCGCTTCTTCTTATATCCGCTCTAGTCCCTGGGATATTCGGGATGCCGGCTCTTTTCAACTAGTCAGTTGATCGCAAGTTCGAATCTTGCGCGGTCCACCAGAGTCAATAGCTTATCGACGTCCGGGCCCTTCCTCCGGCTGTTCACTTTTCCGCAGCCCAGACAATAGGCTGATGGAATTGAGGCCGATTTCACGAAAATCGACAGACAGTACCAACCCCACATGTCGTCTTCACTCTTTCACGTGCTGAGGGACAGGTAAAGAAGAAGCTGCTGTTTCATGCCATCATTCGCCGGCAAGTCCTCGGCCATTGCAGATGGTGGCGCACTGAATGCGGGAAGTCTGCGCTGATCTGCGGACCGGACATCCGCCCGTCGCCAGACAAGAACGCCGCGGTTTGTCCTCCCCAACCCACATACTCACAACCCTTCTCTCAACTCTTTGGGATACTCCGCCTCGCCACTTCAGGGTCGCACTATACTCAGTTAAGACATCCTGGAGGGATCTATGACTCGGACCTGCCCGCAGTGCGGCTTCCAGAAACCCCCACCGCAGCTGGCGGCGTCTCTTGTGTGCGAGCGCTTCGGAGTGTTGCTGTTCACCTAAAACTGACCCCCCTGGGGGTCAGTTCTGGATGAACGACAACACCTGGGCATCCTATCTCGATGTTAATGGACGTTAAGTAAGCGCCATGTGCGCCGTGCAAACGCGCGCACTCCCTGCGGGTGGAAGACCCGTCCGGCAACTGTCGCTCCAGCCGGTAGCAATCGGAGCAGTCGTGGAGGCAACGAAGCGGCTGAAGCCTTCGGTGAAGA
>JAJYEX010000010.1 GCA_021785515.1 Pseudomonadota bacterium | reverse complement strand
GCCCATGGATGCGCACGATGCCGTCGGTGAGGCTGACGACAGTACCTTCGGTGCGGGCTTCGGCGCGCGGCTCGAACTTCTCGATGCGCGCGCGGATGAGTTCACTGATTTCGGAGGGGTTGAGTTGCATTCCCATCGTCCCCTATTGAGCCAGACTGTTTGCCAGCTCGGTGAGCCAGCCGTCTACAGATGCGTCGATTACAGTATCCTGGGCACGCACCACGATTCCCCCCAGCAGGTCCGAGTTGGTTTCCCATTTAAGCGTGATCTCCTTGCCAAAGCGCTCTTTTACAACGGAGGAGATGTGTTTGCGATGGGATGCCGAGAGCGGAAAGGCCGATATCACCTCGGCATTGATGCGCCGTTCGTGCTCTGCGCGCAGTTCTTCGTACATTTCGGATATCTCCGAGAGCAAGGGCAGGCGTCCGTTTTCCGCCGCAACCCGAACAAAATTGCGGTGGTACTCGTCGATCTGATCGCCGCACACGTCGATAAACATGTTGATCATGGCTGCCTTGGTACGGGTACGGTCAACCAGCAGGTTTCGTACCCGTCCATCTTCCGACACCGCTGCCATGAAGCGCAGGGCCTGCGACCAGGAGTCAATACGGTTCTGTTCGCATGCCGTCTGAAAGGCGGCGGCAGCGTAGGGTCTTGCGATCGTGCGACGCTCACTCATGATCCGGTTTTCCTGTAGAAGTTCACTAGCAGGTCGCCAACGATGTCGTCATGGCGCTGAATGTCTATTTCGCGACGAAGTATTTTCTTGGCGGCAGCGACCGCGAGGTCCGAGACTTCCGCCTTGAGCTGACCGCGGGCGCGATTGAACGCCCGCTCGACCTCGGCGTGTGCTGCGGCCACGATCCGTTCGCCCTCCAGACGGGCGGCGTCCTTGGCCTCATCGATGAGTCGGGCTCCCTGTTGCTGGGCCTTGGTGACGATTTCGTCAGCCTGGGTGTGAGCGTCGCGCAACAGTTCTCGGGAACGCTTGCTGGCGAGTTCGGTTTCCCGCCGACTGCGCTCGGCGGCGGCAAGACTGTCGGCGATGCGCTTCTGGCGCTGCTCAAGCATCGCCGAGACCGGGGTCCAGAGTTTCCCGCGCACGAACAGGACGAATGCGATAAACGCGAACATCTGGACTAACAGTGTGATGTCTATATGCATCAGTGACCTCCCGCTGGATGGGATTGAGCGGCATGCGACGCGCTGGCCATCAGCGCCGAATGCAGGCTGCCCAAAACCGGGTTGGCGTACAGGAACCACATTGCGAAAGCGATCATGATAAAGGGAAAGGATTCCATCAGGCCGGCGAAGATGAACATGTTGGTCATGAGCAGCGGACGCAGTTCCGGCTGGCGGGCTATGCCTTCAAGCGCCTTGGAGCAGATGAGTCCCCATCCGATCGCCGAGCCCAGTCCTGCCGCAGCGAGCATGATGCCGATGCCGAGCGCGGTGTAAGCATAAATGGTGGTGATCATCTCTGTGGTCATGTTTTCCTCGATTAGGCCTGATAGGGTTTCTGATTTGTCGCAATACGTATGCTGTGAAGCGAACGATCATCCATGAGAAACGTCACTTACTGCGTGTCCTTCGACGCCGGTATGGGCCATGGCCAGATACACGATCGTCAGCACCATGAATATGAACGCCTGCAGGCTGACGACCAGCAGGTGGAACAGCAGCCACACAAAATCAAGACCGGCCTGTACCGGCAGCCACAATGCCAGGCCCCAGCCCAGCGTTGCAGTTCCGCCGATCAGCGCTATCAGCATGAACACGAGTTCGCCTGCGAACATGTTGCCGAAAAGACGCAGCGCGAGGCTGAGCGGCTTGGCGACTTCCTCGATGAGCGTCATGACGATATTCACCGGAATCAGGAATTTGCCGAACGGGTGAAACAGAAATGTCTTCAGGTATCCAAAGAGGCCCTTGACCTTGATGTTGAAGAAAAGCACGAGGGCAAACACGGTCAGTGAGGCTGCGAAGGTGGTGTTGAGATCGGTAGTGGGAACTACCCGGACGTCAGGCAGGCCGAAGAAGTGCATGATCGTCGGAATCAAGTCCTCCGGCAGCAGATCCATACAGTTCATCAGCAGGATCCAGAGGAAGGCGGCGAGTGCGATTGGCCCGATTATACCGCTGCGTATTGGCAGGGCGTCGTTGACCTGTCCGGCAACAAATTCCACAGTGGCTTCCACGAAGTTCTGGAACCGTCCCGGAGTTTCCGGAGACAGTCGCTTCACGAGCCAGAGCGAGAGGACGGCTACGAGCACCATCGGCAGGAGGCCGAAGATGACCGTGTCAATCTGGACTGCGAAGAATCCGACCGGCTGGTGCGTGATCGCGCCGCAGTTGCCCAGACACAGATTTGTCAGGTGGTGCTGGATGTAGCTGGTGGCGGTCCCGGTGCGCCGCGTGAGGTCGGCGGCGATCCCGTGTATGATCGAACTCAAGGCCGGCTCTCCTGCCGGCTCTCAGAGCCCAGCATCTGGGACAGGCGGAATAGCCCACCAAACAAGCCGATGGCAGTAAAGGCGAGGGAAAATATCGGTGTGGTCGACAGCAAGTGATCAACGCCGTAGCCGAGCAGGAAACCTGCAATGAGCATCGACGTCAGGTAAGTACCGTAGCCCGACTGCGCCGAGCGCTGGAACAAGAGCTTCATCAATCACCCCCTTGCGTCCCGTGCAGATCCGCGCGTTACCCCGCTGCACGGATCCGACGTATACTTGTAATAGCGTCACGGGATTGAAACAAAAAAGATGTGGAAATGTGGTCGGCTGGCCGACATGGACGAGTGATTGTTTTGATGCGTCCAAATAAGCCGTTTATGATGCCGCGCAAGCCACAGCACAGTTCGTGTCGGAGCGCATGCGATGATCCGGCATTTATATAAATTCCAAAACGTGACAGTACGCACGCGCCGCATCGCGGGACCTAATCGGGGGGTGAAATGAACCGCACTACGCAGTGGCTTGTCAGACCGATAGTGCCGGTTTCGGAACACGAGCGGACTCTGTGATCTGGCTCAAGGGCGGTTGCGGTGGCGTCGCAGTCCTGCGGCAGCCTGCATCGGATGCCGCAGTGTTGATCATAAATAGAGTTAGGGCAGCGCCGCGTTGGCTGTCAGGACGGTCCGGTAGCGTGATTTGTGTCACCGTCCCCGGAACCTGAATCGTCCGCCCGGTGTGGTGGTGCCGGCGGTGGAGGCCGCCGCCGGGACAGGCAGAGGGCTATGCCAGACCCGGACGGAGATCGTGCAGGACGCATCATTATATTATGTTGGGGGAGTGCTTTGACTGTCATGACGAAATGGGATCGCACCGACGACCGCGAAACAGGCGACAGGGCGCCTGCGGCTCAAAGCATATCAGCCTATCTCAAGAAAGAAGAGCTGAGCGAACTGCTTGCCAGCATGCAGTTGCGCAAATTCCGCAAGGGTGACTTTGTCTTCCGTGCCAGCGATGCCGACCAGAATGTCTATTTTTTGCGGCAGGGCCGGATAAAGCTGTACCGGCTGTCGGAGGAGGGGCGGGAGATCATCATGCGATTCTGCGTCTCCGGAGAGCTGTTCGGCCTGATTGATACCGTGCGCGGCACCCGCCGGGTAATCAGCGCCCAGGCGTGCAGTGAGAGTGAAGTGTACATGATGGCGCGCGACCAATTTCATGAATATCTCGAAACCCACGGCCGTCTGGCAGTGTTTATCATGACCATGTTCTCACGGAGGGTGCACGCGCTGGGGGATATGCTGACGAAGTTCATATCGAGTGACGTCAACGCCCGTGTCGTATGGATCATCAAGCATCTCTCTGACCGTCACGGCGTACGCTTCGGCGACGATGTGGAGATCTCGATTCCTCTGACCCACCAGGAGATCGCGAATATGGCGGGAACCACCAGGCAGACGGTGACCACTGTCCTGGCGGAGCTGAGGAGGCAGGACATCGTGTTTCCGGAGAATCATCGCATTCGCGTCCGGTATGATCGCCTGCTGGCACTTATCGGTGGCGGTGCGTCGGAGTCGTCCGTTCGGGTGGATGTCGAACCGGGACGCAGATGAGGGGGCCGGGGTTTAGGTCGGCGGCCTGCATCCAGCACGCGAAAAGCCGGGGCGCTTTGCCGTGACGGAAGGCTGCGGCCGCAGATTCAGAGCTGTTTCGCGCGTTTTTCGTCCTCTAGCGGCAGTTATCCCTCCGATGCCCGAGACGCCTGGGTTGTTGGAACCCGGCCGGCATGCATTGCACGAAACGGTTTCTGGGGGCATTCTTGGCGCGGTCCAGACGGACGGGTTCTTCGCGAGACCGCTGTGGCAGAGCGTGTCATGGTCATGGGCACTGTGTGGGGGCGGTGAGTCAGGTAATGTGACCGCGGCGGACGGCCTCCGGACCTCCTTATTACAAGAATTGAGTTTCTTTGAAGTAAATACAAGCTGACTCCATCAACCACTTTTCCGGACCAAGACGGCCATGAACGATCTCCATGCGAGCAGTAACGTTCTTTTTATTCTTATTGGCGCCATACTTGTATTATGGATGCACGCCGGGTTTGCCTTTCTCGAACTCGGAACGGTCCGCGCAAAGAATCAGGTTAATGCGCTGGTCAAGTTGATCGTCGATTTCGCGATTTCGACCCTCGCCTATTTTTTTATCGGCTATCGGCTGGCCTATGGCGTGAATTTCCTTCATAGCGCCCAGGCGCTCAGCACCGCCAACGGCTACGCCCTGGTCCGGTTCTTTTTCCTGCTCACTTTTGCCGCTGCAATTCCGGCCATTATCTCCGGAGGGATCGCCGAACGTGCGCGTTTCTACCCGCAACTCATCGCGACGTTCATGCTTGTGGCGTTCGTGTATCCGTTCTTTGAGGGCATGGCCTGGAATGGCCATTTCGGCGTGCAGGCCTGGTTTGCGGCGCATCTGGGGGCTGCATTTCACGACTATGCCGGCTCGGTAGTTGTGCACGCGATGGGAGGCTGGATCGCCCTGCCGGCGGTACTGCTGCTCGGCCCCCGTCACGGCCGTTACCGCCACGACGGGGCTATTACCGCCCATCCGCCGTCGAGCATCCCGTTTCTGGCGCTCGGATCGTGGATCCTGACGGTCGGCTGGTTCGGTTTCAACGTAATGTCTGCGCAGAAGATCGATCACATCAGCGGGCTGGTGGTGGTTAACTCACTGATGGCGATGGTGGGTGGTACGCTTGCAGCGCTATTGGCGGGCCGCAATGACCCTGGATTCGTATATAACGGTCCGCTCGCGGGGCTGGTGGCGGTGTGCGCCGGGTCCGATGTCATGAATCCGGTTGGGGCGCTGGTGACCGGCGCTGTTGCCGGGGCCGGTTTTGTATGGATGTTCACCCAGACCCAGAACCGGTGGAAGATCGATGACGTGCTCGGTGTGTGGCCCTTGCACGGCATATGCGGCGCCTGGGGCGGGATTGCGGCTGGCATTTTCGGGCTCAAGGCGCTCGGCGGTCTTGGGGGTGTGCGGTTTCTGTCGCAGCTTCTGGGTACCGTGGGCGGCGTCACAGTCGCGCTTGCTGGCGGGTTCATCGTTTATGGCATCCTGAAATACACCATAGGGATCCGCATGCCGGTTGAAGCCGAATATGAGGGCGCCGACCTCAACATTCACAAGATCAGTGCCACGCCGCCTTACGATAACTAGCAGCGCCTGCCGTTCGCCGGCAGGGATGGCGGGTGGGCGGGTTGCGAAACACATACCGGCGCGGTGGTTTCCGCAGATGCCCATATCGGCTGCCGTCTCTCGGCCGACACCGTCTGTTGCGGAGCTGCCAGTCCGGTGCAAGTGTATGGGGGAGCGACATTTCAGCCTGTGCTGTGCCGTGTCGCAGGGGATGGCGGGGCAGGTACGTCCGCGCGGCGCGAGTCCGCTTCTGACGCTTCTGATCCGCCCTCCGGCTTTAGCGCGCCAGCCCCTGCTGACGCGCCCCGGAGGGTCGGTTAAATAGCGAGGTCTGCGGTGTCAGATCGCGGCGGACGAATGATGGGCAGCGCCAGCGACTTCGTGTTCTTCTTCGCGTCCGGCCTCTTCTAGAGACAATCCCTTGGGCTCACGAATGAACACGACAGAAAGCAGCAGGCCGACCATGGAGAGCACGAAGGTGATCATCAGGGTTCGGTCGAGACCAACTGCGTGCAGGAGCACCGGAAAGATGAACGCTCCAATGAAGGCTCCGACCTTCGCGGTTCCAGCTGATATGCCGTGACCGGTGGTGCGCAGGTTCACCGGAAACAGTTCCGCGGATAGCAGGAACGTGGTGGTATTAGGACCGAACTCGGCAAAAAAGTACGAAATGCCGTACACGATAAGGAAAAGCCAGAGTACGTTGGAGATGGCGGGGGCGGCACCCAGCAGAAGGAAGGCCAGCCCCATGACGAGAAAACCGACGATCTGCAGCGTCTTGTGGCCGATGTGGTCCACGGTCAGGATTGCCAGCACATAGCCCGGGAACGCCGCCACGGCAAAGACCAGCAGACTCATCGCGGTGCTTGCAAGAAGGTCTGCATGTGGCGCGATGTGCTGCATGATCAGCGGTGTCGAGATGGTGTTGCCATAGTAGGCGTAGTCAAACACAAACCACGTTCCGGCCGTTCCGATCAAGGTCGTCAGGTACTGCGCCAGGGGGCGCGAGACCTTGCGATCCGCCCCTTTGGCGGTGGCCATTCCCAGGCTGAACGACGCCAATTGGTGTGCGGCCTCCGACGCGTTTCCTTTGGCGCGCGCAAGCCAGCGAGGCGATTCCGGCAGTGTGCGTCGCATATAGATGACGAGAGCGGCTGGCAAGGCTCCCAGACCGAGCATGATGCGCCAGGCGGTATCGTGGTTGACGCCCGCGGCGAGCAGGGTCAGCGCTACCACTGGACCGGCAAGCAAGCCCAATGCCTGGGCTGAAAACACCAGGCTGACCATCCGACCTCTTGAAGCGGTGTTGGCGTATTCGCTCATGAGCACCGCCGAGAGCGGGTAATCACCACCGATGCCGAGGCCCAGTATCACGCGGGCGATCAGGAGTACGGCCACTCCGGGCGCCACGGCGGAGAGGAGGGCGCCGATGACCATAAGCAAGGCCTCCAGTCCATATATGGCCTTACGTCCGAAGATGTCGGCCACACGCCCGAAGACAAATGCACCGACGAAGGTGGCGATAAGCGAAATCGAACCGATGAGGCCGATCTCGCTGCCCGAAAGATGCCACTCCCCCTTGATGAGGGTCAGTGCCGTACCGATGATGAACAGGTCGTAAGCGGAGGTGAAGAATCCCATTCCAGCCGCAAACATGGCCCGGATGTGGAAGATGCTGAATTGCGCCCGGTTCAAAGCGTCGGCGACGGTGTTCTCGACGCGCGGGGTGATATGGTGATCGGAATTGGGGACAGGTTGCGGCATAGGGCCTCCAGTTTACGGAAATAGCAGGCCGTGCCCGAACGCGCCCGGACTGCTTCGTTGCAGGGGTCGGCAGGTACCCCCGGGTAACTCGCCAGTCAATGCCTCCGGCTGACGTTCCTGCTGGATATCTGCCCGAATGGCACCCGCCCTGGCATCAGAGTGGATGCCCGGCAACTTAATCCGCGAATGTGAATCTGTATTTTCAAGGTAGTGACAGACGGGTTACACAACCAACATCCGTTCTCGTGGCATCACCGCAATGGTTGGTTTGGTCCGGACTTTTCGGGAGGGGTGGTGGTAAGCAGCGATTTACCCAAAAGGTTGGCGCGCGCCGAAATGTCGGTGTTGGACCAAGTGGCGCCTGAGTGTTGTCACGATCCTGGTCCGGTCACGACGTCTTTGACGGGTCTGTTTCGCCAGGAATCTTGCTGACGCGCATACTGCATCCCGTGGAATAGGCAGTACACACGGCACAAGCCCGGCGGCCGTAACGGCACGCGCATCCGTGGATGCGGTTGCAGGAATCAGCCGCCCTGCTTAATCCAGGCAGCTTCCCCGCCACGCAGAAACCAGTAGTGATGGATATTGCGCTGCTTGAGGTAGTACTGAACAAAAGGCGTTTCCTTGCCTACCGCGTCATATATGAACAGCGTCCGGTGCTCGCGCATCGCGCGATTGAGAAAATAGTCAAAGCGCTTCGGATCGTCGAGACTCACATAATGCTCCCGTCCCGGGTACAGATTGATGTCCCGGGTCACGAAATCACGGATGTCCAGGATAAAGCAATGGCAGGGTTTCGTTTTGAGCAGCATGTCGAATGACTTTGGAGATAGGGTGTGGGCCAGGAATTCCTTGTGCGGAATGAGGCGGCCTTCGGTGAGTGGTTTGCCGAATGCCATGGTGTGTGCGGGATGCGCCATGGCCCAGGGCAGAATCCCGGAATCATATTCGTACACGTTCTTGACTCCCATCTTTATCGCTTTGAGGGTCGCCTGATATGATTTCGGACACAATGTCCCGTTGCAGTAGAAGATCGTCGGTCTCCTGTATCCCGGGTTGCCGGACTCGATCTGGCGCAGGTTGCTGTCGAAGGTGTACTGCATTTGCCGGTTTACGTGGTCAACGGAATCGAGGCGCGCGCCCTTGACCCGCAGCGCCTCCCACTCGAGATCGGTGCGGGAGTCGACCACGATGGCGTTGGGATACAGCTTGTAGAACTGCTGCGTGGAAAGAAAGTGCTCCTCCGGGTATTCCCACCTGAGCGGGAACGTTAAATCAGGGGCAGACGCGGAAACTGCCGGGTGCGGCAGCAAAACCGCGAGCGCGGACAGTATGGCAACCGGAATCGAGGCAATTTTTCTGTTCATTTGACTATTCTCTGTAAGCGAGAAAACCGACCCCTCCCGGGGTCGCGCGCAGTGCAGCCATATGGAATTCCGGTCCACATGGTAGCGGCACCACCTTTGGGTGATGCGGCTATTCGCAGCGCCGCCATATGACGATGGCTTGGCGATCTGTGCGCCACGCATAGTGATGCCACACGCGGCAAAATCGAAGTGAGCGCCAATTTGCCCGGACCGAAAATTACGGCCCGCGGAGCGTGACATCTCCATTTTCCCGGCAGACCCACGTCTGTGACAGAGATATCATCGTGGCGTTTGTTGTTTCCGCGCCCAAGCGATCAGGCGCTCACCAACCGTCCGCCAGAGTGCAGGCATCGAACGCCCAAGACCCCTGACTTAACGCTGTCACGCAATGCTGCTGGTGACGGTTCGCCTTCCCGAGTAGGCGTAGTTTTAATAAACAGCTATTGTTAACCTATAGACCAGCAAACTGAATCTGACAAGGTTTGCCTTTGATTTTGATCAAAAAAATGCCCAGAAAGCCGAATCGGGGCTGCGGGTGATCACGCAGTGGTCCGGGGACGGGCAGCATGCGGCACGCTAAATGGAGGTGACCCCGAAACGGTGCCGTCCTGGGTGGTTGGAGACCTTCCCGGCCAGTGCTTGGCATTCACTGATCCGTGATCCGCGGGCAGCAAGGCGATGCCCGAGTCGATACTCAAGAAGGCCGGAGCCTGACTTTCCGGTCTCGAACGTCACGGTTTCCTTCGCAATATCCTGCGGCACTTCATCGGGTGCGGGTGACGCACCCGGCTGCTGCGCGCAATCAGTTTTTGCGGTCCGTATTTTTTTCTTCATATCTGTTTCCTTTTCGTTGATAAAGAAAAAGAAGAAGTCGGCGAATGGCACCGGTTCGGGTTTAAGCCACGCGGGCGATTAGACATCCTGGTTTCCGGGCCCGGCGGGGCGGCGTCAGCCACATGGGCTACGGCTCGTTTGTCACATTGGGGAAATCTGTTTCGGGCATCGTCTATTATGAGCCGGATACAGCGCGGTGTAGCAGGTGGGCAGCAGTCAAAATAGTTAAGGTCATCGTCTAGTTGTGCGGGTAAGCTTTGTCTTGGCGGTACGGACTGACTCCCAAATTACCGATACCCAATGCCGGTATTGGGTATCGGGCCTTACAGCGTGCTCTTTCGGTGCTCGCATTTAAAAGTCCCAGGTCGGCGCAGATTGCGGACTGTTTTGCGGGGTCCTGTCTGTTTGCTTCTGTTTCGGGTGATCCGAAAATACCTCGCTGAGGAGCAGTTCTGATGATGCACGGTGGTCGTGTCGCGATCCTTTATCCGGGTAATCTGCGGACCAGACGCGAGGCGACGGCTGACAACAACCGGTTTTCATCCATTTTTCACGCACTGGCCGGGTGCGGCATTCATGCAGAACCGGCGGTGTACAACGATGCATTTTGCGATGAGGTCCGGCGGCAGGTGATGGACGTCGATGCTGTTCTGGTGTGGATCAATCCGCTCCAGGAGGGCCAGGGACGACGCGTACTCGATGCCATGCTTCGGGAGGTAGCCGCAGCCGGCATCTTTGTCAGTACGCACCCGGATATCATCCAGAAGATCGGCACGAAGGACGTGCTCTATCATACCCGGCATCTGGGCTGGGGTTGCGACACGCGTCTCTACCTGTCGATCGGGCAGATGCGCCAGGAGCTGCCCGCGCAGCTCACCTCAGGGCGGTCCCGCGTGCTCAAGCAATACCGGGGTAACGGAGGGAGTGGTGTCTGGAAAGTAGAACTTGCCGGGAACCATGCCTCCACCCAGGCGTCATGGCCCGCGGCCGAAACTCGCGTCCGAGTCCGTCATGCCGCAAAAGGGAGCCAGGACGAGGAACTTTCATTATCCGAGTTTTTTGCGCGGTGCGAGCCCTACTTCATGGCCGGTGGGCACATGATCGATCAGGCCTATCAAGAGCGTCTCCCCGAGGGAATGGTTCGCTGTTATCTGGTTCACGACCGGGTGGCCGGATTCGGGCATCAGGCAGTCAATGCGCTTGTTCCGGCGACTCGTCGTACCGGTGTGGATACCGTGCCGCCGCAGCCTGGTCCTCGGCTTTATCATCCCCCAACGCAACCGGAGTTCCAGATGCTCAGGCAGCGCGTGGAGCGGGAATGGGTACCTGCACTTCGGGAGGCGCTAGATATCGAGATCCGAAGCCTGCCGGTTCTGTGGGATTGCGATTTTCTGCTTGGACCCAAAGACGAACGGGGTGATGATACCTTCGTTTTGTGTGAAATTAACGTCAGCAGCGTTGCGCCCTTTCCGGAATCGGTGGTGCCGTACCTTGCGGATGCCACGGCCGCTCAGCTGGAGAGGGGAGCCTGAATCATGCGTTACCTGTGCTACCGCGCGAGGATGCCGCAGGTCTGGCGCAGTTCCGCTAACATGGCCGTGTACTGCTGAATAATCTCCCCATATTTAAGGAATCGTGATGAACAAGTTCTTCACTGCTGCCCTGAGTGTGTGTCTGTGGTTCGGGCTGACAGTAAGGCAGTCGAGCGCGGCACCGTTGTGCCCGACCTGTCTCCCGAAGTACGCTCACGTTGTAATCGTCATCGAGGAAAACAAAAACTATTCGGACATCGTCGGGAACCGGAACGCCCCTTACATAAACAAGGTCTTGCTCAGACAGGGGGCGAATCTGACGCGGATGTTCGCCGATGAGCATGACAGCGAAGGCAATTACTTCTGGATTTTCTCGGGAAGCAATCAGGGTGTCGGGTACCGGGACGTAATTCCGACGCGCCGCAACAATCCGCACTACCCCTTCACGGCCGCCAATTTGGGCGAGGAGCTGATCAGGGCAGGATATACGTTCAAGGGTTACGCTGAGGGCCTGCCGTCGATCGGCGACCGTGTTGACCGAACGAAGGTCTACGCCAGGAAGCATGTCCCCTGGATCAGTTTCGCCAATATTCCTAACGGCAGAACCGAGGCGACGTCTGTCAACCTTCAATTCAGGCAATTCCCGAGAAACTTCCGCCGGCTCCCTACCGTGAGCATCGTCATCCCGAACCTGTACGACGACATGCACAGCGGGTTGCCGTGGCGGCGCGTTAGGCGGGGAGACGACTGGCTGAAGCATAATATCGGGCCCTACTACCGGTGGGCCAAAACCCACGACAGTCTTCTGATCGTGACCTGGGACGAAAATGAAGATGGATCGGGTTTCCATGGCCTGACCAATCCGGCAAGCCGTAACCGGAGTATGAAGAACAGGATACCGACAGTCATTGCCGGTGCCCATGTCCGGCAGGGCAATTACACAGAGGGCAGGGGGGTCACAGAGGTCAACCTCCTGCGGACCATCGAGGCGCTCTACGGTTTGCCGGAGGCAGGGCGCCAGCAGAAATACGCTCTGAAGTACGGAATAGCGGACAGCTATGTCATGAGAGACATATTTGCCCACTGACGGCGATGAAGGCCTGGACCTTTAAACAGTGAATGGGGCGCCTATGACATCTGCCACCTCGGCGTCCGATGCCCGTACCCCGAGGTGCGTTAGGCTCGGATGTGCTGGACCGACAGCGCTAGGTATCGACGGCTGTATGGAGCTCGGAGTTTGATTCGGCTTGGTCGGCCCGTGATCGCAACGTGCAGATATCGCCTATAGGCCCTTTTATCCGGACTCGCTGTGCCGAGACCGGGCATCGCAGACGGGGTGGCCTCCATTATCTTGCGAAGAGCCATAAGTTGCCGCTGCCATCGGTCCGGGTCATGGCACCTCCGCCCCGCGGAGGTTACCGGGGGCGGCCGTACCGAGCGTGCCGTAGACGCCCTGGGCGTTGGCGGTGCTGGAACCCGCCAACCAGGTCCGCTGGTTGGTAATCGCTGTCGGTGTTGTGCCGCCCCCACTGCTACAGCTACTGCCCCCCACCCCTCCCACCCCCACCGCAGGCGGTGAGCGCGAGGCTCAAGGCCAGGGCGCTCCCGGACAGGGTCCTGGCAGAAAGACGAACGTGCTCAGAACGGATATCGGTACGGTGGCAGGTGGTCATGGTGTTCCCTTCATTTCAAAAACCGCATCATTTGCCGGATTTGTTGTTTGGCGAGTGCTACCCACGGCCATTGAGTCGATAACCTGTCGGTAACGGAGCGCACGCAGACACCCCTTCGCGACAGCCCTGTCATGGCGCGGCACGATGCGGCTTTACCGTGGCGCATCGCAGAATGACGGTTATTAGGTGTCGCGCCATGAACGGGGCCATGGTAATAAGGGGCTACTTACAGATGACTTACCGATAGGGGATTCAGCCAGTATTTTTCTATGGGCGGCGGCTTTTATGGGCACGGGGGACGTATCTGATAGACCGCATGCCCATTGTCCGGACAGGCGGGGTTCTTAAAAACAATTGCGGATCCTCTTGTTTGATCCATCGGCGCAATGTTTTCGACTGGTCCGGCGCCGAGATTGGCGTGGATAAAGCGTGTCTGGGCTATAGGCCAGATCATGGTCAGTACGCCGATCTGCAAATAGCTGACCCAATCATGGGTCATTTCTTTAAGGCGTGTTCGAGGTATGCAAACTGTTTTGGGGGCAGCAGGGGTTTGGGGGGAAAGGGGCGGAGGTGAGTGCGGGCCAGTTCTCCAGAAAATATGACGTTGCTTCGGCAGCTGACAGGTCTCGCTGTGCGATGGGCGATAAGAGGCCAGATCAGCCTGGGGGCGTCTTGGGTCGTGGCCAATCGCCTAGTGTCCCGGGCTTTGGAACCCTAATGTTGTGAAATGCAAAGTTACGATTCCAAGTACGCCTGCGCCCAATGGTTTATCCAAACCAGCGGATAATGTCCAAACAGCCGGATAATGTATTATATCTAGTACAACTGACTTATATATACTACACTATAAAGCATATCGGGCCCAAATATTCAGGCAGGATATCGATATTAAATACAACAGACCGATATATGCTACATTCTGAAGCTAAGGTCACCATCCGGGTGCCTCATTCGCTGCGCGCCATGGAAAGCGAAGCGAGGGCGCGTAGTCCGCGGGAGGCGTAGGGTTCGGGCGGGTGGCCGAAGGCCACCTGCAAGGACAACCGAAACGCCGTCCAGCCATTGCGTATCGAGCGCCTGGCATGCATCGGAAATGCATGCCGCTCGATGAGCAGGGCGGCCGCGGCGTGCCGAAGCGGATGCGCAGGCACAAAGAGTGCGCCGAGACCGAGTGCGCGAGGGAGACTTGGACGTCCCGTCGCGTTTATCGAGGGCCGGCGCACATACGGAATATTTTCTTTTTTAAAGAACCATTATGAGTCGCCAACCCAATGCCTTACGCAATCTCGGGCAGTGTCTCCGACACTATCGCCAATACCTGTTCCGGGTTTCCCAGAATGAGATGGCCCGCCGAATAGGCGTCGCTCGCAGTACGTATGTCCGCATGGAATCCGGAGATGGCGGGATATCCATCGCAGCGTGGGTGGATGCCTGGTCCCGGATGAACCTGAACAAAGCGACCGGACTCACCGTGCTTGATGCCCTGCTGCAGGCCGCGGATCCCGGAGATGCAATTATGCGTCAGCAGGCCGACGAGGCGCTGCATGCCCGCATCGGTGGAGACGCAGTAGAGGAGGAGCGCGACACAATGGTCGCGGCGGCGGAACGGGCGCTGGCCGAGATGCAGCAGTGCGATGTTCCGCCGGAAGATGATACGCAGGGCGAACCAACCATCAATCTGGATGACAAACCCTATATCGTTGTTGCCGCCTCCCCCGGGGTCAAGAGAGACCGTCGCAACAAGTAAGCGCGAACCCGACACCATGGCAAATCAGCCCTCAAAATCAGGCGCCCCGACAGCGGACGGCATTACCGTTTCCATATGGGATCACTCCCGTCCGCCGGACGCCGATGGCCGGCGATGGTCTCTTGTCGGGTTCATCTCGGCAAGAGGGCCGACCAGCGGGAACTTTGTCTACTTTCGTACCTATCAGGGGCCGCCGCTTGATCCGATTAACCTGGATTATCGGAAGGCTGAGCCTGGGACGGTATTTCGCGTCGATGATGGCAAATCCGGGGCGATCCACGGCGTATTCCGGGACATGATGCCTGGCGGGTTCGGCATATCCGTCATCGAATCGCAATTTCCTGAATTCCGACGGATGAGCGACATTGAACGCATTGTCTGGTTCGGACGGCGCACCCAGTCGGGGCTGCTCTTCCAGATTTCCGGGAACCGCGTCACGCCGGAGCGTTACGTAGCGGGACTGCAGCATCTTGAGGAAGTGCGCAAGCGGGCCGTGCAACACCAGATCACGCAGATGGAGCGCATTTTGGACAAGGGCAATTTCTACGGGGTCACCAGCTTGGGCGGCGCCCGGCCCAAAGCAGCTGTCGAATGGAACCAGAGCTACTGGGTTGCGAAATTCAATCTGCCGAACGATCCCTACACCAGCATGGCCCGCGTCGAGCATGCCTGTCTGAGGCTTGCCGCGGAATGCGGCATTGACGTGCCGCACAGTGTTGTTCTGACGCTACCCGAGTCTGGGGAAGATGTCCTGCTGGTCGAACGTTACGATCGCAGTGCTGCCGGACGATGGCACCGGATCAGCTTCCGCAGTCTTACCGGATGGGTCACGGGAACAGCAGACTTTCAGGATATCACCAAGACACTTCGGGCTATCGATCCCGATCTGATGCAAGGGGAGGGGGGCGATGAACTCCTGCGCCGTATGGTGTTTCAGGGCATCGCGGCGATTGCCGACAATCATCTCGGCAACTTCGAAATGAAGCTGCACGAAAACGGCCTGTGGGGTTTGAGCCCAGCTTACGATCTCGTGCCGTTTGCCGGAAACCCGGAATTCGCGACCCGTTTGTGCGGTTTCGCGAACCCGCGCGCTGCCCTGTCCGGCGATCTGCCCGGCGCCGCGGCCCGGGTATTTGGACGCACGGAACTGGAAACACGGGCGATCATCAGGGATACCTACGCATCCGTGGTGCAATCCTTCTCCCGCATTGTACGCGAAGCGGTGCTTTCAGATGCGGACGTACAACGCTTGGAAAAAGTGATCCCGCTCCGCGATCTTGCCTCCGCCGTCGAGGCGCTGCAGGCTTCCAGTGAAGTCCGTTCCCGACCGGACGCGTCTATCGGCGGGTGAGAGCAAGGCGACTGCTAGGGTGTCCAAAATACGAACCGGGGCGAATCTCTGGGGTCGGCAGGCTGTTTTGCAACGGGTTTCCACGTACAGCCCGGGTTGTGGCTTAGCGATGAGTCAATGGTGATTGACTACCTGACCCCGAGTGAATTGGAACCACGGATCAAAATGGATCTGACCTTGGCCAACCGGTTTGTGCTCGAACTATGATCGGCTTACGCTATCTGATTTGCCGACTGCACTCCACCTGTTGTTCGGGGTTCTTAAGGGACACGAAGCGCATGTGCGGACGGAAAGCGGTCTCGCAGATGCCTTCCGCATCGTTGCGGTCGTTCTTGCGTTCGACTTGACGTAGGGTTTGACGAATTAGGGGGCGATGAGCCTCACGGCATGCCCGCAGGCCTTAAAGCTTGCGGGCCCAGTGGCGGGTGCTCCCGCTGGCTTCCATGCCAATCAGGCACGATGGCAGTGTCGCGAAGAACTTCACCATTTGGGTCCGCGTCAGCCGCTTTGTGAGCACGGATTTGCCGTACTCATCCACACCGTCGGACTCATTTCGACTATCCGATGATTTAAAGAAGCACTGATTAATGCCGCCGTGAGCCGCAGGAATTGATCAGTGTTTCCCTGACTGCCCTCGTCACGACGATTGGACCGCGATTCAAAACCAATGGCACCATTACCGTACCACCACATAATAATTGACAATTGATCGACAAAATCTAACCTATTAGGTTATCGCCATAACTATAATCATGGTTTCGACAGGGAATTACTAATGATCTCTCCGCTTTCTGCGCGCGCCGCGCTAACATCAGCTCTTGCAGCAATGGCCGCAATCATCCTCTCTGCCTGCGGGAGTAGCGGAGGCTCGAGCGGAGCCCAGGCCTATCCAATTTCCGGCAATCTCAGCGGACTCGCATCGGGCGCTACGGTCGTGCTGCAGGACAATGGTGGAGACAACCTCACACTCACTGCCAATGGCAGCTTTACGTTTTCCGCCAGCGCGTCCGGTTACTCGGTTACCGTGCTGACTCAACCCCTGCATCAAATCTGTACGGTCGCCAACGCCAGCGGCGTGGCCATCACCGCTGTGAGCAGTGTGCAGGTCACCTGCGCCACTGCACAGTTCGCCTATGTGGTGAACGACGCTACCAACGGTAGCGTGTCGGCTTTCAGCGTCGGGTCGAATGGCGCGCTCACACCGGTTGCCGGCTCGCCGTTTGCGGCAGGAAGCCTTCCCACTTCTGTCGCTGTCACTCCCGCCGGCACCTTCGCCTATGTGGTGAATTACACCAACGGCACCGTCTCGGCCTACAGCATTGGATCCAACGGTGCACTCGCGCAAATTTCGGGCTCGCCATTTGCGGCAGGAACCAAGCCCGAATCCATCGCGGTGAACCCTGCGGGCACTTTCGCCTATATAGCAGACAATACGAGCAGTACGGGCGGCAACATTTCGGGCTACAGCATCGGATCGAATGGTGCGCTCACGCCGATCCCCGGTTCGCCGTTTACGACGGGGATCGATCCCGATTCCATCACGGTCAACCCCGCCGGCACCATTGTCTATGTGGCCAATTTCGGCAGCAGCACGGTCACGGCCTATAACGTCGGATCGAATGGTGCGCTCACGCCGGTTACAGGCTCGCCATTTACGACAGGAACCTTTCCCCAATCCATCACGGTCAACCATGCGGGCACCTTTGCCTATGTAGCGAATTTTTACAGCAGCAACATTTCGGCATACAGCATCGGATCGAATGGTGCGCTTACACCGGTCACTGGTTCGCCATTTAGTGCAGGAAGCGCGCCTTTTTCTATCGCAGTCAATCCGGCCGGCACCTTTGCCTACGTGGCAAACAATATGACCAACAACGTCTCGGCCTACAGCATCGGGTCGACCGGTGCGCTCACGCAAGTTGCAGGCTCACCGTTTAAAGCAGGAACCGGTCCTACTGCCGTCACAATCGACTCCGCCGGCGCTTTCGCCTATGTGACGAACGGAGATGGCACTGTCTCAACCTACAGCATCGGGGCAAACGGCGCACTCGCGCAAATTTCGGGCTCGCCGTTTGCGGCCGGAATGAGTCCTTTCGCGATCACCCTGGTGCAACCATAAACCTGCGGCCTGCCGTAGTGTTCGTATTGTCTGCTAATTAGGCGAAAGTGCCCGCATGGTTGACCGTGAATGAAGCGATACGAGCGCAAGTGATCAGCCAACTTGAAGGGGGTGCGATCAGCCGGCAGGAAGCGGCGAGGCGCATGGGAATGACGACCCGGCAAGTGCGACGGCTGGTTAAGCGATACCGTGAGGCGGGACTTGCCGGGTTGATCAGACGGAAACGCGGCAAGCCGTCGAACTGCCGGATCAGTGACCAGGTACTTGCGCGTGTCGACAAAGACCGTGTGGCAACGACCACACGGGACCTGGGATTGGCTGAAAGCCAGATTTACGCCTGGCGGCAGAGGCGCGGGCTGGAAGGGCTGATGACGGAAGAGTGAAGTGGTCCCTACGCAACGGACCTCATAGACGGTGACTGATCAGCGTGTTGCATTCTGCGTGCATACTCGTTGGGCGACAAGTATCCGAGTGAGGAATGCAAACGCACTAGATTGTAAAATCCATGGATGTAGGCAGCGATGCCTGGTGTGCCTCCTGTTTGGTTGCATAGGGTTCGGTGATCTCCTCGGCCTTCAGTGTGGCGAAAAAGCTCTCCGAGACGGCGTTGACGCTCCCAGCTTTTCCGCGGAACAATCGTTGCCATAACCCCCTCCTGCATTTTCAGTGTCGCAAGAGTGTCGCAAAATTAGGGGTAGCGGGGCCTAGGGAGGTAGCTAAGTTATTGTTTTATTGGCTCCCCGGGACGGACTCGAACCGCCGACCCGGTGATTAACAGTCACCTGCTCTACCGACTGAGCTACCGGGGAATAGAAGGGTCGCTATGCTACTGTCGGCAGGATGGCTGGTCAAGCGGAGCCGAACATCTGTTTTTAAAAACCCCAAGTCTGTGCGCCCGGCAGAACTTATATCGGGCTTTCGGTGCGGCCCAGCAGTTTTTCGAGACGATCAAGGGCCATGTCCAGATTTTCCATGCTGGTTGCATAGGACAGCCGCATATGGCCTTCGGCCCCGAACGCAGAGCCTGGAACCAGCGCCACCCCGATCTCGTTGAGGATGAATTCGGCCATTTCCGTGTCGTTATGGATGTCTTTCAAGACCGAAATTGCGCCCTGGAAAGACGGGAAAGCGTAGAAGGTCCCCAGGGACGGCGGGCAGCGCACGCCGGACAGCTGATTGAGCCGCGCCACCACCCGGTCATGTCGTTCCTTGAATGCCTTAAGCATCGGGTTGATGCAGCCCTGGTCGCCGTTGAGCGCCGCTTCAGCCGCAACCTGGGCGATCGAGGTCGGATTCGACGTGCTCTGGGACTGAATTTTCCGCATGGCTGCGATTAGCGGCTTGGGACCCGCAGCATAGCCGATACGCCAGCCGGTCATCGCGTAAGCTTTGGAGACCCCATTGAGGACAATGGTGCGGTCCTTGAGATCGGGGCAGGCGTTGACGATGTTGCAGAACGGCTCTTTGGTCCACAGTATGTGTTCATACATGTCATCGGTGGCAATCAGGACGTCGGGATATCGTCGGAGCACCTCACCGAGCGCTTCAAGTTCGGCGCGCGAATATACGGCGCCGGTGGGATTGGACGGGCTGTTGATGACCACGAGCCGGGTCTTGTAGCCGATGACGCCGTCCAGCTGTTCGGGTGTGATCTTGAAGCCCTGGTTCATGCCGGCCTTGATGATCACTGGCGTGGCGTCCGCCAGCAGCACCATGTCCGGATACGACACCCAGTAAGGTGCCGGGATCACCACCTCGTCGGCCGGGTCCAGCAGAGCCTGGGTGAGATTGAAAAAGCTCTGTTTTCCGCCGACTGATACCAGGATTTCGTCTAGCGCATACTCCAAGCCGTTTTCACGCGCGAATTTGGCGCGCACGGCCTGTTTCAGGGACGGTGTACCGTCCACCGCCGTGTATTTCGTGAAACCCTGATGGATAGCCCGGATGGCGGCTTCCTTGATGTGTTCCGGAGTATCAAAATCGGGCTCACCGGCCCCGAGGCCAATAACGTCCTTGCCCTGGGCTTTGAGCTCCCGGGCGCGGGTGCTTACAGCGAGCGTGGAGGATGGCTGGATGCGCTGAACGCGGCTAGAGAGGCGAATCGTTGGCAAATTTTTCCTTCCCGGCATTGTCTGAACAAACTGGAGTAATATACCCGACAATCTTCCATGTCACCAACGTCGATGACCCAGCAGTTTGCGCTCGAAAGCCCGTTCCGCCCGGCGGGTGACCAGCCTCAGGCAATCGCCACCATTGTGGATGGTCTGCGCCGGGGCGAGGCGTTCCAGACCCTGCTCGGCGTAACCGGTTCTGGCAAGACCTACACCATCGCCAATGTGATCGAGCAGGTCCAGCGCCCGACGCTGATCATGGCGCCTAACAAGACGCTGGCGGCCCAGCTGTATGCCGAAATGCGGGATTTTTTTCCGCATAACGCCGTGGAATATTTCGTCTCGTATTACGATTACTACCAGCCTGAGGCCTATGTTCCGGCGTCCGATACTTATATAGAGAAGGACGCGTCGATCAATGAGCATATCGAACAGATGCGCCTGTCGGCCACCAAAGCCCTGCTGGAACGGCCAGATGCGATCATTGTGGCCACGGTTTCCGCCATTTACGGACTAGGCGACCCGGCGGCCTATCACGACATGATCCTGCACCTGCGGGTCGGGGCCGTCATGGACCAGCGCGCCATTCTGCGCAAGCTTGCGGAACTGCAGTACACGCGCAACGACTACGAGCTGCACCGGGCCACCTTCCGCGTACGGGGCGACGTCATCGACATATTTCCGGCGGAGTCCGAGCGCTGGGCGATCCGGGTGACGCTGTTTGGGGACGATATCGAAGGCATCAGCCAGTTTGATCCGCTTACGGGGGAAACGTTGAATCCCCTGACGCGGGCCACGATCTATCCCTCGTCTCATTATGTCACCCCGCGCGAAACGGTGATTCGGGCCATTGATTCGATCAAGGAGGAACTGCGGACACGTCTCGAGGAGCTGCGCGTGGCTGACAGGCTGGTAGAGGCCCAGCGCCTTGAGAGCCGTACGCGCCTCGATCTCGAGATGCTGCAGGAAATGGGCTATTGTCCCGGGATAGAAAACTATTCGCGTTTCCTGTCGGGACGCACGCCCGGGGAGCCGCCACCGACGCTCATAGACTATCTGCCATCCGACTGTCTGATGGTCATTGATGAGAGCCACGTGACCGTGCCGCAGATCGGCGGCATGTACCGGGGCGACCGGGCACGCAAGGAAACGCTCGTGGAATACGGATTCCGCCTGCCGTCGGCGCTGGACAACCGGCCGCTCAAATTCGAGGAATTCGAGTCGCTGATGCCGCAGACCATATTCGTGTCGGCCACGCCCGGCCCGTATGAGGCCCAGCGATCTGGCGCCGTGATTGACCTCGTGGTCAGGCCAACGGGTCTGGTTGATCCCCAGATCGAGGTGCGACCGGTGCTGACGCAAGTGGATGACCTGCTCTCGGAAATCGGTCTGCGCACAGCGGTAGGTGAGCGGGTTCTGGTCACCACATTGACCAAGCGCATGGCCGAGGATCTGACGGAGTACCTGGCCGAGCATGGCGTGCGTGTGCGCTACCTGCATTCCGATATCGATACCGTTGAGCGGGTTGAAATCATCCGCGATCTGCGTGCGGGGGTGTTCGACGTGCTGGTCGGTATCAACCTGCTGCGTGAGGGGCTCGACCTTCCGGAGGTCTCGCTGGTCGCGATACTGGACGCCGACAAGGAGGGGTTCCTGCGCTCCGCGCGCTCGCTCATCCAGACAGTGGGTCGCGCGGCCCGACACGTGAACGGCAAGGCGATCATGTATGCCGATACGATTACCCGCTCCATGCAGCAGACGATCGACGAAACCGCGCGCCGGCGGGAGCGGCAGGTTTCCTACAACGAAACCCATGGCATCACACCGAGGAGCATCGTCAAGGCGGTGAAGGACATCATCGACGGGGTTTCGTACGCACGCGGTGCCGCAGTGCAGTCGCAGGCGGCGGAGGAAAATGCCGAGTATGGCGACCTTGCGCCGGAAGCGCTCGGGCGCATGCTGAGCCGCCTCGAGAAGGAGATGTTTGCGCACGCCAGGAACCTGGAATTCGAGGAGGCCGCCGCCATCCGCGACCGGATCGAAACTATAAAGTCCCGTGGTCTGGGGGTGAACGAGCCGCACGCGGCGGGGCGCTAGGGCGGGGCCAGCCGCGCCTTGTCCGCAGTGCCGAGCGCGTGCAAGTCGCGGTCGAGGCGGGCCGGGTCGCCCAGATTGAGCGCCACCAGACGGCGCAGATGTTCGATGCTGGTCAGGTCGATACGCCGGCAGCGGAATCCGATGCGTTGCTTTTCCTGGTGCGCGATCTCGGCTTCCATCCGGATTACCACGGTGCTGTCCGGGATGTGCATCGCCAGCTCCACCGCGTCTCCCCGGGAGCCGTCCCAGTTTTCCGGAATGGTCAGCAGCGCGCCGTTCAGAGAGATGTCGATCAATTGCGCTTCCCACAGCCGCGCGCCGTGCCGGATCTCGACCACAGCTTCCAGCTGAAATCGCGTGAACCGTCGCTGCCTGTCAGAAGGTGGCATGTCGCATCCCGGCGTCCTGCGGTTAACGGAAACCCCTGGCGGACTGGTCAGACGCCGCCGGGGCTGCGAAGCGTTGGCGGCGCTCGCGTCCCGAATAGTAGCGCCTGCTGGCAAGCTTGCCCACGGTCTCGCGCGAAACTGCGCGGTGCCTTGTGACGGACAGCGCAATTATGATATTTTGCGCCGCTGAATCCAGGCGCGTAGCTCAGTGGTAGAGCACTACCTTGACATGGTAGTGGTCGGTGGTTCGATCCCACTCGCGCCTACCAGATTTCCCTGTTCCGGTATCCCAAGTTGCAAACCCAGCCGGCAGGGGGTGAACCCCCATGCGGCCCTTCGTATCGGCCGCCACTGACCTGAGTGGTCTGGTCCTTATGCCCGTTGTTACGCTGCCCGATGGAAGCCGGCGCGAATACCCCCAACCCGTGACGGTGGCCGAAGTGGCCATGTCCATCGGGCCCGGCCTGGCGAAGGCCGCGCTCGCCGGACGGGTCGATGGCCGCCTGGTCGATACCTCATTTGCCATTGATCATGACGTGAGTCTGGCCGTTGTTACCGGGCGGGATGCCGAGGGCCTGGAGGTCATCCGGCATTCGACGGCGCATCTGCTGGCCCAGGCGGTGAAGGCGCTCTACCCGGAGGCGCAGGTGACCATCGGTCCGGTGATCGAGGATGGCTTCTATTACGACTTTGCTTTCAAGCGCGGGTTTAGTGAAGAGGACCTGCGTGCCATAGAGACGCGCATGCATGAGATCGTCAAGCGTGATCTCCCGGTACGGCGGGAAGTGATGGGTCGGGGGGATGCCGTCCAGCTGTTTCGGGACATGGGCGAGCGCTACAAGGCCGAAATCATCGAGAGCATTCCCGGGGGCGAGGAGATCTCGCTCTACCGCCAAGGCGAATTTCTCGACCTTTGCCGCGGACCGCATGTTCCCTCTACCGGCAAGCTTGGGGCGTTCCGGCTCATGAAAGTCGCGGGCGCCTATTGGCGCGGCGACTCGAACAATGAAATGCTGCAGCGCATCTACGGTACCGCCTGGGGTGACAAGAAGGCGCTGGACGCCTATCTGCATCGCCTTGAAGAGGCGGAGAAACGGGATCACCGCAAGATCGCCAAAGCCCTCGACCTGTTTCATATGCAGGAGGAGGCGCCCGGCATGGTGTTTTGGCATGAACGGGGCTGGCGTATCTATCAGACCATCCAGGCCTACATGAGCCGGCTGTGGCAGGACCACGGTTACCGGGAGGTGCGCACACCGCAGCTCGTGGACCGCAGCCTGTGGGAAAAGTCCGGGCACTGGGAGAAGTTCCACGATGACATGTTCACCACCGAGTCGGAGAAGCGGACGTTCGCCGTGAAGCCGATGAACTGTCCGTGCCATATCCAGATCTACAACCAGGGGCTCAGGAGTTACCGGGATCTTCCGCTGCGGCTGGCCGAGTTTGGTTCCTGCCATCGTAACGAGCAGTCCGGCGCCCTGCATGGCCTGATGCGGGTGCGCGGGTTTACCCAGGACGATGCCCATATCTTCTGTACCGAAGACCAGCTCCAGCCCGAGGTGTCCACGTTCATCGATCTGCTGCATCGGGTGTACGCGGATTTCGGATTCAGTCAGCTGCAGTACCGCCTCTCTACGAGGCCGGCCAAACGCATCGGTTCGGAGGAGGCTTGGGACCGGGCAGAGCATGGCCTGGAGGAGGCCCTGAACAGCAAGGGTCTGCCCTGGGACCTGCAGCCCGGGGAAGGGGCCTTCTACGGGCCGAAGATCGAGTTTTCGCTCCGGGATTCGATCGGCCGCCTGTGGCAGTGCGGCACCATCCAGGTCGATTTCTCCATGCCCGGGCGCCTGGGGGCGAGCTATATCGCCGCGGACGGCAGCCGACAGGTGCCGGTCATGCTGCACCGGGCAATTTTCGGTTCAATCGAGCGGTTTATCGGCATTCTGATCGAAGAGTACGCCGGGGCCTTTCCGGCCTGGTTGGCGCCCGTCCAGGCGGTGATCCTGACCATTACCGACAAGCAGGAGGCTTATGCCCGGGCTGTGGCCGAAACGCTGGGCAAGCAGGGCTTGCGGGTTGAGGCGGACTTGAGAAACGAAAAGATTGGCTTTAAAATACGAGAACATACCATTCAACGCATTCCGTACCTGCTGGTGGTGGGGGAAAAGGAGGCGCTGAATGGGACTCTGGCCGTGCGCACGCGCACGGGTGAGGATCTAGGCTCGATGGCGCTGCCGGCGTTCAGCGAGCGACTCACCCAGGAGATCGCGAGCCACGGCTTTTTTGCTGGATAGCCGGAGGGTTACACCTATCGCTGCAGATAAAGAAACACGCCTGAACGATGAGATCAGGGCGCCGAACGTGAGGCTGATTGGTGCTGATGGAAAACAGGTAGGTGTGGTTTCAACTGTCGAAGCCAAGCAGCTGGCTGCGGCGGAGGGCTTGGATCTCGTAGAGATCTCGCCGAATGTTTCCCCGCCGGTTTGCCGTATCATGAACTACGGCAAGTTTCAGTACGAAGAGAGCAAGCGTAAGCATGCGGCGAAGCGTAAGCAGAAGCAGATCCAGATTAAGGAAGTGAAGTTTCGTCCCGGGACGGACATTGGAGATTACCAGGTCAAACTGCGCAACCTGGTACGTTTCCTAGAGAACGGGGACAAGGCCAAGATCACTCTGCGTTTCCGGGGCCGTGAGATGGCGCATCAGGAACTGGGTGTCCAGTTGCTGAAGCGTATCGAGGCGGACCTGAAGGAAGTGGGAACGGTTGAGCAGTACCCGCGCCTGGAAGGCCGGCAGATGGTCATGGTAGTAAACCCCAAACGATAAGCCGTGCGGTATCGCGGCTAAACCTGTAGCGCCGGACATGTCCGCATCCTGTGCGGACGGAAATCGGCGTGAGAATGCGGAGTACGGAAATGCCGAAGTTGAAAACCAACCGCGGGGCCGCCAAGCGGTTCCGCAAGACTGCGAGCGGCGGTTTTAAAAGCGGCCACTCGCATGTGCGTCACATCCTGACCAAGAAGCCGACCAAGCGCAAACGTCACCTGCGTGGCACGATGCAGGTGCACGGATCGGACGTCGCGCCGATACGGCGCATGTTGCCGTACGTCTGAGGGGGTGAGTCATGCCAAGAGTTAAACGCGGAGTGACTGCCCATGCACGACACAAGAAGGTGCTGGGCCGGGCCAAGGGCTATTACAATGCGCGGCGCAAGGTGTATCGCGTCGCCAAGCAGGCTGTCGACAAGGCCGGGCAGTACGCCTATCGCGACCGGCGTGTGCGCAAGCGTGATTTTCGCGCGTTGTGGATCGCGCGCATCAACGCTGCGGCACGGGAATGCGGCCTGAGCTACAGCCGCTTCATCAACGGCCTGCAGCGTTGTGCCATCGCCATCGACCGCAAGGTTCTGGCCGATATCGCAGTGCACGACAAGCAGGCCTTTTCGGTGTTGGCTGAAAGGGCCAAGGCCAGTCTCTCGTAATTGCCGGTTGGTGCGGGGCGGTAGCGCCCCGCATGCAACGGGTGCGACCGGGAGAGGAGGGTCCACGATCTTTCTCCTTCCCGGTTTCTGTCCGCGGAGCGCGTCCTGACAGTGCGTGAACAACTGAGCCAGCTGCTGGACGAGGCCCGCAGGGCAGCTGCGGATGCGGTTGACGTATCGGCCGTGGAACAGCTGCGCGTCAGGTATCTGGGCAAGAAGGGTATTCTCACTGAACAGCTGAAACGCCTGGGCGGGCTTCCGCCGGAGGAGCGGCCCCGGGCAGGACAGCTGGTCAATGAAGCCAAGCAGTCGCTCCAGGACGAACTCAACCGTCGACGCGAGGCGCTGGAATCAGTTGAACGCGCGGCGCAACTGACCAGGGAAACGGTCGACGTGACCCTGCCCGGGCGCGGGCTGCGGCGGGGTGGATACCATCCTGTCACCCGCACGATCGAGCGCCTGCAGACCCTGTTTCAGCATATGGGTTTCGATGTGGCAGACGGCCCGGAAATCGAAGACGAATTCCACAACTTCGAGGCGCTCAACATCCCGGAAGATCATCCGGCGCGCGCCATGCACGATACGTTCTACTTCGGCTCCGGGCGACTGTTGCGCACGCACACTTCTCCGGTCCAGATCCGCTACATGGAGCGGCACGAGCCGCCGCTGCGGGTCATTGCCCCAGGACGGGTCTACCGCTGCGACTCCGATGTCACCCACACCCCCATGTTTCATCAGATCGAGGGCCTGATGGTCGACGAAGCGGTCAGCTTCGCGGATCTGAAGGGGGTCGTCGCCGAATTTCTTGAGCGGTTCTTCGAGCGTCCGCTGAAACTGCGCTTTCGTCCCTCATTCTTTCCGTTTACCGAACCATCTGCTGAAGCGGATATCGAATGCGTTATCTGCGGCGGCACAGGCTGTCGGGTGTGCAAGCAGTCCGGCTGGCTCGAGGTTCTCGGTTGCGGTATGGTGCACCCCCGGGTCCTCAGCCATGTCGGAATCGACAGCGAACGCTTCAGCGGATTCGCATTCGGACTGGGAGTGGAGCGGCTCACGATGCTGCGGTACGGCGTCAACGATCTGCGCCTGTTTTTCGAGAACGACTTGCGCTTCCTGCGCCAGTTCCGCTAAAAACGCGGACGCCTGCCGCCACGCCGGGTAACGTCGTGACCGGGATGCGGCGTGAAGGACAACAAAAAGTGAACACCGAGGCATGAAGATCAGCGAACAGTGGCTGCGCGAATGGGTTCCGACGCGCATGTCCGGTGATGCGCTTGCGCAGCGGCTGACCATGGCCGGCCTTGCGGTGGAGGCGCTGCTCCCGGTGGCCCCGCCGCTCGACCAGGTCGTGGTCGGCGAGATTGTTGCCATAGCCGCGCATCCCACCGCCGACCGGCTACGCGTATGCACTGTACGTATCGGAAAGGGGCGGACGCTCACCATCGTCTGCGGCGCGGATAACGCCGCCGTGGGTCTCCTGGTGCCCGTGGCGCTGCCGGGCGCCGAACTGCCCGGTGAAATGCGTATTGCGCGCAGTGAAATCCGCGGCGTGGAATCGCACGGCATGCTTTGTTCGGCCAAGGAGCTCGGGCTCGCAGAATCGGCCGATGGCCTGATGGTGCTGGATCCCGGCGCCAGGCCGGGCACCCCCCTCAGAAAAGTCTTGGAGCTCGATGACCGCCAGATTGAATTCGACCTTACTCCCAACCGCGGAGACTGTCTGAGTGTGGCGGGGCTGGCGCGGGAGGTTTCGGCCCTGACAGGCACCTCGGTCCATGTTCCGCGGTCGAGACCAGCCAGGCTGCGCAGCCGGCGGCAGGTCCGGGTGACCGTCCGGGCCGGCCACGACTGTCCGCGCTATGCGGGGCGGGTGATCGAGGGCATCGACCCGGCGGCCGTGACCCCCTCGTGGATGCGCGAACGCCTGCGGCGCAGCGGCGTACGCAACATCCATCCCGTGGTCGATGTCACGAACTACGTCATGCTGGAACTCGGACAGCCGCTGCATGCTTTTGATCTGGACCGGCTTGAGGGTGGGATCACCGTCCGCCTGGCGAAGACCGGCGAGACTCTGGCGCTGCTCGATGGCAGTCGGGTAAACATACCGGAAGGGGCGTTGCTCATTACCGACGGTGCCGGTCCTTGCGCGCTAGCCGGGGTCATGGGCGGACTCGATTCGGCGGTCACTGCGGCCACCGGCAGCATTTTTCTTGAGAGCGCCTATTTCCGCCCCGGAGCCATTGCGAGCCGGGCGCGGCAGATGGGGCTGCACACGGATTCGTCCCATCGTTTCGAACGTGGCGTCGATCCGCAGCTCCAGAGGCGCGCCTTGGAGCGCGCCACGGAACTGATCCTGTCGCTGGCTGGCGGCCGCCCCGGGCCGGTAGTGGAGAAGGTGGCAAGCCGCCAGATGCCCAAGCGTGCATCAGTCGGCTTGCGTGCGGGTCGTGTGGCGCAACTTCTGGGCGCACCGGTGCCAGCGGGACAGATCGGACTCATTTTGAAGCGACTGGGCATGAAGGCGGTCAGGGTGGCGGACGGCTGGAAGGTGACGCCACCGTCATGGCGCTTTGATATCGCCGAGGAATGCGACCTGATTGAGGAAGTGGCGCGTATCGTCGGCTATGAGAAGCTGATTCCCCGCCGTCCGTCGGCGCGGCTGCGTGCCGGTACGGCTACCGAGACGCGCGTGCCGGCAGACCGCCTGCGGGCAATACTGGTCGACCGGGACTATCAGGAAGCCATTACCTACAGTTTTGTGGACCCGGCACTGCAGACGCTTGTCGATCCGCAGCGGCGACCGGTTTTGCTGGCCAACCCGATCTCGTCGGATATGGCCGCCATGCGGACCAGCCTGTGGCCTGGCCTTCTGGGTGCCGCCATTCATAATCTCAACCGGCAGCAGGGGCGGGTGCGGTTGTTTGAGCTGGGGCGCCGGTTTCTGCCTCGCGATGACGGAACGACCGAGGAGATCGCCAGTCTTGCGGGGATCGCGGTGGGACCAGCCCTGCCCGAGCAGTGGGGGGTCGCGGCGCGGGCCGTGGATTTCTTCGATATCAAAGGCGACGTCGAGGCGCTGCTGTCAGCCAGCGGGGCACCCAGCCGTTTCCGGTTTCAACCTACACAGCACCCGGCGCTGCATCCAGGGCAGGCAGCCGAACTGACCGATACCTCGGGTCAGCCAGCAGGGGTGGTCGGATCCCTGCATCCCCGGGTTCGCGCACAGCTCGGACTGGAACATGCCGTATTCCTGTTTGAAGTGCGGCTCGATGCCCTGGAATCAGTCGAAGTTCCGGTATTTCGGGAGGTTTCACGGTTTCCGTCCATTCGCCGGGACCTCGCGGTGGTGGTTGAGAACCACATATCCGCCCAAGACGTGCTGAATTGCGTTGCGCAAGTTTCCGGCAAGTTGTTGGCAAACCTTGAGCTTTTTGACGAATATCGCGGCGAAGGCATTGATTCCGGAAGAAAAAGTTTAGCCATGGGCTTGACCTTGCAGGACTCTTCGCGCACTCTTAAAGAAGGGGAGGTCGAGACGCTGATGGAACGGGTGGTTCAGGTTCTGGCGTCGCAGCTGGGAGCGTGGCTCAGACAATAAGTACAGCAAGTCAATAAGGGCGCAATTCATGGCGTTAACAAAAGCTGATTTAGCAGAATCACTGTTCAACGAGCTGGGTCTGAACAAACGGGAGGCGAAGGAGTTCGTAGAGCTCTTCTTCGAGAAGATACGCGAGACGCTGGAGAGCGGGGAACCGGTCAAGCTCTCGGGTTTCGGCAATTTCGGTCTGCGGAAGAAAAATCCGCGTCCGGGGCGAAACCCGAAAACCGGCGAGGAAATCCCGATTTCGGCGCGGCGTGTCGTGACCTTTCGGGCCAGCCATAAACTCAAAGAACGAGTAGAGCTGAATGCTGGATCCCGCGGACAATCTTGAGCTTCCGCCAATACCGAGCAAACGCTACTTCACCATCGGTGAAGTGAGCGACCTGTGCGGCGTCAAGCCGCACGTGCTGCGGTATTGGGAGCAGGAATTCCCGCAGCTGAAGCCGGTGAAGCGTCGCGGCAACCGTCGCTACTACCAGCGCCACGATGTCATGCTGATCCGCCAGATCCGTTGCCTGCTCTATGTCGACGGCTTCACGATCAGCGGAGCGCGCAACAAGCTGGTTGTCGAACACGATCTGAGCGACCCCACGCATCGTGCTGCACTGATCAAGCAACTCATCGAGGAGCTCGAGACAGTGCTTGAGCTGCTGCAGGTCTGAACGGCAGTTTCTCCCGCTTCGGTTCTCGGGTATCATGTGCCGCCTTCGCAACGACTCTCTGGCAGCTGGAGAGTCGGGTTGCGGGTGCGATTCGGCACGGGCTATCGACGGGGCGTAGCGCAGCCTGGTAGCGCACCTCCTTGGGGTGGAGGTGGTCGGAGGTTCAAATCCTCTCGCCCCGACCATTAAATGAATGACTTAGCAGCCTGTTGGACAGACCCCACTGTAATTTGCGACAACCCTGCGACACTGAGAACGCATGAGGGGCATGGCCACAATCGCTTCGGGGCGGGACCACAAACGGGTCTGGCAGGTGCTGATCCGCCGGAAGGGTTACCCACAGCAGACCCGATGGAAATTGGCCCGTAGATTCCGGACAAACTGAATTTTTCATCGGAATTTTTGTGATATGGAAATCCCTATTTTATTACTTGGAACTGCCAGTGGCGGCCCGGCAGGGCGTTTGGGACTCGCCGCATTTCTTTTTTACGTCCAGCCATCTGGATCCCGCGAACCATGATGCTGTAACGTGAAATAAGAGGTTGCTGGCTACGGATAGAAAGGTTTACACATATCTATAACTGGTGGTATTTTTATCCACCATGGATCACGCTCAGACTTGGCGAAAAGCCGAGGCGGTTTTCAAAACACACGGGGGAATGCTGCGCACCTCCCGGGCCATTGCGCTCGGGGTTCATCCCCGCACGCTTTATGCGCTCCGGGATGCCGGCCGGATTCAACAAGTCACACGAGGTCTGTACAGGCTCGCGGAATTGCCGGAACTCGGTAACCCCGATCTCGCCGCTGTGGCCTCCCGCATCCCGCAGGGTGTTGTATGTCTCATTTCGGCCCTGGCGTTCCATGGCATGACGACCCAGATTCCGCACCAGGTCGATGTGGCTGTGCCCCGTGGTACCAAACAGCCTCGGCTCGATTTCCCCCCGATCCGAATCATTCGCCTGTCGGACCAACTCTACAAGGCGGGTATCGAAAGCCATGCTCTCGATGGAGTGGGGGTACGTGTCTACAGCGCGGCCAAGACGGTGGCGGACTGCTTCCGTTTTCGCCACCGCATCGGCATTGATGTAGCGGTCGAAGCGCTTAAGCTTTTTCATTCCCGCAAGGAAGCCTCCATGCGCGAGCTTCTCGCGTACGCGCGCCTTTGCCGGGTCGAGCGGATCATGATGCCCTATATCGAGGCTCTCCAGTGACCCGCCGGCCGCTGGTGAACGTTGCACAATCGGTGCACCAGCGGCTGCTTATCGAGGCCAAGGATACTGGCCGGCCGTTCAACGAGCTGCTGCAGCACTACGCGATCGAGCGTTTTCTCTACCGTCTTGGCCAGTCCAAACATGCCGAGAAGCTGCTTCTGAAGGGCGCACTGCTGCCGCGTTTGGCAGATCCCCATGGCGCGGCCGACCATGGATATCGATGTGCTGGGGCGGACCGCCGGCACGCCAGAAGTCCTCACAGCCATTCTTCGGGAGTGCATGACACTCGGGGTCGAGGAGGATGGTATGCGCTACGACCCGCAGAGTGTCACGACCGAAGCCATCACACTTGATGCCGATTACCAGGGCTGGCGTATCCGTTTTCAAGGGCAACTCGGCAATGCGCGGGTGCCGATACAGGTTGATGTCGGCATCGGCGATGTTGTCTACCCGGCGCCGATCTGGATCGACTACCCGGTCCTTCTGGACCAGCCGGCGCCGCACCTGCTTGCCTACACCCCGGAGAACACCATAGCCGAGAAGTACCAGGCTATTGTGGAACTCGACATGGCCAACAGCCGCATGACGGATTTTCACGACATCTGGACACTGGCGCACAATCTGGAATTTAACGGGGAAACACTCAGCGAGGCCATCCGCAGGACATTCGAACGTCGCAAGACGGATTTG
Organism: Pseudomonadota bacterium; assembly: GCA_021785515.1. Lineage (GTDB taxonomy): Bacteria > Pseudomonadota > Gammaproteobacteria > Acidiferrobacterales > UBA6901 > JAJYCY01. The sequence continues at coordinate 42,334 of JAJYEX010000010.1, read as the reverse complement.
CCGAAATCCGTACCCACCGCTTTCACATCTGAGTTCTCAGATGACAAGACCAAGCAGACACAGTGGCGAGCATTTCTGTACAAGGGGCTCGCGACAGGGGAGGAAGTCACGCTGGCTGACGTCGCCAGGACGCTGCGCAACTTCCTGCTGCCTCCGACTGAAGCACTGGTGTCGGGAAGGACATTCAAGATGTATTGGGACCCTGCTGGAGTTTGGACAGAATAACGAGTGGATTCGACCACAAGAAAAGCGGTGGGGTATCCCGGCAGTTGCGCTCGCTCTGGCGCTGGAATACACCGCATCCGTCCGGGGCCGGCCGCTCCCAAGGGCAGGCAGCGAGCGGAGTGCCCTGCAGTCAACCACGGAACGACGGGGTGGAAATCCGAACTGCCGCTCGATCATTTCAGCCGACAGTACGGCTTCCCGACTTTTCCGAAACTGCTGCCGGAGCAGGGCCTCGCGGTGCCGTATATCTACAATGGTCCGAACAACAACAACTTCCGCATCAGCGATGTGACGAAGATCCCGATCGAACAACACGTGTTGCCACCCCCGCCACCCACCCCTGTCCCGGGCGCCCCCCGTTGATGGTGAGCTGATGCTCGTGATCCAGTTCATGTCACATTCTCGTCACACCCAGCATGATTTTTGTGAGCATCAACGGATAGTGGCGGATGACACAGTTGTGTAAGATCAGCTAGTTGCAGTGGTGCGGGAGTGGTATTGTTGTTTTTTTTCGTGCTCGGGGTGGAGGGGTTGGAGGCTCAAATCCTCTTGCCCCGACCATATTTAATCGGGCATCTATACGCGCTGCCCCGGGCGGCCCGGTCCGGCTGCGCGGGGGTAGTCCCTGCGGCAGGCGGTCATCCCCGGTGCCTGCTGGGGCGGACACCGGGACGCGAATACGCAGACTCCCTCCGCGATCCGCCCGCAGAAAGTCGCCGTCGTGACGTACCGGTTGGTTTTGCCGCCAGATTTATGTATCTTCCCGCGCGGAATGCGTATCCTGCTGAGCAATGATGATGGTTACTTCGCGCCCGGATTGATGTGTCTGGCCGAGGCCCTGCGTTCCGTGGCGGAGGTCGATGTCGTGGCTCCCGAGCGCGACCGCAGCGGCGCCAGCAACTCGCTTACCCTTAAACGTCCGTTGCGGGCATACAAAGCCGGCAACGGTTTTCTCTACGTGGATGGAACGCCCACCGACTGTGTACACCTGGCGATCACCGGTCTGCTCGCGCGCGAGCCGGACATCGTCATATCCGGCATCAATGACGGCGCCAACCTGGGGGACGACGTGCTCTATTCGGGCACCGTCGCCGCAGCCATGGAAGGCCGCTTTCTCGGCCTACCGGCGATCGCGGTGTCCATGGCCGGCCGTTCGGGCAATCATTTTCAGACTGCAGCGCAGGTAGTGCTGCGGTTACTGCGACAGCTGCAACGCGATCCGCTGCCGGCGGATACGATCCTGAACGTCAATGTGCCCGACGTGCCTTCCAGTCAGATTGCCGGCTACGAGGCAACCCGGCTCGGACGCCGGCACAAGGCCGAACCGGTCGTGCGTGCGACCGATCCGCAGGACAATCCGGTGTACTGGGTGGGCGCGCCGGGCGCTGCGGCGGATGCCGGACCGGGCACCGATTTCGATGCAATCCGGCGAAACTGTGTCTCCGTTACGCCGTTGCAGGTGGACCTGACCCGCTATGCTGCGCTTGAACAGGTGGCATCCTGGCTTGGCCGGCAGATTCCAGAATGAGCTCGCATTGGGACGGGATCGGTTTTACCTCGCAGCGCACGCGCGAACGCCTGATCCAGCGTTTGCGCACGATGGGTATCCACGATGGGCGCGTGCTGGAGGCCATGCTCAATGTACCGCGTCATACCTTCGTCGATGAGGCGCTCTCCAGTCGTGCCTATGAAGATACGGCACTGCCCATCGGCCACAATCAGACCATTTCGCAGCCGTACATCGTTGCGCGTATGACGGAGGCCCTGCTTGCCGGACGTGCGCTTGGCCGGGTGCTGGAAGTGGGATCCGGATCGGGCTATCAGACGGCGATCCTTGCCGCGTTGGTCGAGGAGGTCTATTCCGTGGAGCGCATAGAGCCGCTGCTGAAGCTTGCCCGGCGCCGGTTGCAGGATCTCGGCTACCGCAATTTCCGGTTCAAGCTTTCGGATGGCGGCTGGGGCTGGCCTGAACATGGGCCTTATGACGGCATAATCGTGACGGCGGCGGCTGCAGAACTGCCGGAGGCCCTGTGCGAACAGCTGGCGCCGCAGGCCCGGCTGGTCATTCCGGTGGCACAGGGACAGCAGCAACAGCTGCAGCTGATCACGCGCGGGGAGGACGGTTACCGCCGCGAGGTGCTCGAGACTGTAAATTTCGTGCCGCTGGTGCGCGATGGGTACTGACCTTCGCGGCGCCGGCGGAAGCCGTTGCGCCGGCCATGGCGTCCTGGTGTTGCTGCTGCTGGTCGCGGTGCTGCCCCTGGGTTGCGCGGGGCCGGTTGTCCGGCCGCAGATCAGTAACCGCGGTACCGGACTGCGGTTCCCCGAGTCGCGCTACAGCACGGTGCTGCCCGGGGACACGCTGTACAGCATTGCCTGGGCAAATGGACGCGATTTCCGCCAGCTGGCTGACTGGAACGGTATCGCGCCGCCATACACGATCCATGTGGGTGAGCGTCTGCGCCTGTTCCCGCCGCGGCGGCCATATCGCATAGTGCGTCGCCGGACCGTCGTGCCGTCGACCGCGTATGCCCGGGCACCCCGGTACCACAGGCCCGTGGTCAGCCCGCCCCCGCGGGTGACGGGTCATTATCCGGCCACCGTCGGGCCCTGGATCTGGCCGGCGGCGGGGAAAATCACGGCCCGCTTTAATCCTGGCGGAATGGAAGATGGTGTGGAGATCGCCGGGCGGATGGGTGAGCCGGTACGGGCCGCAGCGGCCGGCCGGGTGGTGTATCAGGGAAGTGGACTTCGCGGATACGGACGGCTTATCATCATCAAGCATAATGCCGAGTATCTGAGCGCCTATGCGCACAACGAGCGTATCCTGGTTAGAGAGGGTGAAATGGTGAGGGCGGGGCAGGAAATCGCGGAAATGGGAGATACCGGCACCAGTAGGGTGGAACTTCTGTTTGAGATCCGTCGTGACGGAGCCCCTGTAGACCCCAAACTATTTTTCCCGGATCTCTAGAAATTATGGCGCGTCGAAAGAAATCCGACCAGAGAGCGGACGAAGAGCGTTCGATCTCCGGCGATGTTGATGGGGCAGGACCGGAGGAGGTCGAGCACGAGGACAGTCCGGCTGCAGCATCCGAGAGCGATCGCGATAGCGATAGCGAAAACGAAACGGAGGCTGCGGAGGAAGACGCGGCACCGGCGGTTGCGACTCGCGAGGCCCCCGAGACATCCGAGGTGGCTGACGCGGGTGTGGTGACGGTACAGGCGGATGCAACGCGCCTGTATCTGAAGGAGATCGGCTTCTCGGCCCTGTTGACCGCCGAGGAGGAAGTCTACTACGCCCGGCGCGCACGCAAGGGCAATGAGTCCGCGCGCCACCGCATGATCGAAAGCAACCTGCGCCTGGTGGTCAAGATTGCCCGGCGCTATATGAACCGTGGGCTGGCGCTGCTGGATCTCATCGAGGAAGGTAATCTCGGGCTGATACGCGCCGTCGAAAAATTCGATCCGGAGCGCGGATTCCGCTTTTCCACCTATGCCACATGGTGGATACGCCAGACTATCGAGCGTGCCATCATGAATCAGACACGCACGATCCGCCTGCCGGTCCATGTCCTGAAGGAAATCAACATCTACCTGCGGGCGGCCCGCTACCTGTCGCAGAAGATGGATCACGAACCTACCCCGGAAGAGGTGGCGACCCTGCTCGACAAGCCGATCGAGGACGTCAAGGAGATGCTCGGTCTGAACGAGCGCATTGCCTCCATGGATGCTCCGCTTGACGCAGACCCAGAGCGCTCGCTGTTGGATGCCATTGCCGACGACCGCACGCCCGATCCGGAGAAGATCCTGCAGGATGAGGATCTGCACGCGCAGATCAGAGCCTGGCTGAACGAGCTGAGCGACAAGCAGCGTGAAGTGGTGGAACGCCGTTTCGGGCTCAATGGGCGCGAGATCTCCACGCTTGAGGAAGTGGGCGCAGATATCGGGGTGACCCGCGAACGGGTGCGGCAGATCCAGGTCGAGGCGCTGCGCCGGCTGCGGGTGATGCTGGAGAAAAACGGCTATTCGATTGACTCGCTGTTCTGAACCGCAGGTGCGCCTGCCGTCAGCGTTCGATCATCAGCAGGGCGGCGGCCACGCGTCGGTCCTCGCCCATCAGGATATTGTAGGTGCGACAGGCGGCGGCCGTATCCATGACCTCGAGCCCGATGGACGCGCGCATCAGGCTGACCGTGATTTGCGGCGGCGGAAACCGCAAGGTTCGACCGGTGCCAAGAATCACCAGTTCCGGCTTCAGTCCTGCCAGCATCTCGAAGTGGGAGGCATCAAGCCGGTCACACTGTTGCGGAAGAATATCCTGCAGGATCCGCTGGGGTGTTACCACGATGCTGTTGCGGTAGATTTGGCCGCCGACCCGGATCTCTCCTGGGCCGTAGCCGCGGATGATACGGTCTTCCCCGTCCCCGGTTTGCAGATGAAACTTCATGATAAGTTGAAGGCCGATTCAGTGCCTCGAGGCTTGCGGAATTGCGGCCGCGCTCATTGACAGCGCCGCGCCGCGCCAGTATGGTTCACAGTTTTTGTAAGGCCATATATTACAAGGATTTCCACTTGGCCGGGTAGCTCCGGCGTACGCGGTATCTATACCATGAATCCATCTGATCAATTTCCCCGTATCCAGAGGTTGCCCCCCTACGTCTTCAATATTGTCAATGAACTGAAGGCCCAGGCGCGACACCGCGGGGAGGACATCATCGATTTCGGCATGGGCAATCCGGACGAGCCCACGCCCCAGCACATCGTGGACAAGATGTGCGAGGCCGCGCAGCGTGGCGATACCCATCGCTATTCGGTGTCGCGCGGCATTCCGCGACTGCGGCGGGCGATCTGTGCGTGGTACAAGCGCCGCTACGACGTCGACCTCGATATGGATAGCGAGGCGATTGTGACCATCGGCTCAAAAGAGGGTCTGGCGCATCTGGCGCTTGCCACCGTCGACCGGGGCGATGCGGTTCTGGTGCCGAACCCGACATACCCCATACATCCTTACGGCTTCGTCATCGCCGGGGCGGACATACGCCACGTGCCGCTGGTACCGGGGGTCGATTTCTTTGTGGAGCTTGAGAACGCCATCCGCAACTCCTGGCCCAAGCCCAAGATGCTGGTGCTCAACTTCCCCGGCAACCCGACGGCCATGTGCGTGGAGCTCGATTTCTTCGAGAAGGTAATAGCCATTGCCCGCGAACACGGTATCTGGGTCATCCACGACCTTGCCTATGCCGATATCGTATTTGACGGTTACAAGGCGCCGTCGATCCTTCAGGTGCCGGGCGCCAAGGACATTGCGGTCGAGTTTTTCACCCTGTCAAAGAGCTACAACATGCCTGGATGGCGTGTCGGGTTCATGTGCGGCAACCGCAAGCTGGTGACGGCGCTGGCGCGCATCAAATCCTATCTCGATTACGGGATGTTCACGCCAATCCAGGTGGCCTCGATCCTTGCCCTGGATGGCCCGCAGGACTGTGTCGAGGAAATCCGTCAGCGTTATCAGAGCCGGCGTGACGTCCTGTGCCAAGGCCTGCATGCAGCAGGATGGATGGTCGATATTCCCAAGGCCACCATGTTCGTGTGGGCGCGGATTCCCCCGCAGTATCAGGCGATGGGTTCCCTGGAATTCTCCAAGAAGCTCCTGGAGGAGGCCAAGGTGGCCGTGGCACCGGGTGTCGGATTCGGCGAATATGGCGATGGGTTCGTGCGTTTCGGGCTTATCGAAAACGAACACCGCACGCGTCAGGCGGTTCGTTCCATAAAGGAGATGATGCGCCGAGACCGTGGCGAGTGGCAAACCGCAGGCCAAGTCCGATGAACCCGGTCCGTATCGGTCTGCTGGGTCTCGGAACAGTGGGTTCCGGAACAGTGAACGTTTTGGCGCGCAACGGAGCCGAGATCGCCCGGCGAGCGGGCCGGGAGATCAGGGTGGTGCATGCCGCAGCCCGCGACCGACGCCCGTGCCCGGTCGAGGGCATTCGTCTGACCACGGACCCGTTCGAGGTGGTCGACGATCCACAGGTCGAAGTTGTCGTGGAACTCATAGGCGGCCAGGATCCGGCGCGCCGGCTCGTGCTGCGTGCCATCGAAAACGGCAAGCATGTGGTCACCGCCAACAAGGCCCTTATCGCTGCACACGGCAATGAAATCTTTGCCGCCGCCCGCAACCGCGGGGTAATCGTGGCGTTCGAGGCCGCGGTCGCCGGCGGTATTCCCATCATAAAGACCATCCGCGAAGGTCTTGCTGCGAACCGCATAGAATGGCTCGCCGGCATCATCAATGGGACCGGCAACTTTATTCTGACGGAGATGCGTGATCGCGGGCGTGAGTTTGCGGACGTGCTGGCCGAAGCCCAGCGGCTCGGATATGCGGAGGCCGACCCGAGTTTCGACGTGCAGGGCATCGACGCTGCCCACAAGCTAACGATTCTGGCGGCGATCGCGTTCGGGATTCCATTGCAGTATGACAAGGTGTACACGGAAGGTATCGCTGGTATGACGCGCAGTGACGTCTGTTATGCGGAGGAGCTGGGTTACCGGATCAAGCATCTCGGTATCGCGCGCCGCACCGACCGCGGTGTCGAACTGCGGGTGCATCCCACGCTGATACCGGAGAGGCGTCTGATCGCGAATGTAGACGGGGTCATGAATGCCATACTGGTGAAAGGCGACGCCGTCGGATCGACCATGTACTACGGGGCCGGTGCGGGATCGGAGCCGACCGCCTCGGCGGTCGTGGCCGATATCGTGGACGTGGTGCGCATGCTTACCGCGGACCCGAATAACCGGGTGCCGCATCTGGCGTTCCAGCCGGATCAGCTGTCGGACGTGCCGATTCTGCCTATGCAGGAGGTCGAGACCGCCTACTACCTGCGCATGCAGGCCAGAGACGAGCTCGGCGTGCTGGCCGATGTGACCCGCATTCTGGCGGATGTCGGTATCAGCATCGAGGCCATGATCCAGAAGGAGCCGGCCGCCGATTCGAATGTGGTGTCGGTGATCCTGCTTACCCATCGCGTGCTAGAACGCAACATGAACAAGGCGATTGCGCAGATCGAGGCGCTCGACTCCATCAATGGCGAAGTCATGCGCATTCGCGTCGAACAACTGAACCAGGACTGGAAGTAGCCAATGACAACGCACCAACGTTATACCGGCCTGATCGAGCGTTACCGCGACCGCCTTCCGGTGCATGACGACACGCGCATCATCAGTCTGGGCGAAGGCGCCACGCCGCTCATTCGGCTGGGCAATATCCCGCGCTCGCTCGGGGACAAGGTCGATATTTACGTCAAGTATGAAGGCCTCAATCCGACCGGGTCTTTCAAAGACCGCGGCATGACCATGGCGGTCACCAAGGCGGTGGAAGAGGGTAGTCGTGCGATTATCTGCGCCTCAACCGGAAACACCTCGGCCGCCGCCGCCGCCTATGCGGCGCGTGCCGGGATCAAGTGCTTTGTGCTGATTCCCGAAGGCAAGATTGCTCTTGGCAAGCTTGCTCAGGCCATGATTCACGGTGCAGTCGTCATCCAGATCCAGGGCAATTTCGATGCCGGCATGGCGCTGGTGAAGAAGGTGGCGGCACAGGCGCCTGTCACCATCGTCAATTCGATCAATCCGTTTCGGCTGCAGGGGCAGAAGACGGCGGCGTTCGAGATTATCGAGGAGCTGGGCCGCGCTCCCGACTATCATTGTCTGCCGGTGGGCAACGCCGGCAACATCACGGCACACTGGATCGGCTACTGCGAGGTTTCGTCGGCTTCGGGTGATCATGTCACCGGCGCCTGTGCGTTTTGCGCAGGCAAGTGCCAGTATGCGGGAGGGGCGGTGGTCGGAAACCGCCCGCACATGGTTGGCTACCAGGCCGCTGGCAGTGCACCGTTCCTGCGCGGCCACATGGTAGATGATCCCGAGACCGTGGCTACGGCCATCCGTATCGGGCATCCGCAGTCCTGGGACAGCGCCTGGAAGGTGGTCAATGAGTCCGGAGGCTGGTTTGATGAATGCCCGGACGAGGAGATTCTGGCGACGCAGAAGCTGCTCGCCGAGAAGGAAGGGGTCTTCTGCGAGCCGGCGTCAGCGACCTCGCTGGCCGGCGCTCTGCGGGACGTGCGCAGCGGACGCATTCCGGCAGGAAGCAGCGTCGTGTGTACGCTCACCGGCCATGGTCTGAAGGACCCCGACATCGCCATCAAGCAAAGCAGCCGGCCGTTGATCAAGGTGCCGGCGGAGCTGGCCGCTGTTCAGCGCGCCATCCTGGACAATCTCGCCTGAGTACGGGCCTGCGGTCCGGCGCTGATTCCAGACCCAGGCCGAGCGAATTGGTTGCCTCGCCCTCCCGGGCCTTCACCGGGCAGGGCGGCGGGCCGCCGGAAGCGGATCATGGAAAGACATCTCACGCTGATCGTTCCCGGGCTGTCTGGACCGCCGCCGTCGCCGGGGCAGGCACCGGCCCCGCGCGCGCCGGCGCTGCACAGACTTCTGGCGCGGGCAGACCGGGCCGCCGGGGATCGTCCGCTATCTGACGGAGCCGTCCGGTGGTACCTTGAGTCGCGGCTGTGCGCCCTGTTCGGCGTCCCTCCGGCTGCAGGCGGCGATTTGCCGGTTGCCGCGACCACGCGTCTCGGCGATGGCGGTGCCAGCGACGACGGCTGGTGGATTCGTGCTGACCCCGTGTATCTCCATCCGCAGGGCACGCGCCTGGTGCTGGCAGGCAGCGAGTTTCTCCGGCTGACGCTGGAGGAAGCGCAGGGTCTGGTGACGGAGCTGGCAGCGGTCATAGCAGTGGACGGCTGGCGGCTTGAGGCTCTGCACCCGCATCGCTGGTATCTGCGGCCGCCGGCGCCACCGCGCCTGCATACCTGCAGCATTGCGGAGGTGCGCGGCCGGGACATCGGTGAATTTTTGCCGCTTGGAGAAGATGCCGGCCACTGGCGCCGGCTGCTCACCGAGATCCAGCTGCTGCTGCACGCGTCTCCGGTCAATGCCGGGCGCGAGCAGCGCGGACATCCGCCGGTCAACAGTCTCTGGTTTTGGGGCGGCGGCCCGCTGCCCCGGTCTGCCGCTTCGGTCTGGAGCGGGGTATGGAGTGGTGAGCCGCTTGCCCTGGGTCTGGCACGCCTGGCTCGCGCGGACGCGCGCATTCTGCCAGGCACCGCGGATCAGTGGTTGGGTGAGGCCACGGCCGCAGGCGCGCATCTGCTGGTGTTCGAGCCGGATCCGGCGGTTGCGGGATATGACGATGTGTCGGCATGGCAGCGGTCTGTGGAATTTTTTGAGGAACAATGGCTGTCACCGCTCGTCGCCGCGCTGCGCGTGGGCGGGATAACGAGCATTACGCTGTTTCCAGGTTCCGGCACGGGCAGGCATCTGACCCGGGCACATATGCGACGCTGGTGGCGCCGCCAACGGCCACTGAATTTCTACAGCACCGACTGAAGTCCAGGCAGGGGGCGTCCCGTAGCTGATGCGGTTCGCCGGCGGTAAACCCGACATGTTGCTGCATGCCTGCGTCGGCATATCGGTGATCCGGATGTCCTGCATTTACCTAAAAATCGTGCTGACATCATCGTCGCCACGCGCAATGGCCGTCTCATGAGAAAAAGACGGTCGTGGAGGTGATCGCGTGGTGCCGCCGCAGCGCGATTGGCCGGGTTGCGCCGGGCGAACGGACCGGATCGGCGGTATTGCCAGGTATCATAATGGGCTCCGCCGCGTATCGGTTATTTCAGGTGCCGGATGCATTGCCCATTTAAAATTTCAGCAACTTATTCAAGTTCCTGAACCAACGGCAAAAAAATGACCAATTGCGAATGGACGGAAGGAAAGGGAGTTTGGCGCGGACGTTTCGCTGCGGGCTTGGCCACCGTCGTGGTGTTGATGTTGGCCGGATGCTCCGGCGGAAGCGGGTCCGGCGGTAATGCCAGTTCCCAGATTTCAGGCAGCAGCAGCGTCGTCGGAACCAGTTCCGGCCCCGCCATCCCGACCTTCTCCGGAGCCCCTGAGGACCAGAGCTTCATCAATGCGGCCCTGGCCGGCGCCGGCATGAGTCTGACGCCACCGGCTGCCACCGAGACGGTGTACGTGGCCCCGCCCACAAGCTATACATCGACCGGGGCGTGAACTGTTGACGAAATAGTTGCGCGTTTTTGCGCAATAATGTATATCATGAGCATGTCACGCAAAATGGTCAGCATTCACGAAGCTGCCGAGTTCCTGGGGGTCGCCGCGCAAACGCTGCGGCGTTGGGAGCGCGAAGGCAAGCTCATCCCGGATGAGCGCACGCCCGGCGGGCGTCGTCGCTACGACTTGGCACGGCTGCGGCCTGAGCAATTCCATGCGCATGAAGCGGCGCTTCGCACGGTTGCCTACGCCCGCGTCTCCAGCCACGACCAGAAGGAGGACCTGGAACGGCAAAAGCAGGTGCTCGAACTCTATTGTGCTCGCCAGGGTTGGACGTTCGAGGTCATTGCCGATCTGGGTTCCGGCATGAACTATCACAAAAAGGGCCTGAAGCGGTTGCTGGACGATGTGGTGGAGGGGCGCATCGGGCGGCTCGTCATCACGCACAAGGACCGGCTGCTGCGTTTCGGCGCGGAACTGGTGTTCGCCATCTGCGAGGCCAAGGGCGTTGAGGTCGTGATCCTCAACCAAGGCGAGGACACCACGTTCGAGGAAGATCTGGCGAAGGATGTACTGGAAATCATCACTGTGTTCAGTGCCCGTCTGTACGGCAGCCGCTCGCGCAAGAACCAGAAACTGCTGGATGGCGTCAAAAAAGCCGTGGAGGAGTCCGGCGCATGCTGATCGCCCACAAGATCGTGCTCGATCCGAACAACATGCAGGCCACATATCTGTCCCGCGCGGCGGGCACGGCGCGCTTGTGCCTACAACTGGGCTTTGGCCGAGTGGACGCGGCAATACGAGGCATGGAAGGCGGACAACAGCTTGCCCAGACCATCGCAAGCGGCGCTGCGCCGCCAGTTGAACGTCATCAAGCGAGATCAGTTCCCGTGGATGCTGGAGGTCACGAAGAACGCGCCGCAGATGGCGATCATCCAGTTGGGACAGGCATTCCAGAACTTCTGGGCGGGCCGCGCCCGCTACCCGACCTTTCGCAAGAAGGGCGTGCACGACCGTTTCACGCTCACCAACGACCAGTTTCACATCGACGGTTCACGCATTCGCATCCCTAATCTTGGCTGGGTGCGCATGCGGGAGTCGTTGCGCTTCAAGGCCAAGATCCTGTCGGCCACGGTCTCCCACGTGGCCGACAAGTGGTTCGTCTCCATTGCTGTCGATACCCAGGACGATTCGCACCTGCCCCAAGCCGAAAACCAAGGCGCGGTCGGTGTGGATTTTGGTGTCAAGGCATTGGCGACGCTCTCGACGGGAGAAACGATCCCCGGCCCCAAGCCCCACAAGGCGCTGCTGGAGCGCTTGCGCAGGCTTTCCAGAAGCCTGTCTCGCAAGACCAAGGGATCAGCCAACCGCAAGAAAGCCAGGGCGAAACTGGCGAAGCTGCATGCGCGTATCGCCGCCATGCGCTCGGATTGTCTGCACAAGCTCACGACGGACCTCGCGCGCCGGTTCCACACCCTCGGCATCGAGGAGCTGAACGTGCGCGGCATGGTGAAGAACCGCCACTTGTCCCGCAGTATTGCCGACATGGGTTTCTTCGAGTTTCGGCGGCAGTTGGAGTACAAGGCCGCGATGCGCGGCGGCGTCGTGAATGTGGCAGATCGCTTCTACGCCAGCAGCAAGACGTGCGCAGCGTGCGGATACAAGCTCGACAAGCTGCCACTGTCGGTGCGTGCGTGGACGTGTCCGTCCTGTGGTGCAACACATGACCGCGACGTGAACGCCGCGATCAACCTGAAGAACATGGCCGCAAGTTCTGCGGTGTCAGCCTGTGGAGAGGAAGGCTCTGGTCGCCGTCGCGAGACGAAGACGAAACCAGCCTCAATGAAGCAGGAAGTCAGCTTTGTTCCTGTTTAGGCAGGAATGAGGAAGTCTGACGGAACGGTGAGCCAGATCGGCAGCGGCACGCAGGCCGACCCCTACCGCAATCTCATCGCCGTGGTGGACAGTGCCGTGCCCGGTGAACATATCTATCTCGAACCCGGCACCTATGAGATGTACAACATGGCCCAGGCCTTTGGCCTGGTGCAGAGCTGGCTCGTCCCGATGACCGCCGGCACCCAGGCTGACCCGATCGTCATCGAGACCGATCCGGCGGCGGTGAACTGGCCGAACAAGGTCGTGGCCACCCTCGATTTCCAGCTCATGCCCGCCGCCCCGAGCACCAGCCGCTCCATGGCGATCGTTCTGCCGGACTGGTGGGTGTTTGAGAACATCGAGGTGAAAAATGCGCTCGACCGCATCTTCTGGGTGGACAGCGCGCATGATCTCATCTACCACAATGACCTGCACCACGTGCAGCTCACCGAGACCCAGGATAACGTCGGTATCGTCGATATCATGCGGCGCGGGGGTGGTGACTATAACGACTTCATCATCGGCAACAACATTCACGACTTCAATCCGGACGGCGCGAGCGGATTGCTCGGGCAGACCCTGAATGAGGGCTGCACCTACAGCGAGACCGACCAGTATTACACGACCTACAGCGCTCTCTTTGCTACCAACATCGCCAACATCAACAGTTTCAGCCAAACAACGCTCGCCGGCTACACCGCACCGCCCGACAACAACGTGTACTTTTACGCCAATCTGGTGCACAACTGTCTGGACGGCATCGGCACCAAGATTCCCGAGTTCGGTCCCTGGTATGTGTTGTCCAACATAATCTACGGGACCCAGAACGGCATCAAGTTCACGATGTCCGGCACCGTCGGCAATCCCTCCCTGGTACGCAACAACATCATCTATAACGCCCCGGTGAGCGGTGGCTACCAGTTTGAAACCGGCATCATCGTCGGCTGGCCCATAACCGACCGCAATCTGGGCAATGCCGACAACGTGACCATCACGAACAATACCATCATCAACGCCAATAACGCCGCCACCGCCCTTTATGGCGGGTTCAACGACGCGATTGATAACAACGTCTTCGTTACCACCGGCTCAGGTGTTGCCCACTTTGTCTACGGTGGCGGCTACAGCGGCGGGTCCGGCATCGCCGGTGGCGGCGGCACCAACACTGCCGGGGAGTATTTCGATGGGGGCGGGGTCTGGCCCGGTGTCGAGGGCGAGTACCTCTTTGCGGTCAGCGCCAACAATCCCTATTACGCCTCGATGCCGGACTATCTGCAGACGACCGGATGGGGTGCGGAGACATTCAACGGGAATCTGTATGTGAGCAGCCCGATAGTCCATTTCGCCGGCACACCAGCCGTCGCCCCGGATCTGGACGGCACGGATATCGATACCAATGCCACGGTGATGTCCTGGAGCGCGTTGTCGGGGCTGTTTGCCGACGCGGCGTCGGACGATTACCGCGCTGGCGCATCCCCGGGGATCCTCGCTACGGTGGGGTCGCAGATCCCGTAGCGCGGCCGTGTCGACTCCGCCGTGCCCGAGACCGACCGCAGATCAACTACGGCGCGTCCCGGTTCGGGCATGAACGCTGCATAACAAGCCGATTTCCGCCGATCGACAAAGATCGCGGTCTATCGTGGTGTGATGGTCCCGTACCGAACCGACAGCTGAAACGAGCGCTGACCGCGGAATGTATTGTCAGCAAGTTGATAGACAATACGGGTCTTCGATCCGGGCCGCACAGCGTGTACGTCGACGGCATCCGCCGCCCCGAACCAGATTGCGGGCACTACCGTGTGGCCATGCTTCAGGCTCAGGCGCAGATGCGCGCCCTTGCTGAGTACCCTCGACTCCAGGATTTCAAAACTGCCTTCGTACGATGGGCGTTCAAAGCCACGCCCAAACGGTCCAAATGCACGCAGTGCATCGAGTCCCACAAGGTTGTGAACATCGGGCGCAAGCGTTCCATCGTTCCAGATGACCGGACGCAGCCGCTCGCTGCCCAGCTGCTCAACGACCGCAGCCTCATAGGCCAGCGCGAATTTCTCCACGTCGGGGATCGCGATCGTGGCGCCAGCGGCCGCAGGATGTCCGCCAAACGAAATGACCAAGTCAGGATGCCGGCTGCTTACCTGTTCGATGGCGCGCCGCACATCGAGGCCGGGAACACCACGAAAGGATCCGGAGGCAAGCCGGATATTCTCGACAGCGCCAGGTCCGGCCGCGCCGTTTTTCCCCGCGCGGGCGCCTGCGCCCTTGGGAGAGAATATGGCTGCCGGTTTGCCAAAGGCCTCGACGAGGCGGCTTGCAGTGATTCCATGCACACCCGGATGCCCTTCTTCGAGGTAGATAACCAGCGAATTGCGCTCGATGTTCGATGCGATCGCCAGCGCCTGGCGGCGCAGATCACGCTCTATTTGTTTTCGTAATTCGTTCTCTTCCTGCAGCACGCGCCAATATTGGGCGGCTTCCTGCGCGGTGGAAGAGATCAGGAACCGGAATCCGCTTTCAGCCCAATCCAGCCTTCCGGCCGCTGCAATCGCCGGCGCCAGCCGGAACGCGACATCTTCTGCGTCCACCACCCCCTGGAGGTCCTCCGAGAACACCGTCCAGCACGGCCGACGTCGCTGATTGATAAGATCGAGCCCCCTCTTTACGAATACCCGGTTCGCGTGGCTCGTGGTCGGAAGCAGGGATACGCAGTCGGCGATCGTTGCCACGGCCACCAGGTCCAGAAGACCTCCCAGGGACGCGATTTGCGAGCGCCATCCGGCGCTGACCAATGCGGTGCGGACTTTCGCCATCGTCAGAAACGCAACACCGGCGCCGCATATGTGCGGATCATAGCTGGAATCGGGGCGCGTGGGATTCACGACCGCATACGCCGATTGCGGCGGCCCCCCGGACGGTATCTCGTGATGATCGGTCACGATGACATCGATGCCCGACGACGCCAGGACGGCGATTCTTTCCTCGTCACTGCTGCCCTTGTCTGCGGTGATGACCAGCGTCGGCTTCAGGTTGAGGATGCGTTGCACGACGGGCTCCGTGACCCCGTATCCCTCGGTCAATCGATGGCTGGTCACCACGTGCACCCGGTCCCGCGGAACCCCGAAATATTCGGTAAAAGCGCACCATAGAACCGCTGCCGAGCCGGTGCCATCCATGTCATGATCGCAGGCGAACACGACGCGCTCGCCCGTTGTCACGGCCCGGACGATGCGTTCGACTGCTCTGTCCATGGATGGAATGGCTGCCGGATCGGCAATGGCAGCCAACGATGGATTGGTCAGATCAGCCAGCCTTACCGGTTCGTCGAGCCGGCGTGCCAGAAACTGGCAAAGCCATGGATCGAGTCCTTCCGCTGCAAGGGCGGCAAGTACTGCTGCGTTAAGTTTCCGTTCCCGTACGACAGGTTCAGGCAGGATAAGTGGGCTGCTCCGGGTGTCCATGTCCAAATCCACGGTCACGGGCCAGTGCCGCGCAGCCGGGCGGCCGCTCCATCGGTGGAACTTGAATGACAGAGTGTGGAAGCGGGCATGTTCTGTCTCATCCAGACTGGCCGTTCGGGTGTTCCCGGGGTGGCCGGTGTTCGCGTGGTCATACCAATCCGTGTTTGCCGGGTCGCAAGCAGGTCATTTTTATAAAACGGCCCATTGTACCTCGCCCTCCGGCCGGTCGGTGTGCGGGTGTCCAGCACGGAGGTTCAGGCCCTTCGGACGACAGACCGGCTGAGGCCATTATCCCCAAACGGGGCATCAGTGGACCGCCAGCGGGCCTGTCGTGCTCGCATGGTGCGGCAGGCCAAGGGGATGGCCAGGTGCTCATTGGCCAAGGGGCGCCGGACGCCGCCTGACGAGGTATGGCCGGGGCGGACCGTCCGACGGGATGACAGTTTGCCTATCGCGGGCTGGCGCGTTTGCTTTAGAATGCGCCCATGAAAGCGGTGCTCATCGAAGATCTGGTCGGAAACACCCCGCTGGTGCGCTTGCAGCGTCTTGGCGGGGCCACGTCCAATCGGCTGTTGGTGAAACTCGAGGGAAACAACCCGGCTGGGTCGGTCAAGGACCGTCCTGCGCTCAACATGATCCTGGCGGCGGAGGAGCGGGGCGACATCCACCCCGGGGATACCCTGATCGAGGCGACCAGCGGCAATACCGGTATCGCCCTGGCCATGGTGGCCGCGGTCAAGGGTTATCGCATGATCCTGATCATGCCGGAAAACATGAGTGCTGAACGGCGGGCAGTGATGAAGGCTTTCGGGGCCGAGATCGTGCTGGTTTCCCGGGCCGAGGGGATGGAGGGCGCGCGTGATCTTGCCGAGAGCATGGAGCAGCAGGGCAGAGGGAAGGTGCTCGACCAGTTCTCCAATCCTGACAATCCGCAGGCCCATTACCTCGGGACGGGCCCAGAAATTTGGCGGGACACCGACGGCCAGATCACCCATCTGGTAAGTTCAATGGGCACAACCGGAACAATCATGGGCACGTCGCGCTATTTGAAGGAGCGCAATCCCGCGGTTCAGATCGTCGGGGTCCATCCGACCGAGGGATCTTCGATTCCGGGCATTCGCCGCTGGCCGGAGGCCTACCAGCCAAGGATATTCGATCGCCAGCGCGTGGACCAGGTTATCGAGGTGTCGCAGCAGGAAGCGGAGACGATGACGCGCAGGCTGGCGGCCGAAGAGGGGATCTTCTGCGGAATCTCATCGGGCGGGGCGGTGGCCGCCATGCTGCGCTTGAGTGCCGGGCTGCGTGATGCGACCGTGGTGGCCATCGTGTGTGACCGGGGCGACCGCTACGTATCCACCGGGGTGTTCCCCGAGTGAGGGTGGCGTCAGCAGAGCGTGTCACGGTACGGGAATGAATCATGAATGTACTTGTTTTTGACATCGAGACCGTTCCCGATACCGAGTCGGGAAGGCGTCTGTACCAGCTCGATGGGCTGGGCGATGCCGACGTTGCCAAGATCATGTTCCACAAGCGCCGTGAGCAGACGGGGGATTCGGAATTTCTCCGTCACCACCTGCATCGCATTGTCGCCATCTCGGCGGTGCTGCGGCATGCGGACAGCCTGAGGCTGTGGTCGCTCGGTGACGCGGAGGCGGGCGAGGCGGAACTGATTCGGCGCTTCTTCGACGGTATCGAGAGGTATACCCCGACGCTGGTGTCGTGGAACGGAGGAGGATTCGATCTGCCGGTTCTGCACTATCGGGCGCTGGTGCACGGGATCAGTGCACCACGTTACTGGGATACCGGCGAGGATGACCGCGAGTTCAAATGGAACAACTATCTCAGCCGCTTCCATACCCGTCACACCGATCTCATGGATGTGCTGTCCGGTTACCAGGCGCGGGCCGTGGCGCCACTGCACGAGCTTGCGCAACTGCTCGGCTTGCCCGGAAAACTGGGCATGGACGGTTCGCAGGTCTGGGACCAGTTCCAGGCCGGCAAATTGGAGGAGATTCGCAGCTATTGCGAAATCGACGCGCTCAATACCTATCTGGTCTATCTGCGCTTCGAACTCATCCGGGGCCGGCTCGATGCCGCAGCCTGGGATGCCGAGATCGAGCGCGTACGGGTGCTGCTGGGTTCCGAGAATAAGCCGCACTGGCGTGCATTCCTGCAGGCATGGCACTGATGTGCAGTGGCCGCAAGTGGACTGCCATGGCCGGCTGGTGCGTGCCGGATTGAAGACAGGCAGGCTCATGTCATCGCATCACTCTGCGCTGGGAGAAGCACTCGTGGCCGGTGGTGATACGGCCGTGGCCCACATTGATTCGCTCGACTTCGAAGGCAATGGAGTTGCGCGCGTTGCCGGAAAGGCCGTGTTTATTCAGGGCGCCCTGCCGGGGGATGAGGTACGGTTTCGCTACCATAACAAGAAGAAGAATTACGACACCGGTGGGGTGGTCGAAATCCTTTCCCCTTCCGCGGACCGGGTGGTGCCCAGATGCCGCCATTTCGGGGTTTGCGGCGGGTGCAGCTTGCAGCATCTGCGTCCTGAGGCTCAGCTGCGTGAAAAGGAGCAGATTCTGCGGGACAACCTGGCGCATATCGGCAAGGTCCGGCCTGCAGCCTGGTTGCCACCGCTGCAAGGACCGGTCTGGGGTTACCGGCGCAAGGCCCGCCTGGGGGTGCGCCTGGTGCCCAAGAAGGGCGGGGTTCTGGTCGGATTCCGCGAGAAACGTCACTCCTTTATTACGCCCCTGGAATCCTGCGACGTGCTGGACACGAGGGTGTCGGAGTTGTTGCCGGAGTTGCGGGTCCTTGTCGCCGGCCTGTCGCAGCCGCAGCGCATCCCGCAGATCGAGGTGGCGGTCGGCGACCCGGTCACGCCGCTGCCCTGTTTGGCGCTGGTGTTCCGTCACCTTGAACCGCTGACCGGGGAGGATCTGGACCGGCTGCGCCGGTTCGGCGAGCATCATGCTGCTCAGATCTACCTTCAGCCCGGGGGGCCGGATTCCGTTTCGCTTTTGTGGCCGCAGGATGCTGTGCTGGCCTATCGGCTGCCGGAAGAGGGGATTGAGCTGCAGTTTCGGCCGGTCGATTTCGTGCAGGTGAATGGCGCGATCAACCGTGCCCTGGTCGGCCGGGCGCTGGAGCTTCTCGAGCCCGGCGCGGATGAGGCAGTGCTCGACCTGTTCTGCGGCCTGGGGAATTTCACGCTGCCGCTGGCGCGGCATGCGCGCCGTGTGCTCGGGATCGAGGGTGATGCCGCGCTGGTGGGACAGGCGCGGGCCAACGCGAAGCATAACGGCATTACCTCCGCGGAGTTTCTGGCGGCTGATCTGTATAGTGCCGACGGGCCCACGCCGTGGGGCGGGGAGCGTTTCGACAAGTGGCTCCTCGATCCACCCCGCACGGGGGCCATGGAAGTCGTGAAGCGGCTGCCGGCGGACGGCTCCGGACCGGGCCGCATCGTCTATGTTTCCTGCAATCCCGGGACGCTCGCGCGCGACAGCGAGGTGCTGGTACATGCGAAGGGTTACCGGCTGGCCAGTGCCGGAGTGCTGGACATGTTTCCGCACACCTCGCATGTGGAATCGATGGCGGTATTCGAAGCGGGGCCGGTCAGCGGGGGTATGGATCCGTGATTATTGATGTCGGGATCGCCAGCCAGCTGCTCACTCTGCGCGATGAGCGGCGGGGTACGCTTATGCAGGTCAGCATTGCCAGTGCACGTAAGGGGGTCGGCGAGCAGAATGGCAGCGAGCGTACGCCGCGTGGATGGCACGTCGTGCGCGCCAGGATCGGTGCGGGCCTGCTCCCCGGGGCGGTGCTTGTCTCGCGGCGGCCGACGGGCGAGATCTACACGCCCCAGCTGCGCCGCGACTATCCGGGCCGCGACTGGATCCTTACCCGCATTCTGTGGTTGAGCGGCCTGGAGCCTGGCCGCAACCGCCTGGGGCAGGTCGACACCATGCGCCGCTATATCTATATCCACGGATGTCCGGACGAAGATCCCATGGGTATCCCGAGCTCTCGCGGCTGTATCAAGATGCGTAACAGCGAGATTATCGAACTGTTTGACAGAGTGCCGGTTGGTACCCGCGTGCACATCCGTGCAGAGGACTGAGATGTCGCTGGGTCCGGTGATGGTCGACCTCGCAGGCACCGTGCTCAGCCCGGAGGAGCGCGAACGGCTGCGCCACCCCCTGGTCGGCGGCGTCATCCTGTTCAGCCGCAACTACGAGTCGCCCGACCAGCTTGAGCGGCTGGCGGGTGATATCCACGGACTGCGGGACCCGAGATTGCTGGTAGCCGTTGACCACGAAGGCGGGCGGGTCCAACGCTTCCGCGCCGGGTTCACGGCGTTGCCGGCAGCCGCCCGTCTGGGCGCGCTGTACGGGGAGAACGTGCATCGTGCCCGGCACACGGCCGAGGTCTGCGGCTGGCTGATGGCGAGCGAGTTGCTTGCGGTCGGTGTTGATTTCAGCTTTGCGCCGGTGCTGGATCTCGACCGAGGGGTGAGTCAGGTAATCGGCGACCGTGCCTTTCACGCGAACCCCGAAATCGTGGCCGATATTGCCCACGCCTACATGGTCGGCATGTCGCACGCCGGAATGGCGGCGACCGGGAAACACTTTCCGGGACACGGCGGTGTCGAGGCTGATTCCCACGTGGCGGTACCGCGCGATGAGCGCCCGTTCGAGGACATCTTTGCCGAGGATGTCCTGCCGTTTGCGCGCATGATTCATTACGGTCTGGCCGGCATCATGCCTGCGCACGTGATCTATCCGCGCGTGGACGCGAACCCGGCGGGGTTTTCCGCCTTCTGGCTGAAGGAAGTGCTGCGTCAGCGGCTGGAATTCCAGGGAGTCATTTTCAGTGACGACTTGTCCATGGAAGGGGCCAAGGTGGCTGGCGATGTGCTCGACCGCGCACGCGTGGCCCTGGAGGCCGGCTGCGACATGGCGCTGGTATGTAATGATACGCGCGGCGCCGATCGGGTTCTGGACGGCCTCGGGAATTATGACAATCCGGTATCGCATCTGCGTCTGGTGCGCATGCACGGCCGGCATGCCGGTACGCGCCAGGAGCTGGTCCGCGACGAACGCTACCGGCAGGCGCAACGCATGATTCGCAGCATCAGTTGACGCCAATGTTGCATTGCACGGCTTTCTGGCCTACAAAGCGCATTATGGCGGCATGTTTCATCGTATTTTCCGGAGGAAGTTAGCGTTGGCCGATCTGATTCAACCACTCAGGAAGCTGAAGCTCGAGAGCTTCAACAATCTAACCAAGACGTTGAGTTTCAATATTTATGACATATGCTACGCGCACAGTGAAAAGGCGCAGCGTGAGTATATTTCGTACATCGATGACGCGTATAACGCCGAGCGTCTGACCGATATTCTCAAGGAAGTTGCGCGGATCATCGGGGCAAATATCCTCAATATCGCCCATCAGGACTACGATCCGGAAGGGGCGAGCGTGACCATGCTGATTTCGGAGTTGCCGATCGCCGAAGAACCGCTCAACCCGGAGGCACCGGGTCCGCTGCCGGACGCGGTGGTGGCTCATCTGGACAAGAGCCATATCACGGTACATACCTACCCTGAGAGTCATCCTGACAATGGCATAAGCAGCTTCCGGGCCGACATCGATGTGTCGACCTGTGGACGTATTTCGCCGCTGCGCGCCCTGAATTATCTAATCCACAGCTTCGAGTCTGATGTCGTGATCATCGACTACCGGGTGCGCGGGTTCACGCGTGACGTGCGCGGTGTCAAGCATTACATCGATCACAAGATCAATTCGGTACAGAATTTCATCGACCGGGCGACACTCGGTCGTTACCAGGCCATCGATGTCAATGTCTACCAGGAAAACATATTTCACACCAAGATGATGCTGCGGGAATTCAATCTGAACAACTATCTGTTCGGGATCTCCGAGAGTGATCTTGCCCCCAACGACTGGAAGACAGTTACCCAGCGCCTGCATCGGGAGCTGGCAGAAATATTCAACGGAACCAACATTCCGAAGTGAACATGCCCGGTGCTGCTGCCGCAGGCCGGTCCGGCGGCGGATCTGAAGCTGGAGGATCTGCACCCCCGGCCGCCGTTGGTGGCAGGGCTCGCCGGAACTGAGGATGTTCTCCGGTCGAGGTCCCAGAGCCATGAATACGGCGGCCACCGGTTTTAAACCCAATCGCAGGTTACATCCGATTGGCGGAAGCGGTTCCGATGGGCCGGGACGGGCTGCTGCCTCGCGGGGGTTGCGTGTGCGTCTCCCCAGACTTCGGATGCCGCGCGCCCTTTGAGCTCTTCTGGTCCGAAGCGCTGCAGCATGGGTTGCGCGCGGCGCCTCATTACCTTCTTTCTGCGGCTCCGGCGTGGACTGCCAGCGACAGGAGGTGTTCGCCCGGGGTTCATCGCTGCGGTCCAGGGCGCGGTGGGCATGTGCCGGGTCCGCGTTGGCCCGGCTCCATTGCGGTCGTGATGCACCGGAGCGGTCTCGCGTGCATCCGGGCAGCGCCGGACATCTCCCTAAAATAAATCCAAAAACGGCGGAACTTGCCGGACGGCGTGTACCTCTTATTTGAAACGGCAACAGCATGGGGATTGGCCAGCGATCTGGTCGGCCCCCCGTTCTTGCTGGCGAAATTCGGCGGCGTCAGGCCGCGTACAACAACGCATAAAAGGAGGCTGGGCCGTGAACCATCCGATCGGTAGACTGTGGGGCCCCGCACAGGGGCGTAGCGCGGTCATTGCAGGCGCCCTGACGCTGATGCTCCTGTCACGTCTGGCTGCAGCGGCCAGCGGGCCGCTCGGCATTGACTATCGGCTCGGCTACGACAGCTCCGGCATCTGGGCACGCGGCAACTCACTGGCCCTCGAAAAAGGTGTGGTTCTCCTGGAAGTGGGCGGCGCCTTGTGGCTGGGGGGCAAAACCAAATTGGGGCAGACATTCTGGCGGTCCCTGGATGCCTCGGTCGGCAGCGCGCTTATCTCAGCGCAAGTCCTGAAATATGCCTTTGGCCGCGAACGCCCTTCCCAGACCGACAACCCGAACGAGTGGTTCAAGGGGCCCCATGCACAGAGTTTCCCGAGTGGCGAGGTGACCCTCCAGGCAAGCTTCGTGACCCCGTTCATCATGGCTTACCACCAACATCACCCCTGGGTCTGGTCTTTGGAACTGCTGCCGCTCTACGATGCGGAAGCGCGCATGAAGGAATGGGGGCACTGGCAGACGGATGTCCTGGCGGGGTGGGCGCTGGGAACCGCCTGGGGCATTTATGCCTCGGATCGCAAGAGCCCGTTCCTGCTGAGTTTCATGCCGAACGGCATTGTTGTCGGGCTGCACAAATCGTTCTAGGCTGCCGGGCACGGATCCCCCCGCGAGCAGCTGCCGGACGCGCGATCGCCCAGCGGTCACCTCAGCTGCTTCCACGGATCGTGCTATGTAGTGTCAATGATGCTAATTTTATTGTGTATTAACAATAAGATAAGAAATATTCATTAGTCTATTTCGAGATTTAATACCGCCCATCTCAATCCCGTCGACCGAGGCTTGTGAATTATCCGTTCGCCGGCGGATTGTTTGCAGTTAAGCGATTCGGGAAAATGCACCTCTTGGGCTGGTCCCGGAGGAGTCGTGACCCATTTTTCATCGTCGTGCGTCTTGTGCCCGCGTCTGGCGCGTCATTTGGCGGGTGTGCGGTCCGATCATCCGGAGTACCATGCCGGCCCGGTACCGGCATTTGGTGATCCGGCGGCGCGGTTGATCATTATCGGCCTGGCCCCTGGCTTGCACGGTGCAAACCGCACCGGCCGACCGTTCACCGGCGATCACGCCGGCATACTGTTGTACCGGACGCTGCACAAGTTTGGATTCGCCAGTGGCCCGGAATCCGTATCGGTAGCCGACGGGCTGGTACTGACAGACTGCCGGATTACCAATGCGGTCAAATGTCTGCCCCCCGCCAACAAGCCTGCGCCGGACGAGGTGCGAACCTGCAACCGCTATCTGCGCCAAGAACTGCAGCAGTTGCCGCCGTCGGCCGTGATACTGGCGCTCGGCGTCGTGGCCCACGGGGCTGTGGTGCGGGCCCTGGACCTGCGGCCTGGCGGCTATCCGTTTTCCCATGGCCGGCAACACGATCTGCCTGGTGGCGTCACGCTGCTCGACTCCTTTCATTGCAGCCGCTATAACACGCAGACGCGTCGGCTGACGACTGCCATGTTCGAGCATGTGGTGCGGCACGCCGCAGAGCTGCTGGGTGCCGGCCGGCGCAGACGTCCGGTGACGTAATGAGTACCTTCAATTCCGATGCCTTTCTCACGTCCCTCTCGTCTGCTCCCGGGGTGTACCGTATGTTGGGGGCTCGTGGGGAGGTGCTGTACGTCGGGAAGGCGCGCAATCTGCGTCGGCGGGTCTCGAGTTATTTTCGTGCGAGCGGTCTTGCGCCCCGAACCCAGATCATGATGCGCCAGGTGCAGGGTATGGACGTGACGATCACCCACACCGAGAACGAGGCGCTGCTGCTCGAGAACAACCTGATCAAGGCGTTGCGGCCCCGGTACAATATCGTTCTGCGTGATGACAAAAGCTATCCGTATATCTTTCTGTCCAATCATCCGTTTCCGCGGCTGGCGTTTCATCGCGGCGCCAAACGCGAAAAGGGACGCTACTTCGGCCCGTTCCCATCGGCCTTTAGCGTGCGTGAAAGTCTCAACCTCCTGCAGAAAGTCTTTCCGGTGCGGCAGTGCGAGGACAGCTTTTTCCGCAACCGCTCGCGACCCTGCCTGCAGTACCAGATTCGGCGCTGCTCTGCGCCGTGCGTGGGTTATATTGATGCTGCGGCCTATGCCGAAGACGTCCATCATGCCGCCCTGTTTCTCGAGGGAGAGAGCCAGGCGCTGATCGAGGAAATGGTCGCGCGCATGGAAGAGGCCTCGCAACGGCAGGAATACGAACTCGCGGCGCGGTATCGCGACCGCATCGCTGCCCTGCACCGGATCCAGGAACGGCAGGCGGTGAGCGGGGAGGGCGGAGACGCCGATGTGCTGGCCGTTGTGGTCGAGCAGGGGGCGGCCTGTGTGGTGGTGACCTTTATCCGCAATGGCCGTAATCTGGGGAACAAGAATTTTTTCCCGAATATCGGCGGTGAGACGGATCCGGAAGCTGTTCTCGGTGCTTTTCTGCCCCAGTACTACCTCGGAAAGCCGGTTCCCCAGGCTGTCTATTTCAACTGTCCGGTCTCCGATCGCAACCTTCTGGAGGACGCTTTCGCGCAGGAATCCGGTCACCCGGTGCAGCTGGTGGCCAATCCGCGTGGACTGCGCCGACGCTGGGTTCGGCTCGCGGAACTCAATGCGCGTGATGCCCTACGTCGATTTCTGAGCGACCGGGCGAGCCTGCGCGACCGCTTCGAGGCGTTGCAGGAGGCCTTATCGCTGGGCTCGCTGCCTGAGCGGATCGAGTGTTTTGACATCAGTCATACCATGGGGGAGGCGACCGTCGCCAGTTGCGTGGTGTTCACGCCGGATGGACCGCTCAAATCGGACTACCGTCGCTTCAACATCGAGAATGTCACACCGGGCGACGATTATGCGGCGATCGCGCAAGCGTTTTCGCGGCGGTACCGCCGGGTTTTGGAGCGTGACGATGGCGGCGGACGTTTGCCGGATGTAGTGCTTATCGACGGTGGCAAGGGTCAGTTGCGAGCGGCAGAGGCCGCCATCCGGGAGGTCTTGACCGCCAGCGTCCGGCTGGTCGCGGTGGCCAAGGGCAGGGAACGCAAACCTGGACGCGAACAGCTTTTCTTGTCGGGTCGTCAGGGCGCGACTATACTGCCTGCGCATTCGCCGGCGTTGCATCTCATCCAGCAGATCCGTGACGAGGCGCACCGGTTTGCCATTACCGGGCACCGGCAACGTCGCAGCCGGGCGCGCGGGACATCGGTGCTGGAGGGTATCCCGGGCGTCGGTGACAAGCGTCGACAGGCGTTGCTCAAGAACCTCGGTGGACTGCAGGAGGTTGCGCGCGCCGGTGTCGAGGATCTGGTGAGGGTTCCGGGCATCAGCCCCAGTCTTGCGCGGCGGATTTACGAGATGTTTCACGACGCCCAGTCACAAGAGGCATGATGGTGTACCGAGATACCGTCGCAGTCGCTGTCGTGCAACACCCGCTGGCCTGCCATCCGGTCGGCAGGTGCAGTGCCCGATGATGCTCCTCTGCTAGCCAGGGACCTGTACGTTGCGCTGGAATACCCCAAATGTCTTGACGCTCCTGCGGATTGTGTTGATTCCGGTGTTCATCCTTGCCTACTATCTGCCGTATTCCTGGGCGCGGCCGGTGGCCACGGTACTGTTTATACTGGCTGCGCTTACGGACTGGCTGGACGGCTATCTGGCCCGTCGCCTCAACCAGATGTCCGCGTTTGGCGCCTTTCTCGATCCGGTTGCCGATAAACTGATGGTCGTGAGTGCGCTGGTGCTGCTGGCCACGGATCCGCGGATCCAGGCGCAGGTGATCAGCGTCAGGCTGTTCACGTTGGTGGTGATCATCATCATTGGCCGGGAGATCACGGTATCGGCGCTGCGTGAGTGGATGGCCGAGCTGGGCCGCAGGGCCCGGGTTGCGGTCTCGATTGTCGGCAAGCTGAAGACCATTGGCCAGATGGTGGCGATTCCCTTCATGATCTATCGTCAGCCTCTGTGGGGCGCCCCCGTCTTCCTGATCGGGGAATTGCTGTTGTACCTGGCCGCGGCGCTTACCCTGTGGTCCATGGTGGTCTATCTCAAGGCGGCCTGGCCCACCCTCTCCCGCAGCGTGGACGGGCGCTGAAGGCGGCCGGCCGCATTCGGGCCGGCTTGACAGGCCAGTGACCACGTTTACAATACCCACCCTTGCCGCCGGCTCCGGGCTGTCGGGGAGGGGGGCGGCTGCCGGATATGCGGGAATAGCTCAGTGGTAGAGCACAACCTTGCCAAGGTTGGGGTCGCGAGTTCGAATCTCGTTTCCCGCTCCATAATTCGCGACCGGGAGAGGGTTTTCTCCTGGGTTCTCTAGGTGTTCCCGGCTGGGTGGCAGAGTGGTTATGCAGCGGCCTGCAAAGCCGTGGACGCCGGTTCGATTCCGACCCCAGCCTCCATTACCTTGTTTTACGACGTCGATTGGCGTCCACAGAACCCGCCTAAGTGCGGGTTTTTTGCCGTTTTCGTCCCAAAACGGACTCACATCCCTTGAAAGCCAGGGCCAGCAGGGACAACCGGCCACGCCCACCGAGAAGTTGCCCCCAAAAAGCTCACCGATACGGAAATTCGCAACGCCGAAGCCTATGGGAAGCGCCCCTGAGTCGGCAAGAAACAGTGTTCTTTCAGGGTGTTGCGACGTGGTGGCCTATAGCAGCCTGGCTCTTATCCGTTTAACGCCGACGGTGGCCATACTTCGAGTAACTATTGAGGGTTATCCGGATTGCCTGTTTGCCATCTGATCACGCGGGATGACACTCCAATTTTGTGGTGTCCGGGATGATCTGCTTAATGGGGCGCCAGTCATTCGCTGCGCGCCATGGAA
Organism: Pseudomonadota bacterium; assembly: GCA_021785515.1. Taxonomy (GTDB): domain Bacteria; phylum Pseudomonadota; class Gammaproteobacteria; order Acidiferrobacterales; family UBA6901; genus JAJYCY01. The sequence continues at coordinate 15,071 of JAJYEX010000010.1, read as the reverse complement.
AGCGAAGCGAGGGCGCGTAGTCCGCGGGAGGCGTAGGGTCCGGGCGGGTGGCCAAAGGCCACCTGCAAGGACAACCGAAATGCCGTCCAGCCATTGTGCAGGCGAGCGCTTTGGCGCGCATCGGAAATGCGTGCCGCTCGCCGCAGCAGGGCGGCCGCGGCAGTGCCGAAGCGCATGCGCAGGCACAAAGAGTGCGCCGAGACCGAGTGCGCGAGGGAGACTTGGACGTCCCGTCGCGTTTATCGAGGGCCGGCGCACATACGGGCGCCTTGACGGCGTAGCGTCGCGCCATTGCCCTTGCCTGTGGCTTTCCGGGATCGGGGTGTTGGACGTTGCCCGGCCTGGCAAAGAGAAGGTTGGGGCAGGGCACGCCCCCTCCCGCCTGCCACCGGGTCACGGCGTTCGTTTGGCCGGCTTGAGATAACGTTTGTCCAAGGCAGCGCCTGGTCTGCAAAACCTCGGCCCGTGTCGACTGCCGTGTGGGCGCAGATCCAGCGTCAACCACCCCTACGGCCGGCTACTCGATCTGCGGGCGGCCAAAGTAGTAGCCCTGCCCCCAGTCAACGCCAAGATCCCGCAGCATTGCTGCCGTATCCGGGTCTTCAATGCCTTCTGCAATTGTCGTGAGCCCGAGGTCCCGCGCGAGCGATGCAATCCCCTTGACCATGACCGCAGTCCGGGGATCCTTTGTAACGCGGTTCACGAAATGCTGTTCCAGCTTCAAAAATGACACCGGAAACTCCGACAGGTAAAGAAATGAGGAATAGCCGCTGCCAAAGTCGTCCAGCGCAATCCTGAATCCAAATTCCACCAGTGGCTGCAGGCTGCGCAGCACCGCCTTGCGGTCCTCAAGCATTGCTCGTTCGGTGATCTCCACAACAATGGATTTTGCGCAACCCATGGGCAGGTGCTGGTTCTCGTAAAGCGCTTTGACATGGGTCAGCAAACCGGCAACCCGATCTGGATGTGCCAGCAGTCCTGCCGAGGCATTGACGAAATGCAGATGGGTGTAGTTTCCGTTCTGTATACGCCCGATGCAGCGATTCATGGCCTGCCGGATGACCACGTCGTCAATCCGGTGCAGCTGGTGCAGATGGCCAGCGGCATTCACAAAGCGGTTGGCCTCGAGAAACTCTCCATCCTCGAGTCTCAGCCGCGCCAGCGCTTCGTCGGCCACAATTTCTTCATTCGACAGCGCAACGATCGGCTGATAGGCAGGCAGAATGCGGTGTTCTTTCAGCGCCTCCTCAATCTGGCCGCCGATCAGAAAGATCCCCGGGTTCCGCTCGGCCTGCTCAAGCCGGTCTCCTCCATGCTGTTTAGCCCGGTAGAGAGCGGCATCGACCTTGACCAGCAGATCAGACACGGAGTCGCCGTCTTTGGGGAAGCTGGCCACGCCCACGCTGATGGTCACGCGCAGGGAGCGATCCGCCACGTCAAATGATGACGAGCTGATACGTTCCCGTAACCGTTCCATGCTCTGCATGGCCACGCCGGAGTCGGAATCAGGTATCAGGCACAGAAATTCTTCCCCACCCCACCTGCCCACCCAGTCCATGGAACGGCAGGATGTCCTCAGCAGCTCCGCAATCTGAACCAGGACCTCGTCGCCAATGGCGTGACCGTAACTATCGTTTATGACCTTGAAGTGATCGATGTCGATAAGTGCGATGCTGTAGGATTGTCCGCGACGCTCCGCCTCCGCGTGCTTGTGCCCCAGAGCCTCTTCCAATGCCGAGCGTCTGTGCAGGCCGGTCAGCGTATCGTGTCTGGCTAGGTAGGCTATGTGCGTCTCCACAGCGCGTCGCCGTTCCTCCTGGTCGAAGCTGTCCAGTGCAAAGGAAATGTCGTCGGCCATGCGTCGCAAAAGGAAGGTAAGCTCCTCATCGAAGAAGCCTTCCTCTGCTGCGTAAACAGTCAAAGCGCCGAATACCAGGCCGGCTCGCCGCAGAGGAAATGCGGCCGCAGCGCTCAGACCGATACGGTCCGGGAAATCAAGTCGATCGGGCCCGGCGGTCTCGTGCAATGTCGTGCTCGATACGACGTACTCACCGGTGCGGATGGCCCTGCTGGCTGCCGAACGGCCGCTTGGAACGTCCGGATCGATTGATATGCTCAGGCGCCGGACATGGTCCTCGTCCTTCCCATATGCAGCCTCGGGACTCACGCGTCCGGTGTTCTTGTCGAGCACCCCGATCCATGCCAAGTTGAGCTGACCGTAGTCCACCGCCAGCTGGCATGTCTTTGCAAACAGCTCATTCTGGTCGGGACGACGGGCGATAATCTGGTTGATTTCGCTGAGTGCCGAGTAGAGGCTGGTCAGGCGCTTGAGCTTTTCCTCGGTTTGTTTGAGCTCACTGATATCGGAGAACACGCCGACCTGATGCGTAATTCTGCCACGTTCATCGCGAATTGCGCTGATACTCAACCAGGCTGTGTATCCGCCACCATTCTTGCGCTGACCGCGGATTTCGCCCTGCCAGCGCCCGTGATCTGCAATGTGCTGCCGCATGGATACATAAAGGTCGGGCGATTGAAGATCGGATTGAAGAAGGTTCGGTACCTGATTGATCACGTCGGAGACATCAAATCCGGTGATCTGTTCGAACGCCCGGTTGACCGCAAGGACTCGGCCGTCGGGATCCGTGATCATGATGCCTTGCAGGCTGTTTTCGAACACCGCGGTAGCGAGACGCTGCTGCCGCTGGGATTCCTCCCGCGGGCTGAGATCACGCAGCACGCTTACGTAGAATTTACGGTCGTTCTCGACGATTGTGCTTAAACTGACGTCGGCCTGGAATTCCGTTCCATTCCGGCGCAGGAAGCCGGCTTCGTAAATGAGATTGTCGGGACGGGTAACGTAGGGGAGCGGCTTTATGTTGTCTGCCGTCCGCAGACTCCGGAAGGCGGTGTGCAGAAGTTCCTCGCTGAAACAGCCGAAGATCTGCCCGGCTTGCGCATTCACTGCCGTGATGATGCCGTTTTCGTCCAGAACCAGGACAGCGTCATTGCAGAGTTCAAGAAAAAACGCGACGTCGCGGCTTGCCGGATCACCGGTCGGCTGTACGGTCGGTTCTTCCGGTACAGGCGGAATCCCCATAGAACCCTCAAATGGCTGGATGCCAGCAGTCATTATTGTACGTACCGTCTCAAAAAAATCGGGGCGAGCAGGGGTCGACAACCATGCGTGTCCCTGACCACATATTTCGGTCTGCAGAAACCGTGCCGACCATGCGATCGTGGTATCTCCTTGGTACAGAGTCAGCTAGTTTAAGAAGCCCCATACAGGTCCCGTCTATGGTGGCGGATCGTCCGCGAGTGCGCCTGTGCGGGCCGGTTGGGCCGCTACAGGATTATCCCGCATGTTATGTCGGGTCCTGATTTTGTTGGTCTGTCCGGAACGCAGTAACGGGACTGGAGGCGTGATCGGTAGCCGCTGGTCCGTCCACTAGAGGTTCCATATCATCAGGGGTCTGCCGTCGGTCCGATGCAGTCTGTATCGTACGTTATCTTGAGCTCTTTTTTATCAGGCAGACACGCAGCTGCCGCCGATCCGCCCCGCGGTGATCACAATGGAGACGCCCGCATAGTTGTCGATGGTCCATCCCCCGACTTCTGCGATGTGCGCCGCGCTGATTCCGCATGAAGTTCTCTCTCTTCCAGTATGGTGGAGGCAGAGGCGGCATTCAACCCGGGAACGGGTGGATAGCAGCATCGATGCACAGCAGCCTGGCCGCTTGTCGGACCTGAATCCAGGGCAGGGTGTTCAGTGACAAATGTCACCGAACACCGGTACCCGCTACCTGTGCGAAGCGGGCATTGAATGGCATTGTCCTAACCCCGGGTTGAGCGCGTTTGCCAAATTTGATGCAGTGGTATCCCGCCTGTGTGCTCCTGCGGGGCTGCGGATCGTCCTGCCGCGGATTGATACCGAACCTTGGTCTCGCGGGCTGTCCATGCACGTTCTGTGTCCGGGAATATGATTACCCGACGGCTAGAGACCTGGGCGGTTCTGTGTCCCGATGTGGATCGCAATTCCCGAGATCGACGTCCCGAGATTGCGACGCCCGGTTTGTGAGGAAAGGCGCCGTATTCTGTCCCGTGTTGCCTGCCGAATGTCAGGAAAAAAGAGGATATTGGACGCTGACCCACAGATGTGGTCCTTGTCGCGATATCCGCAGTCCGGGTTGATGGGTGGGGCGAAAGCGCTGCGGGCGGATGGATGATTGCACCCAGGCGCCAGGGCGGCCAGCCCTGAGCCGCTGGGGGTTGCTGCTGTCCCCAGCCCACGGCAAACCCTATAATCGACCGTGATGTCGACCCCGCGACTGAGCGCTGTGCGAACAGACCTATGACAATCGGCAAGAACACCGGAACTGAGGTGGACCGTGGAAAAGGGACGCGTCGACCCCTGCCGGGCCCAGGGTTTTTCGCCCTTATGCTTTTGGTGGTGGCCGTTATCGCGGGCGTGGGCGGTTTCCTGCTGGGGTGGGGCAAGGGATCATCTGCGCCGGGCAGGGCGCAACTTCCGGTTTTCGGGCGGGCACCCCGCTACGACCTGATCAACCAGCTCGGGCAGAAAGTCAATTCGAGGTCTTTCAAAGGCAAGATTCAGATCGTCACGTTTCTTGACCCCTACTGCAGCGACTTTTGCCCGCTGATCGCCGTGAACCTGGCCAACTTTGCAGCCAAATTGCACGCTTCTGGCCTGGACCGGAAGGTGGTATTTGTCGTGTTCAATGTGAACCCCTGGGAGACGGGTGCAGCGGATATGCGGGTCTTCCTCCGGCAGTATGGTTGGGATCCGAAGACCCGTGGTCTGCAGTACCTGACAGGCAGCGTGGCGGAAATTCAGCGCGTCGTGCAGCAGGGCTTCCATGTTGCATTCGAGCGCGTACCACGGCGGCGCGACAGCCAGGGGGCGGTGTCAGGAACGCCAGGGCATCTGGAACTCGCATTGCCCAACCCGCTCGCCGAACGGGCCAAGCCACGCTATGACATCATTCACAACGACACCATTGAAATCGTCGACGGCAAGGGCCGCATCCGGAAGATCTTCGATCAGGGTACGCGGGTAAGCGATCAACGCCTGATGGAGGCCATTCTGGCGCTGATGCCGGCTGCGGGCTCGGTTTCGGGCCGCTGATCGGGGCTGCCACGGCGGCCCACACAGCTACCTCAATCGCGTTCGAGGTCGACTGCCCGCCAGAGATACCAGCTGGCGACGCTGCGATAGGGTTTCCAGAGTTCGCCGCGTCTGGCTAGTTCCGCGCGGCTCGGCAGCGCGCGCCTCCTGAAGGCCAATGAAAAGCCATGGCGTATGCCGTAGTCATCGAGCGGCAGCACATCCGGACGGCCAAGCCGGAAAATGAGCAGCATTTCCACCGTCCATTTGCCGATGCCCCGAACCTTCGTGAGGGTCCGTACGAGCACGTCATTATCGAGCGTTTCCATTTCTGCAAGCGCGGGAATGGCCCCGCTGGTCGTCTGTCGCGCCAGGTCGCGCAGCGAGAGAATTTTCTGCCGCGACAGCCCTGCGGCGCGGAGCTTTCGGTCGGGAACGGAGAGAATCTGCTCGCCGGTGATGCCCTCGTGGGGGTAGGGAAACAGTGCGCACAGGCGGGCAAAGATGGTCATTGCCGCTTTGCCCGAGAGCTTCTGGTGGACAATCGATTCAGCCAGCGCCGCAAAGACGCTGCTTGTCCTTCTCAGCTGCAGCTGGAACGGGCCGGCGGCATCGATGACCCGCGCGAGAACCGGATCGCAACGGCGCAGGTGTCGTATCGCGAGGTCGGGATCAAACGGAAAGGGACGGCCGCTGCTCGAAGCCTTTGAGCCTGCACGAGGCCGGTCAGTCTCGATGGTCAGGAGCCGCAGCTTGGTGGCGATACCGCCGTTTGCCGAGAAGCCGCCGATTCTGCCATCTCCTGACAGTACCCGGTGACACGGAACGATCAGAGCGTAGGGATTGCGCCGGAGCGCCTGACCCACAGCGCGTGCCGCGCGCGGTGAATCGAGCATGGTCGCAAGTTCGCCGTAGGAGCATGTCTTGCCCCAGGGGATACGGCGCGCGGCATCATAAACGCGCTTATGGAACGGTGACACCAAATCCGTATCGATGCGGACATGGGATAGATCGACTTTTTCGCCACGCGCCAAAGCGCTAACCCCCGTTATCGCCTTTTGCACGGCCCGTGGCGGCACAGCTTCTTCTATGCCGGGATGTGTCCGGAAAATGTCTGCACGCAACTCCGATTCTCTGGATTGCGGGAGGTGCATGCCGACGATACCGCGATCGTTCCAGGCGATGCCACAGCGTCCGATCATGGTATCGAAGATTGCGAATCCCAGGTTTGCCGTGGATTCGCGGCGGGTGCCCGGGGTACTCCGTACGCGCGGAGCGTGGATTGCGGTCTTGGCCATGGCTAGGGGTATCCGCCAAACGGGGTCTGAGAGTCTGGCGGCGCCGGCCGTCCGGCCGGGTTGTGGAGATCACCACCACCGCACAGCTTATCAGACCCGCAGCTGAGCCGTCGCGGGGCCGGCAATGTTTGACCGCGAATTACCCGGAGGAAACGAGGATGCTCTCGGGGCTGTCAGGACCGAGGCCACCCTGAGGCGCGACCTGCTGCGCATCGTGACCGGGGCCGCGACGCTGCTTTTTTTGCGTGAGAGCGAAGAAGTGGTTGCCGGACGGCTGTTGGATTGGTCGTACGATCGACTGGTGCCGCAGCGGATTTATCCGGGTACAGCTCGCCCCGCTTTGACCGTCTGGACAAAGCGGGGCGGTTGAGGTTTTAGCGACCCTTCTTGGCAGGAGGCACAAGCCGTGTCGGCTTAACCATAGCGTAGCCATGACGCTCGGCGTCGGCGATTGCGGGAAAGGCTCCCGGCACTACAGTCCCGAGACCGATCATGTCAGAGGGCTTGAGCCCAACGGCTTGCACTGAATTGCCACAGAATTCTATCTTGAGTCCTTCCTTTCTGAGCGTCGCAAGATGATCGATCAGGGCTTGGTGTTTGATGTACGCAGACTTGGCAAACATGCGTATCACAGGGCCGGATATGACCATGATGACTTTGGCGTGAGGCATCTGCATGATGCGTCCCGCGACCATAGCCTGGAATGCCGTATCTGCCGGGATTGCACCGCCTGCATCGATCACGACCTTCAGTCCGTAGTACTTGATGTGGCTGTGGTCGATAGCCGTTCCGAAGGGTTCAAAACCGTTCGAGGCGTATACAGGGGCGGCAGCAGTTGCCAAAGCCAGCAGCGCGGCGCCCAGCAGAGGCAGTGCATGTCTCATTTTCATAATGTTCCAATCCTCCAGTTATTGTGCCGTAGTGGTGACGCCATTTCGGGATGGGTGGTCTTGCCTTGGCCGCCTATAACTAAGGAAGGGCGTCACGAAGTGTAGACTCTTGGTTCCTCTAAAATATTCCGCATTTTCGTTTTTTGGTTCACCGGTGCGGTTCTGGCCCCCGGATTAGCTAGTGCGGGGGTGACTGGGGTGCGATTTTGTCATGGACTTTCCAGCTGACAGAGCGCTAGTATAAAAAGTTGCCGGGCGGCAGAAGCGCCGTCATTATCTTAAGCTGTATAAAGCCCCCATAATCGGCAAGGAATCCAGCAGGAGGTGCCATGTGTATCCATCCATTGCGAGGTGAGCCTGTCCCCGGCATCCCGGCGAGGCGAGTTTTACGCCCGGTTTGACCGGACTGTGGGTACGAGTCAGGTACCGGTGCGCCGGGTCTTTTGGCCAGCGCGGCACCTCTGACCGAGTCAGGGCCGATGCCCACATGAGGCTGGCAACACCCGTTCCGCGGTCATACTTTACTGTTTTACTCGGAGCCTATTCATGCTTTGGCGCGGCCTGTGACGTCCAAGCTGTGCGGGATCGGCCGCCGGGAGGCGGGGGCCAGGGGATGGAACGGGGTAGAACAGGACCGCCGGGCGTTTGATGTCCGTCCCGCAGCCGCGATTGCGCCGGCCGTCTTGCGCACGCAGTTTTGAGCCAGTCAACGAGAGGCGTTGTGCCGGCACAGATTGTGCCGCGTGATCCGAAATACATCAGGCCCCCCCGCATTCGTTTGCGACGATTCGGGCCTGACCGCCAGGACTGGATTCGCGACGGCGTGATTTCGGTTGCGGGGCTTGCTCCGCCGGCCACCGCTGCTTTCGGGGGTGAGTGATGTGAGGCCCGGGTCCAGGGCTTGGGTCCAGAATTGATCTAGACAGATGGGTATTCCCGGGATATTCGCAATAGGTATATTTATTAGAGCGGGACCACTACAAAGCGAGGCGACAGATGCGTTCTGCCGGACACAGTCGCCCAACGACAGATCTCGGAGTCCATTATGCCGGACATTAAAGTGTCAGATTCCTCTGTAGACAGCATTGCCGAACGCCTTGCCGGGTTTCCGTTGTTTCGCGAGATCCAACATCCGAGCTGGCAGGAGGCTATTCAAGCTGGTCGCTGCATGGACATCGCGGCCGGAACCGCGATTGTGCGCAAAGGCCAGCCATGTCTGGATTTTCTTCTGGTAGTCCGGGGTACTATCCGGATCTACGAAGCGGCGGAAAACGGGCGGGAAATTCTGTTATATCGTCTTTACGGCGGAGAGATCTGCGTGTTGACGTTGAGTCATCTCATGCAGGGCATCGCATACACCGCCTGCGCGACGGCAGAGGACGATGTGAGTGTGGTGAGTATTCCGCAAATTTATTTTCAGCGCGCGCTCGCGGAGTCAGAAGCGTTCCGGACCGCCGTGCTTATTTCGCTGTCGCGCCGGCTGAGCGATGTCATGCAGCTGGTCGAAGAGGTGGCGTTTCACGGGCTCGATCTTCGTCTTGCGTGTCTGCTGGGACAGCGTTTCGGGCGCAGCAATGCGCGACGGCTCAAAATCACCCATCAGGAACTTGCCCGCGAACTGGGCACGACGCGGGAAGTGCTCAGCCGTCTGCTCAAGACATTCGAACACCGGGGTTGCATTCGCCTGTTTCGCGGCCAGATCGAACTGGTATCTCCTGACGCACTGAGCTCGTGGATGCGCAAGCGTCCAGTGTAGCCAATGTCACTGACACAGCCTCTTTTGCGTAGGTAACCTGTGGCGAGTTTCTGAATGAACGGAGAGTCGGAAGAGAAAATGAACAGAAAAAGCCTTGTTAAAAGCTGTTCTGTGTGTTTGGTTCTGGCGGGGATGCTGGTGGTCGGGAGTGCATATGCGCGTGGCCACTATCTTGAACCGTTCGGTACGGCAAAGAAGGACATGCACGCGTATCCGCGTATCAACCGCGTTTACGATGTGAATTACAATAAGCCGCAGGAGTTGTATGCCCTGTACAATTTCATCACCAACGTGAACAAGGTGGTGCCAGGCAAGACGGTGGTGGTGTTCCATGGCGCAGAAATTCGCACGTTCGCCAAGGAGAACTACATGAAGTATCAGGGGATTGTTGACAAGATGGAGAGTCTGACCCGCCATGGTGTTCAGTTCCGTATGTGCAATAACGCCATGCATGCTGCCGGGTTTCACGCCAGGGATATCGATGGATTCATAACTATTATTCCGGCGGGATTCGCGGAGATCATTTATCTGGAATCGAAGGGATACGAATATATCAATCCGCTGCCGACACCGGTGAAGGACAGCCGTTGTCTGGACAATCCGAAGGCGGCAGTTTGCAGACACCGGACCTGATTCTCTGGGTACTGCCCCAGGCTGTGCGACGTGCTGCCTGGCCGGACGAATGCTTGGGTTTTCCCCTCTGATCGGGACTGCTCCGGTCAGAGGAGCTGTATTTTTGATTAAAGCGACCTGATGACCGAGGCCCCACGACCGTTGATGCCGGTCGTCTATCCGTCCCGTTTGAGGTGTGCACCTCGAAAAGATACGGTCTGCCGTGTTGGGTGGTATGCCAGCAGCGGGGTGCCATTATTTCCTGTCATGCCCATGTTTCCGGAAATCTAATTAGCATTCCACCACTGCGCACCCTGCTATTCCGCATAGCCTGAAACTAGGCGGGGCGCGGCATAGTCGACGTTTTCGCTCGGATGCTGTGTCCTCAGAGTGTGTAAGGTAAGATAGCCGCCGCTGACAATGGGCTCTCGGTCACGGAGTCTCGATGGGGTAGGGCATGTGGTGCGATTCCCGGTGGCCCCGGAACGTCAGCGTGATGTTCCTGTGCGGTCTGTCTGATGCGCATCAGGCAGACCGGAAGGGCGAGCGATCTGGATCGTTTGGCTCGAGAATTCGCAGCGCAATACCCGGCCCGAGTGGCGGAATTGGTAGACGCAAGGGACTTAAAATCCCTCGGAGGGCAACCTTCATGCCGGTTCGATTCCGGCCTCGGGCACCATAAAAACAATAACTTATATGATAAACGGAAGTGCTTTAACTCTCCCCATTCGCTATTTGCTGTAATTATGCTGTAATCAGGTTGCAAAACCGGGTACAGTGCTCGTCGGATAACCATCGACGAGGAGCAGTGCATCATGGCTTCGTTCATTCCACGCAAAGGCCCGAATGGCAAGCGCGCCTGGCAGGCGCACATCCGCAGGAGAGGGTATCCTGTGCAGGTCCGCACATTCGACAGCAAGGCTGCGGCGCAGGCCTGGGCGGTAGGTATCGAACACGAGATTGACCGAGGCGTGTTCGTATCACGTGCCGAGGCCGAGAGAACGCCCCTGTCCGACGCGCTCCAGCGCTATCTCGCAGAGATTACCCCAACCAAAAAGGCCACCACCATCGCGCGTGAGCGCAACCGGGTAAAGGTTCTGATGGACCTGCCGCTGTCCCGGCGCTCACTTGCCTCGATCAAAGGGTCCGACATTGCCGCTCAGGTCCGCGACTGGCAGGCCCACGGCAAGGGGGCCAACACCATTCGCCTGGACCTTGCATTGCTTTCACATGTGTTCACGGCCGCAGGTTCCGTATGGGGCATGGAGTCTTTGGGGAACCCGGTAAAAAGAATCCGGGGGCAGCGGCCTAAGCTCCCGCCGGGACGTACTCGCCGCCTCACGGACGGCGAGGAACCCCGACTGCTCGAAGCCGCCCGCGCCGACGGCGGCGAGGTCGGCCCAATTATCATCTGGGCCATCGAGACCGCCATGCGCCGAGGCGAGATCGCCGCCATGCGCTGGGAACATGTGGACCGGAAAGCCCGAGTGTTGCTGATACCGGAAACCAAGACCGGCACGCCCCGGCGGGTGCCGCTGTCGTCGCGCGCCCTGCAGGTCCTCGATGACCTGCCCCGCCGGCTGGACGGAGCGGTGTGGTCGATGCGCCCCGATTCCATCAGCCAGGCGTTCGAGCGCACCTGTTCCACCGCCGGCATCGAGGGCCTGACCTTCCACGATCTGCGCCACGAGGCGACCTCGCGACTCTTCGAGAAGGCGCTCAATCCCATGCAGGTGGCGGCCATCACCGGCCACAAGACCTTGCAGATGTTGAAGCGCTACACGCACCTGCGGGCGGAGGATCTGGTCGCGTTGATCGGTTGACGCCGCTATGCCTCAAGGATGAAACGGGGTTCGATACGGAAGGCACCGCGGGTGCGTCGTGCATCAGGACCACAACGATCCCCCCTGGGGACTTCGATGAGCCTCTGGAAGAAGTGGTAACGCCGACGTGCATGCGCTGCCCGCGTGTGCCCCGCGTCCCCAATCGCACGGTAGCGCCGGGCGCACTCCCTCACGACCTCATCCTCTCAACCAGCTCGGTGACCGCGCTCAACCCGCCCGCCGGCGGGGCCGCAGGCTCCGGCGCGGTTGTCCCGGTTGCCGCCGCCACAAACGGCCGGCAAACCTCCGCCCGCGCGGGCGGGATCGGAATCTCGACCCGCGCAATCGGAAAATCCCCCGCGAGTTTGAGAAATCCGCACCGATCGCGCAGCCCCGCGATCTCCGACGGCAGCACCACCCGTTCGATGCTGATCTGCTCGCTTTCACCGGAATGCGACCCGCCGGCGCCGGACCCCTCGCTCTTCACCCGGCGCGACAGCTGCTGATCGCCGAGCAGACGGCTGCCCCAGTCCGCGGTCTCGGGATCAGCGGCGCGCAGGATCAACTGGGAAGAGAAGCAGCTTAGGAGCGTCTGCGCACCCGAGAGGCCATAAGCCCCGCGCAACTGCGCGACCGTCTGAAGGCCGGCACACGCGCACAGCCCGAACTTCCGCCCCTGGGTGAGCGCCTCCGACAGCGCCTGGACGCGCCCGAGTGCTGCCAGCTCGTCCAACAGCAGCCATAATCGCCGGTTGCGATCCGGCGGCAGCGCCAGCACCGCACTCACCAGTTCCCCGATCCACGCCGCAATAAGTGGGCGCAGCGCCGTGCTCACGTCCGCCCGCACCGGAATCCAGAGCCATCCGCTTCCCCCCTCGACCCAGCGGCGCAGGCTCCAGGCATCCGCCCCCGCACCAGGCGGCAGAAACCGATAGGGCGCGAGATACGCACCGATGATCGCGCGCACCGAGCCCAGCATCCTGGTGGCACCCGAATCGAACAAGGTCTGCGCCGGCAGACCCCTGACCAGTACTTCGAGGTCCTCGGAATTCGCGATGGTGAGCCCCTGCACCAGATCGGCATTCGTACTCCTTCCCCGGCGCTCCATCAGCCGTTGCAGCACCGCGCTGGTCAACCCCTGGGCGTAGCACTGCCACTGCTGGGCATCCGGGCCCTCGGTATCGGGGAGCAGGCTCTTCGCGAGGCGCTCCGCGTCCGCCGCCCCCCGCAGCTCGGCAAGCGGTGACCAGGCGACACTGCGCGCATCGAGCGGATTCAGCAGGGTGTCACCGCACCGCCAGTACCGCGCCATGAGTTCCCCACCCGGGTCGACCACGACCGCCCGCTCCCCCGCCCGGTCGCGGATCGTATCAACCAGGGCCTGCAGCGCGAGCGATTTGCCGGTACCGGTCGAGCCGGTGAGCAACACATGCTGGGTTTCGATATCGCGCGGGATCGAGACCGGGCCGATGGGGATGGCGCCGTGCTCCCGGCGCGCGGGTCGACCGAAGCGTGCCCCGCGCTGGACGACGTCACGGCGTCGCCGCCGAAGCGCATACGTGACCACCGCGACGAGTGCCGCCGCGGCAGCCGGCACGAGGTAAGTCTCCCGTGGCAGGATCCGGGCCAGCTGCACCAGGAACGAAAGCGCGCTTTCGTGCGCAGGCGCTGTCAAAAGCTGCGCGCGCAGCCATGCACCCGCTGCCCGTGCCCCGTCCGCAAAGCCCACCGGGTGCAGGGAGGCATCTGCTGCATAGCCTAAAAGGGTCAGTACCGCCCACCCAGCCAGCGTGCCCGGGAGTCGTTGGCCTCGTGCTGCATTCGTCATGGATTCATCTCCTCCGCTGGAATGGATCTCGGATCGGGGAGATCGGCGGATTGCCGGCCTCTATATATATAGACTGCGGCGGAAATGGCGGCGCTCAGTGAGCCGCGCGGCCGCGCGCAGGGACTAGAAGCGGCGACCGATCCGGTATGTAGACGGCGGCGAGGGCACGGTCCCCTTGGGCCCGGCGTGGTGCCTGCACGTCGATCCTGCATTACCTCCCTTTGTACTTGGGTCTTGCGGATTTTCTCACCGTGCTGCCCGCACCTGCGACAATGCGGCCCCACTATATAAGTGCGCCGCGCGGAAATTCCCGCTAAAGAAAACCCCCGCCACGGGGCGGCGGCCGGCGGGATCAGGCCGCGTCCTGCGACCCGGAAGGAAGCAGGGACTTGAGGAAGGCCTGTGCCTTGGCCGCCTGGGCGGCAGCAATCAGGATCGCCTTCCTGTCAGATCTCAGAACCTTGAGCCAGGACGCGAGGTAATCGGCGTGGTCTTCCAGGGTCGCGTTGATGAGCCCAAGCTCGGCATTGAGGAACGCACTGCCCATCTCTGCGACAAGTTCTTCCATGGCGTAGGCGTCATCGCCGAAGCGCTTGCCGAAGGTCCGGTCGAGCCGGCTGCTATGCCCCGTGCTGTGGGTCAGCTCATGCAGGGCAACGCTGTAAAATGCTTCGGCGGAGGCGAAGCGTTCCCGCTCCGGGAGGTGGATGGTATCGCTGCTCGGATGGTAGAAGGCCTGCGTGCCGCCCAGGTGGATTGGGGCGGGGCTCGCGGCCAGGATCCGTTCAGCATCCGCGATGGCGACAAAGACCGGACGTTCTTCCCTGGCCGGGGGCTCCATGCCGTCAATCTGGTCGAGGTTGAAGACGCGGAAGGATTTGAGCACGGCACCTTTCCGGGTCTCGGTCTCGCCGCTGTCGGTAGCCTCTTCGGTCTCCCAAGGCTTGTAGAAGACGCACAGTTCCCCATGCTCGCCCTTGCGGACCTGTCCGCCCATCGTGCATGCCTGCGGGTAGGTGAGCCAGTAGGGGGAGGCGTAGGCGTGCTTGAGGCCTGCGGCCCACAGGATCAGGGTATTGATGCCTGTATAGGGCTTGCCGGTCGCGAGGTTGAGCGGAAGGCTCGGCTGGCTGTCCCACAGCCGCCGGCCGGTGCTGCGTGCCTGCTCCATAGCTTCCAAGATCCGGTCGGTGATCTGCTGGTGGAGGTCCCGACCCCCCTGCGGATTGCCGAGATTGGGACCCCTCGAAGTGGCTTCGGCTTCTGGCGCCGGATTGTGTTCGGTCGCATTCATGGTATGGCTCCTGTGGGTTGATGTGCCTGCGTCTTGCGTCGATCGGTTGCCCTCACGAGCAGCCGCGTCACACAGTCACGGGGTTGGCGACCGGCAGGCCCCATGACAGCCGGGGGTTCCGGCTGGCGTCGGGGATTGCAAGGGCGCGTGACTGCGAGCGGCCTGGGGCAGCCGGTCGAGGCGGGCAGGCAAAACCGGCAGGGGCCGGAATGCGACGGGACACAGACGCCAAAAAAAAGCCCCGGACGGGTTCCGGGGCTCTGGGTGGGGGAGGGAATCCTGCGGAGTCGCTACCGCTCAAGGACTCTGTCACGCTTGCGGACAGGCACAGCCTGAGGCTCATGGTCTTCCGCCTGGCGACCCGCCTGGACTTCCCGCGCCGCGGAAAGATCGCCGGCGCGCCCGAGCTCGGCGGCAGCCTCGGCGCGTAGCGCTTGAAGCCGGG
>JAJYEX010000013.1 GCA_021785515.1 Pseudomonadota bacterium | reverse complement strand
CAGCATTCCCACCGAGCCCTTGCACTCATTGGTGCGGAGTCAACCCGCGATCACTTTGTCGAGGCCCCGGACGACACCCTCATCGACTTGCCCCTCGGCGTCAACTCCGCGGAGCTATAGATACCTGCGTCTTGCCGGTGCCGGGTCCGCCGATCAGCACCACGTTCTGCGCGGAGTTGAGGAACTCAAGCGTATGCAGGCGCCGTACCAAGGACTCGTCCACCCGCGCCTCGCGGAAGTCGAAGCCTGCAAGATCGCGGTGCGCCGGGAAGCGCGCCACCTTCATCTGGTAGGAGATGGATCGCAGCTCGCGATCGGCGCACTCGGCCTTGATGAGCTCGCGCATGAACGCTTCCGGATCAACCTCGCCACCGCGCAAGCGTGCCAGAAGCTCCGGCCAGGTGCTGGCCATCCCGTAGAGCTTCAAGGTCTTGAGACGTTCCATCGTGTCGATGCTCATCCCTCACCTCCCGGGCGCACGCGCAATTCATCGTAACGCGCCACGTTTGCCACCGGCGCCTCGACGAGCGGCGGACCGGCATTCTCGAGCAAGGTCTGCGCCGATGCCGTGGGCAGACGCGATAACGCATTGAGCACGTGCTCGCCGCTCACGACACCGGCCTGAAGGGCGATCTCCACCGCCTCAGTCACGGCATGAAGTCCCCGGCGCGGGATCGCGGCAAGCACCTGCACCATGACGCGCTCGCCGCCCGGTTGTTTGAGAAGCGCTCGCTGCAGGCGGGCAAGCGGGGACGGCAGATCCATGAACGGCGCGCCGTTCCTGAGTGCCCCGGGTTTGCGTTCGAGGAGGCCGAGGTAGTGGCGGAAGTCATAGAACGTGCGGTCGCGCTCGAAGGAGCGCTTGAGTTTCGCGATGACGTCGTTGTCGGCCGCCACCACGATTTCGGCAGGATAGATACGCAGGCTCACTACCCGGTGGGCATATTCGGCCGGCACGCTGTAGCGGTTGCGCTGGAAGCGGATGAGGGCGGTGGCCGACACCCGCGCCGGCTGCTCGATATAGGCATCGAAGGGTTTGGGATTCGGCATGAGTGCGGATTGCTCCTCGCGCCAGGCTTGCGCCACCGTGCGCCCCGCTTCATCCGGATGACGCATTCTCTCCCGGGCCCCAACGCATCGCGCGCCAAGCCAGGTGTTGAGTTCTGCGAGCGTGGTCCAGCTGCGGGCGGTGACGTCCTGCCAGACCTGGCGCCGGCGGTCCTGCACGTTTTTCTCGACGATGCCTTTTTCCCAGCCGGCCGCGCGGTTGCAGAACTCGGGCTCGAAGAGATAGTGGCTGCACATTGCCTGGAAGCGCGCATTGACGGTGCGCTCGCGGGCCGAGCCCACCCGGTCGACGGCGGTTTTCATGTTGTCATAGATGCCGCGCTTCGGGATGCCGCCGAAGGCGGCGAACGCCCGGGCGTGGGCATCGAACAGCATCTCGTGGCTTTGGCTGTAGTACGCCACGAGGAAAAAAGCGCGGCTTGCGCAAAGCTTCACGTGTGCCACTTCGAGTCGCCGCCGGTCGCCTTCGACCGTGGCGTACTCGCAGCTCCAGTCGAACTGGAAAGCTTCACCCGGGGCAAAGACGAGCGGCACGTAGGCGCGCTTGCGGGATGAATGCGCCTCCTCGGCGCGCAGGCGGCGCACGAACGCACACACCCGACCATACCCACCGGCATAACCCAGCGTCTTGATCTGCTCGAAGAGCACACGCGCGGTGCGCCGGTCACGCTTCGGGCGGTATTGGTCCGCCACGAGTGAGGATCGCAGCTGCTCGGCCCAGGGATCCACGATACTTTTCGCCACACGTTTGCGAAACTGCGGTTCGACCTCACCGCGCCTCAGCCAGTCCCGGACGGTATTGCGGGACAACCCAGTGCGGCGCGCGATGCTGCGGATCGACATCCGCTCGCGGTAGTGCATCCGTCTTATTTTTGCCAACATGCCCACAGTGATCACTCCTTGGTTCTCCTGCCCGGAAAAGCAGACAGGATAATCAATGCACGTGGGTCAGTTTTGGGTGAAAATTATCCCCGGAAGTGGGTCAATTCTGGGTGGACGGCAACAGCCTGGGAGCACGCTCCTTGGTCAAGGGCGGGACAGGGCGGGCATGATCGGTGTGGCCATTTCCAGAGGCGGATGCACGATCGTAGGTGGCGGGATGGGGCTTGGAGGATTCATGACAGGCTGCACGATCGTCGGATGGATGGCTGCGGCGGGCGCAATCATCGGGGATGGCAGATCGAAAGTCATAATTTGAATCGACGTCGTGACCTGCGTAATCACAAAGTGGCCCGATGCTGTGCGCAACGCCACGACGAAGGCTGGTTGGCCAGAAGGCGGAGGCACAGGGGTCCGCGCGTGCAGCGTGGAGCCTTCATAACGCCAGGCGGCAGCCTTTCCGTGGAAATAGCCAGCGATCAGGACGCGCGCGCCACGCGCATCGGCAAGGGTCGTGGCTGTGTGCAGCGTCGCAATGGCGGGATGGCCCGATTGGTACCATCCGCGCGCCACCACGTCATGACCGGTGGCGAGCCCTTTCTGTATACCTGCAAGACGGAAGCGCACCCCGCCGATGCGTGCCGACGTGGATGTCAGCTCCTGAAGACGGCCGCGGATCAGGAAGCGGCGCGCCGCGCCATGCGGTCGAGACTTCAGTACATGCACCCGGGTCGCCTGCCAGACGCCGGGGGCTCGGGCAAGTGCGCTTACCGCCACGTCTGTGCCTACTTTGAGATCGGCGACGGCCGGCCGCACGAGCGTGTCCGCCGTGAGATGTATCTTTTGCCCGAGGATCCGCAGGATGCGGGTATGGGGCGATGACGCCTCGATGACCCCGACCAGTGCATGTTGGACGCGCACGGTTGCCGCCGTGGCGCGTTCGGGACGGATGTAGCCTTCGACAAAGACCGTGTCGCCGCGGTGCAAGGCGTCGCGCGTTGCTGGGTGTCCGTCGATGCGGTATCGGGTCGTAGGCCGCAGGTGGTACTCGGTACCGTTCACGAAGATGCTGCCAAACCGCTGGATGGCACCGATCGCCGTTACACCGGTGCCACCGATCCCGCCCGGTGGCCGGCCGGCGCTACCGATCCCGCCCTGTGGCCGGCCAGTGCCACCGATCCCGCCCGGTAGCCGGCCAGCGCCGCTGCTCGGGGGAGTAAAGGCCATGAGCAAAGCGCACAGAGTGAGGCCAAGGAGTCTGCCGGATCGCGTCATGACGATTCATCCCCCGAGGAAACGGGTTCTTCGTAATAATAGACGCCGATGCGCAGGCGCTGCGCCTGGGGGTCCGTCTGTACGCCGGATTCAAGGGACATTAGATCGCGATTCAATCCCTGCAGCAAATGGTCGGCCGCCGCCTCGATCCGGGGGCGCGCGGCCTGCACGGCGGCAGAGGGCAAAGCATCGAAGAAAAGGGCCCGTTCGAAAAAGGGAGTGTCGCTGCTCAAGTTGTGGAAGGCGCTTGCCATATGGTCGCCGACATTATCGGCAAGAAACGCGAGCTTGTCATAGGGCGCCTCTGGGACATAGGCAGTGCGCAAAAGCCGCACACGCCCGTCGGCATCCACGATAGCGGCATCCGCCCGGATGAGGTCGTCTAAGATCGCACGCGGACGCATGTCTGCCTTGATGCGGCGGGTGAGCGTCTCAAGGCTCAATTCCGTCGCGCTGTGGATGGGGAGACGCTTTGGGCTGCCGTCGGCTTCACGGGTGTCTTCGGAGGACACCCAGGCCCCGATGAGCTTGGCTGTGTTATGGGCGCCGCGAGTCATCTCCTGGGTCGTTGAATGCTGCGTGACCATCGCGCGTAGCCGTTTGATTTCCTTGCGGTGTATACCCGTTGCGAGGCTGAGGTCGCTGTCAGTCGGGCCTCGCCCCCAGTCATGGGCAAGGCCCTCCTCTACGTAGATTATCTTCAGGAGATTGGCAAGATTCGGGAAAGTGACACCCTGCACGATGAGGTAGCGCACCAGGGGGCGCAACAGGCGATGGACTGCTTGGTTCAGCACATCACTCATAACACATATAGTATGACACATGTCCTTGACGTGGGAAAGTTTCCCACTACAATGAGGTGTAGGCTCAAGAATCCGCAGCAGCGGTTCGGCCAGTCAGTTCAATGCTGTTCTGTAAGGAGGCGATACCCATGAAGATTTCTATTGCGATCGTGGCGGTTTTGTCGGCAGTGATGGCCATGGCCGGTCCGAGCTATGCCGGTGAGATGTCCAAGACCATGGCATCCCAGAGTTCCAACGCGGCGACACCGGCCGTTCCCGGCAAGGATGGGACGCCTGCGACACCGGCCGTTCCCGGCAACCCGTTGGCACGTGCCGCAATTGCGAACGGCAAGCTCATGCGCGAAGACCGCGGCGTGAGTGGGGAGTATACCGATGCGGATAGTGGCGTGGTCACCCGCCCGCAGATTGAACGGCCGCAGATTGAACAGCCGCAGATTGAACAGCCGCAGATTGAACAGCCGCAGATTGAACAGCCGCAGATCACTCGCCCCGATATCGAGCGCCCGAGCGTACCGTAACCGGGTTTGGGCCCCCGCACAGGCGAGGAGAGAATCGCCTGTGCGGCAGGAGAAGCCCGGTATCCGGACACCACAGAGACCCCATAATGGGTCATTCGCCCATGATGCCGGTCCCGCCGTCTTTATCCTCGGGTAATCTCAAGAGAGAGCTGTTCGACGATGGTGACCCGCAAAGGAGATGGGAGCGCAGTCCCCTGCCTTTCACGTTGCAAGGCAGAAAGATCTTTCTTATCGTCAGTACCACTAGTGTCCGGTTAAGAATCGAACAAACTCGGTTGGTTAGCGTCCATGGCTATTTCTCGAGCCTGTGGATCGAGCCGCAAGGCGCATGAAATCTCGGTTTTCTCGAAAACCGAGACCGAAAGAATCTGTAGAATCGTATAGAGCGAGGCATCGAGTTGAAGCTCTTTCTTGATAATGGCAATGAGCACGTAAGTCGACACAGCGCACCAGATTTGCGTTTTGACGGCGTTCTCGCTGGTGCCGAGGAATTTCCTGATGCGCAGGTGCTGTTTTATCCATTTGAAGAACAATTCGACCTGCCAGCGGCTCTTGTAAAGCGCGGCAATGTTCAGCGGCGGCACGAGCATGTTGTTGGTGAGGAACACCAAGGTCTTGCCGGAGTCGGGATCTTTGAAGCGGATGCGGCGCAGGTGCGCGGGATAATCCTTGGCCGCGTAAAAGCCGTTCAAGGCAATACGCTGGTCGCACAGTACGCCCGTGGCCCTGTCGGTGGCCGTGGAGTAAACGCGCCGGGCATCCATGCCGCGCTTCGCCCGAGTGACGAAAAATGCGCGGGCTTGGTCCATCTGGTAGAGCCTGGTGAAATCGAGGTAACCGCGATCCATGACGTAGAATGCGCCGGCCACGAGCGGCAGGAGGTCGAGCACCTTGACGTCGTGCAGCTTGCCGTCGCTGATGTGGATGAAGGTCGGAATGGCGCCGCGCAGATCCAAAAGTGTGTGCATCTTGATTGCGGCCTTGGTCGAGCGAAACGGCGCCCACTCGAACAGGCTCAAGCACAGATCGATCGTGGTGGCATCGAGCGCATAGACTGCGTTGCTCAGATCGAGGCCCAGGTCCTCGTCGCGGTAGAGCTTGCGGGCGCGGCGAATCAGGACGGCTGCGAGGTCTGCCCAAATGCGCCAGTCGCGCAACTCGTTGGCGTCGGCGAGCGTCGAGCGATGAATCGTGTGACGCAGGCCCATGGAATAGAGCTTGCTGGCGTTGGCGCTGAGCGTTACCTCGATGTCTCGCAAACTCTCTCGCCAGGTCAATTGCGCAAACGCCATGACGCGAAACTGCTCGGCACAAGTCATGCGACGTACGCGCGCGTTGCCAGCGTAGCGCTCCACAATGCGCGTGACGCTCGTCCATGGGACGAACTCCATAATCTGGGCGAACAGTGTCCTGCCGACATTCATGATGTATCCCCTGGAGTCGAGACCCCAGGAAATTACACAAGAATGGAGATCTTTGGTTCAAATCGGCACCAAACGAAATCGGCGGCTAAGCCGCGCCAGTACTGGGTTTCATTGAAATCGCCCCCGGTTTAACCGGACACTAGTGCGTCAGTACATACATTCAAAATAAATGATTAAGAGGTGTTGCGTGAGAACTTGGATAAAACGGTGTGGGTCAGGTGTGGCGTGTCTGCTCGCGGCGCACGGGGCCATGGCCGCATCCCTGACTTTGGGGGCGTTGCCTTCCTATTTTTCCGGTACCTATGGTGTGCAAAGCACCATCCACATTCTGTATGTCCCCGCGTATCTGCAGTATCGCGACCCTGAGTGGCGCCTGAAGCTCACAGTGCCGTACATCGCGGTCTCCGGTCTGCCCAAAGGCGCATCACTCAGCGGTGGCAGCGTTGCCCAGCGGGGCGGCAGCAGCCAGACAACAAGCGCGAGCGGATTGGGCGACATCTGGCTCGCCGCCCACTACACGTTGCTGCCGGAGAAGGGGTTGATGCCCGCGGTCGTGCCCTATGCCAAGGTCAAGTTCGGCACGGCGTCGGCGGCAAACGGCCTTGGCACCGGGCGCAACGACTACGAGGTAGGCCTGGGTCTCAACACGACCATCGGCACCAACGTGTTCCCCTTTGTGCACATCGCCTATCGGATCGTCGGCAGCCCACCGGGCCAGTCGCTGCAGAACATCCTCACGTACAATGGGGGCGCGAGCATTGCCCTGACTCCGCGCAGGATCTTCACGCTGATGTACGCCGGGGCTGGTTCGGAACAGGCGGGTTACGCAGGACCGTCTGATGTCATTGCCGCATTGAATTTCAACGTGACGCGCGCCGGAAGCGGGTTTCAGGTCTATGTGGACAAGGGGCTGAGTAGTGGCAGCGCAGATTTTGGTGGAGGTGTGGGTGGGCAGGTGGTGTTTTAGTCTACCGGGACGGCAAGGCCAAGCGGGCCTATTCCCTTATCCGGTGTCGACCATCCGTCGGAAACTCATCGTACCTGCCGAATTGAAAAATACTTCAACTCACAAGTGTCTTTAAATTATTAATACATAGTACTGATATTAAATTACTTATATTTAAAGCGGTTGAGGCAGATTCAACGGTAAAAGCGACACTTCTGTAAAACGAACCTACCGGACACACAACCGCCGTCTATACTTATCGTAAACTTGCGACGGCAAGCGATCATTGAAAATGAAAACGACACATAAACCGGGACGGGTTGAGTTGTTCTGGCGCCCGAAAATGAAGCGTCGCGGAACCGTAGACTAAGCCAAGGTGGCTCTAGGAAGACAGAATATGTCCAAATCATTTTCCGCGACCGGAGGATTTACGCTAATTGAGCTCATGGTGGTCGTCGTTGTCGTGACCATCCTGGCGGTGATTACCGTGCCGATGTACGAGCAGTACATAATGAAGTCCAAGATCCAGACGGCGCAGGCGGCCCTGATGTCGATGGGTGTTGCGCTCAAGCAATACCAGCAGGACCACCTGTCTTACGTTGGCTTTTGTCCCGCTCCACCACCCACCCAGGATTTCACGCTGAGCTGCCAGGGCAACACCGCCAGCCAATTCACGGTGGTCGCATCAGGGATCGGTCCGATGGCTGGATTCGGGTTTTCGCTGGACCAGAACGGCCAACAAGACACGACGGCCACCCCGTCAGGATGGATCCAGACTGCAACATGCTGGATATCGGACCCGCAGGGCGACTGCAGTACGGAGTGATCTTGTGCGTAGCAATGGTTTCACATTAATTGAGCTCATGGTGACGATTCTGGTCGCCGCGATCCTGCTTGTTGTGGCGGTTCCATCGTTTTTGTCCTCCATCCATGGACAGCAGGTGGTCAGCGTGATGGAGACTTTTGAGCAGGATGTTGCCTGGGCGCGCGGACAGGCAATCTCGGGCGCAGTGAGCCCGATGCTTACGCTCAACACAAACTGTTCCTGGACGGTGTCTACTGGATCGCCGGCGGACTCAAACCATTCCATGACCCCGGCGCAGCTTGCCCACGATGCCCCAGGCATCACATGTTCGGGCATTCCGGCCACCGGGTACCTCCAGCTTCAGTTTGATCCTATGGGCATGGTGCAAACAAACTCCAATACCTATAACACGGTCACCTTCACGCCCGCGTCGGGATTGTCCAGTTCAGTCATGATCTTTGGTTCAGGCGTGCTTCTCGGGAATCCGAAAAATGCGTCGTGATTCCTGGTACAGAGAAACAGGTGTCGGGCTTATTGAAGTTCTTATAGCCATGCTGATCTTCTCGATCGGACTGTTGGCGCTGGCCGCGATCTACGTGCGTACCGCTCCGGCACCATTGCAGGACGCGGATACCGTGGCAGTTCAGACGGCTGCCGACGGCTGCATGACCGCGATCGCCGCCGATCTTCCGCAGTTGCCCAACATTAATGTCAGCGGAGCGACGAGCGCCTCGAGCATGCCTACCACGGCGCTTGCCAGCTGGTTTTCGGCGGCCAGCCTGGGAATTCCAGGGTTCACGGTGTCGATCACGGGCACTCCCGATGCATCAGGCCAGGCTTGTTCGCCGTTGAGCTGCGGCATCACGCTTGCGATCGGCTGGACACAAATGGGAGACCAACGCAGTCAGGTATTTTATGGCCAGGTCGGAATTCATTAAGCGGAAGCGGCGCGAAGACGGGCTCACTCTGATAGAGCTCATGGTCTCGCTGCTGGTGGCGGCGATTCTCGGCATAGCGATTATCGGTGTGCTTGGTTTTGGTATTGGGCGCGACCGCGCCAACAGCAATGCGACTGCGGTCAATGATAATGCGCGTGCTGCGCTGACCCTGATTACGCGGGATGTTGCCAGTGCGGGATTTCTATTTGGCGCGACGCAGTCGCAATGTTCGATCACCCTCGCCTACGATAACGGCTTTCCGTCTCCCTACCAGACCCTATACCCGATCTGGGAAGCGCAGGAAGTGTTCGGCTCAGCCCTGCCCTTTCCGGATCCCAACATAGCGACGGAAACCTATCCTACGTCGACGTTTCCCTCGTCGGACACCGCGGCCCCCGGTATCGCGCAGGTTCTGCTTATAACATCTGCACCCAGTGCAACGTCGTTTATCGCCAACACCAGCGCCCCGCTGTACATCGTTCAGTTTGGCACTACCCAGTCCGGTAGCGGATCGGGGTCCCTCTCCAGTACCCAGCTGCCGACCAACACGCTGTCGCTCAACAGCACAGTTGGTATACAGCCAGGGGATACCGCCTATTTGCAGGTGCCCATGAACGGAGGCACCGTCTGCATCCGCGTGCCCATTGTCAGTACGGGCACGTCAACCGGACAGGGTACCAGCTACATTGACAGCAAACCCTCCCAGTACATGCCCAGCAACGGCTATCAGGACTTCCAGCCCCAAATCCCGGCGAGTTATGGAACGCTCAACAACGGGGACCTTCTGCATTCGCGTCTGCTGAATCTGGGGTTGAGTAATTATTCATTGGAAATCCAGGAGTACTGGATCGACGAAACCCAACCGTTCCCCGTGCTCATGCGGGATACCTTCAGCGCGCTGACTGACAGTTTGCTGTATTCAGAAGCAATCGCGCCCGGCGTTGTCAGTCTCCAGGTGCTCTTCGGTACCATACCCACGGGCTCACCTGCCGGCACCCCGATTACCTGGAAGACCTGGGCCAACGTGGCGGCTACCGACGAGGTCGAGAGTGCGGACGTGGCGCTTGTTAGCCGCACGCTCCATCCTGATCTTACGTACACGGCCCCGCAGACGATTGTCGTTCCGCAGCCTGCGAGTGGGCTGTCGTCGCCGGATATGTTCTTGAACTATACGCGGCTACCGAGCGAGGTCCACGATCATTTTTCGGTTTATACAGTAAACCTGCTGCTGCGCAACATCGTGTGGGAATAAGTCATGCCGCGTTCCGCTATTTCTGGTATTTCCCGACAAAACGGTTCAGCGCTGCTGTTTGCGCTGGCAGCGCTGATCATCATATTTCTTGGCACGTTGTTTACGCTGCGCGGTGCGCTGACCGACGCGGGACTCACCAACCGTTTCAGCGAGCGGCAGAAAGACGTGCAGGCAAGCGATCTCGGGCTGCAATGGGTGGTGAACCAGATTGAAACCACCACGAACGAACAGCCTCTGGAAATAAGTGCTGTCGGAAAAAGCTGGTATCTCGGTACTGCGCTTACCGCACCACCCAATGCGGCATACTGGACGACTTGCGAGAGCAACTCAACCAGCACCGATACATGCGCCCAGGTTTCTATGCCGAGCAGTGTCCCCGAGGTCGCATATGCCTTTGTCCAGCCTACTGGCCGCACCGACCCCTACGGCTGCAACACACAGGGGCTTGATGCCATCTACTACGACGTGTGGGTACATACAGTGGTGGCGAGTAGCGTGTCAGCTGACACCGAATCGCTGTACAAACTCTGCGTCCTGCAATAAGCAAGGAGATTCCTATGAATCAATCGCCACGTCCCTTCAGACCGGCTGTCCTGGGCCTGACAGCACTGGCTTGCCTGCTGTCGTTGCCCGTGTGGGCAACCAGCAGCACTATTGAGGACGATTTCAGCGGGGCTTCGGCCAGCCTGAACTGGGATGCCATCGGTAGCCTGAACGGGACGCCAAATGCCTGGACAGCGTGCCTCACGGCTGGCAACAATACGGGATCTATTCCGGCCTGCGCGAGCCCCACCGATCCGGTGGGAAGCGGAGCGCTGCGCCTTACCGGCAACCAGACGGATGAAATCGGTGCCATCATGTCGAATTTCACCTTTCCGTCAAATCAGGGCATACAGATTACGTTCACCACCTATACCTACGGCGGAAACGGTTATCAGAACTACAGCGGTGTGGACTCCGGGGCCGACGGTATCGGATTTTATCTGTTTAATGGTGCGGAACCAGCCGATGATCTGGGCGCATTTGGCGGGTCGCTTGGCTACAGCTGCAGTAACTCGAACTCCCCCCACGATGGCATGGCCGGCGCCTATCTGGGTCTGGGTATCGATGAATTCGGCAATTTTCTCAATTCCAGCGACAACACCGCGACGGG
Organism: Pseudomonadota bacterium; assembly: GCA_021785515.1. GTDB lineage: Bacteria > Pseudomonadota > Gammaproteobacteria > Acidiferrobacterales > UBA6901 > JAJYCY01. The sequence continues at coordinate 11,348 of JAJYEX010000013.1, read as the reverse complement.
AATCAACAACCACGCGAACCCGGGCGAGATCGGGCTGAGGGGTTACGGCAATGTGAATCTTGCGGCACTGCAGGCGTTGAACCCGAGCGCGACCGAATCTGACGTGCAAAACGTTTGCCAGAATGGCGGGACCTACACCTATACTAACAGCAGTGGCACCACGCAGACGGCGACATTCCCCGACTATGCCATGATCCCCATGAACCCACCGTTACCGGTGATTGGGGTGGATCCCCTGCCTTCGACTAAACCGATCTTCAGTCAGGAAAATGATCCGAATGCAACGCGCTCGGCGGCAACCCCGATTACATACAGGATTCTCATTTCTCCATCGGGCCTGCTGAGTTTCTGGTATAACTACAACAACACGGGATTCACTAACCTCATCTCCCAGCAGAGCATTGCGACCTCGAATGGCCCCATGCCGGCGTCATTCCGTTTCGGATTCGGTGCCAGCACAGGCGCGGGCAGCAACATTCATGAGATCACCTGTTTTGTCGCCAGTCCCGCCTCAACGGCAGTAGGCGCCCCCATTGCGCCATTGTCACTGAACTCTGGCAATCTGATCTACATGCTTACAAGCGATCTCGATCCGATAGCGGGTCACGCTGATGCCTACACAGTCTCATCGACCGGGACGGCATCGACCACACCTCTTTGGGACGCGGGCAGCCTCATGACTTCAGCGCAGCGCCAGACCGACCTTTACTCAACCGAGGCGGACGGCTCGACGATCACGCAATTTGCTTCACTCGATGCGGCCGCTTTCAATCTGCCGTCCGGAGGCACAACCTGCGTACCGAACACCACGACCATCATCGACTATACGATCGACCCGAGCAGCGTCACCGCGCCATCGGGTTGTCCGAGCTATCTGGGTGCCCGCGAATCCGGCTGGCTGCTCGGAGAGATATCATCAGGAGATGCGGGATCGATTCTCTCCCCGCCCAGCAGCCCACTGGATCTGCCGCTACCGGGTTATGTCGCCTATGCCCAGTCCGAATCGACGAGGCCCACCGCGCTGCTGTTTACCGATAATGACGGGTTTCTCTATTCAGTCAACGCGCAGACCGGGGCCCTGAACTGGGGCTGGATGCCTCGTCCCCTGGTGGCGCAGCTTCAGTACTATACGATAGTGCCTACCGATTCTCCCGGACTCATGGACGGCTCATTCACCATGCCGGATGCGGTGGACGCATCCGGAAACTGGGCGACCTATATTGTTGGTACGGACGACGGAGGCGCTGGTTGGTACGACTTCAAGCTTAACAGCACGGGTGCACCGTCAAGCGAGGTGGCCATTCCGGCGCTTCCCTCAGGCAGCACCTATCCACAGCGGCAAGCCCCCATTGTGGCGAATGTGACGGTTGCCACCAGCAGCACGACGACCCAGGTCCAGCAGATTGCGGTCTATATCGCCAATACGGGGTCAGGAAGCACTGCCACCAGCACGCTCTATGAATACAACGTCGCGACCGGAGTCGGAAGTTCCACGCCGATTACGATCGGCAACAACAAGGAAATTGCTTCCCAGGTATCGAGCACGGTGTACTACGATGCTCCATCCGGCGAAATCTACTTTGGTGACGAAAGTGGCGACGTCTACGTGATGCCCGTTACGGACAATGTCACGACGGATGCATCCAATATCACTTATATGGGGACGACTCAGGACGGACTGCCCGTGCAGTACGTCGGCTATCAGGAGGTCAGCGGCGAGCCATACCTCTGGGCATCGTCCCTGACCGGCATGACGGTGTTCGGAACGGGAACCAACGGCTGGCAGGCGCTGTGGGCAACGACGGGCACGTCAGGGTATACCTACAACGGTACTGCCTGGCAGGCGAGCACCAGCATTCCGTCTCTGATGCCTACGGGAGCGACAGGCCCCAGCGTGCAGATTCCCGCTGCCCCGGTCATGGTCGACAGCATACTGGTTGTACCTGCCTATGTCCTGCCGACGGCTACTGCCAGTCAGTGCGGTATCCTGGGCAGTGGCTACTACGACTTTTTCAATATCATGGACGGTGCTTTCCCGACGGGTGCGATCAAGACCTCAGGTGGCACGAACGTGACGACCGACCAGTATGTGGGTTCAGGCTCTCCGTATTCGCCGACGATATCGGTGTCACCCACAGGAGTCCCGGTGATCGGCGGCACCTCCCAGACCGTGACGCCCACACCGGGCCTCGTGTTCTCGAAGCAGGCCGTTGACGCCATCGTTCAGTGGCGCGAGCGCTAAGGCTGGGTCCCGTGCTCGCGGCGCACAGGCCGGTTGTCAGGTTACCCACCCCGGCGCGCGGCCATGGAACCGCATGCTGGATGATGGGTGAATCAGGCAGCGGTTAGGCGCTGCCTGATTCAGGTGTGTCCCAACGCCGTCCAAGGGTTCCTTGTGCGGCCAGGCCTGCCGGCCGGCGGCAGCCAGGCTGCCGTGGGGTGTGCTGCGAGGCAGCTTAGATTTCTACCAGGCCATCCGAAAGTTCGTCGACGGCATCAGCATCCGGTGGGTAATGGGTGCGCATTGCCTCACCGCAGGCGGTTATGGACGCGACGAATCCCTCCACGATCTCACCGGCACGAACCCGCTCTATAAAGGTCTGAACGATTGCCTGCCAGTGGGCTTCACCGAGCTTTTCATGAATTCCGCGGTCAGCCACGATCTCGACATAGTGCTCGGCGAGCGAAACGAAGAATAGAACGCCAGAGTGATCGCGGGTCAGGTGTACCCCTTGAATGTAAAACTGGGCCTTGGCCAGCCGGCTGGCACGGGCCATCTTGATGTGACGCGGAATCAGCGCCAGGTGCAGCCGGGGAATAAGCAGCAGTAGCAGACTGAGGATAATGAAGGCGAGCAGCTGGATCTGGTAGATACGGGTAAAGGCAAGCGGCACGGACAGAAGCAAAAAGACCCCCGGCAAAAGCAGCGCCAGAACTGCCGCCCACAGCAGCGGCAGAAACAGGTAATGATCGCTGATGCGCGCCACGACCGCGACAAATTCGCCGCTGGTGTTCCGCTCTGCCGCGTGAATGGCCGCCGTGATGCGGGCCCTGTCCTGATCGCTGAACCGGATCATCTTCTTGCGCTTACCATCCGCCAGAGGCTCCACCGCCGCCAAACGAGCCACCACCACCAGAAAAGCCGCCACCAAAGCCGCCCCCCAGCCCACCACCGCCACCACCGAAGCCACCGCCCAGTCCAGACATGAGCCCCAGTGCGCCCCACAGCAGCGCGCTGGTACCGAAACCGCGGCCATAACCGCCCCCCTGCCCTGGCCCCTGTCCTCCCTGCCCCGGCCCGGATCTTCTGCCGTGACTGAATAGCGACGCGGCAAGCGACCACAGAACAAATAGGACCATCAGCGACATCAGAAACCCGGTTCCGGCACTTTCTTGGACATTTCTGCGATGCACGGCCGCAGCCCGGTTGCCCAGCACGGACAGAATGGCGTCGGTGCCCGCCACGATGCCGCCTGCGAGGTCGCCTTTCCGGAACCGGGGAACGATGATGTTGTGAATGATCTCGAAGCTGGCGGCGTCGGTGAGCGTACCCTCCAGACCATAACCCACCTCGATGCGGACCTGCTTCTCTCCGGCATCAACGATCAGCAGCGCTCCGTTGTTCTGTCCTTTCTGGCCGATGCCCCAGTGGCGTCCCAGCTGGTAGCCATAGTAGTCGATGGGATATCCATGTAATGACGGCAGCGTGACCACTACCAGCTGGTTGGACGTACGCTGAGCGTAGGCCGCGAGCTTCTGCGCCAGCTGCGCACGCAGGCCTGCGGGCAGCAGGTGGGCATCGTCGACCACCGGTCCTGTCAGCCGCGGAAATGGCGGCATCCCGGCATCCAGGCCACCGGCAGTCGTAGCCTGCGCCGTTCCTGCGGCCAGCGCCAGCATGCACAGTGCTGCCATCAGCGTCAGAAGGAAGGAACGCCCCATAGGCTAGAACTTGACCTGTGGCGTCTGCATGGAGGCCGCCGAAATCGTGAAGTTCTGGACCGGTTGGTAGTTGCTGTAGAAGAGCGAGTGATACCAGCGGCCCGGGATCGTGGTCAGTTCCGTATCATATTGCTGGACCGCGAGAATGTAGTCGCGACGGGCAACGGCAATGCGGTTCTCCGTACCTTCGAGCTGCGCCTGCAACATGAGGAAGTTTTGGTCGGCCTTGAGGTTGGGATAGTTCTCGGTTACTGCCATTAGACGGGACAGAGCGCCGCCCAGGGTTGCCTGGTTTTGTTCGAATTTACGAAACTCCGCGGGGTTGGTCAGGATGTCTGCCGGGATCCGCGTCTGGGTAACCTTCGAGCGCGCCTGTGTCACGGCGACCAGCACCTTGGTCTCATGCGCCGCGTAGCCTTTCACCGTTGCCACCAGGTTGGGTATGAGGTCAGTGCGCCGCTGATATTCGTTTAGCACCTGGCTCCAGGCCGCCGTCACCTGCTGCTTGTAGGTCGGAATATTATTGATCCCGCAGCCAGACAGCGACAGGACCGCGCTGAAAACCCCGGCGATGACCGTAAGTTTTCTGATGCGACTGAGGAGTGACATGGTGTCTCCCGGTAGGATGAAGCTGGAACGCAATTGAGCGGGCACGCTACCGGTGGCAGCAAGGTCTGTCAAGCAGGCCGACGGAGTGTGGTGGATTTCATCCATTCCCGTTCAGGATCTATCGTCCGAGATTGCCCCAGCGCGCGCCTGATCAGCCATTTGCTGCGGCGCCGGTGTTTGGCGGCCCGGGATACCGGAAACGCGCTGACGCTGCCGACAATTAGCGTACCGTGCCGGCCTGTGCTGATTACTGTCCTGTGGTCAGGCCGCAGGCTCCATATTAGGACGGTACGCACCGCGACAGGCCGCAGCGGTGAGCGTCAGGCGCTGGTGGAAGGACTTCTGGGCGTTGACGACGTTTTCGGGGCGGCCGTGCCACGCTTCCAGCACGGGCTGCTGCAGGGCCCGGGCGTATGAAAAGGAGAGTGTCCAGGGAGACTGCGGGAACAGTGCATTGAGCGCATTGAGATTGGCGGTCGCCTGCGCGGAGGTCTGGCCTCCGGAGAGGAAATTGATGCTCGGTACGGCTGCCGGCACGGTGCGCTTGAGCACCTTGATCGTTTCGCGGGCAACCTCCTCCGGATGTGCCTTGCGCGGATGATCCTTTCCCGGCAGGACCATGCTCGGTTTGAGCAGCATGTATTCCAGCATCACGTGGTGACGGTGCAGCGCATGAAACACAGCGTGCAGCACCGACTCGCTGACCTCAGCGCAGCGCTGCAGGCTGTGCGTTCCGTCGAGCAGCACTTCGGGTTCGACGATCGGAACCATCCCCTGTTCCTGACAGGTTGCCGCGTAGCGCGCGAGCATCTCGGCGTTCGCCTCAACACCGAGAGCCGTCGGATTGTGGTCAGAGACGACGTAGACCTCTCGCCATTTCGCGAATCGTGCGCCCTTCTTTTTGTAGTCCGCCAGCCTGCCAGCGAGTCCATCCAGCCCCTGGGTCACCAGATCATCCGGTGCCCCCGGCAGTGCGACTGTACCCTTGTCCACTTTGATCCCCGGGACAATTCCTGCCCGCTGCGCCACCACGGGCAGCGGTGTTCCATCGTCGGCTTTCTGTCCAAGGGTTTCCTCGAACAGGATGACACCGTTCAGAAACTCCCCGATCCCGGGCGTCGTCAGGAGCAGCGAACGGTAGATGCGCCGGTTTTCTTCGCTGGACTCCAGGCCGATGGCCTTGAAGCGTTTAGCGATGGTCGGCTGGCTCTCGTCTGCGGCCAGGATGCCCTTGCCTTTGAGGGTCAGTTCCGCCACCGTGCCCTGCAGCTGGTTTTGAACGTCCACGCTACTCCTTTCGGATCCGGTCTTGGGGCGCCCCGGCGGATCCCTGTGTCTGCCCGGCCAGCGCCGATGGATTCCCTAACATATGGAAATACATAGCGCGATTGATGATCCTTCTCTTTGACACCGGTCAATCCGGGGATCAGTCCCGGTTTACCGACTGGCGCCGCGCTGTGGCCGAGGTTGGATATTCCCGGAATATGCGTCTATCTTCATAACGGCATGAATCATTTATAACGATATGAATCACACCCAGACCCGGGCGGCGGGCCCCCCGCCGGCACAATCAAGCAATACTCGTTCTAATCCCGAAGCGCTGCTGCGAACCCGGCCGGCCAGAAACCGGCTGGCGGCCAGCCCCAGACGTCATCGAGGACGCGGGCTTTCTGTCAACCACCGCATCGTCCTGCCGGCATACGGCAGATCGCGCGCGCAAGGCGGCTGCGATATTCGTTTCTTCCTGTCCTGTCGACCCGAATCGCCGGATAGTCTGCCTGACCCGGGGCCTGGCTGGAAACACGTCCGGCAGGGATCGGGAAACCGTCACTGAACCCATTGCAGGAGTATTTCTGACCATGCCGCAAGACCGCGTGTTTTCCGCCACCGCCATGCCTGACCGGGACTGGTGGCAGGCGCTCTGGCCTGACCCCGAAATGGTCGTCAAGGCTCTGGGCATCCGCTGCGGCATGGAGGTCGTCGATCTCGGATGCGGATATGGCCACTTCACCGCTGCCGTCGCGAGGCAGGCAGGCCCCGGACGGGTTATTGCCATCGACATCGATCCGGACATGGTCGCGCAGGCACAGGCTGCCTGCCAGCAGGTGTCCAACTGCATCTGGATTCAGGGCGACGCGATGGAGCTGCCGCGGCTGGTTCCCGATCCGGTAGATTTTGTTCTGCTAGCCAACACCTTCCACGGAGCGCCGGACAAGCCAACGCTGGCCAGCACGATACGGTCCATACTGCGCCCGGAGGGCCGCCTGGCCATTGTCAACTGGCATCCCGTCGCACGCGAACACACCGTCGTGAAAGGGTTGCCGCGCGGCCCGGAAACGCAACTGCGTATGTCGCTGGCACAGACCTGCGCGGCAGTGGAACCGGTTGGGTTCTCCCTCGACATGACCGTGGATTTGCCTCCGTATCATTACGGCGCGATCTTCATTCAGTCTTTGGAATACGCGCCATAGGAACGGTCGCAGCCGGACTGTAACCCCCTAAGATCTTCGATCCGAACAACCTCGGCGTGCAATGCGGCTTCAGCGACAACCCGCCGCTGCCGGGTTGGGTCATGAGCCTGATGCCGCCCGTCGATCTGCAGGAAAAACGCCCGTTGCCGGGCAACCGCCGGCGCTGGTGGCAGCGGCTGTGAGCCTGAGCGCGGCAGCGGTTATTCCGCTACCGCCGCCTGGCGCGGGCGTTCGTACACGAGGTAGACCAGCGGAATCGTACGCTTGGCGTCAGTGGCTCAGGCCGGCGACCGGCGAACCGCGCGGCGCATCAGGATTGCCCGCCCAAAATATTTGGCGATGATGCGCTCGACCAGCACGGCATAAATCCGGCATAACACATCTGAAGGACATTCGTGATATCGAACTGTTCGAAGGCAACGCGGCGGATCGGCTGTGAAGAGCAAAAACCGTCTGTCTGCTCGATTTAAAATGGCTCACCACGTACTCCATTTTGATAGCGCGCGAGCAGTTCAGGATTATCGATCGAACCGTGATGATGCACCTGCAGCCAACGACCATCTTGTTTGCGGAAAACCCGGCTGGTACGTATAGAAAGATCGAAGCGTTGGCCGTCGCGTTCGAAATAGCCACGTTCCCGTCCTACCGTGTAGAACACCTCCCCTGCTTCGTGCAGAGCATAATCGTGGAACTCGACATACACCTTGGCCAGACCATTGAAGATCTGCTCATACACCTCGCGAATCGCCACCCAACCACGCCGAACATCGCCCAGGGGGTTAGCCATGACGGCATCATCGTCTCGCGTCCACCAGTTGCGCTCCATCGCCGCTAGATCGCGATTGTTAAAGGCGGCATAGAACGCGATGAGGGCAAGAATCGGGGCATGCGAACCCATATAGCAGTTTCGACCGTTGATGACCGCGGGCAGGGCTTTGTTCATGCGTTACCTCCGAAGTGCGTTGAAGCAGGTCATTCATTATCAAACGTTATCCATAATTTGCATTGGTCGGGACTTTCCAGCGCCAGGGCACACAATTCGTTATCCAGGGAGAAGGCGCCATGGATCGATTGGCCAGCGCGCAATTCTGGCAAAGTCTCTGCACGTGCAAGCAATCGTTGCAGACAAAGGCCAATGGCAGCCCGGCGTTCATAGTCCAGGCCGTGCGAGGTCCAGGACGCTATGGCCCGCGGCACTCCGGAGAGTCCAATCTCGTAGAAATGAGACAGCAATATCGAATGTAACTCGCCTTTACTCAGCCTTTCAGCAAGATAGTGCATCTTCTCCACGGACACCAAAGCTTCCGTCGGTAGCAGACGCTTGAGCGATGGCGGCAAAAACGTATCCAGACTCTCCCCTTCCACCTCGCCGTGCAAGATATCGTGTACCATCAAGAGATAACTGCTGCGGATCTCGGCGCCACCGCGCAGCCCCAGCTGCGCGGTGGCCATGGCCTCGTTGCGATGCCCACTGAAGCCGAAACCACTTATATAATGGTCTAGGACGTCGTGCACCAGCACCGAGGTGGGAACTTTTTCTCCGGTGTAGACTGTACTGGCAATCACGTGACAATCACCGACAGCCGCGTCCAGTTTCCAGCCGCGCGCACCGAATCCGTCCGGCCACTCCGTGCGATATGCCACCGGCACCCAAACGGGCTCGAAGCCTGGGTGCTTACCGCTCCATCGCAGCGGAGACTGGCTGACGAGACTTTCCGGATTGGATTTCATCGATCCTCACGTATCCCGGTAATTGTTCGAACCGGGCAAGCCAGGCGTTGATGGCAGGATATTCTCTCAATGGCATTTCTCCTTGCGGCGCATATTTCACGTAGGGATAGCACGCCACGTCCGCGATCGTGGGCGTCGCGAGCGCCAACCAGTGGTTATCGGCCAGTCGCCGCTCCATTACGTCCAAGGTCACCTTGCCGACGACCTTGAACTCCTGGATATTGCCCGTGCGGCCGAAAACCTTGATCGCGCGCGCCTTGGCCAACCCATATTGGATCTCGTTACCGGAAAGCGCCAGCCATTGTTGAATCTTGCCCATCGCGACCGGATTCATTGGAAACCAGCGATCGGCACCGTACCGCGAGGCCAGGTATACCAAGATCGCCTGGGGGTCCCACAGAACGATATCATCGTCTTGCAGAACCAGAATTTGCCCGCGTGAATTAAATTTGAGAAACTCCGGTCGCTTCTGTTCGCGTTTCTCGGTATCGATCGGGACGCTTTCGTACTCCAATCCCAAGAAACCCAGCATCAGACGTATTTTGTAACAGTTTCCCGAGAGTTCCTTGTCGTATAGGCGCATAGGTTCCTCGATGCGAACGCGGATGATCACGCGTGCCTCAGGCCAGAATTCAGCGTCGGGTGTTTGACCCGGCGTAATCACATCCACATGGCCGTTGACTTTAAGCCGGCGGCGTGTCTGAAAACAGATTCCAAGAATGCCAACATAGGGGTACAGCAAGAGATTTCCGACGCTGAGCATCATGTCGTTGCCGGGGTATTCCGGATAATAGAGCGTGCGCGGATCGCTCACGCGAAGGATTCCCGGACCTCCGCCTTTGAAGTTGCACTGCATGCGCCCCGCCCCATCGGAGGTTGCGAGAAAGAAGAAAGGCAGCGCTTCGAGAAAAGCCGACTGTTCCGCTGACAGTGACGTCGTATCCGGCATCGCGTTGACAATGCGTTCTGCGCGCACTGGGTCGGCGTAAAGCGTTTGGGCGCGGCGATGACCCTCATGGAAGGTGCGCGCTGTCCCCGGCTCCATGTCACCACCGGTTGCTTGCCGTATTGCTCGGTCTCGAAAAGGGTTTACCATAAAAAATAGCTTACGCCGAATTATTGTACATGCAACTATCCGTCCGCGCGGCTTTACTTGCATGTACAACTAATATACGATAGTGACAGCACTCTGCCGTAAAAACAGCGGCTTAGAAGAACATTCGATGCCCTACGTGAACATCAAGGTTACCAAGGAAAACCTCACACCCGAGGCCAAGGCGCGGCTGATCAAGGGGGCCACAGACCTGCTCGTCAACGTGCTGGGAAAAAACCCCAACACGACGATGGTCATCATCGAGGAGGTAGATACGGACAACTGGGGAATCGCCGGGGAAACGGTAACCGTCCGGCGCCGGCGCGGCGCCTGAGATAACCGTCGGCTACCGCTTACGCCCCCTTCTCTTCCGATAAAACTCGCCGTCCCTGACGTAAGCTTTTCACAAGCGAATCGAATTTATTGACCCCCAGCGTGGCGCGCATTTTGGCGTACAGCGCCTGACCGGTCTTCTCGAGATCACGGTGCAGGCTACGGGCCCGCTTGGTGGCATAGATCCGCGCCTCCCGGCCGTCCCTGGTTACTTTGCGCTCCACGAGCCCCTGCGCCACCATGGCATCGATAAACCGCGTTACCGTTGCGGGCGAAAGGGTTAATTCCTGGGCGATCTCCTTCTGCAGCATGCCCGGCTGAGCCAGCACGGCGCGCAGCAAATACGCGTGGGAGGGCGAGAGCCCCAGCTTCTGGAACGCCTCCTCCCAGACCTTGTTGACCATCCTGGTCATGGCATTGAGGTTAAAGTACAGGCAGCGGTCGAACATATTACTTACTGTACCTTAATTTCTTGTACGTGCAAGCATTGCGTTTCACAGAGTGAAATTTGTCATGATCAACCGACGACGTCCCAGCTGTTTCTTAGGCACGGCCGTCTGGAATTGGTTTCAGCACCGGAAAACGCCGAACAAGGAGGTTGTTTGTAACGATCGCGGCGATTACTAAACGTAATACTATTCCGTTTGGAACTTAACCGCCGGTTGGCCCGGATGACCTCCTGGAGAAGGTCGTTGGCCTTGGTGGTCAAGACGAAGGGCCTGGGCTGCTGATTATAGACAGCGATTCGCAACCATTCTTTGATCCTGGGATGCTTAAGTTTCGCAGATCAGATGCACGCTCCTGTTCTTGGGGGTTTCCCGATCGATCCGGCACAGGAATTTCAGCCATTCCTCATGGCGATGGCGCTGCTCGGTTGCTCGCGGCGGGGGATGATCGATCCGTCGAGGGCGTTGAGTACCGCGAATCATGTGGTCGTGCCGTGGCGTTTGTAGTGGTGGAACATCGGGGCGACTCATCCCTTCTTCAGCGGTTGGCGTGCTGAGCGCGGTTGAGCGCCTGGATGCAGTTTTCTTAAGTTAGTGCCATGTGCGCCGTGCAAACGCGCGCACTCCCTGCGGGTGGAAGACCCGTCCGGCAACTGTCGCTCCAGCCGGTAGCAATCGGAGCAGTCGTGGAGGCAACGAAGCGGCTGAAGCCTTCGGTGAAGA
>JAJYEX010000020.1 GCA_021785515.1 Pseudomonadota bacterium | reverse complement strand
CTTCCCCGTGCGTTTTTCATGTTCTTCTCCTCCTTCCCGGATCCTGGTTCAACGCGCCAGTGTGACGCGGCGTCTCCCTCACATTACGAATTCTGGTTCGGTCCCTGTTCTTTTTCTTTTAATTTTATCCTGCTTCGACCGTCACTGGGGCGAAGACACACCCCGGAAAAAACAGGGCGGGGCAAAACATCGCCCCGCCCTGGCTATTGCTTACTGCTCGAACACGGATTCAATCTCCCGCCGAGAGCGAGATCAACCCTGGTTCGAACGCTTACGCCGGGCAACACCCACCAGACCCAGCAGGCCCGAGCCCAGCAGCCAGACGGCGGCCGGTACCGGCACGACGCTTGTCACGGTCATGCTGGTGATGTCGAAGTTGGCGTTGTACCCGACGAAGGGGCCAGCGATCATCGGGTTACCACCGATGCCAGTCTGCGTCGGAGAGTAGTTGACCGGCACCACCGTGTCTGCGACCAGCGGCAGGCATCCGGACGGATTGGAATTCAGACCCGCACCCGAGCAGGTCGTGGTGTTCCAGGTGGTGGTCGCAATGGGCACCAGACCGATGGTGTCTAAGCCTTTCGCCATATAATTGCTGGCCGGCAAGACGTCGCCCGGAGACGACTGGTTGATCACCTGCCCGACCGTATAAGTCGAGGTGGCACCTCCGGCCGCAAACATGCCCGACGCATCCAGGACGATGGAAACCGGGATACCGTTGTCGCCGTTCCAGTTGAACAGCATGTTGCCGAGCACGAGCGTTCCCGGTCCGCCGGCTCCGTTGCCAATGGCCTGGAAGTCGATTCCCGTGGCCACTGCCGGGGCGGTCCCGCTAAAGAAATTGAACGAATTGACCGTGCCTGTCCCAGCGCCGGTGGCCGTATTGAAACTCATCGTGCCTGTGATAGGGGTGCGAACAAGGTAGCCGCCGGCACCGTTCGTATAACTGGTATTTGCCAGCGGTGCACCCGTGCCGGTCAGCATGGTGAAATCACCGTTATAGCTGAAGTTGACGATAGCAGCCGACGCGGTTGCCGACGCGCCCAGGGCGGCCGTAACCGCGAGGCACAGAGCGGTCTTTTTCAGAGCGCCTTTCATTGTTGCTTTCTTCATTTGCTCCTCCACAAAAAGTTTTCAAGAGTCTCTCTAGAGATACCCATACACCGGGGCGAAGCTTTCGATTTCCTGCCCGGGCGGGGATACTCTGAAGCAATTCCTATGCCACCGCTCAATAAGTAATGTTAAAACAATGAGTTAAATGGCATCTGGTCAGGTCGTGGATGGCAAAATAAGCCGAAATGTAAAGTTTGCCGACATATTGATAGTTCGTCCATTACCTTGAGGCAGGATTTAAGGGTGAACGATCAATGGATTAGCCAACCATACTGATGCCAAACCGAAAGAAAAGTCGACGCTTTTCAGGCGACCGGATATCCACGGATTCCGATTTTCTGCTTCCCGATCCGTACAGCGTGGTTTATGGAACAATAAGTTATCTTAATCACAGGCTGTAAAGGAATCCGACAAAAAAGGAACAAAACCGGGCGCGGCAGGCATCAAAGGGAAGCATTTTCCGTTTCAGCTGAATCTTAAGGTGGCCTGCGGGATCGACACCCCAGCGTTACGGAATTTCGTGCACGACGGTCAGACCTGGTCCACCGGAGTCCGCAGTCCGTCCGGCCCTTCGCACCAGCGGCGCCACATCTGTCGATAGCTCTTTTCCAGCGTTGCCACGCAGCGCCGGGAATCCATGAGCGGCGAATCCTGCATGCGCGCGCGTAGACCGACCCGCAGGCGCTCGAGTCGATCGAAGTCCCGTGCCAGAGCTACGACCTTGGCCACGTAGTCGGCACGCGAGTCGGCAATGAGCTCCGGCAGCCCGATCGCCGACAGAATGCTGACTCCGGTACGGGCAAACCCCAGACGCCCGGCCAGAGTGATGACCGGCACGCCCATCCACAAGGCGTGGCAGGTCACCGTGCCGCCCGCATAGGGGAAAGGGTCGAGCGCGATGTCGACCCGGTGATGGCGCTCGAGATACTCGCGCCACATGCCTACGCCCTCCAGCTCCACCCGCGCGGGTTCGATTCCCTGCTCCCCGAACAGCCCGAGATAACGCCGCCGGTTGACGGGATCGGCGAATTGCTTTGATTTGAGCAGCAGATGCGAATCGGGAACGGACCGCAGAATCTCGCCCCACAGGGCAATGACGTCGGGTGTGATCTTGGCGCTGTTATTGAAACAGCCAAAAGTCGCGAATCCGGATCGAAGTGCCGGAAGCGCCCCGACCTCCGGACTGTCATGGGGGACCCCCAGGCAGAGCAGGCCGCCTTCCAGGCGGATCAGGGTTTCGGTATGCAGGTCGTCGCTCACACCCGGCGGATCGCACCAGGCATCCGTGAACCGGTAGTCCATCGCCGCCATGCCGGTCGTATTGAGATAACCCAGGTATGTGACCTGCACCGGAGCGGGCCGGTGCGCAAACAGAGGCAGCCGGTTTCCGGCCGTGTGGCCCGCCAGGTCCACCAGTATGTCTATGCGGTCTTCACGGATGAGTTCGGCCACGCGGGTATCCGAAGCGGCGGCGATGTCGCGCCAGTGGTCTGCCAACCCCTTCAGGCGATCGGTCATCGCGTCGCGGCGCGTGACGTTCGCGTAGCAGTAGACTTCGACCTGCGCGCGGTCATGGGCGGCCAGGATGGGTTCAATGAACAGTGCGACCGAATGCTGATAGAAATCCGGCGACAGGTATCCGATGCGCAAACGGCGGCCGGGATCGCGGTCATTTTCGTGCGACGAGGGAACACCCTGACTCGCTACGGCATGCAGTTGCGCCCACCGTAAATGCTCCTGCAGTACTGCCGGGCCATCCAGGGTCTCCACATAGTTAAGCGTAAACAGCAGGTTCGAGTGCGCGCGCGCAAACGACGGATCGAGCGCTATGGCCTCACGGTAATGGGCGATGGCTTCGTCGGGCCGGCTCTGGTCCTTCAGCACTGTTGCAAGCGTGTTGTGTGCCTCGGCAAAAGACGGATCACCCGCGAGCGCCGCCCGGCAATGTTCGGCGGCCTCCTCGAGACGGCCCGTGTCCCAGAGGGCCAGCGCCATGGTATTGTGCGCCGGCGCGAGCCCGGGCCTAAGTGCGATGGCTCTGGCGCAACTTTCGATGGCTTCCGCGCTGCGACCTGACTGCCACAACACCAGGCCGAGGTTGACGTGGGCCTCGACCGCATCCGGTTTCATGCCCAGGACGCGGCGGTAGGTTTCGCTGGACTCGTCGAACCGGCCGAGGCATTGCAACGCAGCCCCGAGATTCAGATGCGCCTCCACAAAATCGGGTTTGATCCGGATCGCCTCGCGGCAGGACTGGGCGGCGGCCTCGATGGCCCCCTGCTCCCAAAGCGCCGTTCCCAGGTTGAAATGCATCAGCGCGTTGTCCGGCTGGCAGCGCACGGCCGTTCTGTAACTATCGATCGCCGCATCGAGTCGGCGCTGTTGATGAAGGACCCGCGCCAGGTTGTGGTAGGCTTCGGCCAGAGACGGATTCAGGTCAATGGCTTTGCGATAATTCTCCACGGCTGCGTCCAGCATGCCCTGCATCTGCAACGCATTGCCCAGATCATGAAACGCTTCGGCAAACCCCGGGTTGAGCTGCACAGCCCGCGTGAAGCTCGTTACCGCCTCGTTCGGCCGGTTCTGCCTGAGCAGGGCAACGCCCAGATTGTAGTGTGCGGCCGGCATGAGCGGCTCCAGCTCGACGACCCGACGACAGCAGGTCTCCGCCTCGCTGAACTGGCCAAACTGCCCGTGGATGGCACCGAGAAGAAACCACGCCTGCGCATGGTCCGGAGCTGAGCGACACCGTTGTTCGCAAAGGCTTCGGGCCTCTTGCAGGCGACCGCTCTGGATCAGTTCAATGACCTGTTTCACGGCGTCGTTCACCCCATGCATGCGAGCCGGCGAAGCCGTACGCCTGCACCTGCTCGCTTAACTTTCCGGTTGGCCCGGCACCTGCATCCGCCCTTCGCGCGCAAAATCACCGCTCGATCCCAGTACCCTGCTCTCCCAGCGCCGCCAGCAGCGGCCCAAGAAACGACTCGTAGTGCTTCCAGCGCGCCACCGACTTCTTGTACATGGGACGGCGCACCTGGTCGTAGCTGGCGGTCCGGACCACGCGCTTGGATTGATGGAAGCTCAGACACCGCTCGTCCCATTCCAGCCCACAGAACTCGACCAGTTGCCGGCTCAACGCTTCCTGGTTTTCGACCAGATCTTCATAGCGGATCTCCATCATCGGAACCCGCAACACGGATCTCCAGTGCGCCATCAACCGCTGGTATTGCCGGTAATACCTCCCCAGGTCGCCCAGATCGCAAGCATACAGATGATGAAAGTTGAATTGCTGGAAATAGATCGACAGACAGGTATCGACCGGATCGCGCAGGCAGTGGATGACCCGCGCCCCGGGGAACAGCAGGTCGACCAGGCCGAGGAACATGAAGTTGTGCGGCATCTTGTCCGTGATGCGCACGACATCCCGCGCCAGGTCACTAAGCCGATCCAGGTGTTTTTGCGCGATCGGATCAATGTTCTTGCGGGTGAGCCGGTCCAGGCATTGCGGGTAAGTATCGGCAGTGCCCAGAACCTCGGGCAGCTGTTTCGCTATAAGGAAGATATCGCGCAGCTCCCCGGCTCCGTGCACCAGCGGGTGACAGGCGAGGATCTGCTCCACCAGGCTGGTACCCGAGCGCGGCATGCCCACAATGAAAACCGGCAGCTTCGAGCGGTTCGATGCCCGCGGCCTGCGGGAAATCCATTCGGGCGA
>JAJYEX010000019.1 GCA_021785515.1 Pseudomonadota bacterium | reverse complement strand
GGTGCCGATCAGGCTGTCGAGCGCTACGTGTCCGCCATTGATGCCCAGGAAAACCTTGAAGACCTTTTCCTGCGCGGGCGTGGAGCGCACAAAGTCGTGATATGCGCGTGCCAGCAGATTTTGACACACAGCATGCAAAGACGGCGCATCCAGTTCGGAGAGTCCAGGTGTCGCCCGCAGGTACTGCTGGAAACGCTTCAGGATGTGTAATCGGTTGACGTGCACGACCGGTGGCTCGAACGAGACAGAAAAATAATGGAAGAACTCCTCGGCAGCTGAAAGGCGGCTAAGGTTCTGGTACAGGGCGTCGAGGGCTTGGATCATAAATTTATCCTTGGCGGCATCCACTGGTCAGTGGGGTTGCGCTTGAGGTTGTCGCTGACTGACACCTGGGCCGGATCGCAGCCGTCCACACAGACGTCACAATCGCCGCTGACCGGAACTCGTTTGCCGGTCACCGCGGCCAGTGGCGACACAAGTCGGGTGATGTGTTCGAGCAGGCAGGCGACTGCCTTGCCGACCGGGTCGGGCAGCAGATGATGATCGATGCCGTGTTCGGCGATGCGCCGATTGGCAAGCGGTAAACTCATGCGCCCAGGGATGTCGATTACGGTCATCTGCGCCGGGACGTGCTGGATTACCACCGAGTTGGCGCCGATGCGGGTGTGCCGGCTGACGCTGATCGGACCGAGAGCCCTGGCGCCGGCTCCGACCACCCCGCCGTTGCCGAGCGTCGGGTCGCACATTCCCGGGTTCCAGGAAACACCGTCGAGGGTGACGCCATGGTAAAGCGTGACACCGTCTCCGATTTCGGCGGTTTCATTGGTCACGACAGCCCAGCTGTGATCGATAAAGAAGCGTCGGCCGATGCGCGTGCCGGAATCAATGCCGACCTGGGTGATGGCACGTGTGAGGAAACCCAGAAACCGCGCCAGGTAGCGCCAGTTGCGACGCCACAGCGCATCTGCCAGCCGATGGGCGATCAAGACATGAAGGTCCGGGTAGGTCGTGAGCCCCGCAAGGCGCGTGCGCGCTGCCGGGCCGTGCTTGCACACACAATGCAGGTCCTCGCGCGAGAGGGCAAAGAGGCCGCTCCGTGGGATCATTGCGTCAATGCTGGCGCGCATGACACGGTCTCCAGGTAGAAGCGGTTGAGGTCAGCAGTATCCGGAGCCTGCTTGGTTGCTATCGCATGGCGGCGCACGCGCACCAGGATTTCTCTGGCCCGGTGGTCATCCAGGCTGATGCCGAGGTGCGTATAGGCCTGGACGATCGCGGCGGCGCCAGAGTGTTTGCCGAGCACGATCCGATGCGCCCGACCGACCGCGGCCGGGTCAAGGCCCTGATAGGTGCGTGCGTCCTTGAGCAGACCGTCAACGTGGATGCCTGCCTCGTGTGTGAAAACTGAGTCGCCCACAATGCTTTTGTTGGCCGCCACTGGCCGCCCGGAGGCGGCGCTTACCAGGCGCGAAATCGCCGGGAATTGCCGGGTGTCGATGCCGGTTTCGATGGAATGGGTGAGGCGCAGCGCCAGAACCGCTTCTTCTAGTGGCGCATTTCCGGCGCGCTCGCCTAGCCCGTTGACGGTGGTGTTGATGTGCGTAGCGCCGGCCAGCACCGCGGCTACGGTGTTGGCGGTGGCCATGCCGAGGTCATCGTGGGCATGCATCTCGATATCGATGTCGATATCCTGGCGCAATTGCGCGATTCTTCGGTAGGTCACGAACGGATCGAGCAGACCGAGGGTATCGGCAAAACGGAAGCGATGGGCGCCGGCAGCTTGTACTCCTTCGGCAGCCGCGCGCAGGAAATCAGGATCGGCACGTGAGGCGTCCTCCGCACCGACGCACACTTCAAATCCGAGATCGAGCGCGCGCGGCACCAGACGAGCGATCTGGCTCAGCACCCACTCCCGGTCGCGCTGTAGTTTGTAGACGATATGCAGGTCTGACACTGGAATTGAAAGATTGATGGCCTGGGCACGGCATAGGGCAGCGGCATCGAGATCAGTGGTGTTCATTCGTCCCCAGACCATCAGTCGTGCGGGCATATGCTGCAGGGCAATGGCCTGGATGGTTTCGCATTCTTCTGGACCCATGGCCGGCACGCCGACCTCCATCTCGCGCACACCGGCGTCGGACAGGGCGCGCGCGATGGCGAGTTTTTCTTCGACCGTAAATGCTACGCCGGCGGTCTGTTCGCCGTCGCGCAGCGTGGTGTCATTGACGGTAACCGTAGTGATCATGGGCTGACCTGTTTTGGGGTGCTTCGGTGTTCATAAAGCAATCGACATGCCAGCTCGAAAAAGTGGCGCTATTCAGCGGAAATCATGAGAATCGCATCGTACAGCGCAAGGGGGAAACACGACATTTGTAACGATTGTCCGGTTTCCGACAAGGTTTCGGATCGCAACGACAGGCTGTGCGCGGACATGGTGTGGCGGAGATAGTGACGCGGTTCGCCCCATATGGGGAACAGCGATCGAGATCTAGCGCGCTTCGGCGGAAAGATTGAGTGTATAGCGCGGCATTTCGACAAGGAAGTCCTGTTTGCCGAGCCGAACCAGGCAACCGAGGCGCGCAAATGCTCGAACTCCCAGGCCTTTCCGAGTTGGCCCTCTTCGTCCTCGCCTTCCGGGCGCAGGGATTCGAATCCGGCGCGTACGATGACATGACAGGTGGTGGGTACGCAGGACTTTTCACAGGCGTGCTCCAGCGACACACGCCGCGCTCGCCAGCATAAAGTGGAATGGCGGCTGGCTCATCGCCGTGCCACCGCGGAACACGAGCCGCACCTGTCTGTGCTGCGGGCAGGTCTCGGCTGAGAACCGCAGAACCCAAGCCCGGTTCGAGTGCATGGAATGCGGCTTCGAGGAAAACGCAGATGTGGTCGGCGCGATCAATGTTTTAAGGGCGGGACACGCCCGGTTCGCCTGTGAAGTGAGCGGTGCAGCAATGCCGCCAGCAGCAGGAACCTGCCGAAGCGACCCGGGAGCGGCTCAATGCCGCGCCTGAGCGCCGCAGGAATCTCCGGCATTCAGGCCGGGGAGGATGTCAAATCCTTGCGGCAGTCGTGATCCCGCTGCGCTACATCTGGGCTGCCTGGTGGGTTTGCACGCCGCTTTTGCGGCCGATACCGCTCCTACGCGGGCGCCCAACTGCAACCCCGCAAGTTTCGCATGCTACCTCGCCCCTATTTTTAAAAATGGGCGGCCAGAGTCCTGCGAGTTATTGAGATCATTTCAAATCGGGTAGAATCGACCTAAACGGAGAAACTATCGCCGCAGCCGCATTGTGCCTTCACGTTTGGGTTGTTGAATTTGAAGCCTTCATTCAGGCTTTCGCGAATGAAGTCGAGTGTCGTGCCGTCGAGAAGCGCAAGGCTTTTCGGATCGATGAGCACTGTTACCCCATGGCTGTCGAAGCAGCAATCATCCGGCAGGATTTCGTCGACAAACTCAAGCGTGTGCGCGAAACCTGAGCAGCCGCTGGTGCGCACACCCAGCCGCAGGCCGATGCCCGTGCCGCGCTGAGCGAGAAATTTCTGTGCACGGGCAGCTGCAGCTTGTGTCAGAGCGACTGACATGCGGGATTCCCCTAGTGTGGTCAGGTGGAGAACGAACTGCCGCAACCGCAGGTTGTCTTGGCGTTGGGATTTTTGACGACAAAGCGTGCGCCACCTAGCCCCTCCAGATAATCGATCTCCGCCCCCACAAGATACTGGAAACTCATAGGGTCGATGACAAACGTGACGCCGTTTTTCGTGAACAGCATATCGCCCTCACCGGATGACTCGTCAAAGGTGAAGCCGTACTGAAATCCCGAGCAGCCACCGCCGCTTACGAAGATGCGAAGCGTCAGGTCGCTGCGCCCTTCGTCGGCCAGCAGGCCGCTGACCCTAGCTGCGGCATTATCGGTAATCCGGATCGGCATTGTGACATCGGTCATCATGGTGGGTTACGTATTGATCACACTTCGTTGATCGACACTCAGCAACTCTCGTGCCACGAACGTGCGCAAGCAAATAGTGCCGGGAATGCACGTGATTGCCGGTTTCCCTGTTCGGTTTTGTATGTCGGCTTTGTCGCGTTTGTCGGATATCCGACATGTTGGTTCGCATTCTTCGATACGGCGGAAGGCGAGCGCGGATGTGCCGGCGCGGGCAACGCCGGTTCGCATGGAGCTGCAGGCGGATTTTCAACACGGACAGTGGTATGACAATTGCTAAGGGTATTTCATCGGTAGGGAGATTGGGGCAGAAACATGTTGAGGAAGCTATGGGCAAATCAGCGGAAGGAGAAAGTGGCTCAGGGCTGATTGCTATCTACGAAATCAGCAAGATACTCAATTCGTCTCTGGATCTGAGCAAAACACTCAGAGAAGTACTCGCTGTTCTGGCGGCGCATTTCCAGATGCGTCGCGGGATGATCAGTTTGGTGCAGGAATCCGGCGAGCTGCACGCTGCTGGTGCATCCGGCTTGACGGTGGAGGAGGTCCGGCGCGGCCAATATCAGGCCGGGGAGGGTGTAGTCGGCCGAATTCTCACGTCCGGCGTGGCGATGGTGATCCCGGACATTTCCAAGGAACCGCTGTTTCTCAATCGTACCAGGTCGCGCGACCTGAGTGCCGACGCGGTGATCGCCTTTCTGGGTGTGCCAATCAAGCACGGCCGGGAGGTTCTCGGTGTCTTGAGTGTCGACCGCGACCGCAAGTCTGGGCAACGTCCAGTCAAATTCGAGCGCGATGTGCAGATCCTGAAGATGGTCGCCAATTTGATAGGCCAGACGGTAAAGCTGCACCGCAGCGTGTTGGCCGAGCATGAGCGGATGATGCGCG
>JAJYEX010000018.1 GCA_021785515.1 Pseudomonadota bacterium | reverse complement strand
GGCCACGATTCGTCGTGGCCTTTTCCGTTATAGGCAGACCATTTCTCCAGAACGAAGATAAACGCTTTTCAGAGGCATAAACAAAGGGTGTACCACAAATATTGAGGGCACCCATGAGTGACAGACTTTCCGTTCGTGACGTACAAGATTTGGTCATCAGCTTTTGCCGCGAGTACCCCGTCGTGGCAAAGTGGGTGCAGTTCAAAATCCGGGAAACGCAAGAGGAGACCTTTGGAAATGACGCCAGACCCGAAAAAGCCGGAAGAATTAGTGGAGCCTATTTTCCTCAACGACGAATCGCCGCTTTGGCCGCTGCCGCTTTTCGTGACGCGGCCGAAGTCGAACACACCCTCCGTCATGAGCTCCTGGGACACTTTGGGCTCAACACCTTCAGCGGAGAAGAAAAAAGACGCATCCTGAACGCATTGATCCGGGCGCGCGGCGCCGATCGGATCAATCAACTATGGGATGCCGTCACCGCCATCTATCCGAATCTCGACCCGATGGCCCAGGCCGAGGAGGTCTATGCCCTTGCGTGTGAGCTGTCATCGGAAGAATTAACGCCAGACCCCGACCGGGGACAGCAGGCGTTTCGTGAGGTCTGCCGCGCGGATGGCCGGGCAATGGTCTGGCAGGATCTCAAGTATCTTACCGACTGGGTGGCCGAGGGCCTGCATGACGGCACCCGCGCCCCGCAAAACTTCCCGGTTTCGGATCGCACCCAGTTCCGCATCGAAGACGATGCCAGTGCCAGCCCCGTGCAGGGTGCAACAAAACCCGTCAACAATCCCCGGCATTACTTCGGCGACCCAACACACATCCAGCGGAATACCTTTTCAGAGCTCTCGGCGCTCACTGATAACGTGAGTGCGATCCGCCTGCTAAAAACCCTCGAAATCGAGAGGCGGGATGCCACGGACGCTGAAAAGGCGGTCCTGAGCCGCTATACGGGCTGGGGCGGGCTATCGAATCTCTTTGCTCTGGAACTGCCTGAAGGCCGCTTCATCAACGCCAATCCGGTAGGGGCCACGGCCACCGGTCCGGTCCGCAATGCGTATGTCCGCACCATGATTGCGCTATGCCCGGATCTGATAGACCGGTCCGATGGGTACTACGTCAATGCAGTCGAGAACGCGCCTGCGGAAAGACTGCTGACCGCTGAGGAATGGGCCTCCGCCCGGGCGTCCGTCAATAATTCACACTTCACTTCTCCGGACGTGATTTCCGCCATGTGGGATAGCATCCTGCCGGTGTTGCCGGACGGCCCGCTGGAAATTCTGGAGCCCTCTGCCGGCATCGGCAACTTCCTGGCCTTTGCGCCGCCATCGGTCATCGAGCGTGCCACGATTACAGCAGTGGAATTGGACCAGATCAGCGGACGGATACTGCAGAAGATTTACCCGGATGCGAAGGTGTATGTGCAGGGTTTCGAGACGGTTCCTCTGCGTAACGGGGCTTACGATCTCATTATTACCAACGTGCCATTTGGTGACTACTCTGTGCCTGACCTGCGTTATGGGGGTGGCAAGCTGTCCATCCATGACTATTTTTTAGAGCGCGGCATGGACTTGATCAAGCCAGATGGGCTGTTGGCGGCGATCACATCGCGGTACACGCTAGATCGGAAATACAAAAAAAACCGCGAAACCATTGCGATGAAGGGGGACCTTGTGGCGGCGGTACGCATGCCCGTCAACTCCCAAACCGGGCAGGCGGGTGTGTCATTCACCGAGGATGTGCTGTTTCTGCGGGGCCGCAACGTGCATAGAACCCGCGTGGATGCCGGAAACGAGGCATGGGTGGAGACCCGTCCGGTAGAGTTGGAAATGGACGGTCGCACGGCGAGTCAGCTTGAAAAACGGGGTTTTGTTGATCCCAATCGCTTCAACATCAACCGGTATTTTGAGCATTTTCCCGAAGCGGTGCTCGGCAAAATGGAGATTGGCTCAGGTTTTGGCGGCTCCCTGCGGTTGGCGGTGCGGTCGGAGTTTGGCCGTGATCTTCTCGCGGATCATATCCGGGACGTCCTGCAAGCGCTGCCGAATCGGATCACCGCCGCTCGGCAGCGGGATGGCGCGCGCCAAGCGGTGAGCGGGGGCCAGACGATCACCATCAATGCCTCAGAAGTAGCTGCGCATAAGGACATTCGGGAGATGGTCGGTACCGTCTTCAGGCGCAAGGACGGCAGCTTCGCCATTGTCGAGGACGTGGGGCTGGGGATCTCCGGTGAGGATTCCCGCGAGCTGATCATTGGGGACCTGAATCTATCCAAGATCAAGCAGGGACAATTCGCCCTGTATCTGCCGGTTCGGGATGCCTGGCGCGAAGTGCTGGCGAAGATGCAGGGCACGCAGCCCGCCGAAGATGGCACGGAACATCCGGAACTTCTGGCGGCGCAGGAAGCTCTGGGGCGCGCCTATGACGCCTTTGCGGCGCGATACGGCGCGCTGACGCAGCATGTGAAGGCGCTGGGCGATGACGTCCATGTGTCTGCCGTATCGTCTATTGAACGCTATGACGCACGTACCCGGACCGCGGAGAAATCCGGGATTTTTTATCAGCGCACCATTACCCCCACGGTGGAGCCGGAGCGGGTGGATACCCCGAGCGACGCGATTCTCCTCAGCATGAACCGCTTCGGGCGGCTGGATTTGCCGTACATGGCCCGCAAGCTGGATCAGGATGAGGCGACGGTGCGGTCGCAAATCACCGGAGGGGACAGGCCGCTGGCTTATACGGATGCAGAGACCGGAAACCTGCTCCCGGCCTACCAGTACCTTTCCGGCAACGTGCGTCGTAAGCTTGCGGAGCTGCGGAACCGGGTGGAGAGCGAAGGCACGGCGGACCTCTGGAGCGGGAATATCGCCGCACTGGAGTCGGTGCTGCCGGACAATGTGCCCATCAGCGATATTGAGGTGCTGCTGGGCGCGGATTGGGTACCGATCTCCGATTATGAGGCATTTGCGCATGAGGTGCTGGGCGCGAAGTTGGCGGTGTTTTCCTTCGTCCCCAGAAACAATTCCTGGGATGTGTATCTCGCCCGGATCGAGAGTGACAAACAGGATGAGTACGGCACGGCGCGCCGGCCCCTGGAAAGCCTCCTGCCGGGCCTGCTGAATCGCTCGGACATCCGGGTGTTCGACCGTACCGCGGATGGCAAACAGGTGCTGAATGGTGAGGAGACGATGCTCGCCAACGAGAAGGCCAAAGCCATCACGGCGGCATGGAAAGAATGGATACCGCAAGATGCTGACCGGGTGGCCCGCCTGGAACGGATATACAACGACCGGTTTACCGGCTTTGTGCCGATTCATGTACCTGGTGACGGGCTTAAAATCGAGGGCATGTCGGACGCCATTTCGCTGCGCGGTCACCAGAACTCCGGCGTCATGCGCTCGGTGCTGCAAGAGACCGGCATTTTCAATCACGAGGTGGGTACCGGAAAAACCTACACGCAGATTGCAGCCGGCATGAAATTGCTGGAATTGGGGTTGGTGGACCGTGCGGTGTTTGTGGTTCCTAAAAAGACCATCGGCCAGTTTGGCACCTCCGCCATCTCCCTGTTTCCGCACCGGCGCATCGCCATCATGGATGATACCCAGACCAGCGACAAGGACCGTCGCCGCCGTTTCCTGGCGGCGCTGGCCAATGACCGCTACGACGCGGTGATCCTCACCTATAACGGCTATCAGTCGCTGTCCCTACCCCTGGAGCACGAGCTCGCGTTCTATCAGGACGAAGAGGACACCATCAGCGATTTGATCAGCGAGGCGCTGGCGAGTGATGACACGCTCTCCGTCAAGAGGATGGAGCAGAATCGCAAGCACCTGCTCAACAAAATTGCCATCCTTCGCCAGAAACGGGAAGAGAGCGCCGATAAAATCATCGGGCAGTTCGAGAACGTTCTGGGCAAGCGCATTGCGCTGTTCGTGGACGAATTCCACAACTTCAAGAACGATAATGTCGCGGTACCCGGCAACTCGCTCGGGATCAAGGGATCTGCGCGCGCCATGGATATGCGCATGAAAAGCCAGTTTATCCTGGGCAACGGCGGGCGGTTTTATGGGGCGTCCGGCACACCGGTCGCCAATAGCCTGCTGGAGTTCTATGTGCTCCAGCGGTACTTCCAGCCGGAGACCCTGCGGCAGATGGGCCTGACCAACGCGCTGGCGTGGTATCAGACGTTTTTGGTGCAGGAAGCGGAGCCGGAACCTGACCCGGCCGGACAGGGCTGGCGGGTCAAGGAACGCCCCTTCCTGGTCAACGCCTCAGAGGCGGTAATGCCGCTGACGGCGGTCATGGATACCGTGCGCGCCGATGACGTGGGTATTCCCCGCCCACAGGCCACTTATGAAACACGGGTGATCCCGAACAGCGACTTTTTCAATCTCATGCTCTCGGAAGCGGGCGAGCGGCTGAAAGACATCCGTGAAAAAAAGGTGGACCCCAGCGTCGATAACATGCTGCTGGTTCTCCACGATCTGAATCGGGCGGGCCTCGATCCGCGCATGATGGACCCCTCCATCGTCGTAACCGATGATACCCCGTGCAAGATCAATGAGGTTTCCCGCGATGTGATGCAGAGTCTCGCTGCCCGCGATGGTTACGGCCTGCAGTTGATTTTCTGTGACCTGGGCATTCCGAAGGGGGCCCGCGCCCGCAAAATCAGCAATGATGCGGGTGAGGTGGAGGAAATATCGGAGGATGAGGCGGCGGGCATCAGCGCATCGTTCTGTTTTTATGACGCGCTGATCGACAAGCTGGTGGCCTCCGGCGTGCCGCGTGACCGTATTGCGACGATCTATGACGCGAAGAACGACAATGATCTGGAAAAGCTGCTGATTCGCGCCAACGGCGGGGATTTTTCGGTCATGAT
>JAJYEX010000001.1 GCA_021785515.1 Pseudomonadota bacterium | reverse complement strand
GCCCATGGATGCGCACGATGCCGTCGGTGAGGCTGACGACAGTACCTTCGGTGCGGGCTTCGGCGCGCGGCTCGAACTTCTCGATGCGCGCGCGGATGAGTTCACTGATTTCGGAGGGGTTGAGTTGTGACATGGCCTGTATATTTTGGTTTAGCGACCGAGATAATTTGCGAGGGTACGTAGCCGACCGCGGACCGATCCGTCTATCACCAGGTCCCCGGCACGGATGATGACGCCACCGATGAGCGACCGATCGACTCTGGAAGTCAGCTTGATCTCTCGGCCAAGCTTCTTCTTTAGGGCCCCGGATATGGATTCAAGCTGCCCCGGCTCGACCTCGAAAGCTGAAATCACTTCGGCGTCAACACTGCCTTCAGCTTCGGCCTTCAGATCCTCAAATTGGTGCGCGATTTCCTGCAGCAGCCCGGTGCGATGGTTGTCCTGCAACAAGCGCAGCAAGTTCCTGCCATCGTGATCTATTCCGTCGCCACAGATGTCGAGAAAAAGCCGCGTGAACTGCGCTCGATCAATCCGTGGATCCTGAGCCAGGGAAGCGAGCCGGGTATCAGCAGCGACTGATGCCATGAACGCCAGCATGGCGGACCATTTGCGGAGATCCTTTCGTTCCATAGCCAACCCGAACAGGGCTTCGGCATAGGGGCGTGCGAGCGTGGACTGTTCCGACATTACTGGAGTCTCAGAGTTGCTGTACGACGGTGCCGATCAACCGGGCATGGATGGCAGCGTCAATTTCGTGCTCCAGAATGCGTTCGGCGGCGGTGACCGCCAGCTGCGATACTGATACACGCAGTTGCTCGCGGGCCGCATTGGCTTCGCGTTCGATTTCCGTTCTGGCCGCCGATATGATGCCTTCAGCCTCGCCCTTGGCGTGGACCTTGGCATCGTCGATGATTTCGCCTGCGCGTTTCTCTGCCTGCGCCAGGATCTCTCCCGCCTGCTGTCTCGCCTCCCGCAATACGTCCAGCGCCCGTTTTTGGGCCCGTTCGAGATCGTGCTGGCCCTTTTCGGCTGCTGCCAATCCGTCGGCGATGCGCCGGCTGCGTTCGGCAAGCATGCGCGTCATAGGACCCCAAAGAAAGCGCCAGACAAAGGCAACCATCACCGCAAAGGTGATCATCTGCCCGAACAGGGTTGCTGTTACATTCACGTTTCTGCTCCTTGGCGCCGCATTACTGCAGCGGCGACCGAGACCAAGCCTATCCGCCGAAAGTTTTTGCCACCGCTAGCGCGGCGCCCACGAACGGATTGGCAAACGTAAAGTACATCGCGAAGGCCAGCACGATGAAGGGAAACGACTCCATCAGGCCCGCGGTGATGAACATCTGCACGCGCAGGGTGGGGAGCATCTCTGGTTGGCGGGCAATTCCCTCCATAAACTTGGAGCAGATCATGCCCCAGCCCAGGGCTGATCCGATGCCTGCAGCCCCGAGGATCACGCCAACACCAACCGCCGTGTAGGCATAGATCATGCCCACGAGGTTGACCATCGTTGCGTCGGTTGCCATGTTCAATCTCCTGAAATGTTGGTAATTGAAATCGTCGGATTCCGTCGGGGCCAGTGATCAGTGTGCATTCTCATCGTTGGTATGTGCCATCGCGAGATACATGATCGTCAGCACCATGAAAATGAATGACTGGAGCGTAATCACCAGAAGATGGAAGATCGCCCAGGCACCTCCAGGCATCCACTGGGCCCACCACGGCAGCAGGGCGATCAGCATGAATATGAGCTCGCCCGCAAACATGTTTCCGAACAGCCGAAGCCCGAGACTGAGGGGTTTGGCGAGTTCTTCTATGACCGTCATGACAATGTTGATGGGAAACAGCCAAATTCCGAACGGATGCACCAGAAAATTCTTGAGATAATTCAGTGGGCCCTTGACCCGGAGGTTGTAGTAGACCGTCAACATGAACACGGTCAGCGCCATGCCGAGCGTGGTGTAGGGGTCGGCGGTGGGAACCACCCGCAGGTGTCCGACGCCCACTAGACTGGCGAGCTTCGGCAGCAGGTCGATCGGAATCAGGTCCATCGTGTTCATGAGGAACACCCAGGTGAAAATCGTGAACGCCAGAGGACCGATAAGCGAGGTGGAACCGGGAAAGGTGCTCTTGACCTGGCTGTCAACAAATTCCAGCAGGCTTTCGAGGAAATTCTGCATGCCGTGCGGCACGTCGGGCGAGAGTCGACGTCCGATACGCCAACCGACGAGCACAATCACGGCGCCCAGCAACCAGCTGAATATAAGGGTGTCGAGGTGGATCGCCCAGAAACCATGTCCCACCTGCAGGTTGGTCAGGTGGTGCTCGATGTACTCGACCGGGTTGTCGGTAGCGGGCATGTTGGCCATGCTCACAGCGCTCCTACAAAAAAGCCGCTCATCTGCGTTTTCGCCTTGCGCTACCCGAGTTGATAATAAACGCCAACTGGCCGATCCCGAACGCCAGGATTAACGGAATCGGTGCCAACTTCAGCCATCCGATCCCGGCTGCCAGCAGGACCAGCGTCGCAATAAATCTCGGTGCCGCCCCCGTGTACATCACGAGCTGGCCGCCGGCACCTTCGCTGGTCGAGTCGTTAACGCGCCGAATCCGGCGCGCCAGGAGCCAGGTTCCGACCAGCGCCACGGCGCCGCCATAGGCTGCTGCTGCAACCGCGTCAAGCCCCGCGGCCGAGCGGTACCAGGCAAGATAGCCTGCAGCGGTGACCACAGTGAGTGTCAGCTGGGTAAGCAGAACCCGGCGTATGCTTTCACTCAACACTGCCGCAGCGTAAGTCATGCGCACCTTACTTAAAGAGTTAGGCTTGATCGCATATTGGATTTAGTCTTGTTCCAATATGGGAGGTGCATCAAGCGGCCGCAGTATAAATGCGCTTGATGGGGGGGTCAATAGCAGTTGATGGGGGCTAATATCAACCGCTTTAAAGCGAAAGGAACCGCCGTATCGGTGCAAATCAACCTGATTCCCGGCCGGTCGACGCGGGGTACGCGGGCAGGTGCCCGGACTGACACGCTCAGCGCGATGATCCCGCCGCGGACGCATCCGGTTTTGTGGATCCTGGATTCGACGTGCTGTGGTGCGGCTTGGGTGCCGGAACCGCGGGCATGTGGGCATCGAGTGACGCCACTTCGCGCGCCACTTCGTGTTTTTCAGCCGCTGTGAGGTGGGCTTTGAGCAAGTCGAGGCGATGCGCAGCTTCCTTGCTTCCCCGCTCGGCCGCCAGGGTGTACCAAACCACGGCTTTCACGTCGTGATCGGCCAGGTGGCGCCCGAACTCGTAGAGTATGCCCAGGTGGAGCTGCGCCTGCGCATTCCCATGCTTCGCCTCCCGACGTATGGTCGCCAGGTCGGCTCGGGCCGAGCCGATACCGCAGACGCCCACCACTGATGCCGCCAGCAAGATGCTTACTGCTTTCCGTCTCAAATTCATCGATACCCTCCTCCGGCACGCGGCGCCCTGGCCGTTGATTCAAGCTTAGACCAAAATCTTGCGACCTCGCGATGCAACCGCCCGCCACTTCTCAGCGGATGCGGGCGAGCACACCCTCCAGTTCCTCGAGACTGTGGTACTCGATGGTGAGGCGGCCCCGGCCTTTCGATCCGTGGCTGATGCGCACCCGGGCGGCCAGCCTCTCCGACAGCTCGTCCTGCAGCCGGCGCACATCCGGATCGACCGTCTCGGTGGTCTTGCGCGGCGTGGCGGCGCGCTGCTCCAGTAGCCGGCGCACCAGGTCCTCGGTTTCGCGTACAGACAATCCCTTTTCTACCACTTGGCGCGCAGTGTGGGTCTGCGCAGACCCGCTGAGCGCAAGCAGGGCGCGTGCGTGTCCCATATCCATGCGGCCTTCCTCCAGCATAGTGCGCACATCATCGTTCAGACTCAGCAGGCGCAGCAGGTTTGTCACCGCCGCCCGCGACCGTCCTACACTTTCAGCAGTTTGCTGGTGTGTCATCCCGAACTCATCGATGAGCCGTTGCAGGGCAACCGCCTCCTCGACTGGGTTTAGATTTTCCCGTTGTATATTCTCAATCAAGGCAATGGCAATGGCGGCTTCATCCGGGATGGTGCGGATTACGGCCGGCACGCTCTGCAATCCCGCCATCTGCGCCGCTCGCCAACGCCGCTCGCCAGCAACAATTTCGTAGCTGCCTGCCCCGATCTGGCGCACTACAATTGGCTGGACTACGCCCTGTGCCTTGATGGAACTGGCAAGCTCCTCCAGTGCCTCCGGGTTCATGTGGGCGCGCGGCTGGTATTTTCCCCGCTGCAGCATGTCCACCGGCAACTGGCGCAGCTCCTCCTTGCCGGACGACTGAGCCTCCAGCGCGCTTCCCAGCAGTGCGTCTAGGCCACGGCCCAGTCTGGGTTTTTTCGTTGTCGTGTTCATCCTCGCCCCCCTGGCGCGCCTCATCGCGCGCAAAAATCGTTTATGGGGCGACTGCCCCGGACTGCTCACGGCGCAGAATCTCTCCCGCCAGGGCCAAGTAGGCCTGCGCGCCGCGGGACTGCATATCGTAGGAGATTACCGGTTTTCCGTAACTCGGCGCCTCCGCCAACCGCACATTGCGCGGAATGATTGTGCGATATAGCTTTTCGCCAAAATGCCGGCTCAGCTGGGCCGATACTTCATTGGCCAAAGTATTCCTCGGATCAAACATTGTGCGCAACAGGCCCTCTATCTGCAGATCCGGATTGAGTGTTTCGCGGATTCGGCGGATGGTGTTGACGAGCGCGGTTAGGCCTTCCAGCGCATAATACTCGCATTGCATCGGGATGAGCACCGACTGCGCCGCCACCAGGGCATTGACGGTAAGCAGGTTGAGTGACGGCGGACAATCTATAAGTACGAAATCGTACTGGTTGGCGTTGGCTCCGAGCGCGTCATGCAGACGGCGTTCCCGGTGGTCAAGGCTGATCAATTCTATCTCTGCGCCCGACAGATTGGCGTTGGCCGGTATGACATCATAGTCGGCCTCGACACTGATTTTCGCCTGAGCGACTGAAGCCGTTCCGATAAGGATTTCATAGGTGGTGGGATGAGCGGATTCCTTGGCAATGCCGCTGCCCATGGTCGCGTTGCCCTGAGGGTCGATATCGATCAGAAGCACCCGCCGGCGGGTTTTCGCGAGCGATGCCGCAAGATTAATGCTGGTGGTGGTCTTTCCGACCCCGCCTTTCTGATTGGCAACCGCGAGTATCTTTGCCATGGCCTGCTCAGGTGGAAACTTCCGGGTGCCCGGAAGTCCCGGCAGATATCACTACAACATGACGCTTCCCATCGAGTCCGGGGACCGATAGGGCTTCCACCGCCAGCACGTGGTAGTCCGGCGGTATTGCGGCCAGCTCTTCCTGTGGATAGACCCCTTTCATCGCAAGAAACCGCCCCCCGGGAGAACATAGATGTCCGGCCAGCGCCAGCATATCAGCAATGCCTCCAAGCGCGCGAGAGATCAGGGTATCGAACCTGTCCGGGACGACAAGCTTTTCGACCCGCGCTACGACTGCACGCGCATTAGTCAAGCCCAGCGTGGCGATGGCCTGGGTTACGAACCGGATTTTCTTGGCATTGCTGTCCAGCAAAATAAATTCCCGCTGCGGACACGCCACGGCCAGCGGGATCCCGGGTAATCCTGCTCCTGTGCCGATATCCAGTATCCGCCGCCCCTGCAGATATGGAACAATTGAAAGGCTGTCGAGGATGTGGCGGTACACCATCTGCTCGGGATCGCGGACGGCCGTCAGGTTGTACGCTTGGTTCCACTTATGCAGTAACGCCACATAATCCGCCAGCTTCTGGACCGAATCTGGGTCCAGATCGAGGCCCATGGCTTGGGCGCCGTCGCGTATTTCCTGACTCAACACGGCCAACCCCGGTCGGGAAACGGCGTGGGCCACCGCTTGGATTTCTGGTCGAACTCAGTGCGCATGGGACGGACTGCCATGAATGGCGGGCACCAAGCATAACAAAATCCCTTTTGCTGTTCTCCCGGGGAAGGCCGGAACCGGCGTTGCCAGCTGGATACATCACGGTGCAGCGAACAGCCTACTGGCACCGGGGGCGTGGGTGAACTAAGCTGGTTGTAAACTAAATGAATCCGGTTTTTTAAGGAGGATATCCGTGGGACGCGCCTGTGGACACATCCGCAATCTTGCGTCGTTTGCCCTGATGTTTCTGTTGGCCGCACAGACTATCGGCCTGGCTGCTGCCGCCGGGTCGCCGACCGCTGCAACCGCGATCACACCCCCTGCGAACACGGCATCCGGGACAACCCCAGTTGCCCGGAACCAGCCTGGTGAGGTGACGAAGGCGGTTTTTACGACCGGCATAAAGGATCATGAGCCGGTCGACAACGTTGGCGTCCTCTCCAATGACCATACGCATATCTACTTTTTCACCGATCTGCGCCACATGACCGGCGAGACAGTAACGCACCGCTGGATCTACCACAACAAGGTGATGGCACAGGTGGCATTCAAGGTTGGTGGACCGCGCTGGCGCGTGTTCTCGCGGAAAACCCTGAACCCGGCGTGGCTCGGCGAGTGGCAGGTCTCGGTGGTGGACGCGAGCGGCGTCACCCTCGGCGTGAGCACGTTTGAATATGTCGCTGCCCCGCAAACCAAGAGTTCGGCAGCACCGGCCCCGAACTAAAGCGCCCCGGGAACTGCAGTCTGGGTCAAGCCCGCCGACGCTTGAGGTGGACCAACAGCAGCGAGATTGCGGCCGGCGTAACGCCTGAAAGGCGGGCTGCCTGACCTAAGGTTGCAGGACGGTAACGGGTGAGCGTCTGCCTGACCTCGACCGACAGCCCGGTGACGCTCGAGTAATCGAGTTCCGATGGCAACGGCGTCTCTTCGTGCCGCAACTGACGCTCGATCTCGAGCGCCTGACGTTCGATGTATCCGGCATACTTCGCCTGAATCTCCACCTGCTCGGCAATGCGTGCATCCTGAACTCCGGGTCCTGCGCCCGGCAATGACACCACGGCACCATAGTTCATTTCAGGGCGACGCAGGAGCTCGATCAACGTGCATTCGCGTCCAGGTATCTGGGTCAACGCGGATGCCGCTTCCGGACGCAACCAAGTCCGTTCCAGTCGCCGGCGCTCGCGTTCGATCGCATCGCGCTTAGCCACAATACGGCGCTCCAGCTCGTCCCCCACCAGGCCGATCCGGTGGGCCAGCTCGGTAAGACGCAGATCGGCATTGTCCTCGCGCAACACGAGACGGTACTCTGCCCGGGAAGTGAACATGCGGTAGGGTTCGGTTACCCCGCGGGTAATCAGGTCGTCGATCAACACTCCGATATAGGCCTGGTCGCGTCTCGGCCACCAGGGCTCGCGGTCTGCCGCAGACAGCGCGGCATTGATTCCAGCCACAATGCCTTGCGCGGCAGCCTCCTCGTAGCCCGTGGTGCCGTTGATCTGCCCGGCAAAATACAGCCCCTTCAGCGCTTTCGTTTCCAGTGTTGGCGCCAGATCGCGCGGGTCGAAGTAATCGTACTCGATGGCATAGCCAGGTCGGGTAATGTGGGCTTTCTCAAAACCCCGGATAGAGCGCACCATGGCCAACTGTACGTCGAACGGCAAGCTGGTGGAAATCCCGTTCGGGTAGACCTCATCCGAATCCAGTCCTTCCGGCTCAACGAAAATCTGGTGCGAATCCTTGCCGGCAAACCGCACCACCTTGTCTTCAATGGAGGGGCAGTAACGTGGGCCAACACCTTCGATGACCCCGGTGAACAACGGCGATCGGTCCAGGCTTTCACGGATCAGATCATGAGTGCCGGAATTGGTATGGGTAATATGGCAGGATACCTGGCGCGGCCGCTCTACATCTTCATCCCAGACCGAGAACCGCGGTGTCGGTTCGTCTCCAGGCTGTTCCTGCATCGGCCCATAATCTACGGTCCGCCGATCGATGCGTGGTGGCGTCCCGGTCTTCAGGCGTCCTGCCCGCAGTCCGCACTCGCGCAGGCGCGTCGCCAGTACGTTGGCGGGCGGATCCCCTGCCCTGCCACCTTGGTAGTTTGACAGGCCAAGGTGTATGCGTCCGGCAAGGAACGTGCCGGCGGTGAGCACGATGGTGCGCGCGCGGAACTCGATCCCAGACTGGGTAATGACTCCTGCGGCGCGATCGCCCTCCATGATCAGACCATCCACCGCCTGCTGAAAGACCGACAGATTTTGCGCTTGTCCGAGCAGGTAGCGCACCGCTGCTTTGTACAGCTGGCGATCGATCTGGGCGCGTGTGGCGCGCACCGCCGGTCCCTTGCGTCCGTTGAGAATGCGAAACTGAATACCCGCGCGGTCCGCTGCCCGCGCCATGACGCCCCCGAGCGCGTCGATTTCTTTCACCAGATGCCCCTTGCCGATGCCGCCTATGGCCGGGTTGCAAGACATCTGGCCGATGGTCTCGACGTTGTGCGTGAGCAGCAGCGTGCGGCAGCCCATCCGTGCGGCGGCCATAGCGGCTTCGGTGCCGGCGTGACCGCCGCCGACGACCAAAACGTCGTATTTATCGGGATACCGCATAATGCATCTGCAACTGGTTCTCGAAAACCGGAAATCCTAGCACGTCACAGGTTCAGCACAAGCGACGCCACGCACCGGCGTGATCGCGCGGCCCCTTGCACGGCATGGTTTTGCCCAACGCGTCATTTGCCGATGCAAAAACTGCTGAATATCTGTCCGAGAAGATCCTCCGGCGTGAATTCGCCCGTAATCTCCCCAAGCGTGCGCTGAGCCAAGCGCAGCTCTTCCGCCGCCAGCTCTCCCCGTCGCAGCCAAAGTTCGCGACAGGCGGACTCCAGCGCGCGGTCGGCCCGATGGAGGGCGTCGACATGACGACGGCGCGCGCTGAAGGGGGTTTCGGCAGCGAGTTCGTGGGCCCGCAAGGACCGCAGGTGAGCGCGCAAGGCATCGACACCGGTTCCGGTGCGAGCAGAAATGGCGACTTCTGCTGCCTGCCCTGAGTCGGTCTCTGGCGCCAAGAGCAGTCCGGGTGACCGGCCCGTGAGATCGATCTTGTTGCGCACCAGGGTATATCGGGCTGGCAATATCGGAATTCCGGGAAGTCCATTTACGGCATCATCGCCATCGGCATCATCGATAACGAGCAGGAGGTAATCGGCCTGGGCGGCGGCGGCGCGCGCGCGGCGCACACCCTCGCGTTCGATCTCGTCGCCGCTCTCGCGCAGTCCGGCCGTGTCAATGAGGTGCAGCGACATGCCGTCCAGGTCAATTTGTTCCCGAAGCACATCGCGGGTGGTGCCTGGAACCGCGCTGACGATAGCGCGGTCATGGCGGGCCAGTGCGTTGAGCAGGCTGGATTTTCCGGAATTGGGTCGGCCAATAAGCGCCACGGTCATTTCTTCGTGGAGCAGGCAACCTTCGCGGGCTGATATCAGCAGTGTGGCGATCGAGGTCCGGATGGCGCCGCAGTCTCGCTCCAGCCGGTGGTCGGTATGAACGTCAATCTCCTCATCGGGGAAATCGATTGCCGCTTCGACCTGGGCGCGCAGGCGAACGAGGTCGGAAACGATGTCGTTTGTCCGACGCGAGAACTCTCCTTGCAGTGAACGCATAGCAGCTCTGGCCGCGCTGGCGGAGCTGCTGGCAATGAGGTCGGCGACCGCTTCGGCTTGAACAAGATCAATCTTTCCGTTAAGGAAGGCCCGTTCAGAAAACTCACCAGGGCGTGCTGGCCGCGCGCCCAATTCAAGGAAGCGCGCAATGAGAAGATCCATGACGATCGGGCCACCGTGACCGTGAAATTCGAGGACGTCCTCGCCGGTGAAGGAATTCGGTTTTGGGAAGTACAGGATCAGTCCCTCGTCGAGGGGCTGGTTTTCGGCATCACGAAAGACCCGCAAAGACGCATAGCGTGGTGGTGGCAGCGCACCGAACAGTGCCATCGCGATGGCGGCGGTTTGCGGACCTGAAACGCGCACCACCCCGATACCGCCCCTCCCTGCCGGAGTCGCGATGGCGACTATCGTGTCGCCGCTAGGGCCAGCGCGGCGTGGTGTGTCCATGGCGGTACACCGTGGGCCTTACTTCGCGGGCTTGGCAATATTGAAGCGCCGCATGATCCACCATTGCTGCGCGATGGAAAGAATGTTCTGGCAGACCCAGTAAAGCACAAGCCCGGATGGAAAGAACGCAAAGAAGAACGTGAACAGAACGGGCATTACCAGCATGACTTTGCGCTGCAACGGGTCGGTCATCTGGGGGCTGATGAGCTGCTGTATCAGCATCGAAGCACCCATCAAGACGGGCAGGATGAAATACGGATCCTTCGCCGAAAGGTCGTGTATCCAGAAGATGAACGGGGCCTGACGCAAGGCAACGCTCTGCAGGAGTACCCAGTACAGCGCGATGAAGACCGGAATCTGGACCACCACCGGCAGACAGCCCCCAAGGGGGTTGATCTTCTCGGTCTTGTAGATCTCCATCATTGCCTTGTTGAGTTTTTCGCGATCGTCGCCGTAGCGTTCCTTGAGACTCGCAAGCTTGGGCTGGACCCGTCGCAACTGCGCCATGGAACGGTAGCTGGTGGCTGACAGCGGGTAGAAGACCAGCTTGATCAGCACGGTGAGCAGGATGATCGCCCAACCCCAGTTTCCGACGACGTTGTGGATGTGGGACAGGAGCCAATAGAGTGGAGACGCAATGAAGGTGAGCCATCCATAATCAACCGCGAGATCAAGCCCGGGGGTGACCTTGTGCAGCAAGGTCGGGTTGGTTGGGCCGGCATACAGGCGCGCGCCGAGTGTAGCGGTAGCGCCTGGCGCAATTGCAGTGGGGGTAAGGGTCTTGTAGCCGACGACGTAATGATGGTCGCCGAGATTCTCCGAGTAGAACTGCGTGGTAGCGTTGCGCGCAGGGACCCAGGCACTGACAAAGTACTGTTGCAACACGGCCACCCATCCGCCACTGCTCTTGATCGCCAGCGGTTTATGCTTCAGGTCGCCGAAGGAAATCTTCCGATACTTCTTGGAAGGGGTGTAGACAGCAGCTCCGACGTAGCTCGGTTTGGCGCCAAACAGATGGTGCGGGGGCGGAATGTAGCTGCGCAGAAGTTGGGCATAAAGATAAGCGTCGCGGGTGGCCGTTCCGCCGTTGGTGATCGCATAGCGAACGTCAATAACGTAACTGCCGCGGTGGAAGATATAGGTCTTGGTTACCCGCAAACCATGCGGGCCCGCCCAGGTGAAGGGTATCTGCAGGACGTCTTCGCCTGGTGCGAGCGCATAGTGGGTAGCGGCAGCATGATAGAGCGTTTCATGGTTGGGCCATTGGGAACTGTGGCCAATGAGCCCAGACTCGACATAGAACACGTACGAACCCTGGTTCCGCATTAGCTCAAGCGGCTTGTGGGGTTCGGTCACCTTTACCGGATAGGCTTTCAGGTAGAGGCGGCGCAGATCTGCGCCGGAGGTTGTGAGTTCGGCCTTGAAGAGATCGGTCGTCACATAGACAGGGCTGCCGCTCGTCTGGGTGGCAGAAGCCGCCTTGACGGCCGGCGCAGCCGATGGTGTTGGTGGAGCAGGCGGCGTTGCCGGTGCAGCCCCAGCGGGAGTGACGCGGGTTGCGGTAACAGAGGATGCTGTGGTCGCAGGATGTTGTTTTTCCCACGACTGCCATATCAGCAACAGGATGGCCGAAAGTATGACAATTAGAAATAGGCGCTGGTTATCCATGGTGGCCTTTCGCGGAATCGAGCGGACTGTGGGGCACCGGGTCAAGACCGCCCGGGTGCCACGGGTGACAGCGAAGCAAGCGGCGCACCGCTAACCAGCTACCCCTAATGGCCCCATGGGTTTCGATGGCCTCAAGGGCATAACATGAACAACTGGGATAGAAGCGGCAGTGGTTGCCGAGCAACGGGCTGACCGCATAGCGGTAGGCGCGTATAGCCCAAAGAAGGGGCTTCTTCATGATGAAGGAAGCATCTTTTTCCAATGGCGCTGCAGGGATGCCCGCAGCGCGACCCGCGATTCTATTGCCGCGGCAGAACGCGCAACGACAACGACGTCGAGGTCCGGAATCGGCCCACGAACGAGGCGGAAGGATTCGCGGATTTGGCGTTTAATGAGGTTGCGCACGACCGATTTTGCGGAGACTTTGCGGGCGACGGTGATGCCCAGACGGGGATGACCAAGCGTGTTGGGAGCCGTGTAGATTGTAAAGTACTGGTCGCTGTACCGCTTTCCGGCGCGCAACGTTCGGCGATAATCAACACTTGCCAAAATTCGGAAGGTTTTCGGCAGCCCCTGTCCGGCCGTCGTCGCAGAAGTCAGGCGCTTAGCCGGGCGCGGCCACGGGCGCGCCGGGCGCTGATGACAGCGCGGCCGCCAGCCGTACTCATGCGGGCACGGAATCCGTGGGTACGTTTGCGTTTTAGCACGCTCGGTTGGTAAGTTCTCTTCATAGCCTTTCGCCTAGCGGTTTGGTAACCGGATCACACGTTTGTTGGTGCAAGGGGCGGCAAAGTTACTGCCTTTGGCGGCAGCTTGTCAACCGCCCCGTCTCTGAAGCCTGGCGGTTGGTGATCAGGTTATGGATCACGGGGCAGCAAGGGGCTAGACTGCCCGGTTCCTAGGAGAGAATGATTATGCAAGCAGTGGAACCTGAGGTCGGACAATCGCCACTGTGGAAAAAGTGTCTGGAACGCCTGGAGGAGGAACTTTCACCCCAGCAGTTTAACACCTGGATTAGGCCGTTGCGCGCCATCCGGGAGACACCCTCTCTGCATTTGTTGGCACCTAATCGCTTCGTGGTGGATTGGGTGAAGGAGCGGTTTTTGGGGCGGATCGCGGAGTTGGCCACGCAATATGGCAAGCGGGTGGTGGATGTGGTCATCGAAGTGGGTGGACAGGCTACCGAGGGGGGTAGCGAAACATCGCGGGCTGGCGGAGAGCGGCCTGGAAAACGCGCAGCGACCATGCCAGGGAGATTGAATCCGGAGTTTACTTTTGAAACCCATATTGAAGGGAAGTCCAACCAGCTTGCACGGGCGGCGGCACGTCAGGTCGGGGAGAATCCGGGTGGCGCATATAATCCTTTGTTTATCTATGGGGGTGTGGGGTTAGGAAAGACACACCTCATGCAGGCTGCGGGCCACCTGATGTTGGAGCGCGCACCCGAAGGACGAGTGGCGTATGTGCATTCTGAACGTTTTGTCGCCGATATGGTTAAAGCCTTGCAGCACAATGCGATAAATGAATTCAAAAAGCATTACCGGACGCTCGATGCGTTGTTGATTGACGACATTCAGTTTTTTGTGGGTAAAGAACGATCGCAGGAGGAATTCTTCCATACTTTCAATAACCTGATGGAGGGTCAACGCCAGGTAATTATTACGGCAGACCGCTTCCCGAAGGAACTGGTAGGTGTTGAGGAACGCCTTATTTCGCGGTTCGGCAGCGGTCTTACTGTATCAATTGACCCGCCGGAACTGGAAACGCGGGTGGCCATTCTGATGAAGAAGGCACAACACGAGGGCGTCGAATTACAGGAGGATGTTGCGTTTTTTGTGGCAAAGAGAGTTCGGTCTAATGTGCGCGAGCTCGAGGGGGCGCTACGGAGAGTGATAGCAAATGCTCACTTTACCGGACAGCCGATCAGCATTGAATTGGCCACTGAGAGCCTTAAGGATCTGTTGGCATTTCACGAGCGGCTGGTCACCATCAACAACATCCAGAAGACGGTAGCGGAGTACTACAAAATTCGTGTTGGGGACCTGCATTCCAAGAGCCGTGCCCGCCAAGTGGCCCGTCCCCGCCAGGTTGCCATGGCTCTCGCCAAGGAGTTGACGAATCATAGTTTGCCGGAGATCGGCGATGCATTTGGGGGACGGGACCATACCACGGTCATTCATGCCTGTCGGAAAATTGGCGAACTGACGCGCAGTGATATCCGCGTGAAAGAGGATTACGGGAATCTGCTGCGCATCCTGTCCTCATGAATATCTTGTGCGGGGCTGTGGATATCCAAGCCAAGGAATCAGGCCAGGAGAAATGGAACCCGCTTATTCACAGTTCTTAAAGAGTTTTCCATGGTGCTCAGCCAGGGTTATTCACAGGCTAGGAGTACTGGTAAGTACCGATATACAGAGGAATTATTGGACTTAACCCCAGAAAGGCAGGCGACTAGTAGTATCAATTACTGGGTTATGTTTACTAATAACATTATTGCAATGAACTGACATAGATTGGGAATTACACCGAGAACACGTTATGCAGATGACGATACAACGCGATCAGCTGTTAAAGCCGCTCAGTTTGGTGGCAGGGGTGGCAGAGCGTCGGCAGACCTTACCCATTTTGTCGAATGTGTTATTGCGGTATCGGGAGGGCGTTTTGACACTAACCGGTACCGACCTCGAGGTAGAGGTTATCGTTAATGTAGAAACTGCGAATGCAAGCGAAGGGGAGTTCACTGCACCGGCACGGAAGTTACTCGATATCTGTCGAGCTTTGCCATCGGAGGCCGTGTTGGATTTGCGTCTTGATAAGGCAAAGTTGTTGGTACGCTCTGGACGCAGCCGGTTTTCACTGTTGACGATGTCTGCTGGCGACTTTCCGAGCATCGAGACAGCGCAATGGGACTGGATGCTAAACGTACCGCAGCGGACCTTGGGGCGGTTATTTCAGAAGACGCAGTTTTGCATGGCGCAACAAGATGTTAGATATTATCTGAATGGGTTATTGTTAGAGGTTAGCGAAGGAAAACTTACCGCAGTCGCGACCGATGGGCACCGGATGGCGCTGGGCGAAACCACGCTAGTGAGCGGGGTGGGTGGGACGCGCCAAGGGATCATACCCAGGAAGGGCGTGCTGGAGGTGACGCGTTTTTTGGATGATGTGGACGACGAGATCGAGATGAAGGGGGGCGCAAACCACATCCGATTCGTAAGGAAGGACTTGACGTTCACTTCGAAGCTCATTGATGGACGCTTTCCGGACTACCACAAAGTGATCCCGCAAGGACAACAGATTCGGGTACGCGTTGGCCGGGATCTGTTTCGGGAATCGTTAAATCGGGTGGCGATCCTATCGAATGAGAAGTACCGGGGGGTGCGGATGGCGCTGGCCAGAGGGGTAATGAAATTGACCGCGCACAATCCGGAACAGGAGGAAGCGCAAGAAGAGGTGGCGGTTGAGTACAGCGGAGACGAGCTGGAGATCGGATTTAATGTTAACTACATCATGGAAGCCGTGGGGGCTATCGACGGTGATGAGGTCGAGCTGGGGCTGACTGATTCGAACAGCAGTTGTGTGCTGCATGCGCCGGGTGACGCCAGTAACCGGTATGTGGTAATGCCGATGCGTCTGTGAGCTCGCATCAGAGAGTGGTGTAGGCGGGGGTATGCCGCTAGAACACCTAGAGATTCGGGACTTCCGTCTTTTTGAAAATGTCGTCCTGGAGCCCCACGAAAGGCTGAATATTTTTGTTGGGCCCAATGCGGCCGGCAAAACGAGCATTATCGAAGCGATTCATGTACTGGGTACAGGAAGATCGTTTCGAACGCAGCGGTTGGCAGAATTAAGGCGGCGTGGAAGTCAGGAGTTTGTGGTCCACGCAGCGGTGGTTGACAGGGATGATGTTGAGCACCGTTTGGGATTTGGTTTAAACGGACAAGATCGGACTATGCGGGTAGATGGGCGGGGAGTACGAAGCCCCGCCGCGCTCGCACAGTATATTCCATTGTTAGCGATCACCCCCGAACTCCATTACGAGTTCCTGCGGAGTAGTCGGTACCGAAGAGGGCTTTTGGACTGGTGGTTGTTTCACGTGGAACCAAACT
The DNA here is from genome assembly GCA_021785515.1 of Pseudomonadota bacterium. Classification (GTDB taxonomy): domain Bacteria; phylum Pseudomonadota; class Gammaproteobacteria; order Acidiferrobacterales; family UBA6901; genus JAJYCY01. The sequence continues at coordinate 836,135 of JAJYEX010000001.1, read as the reverse complement.
TTTACCCCGAGTGGCTCCGCTACCGGAGGATGCTGATGCAACGAAATGCGGCACTACGCCAACATTCGTTACTTCATCAAGTTTGGGATGAGCAACTTTCCAGCTGTGGTGAGGGGTTGGATCGGTCGCGCCGAGAATTTTTCCGTCGGCTCGAACCAGAATTTCGTGAAATCGCTACACAACTGCTCCCTGATACCGATCCAAATTTAGCGTTTGAAAGCGGCTGGGACCGGGGTGAGCGGTTACAAGACGTTTTTCGTGCCAGTCAGCCAATGGATCTGCGTCGTGGCTATACCGGTCACGGCCCCCACCATGCAGACCTGCGCCTGACCCTGCATTTGGATGGTAGCCCATCGCTACCATCACACGGTCAGCAGAAGGTTCTGGTTATCGCCCTGCGACTTGCTCAGCTTCGGCTATTCATTCAACACGCCGATCGGCCCTGTGTTCTTTTGGCCGATGATCTGGCGGCTGAGCTGGATAGTGCCCATCAACAACGGATCCTGGCAGGGCTTGAAGGCGTCGGAGCGCAGGTTTTCATGACCGCTTTGACAGACCAGTTGGGGGTCAATCCCAATGCTGATGCCAAAGTGTTTCACGTGGAACATGGACAGCTGCTGTCGGGACGCACACCCAAATTGATGCAAAGAAATCAGAACTAATGCCTATGAAAATGTTAGACTAATTGCTTTTTAGCCCAAGGCTCGTCATGGACAATAAATCCGTTTACGACTCAACCAGCATCCAGGTGCTCAAGGGCCTGGACGCGGTCCGCAAACGTCCCGGAATGTACATCGGTGACACCGACGACGGGACTGGCTTACACCACATGGTTTTTGAGGTTGTCGATAATTCCATCGACGAGGCTCTTGCGGGGTACTGCACCCAAATCCAGGTGATTGTACATACCGACAACTCCATTACTGTTTCCGATAATGGCCGCGGCATTCCGACCGGGATCATCCCGGATGAGGGACGCTCTGCAGCCGAAGTCATCATGACGGTCCTGCATTCTGGTGGAAAATTCGACCAGAACTCCTACAAAGTCTCCGGCGGACTACACGGCGTAGGCGTTTCAGTTGTGAATGCATTGTCCGACTCTCTCGATCTCACTATTCGCCGCGACGGAAAGATTTATTACCAGAAATACCACCTCGGGACCCCGGTCGAGCCACTCGGTGTCACCGGAACAACTAACGAAACGGGCACCGATGTCCATTTTGTGCCCAGCTCGAAGATCTTCACCAACCCGGTCTTCCACTACGAACTGCTTGCCAAACGCCTGCGCGAACTCTCGTTTCTCAACTCTGGCGTACGCATTGTGCTTCGGGACGAACGTGATCTTAAAAAGGATGTTTTTGAATATCAGGGTGGGATTGCGGCCTTTGTCCGCCATCTTAACCGCAACAAAACACCCCTGCACGAAAAGGTCATCTATATCTCCGCAGAAAAAGATGGCGTTTCCGTAGAGCTTGCGATGCAGTGGAACGATTCCTATCAGGAAAACACGTTTTGTTACACCAACAATATTCCCCAGCGCGATGGTGGAACCCACCTCGCAGGGCTGCGTGCCGCCATGACCCGCACCCTCAACCAACACATCGACAACCTCGGGCTGATTAAAAAGGACAAGATCAGTCCGACCGGGGACGATGCGCGCGAGGGTCTCACCGCCGTCCTTTCCGTCAAGGTCCCTGACCCGAAGTTCTCATCGCAAACCAAGGACAAACTCGTATCGTCCGAGGTCAAGGGCATTGTGGAATCAGTGGTAAATGATCGATTGTCAGATTTTCTTCAGGAAAATCCCGCAGACGCGCGCGTCATCGCCTCAAAGATCATTGAAGCAGCGCGGGCCCGGGAAGCCGCGCGCAAAGCCCGCGAAATGACCCGTCGCAAAGGGGCCCTCGACATCGCCGGGCTCCCTGGCAAGCTGGCCGACTGCCAGGAGCGTGATCCGACGCTGTGCGAACTCTATCTCGTCGAAGGCGATTCCGCTGGCGGTTCAGCCAAACAAGCCAGAGACCGTCGATTTCAAGCGATCCTGCCTCTGAAAGGCAAGATCCTGAATGTCGAACGTGCCCGCTTCGACAAAATGCTATCGTCAGCCGAGGTCGGAACCCTGATTACCGCATTAGGTACCGGAATCGGAAAAGATGATTTTAATATCAATAAGTTACGTTATCACCGCATCATCATCATGACGGATGCCGACGTCGATGGTTCGCACATCCGCACCCTGCTGCTAACGTTCTTTTACCGCCAGATGGCGGATCTGCTCGCCGGTGGCCACATTTTTATCGCCCAACCGCCTCTCTACAAGGTCAAGCGCGGCAAACTGGAACGCTACCTCAAGGATGACGGGGAATTGCAGGCCCACCTCCTCGAATCCGCCCTTGAGGGCGCCGCCCTTAACGGCGGCAACGACACACTGCCCGTCCAGGACGAGCGCCTCTCACGGCTCTGCAATGATTACTTGGCTGTCGAGAACACAATAAAACGCCTCTCCCGGCGCTACGACTCCCAATTGCTGCATGGGCTCATCTATCTTCCGACCATTTCCGCTGAGTCGCTCAAGGATACCGCCGCCGCCGGGAGGTACGTGGCGGCCCTAAAGGGTCACCTGGCTTCGGGTTCCAGTGGGCCACACTACGAGGTCGATGTGGGAATCACCCCGCTCACCGGGGCTCCGGAAATCGTTGTAACACGCAGCGAACATGGTTCGAGGCACATTAGTCGGCTGGATGCTGAATTTTTTGCTTCCGGGGAGTACCGCAGCCTGCGGGCACTGGGTGCTCAACTCGACGGGTTGCTGCAAACAGGAGCCAACGTGCGGCGCGGCGACAAGGTTCAGCCCATCACCCATTTCGATGAGGCAGTCGAGTGGCTCATGAATGAAGCCCGTCGCGGACAGACCATACAGCGTTACAAGGGTTTGGGAGAGATGAATCCCGAACAGCTGTGGGAGACGACCATGGAACCCAAGACCCGACGCCTCCTGAAGGTCAACATCGAAGACGGGGTCGCTGCCGACGAAATCTTTACAACACTAATGGGTGAACAGGTTGAGCCGCGTCGCGAATTCATCGAGAAGAACGCGCTTGCGGTTGCCAACCTGGATATCTAGTTCTGGCGCATAGCCCTCGGTAGGTGCGCTTCCCGAATACCAAGCCGCCGCAGTCTTCCGTGGCGAGCGTATCAGGTTGCGAGGAGTACCGACGTCGCCCGGATATGACCCCGCAACAGGGACGGTCCTCGGCATGACTCCGTCAGCTGCTAATCCCTCACCCACGGGGGCTACAACCGGCCCTAGTGCAAAGTGCGTGGGATAGTGAGCACGAAAGCGGGAATATCGGCGTTGAACTCCACGCCATCGTCGGCGACCATCTGATAGCTGCCTCGCATACTTCCGAAAGGCGTCTCCAGTATGGCGCCGCTGGTGTACTCAAAACTCTTTCCCGGCGGCAGGTAGGGCTGCTCGCCAACCACACCAGGACCGTGAACTTCCTGGACCTTGTTGTTTGCGTCCGTGATGATCCAGTGACGCGTCCGAAGCTTCGCCGCGACGCTGCCGTGATTCGTGATCCGCACCGTATACGCGAACACGTAGCGGTTGGATTCAGGGGCAGATTGCCCTTCGACATAAGCGGACTTAACCGAGACGTCGATGTGATGTTTAGCCACGTCCGGCTCCCAGCTCCATATCAGTTGCGCCCATAATACCAATTTCTCATCTCTTTGGTGTGACCCTAAACCCCGTGTGGCAATACTAAGCGGGGGGCTGCTGCGCCCCACACGGGACGCTGAAAAATGACAGCTTCCCATCCAGTCGCGCCGCCGAAAGCTCACCACCCCAAAGGCAACCCGTATCCAGCCCGACTACTCCGCCCCCGTGCCACAAGCCCAGTGTGGACCAGTGGCCAAACACGATCTGAAGGTCGTGGCTCGCGCGTCCCGGTACCTCAAACCAAGGCAGCAGCCCGGCAGGTTGTGTTCCTGGAGCACCCTTCTGTCGCAGGTCCATCCTGCCCGCGACATCGCAATAGCGCAAACGCGTAAAGGCGTTCACCACCACACGCAGTCGCTCCCACCCCCTGAGATCTTCGCTCCAGTGATCGGGCGAGTTGCCATACATGTGATCGAAAAATGCGGTATTGGCGGGCGACCTAATCACTGCTTCGGCCTCCGTGGCCAAATTCACCGCCCGCGCAAGATCCCACGAAGGCAGCAACCCTGCATGCACAAGCGTAAAACCAAGATCGGCGTCATGATGTAGCAGCGGTCTCGTCCGCAGCCAGTCCAACAGCTCATCGCGATCGCGTGCCTGCAGCACATCCTCAAGCGTATCCTGCCGGTGGCTGCGGCCACGGCCGGCGGCCACCGCCAGCAGATGCAAGTCGTGGTTCCCCAAAACGACCCGCGCGCCGTCTCCCAAGCCCCGGACAAACCGCAACACCTCCGCAGACGCCGGTCCGCGATTGACAAGATCTCCCGTAAACCACAGCTCGTCGCGCTCGCTCCGAAAGTCTAAGCGGTCCAGCAACGCGTACAGGGCCCCCGCACAGCCCTGGATGTCCCCGATCGCATAAACCCCCATGGCGACCTAACCCGCCAGCGCCAGGCGCTGAAATTTCCGGGTGGCCCGAACCAAAGCGTCCGTAATTCCCGGTTCACGCCCCGAATGACCGGCCGCAGGTATGATCTCAAGTTCGGAGCCGACCCAAGCCCTATGCAGTTCCCAGGCGCTCTGCAGCGGACAGGCCATGTCATAGCGGCCCTGAACAAGAATGCCCGGAATCCCCTGCAAACGCCCGACGTCACGCAAAATCTGATCCGGCTCAAGAAAGCTGTTGTGAACAAAATAGTGAGCCTCAATGCGCGCCAGCGCGAGCGCAAGACGCGGATCCCCAAAAAAATCGACCACGGCCTGTCGCGGCGCCAGCGTGGCCGTTCGTCCTTCCCAAACTGACCAGGCCTTGGCCGAAACCATCCGTGCGACCTCATCGCTGCCTGTAAGAAGGCGGTGGTGCGCACCAACCGGATCATGCCGATCCGCCTGCGCAACCGGTGCAATAAACTCCTCCCAATAGTCCGGAAATATCCGGTTCGCACCCTGCCGATAAAACCAGTCGATCTCCCATTGCCGGCACAAAAATATGCCGCGCAATATCAGCCCCAGTACCGTCTCGGGATAAGCCTCGGCGTACACAAGGCTCAGGGTGGAACCCCAGGACCCGCCAAACAAGACCCAGCGATGTACACCAAGATGCTGTCTTAACGCCTCCATGTCCTCCACCAGCTTCCCGGTCGTGTTGCCGTCGAGCGATGCATGAGGGCGCGAGCGTCCGGCGCCGCGCTGGTCAAACAGAATAATCCGGTAAATCAACGGGTCAAAAAATTGCCGATGGTAGCTCTCGCAGCCTGCCCCGGGCCCGCCATGCACAAACACAACCGGCAATCCGTCGGGATTGCCGGATTCCTCGACGTAAAGCACATGGCCGTCTGATACTGCCAAATTGTGTTCGGCGTACGGCCTGATTTCAGGGTATAAACCATGCATAACCGAGTTTTCAGCGTCCCCGTTGTTCGAACCGGGGCTAACCCGGCGCATCGCCCCCAACTGACCGCCTCTGAGGCAGGCGGCAGTGGACTGCGCGCCAGTATACCGGTGCCCACACCGAAATCCACGGCCGCCCCATTCAGCTGGTCGCCGGCCCCGATTCGAGTTATGCTTCGCACCTTTTTTGAACGCCAGCTTAGCCATGTCAGCAGAAATCCGCCGCGAAGCGTCCCGCCGGCGAACCTTCGCCATCATTTCCCATCCGGATGCTGGCAAAACCACCCTGACCGAAAAGCTCCTGCTATTCGGAGGGGCCATACAGCTAGCCGGTACCGTGAAGGGCCGCAAGGCCGCCCGCCATGCCACCTCCGACTGGATGGAACTGGAAAAGCAACGCGGGATCTCGGTCACTTCCTCGGTGATGCAGTTTCCCTACCATGAGCGCATCGTCAATCTGCTCGATACGCCTGGTCATGAGGACTTTTCCGAAGACACGTACCGCACGCTTACCGCAGTCGATTCTGCCCTCGTGGTCATCGACGCCGCCAAGGGCGTCGAAGAGCGGACCATCAAGCTTATGGAAGTATGTCGCCTACGAAATACGCCCATCACCACGTTCATCAACAAGCTGGATCGCGAAGGGCGTGATCCCATGGAAGTGCTGGACGAGGTAGAGCGGGTCCTACAAATACGATGCGCCCCTGTCACCTGGCCGATCGGAATGGGCAAGCGCTTCCGCGGGATCTATCATCTGCACGAAAAATCCACGCACCTTTATTCGCCAAACCATGGTGGCCGTATCAATGCCGGCGAAACCATAGACGGACTCGACAACCCACGCCTGGATACCCTGCTGGGCGACCAAGCCGGTGAGCTGCGCACCGAAGTGACCCTGGTACAGGGCGCCAGCCACACTTTCGATCGCGCTGCCTATCTGGCCGGGCACCTCACGCCCGTTTTCTTTGGGTCGGCAATCAACAACTTCGGAGTGCAGGAACTGCTCGATACGTTCGTGGATATTGCGCCGGGACCGCAGCCCCGGGACGGAGGCCGACTAGTAAATGCTGACGAGGATGCCTTCACGGGATTCGTGTTCAAGATTCAGGCAAACATGGATCCAAATCACCGTGATCGCATCGCCTTTCTGCGGGTGTGTTCGGGGAAATATGTGCCGGGCATGAAGCTCTATCATGTCCGTCTCGGACGCGAGGTGACCGTCTCCAACGCCATTACCTTCATGGCCCAGGAACGGGCCGCCGTGGCTGAGGCCTATGCCGGCGATATCATCGGGCTTCACAACCACGGTACCATGCGGATCGGGGATACCTTTACCCAGAAAGAAGTGCTCAAGTTCACGGGCGTTCCAAATTTCGCTCCGGAAATTTTCCGGCGCGCGCAGATCCGCAATCCACTAAAAGCCAAAGCCCTTCAGAAGGGGCTTGATCAGCTGACCGAGGAGGGGGCCACGCAACTGTTCCGGCCGCTAAGTTCAAACGACCTGATCCTGGGTGCCGTGGGAACTCTGCAGTTCGACGTGGTTGCCCATCGCCTTCAGAACGAATACGGAGTCGATGCGCTTTTCGAGCCGGTTGGTGTATACAACGCCCGCTGGATAACATGCCAGGACCCGAAAGTTCTGGCCGATTTTGAGCGCAAACTCCAGGACAACCTGGCCCGGGACAGCGCAGGCGAGCTTGCCTACCTCGCTCCGTCGCGCGTCAATCTACAGCTCACGATGGAGCGCTGGCCCCAAATTGAGTTCCGCACAACGCGCGAGCAGTCCTAAGCCCGCCCGCCCCGGAGCAAGCCTCAGCCGGCAGCGCTGCGTTCCGCCCGCTTGCGGTCAGTTTCCTTCAGGTGCCGTTTGCGCAGGCGGATGTGATTGGGAGTTACCTCGACCAGCTCGTCATCCTCGATGAATTCCAAGGCGCGCTCCAAAGTAAGCTGGATCGGCGGTGTGAGCAAAATGGCATCGTCAGAGCCCGACGCGCGGATGTTGGTAAGCTGCTTGCCCTTCATGGCGTTGACCACCAGGTCATTGTCGCGGGAGTGCATTCCCACGATCATGCCTTCGTAAAGCTCCTCGCCAGGCGCAATAAACAGCCGTCCGCGCTCCTGCAGATTCCACAGTGCGTAAGCCACGCTTGTGCCCACGCCGTTTGAAATAAGCACGCCGTTGGTGCGCCGGCCGGCATCGCCCTTTTTCACAGGACCGTAGTGATCGAACACGTGGTAAAGCAGACCGCTGCCGGCGGTCGCGGTAAGAAACTCGGTCTGGAATCCGATCAAACCGCGCGCTGGCACCATGTACTCAAGACGTACCCGTCCCTTGCCATCGGCCTCCATATTGAGCAGTTCCCCCTTGCGGGCACCAAGCTTCTCCATCACCGTTCCCTGGTGCTGGCTCTCGACATCTATGCTGACCAGCTCGTACGGTTCCTGCCGCTCGCCGTCAACCTCCTTGATAATCACCTGGGGGCGCGAAACGCCAAGTTCATAACCCTCCCGGCGCATGTTTTCAATAAGGATGCCGAGATGCAGTTCCCCGCGTCCGGATACGCGAAACTTGTCGGGACTGCCGGTGTCCTCCACCCGCAGTGCCACGTTCGTAATCAGTTCCCGTTCCAGCCGCTCGCGCAGCTGGCGGCTGGTCACGTACTTCCCGTCCTGTCCCGCAAAGGGCGAATTGTTCACCTCAAACGACATGGTAACCGTCGGCTCGTCAACAGATAAAGGTGGCAGCGCCTCCACACACGCCGGATCGCAAAACGTATCGGATATGTGCGGCGAATCAACGCCGGTAATGGCGACAATGTCACCCGCAGCAGCCTCGGTAACCTCCGAGCGCTCCAACCCAAGAAAGCCAAGGACCTGCAGCACCCGGGCAGCGCGCGTTTTCCCGAGCCGGTCAACAACCGCAATCGGCTGGTTGGGGCGAATCCGGCCCCGTTTGATTCTTCCGATCGCTATGGCACCGACGTAGCTCGAATAGTCCAGGCTCGAAACCTGCATCTGAAGTGGCCCATCAAGATCCACGTCGGGCGCCGATACATGGGTAATGACAGTCTCAAACAGCGGCGTCATATCGCCGGAGGACACACCCGGCTCAAGTCCGGCATAGCCATTCAGCGCCGAGGCATAGACGACCGGAAAATCGAGCTGTTCCTCGGTCGCGCCGAGTTTGTCAAAAAGGTCAAAAGTCTGGTCAAGCACCCATCCTGGTCGGGCCCCGGGACGGTCGATCTTGTTGATAACCACGATGGGTTTCAGACCCTGCGCAAAGGCCTTGCGGGTCACAAACCGGGTTTGGGGCATCGGCCCGTCCATTGCGTCAACCAAAAGCAGCACCGAGTCCACCATTGACAGCACCCGCTCAACTTCTCCTCCGAAATCGGCATGTCCGGGTGTATCGATAATATTAATGCGGTAATCGCGCCAGCGTATGGCCGTGTTCTTGGCCAGAATGGTGATGCCGCGCTCCTTTTCCAGGTCGTTAGAATCCATAACCCGCGTTCCGACCTGCTGGTGCGGCGCAAAGGTTCCGGACTGTTGCAGCAGTTTATCCACAAGCGTTGTCTTGCCGTGGTCCACGTGCGCGATGATGGCGATGTTCCGTAATTTCTGGATCAAGATAATATCCCGGCGTAGCTGCGAAAACGGCCGCGCATTATACACGAATGTCCGAAAAACCCGAGATTCCGCTCCGCGGGGCCGATGTAGCCAGAAAGGCTGCGCTACCCGGGTTCGTCGCCCGACCCGCCCGGGTCCGTTGTTCCCCGAGCGAGACGGCCATCATCATGAGCCGGTCTATATTACAGAAACTGGAACGGCCGACAATTTCCTGCCCGGCATCCCGCGGGCAGCGCAAGCAGGTAAGCCATCGGTCGGGATAGGGGATCGCCACCGGAACGCAGCCGAATGTGGTGTCGGAACACCCACAACGCGTGCCGGTGCGCCGGTCGCGCAGATCAATCGAGGTAGTGTGATGCCTTTGCAGAGTACACCGAGGTGCATTCGCTTGAAGGCGGGGTGCGCTCAACGGCCAGCAGCGATCCGTCCCCCAGCGTGTTCTTGATCTGCACGGACGCTTGGTAGATGGGGCTGCTGGGAGGAATGTAGCAGTAAAAGTAATGACCGTCGGCGTCCTCGCCATAGAAATAGAGCAGTCCGTTCGCATAGCCACCGGCACCAATATACGTCTTGGTTTGGGTTGGGGTGGTGCTGAAGCGGTTATTGAAGGTGCCGTACATGTAATCGCTGTTGGGGCCGATATAGACATACCCGGGCACGTAGTCTCCCTGAGCAAGTGCCGGGTTCGACGCGACAGTACCGAACAGCGCCAATGCCAACAAGGCGGATTTCATGCATCTCCTCCTCAGCATCCTGGTAATGTCCACGCCCCCGTTTTACAACGATGGCAGGGATCCCACCGGCTTAAGCTGCTGATTGTTAATAGCCCCGAAGATCTTGTTGAGCAGCGATTCCCGCTGCCGTTCCGACAGCATGGGGGCAACCCGCAGCAACGCACTGCTGTCCGCGTCAGTCCACACCCCGCTGGCAAGTGCCCGGTCCACAACTGCCCTAGAACGATGTGCCGCCAGCTCTCTTGCGGCGCTGTCGGGGGTTGGAAGCGCACCGGTGCTGGCTGTCCCGCCGGGCAAATCCCCAGCGCGCGACGCCTTGCCGAGTTTCGCTAAGTAGGGCGCAAGCTCCTGCCTCAAAACAGAGGCAACCGCTTCTCTCAATATCCGGTCTTGCGGAAGCTTGGCGGTGAATTCGGAGCTGTCAGCGTTGGCTGGGGGGAGCCCCGGAACAGATGCGACAGACCCCGGCGGCCGGGACGGAATTCGCAGCCACAACACCGTGAATCCGGCGATCTGAAGCACGATGATTACCACCAGAAGAAGCTTGTAACGACCCGATTCCATCTGCTTCGACGCCTATCTCACCATGTAAGTTAAAGCGGGTGCCGACGCTGGGCGGCACTGTGCTCAAAAATGTCCGCCCGTTAAGAATACAGTAAATAAGGGGATTCTGCGCAAGGGCAACGAAGAGGGCTGGTTTTGGTGACGCGTGCCCATGGGCGGCTGATATCAGACCAGCGTCAACGGCTGCCTGCGTCGTCCCGCAAAAACGCCGCCCGCACGCATCCGATAAGGCCTTTCAGAGCGCAAGCCGTTCCCAGATCGTGTTTGTCGGGCCGGCGCGGTTAAGTGTATAAAAATGCAGCCCCGGGGCTCCGGCGGCAAGCAGGCGGTCGCAGAGCTCGGTCGTCACATCCAGACCGAAGGCGCGAATGGCCTCAAGATCTTCCCCGTAGTCTTCCAGGCGTCTGCGGATCCAGCGCGGAATTTCTGCGCCACACGCATCCGAAAAACGGGCGAGCTGCTTGAAATTCGTAATCGGCATGATTCCGGGCACAATGGCGATGTCCAGGCCCAGGTCCTCGCAGTCCTCCACGAAACGAAAATACGAATCCGCATTGTAAAAGTATTGCGTAATGGCCGAATTCGCGCCCGCGAAAACCTTGCGCCGGAAGTTAATCCGGTCGGCCGCAGCGCTTTTTGCTTGCGGATGGGTTTCGGGATAGGCAGCCACTTCAATATGAAAATGGGAACCCGTCTCCGCGCGTATAAACTCCACCAGCTCATTGGCGTACCGCAGCTCACCCGCGGCGACCGCACCCGAAGGCAGATCGCCGCGCAGCGCCACCAAATGCCGGACTCCCAGTGCCATATAGCTGCGCAGAATCTGCCGCAACTGGTCCCGCGACGAGCCGACACAGGAAATATGGGGCGCCGCATCGAAACCGTGCGCCATAATCTCCCGGACGGTTTCGAACGTCCCCTCACGAGTACTTCCCCCGGCCCCGAACGTCACCGACATGAAACGCGGCCCGAGCTGACCGAGCTGGGCGCAGGTCTGGGCCAGACTGCCCCTGCCCTCGGCCGTCTTGGGCGGGTAAAACTCGAAACTGAATGTCCTGCTAAGCTTTTTCTGGGATTCCATGGAGCCACAACTCTGGCTGCCGCAGCCGGGTTCCGCCTGGCTGCAACAGCGCAACTGGTGCACGCCGCGAATCAGTAGCGATAGTGATCAGGCTTGTACGGGCCGTCGGCGTCAACGTTGATATATGCCGCCTGTTCGGACGAAAGCCGGGTAAGCTGGGCACCAATCTTCTTCAGGTGCAAACGCGCGACCTTTTCATCCAGCTTCTTCGGTAGCGTGTAGACTTTCCTGTCATACGCCTGGCCGTTATTGAAAAGCTCCATCTGTGCGATGGTCTGGTTCGAAAAAGATGCTGACATTACAAAACTCGGGTGGCCGGTGGCGCAGCCGAGATTTACAAGCCTGCCCTTGGCCAGAACGATGAGCTTCTTTCCCCCGGGAAGCAGTACATGGTCGACCTGTGGCTTGATCTCTTCCCAGGGGTACTGTTCAAGCGCGGCAATGTCGATCTCCGAGTCGAAGTGCCCAATGTTGCATACAATGGCTTCATGCTTCATCGCCAGCATATGGGCATGCTTGATTACCCCCACATTCCCGGTCGCCGTGACAAAAATGTCGCCCAGCGATGCCGCTTCCTCCATGGTGACCACGCGGTAGCCTTCCATGGCCGCCTGCAGCGCGCATATGGGATCGATCTCTGTAATCCAGACCACGGCGCCCATGCCACGGAACGCCTGTGCGCAGCCTTTTCCTACGTCCCCATATCCGAGCACGACGCAAATCTTGCCGGCGACCATGACATCGGTGGCGCGCTTAATGCCGTCGATCAGCGACTCTCTGCAACCGTACAGGTTGTCAAACTTCGACTTCGTCACGGAGTCGTTGACGTTCATCGCCGGGAACAAAAGCTCGCCGCGTTCCTGCATCTGATACAGACGATGTACACCGGTGGTTGTCTCCTCGGTCACTCCGCGAATGTTCTTGGCCACGGCGGTCCATTTCCCCGGATCGGACCCAAGGTTGCTGCTCAGCAACCGCAGAAATACCTTCCATTCCTCGCTGGCGTTACGCTCCGGTTCCGGAACCCTGCCGGCTTTCTCGAATTCCACGCCCTTGTGCACGAGCAGCGTGGCGTCGCCGCCGTCGTCCAGAATCATGTTCGGGCCTTTCCCGTCCGGCCAGGTAAGCGCCTGCTGGGTGCACCACCAATATTCCTCCAGCGTTTCGCCTTTCCACGCAAATACTGGAACCCCGGTTGCCGCAATCGCCGCCGCCGCATGATCCTGGGTGGAAAAAATATTACAGGAGGCCCAGCGAACCTGAGCGCCGAGTGCCGTCAGTGTCTCGATTAGCACCGCCGTCTGGATGGTCATGTGGAGAGAACCCGAGACGCGCGCCCCCTTGAGTGGCTGCCGGGCACCAAATTCCTCGCGCAGTGCCATCAGCCCAGGCATTTCGGTTTGGGCGATTTCGATCTCCTTGCGCCCCCAGGCCGCAAGCCCGATGTCCGCAACCTTGTAGTCAGTGATTTTAGGGGTTACCACAGCGTTCATGAGTGTGCTCCAAGATCAACGAGCGCCGTTTTACCGGTGTTGCCGCCTCCAAGCCTGGCCCCAACGTCTCGGTGGGGGTCGCAACGCTCCTTGGAGGGGCAAAGGCCCGCTGCCGACGCAGCGAAACCTGTTGTGCTTCATGTTGGTGTCGACCTGATCCTCGCGTGTTGGTAGCGCAAGCCAGAAAGGGTCAGGTCCCCACTGCACTGCGGTTGCCAGGCTTGATGCCGCTCGCATCCCGCAGCAGTTCCGCCCGGTCTGTCCGCTCCCAGCTGAAGGACGGATCGCTGCGCCCGAAATGACCGTATGCTGCCGTGCCGAGATAGATGGGGCGCAGCAAATCGAGCATCTCGATGATGCCCTTGGGGCGCAGATCAAAGTGCGAAACGACCAGCTCCGCAATCCTATCGTCCGGCAGTTTGCCGGTACCAAAAGTATTGATATGTACGGACACCGGTCGGGCGATGCCGATCGCGTAGGCAATCTGGATTTCGCAGCGGTCAGCAAGTCCTGCGGCCACCACATTTTTTGCAACGTAACGCCCGGCGTAGGCTGCCGAGCGGTCTACCTTGGAAGGATCCTTGCCCGAAAACGCCCCGCCGCCATGTCTGGCCATGCCACCGTAGGTGTCAACTATGATCTTGCGTCCGGTTACTCCGGCATCGCCTACCGGGCCGCCGATTTCAAACGCACCCGTCGGGTTTATAAAAAACTTGGTCTCTTTGCCAAGCCACTCCTTGGGCAGCACCGGCCTGATGATTTCCTCGATCACCGCCTCGGTAATCGTCTCGTGTTTTACGCCCGGCGCGTGCTGGGTGGAAAGAACGACCGTGTCAATTCCGACAGGCTTGTCGTTAACGTATCTGACCGTGACCTGCGATTTGGCATCTGGGCGCAGCCAGGTGAGTCCGCCGTCCTTGCGTACCCGCATCTGGCGTTCCACCAGGCGGTGCGCCAGGGAAATCGGCATCGGCATAAGTACGTCCGTTTCGTTGGCGGCATAGCCGAACATCAGGCCCTGATCGCCGGCACCCTGTTCCAGGTCCAAACCGCTCCCCGCGTTCACCCCCTGCGCAATGTGTGCCGACTGTTTACCAATGACGGTGAGTACGGTACAGCTGTCGGGGCCGAACCCCATCTCATCTGAGTACCCGATCTGCCGGATCACATTCCGCGCTACCTGGTCGAAATCGACGTTGGCGCTGGTCGTTATCTCGCCGGCCAAAACCACGAGATTATTTTTTACCAGGGTTTCGCAGGCAACCCGTGCCTCCTTGTGCTGCGCCAGTATCGCGTCAAGCACCGCATCGGATATCTGGTCACACACCTTGTCCGGGTGACCCTCTGATACCGATTCCGAAGTAAAGAGATAGCTATTTCCCATGACGACCCCACTGCGGATTTTCAATCTTGATAATTGCGCAAGGCAGTGTACCCAACCCGGCTCCAAATTGACATGGTCACCCACCCAGGCAGCCTGCCCGGATCATCGATGGCGCGCGTCAGGACTGTTCCCAAGGCAAATCGTGATAGCGCCAGCCGCCGAGAGTGCTGCGGTGGTGGTGATCGTCAAGCGGCCCTTCGAACCCATCCGCGATGTTGTAAATGTTCCGAAATCCGGCCTGTACCAGGCATTCGGCAGCCTCCAGGGAGCGTACGCCACTACGGCAGATCAGCACCACGGGGGCGCCCACGCCCACACCGCCGAGAATCGCCCGACGGACCTCAGTCGCAAATTCCGGATTTATCGTCCAATCCGGTTCATCGATCCAGGCTATGTGAATACAGCCCACCGGATGTCCGATAAAAAGATGTTCCATCAACGACCGGGTGTCGATGAACAGGGCATTCGGGTGCCCCTGGATCAGATCCCAGGCCTCCTTTGGCTGCAACGTCCTGACCTGACTCATTTAGTCATCTCCTGAGCCGGCAGCCGAGCTGCCGGCCATTTCGTGCGCGTTTAAGGCATAATACCGCTGCCATGGTTGCCGCTACCGCACCGTCCCTTGCCCGCCACCCCCCACGCGCAGTGCTTCGCGCTGCGGGCGGTGCGATCGCCGATTACGACATGATCCAGCCCGGTGACCGCTTGTTGCTGGGGCTGTCCGGTGGCAAGGACAGCATGAGCATGCTGCACACCCTCCTGCATCTGCGGAACAAGGCGCCGATTCCGTTCACGCTCGCTGCGGCCACCGTCGACCCCGGGATAGCGGGTTTTGACCCCACGGCCCTGCGCGACTATGTACCGGCGCTTGGCATACCGTATTATTATCGCCGCCAGCTGATTGTGGAACGGGCACTGCTGAATATGCGCGGGAAGTCGTTCTGCGCTTACTGTGCACGCATGCGTCGCGGAATTCTCTATGCGACTGCCCGCGAGCATGGCTGTAACGTGTTGGTTCTTGCCCAGCACCTGGATGACCTGGCGGAATCCTTCCTGATGAGCGCCTTTCATGGGGGCAGCCTGCGGACCATGAAAGCCCACTATCTCAATGATGCCGGGGACCTGCGCGTCATCCGGCCTTTCATTTACGTCCGAGAACGCCAGCTCCGTGACTTCGCTGCGGCTGCGCAGCTACCCGTTATCGCGGACAACTGTCCGGCCTGTTTCCGGATGCCTAGTCAGCGCCAGCACATGAAGGAATTGCTGGCGCGGGAGGAGCACCTTCATCCGCGACTGTTCGAGAATCTGCTGCACACTATGCGACCGATAATGCAGTCCGGCGAATTTTTTTACTCCCCCACAAATAGCGGTAATTAAGTGCACAGAACGCATGCTTTTGGGAAAAAGTAGATTATTTAGCCAATAATACGGTTAAATTTTGGTCATAAGTTATTACACAAGCATGGTTAGCGCCTTTCCAAGGCATTTTATAACAAAGTGGGAGTAATGGAATACAATTTTGTCGGTATGCCGATATTCGTGGTGTCTATATGCTATATACGCCCCACATTTTGCTAATAAAGCGGGCCATAGTGGCGATAATTGGGTCTGCACGGAGCGCCGCACCTGGACCTGACGAGGCGCCGCGCACCGACGACCCGTCTTATCATGCTCCCCGATTTCATACGTCCTACCTCCTTCCTGCATATTGGGGGGTGTGGCTGGGTGTCGGTTTGCTGCGCGCGATCTCGTTGCTGCCGTGGCCGGTCCGCGAGCTGCTCGGTGGGCTCGCCGGCGACAGCTACCGGCTTTTAAACCGCAAACGGTGGCGTATCGCGAATATCAACGTGGCCATGTGCTTTTCGGAGCTGAACAACCGTGAGCGGGCGCGACTGGTGCGGCGGTACTTTCGGGTCTATGGGCGATGTTTGCTGGATTTTCCGTTGTTGTGGTTTGGAAGCCCAGCTCGAATCAATCGGTTGGTGCGCATAACTGGCCTCAATCACTATCAGGTTCCGTACGACCAGGGCCGCCGGATGATTCTTCTTACGGCCCATTTCGTGGCGCTGGAATTCGGGGCCGCAGCCATGTCATCGCGTTTTCCCCTGCTAGGCATGATCAAGCCCATGAAGAACCCCCTGGTCGACTGGTTCATGGCTTCCGGGCGCAAGCGGTTTGACCCGCGGGGCCGTATGCTACAGCGGGAGCGGGGCCTGCGACCCGTCATCCGGGAAATCCAGAGCGGCTTAGGTTTCTATTACCTGCCGGACGAGGATTTCGGTGCACAGGGTTCGATGTTCGTGCCCTTCCTCGGTACCCAGGTGGCGCGCCTGACGACGCTTGGCCGCCTCGCCCAGATCTGCGACGCGGTGGTCGTGCCATGCTTTACCTACCGGTTGCCGCGTGGCCGCGGTTACGAGGTTCGCCTTGGCCCGGCTCTGGACGGATTCCCGAGTGGAGACCTCGAAGCTGATACTCGTCGGATGAATGTCGAGCTGGAACGTCACGTTTTGGAGGCACCAGAGCAGTACATGTGGACATTTAAGTATTTTAGGACGCGTCCCGACGGCAGTGCGTCGCCCTATGACTCGAAGTGAGTTGTCAGTTCTCGGTCATCCGCGATACTGGCCATCTTGGGCTGGCGTTGCGATTTTGCGCGCCCTCGGTGTCCTGCCGCTGCCGCTGCTGTGGGTGCTGGGTGCTGTCATCGGGCAACTGGTCTCGTTCTTTCCCAGCCGGGCGCGTCGCACAGCCGACGTGAACCTGGCGTTGTGCCTTCCGGAGCTCAGCACGGCGGCACGCCGGCGATTGCGGCGTGCCACATTCCGGACGCTGGCTCAGGCCTTCGTCGGCATGGGGGTTTCGCTGTGGGGGCGGCGCGCCCGCCTGCAGCGATTGGTGCAATTTCGCGACCGCGGGATTTTCGATGCCGCCATTGCCGCTGGGAAGCACGTCATTCTTCTGGCTCCGCACTTCGCGGTGCTTGAGATCGCCGGCCTGCGGCTGTCGCAGGAACGGCCGATGGTAAGCATGTACAAAAGCCCCCGCAATCCGGTTTTCGATCACGTCATGCGGCGCAGCCGGTCGCGTTTCGGTGGTGTGATGATCGAGCGCAGCTCCGATCTGCTTCCCCTGATCCGGTTGTTGCGCCAGGGCCTGCCATTCTACTACCTCCCGGACCAGGAGCCTGGTAACGCAGGCTATGTGTTCGCGCCGTTTTTCGGTGTGCCGGCCGCTACGCTCACCGCCCCCAGTCGCATGGCGCGGCTGGCGCAGGCAATCGTGATTCCGTGCTACACGCGCCTGCTGCCGTTTGGTCGTGGCTATGAGGTGATCATGAAGCCGCCGATTCGGGACTTCCCTACCTCCGACGCCCTCGGGGACGCAAGCCGCCTCAACGCCGCAATCGAGGACGCGGTGCGCGAGATACCGGAACAATATCTGTGGACCTACAAGCGTTTCAAGACAAGACCAGGCGATGCGCCTAGCTATTATGACCGAGCCTGAGCGGAAACCTGGGCGCCTTTTTCTCCATCCCCGCTTCTGGCCCAGCTGGCTGGGATACGGATTCCTGCGGGCGGCTGCACTGCTTCCCCTGCCGGTCATCTGGGCGCTGGGCGGTGTGATCGGGACGCTGTTCTATATGCTGCATGCGGAACGTCGTCATATCACCCGCGTAAACCTGCGCCTGTGTTTTCCCGAGCTTGATGATCGCGCCTGCAAGATCCTCGCACGACGCCACTTCCGCGAATTCATGCGTGCCACGCTGACCGTGCCCATCGCTTGGTGGGGTTCGGTCAGACGCCTGAATCGGCTGGTGCGTTGCCGCAACTGCCATTATCTGGACGACGCGCTTGCCGCTGGCCGCCGCATCATTCTGCTGGCTCCGCACTTTGTGAGCCTGGAAATCGGAGGCATCTATCTGGCGAGCAGTCGGCACGCGTCTTTCGCGAGTTTCTACAAACGGCCGAAAAACGCCTTGCTGGACTACCTAATTTCCCAGGGGCGCACGCGCTTCGGCGGCGTCATGATTGAGCGGATGGAAGGGCTGCGGCCAGCGGTCCGCAGTCTCAGGCATGGTCTCGCATTTTATTATCTTCCCGATCAGGATCAGGGTGTCCATGGTGCGGTATTTGCGCCGTTTTTCGGGGTGCCGGCCGCGACCCTGACGTCGCTCGGCAGGCTCGCACAGCTGACCGGCGCCATCGTGCTGCCCTGTTTCAGCCGCCAGCTTCCCTATGGCCGCGGCTATGAGGTCTTTTTCCGACCGCCGATGACGCACTATCCCAGCGGTAACGATGTCGTCGACGCACAGCGCATGAATCAGGAGATCGAGGCCGGGGTGCGCGAAATGCCCGAGCAGTACTTCTGGGCACACCGCCGATTCAAGACGCGTCCGCCCGGCCAGCCGCCACTTTACTGATCGGCGATACGATGCCGCTGTGCGGGCCCCGTCTCACGGCTGCCGCTCCAGACGCCTGAGAAACACCTGCATTTCCTTGGCCGCCTGAAGATCTCCTTTCCCGGTGGCGTGCCCGATGCCGTCCCGGTAGGCCTGCACCGCCTCTTCCCGCCGGCCCGCTCCAGTTAAAGCCTGTCCCAATAGTTTCCACGCAGCGGAGTACCGTTCGTCAAACCGCAGCGCAGCGCGCAGATGCGTCACCGCCGGCTCAAACTGTCCTTGCTTCAGATACTCCGAGCCCAAACCGAAGCGAAGCAGGGCGCTGTCCTGGCCTCTGGCCAGCATGGCCTCAAAATTGTCGATTAGCTCCATGCCAGCGTCTCGCGCGCCATTCCCCTATTTGCCCTTGTCGCGACGCAAACCAATACCGAGGCCCTTCAGTTTGCGGTACAGGTGGGTACGCTCCAGTTCCGCAATCCGCGCGAGTTCACCGATGTTGCCCTCCGCGCGCTCGAGATGATATAGCAGGTAGGCGCGCTCAAAGCGATCGCGCGCCTCGCGCAACGGCATGTTGTAGAGTGCCTCCGGCAACGCCACCGAGGCTAGCCGCTTTTGTCGCTGCAACGTTTCCCGCACCTCCGCCTCTGAAACGTCGCCCCGCTTCCTGACCAGCAACAACCGCTGAACCACAGCTTTAAGCTCGGCAACATTTCCCGGCCATGCGTAATTACGCAACATGTTAAGCGCCGCTGTCGAAAACCGCCGGTGCGTAAACCGCTCAACATCCACCACGCGGCGCTGAAAGTACGCAATGAGTTCCGGAATATCCTGGCGGTGTTCACGCAGCGCTGGCACGTATAGCGACAGCAGGCTCAGCCGGTTCCAGAGATCCTCGTCAAAGCGGCCCGCAGCAACCTCAGATTCCAGGTCGCGGCTGGTGGTGACAAGTATGCGGCAGTCGATCGATACGAATTGTTCCCCGCCATGACGCCGAAACCAGTTGCGCTCCAAAGCGCCGCGAAACATGTCCTGAGCTTCGGCGCCCATACCGGTGATCTCTTCCAGTACGACGCTCCCGCTGCGCGCTTGCTCCAGACAGCCAGGAATGATCTGGCCATTCTGCTCAACACCGAACAGCTGTGCCATCAAGGCTTCCTTGGCGACCGCCGCCACGTTGACCGCAATTACCGGGCCGTTGTGACCAATTCCCTGAGAATGAACCAGGCGTGCCGCCAGACTCCGCCCGCTGCCGCGCTCACCTGAAATCAGTACCGGAGCATCGAGTGCCCCAACGTGCCCGATTTCTGCCCTCAGTACCGCCATTTCCTGACTGCGACCGATCAAGGTCGGACGCAGCTGCACGTCCGCAAGCCGCCCTCCCGGCGCGCGGCGCAGCGTCTGCTCCACAACCCCCAACAGCCTGGCAGTGGAGAGCGGCTTCTCGATAAAGTCGCTCGCCCCGATGCGAATCGCCTCCACCGCAGTTTCAATCGTGCCGTGCCCGGAAATCATGACAACCGGTGGAATCGCGCCGCCCCCGTTTATCCATTCCTTCAGCAGCGTGATGCCATCGCAATCTGGCATCCAGATATCCAGAAGAACCAGGTCTGGTCGATACTTGCTCAGTGCAGTACGTGCCGCCCCGGCGCTTGCCGCCACCACTGCCTGATAGTTCTCATCCTCCAGAATTTCCTGTACCAGACGACGGATCTCGGGTTCGTCATCGACGATCAACACGCAGCCACGCTTCACGCAGTCCCCTCCTTCCGGGTCCGGGCGTGCGACTGTCCCATCGCCGGGATCCGGATGGTTACGCTGGTCCCGGACCCTTCCGGGCTTTCGACCGTGATAGTGCCCCCGTGCTCCTCCACAATCTTCTTCACGATCGCAAGCCCGATACCCGTGCCTTTCTTCTTGGTGGTCACGTAGGGCTCAAATAGCCGGTTCCTGACCGACTGTGCAATCCCCGGGCCGTTGTCCGAAATGCACAGCTCAACAAAAAAACTTCCCTCAAGCCGCACCTGACGTGTACAGATGCCAATCCTTGGGCGGGGCGTCGTGGTCAAGGCTTCCTGTGCATTCAAGAGCAGATTGTGAAGCACCTGACGCATGCCATCAGCGTCGGTGCCGGCCCGCGGCAAATCCGAATCCAAATCGGTCTCAATCCTTATTGAACGCGGCCGGCCGAGATAAAGTTCGGTCACGTCACGCACCAACACATTAAGGTCGGTTGCCTGCGGCCGAATCCGTACCGGCCGCGCGTAGTCGGAAAAGGCGTTAACCATCGATTTCATCGCCTCCACCTGTTGCACAATAATGCGTGTTGCGCGGTCGATGGTTTCCCGTCCTGCGTCCGGCAGGCCGTCCATACACTTGTGCCGGATACGTTCAGCCGAAAGCTGGATTGGTGTCAGCGGATTCTTGATTTCATGAGCCAGGCGGCGCGCCACCTCCGCCCAGGCCGCGTCGCGTTGCGCCTGGATAAGCGTGGTAATGTCGTCAAATACAACCACGTGACCACCGCGCCGCGTGCCGAGCCCGGGAAGCATAGTGCCCCGGACGATCAAAACGCGCTGGCCCGAAAAGCCCGGAACAGTAACCTGATCGTGCCACTCTGAATGTCCGTTCTGAGCGGCGCGCTCTACCGCCTCAAAAAAGCGCTCGAGCTGGGAATGCTTGGCGGCAAGCCACCGCAGGGTTCTACCGGCACCTTCCGTCAGGTCGGCCCCGAGAATCTGCGAGGCGCTGGTGTTGTGGGTGCGCAACCGTTGGCGCGTATCGAACGATAAGACCCCGGAGGAGAGATGGGTCAGAACCGTCTCCAGGTAGGTTCGCTCCTCCTCGGCTTCGCGCTGGCTGCGGCGGATCTGGTTGCGTGCATGCCGGATGCGGCGGGTCATCTCATTAAACGAGCTAACGAGCACACCAAGCTCGTCCGCCGCAGTTACCGGCAGCTGTTTGCTATAGTTGCCCTGCGCAACTGCTCGGGTTCCCTCCGCAAGTTCGCGCAGCGGTGTCGCCAGCCTTTTTGCCGAAAACAAAGCGGCCCAGGTGGCAATGAGCAGTGTCACGAGCGCCACCAGGGTCAAGGTGAGCAGCATCCCAAATTTCAGGGGACCACGCATGTAGGTGAGCTTCTCATACTGGGCGTAGGCGCTCTGAATGCTGGCGCCAAGCCGGCTGTAGCGGAATGGTACGCGCTGCAGAACCTGAAGCACGCGCGCACCAGAGTGGCCATCCGGTGAAACAACCGGTGCCAAGACCCGCAGCCTAAGGCCACCGTGCGGAAGGGGATCAAGATCCGAGACCGCCTTGCCGCGCCGGACCTCCGCAAGCAGACTGGGGGCAGGTCCACGGGCTGAATCCGCAACCGGGCCCGCCAGGCTACCTTCCGCTGCAATGATCTCTCCGTGCCGGCCATAGAGGGCCGCATCGGAAATTCTGTCGCGCGCCATCAGTTCCCGAAGCAGCGGCTTGACCCGTCGTCGCGGTGCACGCGCGAGTCTCCTGGCCATGTTTCCGGCCGTCCGCTGAAGGTCGCGCTCACGCATATCAAGCGACGCGCGCCCAAGTGCCAGCGCGTCATTCAGCGCGCGCTCGATTTTCACGTGAAACCAGTTGTCGATGCCGCGGCTGAAGGCCTCCACTGAAAAAAAGTAAACGACCGATACCGGTACCACCGCCAGCACGACAAAGAATCCGAGAAGCCTCAGGGTCAGGCGGGAGCCCATGACGCCGGTCCGTACCTGCACAATCAGGCGCCACAGGTTGAACAAGATAAACGCGAGCAGAACAACGATCCCGCTCACATTGATTACAAGCAGCAGCCAGTAGAGGTGACCAAATATCGCCGAATTCTGCGTAGCGGCGCCCATCATCGCCAGGGCTACGATTAGCAGCACCGATAGCACCGCCAGCGGTGCTACCTCCGTGGCGTATTGGCTCAGGGTTCTACGGACCATGTGGTCCAGCCGCTGTTGAGATGCCAGGCCGGCAACGCATACGCCAGTGGCTGAAGCGGCGACGGCAGTGCCCCGATGTCGAGATACACACGCAGGCGTACGCGGTAATTGCCGTCAGCCACCAGCGGTTCATGCGCCGTGAAGGGCAGCCGCAGGTCGTGAATGTGTCCGAGGTTGCCGAGCGCGTCCGAAAGCGAGGAAAAATTGTCATAACCGCCGCCTGCGACACCGGCACCACTCACCAGATATTGCCGCGAGAGGGCGTGAAACCGCAGAATCCGATGCAGACTCCAGCTCGAAACGGTATCGTCCCACAGGACGCGCCTGTGCCGGAGCAGGTCGACATCGATCACCACGTCCAGGGGAATGCCCTTGTCCAGAGCCTGTTCCGCCCTCCGGGTCAATTTCAGTCGCAGGCGGGCGCTCAGGCCGAGGGAGTGTGCGCTGAACTGCGTATGTACGCCGCGAACGTTGAAGTCGGCCGCCGCCGCGGTCCGGACGCCGGCAGCCAGCAGCGCCAGGATTGTGGTCACAGCAATCAGCGGGTACTTCACGGCCCACGCCCCGTCAGGCGTTTCTCAAGACAGGAGAAGTAAAAGCCGTCCATCTCATGCTCCCCGGGCAAAATCTGGGTTCCCGTCACATCGGGATGGCCACAGGACAGCGGCAGTGCGACCACGGCCGCATCCCCCGTACGTTCCAGGAACCTGGTAATCTGGCCGGAGTTTTCCTCGGGCAGAATCGAACAGGTGACGTACAACAGCTTACCCCCAGGACGGAGTAAGGGCCACAGGCCGTCCAGCAGGCGCCTCTGGAGCCCGCAAAGTCTGGCCAGATCGGCCTCGGTACGGTGCAGCTTGATGTCAGGATGTCTGCGGATAACACCGGTGCCGGAACACGGCGCGTCGAGCAGAATCCGGTGAAACGCGCGCCCATCCCACCACCCAGCAGGGTCAGCGGCATCCCCGGCACAGATCGTGGCCCGCAGCCCCAGTCGGAGAAAGTTTTCGCGCAGGCGATCCAGCCGTTTGTCGTCGATGTCAACCGCCGTAAGGCGGACAGACGGTGTGCGCTCCACGATGTGCGCGGCCTTGCCGCCGGGAGCCGCGCAGGCATCCAGCGCGTCCTCGCCCGACTGTGCATCGAGGAGTAGTGCCGCAAGCTGTGCGCCGCTGTCCTGAACTGAAACCCTTCCATCGGCAAAACCAGGCAGCCGTGTGACCGGGCGCGAGTGCTCGAGGATTATCCCGCAATCTGAGTGAGCAGCCGGTCGCGCAGCGATCTTGTGCCGCGCCAGATCGGACAGATAATCTGCACGTGTGCCACGTTGGCAGTTCACGCGCAGCGCCAGCGGCGGTCGCGTATTATTACGGGTGCAGATCTCCTGCCAGCAGTGGGCCCAGGATCGTTGCAGATGCCGCAGAAGCCAGGGCGGATGGCTGAAGACAAAATCCGGGTCATCCGCCATCTTTGCCACAAGTGCGGCGCCTGACCGTAGAAATTGGCGCAGTACCGCGTTGACCAGGCCCCGCGCCCACGGTTTTCCAATATATCGGGTTGCGGCCACGGTCTCAGCTACCGCCGCGTGCGGGGGCGTGCGCATATGGATCAGCTGGTACAGTCCCACAAGCAGCAGCGCTTCGACGTCGCTGTCCTTGCGCTTCAGTGGCTGGTCCAAAAGCAGGCCCAGCACCGCCACGAGCTGGCGTGCCCAGCGGACAGTGCCGTAGGCCAGCTCCTGGATAAGGGCATTGCGTTCACGCAACTCCGGATCCAGACCTGCGAGTGTACGGTCCAGAACGGTATCCAAAGACCGTCCATGACCCATAACTTCGTGTACGGCGGTCGCGGCTGTACCACGTGCAGCGCCCGCTGAAATCCCAGAGGCCATTGGATTTCTACCCACCCATGAGCGCGCCTGCGCGCAATGGGTGCCCGCGCAGGAAGTCCGCTGCTGCAAGTGGCCGCCCACCCTCGATCTGCAGTCGCGTGACGCACAACAGCCCATCTCCCGTCTGTATTCGTATGCCCGTGCTATCTGCGGCGACTACAGTTCCGGGAGCGGCCTGCGCCCCGGTAAGCCGGTCTAGCGGACCCACCTCCCAAAGTCGCAACATCTGGTTTCCCCACACCGTATGCGCCACCGGCCACGGATTAAATGCACGAATCTTGCGGTGCAGCATCTGTGTTGGTTGACGCCAGTCAATACGCGCCTCTTCCTTGCTCAGCTTTGCGGCGTAGGTAACCCCGGCAGAATCCTGGGCCCGGCGTGTCACGGAGCCACGCGCAAGTTTCGACAGGGTGTCGACCAGCGCCTCCGCGCCGAGCTGTGCCAGGCGGTCATGCAGAATTTGGGTGGTGTCCGTATCGGCAATCGCCGTTTCTGTGCGATCCAAAATCTCCCCCGTATCCAGGCCGGTGTCCATCTGCATGATGGTGATGCCTGTCGTGGGGTCACCAGCCTCAACCGCCCGTTGAATGGGCGCCGCTCCGCGCCAGCGCGGCAGCAAAGACGCGTGCACGTTGATGCAGCCGTAGCGCGGAATCTCAAGTACGGCGGCGGGCAGAATCAGTCCGTAGGCGACTACCACCAGTGCTTCCGGGGCCAGGGCGCGCAGGCCGGCAATCTCTGTCTCAGACCTAAGGGTCGGTGGCTGCGTCACCTCAAGTCCATGAAGTGTCGCGAATTGTTTCACCGCGCTTTCCGCAACCCGCCGCCCGCGACCGGCCGGCCGGTCAGGCTGCGTGTAGACAGCCAGAAGGCGGTGTCCCGCCGTGACCAGGGCGCGCAACGACGGTACAGCAAATTCCGGGGTCCCGGCAAAAATGAGGTTCACGGCCCGACTTTCCACGTGGTTGCGGTGACGCCGCCGGCCGGCAACGTTACATTGCCAGCTTGTCCTGTTTTTCGAGCTTCTTGCGGATGCGGTTTTGCTTCAGCCGGGACAGGTAGTCGACGAAGACCTTGCCATCCAAATGATCGATTTCGTGCGCGATACACACGGCCAAAAGTCCCTCGGCTTCGCGCTCAAATTCCTGCCCGTCCCGGTCCAGCGCCCGCACCAGTATGCGGCGAGAGCGCTCGACAGGCTCAAAGATTCCCGGTACAGACAGGCAGCCCTCCTCCATGACCTGCATTCCTTCGTATTCAACTATGCGCGGGTTGATGAAGGCCAACAGGTTGTTGCGGTGATCCGACACGTCGACCACGATGACCCGCAGCGGCGTGTCCACCTGGATGGCCGCCAGACCGATTCCCGGCGCGCGGTACATGGTTTCGGCCATGCTGTCTAGAAGCGTTCGTACCCGACCATCGACCTCGGTGACGGGTTCGGCAACGCGGCGCAGGCGCGGGTCTGGATAGCGAAGAATATTAAGTATCGGCATGGACGGTGCCCCCGGTCACGGGCGTCAGCAGCGGCGACCGGGAACCAGTCTATCATTGAATTGAATGATCCTGAATAACAAGCGGAATTTGGCCGCACCGAGTTGGCGCGCCCTCCCCAATGGACTACACTCGGTCAAAAGACCACCAGGAACGTGCCCATGGTTCGAAGAATCCTTTCATCCGCGGCGGTAGTAGGCCTCATGCTGTCCGTGCCGCTTTGCGCGAGCGCGGACACGGTTGCGTTGAACCCCAATCATCCGCAGCGCTACACCGTCGTGCGTGGCGACACACTCTGGGGAATTTCCACCCGCTTTCTGGAGGATCCGTGGCAATGGGCCAAAGTGTGGACAATTAACCCCCAGATCAAGAATCCGGATCTGATTTACCCTGGCGATGTCATCGCCCTTTCTTATGTGCACGGCAAACCGGAACTCATCCTGTTGCGCAACAAGACCTTGGCGCCCCTGCCGGGTGGCGCATCCGTTGCCGCGTCGGCGGAGTCGACAGAGTCGATGTCGCCCGCCGCCGGGGCCGGTCCTTCGTCGGGGCTTACGGTCGTGAAACTGGAGCCGCAGGTGCGCTCGGAGCCGCTCAACCAGGCCATTCCGACGATCAGTCCCAGTGTTATCGGACCGTTTCTCACGCGTCCCCTGATAGTAAGTCGCGCCGAGCTGCACCGGGATCCGTACATCGTAAAGGGCCTGGACAGCCACGTTGTGCTCGGGACGGCGAGCAAGTGCTATGCGCGTGGAATGGGCCCCCATCCGGCCCATTACTACGATATTTACCGGCCGGCGAAACCGCTCCGGAACCCAGATTCCGGGGAATTGCTCGGCTATCAGGCTCAATATCTCGGTCGGGCCCGGCTTCTTCGGGCGGGTAATCCTGCAAAACTGGTGATCATCAGCGCGCGCCAGGAAATTTTCGCCGGAGACCGTCTGGTAGCAGCGCCGCGAGTGCGGACACCCCTGCCGTATTATTTTCCCCATCCCCCCGGGCGCATGGTGCACGGACGCATCGTATTGGAGCCTAACAACGTCGCCGACGTCGGTCCGTTGACCGTGGTTGCTGTCGATATCGGGAGCCATGATGGGATGAAGGATGGCGATGTTCTGCGGATCCTGCATCCCGGTACACGGAGCGTTGATCCGGTGACCCGGAAATATTATCGCACGCCGGACGAGTCGGCAGGCTTGCTGATGGTGTTTCGGGTTTTCGACAAAGTCAGCTACGCGTTGATCATGTCGGCTACAGGTCCGGTAGACATTGGAGACAAAGTCACTTCTCCCTGAACCGCTTGCCCCACAGGCGCAGACGGCTTTCGGCGGCAGATGCCGAGCGGTCCGCAGGACCTTCCTCCGATCGGTTTCGGTTCTTGGTCGAAAGAGGCAAGGCCGTTCACTCTGGGGCCCATCGCTGCTCCGCGACCACCGGTCGGGCCGTGCTGCCCGGGTTGTCGGGGTAGCTTGCTAAGGCCACGGTGCCCCGGACCGAACGCCTCGGAGCGGGGTCGCTCTGTACCGGATTGACGGCAAATGGCAATTCCTCCATGCTGTCGTCAGCCCATACCTCCGCCGAGACGCTCGGGTTTCGACGCGGCAGGGTGTGCCGGAGTCTCCAAAAGGCCTTGCGATGAAAGAAAACATGCTGGATGTGCTCATGTATTTGTTCGAGAACTACATGGATGAGGGCCCCGAATTCAGTCCCGACCAGGAAACCTTGCTGACGGAACTTTATCAGGCGGGTTTCCCGAGGGGCGAAATCAAGAAGGCCTTTTCGTGGCTCGAAGGTCTGTCCAGTTTGCGCGAGCAGAACGCCAGTGTGCCCGCCGCGGCCAAGTCCTTATCGCTGCGTTGCTACTCGGCGGCGGAGCAGAAGAAGATTGGTCTGTCGGCTCGCGGGTTCATACAGTTTCTGGAACAGAGTGAAGTGCTGGATTCGCTGACGCGCGAGCTGGTAGTCGATCGTGTGATGGCGCTCGAAACCGAAGAAATCGGCCTGGAGCAGGTCAAGTGGGTCATTCTTATGGTGCTGTTCAATCAGCCTGGCCACGAACAGGCCTACGCGTGGATGGAAGACCTGATTTTTGATGGGACGCAAGAACACCTTCACTGAACGCTGAGTCCTTGATAATCGCCGCTTTGCCGCATCCATCCCACCCGGATACTTGACAAGTCGCACGGCTTGCCGTCCACAATGCGCGCTGGGAATCACCGCCGGTAACCCAGTGACTTCCGGGTGAGCCGGTCCGAGAGGGCTTTCAGATCAATGCCTAAGAACCTCATCATTGTCGAATCTCCTGCCAAGGCCAAGACGATGTCCAAGTATCTTGGCAAGGAGTTCACGGCGCTTGCATCCTATGGCCACGTGCGTGATCTCGTGCCGAAGAAAGGTGCCGTGGATACCGACCACGAATTCGAGCTGAAATATCAGCTGATAGAGAAGAACAAAAAACATCTTGATGCGATAATCAAGGCGATGGCCGGAGCCGACGCACTGTATCTGGCAACGGATCCGGACCGCGAAGGCGAAGCGATTTCCTGGCACCTTTACGAGATCTTGAAGGACCGCGGGGCGCTCGACTCCAAGCCGGTACACCGTGTCGAGTTCTATGAAATCACAAAACAGGCCATTCAGCGCGCCATCCACGAGCCGCGGGAATTATCTGTCAATCTCATCAATGCGCAACAGGCACGGCGCGCCCTGGACTATCTGGTCGGATTCAATCTGTCGCCCCTGCTGTGGAAGAAGGTCCGGCGTGGACTTTCGGCCGGACGGGTTCAGAGTCCGGCGCTGAGGTTGATCGTAGAGCGCGAAGAGGAAATTGAGCGGTTCAAGTCGCGCGAATACTGGACGATCGAATCGGATCTGTCGGCCAAGGGCCAGAATTTTGTTGCCAAGCTCGTGCATTTCCAGGGCGCCAAGCTGGAACAATTTTCCATCGAGAACGAGGGCCGGGCTGCGGAAGTCGAAGCGGAGCTGCTCAAGCAGGCACAGGGCCGCTATCTTGTCGCCGCCGTCGAAAAGAAGCAGAAACGACGCAATCCTTCACCGCCCTTTACCACCTCGACCCTGCAGCAGGAAGCGTCGCGCAAGCTCGGGTTTACGGCGCAGCGGACGATGCGCACCGCGCAGCAGCTGTACGAGGGCATTGATATCGGTGGCGAGACTGTGGGTCTCATTACCTACATGCGCACTGATTCAGTGAATCTTGCTGCGGAGGCGCTGAATGAGATACGCGCGCTCATCGCAACACGCTATGGTGACGACAATCTGCCGGCCGAGCCTCTGACTTACAAGACGAAATCCAAAAACGCCCAGGAGGCACATGAGGCAATTCGTCCGACGTCGGCCGAACGCATTCCGGAGCAGATGAAAAAACATCTAACGCCGGACCAGCACAAGCTCTACGAACTGGTGTGGAAACGTACGGTTGCGTGCCAGATGATTCAGGCTGTACTGGATACGGTCGCGGTGGACCTTGTGGCTGGCGAGGGAAATGTGTCGCGGGCTACCGGATCGACCGTGGTCAAGCCCGGTTTTATGGCCGTATACCAGGAGGGTACAGACGAAAAGAAGGCAGAAGATGAGGGCGAGGCGATCCTGCCGGCTATGGTCAAGGGCGAATATGTGGATCTTCAAGGCGTTCGCAAGGAACGGCATTTCACCGAACCGCCGCCCCGCTACACCGAGGCAAGCCTGGTGAAGGCCCTTGAAGCCTATGGCATCGGTCGCCCGTCGACCTACGCTACCATCATATCGACGCTCGAGCAGCGCGAGTACGTGACGCTGGACAAGCGCCGGTTTCAGCCGACGGATGTCGGCCGTGTTGTGAACAAGTTTCTCTCGGAACACTTTCGAAAATATGTCGACTACGATTTCACCGCCCGCCTCGAGGATGACCTGGACGCGGTTTCCCGCGGCGAAAGGGCGTGGAAACCACTGTTGCAGGACTTCTGGGACGAGTTCAAGGAGCAGGTAACGACCAAGGAAGGTGCTGAGCGGCCGGGGGTGGAGCTTCTGGATGAGAAGTGCCCGAAGTGTGGCAAACAGCTTTCCAAGCGTTTAGGCCGCAACGGGTACTTCATTGGGTGTACCGGCTATCCCGAATGCGATTACACGCGCAACGTTGACGACGAAGCAGGTGCAGCCAACGAGCCCCAGATTGTTGAGGGCCGCACGTGTCCGAAGTGCGGATCGGCACTGGTGATCAAGCGCGGTCGCTACGGAAAATTCATCGGCTGCAGCAATTATCCGAACTGCAAGCACATGGAGCCGCTGGAAAAACCGGCCGACACCGGTGTGCAGTGCCCGGAATGCAAGCAAGGCACGATGCTCAAGCGCAAGTCACGCTATGGCAAGATCTTTTATTCCTGTTCGCGTTACCCCGACTGCAAATTCGCGGTTTGGAATCTGCCAATTCCCGAGCCCTGTCCCAAGTGCGGATTTCCGATTCTCACGATCAAGACGACCAAGCGGCGGGGCACGGAAAAGGTCTGTTCGCAGAAGGAGTGCGGATATGCCGAGCCTTACGAGGGCGAGGTGCCGGGGACCGAAAACCCTGGCGCTACCTAGGCCGGTTCCGGGTAAGCGCCAGGCCGCCGGTCCGTCAGTGGTGGTGTCCGCCGGCTCCGTGCACGTGTCCGTGATCGAGCTCCTCGGCGGTTGCGGGTCTGACCGCAATCACTTCCACCGCGAAGTGCAGCGTCATCCCGGCGAGGGGATGGTTGGCGTCCACGGTGATGCCGTCCTCGTCAATCGCCGTGACAGTTACCACGCTGAAGCCGTCCGCTACCGGAGTCTGGAACTGCATTCCGACTTCGATATCCTCGGCTGACTCGAAGCGGTCGCGTGGAATGACCTGGGACAACGATTCATCCCTCAGGCCGTAGGCTTCCTGGGGTAGCACCGATACGTCCAGGCGATCGCCCGAAACCTTGCCGGCCAGGGCTTTCTCCAAACCAGGAATAATATTGTTAGCGCCTTGAATATAGGCGAGCGGTTCGCCGCCGACTGAGCTGTCAATGACATTGTTTCCGTCGTCGGTGAGGGTGTAATTGATGCTTACCACGGTTCCATCTGCAATCTGCATGGCAGGATCTCAGTTGTTGCAATTTAGTCACGGCAATCAGCGGACTGCCGGAGAGCTCCGTCGGGGACGGGACTCCCGTGACCGTGAAGGAGGTGAGTTCGCGCTACTCGGGCACGCCGGCATTGTGCCATGTCCGTGCGAGAAAGTCCCCTTCGGCCCGACGTGCCAGCAGGGTCGCGATGGTCCTGCCACCAGGTGTCCAACGTGTTTCAGCTCAGCGTACTTCACCGGCATGTCCTTACAGAACGTGAAGACCGCAGATGGCAATATCGAAGAAGTCATGGTAGAACCTCAGCGCGCCGCACCGGGCGCAATCAGGATTCGCTGAATGCGTAGCAGCAGGACCGTACGAATAGGGTGTGGCGTGACGCGCACGATTATTATGATCTGGGTGGCCGCCACACTGTCGAGCTGTGCGTGGCTGGTTCCCGTTCCCCCGGGCATCGGACGCGAAGTCGCCTGGTCTGCACTTCCCGGATGGTCCAGTGGTGACCAAGCCAGGGCATGGCCGGCGCTGATGCAGGACTGTCAGAGGTTGCCCGGCCGGGATGCTGCCTGGGCGGCAATCTGCCGGGCGGCAGCAATCCTTCCGGCCGCACCGGACGCGGCGCAAGCGCGACAATTCTTCGAACAGCATTTTCGTGCACACGAAATGATCGGTCCAGGGGATCACCGCCGTGGGCTGATCACCGGGTATTACGAGCCCATCCTCAATGGCAGCCTTGTGCGTACGGCCCGGTTTCGGTACCCACTGTACCGCCGCCCGGATAACCTCGTCCGGATCGACCTGGGATCACTGTATCCTGATCTCAGGGGAAAAATGTTGCGCGGACGGCTGGATGGTAACCGCGTAATCCCTTATTACAGTCGCAGCCAGATCACGGACTCCGCCGATCCTCTGCGCGGACAGGAGCTGTTATGGGTGGACAACCCGGTGGCATTATTCATGCTGCAGGTCCAGGGGTCCGGCCTGGTGCGCCTGCCGGACGGCAGCCTGCTTGCTGTCGGCTACGCGGACCAGAACGGCTACCCCTATGTCGCCATCGGTCAGAGCCTGGTGCAGATGCGCGCGCTCAAACCGGGGGACGTTTCACTCCAGACGATAAGTCAGTGGCTGCACGATCATCCGAACGAAGCGGAATCAGTGCTGGACAGCAATCCAAGCTATGTGTTTTTCCGGTTGCACTGCGCGTCAAGCTCCGGACCTAAAGGGGCATTGCAGGTGCCGCTTACGCCACAGAGCAGCATCGCGGTTGATCCGGCCTATATTCCACTAGGCATGCCGGTGTGGCTGGACACGACCCTTTCGCAGGGAGGCAAGCCCTACCAACGGCTGATGCTGGCGCAGGATACGGGGGGCGCCATCAAAGGCCCGGTCAGGGCAGATATATTTTTCGGGCGCGGACAGCGTGCGGAGCAGCTTGCCGGCAGCATGAAGGAACGGGGGCGCCTGTATGTACTATTACCCTACACCGGAAACGGTCATGAAGCCGGCTAGATCCGGGTCATCTTAGCCAGGCGCTCGAGCAGCCCGAAATCCGGCGTATCGGGTAAATACGCATTTGCCCGCGCGCAACCGTCGAATATCCAACCACCTGTCCCAGGTTGCGGACCGTATCGGCAGGTGGCGGCAAATCCGTGTTCTGTGGAGATCCCCGCAACAGCAGCGCGTCCGCCAGCCCGCTCGCGTTGTGCATCTGGGCACGCGGGACGAGGTTGATAAGGCTGCGCTTCCGCGTCCACGCGCGCGCGGGAGTCAGCTGGCCGGTGATTCCAATCAAATATACCCAGACGTCATTGGCCGATTCCATCGGTTCAGTATAGTAAAATGGAGTATCGCTCGCGATCGCCAAGCCGCTGAACGGCGGGCGGGAAATCGCAATGGTGGCAAGCATCCGCATCTTCGCATACCCCTCCACCATGACTCCTTGCGGGTACCGGCTGGCCAGTTGTCGCCAGATCTGGTCCACTGTCTCGCCTGGAGGCATGACATGGGTCGCGCTCGGTTGTGTTCCGGCCGGAACGTACGCGAGATAGCTGGTCTGAAAGTACCGGCTCGTAACCAAGTGATAATAATCGGGCGACGTGGTGTCGGTGGATCTGAGCCACACCAGCCCCCCGGCAACAACTGCGTCGCCGAGATCCTTCCAACCGCCGACCGCGCCATCCCCGATCCCGAAGCGGATGCGCTGGGCATCAAGATAACGGGTAGCCAGCGAAACCGGAACGATAGCTCGGGCGCGCGCCTGAACGCTACCCGCTATGCACGTGAGCGGATCGCGCTCCCGCAGCCGGTGCTTCACGGCGAACATCAAAAGTCCCGCCGCCCCGACCAGCAGAAATGCGCGACCCAGATTCCCGAACACCGACCGGGCCATTAGCTGCCCCCTTGTGCGTCACCAGATTCCGCAAAATCGAAGTTGTTACCCCTGTTACGAAGAACCGATTTCGGCCCCGGATTTCCCGGGTATGTCTGACTGCAGTGTTCCATCCGGTTCCAGCATGGTCAGCAGGCGTTCCCCGACCATTTCCCGGCGCCAGCCACCGAGCAGAGGCAGGTCGCGGTCGCCGCAAACCAAACGCTGAATATCGCGTCGCGGCCCAAGAAGCGCAGAACTGATGCCAAGTTCGCGGGCTACCCGGTCGATTTCCGCAGTCAGCCTCCGGTAGAGCTCCATCTGCTCTGAATCGAGCGTCTGCCGTGGCAACCTCGCATCTAGGCTGTCGGAGCTTTCGGCTGCTGCAATGGCCTCAAGAATTTCCGTTCCCCATCGATGTACAGCTCGCGGCGTCATGCTGATCGCCGCTTCGAGACCCGCTGAAGTGACCGGGCGCTTTCGAGCAAGTTCTAACAGGGCAGAGTCGTTAAGCACCCAGCTGCGCGGCAGGTTGCTCGACCGGGCGGCAAGTTCCCGCCAGGCGGCTAGTTGCATGAGCGCTCTGCGCGCTTTCGAATCAAGCTGCTGTGCGTTCCGGACGCGCTGCCATGCAACGTCGGGGTCGGACTCGTACGTCCGGCTGTCGCCGAGTCGGTCAAAGTCCTGTTGTGGCCACCGACTCCGACCGGCCGCTTCCAGCGCCTTTGTCAGGGCTTGATAGATATCACGCAGATAGCGGACATCGTCTTCCGCATACCGAACCTGCTCTGGACTCAAAGGGCGTGCCGACCAGTCGGTGCGCGTATGAGCCTTGTCCAGCTCCGTGCCGGTTATGGCCTTTACCAGCGCCGCATACCCGATCTGGTCGTCGTAACCGAGATAGGCGGCTGCCACCTGTGTGTCAAATACCGGACCTGGAACCCTTCCTTCGTCCCCGTTTGGGCCAGACGCAGACTGACGTACCCGCCACAGGTCGTAGAAGACCTCCATGTCCTGACGCGCAGCATGCATCACCTTAAGAACCGCCGGATCGCAAACCAGCTCGAGCAACGGTGTCAGGTCATCAATCGCCAGGGGATCAATGCAGAGAATCGACTGCGGTGTGCCGATCTGCACCAGGCACAGCTTGGCGTAGTAAGTCCGCTCGCGCATAAACTCGGTATCGAGCGCAATCCATTTCTCGCGGCGAAGTTCCGCGCAAGCTTCCACAAGATCAGAATGCGTGGCAATAAACTTATCGGTCATGCAAACAGTTTACCAGATCAGCCGAGTGAAATTATCCGCCCCATGTCTCCGGGTAACCGGTCACCGCCATGAGCATGCTATCATCCAATGACGCGCATGGCCGGAGGGGCGGATTTGACGAGGGCGACCAGTTCTGTGATCTGTCTGCTGCTGCTCAGCGCATGCAGTCTCGCTAATAACGCTCCGGAAACCACCGCAACCCGGTTCATCAGGGTACTGGTGGCGGAGCCGCGGAACGTCGACAGCCTGCGCAATTTCACCGACGTCCCGGCCGGTCAGGATCCGACGAACGTGCTGCACGGTCTGTCGACCGACGTCGCTGTCAATTACCTCCAGACGCGCGAGCGTCAGGGAGAGAAGCAGGACTTCACCGCTAACGCGGTGCGACCGGATGGACCGGCAGTCCGGATTGTCACGGTTCGGGTCTACCGCGCCGGGGGCAAGGGCCGCAACGCGGTGTCATTTCGCGTCGCGCTTCGGAGTGTACCCGGCCGCGGCTGGCTGGTCACGGCGGTGTCGGCCGAATAAACTATCAGTCGAAATCACGCCGCGAGTCCTACATGTCGACTATTCAAACGCTGATTGACATATTTCTGCTGCGCGGTAAACCGCAGGACCTGCCAGCTGACCGCTCCCTGGTCTGGAAGGCAGCCTTGTTGGCGGTCGCGAGCAATTTTGCCATCGACGACCTCCATCCGAATGGCGTGATGCGCGTGATATTTGCTGCTGCGCAGTCGGTACTGCTCGGGGCCGTAGTGTGGGGTGCGCTGAGGTTGCGCGGCTTCCCACAGCGGTGGATGCAGACCATTACGCCGCTGTACGCTGGCGGTGCGCTGATCAATTTTCTCGCGTGGCCGCTGTTCACGCTGGTGATCATGCCGAATGCACCCGCTAGCGGTACCTGGGCGCTGTTCCTGGGGGTCGTAATGACGGCTTGGTTTCTGGCGATCATGACCAATGTCATGCACCATGCGCTTGAACTGCCCATCGGACGCAGCGCGCTCATCAGTATTGCCTGCATGATGGTTGCGGGTTTGTTGCTCCTGCTGCTGTTTCCGATACGGATTGTGCCCTGATGCATGTACATATTCTGGGGGTAGGGGGCAGTTTCATGGGCGGTTTGGCGGTGCTGGCGCGGGAACTGGGGCACGAAGTTACCGGTTCGGATTCGAAGGTGTATCCGCCGATGAGTACCCAGCTCGCCCAGTGCGGTATCGAACTGTTCGAGGGCTACAGCCCCGGCAATCTTGACGACACGCCCGACCTGGTGGTAATCGGCAATGCCCTGTCTCGCGGCAACCCGGAAGTGGAAGCCGTTCTGGACCGGAACATCCCGTATACGTCCGGTGCGCAGTGGCTGGCGGAGCACGTGCTGGCCCATCGCTGGGTGCTGGCGGTCGCAGGGACCCACGGCAAAACGACCACTGCCAGTCTGCTGGCGTGGATCCTCGAGAGCGCCGGCCTGGCGCCCGGCTTCCTGATTGGGGGGGTGCCCCAGAATTTCGGTGTTTCGGCGCGCCTCGGCTCCACGGCATTTTTTGTCGTGGAGGCCGATGAGTATGATACGGCTTTCTTCGATAAACGCTCGAAATTTGTCCACTATCGGCCACGCACGGCGGTGCTCAATAACCTCGAATATGATCATGCCGATATTTTCCCGGACCTCGAGGCGATCAAACTGCAGTTTCACCACCTGATCCGGACCGTCCCGGGGACCGGTCTGCTTGTGGTCAACGGTGCCGACCCCAACCTGCAAGATACTTTGAGCCGCGGATGCTGGACTCCAGTGGAGCGCTTCGACGATAGTAGCGGTTGGAACGCCCAGTTGCTGGAAAGCGACGGCAGCCGTTTCCGGGTGCGGTACGCCGAGACCGAAGTGGGCGAGGCATCATGGTCGCTGATCGGGACACACAATGTGCTCAATGCGCAGGCGGCGATTGCCGCAGCCCGACATGCCGGTGTGCCGCCGCAGGTAGCGTTGGGCGCACTATTCGGTTTCCGCAGCGCGAGACGACGTCTCGAGGTGCGCGGATCCGTTGCCGGAGTCACCGTTTACGACGATTTTGCCCATCATCCTACCGCCATTGCGGCAACAGTTGGTGCGCTGCGCGCACACATAGGGTCGCGACGCCTTATCGCCGTCCTCGAGGCGCGCTCGAACACCATGCGTCTGGGTGTCCACCGGGACCAGCTTGCGGCGGCGCTGGATGCTGCAGACAGAGTGCTGCTGTATCAGGGGCCCGATGTTAAGTGGGACTTGCAGCTGGTCGCCACGGAAATAAACCGGCGGCAGCCGTCTGCCGGAGGGACGCCGCGTGGGACGGTACGTGCCCGGGTGTTTCGGTCGGTGGAAGAGATTGTTGCCAACTTGGCTGACGAAACATGCCCCGATGATCATGTGCTGATAATGAGCAACGGCAGCTTCGACAATATTCACCAAAGGCTTTTGGACCAACTGCGGCAGGCCAAGACATGAACGCAGACCATCCCGGATCCGACTCAATTGCGCTGGCCATGACCGGCGCCTCGGGCGCACTCTATGGCTTGCGTCTCCTCGAGTGTCTGATTGCGGCGGGTAAAACCGTCTATCTGATGGTTTCAGCTCCGGCCCTGGTCGTGATCTCGCAGGAAACCGATTTGCGGCTTCCGGGTCGCCCGGCGGAGATGCAGGACTACTTGGGGGAGCGCTATCGCGCGGCGCCCGGACAGCTCCGTGTGCTGGCGCGCGACCAGTGGCACTCGCCACCCGCGAGCGGCTCAAGCGCTCCCCGGGCGATGGTCGTGTGTCCCTGCACCAGCGGGACGCTCTCGGCGATTGCCAATGGTGCCAGCGACAGTCTGATTGAGCGGGCGGCGGACGTTGCCCTGAAGGAGCAGCACAAGCTGATCCTGGTAGTGCGTGAAATGCCGCTTTCAGCAATCCACCTGGAGAACATGCTCAGGTTGGCCCGCCTGGGCGTCCTGATCTTCCCCGCAAGCCCGGGTTTTTACCACCAGCCGCAAGGCGTATCCGATCTTGTGGACTTCGTGGTTGCCCGGGTGCTGGATCACCTGGGGATAGCGCAGACCCTGGTGCAGCCCTGGGCGGCGGACAAGCTGTCTTGAGCGCGGTCGACGTTCATTTCTTGCCGACGCCGAATATGTAACGCGAGAATGTGGCGATGTCGTTGGAAAGTCTGCGGAACAGGTGATCCAGGCTGATGATGGCGTGTTCCAGAAGGTTTACTGCGATATACGGATGTTCGACCCGCAGGCGGTCGTACATGGTCCGCGTCAGCACCAGAATTTGTGTATCATCGGCACGCGCACGGATACGGGCGGAACGAGGCTCGCGGTCGAAAAACGACATCTCGCCCATCAGTTCGCCTTCGCCAACCCGGCCGATCTCGTGTTCCGTGCCGCGGTCGTCATAGTATAGCGCCGCCTCGCCCTTGATCACGAAAAAAAGCGCTTCGCCCACCTCGCCAACGTCGGCGATGATCTGTCCGCGCGCAAAGTGGGTCAGCTCGGTAAAATCGAGCAGTGTCTCGATTTCCCGTACGGTCAGGGACTCGCACAGGTACTGTTGGTTCAGAAACTGTGTCAACTCGATCTTCGAGGTAGTCGGCACGTTATGGTCCTCGCGCGACGCACGCGGCAATGCGATCTAGCATACTGAAATCGGTCTCGGAAAACAAAATAGCCGTTGCATACCAGACCGTTTTTCACTAACCTCGGCCGCGCCGGTGTGAAAACGGGACAGGAGGAAAGCACACAATGAAACAAGTCATGCGGGCGCTACTGCTTCTGGTGGTTGTCGTTCCTGGGATTGCGTACGCGGGTTACATGCGCGACATAGATTACCGGGTTATCCCACAACAGCCCGTCGTGACCGGCCCCAGGGTCGAGGTTCGCGAATTCTTCTGGTATGGCTGCCCGCACTGTTTTCACATGGAGCCGGTTCTGAATAAGTGGCTCAAGACCATGCCGCGGGATGCCCAATTTGTCCGTACACCCGCCATATTCAATCCGGCATGGGCTCCGGCGGCGCGCGCCTTTTTCACCTTTCAGGCCTTGGGCATCACCGAAAAGGTGCATGACGCATTCTTTCGCGCCATACACGTCCAGCACGAGAACATGAACAACCCAGCAAACGTGGCCACATTTCTGGAGAAATACGGCATCAGCCGCAAAACCGCCCTGAGCACCTACAATTCCTTCAGCGTTGATGCCGACCTGCGCCGCACCCAATCCATGGAGGTGCCGTACGGCATCGACTCGGTACCAACGTTTGTGGTCGACGGACGCTATGTCACCAACCCGGAGATTGCGGGTGGCCAGAGGCGCTGCCTGAGGATTGTTTCCTACCTGATTGAGAAGTCCGCCGCGAAGCACGCAGGGAAGTAGCTGGTGGTTATGACCCGTGTGGGGAATACCGCCCACCCGTGATCAGGACTTGAATGGCGCAGGCGGGTTCAATATGACTCGGGACACAAGGATCTGCTTTGTGGGGGATTCCTTCGTGAACGGCACCGGGGATGAAACCTTCCTTGGATGGACGGGACGTTTGTGCACCGTGGCCGGCGTGCCGGTTACCGGCTACAACCTCGGGATTCGGCGTGACACGACACGTGACATTCTGCTGCGCTGGGAGCGCGAATGTGTCCCCAGGCTGTCCGGACCGTTCGACGGTCGTTTGGTCTTTTCCGGTGGCGTCAACGACGCGGCAATCGAGGGTGGCAGGGTTCGGGTGGACTCTGAAGAGTCCGGTGCCAACATGCAGAAGATTCTGCGCGCAGCGCGCAGCTATCGTGTGCTCGTTGTCGGCCCGCCGCCGGTCAGCGATGAAGAATGGAATGCGAGAATCCGGGTGGTAGCCGCCCTGATCGCCCGCGCGGCCGATGCGCAGGGCGTACCGTACATAGATCTTTTTACGCCCCTTGTTGCGGACGAAGATTACAGGAATGAACTTCTGACGGGTGATGGCGCGCATCCTGGAAGCGCTGGTTACGCCAAGATGGCACGGATCATCGGCCTGTCGCCACAATGGTGGTTCTCCTCCGGTCCACCCGATACCTGAAATCCCTTCCGCGACGTGTATAGACTGGATGCCGGCATCGTGTCGATGCACACGCCAGGCCGGCATTTACTAGGCAGCAAGCCAGAATCTTCGGCCGCATAAGCTGTCTCGGCAGGGTGCGTTTGCAAGAAACGCAGCCGGCTGACGACGGTGCGGTGCGGATTCTTCGGGCTGTTAATGAAATGACCGCCCCCTGTCCATTACGTGGAACACCGCAAACCTACCTTGGCACTTCGATCCCAATTGAAGTAGAAGCGGGTGTGCAAGCCAGTTTTGCCTACCGCAGCAGCCGATCAAGCCGATTCGCAAATGCTTGCCGATCCGCGGTACTGAATGCCGCGGGGCCACCGGTCTGCACGCCTGTGCTGCGCAAGGTGTCCATGAAGTCGCGAATGTTGAGCAGTTCGCGAATGTTCTCCTTGTCGTAGAGCTGGCCTCTGGGTGACAGCGCGTGGGCAGCGTTTGCCACAATGTCGGCAGCAAGCGGAATATCTGCGGTGATGACCAGGTCCCCGGGCTCAACGTGAGCAGCAATATATTTGTCGGCCTCGTCAAAACCTCCTGGTACCTGGACCATCCGGATCAACGGGGAGGTCGGCACGCGCAGGTACTGGTTTGCAACCAGGGTCAGTGGATGTTTGGTGCGCTCCGCTGCGCGGAACAGGATGTCCTTGATCACGCCGGGGCAGGCGTCAGCATCGACCCAGATGTGCATGGTGGGCCCCTATGGTCTTGCAAAAAAAGATCATTGTGTGGCGAAAAGATGACCGGAAGCAAACCAAAATCCAACGGGCGATTGTCAAGTTGTGGCCAAATTTGGCCCACATCTCGTGGACCCTGTGCGGCACGCCCTCGACGGATCCGCCTGCAGTCTTAGCCCGAGACAGCCCCCGGCGAACGACGACCATGATGGCGATTACCCGCTTTCTATCCACAAATATCAGAGGAATCGGTTGTCGACAACGGATGTCCCGGCTGCAAGCCGCTGGCGCCTGGCAACACGACAATAAAATGAACAAATTACCAGGTACTAGACGGACCGCTCCATATCATAATTCATGGTTGACCGCCCGAAAGACCGGAAGCGCAAGCAATAATGGGCGCGCCATCTCTTGCGTAGCTAAAAGGACCCGACAATACCCGCGTGCAGTGTGGTCTCGCGAGTCGTGCTGTTTGGCTCCAGCATCGCATAACCGCCACCAATTGGCACAGGCGCCGAAGCGCCGTACCCAAACTGCTCGTAGCGCACCCCAAACCGCAGATATAAGCGACGGGTCATCGCGTAATCTGCGGCAAGTGCCAGCGAATAGCGAAACTTGTGACCGAGACCGAAGCTCTCATCCGGTGTCCCGTACGCGGAAAGGCCGGAGGTGGCCATGCTGGCGTCGAAGGTCTCGGAAGCCGAGGCGGATGCCGAAACCACTAGAGGGCGAGATGCGCCGGCCCAGGCCGGCGCATACAGTTCGCTGACGCCTGTTCCCAGCCAGGCATTGCGGTACGTTTCGGTGTAAGGCTCCTGACCACCAAGGTCGCGCCTCCAGGTTCTGAATCCAAACTCAGTAAAGGGCAGGACGGTCAGATCCCGCGCCGCGGGAAACACCTGCCCCATGCGGGCCTCAAGCACCAGAATACGATTTCCGGTCAGGCCAACGGCCGGTGTGCCGTTCTGCAACTGGCCTGTGTAGGTATCATTGCCGCTGAAATAGCGCATTCCGATCTGCCCGTATGCTCCGCGACGGCCGGTTGCGCGGGCCGTCACCCCGAGTCCGGGAATGGACCCGGACTCGCCGTCCAAGGTGGCGCCGTTGTAGGTTTCAGAATAGTTCTGCCGGAGCGAAAGGTAGGAAACAGAGACACCGTTCAGGACGGCCAGCGTATCGGCATGCGCCGCCGCCGGAACCAGGACCGCCAGAAGAATGGAAAGCGCATTTTTCATGTGCATCGTGACTCCCGGTTTGGCGTCAAAGGGCATGGCCGCTGCAGGTCCGAATCGTTTCGGAAACTCGGCCAGGAAGGACTGCAAGCGGCCTGTATCGGCCGAAATCGCCGTGATAGTCGGCGCCGGAAAGCAGCCTGTTGATAAAGGACTGGTCTGCGCGCGCCGCACGATGCGCCATAAGCAGCAGAAAAAAATTAAGGCCATGCCGCCGAAATAGGTCAATCGCTGCATTACATTTCCCTTGAGGCTATCGACGCGGAGTCGGCTCGGGCGCCACGCGGCTTGCACTTGACCTGTATGGCCCGCGTGCCTGGTTTCCGCTTCCACGTATCACCCCGGGCAGTAAAACCCGCAATGAAACCCCTGAATCGTTCCATAGGGCGTGCAGAGGAAACCGGATGGTCGACACGTCGGCAAATAAGACCCATCGGGCCCGCATGCTGAAGGCGCGCCGCTAACCGACCGACGTGGCTCCTTGCGCCGGCGTCCCACGCCACTGGCAGAAACGAAAAATATCTCAAGAAAACCCGATACCGCATGGCCGTAATCATGCCCCGATAGCATCGGAACGCCTGTTCGCGCTGCGGGCAGCTTTCGGGTCATAAGGTCCTCTCACAAATCCGTTGTGCGCAACCCGGTCACGACATACGCTTCGAACCGTCGCCCAGTGCAATCCCTGGTACCGAAAGGCCCACCAGGCCAAGATGTTATCTTGGGATTCCTCTCTATCTTTAGGACACAATCTCAATTTTTTCCATCTCGCCCGAAATAGTCCATGGTCGTAGCGTCTGCCGGACAAAAACGCCGTAAGCTTGTCGGTGCGGGACGCTGACGGCTCTTATGCCCGTGCGTGGCGCCGGTCGCAATCTACCTGATCTGCCCAGCATCGAGAAGGGTCATGCCCGGTGTTAGAGTAAGGAAGAAATCCGGGAGCTTATGCGCAAACGGCATGCGCGCAGTTGATACCGATGTCTTGGTTCGGCTCATCGCACCGGATGACAAGAAACAGGTCGAGTCCGCCGACAAGTTTGCCTCCAAGGGCGCGTGGATGTCTCACCTGGTGTTGGCGGAGACATCCTGGGTACTCGATTCTGTATACGACCGCACTCGTGAACAGATCGCCAAAGCAATCAAGATGTTGCTCAACGACGAGCGCCTGACCGTTCAAGGTCAGGATGTCGTTGAGGCTGCTGTCGAGAAATTCCGTTAAGTACGAGCGCGCAACCTTCTCAGACATCCTCGTTCGTGGGATTGCCCGCAAGAGCGGACACATCCCGCTCGGTAGCTTCGACAGGAATCCCGCCGGGCTTTAGGACACTCAACGGCGGTCAAAGTCTGGCAATTTCCCCGAGTTACAGAAACGATGGAAGATAAGCACCCCAAAATCCGCATTCATCCGCTGTCCCGTTGCCTTCGTCACTCTCGGCGCTCCGACAACTGCAATGAAGTGATGATCGATGTGCTGACCGAACAGAACACTTTTGGCTTGAACATCTGCACCAAGCCGGCGCGAGTGGGCAGACGCTCAAGGTCTATGCAAAGCAGCGTAAACGGGTTTGCGACAAGTGATCCGGCAAAGTCGGTCATGCTCGAAAGGAATTGGAAAAGACTGCCCGCTTAAAACCGCCAGGCCCGAACAGCGCCCCGTCGCACGATATAAACGGTGCGCGCATTCCGGTGGCCGACAGCGCAACCGTGCAGAAGCGCTTGCATTCGCGAACGGTTGACGCAAGAATAAACGCCAACCGGCAATGCTGGCCGGCCACGCGTATTGGAACAACAAGACATCCAACTCCACCTGGAGACGTCGACCTATGAACAAGCAGACTGAGGCTGCACTGGATCTGATCGGACGGGTGTTACTTGCCGCGATATTCGTGATCGCGGCGATTGGCAAGATCAACAATTACGCGGGTACTCAGGGCTACATGCAGGCCTATGGGGTGCCGGGCGCACTGCTGCCGCTGGTCATTGCGTGCGAACTCCTCGGGGGGATTGCGGTGATCATCGGCCTGTTTACCCGCGTCGCCGCCGGGGCGCTGGCGCTGTTCTCGCTGGCGGCCATCGTCATCTTCCACCATACCGTGACCGACGAGACGTCACAAATCATCCTGCTCGCCGAGCTGGGCTTCACCGGCGGACTGATCATGTTGGTCGTCAACGGTCCCGGGGCCTGGAGCGTGGACTGCTGGCGCAAGGCCAAGGGCTGACGGCCCTCCCCAGGGCATAAGTCCCTGCCGCCGGTGTCCTTTGCCTGTGCGCCCCGTGATCGCGCGATAAGCGCCAACAGGCTGGGGGGCCAATGCTCATTTGAGGGCGGCTGTCGATGGTCGCCCCGGGAGCTCTGGGCGCCCAACGGGTACCATGTGGGCACGCGCCGGAACTTGGGCACATCGGCGGTTTCCAGCCAACGCTCAGGAGCGTCAGTTGCACACCCAGGATGACTGGAGTGTTGGCAAGCCGGACCGACGCTCAGGGGGCAGTCAAGCAAATCTGAAACACACAGATAATCAATAGATTGGCGCGCCCTAGAGGATTCGAACCTCTGACCTTTGGAATCGGAATCCAACGCTCTATCCAGCTGAGCTAAGGGCGCGTGATGCGAGCTATATGAGCTCCAAGCCGTCTGGCTTTGCCTGCTCGGAATGCAGTGGAGCCGCAGCATCTGGGCGGGTAAAGCTAACACCTGCTGCACGCCCCACGGTGGCGCAAGAATACCGTTATGCGGTGCCAGCGTCCACCGCAGTATCGGCCCCCCCTTTATGACCTCGAATCCCGCTGGCGCGCGCCACGTCGACACAC
Source organism: Pseudomonadota bacterium (assembly GCA_021785515.1). GTDB lineage: Bacteria > Pseudomonadota > Gammaproteobacteria > Acidiferrobacterales > UBA6901 > JAJYCY01. The sequence goes on along the minus strand of JAJYEX010000001.1, from coordinate 791,425 downwards.
CTCGTTGTCTTTTTGGCAGAGTTATTCTAATCCGGAGATCAGCTAAACGGTGCACCGCAATGTGCAATTTGGGGGCGTTGTGCCTATAATCCTGCGGTCTACATATTTTGGGGTTTGCCACCACTGCGGCGGCAAGCGATTTCGGAATTTCAGAAGATTTTGGAAAATTAACAGGAGCAAACAATGAACGATCGCAAGGTGTTCAAGGCGTTTACAGCGCTGGTCGCCGCCCTGGTTGCGGTGACCGTGGTGATTTTCGTGGTTGCCCAGATGGTAACCAGCGGGCTGAATATGAACGGGCACAAGCAGTCGATGGTCCAGAATCAGGCCGCCATTGCCGCCCGCATCCAGCCAGTTGGCGAAGTGACAGTCGGCAGCACGCTGGCCGTAAGCAACCTGATTCCGGCAGCGAACGCAGCGGACAATGTTGGCAAGAGCACATTCCAGTCGACGTGTATGGCTTGCCATGGCCCCGGTATTGCTGGCGCACCGAAATTCGGCGATAAGGCGGCATGGGCGCCCCATATTGCCAAGGGCCTGCCCACCCTGTACAAGCACGCGCTCCATGGGTTTACCGGGAAGGCTGGCACGATGCCGGCCAAGGGTGGCAACATGGCCTTGTCGAATGCCGACGTAGAGGCGGCGGTACGATACATGGTTGCCCACGGCAAGTAGGCAGTCCGCAGGAGCTAAAAAAAAGCGGCCTTCGGGCCGCTTTTTGTTGCTGCAGTTGTCCGACGCCAGAGAGGCGCTGACACAAACCTCGCGCCGGCGACAACGGTCAGGGCTTGGTGGATTTTTGTTCCAGCTCTGCGATCCGCTTTTCCAGATCTGCCAGCTTGGCGCGCGCGCGCCCGAGAACCGCCGCCTGGACATCTAGTTCTTCCCGCGTCACCAAGTCCAGGCGCTCGAATGCCGAGTTTAGCGCTGCCCGGAGATTGCGTTCGGCGTCGGCCACAATGTTTTGTGGCAGCGCGCCACGCAGCGCAGCCAAGATCTGGTCGATGGGACTAGTATCTGACATGATCATGTCGCCTTGATGGGAGGTCGAGCCGGTCGTCCTGCCTGCAGCAGGGAATTGACGGGGATAATAGCATATGCGGCCGTCATGGGCTTGGACCCGATTCGCGGCGGCGAAATGTGCTGCCGGCCCGCCGGACGGCATTCATTTTGCCGAGTCGATCCCTTAAAATCGCAACGGCGCATGCGGGCTGGAGCCCACCGACCAGCATTCAACGTTGTGGACCAGAGGGGATCCATGCAGAAATTAGCTCTTGCAGTCTTGGTAACGGGTCTGTTTGCCAGCGGTACGGCATGGGCGCAAAGCTTCGAACCACCGACCTACAACATTGGCGTAGTCAGCAACTACGTCTTTCGCGGAATTTCCCAGAGCAACAATCAGCCGGCCCTCCAGGGTGGCGTTGAAATCAAGCATCCTGGCGGGTTCTACGCCGGACTTTGGGGCACCACGCAGAACATCCCGAACAGTGGCGCGAACCTGCGCGGCGACGCCTATGCGGGTGTCGCCTACGAGGGCAGTTCCGGTCTGGGGTTCGATGTCGGTGCGCACGCCTATTCCAATGCGTTCGTTTTCCCGGGCCAGGACCGTGGTGCCTTCTGGGAGGCCTATGGCCGGCTATTCTTTGGCCCGGCATCCGTGAAGTGGTCGCATGATTTCGAGCATCATGACGATTACATAGAAGGGGCGCTCCGGTATGACATCGGCAGCGGTGTAAAGCTTAACCTTCATGCCGGGCACTATTTTCTGACTGACCCGACCATGGGCGGTGACTACTCCGACGGCAGCGTAGGCTTCAGCCGCATGTTTGGGGATCTGGATGCAGCAATCGCGGTGACCGATACGACACAGACTCCGACGAGCAAACTGAACGATGCCACCCTCGTTATCTCGGGGGACTACCGGTTTTAGCACGGGACGTCTCAGACAGTTACCGTTGAAGTGCGGGCGCTGATTCCCCGAACCTAACCGTGCGCACCAGGTCGGTGCAAAACGCCACCGGGGTGAATCATTCGCGGACACGGCGAATGGTGGAGCCGATCCCCGCGTCTCCATCGGTCCGCGCCTTATAAGTTACAACCGACTGTTAATGTTATAAATATTCCTGTCCATCCGCACCGGCCATGGTTCCTGAATACGCTGGCACGGTGCTTGCCTTCTGATCAGTTAGGAAAATCTCTGGGTCGGGACCCGATGCCAAAGTCAGCGGGTACCTCCAGGCACAGGACTAGGTGCAGCGTTGCGTGTGGATTCCGCTCATCACAAAGACCAGCTCGATGCGTGTCGCACGGCACCGTGCGACACGAACGGCAGAATCGACGCCAGGCGTACCCGACACCCTAAACCAGCGGGAATACCCTGTGCCGTTCCGGATCTGCAAACGTGATTAGCGAGCCGTCCAGTCTCGTTGCGATTCCAGAAGGATTCGTGGGGCTCTGGCGCCGCCGTTTGCTGGAGACTGAAATTCTGCACGATACAGACTCGGAAGTCTGGAGGCTGCAGACCGGCCAGCTGTACGCCGACCTGCATCTGTCGTCGTCGGATTCCGGTCGAATAGGACTTCGCCGCGGCGTTGCGGGGGAACTGCAGATGCAGGGAGATATGCTTACTTGGCAGAGCTGGTTCGCCAACCTCGCCCCTACCGACATCGGCGACTGCGGACATGTGTGGCTTGAGGGGCAAAAGCTGATAACCCAGAGCGCCAGGACCTCGGGACTCGAGATCTGGGAGCGAGTGACGCCCCCGACCGACGACCGGCTGGCACTGGTGCTGCAAGACGAATGCTCCGCCTATGGAGATTGGCGCTCACGCCGTGGACTGTTTGCGGTGTTTGGCGAACATTTTGTTCTTGCGCTCGACCGCAGCTTGTGCCTTGCCGGTGGCGGCAGAGCCGCAAAGCCGCAACAGCGCACGTTCGCGGTTTTCCGCCTCGATCCCGAGATCAGTTTCGGTGTCCGGCATGGGCGCGTCTCCTGGGAGATTCAGCGCTCCACCCTCCCCTACCGCGAAGGCCAGTCTTTGCTCGCGGCGCACGGACTACCGGAACCCGTGTCCCCGTCCGAATGGCGCCAGCAAGTTCAGATTCCGTCTGCATTTCGCCGCTGGCGGGTTGCCGAGATTGGGCCCGGGTTTACGTTGCAGCTTTAAAAATCAGACTCGGTTGCCATTCACCGAGCCCGCCATTGTCGGCGACGGCCCAAGCTGCGGCAGGTCTTTGCCGTGCTGGGTAGTTCGGGAACACCCTGACCCAGGATCGTGCCCGCAGCCCTTTCTGATGCGCTCTGAGTTTTGTTTCCACTACGCGTGGCAGCGTGTCCGTGCTCTGCGGGTTTCCCAAATTCTCCTCCCGCCATAAAAAAAATACTGCACGATCCGGTGGTTTATACAGCCAATCAAAAACCCGCAAATGCATTACCCCAAACAAAACGATATCCCGTTGCACCAATACCAGGCAAAACTGATTTCAGATAGCTCCAAATCAGTGCAACTAAATCGGCCATAATCTTCATAATCACTCGTATCCATTTGATTATCATTGTATTTGTGCATTTGGCATAGATTCTGCTCCGGCGTGCCTGCAATGGGTCGAGGTATCAGTGGCAGTGATTAGCTAAATGTGGAAATGACCCATATGCAGGGCGAAGACCAAACCGGTTCCGGCCGACGATCTTCGGACTGAACCAAAACTTTACGCGAGGGAAAACTGATGAACCGCTTCAGCAAAACCGTCATTGCGACCAGCATGGCGATGTGCACCGCGACTGTGTGGGGGGCGGACAAAACCCCTACCCTGGGAGACGTTCTGCAGGCTTCAGGCATTACGTTCAGTGGGTATATCGATACTTCCTACAGCTACCTGACCGGGACCGGGCTGTTTAAAGGCGGAACTCCCAATCGCGTCTATGACGCGCAACACAACGGTTTCGATCTGCACACGATCGATCTGTCAGCAGCTTATCTCCCCACCAGCGGCTTCGGCGGCATGACGGAGCTCGACTATGGCACGGACGCCACCGTGGACAGTTCAGCCGGTTTGCCTTCCGGAACTGCTGGTAGCGGCGCCACTGAAGTCGATGTGCAACAGGCCTACTTCCAGTACGCGACCGGACCTCTGACCGTGATGGGCGGCAAATACGACACGCTGGCCGGCGAAGAGGTAATCACCAGTCCCGAGGATTACAACTTCACCCGAGGAATTCTCTTCGGCTATGCAATACCCTCAACCCACACTGGCGTGCGCGCCAATTACGCCATAAATGACGACTACAAGGTGGTTGTGGGCATCAACAACGGCTGGAACGTTGTCACCCCGACCGCAACCAGCGGATACGGCAAGACCATTGAACTCGGTCTTCTGGCGACACCGGTCAAGCCGCTCTCAATTACTGCAGACATCTACAGCGGTGATGCCGGCGGCTTCACGAGCGGCACTTCGGCACCTTCCGGCTTGGTGGGGCGCCGTGACCTGCTCGATCTCGTAGCCAGCTACAGTGTCACAAGCGCGCTGACGCTGGCGGCCGAGGGTGATGAAGGCCAGCAGCAGGATGCAATGGCCGGCGGATCTTCGGCCAAGTGGGATGGTGTCGCTGGTTACATCAATTACGACATCAACAGTCTGTGGCGGATAGCCGGTCGGCTCGAGTATTTCGATGACAAAAACGGGTTCACGACCGGAAACATCCAAAAATGGGATGAAGGTACTGTAACGCTTGCCTACATGCCCACGACGCAAATGGAGCTGCGCGGCGAAGTACGCTACGACAAGTCAAACGCAAACGTGTTCCAGATGGTTGATGGAACTTACAAGGACAACCAGTCTTCGTTCGGCGTCGAAGCTTTGTATAAATTTTAATCGTCGCACAACGATGGCGCAGCCGCGCCATTCCGAGTGCGGAAGGAGAAAAGCATGAAACTAGTCACGGCCATTATCAAGCCTTTCAAGCTCGACGATGTGCGCGATGCGCTGTCGGAGGTCGGCGTCCAGGGCATCACGGTTACCGAAGTGAAGGGCTTCGGTCGCCAGAAGGGACACACCGAGCTTTATCGAGGCGCCGAATATGTCGTCGATTTCCTGCCGAAGGTGAAACTCGAGGTCGCCATTGACGACAAGATGCTCGACAAGGTCACCGAAGCAATAGTGCGTTCGGCGAAAACAGACAAGATCGGAGACGGAAAGATCTTCGTATTCGATCTCGAACAGGTTGTCCGCATCCGTACCGGCGAGTCCGGCAGAGATGCGCTCTGATATGGGGGAAACTTTGATGCGCAACCAATTCCGTACCAAGACGTTCTTCGGGATCGTCCTAGCCCTGCTGCTCTTGTCGGCTCCGATGCTGGCGTTCAGCGACGAGGGCACGACACCGACGGCACCGCCTGCCGCCGCGGCCACCGCTGCGACCCCGGCCGCCGCTCCGGCTGCCCCGGTCGCCGCTGCCCCAGCAGCTCCTGCACCCACCGAAGCAATAAGTTCGGATCCGAACCCGAAAATCAATCCCGGTGATACCGCGTGGATGCTTACGTCCATGGCGCTGGTATTGATGATGACGGTTCCGGGTCTGGCACTGTTCTACGGCGGCATGGTGCGAAACAAGAACGTCCTGAGCACCCTGGCCCACAGTTTTGCCACCACCTGTCTGGTGACAGTTCTGTGGTATGTCATCGCCTACAGCCTGTCCTTTACCGACGGCAACGCCTTTATCGGCAATCTAAGCCGGCTGTTCCTGCACGGCATGGGGAAAACGACGGTGTCCGACCTGTCGGGGGCCGTGCCGGAATCGGTATACATGGCTTTCCAGATGACTTTCGCCATCATCACTCCGGCCCTGATCTCCGGCTCTTTCGCAGAGCGCATCAAGTTCTCGGCGGTGCTGTGGTTCATGACGCTGTGGCTGGTGCTGGTGTACTCACCAGTGGCCCACTGGGTCTGGTCTGCTAACGGCTGGCTCGCAAAGCTCGGTGCCCTGGACTTCGCGGGTGGAACCGTGGTGCACCTGAACGCTGGTGTCGCGGGCCTGGTGACCGCGCTCGTAATCGGCAAGCGTGTCGGTTACAAGAAAGAGCCTATGGCGCCCCACAACCTGGTGCTTACCGTGATCGGAGCCTCGCTGCTGTGGGTCGGCTGGTTCGGCTTCAATGCCGGTAGCGCCGTCTCCTCCGGCGGACGTGCGGGCATGGCTATGGCGACCACGCAGATTGCTACCGCCGCCGCGGCAATGGCCTGGATGTTCGCCGAGTGGATGGCGCGCGGTAAGCCGAGCGTCCTGGGCATGGCGTCAGGTGCGGTAGCCGGGCTGGTGGCGATCACGCCGGCTTCGGGTTTCGTTGATCCGACCGGCGCTCTCATCATCGGAATCGCCGGCGGCGTCGTCTGCTTCTGGACCGCGACCTACATGAAAAACATGTTTGGCTATGACGATGCGTTGGATGCATTCGGCGTACACGCTGTCGGTGGAGCGCTCGGTGCTATCCTTACCGGCGTGTTTGCGGTAAAGGCCATCGGTGGCACGGCCGGTGTGCTGGAGGGCAACTTCCACCAGTTGACGTTACAGTTCATCGACGTCGGCGCAGTGCTGGTTTATGACGCGGTAATGACCTACATCATCCTCAAGGTCGTGGACATGATTGTCGGTCTGCGTCCGACCGAGGAAGAGGAACGCGAAGGTCTCGACATCTCCCAGCACGGGGAGCGTGCCTACGGGGAATGACGTTCCAGTCATCAGAATGAGGTTGCATTTGCGGGCGCTTCGGCGCCCGCTTTTTTTTGCACCCCGCACAAAGAGTGACTAAGTGCGAAAAAAGCGCATAGCAAAGCCGTGTAGATGCAACAAACCGACAAAATATCGGAGTTGTTCGCGCAAAGCACATCGGACGTAGACGCCCGCGAGGGAGCCACAGCCAACCGGTCCGGGTAACCGAAAAGCCACGTGTCTTTGAAGCGCGCCCTGCCCATCGCCTGTTTCGACTGGCTTGGCGTGCCCGCTCCCTTGACCTGAACGGCTCAAACCGTCCAGTGCAAACCGGCATGCCAAATGTGTGTGAATTCGGTCAGGTACCCAGAGCGCCCCTATCCCAATCCACCGCAACATGGCCCGCGTCGGTCCCGAACCTGAATCTGCCGGTTGTCCCGCTTCAGCAAGCCGGGATCAACCCGAAGCGGAACCTGACTCTAACGACGGCCCCCGTCGCCCCGGTTGCAGGATCACGGCCGAATCAGATCCAGGATTCCGCAGAACCACTGCCAAACCGGGTTATCCGCCCCCGCCCCTGTCGGGTTCTGCAAAAGCGCAACGACCCGCGCAAAGCTGGATCCGAAGTGCTTTCCATCCGTAGCCCGCCGCTGGGCTCCCCGGAAATTTTCAAGCAGTCAGTGTCCGGTCTCGCCCGGACCCGCCGGCTGGCCGTTGATGAAAAGCTTGTCTTGTCTGACGGTGGCGGTAAGCATGTAATCCGCGCCCGCCGATACCAGATGCCAGCGCGACGCGACGCGATTCATGTACATGGGCAGTGCATTACGAACAATGGCCCTCACCCGCTTTCTTGTAAGTTGCCCGGCCTCGGTCGGTGTCAATGTGCCGTCAGACTTGTACTGATCCAGCTGTTGGCGGATCTCATCCGTAGCAAGATTGGCGACTACTGATCGCGGCACCAACAGTTCCGCCGAGCCAGTCGTTGCCCCCAATAGCATCTCCGGATAGGTCGAACCGCCGGCGTTAGTGGCGTTCAGTACAAACCGGCCCTTGCCGATTACTTGAGCCCCGGCGGCCTTGATTTCCAGGCTTCGAACCGTAATCTTTGCATTTTTGCGCGCGAGCGCCTGCAGCAGCTCGGTGGTGCGGGTTCGCATTTCAGCGGACCGACGATTCGGCGGCAGTTGTCGACGCACCAAAGTGCGCAGCCCCTGCGCAAATCTGTCGAAGCTGGCCCCATCCAGATTGGTCATCTGCAGGAGCAATTGCCCCGGCCCGTAGCTGCTGATGCCATCATTCCACATTCGCACATGCATGCTGATGTTCGCGGCGATTTTACCCCCATGGCGCAAGTCCGAAAGCGCCACGCGCAGGCCTTCGATCGTAAACGGCCTCTTCTGCCCCGAATTGCCCACGCGCTGCACCGACAGGGTCATCCGCCCCGGACCCGAAATGCCGGACAGGTGTGACCAGCGCAAGTCCGCGCCGGATAGCGCAAGTCGGTCCTTAAAACCTGACACCTGAACTTGCGGAAACGCAATGTTGCCCAAGACCGTCTGCTGGTCGGCAGCAACTGTGATTTTTCCTGTAGCAGGGCCCCAGCTGAATCCCTCACCGCCACTTGCCACCCGTCTGTAGGCCGGAATATTCAGCGAGGTTACGCTGTTCCCGGCGAGATATATCATCGTGTGGGCAGTGACCGGTTGCATGCCAGGCAGGGCCGCCGCCAGCACGCTAATCCGCGTTGACACCACGGCCATGCCCGGCATGAAGTTCTGGTGTGCAAGTTCCGGAAGTGGGCCAAAGTGAATCCGGCTGACGATCGAAATGCGTGCCGGAAATCCAGGTGGGGTAAGTGCCGCAGTGGCCGTGGACGATAGCCACCCATTTTGAAAGTGCAGACCGGAGACCGAAAACCCGCCATTGCTGGCGATTTGCTGCAAAAGCCGCGTATAGGTTTGGCGGGCCCTAATTCCCAGCCAGTACGACGCGGCCCCCAGCGCCACCACCAGCCCGAGAACCGCGGCAACGCCAACAATGGCGGCTTTTCTCATAATGACCCTCCCTCGGCAGAGCCTGTCGCGACGAAAAACAGTATGTTGCCGGCCGATCCGCTACGATGGCCGCGCTGCCCCCGGGGCGTCGTCGCTCATCTGCCGGCCCCTGCAACTGCCCATCGCTACAGTTTCTTGTGTGTTCCGTCACAATACGGTTTGCAGGTCGAGTGCTTGCAGCCGCACAGCGCGACGCTCGTCGCACTGTCGATATCGATCTTCACAGGAGTAAAGTCGGTGCCTTGGTGCGAGCCGTCGCAGAAGGGCTGGGTTTTGGACCGGCCACACGCGCACCACCAGTAGGTGCCGGGTGCCAGATCTAAGGAGTACGGCGCTTTCTGGGAAATCACGGGGTCAGACATGATCGATTCCGTATGGTGGATGAGAAGGCCATGTATTCTGATGGTGCCCGGATTTATACCCTGATCGCGCGCGATATTCAATCCGAATCGTCCCGCGTTTTACCACGCTGTCCGCTCTTTTCACAGAAGCAGTTCGTAAAGAAACTCAGGCGTAGCCATGGCTGCCGTGTGCACGCCCAGGTTGTAATACCGGGTAGGAAACGTCTTCTCAGCCACCGCTTCCTGGCGGAATCCCGAGAGCGACGCGTCCTTGCACGCAAGGGTTGCACTCCACCATCCGGACGGGTAGGTGCACTGGGGAAAACTCAGGACCGCCGTGTCCAGAAAGCCGGCGGTACGCAGGGCTTGGTGCATTGACCGGATCAGCTGCGGATGAAACAGCGGCGATTCGCTCTGGCCGGCGAGGATGCCGCGGTCGCCCAGCGCGCGGAAACAGTTTCGGTAGAACTCCTCGGAAAACAGTCCAGCCGCCGGCCCTACCGGATCCGTGGAGTCTACGATGATCACGTCGTAGCTGCCGGCTTGTGCCCGTGCCACCCAGCGTATCCCGTCGTCAAAACGCAGCTGCGCGCGCGGATCCCCGTTCGATGCGCACAGCTCCGGAAAATAACGTTCCGATACGCGCGTTACCCTCTCGTCAAGCTCCACCTGTTCGGCCAGTTCTACCGACGGGTGCTTAAGCACCTCGCGCAGGGTTCCGCAATCTCCGCCGCCGATGATTAACACCCGCCGCGGCCTCGGGTGGGTAAAGAGTGCGGGATGGGACATCATTTCGTGGTAAATGAAGTTGTCGCGGTCAGTCACCATGACCAGACCGTCCAGCGTCATCAACGTGCCGAATGTTTCGGTTTCGTATATTTCGATGCGCTGGTAGGGAGACCGTTCGTCGTGAACCTTATCGCGTATCTTCAGCGAAATCGCCGAACCCTGTCCCGACCATTGTTCGGTGTACCACGTGCTATCCAGGGTCATCAGTGGAAGTCTCCGGAGGGTTGTGCCAGCCGCGGCAGACGGGTCAATACCAATCAGTCGCGAAATTCAGGATAATCCATTTTATTACTTTTCCGTTCTCTCTTGTATCATCAGCACGCGCCGTTCCGACTGCCATGACCGACTGGACCATACAGAAAGCTCGAGACACCTACAACATTGCCCACTGGGGCAATGGCTACTTTGACATCAACGATCGCGGTCACGTTGTCGCCTACCCGAACCCCGCCTGGGCCGGACCAGGCGCCGTGCCGGGCGGAAAAGGTCCTGCCATAGATCTGCACGACCTGGCGACGGAACTCGCTGCCCGGCAGCTGACCTTGCCGGTTCTGGTCCGGTTCTCCGGCATTCTTCACCACCGCATCGACGAGCTGTGCGAAGCCTTCGGCAATGCCTGCCGGGCGGAAGCCTATGACGGCCGCTATACGGCCGTCTACCCGATAAAGGTCAACCAGCAGCGCAGCGTGATCGATGCCCTGCTCGCCCACGGCGGCAAGCGGGTTGGCCTGGAGGCTGGAAGCAAGCCGGAGCTGCTTGCGGTGCTCGCCTGTTCCAGCCCCGGCAGCATTGTTGTCTGCAATGGCTACAAGGACCGGGAATACATGCGGCTGGCCCTGATCGGCCAGCATCTCGGCATGCGGGTTCACATCGTTGTCGAAAAACCCTCGGAACTCGAGCTGGTGATTGCCGAATCCCGCGCACTTGGGGTGGAGCCGCTCCTCGGCCTGCGGGTACGGCTGGCCTCGCTCGGTGCCGGAAAGTGGCAGAACACCGGGGGCGAGAAATCGAAATTCGGCCTTTCTGCAGCGGACATTCTGCGGGTGGTGGAAAGACTGCGGGAGACCGGGATGCTCAAAGCCCTGCAGATGATGCACTTTCACATGGGGTCCCAGATTGCCAATATCCAGCACGTCCAGAACGGAATGCGGGAAGCGGGACGTTATTACGCCGAGCTTCGCCGTCTGGGGGCAGACATCCGCTGTGTGAATGTCGGCGGCGGTCTGGGCGTGGACTACGAGGGTACGCGGTCGCGCTCCTTCTGCTCCATGAACTACAGCGTCCAGGAATATGCACTTAACATCGTGCGTACGCTCAAGGAGGTGTGCGCGGAACACGGGCAGCCCCATCCGGATGTCGTGACCGAGTCCGGGCGGGCCATGACGGCCCACCATGCGGTGCTTTTGACCAGGGTGGTCGACGTGGAGCTGGCACCGGGGTCAACCATGCCGGAGCCGGTACGGAAGGATGAGCCGCAGGTCATCCATGATCTGTGGCGCGGGCTCGAGGAGGTTGCCGGGCGGCCGACGCTGGAAAGCTACCACGACGCGACCCATTTCCTGTCTCAAGCGCAGGCCATGTTTACGCATGGCGTGCTGGACCTGGCGGCGCGGGCTCGTGCCGAACAGCTCTACTTCGCTATTTGCCAGCGCGTTCGCGAGCGCCTGCAGCCGAGTATTCGCAGTCACCGGGAGGCGCTTGATGAGCTCAACGAAAAGCTTGCGGACAAGTATTTCTGCAACTTCTCGCTGTTTCAGTCGATACCTGACCATTGGGCGATAGACCAGGTGTTTCCGATCCTGCCCCTGAACCGTCTGGACGAGGTTCCGTTGCGGCGCGCAGTTCTCCAGGACATCACCTGTGATTCCGACGGGCGCGTGGACCTGTACGTGGACGGCGAAGGGGTGGAGCCGAGTCTGCCGCTGCATGCCTTGCGCCCCGAGGAGCCCTATCTGCTTGGCATATTCCTGGTGGGGGCCTACCAGGAGATCCTCGGCGATATCCACAACCTGTTCGGGGACACCGATTCAGTGCAGGTCGAGCCTACCCAGGACGGCGGATACCGCCTAACGGAAGCGCGCCGCGGCGACACGGCGGATTCGGTGCTGCGCTATGTGCATTTCAACCCCGAGGACATTCTTACCGCCTATCGTACGAAGATCGAGGCTGCTGGCTGGCTCGGTGCCAGCCAGCGTGACGCCTACCTGGCGGAGATCCGTCAGGGGCTGTCGGGATACACCTACCTGGAGGAGTGAGTGGCGGCCGTGACCCGGCTCCAGCCGGTCAGGCGCACGCGGCCTTGGCCGGTTCCGGGTCCTGCATCGCGCCCATCATGCCCACCTGACCGCGATGCAGCTCCATGGTCGACACGTGACCGGCCCCGAGCGCCTGGCGCAGGTGGTCGAATCCGGCCCGCGATGATACGGTGTCGCCGCATGTGAACAGATCGACGGCGGCATAGCCGAATTCCGGCCAGGTATGGATAGCCAGATGGCTTTCAGCAATGATCACCGCACCGGAAACTCCGTGCGGTGAAAAGTGGTGGAAGGATTCCGTGACGATGGTAGCGCCCGTCCTGTGCGCGGCCTCCAACATGGCACTTCTAATGTAATCGACGTTATTCAGGGTCTCGCGGTCGCAAGCATAGAATTCCGCCACGATCTGATGTCCTAACGAACGCATGGGCCAGCCCCCCAAGCTGCTCGAAACGCGCAGACCGGCGTCTGCAATGGTTTCAGTTGAAGTAGCTCCCGTGCACCCCGGGTCAGCTGTGCCGCCATGGGTGCCGTGGAAAACGCGGCGCATGATATGAGTGTTTGGCAAGCAATGCAATTTGTTTCCGGAATTTTTTAAGGGCCTCGCCATGCGCAGTCGGTGGCATCGAGCCTTCCTGTGCTCAGGGTCCGGGTGCGGCCTTGACCTTGAGCGGTATGGCCCTGATGCCGAGGCGGGCAAGTTTGCGGTCCACCGAGTCCATGGCCGCTACGTTGGTAAAAGGTCCGAGGCGTACTCGGAAGTAGGAACCCCGGCCTTCGACGCTGATTTTCTCCGTGTAGGACTCGATACCTTGCAGGGCAAGCCGGGCACGCAGGCGGTCGGCGTCATGGTTATTCGAATACGCCGCTGCCTGCAGGACGTAACGGACTCCGTGGTTTGCCGATTTCCGGCCGGCGCCGCGGCTTTGGGCCATCCCGGCCTCGGGCATCGTGTTTCCAATCTCGGGGAGGATGGTGTAAAAATCGAATGTCGGTTTGGGCGGAACGGCCGCCACAGGTGATGGCGAGGCCTGTTGTTCCGTGGCTGGATGGTGGGCGAACAGCTTGCGCAAGCCGCTAAGCCTTCCGCCGTTCAGCATGTGCTCGACCGCCCACATGATGCCCAGTCCCAGGAGAAACGCCGTCAACAGCAACCGCCAGCTGCTGCCATTGGTGGCAGAGCGACGCCGTACTGGGGTATGTCGAGTATTCTGTGCCACGCCGGTTCCTTACATGGAGTCTGGGGCCGTGACGCCGAGAAGTCCCAGTCCATTGGCCAGGACCTGGCGGGTGGCGTCAATGAGGTTCAGCCGCGCGTCACGCAGCTCGTCCGATTCCACCAAAAATACGTGCGCGTTGTAGTACGCGTGGAAGCCATTTGCCAGTTCGCGCAGGTAGTACGCCAGCTGATGCGGCTCGTGACTCAGTGCCGCTACTTCAACGACTTCCGGGTAGCGCGCCAGGAGCGTAATCAGCGCTTCCTCGTGCGGTTCGCGCAGCTGGCCCAGGCTGCGGTCCCCGCGCTCACGGTCACGCGTCATGCCTTTTTCCTGCGCAAGCCTCAGAACGCTGCATATCCGGGCATGCGCATACTGCAGGTAATAGACCGGGTTGTCGCTCGATCGCGACTTGGCAAGATCCAGATCGAAATCCATGTGCTGTTCGCACTTGCGCAAAATATAAAAAAACCGCGCGGCGTCATCGCCCACCTCGTGGCGCAGTTCCCTCAGGGTCACGAATTCCCCGCTGCGCGTGGACATCTGGGCTTTCTGCCCGCCGCGGTACAGGATGGCGAACTGGACAAGCAGCACGTCCAGGCGGGACGGGTCCTGTCCGAGCGCCGTGAGGGCAGCCCTGACACGCGGAATATACCCGTGGTGGTCTGCCCCCCATATATCGATCACTCGCTCGAATCCACGTTCCATCTTGTCCAGGTGGTAGGCGATGTCGGATGCAAAGTAGGTCTTCTGGCCGTTGTCGCGAACGATCACGCGATCCTTCTCGTCGCCGAAATCCGTGGAGCGAAACCATAGCGCGCCGTCCTTCTGGTAGACGTGGCCGCTCGCCTTCAGTCGTTCAATTGCCCGGTCAACAAGGCCGCGTTCCGCCAGGGAACGCTCCGAGTACCATTGTTCGTACACGACCCCGAATTCCTGCAGGTCCTGCCGTATGTCATCCAGAATGACCGTCAATCCGAGATCAAAGACGTGACGATAGTTTTCGGCACCGAGCAGGACGCGGGTCCGTTCAATCAGGGCATCGATGTGGGCTTCCTTGTCGCCCCCGCTGGGTTCATCCGGTACGATGCCGTCGAAAACCGCGGCCGCAGTGTGCCGCAGGCCCCCACCGCTTTCGCGGTGCAGCGTGGCCGCTATATCGAAAACATAGTCGCCCTTGTAGCCGTTGCTCGGAAAGATGATGGATTCGCCACACAGTTCCAGGTAGCGCAGCCATATGCTGGTTGCAAGAATATCCATCTGCCGGCCGGCGTCATTGACGTAGTATTCGCGGTGGACCTGAAACCCGGCCGCTGCCAGCAGGTCGGCCACGGCGGCGCCGTAGGCCGCGCCACGCCCGTGACCGACATGCAGCGGTCCGGTCGGGTTGGCAGATACGAATTCGACTTGGACGCGCCGGCCGTTGCCGATGGTGGACCGCCCATAGGCCTCACCGGCCTCGAGTATTCGGCCTACCACTGCCTGCTGGGCGCCTGTCGCAAGAAAGAAGTTGATAAATCCCGGTCCGGCCACCTCAGTGCGTGCGACGCGCCCCGATTGCGGCAGCGCCGCAATAATTTTCTCGGCGAGATCCCGGGGTTTGATACCGGCGCTGCGGGCGAGCGCAAGTGCAATATTGCTCGCGAAGTCCCCATGCTGGGGGTTGCGCGAACGCTCCACGTTGTCGACATACTGTGCATCCGCCGGTAGCGCGCCTTCGGACTGGAGACGGCGGACGGCTTGCGCCAGAAGTTCGCTGATATGGTCTTTCAAGGTTGATTCCGGATGGGACGAAGGCCAGTCCTGTCGCGCCGCATTCTACCCGGCCCAGGGCAGGGCGAGAAGCAGGTCTTTGGCGTAAGACTGGCGGACTCGCAGCCCTGGGCGGTCGCGCCTATCCGGTTTTGGCGTGGCCTCGGGTTACCCGGGGAACTGGTCTTCAGGTTTCGGTCGCCGACCCGGCAGGCGCCCCGCATGAGCGCCGCCGCACCCTGTGGCCGTTGTCAGACCGGTCGGGGCTGCAAGTGCGTAGCCGCTACCCGCAAGTGACTCGCCTATTGGCAGACCGCTGTCCCGCTCGTAGCGGCCGTGCAAGTCACGGCCAGGGGCGCGGTAATCATCAGCGAGCCGCTGTAGGCGTACAGGTCGCCCGAATAGACCAAGCCCCCTCCCACATCCATTCCCAGCCATAGGTCGACCGTGCCGGCAGGGCCGGTCGTCACGTCAGTGGGGGTGATGACCGGCGTCGTCGGTTGTCCGGTCGTTGGATCAGAGAGATAAATGCCCATGTTGGGACTGGTGGAGGTGCCTGCTGACAGATCCAGGGACAAAATGACATTGACTCCCGCCAAGGGAATATGGCGATTGTCGTAAACCGTAATAACGACTGGCTGAAATTGTACGGAAATGCCGGTATTGGCAGTGGCGGTCCAGGTCAGACCCGATGGTTGTGCAGTTATGGTGCCTTCCGGGGGCGGATTCTTGCTTGCGCCGCAGCCGGACAGGGCCAAGAAAGATACGAGGCACAGCAAGACGATGGGTAAACGTCGCGGCGTCATGGATGGCTGCTCCTGGTCCTTCGGGACATCAAGGTTCTTGTCATGGTGACGGTATGATCATTAGCCGGCGCGCGTGGCTGGCTCAGTTGCCTATGTCGCGCTTCTGTGAAAGGTATAGCCCAGAAATCTAGGGTTCCGCAGGGCTGACTGACCCGCAATTCTTCACCCTGTGCCTCTTGTTCATATGGGTTCTCAAATTATTTTACTAAACCTTTGAAAAATTACTCTAGTTGATCGTTCGGAACTTCGCAAGGTACGCAGAGCAACGGCATGCCCGCCGGAGCAGCCGGCTCAGATCCCAGGCTCCCCGGGCAGCGAATCCATCAGCAAAACCTCGACTTCGCGCAGGTTGGCCCGGCGCATCGGTTTGCCGTCGACCGGACTCAAAGGGGCTTCGCGTCCGCCTTCAGGGGTGAACATGATCAGTTCGATGACGGATGAGTCTGCGAGAAACCGCAGCGTCGGCCTGACTTCATGGCGGTCGCCCCCAAAACGGACGCGGCGGCTGGATGTCTCGTGCGGGATGTGATGTTCCTGCAGCAGAAAGGAGACATCTTCGGGGATGTCCGCGATGAGGTGCAGCTGGATCTCCGAAAAGGGTGTCACGTTGCCGCTCAGCACTGCACCCACAAGGCGGGGTTCGAAGCGATGCAGAAAACGCATGGCCTCCGCGGCCAGCTGGCGAAGCGTAGTGAGGGCGGTGGACACCCGCTCGGCGTGAAAAAGCCGCAGATAGGCATTCAGGGCTGCGTCCACCTCGTGGTTAGAGGGCAGGTGTCGCGACTCCGGCTGGTTGAGACGGTTCGCTGCCTTGCGTTTGGCCGAATGAAAGTCGGTGACGCCCTCTTCCGCCATGATGCGCGCGGCCTCGGTACAGATGTGCTGGCGGATCTGTTCCGCCCTGCGCGGGATCGCACCACCCGAAGTGTCCTCAGTCTTACCGCGCCGGCGTGCCCGCCGCGCCGGTGCCGGTCTGTGCGGCATTAGAACAATCCCTGGCGGACGCTTTCCGGTGTCGGTGTCCCCGGGGTGCCGGCGTCGAGACTGACGCCCGCCTTGGGGACGGTGCCCTGAATGAAATACTCCTGCATGGTGTCGCTGTCCGCCGCGCTGGCAAGCAGGCCGGTTTTCCGGTCGATCGTGGCCGTGACGATACCCGGGGGTGGCACAAGCCGCTGCGGCGGGAAGCTCCCCAGGGCAATGCGCATGTAGTGGATCCAGATCGGCAGGGCTGCGCGCGCGCCGACTTCGTAATGGCCCAGAGGAGCGGGCTGATCGAATCCGACCCAGACCGAGGTCACCACATGTGAGTCAAACCCGGAAAACCATGCATCTTTCTGGTTGTTGGTGGTGCCCGTCTTTCCCGCGAGATCGTCGCGCTTAAGCACCAGTGCGCGCTGCCCCGTACCGGATGTGATGACACTGTGCATCATGCTGGTCATGATGAAGGCATCATCGGCACTGATCACCCGCGGTGCCCAGCGCACGGGCGGTGTCGGGATACTGGCGGCAATGGCAGTGCTCGGCGCCGCCACGGGGGTCACGGTAACCGCCGGCTGCGACGTCGGGCATGTAGCAGGAGCCCCGCCACCACCGTCGCGCACGGCGTTAGTGTAGCCTTGCGCATCGCATACCACCGGGGGGTTGGCCTGTTCGAGCACATGATGATTCTCATCCTCAATGCGCTCAATAAAATAGGGGGTGACGCGGTAGCCGCCATTCGCGAACACGGCGTATGCGCTTGCCATCTGCAGAGGGGTGACTGACGCTGACCCGAGGACTAGCGACAGGCTGTCGGGCAAGGTAGCCGGATCAAACCCAAACCGTGCCAGGTACTGGACAGCATAGGCCGGCGTAATGTCGCGCAGCAACCGGATGGACACGAGATTGAGCGACAGCGCGAGCGCAACCCGCAAACGGGTGGGCCCGACAAAATTGCGTTCGTAGTTTTCGGGTCGCCATGTCGCGCCCTGGTTGGCGTCCGGCACGACGATCGGCGCCCCGCTGACTGTGCTCGCCGCCGTGAAGCCTTTGTCGAGCGCCGCACAGTAAACGAACGGCTTGAAGCTGGAGCCTGGTTGGCGCTCCGCCTGGATCGCACGGTTGAAGCTGCTCTGGTAGAAATCAAAGCCGCCGGTAAGCGCCAGAATCGCACCGTCGTTCGGGTTCAGCGAGACCAGTGCACCAGCCACTTTCGGGACCTCGGCCAGACGCCAGTAGGGCCCGCCGTGCAGCGGCTCGACATAGATGATGTCGCCAACCCGTACGATGTCTCCGGCGGTCTGCGGTGGCGGGCCCTGCCGGTTTGCGCTGATGTAGCGGCTGGCCCAGGACAGACCAGCCCAGTTCAAAACGATGCGGTTGCCGTTCTGTGCATACACGGCCGCGCTCTGGCCACTGACCTGCGTGACGATCGCGGGTATTAGCGGGCCGACGATGGGGTAGTCGCGCAGAATGAGATCAAGCTGGTCGGTGTTGGTGCCGGCGCCGATATTCGCGTGGCCCGCGGGGCCGCGATAGCCATGGCGCCGGGTATAGGCCAGCAGCCCCTGCTGCAGGGCGCGGTTTGCCGCCTCCTGGTCTTTCGACACGATGGTGGTGTAGACGTTGTAGCCCTTGGCGTAGCTCTTTGCCGAATAGTGCTGATACATATACTGGCGCACCATCTCGGCGACGTAGGGGGCCTGGACACTATAACCGCGAGACCGGGGCGCCGACGGGAGCGGGCTGTTTACTGCGGCATCGTAGGCGGTACGGTTTATGAACCCGAGCTTGAGCATGCGGCCCAGCACGTAAGCGCGCCGTGCTCGCGCATCTTTGTGGCTGTTGAAGGGGTTGTCGCGCGACGGTGCCTGCGGAAGACCCGCCAACATCGCCGCTTCCGGCAGGGTCAGCTGGTTAAGTTTCTTTCCGAAGTAGACCTGCGCGGCCGCGGCAAAACCGTAGGCGTGGTTGCCCAGGTAGATCTTGTTCACGTACAGGTCGAGGATCTCGTCTTTCGTATATTCGCGCTCGATCTTGAGGGCGAGCAGCATTTCCTTCAGCTTGCGTGTGTAGGTTTTCTTCGGACTGAGAAAGTAGTTGCGCGCGACCTGCATGGTGATCGTGCTGGCGCCTTCGGTCCGGTGCCCCGTACGCAGGTCGACCCAGGCAGCGCGCACAATCCCTTCAAAATCAATACCTTCGTTGTAATAGAAGGAGTCGTCTTCTGCGGACAGAATAGCGTGGACCAGCAATGGAGGTATCTGGCGGAATTTCACGGGAATCCGCTTTTCGGCGCCGAATTCCGCAATCAGTTTCCCGTCCGCGGTGTAGACCCGCATCGGAACCTTCAGCTGCTTGGCGCTCAATCCGCCCACCGAAGGGAGGGTAGGGATCAGTACAAGCGCCACCAAAGCCGTCACCAGGATGCCCGTCGCGAACAGTCCGCTCAGGGCAATGAGTGCCAGCTGCCAGGGCTTTTCGGGAAGATGTGCGGTCCGTTTAAGCCGGGCGAAAGGACTTCTGGGGGTGGTCATCGCGTGCTAATACTTCTTACTGCTTCCGGTCTGGTCTATATAGAACATTGAGAAGGACAGGTGCCAGTATAGAACGGTCGGCCCCCTTGCCCAACAGATATTTGTCATTTCCGCACGCCATCGTCTATATTTGGGGGTAGCATTTAAACCAAAATTGTATTTTTCACACATAACTTACTGGAATAAAGAGAGAAAAAATTGGCCTCCCTGGGAAGCCTGCTGGCTAAAAAAAAGCCGCCACTGGTGGGCGTGGATATCAGTGCGTCGTCGATCAAGGTCTTGGAGCTCAGCAAGTCCGGAGACCATCTGCGTGTCGAACGCTACGCGGTGGAGCCGCTGCCGCAGAACGCCGTTGTCGAGCACACGATTACCGAAGTGGACCAGGTCGCGCAAACCATGCAGCGGGCGATCAAACGGTCCGGAACCAAGTGCAAGCACGTTGCCGTAGCGGTTGCGGGGTCGCACGTGATCAGCAAGGTCATCAACATGCCGGCGGGGCTGAGCGACCAGGATCTGCAGACCCAGCTCGAGATGGAGGCCGACCGGTATATTCCCTATCCGCTTGACGAGGTCAACATGGATTGGGAGGTGCTCGGCCCGACGGAGAACAGCGCCGACCAGGTCAACGTGCTGGTGGTAGCCTGCCGCAAGGAGATTGTGGATGACTATCTTGCGGTGACCCAAGGCGCAGGGATGACGCCCAGTATCATCGATATCGAAACCTACGCGATGGAGAACGCCTACTGCCTCATCGCGAAACACATGCCCGGTGGAGGCATGGAAAAAACCGTCGCGGTCCTCGATATCGGAGCCACGACCACAACCATCAATGTCATGCATGACAACCGCTCTGTATATACGCGTGACCACACCTTCGGGGGCCGCCAACTTACCGAGGAGATTCAGCGTCGCTACGGCCTCTCATACGAGGAGGCCGGGCTGGCCAAGAAGCAGGGCGGGTTGCCGGACAACTATCAGACTGACGTGCTGCGCCCGTTCATGGAGGCGATGTGCCAGGAGGTGATGCGTGCGCTCCAGTTCTTCTACTCATCGAGTCCGTACAACAGCGTCGATCAGGTACTTCTGGCTGGTGGCTGCGCCCAGATTGCGGGGATCGACGAGTTGGTTGCAGCACGCATCAGCGTGCCCACCGCAATTGCCAACCCGTTTGTTAGCATGTCCCTGTCATCCCGCGTGAAGCCGCAACTCCTGAGCAACGATGCGCCATCGCTCATGATAAGTTGCGGACTGGCGATGCGGAGTTATGACGCATGACCAGACTCAACCTATTGCCGTGGCGCCAGCTGCGGCGCAAGGAGCAGGACCGCCAGTTGCTGAGTATCGGCATTGGTATGGTGATCCTGATGGGTTTGATCGTGTTCTACGTGTACGTAAACGTGAACAGCCGGATCCACGATCAGAACCTGCGCAACCAGTACTTGACCGCTCAGATCAACAAGCTCGACAAGCAGATCCAGGCTATCAGAAAGCTCAAGCAGGAACGCCAGGCCCTGATCGCACGTATGCACGTCATCGAGCACCTGCAGGCCGACCGTACCCAGATCGTACACGTGTTTGACAGTCTGGTGCGCAGACTGCCCCCGGGCATATACCTGACGAGTTTTATCCAGCAAGGCTCCGCCTTCACGATCAGCGGGGTTGCCCAGTCCAATGCCCGCGTATCGGCGTTTATGCGCCAGCTCGACCAATCCAACTGGTTCGCCAAACCCGACCTGGATGTCATCCATGTCACAGTTCAGAACCACACGCGGGTGAGCGAGTTCACTCTGCATGTACTTGAAACCGACAAGGCTGCCAAGAAAGCTGCGCAGAAGGAAGGGCTGAGGTCATGACACTCGACGACTTCAAGAACATCGACCTTAACGACATCGGGTCTTGGCCCTATCCGATCAAAATCGGCGCCATCGTGGTGGCGTGCATCGTGATACTGGGTCTCGGATACTATTTTTTCATTTCGGACAAGATTGCAACGCTGAACCAGGCCAAGCAACAGGAGCAGACTCTCAAGCAGACGTTTCTGGAGAAGAAGGCGCTGGCAATCAACCTTCCGGCGTACAAACAGCAGATGCTCGAGATGAACCAGGCTTTCGGTACCCTGCTGCGCCAGCTGCCGGACAAGACGGAGGTGCCGAATCTGCTGGTCGACATCACGCAGGCGGGCCTCGGACGTGGCCTGCAGTTCGTCCTGTTCAAGCCGGAGAACGAGAAGCCGCTCGATTTCTACGCGGTGCTGCCGGTCAGCATCAAGGTCACTGGAACCTATCATGAAATGGGCGAGTTTGTGAGCTCCCTGGCTGCGCTGCCGCGTATTGTTACGCTCAGCCAGATCAGCATCGTGAGCAAGCCCGGAACCAACCACCTCACCATGACCACTCTGGCCAAGACCTACCGCTATCTCGAGCCCAGCGAGATGGCGCGCTCCCCAGCAAGAAAGCCGCCGTTCCGGCGCGTGGGGGCCAAATGAGGCTGCGTAACATGGTGGTGTTCGGGCTCGCCGCGCTGAGCCTGGCAGGCTGTGGTGGAAACAACATGTCCGATCTGCGTAGCTTCGTCAAAAATGCCTATGCGCACCGCAGACCAAAAATCGAGCCATTCCCGGAAGTGAAGTCGGCACCCACTTTTGCATATTCGGCCTCCAAACTGCCTGACCCATTCTCGCCGGAGAACCTGGATACGCGGGGCGCACACTCGGCACCGCAGCCAAATCTGAACCGGCGCAAGGGCCCGCTCGAGCAATTCCCGCTCGATGCGCTGAAGATGGTTGGCACCATCGTAAGCGGCAAGCAGGTGTGGGCCATCGTGGTGGCGCCCGACGGAAGCGTTCACCGCGTGACGGTTGGGGCCCATATCGGGCTGAACTACGGTCTGGTCACTCGGATCACGGAGGATCGGATTCGGATTACGGAACTCATCCAGGGTCCCACGGGGCAATGGGTGCAACGCCAGGCGAGCCTCGCTTTGGCAGATTAAAACAACGGTACGAACCTATGAAAAGACTCATAAGAAATCTGCAGGGATCCGGCAGCGCTGGGTATTTGGGTTTTGCCCGACTGCTGCTTATTGCCGCCTCGCTGTGCCTAGCTGGCACCGCCGCCGCCGCTGAGATTTCCGGGCTTAGCTGGGTATCGAGTGGCCAATCGCCCGTTCTGCAGGTACGGGTCTCGGGCAAGTCAACCTACCAAGTAAGCACGCACGACGGGAACAAGCGTCTGCGGATCAGTTTTCCGGGTGCCAAACTCGGCCCCTCGGTCAGGGATCTCAGCGGTCGGGGACCGGTGAAGGGTGTCTACCCCTATCTCGCCCATAACAGCAGCGCCGTGAACGTGGATCTTCTGATGACCGTTCCTGGACAGGTCAAGGTCGTGCCGACGAGCTTCGGCTACTGGGTTATGGCCAGCCCCCGCCATGCGGTAACAACCGCGCTGCCGGCGAGTGCCCCGGTGGCGCCTGCACCGTCAACGGCCAGCAACGCGATCACGAAGATCCGGTATCTGAAATTGCCCGGGGACGAGATGCAGATCCGCCTGCAGATGGCTCATCCGCCGGAGACTCCGGCTGCATTTACAATCGACAATCCGCCGAGCATATCGTTCGATTTCGCCAACACCAAGCTGGACCTGGCCAAGGACATGGTGCCGGTCAACGAAGGGGCACTCTCAAACGTGGTTGCGATCCAGGCCCGCCATCGCTCGCGCGTGGTGCTGAGCCTGTTAACGCCGGCGCGCTATACCACGATCAAATCCGGCAACGAATTCATCATCACGGTGGCGAATCCGGCCGGTGAGGCGCCGGCTGGGCACAGCCGGCTGCTGCATTTTGCCGCGCCCGTGGGACATCTCCGGCACAGTCTCGCCAGCGTCAATTTCCGCCGCGGTCCAGAGGGCGATGGGCGGGTGATCGTCGGGCTGTCGGACAGCGGGGTGGGCATCAACCTAAGCCACGAGCCTGGAAAGATCACCGTCGACTTTCTCAATACCTATCTGACGCCGTCGCTGCAACGTCAGCTCGACGTGACAGACTTTGCCACCCCGGTCCGGTACATCGATACTTTTCAGCGGGGGCGCGACGTGCGGATGGTGATTCGCGCGGCCGGCAAGTACGACCATATCGCTTATCAGACCGATGACCGGTTCACCGTCGACATCAAGCCGGTAATCGCGGGAATAGGGTCGACGAAAGTCGGACACAAGATTTACACAGGCAAGCGGCTGTCGCTCAATTTCCAGAACATCGACGTGCGCGCCGCGCTGCAGGTCCTGGCTGACTTCACCGGCCTGAACTTCGTCGCAAGCAATAAAGTGAAGGGCAACCTGACCCTGAGACTGCACAACGTCCCGTGGGACCAGGCTCTGGCCGTGATCCTGCATGCCAAGGGACTGGTCATGTCGCGCAGCGGCAACATCATCACCGTGGAGACTGCTGCCGAGGCAGCGGCGCAGCAGAAAGTGGAGCTCTTGGCCGATCAGGAGCGTCTGAAACTCGAGCCGCTAGAGACCGTCCTGATCCCGATCAACTACGCCAAGGCGGCGAGCATCGCCAAGCTTCTAAAATCTATCAAACCCGTAAGCACCGGAGGTCAGCAGGGGTATCCGACTGCGGGCAACGTCACCTACTCGAAGCTCCAGACCGAGTCAAATACACTGCTTTCTCCACGTGGACAGGTGACGGTCGACAACCGTACCAACTCGCTGCTGATCCAGGACGTTCCCGAGAAGATCGCTCAGGTGCGAAAGCTGATCGAGGAGCTGGACAGGCCTGTGCGCCAGGTGATGATCGAAACACGCATCGTAGAGGCCAGCGACAACTTCGCGAAGAACCTCGGGGTGCGGCTGGGTGTACAGAGTCAGACCGCTTCCAACATAACCTGCGGCACGCTCGAATGTAATCAATACCTGCTCAATCCGCCGACCCCGCAAGCACCCGTGTTTGATGGCAATGCGCTCAGCGTGAACATGGCGGCGTCGGAAATCAATGCCGTGAACCCGGGATCTCTGGCGCTTACCTTCATGGGCCTGCCCAATGGCAACCTGCTCAATTTGGAGTTGTCGGCCCTGCAGCAGGAGGGTCGTGGCAAGATCATCTCGAGCCCGCGCGTCGTAACGGCGAACGAAAAGAAGGCCGTGATCGAATCCGGCCAAGAGAGAACCTTCCTGGCCCAGGGTGGCGGGTTGGGCACGCAGTCGTTCATCACCAAGAACGCGGTGCTGAAGCTGGAGGTAACTCCTCAGATTACACCGGACAACCGTGTGAACCTGAATGTGCATATCACCAATGACAGCTTCAATTCCGCATCGCCTTCGGACAGCACGATGAACAAGAAGCGTGTCAACACGCAGGTTCTGTTGGACAACGGCGAAACTGTGGTTATTGGCGGCATCTATCAGCAGACGAAACAGCTGACCATCAGCAAGGTGCCGTTTTTCGGGGATCTGCCGCTCATAGGCTGGGCGTTCCGCAGCAAGAACGTGCAGAACGACCGGGACGAATTGCTGGTATTTCTGACGCCGCGTATCCTGCCCAACTCACTCGTCATGCGCTGAGGTCAGGTTCCGGGCGGGTATTCCCCGCCCGGACAGGCCCCAGTATCCGGGCGACACTATTGATTTCCTGTTATCTTGCTGGCATATGCCAGCAATGAGCCGACACGATTCTTCTCCGCCGGGATCTTCCGACCCCCATCGGGAGCCGCTCTTTCCCCGTGTATTCCTCATCGGGCCCATGGGGGCCGGTAAGACGACCATTGGGCGCCACCTGGCGGCGATGCTCGCCATGGATTTCTGCGACTCGGACCAGGAAATTGAGGCTCGCACCGGGGCCGGCATTCCGCTGATCTTCGAAATCGAAGGCGAGGCCGGATTCCGGAAACGGGAAGCGGCCGTGATCGCTGACCTGGTCACCCGCCCCAATCTGGTGCTGGCCACGGGCGGCGGCGTTGTGTTGAGCGAGGCAAACCGGGATGCCCTGCGTGACCATGGCATCGTTGTATATCTACGGGCGAACGCCGAAATCCTCTTGGAGCGCACCAGGAGGGATCGCTGTCGGCCACTGTTGCTGCAAACCGACAATCCGCGTGGCAAAATCGCGGAACTTATGCGAGAACGCGAGCCGCTTTACCGGAGCACCGCCCACGTTATTGTCGATACGGACCGGCGTAGCCCGGTTGCCGTGGCTCGTGACGTCATGACCAAGCTCAAGCACGAGAAACGCAATGAAGAAGCTGGTTGTTGATCTGGGTGACCGCAGCTACCCCATTTATATCGGTGCCGGCTTGCTCAGGCGTGCGGACCTGTTCAGCGGGCACGTCGCCGGTCGCCGGGTTCTGATTGTCACCAATACCACCGTGGCACCGCTGTACCTCGATGCGCTGGTTTCTGTCCTGGACCGGTTTGCGCCCGTAACCGTGGTTATGCCGGATGGTGAACAGTACAAGACGCTCGGCGACGTAAACCGCATTTTCGATGCGTTGCTGGAGCAGCGGTGTGATCGGCGGACGACCCTGGTGGCGCTGGGGGGCGGTGTCGTCGGCGACATGACGGGGTTTGCCGCGGCGACCTACCAGCGTGGGGTACCGTTTATCCAGGTTCCGACAACCCTGTTGGCGCAAGTGGACTCTTCAGTCGGTGGCAAGACCGGGGTCAACCATCCGCTGGGCAAGAACATGATAGGCGCCTTCCATCAGCCACGCTGCGTCGTCATCGACACCGCCACCCTGGATACTCTTCCCGACAAAGAGCTGGCGGCAGGTCTCGCCGAAGTAATCAAGTACGGACTGATCCGCGATAGCGAATTTTTCCGCTGGTTGGAGGCAAACCTTGACCGGCTGCTTGCCAGGGACCCCGAAGCCGTGGCGTACGCCATAGAGTGCTCCTGTGTCGACAAGGCGGCAGTGGTGGCGGCCGATGAAACCGAGCGCGGTCAGCGGGCACTGCTCAATCTTGGCCATACCTTCGGACACGCCATCGAGACCGGGATGGGCTACGGAAGCTGGCTGCACGGCGAGGCGGTTGCCGCGGGGATGGTGGCCGCCGCGGACCTGTCACATCGGCTCGGATGGCTGGGAGAACGGGACGTCGAGCGCGTGCGTGCGCTGGTCGCCCGTGCCCGGCTGCCCACGCGGATTCCCGCAGCGCTTGGTGTCGACCGCATGCTGGAGTTAATGTCTGTCGACAAGAAGGTGGAGGACGGCCGGTTGCGTCTGGTTCTGCTGAAAGCGGTGGGCGATGCGGTCATCAGCGCCGATGTCCCACTGGCGGCGATCGCTGAAACGCTCGATCGCTGCGGTGGCGGCATGTGAACCCGGTGGCGGGGCTTGCCCCGTATGCTGTCAGAGACGAGACGTCGCGAGGACGTCAGCATCCCGAACCGTCGCCCTCATACCGTTCCGAAATGCAGCGCGACCGCGACCGTATCATACATTGTGCCGCGTTCCGTCGCCTGGAATACAAGACCCAGGTCTTCGTGAATCACGAGGGTGATCTGTTTCGCACCCGCCTCACCCATTCCGTCGAAGTGGCCCAGATAGGCCGGTCCGTGGCGCGCGCGATGAGGCTCAACGAAGATCTTACCGAGGCGATCTCGCTCGCCCATGATCTCGGCCACACGCCGTTTGGCCATTCCGGACAGGATGCGCTGAACGCCTGCATGCGGGAATTCGGTGGTTTCGAGCACAACCTTCAGTCTTTGCGCGTAGTGGATTTTCTGGAGGAGAAGTATGCGGGTTTTCCGGGACTTAATCTGACGTTCGAAACGCGTGAAGGGATACTCAAGCACTGTTCACCAAAGAACGCCGCCGAACTGGGCGAGCTCGGCAAGCGCTTTCTGGAGAAGAGGCAGCCGAGCCTGGAGGCGCAGATTGCAAACGTCGCCGACGAGATTGCCTACAACAACCACGATGTTGACGATGGACTGAGGTCGGGTTTGATCACGATCGAACAATTGGCCGAGATCAAGTTGTTCGGCGAACAGTACGCGCTGGTACGCAGGACCTATCCAGATTTGCCCGAGCGCGTACAGGTGCACGAGATCGTGCGGCGTATGATCAACCGCTTGGTGGTAGACCTCATCGACAACAGCACATTGCTGCTGAAAGAGGCCGCAGCCACCTCGGTTGACGATGTGCGCGGGTACGGGAGGCCGCTCGTGGCAAACAGCGATGCGGTCCGCCAGCAGAGTCTGGAGCTCAAGCAGTTCCTGCGTGAGCAGTTGTACGCGCATTACCGGGTCCGGCGCATGACCCTCAAGGCGCACCGGACCATAGAATCACTTTTTTCCGCTTTTATGGACGATCTGCGCCTGCTTCCGCCGCAGTACCAGGTGAAGATCGGCGGCTCGGCGCCAGCGCCAGCGCGGGCCCGCATCATTGCGGACTATATCGCCGGGATGACCGATCGTTACGCCATTCGGGAGCATCGGCGGCTGTTCGATCCGGGGGCGCTGACCTGAATCCGGGTTGTCCGGGGGTGCCGTTGATGGGGGCATGGGTAAAAGGTAAAATTAAGCACTTTTGCTTGGAATTCCCGGGTTTTGTGCGCCTTTTGGCGGCGCAGCGGGTTCCGGGCGCGCGCCCATTATTGAAACGAGGTACAACGTGAGTCATCCGGGGCTGCCTGCGCAGCAAGGCCTGTACGATCCCAGCCATGAGCATGATGCCTGTGGCGTCGGGTTTGTGGCCCATATCAAGGGTCACCGAAGCCATGCGATCGTCGAGCAGGGGCTAACGATTCTCAGAAACCTCAGTCACCGTGGCGCGACGGGAGCCGATCCTCTGGCGGGTGACGGGGCCGGCATCCTGGTTCAGCTGCCCGATGCCTTTGTGCGGCGGGAATTCGGGCGCGCGAACGTTTCTCTGCCGGCAGCTGGCGCCTACGGGATCGGTATGCTGTTTCTGCCGCGCGATACAGAACCACGCAGAGAATGCGAAAAGATCATCGTGCAGACGGCCGCAGCCGAAGGCATGACCGTGCTCGGTTGGCGAGATGTGCCCACCAACAATGCCCGCTTGGGCCGGGGCGTCCGAGATGTGGAGCCGACGGTCCGGCAGGTAGCCCTGGCGCATGCCGGCATTCCGGCGGGCAACGCCTTGGAACGCAAGCTATTCGTGCTGCGCAAGCGCATCGAACATGCAGTGCGGGGGGCCGGTGAACACGACGGGGCCGGCGGTTTCTACATTACGTCGTTGTCCAGTCGCACCCTGGTCTACAAGGGCATGCTGCTCGCAGATCAGGTGGCGGAGTATTACCCCGATCTTCTGGATCCCGCGCTGGTGACCGCCCTTGCATTGGTGCACCAGCGGTTCTCGACCAACACCTTTCCCACCTGGGATCTGGCGCACCCGTTCCGTATGATCGCCCACAACGGCGAAATTAACACGCTGCGTGGGAACGTGAACGGGATGGCAGCCCGTCGGGCCACCATGTCTTCGCAACTCCTGGGCGCAGATCTCGACAAGCTGTGGCCGCTCATCGTCGAAGGCCAGTCCGATTCGGCCTGTTTTGACAATGCCCTCGAACTGCTCGTGGCCGGTGGCTATTCGCTGGCCCATGCCATGATGCTGCTTATCCCCGAGGCCTGGGCCGGGAACCCGCTGATGGATGAGAAGCGGCGTGCGTTCTACGAATATCATGCGGCGCTCATGGAACCGTGGGACGGACCGGCGGCGGTCGCATTTACCGACGGCCGCCAGATCGGGGCGACCCTGGACCGCAACGGCCTGCGTCCTGCCCGCTACGTTATTACCGACGACGACACGGTCGTCATGGCATCCGAGGCGGGAGTGCTCGATGTGCCCGAGTCCAGGATCATAAAAAAGTGGCGGTTGCAGCCCGGCAAGATGCTGCTCATTGACCTGGAGGCCGGACGCATCATCGACGACGCCGAGCTCAAGGCTGGCCTGTCGGAGCTGCGCCCGTACCGGGCCTGGCTCGACAAGACCCAGCTGGTGCTCGAGAAACTGCCTTCAGTGCCGGTGGCCGAGGCGCAGGCTGGGGCGTTGTTAAACCGCCAGCAGGCGTTCGGCTATACGCAGGAGGACATCAAGTTCATCCTGGCGCCCATGGCGACCGGCGGTCAGGAACCCATAGGTTCCATGGGTAACGACACGCCACTCGCAGTACTGTCGGACCGACCGAAGCTACTGTACTGCTACTTCAAGCAGCTGTTTGCCCAGGTCACCAATCCGCCCATAGATCCGATCCGCGAAGAGCTGGTGATGTCGCTCGTGTCATTTATCGGGCCCCGTCCCAATCTTCTCGGTCTTGACCAGACCGAGCCGCACCATCGGCTCGAGGTCACCCAGCCGGTCCTTACCAACGAGGACATGGCCAAGATACGCCGCATCCGGGAATGCACGGATGGCAGCTTCAACGCCATAACGCTGGACATATGCTATCCGGCGGAACAGGGGGCTGCCGGAATGGGACCGGCGCTCGATGCGCTGTGTATCCGTGCCGAGGAGTCGGTCCGCAAGGGCCACAATGTCCTGATCCTGTCGGATCGCGATGTCTCCGCGTCGCGCCTGCCGGTGCCGGCACTGCTCGCTACCTCGGCAGTCCATCACCACCTCATCCGCGAAGGTTTGCGCACCCGGGTGGGACTCGTGATTGAAACCGGTTCCGCGCGCGAGGTGCACCATTTCGCCATGCTTGCCGGCTACGGAGCCGAGGCGATACATCCCTATCTTGCCTTCGAGACCATCACTGCCATGACCGAAGGGCTGTTGGCCGACCTCAAGCCGGCCGAGGCTTGCAAGCGCTACATCAAGGCGGTGGACAAGGGTCTGCTCAAGGTCATGTCCAAAATGGGGATCTCAACCTATCAGTCCTACTGCGGCGCACAAATTTTCGAGGCAATCGGCCTGAGCAGTGCGTTTGTGGACCGTTATTTCACCGGCACCGCATCCAGGATCGAGGGCGTCGGGCTTGAGGCGGTTGCTGAGGAGGCCGTGCGTTGGCATTGCTTGGCGTATGGCGACAGACCAGATTACCGCGGCGCTCTTGATGCCGGCGGCGATTACGCGTACCGGATACGTGGCGAGGCGCATATGTGGACGCCACAGTGCCTGTCGCGGCTTCAGCATGCGACCAGAACCAATAGCTACGCGACCTACAAGGAGTACGCCGGCCTCATCAATGACCAAAGCCGGCGCCTCATGACCCTGCGCGGCCTGTTCGAGATGAAAAAGTCTTCCAGGCCCGTTCCGCTGGAGGAAGTAGAGCCAGCACGGGAGATCGTTAAGCGTTTTGCTACCGGGGCCATGTCGCTCGGATCTATTTCCACGGAAGCCCATGCGACGCTGGCGATTGCGATGAATCGCATCGGTGCAAAGTCCAACACCGGTGAAGGCGGCGAAGACGCGCGCCGGTATCCGCTGGCACAGGAAGGGGAGACGCTACGCTCCCGTATTCCCAGTGTCGTGCGTGACGTCCCGCTTCAGCCAGGAGATTCCCTGCGTTCCAGGATTAAGCAGGTTGCCGCCGGGCGGTTTGGCGTGACCACGGAATATCTGGTCAGCGCCGACCAGATCCAGATCAAGATGGCCCAAGGTGCCAAGCCGGGCGAAGGCGGGCAGCTTCCGGGGCACAAAGTGAGCGAATACATCGCGCGGCTGCGTTTCTCCGTGCCGGGCGTCGGCCTGATATCACCGCCACCGCATCACGATATTTATTCGATCGAAGATCTGGCGCAGCTCATTCATGACCTGAAGAATGTCAATCCGCGCGCGTCCATCAGCGTCAAGCTGGTGTCGGAAGTGGGAGTCGGGACGGTGGCCGCCGGTGTATCCAAGGCGCACGCCGATCACGTTACCATTTCCGGCCATGACGGCGGAACCGGAGCGAGTCCGCTGTCGTCTGTCATGTATGCCGGCAGCCCATGGGAACTGGGTCTTGCGGAGACCCAGCAGACCCTGGTTCTCAACCAGCTGCGTGGCCGCATCGCCGTGCAGGTCGATGGGCAAATGAAGACCGGTCGCGACGTGGTGATAGGGGCGCTGCTGGGTGCCGATGAGTTCGGTTTCGCCACGGCGCCGCTGGTGGTGGAGGGTTGCATCATGATGCGCAAGTGCCACCTGAACACCTGTCCAGTGGGCGTGGCCACGCAGGATCCGGTATTGCGCAAGCGGTTCAGCGGGCAGCCCGAGCATGTGATCAACTACTTTTTCTTTGTGGCGGAAGAGGCGCGCGAGTACATGGCGCAGATGGGATTCCGCACCTTCGACGAGATGATCGGTCGCAGCGACATGCTCGACATGCGTGCCGGCATCACCCACTGGAAAGCCAAGGGGCTCGATTTTTCGCGCATTCTGGATCAGTCCGCTGTTGCAGCCGGCAGCTCGATTTCTCATTGTGAGTCGCAGGATCACGGCCTCAGCCGTGCCTTGGACCACGAACTTATTCGGCAAGCGATGCCGGCCATTGAGTCAGGTACGCCGGTGACAATCGACCTGCCGGTGCGCAACGTCAATCGTACGGTCGGCGCGATGCTCTCAGGCGAGGTGGCCAGACGCCATGGTCATGCGGGCCTGCCCACCGACACGATCGTGATACGGGCGCGCGGCACGGCTGGCCAGAGCCTCGGCGCATGGCTGGCACGCGGCATAAGTCTGGAATTGCAGGGAGACGCCAATGACTATGTCGGCAAGGGACTGTCCGGCGGACGAATCGTCATCCGACCGTCCGCCGAAAGCCGTATTGTGGCAGAAGAAAACATCATAGCCGGCAATACCGTGTTGTATGGGGCGATCGACGGGGAGTGCTATATCCGGGGTGTCGCCGGCGAGCGTTTTGCAGTACGCAATTCAGGCGCGGTCGCCGTGGTGGAAGGTGTGGGCGACCATGGGTGCGAGTACATGACCGGCGGAACAGTGGTGGTGCTCGGAGTTGCGGGGCGAAACTTTGCGGCGGGAATGAGCGGCGGGATCGCGTATGTTCTGGATGAGGCTGGCGACTTTACCAAACGCTGCAACCTGTCTATGGTCGAGTTGGCGCCCGTTCCGGAAGAAGACCAGGCTGCCCAGAAAAGTGAAGTGCAGGGCGGTGAGCTTGAGAACCATGGAGTGGTAAACATCAACCACCTGGAACACAGCGACGCCGCGATACTGCGCTGCCTTATCGAGCGCCATCTGCACTACACCGGGAGTACCCGTGCGCGCACGATTCTCGACAACTTCGACATGTACCTGCGGAAATTCGTGAAAGTGATGCCAGTTGAGTACCGCCGAGCGCTGTCCGATATGGCCGCAACCCAAGCCCGCGCACAACAGCCGGAAAGTTTGGTGAGTCATGGGTAAGCCGACGGGATTTCTGGAGTTCGGCCGGCAGGATCCCGCCGATCTGCCGGTCGTGGAGCGGGTCCGTTTCTACCGGGAGTTCACGCTGCCCATGGAGGGGCGTGAGGTTTCCCGCCAGGGCGCGCGCTGTATGGATTGCGGGATACCGTTCTGTCAGACCGGCTGTCCGGTGAACAACATTATTCCGGACTGGAACGACCTGGTATATCGCGAGCGCTGGCGCGAGGCGCTTGCCGTGCTGCATTCCACCAATAACTTTCCCGAGTTCACCGGCAGGGTCTGCCCGGCACCGTGCGAAGAAGCGTGTACCCTGAATATCAACAGCGATCCGGTCACGATCAAGAACATTGAACACACGATCATCGACAGGGGCTGGGAGGAAGGCTGGGTGCGACCGCAGCCGCCTACCAGACGGACCGGCCGGCGGGTCGCTGTCGTGGGATCGGGGCCCGCGGGCCTTGCCTGCGCCCAGCAGCTGGTGCGCTCCGGACATGCCGTTACGGTATTCGAAAAGAACGATCGCCCCGGCGGTCTTCTGCGTTACGGCATTCCGGACTTCAAGCTTGAAAAGCGGCATATTGACCGGCGTATCGAACAGTTGGCCGCTGAAGGTGTGGAGTTCCGGCTCAATCAGCACGTCGGCGTGACCATTCCGGCCCGAACCCTGCTCACTGAGTATGACGCTGTGGTTCTGGCAGCGGGTTCCGAACATCCCCGCGATCTGCCCGTTTCCGGCCGGCATCTGAAGGGTGTGCATTTCGCCATGGAATTCCTTCCGCAGCAGAACCGCCGTGTGGCAGGAGACAGCATTCCGGAGGGCGCCAAGATCACCGCCACCGGCAAGCGCGTGGTCGTTATCGGCGGCGGCGACACGGGATCTGACTGTGTCGGCACCTCAATCCGCCAGGGCGCGTTGTCTGTGACCCAGATCGAAGTCATGCCGCGACCGCCAGAGAAGGCGGAGCGCCTTCTGGTGTGGCCGGACTGGCCGCTCAAGCTGCGCACGTCGACGTCCCAGCAGGAAGGGATGGTGCGCGACTGGGCAATTGCCACCAAGGAATTCACCGGGCAGGACGGTCGTGTCAGTGGTTTGCGCGCGGTACGTGTGGAATGGGGCAAGGATGGCCGCGGGGCTGCGGTTATGAACGAAGTGCCGGGCAGCGATTTCGAGCTGAAAGCCGACCTGGTGCTGCTAGCTTTGGGTTATGTCCATCCTGTTCATGAGGGCATGCTTGGCGAACTTGCCGTCGCGCTGGACGGGCGCGGCAATGTGCTTGCAACGGATTCCGAACATGGTTACCAGACGTCAGTGGCCAAGGTGTTTGCCGCGGGAGATACCCGTCGCGGCCAGTCGCTCGTCGTGTGGGCAATTCGTGAAGGCCGCCAGGCGGCGCGTGCCGTCGACGAATTTTTGATGGGCAGTTCCGATCTTCCACGCTGACGGATCGCACATCCCATGTTAAGGCAGGAGGAATATTCGGCTGCGACGGCGGCAACCCGTGGTTCGGGGCAGAACGATCGCCTGCTGCGCGCCCTTCTGCGCCAGGCCGTAGACGTGACCCCGGTATGGGTGATGCGGCAGGCAGGCCGCTATCTACCCGAGTACCGCAAGGTGCGGGAGCAGGCCGGCTCGTTCATGCGGCTGTGTACCACCCCGGAGCTGGCGTGCGAGGTCACCCTGCAGCCTCTGCGGCGATTCGATCTCGATGCCGCCATCTTGTTCTCGGATATCCTTACTATTCCCGATGCAATGGGGCTCGGACTGCAGATGCACGAAGGCGAGGGTCCGCGGTTCGAGCGGCCGTTGCGCACGGCCGCCGACGTCAACCGTCTTTCGGTGCCCGATCCGGATGACCGGCTGCGCTACGTGCTAGATGCGGTCCGCCTTATACGCGGGGAGCTCGCCGGGCGGGCGCCGCTGATCGGGTTCGCCGGATCTCCCTGGACGCTCGCGACCTACATGGTTGAGGGTGGGTCCAGCAAGGACTATGGACGCGTCAAAGGCATGATGTTTCGGGATCCAAACACCATGCACCGTCTTCTGGATGTCAACGCGCGCGCCATATCTCTGTGTCTCAATGCGCAAATCGAGGCCGGAGCCCAGGCGGTCATGGTGTTTGACACCTGGGGCGGTGTGCTGACGCCGCGTGATTACCGGGAATTTTCCCTGCGGTATCTGCGACAGGTGGTTGCCGCACTGAAGCGGGAATCGGAAGGCCGGCGCGTGCCAGTTATTCTGTTCGCCAAGGGTGCCGGGCTGTGGCTCGAAGACCTGGCGACAAGCGGCTGCGACGCCGTAGGGGTCGATTGGA
Organism: Pseudomonadota bacterium; assembly: GCA_021785515.1. Classification (GTDB taxonomy): domain Bacteria; phylum Pseudomonadota; class Gammaproteobacteria; order Acidiferrobacterales; family UBA6901; genus JAJYCY01. The sequence goes on along the minus strand of JAJYEX010000001.1, from coordinate 756,370 downwards.
CCACGGATTTGTCCGAGGCGCGCCAGCGGGTTGCCGGACGGGTTGCGTTGCAGGGAAACATGGACCCGTCCGTGCTCTATGCATCGCCGGACCGGATACGTCAGGAAGTGCAGATTGTCCTCGACAGCTATGGTCCCGGACCGGGGCATGTGTTTAACCTCGGACATGGAGTACACCAGCATACTGACCCGGAGCAGCTTGCCGTCATGGTTAACGCGGTGCATGAGCTGAGCGCAAAAATCCACTCGCAGGCTGGTGCCTCGGCGGTGCCCGTCTAGTCACGCCGACGGCGGCCTTCCGGCACCTTGGTGCAGCGAATGCCCCCCGGAAACCGGTGTGCTGCGGAGCAGCTCAAACGGGTTCCCGGTGGCTTGCGATATTTCCTGCGCAATTTTTTGAATCGGCGTCATAACGTGGCTCGGCGGACAACCGTGATAAGCGCAATGCACATCGCTTGTGCCCATCGCGCCACGCGTTGACAATATCGCCGAGGCGACTGGCGCAAAACACGGACGGAAGCCTGTCCATGCTGGCCGCGCCAGCCGGCGTGAGCCACTTTTGACTGGCTGGGCCGCCGGGGTCCTGAAAAATCCCGGTGCGTCAAGCAATTATTCACATGTCGAATCCGTCGGCGGATACCCTCGGCGAGCGATGCAAATTGCTCTAAAATCTCTCGGGGAATTTATGCTAATAATATGATTATAATGAACTTTTTTTAGTTCAAATTTTAATCAACCGGGTTGTTCAACGCCGAATTCCTGAAAGGATTGAGCTCGGCGCCTCTGGATCATTCACAGGGTTATCCACAGACCTGCTTTGATCGGGCAGAGCCTTTAGCCACAATCAGTTAGCAGCGATTTTGAAAGTTAGCAGTTCCCGTGGATCGGGAAATGTTTCACAGCGTTCCAGTCCAGGTATGGTAGAGTTTGTGCCATGTCTTCGGCCCAGCGCATTATCCAGGTCGCCGTTCCCTCTCCGCTTTGCCGAACCTTCGATTACCGTCCCCCGGAATCGGGTTCTCTTCCCGCACTAGGGGGCCGTGTTCGGATACCCTTCGGTCGACGTTCCATCATCGGTGTGGTCACGGACATCGTCACGCACAGTGCGTTGCCCGCGGCCCGTCTCAAGACGGTGCTGGAAGTCCTCGACCTGGATCCCCTGTTTTCGCAGGAACTCCTCGGCTTGCTGCAGTGGGCATCAGACTACTATCACCATCCCATTGGTGAAGTCATCAGCGCGGCACTCCCCCAGGCTCTGAGGCATGGTCGACCCGCGGTGATGGAATCCCCCGTCGCCTGGTCGGTTACGGACTCCGGGCGTGCCCGGCTTGAGACCGTGCCTCTGTTGCGCGGGGCCCCAGCCCGTATCCTGCAGGCTCTGGCCGGGGCAGGTGCGGCGGTCGACGAACCTGCCCTTGCTGCGTTCTCCGACCGCTGGCGCCCGGCCTTGCGTTCCCTGGTTGCCCGCGGCTGGGTTGCCGCGGCTTCTGTCAGGAACCCCCCGGCTGGCGCGATGCCGAGGACCGGGGCGCCCGCGGCTAATGCGGCGCAGGCTGCAGCTATAGCGGCGATTACTTCGGCCCCCCCGGGGTTCCACTGTTATCTTCTCCACGGGGTGACCGGAAGCGGCAAGACGGAAGTCTATCTGCAGGTAATCGCCCGGATTCTCGATTCGGGTGGACAGGTGCTGGTGCTGGTGCCGGAGATCGGGTTGACCCCGCAACTGCTGCAGTGTTTTCGCCAGCGATTTTCCGATGACATTGCCGTTATCCATTCCGGGTTGAACGCTTCGGAGCGGCTGGAGGCCTGGCTGCGGGCCAAGGGTGGGTCAGCGCGCATCGTGATCGGAACGCGTTCGGCGGTATTCGTGCCGATGAAGGCATTGCGTCTGATCGTGGTTGACGAGGAACACGACGCGTCCTACAAGCAGCAGGACGGTTTCCGATATTCGGGACGAGACATCGCCATACGGCGGGGCCAGCGGGAAAAGATTCCGGTCGTAATGGGGTCAGCCACCCCTTCGCTGGAGAGTTTGCACAACGCGCGCCAGGGACGTTACGTCCTGCTGCAACTGCCTGACCGCATCGGCCGGGCGCAGCTGCCGCCTGTCCGTCTGTTGGATCTGCGCCAGCTGGCACATCCGGATGGCCTGTCCCCGCCCCTGATCGAGGCTCTTGGCGAACGCCTGTCGCGCAGCGAACAGAGCTTGTTGTTCCTCAACCGCCGGGGGTTTGCCCCGGTGCTGATGTGTCACGGTTGCGGCTGGATGGCGCCCTGTCCCCGCTGCGACGCCCGCCTGACCCTGCACAGGGCGGATGCAAGGCTGCGTTGCCATCACTGCGGTAGTGACGTCCGGGTACCCGAGACCTGTCCGGTCTGCCAAAGCGAAACGCTGCGCGGTCTTGGCGAAGGAACCGAGCGCGTGGAAGCGGCGCTTTCCCGGATTTTTCCGGGCGCCAGTATCGAGCGGATCGACCGCGATACCACCCGCCGCAAAGGGACGCTTGAGCAGAAGCTGGGCCGAGTACGCGCCGGCACCGCAGACATATTGGTGGGAACCCAGATGCTCGCAAAAGGCCACGATTTTCCGAACCTTACGCTGGTCGGAGTCCTGAATGCCGACCAGGGGCTCTACGGGTACGATTTCCGCTCGGGCGAACAGTTGTTTCAGCGTGTACTGCAAGTCGCGGGTCGGGCCGGCCGTGGTGACAAGCCCGGCGAAGTGATCATACAGACGTTTCACCCCGACCACCCCCTGTTTCTGGCCCTATGTCGCCACGACTACACCAGCTTTGCCGATTATGCGCTTAGCGAGCGCCGCGAGGCCCAGTTCCCGCCCTATTCCCATCTGGCGCTACTCCGCGCGGAAGCGCCAGGACAAAACCAGGCGCTGGCATTCCTGGCGCGAGCTCACGTGCTCGCCGGCGCTCTGGATTCGATAGCTGGTGTGAGTGTCATGGATCCGGTGCCATCGCCGATGGCGCGCCGTGCCGGGCGTTACCGTGCCCAGCTCCTCGTCCATGCCGCGCGCCGGCCCGCGCTGCACCGATTTCTCCGCGAGTGGCTTCTCCTGCTTGCCGCGGATCCCCTCTCGCGCCGGATTCGCTGGGCGATGGACGTGGACCCCCTGGATATGCACTGACCAGGGATTGCAGCGCAGCCCGGATCTTGACGTTCAGGTTTCGGATCATCTCAAACTGCGGTGTCCCGCGACTGTACGCTGAAGCGCCTTCCTGGGATCACGGGGTAGCGGTATGCGGTGTGTCCAGACCGGACAAAATTGTCTTGCAGTACCGGGGAGTTGTCCGGCTGTTCGGCCGGTTGCCGCCCGACTGCGCCGGCAGCCTTAGCGTCGGGCTCAATTGCCGGTGGTACCCTGCGTCCGTTTCTCGTACATGAAATATACGAGAGGAATGACGAACAGCGTCAACACCGTCGAAGCGAAAGTGCCCGATATAAGCGAAATGGCCAGTCCGCCGAAGACCGGATCCGTCACCATCGCCGCCGTGCCCAGTATGATCGCGAGCGCGGTCAGCAGGATAGGCCGCATCCGCGTGGTGCCGGCCTGAACCACAGCCTCACGCAGACCGTGGCCGGCGCGTCGGAAATCCAGAATGAAATCAATCAGCAGCAAGGAATTGCGCACCACGATGCCCGCCAAGGCAATTACGCCGATCATGGACGTCGCGGTGAAGTAGTAATGTCCCTCAATCAGGTTCATGATCGCATGCCCAGGAAACACACCGATGATGGTCAGCGGTATTGCACCCATCACAATGAGCGGAATCACGAACGACCGGTAGTAGGCAACCAGAATCACGTAAATGAGAATGATAGCAACACCGAACGCCCGCCCCAGGTCCCGGAAGACATCCAGTGTCAGCCGCATCTCACCGCCCCAGCGCAGCCCGTAGCTCGTCGTAGACGGATAGGACATGAAATCCTGTTTGAGTTTCACGCCGTCCGCAAGCCGGTGGGTCCGCAGATACTGCCACATGTGCAGTACCGCATATACCGGGCTGCCCGTGCTCATGTCTCCGCTCACATATACCACCGGCCGCTGGTCCTGAAAGAGGATCGGCTTGGGCGCCTCGACTGGCCGGACCTGGGCGATGCTGCCCAGTGAAATCTCATTGCCTGCCGGGTTGGTGAAAAAAATATCGCTCAGGTCGGATGGAAGGACGCGGTCGGCTATGGGAATCTGGAAATGAATCAGAACCGGCTCCTTCTCCCTCGCAATATGCACCGCTCCGGCATTATAACCGCCGAGAAACGCCTGAAGGGTCTGCGCCACCTCGACCGGCAATATCCCCGCCAATGCCGCCTTCCGGCGATCGACGACAATGCGGTACTGGGTCGTGTTTGCCGTGGTACTGTCATCGATGTCGACCACGTCTTTGGTCTTGGCAAACACGCCGTACCGGATTTCCCGCGCGATCTCACGCAGCTTGCGGTAACTCGGTCCGTACAGCTCCGCGAGAATGGTTGCGCGCACAGGCGGTCCCGGCGGCTCCTCAACCAGTTTGATGTTGGCGCCGGTCCTGGCCTCCAGGCGGGCGATGGCCGGACGTAAAGACCGCACGATCTGTATCGAGCTCTCGCTCCGGTAGCGCTTGTCCTTCAGGTTGACCCGCACCTCCGCATACTGCGGGCCCTTCTTAAAGCTCGAACCGCGCAACAGGCCATTGAAGTCAATGACTCCGGGCCGACCAACCGTCGACACATAGTCGGTAACATACGGCGTACGGCGCAGGATGTCTCCGATGCCGCGTACCGCGCGATCAGTCTGTTCAAGCGCGGTGCCGGCGGGCATGTCTACGGTGATATTGAATGTGTCCGCGTTGTTCTTGGGCAGCATCTTGAATTGCACCAGCTTAAACACTGGCATGGCGAGAACCAGCAGCATAAGCAGCGCAATACCGGCAATAAATGCTGTCCGCAGGCCGCCACTGTCCAGCAATCTGCCCATCACCGCCGCATAGCTGCGCTCCAGCAATCCCGGCGCGTGCTCCTCCGCGTGCTGGCCAGGTCGCAGGTGCAGCCAGTGATACGCCGCCCACGGCGCGACCGAATAGGCGATAGCCAGGGACGTAATCATTGCCACCGGAACATTGAACGGAATCGGCGCCATGTACGGTCCCATCATGCCGTGAACCCAGAACATGGGCAGAAACGCAAGTATCACGGTGAATGTTGCGAGATTTGTCGGACGACCGATCTCGTTGACGGCGCGTACCGCCCCGGCGAGCCGGTCGGCGCCCTTGCGGCCGTAGTGGCGAAAAATATTCTCGATCACCACGATCGAGTCATCAACCATAAGGCCGAGCGACAGAATCAGGGCAAACAACGTAATGCGGTTCAGGCTCTGACCCGCAGCCATGCCCACTGCCAGGGTGATGAACATAATCAGGGGGATAGTGATGGTGACGATGCTCGCCGCGCGCCATCCGAGAAACACCACCAGAAGCAGCACGACGGTAACTATCGCGATGGTCAGGTGTTCGATCAGCGTATTGACGGCCTCGTTTGCGCGCTTGCCGTCATCGCGGGTGACGTCGACGTGCACCGACGGCGGAATCAATATCGGCTGTACGCGATGCAGCTCGGATAGAACGTTGCTCGCCACCGTCACGGCATTGGTGCCTTTGGTCTTGGCGATAGCGATGGTTACTGCCGGCTCCTCAAAATCCGGGCTGCGCACGCCTGTATACGCGGGCCCGTAGCCGATACGCTGTACGTAGTGAATATTGCCTGGGCCATCGGTGATGGTTGCTATATCCTTCAGGAAGACTGGACGATGCTCGTAGATGGAAACGACCAGATTGCGGACCTCGTGAGCATTGTGCAGCATTCCGCCTGCGATCACGGTATTTACCCTGCCGTTGCTCACCAGCGTGCCGGAGGGAATGTCGACGTTGGTGGCCTGCAGCACCCTACGGATATCGAACAGGCTCACATCGTAGTGGCGCATCCGATTCAGATTGAGGTTCACGTTTATCTGGCGCCGCCGTCCGCCCAGCAGATATGTCAGAGACGTTCCCTTCACATGGCGCAGGTGCTCGAGAACGTCGTCGGCGATGCGTCGCAGGCGGTAGTCTCCGATGGTGGCGGAAGACAACGTAATCGTCATGATCGGTACGTTATCTACGTTAACCGGCTTGACCAGCGGCATATTCGTGCCGGGCGGCATGCGGTCCAGGTTGCTCATGATGCGATTGTAGAGCCGGACCATCGAGGCTTCGCGGTTCTCTCCGACCTTGAACCGCACGGTCACAATACCCATGGATTGCGTAGCGATTCCGTAGGTATGATCAACGCCGGTGAGACCCTGCAGAATCGCCTCCAGAGGCTTAATGATCAGCTCCTCAACCTCCTTGGGCGAGGCGCCGGGCTTGGTGACGATGATGTTGGCGGCCGGAACCACGATTTCGGGATTTTCCTCTCGCGGGGTCGCGCTGAGCGCGAGAAGCCCGGCAAGTAAAGCAACGACCAGGATCAGTATCGTGACCCTGCTGTCAACAAAATAACTCGTGATGCGGCCGGCGATGTTCATCCGCTGCGTCTGATTGTCGTGTTCGTGTGGGCCAGTCGGGTTGGACACGGTTTCCTCTTCGTCGAACTCTAGGGCCGGCTTACCGTGATCGGACTGCCGTCATGCACATCGGCCAGATCCCCGATAACCAAGGTTTCATCACCGGACAGACCGCTGAGAATCTGGAGCTGGCCGTCGATGTTTTTGCCGACCCGGACCATGCGGAAACGCGCGAGCCCGTGTCGCAGGACAAACACGCCGGGAATGCCGCCCCGCAACACGAAAGCTGCTGCTGGAATCATTACTTCCGTCGTGGGGGTGGGCAATGCATGCAGCTTCACGACAGATCGCACGAGCACCGGCAGTACGATGGGCGCTGATGCGGGTCTGCCCGAGCAGGCAGGAAGCGCCAGCGTCATCAGCAGCACTGCCGCCCGGGTGCCAGATCGGAATAATTTATGGCGCATTCACGGGTATCCTGCACGGCATCATTGGGGATTAACCAGGCTGCCATCCGCCAGCTTGAGAGCCGCCTGATTGATTGCCAGATCCAAAGACGATACCAGCTTTTCGTCGCGGGCCGCGACCAGCAGCTGCTCTGCATTGAGCACATCGAGCAGAATCGTGCGGCCCTCGCCGTAACGCTTCTTGACCAGGCGCACCGTCTCGCGGGCTCTGGCGACGTTCGTGGCCGCAATCTGCTGCCTGTCCAGCGCCTCTTGGACTCCGAAGTACGCGGCGCGCACCTCGTTGAGAACAGCCTGCCGCTGGTTCAGCACGCGCAGCTCGTATTCCGTTTTCCGGTCGCGGGCGGCGTCGAGCGCCTGGCTGTCGTGATCGCCGCTGAACAAATTCATGGTGACTACCCCCATGATGCTCTGGGAGTTGGCGGCAAATCCGAAATGGTGGCTGTACCAGTCGCTGCTCGCAATCAGACTTACATGCGGCCTAAACGCTGCCCGTGCCTCGTCTACGGCGGCCGAGCTGGCAGAGATCATGGAGTGTGCTGCCTGCAGATCCTTGCGTCCGGAGAGCGCCTGCTGCTCCAGAACCGGCAGAGGATCAAGCGGCTCGGCTACCGGCTCCTGCCAGGGTGGAAGTGCAATCGGGTCGTCAACGGGCATGCCCATGGCAAGCTTGAGGTGGTCCAGTGCCAGGTGCACGCGGTCAGCGGCCTTGGCGCGTTGGCCCTCTAGGGCTGCCAGGTTGAGTTCAGCCGTCATGCGGTCGGATACGACGATACGGCCTTCGCGTACGAGGCGCCGGGTGGTTTCGACATGTCCGCGGGCCGCCGCCACGGCGGCATCGGCAATCTGCCGGCCATGAATGGCCGCCTGTGCCGTCAGGTAGGCCCTAATAATCTGGAATACGGTCTGCTGACGCAGGCGACCCATGCCCAGGGTCGCGGCCTGTTCATCGTCCCGTGCGCCGCGGATCGCAGCGCTGAGCTTGCCGCCGGTATAGATCGGAAGCTCGAGTGCGATCTCAGTCGTGCCCAGAGTGCTGGCCCCGGGATCGTTGAGCGCGCTGGCGGTGAAATCCGTTGCTGGATTCACCGAGCGGGTGTCCAGTTTTCCGGCAAAGGCGTTGAGCGGGTTGTTGCTGCGCTGCAAGAAATAGCGGGCGTTAATTTGCGGAAAATGGCCCGATTTGGCCATCCTGACACGTGCCTGGGCCGCACGCAGGCGCTGCCCGTCCTCTTTCAATAGCAGATTGTGCCGCAGTCCATAGCGAACTGCCTGGCCCATTGTGACGGTGCCCTGTGCCGGTGCAACGCGGAGGCTGCAGGCAACCAGCAACAAGGATAGAGCGATTTTGATTCGCATTGCCCTCTCCTGAACTGACGGCCTCCACCATACCTCGCGCGTGATTATTGTTTTTTTTACAGCATTCCGGCTAATGTGCTGCTGCCGCGTACTGATTTCAATAGCTGGGTTCGACCGGTCAAATTGGCTTAACCACCACCAGAATGACCACTGCAACCAGAATCAACGCGGGGAATTCATTGAACCATCGGTAGAATACATGGCTGTGCTGGTTGCGATCATCACGAAAATCAATGAGAAGCTTGCCGCAGTAGACATGAAACCCGATTAGCAGGGCAACCAAAACCAGCTTGATATCGAGCCATAGCCCGTGGAACCCGTAGCCCAGCCACAGCCACAAGCCGAATACGATCGTCAGAACCGCTCCGGGGGTCATGATTCCGAAATAAAGCTTGCGCTCCATGATCTTGAAGCGCTCTCGACTGACAAAATCTTCGGCCATGGCGTGGTAGACAAAAAGTCTTGGCAGATAAAAAAGACCTGCAAACCAGGTCACCATGAAGATGATGTGCAGGGCCTTAATCCACAGCATCGAGTTCCCCGAATTCAATGGCCGATCCGTTACGTTCTGTGCGACGGCCTCCCGGAGTCGAAATTGTAGCCGGATTTGCTGCCGGGCGCAGCCGCGACGTGCCCTCGGCACCAAAACGGCTTGCTCTGTCAGCTTGTCGGATCCGCCGAGGGCACATCCCTTCCGCGATCACTCGCCGGGGCGGGAAGAAACAGCGCAATCAGATCGTTGAGAAAGCAACGACCCCGTTCGGTCGGGCACAGAACGTCACCGCTGTGGCGAATCAGTCCCAGATCTTCCGCCCGGCGCAGCGGCGCCTCGATTGCGGATAGCGGCAGGCCGGTGCGTTGGGTGAACAGCGTGCCAGAGGTTCCGCGCTCGAGCCGCAACGCATTGAGCATAAACTCAAACGCCATTTCCTCCGGCGACAAGGGCCGTTCGCCCGCCGTTGCTGTCGCAGTCCCGGCGTGCCGCATGTAGGCGTCCGGATGTCTCAACTTCCAGTACCGGAAGATGCCGCCAGAGGCCGTGATCTTGCCGTGGGCACCGGCCCCTACGCCGAGATAGTCCCCGAATTGCCAGTAATTCAGATTGTGCCGGCACTCGCGTCCGGGGAGGGCGTAGGCGGACACTTCGTACCGGCGGTAGCCCGCATCATCGGCCCGGCCGGACACCGCATCGTGCAGGGCAGCGATCTCGTCTTCATCAGGCAGTTCCGGCGGATTCGCGTGAAACAGGGTGTTGGGCTCAATGGTCAGCTGGTACAGGGACAGATGTGTTGGTCGCAGTGCCAGGGCGGTGTCGACATCACGCAGCGCCGATTCGACGGTCTGCCGCGGCAGACCGTACATGAGATCGAGATTGAAGTTGTCGAACCCGGCCGCCTGTGCCTCCGCAACCGCGCTGCGCGCCTGTTCAGCGTCGTGAATGCGGCCGAGGTCGTGCAGCGAGGCTGGATCGAAGCTCTGGATTCCGAGAGACAGGCGGTTCACGCCTGCTGCGCGGTAGCCGGAAAACCGGCCGGACTCGACCGTACCAGGGTTCGCCTCGAGGGTCACTTCCGCTTCAGGGTGGAGCGGCAAAAGCCTCCTGACCGAAGTGAGCAGGTGGTCTATCGCGTCCGCGGAAAACAGGCTCGGAGTGCCGCCGCCGATGAATATGCTATGTACAGTCCTGCCCTCTACTCTGGGCAGATCATGCTCCAGATCAGCGACTAGTGATTCTACATAGCGGGTTTCAGGAAATTGCTGGCGCGGGTTCCGGATGGCGTCGAGACCATGTGAATTGAAATCGCAGTATGGACACTTTCTGACGCACCAAGGCAGATGAATGTATAGCGCAAGTGGTGGGGCGGAGATTGGCAATGCGGCAGACCCGGCTTGGACGACAGGCCTGATTGTACCATTGCGCTTCCACGCCAACCGGCGGAACGCGCGAACGGTGCGGTTAGGTTCTCCCGGCTACACGTTCAACCGGTTCACTGCGCCGCGCCCCGGCATACGGCCTCACTGCGGCCGAGAACCGCCAGCAGTTGCCGCAACGCCTGCCCGCGGTGGCTTAGGATGTTCTTGATCTGCGGTCGAAGCTCGGCCGCCGAACAGCAATGGGTAGGCACGTAAAACACCGGGTCATACCCGAATCCACCTCCACCGCGAGCCTCGCGCAGAATGCGCCCTTCCCAGGTGCCCTGGCAGATAAGCGGTGTGGGATCCAGGGGATGGTGCAAGAATACCAGCACGCACTGAAAGCGCGCCGTGCGTTCGGGATCGGCCACCGACCCCAGTTCGGCGAGCAGTTTGTCCACATTACGGCGGTCATTGGATCCTGGTCCGGAGTAGCGCGCCGAGTAGATGCCCGGAGCGCCATCGAGAGCGTCCACTTCCAGACCAGAATCATCGGCGAGCGCCGGCAGTCCGCTGTGACGGGAGGCGTTGCGTGCCTTGATGATCGCATTCTCGACAAAGGTCAGACCGGTTTCCTCAGCCTCCGGTGTCCCGAACTGTGACTGCGGCAAAATCTCATAGTGCAGTTCCCCGAGTAGTCCGGAAAACTCGCGCAGCTTTCCCGGATTGCCGCTTGCCAGCACGATTCTGTGGACGGATTGCCGCATCATTCCGCCAGTCCGAGGGCAGTGCGCTGAAGTTCGATCAGGCGGCGTATGCCCTGAGCCGCCAGGTCGGTCATGGCGAGCAGGTTGTCGCGGCTAAAGGTCTCTCCCTCTGCTGTGCCCTGCACCTCGATGAACTGGCCGGCATCGTTCATGACGACGTTCATGTCTGTTTCGGCCGACGAATCTTCTGCGTAGTCAAGGTCAAGGACCGCCTGGCCTCCGTGCATTCCGACCGAAACCGAAGCGACTAGATGGCGCAAGGGGTTGCTGTGCAGCAGCCCCTTTGTACGCATGTGCCCAAGCGCATCGTACAGAGCGACGCACGCCCCGGTAATCGATGCTGTGCGCGTCCCGCCATCCGCTTGGATCACGTCGCAGTCCACCGTGATGGTGCGTTCGCCAAGTTGCCGGAGGTCCACCGCAGCGCGCAGTGAACGGCCAATCAGCCGCTGGATCTCCTGGGTGCGGCCTCCCTGCCGGCCCTGAGCGGCCTCGCGTGCCATGCGGCTGCCGGTCGAGCGCGGCAGCATGCCATATTCGGCCGTGACCCAGCCCTGACCCTTTCCTTTCAAAAAGACTGGCACCCTTTCATCGACACTCACGTTGCAGATAACCTTGGTGTCGCCGAATTCAACCAGCACCGAACCTTCAGCGTGGCGCGTAAACTGGCGGGTAAATCGAATATTGCGAAGTTCGTGGGCTGTGCGGCCGCTTGGTCTCATGCAGTTCAGGGATCGATGTTTTGCCAGCGGGTATTGTACCGCAATCGACGTCTCGCGGGACTCGTCGGCCGGCGCGCCGCGCCGGATCAGCGATCCCGGTCGCGTTTGGGCTCGAAGCGGCTTACAAATTCCTCGAGTTCGCGAATGGCGGCATCGAGCGGCGCTCCCTTGTCGCCGGCCGGGGCTTCCGTCCGCCGGGGTCGCCGTCGTTCGATGTCCTTGCGGCAGGCGTCGTCCCACATTGCATCGTGTGATGTTTCTTGCACGTTGACGGGTTGCAGGGGTAATTCACTCGTCAGCCGGTCTTCCCACCGCAGACTGATGGCGCTCAGGTTATCGCAGGTCTTTCTCATCTTGTTTTCTGCCGCAAGCAGCATTTCCTCGGTGCCCTCGTCCAGTGATGTAAATCCGACGAAGCGGGCAAGTTCTTCCGGATTCAGCGCCTGCCACAGGCCGTCGGAACAGAGCAGCAGGGTATCGCCAGGGCGAAGGGCTGTTTCCTGTCCCAGACTGATCGTCGGACGGCGGGGTCCGCCCACACAGTTCAGCAGATGCCCCTTCTCCGGATGAAGCCGCATTTCGTCTTCGCTTAGCAGCCCATCGAGATGCATCTGTTCGGTAGTGCTGTGGTCCAGGGTGCGATGCACCAGGGTGTTGTCGCGGAAATGGTAGAGGCGGCTGTCGCCGACGTGTGCCCAGTACGCATACCCCCGTTGCACCAGGCACGCGACGCAGGTTGTGCGCGGCGAGATGGGAGGGACGTGCGCCCGCCCGTTTTTGACGACCGTCTTATGTGCCTGCATGATCGCGAGTGCAAGAAAGGTGGATGGACGGTCGATAATCGGCTGCCGTACTGATTCGAATGCACGCACGACGGTCTGAGTGAGGGTCTCGGCCGCAAGGGCTCCGCCGTCATAGCCGCCAAGTCCATCGGCGAGCACCATCAGGACCGCATCGTCGCGCTCGGCATAGGCGATGCGGTCCTGGTTGGTGGGCCGTGCTCCGCGCAGGCTGTGGTGGGCCAGTTGATAGCGCATCACGGCTAGCCTCTTTTCCAGGGCAGGCGGAAGGGCCAAAAAGCATCCCCCGTATCGGCGTCCATATCGCCGGCATTCGGTGGTTCCAGGACATCCAGCAGTGCCTTGGCGCTCTGCGGACGTTCCAGCTGGTTCATCTCCAGGCACCAGTCGATCGCTTTCAGGAGTTGGTGGGAGTACAACCGGGCGAATGAGCGGGCCGCCGGCTTATAGGTGTCCTTGATGGCCCGCTGAGTCGATGCCGGCGGGGCCCTGCCGCTGATGCACGCCCACATGGAAGCCCCGATGGCGTACATGTCGCTCCAGGGGCCCAGGTGTCCGCCCATGTGCTGCTCGATCGGCGCGTAGCCCACGGTCAGGGTCTGGGGTCCGCTGGGCTTGCTGCCTGCCACCGAGGCTCGTGCTGCCCCAAAATCGAGCAACAGTGGTTTGCCGCCGGGCCGCAGAAATATGTTTGCCGGCTTGATATCTAGGTGCAGGAGCCGGTTTTCGTGGAGCTCGCACATGCCGAGCAGCAACTGCGGAAAGACGGTACGTATGAACCGTTCGCTGAGTTTTCCCGATTTGTGCTTGATGTACCAGCGCAGGTCCTTGCCATATTCGTAGCGCATGACCATGTAAACCGTGTTGTTGGCGCGGAACAGGTCTTCCACGCGCACAATATTCGGGTGGTTTACCTTTGCAAGCGCGCTCGCCTCGTCAAAAAAGCGTTTGATACCTTGGCGGTAGGCTCCAGCCAGGTTTTCCGACAGCGGCTCCACCCGGGAATCCTCGACGCGCCGCGCCTGGGCGCTTGGCAGGTATTCTTTTATCGCCACGCGCCGGTCGGCCCCTGGGACGGTCGCCAAATAGACAACACTGAACCCCCCGCCGCCGATTGCTTTCTCGATGCGGTAATCGTTCAGGAGGTACCCTTTCGGCAGGGCATTTTTGAAACGCTTCATCTTGATTTTCCGGGATTTGCTCAGTCCCTGTGCGCGCCCTCGCAGCTGAGAGCGGTCCGCCTGCACTCTAATATAGTCGTTCTACAGTCATTCCGCAGGTGGACGGTAGCGAAACTGGCAGTTACCATCCCCTAACTTTCAACCAATGCAAGAGTATCAGACTGCCATGACGCTGAGCATGACTGCGTATGCCCGCTGTGACCAGGACACGCAGTGGGGTAGCCTCGTCTGGGAGCTGCGATCAGTGAATCACCGCTACCTAGAGGTTGCAGTGCGCCTGCCGGAAGAGTTAAGGGGGCTGGAGCCGCAGGTGCGGGAGCGCTTGGGTAAACGCCTGGGGCGCGGCAAGGTGGACTGCGTGCTGCGGTTTCAGGCCCGCGAGAGCTCAGCCGAGCTGGTTCCGGACGAAACGCTTGTTTCCAGACTCATCAGCGTAGGACGCAAGTTCGAGGCCATCGCCCAGGATGGCGGGATGGCCGTGCGGCCGCTGCGGGTCATCGATATCCTGCGTTGGCCGGGGGTGTTGCGGGTTGCCGGGCTCGATACTGAAGCCCTAGGCACCGAGAGTCTGCGCCTTCTGGACCGCGCGGTAGACGAGATGAGGGCTACCCGCGCGCGCGAGGGCGCCCATCTTGCCGGCGTGATCCGGCAGAAACTCGATGCGGTGGAGAAAATCGTGGAACTGGTGCGCGGTTGGCTTCCTGAGCTGGTCCAGAAGTTCCGCGAACGGCTGATGGACCGTTTGGGGGACTTGCGCAAGGATCTCGACGCTGCGCGGGTCGAGCAGGAGATTGTCCTGTTTGCGCAGCGGGCCGATGTGGATGAGGAGATCGACCGGCTGTCAGCCCACCTGACTGAGGTGCGCCGGGTGCTGGATCAGGAGGGGCAGATCGGCCGCCGGTTGGACTTTCTGATGCAGGAATTCAACCGCGAAGCGAATACGCTCGGATCAAAGGCAGCAGATACACGCCTGACTGGCGCCGCCGTCGATCTGAAGGTCCTCATTGAGCAAATGCGGGAACAGGTCCAGAACATTGAATAGCGGGCACAGGTGTGGTGATGCGGAATTATCTATATAAATCAATATGAAGATCACTTTCCGGATCTTCGGCTGGGCAGTTGCTAACCCGCTTGGACAGACTTTTGTGGGCACCGGCCGGCTCGGCCGGTGCCCGTTTGCGTGCCTTTAGAATGACCCCCGGCAAGCTTCTTGTGTTGTCGGCACCTTCCGGGGCCGGGAAATCGAGTTTGGCCAAGGCGCTCGCGGCGGGGGCGACAAATTTTGCGGTGTCGGTTTCCCATACTACGCGTGCCCCCCGTCCCGGTGAACGGAACGGTACGGACTACCATTTCGTTTCCCCGGAGCAGTTTGAATCCATGGTTCGGGAAGGGCGGTTTCTCGAGTATGCGCGGGTCTTCGGCAACTCGTATGGCACCGCACGTGAGTCGGTAGAGAAGCTCCTGACGGCCGGGAAAAACGTGGTGCTGGACATCGATTGGCAAGGTGCCCGGCGGATCAAGGCGCTCATGCCTGAAGCCGTTACAGTGTTCGTGCTGCCGCCGTCGCGGGCGGTGCTGCATGAGCGATTGCAGGCACGTGGCCAGGATAGCGCGGAAACCATAGCGCGCCGGATGCAGGAAGCTGCGTCGGAAATGAGCCATTACGGGGAGTTTGATCATGTAGTGGTCAACGACGATTTTGCGGCTGCACTGGCTGATATCCGGGCTATTCTGGATGGCCATTTCAGCGCTGTTCGGCGCGTAACCCTCGATATTCCTGCTCTTTTAGGGGAAGAATAGAAAAAAACTCAAATTATCAGTAAGATGACAGGAGGCGCCCTCCTTGCCCAAAGCAAGGGTCGGTACGCCTTTGTGTGGTGTTCCTGCGGGCGGCTGCCGGGCCGTTCCCCGGAGGACGGTAGGATATATCAAATCTGAGGTGAGGCATGGCCAGAGTAACCGTAGAGGATTGTCTTGAGAACGTAGAGAACCGCTTTCAGCTGGTTCTGGTTGCAACAAAGCGTGCCAGGCAGTTGGCGCTGGGTGCGGAGCCCTGCGTAAACCGCGAACACGACAAACCTACGGTCATTGCATTGCGCGAGATCGCCGGGGGCTTCATCACGAACGCCATCCTGGACGAAAAGGCTCCGGAGGCCGCATACGAACCTGATGATGACACGGCGGGGCAAGTGGCGACGGACGCGGATGCGTCTACCGCGCCTGCAGAAAGGGAAGGCGGCGCCAGTTCTTCCTGATCAACCGCTTATCGAGGCACAGGACGAGAGGTTCCAGATCGGAGACCTCTGTGTGCTGCTGGAGTCGTACCTGCCCGCCCCTGAGGTCGCGGACGTCTATCGGGCTTATCTTTTCGGTGCTCAGGCGCACGATGGCCAGCGCCGGTGCAGCGGCGAGCCCTACATTTTTCATCCCCTAGAGGTTGCCCGCATTCTGGCTGCCATGCATCTGGACAGCAGAAGCGTCATCGCCGCAATCCTGCACGACGTCATTGAAGACACGCCGACCGCGAAGGAACAGGTTGCGGCGGACTTTGGAAAGGACGTAGCCGAGCTGGTCGATGGAGTGAGCAAAATCGGCCAAATCGAGTTCAAGACCAAGGAAGAGGAGCAAGCCGAGAATTTCCGCAAGATGCTGTTGGCGATGTCGCAGGACATTCGGGTGATCCTCATCAAGCTTGCCGATCGCCTGCACAACATGCGCACCTTGGGCGCGCTGCGGCCGGAACGGCGGCGCGACATCGCGCGTGAGACCCTGGATATATACGCACCCATCGCCAATCGGCTCGGAATGCATCAGTGGTCGCATGAACTTGAAGACCTGGGCTTCGCTAACCTCTATCCGGTGCGTTACCGGGTGCTTGCCGATGCGACGCGCAAACGGCACGGCAACCGCAGAACGCTCGTCGAAAAGGTCCGAAACGCGATCCTAAACCAGTTGAAACAGGAGGGTCTGGTGGCCGAGGTTTCCGGCCGCGAGAAGAATCTTTACAGCATCTACAAGAAGATGCGCCAGAAATCCCTGACCTTCCAGCAGGTGTACGATGTCTATGCGTTTCGCATCATTGTTGACAAGGTGGACACCTGTTACCGGATGCTCGGTATCATCCATAATCTGTACAAGCCGATACCGGGCAGGTTCAAGGATTACATTGCCATACCGAAATCCAACGGGTACCAGTCCCTGCACACTGTTGTATTCGGTCCTTTCGGTGTGTCGATAGAGATTCAGATCCGTACGGAAGATATGCACCGCGTGGCACAGGCGGGGGTGGCTGCGCACTGGCTGTACAAGAGCGGAGACCGCAGCGCCCAGGTACACAAGCACGCGCTGCAATGGCTGAAGGATTTGCTCGAGATCCAGCAGCAGGCCGGAAACCCGAATGAGTTCCTGGAGCACCTGAAGGTCGACCTGTTTCCCGACGAGGTCTACGTGTTCACGCCCAATGGCGACATCCGGAAACTGCCGCGCGGGGCGACGGTCGTGGATTTCGCCTACGATGTCCATACCGACGTGGGAAACCGCTGCGCCGGCGCGAAGATCAATCACGAACTTGTTCCGCTGCGTACGGCGCTGCGCAACGGCGACCACGTCGAGATCATTACCTCCAAGAGAGGCCGCCCGAACCCGATGTGGCTCGATTACGTGGTGACCGGCAAGGCGCGCGCACACATCCGCAGCTATCTCAAGAATCTGCAGCGGGGCGAGTCGGTGAAGCTCGGAGAACGTCTTCTCAGCAAGGCCCTGCAGGAGGCCGGGTTTGCAGCCGGAGGTCCGGACGAAGCCGGCAGGGCGGCGCTGTTGCGAACCCTGAAGATGCGCAGCTGGGATGATCTGCTCGCCGATATCGGGTTTGGCAACCGTCTGGCAGCCGTAGTTGCCCGACAGATGCTGCCGACAACGGCAGAAATCAGGACCGGCGGAGAGAAGCTCCCCGGTCTCGCCATAAGCGGTACCGAGGGCGTGGTGGTGACGTTTGCCCGATGCTGCCGCCCTATTCCTGGAGACCCGATTCTCGGCTTTCTGTCAGCCGGTCGCGGTATTGTCGTGCACACCGAGGACTGCCCGAACGTGGTCAAGTACCGCAAACATCCGGAGCAGTGGATCGATGTGCGTTGGGAACACAACATCGAATCCGTGTTCCCGGTCAACATGCGCGTAGAGGTCAAGAACCAGCGCGGTGTCCTGGCCACGGTGGCGGCGGCGATCGCCGAACTGGATGCGAATGTCGATGCCGTGTCGATGGAGGAACGGGATGGTTTCAATGCCTCCATTGACTTCACCGTCGAGGTGCGGGACCGCGCTCACCTGGCCAGAATTATCCGCCGCATACGTTCGCAAGAATCGGTCATACGCATTAACAGAATGAAAGGATAGCGGTTGCGGCCGCTCTCCGCGGATCGCTGCGACTGTCAACAAGAGGTGGGAAATGAAAAGAGAGACGATTCAGACTGCCGACGCCCCGCAGGCAATCGGAACCTATTCGCAGGCCGTGCGGGCCGGTTCAGCGGTCTATCTTTCCGGGCAGATCCCCCTGCACCCGGGCAGTGGAGAGCTTGAGACCGGAAGTATCCGTGCGCAGATCGTGCGGGTGGTGGAAAACCTCGCGGCAGTGGCCAAGGCAGCCGGTGGTGGACTTGAGCATATCGTGAAGCTTAATGTCTACCTCACCGACCTGGCCAATTTTCCGGTGGTCAATGAGGTCATGACTGAATATTTTCGCAAGCCGTACCCGGCGCGCGCCGTCGTCGGCGTCGACGATCTTCCCAGGGGCGCGCCCGTGGAAATGGATGCGGTTATGATCGTCGAGGGCAGCTAGCCCGGGCGTTTTACAACCGATGGACATAGAGCAGCAACCGGTCTCCGCGATCCGCGGCGTTGGTCCCAGGGTTGCGGCCAAGCTTGAGCGGCTTGGTCTGCGTACGGTCCAGGATGTGCTGTTCCATCTCCCGTTCCGGTACCAGGATCGCACCAGGCTGACGCCGATCGGCAGCCTGCAAGCCGGTAGCGAGGCGATGTTTTGCGGAAAGATCGAGCTGGCCGACGTGGTCTATCGGGGTCGGCGCAACCTGCTGTGCCGCGTGGCCGATGGCAGTGGCAGCATACTGCTGAGGTTCTTTCATTTCACGTCCGCTCAGCACGATTCTCTGCGGCGCGGAGCGCAGTTGCGATGTTTTGGCGAGGTGCGCAGCGGACCGGCGGGGCTCGAAATCGTGCATCCCGAGTATGAGCTTCTGCCGGATGGGTCCTTGCCGCAACCGGAGAGCCGCCTGACCCCTGTGTATCCGGTTACGGAGGGCGTGCACCAGCTGTCGCTGCGACGGATTATTGCCGAGGCACTGGATACCCGCCTGCAATCAATACGGGAATGGCTTCCCGATGAGACGCTGGCCATGCTGCAACTGCCTACGCTCAAGGAGGCAGTGGATTATGTGCATCGGCCTCCGCCGCAGGCGGCGGTTGGTCTGTTGATGCAGGGATTGCATCCGGCACAGCAACGGCTGGCATTCGAAGAGCTGCTGGCGCACTGTTTGAGCCTGCGCAAGTTGCGGGAGCGGATCCGGCGGCACGATGCGCCACTCATCGATGCCGACGGGAAGCTGTTTGAAGCGCTGCTTGCACGGCTGCCATTCCAGCTCACCGCGGCACAGAACCGGGTGATTGCGGAAATAACGAATGATCTCCGGTGCGCACAGCCCATGCAGCGGCTGGTGCAGGGTGATGTAGGATCAGGGAAAACCTTGGTGGCGGCCGCAGCCGCCCTGCATGCCGTAGAGGGCGGCTGGCAGGTGGCGATCATGGCGCCGACCGAGCTGCTGGCCGAGCAGCACTGGCGCAATCTACGGGAATGGCTCGCGCCGATGGAAATCGAGGTCGCGTGGCTGGCTGGCAGGCACGGCGCACGAACCCGCCGCTCCATGGCCGAACTCGTCGCGAGCGGTCAAGCTCCGGTGGTGGTCGGAACCCACGCGCTGTTCCAGCGGGACATCGAGTTCCGCCGGCTCGGGTTGGTCGTCGTTGACGAGCAGCACCGGTTCGGCGTGCATCAGCGCCTGATGCTGCGCGAGAAGGGTGCGATGGACGGGCGCCTGCCGCACCAGCTCATCATGACTGCCACTCCCATTCCGCGCACGCTGGCACAGTCGGTCTACGCCGACCTCGACGTGTCGGTCATCGATGAACTCCCGGCTGGCCGTCATCCGGTGGAGACGGTGGTGGTTCCGGACAGCCGGCGCGACGCAGTGGTAAGGCGTGTTCACAGCGCCTGCCTGGAGCACAGACAGGCATACTGGGTCTGCCCGCTCATCGACGAATCGGACGCGCTGCAGCTTCAGACCGCCACTGCAACCGAGACGGCGCTTCGCCAGGCTCTCCCGGAACTCAGGATCCGGTTGGTGCACGGCCGCATGAAGCCGGCGGAAAAGGAGCAGGTCATGGACGAATTCAAGAGCGGGGCAACCGACCTGCTCGTGGCCACCACTGTCATCGAGGTGGGTGTGGACGTCCCCAACGCAAGTCTCATGATCATAGAAAATGCCGAGCGTCTCGGACTGTCGCAGCTGCACCAGCTGCGTGGGCGGGTCGGCCGCGGCACGGTCGCCAGCAGCTGTGTGTTGATGTACCGGGCACCGCTGTCGGCCGCGGCGCGCGAGCGTCTGGCGGCTATGCGCTCCACCAACGACGGGTTTGAGATCGCACGAAAGGACCTCGAGATGCGCGGACCGGGCGAGGTTCTCGGCACGCGTCAGGCCGGTGAGCAGCAGTTCCATATCGCCGACCTGGTCCGGGACCAGTCGGCGCTGCCGCAGGTCGAGCAGGTTGCCACTCTCCTGCTGGAACGATATCCGCAGCACGTCATGCCCATCGTGCAACGCTGGCTTGGCGTCCGAGACAGCTATGCGGCGGTATAGAGGAGCTGGTCCGGGACGCGGGCGGGCGGCATAATGTATGCCATGGGCCTTCCCGCTTCCTGCGGTGAAGAACCCGATCCGGCTACACGCTCTCGGTGTGCCGGTATCGCCCCCCGTACATTATCCGGGGTCGGTGTGTCTGGCCATGATCAACTGCAAGGTCCGTGTGGCAAGCGAATATCGTCGTTTGGGAGTTCAGCGGTGCCGGCAGTGACTGAACTGCGTGCCCGACTGCGCGATTACGCGATGCTCATGCGCTGGCACCGGCTTATCGGCGCGTTGCTGCTGCTCTGGCCGACGCTCTGGGCCCTGTGGTATGCCGGTGCCGGACGGCCGCCTCTGGCGATTGTGATCGTGTTCGTCACCGGGGTATTCATGATGCGCTCGGCGGGTTGCGTCATCAATGATTTTGCAGACCGCCACTTTGATCCGCATGTAAAGCGCACCCGTGAGCGGCCGCTTGCCGCCGGGCGGGTTACGCCGCGCGAGGCACTCATTCTGTTTGTAGTGTTATGCGCAATCAGTCTGGCCCTGGTGCTGACGCTCAACGGCTTGACCGTAATGCTGGCCTTTGTGGGCGCATTTCTGGCGGCGACTTACCCTTTCGCCAAGCGTTATACCCATCTCCCGCAATTCTATCTGGGTGTTGCTTTCGGCTGGGGGATTCCGATGGCATTTGCGGCCGAGACAGGCGCCGTGCCGGCCGCGGCCTGGATCATGCTTATCGCCAACATATTCTGGGCGGTTGCCTATGACACTGAATACGCGATGGTGGATCGCGACGACGACGTGAAGATCGGCGTGAAGTCTACGGCCATCCTGTTCGGGCGCTGGGATCGGGCATTGGTGGCGACATGTCACGTGTTGACAGTCGGTTTCCTCGCCTGGGCTGGAATCCTCGGTGGCCTGGGTTTGCGGTATTATGCCGGGCTTGCGGTGGCCGGCCTGTTTGCGATCTATCAGCAGACGCTCATTTGGTCGCGCGGCCGGGACCGGTGTTTTCGTGCATTCATGAACAACAACTATTTTGGGGCAGCGGTCTACATTGGTATGCTTCTCAGTTATTACCGGTAGGAGGATTCAATGAAACTATACGGTTCGCTCACGTCCCCCTATGTGCGCAAGGTCCGCGTGTTGGTGAAGGAAAAAGGGATAGCCTGCGATTTTGTCGTGGAGGGCCCGTCAGATCCCGCAGGACATGTGGCAGCACTTAACCCTCTGGGCAAGGTGCCGGTGCTGGTGCGCGACGACAATGAGGTACTGTTCGATTCTCCGCTGATACTTGAATACCTGGACAGTCTCGCGGGGCAACCCCTGATTCCCCGTGATGGCGAGATGCGCTGGCAGGTGTTGCGCTGGCACGCACTGGCGCAGGGCATTCTGGACGCGGTCGTGATACGGTTGCTGGAGGTGCGCAGGGCTGCGGACAAACAGTCGCCGGAGGTCGTGACGCACCAGGAAGCCAAGATCATTTCTGCCCTGAAATTTGCCGATAGTGCCAGAAAAGGACCCGCCTATCTGGTAGGTGACCGTTTCAGCGTCGCGGACCTAGCGCTGGGCGTGGCGCTTGAGTATGTCGATTTTCGCTTTCCCCACGATTGGCGCGATCGGCATCCACGCCTGGCTCACTGGCTGGCGGGTATCAGTACCCGCGGTTCCTTCGCGGAGACCACACCGCCCGGCATGGAGCGTTCGCTCGATGCTCCGCACTAGCTGCAGCGCCGGCCGGCAATATAAACCCCGGTGGTGAGACGGCAGACTTGATCTATCGAGACCTGCGCCATTTTATCACGCAGCTGGAAGACCGCGGCGAATTGAAGCGCATCGGGGTCGAAATCGACCCGCATCTGGAGATGACGGAGATCTGCGACCGGGTTCTTCGGGCTGGTGGCCCCGCGCTGCTGTTTGATCGCCCCAGAGGCCACACGACGCCGGTGCTGGCCAATCTCTTCGGTACCCCGGAGCGGGTGGCCATGGCCATGGGAGCGGAATCGGTCTCGGCGCTGCGCGACGTGGGCCGGTTGCTTGCCTTTCTCAAGGAGCCGGATCCCCCGAAAGGTTTCCGCGATCTGTGGGAAAAGCTGCCGAGCTTCAAGCAGGTGCTCAACATGCCGGCGCACGTAGTGCGGCGTGGTCTCTGCCAGGAGCGTGTGATCGAGTCAAATGACGTCGATCTGGCGCGGCTTCCGGTGCAGACCTGCTGGCCACAGGATGCCGGCCCGCTGATTACCTGGGGACTCACCGTGACCCGCGGACCGAACAAGGATCGACAGAACCTGGGGGTTTATAG
Organism: Pseudomonadota bacterium; assembly: GCA_021785515.1. GTDB lineage: Bacteria > Pseudomonadota > Gammaproteobacteria > Acidiferrobacterales > UBA6901 > JAJYCY01. Next base: position 733,473 of record JAJYEX010000001.1, on the reverse strand, counting down.
ACAACAGGTGATCGCGCGCAACAAGGTGATTATGCGCTGGTTGGCTCATCGGGGCGGGGCTCTGGATTTCGTTGACTGGTGCCGCGCTCGACCCGGCGAACGCTTCCCGGTAGCGGTGGTGCTGGGCGCCGATCCAGCAACGATCTTGGCGGCGGTGACGCCGGTGCCTGACACCCTCTCCGAGTACCAGTTTGCCGGCCTCCTGCGCGGTGCGAAAACCGATGTGGTGAAGTGCTTGACGAACGACCTGCAGGTTCCGGCCACTGCGGAGTTCGTGCTGGAAGGATTCATAGACCCGCAGGAACAGGCGGAAGAAGGGCCATTCGGAGACCATACCGGGTACTACAACGAGGTTGAGCGATTCCCGGTCTTTACCATTGAACGCATCACGCACCGAAGCGATCCGATATACCACAGCACCTATACCGGCCGGCCACCTGACGAGCCATCCATGCTCGGAGTAGCGCTCAATGAGGTGTTCGTGCCTCTGCTGCAGAAGCAGTTTCCCGAGATAGTCGATTTCTATTTGCCGCCGGAGGGCTGTTCCTACCGCCTGGCGGTGGTCAGCATCCGCAAGCAGTATGCCGGCCACGCCAAACGCATTCTGTTCGGTGTCTGGTCATTCCTGCGGCAGTTCATGTACACAAAGTTCGTTATCGTTACTGACGACGACATCAATGTGCGCGACTGGAAGGACGTGATCTGGGCTGTTACCACACGCGTCGACCCGGCACGCGACGCTGTCGTCGTGGAAAACACGCCGATAGACTATCTGGATTTCGCCAGCCCCACGGCCGGTCTAGGCGCCAAGATGGGTCTGGATGCCACCAACAAATGGCCATCGGAGACGTCGCGCGTATGGGGTCGTCCCATTTCCATGGATCCGTCAGTAAAGGAGCGCATCGACCGAATATGGGACGAGCTTGGTATTGTGCTTGTCCCCGGCGGCCGGAAATGATGCGACGGATCGGTATCGGGAATGGCATCGACAGTCGAGGGACGGCAAGGCCGGACACCGAGGGTCAGTTCAAGACGGTTCGCAGGATGACCCGATCAGGCATTCTCGATGACCGGAGCCCGTCGATATGAGTCAGGCGTGCCCCTGCCAACCCGGTCCGGTTACTATTCCCGGTCGAGTGGGTCCGCTCGAAGCGCTGATCGGCTGTCCAGAGGTGGAACCGGAAAAGCCGATCCAGGCCGTCATCTGCCATCCCCATCCACTGTATGGCGGCAGCATGCAAAACAAGGTTGTCCATACGCTTGCGCGCGGCCTGGCGGAACAAGGGGCGTGCACTCTGCGTTTCAACTTTCGCGGGGTCGGGGGAAGTGCCGGACGTTATGACCACGGCACGGGGGAGTCCGACGATCTGGTGGGCATTGCCGACTGGGCGCAGAGTCGGTGTCCTGCCGCCGAGACCTGGTTCGCGGGCTTTTCATTCGGAGCCTATGTGGCATTGCGTGCCACGGCACGCTGGCCGGTAGCCCGTCTGATATTGGTGGCCCCCCCGGTCAACCTGTACGATTTCAGCGCCCTGCCCGCGCCGGGTCCGGCGGCCGTTGTGCTGCATGGCGATGAGGACGAGGTGGTTCCCGTAGCCGGGGTGCGGGATTGGATCCGGAGTCTGGATGTGCCGCCGACGCTCATCATCATACGGGGCGCAGGGCACTTTTTTCATCAGCGGCTTGGGGATCTGCGCGCCAGCCTGCAGTCTGCTCTCGCCCCACGCGTTCCCCCGGATACCGGCTCATGAGGAGGACACCAGGTGGCGATGCGGGTCGGTGAGGCCGCGGCACGGTTTCCCGCGTTTCGTGGTCAGGGACTAGGCAGAATGCAGCGCCCTTCAGGGGCTGTCTGAAACAACTAATATGGCCGTCCCGCGATGCGACGACGACCGGACAGATCATGCGCGACGAACGGACACCTCTTCCTGATTTGCCAGAACGCTATGCGGTGATGGGTAATCCCGTCAGTCACAGCAGATCTCCGGCCATCCACCGGCTGTTCGCCCGGCAGTTCGGTGACCACATCGACTACACGGCGATCGAGGTGGATCTCGATGGTTTTGCGGAGGCCGTACGGCGGTTTCGTTCCACAGGCGGTCAGGGACTGAACGTCACAGTGCCATTCAAGCTGGAAGCGTTCCGTCTGGCTGATGTATGCACCGATCTGGCAAAACAGGCACAGGCAGCAAATACGCTTCGCTTCACCAATGACGGGACGATCGAAGCCCACAATACGGATGGACTCGGTCTGGTGCGCGACCTGGCCCGTCTTCTCGGTGTCGGATGGCGCGCTCGCGGCGGGCCGCTCCTGTCCGGCAAAAGCGTGCTGTTGCTAGGCGCGGGCGGGGCTGTGCGCGGGGTGCTGGCTCAGCTGCTGGAGTGCGTACCGGAGGCGGTTGTGATTGCCAATCGCACGATTTCCCGGGCGCAGGAGCTGGTAAGACCCGGTGGACTGTCGGCGATGAGGGCTAGCGGTTTTCAGGACCTCGCGGGGCAGCATTTCGACGTCGTGATCAACGGTACCAGCGCAGGCCTGAAGGGAGAGGCGCCGCCGCTTCCCCGTGGACTCTTTGCAACCGGCGCACTTGCCTACGACATGATGTATGGGGATCGCCCGACGCCGTTCATGGATTACGCAGCCCGGGACGGCGCAGCGATTATCTCCGATGGACTAGGTATGCTTGTGGAGCAGGCGGCCGAATCCTATTGTTTCTGGCACGGAAAACGTCCAGACACCCAGATCGTGCTGAAAGCTCTGCGGCCCGGCTCCTAGGCGTCGGTTTTTGGGACGAGTTGTCCATGGAGTCGGACATAACGGGCGGCGAAGTAGTCCATCCGCCCGGACTCCGATCCAGCCTGCGCCTGCGAAGCCGCTGAAACGCGATTAGGCAGCGCCGTTCTTCCGGCAAACCCGAGCACTGCCTTGCACCCCATCGCCGAGGCAAGCCTCGATTTCTTGCAGGCGACTCGCGAGTGCGTGGCCGGATTTCGGCACGTAGACAGGTTCAGGAAACGAAATAGGCCGTGCGTGCCCTGAGTGCAGTTTCGTACATGCCCGCCACGCCGCAGACGTCGACCGGAACGACCCACTCATCGGCATCAAAGCCCATCATCGCGAGTGACGGTGCGCATACTTGAAAGTGCACGCCGGACTCCACCGCGACCTGAATAAGCTCGTCTAACGGCGCCATTTGGCCCTTCATGACATAGTTGAAGAAGCGGCGGCCGATTCCAGCGAACGCCATTTTCGATGGCGCGAGCTGCTTGCTGCTGGCCGGCAACATGAGGTTGATGAGCTTATGGGTGAATTTCTTGCCGCGCAGCTTGCGACCCTTCTTGATGGCGCTGCAGCCCCAGAAGGTAAAGAACATGGTGACTTCCATGCCCATGCCGACCGCGCCGGTCGCCATCATGAACGCCGCCATGGCCTTATCAAAATCGCCCGAGAGCAGAATGATCGAAACCTTGTTTTCCGGCACTCGTTCCCGTATAGCCGAAAACCCATTTTCCAATGCGCTCACGCGCGTCGCAATATCGGTAGCGGGAAGGTTAAGCCGTTCGGCGACTGTTGACATGCTGCCTCCTCAATGTCCAAGTTGCATTTTCGGTTCTGCACGATTGATCCACGAAAGATCATCACCTATAGTCATCCGTGCATCGCGAATTATTAAACGCGCGCGCGATGAACGCCGCCAATCAGAATTTTTTGTTAGTTTGGCTGACAAACAATAATATCGGTGAGGCATGGAACAGCTGGATTTGCTAGGCCTGATCCAGGCGATGCAGGTGCTCGAGCGCAATGCCAACGTCGCCTTGATGTATTCCGGCCTGCGGATTCCGCAATTCCGCCTGCTTGACTTGGTGGCGCGCAGCGGTCAGGCCACGGTAACCGAGGTGGGCACCGCTTTGCACATCACCCGGGCAACCGCGAGCGTGATGATCAATGAACTGATACGTTCAGGAAGCTTTGTGGCTGACCAACACCCCTCGGACCGGCGCTCGTTTCACGTCCGTCTTACGGAACACGGAATGCTGCGGCTGCAATCTGCACGCAGCGATTTGGCCGTTCTGACGCTCAAGCTGTCGCAGCGCTATCCGCGGGAGGTTGTAGCGGTCCTTAATGCTTTTGCGCAGGGTGCGTCAGAACGCCACTCCTCATGAACCAGTAGGCAGTCGCATCCAGCGTCGCTCTTCGATGTCCGCGGTTGATGTCTGCGGCCTACCGGAAATGGGCATAAGGGCATTGCGCCACTACCCGCCTAGATCCAGGATAACGGTGCCTCGTCCACTAGAGCCCGCTGCTCCCGCAGCGCGAGCACGTGCTCTTCCCAGTAGCGGGTGGTGTTAAACCACGGGAAGCTGCGCGGAAATGCAGGATCCTCCCACCGGCGTGCAATCCAGGCGCTGTAGTGAATAAGCCGCAGGGTTCGCAGGGGTTCGATCAGGGCAAGCTCGCCCGGGTCGAACTCCATGAAAACGGAGTACCCCTCCAGTACATCGCCAAGCTGGCGCTGCATCGCGTCGCGGTTCCCGGACAGCAGCATCCACAGATCCTGGATTGCCGGTCCTGTGCGTGCGTCATCAAAATCAACAATGTGAGGGGCGGTATCCGTCCAGAGCAGATTGCCGAGATGGCAGTCCCCGTGCAGCCGCAGCGTGCGTGCCGATACCCCATCCAGGATTCCCGATATGCGCCCAAGCAGTTCCGATGTGAGCGAACGGTAGGCGTCCATCAGGTAGTCCGGCAGAAACCCGTGGTCGAGCAGGTAACGGACCGGTTCCAGGCCGAAGGTCTCGATGTTCAAAGCCGGCCGGCTGTGAAATCGTGCGCTCGCGCCCACCCGATGAAGCCGGCCGAGGAAGCGGCCGAGCGTGTGTCGCTCCGCGGTTGTGCCGAGTTCGGATGCGCGCCCCGGTTGCCATGGAAACACGGCATAGCGGAAGCCGCCGTGTCGCTGAATGGTTGAGCCATCCGGACCGGTAAGCGGCGCGACCACGGGAATTTCTTGTTCGGCAAGTTCGCGGGTAAAAGCGTGTTCCTCCACAATTTGCGCGTCATTCCAGCGGTCGGGGCGGTAGAATTTGACGGCAAGCATTCCCCGTCCCTCAGTGTCGACGCGGTAGACGCGGTTTTCATAGCTGTTCAGAGCAAGCAGGCCGCCGGTGCATCGTGCCGGCAGGCGATCGACCGCGTCCAGAATGATTTCCGGTGTTAGCCGGTCGTAGGGGTGAGTGTTGTTCATGATCCGGGTGCGCGCAGGGTTACCGCGCTGTGTGCGTACATGTTAAATTAGACGTCTCCGTAAAACCCTTTCCCTAAACTATCATGACGCAAGTGACAAGCGAAACTGACAACCCCCTGCTTGTTCTGGACGGATTGCCGCGGTTTTCCGAAATCCGTCCAGGGCATGTCGAGCCTGCGCTTGATGCGATGCTTGCGCGCAACCGCCGGGAACGCGAGCAGCTGCTTGAGGCCGGCGGGCCGTTTACCTGGGACAGCTTTGCCCAGCCTATGGAAGACATGGAGGAACGGTTAAGCCGCCTGTGGTCTCCGGTGTCGCACCTCAACGCCGTGATGAACAGCGAGACCCTGCGCACGGCCTATAATCGCTGCCTGCCGAGGCTCAGCGACTATCAGACCGAGCTTGCGCAGGACGAGCGTGTCTATCGCGCCTACAAAGCGATTGCCGCTGATCCGGCATTTGCCACGTTGAGTCCGGCGCAGCGCAGGATCATCGAGCACACATTGCGTGATTTCCGCCTATCTGGCGCGGATCTCAATCTTGCAGACAAGCGCCGTTTCCGCGAGATCCAGCAGGAGCTTTCTACGTTGACCAGCCGGTTCGAGGAGAACGTGCTCGATGCCACCGACGGCTGGGAGCTGCTGATCGCCGATGCAGACGATCTCGAGGGACTGCCGGAATCGGCACGTGCTGCAGCGCGCCAGGATGCAGAGCGGGATGGCAAGTCAGGCTGGAAGTTCAGTCTACACGGACCATCCTATGCTGCGTTCATCACATATTCGGCAAAGCGCGAATTGCGGCGACGCATATATGAGGCCTATGTCACCCGCGCAAGCGACCAGGGACCCAGGCCAGGATCCTGGGACAACGGCCCCATCATCGACCGTCTGCTTGCGCTGCGCATCGAGGAAGCACAGCTGCTGGGTTATCCTGACTATGCCTCGCTGTCCCTGGCCACCAAAATGGCGGGGAGTGCTGCCGAGGTGACTGCGTTCCTGCATGGGCTGGCGGAACGGTCGCGACCGCCGGCGCAGGCCGAGCTCGCCGAACTGCGGACGTTTGCGTCCTCCCAGTTCGGCGCTGCGGATCTGGAGGCCTGGGACGTACCGTATTATTCCGAGAAGCTGCGGGAGCACCGCTATGCCTTCAGCGACGAGGATCTCAGGCCATATTTCCCGGCTCCGCAGGTTATTTCCGGCCTGTTTGCGATCGTCAACCGGCTTTACGGGATCGAGATCCGGGAGATCGACAATTCCGAGGTCTGGCATCCGGATGTCCGCTTCTATGAGATCCGCGACGCGCAAGGTGAGGTCCGGGGCCGTTTCTACGTGGATCTCTATCCGCGCCCGGGAAAGCGCGGCGGCGCCTGGATGGATGACTGCATTGGTCGCAAGCGCACCTCGGCCGGGATACAGATTCCGGTGGCCTATCTGGTCTGCAATCTGACCGCTCCGGTGGGCGATGACCCGGCGCTCCTCACGCACGACGAGGTGACAACGCTGTTTCATGAGTTCGGTCACGGGCTGCATCACATGCTCACCCGCGTGGATTACGTCGGCGTCTCCGGCATTAACGGTGTGCCCTGGGACGCGGTGGAACTGCCCAGCCAATTCATGGAGAACTGGTGCTGGGAACAGCAGGCGCTCGATGGCCTGGCCCGCCATTATCGTACGGGAGAGCGGTTGCCGCAGTCCCTGTACGAGAAAATGATCGCGGCCAGGAATTTCCAGTCGGGCATGCAGATGGTCCGCCAGCTGGAGTTCGCGTTGTTCGACATGCGCCTACATGGCAGCTTTGTTCCAGGTCGAGGAAAGACAGTACAGGATCTACTGGACAGCGTCCGGCGAGAGACGGCGGTCATCATTCCGCCCGCATTCAATAGGTTTCAAAACAGTTTTTCGCACATTTTTTCCGGCGGTTACGCTGCTGGCTACTACAGTTACAAATGGGCCGAGGTCCTGTCGGCGGATGCCTTCAGCAAATTCGAGGAAAATGGGGTTTTCGACCGCCGTACCGGCGAGGAATTCCTCCATAACATCCTTGAACAAGGCGGGGTCTACGAACCCATGGAGCTATTCATACGGTTCCGTGGCCGCGAACCCAGGATTGACGCGCTGCTGCGTCATTCCGGTCTGACGGGTTAGCCCGCTACTGGGCTGGGCCTTGGGGCTTCCTGGCGCGGGATGGTGGTCGTGGATCGTGCGTCCCGGGACGACGTAATCGGGCGACACGGATTGACCTGAGCGGCGGCGCATACGGCCAGACGGCCGTGCTCCGGCCCCCTGCAGACCCAGCTGCTATGCTCAGGACTGAAGCGCTGCCTGCGGTGGCACAAATCGCGTGTTTGACCGGACAGGGCAGCCGAGGATCAACTCATGAAATATGCCGTTATCGCGATGATCATGCTGGGCGGTACTCTTGCGGCTGCAGCAACGAGCCACGCTGCCATCTACCGATGGGTAGCTAAGGATGGAACAGTGACCTATGCGAGCGAGCCTCCTCCGAGTGCGGCGGAGGCCGCAATTGTCAATGTGCCGCGAAATCACGCGGCCAAGACCCCTGGACCTGTTTCGGGGGAAAACGTGGTCCTCTACATGGTTCCGCATTGCGACTCCTGCGATCTGGTACGCCACTATCTCAAACAGCACCACATACCCTTTCGCGAAGTAAATGTGGCCGCTAACGCCAAGAAGCAGCAGCAGCTGCGCAAGGTGGCAGGCAACCTGACGGTGCCGACGGTGACGGTGGGCACAACCGTCACTCAGGGGTACATGCCGCCACAGCTGTCGAGCGCGCTGACCCAGGCCGGATTCCAGCTATCGACCGCTTCGGGTAACCGCGCCACCCCGGCTGACTGAGTAGCCTGGTGTGCCGCCAGAGTCATAAGTCCTGGTCTAAGTTTTGAGCGGCAAGCGCGACCCGCGCAGCCGAGCAAAAATACCTGCGCCTGCCAGTATCGGAGCGGATGAACGAGTACAACTTCTTTCCGTGCAATCCTTCTGTCTTCATAAACTTTTACAGGGTTGGACACGCAACTTGTCTACGTCAACCATGCCAAGAAGGGTTCACTGCTGTTTCCCAACTTAAAGAAGACGGCTGGCCGACTTCGGGTGGCGCTGCCACCTATGGCACCCGGGATCGCGAACGCCAATATAAAAACGTGGGCTGACCACCCAAATCGTATAATTTTTTAAATCGGGGGCTTTCCAACCTGAGGCCTGTTGCCACGGAACCGTTGCTGCAAGGAGGAGAGGTCGTGTCTCAAAGGAAACTAAAAGACTCGGTGTCCATCGGGATCGTTCTCTATCAAAGGGTGACGCTTCTCGATGTTTCCGGGCCCTATGAAGTATTTGCGCGGCTCCCAGGTGCCCGCGTGGCGCTCCTGGCTGCAACGTTGGATCCGATTCACACCGATCGCGGGATGGTCATCATTCCCGACACGTGTTTCGACGACGCTGCCCCCGACGTGATGTTTGTGCCGGGTGGTCCGGGCCAGATGGACGTCATGGAGGACGAGGAGTTTGTGGGATATCTGAGACGATGGGGAGCGGGAGCCAAATTCGTTACCTCTGTCTGCACGGGTTCGCTCTTGCTTGCGTCCGCTGGGCTGTTGGAGGGGCGGTGCGCCACGACTCACTGGCTATCCATGGACCTGCTGGCACGCCTGGGTGTGGAGACTGTCGCAGAACGGGTTGTCATCGATGGCAACCGGATCACGGCCGCGGGAGTTTCTGCGGGCATTGACCTGGCGCTGGTCGTAGCCTCACGCCTTTTTGGCGATGATGCGGCCAAGGAAATCCAGCTTCTCATCGAATATGACCCGCAACCTCCATTCCCCGGCGGCTCAATCCGCACCGCAGAACCACGAATCATTGACAGGGTATCCTCCGGAAGAGTCGATCTGCAGGAGGAACGTCGTGCCCAGGTCGACCGGATCGTTGAGCGGCTAAAGCGCTGGGATCGAGAAAGTCTGTAAGCGCCCCTGCGGACGGCAGAGTGCTGACGTGGCGCCAGCGGCGCTGAACGCGAGGACGGTCATGGCTTTTTCCTTCATTCCCTTGTTGTTGGGAGTGCTGTATGGTTTTGTGCCCACGCGCGGTGTTGCAGCAGTAACAACGGATAATTCCGTGATCGAAGCGTAGAGGCGGTTGGGGGTATATCAAGGAACAGCCCCCAACTATTACATTGATCAAACAATATATTATGTCAGTAGCGTCCGGTTAAACCTCGAACAGGTTCAGTTGGTTATCAGATATGCTCGACTTCTCGATCGGTTGCCGTGGTGTAAGTGCCTGTGCCAGCGCCATCTTCTCGAAGACGGTCACCGGGAGGATCTGTAGAAGCGTATGAAGCAACGCCTCCGGCTTGAGCTGTTTCTTGATGAGGGCCGCCGGCACGTATACCGGGACGGCAACCGAGATCTGCGTTTTCACGGTGTTCGCGGAGATGCCAAAGAATCGCTTGATCGGCAAATGCGGTTTGATCCACTTGAAGAGCTCCGCCTGCCAGCGGCTTCGATACAGCGCGCAGACGGTTGCGGCGTCCAGGCGGAAGTGGTTGGCGAGGAACACGAGCCGCTTGCCGGATTGGTCTTTGAAGCGGATGCGGCGCAGGTGTTGCGGATAACCCTGGCCGGAGTAAAAGCCGTTGAGCACAATGGTCCGGTCGCTCGGCGCCGAATAGAGCCGCCGGGCATTGAGGTTCGATTTCGCCTGAATCGCGAAGAAAGCGCCCGCCTGGTGCAGGGCGCAGAGACGCGCGAAATCGACGTATCCCCGGCCGATCACGCAGAATGCCCCGGCCTCGGGGATCAGCAGATCGAGCCCCAGGCCCTCCTCGGCATAAAGCTTGCGCGCCTGGACGATGAGGCGCTGGGCGAGCCCGGCGTAGATGAACCAGTCGCGCCGCTCGTTGGCATCGGCGAGGGTCGAGCGGCGGATGGGCTCGCGAAATCCCATGTGGTAGAGCCCGGCGGCCTGCGCCGGGAGGGCGGCCTCGATATCGCGCGGGCTTTCACGGTAGGCGGGCTGTGCGAAGGCCATGCAGCGCAGCTGCCCGGCGCACGTGAGTGTACGCGCCCCGTGATCGCCCCGGTAACGGGCCACGATGCGGTGAAAGGTCTTCCAGAGGAGGAATTCCATCACTTGCGCGAGCAGCGTTTTGCCAACGTTCACCGGTCCCTCCGGCCAGTCCAAAGCCGGAACACTGCCCGATCAGCACCTTGCGGTTCAAACCGGGAACAGCTTGACTGTCTCCGAAATGCCTGTGTTTATGGACTTTGCCCAAGGATCATCGCATTTTTAACTGGACACTGCTGATATTATGTCGCTTTTTAAAGTCGCCACCTGGAACGTAAACTCTCTGTCCGTGCGTCTCGAGCACGTGTTGGCCTGGCTTGCCAGTGAACGGCCCGACGTTCTGGCGCTGCAGGAAACCAAGCTCACCGACGAGCGGTTTCCGGTCTCAGCGATTGAGGCAGCCGGGTATCACGCAGTCTATTCCGGCCAAAAGGCCTATAACGGCGTTGCCATTGTCAGCCGGTCCCCTGTGTCCGATGTGGTTTTCGACATCCCTGGGCTTCAGGACTCCCAGAGACGGGTGCTCGGCGCATCCTGGGAAGGGGTGCGGATCCTGAATGTCTACGTGCCGAACGGACAATCGGTCGGTTCTGACAAGTATGCTTACAAGCTCGATTGGCTCTCCAGCCTGTCGGCCTATGTTCAGCAGCAGCTTGCGGGTAACCCGAAGCTGGTCGTGCTCGGAGATTTCAACATTGCTCCGGAAGATCGCGATGTGCATGATCCTGCATTGTGGGAGGGACATGTGCTGGTCAGCGACGCCGAGCGTGCCGCCTTCCGGCATATTCTGGACGCCGGTCTATGCGACACCTTTCGACGCTTTGAGCAACCGGAGAAACAGTTCAGCTGGTGGGATTACCGCATGGGCGGATTCCGCCGGAATCACGGTTTGCGCATCGACCATATCCTCGCCAGCCAGGCGCTGTGCGGATGTTGCCGGTCATGCCGGATTGATCGCGGGCCGCGTGCCTTGCAGCGCCCGTCCGATCACACGCCCGTTATTGCGGAGTTCGGGTCAGCTGGCTGCTAACCGTTGTTCGCCGCTACTGGGTTGACGGCATGCTCAGGTTCAGACCGAAACCCCAGGTGTTGTCGAGAAGATGGTCGAGCCCCGTATATTCCTGTACGGTGGCTGGTACAAACTTCTTGATCTTGAATTCAGCCAGCAGCTTCGCTGCCGCCGTATGCCCCTGCGGGGACAGGAGAGCAGAGGTGATCCGTGCCTGCATCGCAGGTGTGACACGCGGGCCGGCGGAAAACGCCTGATTCGGCAACTTCCTGCTGACGTACACAATCCTGGCTGCGTGGAAAGTGGCATTCATGTGCTTGTACAGCATGATCTGCATGATGCCAGCGGTACACTGGCCTGACATGACTTCCCGATAAGCTTGGCTGAAAGTCCTTATGGGGATGATGTTGGGCTGGCGTGACGGATTCGTAAATTCATACTGTATGGTAATCGTCGCCAGGTTAGGGGGGGCGAAGGCGCACATCGAATATCCGGCTAGATCTTCGAGGTTCTTTATGGTGGTGTTGTCTCTTTTTACGATCACCACGAAGCGCAGATTACCCGGAGCTTTTACCAACGGGGTCCAGCCGTAATGCGCCATGCGCCAGGCTATGAATGCCGGCCCGTCGAATTCGATGTCATAAACCTTGTGGCGTATGTTGCTCTCGTAGGACAGCCAGTTGTTGACATAGCGATAGACGACCTGTTGTCCTGTTACCCGGGTAAGAAACTGGGCGATCGGACCGTAGACCGCATCGGCTTCGGCGCGTGATTCCCGCGGTGGCGCACCGAATACCAGCACGGCATAGGCCGGCGCGCTGAACAGGAAGCCGACCAGAAACAGAAATGCATGTCTGGAAATCTTCAACCAGTTCATAATAACCCCCGATTTGAACGTCCAGCTGGCGGCCCACAGCGTCCGAATAGCGCTGCTGGCGAAGTCAGCAGGATTCGTCTGGAACGTCGAAATAATTTTGAAATCACTTCACTGGTGTTCGGTTAACAATGAGATTGGCTGTCGGTCGTTCGCAAGGTGCTATTTCGTATAGTTGCCCCTTCGCAATTCAAAATGGCAAGCGGAGGCCAGCTTGAGAAAACTAGCTTTTTAAAACCGTTTCTAGCTTCATCGCAGGATCAACCGGATACCACCGATACCCCTTGAAGTGTAGATCAGGAAACGAGTCACGCTAACTCGGTCCATTCCGCGATCACACGTCGCTGCTCGACTGTGGTTGGGACCGGGGGCCAGATTCTGTCCAGAATAAATCTTTTTTATTATCTTTCCGTTCTGGGGGGGTAGTCCTTGGCATGGATCTAAGCCTGGGATATATTGCCGCCACGACTATTTCTGCGGGAGAGGCCCCGACCGGCTGTAGGCACCGGGGCGCCGAAGGCGCAACCGCCCGGAAACGCTCAGGCAAAAGGACCGCAGCAGAGACAAGGTCGACTCTGGAGAGCGATAAGGCCCCCTGGCAGAAGGCCAGGCCTGTGGGCATATCCACCGAAGGGGCTCAAGCTCTCAGGTTACCGGACAGAGGGGCGACGGACACAATGGGGTCCGTCGCCCCTTTTTTATTTGCGAAGCGAGAAATTGAAAAATGCATGCCGGAAACGCTCTAGGTACATTCCATCCGGTAGCTGTCCTGCGGCTTATCCGGGGTGTAGCCGCCGCGGATGCCGGTAATTTGCTATACGGGTCGACGGGACGCAGATGGGATGATAGGGCACATCACGGCGTTATTTAGGGTGCGGGCAACTGCAGACGGGCAATGCCCCAAAATCTTAGGCTGAGCGCAGCGAGGTGTCATGGGCTACAAAACACCCCTTTACGATACCCATGTGAAAATGGGGGCGAAGATTGTCGATTTCGGTGGTTGGGACATGCCACTTCATTACGGATCCCAGATCGAGGAACATCATAAGGTCAGACAGGATGCGGGAATGTTCGATGTCTCGCATATGAACGTGGTCGACATCAAGGGCGCCTACGTGCGCCCGTTTCTCGGATTGCTCATGGCTAACAGCGTGGCCAAACTGCAGACCCCAGGCAAGGCCATGTATACCTGCATGTTGAACGCCAAGGGCGGGGTGATCGATGACCTGATCGTCTATTACATGAACGAGCAATGGTTTCGCCTGGTCATGAACGCTTCCACCCGGACCAAGGACCTGGCCTGGCTGGACACAACCTCGAGAGAAATGGGCGGGGTGAGCATCGCGCCGCGGCCAGACCTGGCGATCATCGCGGTGCAGGGCCCGAATGCCCGGGAGAAGATTTATCAGGCACTGGGAGAAGGGATGCGTTCCGAGACCGAAAAGCTCAAACCTTTTAATGCGACCAGCATTGGCGAGCTGTTTATCGCCACTACCGGCTATACCGGTGAAGACGGGTTCGAGCTCATCCTGCCTGGCAAGGCCGCCCCGTATAGCTGGCAAGGGCTGGCCGAGGCCGGGGTTGCGCCCATCGGGCTCGGTGCGCGTGACACGCTGCGGCTGGAGGCCGGCATGAATCTCTACGGCCATGACATGGATGAGACCACGACGCCACTGGAATCCGGGCTTGCATGGACTGTAGGCTGGGAACCCGCCAGCCGCAATTTCGTTGGGCGCGAGGTTCTGGAGCGCCAGCGTACCGAAGGTGTCGCGCGCAAACTGGTCGGGCTGGTGCTTGAGGACAAGGGTGTCCTGAGGGATCATCAAAAGGTGATTTGCAGTTCGGTCGGGGAGGGTCAGATTACGAGCGGCAGTTTTTCTCCGACGCTGGGGAAAGCCATTGCGCTTGCGCGCGTACCGGCCGCCGTCGCCGTGGGCAGTCGCTGTGAAGTGGAGGGCCAACGCCGGCGGCTGGCGGCCCGTGTTGTCCGCTATCCCTTCGTGCGAAATGGCAAGAGCTGTCTGGAATAACCGAGGAAATACCTGATGAGCGAAATACCGAAAGATCTCCGATATACCCGATCCCATGAATGGATAATGACCATGCCGGACGGCACGTTGACTGTCGGGATCACCGATCACGCACAGGAGTTGCTGGGCGACCTCGTGTTCATTGAGTTGCCTAAAGTCGGCGAGAAACTGGCAGCCGGCAAGGAGTGCGCGGTAGTGGAGTCCGTAAAGGCAGCTTCGGATGTCTATGCGCCAGTAAGTGGCACGATAGCAGAAGTGAACGCGAATCTGGCCGAGAGGCCAGAGACCGTAAACAAGGGCGCGTATCGGGACGGCTGGCTGTTCCGCATCAAGCCGGAACGGCCGGAAGAGCTCGGGTCCCTGCTCGATGCCGCTGCCTACAAGAGTCTGGTCGAGGCCGAAGACCACTAGATTCCGCCCCCGGGGCAGCGTTCCGCAAGCGGGCGCTGCACGACCCGTGTTACCGGTACGGCACTATTCCGACAAGGTACTGTTTATGCCATTTATCCCTCATACCGAAGCCGACATAAAGGAGATGCTCGCCACTGTCGGGATCCGGGACATCGATCAGCTGTTTGACGAGATTCCGCCGGCGCTGCGCGACGCGACGCTTGAAGCTGTTCCGGAAGCATTGACCGAGATGGAGGTCGGGCGCCTGATGCAGGAGCGTGCCGAGACTGACGGCCGGTATCTCTGCTTCATCGGAGCTGGCGCCTATGAGCACCACATTCCGGCCGCGGTATGGCAGATTGCGACTCGCGGCGAATTCTACTCGGCCTATACGCCCTATCAGGCGGAAGCCAGTCAGGGGACGCTGCAGCTTTTGTATGAATACCAGACCATGATCGCCAGCCTCACCGGCATGGACGTATCAAACGCCTCCCTCTATGACGGCGCATCCGCCCTGGCGGAAGCGGTGCTGATGGCAATCCGGTCGCACAGGAAGGGGCGCAGCGTGCTCGTGCCAAGGGTCGTCCATCCTGTCTATCGCAGGGTGGCAAAGACCATCGTGCGCAACCAGGGCATCGAAATAATCGAACCGGACTACGATGCGCAGTCCGGGAACAGTGCTCTGGAGTTTCTGGAAAGGAGTTATCACGAAGGTTGTGCAGCGCTTGTGATCGCGCAGCCGAATTTCTTCGGAGTGTTGGAGGATGTCGATATACTGACCGACTGGGCCCATGACCATGGGCTGCTTGTCATTGCCTGCGTCAATCCCATTTCCCTCGCACTGCTCAAGCCTCCGGGCGAATGGGGTGCAGCGGGTGCCGATATTGTTGTCGGAGAGGGTCAGCCGCTGGGGGTGCCCCTGTCTTCGGGCGGACCGTACTTCGGGTTCATGGCAGCCAAGCAGGAATACGTGCGTCAGATGCCCGGGCGCATCATCGGCCGCACCGTGGATCGCGATGGTCGGCCCGGCTTTACGCTTACATTACAGGCCCGGGAGCAGCATATCCGCCGCTCCAAGGCGACGTCCAACATATGTACGAACCAGGGCCTGCTGGTTACGGCCGCGACCATCTACATGTCCCTGTTGGGTCCGGAAGGGCTGGAGCAGGTGGCAGCGCGGTCGCACGCGAATATCGGCGCGCTGCTTGCGCGACTGCAGGCCATCTCAGGTATGGAGCCCGTATTCGACCGGCCGGTTTTCCACGAGGCCGTCTTGCGCGTGAATGCCCCGGTCGGTGACGTGCTGCGCGCCATGGAAGCGCAGGGCATACTGGCCGGTTTTTCGCTCATGGAGGATTATCCAGAGCTCGGCCAGTGCCTGCTTGTCTGCGCCACAGAAACCAAGACCGAGGCCGACATCAACCACTACGCCGACCACATGCAACGCATCCTGAGCAAGCGCCGTCTGGATCCGCCGTGCGCACAGAAGATGTAACAACGCTACCAAG
The DNA here is from genome assembly GCA_021785515.1 of Pseudomonadota bacterium. Lineage (GTDB taxonomy): Bacteria > Pseudomonadota > Gammaproteobacteria > Acidiferrobacterales > UBA6901 > JAJYCY01. The sequence goes on along the minus strand of JAJYEX010000001.1, from coordinate 717,338 downwards.
GAGGAATTGATATGACAACCGTAACGCTGAAGGGCAATCCCGTGCAGGTATTCGGTACCCTGCCGAAGGTGGGCAGCAAGGCCCCTGATTTCCGCCTGACCGACTCCGAACTGCGCGACGTCACGCTCGCCAGTTTCAGTGGCAAGAAAAAGCTGCTCAATATTGTTCCGAGCCTGGATACACCCGTGTGTGCCATGAGCACCAGGAAGTTCAATGATCACGCCGCCGCCCACGGTGGCACCGTGATGCTCATTGTTTCCGCCGATCTGCCGTTCGCGCAGAGCCGTTTCTGCAGTGCGGAAAAAACCGCTAATGTCGTGACCCTGTCCATGATGCGTGACCGGCACTTCGCCAAGGACTACGGAGTCCTGATCGAGAACGGGCCGCTTGCAGGCATCACGGCGCGAGCGGTGGTGGTGCTCGACCAGAACGACAAGGTGGTGTACTCCGAACTCGTTCCGGAAATCGCGCAGGAGCCAAATTACGACAAGGCCATCGCTGCACTGAAGTAGCCGTCCCGCGGCGCGTGTACGGTGCCCCGGCCCGCGTGCCCAACTGCAACCCAACGTGTATGTGCAGGTAACAACATGCTGATATTTGAGCTTTCCCGTCCGGGGCGCCGCAACCCGTCCCAGTCTCCTGGTCCTGCCGCGGAGTCAGGAGACATTCCCCCGGAGCTGCGGCGGCGGAGTCGTCCGGTGCTCCCGCAGGTGTCGGAAATGCAGGCGGTGCGGCACTACACCCGGCTGTCGCAGAAGAACTTTTCGATCGACACCCATTTTTATCCGCTGGGATCGTGCACAATGAAGTACAACCCGCGTGCCTGCAACGCGTTCTCCATGCTGCCGCAGTTTCTGGGGCGGCATCCGCTCGCTTCGCCGGCCACCGGCCAGGGGTTTCTGGCCTGCATGTTCGAGCTGCAGGAGATCCTGAGGGATGTGACCGGGATGCGGGCAGTTTCACTCACGCCCATGGCCGGTGCACAGGGGGAATTTGCAGGGGTTGCAATGATGCGGGCCTATCACGAGTCGCGCGGAGACGCCGACCGCTCGGAAATTCTGGTGCCGGATGCTGCCCACGGGACCAATCCCGCCACGGCGGTGATGTGCGGCTACACGGTGCGAGAAATTCCAACGGATGAGGCGGGAGGCATAGACATTGAAAAGCTCCGAGCTGCCGTCGGACCCAGGACCGCCGGTCTAATGCTCACCAACCCGTCGACCCTGGGGGTGTTCGAGAAGGATATTCAGGAGGTGCAGAGGATCGTGCATCAGGCCGGCGGGCTGCTTTATTACGATGGCGCAAACCTCAACGCGATTCTTGGCAAGGTCAAGCCCGGCAGCATGGGATTTGACGTCATTCATATGAATCTGCACAAAACCTTCTCTACGCCGCACGGCGGCGGCGGACCCGGTGCCGGCCCGGTTGGCGTCAATGAACGGCTGCTGCCGTTTCTGCCTGTTCCGGTGGTGGCGCGGGCCCGGGATGGCAGCTATTTTGTCGAAACGGAAAAAGAGCGGCCGCAGTCCATTGGCCGCCTCTCAGCGCACATGGGCAATGCCGGGATACTGCTGCGTGCTTATGTCTACGCCCGGCTGCTGGGACGGGAAGGGATGAAGCGTGTCGCGGAGTTTGCGACCCTCAACGCCAATTACATGCTGGCCCGCCTCAAGAGTCAGGGGTTCGTCGCCGCCTACCCGGACCGCCGTGCGACCCACGAGTTCATCATCACGCTGAAACCCCTCAAGGATGCGACTGGAGTGACTGCCATGGATGTTGCCAAGCGACTTCTGGACAAGGGCTTTCATGCGCCGACCACGTACTTTCCCATGCTTGTGCCGGAATGCTTCCTGATAGAGCCGACGGAGACAGAAAGCAAAGAAGAGCTCGATGCCTTCATCACGGCCATGGAGGAGATCGTCCGGGAAGCGCACGACAATCCCGACCTCGTCCGCAACGCCCCCCATACCACGACCGTGCGGCGGCTTGACGACGTGAAGGCGGCACGTGAGCTCGACCTCAGATGGAAGGTGGCAGGCTAGACCGGATCCCTGTGCTCCAGCATGCCCCCTGACCCCGGGTTTACGTTATACTGCGCGCCACCTGGCTTGGTGCGGGCCCATGCCCGTAACGCACCGCAGTGATCACACGGCAGCATTGCGGGCGCTTTCCGGAGAGGAATTCATGACGGTACTGATCTGCGGTTCGTTCGCGTTCGACACCATCATGCTGTATCCGGACCGGTTCAAGAACCATATTCTTCCGGATCAGGTACATATCCTGAACGTATCGTTCCTGGTCCCCCAAATGCGGCGGGAGTTTGGCGGGTGTGCCGGAAATATCGCCTACAATCTCCAGTTGCTCGGCGGGGACGGGCTTGCCATGGGGACGGTGGGAGATGACTTTGAGGGTTACGCCCACTGGCTGGACCGCTGGGGGGTACGACGTGACCACATTACGACTGTGCCCGGAACCTTTACCGCCCAGGCCTTTATCACCACGGACCTCGATGACAACCAGATCACTGCGTTTCATCCGGGGGCTATGGGCTATTCGCATCTCAACTCGGTCAGCCAAGCGGGGCCGGTGACGCTGGGTATTGTTTCTCCCGACGGCCGTGATGGGATGTTGCTGCATGCAGCACAGTTTGCCGGAGCCGGAATACCCTTCGTCTTTGATCCAGGTCAGGGGATGCCAATGTTCGACGGCTCTGAGCTTGAAGCCTTTCTCGACCAGGCCGCATATCTGAGCGTCAACGACTACGAATGTAAGTTGTTCCAGGAACGAACCGGAAAGTCGCTACGGGAGCTTGCCGCACGGGTGGACGGGCTGATCATTACCCGGGGCGGCGAAGGTTCGGAGATACACGCGAAGGGCAGGACTTACGTCATTCCCGCAGCTACCGCGCCGCAGATCGTGGACCCTACCGGGTGTGGTGACGCCTATCGGGCCGGTCTTTTATACGGAATCGCGCGCGGCATGGACTGGGAGACAACCGGACGCATCGCTGCCCTGATGGGTGCCATCAAGATCGGGTCTCACGGGACCCAGAATCATCGCACCAGTGCGGAGGAATTTGCCGAACGCTTCCGGCAGGAATTCGGCTACGCCTTCTGAGTCAGGTCGCTAGCCTCTGATGACCGGCAGATCGTCCGCTTCCCAGAGGACCAGACCACCCGCGAGGTTGTAGCAGAGGAAGCCCATCTGATTAAGCGTGTCGGCCGCGAGCGCGCTGCGGGCCCCGGTGTCGCAGCACGTGACGATCGTGCGGTCGCGGGCAGCGCACAGCTGGTCAACCCGGTGTTTATTGTTGGGGTCGGCAGCAGCCTCCAGGGTGCCCCGCGGTACTAGCAGCGCCCCCGGGATGTGGACGTTGCTGTACTCCTCGGGCTCCCGCACGTCGACGATGAGCAAATCATCGTGATTCTCGATCATCTCGTCGAGCTCGTCCGGACGGACTTCCTGTATCCGTGCGCGCGCTTCACGGATGAAATCCTCCAGCGTCTTCCGTGGCGCGCGTCTGTTTCCTGGTTCCATGCTCATTGTTGTTGCGCCTGGTTCTCTGGCCCCAGTTCACTGGGAGCCAACAACTCCTCGAGACCGGCCAAATCTGCGACCGGTTCATTGCACGCGAGCCCGCTGCAGACATAAGCGGTGACCGCATTGCTGGTGCGTCGGCCAGCCAGCACCCCTGGCAGGTCTCTGGCGGTGTCCGGAATTGCCAGTACCATGCGGCGCGGCGCGTAGTTGCGCTGGCAACGTTCAATCCACGGCCCGAATGTGTCGGCCGGACCGCGCAGAATGACGATCTGCGGCGGATCGAAATACTCCTCGACCGCCGCCAGCAGCGCATTGTGACCGGATGGGTAGGCGACAATCTCGCGGTGCAGCGCCAAAATGGTGTTTTCCGCCGCATCGAGAAAATGACGGTTTCCCAGAATATGTCCAAGGCGCAGCAACGCGCGGGCAGCCACCCCGTTTCCAGACGGCAGTGCATCATCGCTGGACGGTTTGGGGCGATGAATGAGGTGTTCGTGGTCATCGGCAGTAAAGAAAAAGGCGCCGTGCTGCGGATCCTCGAAATGATCCAGCAGTGTTTCCGCAAGTTCAACCGCGAATGCCAGATCGCCGTCGCGCCAGCGTGCCTGTATGAGTTCAAGCACGCCATAGATAAGGAACGCGTAATCATCCAGATAAGCGCCCAGATGTCCGTTGCCATCTTTGCATGTGGCGAGCAAGCGGCCATTCCGCCACAGCTGGGTGCGCACAAAATCCAGGGCGCGCTGCGCTGAATCCACGAAGTCGTCGCGGCCGAGAAAGCGGCCGGCGTGAGCCATGGCTGCAATCGCAAGCCCGTTCCAGGACGTCAGGATTTTTTCGTCGCGCCCAGGCCGCACCCGTCGAGCCCGTGCATCAAACATTTTCCGCCGCGCTGCCGAGATCAGCGCGCCGGTGTGCTCTTCTGACGGCGTGTCCGAATGCCCGGCGGAAGCGTTGATGTGCAAATGCCAGAATCTGTCCTCAAAGTTGGCGGGACGGTCCAGACCGAAATGCTGAGCGGCGGCGCGGTACTCGTCATCGTCCAGAATTTCGCGCAGTTCCTCCTGGGTCCAGACGTAAAACTTGCCCTCCTGCCCTTCGGAGTCGGCATCGAGCGTCGAATAGTAGCCTCCCTCGCCGGACTGCATCTCCCGCATCAGCCACTCGGCGGTTTCCGTGGCAACTTGCCGGTACAGCTTCTGTCCGGTCGCAAGTGCCGCGTCGCAGTAAAGAACCAGCAGCTGCGCGTTGTCGTAAAGCATCTTTTCGAAATGAGGGATCATCCAGTGCTGATCTACGGAATAGCGGCAGAAGCCTCCGCCGATCTGATCGTAGATCCCACCGAGGGCCATGGCGCTGAGGGTGTGCCCGGCCATGGCGAGCGCCGCCCGGTCGGGTGCCCGCGGGATCGATGCCCACTGACGGAGGCAGCGCTCGATGCTGGTCGGATGCGGAAACTTGGGCGCTCCACCCCACCCGCCTTCGCGGGCATCGAAATGAGCCTCTAGTTCACGCCCGGCGGCGGCCAACAGTTCCGGGGTGGGCCGTACTCCAGGCTCCGGCGCATCCGACTGCATGTGCCCGAACGCGTTGTGCATCGCGGTGTTGTGTGTCGCAATCTCGGAACGATGTTCACGGAAGTAGCCAGCCACCCGCCGCAGCACATCGTCGAACGCCGGCATGCCGTAGCGCGCCGTATTAGGAAAATACGTTCCGCCGAAAAACGGAATGTGGTCCTCAGGCGACAGAAACATGGTAAGCGGCCAGCCGCCAGGCCGTTGCGCCAGCATCTGGTGGGCAAGCTGGTAGATCCGGTCCAGGTCCGGGCGTTCCTCCCGGTCCACCTTGATGCACACGTACAAGGCGTTCATCAGTCCGGCGACCCCTTCATCCTCGAAAGATTCCTGCTCCATCACGTGACACCAATGGCAGGCCGAATAGCCGATCGACAACAGTATGGGCTTATCCTCGCGTCGCGCCTTTTCGAGCGCCCCGTCCGTCCATGGAAACCAGTCCACCGGATTATGAGCATGTTGCAGCAGATAGGGACTGGTTTCGTCGATCAGCTGATTGGTATGGCGCACGGTAGTCGTCGACATCGGAGCAGGCAGCAAAGGAGCAGAATAGGCACTATAGCGCGTCGCGCCCCCCCTGTCTTTGCCGGGCAGCCTGACGTGGTGTGCGGCATTGCGCAATGGCGGCCACTGCGCGCCACAATTTCCCATTCGGGGCGGTTTACCGTAAGCTTGCGCCGCCATAATCTGACACATTTGTTATGACCTTTGCGCCCCTGAGATTAAAAAAGAACGAGGACCGCCGTTTGCGGGCCGGTCATGTCTGGGTGTACAGCAACGAAATTGACACAGGCGCGACGCCGCTGACGTCATTCGAGCCTGGACAGGCTGTGGTCATTGAGGACCATTCCGGCCGGCCGCTCGGTTCCGGCTATGTGAATCCGCACACGCTCATCTGTGCGCGTCTGATCAGTCGCGACAGCACCCAATCGCTCAACCAGTCACTTTTGGTCCACCGGCTCAATGTCTGTCGCAGCCTGAGAGAAAAGCTGCTCCCCCAGCCCTATTACCGGTTGGCGTTCGGCGACAGTGACGGGCTTCCTGGGCTCGTGGTCGACCGCTACGGAAGCGTTGTCGTGGCGCAAATAACCACCGCGGGCATGGAGCGTGTTAAAGAGGAAATCGTGGCGGCGATTGACAAGGTTTTGCATCCGCAGGCGATCGTTCTGCGCAATGATAGCGCCAGCCGGGAGACCGAGGGCCTAGGTAACTACGTAGAAGTGGCTCTGGGCGAGGTATCCGGGCAGGTCATGATCGAGGAGAACGGCGTGCGCTTCGAGGTTTCCGTGCTGGAAGGACAGAAGACCGGGTGGTTCTACGATCAGCGACTGAATCGCGCGCGCCTGTCCGGTTATGTGGCCGGTGCCCGGGTTCTCGATGTGTTCAGTTACACCGGGGCGTGGGGCGTGCAGGCAGCCGCAGCCGGTGCGGCCAGCGTACTATGTGTCGAAAGTTCGGCGCGTGCGGTGGACTGGGCACGCAACAACGCTGCGATGAACGGTGTGGAAGACCGGCTTTCCGTTCTGCATCAGGATGCATTCGAGGCGTTGCGGTTGCTGCGTTCTGAACGTCGCCACTTTGATGTGGTAATCGTCGATCCGCCGGCGTTCATCAAGCGCCGCAAGGATGCCACGGAGGGTATGCGGGCCTATTACCGCCTGAACCAGATGGCAATGCAGGTGCTGGCCCGGGACGCCATTCTGGTCTCCGCCTCCTGTTCCTACCATCTGGCGCGTTCGGACCTGCAGCAGATACTGCTGCAATCGAGCCGCCACGTAGATCGGTTTCTGCAGCTCGTCGAGCAGGGTGGCCAAGGCCCGGATCACCCGGTGCATCCGGCCATACCCGAGACCGGCTATCTCAAGGTATTTTTTTCCCGCATCCTGCCCAACTGACGGGATAGAATCGACCAGCATGCAATCCTAGCTAACAGTCCACATCCGGAGTCCTTATCCATGCTCTACGCCCCAGATATCAATCCCATCGCTTTCGCGTTCCCGCGCTTCAGCGTCCTGGGCCACACCATCCACATTGAGGTCCACTGGTACGGCCTGATGTACGTCTTCGGGTTCCTTGGCCTGTGGTACTTCGCCAACCGCCGTGCGCGTCGCCCCGGGTCGGGTTGGACTACCGATCTGGTGGCGGATGCGATCTTCTACGGCGCCCTGGGCGTGATCCTCGGGGGGCGCATCGGCTACGTGCTGTTCTACAATCTCAGCTACTACATGGCGCATCCGCCGGCGGTATTCGAGGTATGGGACGGCGGCATGTCGTTTCATGGCGGCTTGCTGGGCGTGATCGCGGCACTGTGGTTCTTCGGGCGCAAGCATGGTAAGGGCGTGCTCGAAGTTACGGATTTCATTGCGCCGTGGGTGCCGCTCGGGCTTGGTGCCGGGCGTATCGGCAACTTCATCAACCAGGAGCTGTGGGGCAAAGTAACCACGCTGCCCTGGGGGATGGTGTTCCGCGGCGGCGGGCCATTGCCGCGCCAGCCATCGCAGCTATATGAGGCCGCGCTGGAAGGTGTCGTACTGCTTATAATTTTGGTGACGTTTTCGCGCAAGCCGCGGCCGATTGGGGCGGTCTCTTCGCTGTTCCTCATTTTCTACGGCGTATTCCGGTTTCTGGCGGAGTTTGTGCGGGTGCCAGATCCGCAGCTCGGCTATCTTGCCTTTGGCTGGTTGACCATGGGGCAGCTGCTAAGCGCGCCGATGATCATTATCGGAATCGGTCTGCTGATCTGGAGCTACCGGCGGCACGTGTACGCCGGTGGCGCTTGATCGACCCTCAATTTGGATGATTGGCAGGAGCGGATTCAACCAAAAATCAGCTTGATGCTCATAAGCACCAGAAATACGGCGAAAATCCGCTTCAGCAACATTGTCGGTATGCGATGTGCGAGGCGTGCGCCGAGCTGGGCGAATGCCACGCTGGCGACAGCGATGGCCAGGACCGCTGGCCAGTACACCGACCCCGTCGACCAAGCCGGAAGATTGCTCTGATGCCAGCCACCGGCAATGAAGCCGAGTGTTCCCGACACCGCGATCGGGAAGCCGCAGGCGGCGGACGTTCCGACCGCCTCGCGGACGCCGACGTTACACCACAGGAGGAAAGGAACCGTCAGGCTGCCGCCACCTATGCCGGTGATTCCCGATATTGCCCCTATGAACGATCCGGCTGCGATCATACCCGTGCGACGCAGCAGCTGACGGTGCGGCGCTGGCGGGCGGTTCATGATCATCTGTGTCGCGGCGAGGGACGCGAACAGACCGAAGACAGTGTGCAGTATCCTGCCCTGGAGCAGGCTGGCCACCATTGATCCGGTGAGTGCACCGGCGATGATTCCAGGTGTTAAGAGCCAGAATACCGGCCACCGCACTGCCCCGCGCCGGTGGTGAGCCATGAGCGACGACAGCGATGTCGGGACGATGGTCGCCAACGATGTGCCGATCGCCAGATGCGCCGCCAGGTCTGGCGCGAATCTCTGGTTATGGAACACGAACAGCAGCGCCGGAACGATGATGAAGCCGCCGCCGATTCCGAGCAGGCCGGCGATGGTGCCCGCAACAGATCCGACCAGGGTATAGAGAATTACGGACTCGAGCATCGGAATTGGTGGTGTCGGTCTGCACATCCCTTCGTTGGGTTGTGATGCGCCGCAGCAATCGCCGCGCCCCGGAAGTCGAGGCCGTACGCATAGTTCCGACTCTGGCCCATTCTATCTGTGAGTCCGGCTGATGCCAAACCAACCCTTTCCCGGTTATCGCAACCCCAAAACGCGTTGCCGTCGCGGATGGGCTTGCATCCGGCCCGGATCCTTGGGGGGTCCGACCGGAGTGGTGGCGCACTTTTTTTCCGGTTATTCGCGACGAGATCGTGCCGTGCCGGATGCAACCGCCACGGTGGCACCGCCCCTTCGCGCCTGGCTAAGGCCGGCAAGGTGGAAGTCACGCGCAATGTTATGTAGCGCTGGCAATGCTGTGACCGGATGCCTTAACATAACTGCTGACGGCGGTTGCCGCACTACAGGGTTTAGCGTCTCAGTCGGTAACGGCGGTACCAGAGGCGCCGGAATGGGCAAGACACTATAATTCGGGCATGAAGCCTCGATCCACGCTGTGGTTTGTACTCGCTGCCGGCCTGCTGCTGACGGTGACGGGCCAGGTGCGGGCTGCGGAACGGAAGATTGACCAGTACCGGGAGGCATACCTCAATGCCATCGCGGCGCTGCGGGCGGGCGACCTGGGACAGTTCCGCACGCTGGAACACAGCCTGCACGGCTACGTCCTCCATGGATATCTCCAATACCATTATCTGAGCAGTCGGATTTCATCGACGCCGGCCAAGACCCTGCGTGCGTTCATCGCGCAGGATCAACACGCGCCCATCGGCGACATGCTCCGCCAGCAGTGGCTGCAGTATCTGGCGAAACAGGGCGACTGGAAGATCTTTCTGCAGGAATACCAGGACGTGGATCCCGAGTCGGCGCTGGACTGCGATCGGCTGGGGTATCTGCTTCACTCTACGAAGGCGCGTGCGGCATTGATGACGCAGATCGGCCAGATCTGGATGACCGGAAACAGCCTTCCGGATGCGTGCAACCCCGTCTTCACCGCATGGCGTTCGGCGGGCTACATGACTTCCGCGGTGGTATGGAAGCGCATTCATCTTGCTATGCGCCAGCGCAATCTTTTGCTTGCCGGGGAACTGAAATGGGATCTCCCCGTCAAGGATCGGGTCTGGGTGGACCGCTGGATAGCCATGTACCGGAATCCACAGCTTGAACTCCACGACATCCGCTATCCGGTCATGACCCCGTTGGCGCGGGAAATTGTGCGGCAGGGGGTTGTCCAGATGGCCGACGATGACCCGGCCGGCGCCATGAAGACCTGGAAGGCCCTCAAGAAGAAGTACCAGTTTTTTGGCGAGGACGATAACTACGTGCTGCGGCGGGTAGGTGTCCTAGCTGCCGAGGATCATCTGCCGCAGGCGGTGAACTGGCTGTCCCAGGCGTCGGCGACACCAGCCGACAGCTCGCTGCGCCGCTGGCGGGTGCGGGCAGCGTTGCGGGCCGGAAAATGGCATATGGCGCTCAATTTTATCAACGCACTTCCTCCCAGCGAGCAGGGGTCGAAGGAGTGGCGCTACTGGAAGGCGCGGGCTTTGGAGAAGACCGGAGACGATGCGGCCGCGTTGCAGATTTTCTCCGTGCTTGCGAAAGACCGCAGCTACTACGGCTTTCTGTCGGCGGATCGTTTGGGTCTGCGCTACGCAATGCAGCGCGAGCACGTACAAGTTACCCCTCAGGAGATCAGCGCGATGCTCGCCAAGCCGTCGATCCAGATGGCGAGAGAGCTGTTTGTGCTCAGGGAGATCGTCGACGCGAGACGCCAGTGGATGTGGGCGACCCGCAACATGGACAGCCAGGATCTGCAGGTCGCCGCCGTGCTGGCGCGCCAGTGGGGATGGTATGACCGCGCTATCCTGACCGTGGCACAGAGCGGCAATCTGAACGATCTGGGATTGCGCTTTCCGGTGGTGTACCGGAACATGATCGAAACCAATGCGCAGGACAACGATATCGATCCGAGCTGGGTATACGGGATACTGCGGCAGGAAAGCGCGTTCATGCCTGACGCGCGTTCCGACGTGGGAGCGCTCGGACTGATGCAGCTTATGCCGCGAACCGGGTGGCTGACCGGATTGCGCATTCATCTGTTTGCGCGCACGGACAGCGCCATCCTTAATGTTGCCAATAACCTGAGACTGGGCACCTCATACCTGCGGACAGTTTTGAATGACACGGGCGGTCGCGAGGTGCTGGCCACCGCAGCGTACAATGCCGGTCCCAACCGCGTCACACAGTGGCTCCCGCAGACGCACACACTGGGTGCCGATACGTGGGTCGACACGATTCCCTATCGCCAGACACGCAATTATGTGAAGGCCGTGATGGCGTTCAGCACTGTCTACGCCTATCTCCTCGGGGATCAGGAGTTCAGCCTGAGCAAGGCCATGCCGGTGCTGCTGCCGAGTAGCGGGGGAGCCCTGCAGGCCACAGGGAAGGTGGTGCTGCCCGCACGGCCGCTTCCGGGCCAATAGAGCCGGGACGTTTGTCTGGGGTACCGTTGGTGTATGTTGGATGTGTCGGGAGGTAATGCCGGAACCGTCCGGTCAATCACGCCGGACACACCGTGCACGCGGAGGCTGAGGTTTTGGCGAGGTGGCGGGTATGCATTCTTGGCGGGACCGGATTTGTCGGCCGGCGGTTGGCCGCGCGGCTCTCCGCCGCGGGCCACGAGATCCTCGTGCTTACCCGGCATCGCGAGCGCCACAAGGACTTGCTGGTGCTGCCGACGGTGCGCCTGGTGGAGGGAAGCGTGCGCAACGCGGCGCTGTTGCGCCGCGAATTCCGCGGACAGGACGCAGTGATAAACCTGGTTGGTATCCTCAATGAACGCGGCCGCAGCAGCCACGAGTTCGATCAGGTCCATGTCGGGCTGCCGCAGACAGTTATTCAGGCCTGCCGCGACAGCGGAGTGCAGCGGTTGCTGCACATGGGCGCGTTGGGTGCCGCAGAAGATGCGCCCAGTGAGTATTTGCGCAGCAAGGCCAGGGGCGAGTCATTGGTTATGGCAGCCGGGCGTACCGGGCTGCAGGTGACTGTGTTCCGGCCGTCCGTCATCTTTGGCCGCGACGACAGTTTCACTAACCGGTTTGTGCGTCTGCTGCGGGCGATACCGCTCGTGTTTCCCCTGGCGTGCCCGGAGTCCCGCCTGCAGCCGGTGCACGTGGAGGATGTGGTCCAGGCGATGGTGCGGGCGCTGGGCGATCCGCGTACCTATGGGCAGGGATACAACCTCTGCGGTCCCCGCGTCTATACTTTGCGCGAGATTGTTGGATATCTGGCGGCGGCGGCCCGCGTCCCGCGGCGGATCATTGCCCTCAATGATAGCCTGTCGCGGTTGCAGGCTGTGCTTTTGGGGTTCGCGCCGGGCAAACCGTTTACGCTCGACAACTACCGGTCACTCCAGAAGCCGAGCGTCTGCAATGACGGCTTTCCGACGGTCTTCGGTATTACGCCCTCCAGCCTTGAGGACATCCTGCCCCGGTATCTCGGAACTGCCCGCGGCCTATGAGGTTTCGGGGTCGCCGAACGGTTGTTTGGCGACGACTACTGGTCGGGGGACCCGGACTAATGGTTTGGGTCCGCCTGTACAGAACAGGATTGCTGGTCGATACTCAGATGGTTATCCATCGCCGGCGTGCGGGCATGCCTGCCTGGCTTTGGCAGCGACAACGCCCGAAGTGCAAGGAGATCAGGATGAATCTGTACGTCAGCAATATTTCACCAGGGGTGGCGCAAACGGATTTGCAGCATATTTTCAGTGGCTTAGGAGAGGTTCTGTACGCTAGCCTGGCGCCTGCGGGTACAGACCGCAGCGGTATGGGCTATGCCTTGGTCTACGTACCGGATGATGAGCGAGCCCGCAAGGCAGTTGCCCAGCTCAATGGCGCTGTTTTGAATGGCGGTAGATTAGCAGTAAGCCCCATGGCCGAACGCCCAGGTGTAATCGGCAGCAATTACGCACGAGCCAGGAACTAGCGGCTCTCCTCAAAATTAAGGCAAAGGCAGTTTAACGGAGCTTATCGCTTCGGCACCTGAAACCGGGTGCCTGGGCCGCGTCTGTCCGTTACCTCGACAGCCGGAACTGCCAGGCGGTCTCAATGTGGCCAGAACACGGTGACGTTGCGCGGCCGGGAATCCCCCGATTTGTTTGGCTCGGGCATAGAACGCCGGCAGTTTCCCCCCGACTGACGCAAGCAGTGATTTGAATGCGCTGACGTCGCAATTATATGCCCCGATCGGCACGAAATAGGCGTTGTTGAGATGCCTGAAGTAGTGGCCAGCGTGTGGGTTCTTTTCTCCCCAGCTTTTTTCCAGTCTCACATAGGCAGCACGCAGCGCGGCAAACAGTCGCTGTTTGTCCCGGAGCTTGCATGCGGCGGATAAGGTGGAAGCGTAAAGCGCCTCCAGGCGTGAGCGGTATCGCAGAAGCAGCGCCATGACTTGTGCATCTCTGTGGCGCTGTTCCAGATAACGGTGCAGTTGCCATCTGTCACCAGCTGACTTGAGCCAGCGCCGCACTCCTGTGCGCGAGACGGTCACGGCGAACGATTCGTCAAACGTGGTATCGTTCCGGATGTAGAGTTTCTGGTGCGCCAGTTCATGAAAAATCAGTGCGGCAATGTCGGTATCTGTGCCGCGCAGCATGCTGCTCAGGATCGGGTCGCGGAACCACCCCAGCGTGGAATAGGCGATTACTCCAGCAACGTAAACATCATAGCCCCGATCATGCAGATGTCGGGCATAACGTTCAGCAGCAGCCCGCGAGAAATAGCCACGATAGGCCACGCACCCCGCGATCGGAAAGCACCATGTGCGCGGCCGAAGCGAGAGTCGGGGCGATGCGTAGACATTCCACGCCACATATCGCTCTTTCAGTGCGACATAGTTCCGATAACTTCCATTGTCGGGCAGGTCTAGTCTGTTCACGGCAAAGCGGCGAATGCGCGCAACCTCTTGCAGCTTGGTCCGCAGCGGCGCAGGGGTTGCCCGCTCTTTCAGGATGGCGCTGATCGGACGTTCGGTTTTGACCAGCCGGTACTGACCGTTCACGGCCTGGGCATAGTAGGCCACGGTGGAGCAGCCGGAAACCGACGCCAGCGAGGCCACTAACGTCAATGCATAGAGTCCGCGGCGCATCACGTTTGTCGGAAGTTTCCGTCCCAAGTACTATAAAGTTCATGCGCGTGTATCTGGTCGGGGGCGCCGTTCGCGACCGCCTCCTCGGCATTGAGGCGGTGGACCGCGACTATGTGGTGGTCGGCGCCACCCCGGAAGAAATGGTCGCGCTCGGCTTCAGGCCGGTCGGGGCCGATTTCCCTGTCTTCCTTCATCCTGATACCCATGAGCAGTATGCGCTGGCACGTACAGAACGTAAGACCGGTACCGGGTATCGCGGGTTCACAGTCTATGCGGCGCCCGACGTGACGCTAGAGGATGACCTCAGGCGGCGCGATCTCACGATCAACGCCATGGCGCAAGCCGAAGATGGCTCCCTGATAGATCCGTTTTCAGGTGCGGAAGACTTGCGAAATGGAGTACTGCGGCATGTATCGCCGGCATTCTCCGAGGATCCGGTGAGGATCCTGCGTGTGGCACGGTTTGCGGCGCGCTACGCCAAGTGGGGCTTTCGCGTGTCGCATTCGACCAACGCATTGATGAGACACATGGTCGAGAACGGGGAGGCCGATGCCCTGGTGGCCGAGCGGGTATGGATGGAGATGGAACGTGCCCTGGCGGAGTCGCAGCCGGCCGTGTTCTTCGAGGTCCTGCGCGGCTGCGGTGCGCTGGACCGGCTTTTTCCGGAGCTTGCCGCCCTCTTCGGGGTTCCGCAACCCGAACGGCAGCATCCCGAAGTGGATGCGGGGGTGCATGCACTGAAGGTCCTGGAGGAAGCTGCCCGCCTGACGGAGGATACACGGGTGCGTTTTGCCGCGCTGATGCACGATGTCGGGAAGGCCCAGACGCCCCGGCCGCACTGGCCGGATCACGCCGGTCACGAGGAGGCAGGGGTGAAGGTTATCCGCGGCTTCTGTGCACGGTTGCGCGTCCCCAACGATTATCGCGACCTGGCAATCGTGGTCGCCCGCGGCCACGGGCGTTGTCATCATGCCGCAGAGCTCCCGGCTGCGGCAATGCTCGATATGCTGGAGGCGATCGATGCGTTCCGCCGGCCTGAACGCCTGGACCAGTTCCTGTTCGCATGTGAGGCTGATTCGCGCGGCCGCGCTGGCTTTGAAGACAGCGCCTATCCGCAGGCTATCATCGTGCGACAGGCTTTTGAGGCGGCACGGACCATCGGCGGATCCAGCGCGATTCATGCGGGAATGAGCGGACCGGATGCCGGAAAGTGGATCCGGGAGCAACGTCTGGCGGCTATTGACCGTGTGCGCCGGTGAGCGGACCTGTCTTGCGTGGGCGGATATCTCCCGCCAGATGGGGACTACAGACGTGCCCGCCGGTCCTGAATGGCAAAGCCCAGCAGGGGTTCGGTCAGTCCGCGGCCCAGGGCCATTACCTTGACCAGCTCCCCCATTTCCTGTGGCAGGGTAAGCTTGCGGATTTCCTGCGCGACGCGCAACTGCGCTCTGGGTTCGCCAGAAGTGGCCGGCATGTTTTCAGTGATTCCGGTGGCCAGCAGAAACGCGGCCTGAGACGTATAGCCCTGCACCGACAGGCCCGCGTCGTATCCCGCTTCGGCGATCCCTGTGAAATCGACGTGCGCGGTGATGTCCTGCAGACCCGCAAGAACAAGCGGGTCGTCGTGAGCGTGATGACGGTAATGACACATCACGGTCCCGGTATCACGGTCCGGGTGATAGAACTCCGCCCGCGGAAATCCGTAGTCGACAATGAGGATGACGCCTTCGGCAAGGACATCGGCAAGGCTGCGCACCCATGCCTCGGCCTGCTGGTTGATTTCAGAAGTATATCCTGAGCGTAGGGGTATCGTGCCGATGCGCGCGCGCAGCAGGTCGCTGATCGCCGCGGGCGCTGGCGTTTCGCGCCAGGCAAAACGGCCTTGTTCCCAGGCTACGTGCAGCAGTCGGACCTCATCGTGAAACCAGCGGAACCGCTGCACCGGCATGGCGTCGAGCACTTCATTGGCGATGACGACACCGTGCAGGCCCGGTTCCGGCAAGTGATCCAGCCAGGTCACCAAGGGCGCAAGCTGCGGGATCTCGCGAGCCAGATATTCCGCCTGGCGCAAACGCAGCTCGGCGCTGAGTTCAAGTATGCAGTATCGTTCCGGTAGAGCGCCGTTGTCCGCCAGGGCGGTGAGCAGCCCGGCTGCCAGCGCGCCACTGCCGGCGCCAACCTCGAGAATATCTCCCCGGCCGAGTTGCCCGAGGACCTGCCGGCATTGGCGTGCGAGGCAGCGTGCGAAGAGCGGTCCGATCTCGGGCGCAGTCACGAAGTCGCCGGATTCGCCGAACTTCTGTGACACGGAACTGTAGTAGCCCAGTTTCGGAGCATAGAGCGTGAGCTCCATAAAACGCATGAAATCGATGGCGCCGCCCGCGGCTTCGATTTCCGCGCGGATGAGCCGCTCCAGAGCCTGGTTGCGCTGTACCTCGGCCGCATCGGGAACTGGTACGTGCTGCGGCAGTATCACGCAAGGCCTCCACCAGGCACTATGTGGCGCGGGCACCGCGGTCCTGCTGGCGGCAAGCCACAGCGCGGGTTATTGTTGCGCAGGACGCTCATCGGGACGATTGGTCGCAGGGTCGGATCGCGGTGCGGCGCACGCGGACGGATAGGCCGGCCTTCAATCACAGAAACGAGAATACCATGGAACCCGACTCTTTGACCGGAAAAGTGGCCCTGATTACCGGCGGCGCGCGCCGCGTCGGCGCCGAAATCTGCCGCATTCTGCATGCCCAGGGAATGAATCTCGCGGTGCACTTCCGCAGCTCCGGTGGCGACGCGCAGGCGCTGCAACGGGAGCTGCACGCCATCCGTCCCGATTCTGTCCTGCTGCTGCAGGGCGACCTGCTTGATGCGGCGGAACCGCCTGGCCTGGTATCCCGGACGCTGCAGTGTTTCGGCCGGCTGGACGTCCTGGTTAATAATGCCTCAAGCTTTTATCCGACCCCCATCGGGGAGGCGACCGATCAGCACTGGGATGATCTGGTCGGGTCCAATCTGCGGGCCCCGTTTTTCCTGTCGCAGGCAGCCGCGCCGTATCTGAAGAAATCCGGTGGCTGCATTGTGAATATCACGGACATTCATGCGGAACGGCCGCTCAAGCGTTATCCGATCTACAGCATTGCAAAGGCCGGTCTGGCGATGTTGACGAAGTCGCTCGCGCGCGAGCTGGCCCCCGAAGTGCGGGTCAATGCGGTGGCGCCCGGTACCATCCTGTGGCCGGAGATCGGCCTAGATGACACCATGAAGCAGCGTATCCTCGCGCGGGTACCGCGCAAGCAGCCCGGTGCGCCAGCGGATATCGCGCGGACGGTGCTGTTTCTTGTGCGCGATGCCGCATATATATCCGGCCAGACGATTGCCGTGGATGGCGGTCGGTCTGTGGTCGCCTGATTCCCGACCAACGCTGCAGCGTGCCTGGGTGGCGCGACGGTAGCGTCGCGCGGTTCGAACCACAGCTATGAACGGTGCTGTTGTCGTACGGCGAGCTACCGGCCCGGCCGCGCCCTGATGGCCGCTATTCCTTTCTGCCCCGCTCGACGATGACGCCAACGTCGGTAGCGCCACGGATGGCGCCGCGCTTGTTGATTGCGACGCGTACCCAGGGTACGTGGAATTCCCCCAGAATCAGCTCCGCAATCTTTTCCGTCAGGGTTTCGACCAGCTGGAACCGGGAGTCGCTGACAAACGCTGTCACCCGCTTGGCGACAGACTTGTAGTTGAGCGTATCCTCAATTCGGTCCGTGGCAGCCGCCTGTCGGACGTCCATCGCCATGTCCAGGTCTATGGTTATGGTCTGGGTCGTTCGTCGTTCCCACTCCCAGATCCCAATGATGCAATCAACCTTCAGGCCGTGTAGGTAAATCAGATCCATGTTCTTCCCGCCGCTTCGGCGCGACTATAACGAAATCCGCACCCGATGTCTTGACGGATCGATCGTTAGGCCGTCCAATAACGCGCCATGCTCTTCGATCTTCTTCCTGTCCTGGCCTACCTGATTGCGTCGATCTCGTCGGCAATCGTCGTGACGAGAATCATGGGGTTGCAAGATCCTCGCGAGGTGGGTTCGCGGAACCCAGGCGCGACCAATGTCCTGCGCTACGGGGGCAAGGTGGCCGCAGCCGCTACGCTTTTCGGAGATGTGCTTAAGGGCGTGATACCGGTGGCGCTGGCGCGTGCGCTCGGGGCCAGCGAGACGATCATTGCGCTGGTGATGCTGGCGGCGTTCCTCGGGCATCTGTATCCAGTCTTCCATGGTTTTCGGGGCGGGAAGGGGGTGGCCACGGCGCTGGGTGTAGTTTCGGCTGTCAACATCTGGGCCGGGTTGCTGCTCATCGCAACCTGGGTGATCGTATCCCTGTTGTTCCGCTATTCATCGCTGTCGGCGATTTCTGCCGCAATCCTGGCGCCCGCCTACGTGTGGTGGCGTGTGCCCAGCCGGCAGATTCTCATCGCCACCGGCATCATGGCAGCATTGCTGCTCTGGCGTCATCGTTCCAACATCCGCAAGCTGATGGCAGGTACGGAAAGCCGGATACGCTTTTGAAATGGCGCAGCCGAAAAGCTGGTCGCGCCATGACCAGGCATCAGCCGGGTGGGGACAAATCGGCTACCGGCCAGCGTGGACGTACGCCAAATGCGGGTTCATCGCAGGAGCCCGCCGTCAGGCGCATGGATCCGGCCAGAGCGATCATTGCGCCATTGTCCGTGCAGAATTCGGGGCGCGGAAAGTAAACCCTGATCCGAAGGGATGCAGCGAGGTCTGCCAGCCGTTCGCGCAGCAGCCGGTTGGCACCTACGCCGCCCGCGACGATCAGCCGCCGGTGACCGGTGGCAGTGACGGCGCGTTCACACTTGATGACCAGGGTATCGATTGCAGCCTCCTGGAACGCGCATGCTATGTCAGCGATGGTCTGGGGGTCGAGCACGCGGTCTTTGGCGGCAAGGGCAGCGGCCGTCTTGAGTCCGCTGAAACTGAAATCCAGTCCTGGCCGGTCGGTCATCGGGCGCGGAAAGCGGAAGCGTTCAGGGCTGCCCCCGGTTGCCGCGCGCGCAATCGCCGGTCCCCCGGGGTAGCCGAGCCCGAGCAGCTTGGCCGTCTTATCGAAGGCTTCGCCCACCGCATCATCGACGGATTCCCCCAGAACCCGGTAGCGCCCGTGCGCCTGGATGTCGGCGATCAGGGTATGGCCCCCTGAGACGAGCAGGGCCAGAAACGGGAACGACGGAGGGTCAGGTTCAAGAAGGGGGGCAAGCAGGTGTCCCTCCATGTGATGTACGCCCACGGCGGGGATCTGCCAGGCCCAGGCCAGACTCCGGCCGATTGCCGCACCAACCAGCAGAGCGCCCGCCAGGCCGGGACCGGCGGTATAGGCAATCCCCTGTAAATCCTGTGGCTGGACGGCGCTGGCCGCCAGGACTTCGCGGGTCAAAGGCAGGACCTTGCGGATATGGTCCCGCGACGCCAGCTCAGGCACCACCCCGCCGTAGTCGGCGTGCAGGCCGCTCTGGGAGTACAGCCGATGCCCCAGCAGGCCCAATTCGGTGTCATAGACGGCCACTCCGGTGTCGTCGCACGAGGTTTCTATGCCAAGTATGCGCATGGGCTGTGTTTAGGGGCTTAGCTGATGACAACCAGCGGGCAATTATATATTATTCGCGGTTCGCCGTTTAGGCATGTGACGTTCACAACCGAATTGCAGAGGATTATTGATGCCGACTGTCCGGGTAAAGGAACACGAACCCTTCGAAGTTGCTTTGCGCCGTTTCCGGCGTTCTTGCGAAAAGGCCGGGGTCTTCGCCGAAATTCGCCGCCGCGAGTTCTACGAGAAGCCGACCACCGTGCGCAAGCGCAAAGCTGCTGCCGCGCGCAAGCGGGAACTGAAGAAGCTCTCCCGGATTACGGCGCGTACCACGCGCCTGTATTGACGGATCCGGGTTCCGGCGGCATGACAGTTTCCGGAAATGTACGGTGACCCTTAAGGACAGAATCAAAGAGGACATGAAGGCCGCTCTGCGCAGCAAGGAGCAGGCGCGCCTCGAAGCGATCCGCATGTTGCTGGCGGCGATCCAGCGACGTGAAGTGGATGAGCGCATTGTGCTCGATGATGCGCAGGTCATGGTGGTGATCGAGAAGCTTGTTCGGCAGGGCCGTGATTCTGTCGAGCAATTCCAGCAGGGTGGCCGTCAGGACTTGGTCGACAAGGAGAACCGGGATCTCGCGGTCTGGCAGTCCTACCTGCCTGAACCTCTGAGCGACGCGCAGATCGAGGAACTCATCGCGAAAGCCATTGCCGATACCGGCGCCAGTGGCGTGAAGGATATGGGCAAGGTTGTGGCGAGCCTCAGGCCGGCGGTGCAGGGTCGCGCCGACATGGGCGCTGTAAGCGGCAAGATCAAGCTGAAGCTCGCTGCCAAGGGCTAGTTCACCCCGTTTTTTGCTGACGCAACGGGCAGGTTTGGTACCGCGGGCTGACAGAGCAGAGCCATGACGGGCAGGATCCCGGAGAAA
Organism: Pseudomonadota bacterium; assembly: GCA_021785515.1. GTDB lineage: Bacteria > Pseudomonadota > Gammaproteobacteria > Acidiferrobacterales > UBA6901 > JAJYCY01. Next base: position 696,937 of record JAJYEX010000001.1, on the reverse strand, counting down.
TTCGTCGACGAACTGCTGGCGCGGATCGATATCGTGGACATCATCGATTCGCGCGTTCCCCTACGCCGGGCGGGCAGGGACTACAAGGCCTGCTGTCCATTCCACGAAGAGAAAACCCCCTCATTTACCGTCAGCCAGGAAAAGCAGTTCTATCACTGTTTCGGTTGCGGCGCGCACGGCAGTGCCATCGGCTTTCTGATGGAATACGAGCACATGACTTTTCCTGAGGCGGTTGACGAGCTTGCCGGACGTGCGGGTCTTGCTGTTCCGCGTGAGGCGGGTCCGGCGCCGGACGCGGCACCGCCGCCTGATGATCTTGCGGCCATCGCCGATGCGCTGACGCGCGCGGACCGCTACTACCGCCGCCAGCTGCGCGAGCACTCTCAGGCGCCGCAGGCAGTTGCCTACCTCAAGGGCAGGGGGCTGAGTGGTGAAATTGCGGCCGAATTTGGGCTGGGGTTTGCCCCAGAGGGATGGGACAATCTGGTGCGCGCGCTGGGTGCCGATGGGGTGGGTCAGACAACCCTTGTCGCAGCCGGGTTGGCAGCCAAGAAAGAGAGCGGCAGCTACTACGATCGTTTTCGCGGCCGTGTCATGTTTCCGATCCACGATTACCGCGGGAGACTCGTCGGATTCGGAGGGCGGGTGATCGGACAGGGGGAACCCAAATACCTGAACTCCCCCGAAACTCCCCTGTTCCACAAAGGGCGGGAACTTTACGGTTTGTACCGGGCGCGGGATGCCCTGCGGCGTGAAAACCGGGCGCTTGTTGTCGAAGGTTACATGGACGTGGTCGCTCTGGCGCAATTTGGGTTCGACTATGCCGTGGCTACGCTCGGGACTGCCACCACCCGCGATCATCTCGATCGCCTGTTCCGTTACACCCCGGAAGTGGTGTTTTGCTTCGATGGCGACCGTGCCGGACGGGATGCCGCATGGCGCGCTGCCGGAAATGCGCTGCCGGTTCTGCACGAGGGCCGCCAGGCTAGCTTTCTGTTTCTGCCTGAGGGTGAGGACCCCGATACGCTCATCCGCAAGGAGGGGCTGGAGGCCTTTGCCGCCCGCCTGCGAACCGCCCAACCGCTTCCGGACTACCTGTTCCAGACGCTGGCGGCCGACGTCGATCTCGGGCGCCTGGACGGGCGGGCCCGTCTCGTGGAACTCGCCCGGCCGCTTCTGTCTAACGTCCCTCCTGGCGCGCTGCGGGAGCTGATGATCGCCAGATTGGCCGAAATTAGTCTTCTGGAGCCCCAAAAACTGTCTAAACTCTTGGATAGATCTCCGACAGGGGCGGGCCGGAATACCGCGTTTTCGCGTAAGCCAGCCCCGGATGCGGGCGTGCCTTCCTTGGCGCAGACCGCACTGGCGCTGCTGATCCAGCATCCGCAGTTGGGGCGCCATGCCGGAGATCCGCAGCCGTTTCTGGTACTGGATGGGGAAGGGATACCCCTCTTGGTCGAGCTGATGGGCCTGCTAAATGCGCAGCCAAACTTGACGACAGGTGCTATATTGGAGCATTTCCGTGATAGTAAGTACATACATCACATTGGCAGGTTGGCTGTCCGACAACACCCCATGCATCAGCAGGATGTCGAGGCCGAATTCCTGGGCCTGCTCTACCGTTTGCACTGTAAGGCCAACGGCCAACAGATCGAGCGGCTTTCCGCAAAGGAGCGGACTGGAGGACGACTTGATGCGGACGAGAAGGCGGAACTCGTACGACTTCTGAGTGAAAAACAGGAGCTTGAGCGTGAAAAACCAACCCGCTGGCCTTGAAAAACTTGGGGATTGGCGGCATTTCGTTTAAAATTGAACGTTATTTTGTCTTCACCCTCTGAACCGGATTCGTCAAGTATGGATCAAGAAACCCAACGCCTACAGCTCAGGAAACTCATCATCCAAGGAAAGGAGCAGGGATTCCTGACGTATCGCGATATCAATGATCACCTGCCCGAAGGTGTCCATGACACCGACCAGATCGAGGCGGTGATCAACATGATCAACGACATGGGGATCGACGTTTACGATCAGGCCCCGGATCCCGACACGTTGCTGCTCAAGACTGAAGCGGTTACCCCCGAGGATGAGGAGGTTGCCGAGGAGGCGGAGCAGGTGCTGGTCTCGGCTGTGGAGAACGAATTCGGCCGCACCACCGACCCGGTGCGCATGTACATGCGCGAAATGGGAACGGTGGAACTTCTGACGCGCGAAGGCGAAATCGAGCTCGCCAAACGTATCGAAGACGGCATCCGGCAGAGCACCGAGGCTATTGCCACTTGCCCGGCCACGATTGCAGACGTGCTGCGCATGATGGATATGGTTGAGGCGGAACAGATGCGCCTCACCGAACTGGTGGTTGATTTCATAGACCCCAATGCAGTGGACGAACCGCCTCCCGAGATGCTGGGCGAAGAGAGTCGCAGCGCGTCAGCGGATGATTCCGACGAGGAAAACGAGGAAGAGAACGGTAACGGAGGAGCGTCGGACGAGGAAGGCGGGCCGGATCGCGAAGAGGCGATAGCCAGGTTTGCGCGTATTCGCAAACTGCACGCGAACTTGAGCAAGGGGCTCGAGAAAAAAGGTTTCGACAGCCCGGAAGTGACCCGGATCCAGCGCAAGCTCGCGGATGAGTTTCTGCAGATCAAGTTTGTCTCCAAACAGATCAATCGTCTGGTAGAACAGGTGCGCTCGCTGGTCGACCAGGCGCGGGAGCAGGAAAAGGTCATCATGGACATCTGCGTCAGCAAGGCCCGTCTGCCGCGCAAGACGTTCCTGAAAACTTTCCCTGGCCATGAAGCAAACCCGCGCTGGATCAAGAGAATCATGAAATCCGGCGAATGCAATGTCGATGCGATCGAACGCAACCTGACAGCGATTACCGCCGCCCAGAATCGCCTTGCGCAACTGCAGGATCGGGTTGGGATGCCGATCGGAGAGCTCAAGGAAGTGAACCGTCGCATGTCGATTGGCGAAGCCAAGGCACGGCGTGCGAAGAAGGAAATGGTTGAGGCCAATCTGCGCCTCGTGATTTCCATCGCGAAGAAGTATACGAATCGCGGTCTGCAATTCCTGGACCTGATTCAGGAAGGCAACATTGGATTGATGAAGGCGGTAGACAAGTTCGAATATCGCCGCGGCTATAAATTTTCAACCTATGCTACGTGGTGGATCCGGCAGGCCATCACCCGCTCGATCGCCGATCAGGCGCGTACGATTCGCATACCCGTGCATATGATCGAGACCATCAACAAGCTGAACCGTATCTCGCGTCAGATGCTGCAGGAGATGGGTCGTGAGCCCACTCCGGAGGAGCTGGCTGTGCGCATGGAGATGCCAGAGGACAAGATCCGAAAGGTCCTCAAGATTGCCAAGGAGCCGATTTCCATGGAGACTCCGATCGGTGACGATGAGGATTCGCATCTTGGCGATTTTGTCGAAGATACGAGTATAACGGCGCCGACCGATGCTGCGACGCTGGCGGGGTTGAAGCAGGCGACGAGTGAGATCCTCAATACGCTGACCCCGCGCGAGGCCAAGGTGCTGCGCATGCGGTTCGGTATTGATATGAATACCGACCATACGCTGGAAGAGGTTGGCAAGCAGTTCGACGTAACGCGCGAACGCATACGCCAGATCGAGGCCAAAGCGCTGCGCAAGTTGCGTCACCCCAGCCGTTCGGACCACTTGCGCAGCTTTCTCGACTGAAAGCTGGTCTGGTCCTGTAAGGCTTGCTGGAACGATGTAGAGGGGTGCTGCGCAAAAAGCGCCCCTGCGGGCCGTGGCAGATCTAAAGAATCTGCTTTCCAGTCGGGGAAAGGCCTTACAATTCGTTCGGCCAAACTGCTAGAATTCACGCGTTGGGCCTGTAGCTCAGTCGGTTAGAGCGGGGGACTCATCACATGGTGCGCTCACATCGAAATGGTGTGAGATGAACGGGATGAATTCAGGGAAACCGCAGCAATTCGGTTGCCGGCAATCCTGAGCCAAGCCGGAAGTACACTTTCGGAAGGTGCAGAGACTACCTGAGGACTTCAGCGTCCTTAATAACAGGCTCGAGCGTCCCGCACCCAGAAGGCATAGCTTAAGCTCCATGCTTGGTGTCGCCTGACGGGTGATGAGATAGTCCACTCCGGTCGGAAACGGCCGGGAACAGTGAATCCCTTGGTCGCAGGTTCGAGTCCTGCCGGGCCCACCATCTAGTAGTTCCAAGACATCCCAACACTTCCCCAAGGCCGCCAAAAGCGGCCTTTTTTCTTGCAGTTAGCGTCCATACCGTCCCAAGCGATTCCTAGACAGCACAGCCATTGTGGGGGTACATTTGGGGGTATCTCGCTACCTGTTGGGGGTACATTATGGCGCTGACGGACAAAACGATACGGGCCGCTAGACCGCAGGAGCGGCCCTACAAACTGGCCGATGGGCAAGGCCTATATCTGGCTATCACACCGCAGGGGTCGCGGTACTGGCGGCTTAAATACCGTTTCGATGGCAAAGAGAAACTCTTGGCACTTGGCGTCTATCCGCACGTAAGCCTGAAAGATGCCCGCGAGCGGCGGGACGATGCCCGCAAGCTGATGGCTGGCGGTACCGATCCGGGCGAGCATCGCAAGGTGCAAAAGCTGGCGCGCGTCGAACTGGCCGCCAATAGCTTCGAGACAGTTGCCCACGAATGGATCGAGAAGAAACTTGGTGACAAGGCCGCAAGTCACCGCGACAAGGTGGTACGCAGACTTGAGCGCGACGTGTTCCCCTACATTGGCAAGCGTCCTGTCGTGACTATCAAGGGGCCGGATATTCTCGCCATTGCCCGCCGAGTCGAGGCAAGGGGTATCGTGGAGACCGCGCACCGCGTCTTGCAGCACATCGGGCAGGTCATCCGGTATGCGATTTCGACCAACCGCGCAGACACCGACCCAACCTTAGCCTTGCGTGGCGCACTGTCGCCCGTTTCGCCTAAGCACATGCCGGCCCCGACAGATAGTCCCGAGTCCGTCGGGCAGATTCTACGAGCGTTTGACGCTTTTGGCGGGTCGGCTCAAGTCGGCGCCGCTCTTCGTCTATTGCCCTATCTCTTCGTTCGCCCGGGCGAACTGCGCACCATGCGATGGGACCAGATCGACCTTGAAGTCGCTGAATGGCGTTTTGTCACAAGCAAGACGAAGGCTGAACACTTGGTCCCGTTGAGTCACCAGGTCGTGGCGATCCTGCGCGATCTAAAACCGCTTACCGGACATCTGCGGGGCGGTTGGGTATTTCCCGGACAACGCACGCCGCTAAAGCCCATGAGTGACGCGGCGCTTAATGCCTCATACCGACGAGTGGGGATCGATACGAAAAGCGAGATTACCGGCCACGGCTGGCGGTCTGTCGCGCGAACTTTCCTGCATGAGCGGTTAGGTTTCGCACCTGAGGTGATCGAGCATCAGTTAGCGCATGCGGTCCCGGACGCCCTGGGCAAAGCCTATAACCGCACGAAATTTGTTGAAGAGCGGGTGCGAATGATGCAAGCGTGGTCTGATTATCTCGATGCACTCAAGGCCGGGGGCAATGTGGTTCCGCTTCCCCGGCGAGCGTAGTAATTTGCCGTGCCTAGCCCGACGGGGCGAAAACCGGGAACCCTACCCGGCTGGCGCGGCTTCCTTCTAGGGTGCGTGAGGGACGCGCATGAAGAAAGAAATCGCAGCATTTCAGAAATGGACTAAGCGCTTGAAGCACTGGCGCAACGAATTGGCCGCCATAGAACCTGACGAGAGTAAATCGTACCTACAGCAAACATCCCTAGAACGCCTTAAGGCTGCGCATGAAGCCATGCGAAAAGTACAGGTCTGTTGGACCACAGACTGTGGGCTTGGCGGATCGAAGCCACACCAAGATACCCCGCTGCATATCCTTTTCACGTTGATCGAGCGCGGCGAATATCCACCACCTGAACTATTGTTGATCTTGCTGGACGGCTGGCGAGAATACCTCGAAGCGAAGGGTACAAAGTCGTTAGAGGAAACGATGATCTGCAGCCCAAGTCAGAAAGCGGGCATATATGCAAAGCGCTACCCCGACGCAATGACCTTGCACGATCTGGATTTTGCCATTAAGGTCGCAAAGGCCCCTCGCTTCGATCCCACCACGGATAAGCCGGATTTGCCAGACAGATCCCAAGAAAAAATTGCGGCAGATTTCGACAAAAGCGACAAGGGTGTTGCCGACAGCTTGCTAACTCGACTACGCCGTTTCAACAACCGCCGCAAAGAACGCGCTCGGATACGGGTCGACAAATAAGAAAGTTTATTGTCCTGTCACGGCAATGCGCCGGCACGTTAGGCTTGCTCCATTGTTTCCACATGGAGTACATGTTATGCAAAACGCGGCTGATGATATCTGCCTACTGCGCTTGCCAGACGTCCGACGCAAAACCGGATTGAGCCGCAGCGCAATCTACAGGCTCGTTGCCACCGGCGATTTCCCGAAACCAGTCCGCCCGAGTAAAGCTACGACCGCCTGGGTGTCGCACGATGTCGATCAATGGATCGGCGACCGAATTCGCGCAGCGCGGGGCGATGTTGTATGACCGCCGCTGTCGAGTTGCATCTTGCCATTCCAGACCGAGAACGGGCCGTCGCGTTCCTTGCGACTTTGCGACCGACTGAGTACGACTCACGGCGAGGTGCCCTGGCGGATGTTTTGGGGTGTCGGGTTGGCTCGCTCGACGCTGAGGTTCGCCAGCGTCGCCCAAAGTCCGCCGCTCAGAACGGCGGGCAAGGGCGACCGTTCGAGATCAAGGAAGGTGAGGTGTGGCCTGAGCCGGTAGACGGGGCACTATTGCTCGCCAAGTTAACAAGCACGATCCGACGCTGCGTTGTCCTGCCGCAGCATGGCGACGTGGCGCTTGCGTTATGGTGTCTGCATACGCACGCCATCGAGGCTGCGGACTGTGCGCCGATCATCGCATTAACCTCACCAGAACCGAGGTGCGGCAAATCGACAGTGCTGGCGCTGCTTTCTAAATTAGTGCGCTGTCCTTTGACCGCTTCAAACATTTCGCCGGCCGCGCTCTTCCGGGTGATCGAGTCGCAGAGTCCTACGCTGCTGATCGACGAAGGCGACGCGTTTCTAAAAGATAACGAGCCACTGCGGGGTATCTTGAACTCCGGGCATACTCGGGACAGTGCCTATGTCCTGCGTTGTGAGGGTGAAGATCACGAACCCAAGCAATTTTCCACATGGGGCGCGAAGGCAATTGCCTGCATCGGAAGACTGCCGCGAACCATCCAAGATCGCTCCATCACAATCCCGCTGCGTCGGAAATTGCCTGGCGAACTGGTTACAAAACTAAGGGACACCGAGCCCGGTCTTTTTCAAGAACTGGCCGCGAAGTGCCGACGCTTCGCCGAGGATTCCCGGGAGCGGCTCACCGCTGCCCGACCTGCGATTCCTGAAGCACTTAACGACCGTGCCGCAGATAGTTGGGCACCCCTCTTCGCAATCGCAGACCTGGCAGACGGTTTATGGTTCGCACAAGCGCGAGCCGCAGCAGTTGCGTTAAGCAACAGCGACGCCGACAGCGAATCGCTAGGAATGAAATTGCTCAGCGACATACGCGACGTGTTCGACAGCCGCTCCATCGACCGAATCGCATCCGATGATCTCCTTCGCACATTGCTTCACTTGGAAGAATGTCCCGGGGGTGACCTGCACGGAAAGCCCCTGACCGCCCGAAGCCTGGCAAGACTTTTGCACCCGTTCGGCATCCTATCCGGGTCAGTCCGTCTTGCCGATGGACGCACCCCGAAAGGTTACCTGCGGGCGCGGTTCGAGGATGCCTTCGCGCGCTACCTACCCCAAAAATCCGCCACAACGCCACAACCCTGCAAAACAAGCCATTTTCGCGAAAATTCGTCCGCCACAAGCTCGGATCGTGTGGCGGATCAAAACACGCAAAAACCCCTTGAAAATAGGCTTTGTGGCGTTGTGGCGGATAAAAACCCCCCTCCGCCAGAAGAAGGCGATCCCGGGCCGTGGGAAACTCGACCGACGCTCAACTAACCCAACCGAACGGAGATAAAACATGAAGCCATCAAACCACCGCAAACGAACAGGTCGGCAGCCGCGTTGACTCCGTTCGCGAGGTTTTGCCAAGGAAGCTGCCGGCCCCCTAATCAACTGAGGATAATTGAATGAGCGTAAAAGAGAGCATTAACCCACTCGATGTGTCCAGCAACAGTTCCGCCGAGCGGCAGGAAGCTATGGGACGTTTTTTGGAACTGTCACCGACGTTCCGAAACGTTCCGGAGGTTCTGCGGATGCCGCCTGATCAGTACGCAGCGAGCGTTGAGCCGGCTTTGATCGCCGAAGTACACGGCGCGTTGTCAAATTGCGGCCGACTTATCCCGTTTCGGCAACGCGACGAGGCTGGCAGATTGGTGACGAGTTACTTGGGCGACATTATGAGTCCTGAATTCTTGGGGGCTTTCGACAGCCCGCCGGTCAGCATCCGGTTCAATCCGCGCGCCGGGATGAAGTGGCAAGAAGGCCGCTGGGTGAAGCAGGGCGGCAATGGCTGAAACTACAGGCCGCAAACAGCACGGTCGCCAATTCCCGAAGGGGGTGTCCGGCAATCCCAAGGGGCGGCCGAAAGGTTCGCGTCATCAAGCCCTGCTGGCCTTGGACGCCTTGGGTGAGAGCAACGCACAAGACATTCTGCGGACCGTCATCGAGTCTGCGCGCGGTGGAGACTTGCGCGCCTGTGAAATCCTGCTATCGCGCCTGTGGCCCGCACGGAAGGGCCGCCCCATCAATCTGCCAATCCCTGACCTGAAATCGACCGGCGATCTGCTCACTGCCTTGCAGAAGATTGTTGCAGCCGTTGCCGCCGGAATCCTGACCACCGAAGAAGGAAACAGCATTGCGGAGCTGCTCGACACGCACCGCAAAATGATTGAGACCGCCGAACTTGAACAGCGCATAGCCGCGCTAGAGGCAACAAAATAAAACTACGCGAACGAGTTGAAGCTTTGGAGCGACGCCACAGCGGGGCGCGGGATATCATTTTCCACCTGAACGCGCCTTTCAAAGCCGTCGATTCTCCCACCCAATGCAATGACACCGTTTACAAAAAGCCGGGCGAAACCTTGGCGGCTTTCGTGAAGCGAGTAAGTGATCTACTGCCAAACCAGCCCTTACACATTGAATTAAGCGACGCTGACCTAAACGAATTTCGGCGGCTTTGAGAAATTGAGAGATAGCTTGATTGTGCATCGCTGGCGCTGTATCCGATCGATGCCATCACCAATTTCGATATGGAACGTCGGATATGCGGACCGTTACCGGGCCGCCCGGAGCAGAGTGGCTTGTAAGGCGATGGCTCGTAAGCAAACTGCGCATAGATCTTTCTGATAAATGTGGGTCGGGAGTCGGTCCAATTACCACTTCACGTATTGTGGGCTGTCCGGCTTCATTTGCTGTCTTTGATAAAGGAAACCTGAAATAAGGCACTATAGTCGACTTTCCTTGCCGATACGCAAATCGCTCCGTCGTGCACATCAAAGGCCGCGATATGATTCGCCATTCTTCCTCCTCTCTGAACGATGGGTCTTTCATGGCGGGCGCTATTTGATTGAGAAAGGGTCGAAGATTTCCGCCGTGGCGCCAAAAGTCATCGTCATCGCCCGACTCCTCGACGCCGCGATGCGCTAGGTTTTCGTGCAATACCATATCCACAAACTTTTCGATAATATTTCGCTGCTGATCTAATTCATACACGCATGGAACCAAAAATGCGTTTTGAGTTTTCGCCGCATTTGCAAGAAATCCGCCATGGAAACCAATAGCGAATCCGCCTGCTGTTCCTCCATACGCCCGCCACTGAGAGAGTGAGTCGCCGACTTCCGAGAATGAGCAGACGCAAATATTTATAAACTCCACCCCTGCAATGATGGCGGAATACATTTCGCCGAGAACCGCTTTCTCCTCCGAGTCGGTGGTATTGGATTTCCGTTTCTGAATCTCATCGCGAACCAATTTCAACGCGTGACGGTACTCCCGCTGATCGTTAAGATATTGCGTGTGGGTTGCCCAAATCTCGTCGTTTTGGAGGATACCCAATAATCCCGCCTGCGTCGTATAGTGGTACAGCGTATCCGGAATTTGCTGGGGCTGAATTATTGAAAGAATATCGGTCATCGCGTTCTCATTTTCTTTCGTGCTGGCAGATGCTGGTGTTATTAGTCTATACCGACGGAGGCGAGAGTTGGGATAGACGGCGGTTCTTTCATGGAACCGCCGTGTTCTTTGCTTGAATGAGTACCAGGATTCAATCCCACCGTCGCCGTCTGCTCGGCCAAAATTTCTCCAAGGCGGTGTTCTGCGCGTAGTACAGTCTTATCCCGACCCACCCGCTTGCATCTTCTTGGCAATGGGGGAATTCCTAGGGATTAGTTCCCGGCTACCGCAATGCCGGCAGACTTGGTACCGCTTGGTGAAGCGCCAAATCGAATAGATGAGGCCCGGTACAATGAAAAAGCACCAGAGGATTATTTCAATTAATATGCTGCCTTCTGTGTGCCGCTTGGGTTTGTCGATAGTTCCACAGGCTCGACATAACAATTGCCGAGGATCGTCACCGACAACTTTCTCCATTCCGATTACTTTCATGTCTCGTCCTCCATGCCCTCTGATTCTTGAGGTGGGCGTTATTTTTCGACGCCGACCATGGCCGCATATACTGCCCTCTTGAATTGCAACGGATCGCTAGTGTCCGGATGTTAAACGATCGCAACGCCATTGATCTCTCCCCGCCGCCTGCTGCGGCTTAGGATATTGCAACTGTTACGCTATTGAAATGCGCCCCGTCACCCGCCGGTGCTCCCGGGCGACGATTGCCGGCTGTGCCGCCTTGGGTGCCGGTTCTGCCGTCAGAAGGCCCGTCAGAAGGATGCCGTGACATTGCACAAATGGGGGTATTTTTGGGGGTATGTCTCGATATATCCAGACATTTATCAACATTTTATCAATGGGATACGAAGGCTATCCGGTGGCTGCCGGGCCCACCATCCTCTCGTCAGTTGTAGTTAGGTGTGCTAGAAACCACAGTTTGGCCACGTGCAGCTCCCTGCACGACCCCATAGTTTGTCGGCCTTCCCGGCTCATTCTGCCTGTCTATGAAGTGGCTGGATTTGACTTCCATCTGACCCATTTCATCCAGTGAGCTTTGTTAAGCACAGGCCGATCCGTAGAGGCCTAGGGCGCGATTGGAAAAAAGCAGTGACTTCTTAGCAGCCTGTCGGACCGAATAATTTTCTTCGCACCTGATGGCGGCACAGTCGGGGGGGTAACGCTGGTCCAGCGCCAGAACACGGCGCCTAAGGGCCCGCATTGACATACCCCACCTGCGGCCCGATCTCGGCAACTTTCAAATTCTTATCCCGCAGGAATGCCCTTGCCTGATCGATGCGCGTCTGTTCCAGAAAGTCGCCAGGCGTTACACCGCAGACAAGCGTGAAGCGCCGGTTGAAGCTGCAAATCCTCAGACCGGTGCGTGCCGACAGTTCAAACATCGACGCCTGCCCTGCATAGTGCCGGCGCAGCCAGTGCTGGACATTCGATAATGTCTTCATGATTTGATGCGGCTGATAAAATTAAAGGTCTTCGTGAAATCGTGTGGGTGATTTTTGTCCATTTTCAGAGAACCGGCAACATGCACGTCAGTATCTTAAGCCGCAGGTATTCCTCATCGCGCAGGCCGTACGCCCGGCGCTGGATGACGCGGATCTTGTTGTTCAGTCCCTCGACGAAGCCGAGTGAGACCTTGTTCTCGGGTTGGCAATAAGCGGCAATGCCATCCCAATGACGATCAATCATCTCGGCGAATTTCTCGAAGGGCTTCAGGCGTTGCCACTTGAGGCTACTGCGCCAGTTATCGAAGAAGCGCCTGGCCCAACCTTCACGCTCGTAGCTCGACAGTTGCCCGAAGGACTCCTTGAGGAGGTAGGCCGTGTTCAGGCGCTTGTTGGCGGCGAGCACAGTCTTCAGAACCTTCCTGCCGTCGAGGGTCAGGTTCTCGCGATGCGAGAGCAACGTGCACTTCTAGCCCTTGATGTAATGGCGCTGCTTTCCGGTAAGCCGCGCGTATTCGTGCTTGCGCACCTGATCAAGCGCCTCGTTCAAATGACGCAGCACGTGGAACTTGTCAAAAAGAATCGCGGCCTTTGGCGCGCGCCCGTTCGTCACCGTGCGAAACGGCTTCCACATGCCCGTCATCGCCAGACGAAGGCGTTCGCTCTTCTTTTTGCCGGGCCAATCGTAGAATTGCGCCATGCTCGACTCCGAGCGATCCTCACCCCCGAACCAGATCGGCCGACCCCGGTGCAGGCCGCTCACCACAATGCGGTAGGTGTGACCCGTGCGGATCGAGATCTCATCGATGCTGATGGCCTTGGGTCCCGGTGTGCCGGCCTTCGCCAACTGGGCGGCCATGTACTGTTTCTCCAGTTCCTTGACCGTGTACCAGTCAAGGCGCAGTTCTTTAACAACATCCTTGATCGTCGCGCTTACACAGCGCCGTCCGACGTAGCAGGCAAACCGCCTGGTGTAGAACGGGTTGTCGGCCGGGAAGTCGAGCCGCTCCCGTTTCACCTTGTCACAGTGGCGGTATGCGGCATGCCGCACCTCGATGTCGAGCCAGACGCGAGATCGCCGCAGGAGAGATCGCGCACGCGCCGTCGTCGCCGGTCGTACCAGCCCGAATGTTGCCTCCCGCACGCGCCGCAGACTGTTTTTTGCGCGCCGGTTAAGCGTAATGACACGCGCCTTCGGATCGCCGAAGACGCCCTGGACGGTGGCAAGCGAACGGAACCCGGCGAAGCGGTACGCATCCTGCCGCCGACGTTTTGCGTTTGACAGCAGGCATCCGGAAATCATGCCAAATCTCCGCGGCCCGCCAAGGCATTTGGCCTCGGTAAGTACAGGGTGAAGTGGGCTTACTCACCCAAAAGTTACCCACACAATTACGCGATGACCCCCTTTTATAATTGTGCAAAACTCGTGCGTTCGCATAAGCGCAGTCTAGTGTCATGGTTTCACTCCAATTCGCGGAAAAAAAGACATAAGCAAAACCATTTTGATCACTGGCGCCTCTTCAGGTATTGGTACGGAATTGGCAGATTATCAGCCGTTTATACAACGCAGTACTGAGGCATTCAGCCGAATGTCCGCAGCGCGCCTTATCGATTCTGAAGATGTTGCCTAGGTTGTCTATGAGGCGGCCACAGACGGTAGTGACCGACTACGCTATTTGGTGGGCAACGATACACGCGGATTCATTAAAGCGCGGAATGAATTATCAGATCAAAAATACATAGATTTCTTGCGCAGACACTTTTGCAATGCCATTGGCAACCCATGACCGGGTTATGATGAGCAATCGTTCGTTCCACAAAACCCGCGCGAAAAGCTGCGCAGGCTGTCGAATTCAGACGTTAAACGTCTGGTATTGTCTGTGTACCGGAAGAGGTCCAGAGCGAGTTTGAAGGGTCGCAATGGCCAAAAACCCGCTACCTGCGTTCCAGACGATCGCTTTCTCGGCCGAAGCTGGTTTTAAAGCGCGGCCTCCATCTGGCCGGTACATGCCGGTAGCGACCTCTTAGAAAACTTCAATTGTTTGGACTGCAGATGCCTACGTTCTATCACCGACCTAACTGGCATTGCCCAGCACACGCTCGTCTTCTCCACCACCGAATTGGTCAACAATCCGGACCAGCAGCAGACTGTCGCCAAGGCAGGATAGATGGGCAACCGCCTCATCATCATCCTTGATAAGCTCGGATACCTGCCGTTGCGCCGCGCCGGCAGTGCGTTACGGTTCCGCCTGATTAGCGCGCTTTACGAGCACACCGGCTTGATCATCACCACAACTTAAACTTCCCGGAGCGGACCAGCGTCTTCGGCAATCCCAAGATGACCACGGCGCTCCTCCACCCCTCTCACCGCCCTATCATCGAGACTGGCAACAAAGTTGCCGCTTCAAGAACAGCGCCATCAAGACCGAAAAGGACGGAAGGACTAGGAACCCCTCAAGGCTTGAGTCATACTGGCCCGTATAGACGGGTCAAAATTCGATGCAAAACTTAGGAGTGCGAACAAAATCTTGGACTACTTGGAGGTAGTTCAAGATTTCGTCCACATTCCTCTTGGGTCAGTACCAGCTGCGATTCAACAGCGAGGCGAGGCGAACATGCGCAACACCTACAAGGCAATAATTGTATTTCTAATTGCCCTGATGATTCAGGCGGCGCCGCAGGTGTCTTTCGGCGGGGTCAGCGTCGGGATCTCGGTTTCGATCGGACCTCCGCCATTGCCTGTTTACGTTCAGCCTCCCTGCCCCGCGCCGCGCTTTATCTGGGTTCCGGGCTATTGGGCGTGGGCCGTCGATGGGTATTACTGGGTTCCGGGTACCTGGGTCCTTGCGCCCCAACCGGGTCTTTTATGGACCCCGGGCTACTGGGGGTGGCGCGACGGGTTCTATGTATGGACCCCGGGCTACTGGGGTCCGCGCGTCGGGTACTATGGCGGCATTGACTACGGTTTCGGCTACACCGGGTTCGGGTACGCAGGGGGCTATTGGCGTCGCGGCATTTTCTTCTATAACCGCAGTGTCAACAACGTCAACGTGACCATTATCCACAATACGTACTATCGTACCGTGGTTCGCAACGTGACGGTGAATCGGGTCAGTTACAACGGTGGCCCGGGCGGCATTGCCCTGCGCCCGACCTCCGCCCAGCAAGCCTACGCGCGAGAACGGCACTTCGGACCGACCCGGTTGCAGGAATTGCATGAGCGCACCGCCCGTGGGATACGGGCGCTGCGCGCCTCCGTCAACCGCGGCCGACCCATGATCGCGGCCACCGCAAGACCGGGGGTTTTCCGCGGGCGCGGAGTGGAACCGGCTACTAGGGTAGGTGGCCGCTACCAGCCGCACGGTGGATTCATGGGACCTGGACAATATCGCGGACGGTCCCCACAGAGTCCTGGCCAGTACCGGGAGCGCCAGATGCAGCAGCGCAGGATGCAGCAGCGCAGGATGCAGCAGCGCAGGATGCAGCAGCGCCAGATGCAGCAGCGCCAGATGCAGCAGCGCAGGATGCAGCAGCGCCAGATGCAGCAGCGCCAGATGCAGCAGCGCCAGATGCAGCAGCGCCAGATGCAGCAGCGCCAGATGCAGCAGCGCAGGATGCAGCAGCGCAGGATGCAGCAGCGCAGGATGCAGCAGCGCAGGATGCAGCAGCGCCAGATGCAGCAGCGCCAGATGCAGCAGCGCCAGATGCAGCAGCGCCAGATGCAGCAGCGCAGGATTCAGAACGGGCGATATTCGAACCCCGAGCGGAAACGCGATAACGGAAGGGATAACCGGGCCCATAATTGACAATTGCGTATGACAGAACAAGAAAGGGGCGCGCATGTCCTGTGGAGGAACAGAATTTTTTTGATCGCATTATGATCAACCTGCCATCATCGGAGCAAACCGATCATCTGCCACATGTAGATATCGGTTGAGCTTGTTTTCGGCCTGCTTGCCCAGGATGAAACGGCCAGGCGATTTGTGGCGATTGCCCGGACTTTGAGCCCGACGACATTAGCGGTCATCGGCAAATGGCTGGGGCTGCTGTTCACGTAATTTTCATCCATCCGATTCCGCGCAGGTGTTTCCTGCCACCAAGGATATTGTTTGCGGCGCGCAATGCCGATGACTTTCAGCAGAACCGACCCAGGATCATACTGTCGGCAAAATGATTACTGCCGAGACCGGGAAGAGCGGGCCAACTCTGGAGAGGGTGTAGGTTTTATCACCCAGGTTAAATGTTGTTCGGGCCGGGTTTGAGATAGTAAAGGCCGAGTCCGTCTCCCTTCATATTCAAGACGAAGTCAGGTGTGGACAAATTACCCAATACCGCCCTGTGCGTGAGTTTTTTATAGATAACGTGCGTTGATAGTACCAAAAAACGCCCTGTGTTAACGCGACACAGCGCTATCGTCTGGTGTCGGGAGCAAAGTCCGGTCGGGTATCAACGAAACCGGGCATTGCAATTTATGCAGTTAGTTGCACGAAATTTGTCGTCGATGCAAAGTGTGCATCCGGACAAAAGAGAAATGCAAGGTGGAAGGTGCGGCCTTGCAATTGAGAACAATACGAATGAATAAAGCGCCGATGTCCGCCAAAGTAAGCGCGCCGCGCTTATCCCGTATTATTGAGCGCCCGCGCCTTTTTCAGCGCCTCGACCGTGGCTTGCGCGACGGTCTGGTGTGGATCTGCGCGCCGCCTGGGTCCGGAAAGACAAGCCTTGTCAGCAGCTACCTAAAGCGGCGGCATTTGCGGCCGCTTTGGTACCAGATCGATGCCACCGACAACGATCCCGCGACTTTCTTTCACTATCTTGCAAGTGCAGTGCGTGCGGCGAATCCAAGATCACGCCGACGCTTGCCGATGTTGCGATCAGAATATCTTTCAACTCTGCCGATTTTCACGCGCCGCTTCTTCGAGGTTGTGGCAGCAACACTCAAAGCACCGTGTTTGTTTGTGCTGGATAACTACCAGGACTTGCACGACGACAGCTTTATGCACGAACTGCTTCAAGAGGCTTTGAATACCCTTGGTGGCACCGGGGTTGTTGTGTGCAGTCGGAGCGAACCGCCGGCAACATTTGCGCGCCTGAATATTCAAGGACGCATCACCGTGATCGACAGCGCGGAACTCGTCATGACGCTTTCCGAGGCACGAGACCTGGCCCGCCTGCGCGCCCTGAAGCTGCCCGCGGCAACTATCGAACGCCGACTGTCCGAATCGAGCGGATGGGCGGCCGGGCTCGCGTTGCTTATGGAAGAGCCAGAGAGTCTGGTGGACGCGACACTTAAGCCTGGGTGCAATGCGCAGGTCCTGTTTGATTATTTTGCGCATGAAGTCTTTGCTCGGATGGACCCTGATACACGCCAAGTGCTTCTTGCGACTTGCTTTCTTCCGGACGTAACGCTGGATCGGGCTCAACGCCTCACGCAAACTACCCGTGCGGACGAAGTGCTCTCCGGACTTGCCCGTCGCAACTACTTCACCTCAGTGCACGCAGCAGGTGGAGCTTATCGTTTTCACTCCCTGTTTCGGGATTTTCTTCAAACTTATGCTCGCAATACGTTCACGCAGCAGCAGCTGGACGCAATCCTTTCGGCTTCGGCAGTGCTGCTCGAAGAGGCGGGCGAGGTCGAGGCAGCCGCAAGACTCCTTGCGGAAATTAAGGACTGGCCGGCGTTTGCCAACTTGTGCCAACGCTCGGCTGCGCAACTCCTCGCTCAGGGTCGGGCGCCAACTCTTATGTCCTGGGTGATGATGCTGCCCGAGGAACTCAGGGAACGGTCGCCCTGGCTGGTTTATTGGCTCGCGATGACTCACCAGTCTTTCGTAACGGCACGCAGCCTTTTCGCCAAAGCGTTTGCGCTTTTTTGTGACCAGGGAAATGCTAGTGGCCAGTTCCTGGCCTGGGCTGGTATCGCCCGCAGTTATCTACTGCTGTGGGACGAATTCAAGTCTTCAGATCACTGGATTAGCGTATTTGAGGACCTGAGATGCCGCCATCCGGAGCCACTGTCGCCCGCCATCGAACGACGCGTAGTCAGCGGCATTCTAGCGCTGCTGGTGTTTCGGCAGCCTTATCATAAGGATATCGCTCACTGGGCAGCGCGCCTTTCAATTCTTATTGGCAGCGCAGATCAGCCGGAGGAGCAGGTTCAAATCGCTAGCCCGCTCCTTACGTACTACCTTTGGACCGGAGACCTCGGCAATGCCGGCCTGCTTATTGACTCTTTACAGCGGGCAATCCGTGCACGCGGTGCCGCTGCGCCGGAGCGCATGGTATTTATGCTGCTGGAGGCCGCTTATCTCTGGCACATGGGGGAGGCCGAACGTTGCCTTAAGGTAGTGGATGAGGCGCTCGCGCTCGCCGACTCCCGGGGTTTCCACGGCCTGGACGCACGTATCCGCGCCCAAGCTCTGTATGCCAATCTCGGCCTGGGCGAACTAGACCGCTGTCGGCAGATACTGGCTGCAGCGGGGCCCCACCTAGACCCAGGCAAGCGCCTCGACTCGTCACATTACCATTACCAGGCGGCCTGCTTTCATCGACTTGACGGCAACCTGGTTCTGGCCGAAAGCCATTGTCGTAAGGCAATGGCACTGGCCATCGAAAGCGGCGCGGTGTTTCCGCGCGGCCTGGCCCACGTCAATTTGGCGTTGATTCTCATCGATCGCGGAGCGGTTGTTGCAGCGGCGGCACATCTACATGCGGTATTCGAAATAGGCCGTGCCATCAATAGTCCGTTACTTCTTTACATGCAGTTTGTTGTCAGCACCTGGCTGGCCATGGTCAGCAATGAAAAGGAAAACGCCCGCCAGCGGTTGCGAGAGGCGTTTATGCTTGGCGCGCGTCATCACTATGTCAGCCCCTGGGAGGGGTGGTCACGGCCAATGCTTGCGCGGTTGTGCCAGCTCGCGCTTGAATCCAATATCGAAGCCGACTATGCGATGCTGTTGATCCACCGCTGTACGTTGCTACCGCTAGATTCCTCCTGCAATTCCGACGTGTGGCCGTGGAAAGTGAAGATCTACACGTTCGGCAGATTCCAAATACACATCGATGGCAAGCTGCAAACGTCAGGCCGCAAGGGCCAAGCACGGCCGCTGGAGCTGCTCAAACTACTGGTTGCTCGCGGTGCCCGCGGCGTGGCTGAACAGGAATTGTCGGCAGTTCTCTGGCCGGAGGCCAACGGCGACGACGCCCATCGGGCTTTTGCGACGACCTTGCACCGTTTGCGCCGCCTGCTCAAGTATGACAAGGCGGTGCATTTGGAAAACGGTCGCGTATCGCTTGATTCCCGTTGGGTATGGCTGGACCGCTGGGTATTCGAGCATCTGCTGCAGGATTCGGCCAGTGAGGACAACCGGCGTGTGTACTGTGAAGCGTTTGGGCGCGTGTTGAGCTGGTACCATGGCGACTTTCTTGCAGGGGACGACGCCCAGTGGGCAATTTTGGCGCGCGAGCAACTGCGGTCAAAGTTCCGACGCAAGTTTTGTGTACTGGTTAAAATCCTCGAGCATTCTGGCCGTTGGGCGGATGCCGTTGAGTGGTACCGGCGCGGCGTTGAGGTCGATCCGCTGGCGGAAGAAATGCATGCTGGTCTTATCCGCGCTCACGGGGAGCTGAAGCAGGACGCGGAAGCGACTGCAGCCTATGCGAGCTGTGAAAAACTGTTGTTGGCTGCGTTCGGTCAACCGCCTGGTCCAGAGGTACGCAGGGCCTATGCGGAGGCCGCCGAAAGCGCCGTATCCGCCCGCCCGCCATTGCAGACAGTGCGCAAGTAAGCCAGTTTCTGGTTAGCGTATAAGGTTTCTATGTCGGCCCGTCGTTATCCAGCGGTACCGCCCCATTCCAGTAGACAAACAGTGGCGGGGGCAGGCCAGGTTGCCTCGATCAGAGGCAGTGGATCGGCCCCCACTGCCGTGCCACCGGATCGGTCGCAGCTGGCGCTCAGGCGGATTTTGCTGGCGGCGTACTCATAGTTTGACGACTCCCGATCTTGTTTTGCGTCAGAAAACGGCAAGCGCCCACGATTTAGTCGGGGATTGCGACGGTTGTTGCCTCGGCCGAGAAATTGGCGGATGTGGTAGCGCCAGTGTTGCTGCTCGTAGCGCCCGTTGCTGGGACGCAGAGCTTCCGCCCCCGCCGCAGGCGGTGAGGATTAAGAGCTCCGTTGCCACAAGTGCCAACCCGAATCTTTTCGCTATTGTCATGGTGTGCGTTTCTCTGTGGTCACGTAAGGTCTACTAGAACATCTGGCATACGTCATGGTATGCCCCGCTCTGCCCCTGAATGAGGATGGTATGGCCGGAATTCACCATCATAAGGTTAAGATTGACTGCCCGAAGGAGTCGCTGTGGCAGCGCTCGGGTCGGCGAAAGACGCTGGTTGATACGAAAGCGTGTAGGAGTTGCTGTCGTATTGGGGGAATACACCTGCCCAGTGACTAAAAACGCCTATTTGGCGGCGTAGATTCGACGGTTAACTTCGTCAAGCTGTAATTGATCATGCCGGTAGAGAAGTCGATAACCGCAAGTTCGTTGAGATCGTAGGTAGTGCCAGCAATCCTATCCGGATCAAACGTGTGTGGTACGACGGTAAGAATTCCGCATTGTCCGCTGGTCGGAAGCGCGGCCGAGACAGCGGGACTAGCGCCGATATATGCGGCCGTTTCTGTAAGGGTTGCCAGTGCTGTTGACACAAGAGTTCTTTTCATTGCCTGGCTCTCTCAAATAATTATTGCGGGGCGGAAGATATCCTTGCCCTATCCCAGATATTGCGGCAAGCATTTCGAACTGTTCTTTCAATAACACCACCGCATGCCGAAGGTTGACGTCGTCAAGTGCCACAGCACCCACCCCGGATGTTATTGGCCACCACTGACACTTCATGCAGGACATGAAGCCGAGACTGGCTTAACTTTCGGATGTGATTTCGTCACCGCTTGCCGCCAGGGTTCTTTGTGGTGTAGACCACGAAATAAGATCTCTGCTGGTCCATTCCGATCGGTACGGGAACTTCGGATGTAGGGGTGTTTCAACGTCTCACGTCACCTGCCAATCTGCCGACTTGGCAGTGTTCGGCTACTGATCACCAGATTGGCGGTTCAGGCAGGACTTCGGCATGGGTCGCGAGAGTGCGCCCCAATGCAACCTTAGTTACTTACGACAACGGGTGAAACGAGTAGAGTGGCGCCGGCCGGGTTGCCCGAGTGCCGTGCATAACAGGAACTATGGAGGTCGTGTCCAATCACAGCCCAACACGGAGCTGTGCCCCAGCATTTCCAAAATAGATGCATCTCAGGGTGAACGGTGGTCCGCACGAAGAGTGTGTTGACACGCAGCGATAAGGTGGAAATCACCACCAATTGACCCAAAGCGTAAGCTCACGCCACTCGCCGTACGCATTTCGTCACCTGACATGCGTAATATCGGCACTTGTGGGTGATTTTGCCCACGCATTTGCGCTTGTCTGACCATTTAAGTCCAATTTGGGACGACTATGTATGTATTTGGGAACAACTACTTATGAAGGTATCAAGGCAATACTGGAGCCTTTGGGTTTCAGTTTGCCTGGGCCGTATTCGTTGCTGACCCGAAGCCGGCATGGTGGCACGGATCTTGAACGAATCTACGCTCAAGCAGGTAGAAAATGGAAAGTTCTGACACCCATGCCCCAGACGATTCTGCTGTTGGACGATGAGCCTGACAACATCGCACTTATGGAGCGCGCGCTCCATGGGAAGCTTCACAACGTGTCGACCGTCAGTTTTGTTTCCCCGCGACAGGCCCTGGCCTGGTGTGACCGGCATGAGCCCGATCTTTGTCTCATCGACTATCGGATGTCTGAAATGAACGGCATCGAGTTCATGCGACAGATACGCCAAAACCCCCGTTTCAACGGGATCCCCATGGTCATGATTACCGGTATGCCACCCGAAGAGCTACGGCCGGAAGCACTCGTCAGCGGCGCAATCGAGTTGCTGAACAAGCCCGTCAATCCGGATGAAATGGTGGCTCGCTGCCGCAATCTGTTGCTGTTGCGGAAGAGTCTGCGCGACCAGCGTCAGCAGGCATCCGGCTTCGACGAGGAAATCAATTGCGCCCTCCAGGGGATCGCCGTGCGTGAGCACGAAGGCGTTATTGAACGGCTAGTGCAGTTCAGCGAGACGCGTGACGAAGAAACCGGCGGGCACATGCGCCGGATGGCTTATCTGTCGGAACTTATCGCTCGGGAGATCGGAGCGCACCGGGAGTTCTGTGAAATGCTCCTGCTTGCTGCGCCCATGCACGATATCGGCAAGATTGGCATCCCGGATCGGATATTGCTCAAGCGCGGCAGCCTAACCACGGCGGAGCGCGAGATCATGAAAACTCATGCGGCGATCGGGTACGATGTGCTTAAGGGCAGTGAATCCGAGCTGTTGGGCCTGGGGGCCGACATCGCCCATTCTCACCATGAAAAGTTTGACGGCCTCGGATATCCGCGGGGACTCAAGGGCGAATCGATTCCGCTTGCAGGAAGGATCGTCGCCGTTGCTGATGTATTTGATGCGCTGGTGAATGAACGACCATACAAGAACGCCTGGTGTCCAGGAGATGCGTTCGATCTTATACGGCGCGAACGAGGAAAGCATTTCGATCCCGAGTGCGTTGATGCGATGCTCAAGCGAATCGGAGAGGTGATGGATATCGAGACCGAATTCTCCGATAAGCCGGCGCCGGAGGGCGGGCTTTCGCCCCGCACGCTCAATCGCAGGGTATCGTAACCGGGCCTTGTCGTGCCACAGTATGCGACTGTCAGCCCCCCAGGGCGGTCACGGCAGCTGACGGCGACGCGTAAATCAGGTTGTACCAGACGAAGGCAAGTCGTTCCCGCAGTGCGATGGTGCTCTGCAGAAGGCCCTTGGCTGATGGCAGATAACCGGGCAGGCCGTAATGGCGGGGGCCGAGCGTCGCAAAGCCGGTTGGCGCCGATGTCACCTTGAAGCCGTTAGCCTCGAACGCCCAGGCCGCACGTCTCATGTGCCAGGCACTGGTCACCAGATAGATGTCGTTTATGTGGTTGGCGGCAAGCAGCCGGTGGCTGTACAGGGCATTCTCCCACGTGGTTCGGGAGTGGCCCTCGACCCATCGCACATGTACACCAAAATCATGCTCCAGACATCTTTTCATGAGCTCCGCTTCGGATACGCTTTGCCCGCCTGGAGATCCCCCGCTCACAAGTAGAGGCAGACCCGTGCGCCGCTGCAATCTGGCCGCGTATCTTAGACGCATGAGGTCCGTCGGTCCGACCGTATCCCCCCCGTATTCGGGCGCATCCGAATAACGGCCATCTCCCAGGACGACAATCGCCTGAATGTTCTTGCCGGCTTTTGTCAGGGTAGGGCTCAGAGGCGGGGCATAGGCCTCGAGTTTTGCCATCAGGATGCGGCCTGTCTGGGGCAGTGACAGCGCAATCAGCGCGGCAGTGGCTAGGCCGATGATTGTGCCACCGATCCACGGTCTCTTTATGTGCAGCAGCAGGCCCAGCGCTATCACCAGGATAATCACCCCCGGAGGGAGGCAAAACAGGGCGATCACGTGAGTCCAGGTGATACCGATCATGGGTGGCGTGCCTGCTGCTCGGCGTGGTAGGACGATCGCACCAGCGGCCCGCTGGCGACATTGCGGAATCCCATTGCTGTGCCTACGGCTTCAAAATGTTGGAACTCCTCGGGTGTCACATACCGGCGGACAGGAAGATGATGATCGCGGCTCGGCTGCAGGTACTGCCCTATCGTCAGCATCTGGCAACCGTGGTCGCGAAGATCGCGCATGGACTGCTCGATTTCCGCATTAGTCTCGCCCAGACCGACCATCAGACCCGACTTGGTTGGTATCGCAGGATGGCATTCCCCGAACTGACGTAACAGCTCGAGAGAGTGGTCATAGTCGGCGCCGGGGCGCGCTGCCCGGTAGAGACGCGGAACCGTCTCGACGTTGTGATTGAAAACGTCTGGAAGCGCCCCGCCCAGGATCTCGAGCGCTTTATCCATGCGTCCGCGGAAGTCTGGCACAAGAATTTCAATTCCGATGGCCGGATTATGCACGCGCAGTGCGCGGATACAGTCAACGAAGTGTCCGGCACCGCCGTCGCGCAGGTCATCGCGGTCTACTGAAGTGACCACCACGAACCGCAGTCCCATGCGGGCGACGGTCATTGCCAGGTTCGCGGGTTCCTGAGGATCGAGGGGTGCTGGGCGCCCGTGTGCGACGTCGCAGAACGGGCAGCGGCGCGTGCAGAGGTTACCCATGATCATGAACGTCGCTGTACCGTGACCGAAACACTCCCCTATGTTCGGACATGCGGCCTCCTCGCACACGGTATGCAGCCCCCCGGACCGCAGGATAGATTTGAGGCGGGCCACTGCCGGTGTCATGGGCGAGCCAGCCCGCAGCCAGCGCGGTTTGGGAAGACGTTCAGTTGCCGGAACGATCTTTACGGGAATACGCGCGGTTTTGGATGCGCCCTTGAGGGGGTTCCGTCCTGGTCTCAAGCCGTCCTGCTTTCCGGCGCCTTGATCATCTTGACTCATTGTCGATGTTCCTTGGCGCTGTGTGTTTGGTCTGATTGTAACCCATATTTCGGCGTAGCGCGTCAACCAGCTCTGACCCGACCTCCGGGAGGCCCAGGCCGGGGATCAGGTCGGCCAGCTGTGTGACCTCCAGGTCCGGGTAGCCGCAGGGATGGATGCGGCGGAACGGCTCGAGATCCATGTCTACGTTGAGGGAAAGGCCGTGATAGCTGGAGCCGCGGCGGATACGCAGACCAAGCTGGGCAATCTTTTTCAGACCAACGTAGACGCCCGGGGCCCCTTCACGGCGAATCCCGTCTATGCCGTAGTGGCGCAGAAGATCGATAACCGCCTGTTCGAGCCTGCGTACAAGACCCTTGGGGCCGAGACTGCGACGCCGCAGGTCCACCAGGACGTAGGCTACGATCTGGCCGGGACCGTGATACGTGATATCGCCGCCGCGATCCGTCCGAATGGCTTCGATGCCTCGGGTGTCATCCGGTGCCGGGTGTTTTGCGTTGAATCCCATCGTGTACACCGGTGGGTGCTCCAGAAGCCAGATTTCGTCCGCGTCACTGAGTTGGCGCCGCTCGGTGAATGCGCGCATGGCAAGCCAGGTTTCCCGGTAGTCCGCCAGCCCGAGCCAGCGTATTTGCGGTTCCATGCCCTGCAGATCGTGGTTCATTGCTACAGCGCAACCAGCACTTCTTCGCAGGTGGACAAGTCGCGGTAGATCCGGTCGAGTTGGTCCTGGCTATGCGCCGTGATGGTAACGGTCAGGGCCAGATACCGGTTTCCGCGGCTATGACGTACCCGGACCGCGTGCAGGTCCTCGGGTACGATGTGACGGGAAACGATGCCCTGCACCAGTGCCTCAAACCGGACGTTCTGGCGCCCCATGGCTTTGATGTCAATGCGACAGGGAAAGGCCAATGGCGATGCCTCGCCCCTTCGGTCGCCGTCGCCATAACCATTGCCGTGATCGCTCATTCCACCTCGCCCCTGCGAAAAGCGTGCTTGTAATCCTGATAGAGCGTCTGCAGGTGGGTATGCAGCGGTCCGGGACGGCCATCTCCAACGGCCTGGCCGTCGATGCGAACGATGGGCAGAATCTCTTTGGTCGAGCTGGTCATCCACACCTCGTCTGCCGCAAGCAGCTCAGCGCGCCGTATCTCGCGTTCGATGCAGGGAACGTTGTTGTGGTTGGCAAGCTCGATGACTAGGTCGCGGGTAATCCCCGGCAGAATGAACGGGCCCTTCGGCGGAGTGGCCAAAATGCCGCCTGAGGCTATGAAAATGTTGCTGGCGGCTCCTTCCGTAAGGCAGTCGTCGCGAACAAGTATGGCCTCTGCGCTTCCGTTTTCGATCGCCTGTTCCCGCAGCAGGACATTTGCGAGCAGCACGATTGCCTTGATGTCACAGCGTAACCAGCGCATGTCCGGTACCGTGATCGCAGTTACGCCGGTGCGCAGCTGGTCCGGTGTCGGGTAAGTCAGCGGTTGCGCGTAGGCAAACACCGTCGGGACGACGTGGGCCGGAAAGGCGTGATCTCGGGGTGCGACGCCGCGAGTGACCTGCAGGTATATCGACTGGTCTATGGCTCCATGCTCGCGGATAAGCTCGTGAAAGACCTCTTCCCACTTGCCGTGAGCCATCGGATTCGCGATCCGGATTGCCGTCAGGCTGGCTTCGAGGCGACGCAAGTGGTGTGCGAGGCGGAACGGCCGCCCGCCGTATACCGGTACCACTTCGTACACGCCATCCCCGAATACGAATCCCCGGTCAAACACTGAAATCCTGGCGGACTCGGCCGGCATGAATTCGCCATTCAGGTAGACGCGCGAAGGTAAGGCCATATCGCTAAATTTTCCAAATCTGGACTATGGGTATTAGGCGGCCGTGCTCCCTGTGAGCCCGGCCCGGTCGGATTGTGCCGCATTATAGCGCGGTGCAATCGAGCGGGGGCATACCCCCCCGTCAGGTGCTGCTGGACGTCTGACGGTTCCCGGGACGCAAGAGCTGGCCTGTGCGGCGCGGCCCTCAGGCAGACTTTACTCTACGACGGCGTAGGCGCCGCGAATGCCGTAGGCGGCAACACGCCGGGCAAGGCGGTCGCAGTCGGCAACGCTCGGCAGGGGGCCGATCCGTACCCGGAACAGGACGGTCGGACGCGAGCGGGACGTTTGTACGCAGACCTGTCCGAAGTCCGCTTGTTTCAGTTTTTGGCGCAGGGCCTCGGCATGGTACTGGTCCACGAAGGCGCCGACCTGAAGATAGAGCTGTGGCGGGGATTCCGTGTCCGCTGTCGCCTGCCCCATTCCAGCATTGCTGCCGGCCGCAATCGTGGTTTCCCGTCCGGGCTTCCTGTGGTCTCCCGGGACTATCCCGTCCACCTCGACCAGCGCCGTGCCAGTGCGAAGCATTCCGAGTTTGGCCGCCGCTGCATACGACAGGTCGATGAGACGGTTATCCAGAAACGGGCCGCGGTCATTGACGCGCACAACCACCGAACGGCCGTTTCTAAGGTTGGTTACCCGCGCGTAGCTTGGCAGCGGCAGGGTCCTGTGCGCTGCGGTCATCGCGTACATGTTGTAGCGCTCTCCGTCAGAGGTGAACTTACCCCCAAACTGGCGCCCATACCACGAGGCGATACCGCGAGCGCGATAGCCTGCTGCGGATTTCAACGGGTAATACGTCTTTCCGAAAACGGTGTAGGGCTGATTTCCGATGGGACTGAGCGGCAGCGGCTTCGGAACGGCATTCGGAACGTTCAGCACCTCTGTCAGGGGCCGGCTGCCGGGTCCGTCATGCTCGTAGTAACCGCCGTTCGTGGGGATAGTACTGCAGGCGGCTTCCAGCACCAGCAGGAACAGCAGTGACAGGTGGCCGAGCCTGCGACGCCAGTTGCGCCCCATCCGACCCCGGTGTAAGCCCGCCGAATCCAGGATCGCGAGCAGCATCACTGCGTGATGATCCTGCGATGAGTATGAATACTCATCAGCATCCCGAAGGCTGCCATCAGCGTTACTGTGGCACTCCCGCCATAGCTGATCAGGGGCAAGGGGACGCCGACAACGGGCAATATGCCGCTTACCATGCCGATGTTGACGAAGACATACATGAAGAAGGTGAGGGCCAATCCTCCGGCAAGAAGTCGTGCGTAGGTGTCTTGGGCATAAAAAGCAATCAGCAGGCTGCGCCCGAGCACGAACAGATATAGGCTGCACAGCATCAGTATCCCCAGGAATCCGAATTCTTCCGCAAACACTGCGAAAATGAAGTCGGTCGAGCTTTCGGGAAGAAAATCGAGATGCGCTTGGCTGCTGTTGAGCCAGCCCTTGCCGAAAAATCCCCCAGAGCCGACGGCGATCATCGACTGGATGGTGTGGTAACCGGCGCCCAACGGATCAGAGCTCGGGTCGAGAAGGGTCTCAATGCGTTGTTTCTGGTACTGGTGCAGATGCGTCCATAGCAGCGGCGTTGCCATGCCCGCCAGGACCAGCACAAACATAATCGAACGCCAACTCATGCCAGCGAGGAACAGCACTGCGAGTACTGATCCGAGTATGAGCGCAGCCGTGCCGAGGTCGGGCTGCTTTGCGATGAGCAGAATGGGCGCAAGGGAAAGGGCGCCACCGAGCGCAACAATCCGGCCCCTCGGGGGCAGTGGCTCGCGCGCAAAAAACCACGCAAGCATCATCGGCATCCCGAGTTTCATGATTTCGGATGGCTGGAAACGAAACAGTCCGAGGTTGAGCCAGCGGCGCGCCCCTAACCTAACCGATCCGACAGCAAGGACGGCAAGAAGCAGTGCCAGGCCAAAAGCAAAGATATAAGGTGACCAGCGCTGCAGCGTCTCCGGACGTATCTGGGCGAAGGCAACCAGCACGGCAAACCCAAGCGCCAGGCGTAACGCCTGGCGTATCAACAGCGGGGTGTTCTCGCCACCGGCGCTGTAGAGGACAAACATTCCCACCACCGACAGCAGGCAGAGGGCGAGAAATAAGGGCCGATCGATATGCCAGCGCTGCCACTTGTTCATGATTCAGAGATTAAAGCAGAAATTGCGACGCGCAAAGCTAACTCTCGCCGACGAGAATACCGGGCCTGGTATCCGAACTTAGTTTGTATGGTAGCCATATGCACGGGCGTCCGCCTGCGCGGGCTTGTGGGGGAGAAGATAGGCGTCCATGACCTTGCGCGCAACCGGGCCGGCCACTTCGCCACCGAACCCCCCGTGCTCCACGATGACGGCAACAGCGATCCGCGGGTTAGATACGGGGGCGAAGGCGATGAACACGGCGTTGTCGCGCAGATTCTTCGCGGTCGTCTTCGCGTTATAGACCATGTCCGAGGGCATGTCCTTCACCTGCGCGGTCCCGCTCTTGCCGGCAATCTGGTACGGCGCGGTATGTCCCATAAAATAACCGGTACCCCTGGGAGAGCTGACGACATCGGCCATGTCCTGAACAATCTCGCCGAGATAGGCGCTGCTTTTCAGCGGGTATGTGCGGCCGGGGACGGGCTTAAGGTATGTTATGGTGCGGGTCGTCGGATTCTGGATCGCGCGCACCAGTCGCGGCTCGAAGCCCACACCTTTGTCGGCCAGTATGGCCGTTGCATTGGCCAGCTCGAGCGGGGTGACCAGCATGGCGCCCTGTCCAACACCCATGATGACCGTTTCGCCCGGGTACCATGGCAGTCCATGGGCAGCCTTCCAGGCCGGAGACGGCACGAGCCCGGACAGTTCTCCGGGGATATCCACGCCGGTTTTTGAATTGAATCCAAACCTGTTGAGGATATTGTCGATGCGGTTTATTCCGAGGTGTACGGCGAGGTTATAGAAGTACACGTCGCAGGACTGCTCAATCGCCTTGCGCAGGTCGACGATGCCATGGCCGCCTTGGCGCCACGCCCAGCAGTGGAACATATGGCTGCTGCCCGGCAAGTGGAAGTAACCCGGACAATAAAAGGTCTTGTTCGGATTCAGGCCAGAGTTGAGCGCGCCTAGCGCCAAAAATGGTTTGATCGTGGACCCCGGTGCGTATCGTCCGTCGAGTGCCCGATCGAGAAGCGGCGAATCCGGGTTATCGGTCAGCGCCCGGTAAGCCTTATCGCTGATGCCGTCCACGAACGGGTTCGGGTTATAGGTGGGCGTGCTCACGAACGCCAGCACCCCGCCGTTTCTGGGGTCTATGGCTACCACGGCTCCGCGGTGGTGGCCGAGTGCCTGCTCGGCCGCTGCCTGAACCTGCGCATCAAGATTGAGATAGAGATTTTCGCCCGCGACGGGCGGAATGCGTCCGAGTGTGCGGATCGCGCGACCCTTGGCGTTGACCTCGACATTCTTGATGCCGCTTTTTCCGCGCAGCAGATTTTCGTAACTTGCCTCGATCCCGATCTTCCCGATGTAGTTGATACCACGATAATCTGCATCGTCGATAACCTTCGTCTCGCCTTCGCTGATTCGGCCGACATAGCCGAGCGCTGCTACCGCCAAACCGCCTTGCGGATAATAGCGCTCCAGGCGGGCATGCAGGTCGGTGCCGGTGAAACGATAGCGTTGCACGGCGAAGCGGTCAGCTTCCTCCTGGGTCAAGTTGCTGCGCAGAATCAGGCTGTCAAAGTGTGGTTTCTCACGCAATTCCCGGTAAAAATCTTTCAGGTCTTGGGAGTTGAGGGTCACGATCTTGCCCAGCTGTGCCAGCAGGGTCTTCATGTTCTTGACCTGATCCGGCACGATTTCCAGGGTTAGAACGGGATAATTCTCGGCGAGCACGACGCCGTTGCGATCGAATATCAGCCCGCGAACCGGCGCAATCGGAACCGGATTAATGCTGTTTTCGTTCGACAGGGTCATGTAATGGCGGTGGTCGACAATCTGCAGGTAGGCCAGCCGTCCTATCAGTATCAACACCAGGATGGCGATGAACACCACCACCACCGTTACTCGGGTGTTGAAGATGCGAGACTCCCGCAGGTAGTCCTTGATCGGCGTGCCCGGCATAACCTCAGCTTACACGCGCGCGACGCCGCACGTCTCTCAGGATGATGAACAGCCACGGCCAGATGAGCATGCTGACAATGCTCGATGTCCAGTACGACCAGTGCACCGGTGTGTGCGCGACCAAGTCCGAGATCCAGAGCACGACCAGATGGCTGATTGCCACCAACACTAGCACGGTCACCGCTTGCTGCCAGCGCGGGAACATGCGCATGCGCAGATGCAGTTTGAGTGTGAGAAAGGCCACGAGTGTCTCGGCCAGCGCCTGTTGTCCAAGCAGCGAGCCGTAGAGCACGTCCAGGATCAGTCCGACCGTCCATCCGACCCCAACCCCGACGCGCTGGGGTGTGGCCATGCACCAGTAGATGAGCACGAGGGTTACCCAATCCGGGCGAAATGGCCTGGCCGACTCCGGGCCAGGGAGAATGGAGAGAAAGAGGGCCGCAAGGAAGGTAAGGGCGATTACCAGCCGGCTGCGGTTGTTCTGATTGAGGCTCATCGCGACCCTCTGGGACAAGGCGTATGCACGCTGTTCCGCAAGGACCCGGCGAAGAGCCTCAAATGTTCAATGCCCATGGCTAGTACCGGGGAGCTGCAGTCCGTCCGTCGAAGGCCTGCGCAGCGGCCATCGCGGTGTCTTGACTGGCCAGATCAGCAGAACTTCCTTGTTGTACTCCAGGTGCGCGATCGGTCGGGCATGGATGTCGAGAAAGGGTTCGTTCGGGTCATTGACGATACTGGTGACGCGCGCCACAGGATATCCAAACGGAAAGGTCCCGCCGATACCCGAGCTAACCAGCAGATCTCCAACCTTGATGTCCACTGGGGCGGTCAGGTAACGCACTGCGACGCGATCCTCAGCGCCGGTTCCGAATACGATGGTGCGTAGTCCATTGCGGACGTCCTCAACCGGAATGGCATGGCCGGGATTAGTGATCAGGGTGACACGACTCTGCTCGGGGTCGACTTCCGTCACCTGGCCCATGATGCCGTGATTGTCGATGACCGGTTGCCCATCCCGAACTCCGTCCCGGCTGCCCCGGGCGATGATGATCTCGCGCGTAAACGGCTCCTCGTTCACCTGGAGGATCCGGGCAACCACGGCCCGGTCCGCCACCAGCGCTGCGGATCCGAGAAGCTTCCGGAGGTGGGTGTTTTGGGCCCTGAGCGCATCGTAACGTTGCAGTCTTGCCTCCAGCAGGACCTGCTTGGCAGCAAGTCGGTCGTATTTCTCACGCAATGCCTGCTTCCCGCTGAACATACCTGCCAGGGATACACCCACACGGGCAGGGATCGTTGCAGCGATTTCCATGGGATAGAACACGACACTCAAAGCAGCGCGCGCCCTGGCCAGCTGCTGTCCACGGTGGTCGACCACCATGAGGGCCAGGGAGAGTGCAGTAAAAATGACGAAGCGGGTCAGAACGGACGGCGTGCGCAGGGACCAGCCGGGTGAACTCAGCATCAAAACATCCAGGGTGACTTATTCGTGTACAAAAACCTCGCTCAAGGTCTCGGTTTCTTCCAGCGCCCGCCCGCAGCCACGTACCACGCATGTCAGGGGGTCTTCAGTAACAACAATAGGCAAACCAGTCGCTTCACGCAACATCCGGTCCAGATCACGCAGCAGCGCCCCGCCACCCGTAACAACCAGTCCCTTGTCGGCGATGTCGGCGGCCAGTTCGGGCGGAGTCTGCTCCAGCGCCGCCTTGATGGCGCTGACAATGCCGGTAAGTGATTCCTGCAGTGCTACGTGAACTTCCTTGCTGTTTATTACCATGCTACGGGGGACGCCGTCGGCAATATGGCGGCCCTTGATTTCCATCTGTCGCACCTCGCTGTCGTCCCAGGCAGTACCGATATCCTTTTTCACCTTTTCGGCTGTCGCCTCTCCGACAAGCAGCCCGTACTTGCGGCGCACGTAATTGATGATGGCCTCATCCATCTTGTCACCGGCGATGCGCAGCGAATGGGAATAGACGATACCGCCCAGGGATATCACGCCAACCTCGCTGGTCCCTCCGCCAATGTCCAGGACCATCGAGCCGGTCGGGTCGGCGATCGGGAGATCGGCCCCGATTGCTGCCGCCATGGGTTCTTCGATCAGGTAGACCTCGCGGGCGCCCGCCCCCATTGCTGATTCGCGGATTGCCCGCCGCTCGACCTGGGTGGAGCCGCAGGGCACGCAGATGACGATGCGCGGGCTCGGCTGGAACAGACGCTTTTCATGCACTTTGCGTATGAAGTGTTTGAGCATTTCGCCGGTTACGGTGAAGTCGGCGATAACCCCGTCCTTCATCGGGCGGATGGCCTGGATGCTGCCTGGAGTGCGTCCCAGCATGCGTTTGGCTTCGGCCCCAACCGCCAGAACGCTGCGGCTGTTGCGCGCGCCGAACTCCTGTCGTATGGCTACAACAGATGGTTCATTGAGTACGATCCCCTTGCCGCGCACGTAAATCAGAGTGTTTGCCGTGCCGAGGTCGATAGCCAGGTCGCTCGAGAAGAAACCGCGCAGTGTGCGAAACATGGATGAGCTTTTACCTTATCAATTGATCGTAATTTGGAGGAAACATGTAAAATCATTGTACTCTATCAACCGCTGGATGTGGGTTCAACAGCGGACTTTAGTGTGCTAACGTTGGCGGTCCTTTTTCTGGGCCGGGTACTGGGGGCCAAATGGCGTTGAACCGGACTGATGTCGAACGCATTGCCCACCTTGCGCGTCTTGAGGTGGGCGAGCAGGAGCTGGCCGCCTACGCCGAGACGCTCTCGCGGATACTCGGCTTGATTGAGCAGATGAACGCTATTGATACCGATGGCATCGCGCCGATGGCCCATCCGCTGGATGCCGGGCTGCGGCTGCGTGCCGATGAGGTGACCGAGCGGGACCAGCGCGAGCGCTTCCAGGCCATTGCGCCATCCGCCCAGGCCGGCCTGTACCTTGTTCCGAAGGTCATTGAATGAGCTGCATTGTTTGCGACCCCACCGCTGAGCTAGCCAGCGCCCATGCATAGAAAATCCGTCGCAGAGCTTTCTAAGGCGCTGAATAAAAAAGATATTTCATCTTGCGAACTGACTTCGGTCTATCTCGACCGTATCCAGGCGCATAGTGAGCTCAATGCCTTTATTACCGTGGACCGCGAACGCGCCCTGAAACAGGCGCAGGAGGCCGATGCACGGCTAAAGGCCGGTACCGGCACTGCACTGACCGGAATTCCGATTGCGCAGAAGGACATATTCTGCACGGACGGCATGCTGACCACCTGCGCCTCCCGAATGCTCGCGAATTTTGTTGCGCCTTATGACGCTACGGTGATCCGCAAGTTCGGCGAGGCGGGCAGCGTGCTGCTGGGCAAGACCAATATGGACGAGTTTGCCATGGGCTCGAGCAACGAGACGTCCTTTTTCGGCCCGGTACGCAACCCGTGGGACCGGCGCTGTGTGCCCGGCGGCAGCTCGGGTGGATCGGCTGCGGCCGTGGCGGCCAGGCTGGCGGTGGCTGCTACCGGTACCGACACGGGGGGGTCCATACGCCAACCGGCCGCGCTCACCGGCATTACCGGGCTCAAGCCGAGTTACGGGCGGGTATCGCGCTACGGCATGATCGCTTTCGCGTCGTCCCTCGACCAGGCGGGCCCGATGACGCGGAGTGCCGAGGATGCAGCGCTCCTGCTTAATGTCATGGCCGGTTTTGATCCCCTTGATTCCACCTCAGTCGATCGCCCGGTCCCGGACTATGCCAGTACCCTCGATCGGCCGCTGACGGGGCTGCGCATCGGCCTGCCGCAGGAGTATTTCGGAGAAGGCCTGGGGACCGGGGTTGCGGTCGCCATCGAGTCGGCGCTGGAGGAGTTCCGCAAGCTTGGGGCAAAGATCCTGGAGGTAAGTCTCCCGAACAGCAGTCTCGCAATCCCCTGCTACTATGTGCTGGCCCCGGCCGAGGCTTCCAGTAATCTGGCGCGCTACGACGGGGTGCGTTACGGCTATCGGGCCCCCGAATACGAGGATTTGTGGGAAATGTATGCAAAGTCTCGGGCCCAAGGTTTTGGTGCCGAGGTCAAGCGCCGCATCATGATTGGGACCTACGCCCTGTCAGCCGGTTATTACGATGCCTATTACCTTAAGGCGCAGAAACTCAGGCGACTGATCAGCAGTGATTTTGATCGGGCCTTCGAGGTTTGCGACGTGATCATGGGGCCTGCCGCGCCGAGCACGGCGTTTGAGCTCGGTTCCAAGACCGACGATCCGGTCGCCATGTACCTGAGCGATATCTACACCATTTCCGTCAATCTCGCCGGATTGCCGGGAATGTCGATCCCGGCGGGTTTCGACAGCAACGGCCGTCCGATCGGATTGCAGATAATCGGGAAATATTTTGACGAGGCCCGACTGCTCAACGTTGCCCACAAATTCCAGCAGGCGACGGACTGGCATCTGCGCGTTCCGGAGGGTTTTTGAGGATCCGGGACGATGCGGTGGCAGGGACCGTCTTGGGCGATTGCGCAGATGCGGGGCTGTCTGTCGCCGCCCGACCAGCCCCGGCTGTCGCGACACGCATTACCAGTGTGAATTTCGCCAAAAAGGCATTTTGATGGACTGGGAAACGGTTATCGGCCTCGAAGTTCACGTGCAGCTGCTGACCAACAGCAAGCTGTTCTCGGGGTCAAGCACGCGGTTCGGGGCGGAGCCGAATACACAGGCCTGCGCCGTCGATATCGCATTGCCAGGGGTGCTGCCCGTCATGAACCGAGACGCGGCCCGCATGGCCGTCAAGTTTGGTCTGGCTGTGGGCGCCACGATAAACCGGCGTTCGATATTCGCGCGCAAGAACTATTTTTATCCCGACCTGCCAAAGGGGTACCAGATCTCACAGTATGAACTGCCGGTGGTACAGCTGGGCAGGCTGGCGATCGAAGTAGACGGTGTGCATAAGGAGATTGGAATTACCCGGGCGCACCTCGAAGAAGATGCGGGGAAGTCACTGCACGAGGACTTCAGGGGTCTTACCGGCATTGATCTGAATCGTGCCGGCACCCCGCTGCTCGAGATTGTCTCGGAGCCCGATCTGCGCTCCGCCAGGGAAGCCGTGGCTTATCTCAAAAAACTCCATGTGCTTGTGCGCTATCTCGGCATCTGTGACGGAAACATGCAGGAGGGGTCGTTCCGCTGCGACGCGAACGTTTCGGTGCGCCCCAGAGGGCAGCATGCATTCGGTACGCGCGCTGAGATTAAGAACGTCAATTCGTTCCGGTTCGTGGAAAAGGCGATCGACTACGAAGTCGGGCGCCAGATCGAGCTAATCGAAGGCGGTGGCAAGGTGGTGCAGGAGACCAGGCAGTACGATTCCGTAAGGAACGAGACCCGATCGATGCGAAGCAAGGAGGAGGCGCACGACTACCGCTATTTCCCGGATCCTGACTTGTTGCCGTTGCAGCTCGATCCGGGGTTTATCGAGGAAACCGCAACCGACATGCCGGAACTGCCGGATGCCAAACGCGAACGTTTCACGCGGGAATACGGCCTGACCGTCTACGATGCGGAGGTGCTCACGGGTTCTCGCGACATGGCGGACTACTACGAGGACGCCGTGCGGGCTGTGCCCGGGCAGCCAAAATTGACCGCGAATTGGGTCATCGGGGAATTCAGCGGCTACCTTAATCGGGACAATGTAGAGGTCTCCGGCGCACCGGTAACCTCCGACATGCTCGCCGGACTTGTGCAAAGGATTGCGGATAGCACCATTTCGGGCAAGATCGCCAAGGAGATCTTCGAGGCGATGTGGGACGGCGAGGGTGATGCGGATGCGGTGATCGACAAGCGCGGTCTGAGGCAGATTACCGACAAGTCGGCAATTGAGCAGGTGATCGATGAAGTGCTCACCCGCAACCCCAAGCAGCTGGAGCAGTACCGGGCCGGGCAGGACAAACTGTTCGGATTTTTTGTCGGCCAGGTGATGAAGGCCACGCAGGGCAAGGCCAATCCGGCCCAGGTCAACGATGCCCTGCGGAAGAAACTCGACGGCAATCGGACCTAGATGACATCCGGCGGGGCGTGACCCGCCGTTCACCACAAGGCAGCCCAATCGGACAGGATAAACATTAAAGTGACCAACGCACCTAACGATCGTCTGGCGTTCTACCGCAAGCTTTTCTACATCACGCTGTTTTCCACCCTGATCATCAAGATCATCCTCGCTGCGACGATACCCATCACGACCGATGAAGCCTACTACTTCCAGTGGGGGCAAAACCTCAGCTGGGGCTATTACGACCACCCACCGCTGGTCGGCTGGATCCTGTATGTCATCTTGAAATTCGGGGATTCACCGCTGTTGATACGTTCTCCGGCGGTCGCCATGTCAACTATCATCGGCGTCGGCATCTACCTGGTAATGCGCAGCTACGATCAGGCGCGTGCCTACTTGGTCGCGGTGCTCTACATGCTTTCGCCCATCGCAGTACTGGGCATACTGATCACCACGGACGGACCGCTGATCATTTTCTCGTTCCTTTCGGGCGCCTTCCTGTTCAAGGCGCTGCGGGACAACTCTCTCAATTTCTATTTTTGGTCCGGCGTTTGTCTTGGCTTGGCGTTCCTGTCGAAGTATTTCGCAGTTCTGCTGATAGGCTCCTATCTCGCCTATTACTTTCTCTCTGACCGTAACCGTGACAAAACTCGCGGCTTCGCACTGCTGTTCCTGGCATCCCTTCCGTTTGGTCTGATCAACCTCTACTGGAATTATACCCATTGCTGGGATAACGTCCTGTTCAACGTCCTGAACCGCAATCACGGGATCGACTTTTCGCTGCACAAGTTCCTGATGTGGGTCGGGATCGTGGTGTATCTGGTAACACCACCGCTGCTTTACTATCTCGTACGGCACCGGAAGGAGTGGGCGGAGCGTGTACGTACGAGCAACTTCAAGATTTTCGCCTATTCCGCCATCATTCCGTTCGGGTTCTTCACGATACTCGGTACTTTCAAAGACATCGGCTTGCACTGGCCGCTGTCGTTTTACGGGTTCGTATTCCTGTTTCTGGCAATCTATCTCACCAACAAGGAGCTGGTAACAGCTACCAAATTCATGGCGTACTTCACGGCCTTTCATTTGGTGCTCGTGACGATCGGTCTGGTCATGCCCCTCAGGGACTGGGATTTTACCAAGTACTACGACTCCATAGTTTTTACCGAAAGGAACAACGTCCTGTGGAATGACATGAAGCCGTATGCGGGCAGGTACGTGTATGCGACCGATCGTTACTCGACGTCCTCGATATTTTCCTACCTACACAACACGCATGTAATGGTGTTCGGCGGCGGTGACTACCATGGCAGGGAGGACGATATCCTGACGGATTTCCGCAAATACGCCGGCAAGAATATCCTGACTGTAACCAACAATGTGCCCCCGATTGGGAATTACACGCCCTACTTCAAGTCCGTCCGGGTCGAAAAGATCATGCTGGAAGGCACTCCCTTCTACATGGTTTTCGGGAAGGATTTCAATTACCAGAGCTACCGCAAAGGTATCCTGAAGAAGGTTATGGAGGACTACTACAAGATCCCAGCCTGGCTTCCCTGCAAACGCTGTTACATGTATGAGCGCTACGGCAAGCCCTGAGGCATAGGGTCTGCCGGTGCCGCCGCTGCAGGAAGCTACTCTTCCTTCATGCAGGCCCGCTCAACATCTACTTTGGCGACGCCCTCGATCGCACCTACCGCCGCGCGGATGCTGCGGACGATCTGTTCGGCGTACGGGCAGTGGGGTGTGGTCAGCTGGATATCCAGGTGAACGTAATCACCAACGATATCAATGTCCTGGACGAATCCGAGCGCAACGATGTCGTGCCTCAGTTCAGGATCGACAACAGTCCTTAGGGCCTGGTACACCCTTTCTTCAGTCACCGGTGCGGGCATGGGCTCTTCCTCCGTCGTTTGTGCCGGTCCAACTGCTGTCCGGCGGGTAGATTGGTGTGCCAGCGTCCTTACGGAGCGGGGCTTTGGTATGTATCACAGCTTGAGCGGCTTTACGGGGTCTCTCATCCAGGCGTCCGACTTGTGCCAGTCGACGTCCGGTGCGTCCACAAACAGCTCCACTTCATTGTCATCCGGATCGGAAAGATATAGGCTCTGACTGACTGTGTGGTTCGCCATGCCATCGATCGGTGTGATGTGTTCGTAGGCCCGGCGCAGGTCGGCAAGACTTTCTCCAATCTTCCAGCCCACATGGTAGAGCCCAAGACGCCGTCCAACAGATGGCCCCGGTGTGTCCCCAACCTCAATCAGCAGCAACTTGTGGTGGGTCCGGCCGCCAGTGAGCATCACTGCCCGGCCGCCAAAGACATTGCCAACCTGTGTCAGGCCGACGATATCCGTATAGAAAGTGACCGATGGCGGGAGGCTCCGCACATAGAACACGACATGGGCCAATTCCGTCATTTGATCTGGCTCGATCCCAGCTTGTTGTCGGCCGCGACGGTCCTCGTGGCACGAACGGTATGCCTGTGTTGGTCCCGCCAGTATACAGGGCCCGGGGTGTCGGAACGAAACGTTCCCCGGTCGGGTGCCTGGGTAGCGGGGGTCCGCACAGGGTTCGGAACTTAATGTTTGGCGCCATCTTTGCTAATACTTAGATTACAAGGTGTTACTGCCACAGGCCAAGTGCAGGAACGGTGATGGATGATCCGCCAAATAAACCCAAGATCGGATTGATCATGTCCGGTGGTGGAGCGCGCGCTGCCTACCAGGTGGGAGTACTGAAGGCGGTTGCCGCTCTGTTGCCAGTGGGAATGCCGAACCCGTTTGCGATCATCTGTGGGGCATCCGCCGGCGCGATCAATTCTGCCGCGCTCGCGATTTATGCACGCAATTTCCAGCAGGCAGTGCATCGTCTAGAGCGGGTGTGGGCCCGTTTTCATGTGCACGAGGTTTTCCGGGCAGATGCCGGTGGCCTGTTTGTGAACTGGGTGCGGTGGCTGACGGCACTGCTCCTGGCCGGCATGGGCCGAAACAACCCGGCGGCGCTTCTCGACCGGGCGCCGTTGCGCCAGCTTCTGCAGCGCTATCTTCCATGCGACCGCATTCAACAATCCATCGATGCCGGCTACCTGGATGCCCTGAGTATCGCGGCATCGGGCTATACCTCGGGACAGTCGGTAAGCTTCTTTCAGGGGGCGTCGCAGCAGATGTCCTGGAAGCGGGCGACGCGCGTAGGTGTTGCCACGAACATCACGATCGATCATCTGATGGCGTCATCGGCGATTCCGTTCGTATTCGAGGCGGTGAAACTTCAGCGCGAGTACTTCGGAGACGGGTCGATGCGCCAGATGGCCCCCACGAGCCCGGCGATACATCTCGGGGCTGATCGCATCCTGGTAATAGGCGTACGCCCGGAGACCGGCAGCCAGCCGCCGCGGCCGGTTGAGCCCCGGGAATACCCATCCCTGGCACAGATCGGTGGGCATGTCCTCACTAGCATCTTCCTTGACGCCCTCGAGGCGGACCTGGAACGTCTGAACCGTATCAATGAAACGCTTCGACTGATCCCGTCCGGACAGTCGCCAAACCCGGATCGCCGGGGGCATCTGCGCGTGGTTGGTTCCATGCTGATCTCTCCCAGCCGTGATCCCTGCGAAATCGCCGAGC
Organism: Pseudomonadota bacterium; assembly: GCA_021785515.1. Classification (GTDB taxonomy): domain Bacteria; phylum Pseudomonadota; class Gammaproteobacteria; order Acidiferrobacterales; family UBA6901; genus JAJYCY01. Next base: position 657,120 of record JAJYEX010000001.1, on the reverse strand, counting down.
ACTTCAAGCACGACTTCCCCAGGTCGGTACAATTTCTTCTTCGCGGGCTCGGTGCATTCGATCATGGCAGCGGAGACCTCATCAGCTATCTGCTGTTCGAGCAATCCTATTGTCGCGAGCTGATCGCTCTCGGTTACAACGATACCATGCGCCGGAGCGAGGAGATGCTCGCATTTCTGAGTGGCTCGCCCGTGTCGGGGGAGTCGGGCCTCGATGTCACGCCGCAAGTGATTCGGCGAGGACCGTGACCGCGCGAATTCTGATCATTGTTGGCATTGTTTTGTTCGTGGCCGGGCTCGCGTGGCCATGGCTGGTCCGGTTCGGTTTCGGCCGTTTACCCGGCGACCTAGTTGTTCGGCGCGGTAACTTTAGCTTCTATTTTCCGATCACCACCTCGGTGATTATCAGTCTCGTGCTCAGTGCCTTGTTCTGGTTTTTTCGCAAGTAGCGGTGTCACTAAGTGACGCAGTAGTGTGTCTTGACCCCCGGTGACCGGGTGCTTACCGCCTTTTGGTTTCTGTTGTCAGCAATCAGAAGATGACACCGGGCCTAGATAATGCTTCCGGCATGGGGCGGTGATTTCAGCCTCTCATGTGGAATCCAGCCGCTTGGAAGGAAAAACCGTGTGGAACTGCTCCACGGTGGGAAGGCGTAGCGCTCACCAATCGCCTCGATCGTGCATACGGCCTCGAAAAGGCTATCCCTACACCCGACGTGGGTAGATGTGCTAGAATCCTCCGCCCAACGGTAAGTCCCCGGACGGTTGTCATACCCGATGCCGGAGAAAAACACCGGACCGGGGAGGCGCCTGGTCGAGTAACCTGCGACGCGCGGATTGCCTGAAAGCAGTTTCTGTCTATGTCAGCAGATTCTATTGGCGGTACTGTCGCACGCCTAGGCAGTTTCGCGATATGGTGTGCCCCCCGATGGAGCGCGACGAGGGGTGTCGGACTCGTCGATTGGGTAAGGGGTCCATGCTGGCCGGATGTTCTTGAGGCGTCAGCCGCATGACTGCAGCAGACGTGGTGCCAGGCGTGCGGATGGTCCTGTCGAACGGACCGCAATTGATCCAACGGTTCCGGTTGGCGGGGTTCTGGTGGGGTTGAACGCCTAGCGCTGTTTCAATCGCCGCAGTGGTTCCAGTCGCGATCCGCACCTGGCACGGCTTTCCGCGGGCGCTACGGACTGACCGGGAGATTTACAAGCGTTTTGGCGCTGCCCACGCGTCCAGCGTGGCGCCGCAGACAGTGTTTAGGTATTGGCTCGGGCGCCGGGGAACAGGCGGCGTTGGGCGCGAGGTGGGCTGGACGCAGCTTGTCCGGCGACTATCGTCACCGAATGAGGAGAGCGACGTACGTGTTAGACGCAGTGCAAAATCGCCTGGCAACATTCTGGCGGAATCTGGATCCTATGGTGCCGATGATCATGGTGGCGGCGCTCGTAGGGGTGATCGGCTCGATCGCGGTTGAGGGTTTCCGGCAGGCGATGTATGCCATCATTCATTTGTACAGCGCCCATGAACATCTGGTAGCCGCAGCGCGGGGGCTGCCGCTGTGGCTGCGGGTGCTGATTCCGCTCGGGGGCGCCATTGCCGGCGGGCTGATCATGTGGGGCGGGCATCGCTGGATCAAGCAGCCGCGCGGACCGGAGTACATGGAAGCGGTGCGCGTTGGCGACGGCGTTCTGCCTTTCGCGCCGAATATTACGCGCACGCTGTCTTCGCTTGCCGGCGTGAGTGGCGGCATCACGATAGGGCGCGAAGGAACGATGATCCAGTTCGCCGCGCTGATTTCCTCGATCTTCGGACGTTTCACGCGCCGCGATCCCGAGCATCGCCGGCTGATCGTTGCCTGCGGCGCCGCCGCCGGCTTTGCCGGGGCATATCACGCGCCCATCGCAGGGACGATGTTTGTATCGGAAATCATCCTCGGTGGTCTGGCCCTGCGCGAGATCACGGCAATTCTGGTGGCCGCGGTGATGGGCGAGCTGACCACCCAAGCGCTGTTTGCCACCGGCCCGCTGTATCTGGCTCATACCATCCCTGCTGTCGGGTTTCCCGACCTCATCGATGCCACGCTGCTGGGGCTTATTTGCGGTCTGCTGGGTCCGGCGTTTCTATGGCTGCTCGACAATGCACGCCGCCGCTATCAGTCGCGGGTCAAGTTCATACCGCTGCGAATGGCGCTGGCCGGACTGGTTATCGGACTTCTCTCGATGTTGCGCCCGGAAGTGTGGGGCAACGGATACAGCGTGGTCCAGACATTCCTGGTTCATCACTGGGCACTGTCGTCTATAGCGGCAGTGTTCGTATTGCGCCTCCTGGCTGTCACGGCGGCAAGTGCTGCCGGCATTCCAGGCGGTGTGCTTACACCCACCCTGTCGCTGGGCGGGGCTTTGGGACTGCTCGTTTATCATACGCTTCTGACTTCTACGGCTACCCATTCGCAGGCGCTGTGGGTACTGGTTGGCATGGGCAGTCTGCTTGCGGCTACCACCCATGCGCCGGCGATGTCGGCCATCATGGTGTTCGAGACCACGCGCAGCTACAACGTGGTGCTCGCGGCCATGCCCGCCTGCGTGGTGGCGTCTGTTATCGGCAGTCTGCTGCGCGGCCGTTCGGTATATACCGAGGCGCTTGGGTTGGAGGAAGGCGCGCCCACCAAGCCATCGCTGCTCGATGCGATCACCGGACGGCGGCCGCGTCGGCACGCTGAAGTCGTCGCGACGGTCGCTGCCGAAGCGTCGGTCGCTGAGCCGGTGTCGCCGGCTGCTCCGAACTTGGAGCGAGTCGCCTCTGATCTCGAAACGACTGAAGAGGCGGCGCGGCGCCATCGCGCGGCGGGGGAATCTTCCGATTCCTGAGATTTGACGGGCGGGGAGACAGCGCCAGATAGGCGCCGTGGGCAGGCGCCGAAGGACTCTCCGGGTGTCGTCTTGCCCAACCCTTGAGAAGGGGGCGGCTCACGTTTTCCCGGCCGTTTTACGTTGCCCTGCAGCGCGATGGTCTGCAGCGCGTTCTCTGGGGCAAGGCCGCGTCAGGTTGGCGTCGCTTTGCTGCGCTTGCTTCGCAACCATTTAAGCAGGGGATCCCACTGCTCGAGGTCGGTTGCTACGGAAGCCGATCCCATTTCAAAGATCCCGACACCGCGTTCCGCCGCCGTGACGTAATTCTGGCTGTCCCGCAGGCTCGTGAGGAACGGCAGGTCGAGTCCATTCAAAAATTCCTCGAGCGCATCGAAGGCGCGGGTATTTTCCCGTACGCGGTTTGCCACGACCGCAATCTTCGGTGCCAGGCGGGACTGCGCATGGATACCGAGCAACTCGCCGATGAAATCCGTGGCGGCGCGCATATCGAGGGCCGATGGCAGGACGGGGATGATTATGGTTTGTGTCCGGCGTAGCAGCCGCGCCAGAAGGCGGTTGCGCACGCCGGCCGCGACATCCATCACGACGGTATCGGTGCCCTGCGGTACCCAGAGCGTGTCGCGCCAGGCTGCCAGGCCGTGAATCGGAGCATTCTCTCCCGGTCGCGCCGAAAGCCACGCCAAGCTTGAGCTCTGCGGATCGAAATCGGCCAATACAACCGGCTTCTTGCGGAACGCATAGTAGCTGGCGAGGTTGGTAGCGAGCGTGGTCTTGCCGCTGCCCCCTTTGCTGTTCATGACCATGATGGTGCGCGTATCGCGCGTAAGCGGTTTGTATCGGCCTGATAACAGCTTCGTGAAATTCATGCCCGCCTTCCTCCCAAGATCAGAGGTTCCGCGTGACCGCAGACCTCGTCTGGCAATGCCCGGAACCGCGGTGCAGCGGCCCGCGCTAAGTGTGTTCACGTGCTGCCTCGACGTCAACCGCGCATCTGCCCGCTGCGGCGGCGTAAGCCTCCGTAAAGTGGATTTGGTATGGTCGTAAAGCGGCGATAGCGCCCGATGGGTGACGTGCATGGGCAGGCGTGCAGTCCTGATCCGTTATCGGCAAACGATCCCGCCGGCAGCCGATTCTGCGTTAATGTCTTGATTTTCCGGGGTTACCTGTGCCGTCAGCGGTGCGGTTTGACTGGCCTTACGGTTTGGCGCACATTTTGCACGAATAATCATAAGCTTAATGCTCTGCTACCAGCCCATGAAGAAAAAAATTAGCGTTCATGATCTGGAACTCGGAATGTATGTTTCCGAGCTCGACCGTCCCTGGTTGGAAACACCGTTTCTGTTCCAGGGTTTCGAGATCCGTTCGGTCGAGGAAATCGCTGAACTGAGGCGGTATTGCCGGTTCGTTTACATCCTCGTTGCGGAGCAGACCACCGGGCGCCACGATCGTTCTTTGTTCCGGGTGTCTGACGGCGTGAGCGCTGCAGTTTACGGAGAGCAGCAAAAGAAAATCGAGTTCGAAATCTTACGCAAGGCCGCAGCACCGGCTCCCGCCGACCTTTACTACGAGGATCTGGCCACTCTCGAAGAAGAGGTCCAGACGGTCCATGCCGTGTATTCCGAGGCAAAGACGCTCATCGCGAGCATGATGGAAGATGTGCGTCTTGGGCGTGCCATCCGCACCGGAAAAGCCGCCAAAGTGGTCGCGGGGCTGGCGTCCAGCGTGATCCGCAATCCGGATGCCCTGGTGTGTTTTAGCCAGTTACGCAACAAAGACCAGTACACCGCCCTCCACAGCCTGCGCGTAGCCATTTTGGCCCTGGTTTTTGGCCGCCATCTGGGTCTCGACGTCGATACGCTCAATGTGCTTGGCATAGGGGCGTTACTGCATGATATAGGCAAACTGAAATTGCCAAATGAAATTCTGGAGAAGTCCGAGCCGCTCAGCGAGCAGGAGTATCAAATCGTGCAGACCCACGTGCCGTTGGGAGTGTCGATACTCGAGGGTACCGCCATTCCGCGTGCGGCGATCGAAGTAGCGCGCTGTCATCACGAACGTCATGACGGAACAGGCTACGTGAGCGGAATGCGCCGCGATGAGATCGGGCTGTTCGGCCAGATCGGCGCCATCGTGGATTATTACGATGCCATAACCAGCGACCGAGCGTATCACGTCGGCATGTCCGCGCATGTTGCTCTGCGGCAGATGTATGCCGGGCGGGGCCAGGCCTTCCATCCCGAGCGGGTCGAGCAGTTTATACAGTGCATGGGGATTTATCCGATCGGCAGCATCGTCGAGCTTAATACAGGAGAGGTGGGCGTAGTGGTAGCCATGAACAGGCAGCGCCGCCTCAAGCCGCGTGTGACGTTGGTGCTGCGGTCCAACGCTACGCCCTATGAGACCCCGCGTATCGTTGACCTGATGGAGCAGACCTCATCCGAGGGCCAGCCTCTGGAGATCGAGCGGGTAGTGGAGCCGGGCCTGTACCGGATCAATCCCGTGCAGTATCTGCCGGTCGCAGCGAACTTTTAGTTTCCCCAAAGCCGTCCCCGTTGGCCGCCTGCTCGACTGGCTTAAACCCTCTGTAACCCGTGTTTGGCGAGCAGGTGTTCCAGCCACAGGCCGGTCAGGTGTTCCTGAACGCGATTCTGCGAAAGGCGCTCGTCCAGATTGTCGAGATCGACTATCTCCAACGGCTGGTCTTGCCAGGAACAGGCAAAAACCGCCTTGGTGCGGCGTCCAGTCTGCGGATCAATCTGCCACTGCAGGCACTGTGAACAGACGCCCTTCAGCATGCACTGCATCGGGGTGCTGATCGAGGCGATGGTTTGCGGCTTCTTGGCAAGAACATCCCCGAGTCTGCCGCGGCGCGCATCGCGCATATGTCGTACCAGACCGCTGGACCCGATAATCATGAGCCGATCGATTTCCTCCAGCGGTACCGGGGGGGTTGCGCCCGCGGCTTCCAGTCCGCCTGCAGCGTAGTCAAGAAGAACATCAACCACGTCACCGCGCCCTGACCGGTCCTGGGGCCGGCGAGGCGACGGTGGATCGCCGTGCCCGGCAATCCACAATATGCAATCTGCGGCTCCCTCCACGTCATCACGGCAGATTACCGTTTCCGCGTCCGGTAGCACGGAGACGAAGAAGACGCGATTACCGGCATCCCGTAGTGCCGCTCCCACCGAACGCACGTACGCTGCGCCGAGCACGCCACCCACGATCATGAAGGTTTCGCCGCCTTCCGGGATTGTTGCCCGTACACCCGTCGGACCCATGAGTGTTACGGGCTCACCGGGCTTAAGTGTCGCGGCGAGTCGGGAGCTGGCGCCGCGCTCGATGATGACCACCGACACCAGACCGCGGTCCTTGTCGACTTTTGCGCCGTAGAGGGCGAGCGCCTCCGACTGCAAACGGGTGCCGTCGAGCACCGGCGCGCTGGCCTCAAAATTCTGCAGGCGGAAAAACTGGCCCGGGCGGAAGCGTCGAGCGGCCATGGGTGCGCGCACGGTGACTTCGACCACGGATTTCGCAAGTCGCTCCACCTTCTCCACGGTTGCCGTCAGCAGTTCGTCAATTCTGTCCCGGAACAACCTGTATTCGGACAAATCCCCAGATTGCCCGACGCGGTCCGCCAGGACAGAAAGGATTTTGGGGTAGGTGCGTTTCGCCGACGCGACCGCCTTGACCACGCTGCCGTGAAATACCGGATGAGTATCTCCAAGGAAGGTGACACGCCGGCCGTCCACGTCATAGGACGTGAATGGGCCAAAGTCATCAGCCTTGCAGTGGCCTGCTACTGGCACCGGCTTCAGCTCTCCACCTGCATCGTGGTAGGTCTGGTAATGGCCGTGATCCTTCTGGAAATGACCGCGATGTTCGAACTCGTATGCCACGTTTGGCCTGGCTCCGGTAGCCACAAGTATGGAGCGCGCGGGAACCGCAATCTCTTCGCCCGTATCCTCCCAGCTGCCATCGGCGCTGCGGTTGAGCTGCCTGCAGAGCAGGGCCTCCACTTGGCCAAAGCGATCCATCCGTGCTTCCTTGGGGTCGAGGCCTTCCGCGTAGTAGATTCCCTCCTCCAGGGCCTTGATGATCTCTTCATGGTTGCGGGTATAGGCTGGGGACTCGTTCATGCCCCGACGGTAGGCAACGGTCACCCCACCCCAGGCGCGGAGCAGTTTCTCGAAATCAGGCTGCGTACCGGCAGCTGAGGCACGCACCCGCTCGCCCCGCACCAGCCGGCCGTGCGCAAGCAGCTCATCCAGAATCGCGCAGTCCCCTTCGTCCAGTCCGCAACGCACATTCTCCTCGCCCAGCTTGCCGCATAGAAAGTCATAGCGTGCAATGGTTTTTTCGACCTGAGCTATGTAGTAGGCGCCGACCTCCGTGGCCGCGTCGATTCCGGTGAGGCCGCCACCGATGATGACAGCGGGTAGCCGCACCTGGAGGTTTGCGAGGCTGGCCGCCTTGGCCGCACCGGTCAGCTGCAGTGCCATCAGGAAGTCGTTGGCTTGGCGCATCCCGGGTGCGAGACTTCCGGGAACAGGCAGCGCCTGCGGCAGACCGGCCCCGATGGCGATCGCCACGTGATCGAAACCGAGGTGCCACGCATCTTCGACCGTGAGCGTTCCGCCGAAACGTACGCCCCCGAAGACCTGAAAGCGCGGCCGGCGTGCCAGGCTGAGGTAGACGAGCCGGAGAAAATTCTTGTCCCAGCGGTTCGTGATGCCGTATTCCGCCACCCCGCCGAATCCGGCCATGACCCGCGTGTCGAGGCCCTCTTCAAGGGCGGCATAATCGCGTATCGGATGCGAAACGAGCGCTGGCGGCAGGGGTTCGACCTTGAGCCCTTCGATTCCGACGACGGCAAATCCTTCCATGAGCAGATAGTGGGCAAGGGTAAAGCCGGCAGGACCCATGCCCGCGATCAGCACCTTCAGGCCATTGTAGGGTTTTGGTAGCCACTGCCGTTGGCGCAGCGGGTTCCAGCGCATGAGCAGATCATAGATTTCCACGCCCCATGGCAGGCGCAGCACGTCCGTGAGGATTCCGGTCTCAGTCTGGGGAATATTGACCGGGTCCTGCTTCTGATAAATACAGGCCTTCATGCAGTCGTTGCAGATGCGATGTCCAGTGACAGCGCACACGGGGTTATCCACGGTGATCATGGAAAGAGCGGCAATGTTGCGGCCATCCCTCTTCATCACGTGCATCTCGGAAATCTTCTGGTCGAGCGGACAACCGGTGAGCGTCACCCCGAGCGGATTGACTTTCAGGCCTCTGTCCGGCTCGCCCTTTTTCTCGGGGAATCCCTTGGAGCAGAAGTCGCCGTCGTGATCGTGGCAATAGATGCAGTAATGGATTTCGCTCTGGATCTGGCGGTGTTTCATGCGCGTGTCGGTCAGACCAAAGCCGTCGCGTTGCCGCCGATCCTCCGGCAAACCTTCCACGCGACCCATGGGGTCGGAGGCGACCGGTACGACCGGCACCAGGCGGGCATAGTCCACCCCCTGAGGCAAGCGAAAACTTACCCAGCCGCGGACCTGTTGCTGTCCCTCACGGGTCTTGATCGCCTGGATGCACCACAGCGTCAGCAGCTCGATCGTTTCCTGGTTGGCCGGCGGATCCGACAGCAGCTGTGTCCCCCATTTGGCGATCGCCAGCTCCCGGTCCCGCTCCTCCAGACCTGCCCGGCGCAGTTCGTGATCCAGTGCCGCATCAAGTTCGGCGAATGACGCTATCTGCTCCGTGCTGAGCAGGCGGCGGCGGGCGCGGCGCTGGACAAACAGCTTCTTGAAGGCAAATACCGGATCGTGGCTGAGGGTCTGCAATCGCGCGCTTTCAACTGCTTCCTGTATGCCGAACAGTTCAGACAGAAAGTCTTCAAGCACTGGACCGGCGGCCAGCAGCAGTTCGCTCACCTGCAACGCGTCCAGCTGGTTGCCGCCACGGTAGGCAAGCAGCGCATCACGCCGCCCAGGGTCGTGTCGCGCCAGGCGCTCCAGGAATTCGTGATCCAGTTTCTCGAGGCCGCCCTGGCTAAACAGATCGTCGTAGGTAAAGCCCGGGAGGCCGGGCCTGAAGTCGCTCACGCTGCGGATACTCGCCATATAGTCACAAAAAAACTTGGGAAATCGGGGAGACAGGCCGCTTATTGTAGTGGCGGTCCGGTAGATTACCTAGGGTTTCGTGCCGCAGTTCGGATACCTCGCGGCCACAGCGATGCCGTGACCGGATGGATCAGAAACCACGCCCCCGGTGTGTGAGTTCCTCTGGCGCCCCGCCTGGTCGCCAGAAAATCCGGCCTCAGCGTTTTTTCGAGGAGGTATTCAAATGGAACAGCGAGTAGGCCGGGCACCAGCCGATGAACGCGGTAAAGATAGGAGCCAGACCGATGAGCCCCAGCCAGCGTACGCTGCCCTTCAGGAAAAACACCAAGCCCAGCAGGACCACCCCGATAGCGACCCGTATCACCTTGTCGATGCTGCCAACGTTCTGTTGCATGGTATATTCCTCCGAATTGCCCGTTTTTGTTCGTGTGTCCGGCGGCTGCGCCGATTCCGCCCGGTATGCCTCAGGCGCGTGTCCAGCTGCCGGAACGCCCACCCGATTTTGCCAGCAGTCGTATGTCCGTCATGACCATGGCCCGGTCGACAGCCTTGCACATATCATACAGGGTCAGCAACGCAATCTGGACCGCGGTCAGCGCTTCCATCTCGGCGCCAGTCTGTCCGGATGTACGAACACAGGCACGACAATGGATAGCCGCTGCCGTCTCGTCGGGTTCGAGCGTGACGTCGATGGCGGACAGCGCGATGGTATGGCATAACGGGATCAGCTCCGCGGTCTTCTTTGCCGCCATGATCCCGGCGATGCGCGCAGCCGCGAGGACGTCCCCTTTGTTGTGTCCGCCCGTCAGGACCAGATGCAGGGTCTGGCGCTGCATGTGCAGGGTGCCGGCCGCAATCGCCTCGCGTCGGGTCACCGCCTTTGCGCCGACATCCACCATGTGCGCCTCGCCGCGGGCGTTGACGTGCGTCAGCTTTTCTCCCGCCCCGCCGGAGGGGGGCATGGTCTTGCGGCTACGCACGGCGGATACGCGGCAGCAGTTCGATGAGATTGCAAGGCCGATGGCGGCTGTCGAGCTGGCTGAGGATGATCTTGTCCATGCCCAGGCGGCAGGCGTTGGTGGAGCCGGGCAGCATGAAAATCACAGTGCCGTCAGCGATGCCCGCATCGGCGCGCGACTGGATCGTTGAGGTTCCTATTTCCTGGTAGGACAGCATGCGGAACAGTTCGCCGAAGCCGGGAATGGGTTTGGTGATGAAAGGGTGCACCGCCTCAGGCGTTATGTCGCGCCGGGTCATGCCGGTGCCTCCCGTCGAAATAATTACGTCGATTCCTGAATCAGCTATCCAGTCGCGAAACTGCGCGCGCAGCCTGTCCATATCTTCGCGCACCAGCGCCCGCTGCACTACTTGGTGACCCGCATTCCGCGCCCGCTCCTCGATAAGATCTCCGGAGGTATCGTTTTCGCGCGTTCGGGTATCGGATAAAGTCAGTATGGCGATATTGAGCGATACGAACGGGGCATCAGTTTTCGTCATGGTCGGTCCTCAGGAAAGGCAGCAGCCGTTTCGATGCGTTTCAGGTGCCGTCTTGCCCGCTGGCTGGCAGGCTGCATTGCGCCGACCCTGTGGATCGTGCAACGCAGCGCGATTTCCGTTTACTTCCGGCGCGGGTTCGAGCAGATAAAGCGCCAGATGGTATGTCGCGTTCTGCGCGCCCAGTCCATCAGCCTGATTGATGGGCATGTGTTCCTGGCGGCCCAATCTGAACAGGGACGCGCGCCGCAGTTCGCCAGGTAGTTTAATCATGTCGTTCATGGGGTTATGCCGTCTGCCGCTACCCTGCCTGAGTCCCAAAGCCGATGGGGTTCTGCGCACTTCCGCCCATTTTAAGCAAAAATCGGGTTTTCGGCATGCAGATCATAAAACCGTCTTTCAGTTACCCTCCAGTGTGGTTTACGCTGTAATCAATGAGCAAGTCCGGATTTTATGGTTGCACGATTCCGCGCCGGCCATTTCCGGGGGGGCGTCAGTCTGCCTGACCACGCGATTTCGCGGGCGATGTGGCACGTGGACCCCGGATCGGTCGATATGGTTTGCCCCCGATACTCTGAGACTTGTTGTTCCCGGGGTGTCTGGCACACTGACTGTTGCGTCCAGTACGGGATTATCGCTGCCGCAGATTGAGCGGGTTACGATTCCCAAAGCTTCCGCGCTGATCGGCGGGGTGGTCAACGGAACCGGTAGCGCGCAGTGCACGCGATGTCCTGTCTGCGGGGATGGTGCGTGGGAGTTTGCGTTGTGCCTGAATACCGCAGTCGCGAATTGCCGGAGGATCTGCATTTTGATGACCTGTATCGGGTATGGGTATGAGGGTGTCTCGAGGTCGACAACGCCCATGCGGTCGGGATCGCGGTGGCGGCATGTCTGGCCTGCTTTCGAAGCCGGCGGGCCGTTGGACAACGACCGGTTCTGCGCGGACTCGGAACGGGCCTGATCGTGCTGTCCCTGGAAGAGGCACGCGCCGCGATAGTTAGCCGCATCCGGTCCTGCACGGGCGCCGAGGACGTCCCGCTGCGACAGGCCCTGGGTCGCTTTGTCGCAGCGGAGCTTTGCGCGCGTGTGGACAATCCCGCATTTACCAACTCCGCCATGGACGGCTATGCCCTGGCCCTGGGGGATCTGGCCGCTGCGCAATCGCGGTTGCCGCTTGAGGGTGAATCGCGCTGCGGGAGTCCTCCGGCGGTGTTGCGGCCTGGCACAACCATGCGTATTTTCACTGGCGCCCCGTTGCCGCAAGGCGCGGATGCGGTGGTCATGCAGGAAGACGTCCGGATCGAGGATGGCAAGGTGCTGTTTCCCGGCAGCGTGCAGCCGGAACAGAACGTACGCCGGCGCGCAGAAGATTTCCGTGCCGGGGACCAGCTTTATGTGCCGGGACGGCGTCTAACCGGATACGATCTGGCGCTGTTGTCTGCGGCGGGGTTTGATCAGGTTTCGGTGCGCCCCAGAGCCCGGGCACTGGTGGTGGCCACCGGTGACGAGCTGGTAGCGCCCGGAACGGCGCTTGGCCCCGGACAGATCTATGAATCGAACCGCCTGGCAACGCTTGTACAGCTCGAGGCGTTGGGCGTGGAAGTGGTTGATGGCGGCACAGTGTCGGATGACGTTTCGGCGTTGCGCGCGCGGTTTGGTGCCAGTGCCGGCTATGACTTTGTCGTGACGAGCGGCGGCGTTTCGGTGGGTGACCACGATCTCGTGAGGAAGGTGTTTTCCGAGATCGGCGAGATTGACTTGTGGAAGGTGAAGATCAAGCCTGGGAAGCCACTTGCGTTCGGCCATCTTGGCGAGCGTGGTCATTTCTTTGCATTACCCGGGAATCCGGTATCAAGCCTGGTTACATTCAAGCTCTTTGTTGAGCCGGCGGTGCTGGCGTGGAATGGCGTGGCATCACCCGGGATGCCGGAGTTTCATGCAACTGCGGGCAACGGATTTAGGCGCCAGCCGGGACGTACGGAATTCGTGCGTGCGCGTCTGCGTCTGGATCATGAAGGACGTCTGATTGCCACGGCGCTGCCAGGACAGGGTTCGCACCAGATCGGTGCTCTGCGCGATACCAACGGTCTGATACGGATCGGCGAGGACAGCGCCGGTTTCGAATCTGGGGACGCGGTGACGGTGGTGCCGCTTGGCCTCGACCGCCTTCTTTGAGTGCTGATAGATTTGTTGCGCGGGCAACACCTTCCGGTGTGCCATACGGTGCGTCGCGCTTGGGTTTGCTGGAGCAGCCGGGGCTGGACTAGCTATACATGACGAGATGCGCGGCCGGTCTTGGTGTCAGCCCAAAATTCTTTAAGCATCTTCGGCATAAACATCATGCCGTATGGAGTTAAGGTGGGCGGGCCTTGGAATTGTCGTTACTGCCCCCATAACTTAAATCAGGATTTAAAACAGGTGGCGCGGACATTCGGGGGTGTTTTTATGTATTCCCTTAGTCAGTCCGAGATTCAGTCCTTCAAGAAGCAGCTACGAGACCGGGCGCTGGAACTGCGTAGGGCGATCCACGGCGCGCTGATCGATTCGGACAATAAGACGTATTCGGAAGTTGCCGGCCGAGTGCTGGACATAGGAGAGCAGTCGGTGGTCGACCTGCTGGCAGATTTCCGTATTTTCGAGATCGAGAAGGAAGTCTCCGAGCTTTCCGAGGTGGAGGCCGCACTGGCCCGCATCGATGCCGGAACCTACGCTCGGTGCGCAGATTGCGGCGCTGACATATCGGTCGAACGGCTGCGCGCCTACCCGTCGGCCAACCGTTGCACCGACTGCCAGGCGCGCCACGAGCGCATGGCCAAGGATATGACGCCCAGCCTGTAGCCGGGGTATTTCAGTGCTGCCCTTGGGGTGGCAGCGGTCCGGCCAGGTCTCCGGCCTTCCAGGCGAGGTCGGGGCGACCCGTCATGCCTGGTCCCTTATCGTCAAATGCGCCGCGCGGGTCTATGATCGCGCCACGGCACGCGGAACCCGCGCGCCACGACCGTGGATGCCATGCATGTCCGTTCCCCGCTTTTACTGCCCGCAGCCGCTGGCCGCCGGTATCACCGTGGACTTGCCGTCGCAGGCTGCGCATCATGCAGCGCACGCGCTGAGATTGCGCGTGGGGGAAGCGATTACCGTTTTTAACGGCATCGGTGGCGAATACTCTGCCGTGGTTTCCGGCATGTCCCGCAACCACGTTACTGTCGAAGTCGGCCGCTTCAGCGAAATTGAGCGTGAATCTCCACTCGACCTCGTCCTGGTTCAGGCCGTCTCGTCCGGTGACCGCATGGATCTGACGATTCGCAAGGCGGTAGAACTCGGTATCGCGCGTATCGTGCCGGTAATCACCGCGCGCAGTGTCGTGCAATTGAGCGGTGATCGTGCCGAAAAGCGCGTCCGCCACTGGGAGGATGTGGTGGTGGCAGCCTGTGAGCAATGCGGTCGCAACCGGCTACCGCCGGTGGAGGCGGTGATGCCCCTGGCTACCTGGATGCGGGATGCGTCGCGGGCGGTCACGCGGTGGATGCTTAGTCCCCGCGCGACCGTCTCGGTACGTTCGCTGGTGCGACCGGACCGTGCGGTGCAGCTGCTGGTCGGGCCGGAAGGCGGACTTACCGAGGAGGAGGAGCGCGCAGCCGCCGATGCCGGTTTTTCAGGCGTCCGGCTCGGTCCCAGGGTTTTGCGGACCGAAACGGCGGCGCCGGCGGCGCTGGCTGCCATGGCTGCGCTGTGGGGAGATTTCTGAAGTCGGGGCAAAGATGCCCATGGGTTCTCCTGCCCGGGGTATGCCGATCTTCACAGGCTGCCAGGAATTGCCCCACTGTTTGTCCACGATTCATTTTCCATAGCTGGCCCGCTGTGCTTGCTGGGCGCCGGTAGACCCTGTGGTTGATGTGTGCACAGCGCGAGCCCGCGAGGGGTTGCCTGCTGTGCCCATCTGTCTATGATGTCCGGCAACGGCCACGGCAAACCGCAGCGCGAGGCGTCCGGCCGACAGCTCGGGTTGGTCGTGGTGGGGATCCGCAAGAGCGCTCCGATGCAGGTTGTAATCCGTAGGTTTGGTCTGCAGTCGATCATCGACGCGCTGACCTGTGCCGGGGCCCCTTGCCAGAGATCGGAGGCAGACGAAAATCGTTCCAGAATTTTTTTGGCACCCTTCCCTTTGGAGATAGAGATCGCACCATAAGGGATAGGTTAAGGAGACCGGCCAAACGCCCTATGTAATTCCTGTGCGTGCCGACAAACGCGGATTGCCCTCTCTATACCGTGTCGATCTTGATTTGCGTCAAAGCCTGCCCGGAGAGGGCGGAGTATCGTCACCGGCAAATTGGCTGTGGTGCGTGACGAGGTAAGCCGACAATACTGGATCATGGATACACGTCGCAGGTGTGGGAGAGGCGACGGTATCGCTAAGGTTCTGTCAACGAAGCAAGGGGGGTAACATGTCGAAAGTTTCGGTATCCAGAAGTCTGATTATTGCCGGCGGAGGAGCATTAGCACTGCTGGCTTTGTCTTCGCCAGAGGCGCTTGCCGTGCCGAGCTACGCGCGCCAGACAGGCCTCGCCTGCGAAGTCTGCCACACGGTCTTTCCGGAGCTCACGCCATTCGGGCGCCTGTTCAAACTGAACGGCTACACCCTGACAGGTCTGCAGCAGATTGAGGCCAATGGCGGCAAGTCGCTCAAGATCAACGCCGGGGCGCCGCTGTCGGTCATGCTGCAGGTCGGTATGTCGAACGAAGGCAAGCGTGCGCCAGGTGGTCAGAACAACAATGTCGAATTCCCGCGCCAGCTGAGCCTGTTCTATGCCGGCGAGATCTCGCCGCACATGGGCACGTTCATGCAGATCACCTACGAGCAGAAGGCGGCGGGGTCGAGTTTTCAGTGGGACAACACTGATGTCCGCTATGCCAATCATTTCACGATGGACGGCCAGGATCAGATCTACGGTGTGACTTTGAACAACAACCCGTCGGTCGAAGATGTGTGGAATGACACGCCGGCCTGGGGTTATCCGTGGATCCACTCGGGCGAGCATCCGTATGATCATTACGCCAACGGCGCTCCAAGCTCGCCGCCAGATTCGATGCTCGACAGTCTCGGTGGCAATGTCGCCGGTCTCGGTGCGTACACACTCATCAATAACGATTGGTATGCGGCGCTCTCGTTCTACCGCACCGCCATCCAGGGCAATCTGATCGAGCCGGTCGGAGCGGGCGGCGGCGGTTTGGCGGGTACGCTGGACAGCATCAACGGTGTTGCGCCTTACTGGCGACTCGCCTGGCAGCGCCAGTTCGACGACGCGTACTGGGAGATCGGCACCTTCGGCATGCAGACCAAGGGTCTGGACAGCATAGGCGTGGACGACAAGTATACCGATGTCGGCGTCGACACGCAGTACGAGTTGCCGTTGGGAGACAACCTGCTGGCGCTGCATGCGCAGTATCTGCATGAAAGCCAGAATTACGGCACCTCGGTTGCTGCCGGCAATGCGGCGGCCCCAACCTCGAACTCGAGTGATCATCTGAATGACGTTCGTGTTGACGGCGCAATGCACTGGAGCCATGACCTCGAAGCGATGCTCGCTTACGACAACTGGTCCGGGAATTCGGATGCGGTCCTGTGGGGATGGACCAATAATGTGTCCGGCAGTCCGAATACGGCGTACTGGACCGCGGAGGTGGATTATCTGCCCTGGGAGAACACCAAGCTCGGGCTGCAGTACCGCGGATACACCAAGTATGTGGGCTCCACGACCAGCGTTTCGAACGACAATTACACGTTCCTTTACGGCTGGTTTGCATGGTAACGGGTAGTTGACGGTAACCCCCCGTCGAAGTAGAAGCAGGTGTTTGAACAGCGGAAATCGCGGGCAGTAGTTGGGCCCGCGAGGACCGCCGGATTTGGGAAGTGTTTGTTTATATCGCCCTGATTCTAAGTATAATTCTCCGGATTCCAAGAGGTATGATTGGGGGCCAAGAAGCCGTTGGCAAGCCATCAGGGCAAAGTCGGGAAGTCTAGGATGGGCTGACGTAGGTAGGCGGAAGTTTAGACTTGTGATAAATTGCCTGCGTGTAGTAAGTGACTACTGTGCCGTACAAAAAATGAAAGGGGTAATAAACATGCGCAATCTTTTTGTGACGTCGTTGTTTGCTGGGTTGATGGCTGTTTCCAGTGGTGCTGCTCTGGCAGCTGGCCCGCATCGCGTGACTGTGGCTATCCACCCGGAACCCGGTTTCTATGTTCATGAAAGCGGAAAGGCCGTGTTGACGGCAGAGGGTAACAAGACGCGGGTCGTGGTAATGCTGCGCGGGGAGCCGCGGGGGGCGATCGAACCCATTCATATCCACGAGGGCCGGTGTGGCCATATCAACCCGAAGCCGACCTGGGGCCTTAACATGCTGCGGAACGGCCGTTCAGTAACCGTAGTGCCCGTCTCGCTGGAGCATCTGCTCAAGGGCAAATACGCGATCAACGCGCACAAGAGCCCGAAGGATCTGACCGTCTACGTGGCCTGTGGCAACATAGAAAAATAAGACCACGCAGCCGTCGTAGAGATGCTCGTATCAATGCGCCCCCGGTGCGGGTTACCGCCTGGGGGCTTTGTTTTTGCGGCGTCGGCGATATCGTCCCGAGGGGCGTGGTTGGAAGTAGTCGGGCGGGCTGAGCTTTTCCACGATGATGGATGCCTGGTCCCCATGCCGGATTCAGTGCAGTCCATATTGTCCTGTCAGTTCTTGCTGTAGATCACCGGCAATCGCGCCACAATCTCAACGCCAGCACGCTACCGACAATGAGTGTGTCGAATCCCCGTTGTCATCAGGTCGCCGGCCGGGCGTTGCGTAGCGCGTGGCTGGTGAATATTGCAATGGTAAACAGCATCAGCGCCCCGGCTTGGTGGGCCGATGCGAGCGGAACGGGCACGACCAGCAGCAGCGTGGTGATGCCGAGCGTAACCTGTATTGCCAGCATCGCGAGCAGCAGGTGGATCGCGATGCGCGGGCGCCGCGGCAGCGGCGTGCGGCGTGCCATGAACCAGAACGAGGAAATCACTACGACTAGCGTGTAGGCAATCATGCGGTGATCGAACTGGACCGTACCCATGTTGGCGAAAAAGTTGCGCCATACGGGATGCAGCGCGAACATGCCGAGCGGCAGCCAGCGACCGTTCATAAGCGGGAAGGTGTTGTAGATAAAACCCGCCCGAAGTCCGGCCACAAAGCCTCCGGCAATGACTTGGAGAAACACGAGCGCTGTGACGCCGTAGCATAATCTCCGCAGCCGCCTGAACTCCGGAGCTGGCGCAGACACGGTCGGCCCCAGCAGATCGAGCGCCACCCACAAGATGTATGCATAGATGACAAAGGCCAGCGACAGGTGTGCCGTCAGCCGGTACTGACTCACGTGCGGGTTATGGACCAGGCCGCTGCTGACCATGTACCAGCCCAGCACACCCTGCAGACCGCCCAGTATGAACATGGAAACCAGCTTTGGTACCAGCTGCTTTTCGATCTGGCCCCGTATCAGAAAATAGAGAAAAGGCAGAAGAAAGACCAGACCGATGCTCCGGCCCAGAAGGCGGTGGGCATATTCCATCCAGAATATCGACTTGAACTGGGCCAGATCCATGTTCGAGTTGACGTCCCGGAATTCCGGTGTTTGCTGGTAGAGACGAAAAACGTGGTTCCACTGTGCGGTGCTCAGTGGTGGAATCGCGCCCATGATCGGGTCCCATCGCACGATCGAGAGACCGGAGTGGGTGAGGCGGGTGATGCCCCCGACGATTACCATCGCGTAAATCATGGCGCAGCACATCAGCAGCCATATGGCGATAGCCCGCCGTGAGCGGATTTTGGGCCCCCCTGCTTCAGGCTGGTTTTGGTTGGTAAATACGAGGTCTGTCATGGATCAGAATTCCGTAGGGGTGGGATCGAACGGCGCATCCTCAATTTTCGAAGACCGGCGAGGCTTGTTCCAAACGGGGCTGGATTGACCCATCATGCCCCCGTCCTGTAGTGCCCGGTCACTCGGCCTGCACGTATTATAAATGATCTAGAAGCGGTTTGCCGTGAACCCGCAGCTGCAATAAGGAATGTTTGGAATTCCCCGTCCCGGTCCGGAACAGTGCAGCCGGAAACCCGGCCGGCTGGCTAACCAAAGCCGGCGCTTGGGACCTGTCGGATCGGGCGCCACGACCCCGAACGCAGCCCGTTCCTTTGGCGGGTGGGCGTCTTTGAACGATGGACTGTTGCGGTCGCGCCCGCGTGGATTTCGCAACATCAAAGAGGAACCATCGGCCAACCTATTTTTGCCAAAGCCGTGTACATCGGGAAACGCGAACCCGGGCCTATGCTGCACAAGTTACCGGGCAGGGGATCGGGTGAGCGGAAGCACGGGATACAGCCGCCAGCACCAACGATTTCTTTTTAACAAACAATACCTTGATGCTGTACTGGTCCGGCATGCCCTACCGGCTTCTATCCCTAAAGGAGGGGGTTACGACTATCCCAATGGCGCCCGACGTTCTGCCGTTCACTTGATCTGGATCAATCACACGCCGGAACCGGTTGGTTACCGTCTGCACTCGACGCGCGGCCTATAGTGCGGCCGAGGTGGAAAGAGTGTCGTTGTCCCGATTTGCAGCCACGCGTGGCTTTTGCCGATCAACGTTAGGAGACCCGTCGTGACGAAGAAGATGTCTGCAACACCGATGATCGATCAGCTGGAGTCCGGCCCCTGGCCGAGCTTCGTATCCGGGCTAAAGCGGCTCGCGAAAGACAAGGACATGATGGTGGACCTGCTGGGTCAGCTGGAACACTCCTACGAAACGCGCAAGGGCTACTGGAAGGGTGGCACGGCCAGTGTGATCGGCTATGGCGGCGGGGTAATCCCGCGGTTCTCCGAGGTTGCCGACCGCTTCCCGGCATCTGCCGAGTTCCACACCATACGCATCATGCCGGCTCCAGGCATGCATTACGATACCGCGATACTGCGCAAGTTCTGCGACATTTGGGACAAGCACGGATCCGGCCTAATCGCACTGCATGGCCAGAGCGGCGACATCATGTTTCAGGGTTGCACCACCGACAATGTCCAGGTCGCGTTCGACGAATTTAACGAGCTCGGTTTCGACATGGGTGGCGCCGGCCCGTCCGTGCGCACCTCGATGTCCTGTGTCGGGCATGCGCGCTGCGAGCACTCCTGCTTCGACGAGGGCCGCGCACACCGTACAGTCATGAACGATTTCACTGACGATCTGCATCGTCCCGCGCTTCCGTACAAGTTCAAGTTCAAGTTTTCCGGGTGCGCCAACGACTGCATGAACTCGATACAGCGCGCCGACATGGCCGTAATCGGGACCTGGCGTGATGAAATCCAGGTGAACCAGGGCGAGGTCAAGAAGTTCGTCGCCGCCAAAGGCCGCGACTACGTGATCGACAACGTGGTCACCCGCTGTCCGACGCAGTCGCTCAAGCTCAAAGCCGACGATACCTTGGCGATCGACAACCGCAACTGCGTGCGGTGCATGCATTGCATCAATGTCATGACCAAGGCTCTGTCTCCAGGCAAAGATCGCGGCGTAACCATACTGGTCGGCGGCAAGCGCACTCTGAAGATCGGAGATCTCATGGGTGTGGTTGTTGTTCCCTTCATGAAACTGAACAGTGACGAGGACTTTGAGCGCATCGTCGCCCTTGCGCATACGATCATCGATTTCTGGGCCGAAAACGGTCTGGAGCACGAGCGGTGTGGCGAGATGATCGAGCGCATCGGCCTGGGCAATTTTCTGGAGGGTATTGGCATAGAGCCCGATCCGGCGATGCTGGCGCACCCGCGCAGCAATCCGTTCATTCGCACTGACACGTGGGACGAAGAGGCGCAACGCTGGGACCAGCGCAAGGCGAGTGGCGAGCGGTAAGGGACGCTTCGGACATTCCGCGATTCCGATTTAGGAGACAGTAATGACGACAGCCCAGACAACGGGTGGCAGCAAGCAGCGCATGCCGATCGAAAGCGGTGTGCCGGATCATTTTCAGTACATGCATCCCATCATGCGCCGCAATTACGGCAACTGGGCGTGGCATGACCGTCCGCGTCCCGGTGTGCTGCATCATGTGGCACACAGCGGCGACGAGATCTGGACGGTGCGTGCCGGCACCCAGCGCCAGATGGACGTCCATACCATCCGCAAGCTCTGCGACATTGCCGACAAGTTTGCCGACGGTTACGTGCGTTTCACCATCCGCAGCAACATTGAGTTCATGGTGGGTTCCATGGACAAGGCGCAGCGTCTGATAGACAAGCTGGCGCAGGAAGGTTTCCCCGTGGGCGGAACGGGAAATTCGGTGTCGATGATCTCCCACACCCAGGGCTGGCTGCACTGCGACATCCCCGGCACCGACGCCTCGGGCGTGGTGAAGTCGCTGATGGATGAACTGCACGAGGAGTTTGTGCGGGAGGAAATGCCGAACCGTGTGCGTCTGACGACCTCCTGCTGCCAGATCAACTGCGGCGGGCAGGGCGATATCGCCATCAACATCCAGCACACCAAGCCGCCGAAGATCAACCACGACCTCGTGGCCAATGTCTGCGAACGGCCGTCCGTGGTGGCCCGCTGCCCGGTGGCGGCGATTCGCCCGGCAATGGTCAACGGCAAGCCTTCACTCGAGGTCGACGAGAAGAAATGCGTCTGCTGCGGGGCCTGCTATCCGCCCTGCCCGCCGATGCAGATCAACGATCCCGAGCACTCCAAGATCGCGATCTGGGTGGGCGGCAAGAACTCCAATGCCCGCTCCAAGCCGATGTTCCACAAGCTTGTGGCGGCCGGCATCCCGAACAATCCGCCGCGCTGGCCGGAAGCTGCGGCCATCGTCAAGAACATCCTGCGCGTCTACAAGGAGGATGCGAAGGACTGGGAACGTATGGGTGAATGGGTTGAACGCATCGGCTGGCCCCGCTTCTTCGAGCTGACCGGCCTGCCGTTCACCAAGTTCCACATCGACAACTGGCGTGGATCGCGTGCGAGCTTGAACGCCTCCACGCATATCCGCTTCTAGCGCAGGCGGACGGGCCGCCCTCTTCGGGTGCGGGCGGCCAAAGTACCGCTGGTGGGGTGAAAACCGGTTTCAGACCGGCCCCTGCAGAGCGAGGAAGTTTCCTGTGCGTACGGTGCAAGGACGCACCGTTTTTTTAGTCCAGCATCCAATGCCGAGGCTGTATTGGGTGGGACGTCCAATCCGTACGCTCCCGGTTTCCACCCCAAAGCGACCAACTGCCCCCTTCACCAGCGTAGTGACGGAAACCGGGCAAACCTCGCAGTCCAGGTCGGTTTTTCTGTAGGCTGTTCATGCTTGGAATCAGCGCCACCTGCCTCCCGTTACTGCTACACAACGCCAGTGCGCGCCTGGAGGTGGATCGTGCCGGGCAACCAAGCCGACGAGCGTATCTGACTCACGATTGAAAATCGGAGCGCGAGCAACGCCCCCGTAGACATGCGATCAGCAAGTTGACCGGCGAGCCCGTCTTCGTATCCCACAAGGAACGGACGAGTCGAAAGCCGGTCGCCTAAAGCCCGCTCGGCTTTCCAGCCCTCAAGTCGCTGGCGAATTACAGTGACTGCAAAGACAACGCAGCAAACTCTTCCAGCGCAGGATTAATGCAGTCTGCCAAAGTCCATGTATTGAGCTCGGTGTAAAACATTTTACGCGCGCGGTCTAATTTGGAGCGTAAAGCGCAAAACCCGGCGAGCAAACACTGCCCCCCGTCGTCACGGAAACACTCGGTAAGCGGCGAATTGCCGTCCAGCCATTCAAGCACTTCGCCCAGACGAATCTCCGCTGGACGCCTATTCAGCTTCACCCCACCACCGGCTCCGCGCGTCGTCTGCACATATCCACCGACAGCCAATCGCTGCACCACTTTTATGAGATGGTCACGCGAGACGTTGAGCTTATTTGCCAATTCCGCGCTCGACCAGGTGTCATGCTCACCACTACCCAGCATGAGCAGGGTGCGCAAACCAAAATCCGAGAAAGAGGTCAGCCGCATGACCTACTCATAATGAGTATTGCAAATACTACTATGGGATGTATATAGTTGCATATCATATACCACTTTAGCTTTTTGATCACTGCCCATCAGGAGATCGCCCATGCCCGCCACGCCTCCTCCATCGACCACTTCGTATGCCGCTCGCCCCCTGGGCCAGCTTGTGCGCGATATCCCTGGCGCCAGCGCGGTGTTCCGTCGCCATCGTCTCGACTTCTGCTGTGGCGGAGACATCCCCCTCGAAGTCGCCGCACAAGCACGGCAAATCGATGTACGTCTCATTGAACGCGAGCTAGTCGCGCTCGACGTTGGAACGTCCGACGACACCCCCTGTGACCCGGATTCTCTGGTTGGCTTCATTATTGGTCGTTTCCACGACGTTCACCGTCGCGAACTACCAGAACTCATCATCCTGTCCGCCACAGTCGAGCGCGTGCATGCAGGCCATGGCGATGTTCCTGCCGGTCTCACTGGCTTGCTCCAAAATGTGCTTGACGAACTGAGCAGACATATGCAAAAGGAGGAACAGGTTCTGTTTCCGATGATGCGTAGCAATCCGGGCGGCTTTCTCGCGCCGCCCATCGCACGCATGCGCGAAGAACACAAGGAACATGGCCGCATGCTGCACCATCTCCAGGACCTCACCCGCGACCTCCGGTTACCTTCCGACGCGTGTAACACCTGGCGCGCCTTATATGTGGGCCTCGAAAAATTTACGGCTGATATCATGCAGCACATCCACACCGAGAACAACATTTTGTTCCCGCAGTTTGAAGCCCGCAACGGAGCGTCGTAACTGAATAGCCCCTTACGCCTACTCGCTCAGGCGGCGCGAAGCAATGCTGTTTAGATGGTATTCAGAGACCAAGGCAGTGCATGTCACTGCTGTGGCTATCAACTACATTTTGTTCGTTCTGCGTGGGGTATGGATGCTGTACCGCCCGGATCGGTTGCGTATGCGGTGGATACGTATCGTTCCTCACATGAACGACACCGTTCTGTTGGCCAGCGGGATAGTGTTGGCAATGGCCATACGGCAGTACCCCGGCGCCAGTCCATGGCTGACCGCCAAGCTGGCAGGCTTGCTGGTCTATATTCTCCTGGGTATGGGGGCATTCCGGTTCGCGCGCAAACGGCGAACATGTGCGGCGTTCTGGATCGGCGCGCAAGCAGCGTTTTTCTACATTGTAGCGGTGGCGATCACCAAACATTTGTTTCCGCTCTGATCAGCATGCCGCATTTCGCGCGCAAACTCGGCAAAAAATAAAGGTATTTGAGTGACCAATGCAGATGCCGTGGGCTGTAAAACCCGTGAATGTGCGCAGCGCTGCCTTGGTATGTCTTCTGCTTGGTTACATCATGCGCAATGACCTTTTCAGTCGGCAGCGTGGCAAAAAAGCTTTTCAAGACCGAATTGTCCGGACCGCCGTTTCGCATGCATTATCAACTCAGTATTCCAGAAGTTTGCGTTGCAGCTCAAGCTAGCACCCATTGTAAGGACGCCCAGGGCATCGCGGAAGTCGTTGCTGGCAGACTGGCTGCCCCAGTGGAACTGCAACAGCGTGCTCGAGCTCGGCGCCTGAAGACGCAGACCCGCACAGCCGCGTTGTGTGACGTTTGCATGAAGCTGTCCCACTGTATTGTCGTCTGTTGCCGGGCAGGCCGTGCCAGCAATCGTGGCGACAAAGCGGCCAAACTGGGCGGCGAACGGTGAATTTTCCGGTACCTGCCGGGTTCAAACTTTCGTAATCTGCTACGTGAAGAATGACCGGCCTGATGGGGCCGCGTGATTTCTGGAAACAATAGTTAGAACCAAGCACGGAGGTAATAATGAAGAGGGATCTGAGTTACGAGCGGTTCAGCGGGCTCGATAATGCAGTGCAATACCGCACAGCCGTCGCCGGCGGCGGGCCCGACCAGCGCCGTAGTGCGCGCAAGCCGGTATCGATGGAGGTGACTCTCGGACAGTGCGTGACCTGTTTTGGTAAATGGCTGATCCGCGATCTGAGTCTGCATGGTGTATTTTTGGCACAAGCGTCGGAGCTGGTACCGGTCGGCACGGTCGTGGATGTGGCTTTCCGGTGCGGATCTGACCGCCGTGCAGTCATGCGGTTTGTGTCGGCGCAAGTTGTCCGGCTGGATGCTGGCGGTATGGCGCTCGATTTCGGGCGGTATGGCCGTGGGGTTCATGCAGAGCTTGCGGCGCTGTTGCGCCCGGTCTGATCCGTGGACTGGAGGCAGTTTGGCTTACCGGCTGCAGAGTTCGTGAATGAGCGGTGCGCAGATCACTTCCAGCGCATGTCCGAAGTAGCTTCCCGGTATGACGAGCGTGTTCGGACGGGACATGTAGGAATCATGGATCTCGCGCAGCAGCTGCGGAAAGTTGAAACGCTGTGGATCACGGAACCGGATGACCACGATGCTTTCGGCGTCCAGGGGGACGTCCCGGGAAATAAAGGGGTTTGACGTGTCCACTACCGGGACGCGCTGGAAGTTGATGTCGGTGACAGAAAACTGGGGCACAATGAAGCTTATATAGTCACGCATGCGCCTCAATATCGTATTCGTTACGGCCTCCACCGAGTATCCGTGAGTGCGGGTATCGCGGTGGATCTTCTGGATCCATTCCAGATTCACAACCGGAACGACACCAAGCAGCAGGTCAACATGCTGGGCGACGTCGACGCCGCCGTCCTCGCTGGATGAACGCCGCTCGGCGACGAGAGGGTTGTGTGACGGGCTCATCTGTCGCCGGGTCCAGGTGCGCGCCACCACGCCCCCATGCAGACCTTCGTAGAACAGAAGATCCGTGTCCGCAGGCAGTGGCCCCCACTGGGTGAAGGTGCCTGGTTTACCGCCGAGCTCCACGCAATTGTCTTCAGTGATGCACTGCCGAAACGTCCCGCCCCCGCTGCGACCATATTCCGTGAACAACGTTTCGAGCTGTTCGAATAGATTGACGTCCGGTCCGAAATGACTGAGGGGCAGACCCGCTACCTGCGCCTGCTCAATCACTCGCCCCATGGTTTCATGGTCATAGCGATGAAAGCTGTCGCCGTTGACAAACGCGGGTTGAATTCCCTGGCGGCGGAAAATGTCGCTGAAGGCGTGTCTTATCGTGGTCGTGCCGGCTCCGGACGAACCTGTTACTGCAACGATTGGATGCGCTTTCGACACGACGCTCCTCCGCCATCGAAAGGATGGTCAGAATGAGTGAGTGGTGTGGCAACTGGACCGCCAATGGCGTCCGAGCTGCCAGTATTGCAGCACGTTCATATTGTGGCGTGACCAGCGGGCTTGTCAAACCAGCGATGGCCGGCGGGCGCCCATGACCTGAACGCGCTGCAGTGCTATGCTAGGCACTAGTAGTGCGAGGCGAGATGAATGGCTAAGAAGTGCTTGTATCGTGTTACATTCGTGAATCAGGGAAAGGTGTATGAGCTTTACGCGAAACGCGTGAGCCAGGGTGACCTGTACGGCTTTATCGTGGTCGAGGACATCACGTTTGGAGAGAAGTCATCAGTGGTGATCGACCCTAGCGAGGAACGTCTTAAGGCGGAATTCGAAGGTGTACAGGTGACCCGCATTCCGATACACGCAGTTGTGCGAATCGATGAAGTAGCCCGACAGGGCGTTGCCAAGATTGTGCCGCTCAACGGAAAAACCGAAGAGGTCTCGGCCTTGGTGCGTCAAGTCGGCCCTTACGCCGAGGTTCCGCCCAAGGGAACCCCGGAATAGGGAGCGGCTGGCCCCCCTGCCCCGATCTGTAGGGATCCTGTAAATCTCTAAAGTAGTTCGGTCCCCGCTATTACCCGGGCTTTGTGTCAAGTTCTCCGGCCATGCCCGCGGCGCGGAGCAAGGCACGACCTGACATCAGTCCATTCTGGCAGATCACCGGAATACTTATGCGTGGGAGACCATCATAATCTGTCCGGGGTGGCGGGCGCCGAAATCCGCTGACCTACCATCGGGTGAAGAAATGTGGTTTTCCAGCCGGTCCGGTCGAACGTAGCACACGGGTTACTTGTGCCGTCCCAGGAGATTGTACCGGTGCCGTGACCGCACGTGCTGGCTGAAGTGGTTCCGGCATCGCGAGCACGGGTACCGGTCCGGCTGCGGTGTCCGTGACAGCGTCGTCCGTTGCGGTTCTGCCCAATACTCCGGGTCGTCCCCGGCTCCCGCCGCCGCTTCGGGTTCTTGCGCCCATGTCTAGGTGCTGCAACACCTGCTTATCGCCGGCAATGTCTCCCTTGAGATGCAGCGTTCCGGTCGGTGATCCAGCGGGCTCAATCAGGCTCGCCAAGACCATTCCGGTACGGTTACTCCCGATAGCGACGAGAAATATGATGCTGGAACTGCACAGGTAGCACAGGATGCGCTGTGCCAGGGTTTGCCTGATTGCAACGAGCGCCACCGATCCCAGCACGAAACTGATGGCAAGTGCGATCCACCGTGGTGGTAACCGGTATGTCACCCAAAGACTGTCGGCAATCACCATGGTCACCACCCCGGCGGCACCTGATATCAACACAGACTGAGTGCTGACCAGGTTGTCGGCGGCCTTGGCTATGGTGGTCCTCACGGGCTAGGTGTCCTTTTCGCAGTTGATCTCTGGGTTGCCGGTCGACAGTTGCCAGTCTGGCGCCACAGGAATCATATTCTATAAATTGGGCGGCTAGGTACACATTGGATGGCGCGCATGCGGCATGCCTTGTGGCAGGCGTGCCGCTGCCAGGTCATCGTATCATTGCGCCGCATTGGGCGGTCGGTCAGGGGGTAGCGACTTGCTGGAAATCAGTGTTTCCGGCCCTAGTCTACGGGGAACGTTTTGGCCTGGCCTGGGTGCCGGGCGCTCACGGTTCAGCCGTGGGCCAGCATCGCATTCTGGGAGCGGTAAAGGTCCATAGAGTAACTAAAGTCACCGACCCACTTGCCGGCACGGTAATCGACGCGCACGATGTCGGGTACGAAACCCCTGCGTCCCGCGACCATCGGGTAATCGCTGGCCACCGCGCCGTCATCGATATCGTCCAGACTGCAGCTCTTCTCATAGCGGGCGGGCCGAAACCATACCCGCAGCTTCGGATTCACCGCGACCGCCTGCTCGTGGGCGTCATCGTGGAACCAGACTCGTTTGGCGATCATGCACCCGAAAATCAGCTGAACTTCGGCAAAAATGGGGTTGTCGCGTCTCTCCAGGGCCCGTTCGGCGGCGGCACTCAGCTCAATACGTACCGACTTTCCGTACAGCTCAATGATCGAATCGGACATCTGGGGACCGCCTGCTTGTCAGTGGCACATAATTAAAATTATCGTAAAGACTGTATGGGATTGTCAACCCGCACGACCCCTGCGCCGGTGACGGTCGATACCCAGCAGGCAGATGCGTTTGCAGAGCTCCGGAAATTCAATTCCGACCGCCCGTCCTGACTGGGGCAGAAGACTGGTGGCGGTCATACCCGGGCTAGTGTTCGCTTCTAGACACCAGAACTGTCCGGTGCCGTCCATGCGGAAATCGACGCGGCTGTGCCCTTCGAGTTTCAGGGCATGGTGTACCTTGCAGGCCAGGTCCTGAACATGCCGGGTCTGTTGCGGGCTTAGCGGGGCGGGAAAGGTCTCGGTGGCACCTCCTTGCTGATACTTGCTTGCGTAGTCAAATATCTCGCCCCTTCGCGGGATGATTTCACCCACCGCCAGTGCCTCGCCATCGAGTACGCCGACCGTAAACTCGCGTCCCGGGACAAAGCGTTCCAGCATGACCTCCTGGTCGAAGTGGAGCGCGAGCCGGACGGCAGCCTCCAGATCGCGAGGATCCCTGACCACTGTTAACCCGACGGTGGAGCCCTGCCGGTTGGGTTTTACCACCAGCGGAAAGCCCAGCATGCGGGTCACATCCGTGGTTTCGGCCGGCGCCATCAGCCAGTCAGCAGTAGGAACGCCGGCGCTACGGAACAGGCGTTTTGAAATGTCCTTGTCCATGGCGATCGCGCTGGCCGCATGCCCGCTTCCCGTGTAGGGAATATCGCACAGGTCAAGCACCGCCTGGAGTGTGCCGTCCTCGCCGGCTCCTCCGTGCAATGCCACAAACGCAACGTCCGCCGATCGGACTTCCGGGAGATCTACAACGGAGAGGATCGAAACAGTGCGCGTTACTTCCATGCGACTTACAGCAGGAGGGGATTCTGCGACGTTCGCGGCAAGAAGGTGCTTTTCCTCCTCTGGGCCCAGCACACCGCGTGCGGTATCGATCGCGACCGCCACATGTCCGGCGGCACGCAAGGCGTTGACGACCTGCGCGCCGCTTGCGATCGATACCTCACGCTCAGCGCTGGTTCCTCCTAATAAGACGGCCACCTTCATTTCTTTACTCTCCGAATCGAGTCTTGTTTCCGCGGCGTCCGTCTCGGCCGCACTATCTGCAACAGAACACTATCATGATCATGCGTAGTTTCTGAAGGCACGACAAGGCAACTGCGGCTTCATAGATCAGTGTCCGTCGACCATGAATGCCGCCTGGAGCAGAGCAGCAATGTTCAGAAAGGCATGCATGGCAAGGGGCGGGTACAGAGAGTCGGTACGCAGCCGTGCGGTTCCAAGAACCAATCCGAATACGAATATTTCTGCGACCTCCGGGCCACTGTACTGTGCGTGACTCACGGCCCATACCAACGCCGTGAAAATTACCGCACCGGCGGCGCCGAGCCGCGAGTATCGCAGCCCTGGCAGCAGGAATCCCCGGAAAAACACTTCTTCAAATGCCGGCCCGGCGACCGCAATGGCGAACCAAAATAACGGGGCGGATACCGCCGAGCGGTACAGTGACAGGGTAAAGTGGTGTGCCTGCGGGTGAGCAATAAGAGGTTCGAGCAGGTTGAATGCGATCATCAATGCCATCGTGACAGCCAGCCATGCGAGCACCGTGCGGGCCGGAACGCGACGTAGGCCCAGATAAGCGGCCGGTTGTATCCCCGGGCGCAGGCGGACGGCCCACCAGGTCAGCAAAGTACAGGCTGCGGCGCTTCCCATCGTCATGAGCGAGAACGCCAGGCCATTGTTTCCGAGCCCGGCTGCGGCCGTACCCACGCCGGGCGGCCGGCCATGTCCGGACTCATAGAAGGAAAAAATGAACATGATGCCAAGCTGGACCAGCAGAAACACAACGGCTATGCCCGCTCCCAGCGCAAGCGTTAACCATGGACCCCAGATGCCGGGCCGATCATGCAGTGTCGACGGTTTCCAGATGCGCACAGTGTCCCCGGAAAAGCCTGCGTCCGGCAGCGCCGGTTAGCGACCCCAGGCCAAGGCGATACCTGCCAGACCAATCATGCCAATCAGTAGCGGCAACGATATCGCCATGATTCTCAGATCCTGTTTCGAAGGAATCGAGCTATACACAAGACAGGCGATCAGGTAGGCCCAAGCCGCACCGGTTGTCCCAAAGCCGGGCGCAAATCTGGCTCTCCACTCGACGAGCACGGCCGCGGCGGCTAGCAGGGACAGCGGAGCCAAACCGACGAAGGCGCCGTTGTACCAGCGCAGGTTTGCGAACCCTACTTTTCCCAGGACCAGATCATTGCCGCTGCGTTGCGGCCACAGCCTGAGCCCCGTGGGTCTGGCGCCGCACAGGGTGCCGGCGGTCCAATGTGCCAGTTCATGAGACAGCGTTCCCGGAAACACGGCGATGGCATGCAGGCTGATCTGGCGACGCAGCAGGCGGAAAAGCGCAAGGTACGCGGCCACTGCGCCCACATACGCTATAGCCGCACGCGTAAAGATGCCCGTAAATGCGGTTCGCAGCAGTTCGTTCATGAATAGCAGTGGGTTGCCAATCCCGTTCTAGACGAGCCGCGCCTCACCAGCCCGATCTCCTGCGCTGGTATCGGCCGTCATGCTGCGGCGACAGTGGTGAAGGTCCGTAAATCGCGATCGTATGAAAGCCCAAAAAGAGATTCCTGAACGTGCCACGGCTGGTGTCCATCTTCTCGCCTAACTCTTTTGGTATCATGTTATGCGTCGGGCGCCCTTAATGCGCTGCACCCGATAGTCCCGACTTTGAGGTCGCAGAGACAGGCACGAAGCCCTGGTCATCGACCACAAACACCTTCCGGACACGACGAACGTCATGTTGCCGGAGTTTTCCTTCAGGCCAGGACATCTAAACAAACAAAGTCGCAGAGGCTGATAGTACCACCACGGTGCGACGGTAGCGTATGGGCGCGCGCCAACCCCACGGATAAGACATGCCATTCGGGTTACCCGGAAGGTACCTTCAGTTGGAGAGCGGGTAATCGCGTTCTGACTCAGTCTGTGCCGGTGTACGGCGCAATGCCCGGTCGCGTGCAGGCGGGCGGTGTCCGTCCATCCGGATTTCCGAAACGTATGTCGTGGGTTATGGGGCTATGCCACCCGGGGCGTGGCTTCCGTATCTATACTGAATCAGGCCACTTTTTTTGCGATCCGCTACCGGGATACGGCACCATGACTGCCGATATACTGAAACGACTCAGGCAATCCATAAGGGAAAAGCGCTGCGCAGTCTTGCGTTGTGCTGGCCACCAGCATGTCCGCGTGGTCGAGCCGCACGTCATCTACACCGACAAGGACGGGACTGTGGTTCTGGGCTGCTTCCAGGTGCGGGGTCCAGGCAATGCCGGCGTGAATGCGGTGACCTGGCAGCTGCTCCAGCTGCGCCAGATTGAGTCGGTGTTTCTGCTGGACATCGCGTTCGCGGTCCGCACGGACCGCGGGTTTGATCCGGGGAGCCCCGAGTTTCAGCGGAGTCTCATTGCAATCGTCACCGGGGCAAGCGCTCCCGCTGCTGCGGCGCACGGCAGCCGGTCACCGGCCATGCTCTGGTATCAGGCGCGTGGCTGGTTATGGGACGTGGGATCGGTTATAGACCGCGTGTTGTCGGACAGAGGCCAAGATCGGCGAAGCCGCTGAAACCGCCCCATCTGTTTCAGTCTGTTTGCTCCGCAGTTCCGCAGCCGTTTATCACCAACTGGCGCCCGGGACCCGTCCCGTGACGCGCGGGCCGAGTTCCTCGGCCGGTTTTCCGGTTCAGCAGCGCTAGCGGGACCTGTCCGCACAAATATGCCCTGTGCCCGAACCGGTTTGGCGTCGTCTGGACGCCGATTTTCCGGGTTTGTCTGCATGTTTCCGTGCTTGTCTCAGGATAGGCGTGGCCTAGCCTCCATGAGAGGCGCAAGCTGTTGGTCTGCGCGCAACAGATCGGCCAGTGTGGTGCGATCGAGTGTCAGGAAAAATGCTTCAAGTGCCTTAGCCATAACATCCCGCAACAAGCACGCTGGCATGATTGGGCAATGGCTGTGGGCTGGATCAAAACATTCGATCAGCGCAGTGCCGGCCTCAGTGGTGCGCACCACCGCGCCAACATTGATCTCCACTGGTGTAAGCCGTAGCCGCATACCGCCCCCCTTTCCGCGGAGGGTTTCAATATAACCGTGTCGACTCAGGGCGTGTACAACCTTCATGAGATGGTTCTCGGAGATGCCATAAAATCCAGCAATTTCATGAATGGTTGACAGGTGTTCGCGATGCATGCCCAGATAGAGCAGCACTCGGAGACTGTAGTCTGAAAAAGCGGTCAGGCGCATAGGCCTCTATACCCAAAGATAGATTAAAAGATGCATTTGAGATATTGATTATGATACGGGAGCATGTTACAAAAAAGATGTAACTGTAATATATCTTTGAAAAAAGATCGAGTGGCGGAGGCGCGCTGACGAGGGGCGCCAGCGGTGGGAGTCCGCTCGCAGGGCTTGGCTCGCACCTGTGGGGGGCAATTGGTGGCTATATATCCTGAGGAGAAGCGATGGCTACGCAGGCGCAGATCACGACAGACAACGACGGATTTCTGGTCGACCCCGAAGATTGGAACAAGGCCATTGCCGAAGAACTGGCCAGGCGGGAAAACATCAATCTCGGACCGGAGCATTGGGAGGTGCTCGATTTCATGCGCGATTACTTTACCCAGCACCGGATTGCCGCGGACGCACGCTTTGTGATCAAGTTTCTTGACCAGAAATATGGTGGCGGCTCGGGGCGCGAACGCCTCTACAAGCTCTTCCCGTATGGCTATATGCAGCAGGCGTGCAAGGTGGCCGGTATGCGCAGGCCCCGCGCTTGGAGTACAGGTTAGCCCGGACGTCCGTCAAGGGCGGCGGGAGGCCGGTGTTCACGCCCCGCATCATCTAGGTGATCGATCTGGTCCGCGGCCTTTTAGCGGGGCTGGGGCGCCTTACCGCGGGTGCATGGTGGTGCGGATTCCCCCCTTCATCGGCTTCGACACCGGTCCGCCGCAGCGGGCCCTGACGGCTAGACGCCGGCCGTCGGCCTGCTTGGCCGTGCCGCCCCAAGGCAACGCCTTTCCTTGATTCAAGTCAAGGTTAAAACCTGTCGTTTGCCTTTAGATTCCGGTATGAGTAATCAGCTTTCATCCTGCCTCGAGGCACCCGGGGGGACGGTTTCGTACGTCCTGCACGGCAACTGTTATCTCAACATCACAAACCGCTGCACCTTGCGGTGTGGATTTTGCCCCAAATTCAACGGCGTCTGGAATGTGCAGGGCTGCGCGCTGCGTCTGCGCCGGGAGCCGACTGCGGACGAAATTCTCGATGCGGTAGGGGACCCCAAGCAATACCAGGAGGTGGTCTTCTGCGGACTTGGCGAACCGACCCTGCGTCTTTACACGTCCCTGGAGATCGCATCGCGTCTGCGCGCTCGCGGAGCGCGCATACGTGTCAATACCGACGGTCTCGCGAACCTGGTCTACGGCCGGGACGTGACCCCGGACCTCGAAGACAACATCGATGCGCTGTCCATATCTCTGAATGCGCAGAACGAGATTCTCTACAACCGCTATTGCCGTCCGAAGCTTGCCGGAGCCTATCGTTCCCTGCTCGATTTCGCGCGACGCGCCGGCGACTTCGTGCCGGAAGTTACCCTGACTGCCATTGATGGCCTGTCCGGCGTCGACATGGATTCCTGCGCGAGCATTGCGTCCGGTATGGGGGCCAAGTTCCGTCGCCGCGTTCTCGACGAGGTTGGCTAGTTTCGCCCAATGGCGCTGTCGGACTATGTCACCACTTTCGGGCAGGCCATGCTGCGCCGCTATGGCGAGCGGGTCCACAAGATCGCGCTGGATGCAGGTTTTACCTGTCCGAACCGTGACGACAGCAAGGGACGCGGCGGGTGCAGCTTCTGCAACAACGTATCGTTCAGCCCGAATGGGCGCCAGCCGTCCCCGGTCGTCACCCAGATCGAGGCTGGTCGTGCCGTGGTCGCCCGTCGAACAGGGGCACAATACGTGCTTGCTTACTTTCAGGCCTATACCAACACCTATGACAGCGTCGATGCGCTGCGGGCACGGTATGATGAGGCGCTAGCACAGCCGGGCGTGATCGGAATGGCCGTAGGAACACGACCGGACTGCGTACCGGCAGACGTGCTCGATCTGCTACAGGGATATCACGAGTCAGGCGTCGAGGTATGGCTTGAGCTCGGATTGCAGTCGAGTTTCGACGCGACCCTCCGCCGTGTGAACCGCGGCCACAACTATGCCGAATACCGTACCGCCGTCCGTGCGGCACGTTCCCGCGGACTGTCAGTCTGCACTCATCTCATTCTGGGACTTCCAGGCGAGGAAGCCACTCATTTCCGCACGACTCTGGCGCGCGTTCTCGATCTCGGCGTGGATGGTCTAAAACTGCATCCGCTGCATGTTGTGAAAGGCACCCAGCTTGCAAACGAGTGGCGCCATGGCACCTATCGGCCGTTGGCCGAGCAGGAGTATATCGAGCTTGCAGCGGATCTGATTGAAATGACACCGGAGGAGGTAATCTATCACCGGGTGACAGGCACAGCCGCTTCAAACATCCTGCTGGCTCCGGCATGGTGTGGGCACAAGTGGCGGGTTCTCAACGGCATAGAGGCGGCATTGCGCCGCCGTGGGACCATGCAAGGCGCTGCGCTGCGCCGCCGGCTTTCCGGGCATGTCGCTGAGGGTCTGGTTAGTTGAACCGCCGGCTCGAACTGGTTTGTCCCGCCGGCAGTATGCCGGCGCTCAGAACGGCCGTCGATCATGGCGCGGATGCTGTATACCTGGGTTTCCGCAATGCCACCAACGCCCGCAATTTCGCGGGCCTGAATTTCGATAACAACGACATGCGTCGCGGCATTGAATACGCGCATCAGCATGGGGCGCGCGTGTTTCTGGCGCTTAATACCTATGCCCGCGTGGGACAATGGGCGGACTGGACACGTGCGGCAGACACTGCTGCAGATCTGGGCGCGGACGCGATCATTCTCGCGGATCCGGGGCTGATGCGCTATTGCCGGGAGCGCCATCCGACGTTGCGGCTTCATCTGTCGGTGCAGGCCTCAGCGACCAATCCCGAGGCCATCGGATTCTACGCACGCCAATTCGGCGTGCAGCGGGTTGTGTTGCCGCGCGTGCTCTCGCTCAGCCAGGTGCGTTACGTGATCAGTGGTGCCCCTGTGGAGGTCGAGGTATTCGGCTTCGGAAGTCTGTGCGTGATGGTTGAGGGTCGTTGTGCGCTGTCGTCCTATGTTACTGGAGAGTCCCCTAATACCTGCGGTGTCTGTTCTCCGGCCAAGGCCGTGCGCTGGGAGGAGGCTGGCAGCGTCCGCCGATCGCGCCTGAATGGTGTGCTCATCGACGTGTACGGCCCGGGTGAGAGTGCCGGTTACCCCACGTTGTGCAAGGGTCGGTTCGTAGTGCAGGGAGGGGCCGACCAGTCCCCTGCCTACGCGCTGGAGGAACCCACCAGCCTTAACGTGCTCGGAATCCTACCGGAGCTTCTGAAATCAGGCGTGGCGGCCATAAAGGTGGAGGGGCGGCAGCGCAGCCCCGCGTATGTGGGGCAGGTCACGCGTGTCCTGCGGACTGCGCTGGATGCCTGTATGCACGACCCAGATGGTTATGTCGTTCAGCCGGAATGGATCGTCGAGCTGGATCGGCTGGCGGAAGGGCGGCAGCATACGCTTGGTGCTATTGAACGGGCTTGGCAGTAGCAGCTAACCGTGTCAGCGTCATCCGCTTCAC
Organism: Pseudomonadota bacterium; assembly: GCA_021785515.1. Taxonomy (GTDB): domain Bacteria; phylum Pseudomonadota; class Gammaproteobacteria; order Acidiferrobacterales; family UBA6901; genus JAJYCY01. Next base: position 621,515 of record JAJYEX010000001.1, on the reverse strand, counting down.
TTGATTTACAGTATCGCAGAGGCCGAATGAAACTCTCGCTGGGTCCAATTCAGTATTTCTGGGATCGGGATACCGTGATGCGGTTTTATGAACGCACCGAGGAACTGCCCGTGGACATCGTCTACCTGGGGGAGGTCGTCTGTGCCAAGCGGCGCGCACTGACCACAAAAGACTGGTTAGATATTGCAGACCGACTGGCGGCAAGGGGCAAGGAGGTGGTGCTGTCGACGTTGGTGCTGGTTGAGGCCGCTTCGGAGCTGAGCCGCATGCGGCGCATTGCAGAAAACGGCCGGTTCCGTATTGAGGCCAACGACATGGCTGCAGTAAGCATGGTCTGCAATCGTGTTCCTTTCATTGCCGGGCCGCATATCAACATCTATAACCGCGAAACGCTTAAGCTGATCGCCGATCTCGGCGCCATACGCTGGGTACCACCGCTTGAACTCGGCGGGGACGCGATTGCGCAGCTGCAGTCGCAGCGGCCGGAAGGGATGGAGACTGAGGTCTTTGCCTTCGGACGTTTGCCGCTCGCTTTTTCCGCGCGCTGTTTTACGGCGCGGGCCCACAGGTTGCCCAAGGACAGTTGCCAGTTTTGCTGTGCCGACCATCCAGACGGAATGGATCTGGAGACGCGTGAGGGGCAGCAGTTTCTGGCACTGAATGGCATACAGGTCCAGTCAGGCCACACGGTTAATCTCCTGCCCGAGCTGCCGGTGCTGCAGGAGCTGGGAGTGGATGTGCTGCGTCTTTCGCCGCAGTCAAAAGATATGGAGACGGTCATTAGCTGGTTCCGTCGCGCCGTGGACGACGACGCCATGTTGGAGGAAGCGGCGGTGGCGGTGGCGCGGGCAGGGTCGGCCAGCCCCTGCAACGGCTTCTGGCGCGGTGCAGCCGGAATGGACTGGCTGGCCGGTCTGAATCCGTGACATACCCGCGGTGGACGTGGCGGGATAGCGGAATTCTCTCCGCTGGGGCCAACTGCGGACTGGACAAGTCCGCCCTTGAGGCTGCCGGCGAGGCCGGACAGCTGCGGTTCCACCGCTTTGCGCCGAGTGTGCTCATAGGGGCCCATGAGGATGCTGAGAAAGTCGCACGGGTCGAGTATTGCCGGCAGCACAATATCGTGGTTGCGCGGCGGCTGACCGGCGGCGGCGCGCTCTATGTGGATGAGCGGCAACTTTTCTGGAGCTTGACGATGCCCTCCCCAAGCGGGCGCGCCGCGGGAGAATCGCTGACGGCAGTGCTGGAACGTTTGTGTCGGGCGGTGGCTGAGGCGTTGTGCGCACTGGGGGTGGCCGCCGCGTTTCAGGCATTCAACGATGTCGAAATTGATGGACATAAGATTGCCTGCGGCTTCCTGCGGGACAATGGATGCCGAATGCTGTTTCAAGGGAGCCTGCTGTTGGACATAGACGTCGACACCATGCTTAAGGTGTTACGCGTGCCGACCGAGAAACTTTCGACACAGGGACTTCAGACTGCGCGCAAACGCTTCGCTACCCTGAGCCAGAAACTTGGCAGGACGCCATCGCTGGACGAGATCGAGTGTGCGGTGGCGAAATCGCTGGGCACGGCCCTGGGCGTAGAATTCAATTTTTCTTCAGATGGTCTGCCACATCCCGCTGAATTTTCTACAGATGCCGATGTTGTCCCGCGGCCGGGTTCGGAGAGCGTTCTTCATGCCTTCCACCGCACTTCGGGCGGTGTCCTGCACGCGGAAGTGGGTGTTGGCGACGGGACCGTGGTTCGCGGAATACATCTGTCGGGAAGCGTTCAGGTCAGTCCGCCAGATCTGTTCGGGCGGATCGAACATCAACTGACCGGCGGGGAAGTCGGACAGCTTGACGTGCTCCTAGATCAGTTCTTGGGGAATGGGGACTGGGAGGTGGTGGGGGCGACCATGCCGGATCTGCGTTACGTTCTGCAGCTGGCCGTTAACCACAGGCAGGAACAGTCGGACTTGGGAGTCGATGCGGCCGATGCCAACATGCTCATGGTGCATAGTCCCGAACGCAACCAGATGCTTGGCGATATTCTTGCTTGTGCCACAGTCATGCTGGTTCCCTATTGTGCTAAGCCGCTATGGTGTAAATGGCGCTTCCGTGATGGCTGTACCGAATGCGGTCGCTGTCACGTCGGCGAAGCCTACCGGCTGGCGCGAGAGCGCCGGATGCGGGTTATCTCCATCAATAATTATGAGCACTTGCGGGAGACGCTAGGGCGTATTCGCGCCGAAGGCGCCACAGCGTACGTTGGCATGTGCTGCGGCAATTTTTACCTCAAACGCCGCTTGGCTTTCGATGAAGCCGGCCTGCCGGCGGTGCTTGTGGACATCAGTGGAGCGAACTGCTACGAGCTGCGTCAGGAAGATTTCGCCTACGCAGGCGCCTTCCAGGCCGAGTCGCAGCTGAATATCGACCTGGTACGCAAGGTCGCCGCCCTTATTCCAGTGGCCAATGGCCGGAAACCGTGATCGCACTGCTGCTCCGGTCTGCGCGTCGTGAACAAACCAGCGCCCGCAACATTACACTCACAACCACAATTGCCGCTGGGGCGCTCACCGGCAAGTAAGCCAAGAGGACGATTATAAGCGGCAAAGTCCGCAAGCGCTTGAAGCGGCCGGTGTTTGGACCGGTAGCGGTCGCTCTTGAGATCAATGCCACTTAACTTGCGACGGGTATCCGGGATAATATCGGCCATACTATGAATCATCTCTACCCAGGCTTGTTTGACGACCAGTATGGTGGCATGACGCACCTCGGGCAGATCGTGAAAGATGCCTGGGTGTTCGGCGTAATCCCGGAAACCGAAACCTGCAAGGGCTGGACGCCAGCCCAGATGCAGGTGTTATATGACAAGATCTCGACGGAATGGGAGAAGTATGCCCATCTCCCAAGCCGTCTGCCGCCCGACCTGTCCGAGCGCCACGCGCGCATCCACAATGAGGCGATTGCGCGCGCCCGAGCCCTTGGCTGGGATGCCGCGCTGGACGATAGCGACTGACCAACGCTTTTTGCATCGAACCGGTAAGCCCCAATGCCGCTGGTTGATATGAAGGACATGCTGGGCCACACCTTCCGGGAGCGCTATGCGGTAGGCGCATTCGACCTGGTGTCCCTGGATTTCCTGGAAGCGATTGTCGCCGGTGCCGAAGCGCGGTGCGCACCGGTAATCCTGTCACTCGCCGAGTCGCACTTCGAATACTACGACTTCGAGCTCACGATGGCGGCGACCGCCGCCGCAGCGCGGCGCGCCAGTGTGCCCGTCGCCATTCATCTCGATCATGGCGCATCGTCCGAATCCGTTGCACGTGCCATCAACCTCGGTTGCAACGGTGTGATGGTGGACGCATCAAGCGTGCCATTCGAATCCAATGTCACAACCACGTGCGCAGTGGTGCAGATCGCTCATGCCTGCGGTGTACCGGTCGAGGGGGAGCTGGGCTACGTGGCTGGTGTCGAGGGTGAGGATGCCGAGAAGCACCCTGGCAAGGTGGTTTATACATCGGCAGAAGAGTCGTGCGCCTACGTCGAGCGCACCGGTGTCGACTTTCTTGCGGTGTCCATCGGTACGGTGCACGGCCGCATGCGCGGCGCGCCAAAGCTCGATTTCGAACGTCTGGCGCGCATCAATGAGGTGCTGCATATCCCGCTTGTGATTCACGGAGGTACGGGGCTTAGCGACGATCAATACCATAAGCTTATCGAAAATGGCACGGCCAAGATCAACTATTACACCGCACTCGCCGACGCAGCTGCCGGGCGCATGCGCGTGAACATGCTGAGGGATTCACGCGCTGGTTACACCGGCCTCATGAACGGTGTGCGTGGTGCTATCCAAGCCGAGGTAGAGCGCATGATTCAGGTCTTTGGCGGCGCCAATCGCGCTGAGGCTGTACTCGCTGCCGCGCGGCGATTCAATCCGGTGGAGCATGTCATCGTTTACAACGTGAATGGTATCGAGGATACCCAGGTCGAGAACATCATGGCTCGCGGGCGCGAGGTGTTAGCGAGGATCCCCGGCGTGCGTCGTGTCGTGACCGGTTGGGCGGTGTCCGAAGAGCCGAAATATCGCTTTTGCTGGCTGGTAGAGTTCGCCAGTCAAAGCGTGATCGACAGTTACCGTGATCATCCTGACCATGTCGCGTTCGCCAACCAATGGTTCCGGTCAGCTGCCGGAGATCGTGTCAGTATCGACTTTGCGCATGTGACACAGGTACCGGCTTCAGTCGCCTAGTGGTGGCGCAAGTGAAGATAGCGCACTGGGCCGTCAAGAGTTCGATCAAGATTAAGACAGAAATTCGATATCTGACGCGACGGCCGTGCCAACGGAGCGCCGATACCCGACCATGCGAGAGCTGTATGTTGCCCCAATCTGTCACAGACCGGTGATGTTCGACTTCTTTTCCGTGCGCGAGACGGGTGCGGCACGTACTTCCGCAAGCTTGCGGTCCAGTTCCTCGGCGATATGGGGGCCTTCCTGGCGGACGAAATCGAGGAAGGTCTGCGCGACTACTGAAAGTTTTTGACCCCTGGAATGTGCGAGATACCAGTGGCGCTGTATTGGAAAGCCCTGAGCGTCCAGCACGGCAATCGGTCCGTTAGTTCCTTCCAAAGCAAGCGAGTGTAGGGACAGCACGGTTATACCTAACCCGGCTACAATCGCCTGTTTGATCGACTCGTTGCTTGATAGTTCCATGCGCACTATCGGAGTTTGCAGGCCATGCTCCTCAAGAAGCCGGAACAACGCGTCACGGGTGCCGGACCCGGATTCGCGTAGGACGAACGGCACCTCCAGCAGGCGCTTGAGAGAAATGTTGTGTTCGCCCGCGAGTGGATGATCGCGGCTCGCCATGACCACAAGTGGGTTGGGCACCAGTGGGTGCGCTTCCACTTCGAGCCCGGGTGGCGGCTCGCCGAGGACATAGAGGTCATCTTCGTGATTGGCGATGCGCTCCAGCAAACGTTCCCGATTTGTGACCTTGAGCGAAAAATCGATTCCAGGATGCAAACGACCAAACTGTCCGAGCAGGTGTGGTGCGAGATATTTGGCGGAGGTGATTACTGCGAGTCGCAGACGGCCGCGCCTCACCCCCTTGAGATCGGCGACCTTCACTTCAAGATCGGCCATCGCACGAAACACTTCCTGGCAGGCCGTGTAGACATCACGGCCTGTGTCGGTCAGCTGGATGCGAATGCCTGTCTGCACGAAAAGCGGCATGCCCACGGTATCGGCAAGCTTTTTGAGCTGCATTGATACCGTCGGTTGCGCTAGATAAAGTTCCTCTGCGGCCCGCGTAAAACTGCCGAGCCTTGCCACTGCCTCAAAGACCTGCAGTTGGCGCAGCGTAGTGTGGCGAGCAAGCGCACCGGCAAGACTGACGCGCGCACCCTTTTGGTTCTGCTTCGTCATAGGACAGTCGGAATCGTATCGATCGCAAATACCGCGTAAACCAGTCTTATATTGTCGGTCGTACCGGGGTATTTCGGCAATCGTTAAAAACAAGTCAAAATCTATAGACAAGTATCTATATGTTTTTACGTTCCATATTGTCGAACGCCGCACTCGGCCCATACGTGGGTTTTAGCCAGCATCTGCCGCCACGTATGTCAAAATCGACGATGATGACGGCTTGTAGGGTGCCGAGCAGGGTCATATCTGAGTGGCCTGACGGAAGCGCCCGAATTAGCCTTCGCGGCTGCGGAATTTGACTGGACGGCTTACCCGAATGTCTGAAATAAACACGACACCGGTGTGCCTGTCGAAAAACGGCGCAAAACCCTCGAGAATCGGTTCCACCAGCTCTTCAGGTACGGCCACGATGATCATGATCAACACGGCGTCCTCGTTGAACATCAGATGGCCTTCATGGAAGCCATGCCGCCCCTTGCCGGACAGGTTATTCACGATCGTGTAGCCGCTGACGCCTGCACGGTCAAGAAGATCGGCGGCAAACTCTTTATGAGCGCCTTCGAGAATAATCTCAAGTTTCTTGAATGGACTAAGTTTCAGATCGTTCATATCCTGAGCTCCTGGATTGCGCCTTGGTCGCCTGCAACAGAAAGAATGCGCGGTTGCCATGCACCGTCTTCAAAAACGTGCAGAATTTGCGTATCCGGATCGGCGATCGCCATACGTACCCAGCCGTTGTGGACCAGGTTGCGCACGTTTGCGACGCTGTCGATGGCGCGTTGGGCGTGACCAAACGGTGCCTCGATCACCGTGATCAGCCGCAGCGGCTCGTGGTAGGGAACACCGTTCTTGAGCACAGTTTGCGCTGGCAGACCGGTACGCAGGTCAGACAGATTTCCGGTCATGACGCCAAAGCGGCCGGCGATGTTGTGGTAGACCTTGCTTCCGCTGCCGTAGTGCGCATTGTCCACAGCCGAAAAGTAATGTTCCATGTTGATCCACTGACCGACAACAAGCGGACCGCTCAAAATGGTTTCCAGCAAACGCCCTCGAAGGTCGCAACGGTAATCATAGGAATGCAGGAATGCCCGGCCGTTGAGATCCAGCGCTTGAGTGAGCTGGCGGCGGCCGATAATAAAGGCAGCGTTGCGTGACAAGCCCCATTCAGGTCGGACCTGAGACCAGTCCAGCGAGTTGCGCCGCGCGGTACGGTAGGCGCTCATCGAATCGGCGTTGAAGTCGCGGTAATCCAGGGCGGGCATGCGTTCTGCGGCGCACAGATGCGCGGCGGCCTGCAGCCCGTTACTCAGACGCTCCATGTAGACCAAATGACTCGCAGGCAGCAGATCGAGATCGCATAGCCGCAGCTCGTCGGTGGTGGTATTGTGAAACGCCGGCACGAACCATGCGTCGTCGGGAATGTCGATTCCCTGGTTACGTAGACGCTCGCGCACCAACGGCTTGTTTGCGATCTGAGCAAGTACCCGGGCGCTGATGATGCCGTGATTGCCGCCGCAGGCGCCGCAGTCAAGGGCCGATTCGTAAGGGTTGTTTTCGGTGGTGCTGCCGTGACCCGCCAGCAGCACGAAGCGCGAGAAGCCGGCAATCAGACCGATGGAACGCAACGCCTGAGCGACGAAGTTCACCTGCTCGTCGAGCGTGAAGCCGATCCGGCCCAGTCGTTCGAGCTGAAGTTGCGTGTAGTGCCGATTGATGCGGTAGGCCGAGCGCAGGCGCTCGATGAAGTGGCGTTCCGCATCGGCGCTCAACTTGAAGCGCTGCGCAAAGCCGGTGGCCGTTGCCTGATGGTCGAGCGCGGTCTCGCGCAGCTCGCGGATCATTTCATCGGTAATCGCTTCGCGTTCAATGCCGAGCTCGCTGCCCAGCGCCTTAACGATCATGGCCCGCTGCAAGGCGCGTATGACTGAATCGGCCTGCTCGCGCGTGATCTTGTCCAGCAACAGCCGGCTGTCCGGCTTCTCCGGATGAAGCCGGCTGCGCCAGCGGTTGTAGGCAAGTGGCGCAAGCGTCTTGCCAAACATGTCCAGCCCAAACAGCAAGCCGATCGCTTCGACGGTAATGTAGGGCGACAGCACCGAGGCCTTAAGATCATGAAAAACGTGCTCGAGCACTGAAACAAACGCCTGGTCTTCCGGGTTGCGCGCTATGGCGAGCTCAAGTACCAGATTTTTGGGAGTGACTACTACCGGACAAAGATCGGTTTCACTGCCCTTGTCCAGGCCGATAAAGCCAACCGGAATGCCAAAGAAACCGGCAATACCAAAGGTCTGGTAGTCGCCAATCCGTTCCAGATGCCGGCGGATGCGTTCAGAGCGTACGTCGATACAGAACAAAAGCTGTGCAAACGGCCGCTTTGCTCGCGGCGCCGACAAGTTCAGATCCAGTCCACCCGCCAGCTGTTTCAGATAATGCGCTTCCTGTGCTGCCAGCCACATTGGGCCCTCGGCGTGCTCAAAACGGGATAATGTCGCCAGCAAGATTCCAAGTTCATCGGGCGTTAGGTGCGACAGAGCAACGCCAAGCCCGGCACGGTCGGCAAGCCCGCGCAGCGCCGCAGCTTGGCGATTTGCCTCGTCCGCGCGTTTGCGCGCAAGGTACGTGGGCAACAGCCGCTCAATGCGTGCCCTCCGTCCGCTTGCGATGGTATCCCCGACAACGCGTGCCATTTCCGGCAGTACGTATTTGCCGTAATATTCGCGGCGCAAATAGGCCTCCGCAGGGCGCTCGTCGATAAAGCGTGCGAGCGATTCGGCGTCGCCTGGTGCCTTCAGACGTGTAGCGTGCTCCCGCAGCAGTGCCAATCCTAAAACCAGACGTATGGCGAGATAGTCGACCAGATCAGCGGGATAGCGTTGCCCCCAGTGATAATGTTTCGCGCCCGAACGCCATTGAATGAATCCTGCCCAGCCATGCAGGCGGGCCAAAGAACGCTCAAAATACTCCACCCAGGCCTCTTCAGGCACGCGCAGCTCGCCCATCACGTAACTGATGATACCTTCCGGTGTGTCGCCCTGCGCAAGGATTCGCTGAATGTGCAACCCCCGAATAAACAGCCTCAGGTTACGACGCGCTAGCGCGCTCCAGGCCGCAAACAGGCCATGCTCGCGACCTGGCATCTGCCACACAGACTGGCCTTCGTCAAAAAAGTCGAGACAGCTCTTTACGACCAGCTCGTCCAGGGTTGTTCCGATATCCGTACCGAACAGTTCGTCGACGCCAACGTAAACCGGACAATCAAACGGCAGCGCGGTCTTGACCTGCGCAGCCAGCGCAGCCTGGTCGACAGCGCAGGCCGGCAAAGCTGCGCCGGTGAGTGCGGCGTGAATGTCGCCAGCCTCCGCCAAGGTAACGCGTGCGGTGACAGCTGCTGAGGTCTCGGTAAGTAGCGTCATCAGCAGCTTATGCAGATTTATGCCCTCGAGTGCGGGCGCACCAGCGAGAAAGCATCGAACCTGTTGCGCGAGTGTGTCCACATCCACCGTTCCCTGAGCGAGGTAACGCTGATACAGAGCGCGCGGCAAAAAACCTCGTGCGTGAAATAAGCGTCTGCCTTGCCGCACTGCCTCCGCAAAAGGCAGGTGCTCAAGACCGTAGAGCGGATTGTGATGAATAAAGGTGCGCATTGGCCACAGAAAAGGGATTGGTTCCCCAGCCACGTGCACCATCGCGCGGATCCGCAACCGACGTCCGAGCGTGAGACTCATAGGCCGCCTCGAGTGAACAGAAAACCAGCCGCCGCAAAAACCACAAGGGTGACGGCATAGCCCACCACGCTGCTCATTCCCAGATCGCCGCCAGAGATTTCGCGGCCGTTGCTGGAATTAAAGCCCTGCAATACTCGGGTAGCCGCCCATCCCCAGATCAACCAGACGCCGAGTACGCTGAGCGCAGCCGCGCCGCCAAATCCATGTAAAATATCGAGCAGGGCAAAAAAACCGGGAAAGGGCGGTGTGGCAATGATGCTCAGCACGACGAGGGTGAGTACGCCGGCCAACCGTGGCTGACTCTGGGCAAGGCCTGTAAACAGGCCAGCGTATGCCGCCCCCATGCGTCGTGCGAGCGAGGCGGTTAGCAGAACCAGCAGCGTTGCTGGCAGGCTAAACCAAAACGCAAACAGCCGCAGCGTCGTCACGTCCGCTCCCCGGGCGGCCACACCCCACGTCAGCGCTAGCGCAGAGCTGACGAACAGGCCTGACCACAGCTCCAAATCACGTACGGTGAGCAACCGCAGCGCATAGAAGGCGGAGCTCAGCAGCGCCCAAGTGACGAGAAAGCCAGGAATCGGCGGATGCAGTGTATGCAGCAGCGTGACCCCGACTTGTGGCAAAAGCAACAGCAATGCGCTGCGCGCAAGCGGCCTGGGTATTCTCGCAAGCAACATGTTCTGCACCACGCTCAGCGGGAACAGAGGCAGAAACAGCGCGACAAGCACCCACATCACACCCACCTCGACCAGACGTTTAGCCGTTCCGACAGTCCGAGTACCATCTGTGTTAGCCAGGCATAGACGTCTGCGACATAAAACTCTCGCGAAATCAAAGAGTAGAATGCCAGACGCAGCGCGGAGGGGCGATCATTGCCGTGGTCGCCGCTGGCGTTGGTGTAATAGACGGCAAGCCAGCCAACCACGATCGCAACGGTAAGAATCGCAACCAAAGACTCGAAGGTGGCGATCGGAATGCTGGCTGCAGCGTAGATGTGCTCGCGGAGCGTGCGATTTGCATAAAGAAACAGATCGAAGGCGTGCTCGATTACCGTGTAGCCGGCCACCACGACGACCAGTGACAGAATGATCATGGTCATGACCCGCCAGGGGCTCTCCGCTCGCAGCCGGTAGGTCGCAAAGAGCAGTTGTGCGCCTGTGACCCAGCCAAAGAACAGCAGAATAATAGCCCCTTGCTGGCCGACAAAATTGCCACCTACAAGCCAGTGGGACACACCCAAAACTGCCAGAGGTACCACTACGGTGATGGCCGCCGCCACCACCCACGGTAAACGCGACGCCACCGGCCGGCGTTCCACCAGGAATGTGTAAACGTCGTCGTGCGGTACGCCATCGTCCTTACGCGCGTCGCCGATCACATCACCGGCACCGAGGAACAGTGTGCCTTTAAACAGGCCATGCGCGATCAGGTGGTAAATCGCCAAAGAAAACGCGCCGACGCCGCATTCGACGAACATGAAACCCATCTGCCCCATGGTGGAATAGCCCAGAGATTTCTTGATGTCGTTCTGCGTTAGCATCAACACTGAACCAAGAATGGCCGTAACCAGGCCGACCGCAAACACCAAATGCAACACATCGCCCGCATTCACAAACACCGGCGCAAAGCGATTGATAATGAATCCGCCCGCGTTGACGATGCCGGCATGCATCAGCGCCGAAACCGGTGTTGGCCCTTCCATGGTGTAGGGCAGCCACGTGTGCAGTGGAAACTGTGCCGATCGCGCAAATGCGGAAAGAACGATCAGCAGGCCAACCATGGTCATCAGCGGCATGCCGAAAACGGCATGCACATCCGGGGTGGCGGTTATGTGTTCAAACAACAACGGAAGCGAAAGCGTGCCATAGGCGTGATAAAGCAGCACAGCGGCGAAAATCAGCGGCAGGTCGCCGAGGCGGTAGGTGAAAAATGTCCAGAACGCGTACCGCTGCGTGGCGGCACGCCGAGTGTCGTGGCTGAGCAGAAAATACAGCAGCACGCCGATCAAATGCCACGCCACCAGCAGGGTGATTAAATCGCCGGCGGTAACCATCAGCAAGATCGCAGCGGCCATAAGGTCCAACAGCACATAAAAGCGCGCGTAGCCAGACTCCTCCGCCATGTACCGGGCGGAATATACGTGTACCACTAGACTGATGCCGGCCACCGCTAGCGCCATAATGCAGGAGAGCGGATCGAGATACAGGCTGCCCCAGTCGCCGCCAAAAGACACCTGCATCGGCCGAGCATCACGGAGATACAGTGCAAGAGCAGAAACCGCAAGCAGCAGTGTGAGCGCGGAGAGGATGATGCTTGTCCGCGCCACGCGGCGGTGCGATCCACCGGACAGCAGCGCGACCAATACGGCCGAGAGCAATGGCAATGCCGGAAGCAAAATGGTCAGCTTGTCCACTTAGCTAGGTCCCCTCGTTGCCGCTCAGCGTCAAAGCGCTGCAAAAAAACACGATGTCGCATATCGCGCCACACACCCTCATCCGTAGAATCGAACGCAGCGGCGCCTTGCCAAGGCAGGCAATACGGAGGTCACAAAGATACGTCACCGGCAGGCGTTTCATCGGATGCGCGCCAAATATTAGGGGGCGCAAACCAAAGCAGGAAATAGAAATTCGCAATTACTCCGATCTACGCATATCTATACCTATGCATCGGAAATTGATCGGTCGCGTTCGACAACTGTTGCCGTGCAAGTCAAACTCGTCATGACCAAGCACCACGAAAAATCCCACAAAAAACGAGTTCCGAAGGGCCCGGTATCTAAGTTCCGGTGAGCGAGGAACGATTGATCCGCCGGCTGTATGAATCGTGGCGAACGGCGTGTTTCTCTCGTTGTGCGTGAAAATCTATAGGTCGTATTACAAATATCTATTTTTCGATCGATCAATGACCCTCTATTGTCTGTGCCACAAGAAAGCCCGGCGTAGCGTCGGCAAGGTTACGGCATGGCGACACGATTAGTGACGCCGGAAGTTATGAGCCGGTGGAGACGACGCAACAAGTCGTCGGACGGGTAAAACGGTTCAATCAAATTTTATCGTAGGAGTGGAACATGGCTGAGAAGACCTACCAAGCAGGGGTCAAAGAATACCGCAAGACCTATTGGACCCCGGACTACGTGCCGCTTGATACCGACCTGTTGGCATGCTTCAAGGTTGTTGCCCAGGCTGGTGTGCCACCGGAAGAAGCGGCGGCGGCGGTTGCGGCTGAATCATCTACTGGCACTTGGACCACGGTGTGGACCGATCTTCTGACCGATCTGGATTACTACAAGGGCCGCGCCTATCGCATCGAGCCGGTACCTGGTGATCCGAGCGCCTTCTACGCCTTCGTCGCCTATCCGATAGACCTGTTTGAGGAAGGCTCGGTGGTGAACGTTCTGACCTCGCTGGTGGGCAACGTGTTTGGCTTTAAGGCAATCCGCAGCCTGCGCCTGGAGGACATCCGCTTTCCGATCGCCTATGTGAAGACTTGCGGTGGCCCGCCGCACGGAATCCAGGTTGAGCGCGATAAGCTGAACAAGTACGGCCGCGGCCTGCTCGGCTGCACCATTAAACCAAAACTCGGCCTTTCCGCAAAAAACTATGGCCGAGCCGTGTATGAGTGCCTGCGTGGCGGTCTGGACTTCACCAAGGACGACGAGAACATCAACTCGCAGCCGTTCATGCGGTGGCGCCATCGCTTTGAGTTTGTGATGGAGGCTGTGCACAAGGCCCAGGCCGAAACGGGCGAGCGCAAGGGTCATTACCTGAATGTCACTGCGGCAACCTGCGAAGACATGCTGGAGCGCGCCGAGTTTGCCAAGGAATTGGGTGCGCCAATCATTATGCACGACTTCCTGACCGGCGGTTTTGCGGCTAACACCACCCTTGCTAACTGGTGCCGCAGGAACGGTGTGCTTCTGCATATTCACCGGGCGATGCACGCCGTGATCGACCGCAATCCGTACCACGGCATCCATTTCCGGGTGCTGACCAAATGCCTGCGCTTGTCCGGGGGCGACCACCTGCATTCCGGTACCGTCGTCGGAAAGTTGGAAGGCGATCGCGAGGCGACCATCGGCTGGATCGATCTCATGCGCGAGTCTTTTGTACCGGAAAACCGTGGTCGCGGCGTCTTCTTTGATCAGGACTGGGGCTCTATGCCGGGCACGATTCCAGTCGCCTCCGGGGGCATCCATGTATGGCACATGCCGGCATTGGTCGCGATTTTTGGCGACGACGCCTGCTTCCAGTTCGGTGGCGGTACGCTCGGCCATCCGTGGGGTAACGCAGCGGGTGCGTCGGCCAACCGCGTGGCGCTCGAGGCCTGTGTCGAGGCTCGCAACGACGGTCGTCCGGTTGAGCGGGAAGGTCGCGAGATCCTCACAGAGGCCGCACAACACTCCCCCGAGCTCAAGATCGCCATGGAGACATGGAAAGAGATCAAATTCGAGTTCGACACGGTCGACAAGCTCGATGCGCAGAAGCGCTAAGCTGCACTGTCATTTACTGAACAATTTTGTAAGGAGTAACGACCATGCCAGAAGTTCAGCCGTACAAGGCTACAGAGCGCAGGAATGAAACGTTTTCCTATTTGCCTCCGCTCACGCCGGACAAGATCCGCAGGCAGATCCAGTATCTGGTGAACCAGGGCTGGAACCCGTCAATCGAACACACCGAGCCTGAAAAGGCGTTTTCGCACTACTGGTACATGTGGAAGCTGCCGTTTTTCGGCGAGACCTCAGTGGAGAAAATTTTAGCCGAGCTCGAGGCCTGTCATCGTGCCAATCAGGGCCACCATATTCGACTTGTCGGCTATGACAACTACGCGCAGAGTCTGGGCACTGCGTTCATTGTTTACCGGTCCGGCAACCGCTAACGAAAGGCGGCACCCTGCCACGACGGATGTTCGATAACGCATCCTTCCTGGCAGACCGCGAGGTGATTGAGTGAGGGTGACTGCATGAACACGACTACAGCGATCACAGCCGACGCCGGCCGTAATGCCTCGCGCGCGCGCCGGGCGCAGCTCGCGCAGGGAAAGGCAGCGTTACCCATTCCGGGCGAGCGCAAGCGCAGCGGAAACCGGATATCCGAGCTGAGTGTATCGCCAGTTCCGGCACCGGTTGCATCGGCGCCCGTCCCGGCGCCCGCCTTGCCCACACTCCAGAGCCACGCGGTCTCGGGGGGGCATGCCGTCTCAGGTCGTGAAATGTCGCGTGCGCGGCGTCAGGCGATCGTACAGGGCAAGAACGCGGTACGTCAGTTCGCGGGCTTGCCGGTGGTCGCGACTGCAGTCAGCACTGCAACTGCACAACCTGCAGCGGGCGGCGCGGCCAGCTACACATCGTCATCCTCAGGTGCCGTCAGCTCCGCACGTAGTGCTGCTCAGGCCATGCGGGCGGGGCGTGCCAAGAATGGTCGCGGTGACGCTCCATCCACGCGCCCGAGTGGTCGATTGCGCAACGCAACCAAACTGGAATACCCACCCAAGGTTATGGCCAGCGAGACTTACGCCGGGGGCAAGGTGACCGGTGTGCGGATCGGCCGGGGCATGAACGTCACGGGCGACGAGCGCGGAGCTGCCGTTCAGGTCACCGGATCGCAGTACATCGGCCGGGAGACGGGCTTGCAGCCGCGCGAGGGCGGCATCAAGGTCGGCGCCTCCCGCACTGCCGCTGGTCTGACCATTACCGGCACACAGGTGCGCAGCAAGGTTCAAATCACCGGCGATGAATCCAATTCCGCGATCCACATCACTGGCGAAGCCGACCAGAACATTGGCGATGACCTGCTCGATCGGCGCGAGTCCGGTGCGTATGCGTCGATGCAGTACCAGCGCCAGCACAACCCGCACGGCCACACCGTGTTTGGCACAAACCTCGGCCGTTCATCGAAGGCCACCGGGTCGCGGGAACGCAGCCGCGAGCGTGCCCTGGAGTTCACAGAGGACGGTCTGCCGATTTCCGGCACCGCCGTGGGTCGCAGCGTCAACGTGACTGGCGACGAGTCGGGCTCGTGTCGGTTGATCACCGGCGAGCAATACCTTATGCCAGCTGCGCGCCAGCCGTTGTGCGACATTGGAACCGACGCACGCGCAGAAAAGGAACCCGTGCGCAACCGCCGCCGCGACCCAGTCACCGGTGCCAAAGTGAACGAATCTGAAACCTGGACCAGGCAACGAATCACTGGTGTGGACGTAGAGCACAATGATCGCGTCACCGGCGACGAATACGGCGTATGCAGCGCCATCACGGGCACACCCTATGTAGGTCCCACTTCCTACGAAGCAGTGTGCCCAGCCGGCGCATCGCCGATGACGGCGCCAACCGCGAGTGGTTGCGTCACCGGTGACACACCGCTTAGCGTGGCCCATGTGACCGGGACCCAGCGCGGTTCCGAACGCAGCATCACCGGTACGCCGTACTATGGCGAGGCGCCGACGGACAAGACCGGGCGCGATGCGCTCGCCACGATCAATGCCCGGTTCAGCGTGCGTTCGCCGCAGCGCGAGGCGCAGGGACGGGCCGCCACCAGCGCTGTCGAGGCGCCGAGCGCCGAAGCGCGCATTACCGGTTCGTTCAGGGCCGGCAATGGCAAGATCACCGGAAACCAGGAATTTCACTTTACTCCGCGCCCAAAAGGCGAGCGCGCCGGCCGCATTCAGGTGACGGGCGAAGGTCGTGTGGAAGCCACAGCCATCACTGGTAGCGCGTGGACGGAGAATGCAAGGGTGACCGGCACCGAGGACTATATCGCAGCCGAGCGCAATCCGAGTGAGCGTGCCGGAAAGCCGCACGCTTTTGCGGGCAGCACCGTCTTTAAGGGCAAGGGTCACCACGAAGAACCGCGCAAGATTGTAACTGGTATGGTGGGTTGGTCAGCGAAGTCGGCCGCCAAGGTCACCCTTTCGGGCGGCGCACAGGGCTGAGAATGACCGGAGAGCAGATCGCGTGATGACATCAATGCACACACGACGCCGGTATGCCACCGGGACCTCCGGGTTCCGGGCATACACCGATGCGCCTGCATTGACCGATCCGTATGTGGCGCTGTTCGGGCAGGCCCCGGTGTCCGCCAGCGGCATTACGCCGGCCGGAGCACATCCGCTGTATGATCCGGTGCACAATCGCCGGCTGCTCGAACGCGAAACCGAAATCACCGCCGCGTTCGCGGCTATAGAGCCCGCTTTGAAAGAAGCTGCGGTGCTTCAATATCAGAACGGTGCGGCCGATACGATTCAACGGCTCGTCCGCGACCGCCTCGGTTTCGGGTTGCCGGTGACCTGCCTGCAATCGAGCTGGGCGAAGCCGCTCAACATGCGCAATTTGTACGCCTACTGCGTGTTTCAGACGTTTTGTCGGCTTGCTGACCGGCACTTCGACCGCGGCGGTGTCAGTCTCGCCGAAGGCGAGCCTGCAGCAGAAGTCATCCGCAAGTGGGGCTTCCATGCCATCGATATCACGCCCTGTGCCGATGGGCGCCTGAGTGGCGTGGTGGATTACATTCTGCGCGTGCCACCGGCCATTGTCGCACACCGCAAGTCATTCGCTGGCGCCATGTTCGATGTCGAGGAAAGCATGCGTAACTGGGAGCAGGTCGAGCTGCGGCGGTACCGCGAGGGCTTGCCGAATGCAATCGACGAGCCAACGCGCTATCTCAAGATCGGTGTCTATCACCTGAGCAGCTCGGACCCAGGCCACGAGGGCTGCGCCGCCCACGGCAGTGACGAGCGACGGGCAGCGCAGGCGCTGTTAGATCGCCTGAACGACTTCGCGTGTGCCGTGGAAAACAGCCATTGCTGTGGCGCCTCGGTAGCAACGCTACTTGTTGGCGTCGACACCGACAATGACGCGATCCGGGTTCACGTGCCGGATGCGCGAGGTGAGATTGGTCTGGGGGGCTATGTGGACAACCGCGTCCTGTTCGAGCGCACTGTTGGCCTGACGCGCGACGAAGCCAAGGAAGCGATTCGCATCGCCGTGGCTGAGGCCGCTGGTCTATCGCCCGACGACGCGCAGACCGAGGGTATGCGCTGGTTCTGCGCCTACCTCCTAAAGAACAACATGGCGCAGATCGACTACGTGCGCGCCTATCACAACGGCCGTTACACGGACCTGGGACATACCGAGCGATTCATCACTGTCGGCGACAGCTTTGATGATGTTCAGATGCGCAATCTTGCTTACCAGGCGCAGATGGAAACGATCGAAGAGGGTGCCGTCGATATGGATGTAGGTGTCAAGATTTTCAAAAAGGTCAACATGGCCAACGACCTGCCCATACCGGTTTTTGTGCATTTTCGCTATGACAGCCGCGTGCCGGGGTCCCGGAATCGGGCGGTGACACGGTGCCGGCGGCTCACGCACGCAATTCATGCGCGTTATCCCGATCTTGTTCGCGACGGCTGGCTTTACACCTATGGCACCGTTAAGGATTCGGCCGCGGCCAGCGGGCCTGAAGATATCAGTGCGGAGGCGGCATTAGACGGTCGGCAGCGCGCCTGCGGTTGCAATCAATCGGAGTCAAGACAATGAAGATCTGTCAGGTCGAGAAGACGCTCGTGGCTACTGCCCGTATCGGTCAGCTCGGCAATCGTCGCCTGCTGGTGGTCAAGGAGCGCGGCAGCAGTGGCAAGCAGGTGGCCGTCGATCCGGTCGGTTGCAAGCCGGGCGACTGGGTGATCGTCGTCGGCAGTTCCGCGGCACGAGACGCCGCTGGCAGCAAGGACTACCCAAGTGACTTCACGATCGTCGGCATTATTGATTACTGGGAAGATGACGGCAAAGAGGCTGGTAAGTAAATGGAGATCATGCGTGTCGTCCGCGACCTGGTAACGACCAAGCGCAATTTCTGGCTGGCCGCCAAGTCGATGCGCGTGGTCGAGGATTATCAGGGAAACCTCCAGGTTGCGCTTGATCCAATCGGCTGCAAGCCGGGAGATTTTGTGGTGACGATCGGGATCTCGGCCGCCCGTTTTGCGGCAGGCAATCCGAACATCACGACCGATATGACGATCGGTGGGATCATCGATCACTGGAGCGAGGAAGAATGGCGCTCTTGAACAGGACAGGCCGGAGACCGGTTTGGTGAGTTTTTTAACTTTTGATATGACAGGAGACTGAACGTGGCAAACGAAAAAATGGGCATCGCCTTGGGTATGATCGAAACGCGTGGTCTGGTTCCGGCGATTGAAGCGGCCGATGCCATGACCAAGGCCTCGGAAGTGCGGTTGATCGGACGGCAGTTTGTCGGCGGCGGTTACGTTACCGTTCTGGTTCGCGGCGAGACCGGCGCAGTAAATGCCGCCGTGCGTGCTGGGGCGGATGCCTGCGAACGTGTGGGCGATGGCCTCGCTGCCGCGCACATCATCGCGCGCCCCCACATGGAAGTGGAAGGTATTTTGCCGACGAACCCGACGGCGTAGGTTGGTATTTGACCAGTAGACATTTCTTTAGGAGTGACGACGATGGCAAACGAAAAAATGGGCATCGCCTTGGGTATGATCGAAACGCGTGGTCTGGTTCCGGCGATTGAAGCGGCCGATGCCATGACCAAGGCCTCGGAAGTGCGGTTGATCGGACGGCAGTTTGTCGGCGGCGGTTACGTTACCGTTCTGGTTCGCGGCGAGACCGGCGCAGTAAATGCCGCCGTGCGTGCTGGGGCGGATGCCTGCGAACGTGTGGGCGATGGCCTCGCTGCCGCGCACATCATCGCGCGCCCCCACATGGAAGTGGAAGGTATTTTGCCGACGAGCTTGGATGGCAAGGGCGGTGGTCGTGACAGTGATGTCAGTAAGTCGTAGGCTGTGACCAACACTACTGTTGCGGCGGTTTAGGCCATGTTGGGTCATCCGCGTACCATAAGCTATCTGAAAAGGGCCGTGAGCCACGAGTTCAGCGCCGTTCAGCAATTTACGCTGCAGGCGGTGCAAGCGGAACGCCTGGGGCTCGGATCGTTTGCAGATGAGCTGCGTGCCGGTGCAGTCGACGAGCTGCGTCATGCCGAGGCGTTCATTCGTCGCCTGCACGAGCTCGGCGCAGGTTCGCCGTCGGTGCAAGTGGCTGCACGACCGGTCGGGCGTACGCTGACGGAGTTGCTGGGCTTTGGTATGGCGACAGAGGCCGATGCCATGAGGCTTTATTTCGAGGCGCTGCAGTTTTGCGACGGTATGGCGGATGTTGGGAACGCTGCGCTGTTCGAACACATTCATGATGATGAGGTGCAACACTATCAAGAACTGGAGCGCCGGATGCGGGGCACGGCGCGGAGCTAACGCATTGGCTTAGTGCTGTTGTCAGCAACCTGTTGCCGGAGGTTCATATGTCAGAAAGCCCTAAAAGTGTGGACGGCTGGACTCACAACGAGCGCTTGGCCAATCTGTACCGGAGATTTTCCTTTAATGACTACGCCGGTACCAGGGATTTTCTCGACCGGCTGGCGGACCTGTCGAAGGAAACGGGATGCTATCCGGACATCAGTTTCGGCAAGATCTACGCCAATGTCACCATCCACGCGGCCGACGGCAGGACGCTGTCAGCCAATGATTTTGATTTTGCACGTCGCGTGAATGTACTGGCCCCGGCGGGGGGCGGATGAGCAGCCTGATCATCGCGGTCGCCAACCAGAAGGGCGGTGTCGGTAAAACTACGTTAGCCGTCAATCTTGCCGCCGGACTTGCCCGGCGTCAGACGTGTGTGGTACTCGATGCGGACCCGCAAGGATCGGCATCGAGCTGGGTGCGCCTGGCGACAAAGCCATCGAACCCCGTGGTACCGGTGATCGAGGTGCTTGCCGGTGTGCATGATGCGGTGGCGGCGGTGCGCGAAGAGTATGCGTATCTTGTGATCGACTGTCCGCCTTCCGTGGATTCAATGCAGGTAAAGCAGGCGCTGGCATGCGCCGACTGTCTGTTGATTCCTGTGTTGCCTTCACCGATGGATTTGTGGGCCAGTACCGGTATCGAGGGCATGGTGAAAGCGGCAAGCTCGCACAACCCCGGGCTGCGTGCTTTCCTGGTGCTGAATCAGATTGAAAGCCGTAACGCCATGGCCCGCGGCATGGAAGAAGTATTTCGAGAGTTTACAGTACGGGCGTTGCGTAATGGCCTTGTGCGACGGGCGGTTTATCGTACTGCGGCGCTCGAGGGGTGCAGCGTGTATGACCTTGGCCGGCGGGGTGAGGCGGCGGCGAAAGAAATGGAGTCTGTTATTACGGAGATACTGGCGGCATGAGCAAAAAACTCGGGTCGAAGCTGGCGGAAAGTGTAAGACAGCAACGTTCAAACCGGCCCGGTCAAACGGCGGGATCGGACGCGACACCGGCCGATTCGACCTCGTTGTCCCCGGCCGCCCGCAATGTTGCAGCCGGCACCGGCCAGTCCGTGCGAACGACGTCGGGTGATCCGGCCGCAAGTCATGATGTCCTCCATCCCTCGCGCATATGGCCTGATTGATGGAGGTCGCCAAGTTTATTTGGTTGCCACAAACTGCCACATGAAAAACACCACTCTTCGCCAGCTTACTGTCTTTCTGACCGCCGCGCGTCATCTGCACTTCACGCGCGCAGCTCAAGAGCTCGGCATGACACAGCCGTCGGTGTCCATGCAGATTCGACAGTTAGAAGAAAATCTCGATATTGCCCTGTTCGAACAGATCGGCAAGCGTACCTTTCTTACCGAAGCAGGTAAGGAGCTGTATCGCTACGGGCAGATGATAAATCAACAGCTTGCGGAAGCTGAGACCGTTCTGGGGCGGCTGAAAGGCGCGCAAGGCGGACAGCTCCGCCTCGCCATTGGTCCGACTGCCAAGTACTTTATGCCACGGTTGATTGCAGCCTTTACGTTGAATTATCCGGACATTCTGATCGATTTGCACGTAACTGGTCGTGATGGATTGCTGGCGCAGCTTGAAAATAATGAGCGCGACATGATGGTGATGGGATCGGCGCCGGTGGACGAATCGGTAGAGGCGCTGCCGTTTTTGGAGGACCCGCTGATTGTGATTGCGCCCCCCGGCCATAGTTTGGCGGGAAGGCCCAAGGTGTCGGTGGCAGATCTGGGCGCAGAGCGATTTTTGATGCGTGAATCGGGCTCGGGCACGCGCGAGGTGACGGACGACTTTTTCCGGTGCCAGGGGCTCGAGCCGAAGATCGCGATGATCATTAACAGTAACGAAGCCATCAAGCAAAGTGTTCAGGCCGGACTTGGTCTTGCGCTTGTGCCGACCCAGAGTGTGATGCTGGAACTAAAGGCCGGACGTTTGGTGACGCTCGATCTGAACACACCGCCACCGCAACGCGCGTGGTATTTGGTTTACCGCAAGGAGAAACGGTTCTCGGCAGTCGCTGCGGCATTTCGGGAATTTGTCCTGGAGAAGTCGCGGTACTGCATAGAGACCTGCGCGCTGCACAGTTTGCCTCGGGATGTCCGCTGCTTCACCCACCAGATTCAAAAAGCCTGCCCCATGGTTGAAAGCACCGAATCCGGCCAAGCCCAGGCGCGTGGTGGTAGGGGCAGCATATGATGAGCGCCCCGCTGCCTGTTGTAAACGTGGCCGTCGCCGTGGTGCAGCGTTCGGACGGCTGTGTTTTGCTTGCAGAACGCCCACCAGGGAAGGTTTCCGGCGGTTTTTGGGAATTCCCTGGGGGAAAATTCGAGATCGCCGAGGATGCCGGTCGTGCCCTTGCGCGGGAGCTGCATGAGGAGGTCGGGATCGAGCTTGATACCGCCTACCCGTGGATGACCTATGACCATGCCTACGCTGACAAGGTTGTACGACTGCACGTGTTTCGGGTGTTGTCGTGGCGCGGAACGCCGCACGGCCGCGAGGGTCAGCGCATCGTTTGGGAGGATCCGGCCGCCATTACCGTGGCACCGTTACTCCCAGCGAACCAGCGGGTCATGAGTGCAATCAATTTGCCGCCTGTGTACGCGGTAACCCACGCCCGCAAGTACGGGGTGTCCGGTTTTATGTCACGGCTTTTAGCCGCGCTTGAGTCTGGCGTGAGGCTTATACAGGTACGCGAACCCTGGATGACGACTGAGCAGGTTGCACAGTTCGCGCGCCGTGTCGTAGTACTTGCCCATCGTTATCGGGCACGGGTGCTGGTAAATGGTGATGTTTCAGCGGCCCTGCGCGCGGGTGCTGATGGAGTGCATTTGCGGGCAGAGCAGCTTATGCGCTTGCGTGCGCAACCGGAAACCAGTTTCTGGGCGGCATCGTGCCACGGGCCCGAAGAGCTTGCGCAGGCGGTACGCCTGCACGCCAATTTTGCCGTGGTGTCCCAGGTATTGCCCAGCGCCAGTCACCCAGGCCGTCCCGGTTTGGGTTGGGATCAATTTGCGGCATTGACGCGCAATTGCGCGGTACCCGTATATGCGCTCGGCGGAATGCGGGCTGACCTGCTGGAGGCAGCCAGGCGCCACGGCGCGCATGGTGTTGCGCTGCAGAGCGCAGTTTGGTAACGCCCGGTGGTCTGAAGGAACAGCGCGCAGTCACGGGCGCATATCCCGGAAACCGAGCCGACCGGCGGTGTTTGCTCGCCGCTAATATTGCAGACCGGCCGGTTTCACGGTGGCACCGACTGGTGTGCGGAGATATTGACGGTAATGCCTGGCAACTGTACTGCAGCCAACGGCTGAGGCACTACGGCGATTGTTGAAACGGTGAACTGAAGCGGAAGAGGGGATTGTTACCGACAGAAAGACGCGGTTTCAGGTATGCGTCACGGGCGCCGGGTAACGTTCGGACCGCTTCACTTTGAATGCAGAGTAGGTCATTGGTTCATATGGGCTCTGAGTGGTTTGTCCACAGAGCGACGTTCAGCGTTGTTGCAATGCGCACTTCGTTAAGAGAAATAGGAGAAATCCCGCATGTCATCCGACGAACGCGATTCAGCCCACAAACCGCAGTTTCCGTCAGCTCCTGGTCAGGCCAACAAGGCCCCGACAGTCGATGACGCTCTCGCTGCGGCGGTCGAGCTGAAACCCATGATCGGAGTTGTTCGACGCATTGCTCGTGAACGCCGTGCGGCCATTGCTCAACGGGGAAAAATGGGATTGCCGCCGGAAGAACAATAGATCTATCGCGTATTCGGCCCGCTATCGACGGGGTTACCGATGGCTGGTCGCGGACAGGGCTGTGCTTGTCATCCAAGGATAGGGAAATGCCTGGAGGGTCAACAGCGAAACACCTTCTACCCAATTGCTCACGTGGAATGACGATATTCCTCGGCCGGTAGCACGGCTTTTTGTAATGGAGTGAATGGCTCACTACCCAACGTGTTTGCCGTCAGATGACAAAGGCCCGCCGCCAAAGTACGGGCGCGGAATCGGCGGCCGCGTCATTATGTCCGGCAATACTTCGCTGTTCGGTAAGGTGTCGTAAAATCGAATTTCCAACCCTCCGGAGAGGTTACGATGGCAGCTCCTATTGTCGGCGTAGTAATGGGTAGCCGCAGCGACTGGAATGTCATGCGCCACACCGTGTCTATGCTCAAGACCTTCCAGGTGCCGCACGAGGCGCGCGTTGTATCTGCCCACCGTACCGCTGACCTTCTCTATCAGTATGCGGAAGCCGCATCTCACCGCGGATTACGCTGTATCATTGCCGGCGCCGGTGGCGCCGCACACCTGCCGGGGATGTTGGCGGCCAAGACCGTGGTGCCGGTGCTCGGCGTGCCTGTGACCTCGCGTGCCTTAAAAGGTCTTGATTCGCTGCTGTCCATAGTTCAGATGCCAAAAGGAATCCCGGTTGCGACCTTCGCCGTCGGAGAGGCTGGTGCGGCCAACGCTGCGCTGTTTGCGGTGGCCATGCTTGCAGGTCACGACGAACAATTAGCCGGGAAGCTTGCGAATTTTCGCCGTCGCCAGACCGCCAAGGTTCGCGCCATGAAGTTGCCAAAATGATCCTCCCCGGTGCCACGGTGGGGGTGCTTGGCGGAGGTCAGCTCGGGCGTATGTTTGCAGTAACCGCCCAGCGTATGGGCTATCGGGTCGTCGTGCTTGATCCAGACCCGGATAGCCCCGCCGGGCGTATAGCAGATGTTCATCTCGCGGCTGATTACGCCGACCGGCAGGCGCTCGATGAACTCGCGCGCCAATGCGCAGCGGTAACCGTCGAATTTGAGAACGTGCCGGCATCGAGCCTCGAATTTCTTGCGCGCGTCCGGCCGGTGCGGCCCGGCGTTGCGGCGGTCGCCATCGCCCAGGACCGCGTCCGTGAGAAGCGGTTCCTCGCGGAGTGCGGTCTTGCTGTGGTACCCTTCTCGGTCGTGCTCGACAGTGACGGGCTATCTGAGGCGCTGGTACACCTCGGCGGTTCCGCCGTGCTCAAACGCGCCCGCCTGGGTTACGATGGCAAGGGCCAGGCGCGAGTGCGCAGCCTTGCCGAGGCGCTTGCCGCCTTTGAGAGTTTCGGGAGCGAGCCTTGCGTGCTGGAAAAACTGACCGTTTTTCAAAAGGAAATCTCGGTGGTCCTGGCGCGCGGGGCAGATGGTGCCACCGCTGTGTATCCTGTGATTGAAAATCGTCATCGGGGTGGAATTCTCGACACCAGCTTGATTCCTGCACGCACGCCATCCGCCGTAGCGCAAGCGGCTGTGGATGCAGCCAATCGTATCGCCGGTGTGCTTGACTACGTCGGCGTGCTCGCAGTCGAATTTTTCGTGTCCAACGGTGAATTGCTCGTTAACGAGATTGCACCGCGCCCGCACAACAGCGGTCATGTTACCCTTGACGCCTGTATTACCTCCCAGTTCGAACAGCAAGTGCGCGCACTTTGCGGACTGCCGCTAGGCGACCCCGCACTTTTATGTCCGGCGGCGATGACCAATCTGCTCGGCGACCTTTGGATTCCACATGCACCGCGGTGGGACGCGATCCTGAATGAGCCACGCGCCAAGCTCCATTTGTACGGCAAGCGCGCGGCGCGGTCCGGGCGTAAAATGGGACACTTTACCTGTCTCGGCGACACGCTCGACGATGCGCGCGCCAGGGCCCTGAGGGTCAGGCGGGTTGTGACGCGTAAGCCGATGGCGCTGTGGCGTCAGCGATTGGCGGGCGAGGCGGCACACAAGTGACGACGCTGTGCAACGGCTAACCCTTACCCGCCCCGACGACTGGCACCTGCACCTGCGCGACGATATGATGCTGCGTACGGTGCTCCCTGACACGGCGGAGCGCTTTGCGCGCGCTATTGTCATGCCGAATCTCAAGCCGCCGGTGCGGACGTTGGAAGAAGCGCGCTCATACCGCGAGCGGATACTGGCCGCTTTACCTGCGGGCTTGTCCTTTGAGCCGCTCATGACGCTCTACCTCACCGATTACACAGCTCCCTCGGAGATTGCCAGGACAAAGGCGAGCGGCGTGGTTCGCGCGGTCAAGTACTACCCAGCCGGGGCTACCACCAACTCTGAGAGCGGCGTTACCAACATTGAGCGTGTGTACCCGGTATTGGCCGAGATGGAAAGGCACGACCTGCCGCTGCTGCTACATGGTGAGGTAACCGATTGTGACGTGGACGTCTTTGATCGCGAGGCGGTGTTTCTTGAGCGCCACATGGTGCCGCTTCTGCGCCTGTTTCCAAAACTTCGCATGGTGCTTGAGCACATAACGACGGAAGAGGGCGTGGCGTTTGTTGAGCAGGCTGGACAAAATGTGGCAGCTACGATCACCGCGCACCACTTGCTGCTTAACCGTAACGACCTGTTCGCCGGGGGCCTGCGCCCGCACCACTATTGTTTGCCGGTGTTGAAGCGCGATGGACACCGTAGAGCGCTCGTTGCTGCGGCCACAGGCGGCAGCCCGAAGTTTTTCTTGGGCACTGATAGCGCACCGCACGGCCGGCGCGCTAAAGAATCCCCCTGCGGCTGTGCCGGGATTTACACCGCGCACGCCGCACTTGAATTGTACGCCGAGGTCTTCGAGCGGGTCGGCGCGCTCGACAAGCTCGAGGCGTTCGCCAGTTTTCATGGGCCGGATTTCTATCGCTTGCCGCGCAACCGCGACACCGTGACGCTGGTTAAGGATTCCTGGCGCGTCCCCGCGGAAATTCCGCTTGGGGGCGACGCGGTTGTGCCGCTGCGTGCCAACGAAACGGTGTTCTGGCGAATGGAAAGAGATGTAGTTGCATGATCAAAGGTTTTTGCATTGTGACCTGGCCGGCGATTTTTGTCTTACGCCGATTGAGGGGATATCCGGCCTGGAAAATAGCTAACGATTTCCAAGAGGACGTTTGCGCGTGAAGAGACCGTCACCATACTGAGCCAGAATTCACGCGGCAGTTGTTCATGGCAGGGTAACATATCAGGGTTACAAGGAATTGGTGGCTTTGGAGCAGGGCTAGTACCGTCAATTCATGATGTTCAGCGGGCTCATGCCTGAGCGGGCTAGGGTACAGAAGAATCCCGAACGCGTGCTCATCGATCTCGATCAAGACAAGCCGGTCTTATAAAGGTCTGATCGTGGGGAAATGGTTACTCCCCGGCGAGAAGGCGGGTGGTGGCGCGAGCGCAAACGGCCGATTGATTGGCCACGGGACGCGAATTGCCAATGTCCTAAGTTTGAAGCTTGTACACAAACCTTCGTGACGCTGGTCAGGTTCGCGTCAGTGCTTTTCGCCCGGACATAGGTATTTGGGGTGCTTGCTGTGGCGGGCTGGATGGCTGCTGATGGCCAGCAGCCATCACCGTGTGGCTATCTGGGTCTGCGCGTCGAGATCGGCGCAGTGCTTGCAACATTGCGCAGCAGCCCGCTCACGGTCTGGCCGAGGCGCGGACCCAGTACCGACACGGTATGGGCCTGCCAGTCGAACTCCAGAGCGTCCAGCAGGTTCTTGATATACAAACCAGTCTCAGTGTCGCCTTCCAGGCACAGGCGGCGGGCAAAGAATAAGGTGTCGGGATCCTCGGAGCGGGTGGCAAGCTTCCAGTAATCCGCCAGTGTACCCCGGATGCGTACGTCGCAGATGGACGATTTCTGGGAGCAGGCGTGTATTTTCGATCCGGACACCTGCAGTCTCAGGGTGCAGGGGGCGTCGGAGATCTCGATGTCTACCCGTTTCCCTTCGAGATCCGGAAGCCTCTGCTCGATGGCCTGGCCGCGCAGCAGGTGGTTGAGCACGGTCGCCATGACCCGGCTGTGGACAGTTTCCGGTATCACGCGCAGGCCGACTAGGGCAGGCTGGAGCGGAAGGCGCATGCGACATACCTCTGGGTCGGTTGAAAACTACTGATTTTAGCCGGGAGAGGCGGTGCCGCGATTGACCCGCGTCAACATATGCGCCGGTGGTCGGCCCCCGGCGTTGACCCCACCCCAGCATGTCCAAAGCGCGCGGGCCCTGCCGGCTGCTGGGTTGGCTCCAGCGGGCCCGGGGCTGCTGGTTTTTCTCGAAGATATTACAAAATCAGTACATTGTGATGGGCGCGAGGGGTCTTTCGTGCCCCGTAGCCAAATTGCATCGGTTTAAGATGGCGCATCACCACAGGTGTGCGGTACGCTTAACAGCGGTGGCCCTCTGCCCGTGGGCCATGGTTCTGTACCGATTCGGTCTTCTGCGGCCTGTATTGGCAAAATACCGGTTTTGGTCTTTATTCGGTGCCGTACACCGGGCTTTGTAACAGCCCACCAGTGGTGCCAGCTGGCAAGTGACAATATGAATCATTCCGTAAAATTCGAACCGGAACTTCTGCGCCGCTATGACAAGGCGGGGCCGCGCTATACGTCGTATCCGACCGCAGTCCAGTTCCATCAGGGTTTCGGCGAGTCCGAATATCGCGCCTGGGCCGCCCGCAGCAACAGCGGAACGCCACCACCAGCGCTCTCGCTTTACGTTCACGTGCCATTCTGTGACACGGTGTGTTACTACTGTGCCTGTAATAAGGTAGTAACCAAGGATCATGCGCGTGCGGCGCCCTATTTGCAGCGGCTGCATCGTGAAATTGCCCTTCAAGGAGCGCTATTTGACCGCGCCAGGCCAGTTGACCAGCTGCACTGGGGTGGGGGTACGCCGACGTTCATCTCTGCGGCCGAAATGCAGGCTTTGATGGCAACGCTGCGTGAACACTTCAGCCTGCGCAGTGATGATACGGGGGAATACTCCATTGAGGTGGATCCCCGTACCGCCGACGGAGAGACGATACGCCTGCTGCGTGAGCTGGGGTTTAACCGCATCAGCCTGGGCGTTCAGGATTTCGATCCCGTAGTGCAGAAGGCGGTTAACCGAGTGCAGTCCGAAGAGGAAACGGTGGCGGTGCTTGAAGCGGCCCGGCGACACGGGTTTCGTTCGACCAATATTGACCTCATATATGGACTGCCGCATCAGACGCGGGACAGTTTCGAGCGGACGCTCGATCGTGTTATCGCCGCCGGACCGGAGCGGCTTTCAGTTTTCAATTATGCGCACCTTCCGGAGCTGTTCAAGCCGCAGCGCCGCATCAATGTCGCGGATCTCCCAAGCGCCGGGAACAAGCTAGACATACTTCAGCTTACAATCGACAAGCTGGAAGCTGCCGGTTACGTGTATATCGGTATGGATCATTTCGCGCGTCCGGACGACGAGCTTGCGATTGCGCAGCGTAATGGCACGCTCTATCGTAATTTTCAGGGTTACTCCACCCACGCCGATTGCGATCTCGTCGCTCTGGGAATCACCGCAATCGGCAAGCTTGGCGCAAGCTACAGCCAGAATGTGCGTACGCTTGAAGAGTATTATTCCTTGGTCGACGCGGACCATATTCCCGTAATGCGCGGTCTAGGGCTGAGCGAAGATGATCGTCTGCGGCGCGAGATCATAACGCGGCTTATCTGTCATTTCGAACTGGATATGGAATCGATCAGTGGACGGTTCAATGTTCGCTTTGCAGACTATTTTGCGCGCGAACTGCGGGAGCTCGTACCCATGCAGGAAGACGGTCTGCTCACAGTCGACCCGCATTCGATTCGGGTTCTGCCCGCCGGCAAGCTTCTTATCCGGAACATCTGCATGGTTTTTGACCGGTATCTGCGCGAGCAGAGCGCGCAGCGGTTTTCCAAGGTCATTTAGACCGCATGTGCCGCGTTCCGGATGTGCGGTTGGCAGAGGAGCTGGGTCGGTATATAGCCGTATCAGGCAGGCATGGATGTCATGCGCCCGGGACCGTGTCGTTGTAAACAACCTCATCCGAGGTCGACCCATCTGGTTCGGCGGCGAAGGCCGTTGGGAGGCAGGCGTACGGCAATTCTGCGATGAGCTCGGGGAAAACAAGGCCAAACGCATTCAGCGCTTGAAATTATGTTCTGTCGTGCCCAGAGCACGATCTTGACCTTACAGGAGGTCTGCGCCTGTGTCCAAAGTCCTTACGACGCCCGAGGCGGGCGCGACCGTAGTCAGCATGGCCAACGTCAAGACGGCCTGCAAGGATTGCAGCTTGCGGGACCTGTGTTTGCCTTTAGGGCTGCACGGGGATGACCTGACGGCACTCGAGCAGATGGTCAGACGACGGCGCACGCTGCGCAAGGGAGAGCAGCTGTATCGCATGGGTGAGCCGTTGAAGATGCTGTATGCGATACGGTCCGGAGCGATGAAGACCTCGGAGCTTCTTGGGGATGGTCGTATCCAGATTACCGGGTTCCAGTTGCCTGGCGAGATTCTTGGCATCGAGGCGATTGATGGAGAGCGGCACCGCTGCGACGCTGAGGCGCTAAGTGTTTCCGAGGTCTGTGAGATTCCATGGGGTCGGCTTGAGGAACTCGCGCGACGCATTACGGGACTGCAGCACCAGCTGCTGCGTTTGATGAGCGGAGAGATCGGGCGGGAAAGCAAGCTGCTGCTCATGATCGGCAAGATGAGTGCAGATGAACGCGTGCTTGCATGCCTGCACAGTTTTTCCGAGCGTCAGGCACGCTTGGGTCTGTCCGCCACGGACATCAAACTTCACATGTCGCGCCAGGATCTGGGTGACTACCTGGGTCTTGCCCTTGAAACCGTGAGCCGGCTGTTTTCGCGTTTCCAGGAAGAAGGACTGCTTACCGTGCGGGGCAAATACGTTCACCTCACGAGCCTGGAGGCCATCCAACGCCGCCTGGGTTAGGCTAATCCCCGTCAACTCAGGTCGGAAATTAGGGTTGACAAGGGCCACTGCTTCGCCTAGTTTCGCCTCTCCACCAGCCGCGAGCGCCGTGCTATGCCTGTTCTGACCGTCAACCAGGTCGAAACCCTCTTTGATCTGCCGTTCAACGACCTTCTGTATCGTGCCCACGTCGTGCACCGCCAGAATTTCGATCCCAACGCGGTGCAGGTAAGCACCCTGCTGTCTATCAAGACCGGCGGCTGCTCGGAAGACTGCGGTTACTGTTCGCAGTCTGCCCGTTACCACACCGGGGTCGACAATCAGGCCCTGCTATCGCTTGCAGAGGTTACCGAGGCGGCCCGCGCCGCTAAGGAGCGGGGCGCCACCCGCTTTTGCATGGGTGCGGCATGGCGCGGGCCCAAACAGCGGGATCTGGAGCCTGTGCTCGACATGGTTCGGGCAGTGCGCTCCCTGGGATTGGAAACCTGTGTGACCCTCGGGATGTTGCGTGAAGATCAGGCGCAACAGCTGGCGCAGGCCGGACTGGACTACTACAACCACAATATCGATACTGCCCCGGAGTTTTATGCACAGGTGGTCCGCACGCATCGCTGGCAGGACCGGATCGATACGCTCAGGCTTGTGCGCGAAGCCGGCATAAAGGTCTGCAGCGGTGGGATTGTCGGCATGGGAGAAAGGCGCTCCGATCGTGCAGGATTGATTGCGCAGCTCGCGGCCCTAGATCCTCAGCCGGAAAGCGTACCCATCAACCTGCTGGTGCGCATTCCAGGCACGCCGCTCGGTGACCTTCCGGCACTCGACCCCATCGAATTCGTCCGGACGATTGCAGTAACCAGATTGGCGGTTGCCCGCAGCTTCATCCGGCTATCGGCCGGTCGACGTGATATGCCGGAGGCGCTGCAGGCAATGTGTTTCTTTGCCGGAGCCAACTCCATTTTCTACGGCGACCGGCTTCTTACCACCCCGAACCCCGGCACGGACCAGGATGAGGCTCTATTCGATAAACTGGGACTGCACCCGCTAATGTCCGACACCGCCGAACCCCAAGACGGACTCCACAGGACCGGTAGTTGATTGCGGTCGTGTGGTTTCAGGCGCAGCGCTGTACGGCAAGGGTACCTGAGCGGCCGTCTACCTGACCCTGTGCGAGTTCGCAAACCGGAATCGCCTGGCGTGCGCGCAGCTGTTCCTCAGCAATATCAGTAAGTCGGCACAAACGTACCGGTGCCGACAGGACGCCGCTCAGCAGCTCGCGAAAAAACGGCAACTTGCTCATCCCCTCGATTTCCGCGTGCACGGTCAGTACGTGCAGTCCGCCGGCACGCAGGCGCGACAGGTACAAATCAAGGATCTGCGCATCGCTATATCCTGGCCGTCCGAGCAGCTCATCCAGGGTCGGCAAGGTCGTCGGAATCTGCAATGTGCGGAATACCTGTCGTCCAACGCGAGGTAAGAACGGATGGGTTCCGCGTGCGTCACTTGCGTACCGCAGTCCGGCCTCGTCGTACGCGGCCAGGCTGTAGCCATTTGCCTGCCAGCCTGCCGCGCCCGCCGTGGCGGCCGGTTCCCCGAATATCCGCTGAAATTCACGTTGAGCCTTTCCGAACTCCTCGACCACTTCCGTCTGTCGCATCCGTCCGAGTGCATCCTGCCAGCGTATGTGGTCGTAGCAGTGAATTCCGACCTCGTGGCCTGCGGAACGTGCAGCACGCATTACCTTCTCGTTGCGGCGCCCGATATGCGGCCCTGGAAGCAGAACCCCGTTGAGCAGGGTGCGAACCCCATACATTCCAACGACATTCGTACGTGCGACCTTGGTAAAAAACCCAGGACGAAACACACGCTTAATCGCCCGTCCGGTATTATCCGGGCCGAGCGAAAATAGGAATGTGGCCAGAATTCCGAGTTCACGGAACAGCGCCAGCAGATTGGGCACGCCGATACGCGTGCCCCGATCGGTGTCTACGTCGACTTTGACCGCAAGCACCGCCCCAGACATGACAGCCTCAGCCCTCCAGCTCCTGGGTAGGTCGCCCCAAATGATAGTCGAGCGTCTTATGCAGCGCTGTCTTAAGGTCTGTAGTCGGGTTCCATCCCAGATATTTCTGGGCGTTCTTGATCGATGGTACGCGGGTCAGGATGTCTTGGTAGCCCTTACCGTAGTACTCGCTGGAGCTCGTAGTGACGAGCTTCACGCTGTCCGCAAGCTTCGCGTATTTCGGGTAGGTTTTGATAAGCGCCACCAGTGTTTCCGCCAGCTTGCGGATCGACATGTCATTTCGAGGATTTCCGATGTTGAAGATACGACCATCGGCGCAACCGTCTTTGTTCTCGATGATGCGCAGAAGGGCGTCCACGCCGTCGTCTATGTATGTAAAGCTGCGTCGCTGTTCGCCCCCGTCCACAAGCCTGATATCCTGGCCACGCAGGATATTCCCGATGAACTGAGTCAGAACCCGCGAGCTGCCCTCCTTGGGTTCGAAAATGTTGTCGAGCTTTGGTCCTATCCAGTTGAACGGACGGAACAGAGTAAATTTCAGGTTTTCCTTGGCACCATAAGCAAATATAACGCGATCCATGAGCTGTTTCGAGCAGGAGTAAATCCAGCGCTGCTTGTGGATCGGGCCTAAAACGAGGTTAGTGTTCTCCTCGTCGAACTCGGCTTCCGGACTCATGCCGTAGACTTCCGAGGTGGAGGGGAAAAGTACCCGCTTTCCGTAGCGGACGCACATGCGCACGATATGCAGATTGGCCTCGAAGTCCAGCTCAAACACCCGCAGCGGGTCGGTCACGTAGGTGGCCGGGGTGGCAATCGCCACCAGCGGAAGTACCACGTCGCATTTCTTTACATGGTACTCGATCCACTCGCGATTAATCGTGATGTCACCCTCAACAAAATGGAAACGCTTGTCGCCCAGACACTCGCCGAGCTTGTCGGCGTTCATGTCCATTCCGTAAACTTCCCAGTCTTTGCTTTCGAGAATGTGCTGCGTCAGGCTGTTGCCGATAAAGCCGTTGACGCCGAGGATAAGAACCTTAAGAGTCATTTTGTATCTCCGTTGAATATGTCAATTCATTGTGTCCGGATGCGACGGTGCCTGCGGTAAGCCCAGGCGCAATCCAGGGCGCAGACCATGGGTGCCGGCCGACGCCGGCTGCTCGTCGTCGTCCTGCCACTGCAGAGTGACGACTTCGAGGTGGCCGGATCCCGTACCAACGGTAAGCGGGCGGGCCGACATCACTTCCCCTGGTGCACCTTGACCTTTGTCCGGCCTCGGAAGCGCCCACCATATGTACAGCCGGCGGCCCCCCAGGTCTGTAAATGCGCCAGGATAGGGGTGCGTGACGGCCCGCACGAGATTAAATACCTGCTGGGCCGATTGTGCCCAGTCAATACGGCCGTCCTCGGGTTTGCGGCCACCAAAGTAGCTTGCCGCCGTTTCATCCTGGGCCTGGCGATGTATGGTGCCGGATTCAATCGAGCCAATCTGTTTTTCCAGCAGCCGTTTCGCCGCGGCGGTGACCTTGACAAAGACCTGTTGGGCGGTATCAAACGGGCCGATCGCCACTTCCTCCTGGCCCACGATGTCCCCGGCATCCGGTCGTCTGGTCATCACGTGCAGTGTTGCCCCGGTGCGGGTTTCGCCGTTCAGTACAGCCCAGTTTACCGGAACCCGTCCACGGTAACGTGGCAACAGGGACCCGTGCATATTGAAGGCACCCAAACTCGGAATCTCCAGAATCTCCTGGCAGATGAGATTCCGGTAGTAGAACGAAAACAGAATCTCAGGCTGCAGCGCACGAATGCGATTAATCCAGTCCGGCGTGTTTACCGACTCCGGCGAATGCACCGGTATGGCATGCATGCGCGCCAGCGCGAGAACCGATTTGAACCAGATGTTTTCCGTCGGGCTGTCCTGGTGGGTGAATACACCGACGATGTTCGATCCACGCCGGATCAGGACCTCGAGACATTCGTAACCCACATCGTGGTAGGCAAAAACCAGTATCCGCGGACTAGTCACCGCCATGGATCCCGCGGCTGGACGCCTGACCGGAAATTCCCGTGGGCGCGGTTCCAGCGAGAAGAGTCCGCCGGATCACGAACCGCGGACGACGACGCACCTCCTGATAAATGCGGCCCACATATTCTCCGATGATTCCCAGGCCCATGATGAGGACGCCGACTAGAAAGTAAAGTATGGCAAACAGGGTAAATACGCCCTGCACCTCAGGTCCGATCACAATGCGCCGTATGAACAGGTACACCACGAACAGCGTGCTCATGATGGATACGACGATTCCGAACATCGTGAACATCTGCAATGGAACCACCGAAAATCCCGTCATCAGGTCGAAGTTCAGTCGAATAAGGTCGTACAGACGGTACTTCGACTTCCCGGCTGCCCGCGCATGATGCTCCACCTCAATTTCCGTAGGATTGGCAGAGAAGCTGTAGGCCAGCGCCGGTATGAACGTGGACGTTTCGTTGCTGGCGTTGATGTTATCTATTATCTCGCGCCGGTAGGCACGCAGCATGCAGCCCTGATCGCGCATCCGAATGTGGGTAATGCTCGCGCGCAGGGAGTTTATGAGTTTCGAGGCGTAGCGACGAAACAAGGTGTCGCGGCGGTCTTTGCGATAGCCGCCCACCAGATCATAGCCGGCCTCAATCCCGGCAAGCAGCTTCGGAATTTCCTCCGGCGGATTTTGCAGGTCGGCATCCAGGGTCACAACAACGTCCCCGCGTACCTGCTCGAATGCGGCCATGATCGCCATGTGCTGGCCGAAGTTCCCGTTGAAATCGATCACGCATACCCGGTCCGGATACCGGTTATGAAATTGCTCTAGCAGCAGCGCGGACCGGTCGCGGCTGCCGTCGTTGGTAAATATCATCTCGTACGGCTTTCCGATCGCGTCCAGCACGAGAATGAGGCGCTCGAAAAGCGCCCCCAGGTTGGCTTCCTCGTTGTAGACGGGAACGACGACGCTCAGGTAAGGTCGTGCCATGGTGTCAGTCCTGCCCAAATAGTTCGGCCATGGCGGCGATCACCCGGTCCTGATCGGAGTCGCTCAGCCCAGGAAACAGGGGCAGGCTGACAATGCGATCCGAAATACTCTCAGCATTCGGGAAATCGCCGCGCTTGAATCCGAACTGGTCCCGGTAATACGGGTAAAGATGTACCGCCCGATAGTGCAGCCCGGTACCTATGTTGCGCTCTTTCATCGCCTGCATAAAGGCGTCGCGATCCATGTGCGCCTCCGCAGGATTGATCAGCGGGGCATAGAGGTGCCAGGCGTGACGATGGGGGTAGTCGGGTGTCCTTGGCAGGGTCCACTGCGGCCAGCCAGCCAGGATTTCCTGGTAGCGGGCCGCGATCTCGGTCCGGCGGCGGATAAACCCGTCCAGCGCCGGAAGCTGGTGCAGACCGAGAGCCGCCTGCATATCCATCATGTTGTACTTGAACCCGGGGGTTATAATCTCATAGTGCTGGTTGCCGCTTTTTCCAAAACGGTTCCAGGCTTCCCTGTCCATGCCGTGGAAGCGAAGCAGCGCGATGCTGTCGGCAAGCTTCTGGTCGCGCGTCACTACCGCCCCGCCTTCACCTGTCGTGATGTTCTTGTTTGGATGAAAACTGAACACCTGGGTGTCGCCAAAGCCGCCAATGCGTTTACCGCGGTACTCCGTACCGATCGCATGCGCCGCATCCTCGATTACGCGCAGACCGTGCTTCTCCGCCAGTGCGTAGAGAGGATCCATGTCCACCGGTAACCCGGCAAAGTGGACCGGCAGGATGGCGCGGGTGCGTGTGCTGATCGCTGCCGCGATCTGACCGACATCCATGTTGTAGGTGTCCGGCTCGACGTCGACCAGTACCGGCCGGCCGCCGGCCAGTACGATCATGTTCAACGTTGCCGCGAAGGTCATAGGGGTCGTAATGACCTCGTCGCCGGGTTCAAGCCCGAGCGCGGTCAGTGCGAGGTGCAGCCCGGCAGTGGCCGAAGACAGCGCCAGCACCCGCGGAGCCCCGACGTAGGCGGCAATCGCCTCCTCGAACTTCTTCACCCGTGGCCCGGTGGTAATCCAGCCTGATCGCAGGCAGGCCACCACCTCGTCAATCGCTTCAGGACTGATGGTGGGGCGGGAGAAGGGAAGAAATTCGTCGGCCATAAAGTTCCTCTCAGGTGCGGGTAACGAGATATATGCCGCCCATGATCACCAGAATGCCGGTTACCCGCGTGAACGAGAGGGTCTCGTCGAAGAAATAATGGCCTGCAATGGCGGTGACGATGTATCCGAAGCTGAGCATCGGATAGGCAAAGCTCACCTGAACGCGTGACAGCACCATCAGCCATACCACGACGCTGATTACGTAACTGAACAATCCGGCCAGGACATACGGATTGGTGGCAATCTGCATGCCAATCGGCACCACGTTCGTCCACGCGAAGGCGAAATGGCCGATTTGGCGCATTCCTTCCTTCAGGAACAGCTGGGCTCCGGCATTGAGCATCACGCCCAGCAGAATCAGCGGAAGATAGGTCATTTCCGGGCCTCGCTGTTGGTAAGCAGGACATTGTCGCCACTGGCGGCCAGCAGGTGGAATTGTCCCCGTCCGCTGGCCCTAAGCTGGGCATAGAGCTTGCGCGTGGTAAGCATATAGATGGTCCTGACACTTTGCCAGCGCCGCCAGAACGTGTGATCGCCGATGATCCAGGCGCTGTCGTTTTCGAGAGTTGTGCCGTAAGCCAGCTCGCCTTTGAATCCTACGATCGTTACAGTTCTTCCGATGTAGGCCGGCAGGTCCTGGTAATACGCGTGGTAATTCATGACCTCTGTATGTGGCCCGAGCAGCGGCTTGAGATCCATTGCGAGGGTCTTTACCGAATACCTGTCGTTCATGAGCGGCAAGCCGCTCGACAGTATGCTGAGAAAGAGGCCGCCCATTACCGTCGTTACCACCAGCGAACGCCGGGGGTGTCCGCGGTACGCCAAAATGAGGGCGGCGACACTGCCGGTCATGAGTGTTGCCGCCATCGCATATAGGTAATACCTCAGCATGGCAATATAGACCCCGAGATTGGGATTGCCCGCAGTCAATCGGGGTGCAGCAACCATCAGAACTGCGAACACGAAGCTTGCCGCC
Organism: Pseudomonadota bacterium; assembly: GCA_021785515.1. Taxonomy (GTDB): domain Bacteria; phylum Pseudomonadota; class Gammaproteobacteria; order Acidiferrobacterales; family UBA6901; genus JAJYCY01. The sequence goes on along the minus strand of JAJYEX010000001.1, from coordinate 584,165 downwards.
AGCAGCGCCCACAGTCCGGCGCGCATGCCCCGCACGGGTGTTTCCTCCCATGCAGGGGCCAGGTAGCGTCCGATCAGGATTGCCAATGGCGGAAATACCGGCACGATATAGGTAATGAGCTTGGAGTCTGAAAAAGAGAAAAACGCAAAAATCAGCCCAGCCCAGAGCAGCAAGTACAATGCATCCCTTTCCCGCTCGCATTCTGCCCATGATGTTGGAAAACTGCGGCGCAGCGCCTGGAACAGAAATACGGCCCACGGATAGAGCCCGGCCAGAATGATCGGAACAAAAAACCACACAGGCTCGTAGCGGTGGGCAACGGTGGTCAGGTAACGTTCAAAATGCTGGCGGATGAAGTAGTAGTGCAGGAAGGTCGGATTTGCACGTGCCACCAGGATGTGCCAGGGAGCTGCGATGGCAAACAGTAAGACGAGGCCGGTCGGCAGGTATATGGAGCGCAGTAGCCGCCAGTCATTGCGTATCAGGATCCAGGCACCGATGATCATGCCGGGAAATACGACTCCGATCAATCCCTTGGCGAGCAGCGCGAGAGCGGCAAAGGCGTAGAATGTCCACATCAGCCAGCGTCGTCGTGCGCCGAGGGGTTCCCGCGTTCCGAGCAGGAACGCGAGCATCGATATGGTGAGCAGCGACGTGACCGGCATGTCGATAGTGATGATCCGGGCAAGCCCATAGTAAAGGACGTTTGTGGCCAGCACTGTTGCGCCGATCAGGCCGGCCGGCCGGCCGTACAGGCTGCGACCCGCCAGGTACACGGCGATGCAGCCGAGCAGCCCCAGCAGCGCGGGCCACAGGCGCATGCTCCACTGGTTCAGGCCGAACAGCTTGATGGCAGCGGATTCCATCCAGTAGAACAGGACTGGTTTTTCGAGGTAGATCACTCCGTCGAGTCGCGGCGTGACGTAGTTCCCGGTAGCGACCATTTCCCGGGGAATCTCGACATAGCGCCCCTCGTCAGGTTCCCAGAAGGAGCGGCTGCCGAGCATGAAGCTGAACAGCAGGCCGATGATAAAACTCAGGATCAGAATGTCCTTGATCCAGGATGCGCGCTTGTCTCGTGTTTCGGTCATTGCGATTGTTGGCGGGGGTAGTTACAACCGACCGCGTGCTATGGAACGGTGACGGAACAAGGTGTTTACGTGCCGGACGCGGCCCGGGAAATGCCGGCAATCATGACGTCCTCGGGTACCTTGCGAATGAAAAACTCCATGGTTTCCAGGTCTCCCAAAACATAGGTCGCGGGGGCCCCAACACCGCCGACCGTACCGGGGTTGATCCACACCGTGTTGGTGCCCGTAATCGTCCTGATCTGCTCCACGTGGGCGCGGTGTTCGTGGCCGCAGCAGACGAGATCGTAATCCCCGGTCATGGCCAGTGCCCGAGCGTAATGCGGAAAATGCACCATGAAAATACGGCGACCATCCAGCTCTATGTTCGCATCCTGACCGTGGTAGTGGATCCGGCTGTCCGGGTCGTGCGCCAGACGGCTCATGTGGTACGTGTCGCCCGCATTGTTGCCGTGGATGACATGTGCCGGAAGGCCGAAAGGCATGATGGCGTGGAGCGTGCTGGGGGCGACCACATCGCCGCAATGCAGGACGGCCTGCGCTCCGTGGTGCCGCGCATCACGGACGGCGGCCGCCAGCCGCTGGCGGTTGTCATGGCTGTCCGAGACGATGCAGATCTTCATGAGACACGGTCACGGTGAGGTGTGCAGACAGCGCCAGCGATCCATGCTGCCCGGACACCAGGCAGCGGCCGTGAGCAATCTGCCTGCCGCAGGGAACAGGTTAAGCGGTGCCCGGGGTTCACGGTGAGATTCCAGTCTCGGTTGATGCGGTTTGCTGGCAGCATTGTACACGAAAAGCACGGGGGCCGGCGATCGCCAGCCCCCGAGTACAGCGTCCGATCCGCGCCGCGCCCGAGGGTACCGGGCGCAGCGTGTCCGGCAATTTTACAAGACCGCCACGAGCAGAAGCGCCACAATGTTGATGATCTTGATCAACGGGTTGACAGCCGGCCCGGCGGTATCCTTGTAGGGGTCGCCAACCGTGTCACCGGTCACCGCAGCCTTGTGGGTATCGGATCCCTTGCCGCCGTAATTGCCGGACTCGATATACTTCTTGGCGTTATCCCAGGCGCCGCCGCCAGTTGTCATGGAGATCGCGACGAACAGCCCAGTGACGATCGACCCCACCAGTACTCCACCGAGTGCCTGCGGGCCCAGCACCAGGCCTACGACCACCGGGACCAGGATAGGCAGCAGCGAGGGGATGATCATCTCCTTGATGGCGGCACGCGTCAGCATGTCGACAGCCTTGGAGTAGTCAGGTTTGGCCTTGCCTTCCATGATCCCCGGGATTTCCTTGAACTGGCGGCGCACCTCGACCACCACTGAACCGGCGGCGCGGCCAACTGCCTCCATGGCCATGGCGCCGAACAGGTAGGGCACCAGTCCGCCGATGAACAGCCCGATGATCACCATGTGGTCGGAGAGGGAAAACGAGACCAACTTGCCGCGGGCCGCGAGACCTTGCGTGTAGTCGGCAAAAAGCACCAGTGCCGCAAGGCCGGCTGATCCGATCGCGTAGCCCTTGGTTACCGCCTTGGTGGTGTTGCCGACTGCGTCCAGCGGGTCAGTGATGTCACGGATCTGTGCCGGGAGGTTTGCCATCTCCGCGATGCCGCCGGCGTTGTCGGTGATGGGGCCGTAGGCGTCGAGTGCCACGATGATGCCGGTCATTGACAGCATGGACGTGGCGGCGACGGCAATGCCGTAGAGGCCGGCGAGCGCGTATGCGCCCCAGATGCCGGCACAGATCACCAGCACCGGACCCGCAGTTGCCTTCATCGATACGGCCAGTCCGGCAATGACGTTAGTCCCGTGACCCGTGGTGGATGCTTCCGCAATATAGCGTACTGGTTTGAATTCGGTTGCGGTGTAGTATTCGGTGATAAGCACCATCGCCGCAGTGACGCCCAGACCAATCAGCGCGCTGTAGTAAAGCGCGTGCCAGGCGTAAACGCCGTTCCCGGCCATCAGCTTGTCAGTGACGAAGTAGAACGCCACCGCTGAGATGATGCCGGCCACAATCAGGCCGCGATACAGGGCGTTCATGATCTTGCCGCCTTCGCGCGCCTTAACGAAGAAGGTGCCCACGATGGAGGCCAGGATCGAGACGCCGCCGATGACCAGCGGATAAAGCACGGCATTATTGAAACCCTTCATCAGAAGGCTGCCGAGCAGCATGCTGGCGACGAGCGTGACGGCATAGGTTTCAAAAAGGTCAGCCGCCATCCCCGCGCAGTCGCCGACGTTGTCGCCAACGTTGTCGGCAATGACCGCCGGGTTGCGCGGGTCATCCTCGGGAATGCCGGCTTCAACCTTGCCGACGAGGTCCGCGCCGACGTCCGCGCCCTTGGTGAAGATGCCACCGCCGAGACGGGCAAAAATCGAAATCAGGGATGCGCCGAAGGCGAGACCAACGAGAGGCGACAGACTGACGCTCTGTCCCGCTGGCGTAAGGTAGTGGAGCACGGTGTAGTAGCCGGTGCAGCCCAGCAGTCCGAGCCCGACGACCAGCAGGCCGGTGATGGCGCCACCGTGAAACGCGACCTTGAGTGCAGCGTTGAGCCCACCCTTGGCCGCCTCAGCGGTGCGCACGTTGGATCTTACCGAGATGTTCATGCCCAGGACGCCCGCCAGACCGGAGCAGATTGCGCCGATGGCGAACCCGAAGGCAGTGAGCTTGTTCAGTGCGAAAAAGATGATTGCGAAGAGGATGACGCCAACGATCGCGATGGTGGAATATTGCCGCCTGAGATAGGCCGACGCGCCTTGTTGAATCGCATGTGCAATCTCCTGCATGCGCGCATCACCTGTGGGCTTCTGTAGAATCCACCAGATGGAAATAAGCCCATATACCAGGGCCGCGGCCGCGCACACGAACGCGAATACCAAACTGTCAGACATATCGATCCTCCCAGTTAAATGAAACTCAAAAACCGCTTATCGGGGATTGCAACAAGGCATTTTTAGCAAAGACTACTAAAATGCCATGCACCGAAAGCTGCCACATTGATCCCGGTCAATTGGTTGTCGCGTAGTTCACCGCCCCGTCAGGACTGCTTGTCCTTGACCGCAAGCCCTCCCTCGAAGCGTGTTCCGGGAACAAAACCGAAGACCTGGTCGAGATGCACCTCGCGGATCAGCCGGTCCACGGCCGCCTGGCCGTGTTCGCGGTTGACTTCCGACAGGATCAGCTTGGCGGAATTACCGTTGTAGAACCCCCCGAAATCAGCCTGAACCTGGAGTAGCTCCCTGGCCTTGTCGAGCGTCATGGACGTGCGACCTCCGACCGATCGGAACCGGTCTGCAGCATGCGATGAACGGCCAATCGGGTGTCTTCGCCCGTCGACCGGACGCCTGCCACCAAAGTCATATTTTGAACTGGCCCTTGAGTCGCTTCTTTACGGGCACATTCTTGAGGCGCACATACTGCGGCATGCCGTCTCGGTACGGGGGATAGTCTTCGCCCTTGATGAGCGGCTCGAGGTAGGTGCGGCATTTGGCCGTGATCCCAAATCCGTCGCGCGTGATGAAATCGCTCGGCATCATTTTTTCGATGTTTGCGACCTTGCTCAGCGGAGACACACCGACCGTCCATTTGTACGGCTTGTTTGCTTTGCGGACAATCGTCGGCATCACCGAATTGTTGCCGCGTATGGCCAGCTCGACGGCCGCTTTGCCCATGGCGTACGCCTGGTCCACGTCAGTCTTGGACGCGATATGCCGGGCTGCGCGCTGCAGGTAATCCGCAACGCCCCAGTGGTATTTGAACCCCAGTCCTTCCTTGATAATCGACGCTACTACCGGTGCCACGCCGCCGAGTTGGGCATGACCGAAGGCGTCACGCAGCCCCTGATCCGCCAGGAACTTGCCGTCAGCACTCTTGACGCCCTCTGATACGACGACGGTGCAGTATCCGAATTTCTTGACCGCCGCTCCGACCTTGGCGAGAAACCGCTCACGGTCGAAAGTGACTTCAGGGAACAGGATTACAATCGGGATTTCGGTATCACGGCTGGATGCCAGCCCGCCCGCCGCCGCGATCCATCCGGCATGCCGGCCCATCACCTCGAGAATGAAAACCTTGGTGGAGGTCTTGGCCATGGAGGCGACGTCGAAACTCGCCTCACGCGTGGAGACCGCGATGTATTTGGCAACGGACCCGAACCCGGGGCAGTTGTCGGTCACCGGCAGATCGTTATCGACCGTCTTCGGGACATGGACCGCGATGATCGGGTAGCCCATGGTCTCCGAGAGCTGCGAAATCTTGAGGCAGGTGTCGGCCGAATCTCCTCCACCGTTGTAGAAAAAGTAGCCGATATCGTGTGCCTGAAAGACCTCGATGAGGCGTTCGTACTCGCGCCGATTCTGTTCTAGGCTCTTGAGTTTGTAACGGCAGGAACCGAAGGCGCCCGCCGGGGTGTGGCGTAACGCCCGGATTGCGCTGGCCGACTCACGGTTGGTGTCTATCAGATCCTCGGTCAGCGCGCCGATGATTCCGTTGCGTCCCGCATAGAGCCTGCCGATTTTGTTGCGGTGCTTGCGGGCCGTCTCGATGACGCCGCAGGCGGACGCATTGATGACTGCAGTTACTCCGCCGGATTGGGCGTAGAAGGCGTTCTTCGGCGATTTATCTCGCATGGTTATGTTGCTCCCCCGTTCTCTCTGATTGAATCCGTACAGTCAGGCATTACCCCTCGTACGATCGGCCGTATCAGGGTCCAAAGCCTGCCCGCGCTCATGATCCGACTGGACCTGCAGGAGTACGGTGACGCATTCGGCAAGATCGTCATAGACTTCGCGTCCGGTTCCGTACTGGTCGCGGACACTGTAGAAAAACTGGCTGCGGTAACGGCCGTCACCCACTTTGCAGATAACGAAACTGGCGCCCCGCTCGCTCCAGAACACAGCCGGACAGGTTGCGAGGACCGAAGCCGCGGGATCCAGCTTCAGCTCGGCGTCTGCCAGCTGAAGCTCAACAGCCTTTCCGTAGCGCTGATTTACGGTTGAGCGAATGACCCATATCTCGGTTTCGCTGAAATCCGGTATCTGGTTCATGGTTGTCTGAACTTGTTCCCCATGTCGGCCGGGCCGTGACGCTGGCGAACGGTCCAGCCGGGCAGTGCGGGGAGGTAGATTAACTGAAATCCCCAAAGTGGATCACTGCAAAGATTATATGTATGGATAGGCCCTATTTATGGCACCAAAAGCATTGACGACAGCATGGCCAAAAGGTAGCTTACCGGGGCACTGGGCCCCGATTGGGGAGTATCATAAAAAGGTGGGTTCGCATTCAAGAACCTAAAGCGAGAAGAATGCCATGCGAATTGTACTACTGGGAGCGCCGGGTTCCGGGAAAGGAACTCAAGCTAAGTTACTGATCGAAAAATATAAAATTCCCCAGATCTCCACCGGTGACCTTTTGAGGGCAGCGGTTGCAGCGGGCACCGAACTTGGGAAAAAGGCCAAGGCGGCGATGGATTCGGGGCAATTGGTGGCGGATGACGTTGTTTTGGGGATGATCCAGGAGCGTTTGGCTACGCCCGATTCCAAGGGTGGGTTCATCTTGGACGGATTCCCGAGGAACATTCCCCAGGCGCAAACACTCGATGCAATGCTGGCCCGTGTCGGACAGCCGCTTCAACTTGCGCTGCTGGTGGACGTGGATATCGAAGTATTGATGAAACGCCTTACGGGGCGGCGCACCTGCGGCAGTTGTGGTGCGATCTATAACGTTTACTACACACCCACAAAGGTTCCCGGAAAGTGTGACAAATGCGGGGGGAGCCTGCAGCACCGTTCGGACGACAATGAAACGACCGTCCGTAACCGGCTCAAGGTGTACGAGGAGCAGACTGCTCCGCTGGTGTCGTATTACAAGGCACAGGGCAAGTTGCGCACCGCCCGCGGTGTCGGCAGCATCAGTGATATTTTCAAATCGATCAGCGACATTATCGAGGCCCAGATGCGGCCCTTGGCCGCTGCGGGTGTCGCGGTGAGTGCCGCGGCCTCGGCCGGTCAAGCCAGGGCGGCATCGGCCAGAGGCGCTGCTCCGGCGGCCGCCAAGAAGGCACTGAAGAAAGCGGCCAAGAAGGTAGCGAAGAAAGCGGCGCCGAAGAAAGCGGCCAAGAAGGTAGCGAAGAAAGCGGCGCCGAAGAAAGCGGCCAAGAAGGTAGCGAAGAAAGCGGCGCCGAAGAAAGCGGCCAAGAAGGTAGCGAAGAAAGCTGCCAAGGCCAAGAAATAGTTAAGGCGACAGACGTGCCAGTAGTCACTAGGCCCGGCAAAGTCCGGGCCTTTTTGTCAAATCGACCAAGCCGGTGGCTACAGGGCCTTTGTCCGGCAGGAGCAGGGCTGTGACGTCAGGTTGGTGGGCTGGTGGCCGGTTTCCGCGAACACGGCCGAGACGGCTGCGGAGGGATGATTTTACGCGCCGTCTGGTACGCGAAACGCGTCTGGGCTGTGACGACCTTATCCAGCCCGTTTTTGTCATCGACGGCAAGAACAAGTCGCAGCCGGTGCTTTCGATGCCCGGTATTAGCCGTCTCACAGTCGATGTACTTCTGCGTCAAGCTGAAGATTGGGTCCGGAATGGCATTCCGGCGGTCGCATTGTTCCCGGTGGTCGATGCCCCACAAAAAACTGCCGATGCCTGTGAGGCATATAACCCGGATGGTTTGGCGCAACGGGCGGTGCGTGCGCTAAAAAGGGAATTGCCCGACCTCGGTGTGATCACGGATGTGGCGCTCGATCCGTTTACCTCGCACGGCCAAGACGGTCTCGTGGACGCTTCCGGCTATGTGCTGAACGACGAGACGGTCGCGGTGTTGGTACGTCAGGCTCTTTCGCATGCCGAGGCCGGCGCCGACATCGTGGCGCCGTCGGACATGATGGATGGACGAATCGGTGCGATTCGGGACGCCCTTGAACAGGCCGGACATATCCATGTCCGTATCCTGGCGTATTCCGCGAAGTACGCATCGAGTTTCTACGGTCCGTTCCGGGAGGCTGTGGGTTCGGCAGCGAGTCTGGGGGGCGGGAACAAATACAGCTACCAGATGGACTTTGCCAACAGCGATGAGGCGCTACGCGAGGTAGCCATGGATCTGCAGGAAGGCGCCGATATGGTGATGGTGAAGCCCGGATTACCGTATCTGGACATCGTGCAGCGCGTCAAGCAGGCCTATAGTGTGCCGACCTTTGTTTACCAGGTGAGCGGCGAGTATGCGATGCTCATGGCTGCGGTGCAGAATGGATGGTTAGACGAGCGGGCCGCGATAATCGAACTGCTCTCTGCGTTCAAGCGCGCTGGAGCGGACGCGATCCTTACCTACTTTGCGTCGCGCGCGGCCGTTTGGTTGCGCGAAGATCAACACGATTCCTGATTCTTCGACCGCAGCAGTCACCGGAGCCGATTTGATTCTGGGTATACTGGCCGCGATGAAGCTTGTTCTGATTCGCCATGCTGCTGCGGAAGACCGCGGGTCCGCTGAACGCGACTGGGACCGACGGCTCACTGCGCAAGGCGCCCGGCGCATGCGGGCGGCGGCCAGGGGTCTGAAAATCCTGGTTCCGCACATCACACATATCGCAGCCAGTCCCACCGTGCGGACGCAGCAGACAGCGCGAATCATCGCCGAGACCTATTCCTTTGCGGATGTCCAGAACCTGGCCGCCCTGGCTCCGGGGAGCCGCCGGTCTGCCTTTTTGACCTGGTTGGGGCGGTTGCCAGCAGATGCGGTGCTGGTGGCGGTGGGGCATGAGCCAGACCTGGGCGGCTTGGCCAGCTGGCTGCTTGCGCGGTGCCGCGAATCATTTATTCCGCTCAAGAAGGGCGGCGCCTGTCTCATCGAGTTTTCCGCGAAGCCCGTTGCCGGGTCGGGTTTGCTGACATGGTTTTTTGTGCCAGCCATGTTACGGCGGCTGGGGCGCTGAAAAGTGGGATCGGCCATCCTGGATCTTCCTGCCGCCCGGGCGGTGCGTCGGCTGGCACGTCGGAACCTGAAGGCGGCTACCAATGCCCGTCTGCGGTTGGAACACGAATCTGATCCACGAGCAATGCATGATCTGCGGGTGGCCCTGCGACGGCTGCGCGTCATCTTGCGTGCCTATGCGCCGCTGCTGTCGGGGGAGATCTATGAGCGGTTCGGAAAGCGTCTGCGGGCCGTGGCGCATGTCACCAATGCTGCCCGCGACGCCGAGGTCCAGATTGAATGGATAGATTCTGGCAAGCGGGGTGTCCCGCCAGCCGAGCGGCCTGGGAGACGCTGGTTGCGGAAGTCGCTGGCATCTGAACGCAAGGCGGCCTACCGTACGGTCCGCCACGAGGCGCTACCCGAATTCGATCGACTGGCCCACAAATTGCGCCATGCGCTCGAGGAATCGGGGCCGGCGGCATCGGATCCTGACGCGGCGGGGATGGAAATCCGGTTCGCCAGTGAGGCGGCGCGGCGCGTGCGCGAATATGCCACCGTGCTCTCCGGGAGTCTGCGGCGAATGGGCCCCCGCGCCGATGAAGCCGAGGTGCACGCAGCGCGTATCGCGGTTAAAAAGCTGCGCTATCTGGTCGAACCGCTGGTGCAGGGACAGGTGGCGAACGATGTGCTCGCCCCGCTGAGGGAGTTGCAGGATTGCCTGGGGGATCTGCATGACCGCCACGTGATGGCGCAGCGGCTGTCGCCGATGCTGAAGGACGCTGTGCCCCAAGGGTTGCGCGATAGGTTGCGCGCCGGCTTGGGGGCGATCGCGGAACGGAACTGGCAGGAAGCTTGCTTCCTGCGCGGGGTCATTGGCCGACGCTATGTGGGCGCGCGCGCGCGACAGGTGTTGCGCGCGCCGCGGGATCTGGCCCGGCAGCTCAGCCTCTATGGCATGACGCGTGACACTGGACGCGGACATTCGGGGAGGACCAGATGACGCCGCGGGTTGCCGCTGCCCAGGGTGGCCGCACGCTCCGCAGACTGGGGGGGGCGTCCCGTGCCGTGGCGGCACTTGATCTTGGTTCCAACAGCTTTCATCTGATTGTGGCCCAGATGCAGGACGGGCGACTGCATGTGATTGACCGACTGCAGGAGATGGTCCGGCTGGGAGGCGGTCTCGATGAGCGCGACCATCTGTTGCCGGCGGCCCGTGCCCGGGCGCTCGCCTGTCTCGCCCGCTTCGGACAGCGTCTGCGCGGCTTCCCGCGTGGAAGTGTCCGTGCGGTGGGAACGAATACGCTGCGGCGTATGCACAATGCCGCCGAATTCCTGAATGCCGCAGAGCGCGTCCTCGGTCATCCCATAGATATCATCGCAGGACGGGAGGAGGCCAGGCTGATTTATCAGGGCATGGCCCGCAGCTGGCCGGATGACGGACGACCACGGCTTGTCATCGATATCGGCGGTGGAAGCACGGAGATCATTCTCGGTCAGGGGCTGGATGCCATCACCATGGAAAGCCTGTACATGGGTTGTGTCAGCCTGAGCGAAGGGTACTTCGGCGACGGTGTCCTCAGCGACAAGGCCATGAGCCGTGCTGAAACGGCCGCGCGACTCGAGCTGCGGCCGGTGCAGGCACAGTTTCGCCATGGCTGGGAGACGGTGATCGGTACGTCGGGCACGATACGTGCGGTACGGTCGGTATTGCGGGCACAGGGCTGGACTGACGGTACGATCACGCCCACTGCGCTGCGCCGGCTGCGGGCGGCGCTGGTGTCAGCGCGACATCTGGATCGGCTCAAGCTTCCCGGACTGGCTGCTGACCGGGCGGCGGTATTCCCCGGGGGGGTGGCCATACTGCTGGCGGCGCACGAGTCGCTTGGCATCAAACGCATGCTGGTTGCCGACGGCGCGTTGCGGGAAGGGTTGCTCTACGATTTGGCGGGCCGTTTGCGACGCGAGGATGTGCGCGAGCACACGGTCGCGGTGCTCGCCCGTCGTTTTCACGCGGATCTCGCCCAGGCCCAGCGGGTGATGCGCACCGCCAGACACGGATTCGAGTATGTGGCGCGTAAATGGGGACTGACCGAAGATGATGAGCGCCTGCTGAACTGGGCGGCGCGTCTGCACGAGATTGGGCTGGCTGTTGCGCACAACCAGTACCACAAGCACGGCGCCTACCTGGCGGAAAAATCCGATTTGCCCGGGTTTTCGTGGCAGACGCAGAGACAGCTTGCGGCCATCATCCGCGGACACCGCCGTAAGTTTCCGGCAGAGGTGTTTGACGCTTTACCGGAGCCCCAGCGCTCGGCTGCCAGACGTCTTTGCATCCTGTTGCGGCTTGCCGTGCTGTTGCACCGGTCCCGCTCCGGGAGTACCCCGCGCGGCCTGCGTCTGCAGGCGGGCAGGCGATCCTTGAAAATTAGGTTTGCGCGCGGGTGGCTGGGAAGACATCCGCTGACCCAGGCGGATCTGGTGCAGGAAGCGGCCTGGCTCAGGGCGGCCAGGATCACCCTCGAGTTCAGCTAGGCCGGTGCTGGCCTATAGGGCGCACCGAAGTCGATATGCTCTTTCCAGGTCTAGGTTGACTCGGACAGCTCCTGAACGAGTTTGGCCTGGGCTGACCAGGGCTCAGTGCCTTCGGGAGTCAGACGGTGATAGTGACCGTCGGCGTCGAGGGTCCATGCATGGGTGTTATCGCGCAGGTAATAGTTGAGCGCTTCCCGTACGACTCGTTCGTGCAGCTTGCGGTTCTCGATCGGGAAGGCGATTTCGACCCGCCTGAAAAAATTGCGGTCCATCCAGTCGGCGCTGGCGCAGAAGACCTCTCCGCTCCCGGGCACGATTTCCGGATCCTGGATGCTCCTGTCGCCTGCGGGGCCGCGTCCGCCATTCAGAAACCAGTACACGCGGGTATGCTCGAGAAACCGGCCTACGACCGACCGGACCCTTATGTTCTCGGAGATTCCGGCCAAGCCCGGGCGCAAGCAGCAGATGCCGCGCACGATCAGGTCGATACGCACGCCGGCCGCAGAGGCGTCATAAAGGGCCTGGATGATCTGGGGTTCGGTCAGCGCATTGAGCTTGGCGACGATGCGTGCCGGCCGCCCCTGAAGCGCGCACTCGGCCTCATGTTTGATCCGGCGCAGCAGTTCTGTGTGCAGGGTGAACGGAGACTGCAGAAGTTTGGACAGTTTTGGTACCCGCCCGAGGCTGGTCAGTTGCCGGAACAGCTTGTTTACGTCTTCGCCGATGGCATCGGAACAGGTAAATACACCGAAATCGGTGTAGGCGCGTGCCGTACGGTCATGGTAATTGCCCGTGCCCAGGTGCACGTAGTGGCGCAGATGGCCACGTTCGCGGCGCACAACCAGTATCATCTTGGCGTGGGTCTTGTAGCCGACCACGCCGTAGACCACATGCGCCCCGGCCTCCTGGAGAACCGTGGCAAGCCCAATATTCGCCTCTTCATCAAAGCGCGCTCGCAACTCTATGACCACGGTGACTTCCTTGCCGGCACGGGCCGCAGTGACCAATGCGTCTACCAGCGCCGACTGTGGCCCGGTACGGTAGAGAGTCTGCTTGATAGCGAGCACCCGGGGGTCGGCTGCCGCCTGGCGGACGAAATCCACCACCGGCGCGAATGAATCAAAGGGGTGATGCAGCAAAATGTCTTCTTGGCGGATGGCGTCAAACAGACGGCTGGCACGTGCCAGCCGTCTGGGCAGGCCCGGGGTGAAGGGCGGGTACTTCAGGTCAGGCCGGTCTACCACGTCGGCAACTGCCATCAGGCGGTTGAGATTCACTGGTCCGTTGACCTGGTAAAGGTCCTGTGGCTCCAGCTCGAACTGGCGGAGCAGGTAGGCGGCTGTTTCCATAGGGCAGTTGTCAGCGATTTCCAGACGCACGGAGTCTCCGTAGCGGCGTGCTGCCAGCTCGCCTTCCAGTGCGCGCAGGAGGTCCTGAACTTCTTCTTCATCCACGAACAGCTCGGAATTCCGGGTAACGCGGAACTGGTAGCATCCGGTGACCCGCATTCCCGGAAACAGGTCGTCTACATGGGCATGGATGATGGAGGTGAGGAAGACGAATGCGTGGGGTCCGCCACCGCATTCCTTGGGCAGCCGGATCACGCGCGGCAAGGCCCGGGGCGCCTGCACGATGGCGATGCCGCTGCGTCTTCCGAAGGCGTCGTTCCCTTCCAAGGTGACCAGAAAATTCAGGCTCTTGTTCAGGATGCGCGGAAAAGGATGTGCCGGATCGAGACCCATGGGGGTGAGCATGGGCAGCAGCTCGTTCTCGAAATAGTTTTTTACCCACTCCGTGGCCGCCGGATCCCACTCAGTGCGCCGCAGGAAGCGGATATTCTCGCGCTCCAACGCCGGGAAAAGCTCATCGTTGAGCACCCGGTACTGTTCATTGACCAGTTTGTGGGTTTCAGCGCTGATCTGCTGCAGCAGTTCGTGGGGGTTGCGGTTGTCAGGTCCGGTGCCCATCGACCCGGAGGCCACTTGCTCCTGTAGGCGTGCCTTGCGAATCTCGAAGAATTCATCGAGATTGGTGCTGGAAATGCAGAGAAACCGCAGGCGCTCAAGGAGGGGGGTGTTCACATCCCGGGCTTGCTCAAGTACCCGGCCGTTGAATGCCAGCAAACTCAGTTCCCGGTTGCTCAGGGGGGGAGATTGCTGGGCCGCTAGAACGGCGGGTTCAGCCACGCTCATCGGGTTAAGGCCCTTTCGGCGCAAACACGTTGCACTTGCTGAGTATAAACATCAAACATGACAGAAATGTTTCATTATCGCACCGCTGCATGTCCGGGGACACCGGGCTGCCTGGGGCCAGTGCGCCGTCAGGAATAGCCGGATACCTGGACGGACAAGTCAGAATAAATTCATATAAGACCAGATACTTACAAATCTAACATTTAGTATTGCATTAACAAAATTTTCTTTCTTATTATTTAGAAATGTATCTGTCGACCGGCGTATGCCCACCCCAAAAATTGACGGGCCTCTAGGGTCTGGTCGGAGTAAACTGCAGCGGCAGTGGCGGCGGGCGGATATGGGAAATCAATAATCGACAAGGGAGGCACTATGTCAAACGAGCTCTACCAGAATGAGAAAGAGCGCGCGGTGCACCATGAACTGATCCACGCTATTTCACTTCAGTGCGGACTGCCTGAGGGTAAAATAGAGGCGCTGTATGAGTCGGAGCTGGAGAAACTCAAGGCCGGCGCAAAAATCATGGAATATCTGCCGGTACTTATCCGGCGCCGCATCATGGATGCGCTTAGGGACGAAGAGTCCCAGGTTCATCACGCCTGAACCCGGCCGACGGAGCCGGACAGGCAGCTAGACGTTCTTTCCGCCCAGCACTTCCTTCTCGATCTGCTCGAGACTGACGTGCCGCACGTCCTTGCCCTTGACCAGATAGATTACATACTCGCAGATGTTGCTGGCGTGGTCCCCGATGCGTTCGAGCGCGCGCGCGGCCCAGATTACGTTCAGCATGCGGCTGATTGTCCGGGGATCTTCCATCATGAACGTGATCATCTGGCGCATCACGCCGTCATAATCCTGGTCCACCTTGATGTCTTCCTGCGCGGAGTGGACCGCAGCCGTTGCGTCCAGGCGAGCAAAGGCGTTCAGGGCGTCACGCAGCATCTGCTGCACCCTGTTTCCTAGCGCCTGGATCTCCATGTAGTTGCTTTTCGGCCGTTCCTCCTGCGCCAGGCGCACCGCCATGCGGGCAATCTTCTCGGCTTCGTCGCCGATACGCTCCAGATCCGTTATGGTCTTGATTACCGCTACCACCAGCCGCAGGTCGCTGGCCGCCGGTTGGCGCTTGGCGATGATCTGGTTGCATTCCTCATCGATGGACACCTCCATGGCGTTCACCTTGGTGTCGTCCATGATGACCGCTTCTCCAAGGTTCACGTCGCCCTTCACCAGGGATTCGATCGCGTGTTCTATCTGCCGCTCGACCAGTCCGCCCATCTGCAGAACCCGCGTGCGGATGTCCTCAAGTTCGGCGTTGAACTGGCGGGAAATGTGCGTATGAATGGGCTCCATGGCCTGTGCTCCTTGATCAGCCGTACCGGCCGGTGATGTAGTCTTCCGTCTGCCTCTGGCTCGGGTTGGTGAAGATCGAGTTGGTGTCACCAAACTCCACCAGTTCCCCCAGGTACATGAACGCAGTATAGTCGGACACGCGCGCGGCCTGTTGCATATTATGCGTCACGATGACGATCGTGTAATTCTGTCGCAGCTCATAAATCAGCTCTTCGATCTTGAGGGTCGATATCGGATCGAGGGCCGATGCCGGTTCGTCCAGCAGCAAAACGTCCGGTCTGACAGCGATTGCACGTGCAATACACAGCCGCTGCTGCTGTCCGCCAGACAGGCTCATACCGCTCTGCTTGAGCTTGTCCTTGACTTCGTCCCACAGGGCCGCCTGCCGCAACGCCGCCTCGATCCGGTCATCCATGGCCCCCTTTTTCAGCCGCTCATGCAGGCGCACGCCGAAGGCGATGTTGTCGTAGATCGACATGGGGAACGGAGTCGGTTTCTGAAAGACCATGCCGACCCGGGAACGCAGATGGTGCAGATCCTGCCTTCGATCAAGGATATTCTGCTGGTCCAGAAGCACTTCCCCGGTCGCCACCTGGTTCGGATAAAGCGCGTACATGCGGTTAAAGACCCGCAGAAGCGTGGACTTTCCGCAGCCGGAGGGGCCAATGAAGGCCGTGACCTCGCGTTCGGCAACGTCCAGGCTGATGTTCTTCAGTGCATGGAACTTGCCGTAATGGAAGTTCAGGTTGCGCACGCTGATCTTCGGTTCCGGTGGCGCTGTACCGCTCATTTAACTGTTCCTTTGCCTGATGAGGAAGCGGGAAAAAATGCTTAGCCCAAGAACCGCGAAAGTGGCGACCAGCGCGCCAGCCCACGCCAGATGCTGCCATCCCTGGTAGGGACTCAGGGCGAACTGGAATATGGTGACTGGTACGTTTGCCATGGGTTTAGATAGATTCGTGCTCCAGAACTGGTTATTCAGGGCCGTAAAAAGCAGCGGGGCCGTTTCCCCGCTGATGCGCGCGACCCCGAGCAATACCCCGGTCAGGATCCCCGAGCGTGCCGCCCGATAGGTGATCTGAACAACCACCCTCCAGTATGGGGAGCCCAGCGCCATGGCGGCTTCCCGCATGGTCGATGGCACCAGGCGCAACATCTCATCCGTTGTGCGTACGACGACCGGAAGCAGAACGATGGCAAGCGCCAGCCCCCCGGAGAGCCCGGAAAAATTGCCGGTCACTGACACCACCACTGAATAGACGAACAGCCCGACGACGATGGAAGGGGCGCTCAGAAGGATATCATTGAAAAAGCGCACGATTTCGCCGATGCGTCGGCGTCCGGCAAATTCCGCCAGATAGGTGCCAGCCAGGACGCCCGCCGGTGTCCCCACTGCGATGGCGACGCCAATCATGATCAGGCTGCCTACGAAGGCGTTCCGCAGCCCGCCCGGGGCTCCGGGAGCAGGGGTATCCTGGGTGAACAGCGCCAGATTGAGATTGTGGTATCCGAAGCGCGCGGTGGTGTAGAGGATCCAGAGCAGCCAGAAAAGTCCCAGGACGGTGGTCGCCACCGCCATCCCGAGGTTGAACACGTTGGTAAAGCGTCGTCTGAGGTAGCGCAAATCCACGGCGGTGCCCTATGTCGATTCGCCCTGCGCACGCTCAAGCCGCAGAAGGAGCAGCTTCGCCAGGACGAGGATGATGAAAGTTATGATGAACAGAATGAATCCCAGGGCAATCAGCGAGGACTTGTACAGTGGGGAGAAGGCTTCGGTGAACTCATTGGCTAGCGCCGCGGCGATCGAATAGCCGGGGTTGAGCAGTGAGGCGCTGATACTGTGGGCGTTGCCAATGACGAACGTTACGGCCATCGTCTCGCCCAGCGCCCGTCCCAGACCCAGAAAGATGCCGCCGGCCACCGCCGTGCGCGTGTACGGCAACACCACGTTGCGCAGCACTTCCCAGGTGGTAGCGCCTACGCCATAGGCCGATTCCTTAAGCAGCGGCGGTGTCAGCAGAAACACTTCGCGCATGATGGAGGCAATGAAGGGAATGATCATGATGGCCAATATGATCCCGGCCGTCAGCATGCCGATTCCAAACGGCGGTCCGCGGAACAGGGCACCGACCCCCGGAATGGATCCCAGATGGTCGCTGATCCAGGGTTCGTAACCGGAAAACCAGGGAGCAAAAGTAAACAGGCCCCACATCCCGAAGATGATGCTGGGGATAGCGGCGAGCAGTTCGATGGCGGCCGAGACCGGCTGGCGAAGCCACCGTGGCGCCAGTTCGGTGATAAACAGTGCGATGCCCAGACTGACCGGGACTGCGATAACGATGGCAATCAGCGAACTGACCAGGGTGCCGTAGATCGGAATCAGGGCGCCAAAGTGGTTGTTGGCGGGATCCCAGGCCTTGCTGACGAGGAAATGCCAGCCAAAGGTCCGGAACGCCAGTGCGCCCTGGTGCAGCAAGGCGAGACAAACTGCCACCAGCAGTATGAGCACCATGTACGCCAAGGCTGCCGTTGTCCCCTTGAACAGGGGGTCCCATAGACGGGTCAGGCGAGGCGGCGAAGGCGGTTTTTCCACGAAATCTCCCGGACAGGCTGGTCTGGTGTAAGGGAAATGGTCGGGGCAGGTTATATCAGAGCGTAGGGGCCAAGAAAAGAACGGGGCCGAAACGGCCCCGTCTTTCACCTAAATCGCGACGAATGATCCGGTACCCGCGACTTAGATGCCCAAATACTTCACGGACTTATATACCCAGATGTTTCATCCAGTAGGCCTGAATCGCCCGGACCGTGGGCGGAGGCAGAGGTCCGAAGGCGATGGACCGTGCCATGCTCTGGCCATGCTCGAAGCCCCAGCTGAAGAATTTCACCACTTTCTCGTTCTTGGCTTTGGGCGCATTGGTGCGCAGGATCTGCCACGTGCAGCCTGAAATCGGCCAAGTGGTCGGACCGGGCTGGTCGGTGAGGATGACATAGAAGTCATGCGCCTTGGTGAAGTCGACGTGTGAGGCGGCCGCCTGGAATCCGGCCAGGCTCGGGCTCACCAGCCGGTGCTCGCGGTTGTACATCCGGGCATAGGTCATGTGGTTCTCGAGGATGTAGGCGTACTCGACGTAGCCGATCGCACCGCGAATACGCTGCACATAGGCGGCGACGCCCTCGTTACCCTTGCCACCGAGGCCAGTGGGCCAGGCGACGACGGTGTTGGCGCCGATCCGCTTCTTCCATTCCGGGCTCACCTTGGACAGGTAGTTTGTGAAGGTGAAAGTCGTGCCGGAACCGTCAGAGCGGTGGACAACCGCGATGTCGAGATTGGGCAGTTTTACGTGCGGGTTCAGGGCCTGGATGCGCGGGTCATTCCACTTGGCGATCTCGTGAAGATAGATCTTGGCAACAACCGGGCCGCTCAGAATCAGCTCGCCTGGCCTGATTCCGGGAATGTTCATGACAAGGTCTTCGCCGGCGATTGCCGTCGGGAACTGGATCAGGTGATGTTTGCGCAGGTAGGCCGGCGTCAGCGGCATGTCACTTGCCCCAAACGCAACGGTGCCGGCATTGATCTGGGCAATTCCGCCGCCCGAACCGATGCCCTGATAATTGATTTGGGTGCCGGTCTTATGCTGATACGCGACAGCCCACTTGATAACCAGGGGATATACCCAGGTGCTGCCCGCACCCGTGATTTCATCCGCTCGGGCAGTGGCCAGCCCCAGCGCAAGCGCAGCGGTGCCAATGGCGACCGCGAGTCGGCCGGCTGACAGGCGACCCTTTCTATGCACAGAATTTAACATGTTGCTCTCCAGGAATTTGGGTAAGTTTGCGGCGGGCAGTATGTTCCAACTGTCATATGACAGTTTGATGAACAAATATGACAGGAATGTGAATATTTAAGTATATTAATAATCAGTGTGTTACAAAGGGTCTGGCGGGCCAGATCCACTACTCACCCTCAGCCGGTTCATCCTGGTCCATCCGCTTGAGCATGTTCATGCCGCCGATCATGCTTTCTATCCGATCACGGATCGTGTCGCGCAACCTGCGCCAGGTCTCGAGGTCCGGGGTCGCCCCGGCGTTGCCAAGCCGCCAGAGTTTCCCCTGGACGCCCGGCGGCAGTGGCGCCGGAGCGGTCTTAGAATCGCTGCCGGAGATGGTGACCACCAGATCGGCCCAGGCCAGCATGTCCGAAGTGAGGCGGGGCGAATGCACGTCCGTGATATCGATCCCGACTTCCCGCATGACAGTCTGGATGGCCGGGTTCACCGCCTGCAGGCCGATGTCCGCGGTGCGCGCCTCGATGCGGTCCGCACCCAGCTGCCGTGACCAGGCCCATGCCATGAGCGAGCAGGAAAGCCGGTCCGTGTCTACAAACAGAATGCGCGCACACCGCTTATACATCGCATCAGCCGGTCGCGTTAACGGCCACCGTTTCCTGCGGCCTCAGAGGCGCCGGTCGCAGGACGCGTCGGGCAGAAAAACAGGTGCGAACCCGCCGCCCGGTGTCCGGAAATTGGTAGTCTGGCCCCGGTACAGCCTTGCCGACAGCAGCTGCACGGCGCCGTTGTAGACGTAATTGCGCATATCAAGCTTGAGACTCACTTCCTCACCACCGACGCGCAGACGGCGTTCGCTCGGCGGCACGGTCTCCTGAGCCACAAACTGGCCGGCGACAATCTCGGACCACGCGCGCTTGGTAAGCTTGTCCCCGCGGTATGCGGCCTTGCTGCCGTAGCCGGCCACCGGCTTGAAGAAAAATTTTCTCCGGTCGGTCCACAGGCCGGTATGGCGGTCCGGCTCGATGAGCGTGGTATGGGGAATACCCGTCTGCAAGATGCGTTGTGTGGCTTCATCCACTCCCCAGGTTTCCAGAAGATGCGCGTCGGTGAGTACCGACAGGTTACGCTTGTCAGCATACAACGCATGGGCGCGTGGGTGGGGCGTCAGCACGACGGCACCTTCGGCATAGGCGGCACGCAGGGCCGCATGGTGCGGTTGCTCCAGCGCGAAATCGGTAAGGCGGTTGTACACAACATCTATGGTCTCGCCTTCATGCCGCAGCGCAGTTCCGTCGTAGATCAGGTTCCCGGGGTCGACGATGACGCACCGCAGACCGTTACGCATAAATAGCTGCCGAAACAGCACAAATTCGGGATACAGGTACTGTTGCGAAGGATCATCGTCAACGATGGCGATGACCCGGGGCTGGCCGCCACCGCGTTGCAGGCGCCACTCAGCAAGAAACATGTCGTAAAACACCTGTTCAAGCAGGCGCAGGTCCACGGGTCCCGTGGCGAGCTGCCGGACCTGATCGCAGCAGGCGCGCTGGGCCCGGGCCAGCACGGTGTTCAAAAGGGCTCCGCCAGCGTTGGTGTTGATTTCAATGAGTCGTGGTCCTTCCGTCCCAAGGTGAAAGTCGAAGCCGAGAAACACGCCGCGCGGACCGTGGTCGATCCGGGCGATGGCTGGTCCCCAGGCCAGCACCGTCTCCCGGTAGCCGGGCAGGGCCACAACGCTTTCAACCGCACGGATAACGGAGGCCATGCGTTCGACGTCCGGCCGCGATACGAACACTGCCGAGGCGCTGAACAGGTATGGCCTCGATTCAATGATGGAATGATAGAGGTCGCTGTTCTGGGGATCTTGTTCCAGCTCGCGCTGCAATGCGTCAGCATCGATGCTCAAGCAATGGCAGTCGCGATTCAGGACGCGCGCCAATTCCTCGCTCTGGTCGCCGGGCGAACCCGATTCGCGTCCGCTCATGCCAGAAAGCAGCGCTGTGCCGATCGCCGGGGTCGGCCGTCGACCGTCCACCGCTCACAGCGGCTATCGGGCCAGAGGATCCGGCCCCGGGAAGCTTGAGGGTTGTGCTGCGGTTGGGAGGTCCATACGCGGTGGCCGGTGACAGGCAGGGCGGGAATCAACCGGTGCCCGGCACCTGCAAATCGAAAGTGCTTCTGCGCGGGGGTGCGGCATCCATATCCGCGCCATGATGTGGCGATCCGGCGCCAGCATATCGCGCCGCTACGGGTCCGCCCCACCGCATCCACAAGCATCTGAAAAATATATGCTCAAATACGGGTACGGTCAATTGAAAGCGCCCGGTTGATTCCGCGATGAAGTTGGGAATAGCGTTCAAAAACAAGCCTTTTATGATCTTTCGCGCGGGCTTCAATTGCAATTGCGGTCGCAAAGCGGCAGCGATGCGAGATGGCATCTTACCGGCGATCAAAAAGCCAATTTCTTTGTCAACCGGATGCCAGTGGATGGAAATATGTTCTGATTGAACGGAAGCGGTGCCAAGACCCCGTCGGTCCCTGGCACCGCCGTCCACCGCAAATTTTGGTGGGGTATTCGGACCATATGGGTCCGATACAACATCCCTGTACGTGTGACCCCCGCACACGAAACAATGCATTACCATATGCTGGCGTTCGCAATTGGCGGCCGCAACTCGCTGCTGCGCCATGACGCGCCGTTCCCGCATGTCAGTTACGGGACCGCAAGACTAACGTTTAGCTTTGACCGCGCTGTGTCCGGTCTGTGACCCCGGGATTACACCGTCCGGTTGTGGGCAGTGCGCTGCGCGCGTGCCGGTGGAAACTGGCAGCTGAAGGTGCTGCCGTGGCCGGGCGTGCTTTCGATCAGCAGCTTCGCGTCGTGGCGCAGAAGAACGTGCTTGACGATCGATAGCCCCAGGCCGGTGCCCCCGGTGGCGCGCGAGCGGGCGCTGTCCACCCGGTAGAAGCGCTCCGTCAGGTGCACAATATGCTGTGGGGCGATTCCTTCGCCCGCGTCGGTGACCGAGAATCGCGCGCCCTGGGTCGTGGCGGCCCACTTCAGCTCGATGGGCTGGTTCGCCGGTGTGTAGCGGACGGCATTGTTGATCAGGTTCGAGAACGCGCTGCGCAGCTCGTCTTCGTTACCCAGCAGTTTGAGGTCCGGATCGGTGTCCAGGGTGATGCGGTGATGCTGATCACCGCTCAGTATTTCCGCCATTTCCTTCAGTCCGGACAGCATGGCCGGCACGTCAACCGGGACCAGGTGTACCGGCGGCGGCTCGGTCTCGAGCTTGGATAGCGTCAGCAGATCGTTTACCAGACGCTGCATCCGCACTGCCTGTTCATGCATGGTGCCCAGGTGTTTGTGAAGCTCATTGGTCGCTGGCGCCTCCATGTCCTGAAGGGTCTCCAGGAATCCCGAGATCACCGTGAGGGGTGTGCGCAGCTCGTGGGAGATGTTGGCCACAAAGTCGCGGCGCATGACCTCGAGGCGCTCAAGGCGCGTAATGTCGCGCCCGATCAACAGCTTCTGGCTGCTTCCGAAAGGAATGATCTGCAGTGTCAGGGTCTTTTCGGGATGTTCGGGGGAGGGGGCGGTTAGCGCATCGGTAAAATCGCCCCTCTTCAGGTAGTTGGCAAAATCCGGATCGCGCAGCAGATTCGTTACCCGCAGACCGTGGTCGCGCGAGAACGAGATTCCCAGAAGCCGTTCCGCCGCCGGGTTGGCCCACTCGATGGCATCATTGTGCGCCAGCACGACCATCGCGTCCGGGGTTGCAGCGCTGGTGTTCTGGAAGCGCGTCAGCATCTGCGTGAGCTGGTCCTCGCGGCGTTCCGTCTCCTTCATCAGTACCCGGATGCTGTCGAAGACGTCCCCCCACAGGCCTGCTGCCTCCGGTATGTCTTCGCGGCGCCCCCCCTGCAGCCAGCGGTGCAGCTGAAACAGCTGCCGCAGGGTAAGCGCCAGATAGATGACAAGGCCTAATAGGATGGCAACAAGAAAGTGACCGAACATCAGGCCGATTGCGGAAAAGCCCGCCAGGATACCGACGAGCACCGAGAACTCGCGTACCCAGCTCTCGCGCACTCAGCTAGTCCTGCGCTGACATGCGATAGCCAGCACCGCGTACCGTTTGGATGAGAGCGTCATGGCCGGAAGCCTCAAGCACCTTGCGCAACCGCCGGATGTGTACATCCACGGTGCGTTCTTCGACATAGACATTGCCGCCCCACACGCTGTCTAGGATCCGTTCCCGGCTGTGCACGCGTTCCGGGTGGGTCATGAAGAAGTGTAGCAACCTGAATTCCATCGGACCGAGCGCAAGCTTGGTTCCATTGGCCTGTACCCGGTGCGTGACCGGATCGAGATGCAGTCCGCCGATGGCTACGGCGATGTCGGCGGTCTGTGGTGCGCTGCGGCGCAATAGCGCACGGATGCGGGCCAGCAGCTCCTTGGTCGAAAACGGTTTGGTGACATAATCATCCGCGCCGGTTTCCAGACCCTTGAGCTTGTCTTCTTCCTGGGTGCGCGCCGTCAGCATGATGATCGGAAGGTGGCGGGTAAGCCGGTCCTGGCGCAGGCGGCGGGCGTAGTCCACCCCGTTCATGCCCGGCAGCATCCAGTCGAGCAGTACGATATCCGGTACGCTGGCCAGGATCCGCGCCTGGGCCTGGGTGGCGTCTGCCGCTTCCAGGCACTCATATCCCGCATGGCGCAACGCTACGCAGACCATATCACGGATGGCCTGCTCGTCTTCGACGATCAAAATTTTTGCCGGCATTGGTCGGTTGTCGGTCCTTAAAGGTTCAGTTTTACTCGTTTTTTTGGCGCATATTTCATACCATAATTATGACAGTTCGGTTACTAGGCGCGTATCCCCCGGCAAAACCGGTATAATTGGCCGTACCCCGGCGGGAGGGGCGGGCCGATCGGGGCTGATTCGCCGTGCCGGCTCTTGCGGGCACGTACCAGGGGACACAGGTTGACCATGCGTAAAAATGCGGTAAGACCGACGGACATCAAGCTGCACCAGAAGTCGCGTGCCCTTGAGATCAGTTTCGATGACGGCAGTCATTTCCGGTATCCCTGCGAGTATCTGCGCGTGTACTCTCCGTCTGCCGAGGTTCGCGGCCACGGTCCGGGACAGGAGGTGCTGCAGCTTGGCAAGGAAAACGTGAATATCACCAATATCGAGCCCGTGGGGACGTATGCTGTGTGTCTCCATTTCGACGACGGACACAACACCGGGATCTACTCCTGGGATTTGCTGCACAGCCTCGGACTCAACCACCAGCAGCTGTGGCAGCAGTACCTGGATCGCCTGGAGAAGGCGGGACACAGGCGCAATCCACAGTCCGGCGATGGAGCCTAGTTCGTTGAAGCCGCCACCGGACCGGGCGCCGGATGAGAACCTGACCCATTTCGGTTTTCGCGAGGTTTCGGCGCGGGACAAGGCCGGCCTTGTGGCGCGGGTATTCGACTCGGTCGCCGACAGATACGACCTGATGAACGACGCAATGTCGTTCGGTATCCACCGGGTGTGGAAGCAGTTTGCCGTGAGCCAAAGCGGCGTGCGACGCGGCCAGCGCGTGCTGGACGTTGCGGGTGGCACCGGCGACCTGACGGCCAAATTCGCGGGGCGTGTGGGGCCGGCGGGAACCGTGGTTATCGCTGACATAAACGCTGCCATGCTGGATGTCGGGCGTCGGCGCCTTGCCGATCGCGGCGTTGCCGGCAACGTGGAGTTCGTTCAGGCCGACGCCGAGCGCCTGCCGTTTGAGGATGACTATTTCGACTGCGTCAGCATTGCCTTTGGCCTGCGCAATGTCACACGCAAAGAGGCGGCGCTCGCCTCCATGTTCCGCGTGCTGAAGCCGGGCGGCCGGCTGCTGGTGCTGGAGTTTTCCAGGCCGGTCCTGCCCGGTCTGGGCCGGCTGTATGACCTCTACTCCTTCTCCCTGCTGCCGCTGATGGGGCGGATCATCGCCAACGACGAGGATAGCTATCGCTATCTGGTCGAGTCGATACGCAAGCACCCGGACCAGGAAACGCTCAAGTCCATGATGGAGGCGGCCGGTTTTGAGAGGACGCACTATTTCAATCTGAGCGGCGGGATCGTTGCCTTGCACCGGGGCTACAAGCTCTGAATCGCCCTGCCCGAGTTGCCGCCGATGGCTGACGCGCTGCAGGCACTGGTTGGGATCTTCGGGGATGCGGTGAACCGGATCCTGCGTCTCGACCCGGACGGTCTGAGTGAACTTGGCGAATTCTCCGGGCATGTCATCCGCCTGGATCTGCGCGCCTGGCGGAAATCGTTCTATCTGTTTCCATCCGAGGCCGGAGTGGACGTTCGCACCGAATATGCGGGTCTGCCTGATACCACGCTCAGCGCCAGTCTTGCCGGTCTGCTGGATCTGGCCGGGGGGCGGCAGAGCCGGGCTTTTTCTGCGGGCGAGATCACGATCAGCGGCGACGTCGAGCTCGGCCAGCGTTTTCAAGCAGCGCTGTGGCGGTTGCGGCCGGACTGGGAGGAGGCGGCGGCCCGGCTGTTCGGGGATCCTCTGGCCCACCGGCTGGGCAACCTGTTGCGGGCAGCCGGTTCAGGCGTCCGCGCGTCAGGCGCGGTAATCCTGCGCGATCTCGCGGAGTACTTGCAGTGCGAGCGTGGCGATCTGCCGCCGCGTCATGAGGTCGACACCTTCCTCGATGCCGTTGACGTGTTGCGCCTGGATGTCGACCGTCTGGAACAACGTCTCGCCCGCCTCGCGCCGCTGGCTGGTTCTTCCCGCGGATGAGGCGCACAGCGCAAATAGGGCGGCTCCTGCGGATCACGCAGGTATTCGTGCGTCACGATCTCGATGAGTTCATCAGTGCCCTGCACCTGTTCGGTCCCTATCGCCTGTTGCTGCGCTCGATGCCCTGGCGCTGGTTCCGTTCCAGCTCGGTGCCGCGTGCCAGGCGTCTGCGGGAGGCGCTGGAAGAGCTGGGTCCGGTATTCGTCAAATTCGGACAACTGCTGTCGACCCGCCCGGACCTACTGCCGGAGGACATTGCCGAGGAGCTCAGCCGGTTGCAGGATCAGGTTCCACCCTTTCCCGGGGACCAGGCAATCGCGGTGGCCGAGCGGGCCTATGGCGGGAAGCTTGACCGGTTTCTGAAGGCATTCAACCCGCAGCCCACGGCATCCGCGTCGGTAGCGCAGGTGCATTTCGCGGAGCTGCTGGACGGCACGCCGGTGGCGGTCAAGATCCTGCGGCCGGGTATCCGCCCTGTCATCGAACGCGATCTGGCGCTGCTGTATACCCTGGCCGGTCTGGCCCAGCGCTACTTGCCGGATGCACGGCGCCTGCGCCCCATCGAAGTGGTCGATGAATACAGCAACACGATCCATGCCGAACTTGACCTGATGCGCGAGGCCGCCAATGGCAGTCAGCTGCGCGCCAACTTTGCAGCATCGGCACTGCTGTACGTACCCCGGATCTACTGGGACCTGACCCGCAGCGAAGTAATGGTGATGGAGCGCCTCAGCGGGATTCCGATCAGCAACATCGCAGCACTGAAGGATGCGGGTGTCGACCTGCGCCGTCTGGCGCACAACGGCGTGGAGATTTTCTTTACCCAGGCCTTCCGGGACGGTTTTTTCCATGCCGATATGCATCCCGGTAATATCTTCGTATCCGAGGCCGGCCAGTACATCGCGATGGATTTCGGCATCATGGGGACACTGACGGCGCGCGACAAGCAGTACTTGGCCGAGAATTTCCTCGGTTTCTTCCGGCGGGATTACCGTGCTATCGCGGAATCGCATGTGCGCGCCGGGTGGGTGGCGCATGATATCCGTATGGATGAGTTCGAAGCGGCGATCCGCGCGGTGTGCGAACCCATATTTGCGCGGCCGCTCAAGGATATTTCCTTTGGCCGGTTGTTGCTGCGGCTGTTCCAGACCGCGCGTCGCTTCAACATGGAAGTGCAGCCCCAGCTTGTGCTGCTGCAAAAGACGCTCTTCAACATCGAAGGTCTCGGCCGGCGACTCTATCCGGAACTGGATCTGTGGGAGACGGCCAAGCCGTTTCTCGAACGCTGGATGCGTGATCAGGTCGGGCCACGCGCGTTCCTGCGCAACCTCGCACGAGAGCTCCCGAAGTGGTCTAGAGTGTTGCCGGAACTGCCAGTCATGGTCTACGACGCCCTGCAGCGCAGCACCAGCGCCAGCGGGCAGGATGGGAACGAAATCGAGCGGCTGCGCCAGGAGGTTGCTCACAGCCAACGACGTCTGGCTGTGGCCCTGTCGGGCGGAGGGCTGGTTCTGGCCGCAGTGATGACTTACTTCCTCGGGAAGGGGCAGCCGATAGGGGCACTGTCCATGGTCGGCTGGTTACTGGGTCTTGGGGGGGCAGGCCTGCTTCTGGTGGCGTCGCTGTTGCGGCGCCCTATCGTCCGATAAGGGTCCGGTCCGTCCCCGATCCTGCGGCCAATCAAGGGTTGCCGTGGCCGGGCGCCGTCTCGATGCCGGGCCAGCCGCTTGACGGGGTATCCTGTTTCGGCAGGGGCGTCGGCGGTATGCGTACGGCCTGTGGCGGGCGGATCAGGGGCAGTGGCCAGTACGCTGTGGCCGGCCGCCTTAGCGCCAGCAGCATCGATAGCGGTACCAGACGGACCCTGTAGAAAGCGAGTTGCGGCAGCAGCGCCTGTAAGACTTTCAGTGTTGCGGGACGCGGGTGGCCGATAGCGACCGCGTACCCGCGTTTGCGGGCGATGCGGATTAGCAGGGCGAACTGCTGTTCTATGGCCCCGGTCGTCGCGACGTCATCCAGAAATACGTCGCGGGACAGGTGCGGTACATGGTAGATACCGGCCGTGTGGGCAGCCACCGTCTGGGCGGTGGTCCGGGAATCGAGGAAGAACAACCCGCCGCGCCGGTGCAGGGCGTCCATGAGCCAGTCCATGGGTATCGCCCGCGAGGTCAGCAGACTGCCCATGTGGTTGTTCACGCCCGACGCGTAGGGGACGCTTGCCAGATCGCCTGCGAGTGTGAGTTCCAGGATATTCTGCGACATGGCGGTATCGAGGGCGCCCGGGCCAGGATCGAGGCCCGATATCGGTTCCATCGGCAGGTGCAGCAGCACCTCCTTGCCGCGACGGCGCGCCATGCCGGCCAGTTCGGCGGCGTACGGCGTGTACGGCAGAATGGCACATGCGACCGGACCCGGGAGCCGCACGGCTTTAACCCCGGCGGGCCCGCTGTTGCCTAGGTCGTCGATGACGATGCTGACATAGGTGGGAGGGAAATGTGGGGTGGCGCCGGTCGCCCGGCCCGTGACCAGCAGCGCGAGGAAAAGGAATTGCGAGGCTGCGTACGGCGCCCGCCGCCGAACCGCCAGCTTATCGGACCGGGACGGGGCAGGCGTCAGCATTTGCCTGCCCCGAAGTTCCTCGATTGTGTTCGTCGCTGCGCGTGTTCCGCGCCGCACCTACCGTGTCGCTTCTTGCCGGTAGACCGAGATTCCCTTGAGCAGATTGAGCGCCTCCCAAAGCTGGTAGTCCGACCCGACCGTATCGGGCGGCACCGTGCTGGTTGCCGGCGCGTTCGCTGTAGCCGGTCCGGTGTTCTTCAAATGCCCTTCAAGATCTGCTTCCTTCAACAGGCCGTCGTTGGCTTTCTCGGTCTTCGGTATTTTCATCTGGTCGACGATCACGTTTGGAGTAATGCCGCGATCCTGGATCGAGTCGCCATTGGGTGTGTAGTAGCGGGCAGTCGTAAGCCGCAGGGCCGACCCATCGCTCAGTGGAATGATTGTCTGAACCGACCCCTTGCCGAAGGTCTTGGTGCCCATGATGATGGCGCGCCTGTTGTCCTGGAGCGCCCCCGCGACGATTTCCGATGCTGATGCGGAGCCGCCGTTGACCAGCACTACCATGGGGGCCCCGTGCAGGAAGTCGCCTCCCGGGGAGGCGGCAAAGGTCATGTTGGAATCCGGCGTGCGTCCCTTGGTATAGACGATCAGCCCCTTGTTGAGAAAGGTGTTGCTGACCGCCACGGCGGCGTTCAGCACCCCGCCGGGGTTGTTGCGCAGATCCAGCACCAGGCCCCTCAGGGGGCCCTTGTTGTCGCGCTTCAGGGTTTTGAGCGCGCGCATCAGGCTGTCCTCGGTATTGGCCTGGAACTGGGAAATGCGGACGTAGCCGTAACCCGGCCCCAGCAGGCGCGACTTGACGCTTTCGATCTTAATCACTGCGCGCTTGAGCTTGAATTCCAGCGGCTTGTTGATGCCGCGACGGAACACTGTCAGCGTAATCTCGCTGCCCGGTTTGCCGCGCATCATGTTGACCGCCTGTTCTAGGGACATGCCCTGCACGGCCTTCTGGTCGATCCTGATGATCAGATCTCCAGGCTTCAGTCCGGCCTCGGCCGCCGGCGTCCCGTCGATCGGAGAGATGACTTTCACCACCCCGTCGATCATC
This sequence comes from Pseudomonadota bacterium, assembly GCA_021785515.1. Taxonomy (GTDB): domain Bacteria; phylum Pseudomonadota; class Gammaproteobacteria; order Acidiferrobacterales; family UBA6901; genus JAJYCY01. Next base: position 554,835 of record JAJYEX010000001.1, on the reverse strand, counting down.
GTCACCTGCAGTCCGAGGCCGCCAAAGTCGCCTTCGGTGCTGATGCGCATCTCGCGGAACGCCCGCCGGTCAAGGAAGGCGGAATGGGGATCCAGCGAGGACACCATGCCCTGGATCGCGTTGTCGATGAGTTTCCGGTCGCTTTCCGGTTCTACGTAATCCGCCTTGATGCGGGCGAACACGTCGGTAAAGGTGCGCAGCTCACCGATCGGCAGGGGCTGGCTTGCCGGGGCTGCTTGCTGCGGTGCATGGACCGGAGCTCCGGAGGTTTTGCGCTCCGCCTGTGCCGAGCGTTCCAGGGTGATGCCCGCCCCGATGAAGACGCCCAGCAGCAGGATCAGGGCGCAGCGCAGGAATTGGCTGCTCCGCGGGCGGGTACGCCCCTCACGACGGGGCCGATACAGTAGATTCATTATAGATTTCTCCGGATTGCGCTCATCACGCAGCCGTCTGTCTATGCAGACTGCCGCCGCGGTTGATGGTGCGTTCCTTTAAAAGAAGGTTTCCTAGGCTAGCGTATTGTGCACCAATTTAGCGGATTTACCGGTCGCTCGTCATGCAGGACCTCGAAGTATAGGCCGGGCTGACGTGTCCCGCCGGTATTGCCCACCGTCGCGATGACTTGCCCCGCCCTAACCCAGTCCCCAGCCCGTTCGTACAGGCTCTGGTTGTGGGCATACAACGACATGTAGCCGTCACCGTGATCGATGATCATGAGCAGGCCGAATCCGCGCAGCCAATTGGCATAGGCGACCCGCCCGTTGAATACCGAAACCACCTTGGCTCCCTCTGGTGCCGCAACAAATATTCCTTGCCATCTGAGGTTGCCGATGCCTTCAGGGGCTCCGAACCGATGCACAATTCTGCCCGCTACTGGCATGGGAAGTCTACCGCGAAATTCCGCGAACCGGCTATTGGCGGGTGGCAGCGGCACGGCTGCGGAACCCACCATGACACCCCTGATCCCTTTGACCAGGCGGTTCAGGCGTCGTTCATTGCCCCGCAGGCGTTCGATCTCCTGGGACTGGCTAACCACCTTGCGGTCCAGCTCGGCCAGCAACACGCGGCGGCGCGCCTCGGTCTGCAGCAATGTCCGGCGTCTGGCCAGTTCTTTTGCCCGCAGCTGCTCCAGCAACTTCCGGCGCTTGCGGATGTGGCTGCGGAGGGCGGTCAGGCGCATCACGGCAGAGCGTGCCGCAGTGATCTGCTTGGCCCGCGCCTTCTGGAGGTACCCGTAATAGGCGAGCGCCCGGCTCACGGTGGCCGGATCCTCCTGGTTGAGAAGCAGCTTCAGGTATGCCTGGTGCCCGAGGATGTATGCTGCGCGCGCTTCATTCTCGAGCTCATGGAGCTGGGCCCTGATCTCGCGGCGATCGGTTTGCTGCTGGGCGCGCAGTGCGATAAGGCGCTCATTCTGCCGGCGGTCGGCTCCCGCCAGCTCCCGCAGCACGCGCAGGCTTTTCCCGATCCGCACTTCCGCGTCGCGCAACGCTTGCCGCTGCGAGTCACGTTGTCCGCGGGTGTGTACAAGGCTGCGTTCCAGTTTCTCGAGCCTGGAGCGCAACTGGGAGAGCCGGTCGGCCACGGATTCGGCCCCTACTGTTGCGCTTCCGCACAGAAAAAGAAGGGCGAACAACACGGCGGCGAACCGAGCCGCCGGGGGCTGTGTTTTGCGGCGCCACGTCGGTTGCGTGGCCGAGGTGCGGGCAGGGACTATGCTTCTCGGAAGAACCGGGCGGCCGGCTGCACCGGTACCGCAACGCTTACTGTCAGGTTTCCAGTTCAACCAGCGATCGCCCAGTCATCTCTGCCGGTATGCGCAGACCCATCAGGTAAAGCATGGTCGGGGCCACATCCTCGAGCGATCCACCGCTGGTGATCCGGGCTGTGCGGCCGACATACAGCAACGGTACCGGATTGGTGGTATGAGCGGTCTGCGGCTGACCGGTTTGCGGATCAAACATCTGTTCGGCATTGCCGTGATCGGCGGTGATGAGAACTTCACCGCCCGCCTCCAGAACCGACGGTATGATCCGCCCCAGGGAGCGGTCGAGCGCCTCGATGGCGCGTATCGTGGCTGGAATGTCGCCGGTATGGCCGACCATGTCCGCGTTGGCGAAGTTGCAGATGATGACGTCGTAAACGCCGCTATGCACCGCCTCCACCACCTTGTCCGTGACCACCGGAGCGCTCATCTCGGGTTTCAGGTTGTAGGTTGCCACGTCGGTAACCGAGGGGACGAGGATGCGGTCTTCCCCTTCAAACGGGGTTTCCACTCCACCATTGAAGAAAAAGGTCACGTGCGCATATTTCTCGGTCTCGGCAATCCGCAGCTGACGTTTGCCAAGACTCGCCAGATAGGCGCCGAGCACATTGCGCAGACGTTCGGGCGGGAATGCCACCGGAATGTGAAATTCGGACTGGTATTCGGTCAGGCTCACGAACCGCCCCAGCCTCGGGTGCGCCATGCGGACAAACCCATCGAAGCCCTCTTCGATGAACGGGCGCGTAATTTGGCGTGCCCGATCTGACCGAAAATTCATGAACAGCATCACGTCGCCATCGACTATGCGTACCGGTTCTGTGCCGGGCGGCGCAATCACCGTTGCTTTCACGAATTCGTCCGTCTCGCCGCGTGCGTAGGCTGCCTCCAGTGCGGCCGCCGCCGAGGGCGCCCGGTATTCAGCCTTGCCCATTGTCATCAGGTCATAGGCCGCCTGAATGCGCGGCCATCGGTGGTCGCGGTCCATGGCGTAATAGCGCCCGATCATGGTTGCGAACCGGCCGCTGCCGAGTTCGCGAAATTTCTGCTCCATGGCGTCGATGGAGGCCCGGGCGCTCTGCGGTGGCGTGTCGCGGCCGTCCAGAAACGCATGCAGAAACAGCTTTTTGGCACCGCGCTGCGTGGCCAGCTCCATGATCGCGCGGATGTGATCTTCGTGACTGTGTACGCCCCCGGGAGACAGCAGGCCGAGCACGTGGATAGCCTGGCCGGTACTGACGGCGAGGTCTACGGCGTCGATAAACGTCTTATTGGTGAAAAACGACCCGGAGCTGATGGCGCGGTTGATGCGCGTATATTCCTGGTAAACTACGCGGCCGGCGCCGAGGTTCAGGTGCCCTACCTCGGAGTTCCCCATCTGATTGGAGGGTAGGCCCACGGCCGCCTCAGAGGCGCGGATCAGGGCGTGCGGATAGTCGCTCCACAGGCGATCCCAGTTCGGTTTCCGGGCGCCGGCAATGGCATTATATTCGGTGTCTTCGCGGTAGCCCCAACCGTCCATGATTATCAGAACAAGTGGTTTCGGGGTCGACGACATTGCCTTTCGTTTAACCTGCTCGGAGTCTGAGGTCTTTTAAAATTCGCTAATATTGTATAATGTTTCCAACACAATGACAGCCATAATCATGGATTCGTACATCGGAAGTGGCGGACGGCTGGAGGATAAGCGAAGTACCAGCGGGCAACTTCTAACCGAGACGAGGTAAAGACATGAGCGTGACCGCCGAGCATGTGGGCCTGATCAGCAACGAGGAGGACATCTATCGCGCCTCCCATTCGTTGAAAGCCATGGCACATCCGCTGCGCCTGAAGATCCTTTGTATGCTGGGCGCGGTAAACGAAGTCAGCGTGCAGGAGATCGTGGAGCACGTGGGGACGTCTCAAAGCAACATCTCCCAGCATCTGTCCATTCTGCGCGACAAGGGCATTCTCGCATCGCGCAAAGACGCCAACAAGGTTTACTACCGGATCGCTGAGCCGGAGATCATCAATCTCATCGGCGCGCTGCGTGCTGCATTCTGCAGCCGATTCGACGGAGCATGATGCGCCGGCCGGGCGTAATGCAGCCCGGATGCGTGTTGCATGTGCCGCGTCCGCGTTGCCTGCGGGCATTGCGAATTTTTCTTCAACCCCGACAACAACCCTTGCCGTTTCTGCCGAGAACCCACAATGCAGTTCGTGATTCAAAACTGGTATCTGTTTCTGGCCCTGGTAGTAGTCCTCGTCATGCTCATTGCCGCCCCGCTGAATCGCGTGCTCCGTGGCATCAAGTCGGTGCCGGTGAGCGAAGCGGTGCGCATGGTCAATCGCGACTCGGCACTGGTGGTCGACGTGCGTGAACCGGATGAATTCAGAAATGGACACATTCCCGATGCGATCAACATCCCGCTCAGCGCCCTGCGCACGCGGGTAAGTGAACTCGAGAAGTTCAAGAGCCGCCCGCTCCTCATCAGCTGCCGCACCAGCCAGCGTTCCGCCAAGGCCGCTTCGATGCTGCGGAGCCAAAATTTCCAGTCGGTGCATATCCTTGCCGGCGGCATCCTTGCATGGCAGAACGAAAACCTGCCAACACAGAAGTGAGGCCAGTCATGGGAGATGCAGCCAGAGTTCTGATGTACTGCACGCGTATATGTCCGTACTGTAATATGGCGGACCAGCTGCTGGCACGTAAGGGTGTGAAAGCGGATAAGATACTCGTGGACGAATTGCCGGATCAGCGCGCGGAAATGGTGCGGATCACGGGCAGGACCACGGTGCCCCAGATTTTCATCGGCACGACCCACGTGGGGGGCTATACCGACCTGGCAGAGCTCGAGCGTAGCGGCAAGCTCGACGCCTTGCTTGCTTCGCAGGCCTGAGGCGGCAGAGCGGGTGGCCGGACCAGCTGCGCCCCGGCACAGCCACGTGAACCATAACGAACCGTGACGGCGGGTGTGTCCCGCATTTTTTCATCCTACCAACAGGAAATCGCCGATGGCAGATTCGAACCAATCTCAGGGTCCTGCCCTGAACGTCGAAAAGATCTATGTGAAGGACATCTCCTACGAAGCACCGAATGTCCCGCAGGTATTCCTGGAACAGACAGTGCCGGAGGTCGGGATCCAGCTTCACATTGCGCATAGTCCGGTGGCGCGCGATGAAGGTCTTTACGAAGTGATCCTCGGTGTGACCGTGACAGCCAAGGTCCAGGAAAAGACGGTGTTTCTCGCGGAGGTCCAGCAGTGCGGGCTGTTCCGTATCAGCGGCGTGGCGGTCGACGAGTTGCCGTTGGTGCTCGAGATCGGCTGCCCCAATATCCTTCTGCCGTTCGCGCGCGAGGTGATCAACGACCTGGTCGGCAAAGGGGGATTTCCGCAACTGCTGATCAGCCCGGTGAATTTTGATCTGCTCTATCAGCAGAAGCAGACGGCCGGCACCCCGTCGGCCAACCACTGACGCGCCAGACGCTGTCCGGCGCGGCCGCAGACAATCCCGGTGCCACAGGTGATGCGGGCGGCGGCTGGTTCTCCCGTCGCGATCCTCGGGGCGGGATCCTGGGGTACGGCGCTGGCCGTGGTGCTGGCTGGCAACGGTTATCACAGTCTCCTGTGGGGGCACGATCCTGCCCGCATGGCCAGCATGGCGCGCGAGCGCACGAACTCTCTCTATCTTCCCGGAATCCGCTTCCCCGACGCGCTGCAGGTGCGCAATGATCTGGTGTCGCTTGCCAAGGAGTGCGAACGCTTCCTGATCGCGGTACCGAGCGCCGGGTTCCGTGCCACGCTCGAGACTCTGGCCCCCCACGCGCCGCCGGCGGCCATCGTCGCTTCGGCCACCAAAGGTCTGGAGCCGGGGTCCGGCAAGCTGCTGAGCGAGGTGTGCAGCGCAGTGCTCGGGACGCAGCGGCGCATCGCGGTCATTTCCGGTCCGACGTTCGCGCGGGAAGTGGCCAGGGGTCTGCCGGCGGCGATGACTGTGGCAGCCCGTAATCCGCAGACGGCCGAGGCGGTTGCCGTGTGGTTGCGCAATGATCACCTGCGCGTCTATACCAGCGAGGATCTGGTCGGCGTGCAGCTCGGCGGTGCGGTAAAGAACGTCATGGCCATTGCCACCGGCATCAGCGATGGTCTGGGGCTGGGTGCCAATGCCCGCGCCGCGCTCATCACCCGCGGGCTGGCCGAGATTGAACGTCTGGGGATGGCGCTTGGCGGCCGACCGGAAACCTTCATGGGTTTAACCGGCATGGGCGATCTGGTCCTGACCTGTACGGACGACCAGTCGCGCAACCGCCAGGTCGGGCTGGCCCTCGGGAGAGGAAGCAGCCTGGCTGACACGTTAGCCGGTCTCGGGCAGGTGGCGGAAGGTGTTGGCACGGCCCGCGAGGTCTGGTCACTGGCCCGTCGCCTGGGCGTGGACATGCCCATCACCGAGCAGGTGTACCGCGTGCTGTTCAAGGGTTTGGCGCCGCGCGAGGCAGTAGCGGCGCTGCTGCGGCGCGAACCGAAGCAGGAAAAATCCTGAGTCGAACCAGTTCCGGACACCACCCGCGGGCGTCAGCATCCCGTTATCAGGCAAAGTCGAGCTGCCGCCAAGCCTCGTAGACGGCAATGGCCACCGCGTTGGAGAGGTTGAGGCTGCGGATACCGGGCCGCATGGGCAGACACAGGCGGTGCTCGGGCGGCAGGCTCAGCAGCACCTCCTGCGGCAAACCGCGTGTCTCGGGCCCGAACAGCAGGGCATCGTCGCCCCGGTACTCGATGTCACTGTACCGCCGCTGTCCACGGGTTGAGAACGCGAGCAGACGCGCCGGTGCGACCTCCCTCATGAACCGATCCAGCCCGGGGTAGCGACACACCCTTACCCATTCATGGTAGTCCAGACCGGCGCGCTTCAGCCGCCGATCATCCAGCGCAAAGCCCAAGGGCTCGATCAGGTGCAGTTGCGCGCCGGTGTTCGCGCACAGCCGGATGACGTTGCCGGTGTTCGGTGGAATTTCCGGCTGATAAAGCACGACATGAAGCATCGCCCGGTCACCGGATGGCGTTGGCGCACAATTTGCAGGGGATGGGTAGAATTTGTTCAGACCTTAACTACAGTTAGCTACAGGTGCCGGCAGTCTATCCGAACCAGCTCCAGCCAGCGAGGTTGGGTTCATGTCCGCAGTCACGGCCAAGCCGAAAAAGATCCGCATCGGGGATCTGCTCATAGAGCATAGGGTTATTTCGCACGAGCAGCTCAATGTTGCCCTCGCGGAACAGAAAAAGAGCGGGCGCAAGCTTGGGCGGGTGCTGATCGAAAACGGCTACCTGTCCGAAGATCAGCTGCTCGATTTTCTCGCGCGCCAGCTGAATATTCCCTACATCGATCTCAAACGCTACCACCTCAAGCCCGAGGTGGTGCGTCTTATCCCGGAGGCGCATGCACGCCGTTTCCGCGTGCTGGCGCTGGAAGAAGGACACGACAGCCTGCTCATCGGAATGGCTGACCCCACCGATATTTTTGCCTACGACGAGCTGGCGCGGGTGCTGCGCCGGCCGCTGCGCCTGTCGGTGGTGCGCGAGGTGGATCTGCTCAAGGCCATTGATCTCATGTACCGCCGCACCGACGAGATCAGCGGGCTCGCGCAGGAGCTTGGGCAGGAAATGTCGGCCTACGATGTCGATCTGGGCCAGCTGGGCGGGGCCGAAGGCCTGACCGATGCGCCGGTGGTCAAGCTGCTGCAGACGATGTTTGAGGACGCAGTTCAGGTGAATGCATCGGATATCCATATCGAGCCCGATGAAAAGGAGCTGCGCATCCGGTTCCGTCTGGACGGCGTGCTGCGCGTGCAGACCACCGCCGAACGACGTATCGCCAGCGCGCTGCTGTCGCGTCTGAAACTTATGGCGGGCCTGGACATCTCGGAAAAGCGCCTGCCGCAGGATGGCCGGTTCAACGTGCGGGTGCGCGACAAGAGCGTAGACGTGCGCTTGTCGACGTTGCCGGTGCTGTACGGCGAGTCCGCGGTTATGCGGCTGCTGAACCAGACGAGCGGGGTGCTCGATCTCGGACAGCTCGGCATGCCCGAAACCCTGCTTGCCCGGTTCCGCGCGATGATACACAGCCCGCACGGAATGGTGCTGGTCACCGGCCCGACGGGCAGCGGCAAGACCACGACGCTGTATGGCGCGTTGCGCGAACTCAACAAGCCGACCCTGAAGGCCATTACGGTCGAGGATCCGATCGAGTACCGTCTGCCGGGCATAAACCAGGTGCAAGTGAACAGCCGGATCAACCTGACCTTCGGACGGGTGCTGCGCTCGGTCCTGCGTCAGGATCCGGACATCGTGCTGGTGGGTGAGATGCGTGACCAGGAGACCGCCGAGATCGGTCTGCGGGCGGCGATGACCGGGCATCTGGTGCTGTCGACGCTGCATACCAATGACGCGGTGTCTACGCCTGCGCGCCTGCTAGACATGGGGGCGGCGCCGTTCCTGATTGCGGCAAGTCTGCGCGGCATTCTCGCCCAGCGCCTCGTGCGCAGAATCTGCGAGACCTGTTCGGAGCCGGTGAAGCTCGAACCTGGTCTGCGCGTGGTGGTGGAGGAGGAGCTGGGCCGGGCCGCCGACGGCCTGGAGTTTCGTCGTGGGCGCGGTTGTACCTACTGCAATCACACCGGCTACCACGGACGGATCGGTGTCTATGAGCTGCTCGACATGGACGAGAATCTGGTGCAGGCGCTGCATCGTGGCGATCCCCTTGCTTTTGCCCAGGCGGCCAGGACGCAGCCCGGCTTTCAGACCCTGAAGCGCAGCGCGATAGAGCTTGCCGCGCGCGGACTGACCACCATGGACCAGGTGATGCGCGCCACTTTCGGCATGGTGGAGTGATGGCCGCGCGATGCGCATGACCTGTTTCCAGTACACCGGACGCAACCGCCGCGGCGAAGCCGTAAACGGAAAGATCGAGGCTGCCACTGCCGACGCGGTGGCCGGCCAGCTCTTCAACAACGGCATTACCCCCATCGACATCCGCCCTGCGGCCGCCGCGCAGGACGTCTTCAGTGGCCTGAAGAGCCTGGCAAAACGGCTGCGCGCAGGCCGGGTGGCGATCGACGATCTGGTCTTTTTCTGCCGGCAGATGTACACCCTGCTCAAGGCCGGGGTGCCGATCATGCAGAGTCTGCGCGGACTGCGCGATTCGACACAGAATCCGGCGCTGGCGGAAGTGATCGGCAGTATTGCAGAGAGTCTCGATGCCGGTATGGATCTCGCCACCGCCGTCCGCCGGCATCCTGCGGTGTTCTCCAATCTGTTTGCGAGCATGGTGCAGGTGGGTGAGACCACCGGGAATCTGGCTGAGGCGTTCCAGCAGCTCGCCGCCTACCTCGAGCGCGAGAAAGACACGCGCGAACGTATCAAGCAGGCCCTGCGCTACCCTTCGATCGTGGTGTTCGCCATCACCGTCGCTCTGTTCATTATCAACATCTTCGTCATACCGGCCTTTGCCCGCGTGTATGCCGGTTTTCACGCGCAACTGCCCTTGCCGACGCGCATACTCATCGCCACCTCGCACTTCATGGTGCATTACTGGGGTCTGATGGTGGCGGCCATGGTGGCCGTGACCGTGGCGGTCCGCTACTACCTGCGTACCGCCGACGGGCGTTACCGCTGGCACCGGGCCAAGCTCAAGCTTCCGGTCGTAGGGCGCATTATCTATTGTGCCACGCTGGGCCGTTTTGCACGTTCGCTTGCGGTGACGCTTAAGGCAGGGGTGCCCCTGGTCCAGGGTATGTCGGTGGTCAGCCGGGCGGTGGACAATGAGTTCGTCGGCGAGCGCATCGCCCAGATGCGCGATGGGGTGGAGCGGGGCGAGAGCGTCACCCGCTGTGCCACGGCCACAGCCATGTTTCCGCCGCTGGTGCTCCAGATGATCTCGGTGGGCGAGGAGTCGGGTGCGCTCGAGGAACTGCTCGGCGAAGTGGCCGGTTACTACGAACGTGAAGTCGACTACGATCTGCGCAACCTCAACACCGCGATCGAACCCATTCTGATCACGATCATTGGCGTGATCGTGCTCATCCTCGCCCTCGGCGTCTTTCTGCCCATGTGGGACCTGGCCCGCGCTGCCCAGGGCCACTGACGCCATGCGTCACCCGGATGGCGAGAAGCTGGACAAACTGTGGTGCGCATCCTACGGTTCGATGAAAGAACTTAAGACCCGGCATCTGCGCTTTGCGGGGGGCACAAGTCCATCAGGGGGGTCTCTCGCACGATCGTGGCGGGAGCGGGGATTTGCTCTGCTGGAACTCGTGGTCGTCATCGCCGTCATCGCACTGCTGCTGACGGTCGCGATCGGTCGTTTGTGGGTCCTGCAGAAGGAGGCGGAGGCGACCGCGATGGAGCAGGTGCTCGGTACGCTGCGCAGCGCACTTGGCATGAAGGTTGCAAGTGACCTGGTGAACGACGATATCGCTGATCTGCGCCGCCTGGCGGGCAGCAACCCGATGCGGGAGCTGGCGCAGACGCCAAAGAATTATCTGGGCGCGTTCGATGGCGTGAACCCGGCCAGTATTCCGGGGGGCCACTGGTACTTCGACCGGGGCAGCCGGATGCTGATCTACCGGGTTCGGAACCGGGATTATTTCAGCGGCGGACTGGGCCTGCCGCCCCGGGCCGGCTTTATGATCCGGATTGCACAGGCGCGGCACACGCACGGCAAAGCGGTCGGCGCCGAGCTGGTTGCGGTGGCGCCCTACCGTTGGGGACCGCGAGGCGCAGCAGAGCGAAGGCGAGGCATCGTATGGCGTATCGGCAGGATTTTCGGTTTCTGAGTGAGGAGGCAGCAATGAAATCACAGCAGGCGGGCTTTACTCTGATCGAGCTCGTGATCGTGATCATCATTCTCGGCGTGCTCGCGGCCATCGCCCTGCCGCGCTATGTGAACCTGGGCCAGTCGGCGCGCGTCGCAAGCGTCAATGGCGTGGCCGGTGGTCTGCGTTCGGCGGTGGCCGTGGTCCAGTCGCGCTACATCGCCACCGGCCAGACGACCTCGCCGGTGACCATGCTCGATGGCACTACGGTGGCCGTCGACACGGGTGCCAACGACGGCGGCATTCCCCAGGCAACGGCGACCGGGATCGGCAACGCCGTCCAGGCGGCGAGCAACACCGCGCCGTTTTCCGGTTACACCACCACCTATGCCGGCAGCGTCGCGACCTTCACGCTGCGCACGAACTGCTATGCCACCTATACCGAAAACGGAACCACCCTCATCGGAGTGGTGGCCGTCACGATCACGGGCTGCTAGCTGGCCCGACAATTGCACTTATTTTGACTATCGCAAATCTCTATTTTGAAACAGGAGTCCTGACATGAAGAAGCAGACGGGTTTTACTCTGATTGAATTGGTGATGGTGATCGTGATCCTTGGGATCCTGGCCGCCGTCGCACTGCCGAAGTTCGTCAATCTGGGGGGCGATGCACGGACCTCGGTGATCCAGGGCGTGGAAGGCAGCATGCGCGGCGCGAACGCCGAGATCTACGCCGTGGCGGCGCAGGCGACCGGCGGGTTGGGTGCCACGTCCAGCGTGACCATCAACGGTGCCACCGTCAATACGGCTTACGGATACGCCGCCACGGTGGGCGACCTGGAAAAGGTGATGGACCTTTCTCCTCAGGGCGACTTCACGACCGTCGCGGGCCCGCCCGGCGAGATCGAAATGACCAACGCGACGACTCCGTCCACCTGTGAGACGACCTACACGGCCGCCACCGCCACAGCGACCCCGACTTATGTCACGACCATCACGGGCTGTTGATCGGCCGCGGTTCAGGCCGGTACGGCCGGCTGCGATCCGGATGCGGAGGTAACAAGAACGGGGTGTTGGCACACAGCACCCCGTCTTTTTTTTGGCCCCTGCCGGAGCCCCGCGCCATGCGCAGAGGGAATGCCATGAACGAGCACGCTCGAAATGCGAAGGTACGACTGGCCTATGCGCGCGGGTTTACCTTCGTCGAGCTGGTTGTCGTTTTGGTGATTGCAGGGGTACTCGCCGCGGTAGCCGCCAGCCGCTGGAACGCACCCGGTGAGACCGCGCCGTATCAGGGCGAGCTCCTCGCACGCAGCCTCCGCCACATGCAGATGCTGGCCATGACCTGGGACAGCACTTTGCTGCTTACGCCGGCAAGCGGTGGCTACAGCGTTTCCTGTGCCAGCACCGGTACCCCCGCGTGCGCCAGCGGCCCCGGCACGCCGGTCACGGACCCGGCGAGCAGTGCGCCCTTCCGTGTCGTACTGAGCTACGGGGTCACGCTCACCGGTCCGGCCCTGTATCTCGACAGCCTGGGCCGGCCGGTGTCCTCGGCCGGAACCCTCCTCAGTACAGCGACCGTCTACACCCTCAGTGGTGGCACCCAGACCTGGTCGGTGAGCGTGGCGCCCATCACCGGCTTCGTGACGGTGGCTACGCCATGAGCCGGCGCGGCGCACGCGGTTTTACGCTGGTCGAACTGATCATGGTGATCGTGCTGCTCGGCATCGCCGCGGTCGCGATCATTTCCGGCTACGGCCAGGTGGCGCGCTCGCTCAGCACCAATGCGGATCTGCAGGCGGGCACGCAGCTCGCCCGCGAATGCGGCGAGTACCTGATTGCGCAGCGCCGCGATAATCCGCTCGTGGGCTATAGCGGCGTGACCGGAGCCAATATCTGCAGCACGCTGCCGGATCCGCAGGGTCTCACCGTGGCGGTTGCGTTCACTTATCCCTACAGCGGCGCGGCCTGTGCGGGCCTCTCCTCCTGCAAGCTGGCGGACATCACGGTGACCCAGGGAACGCAGACCCTCGACACCGCCAGCCTCATGCTGGCGAGCTACTGATGCGGCGGGCCATGTCAGGTACTGTCGGCGCCCTGACAGCGCATCGCGCGCAGAAGGGTTTCTCGCTTATTGAGCTCGTCATGGTGATCGTGCTCATCGGCATCATTGCCGTTGCCGCCACGCCCGTGCTGCTCAGCGGCGTCCAGACGTTCCATACCACGTCGGCAAGCCTTGATGCGTTGAGCAAGCTGCGCTACGCCACCGCGCGTATGGCGCGCGAGCTGCGCGAGATCCGGCGCAATCCAGCCAATACCGCCGATTACGACATCGCCACCATGACCGCGACGACGCTTTCCTTTACCAAGACCGACGGCACCACGGTGACGATCAGTGAAAGTCCTCCGGACGTCATGCTTGCCTACTCGACACCGGCGACCTCGGCGGTGCTTACCGACGAGGTCAGCAGCCTTGCGTTCAGCTATCTCCAGATCGACGGCGTGACGCCGGCCACCAGCGCCGCGGACGTGGCATTCATCCGCATCGATCTCACGCTGACCCAGAACGGGGAACCCTATAGCCAGACGACCTGGGTGACGCTGAGGAACCAGTCATGAAAATGCCATTCGCGGCGGGTTTTCGCCGGCGCGCACGCGAGCAGGGCGCAGCCACCCTGATGGCGGTGCTGTTCCTGCTCATCGTGATCGCGTTTGCGGTGCTGGTGGCGACCCGCATGTCCGGCTCCGACATCACCGACACCAGCCTCGGGCAAAGCAGCGTGAGCGCGCTGCTGCTGGCGGAAAGCGGCATAGAACGCGCCGCCGCCCGCTATGTCGCAGGCACTTCTTGCACCAGCCTGGCGGTGGACGGCCCCTATGCTGTGGGTCAGGGGTCGTTCACGATCAATGCTTCCTACACCACCGATTTTAGCGGGACGACCCTACCCACAGGCGAATGTCGTGTGCAGGTGCAGGGCGTCGTCGGCATGGTGCAGCGTACGGTTCAGGCAATTCTTCAGCTACCGGCATCGACCGGTTTTGTCGTCGGCAACGGCGGTGTGGCGCTGCAGTGCGGCGGCAGCACCTGCACTGCTACCAATACCAACACGACTGACAATCTGGTCGGCGTATCGTGTCCTACAGCCTCGGACTGTATTGCAGTGGGTGCGCAAGGAACAGCTATCCAATGGAACGGCTCGATCTGGCAACCGATACCAACCGGCTATTCTGGCCTGCAGTTTACGGCCGTGGCCTGCGAGCCGGGCAACGGAGCCGACTGCTACGCCGTCGGCGTGGGGCCGGGGGTTATTCCGGAACTCATGCAGTGGAACGGCACCAGCTGGAAACTTATAACTTCGGGCGCATCGCCATTTACCGCCATCGCCTGTGCCGGAACCGGCGCCGCGACCAGCTGTTATGCGACCACCACCGGCAATCAGTACTGGGTCGAAGTGGGGGGCGGAACCCCGAATCTTTTATTCACAAACGCAACGGATCCTCTGAGCGCTGTTTCCTGTGCATCGACGAATGACTGCTGGGCGACCGAAAGCAACGGATCCGGAAAACTATGGTATTTCGACCATCTCGGACCTGGTGGCGGGAGCGAATCGAAGATTACAATCAAAGGCAACAACAGTACTCAGCTCTCCAACCCCATCTCGTGCGATGCCACGACCGACTGCTGGGCCGCTGAAGCCCAGAACGGAGCGCACTCCACGTTTGCCTATTGGAACAACAGTACCTGGAGCCAACAACCCCCCGCCCCAGGAAAGAAGGGCCTTTCCGGTATCGATTGTGTGTCTGCGAGTGAATGCTGGGCTGTGGGCGCCAACGGGACAGTCTTGCTCGGCAGCGGTGTAGGGGCGGCCCGCACCTGGACGGCCGTGACATCCGGGACGACCGCGCCGCTCAACGCGGTATCGTTCCCCGCCGGTGCTGGCGGAGGTGGCTCGACAGTGGTTATCCAGTGGCATGAAGTCGAGTCCTAACAGAGTGAGGTTAGTGGGCCCCGGAAAGCCGATAGGGCTACCGCCGAGATACGGAGATTCTACGATAGCAAGCCTATAATTTAAAAAGTATTTTTTGATAATTTCCGCGCTATTTGACGGCAAACCCGGAGCGGCGTCGGGGAGAGGTGGGCATTTAGAATTATCATTGACAACATAGAGTTACTATGTAAATTTTCTGCTATGGTTCAACTATGAACAATAACCACATGGGATGGATCATGTCTGTGGCCGGACCGTTCATTGACCGCTTGCCGGAATTCCGCCGTTGTTCGCAATAAGGAAAAGACAGACTCTGCCTGGGCTGACGGCAGTCGGGCTTGGTGACGACGGCGTATATCTGGTGCGCATGCTGCGCGAATCCGGGAAGCGCCCGCGCATCCTGCACTGGGATTTCCGGCCGGTCAGCGCGGACGCGTCGCAGGACAAGGTGCTCTCGGCACTTGCTCGTGACTATGAACTCAAGCGCGCCCGCTGCACGACGCTGCTCGATGTGGCGGACTATCAGCTGGTGCTGACCGAGGCGCCGGACGTGCATGCTGACGAACTGAAAGCGGCGTTGCGCTGGCGTGTCAAGGATCTCATCAACTTTCATATCGACGATGCCAGTCTCGACGTGTTCGACCTGCCGGGCGATATCGCCCCGGGGCGGGCCCGTGAAATGTACGTCGTGGCGGCGCGCAACGATGCGATCCGGTCCCGGGCGGACGCCCTTGATGCGGCCGGAATCAATCTTGAGGTGATCGATATTCCCGAGATGGCCCAGCGTAATGTCGCGGTGCTGCTGCCTGAAGATGCAAGCGGCGTGGCTATGCTGACGCTGCAGGCGGCGAGCGGCCTCGTGACCCTGACTCGCCAGGGACAGCTGTATCTCAGTCGCACGCTCAGTGTGGGTTTTGATGTCCTGCATGCCGCGGCCGAGCCGGCTGGGTATTATGACCACATCGTTCTGGAGGTGCAGCGCTCGCTCGACTATTTCGAAAGCCATTTCCGGGTTGCACCCATCCGCCATCTTGTCCTCGGTGGGGCGGCAACGGGGTTGCCGCCGCTGCTGGTGGAACATGTGCGCGCAAATCTCAACGTACAGGTTTCGGCGCTTGATCTGACACAGCTGCTGGACTGCAATTCGCCTCTCCCGCCAACCATGCAGGCGCGCTGTCTGACCCACGTGGGTGCGGCATTGCGCCAGGAGGTCAAGGCGCTGTGATCCAGCAGGTCAATCTCTATTATCCGATTTTCCGCCGGCAGGAGAAGAAGTTCTCTGCCAAGGCCATGTTGCAAGCAGGTGTGGTGGTGTTCGGGGGTATCGCGCTGCTGTACGCGCTGAGCTGGTGGCGGATCGAGGTCTTGCGGGCACAGGCAAGCGAGGTGGATCAGCAGCAGCTTGCCGCCGCCCACCGCATTGCCGATATCGGACGGGAATTTCCGCCACGCGCGGCGAAACCTAAGCTGGTGGCGCAATTACGCCGCCTGCAGGAACGGCTGGCCGCGAGCCAGCAGGCCTACTCAATCCTCGCACACCGGCACTTCGGCAGCACCCGCGGCTATTCCGGTTTTCTGATCGCCTTCGCCCGCGAACACGTGCCCGGGCTGTGGCTCACGGGATTGAGCATTGCGGGTGGTGGCCGGGACATGAGTCTCGAAGGGCGGAGTGTGGCGCCGGATCTGGTACCGCGCTACCTGCAGCGCCTGGCGGGCGAACAGATCCTTGCGGGCACGGATTTCGAGCTGTTCCGCATCGTCCGCCCCCGGCGCGACTCCGGTAAAGGACCGCTCGAGCCGTATGTCGACTTCGTCATCCGGACCGGTGGTTCGGGGCCGGGCTCGGTGGGTGGATCATGAATGCTGAATGGCGCCAGAAGATCCGGCGGGCAGCCGACCGGATCGATGCGCTGTCGCCGCGGGAGCGTGCGCTGATCTTTGTCGGCATTCTGGTCGTGCCCATCGTGATCGCTGTCAATTTCCTGTTTGCACCGCTTCGCGCCGAGCAGCTGCGTCTGGAGGCGCATATAACCGGACGTCTGCATCAGGCCAGCGCGCTCGACACCGCAGGAGATGTCCTGCTCAAGTCGCGGACCGGGCGTCCTGATGCCGCGGTGCGGGCACAGATCGCGCAACTACAGCAGCGGCTGCGCACGGACCACGACAAGTTGACCGCGATGACGCGTGGCCTGGTCGACCCGCGGGAAATGGCGGGGTTGGTGCGGGCGATGCTGGCAAAAAACGGCAGGTTGCAGTTGGTATCTATTGAAAACCTGCCGCCGCTGGCGCTAACGCGTACCGGCACCGCTACCGGCAAGTCGAATACCGTTCCGATGCCGGCAGTGGGCAGCCCGGTGGTATCCGCTGTCCCCGGCGACACGTACCCCGGTGTTCCGGTGGTGTATCTGCACGGCATGAAAGTGGTGCTCAAGGGCCGCTATATCGACATCGTGCGCTATCTCCAGGCTTTGCAGGGGCTGCGCTGGAAAATGTTCTGGGGGAGTCTCAGGCTCAAGAGCGAGTATTACCCCGTGTCTGAGGTAACCCTGGTTATCTATACGCTCGGCTTCAACCGGGCGTGGATCGGGATGTAACCGTTCACCATGCGTCCAACTGGCATGAATCTTGAGAGTGGATTCAGGCGAATGAGCAAGGATTACGTCATGGTCGCGCTGTCGCTGGGGCTGCTGGTTGCGTCCAGCGGGCGGGTGTTCGCCGCCGATTCGCTGGCTGGTCTTGCGGATCCCACGCGGCCCTATTCCGGTATACCCGCTGCCAGCCAACGACGCCCGGGGATGGTGCTGCAGTCGACGCTGGTTTCGCCGCTGCAGCGCATGGCCGTGATCGACGGCCGTACAGTCAAGGTCGGCGAACGCATCGACGGCGCCAGGATTCTGCAGATCCGGCCGTACGATGTGCTGGTGGAGCGCTCCGGCAGACGCCGGGTGCTGCATCTCCTGCCGCAACTACATATTGAGAGAACCAAGCGATGAGCACAGCATTCCTGCCGCAATGCGGTAAGTGCCGCGCACGCGTCCTGGTGGCGGTTGTGGCTGCGGCGGCGCTGGCGGCCTGCCAGACGAACCCGTATCACTGGAGCCACGAGGTCGGTAACCGTATCGGCGCGAACCTTACGCGTGCCAGCAAGACGGACGCTTCGTCGGTACCCCCTTCCGTGAGTCAGGCGCTGCTTCCGCCGCTCACAATCCGCCTGCCGCACGGCCAGAGCACGCCGCTCGAGCCGCATTTCGATCTTTCCGTGCGTGATGCTCCGGCGAGCGATGTGTTCATGGGGCTGGTAAGGGGAACGTCCTACAACATGATCCTGCCTCCCGGGCTCACGGGGACCATTACCCTGCACCTCAAGGACGTTACGGTACCCGAAGCCCTGGATGCGATCCGTTCGGCCTATGGCTACGGATACCGGAGGGAGGGCAGCAGCTTCTACGTCTACGGCCTGGGGATGCAGACACGCATTTTCCACATCAACTACCTCGACATGGTTCGCGACGGCGAATCGGATATCCGTGTCACCTCGGGCGAACTCACGCAGACCACCACTTCATCGCAGGGTGGCAACAATTCCCTCGGCAGTTCAACATCGACCTCCCAGGTGGCACCCGAGATCCGTGTCAAGACCGTTTCCAAGTGGGATTTCTGGGGAACGCTCAAACGCAGCCTCACGGCCATCATCGGAACCGCGGACGGCCGGCAGGTGGTCGTAAATCCCCAGGCAGGCATCGTGATCGTGCGCGCCATGCCGCGGGAACTGGAGATGGTGCGCCGCTATCTGCGCCAGACGAGTGCTTCCGTAGACCGGGAAGTGATACTCGACGCCAAGATCCTGGACGTTCAACTCAACAACCAGTTCCAGACCGGTATCAACTGGGCGGCCCTGCAGGGTTCATCGGTGTTCGCGCAGACTGGCGGCGGCACGATCTTCGGCGGCGCCGGAACGAGCGACATTGCGGGTAACACCGGGACGCTCAATCCCACCCTCGCGGGCAACAACCCGAGCAGCGTCATCGACAACACCGCGGTGTCGGCGTTCGGCGGTGTCTTCAGCATCGCGACCAAGTCGGCCAACTTTGCCTCGTTTCTGGAGCTGTTGCAGACGCAGGGAACTGTGCACGTGTTGTCGAGCCCGCGGGTGGCCACCATCAACAACCAGAAAGCGGTGATCAAGGTTGGCGGAGATGATTTCTTCATCACGGGGGTGACCAATACTCCGCTGGCTTCCCTCGGCGGCGCCACGACCGTATCCAGCCAGGTGGACCTGACGCCGTTTTTCTCCGGCATTGCGCTGGATGTGACGCCGCAGATCAATGCGCACGGTGACATCATTCTTCACATCCACCCGTCAGTGAGTCAGGTGGTGCAGAAGGACAACACGTTTACACTTAACGGCCAGGTCAACAGCCTGCCGCTTGCCTCGAGCACGATCCAGGAATCCGATGATGTGGTGCGCGCCAGGAGCGGCCAGTATGTGGTGATTGGCGGTCTGATGAAGCAAGAGAGCACTGACGAGAATGCTGGCGTGCCGTTCCTCGACAACATTCCGGTGCTCGGCAACCTGTTCAAGGACAAGCAGGTGATACGGGTCAAAAACGAGCTGGTGATCCTGATCAAGCCGACGATCGTGGACAATGGCCAGGTGTGGGAGGACTCGATTGAGGACTCCGACCGGCAGTTCCGCGACATCGGAAGAAGCCCGTGATGATATGGGCAGCACACACCCGGATGATTGAACCATGTATCTGTCTCATTTCGGGCTGACCGAACTTCCCTTCAGCATTACGCCCGACACCAGCTTCTTTTACGGGCACTCGAGCTGCCAGGACGCACTCAATACGTTGCTCGTTTCGGTGCGCAGCGGCGAGGGGTTTATCAAGGTGGTGGGCGAGGTCGGAACCGGGAAGACCCTGCTGTGCCGCAAGCTGCTGGCCAGCCTTGAGGACGGATATGTCACCGCCTACATACCCAACCCCTACGTAGAGCCGACGACGCTGCTGCTAGCGGTAGCCGACGAACTCGGGGTGGAGTACGGAAGGGGCGCCGACCAGCATCATCTGCTCAAGGCACTTACGGCCTTTCTGGTCGACGTGCATGCGCACGGGCGGCAGGTCGTCCTCTGTCTGGACGAGGCCCAGGCTATGCCGATCGAGACGCTCGAAGCGCTACGGCTGCTCAGCAACCTTGAGACGGAACGCCGCAAGCTGTTGCAGGTAGTGTTGTTCGGTCAGCCGGAGCTCGATATCCGGCTGGACGATCCGTCGATCCGTCAGCTGAGACAACGCATCAGCTTCTCCTGCAGCCTCGCTGCCATGAGCGTCGCCGACGTCGAATACTATGTCGCGCACCGGCTCGCGATTGCCGGCTACCGGGGTCCGCAGCTGTTTTCCCGGCAGGCCGTGAGCGCCCTGTACCGGGCAAGCCGCGGGATCCCGCGGCTTATCAACATTCTGGCGCACAAGGCCATGATCGCCGCCTTCGGCGAGGGCGCTAATCTCATCGGGGCGCGTTACGTGCAGGAGGCGATTGAGGACACCGAGTCGACCCGTCGGCGGCCGATCTGGCAGCGGATCCGTGCCCTGAGGGTTGCGGCTATGCTCGGGCTAATGCTGGTATCCGCCGGACTGCTTCTCTGGAGATACCGCGCGTGAGCCTTGTGAACAAGATGTTGAAGGACCTGGAAGCGCGCCAGCGGCCCGGCGCAGGAAACGTGGTGCGAGGGTCCGTATACGAGGACTTGAGGCCGGCCGCCACGCACGCCGTCCGCGGTCGTACGCTGGCCTGGCTCCTGATTCCGGTCGCTGCAGCGCTGATCGCAACCGGTCTGTTTGTGCGTCATCGCTGGTTGGTACCGGTGCATGCCGTCTCCACTTCCGACCTATCCGGGCCCCAGCGCACGGTTGCAGTCGTGGCCAGTCATTCGGCGGTGCAACGGCGCAGCGGTGCCAGACGCGCTCCCGCATCCGGTGCGGGGCCGCGTCACGAGTCCGCACAGCGCCGGAAGTCCGTTTCCGTAGAAAAGGCGCGTGCCAAAGCGGCTGATCATCGCCATCGGGCAGGCGCCCAGCGTCCGGCACTCATTGCGGTTGCAGCGACCGGCCGGATGGCCGCGGATCGGCCGCCGCTTGCCGCGGCATCCAGTGACCGAGTGGCCCAGGACCAACGCTTCGAAAAGCGGGTGATTCCGCTTACTTCCGCACAGATTACCGAGAATACTTACCGTCGCAGCGAGAACCTCCTGGCGCAAGGTCACCCGGGCCGGGCCCGGGATGTGCTCAGATCAGCGCTGCTTGCTGATCCGGAAAACGTGTCTGCCCGCGAGTTGCTGGCAGCGCTGCTGCTGGAGCAGGGCCGGCAGTCCGACGCCGCGCGGGTGCTCGCGCAGGGGCTGGTCCTGCTGCCGCAGCAGGCCGGATTCATCTATCTCCTGGCGCGCATTGATGCCGCACGCGGTGCGACGACTGAAGCGGTTACGCTGCTCAGTCGTGGGTTGCCGGGCGCGGGATCAGACGCCAATTATCTTGCGCTACTCGCTACGCTTGAGCAGCGCGCTGGCAAGAATGATGAGGCCATCAGTCTGTTCAGACGGGCGCTCGCGCTCAGGCCTCTCGACGGTGCCTGGTGGATCGGCCTCGGAATCTCGCTCGAGGCCGAAAAACAGTGGTCATCGGCGCAGCAGGCCTACTCGCGCGCAACGCTCACCCGGCTTGATCCGGTCCTCCAGAGGTACGCGGCAGAACGTCTGCACGCAATCCGCTGGCGCTGACCGACGGATAGGGTGCAGAGCGGTCCGCCCGTCCTGAAGGTTGTTCAGGGCAAGCGGCCGATCCGATACGTCCTCCTTTCGTTTTGCCAGCCAACCGAAGATGGTCGGGTTGCGCTTGCAGGCTGTTGCGATGAGTCAACCGATCAAACTGGATGGTTTTCTGCTTGATGCGAAACAATGACGTTGCACGGCACTGCAGTACACACATCAACCCGGCGGAGACACACGCGATGCGACGCATCATCGCCTGAGTGTGCCGGCATTCCTGATCAGAATCCTGGCAAGGTCGTCAACGCGCCATACACACCCAGTCCGGCTGAAATCGTTGCAATGACAGTGACCAGCCAGAAATATCCGCCGCTAATCCGGTGTTCCTTGGGAAGAGCCTTGACGGCCAACGCCACCAGAAAGCCCAGTACCATGGGCAGCAGAAATGCATTCATAACTTCTACCGCTATGTCCAGGCTCACCAGGTTGGGAATCAGCACCACGGCCAGGGCACCGGCAACAATGATGGTGGTGTAAACGCCGTAGAACCAAGGCGCCTCGAGCGGGTGGTGTTCGAGTGAGTGCTTGAATCCGGTGACCTCGCCCCACCCCCAGGCTCCCGCCAGCGAGGCCACGATGGCGGCGATCATTCCGGCCCCGATGATGCCGAGAGAAAACACCACACGTCCCCAGTAATTGCCGAGATAGGGGATAAAGGCGTGCGCAATCTGCTGGACGGTGTTGAGGGGTGCGCTGGGGTTACGGATCCCGATCGTGGCGGCGGTGGCGACCAGAATGGCGGCCATAACGGCCTGCGTGATCACAGACCCGATGGCAGTGTCCCAACGAGCCGCGCGGTAATCCTCCGGATGCAGCCCCTTGTCGGCGACAGCCGACTGCTGGTAGAAGATCATCCACGGCATGATGACGGCACCGATATTGGCTGCCACCAACGTCATGTACCCGCGATTACCGAACGGCGCGTGCGCCAGACCATCCACCATGGCATGCAGGTCCGGATGGCTGACCCAAGCGATGCCGAAAAAAACGATTTCGAACCCTCCCAAGGCCAGAGCAATTCGTTCCACCTGCCGGTAGGATCCCGTCCACACCACGATCAGCAGGGTGAGGGCTGCAATCCCCACACCCACAGCTCGCGGCTCGCCGAATAGCTCGCTCACTCCGGCCACGCCGGCAAACTCCGTGAGCAGCGCCCCCGTGGCGGCAACCGTCAGGCCGGCGACTGAGAAATAGGCCCACGATTTTCCGAAGGTCTCGCTGATCAGTTCACCGTGACCTTTTCCCGTGAAAATGCCCAGCCGCACGGTCAGCTCCTGAACAAAATAGAGCACCGGCATCAGCAGAAACTGCAGCAGCAGAAGGCTGTAGCCCCACTGGGCGCCGCTCTGGGCAGCGGTGACGACACTGCCCGCATCGGTATCTGCCAGCATGACCACGAGGCCGGGGCCGAGCACGGCCATAACGCTGGCCCAGCGGAAATTGCGGGTTTCAGGAAGCGCAGGGACAGTAGACACTTTAGAACAATTCTCATTCATCGGTGTGAATGAGAATTATTACTGTTTTATGGCTGACTGTCAACCGGTACCGGCACGGCTTGCATCCATCGGGACCGAATACCTCAGTGCAGCCAGCCTCACGTCCGCTTTCCGCTCCATGCCCGCCATCTGTTTGCAGACTTCGTTCGCTGCTGGCGGGGCCGGAACCTTAGTTCGGACAGCGGCCATTAGAAGTTGCTGTCCCGATCGTGGAGCTGGCTGATCAATCCTTGTGACCCTAGCCGATCAACGGCGCGATGGTGTCGCCAATTTTTTCGTACGGAATCCAGTGCTGGGGATCGCGACGGTACACTGCGAGTACATGGTTCGGGCGTGCTGTCTGGTTATCCCGGCTGATTCCTGCTCCCGTTCCGGCATAAGGCGATTGTTGCGCGTAATGCCGAGGAGGGCGTGGCCTTTGGGTCATAGGCTATTCCTACACGACGCACCATGGACAGGCCTGTCATAGGACGGATAACGATGTCCTGAGTGCTACGGATGCTGCCTTCAGGGACCAGGGCGACACCCAGTCCCGCACCTACCAGGGCGAGCGCCCACTCCTCATTCTGTGCGCGGGCGACGATATCCGGGATTATCTTATGTTGGGCCAGCGCACTGGATACCTTGTCGTGATGCTCGCAGTGGCAGCGCTCAATCAGCCTGACTCCATTTAGGTCCGCGAAAGTCACTTTCATCTTGACAGCGAGCGCATGGGTCGTAGGCACTGCCAAAACGTATTTCTCGTTCCATAGCGGCACGAATCGGTCGCCCTTGCGTAGTGCATGATCGGAAACGATCCGCGCATCGGAAGCCTCTTCCATCGTCACCAGACGCAGGCTCAGGTGATCAATGCGCTGAATCAGGAGCTTCAGAAATGTGGCGATCTGTCCGACATTGATTGCGGGCATGATCCCCAGGCTGAGCTCCGCTGGTTCGCCGGGGTCACTGAACATCGTTGCCAGGGTCTTCAGCTCGCCCATGATCTTTACGGCCCGAGAATAAAACGCCTTGGCCTCATGTGTCGGGGTAACGCCGTGTCGGTGCCGCAGAAACAGCTGCGTGCCGACCTCATCCTCGAGCTGGGCTATGGCATTTGAGACCGAGGGCTGGGCCACAAACAGACGTCTGGAGGCAGCTGATATGCTGCCCTCCTCAAAAACTGCTGTGAAATAGCGAATCTGGCGTTGATCCATAGGTTTCAGATATATGATGGATATGTATTGAATATTTTACATATCTATACTGCTCCCGCTACCGTCAGTGGCCTAAATCTTGAAACGGAGGGTATGTCGGTGACGGCGAAAATGCGGGCCATGGTGATCGATCAATTCGGGGGGGCGGAGGTATTCAGGGAGGGGGAGGTGCCACTGCCGGTGTTGCGGCCTGGCCATGTCCTGATCCGGGTGCACGCCACCAGCGTCAATCCGGTCGACTGCCTGATCCGGGAAATGGGGCCACCATTTGGTCCCGGACTGCCCGCTGTTCTTCACGGCGATGTTGCGGGAGTCATTGAGCAAGTGGCTTCCGACGTCGATGCGTTTCAGCCGGGAGATGAGGTCTACGGTTGTGCGGGCGGCATGATCGGGAGTGGCGGTGCCCTGGCGGAATACATGCTGGCGGATGCGGCGCTGATTGCGCACAAGCCGAAACGTCTCTCTATGCGGGACGCGGCAGCGCTCCCGCTCGTCACCATCGCTGCCTGGGAGGGGATCCAGAAAGCAGGAATCGGAGCCGGTCACACCGTCCTGGTTCATGGCGGCGCGGGGGGTGTCGGGCATGTGGCCGTGCAGCTTATCCGCGCTGCGGGCGCCATGGTCTGCGCCACCGTTTCCTCCGAAAGGAAAGCGGAAATTGCCCGTGACTTTGGAGCGCAGGCGACAGTCCTCTACCGGATGGAGGATGTTCCGGAGTATGTGCGGCGCCTCACTGATGGAGCCGGTTTCGATGTGGTGTTCGATACCGTTGGAGGCAGCAATCTGCCCAAATCATTCGAAGCGGCGAAGCTCAACGGTGCCGTAGTGACCACTGTGGCGCTTGGCCAGTTTGATCTTTCGCCCGCGCACATCAAGGGACTTTCGCTGCATGTTGTGTTCATGTGTATTCCGTTGATCCACGGGATAGGCCGCGCCGCGCATGGCATGATTCTGCAACGGGCGGCGCACCTGGCTGACTCGGGTGCGCTGCGCCCGCTGGTTGATGTGCACGAATTTTCGATCGGTGAGGTAGCGGAAGCGCATCGGTTGATGGAGTCGGGAGAGGCGACCGGAAAGCTCATTTTGGAGGCTGCATGGTGAGCGTGGAACGAGCGGAAGTTGTCTAGGTTATACGCAACAGTCAACGTTTATTGGAGTCTAAGTTGACTGCGGACTGTGGATCGATAGACTGCCGTAACTTGCCTTTCCAGGGACATTTAATTTAGAGGGCGCAGCGACGGCATGCCAAAGGCATCCCGTGTCGCGCAGCTTCACTGTTGAAGAATCCATTGCTATGACACAGGGCGACTGGTCAGACCGGCAGCTACAGGCACAGCTGGCGGACTTGCGTGCCCGGAATCTCTACCGGCAACGCGAGATCGTTGACGGTGCCCAGGGGACCAGGGTAGTGATCGGCGGGCGCGCATGTCTCAGTTTCTGCAGCAATGACTACCTGGGTCTGGCCAACCACCCGCAGGTCGTCAGAGCCTTCCAGATGGGTGCCGAGCATTACGGGGTCGGGGCAGGTGCTTCGCACCTAATCAGTGGCCACAGTCGGGCACACCATGCCCTGGAGGAAGAGCTTGCGGAGTTTGTTGGCGCGCCACGGGCTGTCCTCTTCTCTACGGGATACATGGCCAATCTGGGCGTAGTCCAGGCGCTCATGGGTCGGCACGGCACCATCTTTGAGGACCGGCTCAATCATGCTTCGCTCATTGACGCGGCCCGTCTTTGCCAAGCCAAGGTAAGGCGGTACGCGCACGTCGACCTGGTCCGCTTGCAGTCCCTGATGGCCATGGTTGATGGCCAGAAGTTAGTGCTCACTGATGGCGTCTTCAGCATGGATGGCGACGTGGTTCCGTTACGGCCGCTGATCGACGTCGCGCGGACGGCGAACGCGCGGGTACTGGTGGACGATGCCCATGGTCTGGGTGTCCTTGGAGCCCGGGGCGGCGGATCGTTCGAGCTCTCCGGGCAGCGGGTCGCTGCCCCTGCGGTTCTCATGGGCACCCTTGGCAAGGCCTTCGGCACCTTTGGAGCGTTTGTGGCTGCCGAGGAAGAGATTGTTGAAACACTGATCCAGCGGGCGCGCAGCTATATTTATACGACCGCGTTACCCGCGGCGGTTGCGGAGGCGACCCGCGCCAGCTTGCGGCTGGCGCGGAACGAAACCTGGCGCCGCGAACAGTTGCGAGAGCGTATCCGGCAATTCCGGCACGGTGCCGCGGAGATTGGCCTGCCACTCATGCAGTCGGAAACACCGATTCAGCCGGTAGTGCTGGGAAGCTCCAACGCAGCGCTGGCAGCAGCGGCCAACCTGCGGCGGAGAGATATTCTGGTGCCGGCTATCCGTCCGCCAACCGTTCCGCAGGGTTCGGCACGCCTGCGGATCACTTTGTCGGCGGCGCACTCCGCGGCCGAGGTTGATCGCCTGCTCGATGTGCTGGCTGCCTATGCGGCGCCGCCGCCGTGACGGCTCTGTCTTATGTCACGCTTGGCAGCGGACCGGATGTGGTACTGGTGCACGGCTGGGGTCTGCACGGCGGCGTGTGGAACGGATTGGCAGCGGCTCTTGCTGACCGGTACCGGGTCACGGTGGTGGATCTTCCGGGTCACGGACGCAGCGCAGATGCCTTCGCGCAGCATATCGATGCGTGGGCTGACGCATTGGCAGAGGTTGTGCCTGCCGCCGCCTGCTGGATCGGCTGGTCTTTGGGTGCCACCGTGTCGCTGCATCTGTGCGCGCGCCACCCAGGCAAGGCTGAAAGGCTGGTGCTCGTCGGTGCGACCCCGCGGTTCACGCGTGCACCGGACTGGCCCTGGGCGATGGAGATTGAAACTTTGGATGCGTTTTCCCGGGACCTCAGGACGTCCTATCGCCAGACGCTGCAGCGATTCCTCAGCTTGCAGCTGGCGGGGTGCGGCAGCCCCTCGGTGTCAGCGCGCCAGCTTCGCGCAGAGCTGTTCCGGTATGGGCCTCCGGATCCCGCGGGACTGGAGGCGGGTCTCGCCATTCTGCGTACGGCCGACCTGCGTCCGCTGCTGCCGTGCCTCAAAGTTCCCAGTTTCGTGCTCCACGGTGCGCGCGACCGGTTGGTGCCGGTAGCGGCCGCCGAGGCGCTGGCCCACGGCTTGGGGGTCAGCTGCCGGGTTTTCCCGTCCGCGGGTCATGCTCCATTCCTGTCTCACAGCGATGAATTCCGGGCAGCAATCGAGGATTTTCTGGATGGTTGATTCCGTCGGTTTCCTGGACAAGCGTTGTCTGAGGGCTGCATTCCAGCAGGCGGCGCCGTCCTATGATTCCGCGGCCGCACTGCAGCGGGAGATCGGTGATCGGCTTATCGGCCGCCTGGATGTGATAAGGCTCCAGCCGCGCAGTATCATCGATCTGGGCAGCGGTACCGGCTACTGTACGCGTGCGCTTGCCCGCCGCTATCCGGGTGCGCGCATCATCGGCGTGGATATTGCTCCGGCGATGGCGCGGAACGCGGCGCGCCGAACAGGGAGGCTGTCATGGCCTGTGAGCCGTGCGCGTGTGCGGTATGTGTGCGGGGATGCGGAATCGCTGCCGGTCCTGTCAGGCTCGGTTGATATGGTTTTGTCGAACCTGGCATTACAGTGGTGCAGCCCAGATGCAGTCTTTGCCGAAATCGCGCGGGTACTACGACCGGGAGGGGTGCTGATGTTTACCAGCTTCGGACCGGGCACCCTGCGTGAGCTGCGTCTAGCCTGGAGCAGCGTGGATAATGCTCCGCATGTGCACGATTTCATCGATATGCATGATCTTGGCGATGCGCTGCTGCGGGCACGTCTCGTTGAGCCCGTTGTCGATGTCGATCGGCTGGTGCTGACGTATCCGGGGGTGCTGGAAGTGCTTCGCGCCCTGAAGGCTATAGGGGCCCATAACGTAGCCCGCGACCGGCACCCGGGACTGACGGGAAAGGGCCGCTTTGCGGCGTTTCGCCACGCGTATGGGGCCATGGCAGGTCCCGACGGTCAGGTGCCGGTGAGCTATGAAGTTGTTTATGGGCATGCCTGGGCACCCCTCTCTACCGATGACAACCGGTGGCGCACGCACGGGACAGGCACCGTGCCGTTGAACGCCATCAGCCGAATTCGACGCTGAGGTGACCGTGAAAGGATGGTTTGTCACCGGAACTGATACGGGCGTAGGCAAGACCCGCGTATCCTGCGCCCTGCTCGACGCATTGACGGTCGCGGGTGTCCCGGCTGTCGGAATGAAGCCGGTTGCGAGCGGATGCGAGCCTAGTGCAGCGGGCCCGCGGAACGCTGATGCCGAGGCGCTGCGCGCGGCGAGTTCAGTCCGGGCCGACTACGCGGACGTCAATCCCTACGCCTTTCCGGCTGCAACGGCCCCTCATTTGGCAGCTCTTGCCACAGGAGTCACCATCGATATTGCGCATGTCTGCCGCAGCTACGCACGGCTGACGGGCTTGGCCCCGTGCGTGGTCGTAGAGGGCATAGGCGGATGGCTTGTTCCGATTTCGAGGTCCCAAACCATGGCCGATGTAGCGGCGGCGCTGGGGTTGCCAGTTATTCTGGTGGTGGGCGTGCGGCTCGGTGCGATCAATCATGCCTTGCTGACAGCAAGGGAAATTCGCACGTGCGGGCTAAAACTCGTTGCCTGGGTGGCCAACCGCATTGATCCTGATCCGATTCTCGACGACTACGTGCCGGCCCTAGGCCATCTTCTGGACCTGCCGCTGCTCGGGTCGTTCCCCTACGATCCGGCCGCTGCCAAGGCCGGGTCGCAGAGCTTCCTGGACCTCAGCCAGCTGGGTTTTGCCGACCCCGCCGAAAAATCCTCGTACTAAAACCTCCGCACCTTTGTCTCTCCGGGGCGGAAATTCTGCCACGGGAGGCCTCGGCACGCCTTCCGCTCGGCAAAGTCGCCCCTATGATATTGCCCGAAACGGTGATACATTCATTCTAGATGTTGTCATTGATCTGGATCATTATAAATTGCAATGGTAGTTGATGTAGATCAAGAGAATGCGATTTGGTGGGTAACCGCGGCGATTCCAGCCTTGCTGGGCATCGCTGAGTCGCCGAAAGCGACGTGGGACAACTCAGAACGTATGGGCGCATCTAGGCCGGAATTCCGGGTCGTCATCCTCCCCAACCGTTCGTGCTCCGGGCGCAACATGGCGCGCCTGTTCGGCATGTATGTGCTTGTGTCTATGAGCATTTCCGCGTTCTTTGCCCTAAATGGGGCGTGGGTGATAGCGCCATTTATGGGGCTGGAGGTCGCCATTGTCGGGGCCGTAGTGGTGTCGGTGTCGCGCCACGCCTACGACCGGGAGATTGTGGTCGTCGACGGCGACCAGATGGAAATCGTGCAGATTACCGGAAAAACAGAACGACGCGTGGCGCTACAGCGCTACTGGGCACGCACGCGCCTGGAGACCCAGGGCGATGACTGGTATCCGACACGGCTGCTGGTGGGATCGCACGGACGCTGGGTGGAGATCGGCTCTGTGCTTACCGATGATGAACGACGGTCACTGTCAACGCGTCTTAACACGGTATTGCGCGCCCGGCCAGCGATATGGGCGGACCTCCCGCATGGTTCGGGGGTGGTCTAGAGCAAGGTAATTCAAAAAAAAAGTGGATGATGGGAGAACGCAAGTATGTCATTAAGCTTCAAGAATAACAGGCTGTCCGGTCCGCTGATCCTTTCCGTGACCCGCTTCGCGGCTGCCGTGGCCATGCTTTTTGGCGCCGGCTCTGCTTCGGCGCGTATACGCTGGAATTTCCAGACTCCGGTAACGCCCATTGCCCACCAGATCTACCACCTCCAGAACATCATGTTCGGGGTGTGCGTGGTCATTTTTGTGATTGTCTTCGGCGTGATGTTCTATTCGATCTTCGCGCACCGTAAAAGCAAGGGACATAAGCCGGCCACTTTCCACCAGAGCACCACGATCGAGGTGCTCTGGACGATTGTCCCGTTCCTGATTCTGGTGGCGGTGGCAGTGCCCGCTACCGCCACGCTGGTAAGGATGGAGAACACGAGTGATTCCGCGCTTACCGTGAGGATCACCGGCTACCAGTGGAAGTGGCAGTACAGCTACCCGGGCCAGGGTATCAGTTTTTTCAGCGATCTTTCGACGCCGGTCGCACAAATTGAAAACCAGGAACCAAAAAACAAGCATTACCTGCTGCAGGTGGATCATCCGCTGGTGTTACCCGTCGGCGAGAAGATTCGCTTTCAGATCACGGCTGCGGACGTCATCCATTCGTGGTGGGTTCCAAGCTTCGGTGTGAAGACCGATGCGATCCCCGGGTTCATCAACCAGAGCTGGACCAAGATTGAAGTGCCGGGAACCTATCGTGGCCAGTGCACCGAATTGTGCGGCATGGGTCACGCCTTCATGCCGATCGTCGTCAAGGCAGTGAGTCAGAAGGATTTCCAGAAGTGGGTGACCGCGCAGAAGGCGTTGATGGTTGCATCAGCGGGCGGTGTTGCGACAACCGCGGGTAGCGTTGCGACAGCCGCGACCTGGACCAAGGCGCAGCTTCTGAGCCATGGCAAAACGGTCTTCGTCAACAATTGCGCGGTTTGCCACCAGGTCACAGGCCTGGGCATTCCGGGGACGTTCCCACCGCTGTCCGCTGGCCGGACGTTTTCGGCTGCCCCGGCCATGCTCCAGCAGCTGCGGACCCGTGGCTTTCTTACGAGCAGCGGACACGTTGTCATGGGGCCGGTGAAGAATCACCTTCGGATTGTGCTCGGGGGCATACCCGGAACGCCCATGCCGTCGTTTTCCGGACAGCTCAGCAACGCCGATATTGCTTCGGTGGTCACGTATGAACGCAACTCATTCGGCAATCACACCGGAGACATAATCCAGCCATCCGAGGTGGCAGCTTTGCGTTGAGCCGGTCCAGTACCTGAATAACAGCCAGTAGCAAGGAACGAGGAGAAAAAAATGGCAAGTGTAGCGGCAACCCACGCGGAACATCCTGTCGGCCTGAAACGTTGGTTGTTCACCACAAATCACAAGGACATCGGTACGATGTACCTTGTATTCAGCCTGCTGATGTTCTTTGTCGCCGGCAGCTTCGCGATGCTGATACGCGCCGAGCTGTTTTCGCCAGGCATGCAGATCATGAAGCCCTACTTCTTCAACCAGCTTATCACGATGCACGGTCTGGTCATGATTTTCGGGGCGATCATGCCGGGTTTCGTAGGGTTCGCCAACTGGCTGATTCCGATGATGATCGGCGCACCCGACATGGCCTTGCCGCGGCTCAACAACTGGAGTTTTTGGATTCTGCCGTTCGCGTTCACGCTCATGCTCAGTTCTTTCTTCATGCCTGGCGGGGCGCCGGCCACCGGCTGGACCATGTACGCGCCGCTGTCAATTCAGGCAGGCGTCGGAATGGACTGCGTCATTTTCGCGATCCACATGCTGGGCATATCGTCGGTGCTGGGAGCGATCAATATTATCGTGACCATCCTCAACATGCGTGCGCCTGGCATGACGTTGATGAAGATGCCCATGTTCGTGTGGACCTGGCTCATCACCGCTTTCCTGCTCGTTGCGGTGATGCCCGTGCTGGCAGGTACCGTCACGATGGTGCTGATGGACCGCCACTTCGGTACCCATTTCTTCAGCGCTGCCGGCGGTGGTGACCCGGTGCTATATCAGCATCTGTTCTGGTTCTTCGGGCACCCCGAAGTCTATATCATGATTCTGCCGGCCTTCGGCATCATTTCCCAGATCATTCCGACATTCTCGCGCAAGCCGCTGTTCGGTTATGAGTCCATGGTTTTTGCGACGGCGTCAATCGCGTTTCTGTCCTTTATCGTCTGGGGACATCACATGTTCACGGTGGGCATGCCGGCGCCGGCTGAGATGTTCTTCATGTACTCGACGATGCTGATTGCGGTGCCAACGGGCGTGAAGGTGTTCAACTGGGTTGCCACCATGTGGCGCGGTTCGCTCAGTTTTGAGACGCCCATGCTGTTTGCCATCGGCTTCCTGGTGATGTTTACCATCGGTGGGCTGTCGGGGTTGATGCTGGCGATCGTGCCGGCCGACTTCCAGTACCACAACACGTACTTCGTTGTGGCCCACTTCCACTACGTGCTATTTGCCGGTGCGGCGATGGCCATGATGGGCGGCTCGTACTACTGGCTCCCGAAGTGGACCGGCCACATGTACAGCGAGACCGTGGGCAAATGGCATTTCTGGCTAACAACCATCTTTTTCAATCTGACATTTTTCCCAATGCATTTTCTGGGACTGGCCGGCATGCCGCGCCGCATCCCCGACTACGCTCTGCAGTTTACTGACCTGAACCGCGTCTCGAGTATCGGCGCCTTCGGTCTGGGACTGAGTCAGCTGCTGTGGGTCTATGTGGTCTACCAGACGGTCAAGGGTGGAAAGAAAGCGACGGACAGGGTGTGGGAGGGGGCCGAAGGTCTTGAGTGGACGCTGAGTTCACCGCCGCCCTATCACAGCTTTGCCACAGCCCCTACGGTCAAGTAGCGCGGGCGGATAGCAGCGGAAAGCTGGACGGTTATCGGGGAGTTGATGGACGACAGGACCAGCAGTACTGGTAGGCTGCGCCGCGCCAGATGGATAGCAACTGTGCTGGGCCTGGTTGCGCTCGCGCTTTTTGTCTACACCATAGTGCGGGGCTTCTTCCGATGACCGCTCGCCGGCGGGATACAAAACGGCCTGGTCCGGAGACCGGCCAGGCCGAAGACCGCACTGCCGCTGATAGTGCGAGATCCAGAAAAATCATCACGATAGAGGGGGATTGAACATGTCTGCAACACACGATCATTACTACCTGCCGAACCCGAGCCCGTGGCCTCTTACCGCATCCATCGGCCTCTTTTCTATGGCATTCGGCACAGCCCTGACGATCAACGACCTGGGGGCGGGGCCGTGGATTTTGCTAGCTGGAGCCGTGATCGTCGCATTCATGATGATGCGTTGGTTCGGAGAGGTTGTCAGCGAGAGCGAGAGCGCCGCGTACAATGCGCAGGTGGACATGTCGTTTCGCATGGGGATGGCATGGTTCATCTTCTCGGAAGTCATGTTCTTCGCGGCCTTCTTCGGAGCGCTCTTTTTTGAGCGTCACTTTTCCATACACTGGATCGCAGCCGATCACATCCAGTGGCCAGGCTTTCATGCAGTTTGGCCGACGAGCGGCCCAAAAGGTGTGGCCTTCAAGCCCATGACTCCCTGGGGCATTGCCGCGATCAACACCTTGGTCCTGCTGACATCGGGAGCAACCGTGACCTGGGCGCACTGGGGTTTGCTCAAGAACAACCGTACCCAGCTGATCATCGGTCTGGTGCTCACGATCATGCTTGGCTGCACCTTTCTCGCGCTCCAGGCCCACGAGTACTACATGGCCTACACCCATCTCGGGTTGACGCTCAAGGCCGGTGTGTATGGCGCTACGTTTTTTATGCTGACCGGATTTCACGGTCTGCACGTAACCATCGGCACGATCATGCTCATCGTGATGCTGATCCGCAGTATCAAGGGACACTTCAAGCCCGATCACCACTTCGCGTTCGAGGCGGTGTCTTGGTACTGGCACTTCGTGGATGTGGTGTGGCTGGGGCTGTTTATCTTCGTGTACTGGCTGTAGCGCGAGCAGGGGGGTGGCGGACGAGCCAGCACCCCCCTGTCAGGTCCCTGCCGGTCAGGGGCGTACGCCGTGCGGGCTGATCAGGCCGAAATAGAAGCCGGCGATCATCAGGAAAAACAGCGTCAGTGACAGGGCGATGCGCACAGTCAGAAACCGGACCGTTCGGGTACCTTGACCCTTGTCTTTATATAGGAATGCCAAGGCCGAAAACAGGCTTCCGACTACCAGCACCAACATCACGACAATGATGATGCGTAGAATCAAAGGGGTAGGCATGGGAGGTCCCCGATAAGTTTTTGGAGGAATTGAAGTATACTAAGTTTAACTCGAATCTGGTTTGCGCAAAAAGCCTCGTTTTCCCATGTCGACGTCCAGAATCCGTTTTCGTCCCGGTCTTGTTCCCACGCTTGCCGCCCTGTTGCTGTTTCCGTTGCTCGTCGCGCTTGGTTTCTGGCAGCTCGAACGGGCCCGCAAGGCGCAGGATGTCCAAGCAGAGATCGAAGCGCACGCGCAGAGCCACCCGCTGACCATCGGCCGGCAACTCCTGGAGGCTGATGACCTGCGTTATTCCCGTATCGTCGCCACGGGTTTTTACGACACCCGCCATCAATTTCTGCTCGACAATCAGGTGCATAACGGCTTTGCAGGTTACGACGTGATCACGCCGCTGCGGATCGCTGGCAGCGATACCCGGATTCTGGTCAATCGCGGCTGGATCCCGATGGGGCAGAGCCGTGCCCACCTGCCGCTATATGCCACGCCTATAGGGGAACAGGTGGTCAGCGGCGTTGCCATGATTCCTAGTGCCCATTACTTTACTCTGGCGCGCCCAAAGCCCATATCCAGCGTGTGGCCGAGAGTTTGGGAAAACCTGGATATGCGCCGATTCCGGCGGGCAGTCCCGTTTCCGGTGCAGCCCGCGGTCGTACTGCTCGACCCAAACAGTCCCGCAGGCGGGTTTGTGCGCAAGTGGCCGCGGTTTGATACCGGAATTGCCATGCATCAATCCTATGCCGGGCAGTGGTTTCTGCTTGCGGTCGCGCTGCTTGTGATTTACGTCTGGGTAAATGTAAAGCGCGTTCCCGCGGACACTTGAATATGCCGACCACGAGGCTAGACGAACAGGTATCACCGCCGCCGCCGGCAGCGCGCGGCAGGCTGAAGCTGCTGCTCATTATACTGGTGTTTTTTCTCCCGCAGATTATCGCTGCGCTGCTCTATTTCGGCGGCTGGCGGCCACATTCACAAGTCAATTACGGCCAGCTGGTTCAGCCAGTTCGTGCAATAAGGGACATCAGTCTGCGGTCGCTCGACGGACAGAGTTTCCGTTTCAGTGCGTTGCGTGGAAAATGGCTGATGATCTACTTCGGGGCTGCCTCCTGTCATCGCGCCTGTGTGCAGGATCTGTACAAAATGCGCCAGGTGCGTGCCGCTCAGGGGGAAAATGCGGCACGCGTGCGGCGGCTGTTCGTGATCACCGGGAACCACGGCATGGCTCGTCTGCAAAAGCTGCTGCGGCGCTATCCAGGCATGCGGGTCGTCACAGGTCCACGCCATGCGGTTGCATCGCTGGCCGGGCAGTTTACGCTGGACGGCAGGCTGCCGGACCATCGCCATCGCATCTACGTCGTGGATCCGCAAGGGAACCTCATGATGAGCTATCCGCCGGACGCCAACCCTGAGGGCATGCGCAAGGATTTCGTGCGTCTGCTGCAGGTGTCGCAAGTTGGATAGCTTATGTTGAATGCCGGCTCCAATTTATCGACGAGGTACTTTCGGCTTACGCTTGGCTGCGCGGCATTTGCGTTTGCGCTCCTGCTGTTCGGGGTCTATGTCAGGCTGTCGGATGCCAATCCCGGCTGCGATGCGTGGCCCAGTTGTTATGGAAAGCCGTTTGCACCTCTGACTGCGCGGGAGATTTACGAGGCCTGGCAGGATCGGGTTTTGCCTCCCGGAGTACTGCAACGGCAAGTCGCGGTGGACGCGATTTACCGTTACTTGCCGGCTGTTCTTGGGCTGGTTCTGGTCGGTCTTGCCGATCTCGGCCGCAGACGGCGCAGCCGTTTCCTTGTGTTGCAGTTCATGGCGCCCGCGACGGCCGCAACCCTGGCCTTTCTGCAGTCCGGTCTCGCGCAGTTCGCTGCCGGCCGCCATCCCAGGGCTGGGTATGCTATGGCCGACCTGGCATTTGCTCTGGCAACCGTCGGGATACTCTGGTGGCTGACGCTTCGGGAACAGCGGTTCTGGCGGCCAGTGCCACCTCACCCCCGCATCCAGCACCTGCGGCCCCGAGCGCTGGTTGCATTGATACTGGTTGTGGGACTCATCCTTTTGGGCGGGTGGACGGCCGCAAACAATGCGGGGCTCGCCTGTCCAGATTTTCCGACCTGCCAGGGAGGATGGTGGCCCGCGATGGATTTCGTGGACGGTTTCACGCTATGGCGCAGCGTCGGCGTGAATCACCGCGGTGGCATGATCGATCTCGCAGGGATTACGGCGATTGACGTTGCGCATCGCGTGGCGGCGCTGATTGTTCTGCTTTACGTGGGGTGGCTTGCGTTGCGCACGATACGGGTCGGTTTCGACAGCAACCTCTGCCGTTACGGCATGTTGGTGCTGGTGCTGCTGCTGGGTGAAACCATTGTCGGCGTAATGGACGTGGTGTTGCGCCTTCCGCTGGTGGTCGAAATGATCCATGGTGCCATTGGAGGACTGCTGATGCTTGGCGTCATTGCACTGAATCACGTTCTCCGGCCGCGCCGCGTGCACGCCGGATGAATCACGCTGCCGTGATGTTGCCGGATTTTGGGAAGGCCGGTCCGAATTGGACCGGGCGTGTTTGTTGCCGGGTGACCACAGGCTGGGTCACGCGGAGCAGAGCGGTGTGGACCGGAGCCGCTTTTGCGGCCGGTACGTGCCGCCGGACTTTAAGAACATCTGGGGTATGATGCCATGATTACCACACAGACCGAGACATCAACATTGCCTACGGGCTGGCAGCGATTCCTGGGCTTGGCGCGGGAGTTCTTGCAGCTGTGCAAGCCGCGCGTCGTGGCTCTTATCGTGTTTACCGCAATGGTCGGCATGTTTCTGGCCGCCCCGGGTCTGGTCCCGTGGAGGGTGTTGGCATTCGGCACAATCGGTATCGCGCTTGCCGCGAGCTCGGCAGCCAGCATCAATCATCTGCTCGATCAGGCGGTGGACTCGTCTATGGAGCGTACCCGCTCCCGTCCGCTTCCGACCGGCCAGCTTACCTCGCTGCAAGCCCTTTCCTTCGCACTTATTCTGGCGGCAGTCGCAATGGTTGTGCTGGTTACGGAAGTCAATGTGCTTACTGCTGTGCTTACGTGCGCCGCACTGATCGGCTACGGTGTGATCTACACCGTCTATCTCAAGTATGCCACGCCGCAGAATATTGTGATCGGTGGTGCCGCCGGCGCCGCTCCGCCGGTGCTCGGCTGGGCGGCCGTCACCGGACACGTTACTGCGGATGCGCTTCTTCTGTTTCTCATTATCTTTGTCTGGACCCCGCCGCACTTCTGGGCCTTGGCGCTTTACCGGCAGCCGGAGTACGCGCGGGTGCGCATCCCGATGTTGCCCGTCACGCACGGCAGTGAATTCACGCGCTTGCATATCCTTTTGTATACGATCCTGTTGGCGTCGGTCACACTCCTGCCATTCGCGCTCGGCATGAGCGGCTGGTTTTACCTTGCCGGCGTACTGGTGCTCGACGCTGGCTTCCTGCGGCTCGCCTGGGGACTGTACCGCCACTACAGTGATGCCCTGGCGCGTCGCACCTTTGTATATTCCATCCAGTATCTGGCGCTGTTGTTCACCCTGCTTCTGATTGACCATTACCGTCACCTCATGGCGGCTGCCCTGCGCCTGGTAATTCACTAAAGCGGGGGAATTCCGCGCTTTACGTCGGGGGATGAACGATGCCGTAGGGCATCCACACGGCCGCTCACGCTGCCGGGCGGGTGCAAGTCGGCACGCCGGAGGACTTGAGCCCTGCCCGCAGATTTAGGTAGAATGCTAATTATTTGCTTACTATGTTCTTGGGTGTGGGCTCTCGGGACTAACCGACTTTCTGATTTAGAATAAGGCAATGTTCAATCGCGGCGTCTCCAGGCGGGATTCTTTTGCGCCATCACGGTTCGGTCAGCACTGTCTCAATCTGGCAGCCGTTGGCGTTCTGCTTTCGCTTGCCGGTTGTGTGGTGGGTCCGGCCTATCACAGGCCGGCGCCGCCCCCGGTTACGCAATATCTGCCGCCGGCAGGTGTTGCGACACCTCCCGTCAAGGGCGCCCAGGTGTTCAACTATGGGCAGACCGTTCGCGGTACGTGGTGGCGCATGTTCCGGTCCCACCGGCTCAACCAGTTGGTGGCCATGGCGCTGGCGCGAAACCCATCGCTCCAGGCAGCAAGCGCTTCTCTACGTGTGGCCCATGCCAACCTGCAGGCAGCGATGGGCATTTTCTATCCGCAGGTGAACGCCGGGTTGTCGGCTGAGCGCCTGCGCAATTCCAGCGCCCAGTTCGGCGGGACGTCTGCGGGGAGCACCTTTTCCCTTTATACCGGCACCGTGGGCGTCAGTTATTACCCGGACGTGTTCGGAATCAACCGGCTGGTGTACCGCCAGGTCAAAGCCGCGGAGGACATTGCAAGAGACGAGTTGGACGCGGCGCGTCTGTCGGTTGCTGGAAACGTAGTACAGACCGCGCTCAGTGCGGCCGCGGTTCAATCCGAGATTGCAGCCACCGGCCGGATTATCACTAACGAACAGAGCCTGCTCACCCTGACGCAGCAGCGTTATCACATCGGCGCGGCCTCCTATCTTGATGTGGTGGCCCAGAAAAGCCAGCTCGCGGCCGATCAGGCGACGCTCCCGTCCCTGAAACAGGCCCTCGACCGTGACCAGGATGCGCTGGCCGCGCTCTGCGGCAGTTATCCAGCGCAGTGGAACCAGCAGGTACTTCTGATTACTGGGATGCACCTTCCCGGAAAACTGCCCGTGAGCCTTCCTTCCGCGCTGGTCGCAAATCGGCCGGATATCCGGGCTGCGGAGGCTCAGTTGCGGGCGGCAAACGCCAGCGTCGGCGAGGCGGTGGCGCGCATGTACCCGCTTCTCGACATTACGGCCAGCTTTGGCGGTGAGAGCGGGAAGATGAACACGCTGTTCGATTCCGCCAACCGCGTCTGGTCCCTGGCTGCAGATCTTACCGCGCCAATTTTTGAAGGCGGAACGCTTGAAGCGCAGAAACACGCAGCCCAGGCTGCCTACGATGTATCCTTTGCCCAATACAAGGTTACGGTTATCGGGGCATTCCAGCAGGTGGCCGATGCCCTGAGAGCCCTCCAGCACGACACGGAAACGCTCGACGCGCTGCGTACGGAACTTGATTCAGCAACCGTCACGCTAAAGTTGACCCAGGCGCAGTATCGGGTCGGTGCAGTCGACTATCTGGCGCTGCTGTCTGCCGAATCGGCCTACAGCCGCGCCCGTATCGGCTTTGTGCAGGCGCTGGCACAGCGTTATACCGATACCGCCGCGCTGTTTGTGGCACTTGGCGGCGGGTTGCCGGAGGCGCACTCCGGTGACGCTGCCAGTCCGGTGGCGGATATCCATGCAGACTCAAAGAATCGGAGACCTGGCGGATGAGCAAGTCCGGTGTGCGTTCGTTCGTGTGGACCGCAGTTATTGTTGCCGTAGTGCTAGGCGCGCTCTTCGGGTTCAAGTACTGGAGGGCGCGCAAGGCGTTTGAAGCGATGACGCACCGTGGCCCGTATATCGTCAGCGTGTCGGCAGCCCGTGCCTCCACGATGCCATGGCAGGGGCGGATCCGGGCGGTAGCCAGCCTGACGGCAGTTAACGGCATCAGCCTCACCACGCAGCTTCCGGGGCAGGTTGCCGGCATCTATTTCCACTCCGGCGAGTCCGTAAGGAGGGGCGAGCGGCTCATACAGATCAATGACTCGAACCAGCTGGCGCAGCTTTCTGGCGACCTGGCGTCGGAGACGCTGGACCGCCAGAACTACAAACGCGCGCGCAGCCTCTATCGTCTGCATGCCACGAGCCGCGAGAACCTGGACGCAGCGCACGCTGCGTACCAAATGGCCAGCGCCGCGGTGGCAAATGACCGGGCAACCCTGGCTAAGCTGGCGGTGTCCGCTCCGTTCTCCGGACGCATTGGCATTCGCCAGGTGAGCCTGGGCCAGTATTTGACTCCGGGTGTCACGATAGCCGCCCTCAATTCCTGGGATCCGTTGCGCGTGGAATTCACCGTGCCGCAAGACCAGGCCGGTCTCATTCGCCCCGGGCAGAAGGTTTCAATCGGTGTCAACGGGTTTCCCGGCCGCCGGTTTGCCGGACGTGTGCGGGCGCTCGATTCCCAGATCGATCCGACGACCCGCAATGTAGCGGTCGAAGCCACGTTGCCGAACCGGAAGCTGCTGCTGCGTCCCGGCATGTTCGCGGAAGCCACAGTCGCGGCGGGTGTTACCAAGCCGGTGTTGGTGGTGCCGACGGTGGCCGTCAGCTACAGCTCTTTCGGCGATTACGTATATGTTGTGCAGAACCGCAAAATGGCGGGGCGGACGATGCAGGTAGCGATCGCCAGACCAGTCCATCCGGGCGAGACGCGCGGAGCTGTTACCGAGATTCTTTCCGGACTGAAGGCCGGAGAGCAGGTGGTAACTGCGGGCCAGATCAAGCTGCGCAGCGGCATGTTTGTTTCGGTTCATGACGAAAAGCGCTGAGGTTCGCGGGCGATGAAGTTCACCGATATTTTCATACGGCGACCGGTACTGGCGAGTTCGCTGAGCCTGGTGATCCTTCTGCTCGGCGTGCGGGCATGGCTGGCGATGACCGTACGCCAGTACCCGAAAGTCACCAGCACCTTGGTCACCGTTACCACCGCCTACCCCGGAGCCAGCCCCAGCACCATCCAGGGATTCGTCACCGCACGCTTGGAACAGGCGATTGCCTCCGCTCCCGGTATCGACTACATGACGGCGGCGAGTTCCCCGGGGGTGTCCACCATCACGGTCTACATGAAGCTGGACTACGATCCGAACGCAGCGTTGGCACAGATCATGTCCAAGGTGCAGCAGGTGCAGAACCAGCTGCCTACCGGTACCCAGGCGCCGGTGATTAACGAGACCGTGGGCAATCAGACCGCCTTGATGTACCTCGCGTTTTACAGCAAGTCGCTGTCACAGCAGCAGGTCAATGATTACGTCCTGAGGGTTGCGCAACCGAGGATCCAGGGCGTTTCGGGCGTCGGACAGGCGCAGATCGTTCCGGCCGGTACCGGGCCGAGTGGCAACAGCTTTGCACTGCGCGCCTGGCTCAACCCGAATCGTATGGCAGCCCTAGGTGTCACGCCGGCCGATGTGGTCCAGGCCCTGTCATCGAATAATTTCATCAGTGCGGTCGGTCGTACCAAGTCTTCCGATATAGCCCGTACCATCCGGGCCCAGACGACTCTTCACAGCGCCAAGCAGTTCCGCAACCTGGTGGTCAGGAGTTCCGGCAATACCTTGGTGCGCCTACGGGACGTTGCCAGGGTGGAACTCGGGGCCCAGAACTACAACCAGGCGGTGTACTTTAACGGCACGCCGGCCGTTTTCATCGGCGTTTTCGCTACCCCTGACGCGAACAGCCTTTCAGTTGCCAAGGGGGTGCACCGCGTATTCCGTGAGATCAAGAAAACGCTGCCGCCCGGGATTCAGGCCGCTGTCCCCTACGACGGCAGTGATTTCATCCGGACCTCGATCCACGAGGTAATGGTGACGATCGGAATTACGCTTGCCATCGTCGTGATCGTGATCTTCGCGTTCCTGGGATCGCTACGTTCCCTGCTCATTCCGGCTGTGGCGATCCCGCTATCCATCATCGGCGGCGGCATTTTCATGATCGCCGCCGGTTACACCATCAATCTCCTGACCCTGCTGGCGGTGGTGCTTGCCATCGGTCTGGTGGTGGATGACGCGATCATCATTGTCGAGAACATACACCGGCACATGGAGGAGGGCGCTAAACCGTTCGACGCGGCGATCCAGGGGGCCCGCGAGCTTGCCGTGCCCATCATCGTCATGACCACGACGCTGGCCGCGGTATTTGCCCCGATCGGATTGACCGGCGGATTGACCGGCAGTCTGTTCTCCGAGTTCGCATTTACGCTGGTGTTCACGGTGCTGGTATCGGCGATGGTGGCGCTGACGCTCTCGCCCATGTTGTCGTCGAAGGTGCTCAAGCCGGCCGGTGAGCACGGCCTGGTGCATGCACTGGATGTGGCATTCGACCGCATAAGAGAATCATACGACCGATCGCTGCGGGCGGTGCTCCGGCACCGCGCCGCTGCCATACTGGTTGCGGTGGTGGTGTTCGTCACCATTCCGGTCATGTTTCTCGGGACTCCCAGCGAACTTGCTCCGACGGAGGATCAGGGCCTCATTCTGGTTTCGGCCACCGGGCCTGCCACCGCGACCCTGCACTACCTGAACCGCTATTCGCGGAAGATTGCCGCAATTTTCAGGACGTTCAAACAGACCGGAAACATTTTCCAGATTAATGGCCTGTCATTTGGCGGAGGGGCAGCCAATGCTCTGGTCGGGGGCATGAAACTTGTCCCCTGGAACCAGCGCAACGTTAGCCAGATGGCCCTTATGCCGCTGGTACAGCAGAAGCTCAGCGGGCTCACCGGTGTCCAAGCAGTGGCGTTCCCCAAACCCTCACTTCCGGGTTCAGCGGGCGGATTGCCCATACAGTTTGTCATAACCTCGCCAGGTGATTTCCGCCACATCAATGCTGTAGCCAACGAGCTCATCGGGAAGTCGATGCGCAGTGGGCTGTTCGCCTTCCTGACCAAAGATCTGCGCTACGACAACCCCGAAGTCGTGGTGCGCGTGAACCGCAATCTCGCGGGGAATCTAGGCGTCACCATGGCCAATATCGGTGACAATCTGGAGCCATTGCTGGGCGGGAATCTCATCAACCGCTTCGATATCCAGGGCCGGAGCTACAAGGTGATTCCACAGGTTCCAGACCGTTTCCGCGCCGATCCGGCGGCCCTGCACGACTACTATATCCGTTCCCAGTCAGGCAGCCTGATCCCGCTCTCCACGCTGGTTTCGCTCCATACTGAGGTGGATCCGGAGTACCTGCCGCAGTTTCAGCAGCTCAATTCAGCAACCGTTGAGGGCGTACCGGCGCCCGGCGTGACGCTGGGCAAGGCGCTGGCCTATCTCGGCCAGGAAGCCCAGCACATCATGCCGGCGGGCTTTGCCATTCATTACGCGAGCCAGTCGCGCCAATATGTTCAGGAAGGGCACACGATCGTCATCACTTTCATGCTCGCGATCATACTTGTGTATCTGCTGCTGGCGGCCCAGTTTGAGAGTTTTCGGGATCCGTTGATTGTGATGGTGACAGTTCCGATGGCGATTTCCGGTGCGCTGATATTTCTGTACCTCGGCGCTGGCACGCTCAATATCTATACTGAAGTCGGCCTGGTTACGCTGATCGGCCTCATTACCAAGCAGGGGATCCTGATCGTGCAGTTTGCGAACGTCATTCAGGAGACAGAAGGTGCAGACAGAAACGCAGCGGTCGAGAAGGCATCCAGCATCCGCCTGCGGCCGATCCTGATGACCACAGGTGCCATGGTGTTTGGTGCGATGCCGCTCGTATTTGCCAGTGGTCCCGGAGCTGTGAGCCGTTTTGACATGGGACTGGTAATTGCGTCAGGACTCGGCATCGGGGCGCTTTTCTCGCTGTACATGGTCCCGGTCATCTACAGCTATCTGGCGCGTGACCGCCGGATCAGCGCCTTGTCTCAGGACTGATGGTGGATTGGTGGCAGATCCGTCCCCGAAGCAGGTTGTGAACGGCAGCGTCGCGATCCAGACCGTTGCCCTCAGCCGCCAGTTCGGGACGCTGACGGCTGTGAACAGTCTCGACCTGAGCGTACCCTCCGGCGCCCTCTTCGGCCTGCTCGGGCCTAATGGTGCCGGCAAGAGCACCCTCATCAAGATGCTTATCACCCTGTTGCCACCTTCCGGGGGGACGGCCGTCGTTGCCGGCTGTGACATTCGTCATGAGGCGAAGGAAGTCAGGCGCAGGATCGGCTATGTACCGCAACTGCTGAGTGCTGACGGCGGCCTGACAGGTCGGGAAAACCTCGGGCTGTTTGCCAAGCTCTACGGAATACCGCGCCGCCAGCGGGCACAACGCGTGGACCAGGTGCTAGCGGTGATGAAGCTCGACGATGTCGCCCATACCCTGGTGCAGCGCTATTCGGGCGGCATGATCCGCAGACTGGAGATC
The DNA here is from genome assembly GCA_021785515.1 of Pseudomonadota bacterium. Classification (GTDB taxonomy): domain Bacteria; phylum Pseudomonadota; class Gammaproteobacteria; order Acidiferrobacterales; family UBA6901; genus JAJYCY01. The sequence goes on along the minus strand of JAJYEX010000001.1, from coordinate 510,809 downwards.
GGCCAGTCATTGTTGCACGAGCCACGGGTATTATTCCTGGACGAGCCGACGGTTGGGCTGGATCCTCTGGCGAGGCAGGCGGTGTGGGAGCGGCTGCAGACGCTGCGCGATGAGTACGGCCTTACCCTGTTCATGACAACGCATGACATGGAAGAGGCGGATCGGCTGTGCGAGACCGTGGCAATCATGAACCACGGGCGTGTCGTGGCCATGGGTGCCCCAGCAGAACTGAAAGCCCGGGTTCGTGAAGGGGCAAGCCTGGGGGATGTTTTTGCACACTTCAGCGGAGAGTCGCTGGAACAGGATGGAGACTATCGTGGTATCCGGGGAACGCGTCGAACCGCTAGCCGCCTGGGCTGAAGCCCCGCCGCTGGTGGCGTTTATCCGCCAGACGGCAGCCGTGGCCGAGGCGGAGTTGCACAAGCTCCGGCGTGACCCGTGGGAGCTGCTCACGCGCGCGGTCCAGCCGGCGCTGTGGTTGCTGATATTCGGAGAGGTGTTTGTGCGAGTGCGCGGTATCGCCACCGGGGGTGTCGGATATCTTTCCTTTTTGGCGCCCGGTGTGCTGGCCCAGAGCACGCTGTTCATCGCCATATTCTATGGGATCATTGTTATCTGGGAGCGGGATCTCGGCATCCTGCAGAAGCTGCTCGTGACACCTGCGGCACGCACCGCGCTTGTTCTGGGCAAAGGCCTGGCGGCAAGCGTTCGAGGTCTGGCACAATCGGTGATCGTGTATGTGCTGGCAGCGGCGATCGGTGTGCCGCTGCACTTCGGTATTCTTTCCATTGCTGGAGTGCTCGTTTTTGTCTCCCTGGGTGCCGTGCTGTTTTCAACCTTCTCGCTCGCGATTGCCTGTTTGCTCAAGACGCGCGAACGGTTTATGGGCATCGGCCAGGTACTTACCATGCCGTTGTTCTTTGCCAGCAATGCCATCTATCCTTTGACGCTGATGCCGCGGTGGTTGCGTGTGGTCGCAGCCGTCAATCCGCTCACCTACCTGGTCGATGCCTTGCGGACGCTGATGGTCGGGGCTGCACCTGATTCCTTCAGTCTGTGGCTCGATTTTGCCGTGCTCGCGCTTCTTGCGGTGGCGATGGTATTCCTGGCAGCGAGGCTTTATCCGAAGGTTGTGACTTAGATCCCTGGCGCGGGTACGGCATGTCTGCCGGGGAGTTAATGGTCATTGTGCAGGAGATGCTGATGATAGATGCAGTGCAGTGGGAGCCCAGACGAACGGCCCTGGTCGTGATTGATCTGCAGAAGGGTATAGTCGGTATGCCGACCGAGCCGGTCTCCGGGACCGAGGTGGCCCACAAAGCAATGCGTCTCGCCACCACCTGCCGTGCTGCCGGAGCGACGGTGGTGCTGGTGCGGGTGACGCCCTCTGCAGACCGCGCCGATGCACTCCGCCCCCCGGCAGACCAGCCTTCGCCGCTTGGTGCGGCATTGCCAGAGGGTTGGGCCGATCTGCTGCCAGAACTGGGTCCGCAGGCAGGTGATCTGGTGATTACAAAGCGCCAGTGGGGCGCGTTCTACGGTACCGAACTCGATCTGCAGTTGCGGCGGCGGGCCATTGATACTCTCATACTGTGCGGCATTTCCACGAATATCGGCGTCGAGAGTACAGCCCGCGACGCCTATGAACGCAATTACCGTCAGATTTTCGCCAGTGACGCGATGGCGGCGCGTTCCGTCGCGGAGCACGACATGAGTCTCACGCGCATTTTCCCGCGCATGGGTTTGGTGCGTACGACCGAGCAGGTCATTGCCGGTTGTGCGACATCGTGAGCGATGCCGGGGCGAGAAGATCCGCCGGATCGTCGCTCAGTCTGTCACCGCTGCGGGATCGAGCACTTCCTTCATGTTGGTCAGGGCCTTTTTCTCGATCTGGCGTATGCGTTCGGCCGAGACCCCGTATTCATGGGCCAGCTCATGAAGGGTGGGCTTCTCATCGTCGAGCCAGCGACGCTGGATGATGGCGCGACTGCGCGGATCAAGCTCCGCCAGGGCGTCTGACAGCTTTCGGTCGCGCGCCAATTCACCGGTCGATTCCGCGTACAGATTCTCCGGGTTGTAGCGCATGTCCTTCAGGTAGCCGGCCGGAGATGCCCGAAACTCATCGTCATCGGCGTCGTCGTGCGCATCGAACGGAATGTCCGTGTTCGTCATGCGCGACTCCATTTCCTTCACGGTTTCTGCCGGCACGTCCAGATCGGTGGCCATGCTGTCCACCTCATCCTGGTTCATCCAGCCGATGCGGCTGCGTGACTTGCGCAGGTTGAAAAACAATTTGCGCTGGGCCTTGGTCGTGGCCACTTTTACGATCCGCCAGTTACGTAGCACGAAATCGTAGATTTCGGCCCGGATCCAGTGGATAGCGAAGGACAGCAGCCGCACCCCATGGTCGGGGTCGAAGTGCCGGACCGCCTTCATAAGCCCGATATTGCCCTCCTGGATAAGGTCTGCCTGGGGCAGGCCGTAGCCGCTGAAGCCCCGTGCCACCCGCACGACATACCGCAGATGTGAGACCACCAGTTGTCTGGCGGCGTCCAGATCTCCGTCCCGGTGCAGGCGCTCCGCCAGCCGCCGTTCTTCCTCAACGCTCAGCACGGGAGCCGCGTTGACCGCGCGAACGTAGGCAGAAAGCCCGCCTTCGGCGCTCAGGTTCATGGCAATCGGTAATGAAAGTGTCTGCGTCATGGATGAACTCCCCAGCTTCTGTGTACATTCAGCCTGACTATCAACCAGGCCATTTTAGCACTCGGCATGTCAGAGTGCCAATTCTGCCGAAAGTTCACCATATTCTGGATTGGGTGTTCTGCAGGCGCCTTAATCACCGTCAAAAAATTGCGGTATTGGCCAGACGGACCGACATTTCGGCCTATCCGGGTTCGATCGCGCGCAGGTGGCGGCTTACCGCAAGCCTGGAGCCGGCCCAGCCTAGGGCGGCGCCCCCGAGCAGCAGGGTTGTCCCGGCTTGCAGGCCGAGCCCCGCCAGTTCGAAGCCGCTGCCGTAGAGACCTGCCAAATCACGGACCGGACCGGCCAGCAGGGTCAGGCTGGCGGCCACCAGGATCCAGGCCAGCAGCCCGCCAAACAGTCCCTGAAACAGCCCGGTGTACAGAAAGGGTCTGCGAATGAAGGCGTCTGTCCCACCGATCAGCTTGATGACCTCGATTTCGGTGCGGCGGTTGAGTATCGCCAGCCGGATGGTGTTGCCCACCACCAGCAGTACCGCAACACCCAGAAGCAAGGCCAGGATCAGCACCCCCCTTTGGGCCAGGCGCAGTATGGCATCGAGCCGCTGTACCCATTCAAGATCAAACTGCGCCTGGGTTACGCCGGGCATCTGTCCGAGTGTCTGGGCCAGTTTCTGGGCCGCCCTTGCACCAACCGTCCTGCCTGCCGGAAGCACCTGGAGTACCGGGGGAAGCGGGTTCGAATCCAGCAGATCAAGCGTGTTGCCGAAGCCGGACAGGCGCTTGAAATCCTTGAGCGCCGAGGCCGGGGAGATGTAGCGCACGCTGGCGACATCCGGCATCGTGCGAATTTGCCCGGCAAGGGTTTCGGCCGCTGCCCGCGACGTGCCAAGTTTGAGAAACAATGATATCTGGGCGCCCTGGTCCCAGCCTCCGCCGACGCGCTGCAGGTTGCCTATAAGGGCATACAGAGCGGCCGGCAGCGCCAGCGTGATGCCAATTACGACGATGGTCATGAACGCGGTCAGCGGCGCACGTGCCAGCTCTCCGAGGCTGTAGAAAAGTACCTGCAGATGACGCAACAGGTGGTTCTTCATGAGGTGTGGCTTCCGCTGTCAACGGTGATTTCGCCGTCTTTCAGTCCGATTACGCGCTTGCGCAAGCGCTGGATCTGCCGCAGGTCGTGGGTTGCGATCAGCACGCAGACACCGTGGCGGTTGAAGTCGTAAAACAGATCGATGATCTGGTCGGCCATGTCCGCATCCAGGTTTCCGGTAGGCTCATCGGCCAGCAGCAGTGCCGGCTTGTTTACCACCGCGCGCGCGATCCCAACACGCTGCTGCTCGCCGCCAGACAGGGTGACGGGATACATCTTCTCCTTTTTCAGCAGTCCGACCTTGTCCAACGCGGCGCGCGCGCGCCGTCCAATTTCCTGACGGGAAAGGCCTGCCACGACCAGCGGCAGCGCAACATTGTCGAATACGGTGCGGTCGTGAAGCAGTTTGTTGTCCTGAAATACGACCCCAATCTCGCGGCGAAAGTGCGGAATGCGGCGGCGCGGCAGCCGCGCGACATTCAGGTTATTGACGAGGACTTGACCGCGCGAGGCGTGTTCGATCAGCGTCAGGATCTTGAGCAGAGTGCTTTTGCCGGCGCCGGAATGGCCGGTAATGAACACCATCTCCTTGCTGTCCACCTCAAAACTGACGTCCCGCAAGGCATCGAAACCGCCTGGGTAGCGCTTAAATACATTACTGAGCTTGATCATCGGGGCCTGGCCGCAGAGGACGCAGATGCGTGCGTATGACGTCGCAAAACTGATGCCCGTGGCGACCGCTCGGTTCTGCCAGAGGACACACCCTACTCCGGTTGCGGCAGGATCGCGTCGACGAACTGTGCGGCGTCGAACACGCGCAGGTCATCGATACCTTCGCCGACTCCAATAAAGCGGATCGGAATGGCATGTTTCTCCGCCATCGCAAACAGTATGCCGCCTTTTGCGGTGCCGTCGAGCTTCGTCAGGCACAGGCCGGTCACGCCCACCGCGCTGTCGAAGTGAGCAAGTTGTGCAAGAGCGTTCTGGCCGATCCCGGCATCAAGAACCAGCAGCACTTCGTGTGGTGCGTTGGCGTCGAAGCGGCCGATGACGCGTTTGATTTTCCTGAGCTCGTCCATCAGCCCGGTTTGAGTATGCAGCCGCCCGGCGGTGTCGATGATCAGTACGTCGACGGCCCGTGCCGTGGCGGCCTGCATGGCATCGTGAGCGACGGCCGCAGCGTCAGCACCGGTGGATTGGGCCATGACCGGAACCCCGTTGCGTTCACCCCAGGTCTGCAACTGTTCGACCGCAGCGGCACGAAACGTGTCGCCTGCCGCCAGCATTACGCTATGACCTTCCGACCGCAGACGGTGGGCCAGTTTGCCGATGGTGGTCGTTTTCCCGGCCCCGTTGACTCCGGCGACCATGATCACGTAAGGCCGTATGTCGGACGAGATGGTCAGCGGTTGCGCGCAGGGCGCTATGATGGCAAGCAATGCTGCCCGGAGTTCGGCATAGAACTCGTCCGGCGTACGTGCCTGGGCCCGCGTGATGCGGCCGATGATGTCGCGCGTCGCCTCAATGCCGACATCGGCACCGAGCAGCAGTGCCTCAATGTCCTCGGCGAGGTCTGCGTCCACCGCCGAGTGGCCGCGGATGAGGGTCGCCAGCCGCTGGCCGAGGCCACGGCGCGTGGCGGCCAGACGATCACTGAGCCGGCCCAGGAATCCCACGCTGTTTCCGGCGTCATCCGTTTTGGCGCGCGTAGTCTTGTTGAAAAGGCCCATCGAAGTTACAAAGCATCAAAGCGATGGGTTATCCTATCATCCGTACGCCTTTCGGATAAAGGAAACCCATGTCATCCCGGTATCCTGCAGTGTTTCTGCACCCGCATCGCCCCGATCTCGGACACAGGTGAGGCCGATGGCCGTGGCTGATTCCGGCGGGCGCGCGGGTGGATTGGGGCAGCTCAGGATCATTGGCGGACAATGGCGCAGCCGCAGGCTCCAGATCGCGGCGAGCACGCAGCTGCGTCCGACTCCTGATCGGGTCCGCGAAACCCTGTTTAACTGGCTGCAGCCCTGGATCGTGGGCGCGAATTGTCTGGATTTGTTTGCCGGAAGCGGCGCGCTCGGATTGGAGGCCTTGTCGCGTGGGGCCGCCGGCGCGGTGCTGGTTGAGCATGATCCAGCAGTGATCAGCGTTCTGCGGGCCAACGTGACCGTGCTGGGCGCGAGCACTGCCGACGTCATCATGGCTGATTGCGTGGCGTACCTCCAGACTCAAGCGCGACCATTCGATATCGTATTTTTGGATCCACCCTACCGCAGTGGGTTGTTGGGGCGTTGCTGCACGCTGCTCGCAGCCGGCGGCTGGATTCGGCCTGGAGGCTTGGTTTACCTCGAGGCGCCAGGAACGCAGTTGCCAGAGTTGCCCGAAGGATGGTTGCTGGAGCGCAGTAAACGCGCTGGCCAGGTGGGTTACCATCTGGCCAGAAACGGCCCTTGGCGGTCCCTGCCAAGATCTGCAGCCCAATAGTGCCAGTGGAGATGTTGTCATGCATGTAATTGCCCTCTATCCGGGTACTTTCGACCCGCTTACCAATGGCCATACCGACCTGGTGCGCCGCGCCGCGCGGGTGTTCGACCAAGTCATCGTGGCCGTTGCGGCGAATCCGTCGAAGCAGCCTCTGTTTAATCTGGCGGAACGTGTGGATCTGGCCCGCCAGGTTCTGGCCGACACAGACCGGGTCTCGGTGATCGGGTTCAATACGCTCCTCATCGAATGTGTCCGCCAGCAGCGGGCGCAGGTGATCCTGCGGGGACTGCGCGCAGTGTCGGATTTCGAATTCGAATTCCAGTTGGCGGGAATGAACCGGCGCCTTGGGCCGGAAATTGAGACTGTGTTCATGACCCCGTCCGAACGGGAGATGTTCGTGTCGGCGTCCCTGGTCAAGGAGATCGCCGCGCTAGGCGGGAATGTGGCGGAATTCGTTCATCCGGCGGTCAGGGCTGCGCTGGCGGCCAAAATGCGTTAAAATTGCATAGCCGTATTCACCGGCTGTGTATAGGGTTTTTGCCATGTCTTTGCTGATTACTGACGAATGCATCAATTGCGATGTATGCGAGCCGGAGTGTCCGAATGGTGCGATCTCCCAGGGAGAGGAGATCTATGTTATCGATGCGAAACTGTGCACCGAGTGTGTCGGCCACTATGATACCTCGCAATGCATCGAGGTCTGCCCGGTAGACTGCATTATTCACGATCCGAACGTCGTTGAAAGCCGCGACGAGCTCTACGCCAAGTATCTGGAACTGTCCCGCAAGCCGGACGCTGCTGCGGGTTAAAGCCTGCCGGCTCCCTTACCGCTACGCGTGGTGAGGGATCGTCCTCGTCTTCGGGCTGAGCCGATGCTGGCGAAGTAGAACGGTTCTCATCCGATCCGGTCTTTTCTTTGAATCTCTATAATCTGCCGTGAATGTGTTTGCGGTATCGCGCAGTGCGCGGGACTGCCGGACATAGCGGCAGCCACCACTGATCTGCCGGTTCGCGGCGTTCAGCGTTTTTCTCTCGACCACCCCGACCGGAGTGGTAGCGTGTTTACCCGGAGACGCCAAACCACAAATAATCCAGATTAACCAAAAGGCGCGGGGACGGGCGGGTTCATTGGAGGTCGCTGGTGCACGCAGTGACGCCGTGCGGATGGACTGCTGGTTCCCATTGGAGGTACCGTCATGTGGTGGATTCTCCTTGGCTGGATGGTTGCGTCTTTTGTAGTTGCCGTGGTCTTTGGACACGTCGCGCGCCGCGACGAGCACGCGGAGCATCGCCCCGTGGTGTCCAATGACATCGAAACGTCGCGGAATCCGGTGCTCCACTAGACTGCCCGGATCGCAGGCCGGCGCAACTCAGGCAGACAGGTTCAGGTCCGGCAAGGGTTCGGCGTCGGCATCCGGTCCTGCCGGAGCCATGAGGATCTGCGTTATGGTTTCGGCCTGCCTCTCGAGCGCCTGATCCTGGGCGTGGATTCCGTCGCGCACATCCTTAAGTTCGTTCAGCCGGTCATCTAGGGTGTCACTGGCTTTATGGATACGCTTGATGCTCTCGAGGCGTCGGCGAAGCTGAATCTGATGCTCGCGTACCTGGGATTCCATGGGTGACATGATTGTCCGCAGCCAATTGTCGGCATCGCGGTTGGCGGTCGCAAATATCGCGCGGATGCGGGCAACTGCCGATTCGTAGAACCGGCGGGTGACCGATTTCTGCTCGGTCACCAGCAGCGACATGCCGCTGAAAAACTGCATGTGCTTGTCTTCTACGCGTTTGATCTCCCGCAAATACTTCATCACGGAAAAGCCGTGCGGCTTGATGTTGGCCAGCCCGTGTTCCTCCTGGAACTTCTTGTAGACGCCCTCCATGAGCTCCTTGATTTCCTGGGACTGTTTGGCGACATCCTCCATGATGCCGTGCATCTGCTTGAAGAAGGTCTGCATGCGCGTCTTCAGGCCCGACGTTGTAAGACTGATCTCCATGTCGCGTTTGGTTTCGGCAATCAGCTTGTCCACTGCCTTCAGATTGAGGTGTGAATAGAGCACGTTTGTCTGCTGGGAGAAGATGCTGCGCGTCGCCTGGAAACGCTGAAGACTTTTCTCAAAGTGTTCCTTGTCCACCTTGACCTTGTCCATCATGTGGTCGATGACGTCCAGATTCTTCCCGTTCAGCCCCTCCAGTTCCTCCATGTGTTCCTGGACGCCCTTCATCCGTTGCGTGAGGACGGTCCGCGTCGCCTTGATTATATCTATCATCTCGCCACCGATGTTGGTGCGGACGATGTCGCGCTTGGAAGGTAACAGTTCCTTGCCCAGGGCGGTTTCCAGAGTATTTATGCGGCTGCGTTCGAGAATCGCTGCATCGTTCCTGATCTTGCCGAGCAGCGCCTTCTGAGCAGAGACCGGATAGATGTTCCGTTCGCTGACGCCGAGGTGTTTGGCTGTTTCCCGGGTCTGGCGCTCGATTTCGCGCTGCACTTCCTCCCAGTCCCGCAGTTCGTCCCACAGGCCGTCGATCTTGTTAAGCACTACCAGGCGGCCTTTGGTCTGGCCGCTCTGCGGATTGCTAATGAAATCGTGCCAGACCTGGATGTCGGATTTGGTCACGCCGGTGTCGGCGGCGAGAATGAATAGCACCGCATGGGCGCTGGGCAGCAGGCTGAGGGTTAGTTCCGGTTCGGTGCCGAGCGCATTGAGACCGGGCGTATCGAGTATCACCAGTCCCTGGTCAAGCAGCGGATGCGGGAAGTTGATGATGGCGTGGCGCCATCTGGGAATCTCGACCAGCCCGTCGGCGGTGACGTGCATGCCGTTCTCGGTTTCCGCTTCCGCGACGTGCAGCCCCATCGACTGCGCGACATCCCGCGATACGGTCTTGATCTGCGCGATCTGCTGCAGTGTCTCGGCCACTTTGTCGGGAGATCGCACGTCCAGGGGGATTGTTGTCCACTCATCCGGAAATCCCTTCAGTTCCGAAACCGTAGTGCCGCTGGTGCGGGTTTCGATCGGCAGCAGCCGGATGAACGGGTCCGAATTTCGTTCGTAGGCAAGCTCGGTGGGGCACATGGTTGTACGTCCTGCGCTCGACGGCAGCACGCGCTGACCAAACCCGGCAAAGAAGATGGCATTGATGAGCTCAGATTTGCCCCGGGAGAATTCCGCCACGAAGGCTATATAGAGCTTGTCGTCGCGCAGGGTCGACAGTACCTGGTCCAGGCGCTGATCGACCTGGGCGTCGGCAATTTCCTGGGCGCGCAACCATGCCCGGAACTGGCTGACTGCTTCAAATAATCCACTGCGCCAGGCGCTGTAGGCCTCGAATTGCCGTTCTATGTTATTCATCAAGCGATCCTTGGGGGAGGGGCGTGCACATGCTGCCTACCAAAATACTAGTCGTCGGGCCCGGCTACCCGCAACCGACGGCCGTGCCTTGCACGCCGCCGGTCGGTTCCGGAGGTATAATTCCCTTAGTTTAGTTTTATCCTAACTAAAAAGGCCAGATAATCAAGTTACTTCAGCAAGCAAGTAACGTGCCACTTTAAGTCTGATTAATGTTGGCAGTGCGGGCAGTAGAAGGCTCGCCGCTGGCCGATATGCAAAGCGCGGATCTGCGCGGCGCATCGCCGGCAGCGTTTGCCGGCCCGTCCGTAGACATAGAGCGTGTGTTGGAAATGGCCGGGCGCGCCGTCGGCCTTACGAAAGTCGCGCAGCGTTGTGCCGCCGGCTTTGATTGCCCGCGTCAGCGTCCCTCGGATGGCTGCAACGAGGCGCCCACATTCGGGGCGACTCAACCGGCCGGCGCGCCGGCTTGGGCGGATGCGGGCCTGGAACAGGGCCTCATTGGCGTAGATGTTGCCTATGCCGGCGACAATCCGTGCGTTGAGCAGCAGGTCCCGGATGGCAGCCGTGCGGCGGCGGGTGCGGGTGTAAAGATACATCCCGTCAAATCCGGCAGTGAGCGGTTCCGGGCCGATATTCCGGAGCAGGACATGGTCTGCGGGGGGGCCGCGGGTCCAGAGCACGGAGCCGAAGCGCCGCGGGTCGCGCAGGCGCAGACATGTGCCGTCCTCCAACACCAGGTCCAGATGATCAAAGCGACCAGCAGGGTCCGAGCGGTCGGCAATCCGCAGACTGCCGCTCATGCCGAGATGTACGATGACGGTGCCGTTATCCGCCCGCAGCAGCAGATACTTGGCGCGCCGCTCTACCGCGCGCACAGTCTGTCCCGGCAGTTCCGTGACCAGTGCGACCGGCACCTTCCAGCGCAGTCTGGGGTTGCGTACGACGACCGCGCGCACCCGCTGTCCCAGGAGATGCGGCGCGATTCCGCGGCGCGTAGTCTCGACTTCCGGAAGTTCCGGCATGGACGGGTTTCGAGCGTCTCAGTGAGGTTTCAGTTCGAGGAGTTGTGAGGCCATGTCGGCCGGCAAATGGTATTCGAGCCCCTCGTCCTTGCGATAGAAGATCAGTTCCGGTTTGCGCTCCACGATGCCAAGCACCAGTACCCGCTTGCCCGGCGCCGCGGCGACCGAATGGCCGCGGGCCGCTTTTACCGGACTCGAAGCAAAAGTGAAGCGTGCCCGAGCAATGACCGGCTTGCCGGAATACGGGCTGACCGACAGGGCCTGAGCGTAGCGCCAGTCATCGACGAATGTGTTTATGCGGTCGGTCGACAGCTTGCTGTCAGCCGGCGTCACCTTCCAGCTCCCGTCAGGTTTACGTGCAAGACTCAGCCTAGGCAGCCGGATTGCCACGAGCTTTCCGCGATTCTCAATCAGACGCGTGCTGAAGAAGCCTGACAATGGGGCGATGGCGGCATTGTCGTAATGATCCGGTACCACATAGACCTGGCCCCGGTACAGGGCATAGTGGTCCGGGTCCAGCGGGTGGGGGCCGCCAAAACTGATTTTCTCGTCATCGAGCCAGACGACCGCATCCGGCTTGGCCAGGCCGTATCGACCCAGATCAGCCGCCGGAACGGTGAAGTGGGTTACGATCCTGGCGGTTGCCAGGTGCAGTAGTTCCTCGATCCGAAAGCGGTTGGCGCGGGCACGGCGTGGTGCGGTCATGATCCAACGCCCGCCGGATTTGACGAGGTCGATTTCGGGCTGGCCTGGACGCAGCAGGCGGATGTGACCGATCTGGCCGGCGGACAGCGTGGTGAGCGCGGGGACTACCGGAGCCTTGTGGTGGCCAGGCTTGAAGACGAGCACCAGCGCGAGGGCGGCAATCAGGGCGGCTAGGCCCGCATTGAGCCACCAGCGACTGTTCACAAGCCACCCCGTGGGCTCAGCGTTTGCGCCGGCGTAGCCAAATTCCGACACCGCTGGCAAGCAGAATCAACGGAACTACAACCAGGAACCCGATGCCGATGGCCGCCTCGGCCGTCCTGGACAGGTCTAGGCGCAGATCCGGGGCAATGCGGGGGGGTACGTTGATATAGGCATCATCATTGGCCAGCCAGTTGATGAGGTTCATCCCCAGATCCAGGTTGCCGCCGTTGCCGATGAAGGCATTCGAAAGAAAGTTCCCGGTGCCCACGATCGCAATACGCTGCTGTCGCTTGGCGCGTCCGCGGGTGAGGGCCACAGCGATGTTGAGTGGCCCGGGAATGTCGCGGCCCTTCCTGAAGCGGGCGACCTTGCCGAGCGGTCCGACCGCCGACCAGGCGGTCGGCGACGTATCGATCATCACTCGGGCCTGCCAGTGTTTCGGCGCCTTGAAGGTCATGCCGCGGGCATCAGGAAACAGCGTCATGAGATTGAAATTGCGCACGACCGGCTGTTGGCCGTAACGGGTGACTACCAGGTCTGTGGCGGTGTGTCCTCCAGTCAGAAGCTGAGAGACCGGATCCACGATCACGCCCGGCTGGAAATCGACGCCCAGCATGTCCGCAAGCGAACTTAGGCCGTTGTGTGCGCCCGGGTCGCTCAGCCACAGCAGGTTTCCGCCCTGATGTATGTAGTCCTCGATCTCTCGGACCTCTCCGGGCAGGAACCGGGCCGTGGGGCTGGCAATGACCAGCACCGACGTGTCGGGCGGAATCCGGCCGGTTTCGCCCAGCGTAAGGCTGCGTGTCTTGAGCCCGCGCTTGTTCATCTGCATGGCCCAGGTCGACAGGTCGAAGTTCGCGTCACCGTCCGGACGCCGTTCGCCCTGTCCGCTCAGGAACACCACCCGCCGGTTGCCGCCACGGCCGGCTCGTGCGATGGCGTTGGTGAGCGACTGTTCGCTGATCTGACTTACGGTCTGGGTTCTGCCGCTGTACTGCACCAGCAATTCCCCGTCAAAACGGATGCCCGCGGCGCGGACACGGCCGGGGTGCTTGTCGGGGTTGACGAACTGCAGGCTTACCTTGGGGTCGTGTTCCTGGTAACGCTCCACCAGTTCGCTGATCTGCATGCGCAGATTGTGCTTGTCCGTGACAAAGGCCGTGATCGTGATCGGGTCGGGCAGCTGTTTCAGGAGCGCGATGCTGGCCTGCGACAGGCTGTTGCGTCCGGATTCGGTCCAGTCAAACTGCCGGTGGTATTGCCGGCTCAGCGCCAGCAGCAGGGCCACAACCACCAGGAACAATATGACGAAGCTGCTGCTGGCAAGCCGCATCCGAGTGCGCGATTGGCGAGACGTGCGCATAGGCCTCAGCCTCCCAGCCGATCCATGTCGAGCCGCCGTATGCTCAGCATCAGGAACGTAAGGATGAACAGTACCAGATAGGCGGCATCGCTGGTGTCAAATATGCCCTGCAAAAACGGTTCGTAGTGATTCAGGATCGACAGATATCCAAGGATACCAGAGGCCCCCGAACCCCGTCCGGCCCAGTCCAGGATCCAGAATAGCAGCAGCAGGCCGAACGTGCCGACGGCGGCAACCGACTGGTTCTGGGTAAGGGTGGACATGAAAAGCCCGACAGCCGCAAAGGCGGCAAGCAGCAGGGCCAGCCCCAGGAGTCCGGCACCGAAAAGCCCGAAATCGAGCGTTCCCCCCGCAAGCAACGAAAGGGGCATCAGTGCCACCATGGCCAGGATCAGCCACAGGAAGGCCACCAGGCTCAGGTATTTGCCGAGTACGATTTCGGTCATTGACACCGGCGCACTGAACAGCAGGCTCAGCGTCTTGTTGCGGCGCTCGTCGGCGACTAGACGCATGCTGACCAGCGGAGCCACCAGCAGCAGCACGACCGCCGCATTTCCGAGCAGTGGCGCCACGACCACCGCGGTGACGCCATCTTCGCTGCCCATGCTGAGCAGGCGCGACTGGATCATGACGAAATACTGGACGCTGCTGAGGAACATGAATGCGAGGATCGCCATGACTACCGCCAGGATGACCCAAGCGAGCGGCGACAGAAACATGCGCCGCAACTCATTGCGTGCGATCGTGAAAATCATGCGGCGTTCCCTTTTGGGCTGTCCCGTTCCTCGGTTGTGATATGTACAAAAATGTCCTCAAGCGACGCGCGCTCGGGTTGCAGCTCGTACAGGCCCCAGCGCTTCTGCACTGCGAGATCCACCAGAGCGTCGGTCGGATCTGTTTCAGGGTCGTAGAACAGGCGCAGATGACCGTTGCCTTCATCCTGCACCGATTTTATGCCTGGCAGGCTCTCTATCAGGCCGAGATCGGGGGGTTGGCGCAGCGCCACTGACAGTGCCGAGGACTGCATGTGTCGCGACAGGCCCTCGATGCTGTCATTGAGCACCAGGCTGCCCTTGTTGATGATCTGTACCCAGTCGCAGGTTGCCTGAACCTCCGGGAGAATGTGCGTGGACAGAATCACTCCGTGTTCCTTGCCGAGCTCCCGCACCAGGTGCCGGATCTCCCGGATCTGGATGGGATCCAGACCCACGGTGGGCTCGTCTAGGATGATGACCGGTGGCATATGGATGATTGCCTGTGCTAGGCCAACGCGTTGCTGGTAACCCTTGGACAGGTTGCCGATGAGCCGCCTGCCGACATCGCTCAGGCCGCATTTCATCTTGGCCGCTTCGCGTGCCGCCCGCCGCTTTGCGCGTGCGATGCGGTTCAGTCCGGCGCAGTAATCCAGATATTCGTCAACTGTGAGTTCGCGGTATACCGGAGGCTGCTCCGGCAGGTAGCCGATCGCCTGCTTCGCGCTGTGCGGCGCCTCCAGCAGATCATGGCCAGCAATGCGTATACGGCCGGTGCTGGGCGCCAGATTGCCGCTAAGGATCTGCATCGTGGTGGTTTTGCCAGCGCCGTTCGGGCCAAGGAACCCCAGAACCTGCCCGCGGCGGATGCTGAAACTGATGTGATTCACCGCCATGATGCTCCCATAGGAGCGTGACAGGTCGTCGACTTCCACCAGCGCCGCATCGTTCATGACCGTAGCCTCCCTGTACGAGCTGTTATCCGGCAGCCGTTGTGACATGGGGCGCAATTAAATTGTAGGTGCGGGAGGCTTGTCAATGCATGGCCGTCGATGTGGTGTGGGGTCACGGTGATTCATCATCGTTCTAGGTTCGGTGGTTTGGGCACCGGCATGCCTGTTTTGTCCCCTTTTGACGGGTCTAGGTCGCAATTGGTTCCGGGGCACGCGCACGCTGCCCATCCAGACAGCCAGCGGCCCCCGGGAGGGACCGTCGCCGGCTTGGACTGGCGCCGGTTTTTAGGGACAATGCCGGACGTTACCACGATCAAGAGCGGATCACAGCATGGGCTTTACTGTGCGCATCGAGCCGAGCGGTCACGAGTTCACTGCGGAAGGCAACGAGACGGTTCTCGAGGCCGCATTGCGCCACGGGTTCAATCTGCCCTACAGCTGCCGCAACGGGGCCTGTGCCACCTGCAAGGGGCGGGTGATTTCTGGTTCGGTCGACTATGGCAGCTACGAGAGCAAGGCGTTGAGCGAATCGGAACGGGAAGCCGGTATGGCGCTCTTTTGTCGCGCCCGGCCGCTCTCGGATGTGACCGTAATGGCGCGTGAGATCGGCGCCGTCCGTGGAATTGTCATCAAGACGCTTCCTTGCCGGGTGATCCGCATGGAGAAACTCGCGCCCGATGTGATGGCGCTCTATTTGAAACTGCCACAGAACGAGCGGCTCCAGTACCTTGCGGGCCAGTATGTGGACATACTGCTTCGCGATGGGCGCCGTCGCAGCTTTTCCTTGGCCAATGCCCCGCATGACGATGAAGCGCTGCAGCTGCATGTCCGACATTTGCCTGGAGGCCATTTCTCGGAGCACGTTTTCACCCGCATGAAGGAGAAGGACCTGTTGCGTTTCCAGGGCCCCCTTGGGACCTTCTTCCTGCGTGAAGAGGGTGTCACGGAGCCGGAGGCTTCCGGCGCCGGGCGTCCGGTCATTCTGATGGCCGGCGGCACCGGTTTTGCCCCGATGAAAGCGATTCTGGAACACGCTTTCCACATCGGTCTGCGTCGACCAATCCATCTGTACTGGGGCGCGCGGGCCCGGCGTGACCTCTATCTGCATGAGCAGATCCAGACCTGGTTGCAGGCCCATGAGAACTTTCGCTACACGCCCGTGCTATCGGACCCGGGTCCGGACGATCACTGGGCGGGTCGCCGCGGATGGGTGCACGAGGCGGTGAACCAAGATTACCCGGATCTGAGCCGTTATGAAGTCTATGCCAGCGGGCCACCACCCATGATCGAAGCGGGCAAGACGACCTTTGTGGCGCGTGGTTTGCCCGAGGACTGCCTGTTCTATGATTCGTTCGAGCGAGCACACGACAGCGTGGCGCCTTAGAGCGTGTTATGATCATTATGCCAACACGGTCTTCGCATGCCCGAATATGCGGGAAGCGGGGAAACCCGATAATTTGCCCCTGTCGCGCGACCCAAGTTAAAGATTTCTAAAGAGCCCGCTGGACTGCGTCTTTGCGGTTTATGGAACGTACGGGGGGATCGTGGACTCCGGCTACATGTCTTTACAACATTGCGCCATGTCGCAGAGATTGTGCCGCTGTTGCAGGGGGAATCCCATCTGGCAGTGGTGAATGGCCTTTGGCCGGAGCAAAGCGGGGTGACTAGGCTGCCCCCAATTTGGCGTCCCGTGTGCCGGGCATTCCAACAGAGCATCGTATGGCCCAGGTGAATGAACAGAATCAACGGCGGCAGAAGGCCCAAGCGCTGCTGGCTGCCAACCGCCTGGTGGAAGCTCGGCGCATGTACGAGCTGCTGTGCCGTGATGACCCTGCTGACCTGCAGAGTCTGTGCATGCTGGCCACGGTGTGCGGCCAGCTGGGTGACGCACCGGCCGCGGAATCCTGTGCCCGCAAGGTCCTGGCCCGCCAGCCTGACTATCCCCCAGGACACTATCTGTTGGGTAACGTGTATTATGCGGCGCGTGACACCGAGCAGGCAGAGGTTTGCTTCCGGCGGGCACTGGAACTGCAACCGCGCTATCCACTTGTGTATCTCACGTTGGGCCAGATGCTGCGCGAGCTGGGTCGCCTGCCGCAGGCCGCGGCCTGCTACGAGAACGTGGTGCGGCTGCTTCCGGATCTCTGGGAGGGTCACTTTAACCTAGGAAGCACGCTGTCAGAGCTTGACCAGGCGGGGGCGGAAGCGAGCCTGCGTCGCGCGTTGGCGATGCGCCCAGGCCATGCGGAAACATACTTCAGTCTGGGCAATGCGCTGCTGTTGCAGGCCCGGTTAGATGAAGCGCGGGCGGCCTTTGACGAAGCCTTGCGACTGCGTCCCGACATGTACGGCGCGCGTTCGAATGCACTGTTGATCGTGAACTACCTGCCGGACCAGGATCCACAGCAGGTGTTCGCGGCACATCGGGCCTGGGATACGGCATACGCTGCTGTGGATGCTGCCCCGCCCGTAACCGTGGCGGATCCGCAACGGCGCCTGCGCATCGGCTATGTATCGCCCGATTTGCGCACACATTCCGTCAGCCATTTCATACGCCCGCTGCTGCAGCATCACGACCCGGAAGCGGTGGACGTCACGTGCTACTCTGACGCGGTGCAGCCCGACGCGGTTACTGCCGAGTTTGTCGCTCTGGCTCACCGGTGGCGCGATACTCATCGTGACAGCTGGGATCAGTTCTCGGCGATTGTGCGCGGCGACGGCATCGATATCCTGGTTGATCTGGCGGGTCATACGTCCCGCAATCGACTGCGTGCTTTCGCGCGCCGGCTTGCCCCGGTGCAGGTTTCCTATCTGGGTTATCCAAACACTACCGGACTGCGCGCCATGGACTATCGGCTGACTGACGCCGAGGCAGACCCTGCCGGGCAGGAGGCGTTCCACAGCGAACACTTGGTGCGCCTCGCGGGTTGCTTTTTGTGCTATGCGCCGCCAGCCGACGGCCCGGACGTGAGCGCGCTTCCGGCACGACACGCAGGACGCATCACATTTGGTTCCTTTAACCACCCCGCCAAGATCAATGCCGAGGTGGTTGCGCTGTGGTCCGAGTTAGTGCAGGCGGTGCCCGGCTCCCACCTGCTGCTGCGTCATGCGGTGCTGGAAGATGCCCAGACCCGAGCGCGTCTGCAGGAGGCCTTCGTCGAGCACGGTGTGCGGCCAGAATGCGTGGAGCTGCACGGCCTCGTTGCGTCGCACGCCGGTTTGCTGCACGAGTACGGGCGCGTGGATATCGCACTCGACCCCTTCCCCTACAACGGTACGACTACCACCTGCGAGGCCTTGTGGATGGGTGTGCCGGTGATCGCCTTGGAGGGCGCTGCGCACCGTGCACGTGTCGGCGTCAGCCTGCTGCATGCTGTGGGTCTGCAGCGCCTTGTGGCCGCCAGCCGCGACGGCTACCGTGCGCTTGCCACCGGGCTTGCGGGTGACCTGGATGCGCTGGCCAGGTTGCGCGCCGGTCTTCGTCGGCAGGTGGCCAATTCGGCTCTGTGTGACGGCCCAAGCTTCGCACGTACCGTAGAGCAGGCTTACCGTGAAATGTGGCGTACCTGGTGTGCCACCCAACAGATCTAAGGCGTGCCAGGCCGCCTGTTCGTCTGGCGAGCATCCCGGAAGTCAGCAGTGTCCAACCCGTCGCTGAGTATGGTCAGTGCCGGTACTGGCCGATTCCCGCGCCGTTCCCGCGTCGCGGACTGTTTGGTCGGTCGGCCGGATCGTGGATAGTGTCCCGATGGTCGCCGACGCACAGGTCCAGCGCCTGCCGGTAGTATTCCAGCGCTTTCTGGTGCTCGCCGGCCTGTTCCATGAGACTGGCCAGCTCCTGGTAGGCCTCCGCGGGACCCCGCAGCAGGATGGATTTCTCCAGATATTCGCGCGCCTGGCCCATATGCCGGTTGCGGGCCGCCAAGCGGCCAAGGGTCAGCAGCAGGACAGGGTTGTCGCTATGGCCCGTTAGCCAGCCTTCGGCAGTCTCCAGCTGTGCTGCCGGGTCGGTTGCCTGCACAAGCCCGTACAGCCGCGCCAGGTTGTTGTTCCAGCTGTTACCGATGGCGGTCCCCAGAAGGCGCTCCGCCTCGTTCATCGCGCCCTGCGCCACGAGGTGGCGGGCGTAGATGGCGACCAGATCGGGATGTTGGCGCAGGCGGTGCGGTATGGCGTTCCAGGCCTGCTTGAGCACGCTCGTTGCCCCGCTCGGCAGGGCGAGCCTAAGCAGCTCGCGCCGTGCATCGAGTTCCAGTGCGTCTATGTCGGCCGTCGGCAATGCCTTGAGCTTGTGCAGTTCCGGGATCAGATTGGCCAGACTCTCCCAGTCGTGCAGTTCGCGATAGGTTTGCGCTAGCAGGCCGACCACTCGAGGGTGCCGGGTTTCCATGGTCCGAAGCTGGGAAAGCGTGGCGAGTGCGCGCTCGTTCTGGCGGGCGAGCAGCTGTAGCTGTGCCTGGGCCAGGCTGATTGCCCGCGCGCGCTCCGGCGCGCTGCGGTGAGCGGCCGCAAGGTACTCGTCGCGTTTCTCCGTGTTGCCCTGTGCCTGTGCCACGAATGCTGCTGCGAGGTGGCTGACCACGGCGGTTTCACTCTGCCCGACATTGGCAAGCAGCTGTTTTTCCGCCTTATCCCAGTCTCCCTCCCCCAGGCTCACCAGCCCCTCCGCCAGGGCGTCACGCGCGCGCCGCGCGCGTTGCCGCTTACGCCACTCAGCTACATCACGGGGGGTATTCCACAGCCTGATTGATGCACGGACCAGCGCATAGAGCGCGCCAAACCCAAGCACTGCGGAGATGATAAACACCGTGAGCGGCATTTCCATGCTCCACGGCGGGCGCGCGAGCAGCACATAACCCGGATCATGGATTACCGCGAGCGCCAGGGTCACTGACGCGAACAGGACTATCACCACGTAAATCAGCAGCTTCATGGTATTGCACCGTTCTGTTGGATCCGGCGCAGTTGCTCCAGGGACCCGGAGATATCCGGAAGCTTGTTGCGGAACGGCGACTTCAGCATACGGCCGAGCTCAGCCTCCACTGACTGGACTGGCGTCGCAGACCCATCGTAATAGGTGCCAATCCAGCGCCGCGCCGCCGTCACGTCCTGCACAAACACTGCGGCATTGCCGCGCAGCAATGCCGTCTGGGCCCCGTAGAGCATGAGGCGCAGGTTCTGGCGCAGGAAGTACGCTTCATTCGGCCGCAGCAGCGGCGGCGGCGCCAGCTTGTTGGTGCGCTGGATGCGCACCAGACTGAGGAGATCGTGCAGCATCGACCCCAGCTGTGACCGCTGTGTCTGCACTTTTGCGGGCGCGACCGATGTCTGGGGGCGTGATCCGGAGGCAAGGGGAAGGCTGTCGAGATGTCCCGCTATGTCGCCCAGCCGCAGCGCCATGCCGGAGATGTCGATGTGGCCTATATATTCCAGTTTTCCAATTTCGTCTGCCAGTGTGCGCCGCACCGGAAGATAGCGCGGGTCATCGAGCTGTCTGAGATCCTGGTCTGCGGCGCGCAATGCAGCAAGCGCCAGTCCGACGTTGTGTGCGAGTTGCAGTCGGTGATCGGCGATAATCATCAGTTGCGCGGATTCTGACAACAGCCATTGCCGGCGCCCCCTGCCGAATTCGCCGCTGATTTTCGTAAACGCCCCCTGCAGTGTCTTCTGGTTGCGTTTAAGCGTGTCCAGTTCCCGGCCCATGGCCGCGAGCTCGTTCTGTGACTTTGCGTTCTGTGCCGCGAGCTGTTGCAGCTGGCTCGAGACGCCGGCGTTGTACAGACCGCGCCTGGTAATCAGTGTGTATCCCAGGTAGGCGCTGGACAGCAGCGCCACGACGGCGAGAATGAGGGCAAGGCCCCCAGCTACCCCCGTGCGGCGGCGCTTGTGGGGCGGCAGTTTGGACGTGCCAGCATCGGCAGCCGGTGTCTTGGTATCAGGGTCTTTGTCTGTCATCGTTCAGTGGTTACCCTATGGATCGCCAAGGGCGGATCCAGGAATTGTCCCAGGCGACGCACGCCCGGCGGTTGATTCGGATTATAGGGATTTTTGCGCCGCCCGCCACGCCTTGATGGTGTCCACGATGGCCTCGTCGCTAGCCTGGCGCGCAATCATCGGTTCGGTTTTGAACCCAAGTTCGTGACAGGCGGCGGCCATCCGCTCGCTCACGACCACGATCGGTGTCTTCACCAGCCACTGCTGACCCAGCCTGCCTACCAGATCGTAGAGATTCCGCAGTGCCTGAACGCTGGTGACGGATACAATATGAATCTCTCCGCGGGCCCACCGGCGCAATAGCGGCGTGGTGTCTGCCAGCGGCTTTCCGCGGCGATAGCACTCCGCGTATTCGACCTGCGCGCCCCGTTGCCGCAGGGTCTCGCCCAGCATCTCCCGCCCGCCGTCCCCGCGGAATATCACGATGCGCCGGCCGCCAACTTCGGCAAGAGGCGGCAGCTCCAGCAAGGCCTCGCTGTCAAACCTGCCCGTCGGGGCGATCAGATCCTTGCAGCCGAAGCGCGCCAGTTCGCGCGCTGATCCGCGTCCGACGCAGGCTAGTCGCAGGTGAGCAGGCAGGCTCCGGCGCGAGTGAATGAGGTTCATCGCTTTGTTGACCGCGTTGGGGCTGATGAAAACCGCGATGTCATATTCTTCCAGGCGGTCCACAATGCGCAGCAGTGGCCCAAGGTCGGACGGATCCAGTATTTCGAGTACCGGGAAGCGCACAGCCTCTCCACCACAGCTTTCGATAATTGTGGCGAGCGCCTCCGCCTGCGCCGCGGGGCGAGTGACCAGGACGGTCGTGTGTCGGAGAGATGGGCCTTCAGGTGCGTCCATACACGGGGTCGAGCAGCGCGCGTGCGCCACGAGCAATCAGGTCATCTGCCAGCGCGACACCCAGATTTTCGGCGTCGTCGGCTGGTCCGCGGGTCTCGCCGCGGATGATGCGGCTGCCGTCCGCGGCGCCTACCAGTCCGCGCAGATGCAGTTCACCGTCCGCTAGTTCGGCATAGCCGCCGATGGGAACCTGACACCCGCCCCCCAGGCGTGCGTTCATTGCGCGCTCGGCCCGCACCCGCAGTGCCGTTGGCCGATGATGGAGGGGGGCAATCAGCTGATTCGATACTTCGTCGTCGGCCCGGCATTCGATGCAAATGGCGCCCTGGCCTACGGCCGGAAGACTTTCGTCCGGATCCAGAAACGCACGGATCCGCGCGCGCAAATTGAGACGCTTGAGGCCGGCAGCGGCAAGAATGATTGCATCGTAACTGCCGCCATCGAGCTTTGCGAGGCGCGAATTGACGTTTCCCCGGAGATCCACGATCTGCACCCCGGGATAGGCCGCACGCAACTGGCACTGGCGGCGCAGGCTAGATGTGCCCACGCGCGCGCCGGCGGGCAGTGCGGCAACTCCCGGGTAGCGGTCGGAAACATAGGCATCCCGCGGATCTTCGCGCTCGCAGATTACCGGAATGTGCAACCCTGCGGGCAGGATCGCTGGCACGTCCTTTAGGGAATGAACCGCCAGGTCGATGCGTCTATCCATGAGGCCCTGCTCAAGTTCCTTGATGAATAGTCCTTTCCCGCCAACTTTGGCGAGAGGGCTGTCGAGTATCTTGTCCCCCTGGGTAGTCATCTCGACGAGTTCTATCTCGAGTGCGGGCCAGTGTGCGAGGAGATGTGCGCGGACGTGACCCGCCTGCCACAGGGCAAGCTGGCTTCTGCGCGTACCGATGCGGATGGTGTTCGGAGTGGAGGTAGGAGGCATGCGATTGGATAGGCCGGAAATCGAGCGGGATGGTAATGCTAAAACAAATCGGAGCGGGAATCATCCCCGCGGCCGAGTCCTGGCCGGCCGCGGGCAGCGCCTGATTATCGGCCTCCTGACGTTCGCGTTGGTTCTGGTTCCGCTGACTTCCGTCGCCGCCGGTCTTCCCCAGGCCGGCAACCTTCAGGCGCTCGCCCACCGGTCCGCACGCGAGCGGCTGCCCATGCTGGTATTTTTCTACCGCAATTCCTGTGCCTACTGCAAGGAAGTGGATGAGCTGTATCTCAAGCCGAGGTATGCCGACGCAGCGTATCGCAGCAAGGTCATCATCCGCGAGGTCAATGTCGACAGTGATCGCATGTTGCGCGATTTTTCGGGCAGGATGATCAGCGAAGCGGCGTTTGCGCACCGGTATCACGTATCCCTGACCCCGACCATCGAGTTCTTCGGTGCCGGTGGTCACCGGCTAGTGTCGCCGCTGGTCGGTGTGGGCAATGCGGACTTCTACGGTGGCTATCTGGATGCCGCCGTGGCTGCGGCTGGACGGAAAATGGCGGAACACCGCGAACTCGGCTCGACCGCCTACCTTGTGGGCGCAGCCGTACGGTGATCGGCTGCCGGTAGCTAGTGGCGTGCCCAGCGGCGCACCGAAGCGGCATGACGTCGGCTGACGTCTAGCTTTCGGTCAAGGCCCTTGAGGCTTACCTGCCAGGTGCCGGCGGAGCTCTTTTCAATCCCCTTGATGTAGCTGGTTGCAACCAGCGCGTTGCGGTGGATTCGCAGAAACGCCTTCTCACCGAATTCCTTTTCCAGATTGACGAGGGAATCCTCGATCAGGTGCTCTTCCGAGGGGGTGCGCACCGTGACGTACTTGCTGTCCGCCATGAAAAAAAGGATGTCCTGTACAGGAACCAGCCGGATATTGCCGCGCAGGTGGACACTGATGTGCGTGCGGGCGCTGGGCTGTTCCTGGGCCTGGTTGATCTGTTGCAGCTGCTTCAGGGTGAGCTGGTGGGCCTTTGCAAGCGCCAGGGACAGGCGCTCCTTACGGATGGGTTTGAGCAGGTAATCCACGGCGTTTACCTCGAAGGCATGCAGCGCATGCTGGTCGTAGGCAGTCGTGAAAATGACGCTCGGCGGATTGTCCAGCCCCATCAGGTGCATCGCTGCCTCCAGTCCGTCCATGCCCGGCATGCGGATGTCCATGAGCAGCACGTCCGGTTTCAGTTGGGCTGCTCGCTCCACTGCTTCGTTGCCGTTCATGGCTTCGCCGACGATGACATGGCCCCCGATTTCGGTCAGCAGCTCACGCAATCGGTCGCGTGCAAGTTTTTCGTCGTCAACAATCAAAACCTTCATAGATTACCTCCGCATGTCGGCAGGGCAGCGCCGCGGTATCTCACGAACTAAACCTACGGCCAGCTTTGCTAGGCAACGGTATTCCTGACAACCGAAACGGACCGCCGGCCGTTTCCTGAACTGCAGTGCCTCTCGGCATGTTCCGGGCTGCATTTTCAAGACGTTCAGTGCCCGTGCCCCGGACACCAGCAGGCCGCCGCAGTCTCGTGAAACGCGCTTCGCCTGCCGGGTATTCTGTGGGACACGCATCGCCGCACTAGCCCCGCACGATCGGCATCTTGAGTTTGACATGGTACTGTTTGCCTTCCTCAAAGGTCTGCATGGTGGCTGCGCTCCCGAAGTGCGTGTTCAGACGCTGACGTATGTTTTCCTGGGCGATCTTGTTGCCTTTGGACGAGCGATGGTTCGCCGCTTCTGGCAGGGGATTGCTAATCAGCACACTGAGGTAGTCGCCTTCCGCCCAGAGCTCAATTTTCAGGGTGCCTCCGTTGAACCGCGGTTCGATGCCGTGGTAGATGGCGTTTTCGAGCAAAGGTTGCAGGGTGAGCGCCGGGATGAGTGCGCTGCGCGGTACGTTGCTCACGTTCCACGAGACCTTCAGGCGGTCACCGAGACGCAGTTTTTCGATTTCCAGGTATTGGCGCGAGATTTCGCGTTCGGCCGAGATCGGGACCAGGTTGCGGGCGTCGGCCAGCAAAACGCGGAACAGGTCAGCGAGGTCCTGCAACGCGATTTCGGCACGGGCCGGGTCGCTGCGCGTGAGGCTGGCGATGCTGTTCATGCTGTTGAAGAGAAAGTGCGGACGTATGCGCGACTGCAGTGCCTGCAAGCGCGCCTCCTGTTCGGACCGGGAGTCCGCTTCCGCACGGTGCGACACGATAAGGTAGCGCAGCCCCAGTGCACTGATGATGGCGCCAATCAGCAGGCTGCGGGCGAGCAGTGCGACGTGCCATGAGGGCCAGCGGCTGCTGATCAGGCCAAGATCGTACAGTCCGAATATGACCAGTTCCGTGCCGAGCGCGATGGCGCCCAGAAGCAGCAGGAAGACGACGATGGAGCCTTTGACCAGAGACAGCCGTCGTATGAACGGATGCGCCAGCTTCAGCACGATGATGCTCACAAACGAGATCATCAGGGCAAATGCCGTGAGCAGGTTCAGGTCCTGCCAGGCACGCTCGTCGAAGGTTGCATTGCGTCCGATCGTGATAATCGCAGCGATGATCAACGCCAAAAAGATAATCCGCAGCGCGTTGCTCAACGACGCGAAATCGGGCAGGAAATCCTGGCCGGGGGATTTGGGCTTGTTCATGTCCGGGTTACCGTGGGGTGAGCGGTATGGTCTCAGGGCACAAACGGCAACTTCAGGCCGCCGGAAACGGTGCCGGAACCGGTGGTGCGGCGCACTCCGCGGGCCCGAGTCGGCCGCGCAGCCGTCTGTGCTGCAGGAATACTACCCCAACTTGTCCTGTTTTTGTGCATAGAAAATAAGTATATTCGTCCTGCGGTTCCCGGGGTGGATCCTGAGGCAGCCGGATTGCCGCCGGTGCGGAAAAAAAAGCCCCCGTCTGGGACGGGGGCTGGAAGACCTGGTTCGGCATTCGGGGTGGGGGTGCACAAAGGAGAGTCCGAACCAGGGAAAACACCGACTAAATCCGTGACTCGTTCAACTAGTAGCTTATGATTTTAACACTAGCCCAGAACGCTTGTCCGCAACAATGTTCTACCGACGGCCGGATGGGGTACACGGACGAGCGGGACGCTGCCCGATCGCGCATGCACCAAGATAGACTGTGGTGCAGTTCCGGGCCAAAGGGCGACCATCCGTGATGATGTCACGTAGCATGAGCATAGAACGTAAATGAGTATAGACAAGCCCTGGGATGGCCGGTTTACCGAGCCGACGGATGCCTTCGTAGAGGCATTTACTGCTTCCGTGTCTTTCGACAAGCGCCTCTACCGTCAGGACATCGCGGGCTCGGTTGCCCATGCCAAGATGCTTGCGCATGTAGGCGTGCTTACCGAGGCCGAGCGGGATGCGATCGTCAAAGGTCTGCTGGAGATCCAGGCCGAAATCGATGCCGGAACCTTTACCTGGAGTGTGGCGCTGGAAGATGTGCATATGAATATCGAGTCGTGCCTGATTGCGCGCATCGGAGAAGCCGGCAAGAAGCTGCATACCGGACGCTCCCGCAACGACCAGGTTGCGACCGACCTGCGCTTGTATCTGAGGGACAGTGTGGACGCGATCGACGGCTCGATCCGGCGGGTGCAGCAGGCGTTGATTTCGGTTGCGGAGCGCGAGGCCGATGCGATCATGCCAGGCTTCACCCACATGCAGGTGGCTCAGCCGGTAACTTTCGGGCACCACATGCTGGCATGGTTCGAGATGCTCCAGCGTGATCGTGAGCGGTTTGCTGACTGCCGCAAGCGCATCAATGTCATGCCGCTCGGATCCGCTGCGCTGGCCGGCACGAGCTATCCGATCGACCGGGTGTTCACGGCACAGGCTCTCGGATTTGCGGCAGCTGCCGAGAACTCCCTGGACGCAGTTTCCGACCGTGACTTTGCGGTGGAATTCGCGGCTGATGCAGCCTTGCTGATGGTTCATCTGTCCCGTATTTCGGAGGAACTCGTCCTGTGGTCGTCCAGCCAGTTCGATTTCGTGGAACTGCCTGACGCGTTCTGTACGGGTTCGTCGATCATGCCCCAGAAAAAGAACCCGGATGTTCCCGAATTGGTCCGCGGAAAGAGCGGGCGCGTGATCGGAGATCTGGTCGCCCTGCTGACGCTGATCAAGGGCCAACCCCTTGCTTACAATAAGGACAATCAGGAGGACAAGGAGCCGCTGTTCGACGCCCTGGACACCATCCAGGGCTGTCTCAGGGCCTACGGGGATCTGATACCGAACATCCGGGTCAAGCGCCAGACTATGCTGCTGGCCGCCAAGCGCGGTTTTTCTACGGCCACCGACCTCGCGGACTATCTGGTGCGCAATGGTGTCGCATTCCGCGATGCGCACGAGGTTGTCGGCCGGGTGGTCCGTTACGGCATCGATGGGGGCAAAGATCTGGAGGAACTAACCCTCAATGAGCTGCAGCAGTTTAGTCCAGCCATCGGTCAGGATGTGTTCGACGTGCTGACTGTGACGGGATCGGTAGCCGCCAGAAGACATCTGGGCGCCACCGCGCCCGAACAGGTCCGCCAGGCTATCGGGCGCGCCCGTGCCCGTCTGGGCGGGTTGCCGGGGAACAGGTTTCCGGATCAGGCATGAGCGCGGAACGCCCAGATCCCGGAATTGCAGACGGCGCGCTCGAGCCTCTGGTGCGGCGGCTTCGCGATTTCGCACGCGCGCGCGACTGGGAGCAGTTCCATTCTCCCAAGAATCTGGCGATGGCGCTGATCGTCGAGGCGGCGGAGCTGGTGGAGCACTTCCAGTGGCTCACGCAGGAGCAGAGTATGCAGCTGCCCGCCGACAAGCTTGCCGCAGTAGAACAGGAACTCGCCGACATATTCATCTATCTCATCCGGATCTCGGACCGGCTGGGTGTGGGCCTGGTAGACGCCGCGTGGCGCAAGATCGAGATCAATGAGCGTCGGTATCCTGCGGACAAGGTGCGTGGCCGGGCGGACAGGCCTCGTGATACCTGAGGGGTCCGCCCGCCGTAGTTGTCCGGGCGGGGCGCGGCCACTTGCCGCAACCTGAGGGTATGGCGTCCTTGAATTACCGGCACAGTTACCATGCAGGCAATATCGCCGACGTCTTTAAGCACTACGTTCTGACGCTGGTGCTGGAGGCTCTGCAGCGCAAAGACACGCCATTCTGTGTGGTAGACAGCCATGCCGGTGCGGGACTCTACGAGCTCGAGCGCGGCGGAGAGCACGAGCAGGGGATAGGCCAGCTGTGGCCGGAACGCAGCGCCTGGCCGATGCTGGCATCCTATCTGGAGCTTGTCGGACGCTTTAATCCCGGCGGCAGGCTGAGGTTCTACCCGGGTTCGCCGATGGTAATTCGAGAATTTCTGAGACCTGGGGACAGGGCGGTCTTGATGGAATTGCACCCGCAGGAATATGGCTCGCTGCGGGAGTGCATGTACCATGCGCCTGGTGTAGCCGTGCACCACATCAACGCATGGAACGGGATCCGGGCGTTTGTTCCGCCCAAGGAAAACCGCGGACTGCTACTGATTGACCCCCCTTACGAACAGCCGGACGAGTTTGCAGATGTCATCGCTGCATTGCGCTATGGAATGCGCCACTGGCGCAATGGGCTGTATGTCGCTTGGTATCCGATCAAGTTGCGCAGACGGATCGAGTCCTTTCACCGTGCTGTGGCTGGTCTGAAGGCGTCGGCGCATGCCGTGGAATTCATTACCCTTCCGCTCGACATGGACCGTCGTCTGAACGGAAGCGGACTGATCCTGATTAATCCGCCATGGCAGCTCCTGGACGTTTTGCGCGTCAACCTGCCGCCCCTGGCGCAGCGCCTGGCCGGTGCCGGGGGTGCGCCGCAGGTTCGGTTTATCGCGCTGTCCGGTCCTGACGTCCGTGCGTCTCGGCCGCGCGGCGTCCGGTTTTGATTTTCGTCAATGCCGCAAGGCCGGAAGAGTGTAATGTAGTTTACTCGCTGGCAGCCAGCGAGAGGGCCGGCAGATGTCTCCCGCAGGGCAGGCTGGGGTGGATGCCAATGGCAACCCAAGTGCTGGGCTCGCAACAGATCCTTCTCGGGGATGTAATGCAACGAGCTTCTAGTCCTGCGGATCTGCCGGCTCATCCTTTCCGGGGCGCGGGGATGAGCGGCTTGGGCTGCGGGTGACGCAATAGCACGAGTCTGCGCTTGACCGTTGAGGGGGCGGGTTCGGGTCCCTGCCCGATGCCTTCACAGCGGCGCGCTTCTGTCCGCCATGCCATGGGTCGCGCGAATTCAGGCCACCAAGGGTAGGTTCGGCACTGCAATGGGCGCACCGGATAGATGCGGCAGCGGCGGTTGTCCAGGAGGAATGGGCAGCGGCCACTGGCGCCAAGGTTTATGCCTTCGGTCCCGCTATCCACGCGCACTATATATCGCCGCCGGAACCAGCGCTCGGACAGGCCGAGATAGCTTCGAATCATTTCCCGTTCCGTTTGTTGGACCTCGACATAGTGGTCGGGTCCGCCCGTACAGCAGTTGCCGCAGCCGGTGCACCGGAAGCGCAATCCGGCAAATGCTCTTTGCGGATCTGCAGTCACGCCGTCAGGATCCCGCCGCAAGTTGCGTGGGTGCGCATCCGGCAGGTTGCGGATGTGGCACCGGACTTAGGGTGCACGCCACAGGGCGGCGAGGGGAGATACAGGACTGGCGCCTGCCGGTAGCGGAAACTGGACCCGGCGGATCTCGTGGAGCGCGCCGGAAACCCGGTCGAAGGCTCCGTACAGGTACCGAAACAACCGTATGCGTGCGGGATCGGATTCGTAATAGGCGCAGTGCCAGAATGCGCTACGGCCCTGCTCCAGGTAGTAACGAAGTTGACCGCGTGCGGTCAGGCGTTCGCGGAAGAGGCCACTCATGAACAGCGAATACTCCCCGATGTGCCGGACGATCAGGGCTTCGCGCGGCCTGTCGGTGGGTGCGCCGTCCCAGCCCTGACTGTGACGCCATTCTGCAACCAGACCGGTGATTGTGGTGACTGGTTCTCCGTCTGTGGTTCGTACTGTATCAAGTGTTCGCGTCTGGCTAAAGCGGGCAAGCATCTCGCTCACGTAGTCCACCGCTGCCGGTTCGCGAACGCCGTGTGCCCCGAAGCCCTGCTGAACGTGACGGTGGAAAAATTGATATAGGCCCGGGACGAGCATGTTCAAACCTCCTGCCTTATGGCATGGCGAGAGCGGCGTCGGTTGACTCTACTGTTTAAAAGTATAGAACACCGCGCAGACTCCATCCCCGATGTTCGGCCGAACCGAAATTCGAGCGCTGTCATGCCGGCGTTCGATCGTCGTGGCAGGGCAGAGAATCCGGATTCCGGCGCGTGCCGTGAGTCGACCGACCGCGGGTCGCGCCGGCCGGGGCGTTGACACGGTTTCTGGGAACGGGAAGTGCGCCGCCGGGCTTTGTGATGGGGTGGCGGACCGGTATGATGTTGCGAAGACCTCGGCGGTGTCATCGAAGCAGGCGGAACCGGCAGGGCCGATGTATGCAGTAGTGCCGGTAGACGTATTGCTTAGCGCCTGGGTTCGCGCGGTTGGGGGCCGACGGACATGCCTGTATAAGAAGAAGGGCCGCGGCTCTGCCGTTTCGCCGGTCAGGGCGATAGCGACAGCCCGGCGTGGTCGGGATTGTCCCTGGGTTTTGACAGGCACATCAATCATCGAGAACCGGAACAACTACATGGTTTCCATCGGAACGCCCCTTTCCCGCAGCGCCACCCGCATACTGTTGCTCGGTAGCGGCGAGCTCGGCAAGGAAATCGCCATTGCGGCCCAGCGTCTGGGTGTCGAAGTGGTGGCGGTTGATCGTTACCCCAATGCACCGGCCCATCAGGTCGCCCAGCGCGCGCACGTGATCGACATGACCGATGGAGCCGCCCTGCGCCGGCTGGTGGAACAGGAGCGACCGCAGTTGATCGTGCCGGAAATCGAGGCGATTGCGACCGACGCCCTGCTTGAGATCGAGGCAAGCGGGCTCGCCGAGGTTATTCCCACGGCGCGCGCCGCCCATCTGACCATGAACCGCGAGGGGATACGCCGCCTGGCGAGTGAGGAGCTGGGGTTGCCGACCTCGCGGTATGCGTTCGCGTCAAACCTGGAGGAACTGGAAGCGGAGATCGGCCGGGGTATCGGTTATCCGTGTATCGTGAAGCCCGTAATGTCATCTTCCGGAAAAGGCCAATCCCGGGTGGACGACGCGGGCCAGGTGGCTGCGGCCTGGGCTTATGCCGGCAGTGGCGCGCGCGTTCACAACACCCGGGTCATTGTAGAATCCCTGGTGGAATTCGAGCATGAGATCACGCTGCTGACCGTGCGCGCCGTAAACGGTGATGGTCGGATCGAAACGTATTACTGCGACCCGATTGGTCATGTGCAGGTTCACGGAGACTATGTGGAGAGCTGGCAGCCGCATCCTTTGAGCGAACGGGCCCTGGCAAAGTCCAAGGATATTGCCGGACGTGTGACCGGCGCCCTCGGTGGTCGCGGCGTGTTCGGGGTGGAACTGTTTATTAAGGGTGACGAGGTGTGGTTCTCGGAGGTCAGTCCGAGGCCGCACGATACCGGTATGGTGACGATGGTGACGCAGGCGCAGAACGAGTTTGCGCTGCATGTGCGCGCCATTCTCGGGCTTCCGGTAGGGACGCGCATGAGGCGTGCGGGCGCCAGCGCCGTGATCTATGGGGAAGTGTCCGGTGAAGGTATTGTCTTCGACGGTGTCGATGAGGCGCTGCGCATTCCCGAAACGAATCTGCGGTTGTTTGGAAAGCCGATGGCTTACGAGCGCCGTCGCATGGGGGTGGCCCTGGCCGCCGCTGACAACGTTGATGTAGCGCGCAGGCGCGCCAAGGACTGCGCCGCGAAGGTGCGGCCGCGGATCTTGTAGCCGGTACGTTCAGCGGAAATAGCCGACGCCGAACCCGAACCGGATGCTCGGTTTGGTAGAGACGTGAATACGCTTGCGCCACAGATGCAGCTGTTCGGCACCGAGTACCGCGAAGCGGTAGGGCGCCTTTCCCACGAGCCCTGCCTGCACGGTCACGACGGTCCCGACGGCCGTGACCAGTCGCCCCGGTGCGTAGTCGATGGTTTCCAGATAGCCGCGTTGTTGCAGAATAAAGCGGCCGAGCGGGCTTTTCCAGTCTTCGGGTCTGGCCGAACTGTCCAGGGGATAAGCCAGGACCTGCAGGTCGGTCCGGTCTGCCAGATTCCTGGCGGTGACGATGACCCCTCCCCACTCGACCCGCTGCCCCAGTGTGGCACCAGGAAGGGCAGCCTGCACCGGCGTCATGGTGGTGTCCACACCTGCGAGATTGAAAGGCGGTGACGCACAGGCTGCGAGGAGGACTCCGCCGCCGAGACACAGCGCCAGGATTGCCGCCAGGCGCCGCTTTGCCCGCCATTCCTCAATAGGGGTCATAAGGGAATGGATAGCCCCAGGGATACCAAGGGCCTGGCCAGAATGGGCTGTTGTACTGTCGTACGGGCACCGGCCGTGGCCACAGATGCAGCTGCTGCGTCTTGACGACGGGGAATGTATAAGGAAACTCGCCAATAGTGCCGGTCTTGGGCGCCAGCAATGTGCCGCTCACAGTGATGTCCCGACCGCGGGCGTAGATCGAAGGATCCAGAAAACCGGTCACCTGCACGAGGAAACGTCCCCCTGTGCGGTCGGTCTGCTGCGGCCTGCCATCACTGTCCAGGGGGCGCTCCACGACGTCGATCCACGTATCCCTTGCATGGTTCTTGGTGTCCGCGATCGTGCCGCCCCAGCGCACCTGGGCGCCCACAAGCCGCGCGCCTGCGGCCTGTGCTTGAGAAACCGTGATGTTGCCGGGTGCTGCTTCCCGGATTGAGCGCGGCACAGTTGTGGCGCAGCCGGCTACTGTCAAAGCCAGCATGAGAACGAAAATTGGATGGACCCGCATCACGGGTTATTACGATACTCTGTCATGATGGTTCAAGGTAGCATGTCGATTGATGGCCGTGGCGGTGCCCGGCGGACGCCGCATCCGGTCGGCGCAACACGATAACGGTGACGAATCCCACAGTCCGTGGCTACAATGGCGGAGGGAAATGCACCAAAGGCGTGCCACTGTCGTCACAAAGGCCTGACAAATGGGTTGGTATGTGGATTTCCGGTGTCCGTACTGCAACTATGAGGAAACCGGTATTGGAGTGGGTCGCGGCAGGCGGTCGTTCCCGTACCTTGCGTTGTTCTGCTGTGACAACTGCAAATCGGTTGGAAGTACATGGGTTCAGCAGGATCAGCCCCCCCGCTGCGGCGTCTGTTATCACGAGCAGGTCACGCTCTTGAAGGAGGACGTGCGGCGCATCAGCTGCCCCAAGTGCGGCGAACCAGCCACATTCAGTCGTGGCGAGGGTGAGTGGGAGTAAGCTCAGCCGATCCGGACTGGTGTGCCCGCCTGCTGGCTGATGATGCGCGACAACTCGTCGAACAGATCTGCACCGTTCTGGTCATTTGCCCAGCGACCGGCCGCAGCCTGGTAGCCGTAGTGGTAGCCACCAGAGCGTGCGGCGACCCAGATCTGGGTCGCCGCCCCCTGTTTATTGATGATGATCTTGCTGCCGTCGGCGAATTCCAGCGTCAGGATATCTCCGGCGTTCTCGAACTCGATATCCGCGCCGCTGTCTTCCACTGCCTGCTCGATTTGTCGCAGGGTTCTCTCGACCTTCTGATTGAATTCCGCCTCGTTCATGCCCAACGTGCCCAGCTGATTTGCGTGAATCCGATGGTACCGGAGGCGCCCGTGGCGCGCTATGCCCCCGGTAACAGGCACAAGGGCGCAGGATGCTGTTTATCGATGTGCGGCCTCGGGCTAAACTACCAGACCGTTCGATCTCGGGTGCTCGGATGAATTTTCGCTGGCTGGTATTACGCCTGTTGCCTCTGGCTGTTCTCCTCGGGACGCTGGGTCTTTCAGGTTGCGGACTCAAGGGTCCGCTCTATCTTCCGCCGACGCCGCACCGGGCACCCCCCGTTTCTGCCCCGGCCCGCTGAGGTTTTATTTTATGGAGCCATTCGAATACTGGAACGGCCAGCTGCATGCCGAGGGCGTTGCACTGTCGGAAATCGCCCGCTGCGTCGGGACCCCCTGTTATGTCTATTCACGGGCAGCGATAGAAGCCGCCTGGCGGGATGTGGATGCGGCTTTCGGCGCGCGCGACCATCTCGTGTGTTTCGCGGTCAAGGCCAATTCGAATCTCGCGGTGCTCGGTATGCTCGCCCGGCTTGGGTCCGGGTTCGACATTGTGTCGGGAGGCGAGCTTGAGCGCGTGCTGCGTGCCGGTGGGGATCCGGGGCGGGTGGTTTTTTCGGGGGTTGGCAAGACGGCAGATGAAATGCGCCGTGCCTTGCAGCTCGGGATTCATTGCTTCAATGTCGAATCCCTGCCCGAGCTGGAACAACTGGACCGGGTGGCGGGGGCGGTCGGCATAAGGGCGCCTGTGTCCGTGCGTGTCAATCCCGATGTTGATGCCCGGACCCACCCGTACATCGCTACCGGACTGAAGGAGAGCAAGTTCGGGGTTGCCATGTCCGAAGCACTGGAGGCCTATCGCGTGGCTGCGGCCAGCAGCCACTTGCGGGTTGTTGGCGTGGATTGCCATATCGGTTCGCAGCTAACGGAAACAGCGCCATTTGTGGATGCCGCGAAACGGATTATGGGGCTGGTTGGGAACCTCGCCTCCAACGGAATCGAATTGCGGCATATTGACCTCGGCGGTGGCCTCGGAATCCGCTACCGCGACGAGGCGCCTCCGTCGCGGGCGGAGTACGTTTCCGCGCTCATGCGTGCTGTGGATGACGCCGGCGGGGGCCGGTTGCGCATCCTTGTCGAGCCGGGACGGGCGATTGTCGGCAACGCAGGAGTGCTGCTGAGTCGGGTCCAATATCTAAAGCACGGTGAATCGCGGAACTTTGCCGTCGTGGACGCTGCCATGAACGACCTGATCCGGCCTGCGCTCTACAGCGCCTGGCA
Organism: Pseudomonadota bacterium; assembly: GCA_021785515.1. Taxonomy (GTDB): domain Bacteria; phylum Pseudomonadota; class Gammaproteobacteria; order Acidiferrobacterales; family UBA6901; genus JAJYCY01. The sequence goes on along the minus strand of JAJYEX010000001.1, from coordinate 476,375 downwards.
CGAGGTCGTACCTGTATCGCCGCGTACCACCGAGGCCAGGATTTACGATGTGGTCGGCCCGGTCTGTGAGACCGGGGATTTTCTGGCACGCGAACGCGCGCTGCGCCTGGAGGCAGGTGACCTGATCGCGTTGCGTTCGGCCGGAGCCTATGGCTCGAGCATGAGCTCGGGATACAACACCAGGCCGCGCTGTCCGGAGGTGGTGGTGGACGGTGCGCGATTCCATATCACGCGCCGTCGGGAGACGTTGGATGAATTGCTGTCCCTGGAAACCGTGCTGCCAGACCGCTGAAAATCGTAAAGGTATGAACGGTAGTCACGGATGCGCAGTTTTCTTGGCGACCGCAGAAGGGTAATCTAGGTCACTATGCGCCTTGATTTCACCAAGATGCACGGCTTGGGCAATGATTTTATTGTCTTCGACGGCATTACCCAGAACGTCCATCTTGCTCCCGGGCAGGCGCGCGCGCTTGCGCACCGGCGCACGGGGATCGGGTGCGATCAGATCCTGATCGTGGAGCGTCCGACGCGGCCGGACGCTGATTTTCGCTACCGGATTCTCAACGCCGATGGCGGTGAGGTCGAACAGTGTGGCAATGGCGCCCGCTGCTTTGTGCGCTTTGTGCGTGATCAGGGACTGACAGACAAAGACGAGATTGCAGTGGAGACCCTCGGAGGCATGATATATCCGCGACTCGAGCCAGATGGTCAGGTCAGGGTCAACATGGGGGTGCCTCGGTGGCAGCCCCCGGAAGTACCGTTTGTCGCCGACGGCGTCCCGCGGCGCGGTTTTGTCTATGATTTGGATATCGGCAGTGTGACCGTGCCTGTGAGCGTCTTGTCGATGGGCAATCCGCACGTGGTGCAGCTGGTTGAGGACGTCGGGCGGGCTCCGGTTCTCAGTGAAGGACCCATGATTGAGTCGCACCCGCGCTTTCCGCAACGAACCAACGTCGGGTACATGCAGGTCATTGATCGCGGACGGCTACGGTTGCGCGTCTATGAGCGTGGTGCCGGTGAGACGCTTGCGTGCGGTACTGGTGCCTGTGCCGCGGTTGTTGCCGGAAGGTTGCGCGGGCTGCTCGACGACTCGGTCGATGTGATGGTGCCCGGAGGGACGCTGCAGGTGGTTTGGCAGGGTGAGGGGGAACCGGTCTGGCTTACCGGTCCTGTCGCCCGGGTTTTCGACGGGCGTGTCGACCTGGATGCGCTGGAGGTGGAGACAACGTGAACAACATGCCGTCGAGCGGGGACCAGAACAAGGAGCTGTCCTGGGAGGATGCGGTGGCCCGGTACCTGGAGAGCAATCCGGATTATTTCCTGCGTTATCCCGAACTGCTCGAGGGATTGAGCGTGCCGCACCATGAGGCGGGGACTGCCGTATCCCTGGTCGAGCGCCAGGTACAGTTGCTGCGCAATCGCAGTCAGGACCTGTCACAGCAGTTGCGGCAGCTTCTCGGCATCGCACGCGAGAACGATATTCTCGCTGAACGCTTGCACCGGTTCGCGCTGGCGATGATTGAAAGCAACTCGCTTGATGAGGTCTTGGGTACGGCACGGGATATTCTGCGCCAGCAGTTCAAGCTGGATGCGGTCGTGATTCTGCTCAGGGATGACGGCGAACACCTGGGAGGACGTCCGGAATTTGTCGACGCCGTCGATCAGCGCTTCGAACAGCTGTTGCGCCAGCTCAGTGCCGGCGGCGAGAGTGGGTCTACGTCGGGGACCCCGAAGCCGGTATGCGGAGCAACGCATGGCGCCGATGTCATGGACTACCTGTTTGCCAGTCAGGCACAGGCAATCCGTTCAACGGCGATGATGGTGCTGTCGGGTGCCAAGATGCGCGGGATCATGTGTCTGGGAAGTTCCGACCCGCTGCGTTTCAATCCGCAGATGGGTACGGTTTATCTGGCGCGACTCGGTGAAATCCTGGCATCGCGACTCGAGCGTCTACTTTAGCGGCGACCGGGCTGGTGGCATGACCGTCGCGCGCTTGCCGGATTCGATGCTGATCGCGGATTTTATCAGGCACCTGAAAAACGAGCGCCGGTTCTCGCCGCATACCGCCGCTGCCTATTCCCGTGATCTGGAGCGTCTGCGCGTCTTCTGCCACAGCGCCGGGGTCGAGGACTGGTCTGCGGTCGATGGCCGTCTTGCCTTGGCCTACGTTGCCCACCTGCACCGGGCGGGCCTCGGCGGCAAGAGCATTCAGCGCAGCCTGTCGGCGGCGCGCTCCTTTTATCGCCACATGTTGCGATCGGCGATCGTGTCTGCCAATCCATTTACCGGGGTCGTCGCTCCGAAATCGCGCAAGCGGCTGCCGGAGTCGCTGAGTGTGGACCAGGCGGCGCGCCTGGTGGATCTTGGCGATGGCGACTGGTTCGTGGCGCGAGACCGGGCCATCCTGGAGCTGCTCTATTCGTCTGGCCTGCGGCTGGCCGAACTGGTGTCGCTGGATTTGGCGGACGTGGACCTGGCTGAAGAGGTGGTGCGGGTGACCGGCAAGGGAAGCAAGGTTCGGCTTGTTCCAGTCGGGCGGTTTGCCCGGGATGCGATCCGGCGCTGGCTGTCGACGCGGAGCGTGGCCGTCCGCCCCGGCGAACAGGCCTTATTCGTCGGTCGCAACGGGCAACGTCTGGGGCCCCGCGCCGTGCAGTTGCGTCTGAGGTACTGGGCGCGCCGGCAGGGGGCCGGGATACCCGTGCATCCCCATATGCTGCGCCATTCATTTGCAAGCCATCTGCTGGAGTCGAGCGGTGATCTGCGCGCGGTTCAGGAACTGTTGGGCCATGCCCATATCTCGACAACCCAGATCTACACCCATCTCGATTTCCAGCACCTCGCGCGCGTGTATGATGGAGCTCATCCGCGTGCGCAGCGGCGTGGTGGTGGCGCCGGCCGTTCTGCGGCACGCAGCACACCGCGGCGCCCGAAAGCTGATCGCTGAATCCCGCGCGCGGGGTGCCGCCGGCACTGGCAGCGTGGTCCGACCCTGTGTTAACGTCAGACCGTGTAACGGATTCGACGCCTGCAGGAAGGCAAGGGAGTACCATGAGCGGTGACTGTAGCGAGCTTGAGCCCTACGCGCTGCGTGTTGTCGGTGACAGTATGGCGCCCGAGTTCTGGGACGGTTGCATCATCATCATCGATCCCGGATCCCCGGCGCGGGACGGTGCCTATGTTATCGTCGAATACGAGGGTGAGCACATTTTCAGCCAGCTGCGGATCGAATCCGGCCGCCACTATCTGCGGCCTTTGAACGGGTCGTATCCGGCCAGGGATCTCGTTCGGCCCTATCACGTTCGCGGGGTCGTCATACAGCGGGCTGGCCGGCGCCGCTCCGAGCACAAGCACTACGACTGAGCGGCCTGGATTTCCGGTGGTGCGTGTGGATGGGTGTCTATGCAGAGGCTTTATAGTACGGCCAACCTGGCCGAGGCTCATCTCATCAAAGGCATGCTGTCGGCGGCCGGCATCGAAACGCGCATTTTCAATGAGCATCTCCAGGGAGGTCTCGGCGAGTTGCCATTCCCGGAGGTGTATCCGGAGATATGGCTCGAAGACGAGCGCGATGCATCGCGCGCACGACGCATCATAGCCAGCTACGAACGGCCGGCTGAACTGCCGAGTCGCCGCTGCCGGTCGTGTGGCGAGGACAGTCCCGGGGCTTTCGAGATCTGCTGGTGCTGCGGTGTTCCATTCTAGCCGGGACTGCCTCGGTCGCGGAGTTTGGGCACGGCATTGTGTGTACCGGCGGCCCGCAGCGATTTCCACGCGAACTGGTCGCGCGCCGCTGACGCGCTGGACATGAGAGCGCAAAGCAGATCGGGTTATGGACGGGATTTTAAAAGCGCTAGTCACCCTGCTTGTGGTAGTCGATCCCATAGGGTTGGCGCCGTTATTCGCTGCGCTCACCTACGGGGGTTCGCCCAGCTATTGCCGGCGCATGGCGGTGCGCGGGACGGCGATCGCGGCGCTGATTCTTGTTATTTTCATGTTTGCCGGCCAGGCACTGCTGCGTATCCTGGGAATAGGATTGCCGGCGTTCCGGATAGCCGGTGGCGCGCTGTTGTTTCTTCTTGCCATCGACATGGTTTTCGCGCGGCAGTCGGGGTTGCGTTCGACCACGGAGCGCGAACAGGAAGAGGCCGGACAGCGCAACGATATTTCGGTCTTTCCGCTTGCAATTCCGCTGATTGCCGGGCCGGGGGCAATCACTACAGTGCTTCTGATGTCGGGTAGCGCGGAACAGGGTCCGATGGGGGTTATCGTCAGGCTGGTGGTGCTATTTGCAGTGTTGCTGCTGGCGCTGGGGGCTCTGCTGCTGACCACGCGCATCATGCGGATCATGGGAGAAACTGGCGCCAACACCTTTACGCGCACCTCGGGCATTATACTGGCGGCACTTGCCGTACAGTTCATGATCGATGGCCTGTTGGCGATCATCGGCCCGCACCTGAAGTGAGAAATGTCGCACAGCCTGGGCCGGAGCACCCGGATTCTATCAATCATATCGGGCGCTGAGCGGCCTGCCTTTGAGGGACGGCGGTGGGCAGCACCGCGTTTCCACGATGCTGCCGGGCGGGTACAATTCGGATACGGCTCGAAGCGGAGTGCACATGGAACAATTTCACGGAACTACGGTCCTTTCCGTGCGGCGGGGCAATCAAGTCGTCATCGGTGGCGACGGGCAGGTATCGCTGGGTAATACAGTTCTGAAAGGTAATGCCCGCAAAGTGCGGCGTCTGTACAAGGACCAGGTGATTGCAGGGTTCGCCGGCGGAACGGCGGATGCGTTCACGCTGTTTGAGCGCTTTGAAGCAAAACTGGAAAAGCACCAGGGGAACCTGACCCGTTCGGCCGTGGAATTGGCGAAGGACTGGCGTACCGACCGTGTCCTGAGGAGACTGGAGGCGCTGCTCGCTGTCGCTGATCGTACTGCATCGCTGATCATAACCGGCAACGGTGACGTGGTGGAACCGGAGGGTGGACTCATGGCGATCGGGTCGGGCGGACCGTACGCTCAGGCCGCAGCCCGTGCGCTGCTGGAAAATTCCGATCTTGCCGCACGCGCTATTGTCGAGCGGGCGCTTAATATCGCTGCAGATATCTGCATATACACCAACCACAATATAACCATCGAGGAACTAGAGTCCTGAATCGCCATGTCGCAGATGACGCCGCGGGAAATCGTCCAGGAACTGGACAAACACATAATAGGGCAGGCTGCGGCCAAGCGGTCGGTAGCTATTGCCCTGCGTAATCGGTGGCGGCGCGCGCAGGTGGCGGACACCGAGATGCGCAACGAGATTACTCCCAAGAATATCCTCATGATAGGGCCGACCGGGGTTGGCAAGACCGAGATCGCCCGGCGTCTCGCGAAGCTTGCCCATGCCCCGTTTGTGAAAGTCGAGGCCACAAAATTTACTGAGGTCGGCTACGTGGGGCGTGACGTCGATTCCATGATCCGAGATCTTGTCGATGTTGCGCTCAAGATGACCCGCGGGGAGGAAATGGACAAGGTCCGTAACCGGGCCGAGGATGCAGCCGAAGAGCGTGTGCTCGACATCCTGCTGCCTCCGGCGCGCGATATGGGGTTCGCCGCTACCGGCGCCGCACCGCGCACGACCACCGAGGGCGCAGCGCGCCAGGCGTTTCGCAAGAAGCTGCGTGAGGGTGAGCTCGATGACCAGGAGATCGAGATCGAACTGAGCGCGCAGTCGATGGGCGTCGAGATCATGGCTCCTCCAGGCATGGAAGATCTGACCAATCAGCTGCAGGGCATGTTTCAGGGCATGGGTGGCAGGCGGACGCATTCGCGCAAGGTCAGGATCAGAGACGCGATCAAGCTGCTGACCGAGGAGGAGGCGGCGCGCATGATCAATGACGAGGATCTCAAGGCGCGCGCCCTCGAGCGCGCCGAACAGCACGGCATCGTGTTTCTGGATGAGCTCGACAAGATAGCGGGAAAGTCGGACCGGGGACCGGACGTGTCGCGCGAAGGGGTGCAGCGCGACCTGCTTCCGCTTGTGGAAGGGTCTACCGTCACCACCAAATACGGTATGGTAAAAACAGACCATATCCTGTTCATCGCCTCGGGCGCCTTTCACCTTGCTAGGCCATCGGACCTGATTCCGGAGCTGCAGGGAAGGTTGCCGATCCGGGTGGAGTTGAGTGCGCTGACGGTAGACGATTTCGTGCGCATACTCACCGAGACCGATGCCTCGCTGACGCAGCAGTACGCGGCACTGATGGCCACCGAAGGGGTCACGCTCCGGTTTACCGAGGACGGCGTCCGTCGTATTGCCGAGGCTGCCTGGCAGGTCAATGAAAGGACCGAGAATATTGGTGCCCGCCGCCTGCACACCATGATGGAGCGGTTGCTGGAGACGATTTCATTCGAAGCATCTGACCGTTACGGACAGACCATATCGATCGATGGTTCCTACGTCGATGAACACCTGGCGGATCTGGCCCGTAACGAAGACCTCGCACGCTACATTCTCTGATCTCCGCCACGTCCGGGATCATGCTCCGCAGCGCTTGAAATAGCCGGCTCGATCCCCATCTTAACGGTGGGTCGGCGCGATGCGCCGGTGGCATGCCGGAAATCCGGTTGTCGAAATTGAGTCGGAGGTGAGGTCATGAACATGTTGATTCGTAACCCGGGGCGGGAGCGGTTGGCGCGGCGCTTCGGAGATGATTTTGATAATCTTTTCGAAGGTTTTTTCAGGCCGATGCAGTGGGCCGAAGAGCCTGTGAATGAAGGTTTGGTACCGCGTATGGACGTGGTCGAGAACGATGACGAGTTCATCGTTCATGCAGAAATTCCCGGGGTGAAGAAAGAGGATATCCACATCACCCTGGAGGACGGGGTGTTGACGCTTGACGCGGAATCGAAGAGCGAGTCCGAGGAAAGGGAAGGCAGCCGCGTTGTGCGCCAGGAGCGGCGCTACGGCAAGTACATCAGGACCATGCGGCTCGGCAAGGAGGTCGATGAACGGAACGTGAAGGCTAACTACAGGGATGGCATATTGGAACTCAAGCTTCCCAAGGCCGAGGAAGTCAAGCCGAAGAAGATCAACGTCAACGTGAGTTAAACGATGTTCGCCTGAAAAGGAGCCGCATTGCGGCTCCTTTTTGTTGCGCGCTCCGCCCGGCGCACTCCCGTGGGCACAAGTCCCGCGGTAAGCGGGTCACCACGAACGACGCAAAGCGCAACGGTATGAGAACAACCGAATGCGGGGAGAAGGCGTGGAGCGAAGCGGCGCGCCGATGAACAAGAACCGTTTATCGAAAGCACCAAGCCTCGCAGTGCAGGCCAGAAACCGCGAAGCGCCGGTAATCAAGACGAGGCGGTGCGGATGCGGCGGTTGGGCGGTGAAGGAGTGCGTTCTTGCCCGGGAAGATTTTGCGTTGCGCCCGAAAGAGCGGCGGGCGTTAAGCCGCAAGCGAGAAGTTAAGCAGGCGCCTCAGCTGTCCGCAGGGGCGAAGGGCCGAAGCGGTGGCGGTGTGCTGACAATCGCGCGCGAATGCGGTACCTTGCGCCGGAAACGGGCGCTGCACCTCCGGATTTGGTTCCAGCGGGTTGTCGTGCCATTACGTCGGTTCAACGGAATATTGCCATGCCCCTGACTCAGAAGTCTGCCTCCGAGCGGGCCCAGGTCCTGACTGAAGCCCTTCCGTATATACAGCGTTTTCACGGAAAAACCGTGGTCATCAAGTATGGCGGCAACGCCATGGTCGACGATGAGCTGAAACACAGCTTTGCGCGCGACGTCGTTCTTATGAAGTTGGTCGGGATGAATCCGGTGGTGGTGCACGGAGGCGGGCCGCAGATCGGCAGGCTGCTCGAGCGGATCGGCAAGAAGAGCGAGTTCGTGCAGGGCATGAGGGTGACAGACCGCGAAACCATGGACGTCGTTGAGATGGTGCTGGGGGGCTTGGTCAACAAGGAGATTGTCAGCCTCATCAACAGGCATGGCGGCAAGGCGGTGGGTCTGTCCGGAAAGGACGGGGGTCTCATACGGGCGCGCAAGATGGTCATGCGCAGGCCCGGCACGGACGAATCGCTGCCCGATGAAATCGTCGATATCGGACACGTTGGCGAGGTGGAGGGGATAGATCCGGAGGTGGTTGCTCTACTGGATACGCGGAATTTCATTCCGGTCATTGCGCCGGTAGGTGTCGGGGCCGGCGGCGAGGCCTACAATATCAACGCCGATGTGGTGGCGGGGAAGCTGGCCATAACGCTGCAAGCGGAGAAGCTCATTTTGCTGACCAACACGACGGGCGTGCTGGGGAAGGGGGGTGAGCTTCTGACGGGTTTGACGGTTCCCATGGTAAACGCGCTCATCGAGGATGGGACGATACATGGGGGCATGCTGCCCAAGGTGCGCTGCGCGCTTGATGCCGTCAGCAGCGGCGTAAAGAGCGCACACATCATTGACGGACGTGTGGATCACGCCATACTGCTTGAGATTTTTACGGATGAAGGGGTCGGAACGTTGATACGGTCCTAGGGAGGAGGCGATGGACAATGAATCGCTACTAAATTACTTCACCTATTCTGCTGATCTGACGGCAATCTGCACCCAGAATGGCTGGCCTGATCCGGAATCGCTGCGTGTCGAGGTGTTGGATCGTCGGCTGGGCGAGCTGCTGTGTGCAGTGGCGTTTGATGAGGTCATCATGGAAGGTTCGGGTTGTTGTGCCGCTCGCGTCGGCTGCTGGGGCAAATACCGGATCGAGCTCGATGGTTCCGGGAATGTTGCCCGGGCGGAAGCGGTGGCCGGTACCCGGACGTAATCTGCCGGCTCAGCGCTCCGGCGCGGATTCAGGGCCCGGCGGGATGCGCCGGGCGGCCTGCTGAGCAGCGACCGAGGGAACCCCGAAATGGCAAGAACCCGAAGCGGCGAACGGCGTCAGGATATCCTGCAGGCGCTGGCGCATATGTTGGTGGAAATGCAGGGCGAACATATTACCACCGCCGCTCTGGCCCGCAGCGTCGGGGTTTCGGAGGCGGCGCTTTACCGCCATTTTCCGAGCAAGGCCAAGATGTTCGAGGCGCTTATCGAATTCATCGAGGAGTCGCTGTTCAGCCGTGTCAGCCGGATACTCGCTGAAGAGCAGCAAACCGAAATGCGCGTGCAGAAGGTTGCACTGCTGGTGCTGGGTTTTGCCGATCGCAATCCGGGGTTGGCACGGCTGATGTACGGAGACGTGCTGGTCGGCGAGACCGCCCGCCTGCGCCAGCGCATGTCACAGATCTACGATCGCCTGGAGACCCAGCTGCGCCAGATCCTGCGTGACGGCAATTCTGCCGGTGGCATGGTGGCGGCACCAGCTGATGGCGCACGCTTGCTGCTGGCTGTCGTAGAGGGACATATCGCGCAGTTCGTACGTAGCGGTTTCCGGATGTCCCCCATGGAGGGTTGGGAGCAACGCTGGCAGCTGCTGTGGCGGGGCGGGTTTTGCTCGGAACCCGGAATCGCAGACTAGCGCTCTTCGGCCGATCTCCCGATGCATTCCCTGTCCCGGTCAGACGCCATGGTCCCGGCAACGGTCAGGGACCCGTCCCGTCCAAATTAGCCGCAGACCGGGCACTCCGGGTCCTTGTGCAGGCGTACACTCCGCCATTCCATGGTCCAGGCATCGAGCAGCAGCAGGCGTCCGGAAAGCGGCTCGCCGATGTCGAGCAGGATCTTGAGGGTTTCGGTCGCCTGGATGCTTCCGACAATTCCGGGTACGGGTGCCAGTACCCCGTTTTCCGAGCAGGTCTCCTCCGGCGCATCCTCATCCTTGTACAGGCAGCGGTAGCAGGGGCTGTCCGGATGGTCCGCACGGAATACTGCGACCTGTCCTTCTGCACGGATTACTGCCCCGGAAATCAACGGCTTGCGATGTCTCACACAAGCGTGGTTGAGTGCGAAGCGGGTGGCGAAGTTGTCGCTGGCATCGACGCACACGTCGACGGTGCGGACTTCCCGGTCAAGCGCGTCGGGATCCAGTTGGGCGTCGATCGTGGTGATCTCCACGTCGGGGTTGAGGGCGGCAAGCGTCTGGCGGGCAGACCTGACTTTTTGACGACCTATGCTTGCCGTTGTGTGCACGATCTGTCGCTGCAGATTGGAAAGTTCCACCCGGTCGTAGTCGGCGATGACTAGCTCCCCGATTCCGCTAGCAGCCAAATACATCGCGACCGGGGAACCCAGACCGCCCATGCCGACGATCAGGACTCTGGAGCCCAGCAGCTTCTGCTGTCCTTCAAAACCAACCTGGGGCAGCAAGATGTGACGGCTGTAACGCAGCAATTGGTTGTCGTCCATGCCCGGAATTCTACCAGACCCGGCCGCGGGTAACGTGCCGGCGGTGTATGTCCCAGCTATGGTCGCTACCCTTGGCGGTCCGCAGGCCGGGGGTGGTGGTCGATCTGGCGGTGCCTATAACGGCCGGCGCTGACGCGAAAGTGTCCGGAGAGGTCTTTGAAAGAGGTGCAGTCACGATACCCGTTGCGAATGAGGATTTCCCTGACTGAATGGGCCTGATCGTAGCCGTGTTCGAGCATCAGCCAGGCCCCGGGTTCCAAATATTGACGCGCACCGTCGGCGATCTCGCGAATGGCAACGAGGCCATCATGTCCACCCAGCAGCGCAACGCGTGGTTCAAAGCGGACATCGCCGGTATCCAGATGAGGGTCATCGTCGCGCACGTAGGGGGGGTTGGAAACAATGAGCCCAAAGCGTTCATCGGCTAGTGTCGCGAGCCAGGGACCTTCCCGGAAACTCACCCGGCCGAGGCCATGGCGACCGGCATTTTCGCGCGCAACGGCGATCGCCGCCGGTGATATGTCCGTTCCGAGCAGCCGACAGCCGGGGCGCTCACGGGCGAGGGCCAGCGTGATCGCCCCGCTGCCCGTACCGAGGTCGGCAATGGCCCATTGGGCATCGACCGGGATTTGGGACAGCGCCACCGACACCAGCAGCTCGGTCTCTGGGCGGGGAATCAGGGTATCGGGTGTGACCTTCAGGTCCAGTGACCAGAACTCGCGTCTGCCCGTGAGATACGCAATTGGTTCCCCGGCCGTGCGCCGTCCGATCAGGATATCGAGCTGTCTGGCCAGCTCGACGCCGAGCTCCTTGTCGCCGTGGGTGATCAGCCCGGCACGGTCCAGCCCGCAAACGTGCATCGCAAGCACCTCGGCGTCAGTTCGGGCCGACGCCGATGCCAGTTGCCGGCGGGCGCCTGCCAGGTATTTGTCCAGCGATATGGTCACGTCGATTCAGCTGCTGAGCGCCGCCAGCGACTCGGCCTGGTCTTCGGCAATAAGCGGATCGACCAGATCGTCGAGGTCCCCATTGAGGACCTGGTCGAGTTTGTAGAGACTCAGGTTGATGCGGTGATCGGTCACCCGGCCCTGCGCAAAATTGTACGTGCGGATGCGTTCTGAGCGATCGCCGCTCCCTATCAGGCTGCGGCGGGTAGCAGCCTCCTGTTCTCGTTGCTTGCGCCGTTCGGCATCCAGCAGGCGCGCACTCAGTATGGCCATCGCGCGCGCGCGATTCTTGTGCTGTGAGCGCTCGTCCTGGCATTCCACAACCATGCCGCTCGGCAGGTGGGTAATGCGTATGGCTGAATCGGTTTTGTTTACGTGCTGCCCGCCCGCGCCAGAGGAGCGGTAGGTGTCCACCTTGAGGTCGGCCGGGTTGAGCCTCACACTCTCGACTTCATCGGGTTCCGGAAGAACCGCCACCGTACACGCGGAAGTATGGATGCGGCCCTGTGCTTCAGTAACTGGCACTCTCTGTACGCGGTGGCCGCCAGACTCGAACTTCAGGCGCGAATAGGCTCCGTGACCTGTAATGCGCGCGATGACCTCCTTGTAGCCTCCGTGTTCCCCGGGGCTGGAGCTTACGATTTCGACGCCCCAGCCGCGCCGTGTCGCGTAGGCACCGTACATGCGGAACAGGTCGCCGGCAAACAGTGCCGCCTCGTCACCGCCGGTACCGGCGCGGATTTCCAGAAAAATGTTGCGGTTGTCATTCGGATCCTTGGGCAGAAGGAGTTTCTGCAGCTGTTGATCAAAATCCGCAAGTTTTGCTGACAGCCGCGCGCTTTCCTCTTCGGCCATGGCCCGCATGCTGCTATCCCGGTCCTGTCGCAACGCCTGTGCCGCTTCCAGCTCCGCCTGGGCGGTGCGGTACTCGCGGTAAAGTCTGACGACCGGCAGGATTTCCGAGTGTTCCACGGTAAGGGCGCGATAGCGATTCTGGCTGGTTGTCACCTCGGGATCGGACAGCAGCGCGTTGATTTCATCGAGCCGCAGATCAAGATTCTCCAGCTTTGATTGGATCGACGGGTTCATCGGGAATCAGAATACGCCGGGCGACCGTCAGTCATCATCGCCCAGGTTGAACAGCCTGCGTGCTGCGCGCAACAGGTCGGCATTGCCGTCATGATCGGCCTGCCTGAGGGCTGCCGTCGGCGCGTGGGTAAACTTGTTTGTTAGTGAACGGGCGAGTTGCCCCATGACCGCAACCGGGTCATCACCCTGGGACAGGCGCTGCTGGGCGCGCTGCAGTTCTGCCTCCCGCACCAGCTCGGCGTTCTCACGCAAAGCCAGAATGGTCGGTACCGAATCGAGGGACTGGACCCAGCGCATGAAGTTGGTCACCTGGAGATCGATGATCTTCTCGGCCTCCTTGGCGGCCTCCTGGCGCGACTGCATGTTTTCCTGCACCACCTGCTGTAGATCGTCCACGGTGTAAAGATACACGTCATCGAGCCTGCTCACCTCCGGCTCGATGTCGCGTGGCACGGCGATGTCCACCATGAAAATCGGGCGGTGCTTGCGTATGCGCAGGGCGCGTTCCACTGCACCCTTGCCGAGAATCGGGAGCTGGCTGGCAGTAGACGATATAACGATGTCTGCCTCGCTCAGGCGATCGGGCATCTCAACAAGCGTAATCGCCTCACCGTTCCCGATATTCGCCACCAGCTGGGCCCGTTCGAGCGTGCGGTTTGCGACGATCATGTGTTTGACGCCCTGCTCGCGTAGATGTCTTGCCGCCAGCTCTATGGTTTCCCCCGCTCCGATCAGCAGTACCGTCTGTTCGGAGAGGCGATCGAAAATACGGCGTGCCAAGCTGACGGCAGCGTATGCCACGGATACGGCGCTTACGCCGATGGCGGTATCCGTGCGAACCTGCTTTGCGACCGAAAATGTCTGCTGAAACATCCGGTTGAGAATCTTGCCGGTGGCGCCCACCCGGTGTGCCTGGGCGAAGGCCTCCTTCATCTGGCCGAGGATTTGCGGTTCCCCGAGAACCATCGAATCGAGTCCGGAAGCGACACGGAATGCATGTTTGACTGCGGCGCTGCCTGGGTGCACGTAGAGATGCGAACGAATCGTGGATGCGGGGAGTTTGTGGTAATCGCAAAACCAGTTCAGCGCGCGTTTGCTGTCGTTGCTGGCGATCTGGCAGTAAAGCTCCGTGCGATTGCAGGTTGAAAGAATTGCCGCCTCGTTGACCCCACCATGCCGGGCCAAATCGTGTAATGCCTCGGGCAGATGCTCAGGCGCGAAAGCTGCTTCTTCTCGGACCGACAGTGGCGCGGTCCTGTGGTTAAGTCCGAACGCGACGAGGCGATGCATGGTTCAGCCACAATTCCGGATTCGACTAGGCAAAGAATACCCTATACCCAAATATAGGCGCCCGGCGACCGTGGTTCCGCGCCAGCCTGTGTATTTCGGCCATGCAGATCTCGGGTGGAAGGGACCAAGGAAACCTGCATTTTCCAGCTTCCCAGCGTAAAAGTCCATGAAATTGCCGCGGGACGGATCTCCGGCCCGCTGTCAGACAAGCTCCTGTGGCGGTCAGCTATGCCGTTCTCTCAGCGATTGGGACACGGCTGCGGCGGTCCGCCACAGGGCTACGGCCAAGGTGAACGCCAGGACCAGGCAGACACCCAGAGCGGTCCACTGGTGGTGTGCCCAGAATTCGGCTAATTCTAGAATTATTGCCCAAACGCCCGTTGCGAGCACAAACACCAGGACCGTCAGGACGGGGAGTAAGGGAAGGCGCCGTCGCGCCAAAGCCAACACCATCACTGCAAGCAAGGCCGCGGCCGTAGAGATGCCGGCGGATCCGAACAGGGGCCAATATGCCAACGCATGCCCCCAGCTGGCCTGCGTCGCCAGTCCCGCGGCCAGAACCAGCCCGGCAGCGACGATCCGGTTCTTCACTTTGCCGGGTAGTGCGCCGCTGTGCTCCAGTTCCTCGAGGGCTTGTCGCTGCATACCGAGTGCACCGACCAGGGTAGCCATGCTCAGGCACGCTAGCGTGACAGTGCCCAAGGTGCTGGCAAATGCAGGGTTAAGACCCAGATCACGGCCCAGGACGGTGATCCCGCGGATGTAAATCTGCAAAATTTGCCCCAGTTGCGTCACGTTATTCCACTGGGCGTAGGTCCCAAGCCACGCCTTGTGTCCGGAGAAGGCGGCCGAACTTGCCAGTATTGCGCCCAAGGCGATCAGTGCATCGGCGATCGCGCCGCCGTAACCGAGACGCTGAATTCCGGCCTCGGCGCCAGGCCGGCGTGGCGTGTAGTCCACGGCAACCAGCGCTTGCCAGCCCCCGATGGCTCCGGACGTAACGGTAACGAACAACCAAGGAAGCACCGCCTGGCCTCCGTGGGGTCTGTGAAAGGCGGGTGCGGTCAGCACGGGATGCGCGACCACGATAGCGGCAAACAATATCAGCAAAAGTGTCCCCAGGAGCGCTGTGCTCAGGAGCCCGTAGGGCAGTGCGAACCGCCATCTGGGTTGCCGGGTAATGTACCAGGCCAAGGCGGATGCGATGACGATCCACGCGACACGGGCGTCCAGGGTGAGGGTCCTGGTGGCGGTAATCTGGAGCTGGAGCTGTCCAATGAACTGCAGCGGAGTATCGCGACATGCCCACAGTGCCAGCAGGCCTGTAGCCAGGGCGATCAGCGCCGCGGGTGGAATTCCGAGGTTGGTGTACCGGTGCACAAGAACGCCAAGGGCCAGCGCAATCCCGCCAAACAATAGAAAAGGAATCGTGCTCGCCGGATAGGCCGTCAGCGTCTTCGTCATGACGAGCAGCATGAGCGCGTTGACCAGCACCGACAGTGCCGCGACCAGAGCCAGGATCGGTATCGTACCGCGGTTGCCGGTGACGTTGTGGGTCTGGCCAGCAGCTGTCGCTCGGCGACACTGCTGCGCCAGCCAGAGGCTTCCCATGGCGTAGGTTCCCGCGGCCACGACGCTGCCGCAAATGGCCCACAGAAAGATGGGGATCCAGCCCCATGCCATAGCCATCGTTACGCCAATGATCGGCACAGCTGCGGCCAGGGAGCTTATCCGCTGTATCAGCGGCATGTAGCGGGCAGATGACAGCCGGTCACTGCTGTCCGCTACCTGTGGGGCGGGTGTACTATAATCAACATTCGACCGGAAAACCCATGCGACCAGGAACTTAGAGAAAAAGCGGTAGCCGAACGCAAATACGACGAATGCGGAAAAGAGTACGAATACCGTGTTGGTCATGGCGTGTTGGCGTTGGTTTCTGGCGCGAAACCTTCTTATTTATATAATACGCAGACCGCATACGCAAATCCGCCCGCCGTCAGGATCAGGCACCGTGAGCGTGGATCTGTGCCGCGTTGATCGGTGTGGTCGTATTTTCTATTAACGACTTGGCAAGGCGAGAATCGCCGGAGACCATTGATGAACAAATCCCCGTATCTTTGGCTGCTGGGCGCGGCGTGCCTGGCCCTGACAGGGTGCGCGACCATGGCTCCGCAACCTGTTGCCGAGGCGACCATAGCCGTGAAGCCGGCACCGGTACCGGCCCCCGCCGCCTTGCCCAGGGAGCCGCTGACTCCGGACGTGCTCTATGAATTGCTGTTGGGAGAGATTGCCGGCCAGCGCGGTCATCTCAACGTCGCAGTGAGGGAGTTCACGCGTGCGGCCCTGAAAACGCAAGATCCGCGTGTCGCCGAACGTGCCACCCTAGTCAGTCTTTATGCGCACCGCCCGGAACAGGCAGAAAAGGTCGGCAAGCTGTGGGTGAAGCTGCGACCGGACAGCATTGAAGCGCACGAAGCCCTTGCAACAGTCATGATTGACACCGGCCGTATGCATGAGGCGCAGGTGCAGCTCAAGAAGATCCTGGAGCTGTCCCCCGGCAGCGATCTCGGTGAGGCTTATCTGCGTATCGCTGCTGTGCTGGACCAGGTTCCGGACCATTCGGTTGCACTGCACGTGATGCAGTCGCTTGC
The DNA here is from genome assembly GCA_021785515.1 of Pseudomonadota bacterium. Lineage (GTDB taxonomy): Bacteria > Pseudomonadota > Gammaproteobacteria > Acidiferrobacterales > UBA6901 > JAJYCY01. The sequence goes on along the minus strand of JAJYEX010000001.1, from coordinate 460,070 downwards.
GAAGCTGCATGCCAAATTGCCGGAGGCCCAGTTCGCTGTTGCAACTCTGGCGGCCAGAAACCAGGAAGTCGAAGTCGCGGTACAGGCCATCAACCGCGCGTTGAAACTGCGGCCCAACTGGGAAGAGGCTGCACTGTTCAAGATGCGTATTCTTGCCCTGGAAAACCAGCCGCAACGCGTGCTGGCTTTTAGCCAGGCGTTCCTGCACGCAAATCCGAAGGCGGCGCATTACCGGATAAATTATGCGCGATATCTGGTTCAGATTCGCAAGTGGAATCTTGCGCTGACGCAGTTCCGGCGTGTTGCCACCCAAAATCCGAATGATCCGGATGCCGTCTATGCGACGGGCTTGTTGGCGTTACAGACCAACAACAGTGATTTGGCGCGCAAATATTTGAAGCGCGACCTTAAGCTCCAGCCCGGTAACAATCAGGCGCGTGTCTATCTCGGGGAAATAGCTGAACAGCAGAAGCGCTATTCGGAGGCAGCCCGCTGGTACCGCCAGGTTCCCGCGGGGAACAACTATTTCGAGGCACAGTTGCGCCTGGGCGTGGTGATGGCCGATCAGGGCAAGGTCGACGAGGCGATGACGCACCTGCGGCAGCTGCATCCGGACTCGGTCCGGCAGCAGGCGCAGCTCGCTCTTATCGAGGGACAGATACTGCGCCGCGCGCGCCGCTATGAGCAGGCGGACAAGGTTCTTTCCGCGGCGCTCGACACGCAGCCTGACAACATCGATCTTCTCTACGCACGGGCACTTGTGGAGCTCAAACTGAACAGGCTGGACCTGCACGTGGCAGATCTGCACAAGATTCTCAAGGAAGACCCGAACAATGCCGATGCCCTGAACGCGCTTGGGTATACGCTTGCCAACAGGACCCATCGCTACCAGGAGGCGCTGACGCTTGTGCAGAAGGCTCTGACGCTGCGTCCAGATGATCCCTATATCATGGATAGCATGGGCTGGGTGCAATACCGGCTTGGCCACGATGCTGCGGCTGTCAGATATCTCCGCGGTGCGCTCAAGGTCCGTCAGGATCCGGAAATCTCGGCCCATCTCGGCGAAGTTCTGTGGACCATGGGCAGGAAAACCGAAGCGGAAGCCGTGTGGAACCGTGCGCTGAAGGTAGCGCCCGACAATCACAAGCTCCTGGAAGTCATCAAGAAATTCAAGCCGTGAGGGTCTGGTCTCTTGCCATCCTCGCGCTGTTGCTCGGTGGCTGCGCCACGGTGTTGCCGCCCCCTCCGGCGGTGGGCAATCCGGCGCGTGCGTGGCGTGAGCGGGTGGCGAAGCTTTCACCACTCAGGACCTGGGACATGCAGGGGCGGATGGCGGTTCACACGGCCCGTCACGGGGGCGAGGTGTCTTTGCTTTGGGTGCAGAGCTGGCCAGACTACACCATTACACTCAGCGGACCGCTCGGACACGGGCTCGTCCGGCTGGAACGTGGCGCCGGTGGCGCACAGCTTGAGGATGAGCACCAGCATGTATACCGTGCCGCAAGCGCCGAGGAGCTGTTGTTCAAGACGACCGGATGGCGCGTGCCGCTCAGTGGGCTAGATTACTGGGTGCGCGGGTTGCCGGTGCCGGGTGTACCACACGTGCAGACTCTCGACGATGCCGGACTGCTGCGGCAGCTTCGCCAGTCGGGTTGGCGCATCCGGTTTCTTGCCTACCGGCGTTTCGGATCTTATGTGCTGCCCAGCGCCATGGAACTGACACGGATGATGCCGGCGCCACAGGGCCGCGGGTTCCGTACGCCATCATCTGGCCGGAAATTCCGACAGGTCGATGCCCGGCTGGTGATCGAGCGCTGGGCATATCTTAGATAACGTGCCGGACGGTGGTATGGTCAGACCTTCCCCCGAATACTGGATGGCTCCGGCCAAGATCAATCTGTTTCTGCATGTCACTGGCCGCCGTGCTGACGGCTACCATACACTGCAGACTGCATTTCAGTTTCTCGACTACGGCGATGAACTTGCGTTCGAGGTGACTGCGGATCGGCGCGTGACGCGGAGCGTGGCAATTGCGGGCGTGGCGGAGGACGCCGATCTGAGCGTGCGCGCAGCCCGCATTCTGCAGAACGCCGCGGGGGTCAGGTGCGGCGTCGTCATTCACGCCATCAAGCGCATCCCCCAGGGAGGTGGTCTTGGAGGTGGCAGTTCCGACGCCGCAACCACCCTGCTTGTGCTCAATCGCCTGTGGGAGATCGGGTTGTCCCGTACGGATCTTGCGGCGATGGGGCTTCAGCTGGGGGCCGATGTGCCCGTGTTCGTCCACGGGAACGCTGCCTGGGGGGAGGGCGTTGGAGAGCTGCTGACGCCGATGGAGCCGCCCGAATCGTGGTACGTCATCCTCGTTCCGCCGGTACAGGTGTCGACCCATGCGGTATTTGCGGAATTTGACCGCGCGGTCGGGGCGCAATTGACACGTTTCAGTCCGCCTATCACAATACGCGATTTTCACGCTGGCGGTGCGCATAACGACCTTGAGGCGGTGGTGCGTCGGCTCTACCCGCATGTCGATAAGGCGCTGATATGGCTTGGGAAATTTGGGGACGCGCGGATGACGGGTTCCGGTTCCTGCATCTATATGGCGACAGGCGGCCCGGATCTCGCCATGGATATCGCCAGCCGCTGCCCGCCGGAATGTGCCGAGGGCTTTGTTGCACGTGGAATCAATGAGCACCCGCTTCGCCGGTTGAGCGGCGACGTTTGATTTGGGGTGTCGCCAAGCGGTAAGGCACCGGATTTTGATTCCGGCATTCCCAGGTTCGAATCCTGGCACCCCAGCCAAATTTCGAAGGAGTCGGAGGAAGTCGGTTTGGCCCAGCGCGGCCTGGCGGTCCTCGGCCACGGTGCCCAGGACAATCCGGTGTCTCCGGTTCAAGCTGGTCTGCAAAGGTGTTATACGGCAGTATCGCCGCCCGGATCGGGGGTGGTGATGCACTAGCGGAGAGACACGTGTCGGTAGACAACATGGTTGTATTTACCGGAAATGCCAATCCGGTACTCGCAGAACGGGTGGTCCATCATCTCGGAATCCCGCTCGGCAAGGTACATGTTGGCCGATTCAGCGATGGCGAGACGCTGGTGGAAATCATGGAGAATGTCCGCGGCCGCGACGTCTTCGTGCTTCAGCCCACCTGTGCGCCGAGCAACGACAGCCTGATGGAGTTGCTGGTGATGATCGACGCGATGAAGCGCGCGTCGGCGCGGCGCGTGACTGCGGTCATGCCATATTACGGGTATGCGCGCCAGGACCGGCGGCCGCGTACGGCGCGTGTCGCGATCACGGCCAAGGTGGTTGCCGACATGATTACCGTCGCGGGCGCCAACCGTGTGCTGATCATGGATCTGCATGCCGATCAGATCCAGGGATTTTTCAACATCCCCACGGACAATATCTATGCGGCACCGGTGCTGCTGGGGGATATCTGGCGCAACAAATATCAGGATCTGCTGGTCGTATCGCCGGATGTAGGAGGGGTGGTGCGTGCCCGTGCCCTGGCCAAGCACCTGGAAGCGGGGCTCGCCATCATAGACAAGCGGCGGCCAAGGCCAAATGAAGCCAAGGTGATGAACATAATCGGCGAGGTCGATGGCCACACCTGCGTGCTCATGGATGACCTTGTTGATACGGCCAACACGCTGTGTGAGGCGGCGGCTGCGCTCAAGGAGCACGGGGCGATAAAGGTGGTGGCATATTGTACGCATCCGGTGCTGTCGGGGTCGGCTGTCGAACGCATCGAGAAGTCCCCGCTCGACGAGCTGGTCGTCACGGACACGATACCGTTGCGGGCGGACGCCAAGGCCTGCCGCCGTATTCGCCAGCTGTCGGTTGCGGAGTTGCTCGCCGAGACCATACGCCGTATTTCCAACGATGATTCGGTCAGTTCACTTTTTATGGACTAGCTGAGCGGCGTTTGGGCTGCCCCAATTCCCCGCCGATTGTGTCGTAGCAGGGACGGCAGGTGGGAAGTCGAACGATAACGGCAATGAAGTACGGGCTCCTGATTCAGGGTGCCCGAGTTAGGTCTGCCAAGCCTGGTCGCGGGCAAGGCGGGTTGGGATACAAATATTGGAGAAAGACTAATGGCAAAATTTGAACTGAACGCCGAGAAGCGCGATGCGAAAGGTACGAGTGCGAGCCGCCGCCTTCGCAGTGCTGGCAAGATCCCGGCAGTAATGTATGGTGCAGGCAAGGATGTGACCATGCTTGCGCTTGACCATAATTCGCTTTACCACCAAGCCCAGAACGAATCGTTCTATACGTCGATACTGACGGTGAACATGGGTGGCCAGAAAGAGCAGGCCGTGCTGCGCGACATACAGATGCATCCCTTCAAGCCCCGCATCCAGCACCTGGATCTGCAGCGTATCAGCGCGACTGAAAAACTGCATATGCCCGTTCCTCTGCACTTTATCAATCAGGATGTTGCTCCTGGCGTCAAGCTGCAGGGCGGCATTGTCGCCCATCTGATGACCGAGGTGGACGTGACCTGTCTGCCACACCAGCTTCCGGAGTATTTGACGGTGGACCTGGCCAATCTGAATCTGGGCCAATCCATTCACCTGACCGACCTTTCATTGCCGGATGGGGTAGCGATCACCAGTCTTGGACACGGCGGTGCCAACCTGGCCGTGGTCACGATCACGGTGGTCCGTGCCACGGTGGAGGCCGAGGCAGTCGCCGCTCCTGCTGCTGCTCCGGCTGAGGGCGCAACCGAAGCGCCAGCCGCCGCCGAAGCCGGAAAGAAGTAATCGGCCAGGAGGACGACGCACTGGGTGTGGTTCGGTGCGTCTACGGTGGGCGAGATATCCCTTATCGCCGGTCTCGGCAATCCCGGCGCGGAATATGCCGGCACTCGGCACAACGCCGGGTTTCGGTTTGTCGACGCGTTGCTTGCCCGGACCGGCGGAGTGCTGCACCCGGAAGCCCGGTTTTCGGGCCGTGCTGCCAGGATCGTCGTTGCCGGGCGGGAGCTCTGGGTGCTCGAGCCCGACACCTTCATGAACCTGAGCGGTGACGCGGTGTCGCGGTTGGCGCATTACTACAAGATTCCGGCGGAAGAGATACTCGTCGTTCATGACGAGCTCGATCTGGCTCCGGGAACAGTGCGGCTCAAGCAGGGCGGGGGCGCTGGTGGCCACAATGGTGTGGCCGATGTCGCCGATAAACTGGGCGAAAAAGGATTTCTGCGCCTGCGTATCGGTATAGGCCGGCCGGCCAGCAGCAGCCAGGTCGTTTCCTACGTACTTCACCGCGCACCCATGGCCGAGCAGGAGCTTGTCGACGCCGCCATACTTAATGCGTTGGACCATGTCGACGACATCGTATGCGGTCGTACACAGAAGGCGATGAACGCGTTGCATGCGCAAATACGCTAGATAGGGTCGAGCATGGGAATAAAATGCGGCATCGTCGGGCTGCCGAACGTCGGCAAATCGACACTTTTTAATGCACTGACCCAGGCTGGCATACAGGCCGAGAATTATCCGTTCTGCACGATCGATCCGAATGTCGGTATCGTAGAGGTGCCGGATGCTCGACTGCAGCAGCTTGCGGCGATCGTCAGCCCCGAACGGATCGTGCCCGCAACGGTGGAATTCGTGGACATTGCAGGACTCGTGGCGGGAGCATCGAAAGGAGAGGGTCTCGGCAACAAGTTTCTTGCGCATATCCGCGAGGTGGATGCAGTGGCGCACGTGGTGCGGTGTTTTGAGAACGAAAACATCGTGCACGTGCGTGGTCATATTGATCCTCTTGAGGATGTGGACGTCATTAACACCGAGTTGGCGCTCGCGGATCTCGAGACCGTGGAGAAGGCACAGCAGCGGGCCGAGAAGGGCGCCAAGAGTGGAAGCAAAGAGGAGATCCGCCTTCGTGACGTTCTTATCGCCGTACGCGCGCATCTGGACAACGGGGCACCGGTGCGATCACTGGATCTCGGTGACGCGGAGCAGAAACTGCTGAAGCCGCTCTGTCTGCTGACCCAGAAGCCGGTGATGTACATTGCCAACGTCGCGGAGGACGGATTTTCGAACAACCCGATGCTTGATGCAGTAGAACGGCGGGCGCGGGATGAAGGGTCGGTAGCTGTGCCCATATGCGCCGCAATCGAGGCGGAACTTGCCGCAATGAGTGCCGACGACAGAACCGAATTTCTCCGGGAAATGGGGCTCGAGGAGCCTGGCCTCAACCGCGTGATACGCGGGGCGTACTCTCTGTTGGGGCTACAGACCTACTTTACGGCCGGCCCGAAGGAAGCGCGTGCCTGGACGGTACGTGTAGGGGCGACCGCACCCCAAGCAGCGGGCGCCATACACACGGATTTCGAGCGGGGATTCATCCGAGCAGAAGTGATTGCGTACGACGACTATATCCGTTACCGCGGGGAACAGGGTGCCAAGGAGGCCGGTCGTTCCCGTCTTGAGGGCAAGGAGTACATCGTGCAGGACGGCGATGTCATGCATTTCCGGTTTAACGTCTGACGGCAACGTTATCCTTCAAAAAGGCAACGGCGCTTTCCCCCCTATACCGATTGCCTCGAATCTTGTATCTTATGCGGCCCCTCATGGCTATGTAGCTCAGCTGGTTAGAGCGCGGCACTCATAATGCTGAGGTCGGTGGTTCGAGTCCACCCATAGCCACCAAGAATCAATAAGTTATCAGAGTCAATCGCCAGACCCCCTGATTTGCGACAATCCTGCGACAACCAGAACGCAGGAGGGGCGCGTGGCGACAGTCGTTTCGCGGCAGTGTCGAGACGGCAGGCGGGACTGGCAGGCGCTTATTCACCGGAAGGCTCTTTACAGCAAACATGGATATTTTCCATCAAAACGCTTGCCGAGGCCTGGGTACGCCAGGCGCTCGCGCTGCGCCAGCCTTGTGTGTTACCGGGGTTGGGTGTCGATACTGCAGTCGTCATCGTGGTGTCTCCTCGTAGCTGATTCAGTGCGCCACGAGAATATGCGACTTCGGGGGACATTAAATAAAGGACGGCGTGGTTTGAATGGTTACGTCGGAAGAGCCGTTTTTTTGACAAGCAACGAAAGAGCTCTTCTACGACTGAAACCGTCGACAGTATTGGGCATGATGCGCGTTCCGGCCCAAGGCGGCCACCCTTCCGATTTGATGGCGGTCAGTATTCCGGGAGCATGGCGGTCAGCATTCCGGTGTGATGGCGGTCACTTTCGCTGCCTGCCGGAACGCTGACCGCCATGCTCCCGGAATTTCCCCGTAGTTCGCCCCTCGGCACCCTCGACGCAAGCTTCACGAACCGCCACCCTTCGCCTCTTTGGATCCCATCTGGGAAGAGGAGAACAAAACGGTGGCACAGAAGAGGCTTGCGATGTCGAAATCCAAAACGATTTTACGGCTGTATTTCCTGGGCAGTGTGACGCGCTCGCGCCAGATCGCCCGCGCCGTGGGCTGCGGGCGCACGGCGGTGCAGGAGTGCCTGAGGCGCGCGAAGGCCTGCGGACTCACCGACTGGGCCATGATCGATCCCCTGGGCGAGGAGGAGCTTGAGGCACGGCTTTATCCCGTAGCCCGAAGTGCGCCCAGGGTCCGCAAAGACCGGCCGCTGCCCGACTGGCACCGCATCCGCGAAGAACTCTCCCGGCGCGACCACCACGTAACGCTGATGCTGCTGTGGACGGAGTACAAGACCGAGCATCCGGATGGCTTGCAGTACTCCCAGTTCGCCGCCCGCTACCAGCACTTCGAGAGCACGCTCTCGGTCGTGATGCGCCAACGCCACCGGGGTGGGGAGAAGGTGTTCGTCGACTTCTGCGACGGGATCCCGCTTACCGACCCCCTGACCGGCGAGAAAGTGCCGACCGAGCTCTTTGTGGGTGCCTTGGGCGCAAGCTCCTACACCTTCGCGCTCGCCACCTTGTCCCAGACGCTGCCGGTGTGGCTCGATGCCCACGTGCGTATGTACGAATTCTTCCAGGGCGTAAGCGCCATCACGGTTCCCGATAATCTTGCCGCCGGGGTCAAGCGCGCCGATCGCTACGAAGCGGAAGCGACGGAGAGTTACCAGGAGCTCGCACGGCACTTCGGTACCTGCCTCATCCCGGCGCGTGTCAGAAAGCCCCGGGACAAGGCCAAGGTCGAGGCGGCCTGCCTCGTGGCGCAGCGCTGGATCCTGGCGGCATTGCGACACCGCACGTTCCATCACTTGAACGAGCTGAACGAGGCGATCGTGCCGCTGCTCGCCAGCCTCAACGATCGGCCCATGCGTCACGTAAAGCAATCGCGACGCGAGCTCTACGAGCGGCTCGACCGGCCAGCGCTGAAACCGTTGCCGTCGACCCCGTATGAGTACGCGCAATGGAAGCAGGTCAGGCTCAATATCGACTACCACATCGTGTTCGACGATCACTACTACAGCGCCCCCTATACGCTCGTCAAAGAAACGCTGTGGTGTCGTGCTACGCATTGCACGATTGAGCTTTTTTACCGGGGCAAACGCGTGGCCGCTCATCCGCGCAGCGCCGTGAAATACGCCTACACCACCACGCCTTCCCACCGCCCGGCCTGCCACCAGGCCTGCCTCGACTGGACGCCTTCGCGGTTGATCGACTGGGGCAAATCGATCGGGCCGTCAACCGGTGCGCTCATCGGCCACGTCCTCGCCCACAAACCCCATCCCGAACAGGGCTACCGCTCTTCCCTTGGGATCCTGCGGCTGTCGAAAAGGTTCGGGCGGGAGCGCCTCGAGCGCGCTGCCGAAAAGGCCATCGCGATCCAGTCGCCTTCCTACAAGACGGTGAAGACGATGCTTGAGCGCAAGATGGAAGACTCCCCCATCACACCGCGCAATGAGGACACTCAGAGCCTCGGTGCCGCCAACGTCCGCGGGCGCGGTTACTACCACTAGCGGTGGACATGACAAGGAGAACGCCGATGACCTGATCCCAGGAATTGTTGCCCGCAACACACGTGCTGTCTTTATTTCGTTTGTTACTTAACCAGGGGAACCACAACATGTTGAACGAACACACCCACGAGAAACTGATTGAGATGAAGCTCTTCGGCATGGCGGCGTCCATGAAGGAACGGCTCAACCGGGTCGATCACCAGAGCTTAAGCGTGAGCGAACTTCTTGGCTTCATCGTTGATGACGAGTATCTCTATCGCGAGAACCGCAAGCTCACGGCGCGCCTGAAGGTCGCCAAGTTCAAGGAACGCACCGCATGCATCGAGAACATCGATTACACTTGCGCGCGCGGGCTGCGCAAAGACCAGGTGCTGGAACTGGCGCAAGCGCGCTGGATCGAGGCGCACCAGAATCTCGTGATCACGGGACCTGCCGGCAGCGGGAAGTCGTTTCTGGCGCAGGCGTTGGGACAGCAGGCCTGCCGCGGCGGCTACACGGTGCACTACCTCCGCTTGCCCTCGCTCCTGCAGCAGTTCATGCAAGCACGTGCCCAGGGCACCTACGCGCAGCTCTTGAAGCGTCTTGGAAAGCTCTCGCTCCTTCTGATCGATGACATCGGATTGAGCAGTATCACCGAGGCGCAGACCCAGGATCTGCTCGAAACGCTCGAGGAGCGCTACGGCACGGGTTCAACGATCACGACGTCACAATTACCCGTCTCACACTGGCATGAATACCTGGGCGGCGGGCGGATTGCCGATGCCATCTTGGATAGGCTCATCCACAATGCACACCGCATCGAGCTCAGCGCACGCGAGTCGATGCGAAAGACGGCCGCCTCCTTGCCCCATGGCGGTCAGTCTGGTAAATAATTGACCGGCTTGCGTCGCTGCACTCCGAGGGTGACCGCCATCACCGGAATGCCTGACCGCCTTGGCTGGAATGCGCAGCATGACAAAAATTTCGGCGGTAAGAGTCATTGCAAATGCGTGAGTGATCGCAAAAAAACATACGTTCGCAACTGTTGGTGCTCAAATAATTCAACTGTGTAGTCAGGGCTTGCGTTGTCGGAGTTTTGGTTGCCTTATCCGTAACCTCATTCTCCCGGACGCCTAAAATCCATTGCCACGCTCCGCCAGTTTTAGTGTTGAGCATTTTCCAAAATGCGAAGCTATGCTTGATTCATAATGCCGCGCATGATCATAATATCTCCCTCGAACGGCTAATTTCATCTGGACAGACCGCGATTTGATTCGACCGTCACGGTATTTCAGCTGCCAGATACCACAACGTTTTCGTATTTTTACTGTCCCACGAACACATTTGCTGTTGCAGGAGTCTGCACGGTCCCAAATTCCGTCTAACATTGATGCCTGATCCAGGTTTGGGCAGCGGTCGGACCTCTTGCCGAGAAATTTGTCGTTTGAGGTGCGTCACGTATTTTGTTCAAAGGAAGACTATAAGCCATGGCTCAACAGGGGATGGACGTATTCGAAAAGCGGGTACTCGACATTATCATTGGATCGCGCAACATCGATCGAAAAACGGTGACTGCCGACACAAAACTCGATGCGATTGGCATATCTTCACTGGAGGCCCTTGCGCTGGCGTTCGACATCGAGGCTGAATTCGGGATTTCTGTTCCGGACAGCGAGATTTTGAAGCTGCGGACTGTTGGCGACGTGTATGCGGGAGTCAGGCGGTTGCTGGAAGAGCAGAAGGGAGCGCAAAGTCAGTGAATCGGGTAGTTGTCACGGGGCTTGGCTGTATCTGCGGATCGGGAAACAACGTCCCGGAGTTTTTACAATCGCTCATTGAGGGCCGAAGTGGCATTGCGCCGCTTACGACGCTGCCCGCGCGGGATTTTGCGCATGGGATAGGAGCTGAGGTAAAAAATTTTGATCCGGCCGCACATTTCGATGATAAACGCCTGGCATTACTTGATCGCAATGCGCAATTTGCAGTCGTTGCCGCACGTGAGGCGGTGGTTCACGCCTTTGGTGGGACCGTAGTACCCAGCCCTGACGGCGCTGTCATATTGGGTACCGCGATTGGTGGAAAAATCAGCGACGATATCGCGGAGGAAAGGCTTTATCGCGGTGATGGCCGCGTGCATCCGCTGACCATTGTTCGCGTTATGGCGAGTTCTTCAGCCAGCCATGTAACGATGGATCTCGGTATTTCAGGGCCAGCATTCTGCGTAACGAGTGCTTGCGCATCGGCCAACCATGCGGTTGGTCAGGCGGTCAGGCTGATTCGGGACGGTTCTGTGCCGTGGGCAATCGCCGGCGGAACGGATGCGCCCTTCGCCTATTTCGTGTTTAAATCCTGGGAGGCGATGCGTATTCTTGCCTCGGATACCTGTCGTCCGTTCAGCGTTGGGCGGCGCGGACTTGTTTTGGGGGAAGGGGCAGGTGTTGTCGTTCTGGAAGCGCTGAATCATGCCCTGGCTCGGAATGCCTCGATCTATGCTGAAGTTCTAGGCGTCGGCGCGAGTTCGGATGCAAACCATATCACGCAACCATCCGTGTCCGGCGCTGTTATGGCCATGCGACGGGCGATGCAAGACGGAGGGGTACGTCCCGAAGATGTCGATTACATTAATGCCCACGGGACTGGCACTGTAATCAACGACGTTACGGAGACGCGAGCGATTAGGGACGTTTTTGGCGGACATGCGAACCATCTGGCGGTGTCTTCAACGAAATCCATTCACGGGCATGCCTTGGGCGCTGCAGGTGGCATGGAACTTGTGGCCACGGTACTGGCTATGTCCCGCCAGTTTGTTCCTCCGACGATTAACTATGTAGGCGCCGATCCGGAATGTGATTTGGATTACGTCTGCAACGCATCGCGCTCCGGCGAGATTCGTCTAGCCCTGTCAAATTCCTTTGCCTTCGGCGGCCTGAACAGTGTACTTCTGCTTCGGCGCTGGCCCTCAGACATTTCAGATAGGGTATAGGTATTTGTTTTCTATAACATATATTTGGAATATCGAAAAATCGCTTTAAATCCAGCAGATACATTTCAGCAGACTAGACTTAAACAGAAACACCCTCTTAAAACTTGTATTGCGGGATGGATAGCGGAATCATGTCACTATCGCAGTCACTGCGGGCAAGACGAGCGGCACTCGCGCATCTGCCAGGTAAGGAATACGAGCAGGCAACACTCCGGCTGATTGTTAGCGTCGTCGGCACTATAGCTATATATCTGCGCTATGCTGTACACCTTTCTGCGTCCGCTTGCGTTGCATGGGTCGCGGCCTCCTGCGCAATTGTTTCAATTGCAGTCCTGATTTTGACGGACATTTTGGTTCGACCAAGAGCCGTCATTAGTCGAAGAATTCTCAGTATGATTGCGGATACAGCAGCCATTTCTTATGGAATATGGTTTGCTGGGCTGTCTGGCGCAATGCTCTATTCACTGTACCTCTGGATCGAGGTTGGCTACGGCTTCCGGTACGGCGTGCGGTATCTTTATCTCTGCACCGCATTAGTTGTGGTTGGTTTTGGCGTTGTTCTAAGTTCCAGCGGGTACTGGTCGCACAACAGGGATCTGTCGATTGGTTTAATGCTCGGTTTGGTCCTCGTCCCGCTATACGTCTCAGCGCTGCTTCGAAGACTGCATGCTGCCCGCGAACAGGCGGAAGCAGCAAATGTTGCAAAAAGCCATTTCCTGGCGAACATGAGTCACGAGCTCCGTACGCCACTTAATGGAGTACTGGGCATGAGCGACCTTCTGCTTACAACATCCCTGAGCGACGAGCAGCATGAAATGGCCAATGTGGTTAGCCGTTCGGTGCATCTCATGCTGGCCCTGATCGAGAAGATTCTCGACATATCAAAAATCGAATCTGGGCGGATGGTGATGGAAAAAACACCATTTGATATACATGAACTGGTGAATGGGACCGTTCAGATGGTGATTCACCAAGCGCAGAAAAAATCCTTGTGGCTCCGTGTACATTTTGCGCCGGAGGTGCCATTTGGTCTAATCGGTGATCCCCATCATCTGCGTCAAGTACTACTCAATCTGATCAGCAACGCTATCAAGTTCACGGAGCATGGGGGCGTCGACATCCGCATTTCACGTCTGTCGTCAGAGCGGGATGCTCTGTTGCGGTTCGATATCATCGACACCGGCATAGGCATGACGCCGGAGGTACTGCCTCGAATATTCGAGAGTTTTACGCAGGCTGATGAATCGACTACGCGCCGATACGGGGGCACCGGACTCGGCACGACAATCTCCAAGCACCTAGTCGAGATGATGGGCGGCACTATGGCCGTCCAAAGCGTTTCAGATGTCGGTAGTACATTCTGGTTCGAGATTCCCTTTGCCGTGGCGGCGGAATCGCAGTATTCCGGAAGCCTCGATCAACTGCGTCTGTTGGTGCTGACACGTGAGGATCGGAATCGTCATGATCTTTTGGCGCATCTGGCGCGTTGGAATATACGCGCCACTGTCGTCGGCAACGCATCCGTCGCAATAAACGCACTGGAACGTGCGCAACGCGATGACGTACCATTTCAGGCGGTCGTCGTAGATATTCCGCTGCTCGAGATCGATTTGCCGCGCTTCGCGGCATCGGCCAGACGTGACTTAAAAGATGTGCCGATCGAACTGATTTATATTATTCAAGACAAGGCACAAGCGTTGGATGATAGCCTGCGGAATGACTATTGTGTTCTGAAAGCGCCGATTCAGACACATTTGCTTTTTAATGCGCTACACGTCGGGCTGGTGTACGAGGCGCGCAATAGTGAGGTCATATACTTTGCTGAACATTTTCAGAGGTTGCGTGAACAGGGTGCGCATATCAATATTTTGGTAGCGGAGGATAATGAAACCAATCAACTGGTGATCCGCAAGATACTGGAGAACGCGGGACACCGGGTTGACATGGTATCGAACGGTCAGGACGCGCTGTCGCGGCTCGATTCGGTGCATTACGATGTTGCGATCCTCGATCTTCAGATGCCGGTCATGGGTGGCCTGGAAGCAATGAATCTATATCGGTTTACCCATACACCGGCAGAACGGCCATATTTTATTGTCTTGACGGGCGACGCGACCCCAGAAGCCCTAAAGCGTTGCGCGGCAGCACGAGTCGACGCTTGTTTTACAAAGCCAATCGAGACCCTGCGTCTTCTCGAAAAAATCAACGAGCTGTGTCGACAAGCCGATGCTAAAGCGACGCCCCGACATCCATTACGCCGCAAGGATGACGTTCAGTCGTCGTCAGGCGATCAACGCATAGCGGAAAATGTTCTCTTTGATCCTAATATTCTGGGAGAAATTGCCCATCGGGGAAGGAACGACCTGTTTCTGCAGGAGGTTTTGCAGACATTTGAGCGCGACAGTGCTCGCCTGATTGATTCCATGGAAAAAAGTCTGGTATCCAAAAACTTTTTGGCTTTTGACGAACATGCACATGCGCTCAAGGGTATAGCAGGTGATGTGGGGGCATTTGCCTTGATGCACCGATGCGGCGCGGCATCACGCGCCGGGCGCCGATTGGAAATTGATACCTGCCGTGAGTTGTCTCAGAAAATCAGGGAAGATCTGGTGCTCAGCGTGACGGCGCTTAGGAATTTCGTTCAGGTGCCACACCAGAACAAGCAGGGTTAGCCTCGTTCGGACAATTCGGTCTGTTGGCGTAAGCGCCCATCAGTGTCCAATGTGACCACATGGGCAGATTTTCCGGAGAGCGTGTTCGCGCTGTCCTGGTGCGCAATCAGACGCTCCATGTTGGCCAATTCAGTCCCAGTCAGATTCATTGCCGCGTCCACCCAGAGGTTGGTGTGGTCAATCATCACCTGGCGTGAAATGGGGTAACTTCGCGCCCTGAAATTTTGAAGAAGCTGCCGCGCGTTCTGTTGCCGCTGACTTCGGCGCATAAAGGCGCGCGCTGCCTGTTGGCCCTCGCCGTCGGGTACCACCATGTCCACCACACCGAACTGCCTGAGGTCCTCGGCGCTGTAGTTGTGTCCGCTCGTCATCAGCTCTTCCGCGCGGTTTGGATGCGTGCGTCGGGGAAGCAGCTCATAGGCTCCCATACCGGGAACAAGATTGAAAAGAATCTCCGGGAATCCCATACGTGCACTGTGTTCGGCAATAATCACATTGCACGAGAGCGCCGCTTCAAACCCACCGCCAAGCGCATCTCCTTGGACCACGGCCACGGTCGTAAGCGGCGCGTCCAGGTTTGTGGCGTTGGCGAAAATCAGGTTGACGCAGTCATGAGCATAAGCCCGCAAGGATTCCTTGTCGTCCTGTTGGATCAGCCGACGGAACAGGGCTAGGTCACCCCCGAGGCTGAAGAACTGTGGGTGGCTGGATGCGACCACCATATACTTGATCGGATATTCCCTGGATAGCAGCGGATCGCGGAGTACTGTCCTCAGGCGCGCCTGAAAGTCCTTCAGACCTTTGAGAACCTGTAATGTCATGCAGGGTCTGGGATAGGCGTTCAGAAAACACCATACTGCTAATGACGCGGCGTCGTATTCCACACGCAATTGATCGTAGACCGGGAACAGAGTCCGGGTTGAAACTAGCGGAGTAACTTCCATGCCATGCCTCCCCTACCCTTGCGTACAGTAATTATCTTTCGAGCAACTATCTCTCTAGTTGTGAAGTCCCTGATTCAGACCCCATCGCGTTTGGCTCTGTACTCGCGGAAAGTCTTGCGCATTCTTTCAGGCCTGCAATCCGCGAGTCGTGTAAATCGGCTTGTCGGCCGATTCCGGTTTGACTTGATTCTGCTGCAGGGATAGCAGCACCGCTTATTTTTTTCTTTTTGGCGGATCCAGGAAATCCGCAGTTCCAAGCTTTATGTATTCCACTTCTAGCAGCAACGCCATAACGGCATGCTCCGGAACCGCTCTGGCATCCTGCAACCAAGATGGCATCGTACCGGTCCGGTCGGAAACGTGCTCCCAAACACTGCATGATGCTGCCCGATTCTTTTTTGATGAGAAGTGGAACTTAGAGGCATATTGGCCACAACGGTCAATCAGTGTCAATAGTGAAAATCTGTTTCTCGTGATACGGAATGTGCAGCGGTTTATTTCATGAATCGGCCGCGTGTCGGCGAACAGCCGCATTCTGCGTCCCGGTACGTCGGGCCGTGTCATGCGGAGAGATATCGCGGCACTTTATCGGTAACTTTGTGTTCGACGGCGCATTGGTTGCGCCAGGTCCAAATAAAGTCCTTCGTGCGCGACAGGGTGGTCCAGGCAGGTTTACCGCCATCTGAAAATCGAAGGATTTATCAGGAATTCCCATTGTGGAGCCAGGGTCCAGTCTTTGCCCTTTGGGAGGGGCTACGGCGGTGTCACGATACTGAACCGGCTTCCACCCGCCCGGCCGGCGACCCACTTGGCTGGCAAGACTTGCGGCGTGGGCGTAACCCTTGAGCAGAAAATAAAATCAATTCAAAAACATAGGTTTACTAACTTCGTAGTAGTTGTTCGAGGCCTCGATATTCGGCTAGATTTACAAGGACAGCAAGATAAAGAACCCGATAAGGAGCAAATCGCCCGACAAGGCAACAATGTACCTCTTTGAGTCACCGGGGCAGATAAGCATGTCATCCATCATGGTTGTTGACGATGTCTCCACGACGCGCGTCGTGCTGGCACAATTGATGTCGCTGCTGGAAAGCAATGTCCGGGTGGATGCGTTTGCCGAACCGCTGTCGGCGCTTGATCATGCCCAGGGGCATGAACCGGATCTGGTGTTGGCGGACTATCGGATGCCTGGGATGAATGGAGTCGAATTCACGCGCCGTTTCCGTCGGCTGTATACAGACATTCCGCTGGTCATGATCACGGGCGCCCAGGACCGGCATGTGCTCTATCAAGCACTGGATGCTGGCGCCAATGACTTCCTGTCCAAGCCTGTCGATCACGCGGAGTGTCTTGCGCGGTGTCGCAATCTTCTTACCATGCGCCGACTCACCGAGAGCCATAAGGGCCGGTCCCGCTGGCTCGAAGACAAGGTCGCGGAAGCGACTCGTGAAATCAGCCGGCGTGAACATGAGACCCTGATGCGGCTGGCGAAAGCGGGTGAATACCGGGACGAGGAAACGGGCAATCACGTCGAACGCATGGCCAAGTATTCGGGTATTATCGGACGGCATCTCGGGTTATCAGAGAGTGAAGCGGGTCTAATTGAAATCGCGGCACCGATGCATGACATAGGGAAGATCGGTATTCCTGACCAGATCCTGCGCAAACCGGGAAAACTCGACCCACCGGAGTTTGCGATCATGAAGACCCATACCACGATCGGCTATGAGATACTCAAGGACAGTCCTTCGGCATATCTCCAGACGGGGGCTGTGATCGCGTTAGGACATCACGAGAAGTATGACGGGTCTGGGTACCCGAGAGGACTTGCCGGTGATAAGATCCCATTATCTGCGCGCATTGTGGCAGTTGCAGACGTGTTCGACGCCCTGACTTCAGAGCGGCCCTACAAGCATGCGTGGTCGATCGACGAAGCCTATAGGTTCATCCTGTCGCAGAGCGGCCGACATTTCGATCCGCAATGCATTGAAGTCTTCAGCCAGCAGATTGATCAAATGACCTATGTCCGCAAGACGCTTCAGGATCCGCCGCTCGTACCCGGGGACAGTTCTACTCCGCCGATTTCCGGCCAGTAATTATTGTGACGCAGGTAATTTCTCGCATGACTTCATATTTCCGCAGTGGCTCTGTCCGCTCGATACATCGGGCGCTGTTCCTGATCGCCGTTGCCTGTGTTGCTGAGTGAATGGGCCATTGGTGTATGGTCTTGTGAGGTGCTATAACGGGCGCGCTTTTCGGGAAACCGACGCCGGGGATGTTGGCGGCCTGATTTGCTGCCGGGGGACACGGGGCCTATCTGCGGCCAGCCCGTTCCCAAGTCTCGGCATGAGGGCGGTCAGTTGAATGTCTCGCGCGGCTCCCGCACAATTGAGGCATAGGGGTCGTCAAAAATGGTGCCAGCATGACTGACTTTGTGACGCAGGCTAACAGCGAGCGGTTCAATTCTATCGCCGCATCCTGGGATGATAATCCGGTGCGATCGGGGATTGCGCGCGGCGTGGCTGGTGCGATATTGGAACGTATCGCACCGACAGGCCGTGAGCGTGCGCTTGAGTTTGGTGCTGGTACCGGCCTGGTGACCGCGCTGCTTTCGCCAAGTCTCCGTTCTGTCGTCGCTGCCGATAACGCAACCGGCATGCTGGCGATTCTGCGGCTGAAGGCTGACGAGCTGGGACTTACAAATGTGGAACCGTGCGAGGCAGACCTTTCCAAGGCGGTGCCGGGCGGACCTTTCGACCTCATTTTTAGCAGCATGACCCTTCACCACATCGAAGACATTCCGGCGCTTCTAGCGCGTTTGGCCGCATCTCTTTCACCTGGTGGACGTGTGGCGCTCGCAGATCTCGAGAGCGAGGATGGCACCTTTCATGGAGAGGTCGCCGGGGTCATGCATCACGGTTTCGATCTGCAGACGTTCTCGGGGTGGCTCCGGGATGCGGGTTTTACGGACATCGATATCCGTCGTGCCCATGTCGTGCACAAAACCGGCGCTGACGGTCGGGCGCACGACTATCCCGTATTTCTGGCGCTGGCCAGGCTGGGTGGATGATGGCTGTGCCGGACGTCCGTGACGCGACGTCGGGCACAGGTCTTCTGTAGTCCCCGCGCAGAGAAACAGCTCCGTTTTCTTGTCCTGATCAGCGCCAGTCTGGGAGTGTTCCGGTGCCACCACCCGGGTGCGGCTGTCGTCCGGATCAGGCCCGCGGTTTTGCCACCGTCGTGCCGTTGCGTGCGGGTGCCAAGGTGGAACGCATAATCGATTCCCGGAAAGCGCCCACGAAAAGCAGGACGTTCTTCATGTTGCTGGTCTGCCCCATGAGTCCGACCCGGAAAATGCGTCCGGCGAGAGATCCAAGACCGGCCCCGATCTCGAGATTGTAGTCCGCCAACAGCAGTTGCCGTACGCGGGCTTCGTCCACGTCAGATGGTACCGTGATGGTGTTGAGCTGCGGCAGACGGGATTCTTCGCGCACAAAGAATTCCAGGCCCAGAGACTCCACTCCAGCGCGCAGAGCGAGATAATTCTGCTGATGCCGGGTCCAGGCGTTTTCGAGGCCTTCTTCCTTCAGCATTATGAGTGCTTCGTGCAAGCCGTATAGCGCATTGACTGGAGCAGTGTGATGGTAGGTCCGCTTGCCGGATCCGCCCCAATAACCCATTACCAGTGTGAGATCCAGGAACCAGCTTGGAACCGGCGAGCTGCGCCGCTTGATCTTGTCTATTGCGCGCTCGTTGAAGCTCACGGGCGACAGCCCCGGCGCGCAAGAAAGACATTTCTGCGAACCCGAATAGATCGCATCGATACCCCATTCGTCGACCTTTACCGGAATTCCGCCGAGCGAGGTCACGGCATCAACGATCGCAAGGCAGTCATGGCGGTGGGCGATTTCCACGAGTGTCTTGGCGTCCGAGCGTGCGCCGGTGGAGGTTTCCGCGTGCACGAAAGCGACAATTTTGGCGTCGGCGTGGCTCTTAAGCGTGTCCTCGAGGCGATTCGGATCGACCGGTTCGCCCCAGGCGTTTTCCACTACAACCGGTATGCCGCCCACACGCAGGACGTTCTCTTTCATCCGTCCCCCGAAGACGCCATTCACGCATACCACGACCTTGTCGCCGGGTTCGGTCAGATTGACGAAACACGTTTCCATGCCGGCGGAGCCCGGAGCGGAAACCGGCATTGTCAGAGTGTTGCGTGTCTGGAAGACATACTGCAGCAGGGCCTTGACCTCATCCATCATGCCCACGAATGCCGGATCAAGGTGGCCGATCGTCGGGCGTGCCATGGCTGCCAGAACGCGCGGGTGTACATCCGAGGGGCCGGGTCCCATCAAGGTGCGCAGCGGCGGATTAAACGATTGCATGGATGTGGTCTTCTCGGTTAACGGTGAGTTTCGGGAGTTTAATGCGAATTGAACTTATTATAACTAGGTGCACTGCCGACGTTCAACTGACGAAGCTGCGGCCCTGTCAGCCGGTTGCGGACATGCTGCAATCCAGCAGTTCTATCCAGTGTTTTACAGGAACCGAGGCGCGAGACTGCAGATGTACCAAACAGCCGATGTTGGCCGTGCCGATGGCTGTCGGCTGCCCCGACTCCAGCGCCGCAATTTTCTGATGCAGCAGCCGATGCGAAAGCCGGGGCTGAAGAATCGAGTAGGTGCCGGCCGAACCGCAGCACAGGTGTGCATCCGGCACCGGCGCGAGATCAAACCCGGCAGCTTTGAGGATTGCTTCTACCGTACCGGAAATCTGCTGACCATGCTGCAGGGTGCAGGGAGCATGGAACGCGATGCGTGTGGTGGAACCACGTGCTTGGACCAGTCCGGAACAATCTTCTTTCGCCAGCACCTCGCCGATATCTACGGCCAGGCCTGAAATCCGGGCAGCGCGTTCCGCATAGGCGGGATCGTTGCGCAGCAGATGCTTGTATTCCTTCACCATGACCCCGCATCCGCTGGCGTTCAGCACGATGGCCTCGGCTCCCGCCTCGACATGAGGCCACCACGCATCAATGTTTTGTCGCGCAAAATCCAGTCCGTCGTGTTGTTGCGACAGGTGGTAGCTCAGCGCGCCGCAGCAGCCGCTACCTGCAGGGCGTTCCAGACTGATGCCCAGACGATCGAGTACCCGCGCGGTGGCGGCGTCGATATTCGGGGCGATTGGTGTTTGCACACAGCCGCCCAGTGCCAGCATCCTGCGACCGTGCCTGGCAGGTGGCCAAAAGCCGGATTCCTGTCCCGGCGGAATCATCTTGCGCCATGATGGCGGCAGAATCGGACGTAATCCCCGGGCCAGTCCAAGCAGCGGTGCAAACCGTTTCCCATGCGGCAATACTGCGCACAGCAGGCGCCGCTTCATCCGCTCGGCCAGCGAACGCCGCACCTGCTGTTCGACAGCGACGCGACCGATATCAAGCAATCGCCCGTACCTTACCCCGGAAGGGCAGGTTGTTTCACAGGCAAGACAGCTGAGGCAACGGTCTAGGTGCAGTTGCGTGTGGCGGGTAACGCTCGCGCCCTCCATAACCTGTTTGATCAGATAAATACGTCCGCGTGGTCCGTCCAGCTCGTCTCCCATAAGTAAATAAGTTGGACAGGTAGCAGTACAAAATCCGCAATGGACGCAGGTGCGTAGAATTGACTCAGCCTCACGGCCGGCAGGCGTGCAGCGCAGACTCTCGGTCAGATTGGTTTGCATCGGCGATATCGGATCATTGGAGGTTTCGTGCCGGCATTAATGGTTCGGCACCCGCAGAGGTCACAAATCCGGATACATTCGGCCAGGATTGAAAATATTCCGTGGATCCATCGCATTTTTGACCCGCCTGTGCAGCGCGAATAGTGCCGGTGCGAGCGGGTGAAAAACCGCTCCGCTGAGGTCCGAGCCCCGGAAGAGCGTGGCGTGGCCGCCGTGTTCGGCCGCAGAGCGGCGTACGGTTTCCGCATCGGCGTCAGTCTTCAGCCAGCGCTGCGCGCCGCCCCAGTCGATGAGCCACTTGCCCGGGACCTCGAGAGCGGCCGACGCCGGTGCCACAGCCACGCGCCAAAGCGGCAGCGGTCCTGAAAAGAAAGAGAGACGCTGCTCACGCAAGGCCAGCCAGATTTCCTGTGCGTTGGCCGGGATCTCGCCGCCGATTTTGTCGTGGGCGGCACGTACGGCCGATTCGGCACCGCTCAGCCGTACGTACAGGCGGTCGCCATCGTACCAGCATCCAGACAGAGGCAGCGACCGGCGTGCCCAGATATTCATGACTTCAATCGCCTCGGCGGTGCGGCGGTGCTGCACGAGCGTCAGGTCCACGGGCGGACGGGGCAGAACCTTTAAAGAAACCTCGAGCAGTACGCCAAGCGTGCCCAGGGCACCGGTGACAAGCCGCGACACATCATAGCCGGCAACGTTTTTCATAACCCGTCCCCCGAAAGCCACGATCTCAGCCTGACCGGTTATCAGTTTTACGCCCAATACAAAATCGCGTGCCGCACCAGCATACGGCCGGCGGGGGCCGGACAGTCCAGTCGCAATGGCTCCGCCGATGGTTGCCGATTCGCCAAAATGGGGTGGTTCGAATGCCAGCATCTGGTCCTGGTCTGCCAGTACGGCCTCGACTTCCCGCAGGGGAGTGCCAGCGCGGACCGTGAGCACCAGTTCGCTGGGGTCGTAGGCGACAATGCCGCGGTGTGTGCTTGTTGTAAGGGGTGTGCCGGAGACGGGTCGGCCATAGAATCCCTTGCTGCCTCCGCCAGTGATCCACAGCGGAGCTCCGGAATGCATTGCCACGCGCACCAACTCCTGAAGCTCGCCACTGTTGTCATGCGCTCCGCCCGGCGCCGGCGTGTCGTGCGGTATGCTGCTCATTGCCTCAGAAACGCTCCAGTTCGGGAAATGGAAGCCTGCCGCCATGGACGTGCATGGCCCCGAATTCCGCGCAACGATGCAGCGTGGGCACGGCCTTGCCGGGATTAAGCAGACCACAGGGATCGAAGGCCCGCTTCAACGCATGGAACTGCTCGAGGGCAGGTGCCGGAAACTGCACGCACATCTGGTCAATCTTTTCGATGCCGACGCCATGTTCACCAGTAATGGTGCCGCCCACTGCGACGCACAGTTCAAGTATTTCACCACCGAACCGCTCAGCCAGTTCAAGTTCTTCTGGCCTGTTCGCGTCATAGAGAATCAGTGGATGGAGATTCCCGTCGCCGGCATGAAAGACGTTGGCAACCGCCAGGCCAAATCTGCCCGACATTTTTTCGATTTTCTCGAGCACCTCCGGCAGGCGCCCGCGCGGAATCGTTCCGTCCATGCAGTAGTAGTCGGGCGCAAGTCTGCCCACCGCCGGGAACGCCGCCTTTCGGCCGGCCCACAGAAGCGCATGCTCGTTTTCATCGCGGGCAGTGCGAATTGCCGTTGCGCCACAGCGGTTTAGAACATCCCGAACCTGCAGTATCCGCTCCGAAACCTCTTCGTTTATTCCATCCAGCTCGCACAGCAGGATTGCCGCTGCGTCCGTTGGGTAGCCGGCATGCACAAATTCTTCGGCAGCGCGCAGAGCAAGCCCGTCCATCATTTCAAGTCCTGCCGGCACTATGCCGGCGCCGATGATGGCGGCCACGGCGGCGCCTGCTTTCGCTATGTCATTGAAGGCCGCCAGCACCACCTGTGCCCGTTCCGGCCGCGGCAGCAGCTTTACGACGATCTCAACGATGATTCCCAGCATTCCTTCCGACCCGGTCATCAGCGCCAGCAAGTCGTAACCCGGTGCATCCAAGGCGGCGCCGCCGACCGATATCAGGTCTCCTTCGATGGTGAGAAATGTCAGTGCCTGGATGTTGTGAACCGTCAGTCCGTACTTGAGGCAGTGCACGCCCCCGGCATTTTCGGCGACGTTACCCCCAATGCTGCAAGCGATCTGAGATGAAGGATCGGGAGCGTAGTAGAGGCCCAGCGGTGCGGCTGCCTGGGAAATCGCCAGGTTGCGCACCCCGGGCTGGACGCGCGCTGTCCGGTTGTGTTCGTCGATTTCGAGGATGCGGTTGAAGCGGGCGAGCGACAGCAGCACGCCGTCCGCGTTCGGCAGGGCGCCTCCGGAAAGCCCCGTGCCGGCGCCGCGTGCCACCACCGGAACGCCGTATTCCCGGCAGACGGCGAGGACCGCGCGTATCTGGTCGATGGTATCGGGGAGCGCGACCAGCAATGGCAGCTCACGATATGCCGACAGACCATCACATTCATACGGCCGCATTTCTTCCGCGTCGCAGAGCAACGCCGCTGGTGGCAGCAACTCCCGTAGCGCAGAGCTGAGTCTGTGGCGCGTATGCGACGCGCTTGTATGGGTGGCAGATGGCATGGCCTGTTCCGGGCTGAAGTGGGTCAGTAAATCATGATGGGGTCCGTGGGCCAAGGGGTGGCCAGATCACCGAACCGATGGCGCCCATCAATCTCTGAAAGACCCTGACTGAAACAGGTGTTTGGCGCCGTATCGGCCCTGGTCATGGTAGATGACTAAATGCGAATAAGAATGATTGACAACAACGATAAGGCCAGCTTATTATCATTAATAACACTCATTCTCATTCAGGATAGATTCTATGAAAATTCGGCTCCGGCTGCTCCTCCCTGCGGTGGCGGTTGCAGCTGCGGTAGTGTGCGGTAGCGCGCGGGCGGACGGGCCAAAAACATCTCTCGTGATCCGAAATCAGCAGTTCATTCCCCCCGTTGTGAATATTCCGGCACAGACCAAGATCGAGATTGTCGTACGAAATGAAGACCGGATGCCGGCAGAATTCGAAAGCTACGACCTGTCGCGGGAAATCGTGGTGCCGGGTTTGAGCGCGGTGAGCGTCTATGTTGGTCCTCTGCCCGCTGGGCGTTACCGCTTCTTTAACGACTTTAACCACGCAGCCAGCGGATGGGTGGTCAGCGTGCCGGATCCAAAGAGCCGATAGGGTGGGCAGCATTCATGCTTGCCGCTGCAATCATCGTTTTCCGGGAAGTGCTTGAAGCAGTCCTGATTATGTCCATCGTGCTCGGGGCAAGCCGCGGCGTCGCGAGACGCGGCCTCTGGGTTGCCGCGGGTGTCGTCGCCGGCGTCACCGGCGCCGGCATCATCGCCGTTTCTGCCAGCGCAGTCGCGAGGCTGTTTTCCTATGTCGGCCAGCCGCTGCTTAATGCCGGCATCCTGTTGGTGGCAGTTCTGACGCTGTCATGGCACGCCATATGGATGGCGGCGCATGGGCGGTCTCCGGCCACCAAAGTGAAGATGCTCGGCCACAAAGAAGCCTCCGTTTCCCGAAGGTATCGTATGTCTCCAAAACCCAGTTCTGTGGTCACTGCGTTGTGCTTGGGTCTGGTGCTTGGCGGTGGAGCAGCCCGCGCAGATGATCTGGTGGTCTACTCACCCTACGTTGTTCAGCGACAATCGGAAATCGAGTTCCGGGGAGATATGCTTCACGACCGTTCGGCCGCCGTGAGCGGTACGAGCAGCTACCAGGTGTCTGTCGCCCACGCCTTCACCGGTTGGTGGCGCCCCGAACTGTATTTGGCAGAGTACCGGAATACCCCAGGCGCCGGTGCGCAAACGCAGGGCTATGAATTCGAGAACGTCTTTCAGTTGACGCGGGCGGGAAAATACTGGGCGGACGTCGGGTTTCTTGCGTCCTACCATCACCAGGTTGCCGGGCAGCCCGATGACATCGAATTCGGCCCTCTGTTGGAGCGCAGGGATGGGCGCGTAGTCAACGTGCTGAACCTAATTTGGGAAAAGCAGATCGCTCCGGCCAGCAGCAACTACGAGTTCCGGACTGCATACAGTCTGCGCTACCAGTGGAGACCCGCGCTGCAGCCGGGATTCGAGACCTATATCCGCCCCGATGATCATGCGTATCAAGCAGGTCCAGTCGTCTACGGAGAGCTTTTGACGGCAAGCGGCAGCGAACTTGAATACAGCACCGGAGTCGTTCTGGGCATTAACCGAGATGCACCGGACGCAGCCTGGTTGCTGCGCGTGGAGTATGAGTTCTTCTGATTGCAGCAGTTGCTCACGGCACCCCTGTTTGTACCGCCTTACGGTGCAGGGGTCGAGTACCGGGCATGGATCGTGTCAATGGCGGTCAGTGTCGCGGTGTCCAGCTCGACATCGACGCTGTCGATATTGCGGCTAAGTTGTTCCATGCTCGTAGCCCCGATTATCGTGGCGCGCACGAACCAACGTTGACGCACGAAACTCAGTGCCATCTGGTCAAGCGCCAGCCCGCGGCTTTTGGCGAGCTCAAGGTACTCGGCGGTCGCCAGGGCTACCGACGGGCGGCTATTGCGCGGCTGGAAGTCCGGAAACAGTGTAAACCGGGCGCCCGCCGGGGATGTACCGTGTAGGTATTTGCCGGACAGCACGCCGCCCGCGAGTGGACTGTAGGCAAGCAGCGGCACGTTCTCGCGATAGCTCACCTCTGCAAGATCGAGATCGAACTGCCTGCTGACCAGGCTGTAGACGTTCTGTATGGACACCGGTGGCGGCAGGCCATGCTGGCGGGCCAGCGCCAAAAACTGGCAGACGCCCCATGAACTTTCGTTTGAAAGCCCGTAATGGCGGATCTTGCCGGCACGCATGAGATCGGCCATGGCCTCGATTTGTTCGAGAATGGGCACGGTCGCGCGTTCTGCGCTCGGATTGTATGCGCTGTCCCCGAACATCTGAACATTGCGGTCGGGCCAGTGAATCTGATAGAGGTCGAGGTAGTCAGTCTGCAGGCGTTTCAGACTGTCGTGCAGAGCCTCGGCAATGTTGGCGCGTGACACCGCCGTGCGTCCGCCTCTCAGCCAGTCACGGCGCCCGGGCCCGGCGATTTTGCTGGCAATGACAAGCCTGTCACGTGCCTGGCGTCGCAGCCAGGTCCCGATATAGAGTTCAGTGCGGCAGGCGGTCTCTGCGCGTGGCGGGACCGGATACATCTCGGCGGTATCGATGTAATTGACGCCCCGGCTGGCCGCATAGTCGAGCTGCTGGTGGGCCTCGGCCTCGGTATTTTGTTCGCCCCAGGTCATGGTCCCCAGACACAGTTCGGAAACTCGCAGCTCGGTGTCGCCAATCCTGTTGTAGCGCATGCTTGTGCCCTCCGGAGCCGCAATGACACTGCGGGCTGCTCGTAACGTTTGGATGTCGGGGAGACGGATCGTTGGCGGGTAGCTTAACCAAGAGACTGGCAAGTGAAAAGCTCGCATGGCGTCGGCGCCGCGGGTTTCGGCGGCCAGGCAGGTCCAGCGTGCCGGCAGAACGGCGCTGCTGCTGGAACTGTGCAGGGGTGCCGATCCGTCATAATATATAGGCGGATCGATTTTAGGTATTTCACTGACACCGTCTGCAGAGGCCTAATGGACGCCCATGCCCAATAACGCCAAAAACGCGATATCTGTTGTGGTGGTAATACTGGTTGCCGGCGTCTTGGCTGGCAGCATTTACTTTTGGTACCGGCAACAGAAGGCGCCAGTAGTCGTGACGCCCGCGGTCAAGCCCCCGCCGAACCTGCAGCCGCCCGCCCCGCCGGCGCCGCTCGTCCACTATCCCGTACCGAAGCCGGTAGTTCCGACGAAGAAACCTCTGCCCTCGCTCGCCAAAAGTGATGCGACGATGACGCGGGTACTTACCGGATTCTTCGGCCGCGGCTCGGTGGAGGAGCTGCTTGTGCCACGGCAAATCATCCACCGGTTCGTGGTCCTGGTGGATAGTCTGCCCCAAAGCAGCCTGCCGATGCGCTTCCGTCTGTTCAGGCCCGTGGCGGGGCAGTTTCTCATATCCGGTCCGGAGGATAGCCCGGTGCTTGATCCGAAAAACTACCGGCGCTACACCCCGTACATGCTGATGGCTCAGGCTGTCAGCAGCAAGGCGCTTGTTGCCGCCTATATCCGGTTCTACCCTCTTCTGCAGCAGGAATACCGGAAGATGGGATATCCGCACGGCTACTTCAACGACCGTGTGGTGGCGGCGATCGACAACATGCTCGCAACACCAGATGTAAAGGAGCCCATTGCGCTGGTTCGGCCCAACGTTCTGTACCAGTTTTCAGATCCGAAACTGGAAGCGCTGTCTGCGGGACAGAAGATTTTGATTCGCATGGGCCCGCAGAACGCGGCGCGGATCAAAGCGAAGCTGGAACAGATTCGCCGTGACCTGACTGGCCAGGTGTCGAAGCGCTAGGTCTGTCAACTGTGTGGTCCGGGAGGGACGCCCTGCTGCGGATCCCATGCAGGGGTGTGTAGCCGGACGGAACAAGGGGATGCGATGGGCAAAGTTCGTCTGGAAGCCTTCAGCGACGGCGTGCTTGCCATCATCATCACCATCATGGTCCTGGGACTTAGAGCGCCGCACAGCGGCCAGTGGTCAGCGCTTAGACCGCTGTTGCCGGTTTTTCTAAGCTATGTGCTGAGCTTCGTGTATATCGGCATCTACTGGAACAATCATCATCACCTGGTGCATACCGTGAGCCGGGTGGGTGGAGGCATGCTATGGGCAAACCTGCATCTGCTTTTCTGGCTGTCGCTGTTTCCGTTTGCTACCGGCTGGATGGGAGAGAACCGTTTTTCGCCGCTGCCCACCGCGCTGTACGGTGTGGTGCTGATGATGGCGGCTATCGCTTGGCAGATCCTGCAGCGTTCGATCATTGCCGGTCACGGTTCTGGCTCGATGCTGGCAAATGCAATAGGCCGGGATCTTAAAGGCAAGTCTTCAGTGGCATTTTATGCCGTCGCGATTTTCGCGGCTTTCATGAGTCCCTGGATCTCGCGGGTGTTGTATGTGTCTGTTGCGCTGCTGTGGTTGGTGCCAGACCGCCGCATCGAGAAGGTGGTGGCGGAGCGGCGCAACTGAGTCGGAGCGTGCGCCAGCCAACCGGTACCGCAACTGGCGGATGCGTGAAGCGGTTCCCGATGTTCCCGTTTGTGATGAACACTCCAGTCACGCGCGACCGGCGCAAACCAGTTTTGGAGACAGACCGCATGTGGCCGGTTTCCGGGTAGCCGGTGCGCCCGGGGTCGCGCGTCTGCTCTATTTGCGTGGCGGGCATATGGCGTGCTTGTGATTAAAACAACAGTTTGATACCGTTGTTTTAATCATTTTGTGGAACGGATTTGAATGAATATGCTGTTCGACGATCAGCAGCTGGATACCCGAGCGCGTCTGGTCAAGGCGGCCGCAGCCATATTTGTCGAGCAAGGATTCGGTGCGGCCAAGGTCCGCGACATCGTCGCGCGCGCGGACGCCAACATCGCCGCTGTGAACTACCATTTCGGCAGCAAGGAAGGATTGTACGCGGCGGTGATCCAGTATCATTCTGCCCAGGCCATGGAGAACCTGAGCCAGCAGGTGACGGGTAGCCGCAGGCGTGTCCCGGCGGCGCAATTGCGCGATTTTGTGCGCACTTTCCTGCAGCGACTGCTCACAGATACTCCGCAGTTCACAATGGGCAAGCTCGTCGCGCGCGAAATGGTTGAGCCCACCGCGGCGTTCAATCTAATCATGGAGAAGTTTGTTCTGCCCCAATACCATGCGCTCCGCGCGATTATTCGATCGATGGTGGGGGCAGCCCCGCCGGAAGAACTGGTGCGCCGCTGCTGTCTGAGCGTTGTCGGACAGTGTCTCTATTATCAGAGCGCGCGACAGGTCGTGTCCGTGCTCGATCCCGAATTTGATTACGGCGAAAAGGATATCGATCGTCTGGCCGAGCACATCGTCGCCTTTTCTCTGGGCGGTGTACATCAGCTGGTGCGCTCGGGAACCACTGCTGCGCGGAAGCCGCGTCCGGCGCGTGCCGACGACCGATGAAATCTGCCGAGGGAGGTCTGCGGCGGTTTGCTACCGGTACGCTGATCGCAACGGTGGTGGCTGTTTCAGGTTGCGCTGCCATGCCGCCTGGCCGGTTGCGGTCCCTGCCATCAGCTGCGTCCTATCCGCTGGACCGAAACGTGGCCCGGGCGCTGGCATCGTCCGAATTCCGCCGGGGCGGATGGCCGGCAGCTGACTGGTGGAAGGGTTTTGACGATACCCAGCTCGACTCGCTTGTGCGCGTCGCCCTTGCGCGCAATCCGGATTTGGACATTGCGCGGTCGCGGTTGA
The DNA here is from genome assembly GCA_021785515.1 of Pseudomonadota bacterium. GTDB lineage: Bacteria > Pseudomonadota > Gammaproteobacteria > Acidiferrobacterales > UBA6901 > JAJYCY01. Next base: position 430,476 of record JAJYEX010000001.1, on the reverse strand, counting down.
CTCTGGCCCGACAGCAAGCGGCGCTTGCGCGCTCCGGACTGTTTCCCGATATCGGGGTCAATGCCTCGGTCACGCGCGAGAGGTTCAGCGCTAATGGGTTGTATCCCCCACCGTTCGCTGGCGCCACTTATAACGAAGGGCAGTTCTCCCTGGATTTTGCATATAACCTGGACTTGTGGGGAAAGGCGCGGGATGAATTTCTGGCGCGCCTCAGCGAAGCCAAGGCGGCGGCGGCACAAGCCGCCGAGACGCGGCTTGTCATCACGACGGCTGTGGCAAGCACGTATTTTCGGCTGCAGGGAGATCTGGCGCGCCTAAAAGTCACGAAGGCCGGGTTGGTGCAGCGCAAGGCTTTCGAGCGGCTGGTCGCTCTGCGCGCGGCGAACGGGCTGGAATCGCAACTCGCAGTTAAACAGGCCGAGTCGGACGTCGCATCGGCCGCTGCGCGCATAATCGGTCTGCGAAACTCGGTGGCGGCTGACAGGCGCGCTTTGGTTGCGTTGATCAGTGAAGGTCCGGACGCGGCTGGCGGGATCCGTCAGCCCACAGGCAGGTTTGATCGGCCCTTCCCGGTTCCATCCGGATTGCCCGTTGATCTGCTGGCACGACGGCCGGACATCATGGTCCGGCGGTGGGAGGTCGAGGCAGCCGCGCAGGAGGTAGGTGTGGCCCGCGCCGGATTCTATCCGGACATCAGTCTTTCGGCCCAGATCGGCAAGCAGAGCATCGGTCTAAGCAAGCTTTTCGATCCAGGCAGTGATTTCGCAGATGTGGGACCGGCAATCCATCTTCCAATTTTCGAAGGCGGGCGTCTGCGCGCGACGCTCAGAGCGCGCTATGCGCAGTACGACATTGCCGTCGACCGCTATCGTAGCGCACTCATTAATGCTGCGCGCGATGTGGCGGACCAGATGGCAACAGTGGAATCTGTTACGCAGGAGCTCGCGCGGCAGACCGCGGCGCGCCGGGCGAGCGGGGAGGCCTACCGGCTTGCGGTGTTGCGCTACAGGTCCGGCCTGACAAGCTATCTTGCCGTATTGGTCGTTCAGCAGGACTTGCTGCGGCAGCAGGACCGGGAGGCGGTGCTGCGTACGCAGCGGTTGCAGGCGGTGCTGGCTCTGATCGAGGCGTTGGGCGGAGGTTATGCGCCGGGCCGCGCGGGCCATGCATCATCCCCAAGAGTCGGGAGGCAGTCATGAGTGATCATGTTGAGGGTGTGCCGCCGCAGAAGGCCAGCACGGAATCCAGCGGCCGACGCCGGCAGTTGCTTATGCGTCTGGCCACAGTGTTTGTGCTGTTGGCGGCTGGCTATGGTGCGTACTGGTGGTTCATCGGCCGCTTTGCCGAGACCACCACCGACGCCTACGTGGCCGGAAACATTGTCGGGGTGAGTGCCCAGGTTTCCGGGACCGTCGTGGCCATCGACGCGGATGCCACCGATCGGGTGCGACAGGGGCAGCCACTGGTGCAGCTCGACGCAACCGATACGCGCATCGCCCTTCAGAGAGCCGAAGCGGCGCTCGGTGAGACCGTACGCGAGGTGCGACAGATGTTCGACAATGTCGGCCGGCTGAAGGCGGTCGTGAGTCTGCGTCAGGCTGAGTTGGCCCGCGCTCGAGAAGACCTGGCCAGAAGGTCTAGGCTTGTCGCCTCCCACGCGGTATCCCGGGAAGATTTCCAGCACGCCCAGGTCGCGTATGACAGCGCGCAGGCGGCGCTGCGTGTTGCGCAGCACGAACTTCAGTCTGCCGCAGCGCTGGTTGCCGGTTCCACCGTAGAACACCATCCGCTCGTCGAGGAGGCTGAGGCCCGCTTGCGCGAGGCATACGTCGCGTGGGTGCGCCGTGTGGTGGTTGCTCCGGTTTCCGGTTACGTGGCCAAGCGCGGCGTGCAGGTGGGACAGAGGGTGGCGCCTGGGGTACTCCTGATGGCGGTGGTGCCGCTGAACCAGTTATGGGTGGACGCCAATTTCAAGGAAAGCCAGCTTTCAGACATTCGCATCGGCCAACCGGTTACCATGAGTTCGGATTTGTACGGCAGTTCCACAACCTACCATGGACGGGTGCTGGGCATCGGCGCCGGTACTGGAAGCGCGTTCGAACTCCTGCCGCCGCAGAACGCCAGCGGCAACTGGATTAAGATTGTTCAGCGTGTGCCGGTGCGCGTTGGCCTCGATCCACGCGAAGTGACACGGCATCCGCTTCGGATCGGCCTGTCCATGAGAGTGGCCGTAAACACACATGATCGTGCCGGACGGGTGCTGGCGCACACCCCAGCCGACAAGGTTGTATACAGGACGCCCGTCTTCAACGACGTCGCCGATGGTGCCGACGTCCTGATCCGTCGCATCATCCGGGCCAATGATCCCCGGGCTGGACGAATCTTGATTCGTCCGCGGACCTAAGCAGTGTCGGCGCAGATTCAGCAGGTGCAGCCGCCCCGTCCTCAGGGGGCGGTTCTGGCGTTGATGACGCTTGCCCTTTCTCTGGGCACCTTCATGCAGGTGCTCGATACGTCTATTGCCAACGTCTCCATTCCTGCCATTGCCGGTGACCTCGGCGCCAGTCCGGATCAGGGTGCCTGGGTCATTACCTCGTTTGCCGTAAGCAACGCGATCATGCTGCCGCTTACCGGCTGGCTGGCGCGGCGGATAGGGGAGGTTAGGCTGTTCGTGTTGGCCACGTCACTGTTTACAGTCGCATCGTGGGCTTGTGGCCTGGCACCCAATCTGACCACGCTGATTGCCTTCCGGGTATGTCAGGGCGCAGTGGCCGGACCCATGATTCCGCTTTCCCAGAGTCTTCTGCTTGCAAATTACCCAAACCATAAAAAGGGTATGGCACTGGCGCTATGGTCCATGACCGTCGTCATCGCACCAATTTTTGGGCCGATCATGGGTGGATGGATCACCGACAATATAAGCTGGCCGTGGATTTTCTACATCAACATCCCGGTGGGGATATTCTCGACCATTGCGACCTGGCAGATTCTCAAGCGCCGGGAAACGCCTACGGTCCGGCGTCCAATTGATGCGGTCGGCATGATTCTGCTTGCGGTGGGTGTAGGGTCGATGCAGATCCTTCTCGACAAGGGCGACGATCTGGGCTGGTTCGGTTCCTCGACTATCGTGGCCCTGGCAGCAGTTTCGACTGTTGCCCTCAGCTTTTTCCTCGTCTGGGAGCTGACCGAGAAGCATCCCGTGGTGGATCTGCACCTTTTCCTGAATCGCAATTTTACGGTGGGAACAATTGCGACCAGCCTCGGCTATCTCACCTTTTTTGGCAACGTGGTCATATTTCCGCTGTGGCTGCAGACCCAGATGAATTACACCGCGACCTGGGCCGGGCTGGCGGCGGCCCCGATCGGCATCCTGTCCGTGGTTTTTTCTCCAATCGTCGGTCGTATCCTTCACCGTGTTGATTTGCGCGTGCTCGCGACGTTCAGCTTCCTGATTTTTGCCGGGATATCATTCTGGACCAGCCACTTCAATACTGACGTGAGTTATTTTCAGTTGTTTATGCCCCGTCTCGTTCAGGGCATAGCGATGGCGTGCTTTTTTATACCGCTGGCCAGCATGAGCCTGTCGGGCCTACAAGCCGACCAGTTTGCCAGCGCTGCGGGACTGTCCAATTTTCTGCGCATTCTGGCCGGCAGCTTCGGAACCTCTCTTAGCATCACTCTGTGGCAACGCCGCAGCATCCTGCATTACAGCCAGCTCATGGAACACATCTCCGCGTTTAACACGATCAGCGTACGGGCGCTGCACCACCTGAAGCAGCTGGGCATGAGTTCCGGCGCAGCGCTCACGCTCCTGGACGGCGTGGTAACGCGGCAGGCCGTGATGATTGCGACCGACGAACTGTTCTGGGTCTCGGGGGTGATATTTCTAAGCCTGATTGTGGTGGTATGGTTTGCCAGGCCCCCGTTTGCGGCCGCAGCCGGAACGGGCGGGGAGCACTGATCTCCACCGGCCGGAGAAACGAAAGAACCCGGCCGCGGTCTATACGATGGGCAGATGAACAAGGGGATAGGTACCCGTGATCGACGCAATACGGCAGTTTCTCGAGGAAAATTTGGCGCCCCGCGGCCAGAAGCCGGAGTACGACGAACTGCAGCTGGCGGCCGCGGCCCTGCTCATCGAGGTTATGGCGGCCGACTACCATGAAGGGGAGTCGGAGCGCGCGGCGGTTGTGCGGGCTGTCAGTTCACTGTTTGGTCTCACACCTCAGGACAGCGAACGGCTCGTTGTCTTGGCCCAGGAAGAGGTGGGCCACGCCACCGACGACTACGAATTCACCGCACGGATCAACCGCGGTTTTTCCGCCCAGCAGAAGGAGGCGCTCATCGAGGCGCTGTGGCAGGTTGCCTATGCCGACGGCGATATCGACATGTATGAACGCCACTACTTGAGCAAGCTGGCGGAACTGCTCTATATTCCACAGTCGATCTTTATCGCCGCCAAACTGCGTGTGTGCGGAATGACCGGACCGGGCTAGCGGTTTCCTCCGGGCCGGTAGTTTTCGTCTGGGCCGAGGAATTGGCCAGCCACGACCCATCGTTTCGTGCTAAGCTGAGGTAGTCGTAGCTCTTGGTATGTCCGGAATTTTCCGGGCTTGATGATGTCGAGATCTGACCGTGCGGCCGCTTTCGGGGCCGTGAAGAGAATCCGCAGTTGTCCGGACCGCAAATCATGGGTCTCCAGCACTGATACCGAATGCTACCGCGCATCATTTGGCATGAGGCCTCCAGAATCCTGACGGAGATCGGTCGCGTCCGACTCCGGAGGCAGGCGGCTGCCGCAATGCTGGCCCTGACGCTGCTGGTAGCAATGTCAGCGGTGCCGTCGGCGGCAGCAGAACTTCCGCGCCATACCCTTCCTCGCGCCGTGGCCGCAGCCCTGCATCGTTATGACATGCCGGCCAGCAGCCTCAGCATTGTTGTCCGGCCAGTGGACGGGGCAGGGGCCATTCTGGATTTCAATAGCGACGTGCCGCGCAGCCCGGCCTCGACGCTGAAGCTTCTCACCACGTTTGTGTCGCTGGAGAAACTCGGCCCTGCATATACCTGGAAGACCGAGGCATTCGGCCGCGGCCCAGTGCGGGACGGCCGGCTGCCGGGCAATCTGTACATCAAGGGCTACGGTGATCCGGACCTTGTCATCGAGGATTTTTGGCGGTTTTTGCACGGGTTGCGCGAGCTCGGAATAAGAACGATCGGCGGCGACCTGGTGCTCGACCGCAGCTATTTCGCGCCGGCGACTACGACTCCGGGGGAATTTGATGGCCACCCGAGGCGGCCATACAACGTGCTGCCGAGCGCATTGCTGGTAAACTTCCAGGCAGTGCGGATCCGGTTTTTTCCCGAACCCCTGCGTCATCGGGTCCGCATCGTTGCGGATCCGCTTCCTGACGGGCTCAGGTTAATCAATCACGTCCACCTGGTCCGTGGCCCCTGCCTGGGGGGTGCCCGGGCGGTTGCCATGCAGGTAGTGCGTGGCCCATCCATGGGGCGTGTGATACTAAGCGGAGACTATGCGGCTGCCTGCGGGCAGGGTGACCGTTACCGGGTGCTGTCGGGTCCACGAGCCTACATTGGCGGGATTTTTCGCGAATTGTGGATTGGCATGGGAGGGAAGTTTTACGGGCACGTGCGCTATGGGCAGGTGCCGGCTACGGCGCGGCTGCTGTACACAGAACATTCGCCGCCCCTGGCGGACGTGATCCGGTCCATCAACAAATTCAGCAATAACGTCATGGCACGCCAGCTGCTGCTCACCCTAGGCGCGAAATTTGTCCAAACGCCCGGCACCGTCGAAAATGGGGACCGGGTGGTGCGGGCGTGGTTGGCTGCAAACGGCATGTCGTTCCCGGAGCTGATCGTCGGCAACGGTTCGGGGCTCTCGCGCCGCGCCCGCATCACTGCCGGTCATCTGGCGGATATCCTGCTTACGGCATATCGCAGTCCGGACATGCCGGAGTTCTTTTCCTCGCTCCCGATCCTGTCCGAGGATGGGACCATGAAATACCGGCTGGACGGCAGCGCGCTGGCGGGCCGGGCGCACCTGAAGACCGGCAGCCTTGATGGAGTGCTTAGCACTGCAGGGATCATGCTGGATGACAAGGGCCGGCGGATAATTGTGGTATGTGTGCAAAATGACCCGCAGGCCGATAGTCTGTCCGGGGAGGCGGTGCAGAATGCGCTGCTGGAATGGGTCTATCATCAACACTGATCTGTTCCGGGAGACTTGTAGGCAGGAGGTTACGCCATGACGCGCCACGTCCTTGACGAGTCCCATATCCACCAGGCGATCCGTGAGCGGATTGCCTCCAACCATCGCGATCTCGTTGAGGCGGTAATGGCTGCAATCGGCCGCCATCCAGTAGTGGTAGTAGGCATGGCGGGCAACCCTTTCTGCCGGCGCGCACGCCGCATGCTGGACGAGCGCAGCGTCGCCTACGTCTATGTCGGGTATGGCGGTTATCTGAGTCTCTGGCGTCGACGCAACGCGCTCAAGATGTGGACCGGGTGGCCAACCTTCCCGATGGTATTCGTGCGCGGCCAGCTGATCGGCGGAGCGGAGGATCTCGGCGCACTGCTTGCCAGCGGTGAATTCGACCGGTTGCTTGCAGGAGGCGCGGGCTGATATCCCGGGTGTGGCAGGATTTAACGTGGCTCAGCGTACCGGATTACGCAGTCGACCGATGCCCAGAATTTCGCACTCGACCAGATCCCCGGGCTTGAGAAACTCCGGTGGCTTACGGGCAAAGCCAACGCCGCTCGGTGTCCCTGTCGAAATGATGTCTCCGGGCTCGAGCGTCATGCCGCGCGACAGGATCGAGAGCACGGTAGCAACCCCGAATACCTGGTGACGGGTGCTGGATGACTGCTTGATCTCGCCATTTACCCAGGTCCGCAGTTCCAGCTGCTGCGGATCGGGGATTTCATCCGCCGTGACGATTACCGGTCCCATGGGACAGGTTCCGTCCAGGCTCTTGCCCAGGAAAAACTGTTTGTGTCGAAACTGCAAGTCGCGCGCCGATACATCGTTGATGACGGTATAGCCGAACACGTGCCGTAACGCCTCCGAGACCGGAATATTTCGGCCGCCGAGACCCACGACGACTGCCAGCTCTACTTCCCAGTCCAGTTCCTTGGTCAGCTCGGGATTCCACGGAATCGCGTCATAGGGGCCGTTGACGCTGGTTGTGTTCTTGGTAAACACCACTGGGTGCTCCGGAACTTCTGCGTCGCGGTTGCCGGCACTTTCGCGGACGTGTTCCGCGTAATTCCATCCGAGACACATGATGTTTTTGCGCGGCCTGGGAATCGGCGCGCACAGTTCGACCTCTGCAAGTGGCACCCGCCGGTCAAGTGCACTACGCGGATCTGACGCCAGGGCCGACCACAGGGCTGGTCCGGCATCAATCAAGGCAAGCATGGATTGCGGCCACTTGCCGTCCGTGGAAATCAGGTCGACGCTGGTTCCGGTAAGAATTCCGATCCGGTCCGCGCCGCGGTAACGGCAGCTGGTGAGTTGCATGTCATCATTCCGATGTCGATGATCAAATCTTATCAGGCCCACGCATGACGGTCAGCACACCCCGGGGCGGGGCGCGCCGGCTATCCGGTCCGTCCTCGCTTTGCGCTATGCAGGCCGGGTCGCGGTTTTCGCGACGGGTGGCGACAGGGCGGTTCGGGGCCTGACGCCTCAGGGATCGGCAAATTTCAGGTAATCTATAAGGGCCGTCAGCACAAAGCGCCGAGACAGAACGAATCATGACAGACTATATTACGCCCGAGGGCTGGAAGCGCCTTAACGATGAACTGACCGAACTCTGGCGGGTCAAGCGTCCGCTGGTTACGCAGGCGGTTGCCGACGCTGCAAGTCTCGGAGACCGCTCTGAAAACGCTGAATATATCTATGGCAAGAAGCAGTTGCGGGAGATAGATCGACGCATCCGCTTTCTTGCCAAACGCCGCGATCACCTTGTGGTCGTCGACCGCAAGCCGGATGACTACGCCCGCATCTATTTCGGAGCCTGGGTAGAGCTTGAGGACGACGCCGGGAAGCTTGTTACGTTCCGTATTGTGGGGCCCGACGAATTTGATCTGCAGCGTGGTCAGATCAGCATGAACTCTCCGCTCGCTCGCGCCCTGCTAAGTAAGGTTGAGGGCGATGAGGTATGTGTTGCGCTTCCTGCCGGAGAGGCGACGTTTTTGATCACGAAAGTCAGCTATGAGCCTCCGGAAAGTGCTCCAGACCCGGCGTGAGCGTGTTGAAAGGTGCGCTCGTCACTGAGGGTATGGTTAGCCGGAGGCAGTACGCCACGGATTGTGACGTAATGCTGCGCATAGGGATCTCGTGGTACTTCAAAAAAAGGCGAAATCTGTTCAGTGTTCTGAATTTAGTGCACATCCGGCGCCCGGATCAGAAATTTTATTTGACACGGCACAAAGACATCCGTGCTTGCTCTCAGATATCGTGCATATGGATTCACGTCAGACGAATCCAGCAGGGAAACAGCTTGATAGAGTCTGTCTAATGTCGGGATTCCAGATCCTTTTGATCGGCGGGCGGTGAACCATGCAAACAGTTCAAGCTAGTCGATTATCGTGCCACTGGAAGCGCGGCCTTCTGGTTGGGCTGTTTGTGCTTTCGCTTGGCGGATGTGCGTTCGTTTCTAATTACAATCCCGCCTATATTCCGAACGATCAGGGCAGCGCTCAGGTGGCCTTGCCAGGCAAGGGACTGATCTTCACAGAGAAGACGGATGACGTGCGCCCGTACACGGGAAGTCCGACGAGTTTTACAGGTAGCAGCACAAAGCTGACCATTCCGCTTGGCACCATTACAAGGGAAATCGCAATCTCGGTGTTTCGCAGGGAATTCAGGGATGGGGTCGATTCGGCCAATGATTTGGCTGATCTGCACAAATATAGTGCTGTGGTGTGCCCCAAAATAACCAAGTTTACCTACGAGTACAATCAGGCAAAAAATCTGGGCTTTGCGATTACTCCAACGGTCGACATCTCTCTTGAAGTGCAGTTGCGAAACAAGGAAGGAAGGACATATTGGAAAAAAATCTACAACTCTGGTGTTCGAGAGGGGCCTGCCTATGTTGTGAGCGGATCTCCGGGTGAAAGAATCAGCGAACTCACGCACAAGACTATCTATGCGCTGATGACTCGAGCAGCCGCGGATGTAAGGGGTGTCCTTGTGGTTCGTTCCGGGAAATAATGGCAGCAAGAATGTTCGCACGGGATCGGCATCGCCACGAGTCGCAAGGAGGACAAGGCGAAGGTGCAGGTTGGCTGAATTTTCTTCACATCATCCTGGGCCCAGATTCTATCTGAGCAGCGCAGCCCAGTCTTGTTGACGAGGCCGGCAGGTCGTTGTTGGGGTGTATGGCTGCACTGCTGGTCCGCACGGGCAGCGCGGTATGACGTCGTCTTGTCCGCTGCAAATGGACCGCCAACCAAATCAGTGTCCAAACAGCTGCTCGAACCAATGCTTCAGAATTCGGACCGGTGAACGGGAGGCGCAGGGAGCCGTCTGCACTGGCACAGAGCCGCGGATGAACGGAATACGAATTGCCCCGCGGCAGGCGATATCGGCCCGCAGGCCGGTCGCCGGCTCAATCCACGCCATTTCAATGTCAGCCGGACGCGGTGGGTCGAGTGGCTGCGGATCCAGCTTGGCCATGGTGGCGCCCCAGATGGTCATGGCTCCGGTGGCACCCGTCAATCCCGTGGGCTTGTTATCGTCACGACCGACCCAGACTACGGCCACATGGTTGCCCGTAAATCCGGCAAACCAGCTGTCACGCAGGTCCTGGGTGGTCCCCGTTTTGCCTGCGACATGCAGGTCAGGAGAGAGGTAATTCTTCAGGCCGACCGCGGTGCCGTCCGTCACGACATGCTGCAGGGCGTATGTAAGCAGGTATGCAGGACCGGAAGGAACCACCCGGGTCACGTCCGGCGAAAACCGCTGCAGCGGTCGGCCGTTGGCGTCCAGCACGTCGCGAACCGCGCGTAACGGTATGCGGGATCCGTTATTGGCGATGGTCTGGTACATCTGGGCAACCTCAAGCGGTGTCAGGACGTCGGCTCCGAGAAGGCTCGCTTGGTATTCCGGCAGCGGATGCTTGATTCCGAGTTTGTGCACCGTATCCATGATGGCCGGAAGTCCCAGCTGCAGGCCTAAACGCACGGTGGCCACATTGTAGGAATTTGCCAGCGCCACCGGCATCGGTACCAGGCCGTGAAAGCGGCGATCGTAATTTCTTGGCGCCCATACTTTGCCCCCACCCTCGTGGACGACCAACGGCGTGTCTTGCAGCAGGGTGGCAAGAGTGTACTGGTCGGGCTGCTCCAGCGCGGTCAGGTAGATGGCCGGTTTTATGAGTGACCCGACCTGGCGGAAGGCATACAGCGCACGGTCGAAGCCCTTGAACTGCGGATTGCGTCCTCCGACGATCGCCTGGACCGCGCCCGTGTGGGAATTCGTGATTACTACCGCGCCCTCCAGGGATTGAGAGGGGAGGTGTTCCTGGTCCTCCAGCTGTGCCAGATGGGCCGTCAGTGCGTGTTCCGCAGCTTCCTGCACTTCCGGATTCAGTGTCGTAATGATCTGCAGGCCCGTCGAGCGCAGCTCTCTTGCGGAGTAGTCGTGTAGCAGCTCGCGGCGCACGAGATCCAGAAGCGCCGGATATGGTGAAGCCGAAAGTGGTGGCGCCACCGCGATGCCAAGCGGCTCTGCTGTGGCGGCGGCGTATTGCGCCAGAGTGATATGGTTCTGCTGCCGCATCTCTTTCAGCACGAGGTCGCGGCGTGCGCGGGCCCGTTGCGGGTGAAACCGCGGGTCGTAATACGATGGACCGCGGACCATGGCAACAAGCAGTGCCGACTCGGCAAGGTCATCCTGAGACAGCGGCTTGTCAAAATAGAACTTGCTGGCTTCGCCGAATCCTCGAATTGCGTGGCTTCCTTCCTGGCCGAGATACACCTCGTTCAGATAGGCTCCCAGTATCTGCTGCTTGCTGTAATGCAGGTTGAGCAAAAGCGCCATGATTATTTCAGTGAATTTCCTGCTGATCGTGCGCTGCGGGCCGAGAAACAGGTTTTTGACGAGTTGCTGCGTAAGCGTGCTGCCGCCCTGTATGCTTCCGCCGCGGATCATGCTCCACAGCGCGCGCGCCATGCCGCGCGGATCTATGCCGTAATTGGTGTAGAAACTGCGGTCCTCAACAGAGATCAGTCCATTGACGATATCCGGCGGCACTTGGTGGAGCGTGACAAGGGTCCGGTCTGAGTGGTCGGCCGGATAGATCCTGCCTATCATCATGGGGTCCATGCGGGCATGCCTGATAGAGTCACCAGTCGCCAGGTTGTGTAGCGACGTCAGCCGCCCGCCTGAGAACTGCAGTGCCAGTTCCTGCGCGGGCTGCAACCCGTCCCAGAACCGGAACGGCCGTGTGACGATATCGATCTCATCGCCGTCATTGGAATAGCTTCCTGGAACGGAAGGTTTACCAGTCGCGCGGTAGCGCAGCAGTCTGAGTTCATCGAGGACGTCTGCTGGTGCCAGTCTTTCCCCTGGCGAAAGACTGAGCGGGCGCGCGTACACTCGCGCCGGGATGGCCCAGGACCGACGTTCGAACTCCGAGCGCACAACGTGGTTGAGGTACAGGGTGTACGCTGACAGCCCCAGCAGCGTCAACCAGAGCGCCCTGCGGAAGATTTCAGACGCCGGGTGTTTGCGCATATATCGGCGCAGAGATGCGAATGTCATGCAGCCTTCATCCGGCCATCGCGGGGTACGTGATACATCATTCCGGAACAAATGCCCAACAGGGCAGCAGGTCACGCATTATACCGTTATCCCGGATTTCCTGTTCGCCGTGCCCGATGGCCGGCCGTGCGGGATTCACGAAAGGCTGAGGTCGTGGTTCCGGCGGCAGATGCAGGTATCGCGTGGAGGTGGTTTCGTTGATAGAATATAACGCTTGTGATGCCTGATTCTGGGGGCAGAAATCGGAGTCGGCGCCAGGAGAATGGTGGTTGCATGAAGGTCTTGCGTATTTTTTCTGAGTTTTCGGCGGTGCTTTTGCTGGTGGCGTTTTCAAGCCTGTATCTAGATGCGCCGGTCGCGCTGTTTTTTCATCACCTAGTCATGTCTCAGGCGGTGCTGCGCAAGTACACGGCGCACCTTCCAGACCTTCTTTTGCCGATCGTGGCGGTGATTACCGCCGGCTGCTGGATGACATTGCTAGCATGCCTGGTGAGGCCGGTCCGTTGGGTGTGCATGCGGTTCATGCTGGTCTGTGGCGTCAGTGTCCCGCTGGCGTATGTGGCGAAAGCGGTTCTGCAGTACACGTTCGGACGTGTCAACCCGCGGACGTGGTTTCTTCACCCTGATCTTGCTGGGTTTCACTGGTTTTACGCCCACGCAGGTTTCGCCAGTTTTCCGTCGGGCCACATGACAGTGTTTGTGGCACTTGCGGCAGTACTGTGGAGGTACTACCCGCGGTTTCGGTTCGTCTATGTGGCCAGTGCGGTGGCCCTGGGTCTGGCGCTGGTGGCGACCAATTATCATTTTGTCAGCGACGTTGTGGCCGGTACCTATCTGGGGTTCGTGGTCAGCCGTGTCTGTGACGCCGGCCTCATTGGGATTTTCCGGTTTTACCGTGCCCGGGTGTCCGGATCTGCGCCGCCGTCGGCAGTGCGTGTCGGAGACTAGCCGGAGGGAGGGACGCAGTTTTCAAGTCCGGCACTTGGCAGCGATCGGTGGCCTCCGCGGGTCGATCTATGGCAAATCATTCCGGCCCACCATCCAGCGGTAATCAGGGATGTAGGGCAATAATATCCAGAGCGACTTGTCTAGTGCCCAGGCATGGATGGGGGTTATGCCGGTGTCGACACCGATCACGAGATCGAGGCAATTGATCAGCGTTGCGGTATCAGCAGGGTCGTCGTATGCCTCAGCCTGATTGGGTTTGATGGCCAGAGCCCGGTCGACGCTGGCTTGGGTCTCATCCGGGGATTTCAGGTTATTGAGCGCCATACCCACAGCGGGATGCGCGCGCATGTCCTGTCTCGTGGGATGCTTCTCCGTGGGTGGTGTGCTCACCCAGATCTTCACCCCGCTCGAGCTTTATTCTGAAGAATGCTGCCGCGGCGTTCATCGGTATCCCTGCGGCTTAAATATAGTGCAGTGTTCCATGCTCTGCTCTTGTTGTCTGAAAATCCTTCCGGCAGTCATGTCTTGCGTTATGATAGCGACAGGGCCGTGCTGGCCGATCGTCCCCTTCGGGTCGGCAGGGGTCGGCGAGAGCCGGATTATGGGTTTCGCTCGGTTATCGATTCGTGTGGGATCCCCAGCCGAAGGGCAGTAGATGCCCGGGAGCCCGGTGAAGGTCCGGGGCGGGATCTGCAAATAACTGATGCCCTCTCAATTTCCGGATGGGCGGGCGTGAATCGTCTCGTTTTCCTGTAGGGCAGGGGTCGTGGAACGTGAGCAGCGCGAATAAATATCTGGTCATATCCGCGGTCGGCGAGGACCGACCAGGAATCGTCAATGAGCTGTCTCGCGCCATTCTGGACGGCGGCTGCAATATCGAAGACAGCCGCATGACGGTGCTGGGGGGCGAGTTCGCGCTCATTCTGATGATTTCCGGAAGCTGGAACGCCATCGGCAAGGTGGAAGCTACGGCATCGGCCCTGGGCAAGAAGCTCAATCTTGCCGTCATGGCGCGGCCAACCGACGAGCGCCTGCCGCGTCCGGGGATGGTTCCATACACGGTAGACGTGGTCTCGATCGATCATCCTGGGATCGTGCACAAGGTAGCCGAGTTTTTTTCCGCGCGCGGTATCAATATAGAGGACCTTAGCACCTGGACCTATCCGGCCGCCCATACCGGGACCCCCATGTTCTCGCTCAACATGACCGTCAGTATGCCGGCTACCCTGCATATAGGGCGGTTGCGTGATGAATTCATCGATTTCTGCGATGAGCTCAACGTCGACGCAACCTTGGAGCCCGCAAGACCCTGAGCTCTCCGCCAGGCAGCGCATGACAGGCTTCCGTGGCTTCCGGTTTCGGTGACCCGCCGGCCTGTCAGCCGTGACGACCGTAACATGGTTTCCCTTTCGATGGCGCACCAGCCCGCTTCTGGCCGGCGCCGTGATTGGCCTGTGTCCGCACGGGTGTTCCCTCATCGTGCGCGTGCATCTAAACGACGTCAGTGTTACCGCGGAGCCATTACTTTTAAGGTTGCGGGAAGCGTTCGGGATAGCGCAGACATCGCCGGTGTCCTATCATCAGGGTGGGTAGAGCTGCGGCGCGAGGCTCCGGGAAGGGTGTTCCACTGCAGCTGCGCCGTGGCTTTGCGGCCGACCGGTACTGCAGTGGGGAAAGTCTCGCAGTACCAGACTAGGGATACTGCCTGCGGGCAGCGTGACCCAATGCAGATGGTGCCCGGATTTCGCCGGTATCGGGTTCTTGGCATCCTGTTCCGGGCGTGTGTGAGTGGCGAGCGGAAGGTGATGGACGACCCCCAAAAAAAAGCGAGTTCCAGCGCGTGGTTGGAGACCTCGGCGCTGGCAAGCATCAACGCACCGTACCTGGAACAGCTGTACGAAATCTTTCTCCGTAGTGCCGAATCCGTCGATCCGGTGTGGCGGCGTTTTTTTGAGGGCCTGCCGCGGTTTGATGGCGTAACCGTGGACGTACCTCATAGCGCCATCCGTGCCCACTTTCGTCGCCTTGCGCATGAAGCACCTGCTCCGGAGCCGATGCAGGCGACGGATCCGGGTGCCCTCATCCATCTTGAAAAGCAGGTCCGGGTACTGCAGTTGATCAATGCCTATCGTTTCCGCGGACATCAGCTCGCCAAGCTGGACCCCCTGGAGATGATGCCCATGCCTGATGTGCCGGAGCTCGATCCTGCGCATCACGGACTGATCGACTCGGATTTGGGGGTCGAATTTGACACCGGGTCCCTGGTCGGACCGGGCAAGGCACGTTTGCGGGATATACTGGAAATAGTGCAGCGGACCTACTGCGGTTCGATAGGCGCTGAGTACATGTATCTCACGGACACCGCAGAAAAGCGCTGGATCCAGCACCATCTGGAGAGTGCGCGCGGTATCCCGGCGTTTTCCAGGGAGGTCAGGCAGCGTCTGTTTGACCGGGTGACAGCGGCCGAGGGGCTGGAGCACTTTCTACATACCAAGTATGTAGGCCAGAAGCGTTTCTCCCTGGAGGGGGCCGAGAGCCTGATTCCGCTCCTCGATGGTCTAATTCAGCGCGGCGGGGGGCATGGTATCCGGGAAATCGTGATCGGGATGGCGCATCGCGGTCGGCTCAACGTGCTGGTTAATATCATGGGAAAGACCCCGGCCGAGCTGTTCCAGGAGTTCGAGGGCAAGGCATCCAAGAATGTCGATCGTTCCGGAGACGTGAAATATCACCAGGGCTTCTCTTCCAACGTCAGCACTTCCGGCGGGGCCGTACATCTGGCGCTGGCGTTCAATCCCTCCCATCTGGAGATTGTCGACCCCGTGGTGGAGGGTTCGGTGCGTGCCCGCCAGGACCGCCGGGGGGATAAGGATGGCAGCCATGTGATGCCGATTGTGATTCACGGAGACGCGGCGTTCGCGGCGCAGGGCGTGGTCATGGAAACCTTCAACATGTCCCAGTCGCGTAATTTTTCCACCAGGGGTACGGTGCATATCGTAGTCAACAACCAGATCGGATTTACTACCAGCGCCAGGCAGGACGCGCGCTCCACCTTCTACTGCACCGATGCCGCGAAAATGGTGAGTGCGCCGATATTTCACGTCAACGGAGACGATCTGGAGGCAGTGTTGTTCGTCGGCCAGGTGGCATTGGATTACCGCATGACGTTCCACAAGGATGTGGTAATCGACGTTGTCTGTTACAGGCGCCACGGCCACAGTGAAGCGGACGAGCCGTCGGTTACTCAGCCGCTTATGTACCGGAAGATTCAGGGGATGCCGTCGACGCGGTCCCGGTATGCCCAGAAGCTTGTGGACGATGGTGTGTTAGGGCCGGATGTCCCGCAGAGGAGCGCGGACTCCTACCGCGCATCTCTCGAATCAGGTGCGCGCGTAGCCCTAGACTATATCCCCGACGAGGAAGCCCGCTATCCATATGCTTCCAACTGGAAACCCTATGTGGGCAAGAGCTGTCAGGCTGCAGCGGATGACCGCGTAGCCATGCAGACCTTGCGAGATCTCTCGGCCAGGCTAGGGCAGATCCCAGACGGATTCGAGCTGCATCCTAATGTCGCGAAGATCTTCGACAACCGGCGCAAGATGGCCGCGGGAGCGCTGCCGGTCGACTGGGGGTGCGCGGAGATCCTGGCCTATGCGACGCTTCTCGACCAGGGATTCCGGATTCGCCTCTCGGGACAGGACAGTGCCCGCGGCACCTTCTTTCATCGCCACGCGGCGGTCTATAGCGTCAAGGACGGCAGCACCTATGTTCCGCTTGACCGCATTGGTGATGAGGCGTCCACGTTCGTCGTGGTCAACTCCCCGCTGTCGGAAGAGGCCGTCCTGGCCTTTGAATACGGCTATGCGACGACGGATCCCGACACGCTGGTGATATGGGAAGCGCAGTTCGGTGATTTTGCCAATAACGCCCAGGTCGTCATCGATCAGTTCATCAGCGCCGGCGAGCAGAAATGGGGGCGGCTTTGCGGTCTGACGCTGCTGTTGCCTCATGGTTACGAGGGTCAGGGGTCCGAGCATTCGTCTGCACGTCCTGAGCGCTACCTGCAGCTCGCGGCCGAGCAGAACCTTCAGATCTGTGTGCCGACGACGCCGGCCCAGATTTTTCATCTGCTGCGCCGGCAGATGATGCAGACCTGCCGCAAGCCGCTGGTCGTAATGACGCCAAAGAGTCTCTTGCGGCATCGCCTCGCGACAAGCTCGATCGATGAGCTGTGCAATGGCGGCTTCCAGACAATCCTGCCGGAAGTGGATGCGGTCGAGCCCGCGGAGGTGCGGCGCGTTGTGCTGTGCAGCGGCAAGGTGTATTACGATCTGCTGGAAAGCCGACGTGAGCAGAAACGTGCCGATACCGTGATCCTGAGGATGGAGCAGTTGTATCCGTTTCCGGAGGCCGAGCTCAAGGCGCAGTTCGAGCGCTATACGGGCGCGACTACGGTGATATGGTGCCAGGAGGAGCCCAGAAACCAGGGCGCCTGGTACCAGAGCCAGCACCATGTACGCAACGTACTGCCGACGCAGATGCAGCTGAAATACGCGGGCAGACCGGCGTCCGCCGCGCCGGCCGTGGGGTATCCTGCGCTCCATATTCAGCAGCAGCGTGCAGTGGTGTCAGAGGCTCTTGGGGCCAGGACGGAGGCAGGCCGCTAACGGGGTTGTGGCATACATGGGGGAGTGACTGACGGCGAGAGCCGATGGAGGGACTGATTAATGTCGATCGACGTCCAGGTGCCCGAATTTCCGGAATCCGTAAGTGACGGTACGCTCGTAAGCTGGCGCAAGCATCTTGGGGATCCGGTGAAGCGCTCCGAGGTTCTCGCCGATATCGAGACGGACAAGGTAGTGTTCGAGATTCCGGCTCCGACCGATGGCGTGCTTCTGGAAGTACTCCAGAATGAGGGCGCAACCGTTGTGGCGCGACAAGTGATAGCCCGTATTGGCGCCGCGCAGTCTGAGGCGGGCACGCGCCCATCCGTCCCATCTGGGGCGCTGGGCGCAGCGAAGCAGGAGCGTGAGCCGCCGCAAGCCAGCCAGCCCGTTCTAAGCCCGTCCGCCCAGAAGCTTCTGGCCGATCACGGACTGCAGCAGCAGCAGGTTGCCGGGACCGGCAAGGGTGGACGTGTATTAAAGGAGGATGTGTTGCGCTTTATCGGCAGCCAGAATACCCAAAGCCCTCCGGCTCCCGTGGAAGAAAGTACCAGCCGCCCGGCGCCCGTGCTGCCGGTCGGAGATGATCGCCTGGAGCGGCGTGTGCCCATGACCCGCTTGCGCGCGCGCATCGCCGAAAGGCTGGTTTCCGCGCAACACACTGCGGCGATCCTGACGACCTTCAACGAGGTCAACATGCGTCCGGTGATGGATCTGCGACAGCGCTATCGCCAGAGATTCGAGGAAGAGCACGGTGTCCGCCTCGGGTACATGTCATTCTTCGTTCGGGCCTCGGTAGAGGCGCTGAGGCAGTTTCCGGAGATCAATGCGTCGTTGGATGGTCCGGACATTGTCTATCATGGCTATTACGACGTCGGGATCGCAGTGAGTTCGGCTCGCGGCCTTGTGGTTCCGATACTGCGCGATGCCGACCGGCTCAGCATGGCCGCCATTGAGTCGCAGATTGCCGCGCTGGGCCAAAAGTCGCAGGATGGTACGCTCAGCATCGAGGAAATCACCGGCGGCACATTCACGATCACAAACGGCGGTGTTTTCGGATCGCTCCTTTCCACGCCGATTCTTAATCCGCCGCAAAGCGCCATACTCGGCATGCACAAGATCGAAGATCGCCCGGTGGCGGAGGACGGACAGGTCGTCGTCCGCCCGATGATGTATCTGGCACTTTCCTATGATCATCGCATTATTGATGGCCGCGAAGCGGTGCGTTTTCTAGTTACGGTCAAGGAGATGCTCGAGGATCCGGCCCGGATCCTGCTGGAAGTCTGATCCCGGATTTCGCGGAAGATCCGGTACAGGATCAGTCGGGTCCGGGCGGGCCGGGAATGGCAACCCGCTTACATCTGTCAGAGGTGCTTGATCGATGGCAAGTCGATTTGACGTGATCGTGATAGGCGGCGGGCCGGCGGGCTACGTTGCGGCCATACGCTGCGCTCAGCTCGGTATGAATACCGCCTGCGTCGACGCATGGCGCGACCGGCAAGGCCGGTCGGTACTCGGAGGAACGTGCCTGAATAGCGGCTGCATTCCGTCCAAGGCGCTGCTCGAATCCTCGGAAATCTACGAACAGGCGCAGGGTGCGTTTGCGCTCCACGGCGTGCGGTGCAGCGGGGTGGAGCTGGACCTCAAGGCGATGATGGCGCGCAAGGACAGCATCGTTTCCAGCCTGACCCGGGGAATTGCGGGGCTGTTCAAGGCGCACAAGATCACGTGGGTGACGGGGCGCGCGCGCCTGTTGCCACAAAAGCGCGTGGAGGTGCGCGGTCACGGCGAATCCGGCTACGGACAGATGATTGATGCGGAGAACATCATCCTGGCGCCCGGGTCGGTACCGGTGGAGATGGGCGTGGCTCCGCTAGACGGTCGGCTCATCGTCGATTCTGCGGGCGCACTTGAATTCCAGGAGGTTCCGCCACGTCTGGGAATCATCGGCGCCGGAGTGGTCGGTCTGGAACTTGGGAGTGTCTGGCGGCGCCTAGGCTCGAAAGTAGTGCTGCTCGAGGCGCAACCGGCGTTGCTCACGATGACGGACACACAGATTGCGAGTGAAGCCCTTCGTCTTTTTACCGCCCAGGGTCTGGATATCCGTCTCGGCACCCGTCTTGTTGGATGCCAGGTGGTTGGCGATCAGGTCGAGATGACCTATCAGGATCAGGATGGGGATCACCGCGAGACGGTCGACAAGCTGGTAGTAGCCGTCGGCCGGCGTCCAAATACGCGTGACCTGTTTGCACCCGAGACTGAGCTGCTGCTGGATGAATGGGGCGTGATACATATCGACGAGCACTGCCGTACCAATATTCCGGGAGTTTATGCCATCGGTGACGCGATCCGGGGACCGATGCTGGCGCACAAAGGTTCGGAAGAAGGGGTCATGGTCGCGGAACGCATTGCCGGTCAACAATCTTCCGTGAACTATGAAACTGTCCCGTCTGTCATCTACACACTCCCCGAAATCGCCTGGGTTGGCAAGAACGAACAGGCGCTGCGCGCAGCCGGAATTGATTGCCGGGTGGGGGTCTTCCCCTTTTCCGCCAGCGGCCGGGCACTTGCGCTGGGCAATACCTCCGGCATGGTGAAGGTGATTGCGGACGCGGCGACCGACCGCATTCTGGGGGTTCACATGATTGGTCCGCACTGCTCCGAGCTGGTGGCGGAGGCCGTGATCGCCATGCAGTTTTCGGCGAGCAGCGAGGACTTGGCCATGACCATGTTTGCCCACCCGACGTTATCGGAAGCGCTTCATGAGGCGGCGCTCGCGGTCGACAACCGGGCGATTCATATAGCGCGATCGCGCCGGCACTGACCATTTGGTGCGCGTTGCACAGCCGCATGCCCGGGGACATGCCCCGTGGCGGTGGGTTAGAATGGCTGTGTGATCGCAACCCATTTTCGATGGACATTTCATGAATTTGCACGAATATCAGTCTAAGCGGATGCTTGCTCAGTATGGCGTTGCCGTCCCCGAGCACCGGGTTGCGGACAACCCCGATTCCGTGCGTGCCGCCGTTGCTGAACTCGGCGGGGACCGCTGGATAATCAAGGCTCAGGTACATGCTGGTGGCCGTGGCAAGGCCGGTGGCGTGCAGTTTGTTTCGAGCCCCGATGAGGCGGTAAAAGCGGCGGCCTCCATGCTGGGATCGCTCCTAGTTACCGGCCAGAGTGGCGGGCGCGGACAGCCGATTCACCAGGTACTGATCGAGAAACCTTCCGATGTTGCCCGGGAACTGTATGCGGGGATCGTCGTCGATCGGTCGCGCCGCCGACTTGTGGTCATGGTTTCGACCGAGGGCGGAATGGAGATCGAAACGGTGGCGCACGAGACGCCGGAGAAGATCCTGCAGGCGGTTGTGCACCCCCTGGTCGGTCTGCAGCCCTACCAGTGTCGCGAGCTCGGTTTCTCGCTGGGACTGGACGCAGAGCAGCTGCCGCAGTTGACAAAGATTCTGTCTGGTATGGCGCGGATGTTCACCGAGAATGATCTGAGCCTGATCGAAGTCAATCCGCTGGCGGTAACCCGGGACGGACAACTGGTCTGTCTGGACGCCAAGGTAAATGCGGACGACAGCGCACTTTTCCGCCACAAGGCCCTGGCCGCGTCGCGAGACACGAGCCAGGAGGACGAGCGTGAGACGCGAGCCCGGGACTGGGACCTCAACTACATCGCGCTCGACGGCAACATCGGCTGCATGGTTAACGGCGCGGGGCTCGCGATGGCGACCATGGATCTGATCAAACTGCACGGCGGGAACCCGGCAAATTTTCTGGACGTGGGCGGTTCAACCACTAAAGATCGGGTGGTGGAAGCGTTCAAGATCATCTTGGCCGATGCCAATGTCCGTGGAGTACTGGTCAACATCTTTGGCGGGATCGTGCGTTGCGACATGATTGCCGAGGGGATCGTGGGGGCCGTGGCGGAAGTCGGCATCAGTGTTCCGGTCGTCGTGCGACTGGCCGGGAACCAGGCTGATCGTGGTCGTGAGATCCTGGACCGCAGCGGTTTGCGCATCACTGCGGCCAGCGGCCTGGCGGAGGCCGCACGCAAGATTGTCACTGCAGTGCAGGGGGCGGCATGAGCGTACTGGTAGACGCAGACACCCGGGTAATCTGCCAGGGTTTTACGGGAAAGCAGGGCACGTTTCACTCCGAGCAGGCAATTGCCTACGGCACGCGGATGGTGGGTGGTGTCACACCCGGTAAAGGGGGCACCAGGCATCTCGGTCTGCCGGTCTTCAATACGGTCAAGGAGGCAGTGGCCGGGACGGGCGCGGATGCCAGCGTGATCTATGTGCCAGCGGCGTTCTGCAAGGACGCCATACTCGAGGCAGCTGAGTCTGGCATCGCCCTGATTGTCTGTATCACCGAAGGCGTCCCGACACAGGATATGCTTGAGGCCGCGTTGGTGGTGAAGGAGTGTGGCGCGCGCCTGATTGGACCGAACTGTCCAGGCATCATCACGCCGGAGAAGTGCAAGATCGGAATCATGCCCGGATCGATCCATCTGTCCGGCAGGGCAGGTATTGTGTCGCGGTCGGGAACGCTGACCTACGAGGCAGTCCAGCAGACCACCGATCTGGGGATCGGTCAGAGCACCTGCATCGGAATCGGTGGGGATCCGATTCCGGGTACAAGCTTTGTCGACTGCCTGGAGCTTTTTCAAAACGATCCGCAGACCGAAGTGATACTGATGGTGGGGGAGATCGGCGGTAGTGCAGAGGAAGAGGCGGCGGCCTACATAACGGACCATGTCACGAAGCCGGTGATCGCCTACATCGCCGGTGTGACTGCACCGCCAGGACGTAGAATGGGTCATGCCGGGGCAATCATAAGTGCCGGCCGGGGCACAGCGGCCGAAAAGTTCGCCGCTTTAGAGACTGCCGGAGTCGCCACGGTACGGTCGCCAGCCGAAATGGGAAGCGCGGTGCTCGCCGCCCTGTCTGCGAACCGCTAGTGCCGCGGGCCGCTCTGTCCCGGCACGCCTTGCCCGGTTGACCGCAAAGCATCGGCTGCCGATTTCCGGGACAACTTGCCGGAAGTTGTCCTGGGATCTGAGGTGGCAGGAATGAAGCGGGGCCCGCTGCGCACATCGGATTGGGGCCGGTCGTGTTGGGGACGAATAATCATAGCAAGCAGGCGGGGATCACATGCGAAGCAACATCCGTTATGTGTCGGGGCTACCGGTATCGGTGTCGCTCGAGGAGGTCGTGGCGAGTGAAACGCTGTATCTAAACAACATCAGCCGCGGCGGCCTGTCATTCAACTCGATGGTCGAGTTGCGCCATGGTGCGGTCATCCGCCTGCGAATCCCTCCGCGCCGTCCGGTCTTCGAGGTGTTGGGCAAAGTCGCGTGGTGCAAGAAGATGGCGCTGCAATATGTGGTCGGGGTGGAGTTCATCAATGCAAACGACAAGGCGCGGTCGCATATCATCGAGATGGTGTTTAGAATCGATGATTACCAGCGCCAGCTTCTGGCGCAGGAAGGTCGCAACCTCACCGCGCAGCAGGCGGCCTTGGAGTGGATAGAGAAATATTCCGCCGATTTCGCCGGTGGGACCGGATCGACCCGGGCCTGAGAGGGCGACGGGATGCCGGCTGATCCGGCAGGTATCCGCCAGTTGATCTGGAGAATTGATTATGGATGGAACACACCGGTCCAAGTCCATGCGCGCGGTGGCCATAGCCGCTCCTGGCGGGCCTGAAGTGCTGACTGTAGTCAGTCGTGCCACACCGGTGCCCGAGAGTGGAGAAGTCCTGATCAGGGTGGCTGCCGCCGGAGTCAATCGTCCTGATATTCTTCAGCGCAAGGGTTTGTATCCGCCACCAAACGGTGTAACCGACATTCCGGGTCTCGAGGTTGCGGGCACCGTGGTCGACGTGGGTCCGGGGGTCCATGCATGGCGGGCCGGTGATCGCGTATGCGCCCTCGTGTCGGGTGGCGGGTATGCCGAATACTGTATCGCGCCTGCCGAGCAGTGCCTGCCCGTGCCTCGCGGGCTGGACATGATCGAGGCAGCCTCTATGCCCGAAACCTTCTTTACCGTCTGGAGTAACGTGTTTGACCGGGCGGCCATTCGTCCGGGCGAGACCCTGCTTGTCCAGGGCGGGTCCAGTGGAATCGGCGTCTGCGCGATCCAGATGGCCAGCGCTTTGGGCCATCGGGTATTCGTCACCGCCGGCACGGCGCAGAAGTGTCTGGCCTGTGAGGGGCTGGGGGCAGAGCGTGCGATCAACTACCGGACTGAAGACTTTGCCGCCGTGACCAAGGCGCTGACGCAGGATCGGGGCGTGGATGTCATTCTGGACATGGTCGGTGGCGATTACGTTGCAAGAGAGCTGCCGATTCTGGCAGACGACGGCCGGCTTGTCTTTATTGCCTATCTCGGCGGGCGCGAGGCGACAATCGATATCGAGCAGCTGTTGCGACGGCGGCTGGTGTTAACCGGATCGACGCTGCGGTCGCGTCCGCTCGGATTCAAGGCGGGAATCGCCCGCGCCCTGCAGGCAAAGGTCTGGCCCCTGATTGAGGCTGGTCGGATACGGCCCGTGGTGCACGCCACGTTCCCGCTGGAACAGGCATCCCAATCCCATGCCATGATGGAGAACGACAAGCATGTCGGTAAGATTGTGCTGCAGGTTGCCAGGGACTGAAGATTGTCTGCCCCAGGCGGATAGACGGGCACGATGCCTGCGATCCATTACGCCAGCCCGTCCGGAATGGCTATGGGCGGCCTGCGATTGTCACCATGTCTGAGGAGGGCGCGCCCGCGGCGCCTTTTGCCGTCAATCCGGGATCGCGGCCACCGGTTTTTAAAGCGCGCAAAATCCGCAGCTTAGTTGAATCCGGAACGAAGGCTGCACTATCCACAGCCAGGACAGGTTGCGGTTTTCAGGGGTGGATTCACGGTGACTGGCACATTTTCTGCATGATCTTCCCGTAGGCGCAGCGGCGCCGGACAAGCGGGGTGCGGCACATGACTTCGGACCGGAAGGATGCGAGATACCTTATACGCGGCGTGGATCTTGCGATTTCCCGCAGTGATTCCCTGCGTGAAATCGGGTCGGCAGGACTCGTATGCCGCTTGCAGCGGGTGCTGGAGTCCGGCACGCCTGTCAGGCTCAGTATTTCGGTCGTGCAGCCGGTCCTGCAGTGCGACGGTCACGTAGTCTGGTGCAGGCCGGAGGACGATCACTTTGTGGCCGGTGTGAAATTTCTGCACCGTGTCGATCCGTTCCGGGCACGGATGATCTGGCAGGTTTGTTGTGTTGAGCAGTACCGGAGGACAGTGCGCGAGCGTGAAGGACGCACCTTGACCCAACAGGAAGCCGCGGCGGAGTGGATCGGTCGGTTTGCGGCCGATTTTCCCAAACTGGAAGAGTTTCCCGAGTCCTGACAGGCGCGTTCATTCTTCTCCCCGGCGGTACGTCCCGGATTTCCGGAGCAGCTGTACCTTAACGGCGCGGCCGGATCATGGGTTTGCAGGCCGCATATCCGGTTGATGTTCCGGTTTACGGCGGAGTCTGCCGGTTACCCACCCCACACCGCAGAATCTCGCTGTTTTTGCCATGCCGCAAGGCGCTGGACGCCCGTGTCTGATGTGGCGCCGGTCCGGGCCGGTTGCGGGCATTTTTGCCCTGGATCAATACTAATTTTATACTGCCGGGCGAATCGCCCGACATTGGGCGCGGCATCGCGGAGAGGTTATGCGTCCCAGCAATTTGCTTTCAATCCTGGACCGGGAATTTACCAGTACCCGGGATGGCCACCATACACCGGTAATGTTGTGGGGACCTCCCGGAGTGGGCAAGTCACAGATGGTTGCGCAGGTGGGGCTGCGGCACGCCGTTCCGGTGGTTGATATCCGACTGTCGCAGATGGAACCGACCGATCTGCGCGGCATACCGTTCCGGGTTGACGGTCTGGTGGAATGGGCGATTCCGGCAATGCTGCCTGATGCCAGACGCCATGGCGAGGCAGGCATCCTGTTCCTTGACGAAATTACCTCTGCCGTGCCGACCGTCTCGGCAGCAGCCTATCAGCTCATTCTTGACCGACGTCTTGGTGCGTACCAGGTTCCGGACGGGTGGGCAATATTCGCCGCCGGCAATCGCCAGGGGGATCGTGGTGTTACCTATAGCATGCCGGCGCCACTCGCCAATCGGTTTTCCCATTTTGAGGTGGAAGTCCATCTTGACGATTGGGTAAGCTGGGCTTATGTCAGCGGGATTGACGAGCGTATCATCGCGTTTCTGAGGTTCAGACCGGAGTTGTTGTTCGACTTTGATCCGGCCCATAACCCGGCGGCGTTTCCGAGCCCGCGGTCGTGGGAATTTGCGCACCGCGCGCTGCGTAAATTCGGTGACCAGCCTAGTTTGCTAGGCGATGCGCTGCAGGCCTGTGTGGGCCCGGCGGCCGCGATCGAACTGCGCGCTTTCATGGACAATCTTGATAATCTTCCGGACATCGACGCCATAATCTGCGGAGAGGCCGTTGCTGTTCCACGCGAAACCGACCTGCAGTACGCAGTGGCAAGCGCGCTGGTTGGCCGTGCCATGCGCGCACGGGACAGTGCTGACGAAAGTCGCGTCTATGGCCACATTCTCGATTATGCGTTGAAGTTTCCGCAGCGCGAAATGGGCGTGATGCTGGTCTCGGACATGCAGCGTGCAGTGGGCCGCAAGCTGTTTTCGCTACCGCAATTCGGAAACTGGGCGAAACATGTTGCGGATGTGATGCTTTTCGACATGTAATCGCCATGGCTGCAAAGGACGATGTTGAAACGAAGCTCGCGGCCGCGCGGACACGGCTGATTCTTGACAAGCCGTTTCTCGGAGCACTCGTGCTGCAGCTGCCACTGGTGGCGGCCGATCCTGCCTGGTGTGAAACCACGGCAACTGACGCCCGTGCATTTTACTTCAATCGCGATTACATCCGGGCGCTCAGCCTGGACCAGACTCAGTTCATGCTTGCCCATGAAGCGCTGCATTGCGCTCTCTCCCACTTCGTCCGGCGGCAGCACCGGACGCGTCACCGATGGGATCTTGCGTGCGACTACGCCGTGAATCCCATGCTTGTGAAAGATGGCCTGACGCCGCCGCCGGGGACGCTGTTGCTTGATGGTTTTGATGGGATGACAGCAGAAGAGATCTATCCGTGCATACAGGAAAATGACGAACAGAAGCCTCTGGATCGCCATCTGTATGACGTATCTGACAGCCACGAGGATGGGTCTGGAGCCGGCCAGCCGGACCGGAGTCGCGGTGACAGCCCATCGAGCGGATCGCAGCCTGCCGAGCGCGGCAACGGCACCGGTAGCCAGTCCAAAGATGACCAAAGTGGGGCGCGGATGCCGGCGCCGCTTACTGAGGGCGAACTTGACGCCATGAGCGTGCAGTGGCGACAGCGCCTCGCTGGCGCCGCCCAGCAGGCCATGCACGCTGGAAAACTCACCGCGTCGATGGCGCGCATGATTGATCATCTGCTGCAACCGCGTCTTCCGTGGCGCATGATGTTGGCGCAGTACATGAGCGCCAGCGCCCGTGACGACTATAGCTTCATGCGGCCGTCCCGCCGCGAAGGGGTTGCCATACTTCCTAGCCTGCGCAGTAGCCAGATCGAACTGGCGATCGTCCTGGATACCAGTGGCTCCATCGGGGATTCGGAGATGCGGGAGTTTCTGGCGGAGGTGGATGCGCTTAAGGGTCAATTGCGGGCCAGGGTCACGCTGCTCGGCTGCGATGACAAGCTTTGCGAAGGCGGTCCATGGCAGTATGAGCCATGGGAAGAGCTGGTGTTGCCGGGAGCGCTTTCTGGTGGTGGTGGCACCAGCTTTGTCCCGCCGTTTGACTGGCTGAAAACGCAGGATCGCCAGCCGGACCTTGTGCTGTACTTCACCGACGCGGAGGGCGAATTCCCCCGGGAGGCGCCGGTGTTCCCGGTGATCTGGCTCGTAAAAGGAAAGGCCCCCGTGCCTTGGGGTCAGCGGGTTCAGCTCAACTAGGGGCAGGCGGCGGCACCTTTACCGCCAGGTTAATCATGCAGCTGAGCGACGAAGATCTGTTGCGCCTCAACGTCCTGCTTGCGAGTCCGGTCACTGCAATCCGTCTGGACGACCAGGACATGACGGTGCGCGGCTTGTGCGGGGATCAGGAAGCTGTTATCCGGCTGAACCCTACTGGCCACCCGGATCAGTACCTGCGTTGCGTGCGCGAGCTGCTTTCCGGGCACGTGCTGGGGTCTCCGGGCGGTTATCCGGCGTTCCTGCAGCGCTGGACGCGGATGGGCCAAGCTCGCGACGCGCGTCTGGCTGAGTTGCTGTTGCTCGGGGAGCCAGAAGCCGTTGTGGCTGTTGCCGGCGCTGCGGGTCTGACAGACGAGCTGGCGCGCCGTGTCTGGTGGATCCTGCCTACGGCGGAGATCGCGCGCTGTATGCTGGCCCGCGAACCGGTTGTTTCCGGAAGCATGGGCAAGGTGCTGGCCGGGCATCTCGTCGACTATCTGCCGTTTGAGACAGAGCCGCTCGCGATCATTGCTACTGTCCGCCTGGTGCTGCAGCCGGGTCTGATCGACGAAAGCACCCGCCGGCGGATCTGGGATAAAGGACGCAGCAAGAATGTCTATCAACTCGGATTTTTGGAGTCCGCGCCGGACGCGCTGCCAGAAGAGGTGCCAGCGCGCGGTGACTTTGAGCAGCAACGTGGCGTGTTGGAACCTATGGCACACGCCGGAAACCGGTTCGCAGCGCTGTTGTGCCGGGTTCTGGGACCTCAAGGCCAGAGCTTTCTGGCGGTCTCGGAGCGCATACTGCGCAGGCCTGCCAGCCAGGAGGCTGCGATCTGCATCATGAACGTCATCGGCAGCTATTTCCGGGGCCAGGTTTCGCTTTCGGATGCGCCGCGCGATATGGATGCAGCTCGGGAACGGGCCAGAGCCCGCCACGCGGAAGCCAACCAGGAGAACAACAGCGAGCTTGCCGAGCTGGCGCGTTCCGCGTCGACCCTGGAGCGGGAGATTCTTGCAGTGCTGGCGCTGTCCTACGTCAGCGAAACCCTGCTTAACCCGATCTTTTCCCACACCACCGCCGTGGGAACAGTCATGGCGAGGAAGATGCAGCCCCTGGTTGACCCCATTCTGGATTTGTATGCGGTTCTGCGCATGACCCCCGGCCGCTAGTCGCGACACCGGGCCGATGGGTCGGTCGCGCAGGCGGCAAGGCCTTCTTGGAGACTGGGGTAGAGGAGGGTTACGCCGAGTTCATCGCGCAGACGTCGGCTATCGATACGGCGCGACTCGTCGATATAGCTGAGCATTTCAGGACTGAGGAACCGTCCGGCTTCCTGGCGGCTTACGACTGGCGGCCGCGGCAGGCCCAGAGCATCGGCCGCAAGGTTAAAGTATTCTGTCATCGTACCGGGCTGGCCATCACTAACATTATATATGGTTTCAGCGTGGCGGCAGTCGCCGGCGGCGACGCAGATGCGCGCCAAGTCATCGGCGTGTATGCGGTTGGTGAAGCCGCATTCGCTTTCTTTTACTACCGGCCGCCGCGAGCGGATTGCTGCGGCAGGCAGGCGGCCCGGTCCGTAGATTCCTGGTACGCGCAGAATGACGATGGGTACGCCGCGTTGCTGTCCCCAGGTACGCAGTGCGGTTTCCGCATCGAGACGCCGCCGGGCGCGCGCGGTTTGCGGGTTCACGGGCGTATCCTCATTCACCCATCTCCCCGCGCTGTCCCCGTATACGCCAGTGGTGCTGATGTACACCATTACATTCGGGCGGGCGTCTGGGGGCAACGCCTGCAGCAGCGCCCGCATGCGTGGATCGGTATAACCTGTCTGCGGAGGAGGAGCAAAATAGTAGACCAGACGGCCCGATACTTGGAGATGCGCCAGCGATTCCGGCTGATCGAGATCTCCGGGCAGCGGCTCGATACCCAGCTTGTCCGCACGCTCCAGGCTCGGCCGGCTTCGGCACAAAGCAGAAACCGTTGTACCGCGTGTTTGCCACAAGGCCGCCACCTTAGTGCCGATATCTCCGCACCCAATAATGGTGACCGCGGTTATCTTTGTCACTTCACGTCCTTGCGTATCCAGTTGTGAACAAGCATACCATCCGGGCTCAGATCGACACGAATGGCCGCTGTGCCGTCGGCAGTTTGCAGCGTGACAATCGTTCGCAGCAATAACCGCTTGCCGGGGGGAATACCCGGCTGCTGGTGTCTGTCATCCGGCTGATGCGTGGCACCTTTTCGGGATCTGCCCGAACCGGTCGGCAACATGGTCTATTGTTGCGGGAATACCGGTACCGCGCGGCGGACGAATCTGCCTATAATCGGTTGCAGCACCCGATGCCCGTTACCCGACGTCCAAGTTCTGCGGCGCTCATGCCATGTCCTACCTAGAAAGCTGGAAAGAGGAAAAGCAATCGTCGTACCTGTACCGGGTCATGGCGGCGACTGAAACGGATCAGACCAAGGCCGCTCTTTTTCGAAACCTTGCCGAGCTGGCCGAAGGGCAGGCGACAATCTGGCAGCAGCGGATGCAGGACAGTGGGGCCGCTTCGCCTGCGGTCTATTTCCCGTCCCAGCGGGTTCGCCTTGTGGCGGTCCTCATTCGGGCTCTCGGTCCGCGCCGGCTTCGTCTTGTTTTGGCGGCGCTCAAGGTTCGGGGCCTGGCGGTCTACAGTGCGGCAGGCTTGACGCACGGGCATCCGATGCCGGCCTCGGTTGAAGACATCGGGCATCGGCACACCGCAGTGGGTAGTGGTGGCAAGCTGCGGGCCGTTGTGTTCGGGATAAACGACGGTCTGGTATCTAATAGCAGCCTGATCATGGGTGTTGCTGGTGCAGGCACCAGCGCCAGGTTCATTCTGCTTTCCGGTGTGGCCGGTCTTCTGGCCGGGGCATTTTCGATGGCTGCGGGAGAGTACATCTCGATGCGCTCGCAGCGTGAGATGTATGAATACCAAATCGGGCTGGAACGTCGGGAACTCGATGAATATCCCGAGGAGGAAGCAGAGGAGCTGGCCCTGATCTACAACGCGCGCGGCCTGCCGCTGGAAGAAGCGCGGCACGTGGCACGCCGGATAACCAGTAATCGTGAACATGCCATCGACGCCCTTGCGCGCGAAGAACTGGGCCTCAATCCAGATGACCTGGGGTCGGCTTGGGGAGCCGCAGCATCATCTTTCATCGCCTTTGCACTAGGCGGTGCGATCCCGCTATTGCCGCTTCTCACTGGCGCGCGCGATCACGTGTTGATCGTCGTCGCGGCACTGGTGGCCTTTGCGCTGTTTTCCGTGGGGGCACTGATCAGCCTGTTTACCGGAAGACGCGCCTGGCGCAGCGGCCTGCGCATGGTGCTTATCGGGGGGGCCGCCGCGGTTGCTACCTTTCTGATCGGAAAACTTCTGGGCGTTGTTCTTTCCTGATATCTGGCGCAGCCGGTTCCCGGCCGCCCCGGCCTGTCCTCCGGGACCGATTTCACCTTGCCTTGTCGGCCTGGACGCAGAAGGTGACGGTAGTTCCGGCCCAAGCGCTCGCAAATCGCCATTGTCCGGGGCCATGAAACCGAAACTTCTTTGCCGGTCCGGTCCGGGTTTGCCGACTCCCGATCCCGGTTTTGAGGAACGCGGGTATTGCAGGATAATGACCCGGAACACTGCCGAACTTTGTTTTTTGGGGATGAGCGCACGTGATCAGAAAACTCAGCATTCCAACCGGTGGGCAGGGGCTGCATGAAATCACCGCGGCAGTGCAGGATGTGGTGCACGGCGAAGACGTCACGGAGGGTCTGTGCACGATCTTCGTCCAGCATACCTCGGCAAGCCTCATCGTGCAGGAGAATGCCGATCCTGCCGTCCGTCGGGACCTGGAGTGCTGGCTCGGGCGCATGGTGCCGGAAGGTGATGATCTCTATACGCACAAGTCCGAGGGTGACGACGACATGCCGGCACACATCAAGTCGATGCTTACCGCCAGCAGTATTTCCATACCGATAGTCAACGGCAAACTGGGCCTCGGAACCTGGCAGGGCGTCTATCTCTGGGAACACCGCAAGGGCAGGTACTCGCGCCAGATTCTGGTACACGTCCAGTATTAGGCTGGTTGTTAGCAACCGGATGGGAGATTTGTCAGCCGCACAATGGGCGATTAGGATATCGAAATATCCGGCGTAATCTCTGATGGAAGCGCGGTTTTACCGCGCATCAGTCACAGGTGGGACCATGAACAAGAAGAAAGCCGAATTGTGCAACGTTTCGTCATTTCCGGGCGGTGCCCATGCAGTCAACGCGGACGTCCAGTCCGGCGCAATAGCTCCGCATGAATTTTCCATGCGCCCGGTTGTCGAGATAGACCGATATCTGCTCAAGTGGTTGCTGAAGGCAATGGGTGCGCCCCCGGTCCGCTTTCTGCTCTGGAACGGTGAAGAAGTTTCCGGTGGCATGGATCCGTGCGTAGCCCGGGTCTTTATTGCGGATCGCGCAGCTTTGTTGCGCCTGATTGCCAATCCTGATCTCCATTTCGGCGATCTGTACGAGTCCGGCCGTGTCCGTGTTGAAGGGGACTTGGTGGAGTTCTTAGAGTGCGTCTATCACGCATCCGCGGCCGTACCTCCTCGCGGTCTGGCACAGCGCCTGATTTCACGCACCCGTCCGGCCCGGCCAAACACACTGACGGGGTCCCGCAGCAATATTCACAGACACTATGACATCGGCAATGATTTCTACCGACTGTGGCTGGACGAGCAGATGGTCTATACCTGCGCGTATTTTGCCAGTCCCGGCGCAACGCTCGAGCAGGCGCAGGTCGCAAAAATGGATCATGTCTGCCGCAAGCTTCGTCTGCATCCCGGAGAGCGGGTGGTCGAGGCCGGTTGCGGGTGGGGTTCGCTCGCGCGCCATATGGCGCGACATTACGGCGTTAAGATCAGGGCCTACAATATCTCGCATGAGCAGATCGTGTATGCACGGGAACGGGCCAAGGCCGAAGGCCTTGAGGGGCTCGTCGAGTATGTCGAGGATGATTATCGCAACATTTCCGGAGAATTCGACGCGTTTGTGTCAGTAGGCATGCTGGAGCATGTCGGGGTCGAGCATTACCAGGAATTGGGCGATGTCATTCATCAATGTCTCAAGGTCGGCGGTCGTGGCCTTATTCACTCCATCGGACGTAATCGGCCGAAGCCGATGAATGCCTGGATTGAAAAGCGCATATTTCCGGGCGCCTATCCCGCGACCCTGGCCGAGATGATGCAGATATTCGAGCCGAGCGAGTTTTCGGTACTGGACGTCGAGAACCTTCGACTACATTATGCCCGTACTCTGGAGCACTGGTTGTGGAGGTTCGAAAAGGCGTCGGACCGGGTGATGGCCATGTTTGACGTATCATTCGTGCGCGCGTGGCGGCTCTACCTCGCTGGGTCGATTGCGGCCTTTCGGGTAGGAGACATGCAGCTGTTCCAGATTCTTTTTGCGTCACGCGACAACAATGATGTGCCATGGACCCGCAATCATCTGTATACAGCCACCGAACGAACCGAGAGCTGAGCCTTGGAAACCAGTGAGGTGCTCATTGTCGGCGGAGGGCCCGCCGGTTCAAGTTGCGCCTGGAAACTGGCGAGAAAAGGAGTCGACTGCCGGATCGTGGATGCCCAGAGTTTTCCGCGCACCAAATTATGTGCCGGCTGGATCACGCCTGAGGTTGTGCGTGACCTGGAAATAGACATTAGCAGCTATCCGCACCGCTTTCTCTCCTTCGATCGCCTCTATTTCCATATATACGGCGTTGGTATCCGGGTAAACAGTGTGCAGCATTCGATCCGGCGCTTCGAATTTGACGAGTGGCTGGTCAGACGTACCGGAGTTCCGGTGGACACCCACACGGTTCGGGAAATCCGTAAAGAAGGGGAATACTACATCGTTGATGACCGCTATCGTGCCCGGTATCTGATCGGTGCCGGTGGCACCAAGTGCCCCGTCTATCGCAACCTGTTCCGCCAAGCAAATCCGCGAGCCAAGGAACTGCAGACAGTGACTCTGGAACAGGAATTTCCGTATGAATATCACGATCGCGGGTGTCATCTCTGGTTTTTCGAGCGCGGATTTCCCGGATATTCCTGGTATGTGCCGAAGGCTGACGGGTATCTCAACGTCGGCATAGGTGGAATGGCCAGCCAGCTCAAACACCGCGGTGAAGATATTTGGCGCCACTGGGACGTGCTGGTGCGTCGCATGAGGCGCTCGGGACTGGTCCCCGATGGTAGCTTCGACCCAAAGGGTTACAGTTACTACCTGCGTTCTGAAGTGCGCGCAGGCCGTATCGGCAACGCGTTCATCGTGGGTGATTCCGCGGGCCTCGCTACCCGTGATCTTTGTGAGGGTATTGGCCCGGCAGTACGTAGCGGGCTCATGGCGGCGGATGCCATTTTGACGGGCGCGGAGTATTCGCTTGCCGCTATCCCGAGATATACAAGCGACAGTAGGGTCGTTCGCCGGTCATTGGAGTTCATGTTTGTCGGACGTGAACGTAGGCGGCTCGCGCGCACGGATGTCGCCGTAGCATCCTAAGTCCGGCTGTTCTGCGGGTCGTCTGTTTCCCCAACCCTTTCCGGGGCAGCAGCGAAGACACGGTCGTCGTGGACGGGTTATAATTCCCCATTAGCCCCTCGTTTGCCGGATTTCATGGTCTGCGCTCCCGAATTGTTTTCGTACCGCAAATACTGGGCGGCACGCTTTGGCGTCGCCCCGATGCTTGCGATGTCGCGGGCCGAAATGGAGGCCCTCGGCTGGGACAGCTGCGATGTCATCATCGTGACTGGAGATGCCTATGTTGATCATCCAAGTTTCGGGATGGCGATCGTTGGACGGTTGCTCGAGGCCCAGGGATTTCGGGTCGGCATCATCGCCCAGCCGAATTGGCGGAGCGGAGAGGACTTTGCGGCGCTGGGGCGGCCGAATCTGTTTTTTGGCGTCACCGCCGGAAACATGGATTCCATGGTCAACCGCTACACGGCCGACCGCCGGATCCGGTCTGATGACGCGTATTCTCCCGGGGGCGAGGGCGGAAAACGCCCGGATCGCGCAGTGATTGTCTACACCCAGCGGGTGCGCGAGATCTATGGGGATGTGCCAGTCATCATCGGCGGCATAGAAGCCAGTCTGCGACGCATCGCCCACTATGATTACTGGTCCGACAAGGTGCGCCGTTCCATTCTGGCGGACTCGAAAGCGGATATGCTGGTGTACGGAAACGGGGAGCGGCAGATCGTAGAGATCGCGCACAGGCTTGCCCGCAAAGAACAGATCGCCACAATCACCGATGTCCGCGGAACGGCCCTCCTGCGCAAGGATATTCCGGAGGGTTGGTTTGAAATCGATTCGACCCATATCGATCTGCCGGGCGCGCCGGTTGTCCCCGAAAATCCGTACGTCGCCAGAGAGACAGTCAGCGCCCCCCAGTCAGGCACAGGGCCTATGCCGCTGCGGTTCGAACGCCGTCCAGCGGCGGTCGACCGGGATCGCAGCGTGATCCGTCTGCCGGATTTTGATCAGGTCTCTGGCGACCCGGTTCTCTACGCGCATGCTTCGCGGATTCTGCATGCCGAGTCGAACCCAGGCAACGCGCGTGCACTGGTCCAGCGTCATGGGGGTCGTGATGTATGGCTCAATCCTCCCGCTTGGCCCTTGTCGACGCGGGAGATGGATCGGGTATATGAGCTGCCTTATACGCGGCAACCGCATCCGGTCTATGGTGACGCACGCATTCCCGCCTATGAGATGATCCGCTTTTCCATTACCATCCAGCGCGGATGTTTTGGCGGTTGCACCTTCTGTTCCATTACCGAGCATGAGGGCCGGGTTATACAGAACCGGTCGGAGGAATCGGTGATCCGGGAAATAGGAATGGTGCGCGATACGGTGCCCGGCTTTACCGGGATCATTTCGGATCTGGGCGGACCGACTGCCAACATGTATCGTCTGCACTGCCGTAGCCGTGACATTGAGGCCGCGTGCCGTCGGCCATCGTGCGTGTATCCGGTCATCTGCAAGAATCTCAACACCGATCATACGCCGTTGGTCAGCCTGTACCGCCGTGCGCGTGCCGTGCCGGGGATCAAGAAGGTGCTGATCGCATCGGGTGTACGCTACGATCTTGCCATCGAATCGCCCGAATATGTCAAGGAACTTGTCAGCCATCATGTCGGAGGTTACCTCAAGATCGCGCCTGAACATCTCTGTGAGGGTCCGCTGAGCAAGATGATGAAGCCCGGCATGGGGACCTACGACCGCTTCAAGGAGATGTTTGACCGCTACTCGGAGGCGGCCGGAAAGGAGCAGTATCTCATTCCCTATTTCATAGCCGCCCATCCAGGCACGACTGACCAGGACATGCTGGAGCTCGCTTTATGGCTAAAGCGCAACGGTTTTCGCGCAGACCAGGTACAGGCTTTTCTTCCGTCGCCCATGGCTACGGCTACGGCGATGTATCATTCAGGAAAAAATCCACTACGCAAGGTGACGTACACCAGCGAGGATGTTCGGGTTCCCAGAGGACTCAAGGCGCGTCGGCTGCACAAGGCGTTCTTGCGTTACCACGATTCGGGCAATTGGCCGTTGTTGCGTGAGGCATTGCGTCGCATGGGGCGAGCCGACCTGATCGGCAGCGGGAAGCAGCATCTGGTGCCGGCTTATCAGCCGGTGTCCGGTGCGGGCAAAGTGCGGTCGGGAACAGGGCATGGGTCCCGGCATGGAGCCGGCCGGAAGGGTCTGCTTTTTGGCACACAGCACGTGAGGGCGGGGTCGCGTCCTGTGCCTGCCGCACGGCCGGTCGATCTCAATCCGGGAAGTCCGGTGGGTCGCGGCAAGCGCAGAAGTCGGCCCAGGTGACCCTATCTCCATGATGGGAAGAGGTGACAGAGCATCCGTCTGCTGCCTAAGTTCCACAGTGAACCCAATCTGCATCATGGTGCTCCATCCAGCCGTTATTGGCTTTATGACATTGTCTTGGTGAAGGAGCTGCCCGGTTCCTGCCGCGGCTAGTGTGCAATCCGCTCCATATGGGGTGTCGACGGCCCGGGTTGCTCCCCATACATTTGTTGACATGGAAGGAGGGACCAGGAAGTTGCTCGCGAAGCGAGTCCGTCTGTTGCGTGTTGGCCGCGGATGGTCTCAGGAAGCGTTGGCCGCGGTGAGCGGTCTTCACCGCAATTACATCGGCCATGTCGAACGTGCCGAGCTCAATGTCGGGCTCGACAACCTGGAGAAAATTGCCGCGGCCTTAGGGGTTTCGCTCTGCACACTTCTGGAACCCGATGTGGCCAGCATTGGCGATTTCATGGCGGGCACGAGCGGCGAAGGTGTCCGATAAATCAGGAAGCACCCTATGCTGATTCTGTCACGTAAACCCGGACAGGGGTTTCATATCATTCCCGGACCGCAGGTGACTTCGGAAACGACGGTCGGGGCGCTGTTGGGGCCGGTACCCATTGAAATTATCGTGACCCGGGTGCGAGGAATGCAGGTGCGACTAGGGATCAGCACCCACCCGCAGCTGATCGTGCTGCGTCGTGAGCTCGTGCGGTGCGGAGGGTGAGTATTTTTATCGGCCCCGGTGTCTTATTTCCTGGCTGGGCCTCACGCTACCCGTTGTTACAACGGTTTGTGTGATCGCCGGACGCGGGGTAGCAGCATATCGGCTATCTGCCCGGAAGGCGCGCATCCCGCGGCCATCCTGGTCCAGGTTAGTGCTGCCCTGGCATTGGGCCAGACGGATCGGATGATACCAACCGCGGAGCCATCAGCGCCGCGGTCGGCATCATCCTTTTGAAAGATCTCATTGGACTGCCAGGACCCGCCACCCTCCGAGTGCAGTACGTCTGCCTGACGGTCGCGAAGCGGGACCTGGCGTCGCCGGGGTTATTGAAGCAACCGGTTTGCCGGAGGCCTAACTTCCTCCAGCGTCATCTTGGCGAGTTGCTCAAGAGTAGCCGTATCCGGGATCTCTTGTATATTGGTGAACCACACATTTTCCACCTGGCAGTCATCATCATCTGATTCGGCGATTACCAGTGGCCGGCCAATGAATACGCCCCGTTGACCGTTCTCCAAGTCGATAATGACCATTTGCAGCGGCAACATTTTCATGGCACACCCTCCGCATACGGATGCTCGTTGCGATGCCGTCCGCCGCCCAATATGGCGATCAGCCCCGACGGGACCGGACGAATACACGTCCCTTTTTCAAGTAAAGCACAATCTGTACTATCCACCAGCCCATGCCGTCCGGCTCCCTGATGGGGCCGGGTACACGTCATAACTAATCAGACACTCTGTGGCACCGACGGTTTCCTGGCCGGGAGATTGCGCATAGGCGGAGAGTATGTGACGTCAGCCACGGCTTTATGAGCCGCAGCGGCGGAATATCGAGGATAGCCGGTCCGGGTGTCGGGACTGGCTTCCCCTCTTACAGGCGATCCCGTCCTTGGTGTGACGCCCTGCCAGAGGTTCTCGAGCCGGCGGTCGGGGGCAAGATAGGCCGAACACGGGCATCCGGGCAGGATTGTCGGCGCAGTCCTGCCGCATGCTTATGGTGCTGGTAATTGATTCGATTCCTGTATGCGCTTAGGCCGTCTCGTCGGCCAGCTTTCTGACTTCATCAACGACCATGGCGAAACCGCGGCCTGCCTTGCCGGCCCGCGCGGGTTCGATGGCGGCGTTGGGTGCCAGCAGCCCGGGCTGGAGGGCAATGATACACGTAATCGCTGTTATCATATTGATTTTACGCATTAATACGACATACAGCATGCCCGTCGGCCGTGGATTGGATGGCTGCTTTGGCATTGCTTTCCTCAACGCATCGGCGGCACTGCTGTGCGGTCCGGGTAACGTCAGTTGCCTTGGCCGCCATTTCTTCCGCATCGGCAACCACGACGGCGCATGGTTTGTTTAGGGTATTTGCCGCCACGGGCCCAAGCTTATCGGCTCTGGTCGATATCAACCAGCTGCTTGGTGACAGGGTGGTCGAGGATGCGACGACTGCCTGGAGGCGCAGTCCGGGCGGTGGCGGGGTGCTGTGGCTGTAGCCATGGCCGCAGGGGGGTATGCAATATTCAGACATCGGCGATATTCCGCTGACGTGGCTCGATGGCAGTGGTGCGACTCCATCGGGTGGGGTTGTGGAATTGGGCCGGGTTTGGAGTACCCTACGGATAACATGTGCGTGAAGAAATGATGACGCAGGAACAACTGCAAGTCGTGGTGGAAGCCGGTCGTCCAGCAAGGCAAGTTACTGGACCGGTCGACGTCGACGATGTCTCGCCTGCCGGCGGCACGACCGACCTGTTGGCCCACCTGCAGACAACGCTGGATGTTAATCAACTTGTCCGGATATTCGATGCTTCCGTTCAACCTGTCGTTCCGCATGCGAGTCTCAGCTACGGTAACCCGGTACAGGATCTGCAGCTAGAAATCGGGACCGCTCAACAGCATTCGTGTACCTATCGCTTGACGCTCAGGGACGAGGATTTGGGGAATCTCGTCGTGACCCGCGCCACGCCTTTCGTTCGCGAAGAGGTTATGCTGTTCGAGAACATGCTGATAACATTGGCCTTTCCTTTGCGTAACGCCCTCATGTACCAGCGCGCGCTGCAGTCAGCGCTGAAAGACCCGCTTACCGGCCTGTACAACCGTTCGGCGATGGATTCCGCCCTGCATCGGGAGGTTCTGCTGGCGAGACGCAACGGCGTGCCGCTGTCCCTGGTCATACTGGACATAGATCACTTCAAGTCCATCAATGACAGCCATGGGCACACGACTGGCGATGCGGTGATCAAGACGCTGTCCGCCCGTCTGGCAGACTGCACCCGCAAGAGTGACATCCTTGCGCGTTTTGGGGGTGAGGAGTTCTCGGTCTTGATGAACAACACGGACCAGTTCGGCGCACGTCTCTTGGCGGAGCGAATCTGCCAGGCAGTGCGTGCTGCCCCCTGCCGTGTTCCCGGTTGCGATATTCCTTTTACGGTGAGCGCCGGAGTGGCCACATTGCGCGTGCACGAGAGTGACCGACTCTTTTTCGAGCGGGCCGATGCGGCTCTTTACGAGGCCAAGCGTTCCGGCCGTGACCGCGTTTGCCTGGCGCAGTGAACGCGACACAGGCACGCCTGGATTGCCCGCCCTCCAGCTGACAGCGGCTGAAGGGCCAGGTTGTTGCTAATCCGCGTGACCGCGGCCTGGCGGGGTTCGAGGTCCCGGATTCAGGGGCCGTTCCGCGCAACGGTAGGCATCCTTAGCTTATCCTTAACGGATGTTGTAGTCCGAACGGCCATGCGTTGTAAAAGCGGGCTCAAAACCTGCTTTGAGCCCCGTCAGGCGCTGCTGGCGCCCCAATGCCGTGTGGTTACCTCGATTGGTCCCAAAGCCCGCGGTATGGGTGCCATGTTGCCTGCTGCCCGTTTGCGCTAAAATTACAACCCCCAATTACCGACGCATGCCATGGGCCGCAAGCTTTACATAAAGACATTTGGTTGCCAAATGAACGAGTACGATTCCGCGCGCATCGTGGATCTGCTGCGCGCGACCTATGGCATGGAGACGGTGGCCGAAGCAGAGCAGGCTGACGTCCTGTTGCTCAATACCTGTTCAATTCGCGAGAAAGCCCAGGAAAAGGTCTTTACCCAGCTGGGTTTCTGGAAGGGGCTGAAAGAGCTGAGGCCGGGTGTTGTCATTGGTGTCGGTGGCTGTGTCGCCAGCCAGGAGGGCGACGCCCTGCGTAGGCGTGCTCCCCACGTGGATGTGGTATTCGGGCCACAGACTCTGCACCGTCTTCCGGAACTGCTCGGCACTGCCCTGCGTGACCGCACGCCGGCGGTGGATACATCGTTTCCCGAAATCGAAAAGTTTGATCGCCTTCCAGAACCACGCGCTGATGGCGTGCGCGCGTTTGTCTCGGCTATGGAGGGTTGCAGCAAGTACTGCAGTTTCTGCGTAGTACCCTATACCCGGGGCGAGGAGTTCAGCCGCCCGTTTGACGATGTAATTGCAGAAGTGGCGATCCTCGCCGAACAGGGCGTGCGTGAGGTCATACTGCTTGGCCAGAATGTAAATGCCTACCGCGGCGTGCGTAACGATGGGGGCGTTGCCGATCTGGCGGAGCTGGTTCGCTATGTTGCCGAGGTGGACGGCATTGCGCGCATACGCTACACCACTTCTCATCCTGTGGAATTCGGTGACGCGCTTATTCGTGCCCATGTCGAGGTGCCGCAACTCGCCGCCCATCTGCATTTGCCGGTGCAAAGCGGTTCTGACCGGATTCTTGCGCTCATGAAGCGCGGGCACACGGTGGAGGATTACCGGGCGAGGATTGGGCGCCTGTTGGACGCGCGGCCGGACATCAGCATAAGCAGCGACTTTATTGTCGGTTTCCCGGGCGAGACCGACGCCGACTTCCGGGCTACCATGGATCTCATTGAGGAAACCGGGTTTGACCAGTCGTTCAGCTTTCTGTACAGCCCGCGTCCTGGTACACCGGCTGCGCTGCTCGAGGATGCAACGCCACAGCATGTCCGAGAGGAGCGGTTGCAGATTCTTCAGCGGCGCAATGAGGAAATGGCGGCGCAGATCAGCCTTGGCATGGTTGGGACCGTGCAGCGTATTCTGGTGGAAGGTTTGTCGCGCCGCAATCCGAAACAGCTGTGCGGCCGTACCGAGAACAACCGCGTAGTGAATTTTGAGTGTGCCGACAGGAACCTTGTCGGACACATTCTTGAGGTCGAGATCACGGAAGCAGCACACTTCACCCTGCGCGGCCGGCTGGCCGGCGGTGTAGTGGCTGCCTCAGCTGTATCACGTTAGCACGCAGGCTGCGCCCTTGGCCGCAAAACCGAAGCAGATTGAATTCAGTTTGGTGCCAGCCGACAATGCGCGGCTCGCCAGTCTGTGTGGTCGTCTGGACGAACACATCCGCCAGATCGAAGGGCACCTGGGAGTCGAGATCGCCAACCGCGGTAATGTATTCCGAGTGACCGGCGAGGCCGGGGGCGCACGTCGGGCAGAGCGGCTGCTCAAGGAGCTGTATGAGACCACCGCGGAGAGCAGGCTGCTCACTCCGGCCGGGGTGTTCTCCGCGCTGCAGCAGATGGAAGCCGGCATGACGGATGATTGTGGCGACGATATCGTGCTGCGTACTCCAAAATGTGCCATCAGGGCGCGCTCGGCGCGCCAGCGTGAATACATACGTAACATCCTGACGCATGACCTCAATTTTGGCATAGGACCTGCCGGTACCGGCAAGACGTTTTTGGCCGTGGCGTGTGCTGTGGATGCTCTGGAGCGTAACGAGGTTAGCCGCATTGTACTGGTTCGTCCTGCGGTGGAAGCCGGCGAGCGCCTCGGTTTCCTGCCTGGCGCCCTCGAGCAGAAGGTCGACCCATATCTGCGCCCTTTGTACGATGCGCTTTACGAGATGTTCGGCTTCGAAAGGGTGGCGCGGCTGTTTGAGAAGAACGTGATAGAACTGGCGCCGCTCGCCTATATGCGCGGCCGTACGCTTAATGAATCGTTCATTATTCTGGACGAAGCGCAAAACACGACTACGGAACAGATGAAAATGTTTCTTACCCGGATCGGATTTGACGCGAAAGCCGTGATTACCGGCGATATCACACAAGTGGACCTCCCGCGTACCCAGAAATCGGGTTTGCGGGAGGCTACGGAAATTCTGGAAGGCATCGGGGGGATCAGCTTCATGCACTTTAGGCCGCAGGATGTGGTGCGTAATCCCCTGGTCCAGAAGATTGTGGAGGCGTATGAATTACGGCACGGCAACGCGTCCTGAACGGCGGTAGCAGTGAGCTTGCGTGTGGAAGTTCAGTACGCCTGTTCGCGCGCCGGAGTACCGAGCAAGACGTCCATCGCAGCCTGGGCGCGCACGGCACTGGAGGACCTTGCCGGCGACCACGTCGAGCTTGTCGTGCGCATTGTGGGCGAGGAGGAGGGTGCTGAGCTCAATGAACGTTACCGGCACAAGTCGGGACCGACCAACGTGCTGTCATTCTCTTATGCTGGATCAGAGGGTATTTCTGACGGCTCGGCGCTGCTCGGCGATGTTGTG
The DNA here is from genome assembly GCA_021785515.1 of Pseudomonadota bacterium. Taxonomy (GTDB): domain Bacteria; phylum Pseudomonadota; class Gammaproteobacteria; order Acidiferrobacterales; family UBA6901; genus JAJYCY01. Next base: position 387,952 of record JAJYEX010000001.1, on the reverse strand, counting down.
ATTTGTGCACCGGTGGTTGCGCGTGAGGCGCATTTGCGTGGCGTGCCCGTTGCGGCGCATTGGGCGCACATGGTGGTTCACGGTATAATGCACCTGCGAGGCTATGACCATATTAAAGAGCGCGATGCGAGAATCATGGAACAGATGGAATCCAGGATCATCAGGCGGATGGGGTTTGCCGACCCGTACGCCTGAGTCTTGCGCGGCCGCGACATGAGCCAGGGCAGCGGGGAGAACGGCGGCGACAATCAGCCGCGCTCGTTTCTGGATCGTCTGGGCATGGCCCTGTTGCGTGAGCCCGGAACGCGTCAGCAGCTCGTCGAGGTGCTGCGCGAGGCGCAAGCCCGAGACCTGATGGACCGGGATGCGCTGGATATGATCGAAGGCGTGCTGCAGGTCTCGGAAATGCAGGTGCGTGACATCATGGTGCCACGCGCCCAGACATACGTGGTGGACAAGAACACGGCGCCTGAGGAATATCTTCCACTCGTAATCGAGACCGGTCACTCGCGATTTCCTGTAGTCGACGGCGACAAGGATAAGGTTGTCGGAATTCTTTTGGCCAAGGACCTGCTGCGCTATTTTTACTCAAAAGAGCGCGAGACACCGCGATTCAACCTCAATGACTACCTGCGTCCCGCCGTATTTGTTCCCGAGAGCAAGCGACTGAATGTGTTGCTGCGTGATTTTCGGGCCAACCGCAACCATATGGCGATAGTTGTGGACGAGTACGGCGGTGTAGCGGGTTTGGTTACGATCGAGGATGTGCTGGAACAAATAGTTGGAGAGATCAAGGACGAATACGACATCGATGCCGATGATGTGGTGATCGTCGAGCGCGGTTCAGGCGAGTTCGTCGTGAAGGCGCTCGCAACGCTGGAGGAGACCAATTCCCGCCTTGGCACAGCATTCGCCAGCGACGGAGTGGACACGATTGGCGGACTGGTGCTCTCGGCATTCGGTCATCTACCCCGACGCGGAGAACGGGTCGATATTGGTGGTTTGCGGTTTGAAGTGCTGCGTGCGGACAGCCGCCAGGTGCACCTCCTGAAGGTGACTCCAGTCGATACGCGCCCCGGTGACGATCCGTCGAGCTCCTGAGAATCGCCGAGTCGATTTCTTATTAAGATCATGCCCCAGCAGGTTTTGTTGACACCCGCGCGCCAGGACCTGCTTGCGCTTGTGGCAGGCGCTGCGCTGCCGCTGGCGTTTTCCCCGGTGTCGTGGTATCCGCTGGCCATCGCCTGTCTGGCTGTGCTGTTTGTGCTGTGGCGGGACGCTGCGCCAGGGCGGGCCGCGTGGCGGGGCCTGTTGTTCGGTTTTGGGCAGTTCGGGGTCGGTGTTTCGTGGCTCTACGTGGCTTTGCACACCTATGGGCAGATGCCTGCGGCGCTTACAGCTTTTGTCCTGGTGCTGTTTTTCGTCTTTCTATCGTGTTACCCGGCCTTGGTCGGCTGGTTCCAGGCGCGCCTGCTTGCCGGTGCCGGGCCGTGGGCCTGGATCCTGGGGGTATCGGCCTTGTGGACGCTTGCCGAGTGGTTGCGAGGATGGCTGTTTACGGGGTTTCCTTGGCTGGCAGCCGGATACAGCCAGATCGACGGCCCGCTCGCCGGGCTCGCGCCGTGGCTGGGCGTCTACGGGGTCAGTCTGGCAGTCGCGCTGAGCGCCGCACTGCTGGCCGAAGGGTGGCGCCGGCGAAACCAGCCCGCCGTATGGAGCTGGGTGGCAGCGGTAGCGGGACTTTGGCTTGTTGCCTGGGCTGCGGGACGGGTCGACTGGGTGCGTCCGGCAGGTGCGCCGCTGCATGTGGCGCTGGTACAGGGCGACGTGCCGCTTTCCCAGAAGTGGTCGCCGGGTTCCGGTCGCAGCATCCTGCGGCGATACACGGATATGACCTTGGCGCAACACGGGGGCGATCTCGTGGTGTGGCCGGAGGCGGCAGTGCCCTATTTTCGTGACCAGCTCGAGCATGGCTTTCTTGCAGGATTACAACGAGCCGCCGAGGCACGTCATATGGACATACTGCTGGGCATATTGGAACGGCGACGCGTGCACGGGCGCGTGCGTTATTACAATAGCGTCATCAGTGTTGGGTCCGCCCAGGGAGTCTATCGCAAGCACCACCTGGTTCCATTCGGCGAATATCTTCCGTTTGCCGCGGAACTGGGGTGGATGATGAATGATCTGCGGATACCGATGTCGGATTTGAGCCCGGGCCCGGCGCACCAGCCGCCAATTCAGGTCGATGGCCAGGCAGTTGGCATGTCCATATGCTACGAGGATGCTTTTGGGGCGGAGGTCATGCGGGCATTGCCCCGGGCGACGCTTCTTGCAAATGTCACAGAAGATGCGTGGTACGGTCATTCGCTTGCATCGTTCCAGCAGATGGAGATGGCGCGCATGCGCGCGCTTGAGGGTGGCCGGCAGATGATTCTCTCCACCAATACCGGTGTTACCGCAATCATCGGCAGCCATGGACAGGTCGTGGCCCGCGCCCCCCAGTTCCGGCGCTGGGTGCTTACCGGGACGGTGGTGCCGCTGCAGGGCGTTACGCCCTATGTCCGATATGGCAATCGCCTGGTGGTGTGGCTGCTGGTGCTGATTGCAGCCGGCTCGGTGGCAGCGCGGGTCCGGTATGGACGAGGTCGGCCACGGTAATAGCCGGGTCGCGGTGCGCCCCGCTTCGGATTGAATTCCCTTCACGATGAGCCTGTTCCGGCCGGTCTCGCGCCACAGGACGGCGCGGCAGTTTCCTTGGCCGATTGCCCCGGGGTATGGGTGCAGCTGCCGGCCACTTACGCTTGCCGTACCGCTGTGAAATAATCTTGCTCCCATCGCCGGCGGGTGCCGTGAGGTTGTTCTGCCGGTAACAAACGATTCAGGAGCGCATTCATGAGTACAAAGTGGTTGGCCGCTGTTCTTCTTTTGGGGGGTGTCATCGCAGCTGCGCCGGCGTATGCGGCCGATGGTGTGAAGATCGGCTTCGTGGATATGCGACAGGTTATTCTTGAGAGTAACCCGGGCAGAGCGCATCAGGCGGACATGGAGCGGTTCATCAAGGAACATCAGGCGCCGCTCGATAAGGAAAAGGACAAGCTTCAGGCCATGCGTGACAATTTCGAGAAGGAACGCCTCACGCTTACCGATGCCCAGAAAGCCGCCAAGCAGAAACAGTTCGAAGCCGAACTGCAGAAATATCAGGCCATGGCCGGTCAGGCGCAGGCCGCGTTGCGCGACAAGGACAATCGGTATATGCAGCGGTCGATCAGTGCGATAAGGGTCATTATCGCCAAGGTCGCGCACCGCGATCACCTCAGCCTGGTATTTGAGAAGACCCAGCTTATGGTGCTGTACTCGGAACCCGGCATGGATATCACGCAGCAGGTCATGCAGATGTACAACGCCCAGTCCGGTTCGGCGGCGAAGTGAGGGATGGGGCTGTGATGGCCACTGGGCCCGCCGCGACGCGGCTGACCGTAATGGTGAGGTTGGCAGTTCCAGGCAGGCCCCGACGTTCAGCGGATGCCAGTGAGCCGGTTTGGAGCGCAGCCCAGGCCGGCACCCAGTCTCTCACTTTTTCATGGCAGCGTCATAATGCACGAACGCTATAACCCCGAAAGAATAGAAAAGGACGCGCAGTCGGACTGGGAAAAGTGCCAGAGGTTTAAGGCAATTCCCGATCCGGCACGACCTAAATTCTATTGTCTGTCGATGTTTCCTTATCCGTCCGGCCGTCTCCATATGGGGCATGTGCGCAACTACACCATTGGAGACGTCATCGCGCGTTACCAGCGCATGTGTGGCAAGAACGTACTTCAGCCCATGGGCTGGGATGCGTTCGGCCTGCCGGCGGAAAATGCTGCCATGGCCAACGGCGTGCCACCCGCACGCTGGACCTACGACAACATTGCCTACATGAAAAGGCAGCTGCAGTCGCTTGGGTTCGCGATCGACTGGAGCCGTGAACTGGCTACCTGCAATCCGGACTACTATCGCTGGAACCAGTGGTTGTTCCTGCGCATGCGCGAACGGGGCATTGCATATAAGCGGACCGGGGTGGTGAACTGGGACCCTGTCGACCAGACGGTGCTGGCCAACGAGCAGGTGATAGATGGTCGGGGATGGCGCACGGGAGCGCTGGTCGAAAAGCGCGAGATCCCCATGTATTACCTCGCCATCACGCGTTACGCCGAGGAGCTTCTGGCCGACCTCGAGAAGCTGCCGGAATGGCCCGAGCGGGTCCGTGCCATGCAGGCAAACTGGATCGGCAAGAGCGAAGGCGTGCGTTTTGCCTTTTCCTACGAGATGGATGGTGAGCACCGGAAGCTGTGGGTTTTCACCACGCGGGCAGACACCATCATGGGGGTTACCTTCTGTGCGATTGCCGCCGAGCATCCCCTGGCAAGCCGGGCCGCAGCCGGCAACCCGGTATTGGCCGCGTTTGTCGAAGAATGTCGTCACGGCACAGTGATGGAGGCTGACCTGGCTACTGCCGAGAAGAGAGGGATGGCAGCCGGAATTTCCGTTACCCATCCGCTGACCGGCGAGGCCATTCCGGTCTGGGTGGCAAACTATGTGCTCATGGGTTATGGCGAGGGAGCCGTGATGGCTGTCCCCGGTCACGATGAGCGTGACTTTCATTTCGCAAAAAAATACGGACTGCCCATCCGCCAGGTTATCGGCGTCGAGGGGGAGAGTTTTTCTGCCGATTCCTGGCAGGAGTGGTATGGAGACAAGACGCGCGGGCGGTGCGTCAATTCCGGGAAATACGATAGCCTTGCTTATGCGGAGGCGGTCAACCAGATTGCTGCGGATCTGCGGGCCAGGGGGCTTGGCGACCAGCAGGCGGTGTGGCGTTTGCGTGACTGGGGCATATCGCGCCAGCGCTACTGGGGTTGTCCGATACCGATTATCCACTGCGACAGCTGTGGCGAGGTGCCAGTGCCGGATGGGGATCTGCCCGTGGTGCTGCCGGAGGATTGTGTGCCGGACGGAACAGGCAATCCCCTGAACAGGCGTGAGGAATTCCTGGTCTGCAGCTGCCCCAAGTGTGGTGCGCAGGCGCGTCGCGAAACGGACACTATGGATACCTTTGTGGATTCCTCGTGGTACTACGCGCGCTATTGTTCGCTGCCCGGCCGGCCAGGACGTCCACAGACTATGGTCGACGAGGAAGCCGGATACTGGATGCCGGTGGACCAGTACATAGGAGGCATCGAGCACGCCATTTTGCATCTGCTGTACTCGCGCTTCTGGTGGAAGGTCATGCGCGACCTCGGCCTTGTGACGGGCGATGAGCCGTTTGCGCGGCTGCTTACCCAGGGCATGGTGCTGAATGAAATCTTTTTCCGCAAGCCTGCGAGCGGGCGTATTGCCTATTTCAATCCGGCGGACGTAGAGCTCAAGCTGGACGAGAAGGGTGCTCGGATCGGAGCTGTTCTGAGGAGCGATGGCTTGCCGGTGGAGTCTGGCGGTATCGGCACGATGTCGAAATCGAAGGCCAATGGTGTCGATCCCCAGGCGCTTATCGAGCGCTACGGTGCCGATACTGCGCGTCTGTTTATGATGTTTGCGGCACCGCCTGAAATGACCCTGGAGTGGTCGGACTCGGCCGTGGAAGGCGTTGCAAGGTTTCTGCGGCGGCTGTGGAATTTTGCCTACGTGCACCGCGACCTGGTGACCGGGCAGCCGCGACCCCGTCATCAGGAAGGCGTCGTGGGGCTTGCGAAGGACCTGCGTTTTGAACTTCACTCCGTGCTCCGGCAGGCCATCATCGATTTCGATCGGCACCAGTTCAATACGGTGGTATCGGCGGCGATGAAAATCCTGAATGTTCTGGAACGGGCATCTGCCGAGATGGGTTCTGCGGATGCGGGACCCGGGTGCCGGATGGTGGTGGCGGAAGGCCTCGACATCCTGTTGCGCCTTCTGTCCCCTGTCACACCGCATATATGCCATCATCTGTGGCGGGAACTCGACCTGGGTGGGGATATTCTGGATGCGGGGTGGCCGCAGTCGGATGAGGAGGCCTTGCGGCGCGATGTCTCGGAGTTTGTCGTCCAGGTCAATGGCAAGCTGCGCGGCCGGATATCGGCACCTTCCGCGGCATCGACAGACCAGCTGCGTGCGGCCGCCCTCTCGGACCCGGCCGTGGCGCGTCATGTAGACGGCCGTACGGTGAAGAAAATTGTCGTGGTGCCGGGAAAGCTGGTGAACATCGTTGTGGCGGAATAGGCCAGTGACGCGGGCGGCGGCTTTGATCCAGGGAGGTCTTGTCCGGCGCACGATCGGACTGACGCTGGTTGCGGGAATGCTGGTCCTGGGAGCGTGCGGCTTCCATCTTCGCGGTATGCGGTCGGCCATGCTTCCACCGCAACTGTCTAAGCTGCGGGTAACGATGGCTGGTGGTGCCGCCTACCCGCCGCTGCTCGTGGAAATGCGTAACACCCTGCGGACCGAGACCAACACGCGGCTGGTGGATAACCCGTCTGCCCGGGTGCCGACGCTGACTCTTTCGGGAGAAATCATCAGTAGCGAAGTGGCGGCCATAGATATAACCGGCCGGGCCACGGAATACATGCTCGACTATCGGGTAAGCTTCAGTCTGGCTGATGCTGCAGGCCGCCCGATCATTCCAACGCGAACGATCAAGATCCAGCGCGAATACAGTTTCAACAAGCTGAACGTGCTGGCAACGGAACGCGAGAACCAGTTTCTTCAAAACGACATGCGGCGTGATGCGGTTCGGCAGATCATTCGCCAGCTCGCTATGCTGAACGATCGCAAGGTCGGCGGCCGTGCAAATTGATTCGGAGAGGCTCGCCGAGTCCTTGCGCAGAGGGCTGGTCCCTGCGTACCTTGTTTTCGGCGATGAGCCGCTGTTGGTGGATGAAAGCTGCGAGCTCATACGCAGCGCTGCGCGCGCTGCCGGGTACGCTGAGCGCAGCGTGACCAACGTCACCAGCGGGTATGACTGGAACGACCTGCTCCTGTCCGCCCGGTCCCTGTCGCTGTTTGCGAACGCGCGGGTGCTGGAGGTGCGTATTCCAGGCGGAAAGCCAGGTCAGGACGGGGCGCAGGCTCTCATGGACCTGGCCGCGCATCCGCCCGCCGACAGCATGCTGCTGGTCGTTGCCGGGAAGCTCGACCGGCAAACCCGCGAGAGCAGCTGGGTCAGGTCCCTGGACGAGGCCGGTGTTGTTGTGGCGGTGCGACCGCTTGACGTACAGCACTTTCCGGCCTGGATCGGGCAGCGTATTGAGCGCCGCGGGTTGCAGGTGGAGCCTGGGGTGGCAGACATTCTGGCATACCGGATGGAGGGCAACCCGCTGGCTGCCGCGCAGGAATTGGATAAGCTGGCGCTGCTGTATCGGGATAGGGTAATCCGCGTATCGGACGTGGAGGAAATCCTTTCGGACAATACCCGATTTACGGTATATGGCCTGGTTGACGCCTGTCTTGCGGGTAACGGGACATCGGCGATGCGGGTGCTGGAGAGTCTGCGTGCCGAGGGAGTTGAACCGGTGCTGGTGCTATGGGCACTGGCCAGGGAGACGCGTACTATGTTTCAGATTGCGACGCAGATCTCCCAGGGGCGCGCCGAGTCCAGTGTCTTTCAGGCGCACCGGGTGTGGGGTGGACGCCGTCCGCTGGTGTCCAACGCATTGCGCCGCTTGCGTCCGGCGCAATGGCTGGGCATTCTGATACGTGCCTCGCACATCGATCGGGTTATCAAGGGCCGGGCCGATGGCGACGTGTGGCTGGAAATCGAATCCTTGGTGCTGGCCCTTTGCGGCGTGCGGGTCTCTGCGGCGCGAGCGGTGACGGCGCAATCGGGCAGCGCAGGTGCTGGAGACGCATCATGAAGACGGTATCGCGTGAGCAAAAAAATATCGACCTGCGGCAGTACATGCAGCAGGTCGGGGAACGTGCCCGCCGGGCGTCGCGTGAGATGGCCCGAGCGGAGACGGCGGCCAAGAACAGCGCGCTCGAGGCCATTGCGGCGGACGTTGAGCGCTCCGCCGACGCCCTTGCGCAGGCAAACCGCCTGGATCTCGAGGCTGGTACCCGTGCCGGTCTTGACGCGGCGATGCTCGATCGGCTCACCCTGGACACGCGGCGGATCGCGGCCCTGGCCCAGGGTCTGCGCGAGATCGCGGCATTACCCGATCCGGTAGGTGAAATCAGTAGGCTCAGTTACAGACCATCCGGCATTCAGGTAGGCCGCATGCGCGTGCCATTGGGCGTGATCGGTATCATCTATGAGTCGCGACCCAATGTGACCGGGGATGCGGCGGGCCTGTGCCTTAAATCCGGAAACGCGGCGATCCTGCGTGGTGGTTCGGAAGCTTTGCACTCGAATCAGGCGATTGCCGCCTGCATCCATCGTGGCTTGGTCGATGCCGGTCTGCCCTCAGACGCAGTGCAGGTGCTGGAAACCGCGGACCGTGCCGCTGTTGGAGAGCTGGTCCGCATGCAGCAATACGTCGATGTCATCGTTCCGCGCGGAGGGAAGGGGCTCATCGAGCGTATCAGCCGGGAGGCCACGATTCCGGTGATCAAGCACCTGCATGGCGTATGTCACGTCTATATTGACGACAAGGCCGATCTCGATAAGGCTATACGTGTTTCCTTCAACGCCAAGACGCAGCGCTATGGTACCTGCAATACCATGGAGACCCTGCTGGTGGCCCGGGATGTTGCTGAGCGCGTGCTGCCGGTGCTGGGGGCAATGTATCGCGACGAAGGGGTGGAGTTGCGGGGCTGTCCCGCCACCTGCCGTATCCTGTCCTGGGCCAAGCCAGCTACCGAAGATGACTGGTACGAGGAATACCTTGCGCCAATTCTGGCAATACGCGTTGTCGCCGGAGTCGATGACGCGATCGAGCACATTGCCAAGTACGGGTCACAGCATACTGACGCCATCGTGACCGAGGACATTTCCCGCGCGCGCCGCTTCCTGCGGGAGGTCGATTCCAGTTCGGTGATGGTGAATGCGTCGACGCGATTTGCGGATGGCTTTGAATACGGCCTGGGTGCTGAGATCGGGATTTCGACCGATAAGTTGCATGCGCGCGGGCCGGTGGGTCTGGAAGGACTTACCTCCCAGAAGTTCGTCGTATTCGGTGATGGCCACATCCGCAGGTAGCGGGGACCAGCGCGTTGCGCGGATGCGGTTGACGCAGAGGCGGTAGCGCTGCGGGTTTCGGCATGCACCGGTGCTGACGGTCGCCATGGGTCGGGTGTGCCGTGTCCGGAAAGGGGTTTGAATGGCGTCAGGCAACGCCGGCCGCCGGAGGTGACGCCGGACGCGGGATGCGACCGCAACTGCAGGCAGCTCGTTTGCCAAGCATACGAGGCCGGGATATTATGCCCTGGCGCAATCGAGCGCAGGCACGGAACCGCAGAAACAGCGAGTGCATCCCATCGGCATTTTTGGCGGTACGTTTGATCCTGTCCATTTCGGTCACCTGCGTTCCGCGCAGGAAATCATGCAGACGCTGGTATTGGAGGAAGTGCGGTTTGTTCCAGCCGCTTTTCCACCCCATCGCCGTACGCCGGTCGCCGGAGCCGAACAGCGGTTGCACATGACGGGTCTGGCCGTGTCCGAAATTCCTGGTTTCCGGCTGGACGACCGCGAGCTGCGGCGCCCGGGCCCATCGTATACGGTGCCTACGCTTCAGTCGTTTCGGGCCGAACTCGGACAGCGTCCGATCTGTCTGATGGTGGGAATGGACGCCTTTCAGGGCATTGAATCCTGGCATCGAGCGAGCGATCTGCCGCAGTTGTCCCATCTCGTTGTGATTCTCCGGCCTGGCTGGGATTCGGTACCACAGGACGAAGCGCTGCCGCAATGGCTGCGGGGGCGGCGCTGCAGTGATCCGTCCGAACTGGCCCTGGTTCCGGCCGGGAAGCTGATATTTCAGGCTGTGCGTCCCCATGACATCTCCGGTTCACAGATTCGCGCGATGCTCGCACGTGGCGAGTCCGTGCACAGCATGATTCCAGGAGTGGTCGAGGCGTATATCGAGGAGTGTGGACTGTACCGAAACCCAATCCAGAGGACGTGATGCCAGCAAGCACGATAGAACAGATGATCTACAAGGTGTTGACCGATGCCCGCGGTCAGGATATCCGCATTCTCGATGTACGGAAAGTGACCGATGTCATGGACTACATGGTCATAGCGAGCGGAACATCCAGTCGTCATGTGGTTAGCATGGCGGAGAAAGTGCGCGACGGGCTCCGTGAGCATGGCCGCCGGGCCCTGGGGACGGAAGGCGAAAAGACGGGCGACTGGGTTTTGGTGGATTTTGGGGATGTTGTGGTTCATATAATGCGTCCCCAGACGAGAGATTTTTATAATTTGGAAAAACTGTGGGGCGATGGCGAGAGGGCTGATGTTGCCGGCCGCTAGACTGCCGGTGGCGGTCTTCTGGTCGACATGCCCTGATGCAGGTTGGCGCCGGTGCGTCTGCACCTGATCGCCGTTGGAGAGCGCATGCCGCAGTGGGTCAGCGTGGCCTATGCTGACTATGTGAAGCGGTTGCGTGCCGGCTGTTCGCTGGAACTGCACGAGATCCCGGCTGGCCGACGGTCGCGTTCCGCAGACATCGCACAAATACTGCGGACCGAAGGCAATCGCTGTCTTGATGCGGTGCCATCAGGAGCCAGGATTATCGCCTTGGAGCGGCAGGGAAAGATGCTGGCGACGAATCAGGTCACCCAGGCCATGGACAGGTGGCTGCATGAGGGGCGGGATGTCGCCTTCCTGGTTGGCGGGCCCGAAGGGCTTGCACCGCAATGCCTGCAGCGCGCCGACGAGCAATGGTCGCTGTCGGCGCTGACCTTGCCGCATCCTCTGGTGCGGGTGCTGCTGGCCGAACAGCTGTACCGCGCCTGGAGCATGCTCCACCGACTGCCCTATCATCGGGAGTGAGGCGCGCCCGACTGTCAGCCGGCCGCGGTGCGCAATGAGCGCAGTTGGCCGATGGTTTGAATTGAACATGGTCAGAGCGAGCATTTATCTTGCTTCATCGAGTCCGCGTCGCCAGGAGCTGTTGCGCCAGATCGGACTCGCGTTCGAGACCGTAGTGCCGGACATTATTGAACAGCCTCGCACCGGCGAGGCTGCTATCGACTATGTTTCACGTATGGCAGCGGAGAAGGCCCGTTGTGCGGCCATTTTGGTCGGCGCCCGTGGCGGGCGTGCGCTCCCGATTATCGGCGCCGATACGGAAGTGGTTATCGATCAGGAAATACTCGGTAAACCCGTGGACCGTGACCATGGTTTCCAGATATTGCGGCGGCTAGCCGGCAGAAGTCACGAAGTCCTTACCGCCATATGCGTGGTGCATCAGGGCCGGGAGGCCGGTGCGGTCAGCGAAAGCCGGGTGACGTTCGGTCCACTGTCCGACGCCGACATAGCGCGTTACTGGGAATCGGGTGAACCGGTCGGGAAGGCCGGAGGTTACGCGATTCAGGGCCTGGCGGCCGCCTTTATCGCGCGACTGGAAGGAAGCTATTCCGGTGTTATGGGGTTGCCGTTGTATGAACTCGTGATGCTTTTGCGTAAAACAGGAATTTCGATCCCATGAGCGAGGAGATACTGATCAATGTCACACCGCAGGAGTCGCGGGTGGCCGTGGTTGAAAACGGAGTGCTTCAGGAAGTACACATAGAGCGCACGCGCAACCGCGGGATTGTCGGAAACGTCTACATGGGGAAGGTATCCCGGATCCTGCCCGGGATGCAGGCGGCCTTTATCGATATCGGGCTGGAGCGCGCCGCCTTTCTGCACGTCTCCGACGTCCGCAGCGCTAGCTCGGCAGCCCAGACGCGTGGGTCGTCGGGCGGCTCCGGACAGGAAGCTGATCCGGCTGCCATCAGCGACGTGCTTCACGATGGGCAGGCCATTGTGGTGCAGGTAGTAAAGGACCCGCTTGGCACCAAGGGTGCGCGCGTGACGACCCACATCACGCTTCCAGCGCGATACCTGGTGTATATGCCCTACACGAAACATATAGGAATTTCGCAGAAGATCGGTGATGACGCGGAACGCGAACGCCTGCGCGCTGCGGTGAAATCGGCCATGGATGAGGGCGATGAGGGAGGCTACATACTGCGGACTGTCGCGGAGGCTGTTAGTGATGAGGAATTGAGAACTGACATTCGTTATCTGCGGCGCGTATGGCAGGCGATTCAGGACCGGATAAAGGGCGCGGTACCCTGCAGCCTGCTCCACGAGGACCTCGTGCTCGCACTGCGAGCCATGCGTGATCTGGTGCGCGAGAACGTTGAAAAGGTACGGATCGATTCGCGCGAAACGTATCACCGGGCCAGGGAATTCGCACGTGAATTCATTCCCGAGGTGGAGAACTGCATCGAGTACTATCCCGGGGAGCGGCCGATATTCGACCTGTATTCGGTGGAGGACGAAATCAAGAAGGCACTGGAGCGCAAGGTGCCACTCAAGTCGGGAGGGTACCTGGTTATCGATCAGACGGAGGCCATGACGACGATCGATGTCAACACCGGGGCGTACGTGGGACGCAAGAATCTGGAAGAGACACTGTTCAAGACCAACCTGGAAGCAACGCAGGTTATCGCCAGGCAGCTGCGGCTGCGTAATCTCGGTGGAATGATAATCATCGATTTCATCGACATGGCGGACAGCGACCACAAGCGCCAGGTGCTGCGGGCGTTGGAAAAGGCCATCGGGCGCGACCGCTCTAAGACGTTCATGACCGAGATGTCGTCGCTCGGTCTAGTTGAAATCACGCGCAAGCGCATCCGTGAGAGCCTGGAGCATGTGCTGTGCGAGCAGTGTCCCGTGTGCAAGGGCCGCAGTGTTCTCAAGACCCCGCAGACGGTCTGCTATGAAATCTTCCGGGAGATCCTGCGTGAAGCACGCCAGTTTGGTGCGGACAGTTATCTGGTTCTGGCTGCGCCGGCGGTGATTGACCTGCTGCTGGATGAGGAGTCCGTCAGCCTGATGCAGTTGCAGGAATTCATCGGTAAGACTGTGCAGCTGCAGGTTGAGGTACTTTACAACCAGGAGCAGTTTGACGTCGTTCTGCTGTAATGCCGCCGGTGCCGTACAGTTCGCGGTGGCGTTGTTCTCAGGCCGGTCAGCGTGATGGCGGGCGCCGCGTTTGCCCTTCCAAATTTCCGCGGGCGCGCTCTAGAATGGCATCCAGTTCCTTGCTGCGTGTCAGGATGGCAACAACGCTGGCGATAATGGCGTCGAGCTCCCGACGGTTGCGCCTGGCCATGCTTCCTCCAAGTTTTTGTATCGAATTGCAGACAGTGGCCGCCTGCGGGTCCGGTCGCGCCTCTGCTGGCCGCCGGCCTATATTTTTTATACCCTATTTTGCATTATACCGCAGACCGCAATCCAGTCCATGTCCTGGCTGGTCCGTCCGGTTTGCTATCTCCGTGACCGACGATACGGCAAAATAGCGCAATGCGTCGGATATTGGGTAACCGTAGCCACCGGGCTGTTCCGGATAGCAGGGACGCGAGCCGCCGGCCGGTGCAGGGGCGCGCCCGGCGGGGCTGGCACCGACCCATCTTGCGGCTGGGGCGCTGGAGTGCCTACGTTGCTGCGGCACTGCTGGCCGTGGCCGCTGCATCGCTGGTGATCGTCTACTTCTGGCTGCCTACACTTGCCAGCCGTAAGGATCAGATAGCCGGTTTTATCAGCCAGGGTTCGTCTTACCGCGTGCAGATCGAGCGGTCCCAGGCCTATTGGCAGGGACTGAACCCCGGGCTTCGCGTCTACGGACTGTCCGTTTATGCTCCGGGCAGTTCGCAAGTTGCTGTGACACTCAAGGAGTTGCGGATCACACTTGCCTGGCTGCCCCTTCTTACGGGACAGATCCAGATCAACAGCTTGGTGCTGGTCCATCCGGATCTGTCTTTCGAGCGACTTGCAGGCGGTACGTTCCGGATAACCGGCCTAGCACCGGTCGGGCAGAGCATTCCCGCACAGGGTGCTGGTTTCCTGCCGTGGCTGTTTCAGCAGGGTCACGTCTCGGTCCAAGACGGAGAAGTTGAGTGGATTGACTATCAATCGGCGGAGCCGCCTTTGCGTCTCACCCGGGTGAACATGACGTTGAACAACAGCGGTAATCGTCACCGGCTGCAGTTGACAGCCCGGTTTCCGCTCACCATGTGTCGGACATGTTCATTCCTGGCAGATGTGACCGGAGATCCGCTAGCCAATCCACACTGGCACGGGGAGATTGACGTTCAGGCCGAGGGACTCAATACCTACGCGCTGCCGCAAATAATACGCCGCAAGCTGCCGGCCGGTTTCGGAGGCCGGTTCAATGTCAGTGTGGCCAGCCATTGGACCGATGGAGTAGCGACATCCCTCACCGGTCACGCCGGGGTCGCCGCACTGAAGCTCAAGGTGCCTGGGTTCCCGGCCATAGACGTGAACCAGGCGGCAGCACAGGTGAACTGGAATGCGACATCGCATGGCAAGAGCTGGATGCTTCAACTCGACGGCCTGCGTCTCGGGCTGACCGTAGCTCCGTGGTCAGCCGGCCAGCTGCGAATCGAGCATAACCCTGATGCCGACCATCTATTCGTCCAGCACGTCGATGTAAATGATGTCGACGCGTTCTTTGCCAGGCTCAGGAACCGAGGTCAGCTGCTCGACCTGCTGCATACCGTCCATCCCGGTGGAACGGTCGACAACCTCAGGCTGCGGATTGACCGGAGCGATGGAAAGATTTCGGGTTACGCAGTCGACGTGGATCTGAAGCGGCTGACGTTTGATCCTTACGGAAAGCTGCCTGGTGTGCGTGGTCTCACGGGCCATCTGTCGTTCGGAACCGATGGCGGTGAACTGGTACTGGCGAGCAGGCAAGCGACGGTTATGTTGCCGCGTGTTTTCCGCCAACCGCTGCACCTTCAGGGTGTTGCCGGACGCATCAGCTGGCAGCACGACGATGGCGCGTGGCGTGTGCGGGGGGCCGGTCTTAACATTGTTGCGGGGGGTGCCAGCCTGCGGGGCAGGATGGAGATTAAATTGCCGGACGCCAGCAACACGTCACCGACGCTTGATCTGAACGCGAGCCTGACCAACGGCGACCTGGCCCAAGCGGACCGATTTTATCCAAACGTGATGTCTCCTGACTTGCGCCACTGGCTGGAACACGCGCTTGTTGCCGGCACCATCACCTCCGGCCAGGTTGCCATCAAGGGGCCGTTGAACGATTTTCCATTCCGCGATGGCAATGGCTTGTTCCAGGCTTCGGCACATGTCACGAATGGCGTGTTCCGCTATCTGCCTGACTGGCCCAGAATGGCCAACGTCAACGCGGACATTCTGGCGAGCGGTCCCAGCCTGTCCGTAGCCGGAAGCAGTGCCACCATTCGCGGGCTGTCGGTGCGCAGGGTGGCGGTCACGATTGACGATCTGACTGCCCGTACCGGACCCGTGGTCCAGGCCGTAGGACAGGTTGCTGGTCCGGTAAATGAGGCATTAGCCGTGCTTTATGCCAGCAACATCAGCCCGCGCCCGACCCTGCTCTTTCCGGGCATGTCGGCGAGTGGTCACGGGGTGCTCAGCCTGGATTTCATGATTCCGGCGGATACACCGTCCAAGCTGAAGTGGGACGGAGCCTACGAGGTCCGCGGGGCGGCGCTCTATCTTCCGGTTTCAGGGCTAGCCATCAAGTCGCTGAACGGCACCCTGCAGTTCACGCAGCACGGACCGAGTGGCGGAGCATTGCGGGGATGGCTGCTTGGAGGTCCGGCATCGCTGGCGGTACGCACGATTTCCGGACCGTCTGAGGCTGCCGCCACCGTGGACATGCGTGCGCGAGGAACGGTGACCCAGGCTGGATTGCAGCAGGTGTTTGGGAAGGCGCTGGGTGACAGGTTGAGCGGATCTGCTGCGTGGGATGCCTCCGTGCGACTTGCTAAGCCTGGAGCGAGGTTTCATCTGGCCGTGGACCTGCAACCTCTGGGTGTGGACCTGCCGTCGCCACTGGGTAAGCCAGCTGGTACTGCGGCCGTTCTGACGGTGAAAACGCGAGTGGCGAAGCCGAATCAGCAGGTCCTTGATCTGCGTGTGCCCGACAGACTGAGCGGCCGGTTTGTCCTGGACAAGCCTTCAGGTGGCGACTGGCAACTGACGCGCGGCACGGTTGAGATTGGGGGCCAGCCGGCGGAACTTGTGCCAGCTTCTGGTCTGCGGCTGGACGTTAATGTGCCTGGTCTGGACGGCGGACAGTGGTGGGCTGTCATGCGGAATCTCAACCGGGACGGCTTTGCTGGCAGTTTGGGGGGCGGTTTTACGTCAGTTAGCCTGAGTACCGGACAGCTTCGTCTTATGGGACGTTCATTCGGAGCGATTCATGTGACTGCGGAGAACACGGTGAATGGCTGGAGCGGCAGCGTGGGTGGCGATGATGTGGCCGGGGACATCGACGTGAAGCCGGTGGGGGCCACTTTGGTGCCGGCAGCGGCAGTGGTACCGGCAGACCTTTCGCCGGACGCGGGGATGCTTGGGCCGCCCCCCAGTGGAGCGCAAATGGCGCAGGCAGAGGCACGCGTGCCGACGGGGTTACGTAATTATCGCGTCGATCTCAGGCTGCAGCGTCTGACGATTCCCCCGAAATCGCCGGGGTCCGGCGTGTCGAGCAAGACGGAAACCGACCCGCGCACCATGCCGGAGCTGCATGTACGCGTTGCCCGGTTCCAGGATTGGGGCAAAGCCCTTGGCGGGCTGGAGATCGATGCCGTGCCGGCGGCGCAGGGTTGGCATATCCAGTCTGTTCATCTCTTTCAGCATGATCTTGATCTCCAGGCGAGTGGCGACTGGAACGTCTCGGGGGCAGGTGGTCAGGCGACGACGCTTAACATGCGCCTGACCAGCACCAATGTCGGGGGGGTTCTCGACAGCCTCGGTTATCCGGGCGAGCTGGCTCATGGCCAGCTCCAGGCCACTGGCCAGTGGAGATGGGACGGAAGTCCGGCCAACTTCAGTGTGGCGCGCCTCAACGGCAGCTGTGTTCTATCGGTGAAGAATGGCCGTCTGCCCAAGGTTAGCCCGGGTGGCGCCGGAAGGTTGCTCGGCTTGATCGATACGCGGGCGCTATCACGGTATCTCGCCCTCGATTTCAGCAATGTGTTCGGCAAAGGCTTTACGTTTGATAGCATAGAAGGGAGGGTCGCTGTTCAGAACGGGAACGCCCGTACCGATGGGTTAACGGTGAAGGGCCCCTCCGCTACGCTCGACGTGAGCGGGCAACTGGGCCTGGCGCTGCGGGATATGAACTTGAAGATCATGGTGGTTCCACGGTTCGGCGACCAGCTTACCGTGACAAGCATTTTGCTGGGCGGGCCGGCGGTCGGCGCAGCGGTGGCGGTATTTCGGAACATGCTCAAGAAGCCTCTACAGCAGACCACGGAAACGCAGTACCTCGTGACGGGTCCGTGGAGCAACCCGAAGGTAGTGAAAAAGGGGTTGTTCACGCCGTGAGCCCCAGGTCAGAAAAGGAAAGCAAGGTCAAAGCCGCAGTCGCGGCTGTTCCATATCGATGAAGACTCAACTAACCGTTCCCGTCCTGGTGGTGTCGCTGACATCGCTGATGGCCACTGCCCATGTTTGGGCATCAGCCGCATCTGCGGCGCCTTTGCTACCCGCTGCAGCGGGCGCCGCGGCCGTCGGAAGGAAGCAGTCCGACGAATGCTCGGCGAACCGGGCGCCTGCCAAGATGGTGACGCTGGATGCAAAATCGCCTCCTGCACTGCGTACGGGGCAGGAGATTGCGCGTATTGCCGGTCTCGGGCGGCTGCTTGGCAGTTTCCGTGAGTGCAGCGGAGAGCGGGTGGTCGTTCGCTATCCGGCGGGGGTACACGGCGCATTATGGGCTGGAAAACTGCGGGGGTGGCTGGTGGCGCTTGGCGTCCCATCGGTTCGCATTGTTTTCAATCCCGACCTGCGGCCTGGCGACGACTCGGTGACGATCTCGATTAAACGAAGGGGAGAGCAGAGGCTTTGAACAGGATTGCCGCAATTCAGATGGCGTCGGGACCTCACGTCGGTGCGAATCTAGACGAGGCGGCGCGGCTGATTGCCAATGCCGCCGCTGCCGGCGCGTCTCTGGTTGTCCTGCCCGAAAACTTCTCCATAATGCCGATGAAGGATGCCGATCGCCTGGCGGTGGTGGAGAGCGAGGGCAAGGGGCCGATACAGGAGTTTCTGTCCAACCAGGCGTGTCTTCACGGTATATGGATCGTTGGCGGAACGATTCCGATGCAGGCGACCCGGGCCGGCCGGGTCCGTGCGGCTTGCCTGCTATTCGACAACCGGGGTCGGCAGGTCGCGCGCTACGACAAACTACATCTGTTCGATGTACGGCTGGAAAGCGGTGAGGAGTACAATGAATCGGCCGCCATCGAACCGGGCAGCGATATCGTGGTGGCGACCACCCCGTTCGGGAGACTCGGACTGGCGGTGTGCTACGACCTTCGGTTTCCCGAGTTGTTTCGCCGGCTGCTGGATGCTGGTGCGGAACTGTTTGCACTGCCGTCAGCGTTCACTGTCCGAACGGGACGGGCCCATTGGGAAGTGCTGGTACGCGCCCGCGCCGTGGAAAACCTGGCCTATGTCATTGCTGCTGCCCAGGGGGGCTATCACCGGAACGGACGCGAGACCTATGGCGACAGCATCATTGTTAGTCCGTGGGGCGAGGTCCTCGATCGTCTGGGGCGGGGCTCAGGATTCGTAATCGCCGACCTTGATCAGGCCATGCAGAGCCGGATACGAAACAATTTCCCCAGCATCCGCCATCGGAGGTCAGACCTGTGAGCGCCCTGCTGAACCAGGCGCGTCGCGCCTTGCTTGAGCCCGCCGGTATTGGCGACACCGAGATTGAACGCCTTATGGGGGCGCTTCTCGGTTATCGCCTCGATTATGCTGACCTCTATTTCCAGTACAGCCGACACGAGAGCTGGACCCTGGAGGAGGGGCAGGTCAAAACCGGCAGCCACAATATCGAGCAGGGTGTGGGTGTACGCGCCGTTAGCGGGGAAAAGACGGGGTTTGCCTATTCTGACGAGATCATGTTCCCGGCCCTGATCGAGGCTGCCACGGCGGCGCGTGCGATCGCGCATCGTGGCGGAGGTCCGGCAGTGCCGGTGATATGGCATCCCAGTCCGGTGCACGAGTTGTACCAACCGCTCGACCCCCTCGAGAGCCTCGAGGACGGGGACAAGGTCCGCCTGTTGGAGCAGGTGGAAGCGGAGGCGCGTCGCCAGGATGGGCGCGTAAAGCAGGTGATGGCCAGCCTGTCCGGAGTTCAGGAGATAGTCCTGTTGATGCGCAGCGACGGGGTGCTGGCGGCGGACGTCAGACCGCTGGTGCGGTTGAACGTAACAGTGATCGTGGAGCAGGGTGGCCGTCGGGAGCAGGGCAGTCATGGGGGTGGTGGACGCTTTAGCTATCACGATTTCATAAGCATGGGGGCAGCCGAGACTTATGCGCGCGAAGCCGTGCGACAGGCCGTGGTGAACCTCGATGCGGGTCCCGCCCCGGCCGGAACCATGAAAGTTGTTCTGGGACCGGGGTGGCCGGGCATACTGCTGCACGAGGCGATTGGTCACGGTCTGGAGGGTGACTTTAACCGTAAGGGTACCTCGGCATTCTCAGGGCGAATTGGCGAGCGTGTGGCGTCAGCGGAATGCACGGTGGTGGATGATGGCAGTTTGCCGGGTCGCCGCGGGTCGCTCAGCGTGGATGACGAGGGAACTCCAACGCAGCAGACCGTGCTGATAGAAAAGGGAATCCTCAGGTGTTACCTCCAGGATCTGCTGAATGCCCGCCTGATGGGAATGGCGCCAACCGGTAACGGACGACGCGAATCTTACGCTCATATTCCGATGCCGCGCATGACCAATACTTTCATGCTGGCCGGCAGGCACGATCCCCGTGAAATCATCGAATCGGTGGACAAGGGGCTGTACGCCGTCAATTTCGGCGGCGGGCAGGTCGATATCACGTCGGGGAAGTTCGTATTCTCCACGAGCGAAGCCTATCTGATTGAGAATGGCAGGATTACGCGGCCGGTAAGGGGGGCGACGCTTATCGGGAATGGTCCCGATGTACTGACGCGGGTAACGCGCGTCGGCTCCGACATCCAGCTCGATTCCGGTGTGGGAACTTGTGGCAAGGAGGGCCAGAGTATACCGGTCGGGGTGGGTCAGCCGACCCTGCTCGTTGATGGCCTAACAGTGGGCGGAACACATGAAAGCTGATGGGCTCTCAACAAAATCAGGCGGCGCGCGACTTGACTCGGCCATGAATGCAGGAGGGACGTGTCATGAATGACCAGTTTCTGAACGAAGAACGGCCCTTGCCCGAGGTTGGTCAGGGAAACGTGGTGCAGTGGCATGTGTATCGACATATCGGAGAGGCCCGTGCCCATCTGGTCCACATCGTTCTTGGCCAGGGACAGCACATCGTCGGCGGTCACAGCCACGACAGCATCGGTGACCTCTGGTGGGTTGGAGTCGAGGTCGACAATATCGGGCACTGGGGAAACCGCAGTGCCATCAACAAGCATTCTGGTTAAGGCTCGGATGACGGAAGAATCGAAGCCGGTAGCCGCAATAGCGGGAACGTTGGAAGCGCTGGTCGGCGAGGTCCTTGCGGAGGCGCGCAGGCAGGGTGCCACGGCAGCTGAAGCGAGCGCGAGCGTCAGTCAGGGCTTGGCCGTGACCGTGCGACTCGGCGTCGTCGAGACGGTGGAGCATACGCGCGACAAGGGTTTGGGCATCACTCTCTACTTTGGTAAGCAGAGCGGATCAGCCAGCACCTCTGACCTGCGGATAGAGGCCGTCCGTGATACCGTGCGGGCGGCGGCGAGTATCGCAAGGCATACGGCCGCTGATGATTGTTCCGGGCTTGCCGATCCTGAATCTCTCGCCCACAGTATTCCGGACCTCGATCTGCACCACCCGTGGAATCCGGGTGCTGATGAGGCCATTGAGGTGGCGACCGCGTGCGAGCAGGCAGCGCGCGCAGCTGATCCGAGGATCCGCAACTCCGAGGGCGCGTCACTTTCATCGCATGAAGGTCTGGAGGTTTACGGCAATACGAACGGGTTTATGGGTGCGGTTGCTTCGACGCGGCATGGGTTGAGCTGTGCCGTGGTGGCGCAGGATGACTCTGGTATGCAACGGGACTACTGGTATTCGGTGACCCGCGATGCGTCTGATCTGGAGTCGAGGGAATCCGTCGGGCGTCGGGCTGCAGAACGTGCGCTGCGCAGGCTTTCGGCGCGCAAGCTGTCGACACGCCAAACGCCGGTACTGTATGAAGCGCCCGTGGCGTCCAGCCTGCTTTCCCATTTTGTCGGAGCTGTGCGCGGTGCCAACCTCTACCGCGAAGCGTCCTTTTTGCTGGGCCAGCTGGGCAAGACGGTTTTCGCGCCGTGGGTCCGGTTGTACGAGCGGCCGCACCTCAGGAAGGCGCTAGGGAGCGCGCCATTTGATAATGAAGGAGTCGCCACGCGTGACCGCGACCTCGTGCGAGATGGCAGTCTGCTGGGCTACGTGCTGGATTCGTATTCGGCGCGCAAGCTTCACATGACAACGACGGGGAACGCCGGAGGCGTGCATAACCTTACCATACAACCTGGAACGGACGATCTCCCGGACCTGATCGCACGCATGCACACCGGCCTGCTGGTGACTGAGCTGATTGGCTTCGGTGTCAATTCCGTTACCGGGGACTATTCGCGAGGTGCGGCAGGATTCTGGGTGGAGGGTGGTCAAATCCAGTATCCGGTCGAAGAGATCACCATCGCCGGGAACCTGCTTGATATGTTCCGCCATATGGTCGCCGTGGGCCGGGATGTGGATCTGCGCGGGAACATCCGCACCGGGTCCATTCTTATCGAGAACATGACCCTCGCTGGGTCCTAGAGCGTGCGGCCTCAGAGGGGTCCGGTCGGCAGAACGTGGATGTCGTTATCGTCGAGCGGAATGCCGCGTATGTGATGCAGGCGGTTGCCAGCGAGCCGCAGGGCGACGTGAAAGCGGTCGTCGATTTCCTCAGATATCCAAGCAAGGTTGTCCGGAGGACAGATAACGCCGTCGCGGATCAGGTGGCGCACCAGGATCGCTTTGGGCCCGATCTTGAGCAGCAGCGGAAGCGGTAGCGCCAGGGGCAGCAACGCATCCGTGACCACCCGCTCCAAAGGCTGCGGACGGGATGAGGGAATCTGGCGGACATCGAAGCGCAGATGTCCGCCACCACCACCCAGGGTGAACAGTTCCGCCACCCAATCGATGTCCAGCCCGGAATGAACAATGACTGTTCTGCCGGCGAAGCGTTCGAAGAATCGGGCGACTGGGCCTGTCGCCTGCGGCATGGGGCAGTTGCTGCGTCGCAGCATCGCAAGCAGTCTCGCGCTCATGTGTCATAATGTCACCGGTTATGCGAGATGCTGCAAGCGGTTACGACGGCCAGTCATATGGAGGTCGCCCGGACAGTCTGTATGGTGCGGGCCAGTGCGCAGCCGGCAGCCGGTCCACAGGTCTAATTCTGGCAGGAGCGAGATGTTGTGAGTCGGCCGTTCGATATCGCTGTCATCGGATCCGGTCCAGGAGGATACCGTGCCGCGGTGCTTGGTGCGTTGCGCGGCCTGCGCGTTGCTGTGGTCGAAAAGGGGGACTGGGGCGGCTGCTGTCTGAATCGGGGGTGTGTGCCGAAGAAGGACTGGTACCACAGCGCCAGGTTACTTGCTGCTTCACGGACTTTTGCGAGTCGTGGAATCAAGGCGGATATTGAAGTTGATCTGAGGCGCGCATGGGAGCACCAGGAAGCGGTGGTGCGTGCGGTGCAGGGCAGCTACCGGGATTACATGAAGCGGCTGGGTGTAAGCATGTACAACGGCTCCGCCAGTTTCGCTTCTGCCAACAGGCTCGATATACGGTCCAGCCCAGAGCAGCAGCAGATCGACGCCGCCCATATCATCATCGCTACCGGGTCGCAGCCGGCACCCATGCCTGGCCTGTCACCGCAACCACAGCGAATTCTGACGACGGACATGCTTTTCGATGAGCCGCCGCCGCCGGGGCGGCGTGTTGCGGTGATTGGCGGTGGGCTGATCGGTGTCGAGTTCGCCTTTATATTGTCCATGCTCGGTCTGGATGTCCACTGGCTGACTCGCAGAGCTCCCTTGGTGCGTACGCGATTCAGCGCCCAGGCGCTGGCGGTCCTGGAGGATGCGCTGCGCGATTACGACATCGAGCCGCTCGTGGGTGCGGGCGTAGTGGAGGGCAAGCTGCGCAATGGTGAGCTGGTGCTCACGCTGACGACGGGAAAGGAGCTGGCCGTTGATTGGGCACTGCTTGGAACTGGCCGTGTACCATTCACGAGCGGTCTTGCGCTAGAGGCGGTCGGGATTGACCTGAGCGAGGGCGGGTACGTACGGGTAAACGAATGGCTTCAGACAGGATTGCCGCACGTTTATGCCATCGGCGACTGCGTGTCGGAGCACATGACGGCCAATCAGGCAATTGCTGATGCAGCGGTTGCAGTGCAGAACATCATTGCCGGCGGTTCGTTGTCGGCACAGCGCCAGCGCGAGGTGATGTGGGTGCCCGAGGTGATATACAGCGCCGTGGAGCTTGCGCGAATGGGTTTGAACGAAGACATGGCGGAAGACGCCGGTTCCGAGCCGGCCGTGGGTTTTGCGGCCTTTGAGACCTCGCCATGCGCGCTCGGTCAGGACGATTCCCGTGGCTTTGTGCGCCTCCTTGCAGAGCTGGACAGCGGGGTTCTGCTGGGGGCTGAGGTAGTAGGGGCGCAGGCGGGGGAGCTGATTCAGGCGCTGGAACTGGCTCCGGACCGCGCGTCTGCCCTGGCGATACTTTCCCGGGTGGCGGTCAACCACCCGAGTCGGGCCGAGGAATTCGTGAATGCTGCCGAGACATTGGCCGCTAAATGGGGTCTGGGATGGAAGATATTCGGGACATCCTGAGGGGCAGACCAGGACCGCAGGGAGCTGAAATTAGACCACTTGTCCGGATTGTTTGCCCGAAAATTGCCGGATATCGTAGTATTATTCGAAAGACCATGCCCAAGTCGGGCCAGCGGCAGTGGTGGTTATAGACCATGATTCCTAATGTACTTCAGGTGCTTACGGCTGCGGTGCGGGAAAAGCGCTGCGTGGCCATTCGTTATCATGGCCAGACCCACATCCGCGTGATCGAGCCGCACGCCATCTATACCGCCAGCAACGGGGAGATTGTGGTCGACGGGTACCAGACTCGGGGTTATTCCTCTTCCGGACGCCAGCCGCCGTTCTGGCGCCCCTACCGGCTCAAGAAGATCAGTGCCGTATCGCTGCTGAAGGAACCGTTTCAGGCCAGGATGGATGACGGTTTTGCCGCGGACAAGGATCGATACCGGGGGCGGCTCCTTGCCATCGTGGACGACAGCAGGCGTTCATTTATCCAGCCTTCGGTCCGGCCTTCATCGGGGGCGCTCGAAGAAATGGGTCCGCATCTGCCGGGCGGTATCCGCCGGCGCTGAGCGGGGCCGGCTGCGACGCCTGCTCTTGGCCTGGTGCAGTGCATTTCTAACGCAGTTCAGTGTTCATTCATCTTGTCGACAATCGCGTGGAGCTCGACGGTATCGCGGGCGCGGAGCACGCGTTCTGCAGACCGTTCTAGTTCTACCAGGTCGCTGTCGCGGACTACCCTTTTGACCTCCAGCAGGGCGGAAGGATGCATGCTGAATTCATCAAGGCCAAGCCCCATAAGCAAACGCGTGTAGCGGGTGTCGCCGGCCATTTCTCCGCACATTGCCACAGGGATGCCGGCCGCCTTGCCGGCCCGAATCGTGGTCGAAATCAGCCTCAGTACTGACGGATGAAGTGGGTCATAAAGATAGTTTACCGCCTCGTCGACCCGGTCGATTGCCAAGGTATACTGGATCAGGTCGTTTGTTCCAATTGAAAAGAAATCCAGGTGCGGCGCAAACAAATCGGCAGATACTGCCGCCGCCGGCACTTCGATCATGCCGCCGACCTGCACCTCCTCATCATATGGTTGACCCTGGCGGGCAAGATCGGCCTTGGTCTCCTCGATAAGATCGAGCACGCGAAACATCTCCCCCAGACTCGATAACATGGGGATCATGATCCGGACCTGGCCCAGGGCCGATGCCCGCAGGATGGCCCGTAGCTGAGGCCGGAATAGGCTTGTATCCTGCAGGCACAGCCGCACCGCGCGCAAACCCAGAGCAGGATTAACCGTGACAGTGTCCGTGGGACGGGTATTTGCGTCGGCGCGCTTGTCCGCTCCGAGATCAAGAGTGCGTATAGTCACAGGCTTTCCGGGAACGGCCCTGACGACCTTCGCATAGGCGCGATATTGTTCCTCTTCGTCCGGCAGATCGGGGCGGTTCATAAAAAGAAATTCTGTGCGGTACAGTCCAATCCCCTGGGCGGCAACCTTGGTGACCGCCTTGACATCATCCGGAAGTTCAATATTTGCGTAGAGCGTGATCGTGCGGCCGTCGCGCGTTTCTGAGCGACTTGCCTTGATAGCATCGAGCTCCCGCTTGAGCTGGATTATGTCCTTCTGCCGACTCTGGTATTCGGCGATAATGTCCGGCTCCGGAAGAACAACCAGCACACCTAGTTTGCCATCGACGATCAGCTCCTCGCCGCTGCGTATGGCGCGGGTGGCATTATGTACCGCGACAATGGCCGGAATTTCGAGACTGCGGGCCAGAATGGCTGTATGCGAAATGGGGCCACCGAGATTGGTTACGAATGCCGCGATACGCGTATGTTTGAGCAGCACGATGTCTGCTGGCGTGAGATCGTTGGCGACAACGATCTGACCGTCGAGCGCATCCGTGATCTGCTCGTGTTCTTCGTCGGTGGACGCGAGCAGATTGCGCAAGATCCGGTCTACGACCTGGCCAACGTCGGTCTTCTTGCTGCGCAGATATGGATCATCCATCTGCTCAAATACTGCCGCCAGTTCGTCGCTCTGGGTTCTAAGCGCCCATTCCGCGTTTCGCCGGTGCGTGCGCATGGTCTCGACCGGGGTCTCGCAGATCATCTTGTCATGTAGGATAAGCAGGTGCGTGTCAATGATGCTCGAGATTTCCGGAGGGGCGGATTTGGGAATCTCGTTGCGAATGCGTTCAAGCTGGTTCCTGGCGGAATCGATCGCGGTAAGGAACCGCGCAATCTCATCAGCGATCAGACTTTCTGGCAGGATATATTCCGGAACCTCCGGCCGTTCGCGATGCAGCACGTAGGCCTTGCCGATGGCAATTCCGCTGCTGACGCCGGTTCCGTGCAGTACGAGCATGGGATTCTATTCGTCCTCGCCAAAGCGGTTTTCGATCAGGCCGCACAAAGCATGCATCGCCTGATCCTCGTCGGCACCCTCTACGCGCAGGCGCAGGCTGCTGCCCTTGCCGGCTGCAAGCATCATTATCCCCATAATGCTCTTGCCGTTGGCCTGGTGGCCGTTTCGTTCCAGTGTGATGTCGCTGCGGAACTGTGACGCCAGATTGACAAACTTGGCCGATGCGCGGGCATGCATGCCGAGCTTGTTGATCACTGTTACCGCAGCCTCCTTCATCGGTTTGGCTCCGCTTTGCGCAGGGGTATTGGCGCCGACACGATGCCTTCCGGCCCACCGGTCAGGGCTTTTGTAACCAGACCCCTCATGTCCAGATCACGGTAATTCAGCAGCCGGATGAGCATGGGGAGATTGACTCCGCTGATCAGTTCGATCTGACCCTTGCGCAGCAAGCGACAGGCCGTGTTGGTGTGAGAGGCTCCGTAAATATCAGCCAGAATCAGTACGCCGTTCCCGTGGTCCAGATTTTCTATGCGCGTGCGGATGGCCTGCTCCAGCTGTTCCTGTGGCAATTCGTAGTCAACCGGCAGCGTTTCAATACCTGGAGGCAGGTTGCCGAGAACGTGTTCCGCAGACCGGAGCAGGCCGAGTCCGAAATCCGTCTGAGCCAGAATCAGAAGACCTATCATGCCAACTCCCGATGTCGAACCTGTGCCTTTATGCCCTTGCGCGAAAAATGTTCAGCCAAACGTCCAACCAAGTATACCGAGCGGTGCTGGCCACCTGTACAGCCCAGCGCGATAGTCATGTAGCTGCGATGTTCAGCCTCGAAGCTGGGAAGCCACTTCTCGAGAAAGCTGCACAGCTGCATAACCATGTCCTGCACCCGTGTGTCCCGCTCAAGAAATTCCATGACCGGTCGGTCGAGGCCTGTCAGCTTGCGCAGATCCGCTTCCCAGTAAGGATTCGGCAGGCAGCGCACGTCAAAAACGAAGTCAGCATCCAGCGGAGTCCCGTTCTTGAAGCCAAAGGACTCGAACATCAAGGTCATCCCTTCGGTATTATCGCTGTGCGCGAAGTTATGCACCAGATGGCGCAGTTCGTGGGGCGTAGTGTGGGTGGTATCAACCCGTAGCGTCGCGTCGGCGGACAGCGGTTCGAGCAAGATTTTCTCCTGCCGGATTCCGTCCAGCAGCGGGACACCTCCCCCGGTAAGGGGATGCTTGCGGCGCGTTGCCTTGAAGCGCCGCACCAGAACCGATTCCTCCGCTTCGAGAAATATGATCTGGTAACTGAGCCCAATGGATTTCAGCTGGTTGAGCCCCTGGGGCAGGGCATCGAGGAAGCGGTGGTTGCGCGCGTCGATGCCGACTGCGGCGTTGCGCAGTTCATTGCGGTCGGTTTCAGTGAGTTGACGGGCGAAATGTGGCAGCAGGGCGGCCGGAAGGTTGTCGATGCAGTAAAAGCCCATGTCTTCCAGTGCCTGCAGGGCGATACTCTTGCCGGAACCAGATAGTCCGCTGACAATCAGGAAAGTCATGGCTGGCATTGTCCTGGTATGGCGGCCGGCGGATGCCCGGTGGATGGAAACGTTTTCATCTGTCCGTCTGATTCATGGCGGCTTCTTGCCGCTTCATGATTTCATCCAGGGGGTTTACTCCGCGCATGCGCAGAATATGGTTGCGGGTAGCGACTTCTAAAAGTACCGCAAGGTTTCTGCCAGGAGCAACATACAGCACTACCTCCGGAATATCGACGTCAAGAATGCGTCGGGTTTTCTGCTGCGCCTGCAGGCGGTCTATGTTGCCTAGGCGTCGGCGCTTGAGCTGTTCCAGGCGGACGATGAGCCGCAGCGTCTTTTCTGAGCGCACCGCGGTTTCGCCGAACATGGCCCGGACATTGAGTATTCCGAGGCCCCGCACCTCCAAAAAATCCCGCAGGATGTCCGGGCTGCGGCCGAGCAGCACGTCCGGACCGGTCCGGAAAAATTCCACTGAATCATCAGCGATGAGCCGGTGATTGCGGCTGAGCAATTCCAACGCGAGCTCGCTCTTGCCCATGCCGCTTTCCCCGGTGAGCAGGACTCCCACCCCCATGACTTCCAGGTACACTCCATGCAGCGTGATATGGGCGGCCAGCGCCGCCGCGAGATAGTGCTGCAGATGATCGATAAGCTTGGGGCTGGGTAACGGCGAAGAAAACAGGGGCAGCTTCATGGAATCCGACGCCGAGCGCAGGTCCGCACTCACCTTTTCGCCATTGGCAACGACCACCACAGCGGTTGTGCTGCAATTGAACAGGTCATGGATCGCCTGGCGGCGTTTCGGTGGCTGAAGCTTGCGCAGGTAGTCCATCTCGGCGCTTCCGAGGATTTGTACGCGATTCGGGTGGACAAAATTGAGGTGGCCAACCAGGGCCAGACCGGGAAACTTTGCAGTGGCCGGTTCCAGCAGCCGGTCTTGGCCCGCCAGCCCCGATAGCCACTTGAGCTTTAAAGTCTTGTGCTGGGCATCGAACAAGCCGTTAGCCGTGAGGATCGTGGTCATGCAGGGCGTCGCCGGATGCGTTTTGGTGGACCGGCTGGCGGTCATTTTCTGGGCGCAGCTACCGCCCCTGGACGGGTGTCTGCGTCTATCCGGAACTTTGGCATGCTGCCGAATTGTGCCCCGAATCCCGCATGGTTTCCTCGACGTAGCTGCTGCGCACGCCGGCAAGGTGCGGGTTGCTTCATCCGATCGGCCAGGCTCAAATCTGAGTGCGGGAGGGTAGTCCGAATAGCTGCTGTGCTACGGAAGAGCCTGATCCCTTCTATCCCCGATGCGCCGGCCTGTGCGTGTTGTCCTGTCAATGCTGGTCGCGTGCCTGCGCGGTGACCGGAAGGACCACCATAATTACCTGCTGTTATTGTAACCATACACGGCCACTCAAAAATCCCCCGTCAGCAACTCCGGTGATCCGGGACGCGGTGCGCCGCGTCCGGCAATCCCGAAACCACCCATCTGCCCCTGGCGCCGAGACCTTAACCAGGGTGGCAAGGCATCCCAGCTTCCCAGCAAGCAAGCCGGCGGGTTTCCAGCGCTTGACACTAGCACAATGGCGCGGTGTTTAGGAAATGTCGCGGGCTCCGAAACAACCTCGTACCGGTTGGGCCCCGTCTGTGCCGCCCCGGGGCCATGGCCGTTTCCCGGTGCGCAGACACTGACGCGGGCAGCAGTTTGGCGCGTGGCGTACGCGAATTATTACGACAAGTAGTCCGGACTGTAGGCGGGTTTCTCATACAGGCAGCCATATCCGGTAGTTTCTGATCCGGGCAGCGCCTGCATCGCGGCCGGGCGAATGACCCTAAGCTGGGGCAGACGCGTGCCGACGTTTCGGATCTCACGGCATAGGTGATCGGAATTCCGGCACGGTACCCCGGCTGGCAGCAAGCCGTTCCGTAATCCGGCGCTGCCCAACGGTGGCGCCCGTTTGTCCGGGCGCATCCCTAATCCAGGCAGGGTCCTGCGGTTTACTCCTCTTTCTGGTCCTTGAGGGCGCCGCCGCTGCGGTGATGGTCGGTCATTTTTTCCTTGTGTCTTAACACCTGCCGGTCGAGCTTGTCCGCCAAGTTGTCGATGGCGGCATACATGTCGTTATGCTCCGAATCCGCATGCAGCTTGGTCCCTTTGGCGTTGATGGTCGCCTCGACGGTGTGGCGATTTTTGCGTTTCTCGAAATGCAGCACCACGTTGGTGGTGGTCATGTGATCAAAGTGTTTCTGAATGCGTCCGATTTTTTCCGATACATAGTTGCGCAGCGGTTCGGTAACTTCTACCTGTTGTCCGGTCACTGTAATCTGCATAGCCACTCTCCAAATGACACATTAGACCAAGGATTTTCTTTGGCTGGACGGGGGGATGTTGAGGGACTCCCGGTATTTGGCGACGGTACGTCGCGCCACATGTATTCCCTGTTCCTCCAAAATCTCGGCAATCTTGCTGTCGCTGATAGGGCGTGATGTCATTTCCGATTCTACCAGCTTCTTTATCAGGCTCCGGATGGCGGTAGCCGAGCAGGTGCCGCCATCTGCGGTGTTAACATGACTTGAAAAGAAATATTTGAGCTCAAATATACCACGTGGTGTCAGCATGTATTTCTGGGTCGTCACGCGCGAAATCGTCGACTCATGCATTTCAACGACTTCGGCAATGTCGTGAAGCACGAGCGGCTTCATGGCCTCCGGTCCGTGATCGAAAAATGCACGCTGACGGTCGACGATTGCCCTTGCCACCTTAAGGAGCGTGTCATTGCGGCTCGCCAGGCTTTTGATGAACCAGCGCGCCTCCTGTAGGCGCTCCTGCAGATACTTGTTGTCAGCGCTGGCGCTCCCGCGATGGATCAGCTTTTCGTAGTGCGCATTGATGCGTAGCCTTGGCGCTGCGCCGCCATTCAGCTCCGCCCGCCATACTCCTCGAATCTTCTTCACAATGATATCAGGAACGACGTAACTGGCCTGCGATGTCTGGATGTTCCCGCCTGGCCTCGGGTTGAGCTGATGAATGAGCGCGACTGCCCCCTGCAACTCATCCGGCCGCAGCTTGAGCGCTCGTCTCAGTTGCTTGAAATCACGTGCGGCCAGCAGATCGAGATTCTCCGGGCGCGCCAGCACGTGCGCAATTTCCCAAAAAGGCGTCTGCGGATCCATCCCGCGCAGCTGCAGCAGCAGGCATTCGCCCAGGTTGCGTGCGCCTACTCCTACCGGGTCAAAATTCTGGATTTGGTGTAGAACTGCCTCGATTTCGTCCAGATCAACGGCAGTCGGATCGTCAGCTGCGTCCGGCTGATCGGGCCCGGTGCCAGCGCCCAGCGCCTGGCGGATTTCTTCCAGGCTGGCGGTGAGATAACCGTCCTCGTTGATGGCGTCGATCAGCGCCATCGCGATTTGGCGGTCGGAATCCGAAAACGGAGACATCTGCATCTGCCACTGCAGGTGGTCTCTCAGGGTGAGCGGAATGCTGTTGCGGGCATCTATGTCCGGCAGCCCGTCGTCCGATGTCGGCCGGTCGGCTGTACTGATCGAGGCATCGAAGGCGTCTTCCCAGGCATCCGCGGCGTCGGAAGCGTAGTCGTCGGGGCCCGGCTCGGCATCCTGGTCCCGACCGGCATCAGATGCAAGCTCATCACCGGCAGTCGTCTCCTCACCATCTTCCCCGACCGAATCGCGTTCATCGTGCTTTTCCTGTTCTGCCTGCGGGGCGTCGCTGTCCCCTTTTCCGGCAGCGGCATCTTCGTCGATTTCTTCGAGCAGCGGATTGTTCTCGATCGCTTCCTGGATCTCCTGCTGCAATTCCAGGGACGACAGTTGCAGCAACCGTATCGCCTGCTGCAACTGCGGCGTGATGGTGAGGTGCTGGCCAAGCTTGAGGTCAAGCGACTGCTTCATTGGCAAAACGGTATCGTTCTTGAAGTTTGTGCCGTAGCGGCGGCGTCATTGAATTGATATAGAGTATCCCGATACTTCCTTGCTACTCTAAAGTCTAGTCCATTTTAGCTGGTCGAGCGCTATCACCTGACCGTCGGCGGGTAGCCTTTAAGGCCGGTTCCGCTCGGAAAGACGCGGGCGGTTTTCGGGTACATCCCCTGCGAGTGCCGTTACAGCCGGAAATCCTCGCCCAGATACACCTTTTTTACCTCTTCATTATACAAAATTTCAGCCGGCATGCCTGCTGCCAACAGCTTGCCTTCGCTCAAAATATAGGCGCGATCGCAGATTTTCAGGGTTTCCCGTACATTGTGATCGGTAATGAGGACGCCGATTCCCAGTTGCCTCAGGTGTGTTATGAGTTGCTGGATATCGAGTACGGAAATGGGGTCGACGCCGGCGAAAGGCTCGTCCAGAAGGATGAACTGGGGCCGCGTCGCCAATGCGCGAGCGATTTCCACGCGCCGCCTCTCACCGCCGGAGAGACTAACCCCGAGCGTGGCACGTCGTTCCGTGATATGGAGTTCCTGCAGCAGTTCTTCGAGCCGGCGACTGCGCTCCGCGGGTGCTAGGCCGGGTACGGTCTCGAGGATCGCCAGGATGTTGTCCTGGACGGTGAGCTTCCGAAATACAGATGGCTCCTGCGGCAGGTATCCGACCCCGAGGCGTGCCCGCTTGTGCATCGGTAGACGGCTTATGTCGCGACCGTCCAGGTGGATCGAGCCGCGGTCGATCGGAATGAGGCCGACAATCATGTAGAAGCACGTTGTCTTTCCTGCGCCATTCGGACCCAGCAGGCCGACGACCTCGCCGCTGCGTATCTGAAGCGACACTTCCTGGACCACCTGGCGTGCCTTGTAGCGCTTGCTCAGGCCGGTTGCGGTCAGGGTCGTCAAATCAGGGCCTGCTGCCGGTTTCAGCCGGCGTGGTGTGGCTTGCAGTGGTCGGGGCAGTCCGTGGCTTTATGATGACGTGGACCCGGCTGTTCGGGGATGTGGACACGGCCGTCATGGTACCCGTTGCGATGTTGTAATGCAGGCTGTCGCTGCGCAGTGAGTCACTGCCCTGACGGAAGTGGACCGTGCCATACAGGTCCAGCCGCTGTTCGGCCGCATAGTACTTGAGGCGCAGTGCCCGTCCGCGAATGTCGCGGCCCGGCGCGGGGATTTTCTGGAAGAACGTGATCGGGTTGCCCTCGGCCGAGACCGTCTGAACTGCGTCGTTATGGGTGCTCGCCTGCGCCCTCGCTGCGGTGATGCGCAGGCCACCCTGCACGAACGTCACGTGTCCCCGGTAATAAGCCATACCGGTTTTCTGGTCAATCCTGATACTGTCTGCGCTGATGTGGATCGGCAAATTTCTCTCGGCCATCGCGCTGTTGTCGCGCGTTTTTGCGGCGGCGGCCCATGTCTGGCCAGGAGCTAACATTGGGCTGGCCACGAACACGATGATCCAGGCAATCCGGATACGCATCAGTCCAGCACGATCCGCAGCTGGCGCGTTGTCATCTGGCCCGCCGGGGCTCTTTTGTAGCGTCCGCGCTCCACTTTGACGTCTCCAGTCATGAGCAACTGCTTGCCATTGTCATAAACTCGTCCGCGCTGCGCCGACGTATAAATGGCAGGTTCCCCGGGCGTGTACTGAACCAGCCGCGGCTCGGTCAGCATGGCAGAATTGTGATCTGGATAGTGCACCAGCGTGTGTGCCTTGAGCACATACTTCGGACGCCCGAGTTTGCTCATTGCGGTCACGGTAAAATTGCGGATGACGTAGTCTGGCTGGTTTGGGCGTCCCGGTTTTAGGGCGATCGCCGGGGTAACCAGCGCATTCGGCAACCATACTGTGAGCACTAGCAGTGCCAGCAGGATTACCGTGATCATGATTTTGTTAAGGCTCCAGTTCACGCGCTCGGTGATCTCAAGTAGTCAGGTGCCTTGTACCTAGAGGTAGCGACGCATTTCCGTGGCGTAGCTGCCCTGAGCCGCCATAATCAGTTCGCACAGCTCGCGCGCCGCACCACGGCCGCCTGGGCTCGGTGTTATCCAGTGGGCATGCTTTCTGACGAGCGGATGGGCGTCCGGAACGGCAACGGCAAGACCGACGCGCAGCATGACTGGCAGATCGACCACGTCATCGCCTGCAAACGCGGCCTGCGCCGGTTCCAGGCTGAGGCGCGAGAGCAGCGATTCGAAGGTAGCCAGCTTGTCTGCACACCCCTGGCAGACGTGCTGGATCGCCAGTTCCGCCGAACGATGCTCGACAATACGGGACATGCGCCCGGTGATGATTCCGACCTCCACGCCGTTGCGTTGCAGCATCTTGATTCCGTGCCCGTCCCGCGAATTGAAGGCCTTGTACTCCTCGCCCGAGTTATCCACGAACAGACTGCCATCAGTCAGCACTCCATCGACATCAAACAGTACGAGCCTGATTTCTGCCGCACGGTCGAGAACGGCGCGCGGGACCTCGAACGGCAATCCACATGCATCGCCCATCACACCACGCCGGCCTTAAGCAGATCATGCATATTGAGCGCACCAACCACGTGGTTGGTGTTATCCACGACAAAAAGCCCACTGATGTTCAGCGATCGCATGAGCTGTACCGTTTCCGCAGCTAGGGTGTCAGGGTGGGTGGTCTTCGGGCTACGGGTCATAACGTCGCTGACCCCGGCTTTATAGACATCGACGCCCTTGTTCAGGGTGCGTCTCAGGTCTCCATCCGTGTAGATCCCGATAAGTCTGCCGGACGTATCAGTGATGCCCGTCATCCCGAGACCCTTGCTCGTCATCTGGAGCAGGGCTTCGCGCAGGGACGAGTCTTCATTGACCAGCGGTATGCTCGTGCCCGTATGCATGATGTCGCTGACATATAGCAGAAGCCGCCGTCCCAGCCTGCCGCCCGGGTGGGAGCGGGCAAAATCTTCCGGAGTAAAGCCGCGTGACTGGAACAGCGCCATGGCCAGGGCATCTCCCATTGCCAGGGTCGCGGTTGTGCTGGCGGTCGGCGCCAGATTGAGCGGGCACGCTTCCTTCTCCACGCCGATGTCCAGATTGACATCCGCCTGACGCGCGAGGCTGGAATCGCGGCCACCTGTCATGCTGATAAGCTTTGCGCCCATACGCTTGATGATGGGCAGAATAGTCAGGATCTCGTCGGTTTCGCCCGAGTTGGAGATCGCGATTACCACGTCGACCGGTGTGATCATCCCGAGATCGCCGTGGCTTGCTTCGCCCGGATGCACGAAGAACGCGGGTGTACCCGTGCTCGCCAGGGTGGCGGCAATTTTGCCACCGATATGGCCGGATTTGCCCATGCCGACCACGACTACGCGTCCCTCACAGCCGATTACGATCTCGCATGCCCGCGCAAAGTTTGCGTCGATACGGTCAGCGAGCGCAGATACCGCCGCCGCCTCGAGCTCGATGACTTCCCGTCCGAGCCGTGTCAGTGACGCCGTTTCTGCATGAAATTTCGCGAAGTTACGGGGCATAAGGTAACCTTGGTGAGTATATCGAAACCGAAAATAATATCCTAATGCACTCCCTGGCTCTCGGACACATTCTGGTCCTGCTGGGTGCCGCTGTGGTGCTCGTGGCGCTTTTCCGTTATCTGCGCCTTCCCCAGGTGCTTGCCTACCTTTGCGCCGGCGTGCTCGTCGGTCCCTACGGCCTGGGTTGGATCCGGGATGTCCAGGGCATCGGCCAGCTGGCGGAGTTTGGGCTGGTATTCCTGATGTTCACGATCGGCCTCGAATTTTCCCTGCCGCAGCTGCGGGCGATGAAACGCATGGTGCTCGGTTTGGGTGGAACCCAGGTGCTGCTAAGTGCCCTGTCGGTGGGCGTCGTGGTTTGGGCTCTGGGAATGCCGGTCAGGGCTGCGATCGTAACCGGCGCCGTGCTCAGTCTTTCCTCCACCGCCATTTCACTGAAATTACTGGTCGAGCAGGTGGAGCAGCATTCGCGTCATGGCTGGGCCGCATTGGGGGTGCTCTTATTCCAGGACCTTGCTGTGGTGCCCTTCCTGATTGTGGTTCCGATGCTCGCCAGCGGTCAGGCGCAGCCTCTGTTTTCCGCGCTTTTCTGGGCTCTGGCAAAAGGCGGAGTGGCATTGTTGGCCATCCTTCTGGTGGGACCGGCAATACTGCGGCCGGCGTTCCACCGGGTCGCGCTTGCTCGTTCGCGCGAGTTCTTCATGTTGACCGTGCTCCTGGTTGCGTTGGCCTCGGCATGGCTGACGCATCTGGCCGGTCTGTCGCTGGCGCTCGGTGCGTTCATCGCCGGGATCATGATTGGCGAGACGGAATACCGGCACCAGGTCGAGAGTGACATCCTTCCGTTTCGTGATGTGCTGCTCGGGCTGTTTTTCATCACGGTTGGCATGCTGCTTAATCTCTCAGTTCTGCGTTCCCTGTGGCCATGGGTCTTGGGGGGGCTAATTGCCATGTTGGTGCTCAAGGTGGGCCTGGTCTCGGTCCTGGGGAGGGCATTTGGGCTTGAGGGTGGTGTCGCGCTGCGTACCGGCCTGGTGCTGGCCGAAAGCGGCGAGTTCGGATTTGCGTTGCTGATCCAGGCGCAACAGAACCATCTGCTGTCGGGTCGGATTATCGACGGTGTGCTCGCAACCATGGTCCTGAGCATGCTGCTGGCACCGCTGATCATCCGCTTCAACGGGCGCATCGCGCTGCGCATGGTTCCCGGCTATCGTGAACGCCGCCGCAACAGCCTCGGCGCGATCCGAGCCGAAACGACCGGCCGCCAAGGACACGTGATCATCTGTGGCTATGGTCGCAGCGGACAGAATCTTGCATGGATGCTGAAACAGGAGGGTTTGCCCAGCCTTGCGCTCGATCTGGATCCGGTGCGCGTGCGCGACGCGCGCGATGCGGGCGAACCGGTGATCTACGGGGATGCGGCGCGTCCGGATATTCTGGAAGCGGCCGGCCTTATGCAGGCGCGAGCGCTGGCCATCAGCTTCGTTGACGTTCCGGTGGCGCTGCGTATTCTGGGCGCGACGCATCAGCTGCGTGCCGACATGCCGGTAATTGTACGCACCATGGATGACCGCAACCTTGATGAACTCAAGGCGGCGGGGGCCGTCGAAGTCGTTCCTGAAAGTCTCGAAGGCAGCCTGATGATGGGGTCACACCTTCTGATGCTTCTGGGGGTGCCGGTCTCCCGGATACTGCGCCAGGTGCAGACCGTGCGCCGCGACCGGTACCGCATGCTGCACAGCTTTTTTCACGGTGCGGCCAGTGAAGATCAGGCGGAAGAATCCTATCGAGAACGGCTGCATTCAATTATGCTGCCCACCGGTGCCCACGCCGTGGCGAAGCGGCTGGCAGACCTGGAGCTGGACCGGCACGGGGTGGTGGTCACCGCGGTGCGGCGTAGCGGTATAACCGGTTCATCGCCCAGCCCGGACATCCCGTTGAACGAGGGGGACGTGCTGGTGCTGTATGGCACCCCGGAGGCGCTGAACAGCGCCGAAAAGGTTCTGATGCAGGGCTGAGGGGTACGGGATGGTTTTTGTGGGTGCTGGCCACGGGATCAGCCCCCGGGGCCGGCCGATGCGGCGGCGTGTTTCGCTGGTTCAACCGGCATACGACTTCTGGTAAGTTGGTACGGTGCCCCGTGGCCGTTGCTTGTGAGTATGCGCGTGAACACCATGAAAGCCGTCGTCATGAGTGCCTTCGGCGAGCCCGATGTGCTCAAGCCGGTGGAGATACCGGTGCCCGAACCTCCCAGCCCATCGCATCTGCGTGTGCGTCTGCACGCGGCTGGGATCAATCCTATCGATACGAAGCTGCGCCGCAACGGTACCTATTACCCCGATCTGCCGTCTCCGGTGCTCGGCTGCGACGGGGCCGGAACCGTCGACGCAGTTGGGCGCGGGGTTACACGTTTCCGGCCGGGCGATGAGGTTTACTTCTTTCAGGGAGGGATCGGTAGAGACCAGGGCACCTACGCGCAGTACGTCACGGTACACGAAGCATATGCCGCGGCGAAACCTGCCAAGCTGAGCTTCATCGATGCCGCGGCGTTGCCGCTGGCGTTGATTACGGCCTGGGAGTCTTTGTACGACCGGGCGGCGCTCAATGCCGGACAATGCGTCCTGATCCACGCTGGTGCCGGGGGCGTGGGGCACGTGGCGGTGCAACTCGCCTGTAACGGCGGCGCGCGCGTGGCGACGACAGTGAGCGGTGCGGACAAGGCCTCATTCGTGCGTAGCCTGGGGGCGGAGCGGGTGATTGATTACAAGAACGAGGACTTCGTCGAAGCGGCCCTCGGCTGGAGCGATGGTGAAGGTGTGGATCTTAGTCTTGATACGGTAGGCGGCGCGACGTTCTGCCGGTCCTTCGCGGCAACCCGCGTATACGGGCAGATCGTGACGCTTCTCCAGTCTTCGTGCGATGCGGACGCGCTAAAGATAGCCCGGTTACGTAACCAGTCGATCAGTTATGAGCTTATGCTTGCACCCCAGCTGCTGGAGATGCATGAAGCCCGTTGCGCGCAATGTCGCATACTGGAGCGTGGCGCGGAACTGATCGAGGAGGGAAAACTGAGCGTCAAAGTCAGCAAAGTGCTCCCTCTGGCCCAGGCAGCGGAGGCGCATCGTCTGATTGAAGGTGGCCACACCACTGGAAAAATCGTACTGGGTATTGAGTAGCCGGTTTCAGCAACGCCACCCGCGGCATTATTGCACTTTGGACACATTCATCGACCTGCTTGTTGCCCGCAGTCGCGTCGTCGATCCGCGCGTGGACCAGGAGCTCGACGACGCCCTGGCCCGCCTTGATGTCATGCTTGCGGCGCTTGCAGCTGATCTGGGGGTCGAATATGTCGGTCCAGAGGTGGGTCTGGGGGCAGGCCGGCACGTCTACAGGCTGGTCGTCCGGGAGCACGTATCGCTGAATGGACGCCAGGACTGGTCGGTGCGGGTGTGCACGGCGCTGCCCTGTGCCGGATGGCGTGCAGAATGGACGCTGCACGGGGCCAGCCGTCTGCGCAAAGGCGTTATCGTCAGCTGTCTCCCGGAATTCTTCGCCGGATACGCGCAGGCGGTCGCGGCTGCCGGCAGGGATGGCACCAATTCCGGGGTGCGCCTGGCAGGTCTCGCGCAGAGGTTTGCGCCCGGCCCGTCCTCGACGGCTCGTGGCAGTCAGGAGTGCTAGAGGAGTTCGAGCCTTTCTTTGCCGCAGCGGGTGCAGCGCAGTACGGTAACGAGCCGGCCGTGCTTGACATCGAAACGCTTCTCGGTCACGACCTGCCAGCGGTGAAAATTGCTGCTGCATAGGGTTTTCCCGCGGTTTCGGTCGCGGGCCGTTGCCTTCTTGAATGTCAGAATCTTTGCCACGGCCAGCTCGTGTTTCCGGGCTAACGGCCGTCGAGTACGGACTTCCAAGAGTCAAACCGGGGCTTCCAGCCGAGCTCGCGGCGCGCCCGGGTAGAGTCCAGCGCGAGCGAATATCCCAGAGCTTCCAGCCATCCCGGTTCCGTGCCCCGGCCCAGCCATTTCCAGCCAGCCTTGGCCAGCGCTTCAACCAGCATCCGGGGTACCGGCAAAGGCGCGAGGTGGGCGTAGCGCTGTATAGTGCGTAGCGACGCGCTGTCGGCGCAGGCAAGGTTGAAGGCACCGTGTGTGTCCTTGGCAAGGACCAGACACACCGCCTCGGCGACGTCCTGTTCGTGCACAAACTGAACCACCGGCTGCGGGTCCGGAAGATTTGGATAGAACGGAAGGCGCAGGAGCGTACGCAGGAGGGGCTGGGACTGGGGCCCGAGAATGATGTGTGGTCGCAGGCGGACCACGCGCAGGTCCGGGCTGCGCTTCTCGAATTCATCCAGCCATTCTTCCACTGACGTCTTGTCCACGGCGTAGGAAAACTTGGGAAGCGCCGCTCGCGGGTGCGATTCTGTGGCACGCTTGAAGTGCGTCGGTAGTTCGTAGACGGCCGCGCTCGACAGGTGCACCAAATTCCTGACACCGCTTTGTGCGGCCAGCGTTACGACATTCTGGGTACCGCAGACGTTGATGTTCCGCGCCAAGTCCCGGTCATATCTGTTGCTGCCGAGATCTCCCTGCATGACGACAAATGCAAGGTGTACCACGGCATCGACTCCGGTCATCACGCGACTCAGCTGCGGTGACCGGATGTCCAGCAACACCTCGGTGTAGCGCGGCTGAAACAGACCGCTGTCGCGCCAGTCCACGCCGATCACCTCATCGATATCGGGCTCCGCCAGCAACCGCGGGATCAGTACCCGTGCCAGATGTGATGCGCTGCCTGTGACCAGTACTCTCATCGTTGAAAGTGCGGAATAAGATATTTGGCAATCGTATGCATGGATTCGACCACCACTTCGTGCGGACTGCCTCCGGCGCCAATGGCGCACAGCAGGTGGTCGACGCCGCCGGCGCTGAACTCCTCCAGTTTGCGGATGCAGTGATCGGGGTCACCTGCCACGACCATTCCCGCTGTCTCGAGCACGGCTAGGCTGGCGGCTTTCTCGAGCAGAAACCGTAATCCCCCGATGCGTCGGTAGTATTCGTAGCTGGCGTGCAGTTTCTCCAATACGGGCGCTGTACGCCTGAGCAATTCCCGGTAGAACCGGGTGACATTGGCCTTAGCCATGGCCCGCGCCCTCCGGCCATCTTCCAGGCACAACAGACCTACCGTCATGCCCACCCGTCGATTGATTCCATCTCCCTGTGCCTTTCCCGCCGATTCCTGCGCAAGGCTGGCGCGGTACCGCTCGATGTCTGTCCGGACCATGAACCACGGCTTGAACGGCCCCGCCAACACGCCCACGCCGAGCTGTGCGGCCAGATCGAACGACTCCGGACTTACCGCAGCCATCCACAGCGGTGGATGGGGGCGTTGTACCACCGATGGCACGATATCCAGTTCCTTGAACGGGTAAAGTCTTCCCGAGTGTGACAGCGGCCCGCCACGAAAATACCCGCGCAGGACTTCCAGGGATTCAGCAACGCGTTCCCTGCTCTCGTTCATGGCAACGCCGAAGGCATCATACTCCTGCGGCGAGAAACCGCGCCCGAATCCGAATTCAACGCGCCCGCCGGACAGTATGTCAAGGGTCGCGAGACGCTCGGCGACAATGACCGGATGGTGGTAGGGCAGCGGGACGATCGCATGGCCCAGGCGCAGACGTTGCGTTCTCTGCGATGCTGCCGCCAGGACGAGGTCGGGCGCGCTCGAGTGCGAATAGCCGCGCATGAAGTGATGTTCCACCAACCAGACGGTTCGGAATCCGCAGTTTTCCGCTACACACAGCTGATCCAGCATTTCTTGAAACATCTGCGCTTCGCCGCGGACGTCTGGATCAGGAACCGCAAGCTCGTAAAACAGGTCGAATTCCATATCGGGTAGGATACCGCATTCCGCGGTGTCCCCACGACGCCGGCCGCGGGCACCTGCCGGAGCCGCGGTGGGCCGGATATCGGTGAATCCGGGGCTGGACAGAACGCCCCAGGTGCAACCAGGGTCTATGGGACACATTGGGCCATCGTATCGGGTCCGGGATGAACGAAGAGGTTGCCGGTTGTCGCGATGCCGTCTCCATCCGTCCCGGCGCCAACCGCTACGGCTGACAAGGTACGGGCTGCGCGACTAGAATAGATGCTGACCGGTTCGGTTAGGGATCCATCCGGCGGCAGAGATGTCAGCTAAGATAATCCAGAGAAATCCCTAAATTGAAGAACGGCCACTTGGATGATGAAGATTGAGCGACGCTAAGACGGAACGGGGCACCGGTGAAGCCCTGGTTGAGATCCGCAACGTACATTTTGCCCGCGGCAATCGAACCATCCTCGATAATCTCTCGCTGACAGTCGCCCGCGGCAAGGTTACGGCAATCATGGGCGGTAGCGGTTGCGGCAAAACCACGCTGCTCAACCTGATTGGCGGCCGGTTGCGTCCGGAAAGCGGACAAGTACTGGTAGACGGCGTTTCGGTGCCGGTTCTGCGCACCCGCGACCTGTTTGAGCTGCGTAAACGCATGGGCATGTTGTTCCAGAACGGCGCCCTGCTCACCGACCTCGACGTTTTCGAGAACGTGGCCTTTCCGATCCGCGAACACAAGCGTCTGCCGGAGCCGATTCTGCGTAATGTGGTGCTCATGAAGCTTGAGACGGTAGGCCTCAGGGGCGCCTGTAATCTCATGCCGGCAGAGCTGTCCGGCGGCATGGCCCGACGTGTCGCGCTGGCGCGCACGATAGCTCTGGAACCCATGATGGTGATGTATGACGAGCCGTTCACGGGTCTCGACCCGATATCAAAAGGCGTGATTGCCAAACTAATCCGTGAGCTCAATACCAGCCTCGGAATCACCTCCATCCTTGTTTCCCATGATGTTGCCGACACCTGTGCGATATCCGACTATGCTTACCTGCTGGGCAATGGCCGCGTTATCGGAGAGGGGACTCCTCGGGAAATGCAGGAATCATCGGTGGCGGAAGTGCGTCAGTTTATGGGCGGTCTTCCGGATGGTCCGGTACCCTACCGGTATCCGGCCCCGGATTACCTCGACGATTTGCTGCAGGGGGTACGTACATGAACTCGCTGCGCAGGTTGGGGCGCATCGTGATTGACAGCGTTGAAGGTCTTGGACGGGCCAGCCTGTTCTTCCTCGAGGTGATGTCCGGCTCCCGGAAACTGTTCAGGCGTTTTGAACTCGTCGTACAGCAGGTCTTCGCTGTCGGCGTGCTCACGCTGCTAATCATCCTGGTGTCCGGCCTTTTTGTCGGAATGGTGCTGGGGCTGCAGGGTTACAATACGCTGGTCAAGTTCGGCGCCGCAGATTCGCTCGGGTTGCTGGTGGCGCTGTCGCTGGTACGGGAACTGGGTCCGGTGGTGACGGCGCTGCTATTTGCCGGCCGGGCTGGCTCGGCGCTGACTGCGGAAATCGGCCTTATGAAGGCGACTGAACAGCTTGCGGGCATGGAGATGATGGCGGTAAATCCGATCGAGCGCGTTATCGCACCGCGCCTGATTGCCGGGATAATCGCGATGCCGCTGCTTGCGGCACTGTTTTCTGCGGTTGGCGTTCTGGGTGGCCAGCTGATAGGTGTGGGCTTGCTGGGAGTGGACAGTGGCGTGTTCTGGTCACAGATGCAGAGCGGGGTAAGCTTCCACGAGGATGTGCTGAACGGGGTGATCAAGAGTGTGGTGTTCGGCGTGGTAGTCACCTGGATTGCCGTCTTTCAGGGGTACGAGTCGGTGCCGACGTCCGAGGGTGTAAGCCGCGCCACCAACCGCACCGTCGTATATTCTTCTCTGGCGGTGCTGGCGCTGGATTTCGTAATGACAGCTTTGATGTTCAAGTGAGGAGCGGGATGATACAAAGACGGCAGCTTGAGCTTTGGGTCGGGGTGTTCGTCGCGGCGGGATTGCTGGCGCTTGCGATGCTGGCATTCCGTGTCGGCAATCTGGCCGCTGGAGGGGTGAACAACCCCTACATGGTTCAAGCCGAATTCAACGATATCGGTGGTCTCAAGGTGCGGGCACCGGTCACCCTCGCGGGCGTGCGCATAGGGCGGGTATCAGCCATCAGTCTGGATCCGTCGGACTTCGAGGCCAAGGTGACGATGGAGCTTGACGGCCGTTACAAGACCATTCCGTCCGACTCCAGCGCATCCATACTGACCTCCGGCCTGCTGGGAGAGCAGTACATAGGGCTCGATCCAGGGGGTTCGAGCCACTACCTCAAGAACGGAAGCACGATACAGGTCACGCAGTCGGCCATTGTGCTGGAAAAAGTCATAAGCCAGTTCCTGTTTAACTTTGCGTCCAAGTCAGGGTCGCATTCGAAGTAGCAGCTCTCGGTACCGTTGGAATTTCGGAGGATGGCAGAATGAGAAAGATCGCCGTTATGCTGTTTGGGTTGCTGGTAATGTTTGGCTCGTCCGGAGTGCAAGCTGCCGTAACGGCGGACATGGCCCCCGAGCAGCTTGTCCGTCAGACCACAAGCGAGATCCTGGCGACCATCAAGCAGAATCGCGAGGAGTACGTTCGTGATCATGCCAAGCTGTACCAGCTGGCACAGACAAAGGTGCTGCCCTACTTCGATTTTGACCGCATGTCTCAATGGGTGCTGGGCCGCTACTGGCGCACGGCCACGCCAGCGCAGCGTGCTCGGTTCGTTGTGCTGTTTCGCGACCTGCTGGTCCGGACCTATTCCACGGCGCTGTTGCAGTACACCGACCAGCGGATCAGGTATTTGCCTGTGAACGCAGCGCCCGGCGATAGGCAGGTGCTTGTCAGGACTGAGGTGCAGCAGTCCAACGGGGCGCCGGACATTCCGATCTTCTACAGCTTCTACAAGACCGGGAAAGGGCAATGGAAGGTCTATGATGTCAGTCTGGATGGTGTCAGCCTCGTAACCAATTACCGGTCGGTCTATGCAGGCAAGATTCGCCAGGGCGGCATGAACGCACTGCTGCAATCCATGACGGCTACCGACACTAACCTGCGGAAGAAAAAATGACCGCACCCGGTGGCCAGGAAGGGGATGTGCGGCCTGTCTCCGGCCCGCTGGTGTTTGACACGGTCCCCGATATTTATGCAGCCAGCAAAGGCTGGTTTACCGGAAGCGGTGAGCTGGTATTGGATCTGGCTGGCGTTACGCGGGTGGACAGCGCAGGTTTGGCGCTTGTGGTCGAGTGGCGACGTGTGGCGCAGACCGCCGGGCGGGCACTTCGTTTGCTCAATATTCCCGCCCAGATGAGGGTGTTAGCGCGCGTAAACGGCCTGCCAGGCATCTTTCCCGAGTAGACCGGCGCCTAGTTATTGGGTCCCCGCAACAGGCCGGCGAGGCTTGTTATCGCCGGGCGCCGCGGCGTATTCTGTCCCGTGGGCTTGAATCGTTTCCCTCTAGACCGGATATAAGCGGCCTGTGGTACATCCTGAAGACATTAAGCGGCTGATCGAGGCGGCGATTCCCGGAGCCAGCGTGCGGGT
Source organism: Pseudomonadota bacterium (assembly GCA_021785515.1). Taxonomy (GTDB): domain Bacteria; phylum Pseudomonadota; class Gammaproteobacteria; order Acidiferrobacterales; family UBA6901; genus JAJYCY01. Next base: position 343,154 of record JAJYEX010000001.1, on the reverse strand, counting down.
TGCTGGTGACGGACGCCATTTCGAGGCCGTGGTCGTCTGTAGCGCGTTTGCCGGTCAGAGCATGGTTGCCCAGCACCAGATGGTCTACGGGGCTTTGGGCGAGAAGATGCGGGCCGAGATCCACGCGCTGTCTATACGCACGCTGACCCCCGATTCAGCAGGGCAGTCTGCGCAGTAACCCGAATACAGCGAGGCTAATGAGCCATGAATGTGCAGGAACGGATCAAACAGCAAATTTCTGACAACAATATCATCCTTTACATGAAGGGAACCCCCCAGTTTCCACAATGCGGATTTTCCGGCAGGTCGGTGCAGCTATTACAGGCCTGCGGCGCCACGTTTGCGAGCGTCGATATTCTTACTGACGCCGAGATGCGGGAGGGGATCAAGCAGTTCTCCAACTGGCCGACCCTTCCACAGCTGTATATCAAGGGCCAGTTTATTGGTGGCTGTGATATCATGACGGAACTCTACCAGAAGGGCGAACTGCAGAGGCTTGTTGCGAGTGCGCAGGGGTAGGTTCTGTGCCGCAGGGGTTGTTTGTGCGGCGATAATTGTCTGTCCGGGCCGCCTGTATGGCGGCCCGCGTTTTTGTTTTTGAGCCGCCTGGCTCAAGGCGGGGCATGGATAAACTCATTGTGGCCGGCGGGTACCCGCTGCGTGGCGAGATCCGCATTTCCGGGGCGAAGAACGCTGCGCTGCCCGTGTTGGTGGCGTCCATTCTAGCGGACAGCCCCATGGTGATCGGTAACGTTCCGCATCTTCAGGACATCACGACCACAATGGAGTTGCTTGGCCGCATGGGGGTTAACCTGATGGTCGGCGAAAAGATGACCATCGAGGCGGACACCAGCACCATCCGGGACTTGTGTGCCCCATACGAACTCGTCAAGACAATGCGCGCCTCGATTCTGGTGCTCGGTCCGCTGTTGGCCCGTTTTGGCGAGGCCGAAGTCTCGATGCCCGGTGGTTGCGCGATCGGTTCGCGTCCTGTGAACCTGCACATCAAGGGGTTGCAGGCGATGGGGGCAGAGATTGTTATTGACGAGGGCTACATCAAGGCCCGCGCCAAGCGCCTCAAGGGTGCGCGGATCTTTATGGATATGGTTTCTGTCACGGGGACCGAGAATCTGATGATGGCGGCGACGCTAGCGGATGGCACGACGGTGATCGAAAATGCCGCACGTGAACCTGAGGTGGCTGATCTGGCGCGTTGCCTGATCAGCATGGGCGCCAAGATTCATGGCGCGGGTACCGGCGAGATCACCATCGAGGGCGTCCGTCGCCTGGGCGGGGGGCGACACGACGTCATTCCCGACCGCATCGAGGCCGGAACTTATCTGGTCGCGGCCGCCATGACCGGTGGCAATGTCAGGTTGCGCAATGCCCAGCCGGATCTGCTGGACGCGGTGCTGGACAAGCTGCGCGAAGCGGGTGCGCACGTTGAGACCGGTAACGACTGGATCCGCCTGGATATGCGTGAGCGCCGTCCCAAGGCGGTCAGTCTGAGAACCGCCCCGTACCCGGCCTTCCCGACCGACATGCAGGCGCAGTTTGTCGCCATGAATACCATTGCTGAAGGGTCTGGAACCGTCACCGAAACGGTATTCGAGAACCGCTTTATGCATGTACAGGAGCTCCAGCGCATGGGGGCGGATATTGAGATGCAGGGGAATACCGCCATCGTGCGCGGTGTAGAACGTTTGCGTGGTGCACCGGTGATGGCTACTGACCTGCGTGCTTCGGCGAGTCTGGCGCTGGCGGCGCTCGTGGCGGAGGCGGAAACGGTGGTCGATCGGATTTACCACATAGATCGTGGCTATGAATGCATCGAGGAAAAACTGGCCCAGTTGGGTGCACATATCCGTCGCGTGCCGGATTCCGCCCGCTTACAGGCTGATGCCGGAGTCCTGGGGGCATGCGCTACGGACGCCTCGCAACCGCTCATCGATACCGTCAAAACCACTATTTGAAGCATGTTGCCACTTACGATTGCGCTGTCAAAGGGACGTATTCTCGAAGAGGTGTTGCCACTGCTTGCGCGCGCCGGGATCGAGCCAGCCGAGAATCCGCTGGAGAGCCGCAAGCTCGTCATCGACACAAGCCGTCCGGATGTGAAAGTGGTGATCATCCGGGCCGCCGACGTGCCGACCTATGTGCAGTATGGAGCTGCCGATCTGGGAGTGGCCGGCAAGGACGTTCTCATGGAGTACGGCGGCGACGGTCTGTATGAGCTGCTGGACCTGAAGATTGCAGCCTGTCGGCTGATGGTGGCGGAGCCTGCGCGCCTGGCAGAGCGCGATGATCCCCACCAGTGGACACGCCTGCGGATTGCGACCAAATATCCCGTGACCACACGCAGGCATTTCGCGGAGAAGGGTATTCAGACCGACATCATCAAACTCTATGGATCCATGGAGCTTGCCCCTCTGGTCGGGCTGTGTGATCGCATCGTGGACCTTGTCGGTACCGGAAAGACCTTACGGGCAAACGGATTGGTGGAAGTCGAACATATAGCCGACATCAGCGCGTGGCTGGTAGCGAACAAGGCATCTATGAAAATGAAGCACGGGCCGCTGAAAGGTCTGGTGCAGAGTCTGGCTGTGGCGGCAGGAGGCTGAAACTGGCGATGATCAGGATCAGACGTCTCAGTACGGCCAGCACCGATTTCCAGAAAGAGCTGGATCGGCTGCTGGACCGCATTGAGGAGACGGACCCGCAGATCGACGTGCTTGTGCGTGAGATCATCGCGGCTGTGCGCACGAAAGGCGACGATGCGCTGCTCGAGTACACCGCCCGGTTTGACCGCTTCCGGCCGGCCTCGGCGGCAATGCTTGAGGTTTCGGAACCGGAGCTGCGTCAGGCGGCGGACAGCTTGCCCGCAGCGCAGCGTGCTGCTCTGGAGCAGTCGGCCGGGCGTATCCGGCGCTATCACGAACGGCAACGTGTGGATTCGTGGACCTACACCGAGGCCGACGGTACACGCCTGGGCCAGCAGGTTACCGCGCTTGATCGCGTGGGCTTGTACGTTCCGGGAGGCAAGGCGGCCTATCCGTCCTCTGTCCTGATGAATGCCATACCGGCGAAGGTCGCCGGTGTACCGGAACTGATCATGGTGGTTCCGACGCCCGATGGGTGCGTCAACGATCTGGTGTTCGCTGCGGCGCATATCGCCGGCGTCAGCCGCGTGTTTCGGGTCGGTGGCGCGCAGGCCGTGGCGGCGCTCGCGTACGGCACACAGACGGTGCCGCGCGTCGACAAGATTGTCGGGCCAGGCAATGTGTATGTGGCGGCCGCCAAGCGTCAGGTATTCGGGCAGGTGGACATCGACATGATTGCCGGTCCGTCCGAGATCGCCGTGGTGTGTGACGGCACTACCGAGCCGAGCTGGATTGCGATGGATCTGTTCTCCCAGGCAGAGCACGACGAGCAGGCACAGGCGATACTCATTGGCATACAGGAAGAGTACCTGCAGGCGGTGCTTGCCCAGATTGAAAGCCTTCTGCCGGGTATGGCGCGGGCTGACATCATCCGGGCATCGCTTGAAGGACGCGGTGCCGTGATTCAGGTGCGTGATCTCGACGAGGCGGTGGCCGTCGTCAACCGTATCGCGCCTGAACACCTGGAGCTGTCGGTCGGCGACCCGGAACGACTCGCTGTCCGGATACGGCATGCCGGCGCAATTTTTCTCGGCCGCTACACTGCCGAGGCGATCGGTGACTATTGCGCGGGACCGAACCATGTTCTGCCCACATCCGGAACGGCGCGGTTCAGCTCGCCGCTCGGAGTCTATGATTTCCAAAAGCGTTCCAGCCTTATTCACTGTTCGCCGGCCGGCGCGTCGGAACTCGGTGCAACGGCATCGGTTCTGGCCCGTGGCGAGGGTCTGGAAGCCCATGCCCGCTCGGCCGAATACCGCATCCAGGGCGGCGGCAAGTAAGTGTCCGGTATGGGGGACCGACAAGGGCCCATGGCCATGCTGACATGTCGATCCGTGTGTCACGTGCCATGAACGCGCCGACGGACAAGCTTGCGCGGTTGATCCGCCCGGAGCTGCGGGCGCTGCGTGCCTATCACGTTCCAGATGCTTCCGGGCTGGTCAAGCTGGATGCGATGGAAAATCCTTACTCCTGGCCGGAGCCACTGAAGCGCCAGTGGCTCGAGCGGCTGCGGGAGGTCGCGATCAACCGCTATCCCGATCCGGGTTCGCGCGTCTTGCGACAGCGGTTGCGGGAGTCCTTCGGGTTGCCTGCCGGTGCCGATCTGCTGTTAGGCAACGGCTCGGACGAGCTCATTCAGTTGATTCTCATGGCGATTGCCCAGGTCGGTGCTACGGTGGTGGCACCGGTTCCGACGTTCGTGATGTACGAAATGATTGCGAAGTTTCTGGGTTTGCGGTTTGTCGGCGTACCATTGGGTGAAGACTTCGCGCTGGACTTGCCGGCGATGCAGTCCGCGATTCACGCCCACCGTCCTGCTGCCGTATTTCTCGCCTATCCCAACAATCCGACGGGCAACCTGTTCGATGCTGCGGCCGTAGAGGCTATAGCGCGGGATGCGCCGGGCCTGGTTGTTGTTGATGAGGCGTATCATGCCTTTGCGCTACACAGCTTCATCGACCGGATCGGGGGCTACGATAACCTGCTCGTGTTGCGAACGCTATCGAAGCAGGGCCTGGCCGGCATTCGACTCGGCGTCCTGGCCGGTGATACCGCCTGGCTGCAGGAATTCGACAAGCTGCGCCTGCCATACAATATCAATGTCCTCACGCAGGTCAGTGCCGAATTCGCGACGGAACACGCCGAGGTCCTGGATGAGCAGGCTGCTCAGATCCGTGCGGACCGCGAGTGGCTTCACCGGCAGCTCGCTAGCCTGGCAGGCGTGCGCGTATGGCCAAGTGCGGCCAACTTTCTGCTGTTTCGGACCGACATGCCGGCGGACACGGTCTATGCCGGTCTGTGCCGCAATGGCGTTCTGGTCAAGAATCTCGGAGGGTCCGGTGGCGTCTTGGAAAGATGTCTACGGGTTACTGTGGGCACGCCGCAGGAAAACGCGCAGTTTCTGGATGCGTTGACACAGGTCCTTCGGTCTTCTTGATTCTTCTGCCGTATACCGATTATTTGTTAACATGAGGATTCGATGATTCTCCGGGGGGCAGGATTGTGACCGAACGAGTCGCTGAGGTGACACGTGAAACCAAGGAAACGCAAATCAGCGTTCGCGTGAATGCCGATGGTTGCGGTAAGGCCGAGTTTGACACCGGATTACCGTTTCTGGAGCACATGCTCGAACAGGTCGCCCGTCATGGTCTTATCGACCTGACCGTTCGCGCCCGTGGCGATTTGCAGATTGATGCACACCACACGGTCGAAGACATCGGCATCACCTTCGGACAGGCCCTGGCCCGTGCTGCAGGTGACAAGAAGGGAATCCGGCGCTACGGGCACGCCTATGTACCGCTCGACGAATCGTTGAGCCGGGTAGTGATTGACCTGTCGGGCAGGCCTGGGCTTTCGTACAGGGTCGAATTCCCTCGGGCCCGCATCGACGTGTTCGATGTGGATCTGATCCGGGAGTTCTTCCAGGGGTTCTGCAACCACGCGATGGTTACTCTGCACGTCGACATGATTCATGGCGGCAATGCACATCATGTGGCCGAAACCATATTCAAGGCTTTTGGGCGCGCCCTGCGCATGGCGCTAGAGGTCGACCCACGCACGGCGGGAGTCGTCCCATCGACCAAGGGGCTGCTCTAGGCTGTGTCGTGGCGTACAGAACATGCGGGCGGGCGGGCATGTCGTCTGGGTCTTGATCCGGACCAGGTGTGGGGCCGCCGGTCATGAATACGATAGCAGTGATCGATTATGGTATGGGGAACCTGCGCTCGGTGTGCAAGGCGCTGGAACATGTCGCGCCTCGTGCACGGGTAATGCTCACGTCCGACTCTGACGCGCTGGTGCGGGCTGACCGGGTGGTATTTCCAGGACAGGGAGCGATCGGAGGGTGCATTGCGGAGCTTGACCGGCTGAGTCTGCGTGCTGCGATACTGCAGGTCATGGATACCAAGCCGTTTCTCGGGATATGTCTCGGGTTGCAGGCGCTGTTCGACCGCAGCGAGGAGGGTGGCGGTACCGATGGACTGGGAGTGTTGCCAGGACGGGTGTCCCTGTTTCCGCGCGAGCAAATGCGTGAGCCTGGAGACAACCGGGCGCTCAAGGTACCTCACATGGGATGGAATCAGGTGTGTCAGGTTGCGGCTCATCCGCTGTGGCGTGGTATTGCACAGGGTGCGCGATTCTATTTTGTGCACAGCTATTATGCGGAGGCCGCCAACCGCGGCCAGGTCATGGCGGTGACCGAATATGGCATACGCTTTACCTCCGCGGCGGGCCGTGAGAACATTTTCGCAGTTCAGTTTCACCCCGAGAAAAGCCAGCAGGCGGGACTGAGACTGCTGGAGAACTTCGTGTCCTGGGATGGTTCTGCGTGACCGTGCGGCGCCTGGATCTTGGTGACGTGGCGGACGCAATAGGCGTTGTCGACCGGACGGATACGTATGGCCCGGTGTGGCAGTGGACGTACAGACGGTTCCGGTGAGTGACCTGCCGATGTTAGTAATTCCTGCAATCGATCTCAAGGACGGCAAATGCGTACGCCTCAGGCAGGGCCGCATGAATGACAACACGGTCTTTTCCGACGACCCGGTGGCGGTTGCGGGCCGCTGGGTGGCGGCTGGAGCAAGGCGTTTGCATGTGGTCGACCTCAATGGCGCTTTCGCCGGCAAACCCGTCAATTCAGAGGTGGTCGAGGAGATCGTGAAGGCCTATCCCGACCTGCCTGTTCAGGTGGGCGGTGGTATCCGGGACGAGGAGACAATCCAGGGTTATCTGGATGCTGGTGTGCGGTACGTCATTCTGGGTACCAAGGCAGTCAATGTTCCGCACTTCGTCGGTGACATGTGCGCGGAATTTCCAGGGCATATTATCATCGGGCTCGATGCCCGGGATGGCAAAGTTGCTATTGACGGGTGGTCCAAGCTTTCCGGCCACGATGTCATTGATCTTGCCCGGCGCTACCAGGATGAAGGGGTAGACGCGATCATTTATACGGACATCGGCCGGGACGGCATGCTCAGTGGGGTCAATATCGATGCAACCTTGCGGCTCGCGCAGTCCATATCCATTCCGGTGATCGCGTCCGGCGGGATCACCAATCTTGAAGACATTCGCCGGCTGTGTGAGATCCGGGATCAGGGAGTGGTCGGGGCCATCACCGGCCGTGCCATCTACGAAGGGACGCTTGATTTTGCCGAGGCTCAGAAGCTGGCGGACACGCTGGTGTCCTGAGCTTTGTCCGGTCGTGGCCGGCTTTCAGGGCCGCATCTCGGAATTTGATACTGGAAACGGACATGGGTCTCTCCAAGCGAATTATTCCCTGCCTGGACGTCGATAACGGGCGAGTGGTCAAGGGCGTTCGTTTCGTCGACATCCGCGATGCCGGTGATCCGGTGGAGATTGCGCGTCGTTATGACGAGCAGGGTGCGGACGAGATCACCTTTCTCGACATTACTGCAAGTTCCGATAACCGCCAGACAATGGTGCACGTTGTGGAGGCGATGGCCGAGCAGGTATTTATTCCGCTGACGGTGGGCGGCGGCATACGCCAGGTGGAGGATGTCCGGCGGATGCTGGTGGCGGGCGCTGACAAGGTCGCGATCAATACTGCAGCAGTAGCTAATCCGCAACTGGTGCAGGAGGCATCTGGCCATTTCGGATCTCAGTGCATCGTGGTGGCAATCGATGCAAAGCAGGTGACGGATGGCAAGGCTCAAAGGTGGGAGGTATTTACTCACGGCGGGCGTCGCGCCACGGGCATTGATGCGGTGGCTTGGGCGCTAAAAATGACTGAATACGGAGCCGGAGAAATTCTTCTCACCAGCATGGATCGCGACGGTACGCGGGACGGCTTCGACTTGGCGCTGGTGCGGGCAGTCTGCGACGCCGTATCCATTCCGGTAATCGCCTCGGGCGGGGTGGGCAATCTTGATCACCTGGCGGACGGTGTTCTGCTGGGTCATGCTGATGCGGTGCTGGCGGCGAGCATTTTCCATTTTGGAGAGTACACCGTGGGAGATGCGAAGCGGCGGATGGCCGAACGCGGAATAGAAGTGCGCCTGTGAGAGTCCTACACATGAGCCTGTACGCTAACCCTGACGGACGAGGGAGCGCATCTGCAGTTGCGGGGATTGCCTGTGAGTGAATCGTGGCTGGATGTTGTCAAATGGGACGAACGTGGGCTGGTTCCGGTTGTTGCCCAGGAACAGGGCAGCGGCCGCGTGCTTATGGTCGCGTGGATGAACAGGGATGCGCTGACGGAAACCGTCCGCACCGGACAGGCGGTATACTGGTCGCGGTCCCGCGGCCGCCTGTGGCGCAAAGGAGAGGAGTCCGGGCACGTCCAGATTGTCCGCGACATACGTTTGGACTGTGATAGCGACGTGATCCTCGTCAGCGTCGAGCAGATCGGTGGTATTGCCTGCCATACCGGGCGGCATAGCTGTTTTTTCCGCCAATTGCAGGGGGATCAGTGGGTGACTGTCGATCCCGTAATCAAGAGTGAATCTGAGATCTACCACAGGGACGCAAAATGAGGCATACGCCGAGGCAATGTTGCCGGCGGGTGGGTGCGGGTAGGACCAAAAAACCCGGTTGCGGACGGGCGGAAGGCATGAAAATTGCTGCCGCAGTGCTTCCCGGATGCAGGTATAATGTCTGATATTCTTGCTCAACTCGCCGATGTGCTGGAGGCCCGCAAGACTGCGGACCCGGCCTCGTCCTATGTCGCCGGCCTTTACAGCAAAGGCATTGACGCGATCCTGAAGAAGATCGGCGAGGAGGCAACGGAGGTGCTGATTGCGGCCAAGGGCGGCGATCAGCACCAGCTGGTCCATGAGACGGCAGATCTTTGGTTCCATACCCTGGTGCTACTTGCACATTGTGGTCTGAAGCCGGATGATGTGCTGTTCGAGCTAAAACGCCGTTTTGGCCTTTCGGGGCTTGAAGAAAAGGCGCAACGTGGCGGATCAGGGCCATGACAGAGTGTCTTTTTTGCCGAATTGTGGCCGGTGAGATACCGTCCGATCGGGTTTATGAGGACGACGATGTAATCGTCATCCGTGACATATATCCGAAGGCCCCGGTGCACCTGCTGGTGGTTCCGCGCGCTCATTGTGAGAGTCTTAACGATCTTGCCCCGGAACATGACCGCCTGATCGCGCACATGGTGCGGCTGTTGCCCGGTTTGGCGCGCGCTCAGGGTCTGGTAGAAGGGTTTCGTACGGTGATCAACACCGGGCGCGGAGGAGGCCAGGAGATTTTTCACCTCCACATCCATCTGTTGGGCGGTGCCGGACGCCTGCCTGGATTTTGAAAGACTTAGGAGGAAAGCGGACATGGGCGAATTCAGTATTTGGCACTGGCTGGTGATACTGGCCATCGTCCTGGTCATCTTCGGAACGAAGAAGTTGCGCAACGTGGGCAGTGACCTGGGTGGCGCCATCAAGAACTTCAAGCAGGCCATGAAGGAAGAGGCTGACAAGGCTGATGTTTCGGAAGAAACCAAGCCAGTCGCGGATGTTCCGAAGATTGCGCGGCAGCCGGCGCGGGCGCAGCGCACGAGGGCGGCCACTGGATCCAGGGCGTCCAAGGCAAAGGGCGGTTCCCGCTCCAACAAAACAGCCTGATCTTCGACGGGTCCCGATTGGCGAACTAACGGAAAGCGGACATGGGCGAATTCAGTATTTGGCACTGGCTGGTGATACTGGCCATCGTCCTGGTCATTTTCGGCACAAAAAAGCTGCGCAACATAGGCAGTGATGTGGGAGGGGCGATTAAAAGCTTTAAGGAGTCCATGAAGGAAGAGATGGATGGGTCCCCTAATGATTCCGCGGGTGAGCCAGACGAACAGCAAGAAAAGAACAGTCCTCACCGGATCATCGAAGGCAAGGTAACCTCCAAGCATACCGGCAGGGACAAGAAGAAGGTTTGACCCGATCCCTGACGCGGGCGCGCAATTTGTGTTCGATTTCAGTTTTTCAGAACTGGTCCTGATCGGCCTGATAGCCCTGATCGTTCTGGGGCCGCAGAGGCTGCCGGAGGTGGCGCGCGCCATGGGGCGGTGGGCGGCGCGGCTGCGGCGCTTCATTGACGACGTGAAGCGCGACATCAACCATGAAGTGCAGGACGACGATCTGGCCGCATTTCGTAGGATCCAGGAGGAGCTGGTTCAGACCCGCAGCGCCCTGAAGCAGTCTGCCCACGATACCTTGGCGGATCTGAGCGCGCCCTTCGGGGTTGATGGAGCCGATACCCGTCCGGTCGGTGCGGAGGAGGAATCCGTCGCTGGCGGACCTGCCCGGCGGAAAGAGCCGGCGGATGCGGTTGCGCGCAAGGCGCCGGCACGCAAACGTTCAGTCCGCAAAAAGTCGGCACAGGTAAAATCCGGTACCCCGCGCGCTGCGGGCCCGAAAACCACCCGGAACAGCCATGGCGGCGCAAGAAAGACCCGACCCCGCTGATTCGCCCGGAAACGGGGCGGAAGGCACCTTTATTTCCCATCTGCTGGAGCTGCGCAACCGCCTGCTGTATTCGGTGATTGCGATTGGCGTCGTTTTTATCGGCCTAGTGCCGTTTGCCAACGATGTCTATACGCGTGTGGCGCAGCCCCTGATGGCGGTGCTCCCCAAGGGCACCAGCATGATTGCCACGGACGTGACATCCCCTTTCCTGACCCCCATCAAGCTTACGCTGGCGGTGGCGGTCGTTGTGGCGATACCTTTTGTGCTGTACCAGTTGTGGGCGTTCATTGCCCCGGGCCTGTATCGCCACGAACGGCGTCTGGTTCTGCCCCTGCTTGTATCCAGCACGGTGCTGTTTTACGCCGGCATGGCGTTTGCGTATTTCGTAATTTTTCCGATGGTATTCCGGTTTTTCGTCCACTCGCTGCCGGCCGGAGTGACGATGATGACGGATATCCGCTCTTACCTGAATTTTGTGTTTTCCATGTTTTTCGCGTTTGGCATCGCGTTCGAGCTCCCGGTGGCGGTGGTGTTGCTGGCGTGGATGGGGATCCTGGACCCTGATGCCGTCGCAAAAAAACGGCCCTACGTGATCCTCGTGGTTTTTGTGATCGCCGCCTTTCTCACGCCTCCGGACGTGTTTTCCCAGACGTTTCTGGCAGTACCGATGCTGCTGCTGTTCGAGATCGGCTTGTTTTTCGCGCGCCGAGTGGTTCGCTCCAAAAAGGCGAAGGCACTGGCTGTCGCGGATGCTGAGGCAGAGGAATCCGCCGGCCGTCCGACGGACAGCACGCGGCGGACCGGCGCCGCAAGGCGCTCACAACGCAGTAGCGGGAAGCCGAAGCGCCGTTCCCGCTGATTTGGCGGGGTTATTCGAGCTGTTTGACGCTTGCCGGCCGTTCGGAAGTGATGGCCGATAGTGAGATCGTGCGACCGTTGCGCAGAATTTGCATCCGGATCGTGTCTCCCGGACGGTGTCCGGAAATCGCAAGCAGGGCCTGACGCGCATCCAGGAGGTATTTGCCGTCCATGGACAGGACAATGTCTCCGGGTCTGACCCCGGCCTTGGCGGCGGGCCCGCCGCGCACCACGCCTACGACCACGATACCGTGAATCTTCTGGCTGACCCCCAGGGCCTGTGCGATCTGCGGAGTGAGTGCGTGCGCATCAATTCCGAGCCAGCCTCTTAAGGGCCTGCCATACTCGATGATCTGTTCCATGACGTTGACGGCAATGCTCGTCGGAATGGCAAACCCGAGACCCTGTGACCCACCGCTCTGACTGACAATAAAGGTGTTTATTCCGATGAGGTTGCCCTCGGTGTCGACCAGGGCGCCACCGGAATTCCCGGGATTGATCGGCGCGTCAGTCTGGATGAAGTTGTCAAACTGACTGACCCCGAGCCGGCTACGGCCGGTGGCGCTCACAATGCCCATGGTCACGGTCTGCCCTACGCCGAAGGGATTTCCGATCGCGAGGACAACGTCGCCGACACGTATCTGGTCCGACCGCCCGATTGTGATCACCGGCAGATGGGGGAGATTGATCTTCAAGACTGCGATATCGGTATCAGGATCGCTGCCCACCACAGTGGCTGTCGCGGTGCGGCCATCGTGCAGTACAACCTGGATGGCGTCGGCCTTGGCGATCACGTGCCGGTTCGTAAGGATGTAGCCCTGCTTGTTGATGATAACGCCTGACCCGAGGCTGGTCTCCAGGCGTTGGTCTGGAACCCCTGGCAGCCTGGCCCCGCCAAAAAACTGCTGAAACAGCGGATTACTGAAGAATGGATTCGGCTGCACTGTTACGACCCTGGCGGTGTTGACGTTGACGACTGCCGGTGCAGCTCGGTCGACCGCATAGGCGTAGGACACCGGTCCATTGACGCGCACGGTCGAGGAGCTGGGGGTGGTTTCCGTAATCTGGATACCCGGTCTGCGATGTCTGACCAGGCCAGGCCAGACAAGCGTCACGATAAACGCAGCCGCGAGCCCCAGCGTGACTGCTTGGCCGATGAATATCAGAAGGCTTCGAAAGCGCATGACGGGGTCCGTGCGGTGGCGAGGGCGGCAAAGCGCGCATTGTCTGGTAATGCATGCCGGTTTACAACCACTGCCGTTTTTTGGAATTAGACCGGTTTATATCGACCGGCAGTGGTGGATATCAATATTGATCATTGTCAAAAGGTGGTGCAAAAACACGATTGTTTCTCTTGACTGGCTACGGGCGGTGGACCATTCTATGCCCGCCTTGAGGGGGAATATTAGTAATTTCTGATCTTTAAAGTCATTAAATATTAATTAGTTACATTCAAAAAAGGGGAACCTACCCACTAAATGTGGGAACCCGCGGGGGCTTAGATGAATGACGATGGTGTTGATCGCGGAAAGCGCCGGTTCTTAACGGCCTTGACGGCAGGGGTGGGGACGGTCGGCATCGTGTTTGCCGCTACCCCATTCGTTCTGAGCATGACGCCAAGCGCGCGGGCGCGCGCCGCGGGTGCTCCGGTGGATGTGGATATCAGTAAACTCGAGCTCGGCCAGATGCTCGTTGTCGCTTGGCGCGGAAAGCCTGTGTATATCGTCAATCGTACCAAGGCCATGCTGGCCCAGTTGCCAAACAACACTCCTCTCCTGCTCGACCCCTATTCCAAGGTCAAGAGTCAGCAGCCTCCCTATGCGGAAAACATCTACCGTTCCCGCAAGCCCGAGATTCTGGTCACGCTCGGGGTATGCACTCATCTTGGTTGCGCTCCAAGTAAGGTTTTTACAGTGGGCGCCGTATCGGGTCTCGGCGCGGACTGGCCTGGCGGCTTCTTCTGTCACTGTCACGGATCTAAGTACGACCTGTCGGGGCGCGTGTTCAAGAACGTTCCCGCGCCCATGAATCTTGACGTGCCTCCCTATATCTATCTTACCGACACCCTGATTCGCGTCGGAAGCGACAAGAAGGAAGGAGCTGCATAATGCAAAAGATAATTGCGTGGATCGATGACCGGTTTCCGCTGACCAAGGTATGGAATGAGCATTTGGCGCAATATTACGCGCCGAAGAACTTCAATTTCTGGTACTACTTCGGATCCCTGGCGCTGCTGGTGTTGGTGAACCAGATCGTCACCGGCATCTTCCTGACCATGAACTACAAACCGGATGCAGCACTGGCCTTCGGGTCGGTGCAGTACATCATGTACGACGTATCCTGGGGATGGCTGATCCGGTATATGCATTCGGTAGGCGCATCGATGTTCTTCATTATTATCTATCTGCATATGTTCCGCGGCCTCATATACGGATCGCACAAGCAGCCGCGTGAACTGATCTGGATCTTTGGTACCCTGATTTTTGTGGCGCTTATGGCCGAGGCCTTTATGGGCTACCTGCTTCCCTGGGGCAACATGTCGTACTGGGGGGCGCAGGTGATCATCTCGCTTTTTACCGCAATTCCTGTAATCGGAAACGGCCTCGCGCAGTGGGTTCGTGGAGATTATGTCGTATCTGATGCGACGCTTAATCGGTTCTTTGCATTCCATGTCATTGCGCTGCCGCTTGTGCTGGTCGCCCTGGTGTTTGTGCACCTTGTCGCACTGCACAAAGTTGGGTCTAACAACCCCGATGGCGTGGAAATAAAGAAAAAGAAGGACGAAAAGGGGATTCCGCTCGACGGCATTCCGTTTCACCCGTATTACACGGTAAAGGATATCGTGGGTGTAACCGTGTTCCTGATGGTTTTCGCGGCTGTGATCTTCTTTGCGCCGACCCTGGGCGGGAAGTTCCTGGAACATGACAACTTCATTCCGGCGAATATCCTTTCGACGCCCCTGGATATCGTCCCGTTGTGGTACTTCACACCGTTCTATTCCATGTTGCGTGCATCCACGACCGACTTTACACATGGAATGCTGGCAATTTTCACCATGCTGGTAGCGATGCTGGCGTTTTTTACACAGCGCGGTTTCCGGGCCAAATTCTTGTCAGTAGCGATAGCGGGGGTGTTGCTTCTAGGCATGTACACTCTCGAGGCAAAGTTATGGGGCGTGATCCTGATGGGTTCTTCCATCGTTCTGATCTTCTTTTTGCCGTGGCTCGACCGGTCCCCGGTCAAATCGATACGTTACCGCGGACCGCTGTTCAAGGGCGCAGTCATCATTTTCGTTCTGAGCTTCATCCTGCTGGGGTATCTTGGCACTAAGTCGCCTGCGGCTGTCGACCTGTTCTGGTTCAAAAATGTGTTATGGGCACAGGGCTTTACGCTCCTCTATCTCGCATTTTTTGTGCTCATGCCCTGGTACACGATGATCGACAAGACCAAGCCGGTTCCGGAGAGGGTGACGCTTAAATGAATAAAATCATATTGAGCCTGCTGTTGGGATTGTTGCCGATTGTTTCCCATGCCGAGCAAGGACTGAAACTTGACCACGTCCGCATCGATCTGAGCGATCAGGCATCTCTGCAGCGTGGGGCCAGGATATTCGTCAATTACTGCCTGTCCTGCCACAACGCGGCCTATCTGCGGTACAACCGCATGGGTCACGATCTTGGTATCAGCAACCAGCTGGTAAAGCAGGACCTGCTGTTTGCGACGAACAAGATAGGTGACCGCATGCGCGCCGCGATGCCGGCGGCCGATGCCAAGAAGTGGTTCGGTGTGGCTCCACCCGACCTGACGTTGGAGGCGAGGTATCGCGGGCCGGACTGGATATACACCTACATGCACAGCTTTTATCGTGATCCCAAGTCTTTCAGCGGCTGGAACAATACGGTTTTTCCGCACGTAGCCATGCCATTTGTGCTGTACGGGTGGCAGGGGGAGCAGCGGGCCGTGTTTCGGAATGTGAAGCTGGTCAGCCATGTGATGGAAAACGGCAAGGCTGTGACCGAAGTTACCGAGGAACGGGTTTTTAGCCACTTTGTCCTTGCCAAACCAGGCACTATGACGCCCAAGCAATACGACTTGGCCATCCGCGACCTGACCAATTTTATGGTGTACATGGGCGAACCGGCCAAGCTGGAGCGCATCCGGATCGGCGTTTATGTGTTAATATTCCTGGCGGTATTCTTGGTTCTGGCAATCCTGCTCAAGAAGGAATACTGGAAAGACGTACACTGATACGCGGTAGTGCTCCAGTCCGAAAGGGGCCCCTATCGTGATAGGGGCCCCTTTTGTTGTTTGACAGCACGCCAAATTCCACGCTGGAGAATCTGTGAATGGCATCCCTGGCCACCCGCAAGCATGTCATGACCCTTTATTCTGGCACGACTGATCCCTACAGCCACCGTACCCGAATAGTGCTGTACGAGAAGGATGTCGAGTGCCAGGTAGTTGAGGTAGACATCAACAAAATGCCGCGCGAACTCGCGGATCTGAATCCGTATAACTGTGTACCCACCATGGTTGATCGCGAGCTGGTGCTCTACGAGTCGCTGATCATCAATGAATACCTGGACGAGCGCCTTCCGCATCCCCCATTGATGCCGGTAGACCCGGTATCGCGGGGTCGTGCCAGGCTTCTGCTCATGCGTTTTGACCGAGATTGGTACAGTTTGCTGGCTGAGCTCGAGGGCGGTGACCGCAGGCTGGTCCAGCGAGCCCGCAACATCGTTCGCGACGGTCTTACGGTAATCTCTCCGGTTTTCAAGGAGAAACAGTATGTGCTGGGCGATGAATTTTCACTGGTCGACTGTTCGCTGGCGCCCCTGCTGTGGCGCCTGCCGGTCTGGGGGATTGAGCTGCCGCGGCAAGCGCGCCCGATACTGGACTACGCCGAACGACTATTTGAACGAAAGTCGTTTAAGCTGAGTCTGACTGACGCGGAACGCGATATGCGCGCTCCAATGCGGTAGCACCGTTTGGCCGATCCGATACCACAGACGGGTTCCACCCGGCCGTATCTGATACGGGCCATTTATGAGTGGGCGGTAGACAACGGGTTGACTCCGCATGTTTTGGTAGATGCCGAGATTTCCGGGGTGCAGGTGCCCTCGGCTTATGTTCAGGAGGGCCGGATTGCCCTCAACATCCATCCCCGTGCCGTAGAGGGACTGCAGCTCGGCCTCGACAGCATATTGTTCTCGGCCCGATTCAGCGGACGCAGCTTCGAGGTTGAAGTGCCGATCAGCGCGGTGCTGGCGATCTATGCCCGTGAAAATGGCCGGGGCTTCTTCTTTCAGAAGGAGCCGGATGGAGACGGAACCGGACCGGGGGATGGCGGTGATTCTTCTTCGGCGTCCCCATCGCCGTCTTCCGGGAGCCGGCCCACCGGCCGAAAAGGCGTTTCCCTGAAGCGCGTCAAGTAGCCGCAGCACGCGGGCGCTCAATGCGGGACCGGACCCGTATACAATCGGAGTTCGTCGAGCTCCTGCCCGACGAGAATCACTCTGCCGGTAAAGCGTTGTCCGCTGCCATCCGTGAAATCAAAGCGGTATCGCCGGCGCAGATAAACCCGTCCGTTCCGCCGTTCTGGGAAGGCGCCAGTAAACGCTACCGTGCCGTCGAGGAACTGCGCGCCGGTTTCAGTGCACCGCTCCCGTGCCAGCCGTGTGGCGAGTTCGCGGACTCCGAGGTTGGTGTGCCAAATCCAGCCGACAGCGCCCGCCGCCATCAGTGCAAGCAGATATTCCATGGTCCTGATTCAAGCACGGAGACCATGGTTTGGCCAGAAATCGGGACTGCGGGATTTGGCGGCTTGTACCTGGCACGCGGACGCCCTGGTGCCTGATGCTACAGAGGGGCAACCGTTTTTGTTCTTTATGTTCCGGTAACCCGGGCGGGGCGATCGGCGTCACCGGTGTCGACCGAGCGCGATCGCAGCAGGACCGAATGGCGCAGGCGCAAGAGCCGTAAGGATCAGATCCGGACCGCGGACGTGGTTCCGTCCGCGCACATAACGGCTTTTTCCGGAGCACATCTTCTTGATGAGGCTGACAAGGCTGTGTCCATTGCTCTGGCACTGATCATCTGCGCGCGGACGATGGCAGATGATGCCTTGGCCCGCTTTGGGCACGATGCCGGCGCACACGTGACGCGGGAGTGGCACGTTACCGGAAGCAGTCGGCGATTGATTGAGGTATCGCCGTATCTGTGGCGGGAAGACCGGATCGCGAGTGATGCGCGGAGGGCTGTGTCCATGCCGGCTGGCAGGCACGAGTCGTCGAAGACCCGTCGACGGTTGGTCCCGTCAGGAGAGGAAGTCCCGACATTCCAGGAGAATGCGGGATATTTCCCCAAAAATGGTTGGACCCAGGCAGAATGAGCACCTGACGGAGGAAGGTCCCCGGGCGGGCTTATGATCGAAGTCATCGTTGCCGACATCACGACTCTTGCTGTTGACGCGATCGTCAATGCGGCGAATGAAACGCTGTTGGGCGGCGGCGGGGTCGATGGCGCGATTCATCGCGCGGCAGGGCCGGACCTGCTCGCCGCCTGCCGTCGCATCGGTGGTTGCCGGACTGGCGAGGCCTGCATTACGTCAGGGTTCCGGCTGCCGGCCCGCCGGGTCATACATACCGTCGGACCGGTCTGGCGTGGAGGGGCGTACCATGAGGCGCAGCTGCTGGAATCCTGTTACCGCAACTCACTTTGTCTGGCCGTGGAACAGGGTATCCGCACCATTGCATTTCCGGCAATAAGTACCGGCGCGTATGGTTATCCGAAGCCACAGGCCGCGCGCATCGCGCTCACAGCGGCGCGTACCTGCGACTCCCGGCTGGACCGCATCGTCTTCTGCTGCTACAGCGACGCCGATAAGGCCGTGTACGACGCTGTGCTGCGCGCGCAGCCCTGACTACATTCCCTGCAAGCTGTCCAACGCCGTGCGTCCTAGAAGCGCCAGCCCAACTTCAGGCCATAAGTCGTGTCGTTGCCGGTCCGGTCGGCTTCAACTGCCATGTTGAGAATTGCAAAATTCAGATCGGCACCGATGAAGTACTTGTTCAGCGAGAATCGCTCGGTCTGGAGGCTGGAAATGCCGATTGGGTTGCTATTTACCCACACCTCTCCAATACCGATGTACGGGGTGAGTAGTGTGAAGCCCTTTGAGACAGATAGGTCAAGGCCAGTGGTATGAAAATCAAGCTGATTCACGCCTTGAAGCTTCGTGTAGTTGGCCTCAATTCCAACCGCGGGCTCCGTGACCCCGCCGCTCAGCAGGGCATAGCGCAGCTCGGCGCCCCATAGCTTGATATTGCTGTTGGGTACCTGAGAATAAAAGGCGCCCACGTCGAAGCCGAGCGGCAGACCCTTGTAGACGTGAATCTTGGGCAGGACCAGCGAGGTTTTTCCGCTGTTTCCTGTCACGACGTCCCAGGCTGATGTGTTCGTGATTTCCGTGTCGGTTGCCTCGATTCCGACATCAAACCCGGTAAGCCCCAGCGGTGCTGTCGGAATCAGCGCCTTGTCGCTCAGAGCAGAACCAAGATCCTCGGAAAACAGCCGGAATTCCGGCTGGTTTGCGGCGCCCAGGTTGTCGATATTGGTGGCCGCATGACCTGGTGGGGCGATACACCACAGGGCCGTGGCAAGTGTCGAGGCGAGCAGCAATGAAGACGTGCGGTGTGGCATTCCGGACCCCTCCCGGTTGTTTGTGGTTGTGGATTTGGGCGAGAGCGGGGCTTATGCCGCCGGACTCTTTGCCGCCGATGGCCGCAACCCGCCGGCCGCGGCGGTTACAGACATCTACAAATCGCGCTTGTACCGCACTTTACAGTGCGTCGTGCACGACAATTACAGTATATAGACGCCAAGCAGAAGCAAGCCATATCCGCCGATCAGCAGATCAACGGCAATACGATTGAATATCCTCAGGGCCGGTCCGATGTACGCGATATGGCCGAGTGGAATCAAATAGCCGGTAATGCCCAGGGCAAAGAGAATCAGGCAGATAAGTGCCGTGTTTTTTGATGGTGCGCCTGCCTTCATTCCTGCATCTCCCCGAAAAAATGTACGGCGTTCAGCCGTCGTCCCAATTGTGTCTAATTGGATGAATTGTGGCAAACCCGCCGTGTCCAACCGGAGGTTACCGGGTTGCGGCGAATTGCGTAAGCAGTTTCCGGGTCGTGTCGCAGGCCGCCATCCGGTTCGCGGCCGTCAGCGCCGGCTTGGATCCGTAACGGCCCCATGTGACGATGTCGGGCATGGTCGCCATCCGCGTCCGCCACCGGTCATTGCTGCGGCGGAAAGATCTTTCCGGGATTGAGGATGCCGTGGGGATCAAACTGTTCTTTTATGCGGCGCATCAGACCAAGCGTGACAGGATCTATTGCGCGATCAATGTAGTCACGCTTCTCTCGTCCGATGCCGTGCTCTCCGGACAGCGTACCGCCCAGGGCAAGCACCAAATCGAACACCGCGCTTACCGCCGGACGTGCATTCTTTTCCTGCTGAGAATCCTGGGAGTCATAGAGCAAGTTCACGTGTATGTTGCCGTTTCCGGCATGCCCGAAGTTGACGACCGGAATGCCATATCGGCTACTGATATCGCCGAGCCCGTCAATCAGATCGGCTATCTTCGATACGGGCACCACCACATCTTCGTTGAGCTTGTTCGGGGCTATGGTCCGCAGCGCCGGCGACAGCGCTTTGCGTGCAGTCCATAATTCCTTGACCTCTTCAGCGGAGTGGGCCACCTTGATTTCTAATAGGCCAGTGCCACCGAGTGCACCGGCAACGGCCTGGAGCATGGAGTCCAGGGCGGCCTCCGGGCCATCTATCTCGATCATCAGCAACGCGCCCGTACCGGGCGGAAGCGGGACGCCAGACTGGCGGCGGATAATATCGACAGCCCCACTGTCCATCATCTCGAGCGCGCAGGGCGTTGTCGGCTGGGTCATGACCCGCGCCACGGCTGCCGCCGCATCCCTGACCTGCGCGTACGTGGCCTGCAGGGTGCGCCGCGCCTCGGGCAGGGGGGTGAGCCGAAGCACGGCCTCAGTGATTATCGCCAGTGTGCCTTCCGAACCGATCAGGAGCCGGGTCAAGTCATAGGCGATAGAGCCCTTGGTGGTGTAGGTTCCGGTCCGGATTTCTTCCCCGAGACCGGTTACCGCACGGAGACCCAGAACGTTCTCCCGGGTTGCCCCGTACTTTACCGTTCTCGGCCCTCCCGCGTTGAGGGCGAGATTGCCTCCGACAGTGCAGAAGGCCGCGCTCGTCGGGTCCGGCGGCCAGAAGAACCCGCTGGCCCGAGCCGCCTCCTGGACTGCCTGATTAGTGGCGCCCGGCTCCACCGTCATCGCGCGGTTAGTGGCGTCGGTGCTCACTATTTTGTTCATGCGTTCGAGCGACAGCACCAGGCCTGCCCCCAGGGGGATGGACGCGCCACTGGTGCCCGTGCCGCGACCGCGTGCGGTCAGCGGAACCCGGTGATCACGACACAGGCGCACTATGTCGGCAACTTCAGCATGCGTCACGGCGAACGCAACAGCGTCCGGAGAGTTGTGTTTTCGGGAATTGTCATACCCGTACACCCAACAGTCTGCGGGGTCGGAGAGCACGTTAGGTGTTCCCACCAGCGAGCGCAGGGTCTGCATGAATTCAGGTGAGAGGTTGCTCACATGCCGGATCCAGGGGTATCGCTAACGGGCGGATGCCGCCACGCATTTCAGTTAATGTATTCGAACAACTCCACCACGCGCACAACCCCGCGCACGTTTGCCGCGGCATTGGCGGCAAGGCTCCCTTCCTGTTGTGTCACCAGACCCATCAGATACACGATGGAGTTGGCCGTAACGACCTTGACGCGCGTCGGATCGAGTCCTTTTGTCACAAGAAAGCGGGTTTCGACCTGCGTGGTAATCCAGCTGTCCTGGGCGCGTTCAGCCAGGGTGCTTACCGGCGCTACCTCGATTTCATTTAGAATGCGGCGAATGCTGGGTATGTTCCTGATCTTTGCCAGCACGAGGTCCCTCAGCTGGGTGGTGGGCGCTTGGCCAGTCAGCAGCACAATCCCGTTGACAGAAATTGCGCTGACGTGCACCACATGTCGCAATTGCGGGTCTGTATCAAGAATGCCAGTCGCCTTCAGTTCAACGGTGTCATCGTTGACGATAGACCCCAGGGTACGACGGTCATGGATCACGTCGGCACCGGCGGCAGCCCCGGCAACGACAACTGGGGCGCATCCCTGGAGAACGCCGGCAAACAGGCCTGCCAGCAGGATCCATCGGACGGTCAGCAAAGCGTGTTTTCCGAGGAAACGGGTGTGAATCATGGGCTCTCTACTCCTGTCCCAGAAGCTGGTAGTCGATCAGCTCACTAAGGCAGTGAACGGTAAGAATATGTACTTCACGGATCCTGGCGGTCGACCCGCCGGTGACGAGAATGTTGAGATCGTCGCGTGCCAGCACGCTCCCGAGTTCGCCGCCGTCCCGGCCGTTGAGGGCGACGCAGCGCATGTTGCGTGCATGCGCCGCCTCGACCGCGCGCGTGAGATTCGGAGAATTTCCGGTGGTCGAAAACGCCACCAGAATATCACCGGGATTGCCAAGGGCCATGATCTGGCGTGCAAACACATCCGTGAAGTGGTGATCGTTGGCAATAGCCGTAAGCGTAGCGCCATCCGCCGACAGTGTGATCGCCGGCAGTCCCGGTCGTTCCTGCGTGTAGCGGTTAAGCAGGTGTGCGGAGAACAGCTGTGCGCAGGCAGCAGACCCGCCGTTGCCGCACAATAGAATCTTGTGTCCTGATACCAGTGCCCTGACCATTAGTTCGGATGCCGCTACGATCAGCGGCGTGATCGGGTCGAGACTCTGTTTAACGGTTTCGATGTTGCGCGCAAATGCGGTCCGTGCGCGGCTGGCGAGGTTGTCCGCCGCCCCGGTGCTTCCGGCTTCATTTCCCGCTGCCACGGGGCTTCTGCGGGCCTGCTTCATGGCACGATTTGAGATGCTGGCCAGCGGACCACAGGCTTGCAGAACATCTCGGCCGTAAAGCGATGTACGTGTGACGTCATTGGGCCGTGAGGGACGGGACATCGATCCCGGCACCGTCATCAAGGGCAAACTGCCCCTGGTAGTCGAGAAATTTATCCAGGAGTTGGGGCGCACCTTTCTGGAATTGCGCCCAGAGGAGTTGGCGGTGGAAACGTCCATGTGGTCCGATGCTCAGGCCGCTCGTAACGCCATCGAAGTGCACGCCGGGCTCGGTGCTGAGTCTGTCCAGCTGGGGAATGACCGCATAGGCATCGACTCCAAGCGCATACAGCCTGCCCAGGGCCGTATGGGCATATTTCCAGTTCCCATTCTGCAGCTTTGTGCGTAGCGCCTTGATGCTCCCGTCATGGATCAACATCCAGGGCATGTCACCGAATATGATGCCATCGAGATCGGTATCCCGCATGACATCTACATGCCCGGTAAATATGTGCGACGTGGCATATACGGGGATCTGCATCGCACGATAATAGTTAAGCTCTGGCTTGATCAGCCGGCCATTCTGGGCGTCGGCCTCCAGGAATATCATGTCGATGTCCTGACGCGGCCTGGGCGCAAACTTGAGCTTGATTTTGAGCAAATTCTCCAGCATTTGGGCACGTTCTTCGCTCTGCGTAATGTTCAGCAGCTGCTTTACCGGCTGTGAATAGTCACCGCGGCCGGGTTGGTATGGTTCTGAGACCAGAACCATGCCGCCGAGCCGCTGCCAGGCTGAGGAGAAGGCGTTTGCGATGCGTAGTCCCCAACCGGTGTCGGGATAGAGGATTGCGGCGCGTCGGTGGCCATCGAGATAGGCGCGCTCCGCCACCTGGCGGGCTTCTTGTTCAAGCGACAGACCGAACTGGAACACCTCGTGCGTCTGATCAGTTTTCTGGTGGGTACGACTCAACAGCAGGGTTGGGACGCTCAAGTCGCCGGATTTCACGAGCTGTTGGACAGCGTCGTGTCCCAAGGGACCCACCACGAGCTGGGCCCCATTTGCCACTGCAGCCGTGTAGTACTTTGTTATCTGGGTAGGATCGGGGCCGGTGTCGTAGACGGTTACCGTAGGCTTGTCAGGATCGGTATTGGCGGCGTCCATGGCCATAAATCCGTCCCGAACGGCATCTGCCTGTGTTGAAAACTGCGAGGTCAGCGGCAGAAGCAGCGCAATCCGATTGACACGTCCAATTATGCCTGGCACCGGGTGCGCCAGCATATTGAGGAATTCTTGAGTTACTGGATGCGTGGGGTTGGATTTTCGCCAAGCGTTAACAGCCGCGGCGAGCTGATTGGGATCCCCCGAGTTGTCCGCGACCGCGATCGCAAGCTGTAGCCAGCCGATTAGCGTGGGGTTGTGTGCGGTGGCGAGCGCCTTGTTCAGGTCAGCGGGGCTCAGGGTTTGCAGGATGTGCCAAAGCTGCAGCTGATTCTGGGTGATTTCCTTGCCGCTCACCATGAACTGTTCGCGTGCGATCAGATCGTTGACCGCGCTGATCGGCTGGTTGACCTTGATTTCGGCCCGTGCCCGATCGCGGAGGATCTCTGCCTGCAGGGACGGATTGAGGTTGCGCATTCGCGCGGCCTGGTTGAGCAGGGAAATGGAATGTTCAGGGCGGCCTTCGAGAGAGGCAATGCGTGCGGACAGAATGCGTTTGCGTGCAAGGAAGTACGGAGCGAGTCCTGTAGTGTCAATAGACCGGATCTGCTCGCGAGCCTCGCGAACTTGTGCTGCCTTGACGAGCGCATCGACCGCGCGGAGCTGAAAGCGCTGCCGTTCGGGCGGTACGGCCTGCCGGGCGAGACGCTCATAGTCATGCGCGGCGATGATGTACTCCCCGGCCTGTTCGGCGTGTTGCGCATCGGCCGACGTCACAGCCGGCTGCAGCGGAATCTGGGTCACGCATCCTTGGAGCGCCATGAGGCCGGCAATAGCGAGTACTGCAGCCCGGACACGGGCAGTGAAAATCGAATTCATTGGGGAATGTCGTATAAACTGTGCCGACAGTATCTTAAAGTGGAGGCGCATGTGTCAAACCAGACCGGGGCCCTGTATGTGGTGGCAACACCGATCGGAAATTTGGAGGATATGTCGCCACGCGCGATCCGGGCATTATCGCAGGCAGACCTGATAGCCGCGGAAGATACCCGTCATAGTACTCCAATGTTGCGCCACTTCGGCATCGAGCGGCCGGTTATGGCGTTTCACGAACATAACGAGCGCACCAAGCTCCACCAGCTGCTTCGCAGGCTGGATGACGGTCAAAACGTTGCCTTGGTCAGCGATGCTGGCACCCCTCTGGTGAGCGATCCTGGCTTCCACCTGGTGCGTGCGGCGCGTGCTGCCGGAATTCCGGTGGTCCCGGTTCCGGGCCCCTGTGCGGCCATTGTGGCATTGTCGGCCTCGGGTTTACCGTCAGACCGCTTTGCTTTCGAGGGGTTCCCGCCCGCAAAGGTTGCCGCAAGGCGCGCGCGATTTGAGGAACTGCGTGCTGACCCCCGCACCCTGATTTTTTATGAGTCGGCCCACCGGATTACCGCAAGTCTCGATGACATGGTGGATATTTTTGGCCGTGACCGCCCCGGGGTTTTTGCCCGGGAGCTTACCAAGCAGTTCGAGACCGTGAACAGTGCGACCCTTGGCGCACTTCGTGACTGGGTCCTTGGGGATCCAAATCAGAGGCGGGGCGAGATAGTGGTCTTGATCCACGGTGCGAGGGCAACGGCCGATCAGGAGGTTGATGCCGAAGCAGACAGGGTTATGCAGATTCTGCAGTCAGAATTGCCGCCGAGACAGGCAGCGGCCCTGGCTGCCCGGATTACGGGGGCAAAGAAGAACTGGCTTTATGAGCGCAGCCTCAGGCAGACCGATCGGGTCGGGTCCGGCTCGGACAGCGGTGAAGAATAGCCGCACAGACTTATCTTCGCAGGCGGCGTATAATCCGTTCGTGGAGTTGGCCAGACAGCCGCCGCAGCATGCGGAGGAAAGTCCGGGCTCCAGAGGACAGGGCGCCAGGTAACGCCTGGGGGGCGCAAGCCCACGGAAAGTGCCACAGAAAAGATACCGCCTAAGCACCGTCAGTCTTCTGACTGTGCCGGTAAGGGTGAAATGGTGCGGTAAGAGCGCACCGCGTGGGTGGCAACATTCACGGCACGGAAAACCCCGCCCGGAGCAAGACCGAATAGGGGAACTATGGTGTGGTCCGCACCGTTCCCGGGTAGGTTGCTTGAGGCACGCGGTGACGTGTGCCCTAGAGGAATGGCTGTCCACGACAGAACCCGGCTTATCGGCCAACTCCACCTTCCACTTTAAGTTCCAAGTATAATTTTCTGTATTTTCTGGTTTTTATTTCTGCAGTTTTCAGGTCTGTTTGCCCCCTTAGCCGGTGGGAAATTCAGGTCGGTCCCGATTTCGTCCCCAGTTAACCAGGTTCCCTTGCATAACCTCCTGTCGATAAAAGAAGAAATGTACCATCGGACACGCCCTTTTCTTGACAGCAGATCTCGTGCTTATCTATAGTGAGTGTGAATTTGTGGGAAAATGTGGATAATTGTGGCATCAGGGCGACTGATCGCAGAAAAGGCGACAAATGCTACGCGGCCTTAACGAACTCACTCTCGACAGCAAAGGCAGGCTGGCGGTACCTACCCGCTATCGCGAAATGCTGGAACGTCACTGCGACGGTCGTATGGTCGTGACGGTGGACCGTGACCACTGCCTGTTGCTGTATCCGCTGCCTGATTGGGAGGAGATCGAGCGTAAGCTGGTGCAGTTGCCGAGCTACAACGAACCTGCGCGTCAGCTACAGCGTCTGTTGATCGGCTATGCGACCGATTGTGAGCTGGATGGAAGCGGCCGAATACTGCTGCCACCGCCGCTGCGGGACTATGCCAGCCTGGAAAAAGCGGTTGTGCTGATCGGGCAAGGCAACAAGTTCGAGATCTGGGACGCGACGACCTGGAATACGAAGCGCGCCGAGTGGTTGGCGGCGGGACCTGTCGATGGCAATTTGCCACCGGAACTTGTATCGCTGTCTCTTTGAAGGTGGGAGAGGTGGATGAGCTGTCGCATCGTCCGGTTCTGTTGCAGGAGGTGCTGGCAGCCCTCAGTCTGCGGTCTGGTGGCATTTATGTCGATGGCACCTTTGGCCGTGGCGGGCATGCACGCGGGATACTGGAACAGCTCGATCCGCAGGGCCATCTGCTTGCGCTAGATCGCGACCCGCAGGCGGTGGCGGTTGCACGTGCGTTGTTTGCCGATGATTCGCGTTTTGAGGTGGTACGGGGGCAGTACTCGATGATGGGGCAAGCGATAGCCGATCGCGGCTGGACCGGGAGGGTCAATGGAATCCTGCTGGATCTCGGGGTCTCCTCGCCACAACTGGACGACCCCTATCGCGGGTTCAGTTTTCGGCACGATGGCCCGCTCGACATGCGTATGGACCCCGAAAGCGGGGTGTCCGCGGCGCAGTGGCTTGATGGCGCCACGGAAGCGGAGATTGCCCGCGTGATCCGCGATTTCGGCGAAGAGCGCTTCTCCCGGCGGATCGCACGCGCTATTTGTGCCGAACGTGTTCGCGAGCCGATCGTAACGACAGCGCGTTTAGCCCGGATTGTCGCGGCCGCGGTTCCAACCCGTGAACCTGGGCAGGACCCCGCTACGCGAACCTTTCAGGCCATACGTCTGCATGTCAACCACGAGCTCGATGAGCTGCGTGCCGTGCTGCCTCAGGCGGTTAACGCGCTGGCGCCCGGTGGCCGCCTGGCGGTTATCAGCTTTCACTCCTTGGAAGACCGTATCGTCAAGGATTTCATCCGCGTCGAGGCGCGCGGTGACCATTTTCCGCCCGACATGCCCGTAAGCGCGGAGATGCTCAGTCCGCGGCTGCGTGCCGTGGGTCGGCTGATCAGACCGGGCGAGCAGGAACTGCGGGAAAATCCGCGTGCGCGCAGCGCGATCCTGCGCATAGCGGAGAAGCTCCATGGATAAACGCCTCGTGGTGCTGATTGCCGCAGTCATGATCTCCGCCCTGGTTGTCGTAGATCTGCGGCAGCGCAATCGCATGGACTTCGTGAAGCTGGAAACGTTACGCAGCAAGCACGAGGACCTGGTGGTCGAGCGCGGCAAACTGCTTCTGGAAGAAGGCGTTTGGTCCGAACACCGTCGCGTCGAGGCTCTCGCGAGAACCAAACTTGGAATGTCCATGCCGGCGCCCAATCAGGTTGTCATCGTCGATATTGCGGGGGCGCATCGGTGAGTTCTGTGTCTACAGGCGGCAGGGTCCGGTACTGGGCAGTCCTGTCGACGATGCTCGCGGGGTTTGCCCTGCTGGCGGTACGCGCCTTCTACCTTCAGGTAGTGGAAGCCAGTTACCTACAGAACCAGAGTGACGCGACCCACTTGCGGGTCATCGAAGACGATTCTCATCGCGGAATGATCCTTGATCGTAACGGAGAGCCGCTTGCCATCAGCACACCGGTCGACTCGGTGTGGGCTCATCCGGCCGAACTGGCGCAAGCCCGAAACAGGTGGCCAGCCCTCACCAGATTGTTGGGGATATCCGGCGCGCAGCTGGCGCGGGCGATTCGGAACAGTGCCGGTCTGCAGTTCATGTACGTTGATCGCGAAATTGCGCCGCAGACGGCCAAGGCGGTGATGGCGCTGCACATCCCCGGTGTGGCGCTGCAACGCGAGTATCGCCGTTACTACCCGGCTGGCCCGGTCACGGGCCAGCTTATTGGCTTTACCAACATCGACGACGTGGGGCAGGAGGGGGCGGAGCTGGAGTACAACGACTGGCTGCGTGCAGTTCCTGGCAAGGAACGCGTGTTGCAGGACCGCTACGGCAATATTGTGCAGCCGGTAGAGAGCATTTCGTTACCTGTCCCTGGCAGGAATCTCGTTCTGAGCATCGACAGGCGCATTCAGTTTCTGACGTACCGGGCGCTCATGGCAACGATCCGGAAGTTTCACGCGCATGCGGCCAGCGCCGTGGTGGTTAATGTCCGCACTGGAGAGGTGCTGGCTCTGGTCAACGTGCCGAGCTTCAATCCGAACAACCGCAGCACGCTGGCCAGCAGTCTGATCCGGGACCGGGCGGTGACGGATGAGTTTGAGCCGGGGTCCATGCTAAAGCCGTTCACGATCGCCGCTGCATTGGGCACCGGCAGGTACCAGCCGACGACAATGATCGATACCTCCCCCGGCACCATACGCGTTGGAGGCTATACAATTCGCGACGACGTAGATTCAGGCACGATATCCGTGGCCCAGATCATTGAGGTGTCGAGCAACGTCGGGGCTACCAAGATTGCACTTTCGCTCAAACCCGAGACGATGTGGGACATGTTTCGCCGCGCAGGTTTCGGTATGTCCACCGGCGTCGGCCTGCCCGGAGAGGAGCCGGGTTTTGTAAGGCCATACCAGCAATGGTTGCCGTCCGAGCAGGCAACCATGTCCTTTGGCTACGGAATCTCCGTCACCGTAATGCAGATGGCGCAGGCATTTGCGGGAATAGCCAATGACGGAATGATGATGCCGGTGACGATTTTGCGCCGCGACCAGCCGGTTGTGGGAAGACGGATTATGTCCGGGACCATAGCAAGAGAGCTTCGCAACATGCTTGAGCTTGTTGTCAGCAGTGGTGGTACCGCGCCCGGGGCGGCCGTACCCAACTACCTGGTGGCCGGGAAGACTGGAACAGCACACAAGCTCGGTACGGACGGTTATCGACCGAATTCGTACTATGCCTCCTTTGCCGGTTTTGTGCCTGCCAGCGACCCACGCCTGGCGATGGTTGTCGTCGTAAACAACCCGCGCAGCAGCGAGTACTACGGTGGTGAAGTCGCAGCGCCAGTCTTCAGCAGGGTCATGAGCGGCGCGTTGCGCATGCTCAACATTCCGCCTGATAACCTGCCCCACATGCAGCGGTGGGTCGCGCAGGCGCCGGCAGCAGGTGCGAAAGGGGGGTTCATCCGTGTCGTCGCGCAAAACCCGGCTGCGCCGGCGGGGGGTGCTCCATGACGGCCATGCGACTGAGCTGGTTGCTTGCAGGGCTGGCGGATCTCAATCTGCCGTCCGATCCTGAGATTCTTGGAATCAGCAGCGACAGTCGGATGGTCGGTCCGGGTTGCCTGTTTCTCGCGACGCCGGGAATCCGCGGCGACGGACGTGAGTATGTGGGCAGTGCGATTGCGCGTGGCGCTGCGGCGGTTGTATTCGAGAGAGACGCGCCGCTTCCGTCTGGTGCGCAATTTTTGCCGCCGGACTGCGCGGTGCCCATGATTCCGGTTTCAGGTCTCGGTCGCCTCAGTGGGGTGGTCGCTGACCGGTTCTTTGGTTCTCCCTCGCAAAAGCTTTTTATGGTCGGTGTCACTGGCACCAACGGCAAGACCACGTGTACGCATTTGGCCGCTCAGGCGCTCGATGAGCCGGGGCGACGCTGCGGTTTGATCGGCACTCTGGGGGCGGGATTCCCCGGACAGCTCGATCCTTCCAGTCATACTACGCCGGACTCCATCACTGTTCACAGGCTTCTGGCCGGTTTTGTGGATGCAGGCGCCTCGAGCGTGTGCATGGAGGTATCCTCGCATGGCCTTGATCAGGGGCGGGTGGAGGGCGTTGCTTTCAACGTTGCCGTCTTTACCAACCTCACGCGCGATCATCTGGACTACCACGGCACGATGGAGGCCTATGCCGGCAGCAAGGCGCGCCTGTTCCGCTTTCCAGGATTGGAGGCGGCTGTCATCAATAGCGATGATCCCGTTGGGCGGGAACTGGCGCAGACTGTTCAAAAAAACGTGCGGGTGACCACCTTTGGCTTAGCCGATGCAGATGTCACGGTTGCTGCATTGACGCCGACTTCCGAGGGGCTGGACTTGCGGGTGACGACAGCAGCCGGTTCTGTCGCGCTGCGCAGTCCGCTCATAGGGCGTTTCAATGCTATGAACCTGCTCGCGGTTTTTGCTGTGCTGATGGAGGCCGGTTTGTCTCCGCAGCAGGCGGCAGAACGCCTGAGCCGGGGGAAGCCGGTAGCGGGACGAATGGAACGGTTTGGCGGCGCCGGTACGCCGCTCGTGGTGGTTGACTATGCGCATACCCCGGATGCCCTGGAAAAAGCCCTGGCGGCGCTGCGTGAGCACGTCGGAGGACGTCTGTGGTGCGTATTCGGCTGTGGCGGCGACCGCGACCGCGGCAAACGACCGCTGATGGGCCGGCTTGCTGAAGATCTGGCCGATGTCATTATCGTTACCGACGACAATCCGCGCCATGAATCCCCGGAACAGATTATTGCCGACATCGTCAACGGTATGCGCACAAGTCCGACCGTTGTGCGCGATCGTGCGCGCGCCATAACGATGGCCGTAAGCGGCGCCCGCACCGGGGATGGGGTCCTGATCGCTGGCAAGGGTCACGAGAGTTACCAGCAGATCGGAGACCAGCGTATCCCGTTCAGTGACAGAGAGGTTGTGATGCAGGTTTTGGGTATCGCCGCGTGATGACCTTGGGTGCCATAGCGCAGGTCCTGAACGGCGGCCTGGTTGGCGCAGACGTGCCGTTTACGGGCGTGGTGAGCGATTCCCGCAGACTAACTCGGGGCGACCTGTTCGTGGCGCTGGTTGGTCCGAGGTTTGATGGCCACGATTTTCTGGGCGAAGCCGCTCGCGCTGGAGCCGCGGGTGCCCTGGTCAGCCGCGCTGTCGATTACCCGTTGCCGGCGGTGCGTGTAGCGGATACGCGGCTGGGCCTTGGGACGTTGGCGGCGCACTGGCGTGGCACTTTCAATCTGCCGCTGATTGCCGTCACTGGAAGCAACGGAAAGACCACGGTGAAAAGCATGCTGGCATCAATCATGGCGGAGACCGGGCCAGGGCTGGCGACGGAAGGTAATCTCAACAACGACATCGGGGTACCGCTTACCCTGCTGCGCTTGCGCACACAGGACCGCTATGCCGTGATCGAGATGGGCATGAATCATCCGGGCGAGATTAGCTATTTGTCGCGCCTGGCGCGACCCACGATTGCGCTGATCACAAACGCCGCGCAGGCGCACCTCGCCGGCCTGGGCAGTGTTGCTGCAATTGCGCGGGCAAAAGGCGAGATCTTTCTGGGGCTCGCCGATAATGGCACCGCGGTTATTAATGCGGACGATTCCTATGCGGAACTGTGGCATAAACTGGCGGGCCCGCGCCGCCAGCTCAAGTTCGGGCTGAATGCCGCCGCGGACGTCAGTGCCGACTATGTGCTCGATGCCCAGGGCAGCGCGATCTCCATGAGAACTCCAGACGGGAATGTGGACGTGCATCTCGCTCTGCTCGGCCGACACAATGTGATGAACGCGCTCGCGGCGGCAGCTGCGTCCATTGCTGCTGGCGCCACACTGCAGGACATAAAGAAGGGGTTGGAAAAACTGCAGCCAGCTCCCGGTAGGCTCGAAACCAAGCTTGGATTCCGGGGCGCCCGCGTGATGGATGACACGTACAACGCTAATCCTGGATCCCTCGCGGCCGGCATAGACGTTCTTGGGCGCGCCGACGGTGAACGGGTACTGGTTATTGGCGACATGGCCGAGCTCGGTGACGACGCCCCTGAGATCCATAGCCGTGCTGGTGATCTGGCACGACAAGCCGGGGTGCATCGCCTGTATGCCATCGGCACGCTGACCTGGTCGACTGTCCGCAGTTTCGGGCCAGGTGGCCAGCACTTCGATCAATACGATGAAATCGTTGAAAGCCTGCGCAACTTGATGCATCCCGACATGACCATTCTGGTCAAAGGTTCCCGGGTAATGCGTATGGAGCAGATTGTAGCCGGTCTGGTGGCACCAAATAGCGGTGACTGGAAAGGACCTCGCATCGTCGACAACGGCCAGGAACACGGGAGGAACGCCTAGTGTTGTTCTATCTCTTCAAGCGCCTGGCGCATGATATTTCCTTTTTCAATGTCTTTCGCTATCTCACGCTGCGCGGAATTCTCGGTGTGCTTACCGCTCTCGGAATCTGTTTCATCGTGGGTCCGTTCATGATCCGCAAGCTCAGCCAGTACCAGATCGGTCAGACAGTTCGGGATGATGGGCCGCAGAGCCATCTGA
This sequence comes from Pseudomonadota bacterium, assembly GCA_021785515.1. Classification (GTDB taxonomy): domain Bacteria; phylum Pseudomonadota; class Gammaproteobacteria; order Acidiferrobacterales; family UBA6901; genus JAJYCY01. The sequence goes on along the minus strand of JAJYEX010000001.1, from coordinate 310,584 downwards.
CCAAGGCTGGAACCCCTACGATGGGTGGGGCGCTCATACTGGTGGCGGTATTCATTACGACGTTGCTGTGGGCCGATTTGACCAACCGATTTGTATGGGTGGTCCTGTTCACCACCTCCGCGTTTGGTGCCATCGGCTGGGCGGACGATTACAAAAAGCTCGTGAACAAGAACCCACGCGGAATTGGTGCCAAGGCCAAATATTTCTGGCAGTCGGTGGCCGGCCTTGCTGCCGCGCTGTTTCTCTACTACACCGCCCGCTCTCCGGTGGAAATAGAACTGATCGTCCCATTCTTCAAGCACGTGGCGATTGCCATGGGTCCCTGGTTCATCCTGCTGACCTATTTTGTCATTGTCGGATCGAGCAATGCCGTCAATCTTACCGATGGTCTAGATGGCCTGGCAGTCATGCCTACGGTCATGGTAGCAGGCGCGCTGGGAATATTCGCCTACGTCACGGGTCATTACCAGTTTTCCCAGTACCTCGGCATCCCATACATCGCCGGCGCGGGCGAGGTGCTGGTGTTCTGCTCAGCGCTAGTCGGGGCGGGGCTCGGGTTTCTGTGGTTTAACACCTATCCCGCGATGGTTTTCATGGGCGATGTCGGAGCGCTTGGTCTTGGAGCGGCGCTTGGAGTCATAGCGGTGGTGGTTCATCAGGAAATAGTGCTGTTCATTATGGGCGGGGTCTTCGTGATGGAAACCGTATCAGTGATGCTGCAGGTGCTCTCGTTCAAGCTGACTGGACGCCGCATCTTCCGCATGGCGCCACTGCACCATCACTTCGAGCTTAAGGGCTGGCCCGAGCCGCGCGTAATCGTGCGTTTCTGGATCGTCACTCTGATTCTCGTGCTGATCGGACTCGCGACATTGAAGATTCGTTGACAATGCAGGCCGCAATTATGGCACATGACGATCCGAAGACGGCGCTGGTGCTGGGTCTGGGGGCAACCGGGCTGTCCTGCGTACGTCACCTCAGCGCGCAGGGGTATCGCGTGCGGGTGGCAGACACCCGCGATGTGCCGCCAATGCTGACGTCTTTGCGCACGGAGTTTCCCGGCGTACCGGTTGAGACTGGGCCGTGGAATGCCGGGCTTTTCCGGGGAGAGAGTCTGCTTGTCGTCAGTCCCGGTTTGTCGCTGCGAAACCCGGCCATAGCAGTGGCAGTGGCCGCCGGTACGACCGCCGTAGGAGACATAGAGCTGTTTGCGCGCACTGCTACCGCCCCGGTAATCGCGATCACCGGGTCCAACGGCAAAAGTACCGTGACCACTCTGGTAGGGGAAATGTGTCGCGCGGCCGGCCTCGATACGGCCGTTGGCGGAAACATCGGGACTCCCGCGCTCGACCTGCTGCGGCAGCCGGAGCCGGACGTGTATGTATTGGAGCTGTCCAGTTTCCAGCTTGAAACTACCTATAGCCTCAATGTCCGTTCGGCGACGGTGCTGAACATAACGCCCGACCACATGGATCGCTACACCGACATTGAGGAGTACGCGACTGCCAAGGAACGGATATTTCGCGGAGATGGAACCATGGTGCTGAATCGCGACGATTCCAGGGTAATGGCCATGGCGCGAGCAGACCGACAGACGCTTTGCTTTGGACTGATGCCGCCGCGTGATGATCGTGATTACGGCCTGGTACGGAAAGGAAACGAGGAATGGCTTGCGCGTGGCGCACGCCTCCTCATGCCGGTATCCGAGATTCGGCTTGCCGGCCGCCACAATGTGGCCAACGTGCTGGCCGCGGCGGCCTTGGTGAATGGACTAAATGTCCCGTTTGACGCCATGAGGCGCGCACTTGGCCAATTTGGCGGCCTGCATCATCGCACCGAACTGGTCGGCCGGCATAACGGCGTGCTGTGGATAAACGATTCCAAGGGCACGAATGTCGGCGCAACAGTGGCAGCGTTAAACGGCATGGATCGGCCGGTGATCCTGATCGCCGGCGGTGACGGAAAGGGCGCCGATTTTTCACTTATGCGCGACGCGGTGAAGCGGCAGGTGCGCGGGCTGGTGCTTATCGGGCGTGATGCGTCGATGCTCGCTGATGCGCTCGGCGACGTCGTGCCGGTGACGTGGGCCACGGACATGTCTGACGCGGTACAAAAGGCGGCTGGCCTGGCGCGTCCAGGCGATGCGGTACTGCTGTCTCCGGCCTGCGCCAGTTTCGACATGTTTCGCAATTATGAACATCGTGGCGATGTGTTCCGCGACGCTGTTGCGAGGATCGTGGGATGAGCGGGATCGGACAGGCAGTCGGGCAGTTGCCCTGGCGTGACCGGCAATACGGGCCTTGTATTGAAGCTGGAGTCGCCAAATGAGCGCCGTCTTTGCCGGCCGCCGCAATTCGAGGATCAACGCCCCGACGCTGCTGTCGTATGATCGCTGGCTGGTGGCCAGCGTAGGCATTCTCATCTTGATCGGCATCGTCATGGTGTATTCGGCGTCGATTCCAACCGCGGAGCGTTATACCGGAAGCAGCTACTACTTCCTTCTTCGTCATCTGATAAGTATCGCGATCGGACTGGCCGCGGGCGCGGTCATTCTGCGAACCCGCATGCGGTTCTGGGAGCAGGCCGGGCCCTACCTGCTGCTTGCCGGAATCCTGCTGCTTATTCTGGTTATGGTGCCGGGTGTCGGGGTGCATGTTAATGGGAGCTCGCGCTGGCTGCGGCTGGGCCTGTTCAAGCTGCAGCCATCCGAACTCGTGAAAGATTTCATGATCGTGTACGTCGCGGGGTATTTGGTCCGCAAGCAGGATGAGCTGCGGCATTTTACCCAGGGAATTCTGATGGTCAGCATTGTCGTTGCTGTGATCGGAGCGCTGTTTCTGCAGGAGCCGGACCTCGGCGCAGCTGTCGTGATCAGCTTCACCGTCTTTCTCATGTTGTTTCTTGGTGGCGTGCGGTTTTGGCATTTCATGGTGGTGGTTGCAGCGGGTCTTGGCGGCATGATCCTGCTCACGATCTATTCGCCGTACCGCATGGCGCGCATTACCGGGTTTCTGCACCCGTGGGCAGATCCGCTCAACAAGGGGTTTCAGCTTACCCAGGCGCTGATCGCCTTCGGGCGCGGAGGGGTGTTCGGAGTTGGACTTGGTGGGAGTGTGCAAAAGCTGTTTTACCTTCCGGCCGCCTATACCGATTTTCTGCTCGCGGTGCTGGCCGAAGAGCTGGGACTGATCGGGGTGCTGGTCACGATCTGTCTCTTTGCCATCGTGGTCTGGCGCGCATTTGTGATTTCCCGGGCAGCCGACAGACTGGGCCAGGTCTATGGCGCCAGGCTGGCCCAGGGAATCGGCATTCTCCTCGGCGGAGAGGCGATGATTAATATGGGCGTAAACATGGGGGCGCTGCCAACCAAGGGACTTACGCTTCCGTTCGTGAGTTACGGAGGAAGCAGTATGGTGGCCAGCTGCATTGCCGTGGCGCTGCTGCTGGTCGTGGACAGCGAAACACGGCAGCGTAAGGCGGTCAGGGCATGACCACAGTCATGGTCATTGCCGGCGGAACTGGAGGCCATGTTTATCCAGCGCTTGCCGTTGCCCGAGAGCTGCGCAACCAGGGTATCGCAGTGGTATGGGTCGGAACGCGTCGGGGAATCGAGGCGCGTGTCGTGCCGGCCGCCGGCTTCGATCTGGAGTGCATTACCATGCGCGGGTTGCGTCGCACCGGATGGATGTCTTGGGTGCTGATGCCTGTGCGTCTCGGGATTGCGGTGTTTCAGGTGTGGCGCATTATGCGCCGCCGTCGACCCGACGCGGTGCTGGCAATGGGCGGATTCGTGTCCGCGCCCGGTGGGCTCGTGGCGTGGTTGCAACGCTGCCCTTTGCTTATCCACGAGCAGAATGCCGTTGCCGGCCTAACCAACCGCTGGCTTGCCTATCTCGCCACGACCGTGATGTGCGGTTTTCCCGAAGCGTTTGGAACGTTGCCGGGGGCGCGTCACGTCGGCAACCCCGTGCGGGCGGAGATCTTGGCGCTGCCGGAACCGGTTGCGCGCATGGCCGGTCGTGACAGTCCGCTGCGTATTCTGGTTGTCGGCGGAAGTCAGGGCGCGCTGGTATTCAACAAGGTGGTGCCGGAGGCAGTCGCGGGCCTTACGCACCGTTTTTCCCTGCAGATCTGGCACCAGGCCGGGCGTAGCGAACGTCAACGTACGGAACAGGCCTACCGGATGGCAACCGCCGACGCCAGGGTTACGGAATTCATTGACGATATGGCCCAGGCCTACGGCTGGGCCGACGTTCTGATATGTCGCGCGGGCGCTATGACCATTGCGGAGATAGCCGCTTCCGGGGTTGCTGCCATTCTTGTTCCGTACCCGCACGCGGTTGATGATCATCAGACGGCCAATGCCAGGTTTCTATCAGACCGGGACGCTGCAGTGCTGATCCCGCAGGGTGAATTCGATGTAGCGCGGGTCACCGAGCTGCTTGCCGGTTTCGCGACGAACCGCGCGTTGTTGCAGAAAATGGCCATCAACGCCCGGGCCTGTGCAGTAACCGACGCGACGGATACGGTTGCCCGGTTGTGCCTGGAGGCGGCCAATGCGTAACTGGGTGCGGCGTATTCATTTTGTAGGTATCGGCGGAGCCGGAATGAGCGGCATCGCCGAAGTCCTACACAATCTGAAGTTCGATGTATCCGGATCGGACGCACATCAAAGCGCCAACACGCGACATCTGAGCGAGCTGGGCGTGGCGGTACATATTGGCCACGACGCGGCATTGATTCGCGGAGTCGATGTTGTCGTAACTTCATCCGCAGTCGGGCCCGAGAACCTGGAAGTGGCCGCGGCACGCGCGAGCAAGATACCGGTGATTCCTCGCGCAGAAATGCTTGGCGAGCTGATGCGTTTGCAGCACGGAATCGCTGTGGCGGGCACGCACGGCAAAACTACCACCACCAGCCTGGTGGCGAGCGTTCTGGCGCATGGGGGCCTTGATCCTACGTTCGTGATCGGCGGCCGCCTTAACAGTGCTGGAGCAAATGCCAGACTGGGTCGCGGAGAATATCTAGTTGCTGAGGCCGATGAAAGCGACGCTTCATTTCTGCACCTGCAGCCGTACCTGGCCATCGTTACTAACATCGATGCCGATCACATGGGGACCTACGGCGGCGATTTCGCCCGTCTTCAGCAGGCTTTCATAGACTTTCTGCACAATCTGCCGTTCTACGGATTGGCCGTGCTGTGCATAGACGACCCCGTGGTGCGGAGCATCCTGCCGAAGGTGCATAAGCCGACGAGGACCTATGGTCTCAGTCCGGACGCCGATGTTCGCGCACAGAACGTGATACAGCATGGCATGCAGATGCACTTTGACGTCACGATGCCTGGCGTTCCGGAAGGAATGCGGGTCGTGCTGAATCAGCCGGGACGTCACAATGTGCTGAACGCCCTTGCCGCCATCGTTGTGGCGCACGAACTGCATGTGCCAGGACACGCCATTCTCGAGGGTCTTTCGGGATTCGCCGGGATCGGCCGAAGGTTTCAGATAAACGGAGTGATTCCGTTTGGGGGCGGGGACGTGATGCTGGTGGATGATTACGGCCATCATCCGACGGAGCTCGCGGCGACTATCGCTGCCGCCCGTGCTGGCTGGCCGCAACGCAGGCTGGTGGTAGCCTTTCAGCCGCACCGCTATACGCGTACGCGCGACCTCTTCGATGACTTTTCGGTGGTGCTCGCGGATCTCGACCCTGTGCTGATTTCCGAAGTGTATGCGGCGGGCGAGCAACCCATTGCCGGCGCTGACGGCCGCGCCCTCTGCCGTGCGATTCGTGCGCGCGGTGGCAATCCCATCTTCTTGGAAAAGGTCGATGCGCTTCCAGCCGTTCTGAGGGAGGTGCTCGCCCCGGGCGACCTGCTGCTCACTCTGGGAGCGGGCAACATCGGTCAGATTGCTGCCAATCTGCCCAGCATCCTGGGAGCCGAATCATGATGCCGCGGGCCCGTGCCGGTTCCAATCTGCGGGGTACGCTGCGGCTGGACGAGCCGCTTGCGCGACATACCAGCTGGAGGGTGGGCGGGCCTGCTGACCGCTACTATGAGCCGGCTGACGTCGAAGACCTTGGGCATTTTCTTAAAGCCGTACCGGAACATGAGGCGGTTCACTGGATCGGTTTGGGCAGCAATATTCTGGTGCGGGACGGTGGGGTCCGCGGGACAGTGGTATGCGTGTCTGGCCGCCTGAACGGTCTGGAGCAGACTGCGGGCAATCGTGTACGCGCAGAGGCCGGCGTGTCCTGTGCCAAGCTTGCGCGTTTTTGCGTGAGCCACGACTTGGGCGGTGCTGAGTTTCTGGCAGGGATTCCAGGAACTGTTGGCGGCGCGTTGGCGATGAATGCCGGAGCTTTCGGTGGAGAGACGTGGAGAATCGTTGCAGCGGTGGAGACAATGGATCGCCATGGCGAGGTCCGGACGCGGTTGCCGGCAGATTATCGCGTCTCCTACCGCAGTGTTACAGGTCCAGATCAGGAATGGTTCATTGCAGGTTTGTTCGAGCTTCCCGTCGGCATCGCGGCTGAAGGGAAATCTCTTATAAGGTCGCTGCTTGCCAAACGCGGTGCTACCCAGCCGACGCAGCAGGCCAACGCCGGGTCCGTGTTTCGGAATCCTGCAGGCGATCATGCGGCACGCCTGATAGAGACGGCCGGCCTCAAAGGTCTGTGCGAAGGCGACGCCTGCATATCAGACATTCATGCGAATTTCATCATCAACCGTGGAGCTGCTACCGCATCCCAGATCGAACGGCTGATGAATGTCGTGAGGAAGCGTGTTCTCGCTATGCACGGCGTCGATCTTCAACCGGAGGTCCGGATCATCGGAGTCGAGATATGACAAGACAATCCTGCACGCTGAAACTGCCGCGACATCTCCAGTGGGGCGCATGTCAGGAGGTGAACAATGCCTCCAGCTGAGGATCGGGCCGGAAATCTGCAAGTACCGGTGCTCTCCCAGAAGCACGCGCTCATCCTGCTGACAATTCTGGCGGTGTCTATTCCGGTGTTGTTTGGCATCAATTACCTCCTGAATGCAGATACCCTTCCGGTACGAAAAGTCGCCTTCGAAGGACCGTTCAGGCACGTCAGCAGAAAAGCCCTGGAGCGTGCAGTTGCGCATGCGGTGTCCGGAAATTTTCTGCTTCTTAATCTGGAGACAATCAAGGCGCGCGCTGAAACCGTTCCGTGGGTCTACCAGGTATCGGTACGTCGGCAATGGCCGGACGGTGTGCATATCCGGTTTACGGAGCAGACGCTGACAGCGCAATGGAACGGTGCCCAATGGATCAACGCCGAGGGAGATCTGGTGGATCTGCAGGGTCGCCCGGGACCGCAGGCGCTCCCGAGCCTCAGCGGACCAGACGGCATGCAAGACAGGGTGTTCAGCGAATACCGGGATCTTAGTGCGCTTTTGAATCCGGCCGGCCTGCCCATTGCGAGTCTAACGCTCACCGCGCGCCACACCTGGAGAGCGGTCGTTGATCACAATCTGCTTCTGGTTCTTGGACATCATGCGCTGGACGAGAAGGTGAGTCGTTTCGTGATGGTGTACACGCATGCCCTGGTGAACCAGCGCAAACAGATGCGCAGGGTCGACCTGCGTTACTCGAACGGCTTCGCGGTGGCGTGGCGTAACACAGGTGCTGACGCAGCTTCGGGTGCAGAGGGTTGAGACATGGCTAGGAAAGGCGACGGAAATCTGATCGTGGGCCTTGATATCGGAACCTCCAAGGTGCTTGCGATAGTGGGGGAGGTATCCGAGACCGGGGAGGTGGAGGTGATCGGGGTTGGCCATCACCCCTCCCGCGGAATGAAAAAGGGCGTGGTGGTCAATATAGAGTCGACGGTCCAGTCGATACAGCGGGCGGTAGAGGAGGCGGAACTGATGGCTGGCTGTCAGATCCATTCGGTCTACGCCGGTATCGCCGGGAGCCACATCAGCAGCTTCAATTCCCACGGAATTGTTGCGATTAAGGACAAGGAAGTAGGTCGCGGCGACGTGGATCGGGTTATCGAGGCGGCGCGCGCCCTGGCCATACCTGCTGACCAGAAGATCCTGCACACCCTGCCCCAGGAATTTATCATCGACAAGCAGGAGGGAGTGCGCGAGCCCATCGGTATGTCTGGTGTCCGCCTGGAAGCCAAGGTGCACATCGTGACGGGTGCGGTGAGTGCCGCTCAGAACATTATCAAGTGCGTTCGCCGATGCGGGCTGGAGGTGGATGACATAATACTGGAGCAGCTCGCATCAAGCCTGTCGGTCTTGACGGACGATGAGAAGGAGCTCGGCGTATGTCTGGTCGATATCGGTGGGGGTACCACCGATATTTCGGTTTTTACCGAAGGCGCAATCCGGCATACAGCCGTGATTCCCATTGCCGGAGATCAGGTAACCAATGACATCGCGGTGGCGCTGCGCACACCCACTCAGCATGCCGAAGAAATCAAGAATAAGTACGGGTGTGCTCTCACGCAGCTCGCCCGGTCGGATGAATCGATCGAGGTTCCAAGTGTCGGTGACCGCCCGCCGCGTCAGCTTGCGCGCCAGACTCTGGCGGAAGTGATCGAGCCGCGCGTGGAGGAACTATATGGTCTGGTGCTTGCCGATCTGCGACGCAGCGGCTTCGAGGATGTGGTTGGCTCCGGCATCGTTCTGACGGGTGGCAGTGCCAAGATGGAAGGCATGGTTGATCTGGCGGAAGAGGTGTTTCACATGCCAGTGCGCCTGGGAGTGCCGCAGTATGTGGGCGGTCTGAGCGGCGCGGTACACAACCCGATTTTTGCAACCGGAGTCGGTCTGGTGCTTTTCGGGGCGAAAGACCGTGACGGCAAGCATTACGATCTGCGCGCGCGTCGGGAGATTCCGAGTGTGGGCGGGATGCTCCGCAAGATGAAAAGCTGGTTTCAGGGGAATTTTTAGTATCGGGACGGTGAAGCGAAACAACATTTGTTCGTTCAGTTCAGCCACAGGAGACAAATATATGTTTGAACTCATGGATACCTACGGGCAGCAGGCAGTTATCAAGGTGATAGGGGTCGGCGGCGGTGGTGGTAATGCGGTCGATCACATGGTGGCAGCTAATATCGAGGGCGTGGAATTCATTCTCGCCAATACCGATGCGCAGGCTCTCAAGCGCTCCGGTGCCCGCACGATTCTCCAGCTTGGCGCCAATCTTACCAAGGGTCTTGGCGCGGGTGCCGATCCTGCCGTGGGTCGCCAGGCTGCGGTCGAGGATCGGGAGCGGATTGCCGAAGCCCTCGGCGGCGCAGATATGGTCTTCATCACAGCTGGCATGGGGGGCGGAACCGGGACCGGTGCCGCGCCGGTAGTGGCGCAAGTGGCGCACGACCTCGACATACTGACGGTGGCTGTGATTACCAAGCCATTTCCTTTTGAAGGCAAGAAACGCATGGCGGTTGCCGAACAGGGGATAAAGGAGCTCAGCGAGTTTGTTGACTCTGTGATCACGATCCCTAACGAAAAACTGCTGTCCGTCGTAGGAAAGGGCGCTAGCCTGCTCGATGCCTTCGGCAAGGCCAACGAGGTGCTGCAGGGTGCCGTCCAGGGGATTGCGGAGCTGATTACCCGCCCCGGGCTGGTAAATGTCGATTTTGCGGACGTGCGTACGATCATGTCGGAAATGGGGCAGGCCATGATGGGCTCCGCCAGTGCCCGTGGCGAGCAGCGGGCCAGCGAGGCGGCGCGGGCAGCAGTGTCGAGCCCGCTGCTTGAGGACGTGAACATCTCCGGTGCGCGAGGCATCCTCGTGAACGTGACGGCCGGGCAGGACCTGTCGATTGGCGAATTTGAAGAAGTGGGCAATGCCGTCAAGGAGTACGCCGCTGAGGACGCCACCGTAATTGTCGGGACGGTGATCGATCCGGCAATGCAGGGGGATCTGCGTGTGACCGTCGTGGCCACCGGACTGGGGCAGGGGCAGAAGAAGAATGCCCCCTATAAGGTCATAAAAACAGGAACAGGAACAATGGATTACGAGAACCTTGATACGCCGACGGTGATTCGTAACCGGCGTGCCGTGGAGCCAAAACCATTGGCCGAAACCGGTATCGAATACCTTGATATCCCTGCTTTCCTGAGAAAACAGGCAGACTGACGCTGATCTGCTATATTTTTTCTGGGCCCAGCTACAGCTGGGGTCGGCGCAGACCCGTCCGTTCGTCGGGGATGGATTACCGAAGTGCTGGCGTTTCATGGAAAATACTGGACATTGGTGTATGTTTAATTTTAAATCGCGGGCTAAAGGGCATGGGGAAGCCGCTGGATCAGCGGCAAGTACCAAGTTTTCGTTCGGCGGTCCGATCACTACACCGGCAGATCACCAGCTTGCGGGAAACGCAGGGGGTTCGCTGCATCCTCAGAAACGGAGAGGACAGACGGTAAGTTACGGAAATGATTAAACAACGTACTCTTAAGAATGTGATCCGGGCAACCGGTGTGGGGTTGCATACAGGCGACAAGGTCTACCTCACACTGAGACCGGCACCGGTCGAAACCGGAATAGTATTTAGAAGAACTGATCTCCCCCAGCCTGTCGAAGTCAGGGCCCGCCCGGAAAACGTGAGCGACACCCGTCTTTCCACGACGCTGGAAAGCAAGGGAGTCAAAATCTCGACAGTGGAACACCTGATGTCGGCTTTCGCCGGACTGGGGATCGACAATGCCTATGTGGACGTGACGGCCGCCGAAGTTCCGATCATGGATGGCAGCGCCGGTCCGTTTGTATTTCTGATCCAGTCTGCAGGGATTGAGGAGCAGCCGGCTCCGAAGCGCTTCATGCGTATCAAGAAAAGTATTCGGATCGAGGACGACGACAAGTGGGTATGTTTCGAGCCCTGGGACGGGTTCAAGGTCTCGTTCTCGATCGACTTCGATCATCCGCTGTTTCGCAACTCTACACAGGTTGCCAGCGTCGATTTCTCTACTACCTCCTTCGTCAAGGAGGTAAGTCGTGCCCGGACCTTCGGATTCATGAGTGATCTGGAGGCCTTGAGGCAGGCGGGGCTGGCGCGCGGTGGCGGACTGGACAATGCCATCGTGATGGATAGCTTCCGCATTCTTAATGACGACGGGTTGCGGTACGAAGATGAGTTCGTCAAACACAAGGTGCTCGACGCTATTGGCGATTTGTATCTGCTCGGCCATCCGTTGATCGGTGCGTTCAGTGCCTACAAATCTGGCCATGCGCTCAACAACCGCCTATTGCGCGCGCTCATGGTTGACCAGGATGCGTGGGAGTTGGTGTCCTACGCGGAAACCGACAAGGCGGCCATCGCCTTTATGCGTACCGTGCCGGCCGTCTGACCCATAGCTCCGGCCCCTTCAACGGGGTCCGGTGGGGCAGGTTGCAGGGACGGATAACAATCTCCAAGTTCGAGAAAGTCTGATGAATGTAATTCTCGTTCCGAAAAGTGTTGGCAAGGGGCGACATATCAGTTTGAGCCGACGCCAGATCGTGGCGTTCGTGTTCGTTGTGCTTGTCGTCCTGCCGGCCCTGGTCGGATTTGCGGCCTTTAACGTTGCCGCGGCCTTGGCCGGACCCGCTGATGGCCAGGTGGCGCACGAGGCGCAGGAACTTGCCCGGCAGAAGCAGGAAATCGCCGACGCGCGCCGTAATGCCAGGCTGCATCTCAATGCTTTGGCCCAGCGCCTGGGGCTCATGCAGGCCCAGATCACCCGCCTGGATGCCTTGGGCGCACAGGTGACCAGTATGGCTGGACTGGACAAGCGCGAATTCAACTTCTCTAAGAATCCGCCGATCGGAGGCCCGGAAAACGACGTGGCCCCCAGCATATCAGTTCCGGACTTCATGCAGACCCTGGACAACCTGCAGAAGCAGATTGAACAGAAGGGGCCGCGTCTGCACGCTCTGGAAAGCGTGCTGATGGATCGCCATCTGCATGCGGAAGTCTATCCGGCTGGCTGGCCGACGCGCGGAGGCTGGATATCCTCGCCGTATGGTCCGCGCCTGGATCCGTTCACCGGTCGCCCCGAGTTTCATCCCGGGGTGGACATCGCTGCTCCGATGGGTACCCCGATTTATGCCATGGCCGCCGGTGTGGTCAGTTATGCTGGAGCGGACGGCGGTTTCGGGAAGATGGTACGGATCAACGATGGTGATGGACTGTCGACGCTCTACGGCCACACCAGCAAGATCCTGGTCCAGGTAGGTGAGCAGGTCAATAAAGGACAGGAAATCGCCCTTGTCGGATCCACCGGCTACTCCACCGGTCCGCACGTGCATTTCGAGGTTCTGATACACAACCAGGCTGTGAATCCCCTGCCTTATCTGCGTTCCTCCTCGCCTCACTCCTAAGCTTTCCGGGCCGATATCCGGCGCGAGGTGCGGTTGGGGCGCAGTCGTCGTATTTAAGTTCCGGCGGTTTTCCTCCATAATCCGAAATTCTCTACGGATCACGCGGGCATTTCGGGAATCGATTCATGGTCGTCAGTCTGCTCAATAAGGTATTCGGGAGCCGGAATAGCCGGTTGGTCAAGCGGATGATGCGGGATGTCATCCGCATCAATGGGCTGGAGTCAGGCATCGCCGCCCTGTCAGATACCGCGCTTGGAGCGAAAACCGTCGAGTTCCGTAACCGGTTTACCCAGGGCGAGACGCTGGACGACCTGCTGCCAGAGGCCTTCGCAGTTGTGCGGGAGGCCTCCAAAAGGGCCATGGGAATGCGGCACTTTGACGTGCAGCTCATCGGAGGCATGGTGCTGCATCAGGGCAAGATCGCCGAGATGCGTACCGGAGAGGGCAAGACCCTTGTCGCCACGCTGGCCGTGTACCTGAATGCTTTGCCCGGGAACGGGGTGCATGTCGTGACCGTGAACGAATATCTCGCCCGACGCGATTCCGGATGGATGGGAAAGCTCTATAACTTCCTCGGGCTCACCGTGGGAGTCGTGGTTTCGGGCCAGGACCAGGAGACCAAGCGGGCCGCCTATGCCGCTGACATCACGTATGGAACCAATAACGAATTCGGGTTTGACTATCTCCGAGACAATATGGCGTTTCGCGTGGAAGAGCGGACGCAACGTGGGCTCAACTTTGCCGTGGTCGACGAGGTGGATTCCATTCTGATCGATGAAGCCCGCACCCCGCTTATCATATCCGGCCCCACCGAGGACAACACCGACCTCTACTACAAGATCGACGCCATCATTCCCAAGCTCACGCTCCAGGAAGAGGAGGATGGCCCCGGCGACTACAGCGTTGACGAGAAGACCAAGCAGGCGCACCTGACGGAAGCGGGTCATGAAAAGTGCGAGGATCTTCTGGTGCGTGCCGGGATCCTGGCCGAAAGCGGCAATCTCTATGACATTCAGAATATTTCCCTGATGCATCACCTCAATGCAGCGCTCCGCGCGCATGCGCTGTATAAGAGGGAAGTCGATTACATCGTGAAAGATGGTGAGGTCGTCATCATCGACGAATTCACCGGGCGCATGATGGTGGGTCGGCGCTGGAGCGATGGCCTGCACCAGGCGGTAGAAGCCAAGGAGAAGGTTAAGATCCAGAATGAAAGCCAGACGCTGGCATCGATCACCTTCCAGAACTACTTCCGCATGTACAAAAAGCTCTCGGGCATGACGGGTACGGCCGACACTGAAGCGTTTGAGTTCCAGGAAATCTACAATCTGGAGGTGGTAGTTATTCCTACCCACCGTCCCATGGTGCGCAAGGATTTCGGGGATCAAGTTTACCGTACCGGAGACGAGAAGCACGATGCCATCATTGCCGACATCCGTGATTGCAACGGCCGCGGTCAGCCGGTACTTGTTGGTACCGTTTCCATCGAGAACTCGGAACATCTTTCCCAGCTGCTGAAAAAGCGCGGCATCGCCCACGAAGTTCTCAATGCGAAGCAGCACGAACGAGAGGCGCATATCGTAGCCCAGGCTGGGAGGCCTGGCGCCGTGACGATCGCGACTAACATGGCCGGTCGCGGGACAGACATTGTGCTGGGCGGCAACATAGACATGGAGCTCGCGGAAGCACAGGTAGCCGGTGACGAGAAGCAGGTGCAGGCCATCAAGAAGCAATGGCAGGAACGCCACGACCAGGTTCTTGCCGCGGGTGGATTGCATGTGCTTGGCACTGAACGCCACGAGTCGCGACGCATCGACAACCAGCTGAGAGGGCGCTCCGGTCGTCAGGGGGATCCTGGGTCAAGCCGTTTCTATCTTTCGCTCGAGGACAATCTGCTGCGGATCTTCGGATCGGATCGCGTGGCCGGGCTCATGCAGAAGCTCGGCATGCAGCCGGGGGAGGCGATTGAACATCCGTGGGTGTCCCGCGCGATAGAGAACGCACAGCGGAAAGTCGAAAGCAGAAACTTCGATATTCGCAAGCAGTTGCTGGAATATGACGATGTCGCCAATGACCAACGCAAGGTCATCTACGAGCAGCGCAACCGGCTGATGGAGGTAGACGACATCTCCGACAGCATCAACGACATTCGGCGCGATGTGGTGGATGAACTGGTCAGAAACTGCATTCCGCCCGATAGCATGGAGGAGCAGTGGAACGTTCCCGAGCTTGAGGAAAGCCTGGCGCGTGATTTTGATTTGAAGCTTCCGGTTGCGCAGTGGCTCAAGGAAGATGCATCGCTGAATGAAGAGAATCTGCGCGCACGCATTCTCGAGGAGCTCACGCAGGCCCATGCTGCGAAAACGGAAGCGGTCGGCGCCGAGGCGATGCGTAGCTTCGAAAAAGCGGTCATGTTGCAGGTTCTGGACGTCCAGTGGAAGGACCATCTGGCCGCCATGGATCACCTGCGCGAAGGCATCGGTTTGCGCGGCTACGCGCAGGTGGATCCGAAGCAGGCATATAAGCGCGAGGCCTTCGAGCTGTTCTCCAGCATGTTGGATCGGATAAAGAGCGAGGTTATTGGCTTGGTCACGCGAGTCGAGATTCGCGAGCCTGACGAGGTGGCCTTGCTGGAGGCGCAGAGATTGTCCCAGCAAAACATGCGTTTCGAACATCCTGCGGTGGAGGGCGATGCGGATGGCCAGGAGGCGGCGGTTGCGCCACAGCGTCCCGTTGTACGGATGCAGCCGAAGGTTGGCCGCAATGATCCCTGCCCATGCGGTTCCGGAAAGAAATTCAAGCAGTGTCACGGCAAACTGACCTAGTTATGTTCGGCATTCTCAGATTCATCGCGTCGGTGAGCGGGTGGTGGGTCAAGTTGGCGCGGACCCCCGGATGCGGCGAGCCATGGCTGTAAATCTGCGGCCGCCGACGGAATTGCAGCCGGTCCCGGGAATCCGGATCGGCACAGCTGTTGCCGGCATTCGCAAGAAGGACCGGCGGGATCTCGTAGTCATCGAGTGCGCACGCGGAACCCGGGCGGCGGCCGTTTTTACGCAGAACCGGTTCTGCGCGGCTCCGGTTCTTGTGGCACGCGAGCATCTTGCGGCGGCGAAACCCAGGGCCCTTGTGATCAACACCGGCTTTGCCAATGCCGGGACCGGAGAGGCCGGCCGGCAGGACGCGGTTGCCATCTGTGAGGCGCTGGCGCAGGAGATCGGCACGAGTGCCACCGAGGTGTTGCCGTTCTCGACCGGGGTGATTGGTGAGCGGCTTCCTGTTGACCGCGTGACGGCAGGCTTGCCGAACTGTGTCGCGACGCTGGACGAGAGTGGATGGGCCGATGCAGCGGTCGGGATCATGACCACCGACACGCGCCCCAAGGGCAGCTCGCGTCGTGGACAGATCGCTGGTGTCGGGGTCACGGTTACCGGGATTGCGAAGGGTGCCGGGATGATCTGCCCGGACATGGCCACGATGCTAAGTTTCGTTGCGACGGACGCGTTAGTCAGCCAGGCTGCGCTAGATGCGCTCGTGCGCAGCGCTGCCCGGACGTCGTTCAACCGCATCACGGTCGACGGGGACACCTCGACCAATGATTCCTGCGTCCTGCTGGCTACCGGACGTGCCCGGAACCCGGTAATTGACGCTCCGGAAGGCGAATCCTACGAGTTGCTGCATACCCTAGTGGCCGGAGTGTTTACGGAGCTCGCTCAGGCAATCATCCGCGACGCCGAAGGCGCCACGAAATTCATCACGATTGAGGTGTGCGGGGGGCACGACGAGGACGAATGCGTCGAGGTCGCGCGCACCATTGCGCATTCGCCCCTAGTGAAGACTGCATTTTTCGCGAGCGATCCGAACTGGGGTCGAATCCTCGCGGCGGTGGGGCGCGCCAGGATCGCGCGTCTGGATGTCGGGGCGGTGGCAATTTACATAAACGGCGTATGCATCGCGCGTGGCGGGGCACGGGCACCGGAATATACCGAGGCGCAAGGCAGGATGGCGATGGCGCAGGCCGAGATAACGCTGCGGGTCGATCTCGGGACCGGACCGGCGACTGCCAGGGTGTGGACGAGCGACCTGTCGCACGAGTACATACAGATCAATGCCGAGTACCGGACGTGACGGTGCGGTCATTGACGTAGTGGCCGGGGTGGTGACCGATGCCGCCGGCCGGGTGCTAATCGCGCGGCGTCACGACGGAAGCCACCAGGGCGGGAAATGGGAGTTTCCAGGCGGTAAGAAGCATCCAGGCGAGAGCGCGTTTGCGGCGCTGGTGCGGGAACTGGAGGAAGAGCTCGATATAAAGGTGGAGTCCGCGCAGCCGTTGACCAGCGTCACTCACGCCTATCCGGATGTTACGGTGGACCTGGAGGTGTGGCGGGTCAGGCGGTTTAGCGGAACCGCGCACGGACGGGAGGGGCAGCCGATACGCTGGGTGGCAGCAGAAGATCTGGGTGCTTATGAATTTCCCGAGGCCGATCAGCCCGTGTTGCGGGCCCTGTGGCTGCCACCGTTGTATCTCCTTTCTGATGGCGGTCGTTTCGGACCGGAAGATTTCCTGCGGCACCTGGAGAGCGTGCTGGTGGCCGGGGCGAAGCTGATTCAGCTGCGCGAGCCGCAGCTATCACCGCCAGAATTCCGGTCCCGGGCGGAGACGGTCGTCGGAACCTGTCATCGTCACGGGGCGCGAGTGCTGCTGAATGCTCCGGCCGAGATCGTACAGGAGTGTGGTGCGGATGGCATACACCTCAATGGCCGCAGGCTGGAGCAGTGTGCCTCGCGACCGTTGGACAGTCGCTACTGGGTGGCTGCATCCTGCCATGACACAACCCAGTTGAATCATGCGCGCCGGATCGGCGCCGATTTCGTTGTCCTGTCTCCGGTGCGTTCTACGCGCTCCCACCCGCTGGCCAGGCCTCTGGGCTGGGAAGCGTTTGCAACGTTGTGTTCTGCTGCGGGACTGCCGGTCTATGCGCTGGGGGGCATGGAGGTTGGGGATCTTGAGAAGGCCCGACAGGCGGGTGCCCAGGGAATTGCCATGCTGAGCGGCGTGTGGGCTGCCACGGAACCGGAATCAGTGGTTGCCTCTCTGATCCGCGGCACTGAAGGGGTCAGCAGTCCGCCTTAGGACGCGAATCGTTGCCTGCCAGCGCGCGATAGCGCTGGTGCAGCCCTTCGACCTGCCCCTCAAGTTCATTCAGGCCGTTGTCGTTGATAATCACGTCGTCAGCCAGACGTCTGTGTTCCGCGAAACTGACCTGTGTTTTCATGATGGTGCGGATCCGGTCCTCGCTCAGACCGCTGCGTGCCCGGACCCGTTCGATTCGCCGCTGTTCACTGCAGTCGACCACGAGTACCCGGTCTGCGAGATCCTGCATGCCGGCTTCGAAGAGGAGCGGTACCACGATCAGGCAGTAGAGTCCGTCGAGGTGGTGAACCTGGCGGACGATCTCCTGGCGTACCCGCGGGTGCACGATGGCCTCAAGACGCCGGCGTTCGTCCGCAGCGGCAAAAACCCGTTCGCCCAGGTGATGCCGGTCAATCTCGCCGTTTGCACCCAGAAATTCAGGACCGAAGGCATCCACAATCTCCTGGAAGGCCGGTTCCCCGCGGCGCATCAAACCATGGGCGATTTCGTCGGCATCGACAACGGGTACCCCCCGTTCCGCAAACATGCGGGCAACGGTGGACTTTCCGCTTCCGATTCCTCCGGTCAGCGCGACGTGCAGCATACTGTCCTGGCTCAGCCTTTGAAATGGGCGAATTGCAAATAATAGTCTGTAAGGGTACCGCCCCACAGCAGGCCTATCCATCCGGCCACGCACAGGAAGGGGCCGAAGGGAATCGGCTGTGCCCGGTCTCGCCCCCGGAATAGAATGAGTCCCAAGCCGGTGACGGCGCCGACCGCCGAGGCCAGGAGGATGATCAGTGGCAGCCCCTGCCAGCCTCCCCACGCCCCGAACGCTGCCAGCAGCTTGAAATCTCCGTACCCCATGCCCTCCTTGCCGGTGGCAAGTCGGAAGCCGTGATAGACAAGCCACAGCGAAAGATAGCCGGCCACGGCTCCCATGACGGCCGCATGCAGCGAGGTAAAGAGGTGAAAGCTGTTGACGACCAATCCGGCCCATAAAAGCGGCAGGGTAACGGCGTCAGGCAGCAGCTGGTGGTCAATGTCTATGAGGGTCAGAACGATGAGGGCCCATGACAGTACACAGGCCGCGACTGCAGCCGGGTGAGCCCCGAAGTGCAGCACGCCTACAACGGCGAGTGCTGCGGCCAACAGTTCGACGGCCGGGTAACGCGGGGATATCGACCGATGGCAGGCCGAACATCGCCCCCGCAGCCAGAGGTAGCTGAGTACCGGTATGTTTTCCCACGGGCGGATCGGATGCCCGCAGCCTGGACATGTTGATCCGGGAAACATCAGATTGTAGGACGTATGTTTGTCTGTGTCGTCAGCGGTTCCGAGCAGTTGCTGGCACTCCCGTCGCCAGTTGCGCGTCAGCATTACCGGCAACCGATGAATCACGACATTGAGAAAACTCCCGATTACAAGGCCGAACAGGCCCGCGACAATAAATATTGCATCGGGATATGCACGGAAAAACGGATGCAGGTACGTGTCCAGCATGGCATCGCCGGCTGCGGGCCGCGGGAGCGACCCTACACCACCGAGGCAAGCTTGAAAATGGGGAGATACATGGCGATCACGAGGGTCCCCACGATAACTCCCAGCACGACCATGATTACGGGCTCCATCAGGCTGCTGAGCGAATCGACAGCATTGTCGACCTCTTCTTCATAGAAGTCGGCCACCTTCCCAAGCATCGTGTCGATCTCTCCGGCTTCCTCGCCGATCCCCACCATCTGGATCACCATGTTGGGAAACAGGCCGGTTTTTTCCATCGATGATTGCAACTGGCTGCCGGTGCTGACGTCGGCCCTGATTTCCATAACGCCATCGTAGTAGACCCTATTGCCGGCAGCCCCTGCCACGGCATCGAGGCTTTCCACCAGCGGGACACCGGCCGCGAACATGGTTGCAAGGGTGCGGGCAAACCGCGCGATGGTGGCTTTCTTCACAATTGGCCCGATCACGGGCGCGCGCAGGATCGCGCGGTCGAGTGTATATTGCATCTTGGGCGAGCGCTTGTAGGAATATGTAAAGAGGCCCACAGCGAGACCGATGCCGCCGAAGATTGCCCACCAGTAATGCCGAAAGCCGTTGGAAATCTGGATGACGAGCATGGTCAGCGCAGGCAGCTGGGCGCCGAAGCTCTTGAACAGGTTGCTAAACTCGGGAATCACGAAAATCATCAGTATCGCGGTGATAACAAATGCCACTACGATTACCGAGGCCGGATAGAACATGGCCGATTTGATCTTGCCCTTGATTGCCTCGACTTTTTCCTTGTAGGTCGCCACCTTCTGCAGGATCGTGTCAAGAATGCCCGCCTGTTCGCCAGCCGCTACCAGGTTGCAGTAGAGGGAGTCGAACTGGAGAGGGTGCTTGCCGAGAGCCGTGCTGAGGTTGGTGCCGGACTCTATATCCTGCCTGATGGAGGCGAGCAGATCCTGCATGCTGGGATTGTCATGGCCCTTGCCGACGATCTCGAACGACTGCACGATCGGGATGCCCGCCTGAATCATCGTGGCAAACTGGCGCGTAAACACCGCCACGTCTTTGGCGGTTATCTTGCGCTTGCGCTTGAACAGAGATGTCGTCTGTTTGCGCACCTTTATGGGGTTAATGCCTTGGCGACGCAGAACCGCATTCACGTAAGCAATGCTGATTCCCTCGGTTTCACCCTTGAGGCGCCGACCTTTCTTGTCAATGCCTTCCCAGTTGAAGATGCTGAGCTTCGCCTTAACGGCCTGTGTCGCGGATTGCGCCATGATCTGCCTACTGGTTGGTCACGCGTTCGATTTCCGCGAGGCTCGTAAGGCCATCACGGACCTTGTTCAGCGCCGATGCGCGCAGGTCCTGAACGCCGTCCTGCTGCGCCTGCGCCTCGATATCACGCGCGTTCCCGCCACGCATGATGATCGCACCCATGGCTTCCGATATCGGCATGACCTGATAAATGCCGACACGCCCCTTGTATCCGTCGGTACACTGGTCACAGCCTGTCGGACCATAGACCCTGAGACCGGAAATATCGCTTTCCTTGAATCCGGCCTTCAGAAGCGCAGGCTTGGGAATGTCCTGTGGCTTCTTGCATACCGGGCACAGGCGTCGCGCCAGGCGCTGGGCCACGATCAGATTCACAGCAGAGGCAATATTGAACGGCGCCACGCCCATATTAGCCAGCCGGCTCAGGGTTGCCGGTGCATCGTTCGTGTGTAGCGTAGACAGCACCATGTGGCCGGTCTGCGCCGCCTTAATGGCAATTTCGGCGGTCTCGAGGTCGCGGATTTCGCCGACCAGAATCACATCCGGATCTTGGCGCAGGAATGCGCGCAAGGCGGCCGAAAACGTCAATCCTGCCTTTTCGTTGACGTTGACCTGGTTGATTCCGGGAAGATTTATTTCCACCGGATCTTCCGCTGTCGAAATGTTGCGGTCGGGTGTATTCAGAATGTTGACGGCGGTGTACAGGCTGACGGTCTTACCGCTTCCTGTCGGGCCCGTTACCAGCACCATCCCATAAGGCCGTTCAATTGCCTCGAGAAACAGGTTTTTCTGTTCCGGCTCGAATCCCAGCTTCTCGACTCCTATGCTGGCGGACGCCGCATCGAGTATGCGCATTACCAGCTTTTCCCCGAAAAGCGTTGGCAGCGTGCTTACGCGAAAGTCGATGGAGCGGTTCTTGGAAATCCGCAGCTTCATGCGCCCATCCTGCGGGACGCGGCGTTCGGCAATGTCGAGCCGGGATAGGATCTTGATGCGTGCCGCAATGCGTCCGGACAGCGCCAGCGGCGGGCTGGCCACTTCGTGCAGCATGCCGTCCTGACGGAATCGTACGCGGTAGGTTTTCTCGTAGGGTTCGATGTGGATGTCGGATGCACCGTGATTGATCGCATCCATCAGCACCTTGTTGACAAACTTGACGATGGGCGCGTCATTGACATCCGCTTCATCGCTGGCTTGCCCCTTGGCCTTGCCGTCATCTTCGGAGGAGATCTCGAGTCCATCAAGATCATCGCTGCCGGCCAGGTCCATCAGGGTCGTGTCCGCCGCCTCCAGGGACTTGTCGATGGCGATCCCGAGCTTGGTTTCCTCCACCAGAACCGGTTCGGCTCCAAGGCCGGTGTGGAACTTGATTTCGTCAAGCGCCTGGAGATTGGTCGGATCGGCAATTGCGATGAACAGCTTGGTGCCGCGCTTGTAGATGGGGAGGGCGCGATGGCGGCGAATGATCTTTTCGCTTACCAGCTTGACCGGTGCCAATTCCAGTTCGAGCGAATTGATCTCGAAGAGCGGAATGCCGAACTCCTCGGAGGCGGCACGCGCGATGACTGCGCTGCTCAGCTTTTTGCTGTCGACAAGCTGAGAAACAAAGGGGACCTTCTTGACGACCGCTTCGTTTTGCAGGCGTTCAGCATCCCCCGCACTCAACAGGCCATCACGTACCAGCCTCAGCGCCAGACCGCTTAAGCTGTTTGCCGGATTTGGAGTTGCCATATCCCTTTGATCGATATTAGAAAAGGTATTATTAGAGGCAAACTATTGATGTCTTCTAATGAATATTAGTTGAGATAATTCCATTCGCCAATCCTCAATCTTGGGCGGCAGCGCCACCGATCCTGCCCGACTTGTCCTGGGTGGCAGAGCACTTACAGGATATTCGCTATGTCGGCCAAGTGGTTGCCGTCCGCCGGCTGTGCTATGACCCACGTCGGGTGGGCATCGGTTTGTGTCCGCGCGGCAATACCGGGTGCGCAGCTCACTATAGCCCGGAATGTGTGAAAGTGCTGCGGAGCTGAACTTGATCTGCGTCATAGCTGGACCAGGTCCTGGACTGCATTATCACGTTGACTTGGTGGAAGTGGATTTTTAGAATAATTCTAAAGTAAGAGCTGAAGCCTTTACTTTGAGAAATCCACGACGAATGACATGGAGACTTGAGTATGAAGAGCCTGAATGGCACCAAAACCCACGATAACCTTAAAGCCGCCTTCGCCGGAGAGTCACAGGCGAACCGGCGCTATCTCTACTTTGCCGGCAAGGCCGACGTTGAGGGCTACAACGATGTCTCAGCGGTATTCCGTTCCACCGCCGAAGGCGAGACCGGCCATGCCCACGGGCATCTGGAGTACATGGAGGCGGTGGGGGACCCGGCCACGGGGCTGCCCATTGGCAGCACCAGCGATAACCTGAAGTCGGCCATCGCCGGGGAAACCCATGAGTACACCGATATGTATCCGGGCATGGCGAAAACCGCCCGGGCCGAGGGCTTTGGCGAGATTGCCGACTGGTTCGAGACCCTCGCCAAGGCCGAGCGCTCCCATGCCAACCGTTTCCAGAAGGCTCTGGACGGCCTCGGTAAGTAACCCTGTCAGCACTGCAGTCCCGGGGCGGGTGCCCGGGGACTGTGTTGGCCCGGGTATCCCGCCAGGGATACCCGCCGCCTCTGCAGCCACTTCGATGATGGACAAGGTGACCTAAATAATGGTTGGGATGTCAGGTGGGGATCGGGAAGGCAATCTAGAGGCGCCGGTGCGCCATCCGCTCGACTGGAAGAACTCCGGGTTTTACGAGGAAGATGCGCTGATCAAGGAGATGGAGCGCGTCTTTGACATCTGTCACGGATGCCGTCGCTGCTTCAGCCTGTGTCAGGCATTCCCGACCCTGTTCGATGCCATCGACGCGTCTGAGACGATGGAGCTCGATGGCGTGGCAAAGTCCGTGTTCTGGCAGGTTGCCGACCACTGCTATCTGTGCGACATGTGCTACATGACCAAGTGCCCCTACGTGCCGCCTCATCCGTGGAATCTGGACTTTCCGCACCTGATGTTGCGCGCCAAGGCTGTCCGGTTTCGCCAAGGCAGGGCAAAATTGCGGGATCGGGTCCTGACGAACACTGATGCCGTCGGGCGCCTGGCAGGAATACCCATTGTCGTGCAGGTCGTTAATGCCGCGAACCGTACCGGTTTGTTTCGCAAAGTGCTCGACAAGACCCTGCATGTGCATCCGGACGCCTCTGTGCCCGAATATCACCACGATACTTTCCTAAGGCAGTGGCGCGGTGACGACGACGCGCCCGCACAGACCGAGGTCACAGGGCCAACCCGCGGGCGTGTCGCGCTGTTTGCTACCTGCTATGGCAACTATAATGAGCCGCAGCTCAATGATGATCTCGTGGCGGTCTTCCGTCACAACGGTATTCTGATGAGGGTGGCCGAGAAGGGGCGCTGCTGCGGCATGCCGAAGCTCGAACTCGGGGATCTCGACGCCGTTGAGCGTGCCAAGGAAATCAACGTTCCGCTATTGGCGCGGCTGGTGGATGATGGCTGGGACATCGTTGCGCCGGTACCGTCCTGCGTGCTGATGTTTAAGCAGGAGTTGCCGCTGATGTTTCCCGATGACCCGGAGGTCGCGAAGGTGCGAGCGGCGATATTCGACCCCTTCGAATATCTAATGCTGCGTCATAAGTACGGTAAGCTCCGCACCGATTTCAAGAAGCCGCTAGGCAAGATTTCCTACCACGTCGCCTGTCATTTGCGAGTTCAGAACATCGGCATGAAGACGCGCGAGCTCCTGCAGCTGATACCGCAGACACAGGTGGACGCAATCGAGCGCTGTTCCGGACATAACGGGACCTATGCTGTGAAAAGCGAGTTTCACGAGAGCTCGATGAAGATCGCAGGGCCGGTGGTTGATCGCGTGCGGCAGTCCGAAGCGGATCATTACAGCAGCGATTGCCCGATGGCGGGTCATCAGATTGAAAACGGTCTGCGCACCGGAAAGGCTCCGGAGCATCCGCTGACCCTGCTGCGGGAAGCATACGGCATCTGAAAAGCGGCCGGTATCGGCCGGGCATTTAATAGCCCATCGTGGCTGGATGAGGAGGCAGAATGGCGAACGAGGGGTATCACGAGACCGAATTGCGGGAGGACACGCGCGACATGCATCGCGCGATCGTCTCGCTCATGGAGGAACTGGAGGCGGCCGACTGGTACAACCAGCGGGTGGATGCCTGCAAGGACAAGGAACTGCGTGCGATCCTTGCGCATAATCGCGACGAAGAGAAGGAGCATGCGGCGATGATCCTGGAATGGATCCGCCGCCACGATCCCGCCTTTGACAAGGAACTGCGCGATTATCTCTTTACGGACAAGCCGATTGTGGCCCTGGAAGGCAAGAATAAAACCTGAGTGCGAACCATGAGCCAAACCGGCAGTCAGGCCACAAGAAAACTTACCCGCGAGAATCTGATGTCGCTGGAGCAATACGATCAGGCGCGTTCGGAATTTCGCGCGGCGGTCATGGCACACAAGCTGCACCGCCGGGTTGCGATCGGACCACACGTTACGCTCTACTTTGAGGATGCGCTGACGATGCGGTATCAGGTGCAGGAGATGCTGAGGGCCGAGCGCATTTTCGATGCGCAGGGCATCGAGGACGAGATTGCAGCCTACAACCCCCTCATTCCAGATGGCCACAACTGGAAAGCCACGCTGATGGTCGAGTATGAGCAGGAGACGGAACGCCGTTCGGCGCTGACACGCCTGGTCGGCATAGAGACCAGGGTGTGGGTGTGCGTGGCGGGATTCGGACGTGTCTGGGCCATCGCGGACGAAGACCTGGACCGGGCGAGCCCCGACAAGACCTCATCTGTCCACTTTCTGCGGTTCGAACTCGAGCCGGCCATGACGCGCGCCGTGAAATCGGGTGCTGCGATCTCCATCGGTGTCGACCATCCGGCCTATTCGCATTCGGTCGAGACACTTCCGGAGGAAGTGCGCGCGGCGCTTGCCGGCGATATCATCGGCTGACGCCTTTCGCACGGGACGAGCGGCGCGCTATAATCTGCCGCCAATGGCAGGAGACAGACTGTTTTTGATGTACCCCGAAGCATGCGCACGGCATTGGTTTGGCCTGCTGCGCGTGCATCGGCGCGCTTCTGGTCGTCACTGTGCCGCGATGGTTCCGTCGCACTTACACAGCTCCCTTTTTTCCACAGCTCCCTTTTAAGGTCATGGCTCAGAATTACGACGCGTCCGCAATCGAGGTGCTCACAGGCCTTGATCCCGTACGTAAACGTCCAGGCATGTACACCGACACGCAGCGCCCCAATCATCTCGCCCAAGAGGTCGTCGATAACTCTGTGGATGAGGCGATTGCGGGATATGCCAAACACATAAAGGTAGTCCTGCATGCGGACGAGTCCCTTTCCGTTACAGACGATGGCCGGGGGATGCCGGTTGACCGGCACAAGGGCGAGGGGGTTTCGGGGGTGGAGGTGATCCTTACGCGTCTCCATGCCGGCGGAAAGTTCTCGAACAAGAATTACAGCTTTTCGGGCGGTCTGCACGGTGTTGGTGTATCGGTAGTCAATGCTCTGTCCAAGAAGCTTGAGGTCGAAGTGCAGCGTGCCGGCAAGGTGTACCGGATGACATTTGCTGATGGCCGGAAGACCTCGGAGCTGAAGGTAGTCGGGTCGGTCGGGGCGCGCGCAACTGGCACCGCCGTGCATTTCTGGCCGAACGAGCAGTACTTTGACAGCCCGCGGTTTCATGTGCCCAGACTGAAGCATGTATTGCGTGCCAAGGCAGTACTGTGCCCAGGCCTGAAGATTACGTTTTCGGACGAATCAGATTCAAAAAACGACGAAGAATGGTGTTACGAGGACGGGCTTAAGGATTATTTGCTTGGCGAGCTGTCCGGGCAGGAACTGATTCCGGAAATGCCGTTTGTCGGTCACTTCCGGAACGACGATGCCGAACTGGACTGGGCGATCGTTTGGGCCCCGGAAAATGACCATCCCGTCATGGACAGCTATGTGAACCTGATTCCAACCCCGCAGGATGGAACTCATGTAAATGGTTTCCGGCAGGGACTGACGGACGCGTTACGCGAGTTCTGCGAATTCCGCAATCTGCTGCCGCGCGGTGTGAAGCTCACGCCTGAAGACGTTTGGGGAAAATCCGGCTACGTGCTGTCCTGCAAACTGCGAGACCCGCAGTTCTCGGGCCAGACCAAGGAGCGCCTGACATCGCGCGAAGCCGCAGGCCTCACCGGGTCTGTGGTCAAGGACGCCTTCGCTCAGTGGCTCATGCAGCATGTCGCGGATGCCGAGCGCATCGCCAATCTCGCAGTGGAGTCGGCGCAGGAGCGGCAACGCGTAGCCAAGAAGGTCGAGCGCAAGAAGATCGGCAACGGCCCATGCCTGCCTGGGAAGCTTGCCGACTGCCTTTCAACGGACCTGGCCATGACCGAGCTGTTTCTGGTCGAAGGTGACTCTGCCGGAGGGTCGGCAAAGCAGGCGCGCGACCGCAACTTCCAGGCGATTATGCCGCTGCGCGGCAAGATCCTGAACACCTGGGAAGTTGATTCGGCTCAAGTGCTCGCCTCGCAGGAAGTGCACGACATAGCGGTGGCCCTCGGTGTCGATCCCGGATCGAGCGACCTGAGCGGTCTGCGCTATGGCAAGGTATGCATCCTGGCTGACGCCGACAGTGACGGGGCCCACATCGCAACGCTGCTGTGCGCGCTGTTTGTGCGGCACTTCAAGCCGCTTGTCGCTGCCGGCCACGTTCATGTCGCCATGCCGCCGCTGTTCCGAATCGATCTCGGTCAGTCGGTGTATTACGCGCTTGATGCGGAGGAGCGCCGTCAGATCCTTGAGCGTATCGAGAAGGAGCATCCACGGGCGCGACCGGTCATTACGCGATTCAAGGGACTGGGTGAGATGAATCCTCCGCAGTTGCGTGAGACCGTTATGGATCCCAACACGCGTCGCCTGGTGCAGCTTGAAGTGCGGACCGGAGATGAAACGAACCGGGTCATGGACATGATGCTTGCCAAGAAGAGAGCTGCCGACCGCAAGGAATGGCTGGAAAAGAACGGAAACAGGGCGGATGTGGGCTGAACAGAACGTGTCATCCGATATCCGCCAGCCTTCTGCCGTGCCTGACGGATACGGTGCGATCCGCGGCGGGCGGGCGTGTGTGCGTCCGTTTTATCCTAAAATTGCCCGGACAGGGTTAGGAGAAAAATGACCAGAAAGTCGTCAGGCAACCCCCCTTCGGAAAAAAAGAGGGCGCACAGGCGCGTCCGGACCTCCGCCATCGAGGCGCGGCCGCGGGCTGTCACGGTAGAGCGCCTGCCTCTGGCCGCTTTTACCGAAAAGGCGTACCTCGACTACTCGATGTATGTTGTGCTGGACCGGGCGCTGCCGAATATTGCCGACGGACTTAAACCGGTCCAGCGCCGGATCGTGTATGCGATGTCGGAGCTCGGACTGTCCGCCGCCGCCAAGTACAAGAAATCGGCCCGTACCGTCGGAGACGTGCTTGGCAAGTACCACCCCCACGGTGATACCGCCTGCTATGAGGCGATGGTGCTGATGGCGCAGTCGTTCAGTTACCGCTACCCGCTGGTCGATGGCCAAGGGAACTGGGGGTCGCCAGACGATCCAAAGTCGTTCGCAGCCATGCGCTATACGGAGTCGCGTCTGACGCCGTTTGCCCAGACTCTTCTGTCGGAACTGGAACAGGGTACGGTCGACTGGCAGCCCAACTTCGACGGTACGCTGGAGGAGCCGAAAGTCATGCCAGCGCGCCTGCCGAACGTGCTTTTGAACGGCACGACCGGCATCGCGGTAGGGATGGCCACGGATATACCGCCGCACAATGTGCGGGAGGTGGCGGCCGCCTGCGTCCGGTTGCTGGAAAATCCAGATTCCACAACGGGCGAGCTGATGAAGCATATCCGGGCGCCGGACTATCCGACCGACGCCGAGATTGTTACGCCAAAGAGCGAGATCCGCGCGATGTACAACAGCGGCACGGGTTCGGTCAGGGCCCGCGCGAAGTGGCAGCGGGAAAACGGAGACATCATCGTCAACGCCCTGCCGTACCAGGTGTCGCCGGCCAAGGTTCTGGAGCAGATCGATCAGCAGATGCAGCAGAAGAAGCTGCCCATGGTCGAGAGCCTGCGCGACGAGTCCGATCATGAGAACCCCACGCGGCTCGTGATTGTTCCGCGCAGCGGGCGGGTTGACCCGGCGGAGCTCATGGATCATCTGTTTGCGACGACTGATCTGGAGCGCTCGTACCGCGTGAATTTCAACATGATCGGTCTCGACGGCCGCCCGCGCGTGTTCGGTCTCAAGGACCTGCTCGCGGAGTGGCTGACCTTCCGCATCGAAACGGTACGTCGCCGCCTGCAGCACCGGCTCGACAAGGTCGTGGCCCGTCTCCATGTTCTGGACGGCCTGCTGGCCGCCTACCTTAACCTGGACGAGGTGATCCGCATCATCCGCACCGAAGACGAACCCAAGCCGGTGCTGATGAAACGGTTCCGGCTGTCGGATATCCAGACGGATGCGATCCTCGAAACACGGCTGCGGCATCTCGCCAGGCTGGAAGAGATGAAGATCCGGGACGAGCAGAAGGTGCTCGACAAGGAGAAAACCGAAATCGAATCGATCCTGAAGTCCGGCAAGAAGCTGCGGAACACCGTGCGCGATGAAATCATCGCCGATGCCGAGGAATTCGGTGATTCGCGCCGGTCGCCGCTGGTCGAGCGAAGCGAGGCCAAGGCACTCGACGTTACGCAACTGCTGCCGACCGAAGCGATTACCGTGGTGCTGTCCGAAAAGGGGTGGGTGCGGGCCGGGAAGGGGCACGAGGTCGATGCTCGGGCGCTCGACTACAAGACCGGGGATCGGTTTCTTCAGTCCGCGCGCGGGAAATCCAACCAGATGGTCGTTTTCCTGGATTCGACCGGACGCTCATATACCCTGCCGGCGCACAAGCTGCCCTCTGCTCGAGGCCACGGAGAACCTCTGGCATCGAACCTGAATCCTCCACCCGGGGCGACGTGGGCAGGGGTCTTGATGGGGGCGCCGGACGATGCTTACCTGATTACGTCCGATGCCGGGTATGGTTTCGTCTGCAAGCTCGGTGACCTGGTTACCGACCGACGCGCGGGCAAGGCGGTGCTCAAGGTACCAAAGGGGTCGAGAGCCTTGCCGCCGCAGCGTGTCAACGACCCCGGGAACGACTGGCTGGCCGCCGTGACCAACACGGGAAACATTCTGGTTTTCATGGTTGCCGAACTGCCACAGATGGAAAAGGGCAAGGGTGAAAAACTGCTCAATATTCCGGGGGCCCGGGTCGTCAAGCGTGAGGAGTATCTGGCCGGCATCGCCGTTTTTCGGGAGGGTGATGCGCTGGTATTGCGTTCGGCCAAAGGTGAGTTGGTGCTGCGCCCCGGTAAGGATATCGATCAGTATGTGGGTGAACGCGCGCTGCGTGGCCACCGCCTTCCCCGCGGGCACCAGGACGTTACCGAGATCGAAGTCCGGCCAGCCTGATCCTGGGTCCCGGAAGCGGATCCGCGGCCGGCGTCTGGCCCGCCAGCGGGCCCGCGGTTTGCTGCCACCCGGGGGTGCGGCCCGATTGTCCGCGGCGCCCGAATCAATACCCGGTAATACCTGTAGAATATGCCGGCATGCGCATGGCGGCAGTCATTGAATACGACGGTTCCGGCTTCAGCGGCTGGCAGCGGCAGGAGGGTGTGCGTACCGTCCAGGATTGTGTGGAGGAGGCGCTGGGGCAGGTTGCCAATCAGCCGGTCCGTATTACCGTTGCCGGACGCACGGATGCGGGTGTGCATGCCTGCGCCCAGGTGATTCACTTCGATTCCGATGCAATCCGCAGCGAGTACGCGTGGCTGCGCGGGACCAACAGCAATTTGCGCCGCGAAATCGCGCTGCTGTGGGTCGGGGCGGTTGCCGACGATTTTCACGCCCGTTTCTCGGCCACGGGGCGCGAATACCGCTACGTGATCCTGAATCGGTCGGTGCGGCCGAGCTATCTTGCTGGACGAGTCACTCATGAATACCGGCCGCTCGACGTGGCGCGCATGCAGACCGCTGCGCGTCAGCTTCTTGGCACCCACGATTTCTCGTCGTACCGCGCCGTGCAGTGCCAAGCGCGCAGCCCGGTGCGGGAGCTGCGGCGTCTTGACGTCGAGCGTCGTGGAGACCTGGTGGTCATGACGGCGGCGGCGAATGGATTTCTTCACCACATGGTGCGAAATATCGCGGGTGTGCTGATGGCTATCGGAGCCGGAGAGCGGCCGGAGAGCTGGGCGCGTGCAGTCCTGGACGCACGTGACCGCACGCTCGGCGGGATTACCGCCCAGGCCGATGGCCTGTATCTGACGGCCGTGGATTACCCGGACCGTTACGGGATCCCCAGACTTTCGCCGGTCTCCGGGCTCTGGTAAGCTCGCCGGTCGATTCGTGGAAAGCATGCGTACACGCGTAAAGGTCTGCGGGATTACCCGTCTTGAAGACGCCCTGGCGGCAGCTGACGCCGGCGCGGATGCGATCGGCTTTGTTTTTGATGAACGTAGCCCGCGATTTATCGAACCACGGAAGGCGCGGGAGATCGCCCTCGCCCTGCCTCCATTTCTGGCCGTTGTCGGGCTGTTTGTGGATGCGCCTGAGGACTGCATAAGCCGGATTCTCACGACTGTGCCCCTGAGCTTGCTACAATTTCACGGCCACGAGGACCCGGAACAGTGCCGTCGGTATGGGCGACCCTATCTCAAGGCCATTAGCATGCGGGACGGCAGCGAACCGGAGCAGCTAGTGCATCGCTACGAGGATGCAGCCGGATTCGTGTTTGATGCCTACAGCCCGGAAGTCGCCGGTGGCAGCGGGCGCCGTTTCGACTGGCGATGGCTGCCGCAGGGAATGGGAAGGCGTCTCGTTCTGGCCGGAGGCCTGACCCCGGAAAATGTCGGCGAGGCCATCCGGGAAGTCCGGCCCTACGCAGTGGATGTGAGCAGCGGGGTGGAGCGCAGTCGGGGAGTCAAGGATGCGGACAAAATCGGGGCATTCCTGCGCAGTGTCATGAACGCTTCAGGTGGAGCACATTGAGAAATATGGGTTACGCGCTGCCCGACGAAGGCGGGCATTTTGGCAGATACGGCGGCAGGTTTGTTGCGGAGACGCTGATGCGCCCCCTGCTCGAACTGCAGCAGGCCTATGAACGCGCGCGCGTGGACGGGGCATTCCAGGATGAGTTCAGCGAGGAGTTGCGGCTATTTGTCGGTCGGCCGTCGCCACTTTATCCGGCGCGGAAGCTTACGGATCGGTTTGGCGGCGCACGGATATATCTGAAGAGAGAGGACCTAAATCATACCGGCGCTCACAAGATCAATAACGCCGTGGGCCAGGCCTTGCTGGCGAAGCGCATGGGAAAGACGCGTGTCATCGCCGAGACCGGTGCCGGCCAGCACGGTGTGGCCACCGCGACGGTCGCGGCACGTTTTGGTCTGGAATGCGTGATTTACATGGGCTCCGAAGACATCCAGCGCCAGGCCATCAATGTGTACCGCATGAAGCTGCTCGGGGCGAAGGTCGTACCGGTGACTTCTGGATCTCGCACACTCAAGGATGCGCTGAATGAGGCCATGCGGGACTGGGTCACTAATATAGAAGATACGTTCTACATCATCGGTACGGTGGCCGGGCCCCATCCGTATCCGGCCATGGTTCGGGACTTCCAGGCCGTGATCGGAAGGGAGGTGCGTTACCAGATCATGGAGTTCGAAGGACGCTTTCCGGATGCGCTGGTCGCTTGTGTGGGCGGTGGCTCGAACGCCATGGGTCTGTTTTACCCGTTCCTCGACGAACCCGCAGTAGCGCTTGTCGGTGTCGAGGCAGCCGGCAGCGGGCTCGCTACCGGCC
Source organism: Pseudomonadota bacterium (assembly GCA_021785515.1). Classification (GTDB taxonomy): domain Bacteria; phylum Pseudomonadota; class Gammaproteobacteria; order Acidiferrobacterales; family UBA6901; genus JAJYCY01. The sequence continues at coordinate 278,360 of JAJYEX010000001.1, read as the reverse complement.
GGCACGCGGCCCCGCTGTCCGCAGGCCGTCCGGGAGTCCTGCATGGCAATCGTACCTACCTGATGGAAACCGATGATGGCCAGATCATCGAGACACACTCGATTTCCGCGGGCCTGGACTATCCGGGTGTTGGTCCGGAGCACGCCTGGCTCAAGGACTCGGGCCGGGCCCGGTACGTGGCGGTAACGGACGATGATGCCTTGAAGGCTTTCCACCTGCTCACCCGGGTCGAAGGCATCATGCCGGCACTCGAGTCGAGTCACGCTATTGCCCATGCCGGACAGCTTGCCCGTGAGTTGGGCCGGGATGCCTGTTTGGTCGTGAACCTCTCCGGGCGAGGCGACAAGGATGTGCATACCATCGCCGCACGTGAGGGCATTTCGCTGTGAGCCGCCTGGCAGAGCGATTTCGGTCCATAAAGGCCCGCGGCCGGACTGCGCTGATTCCTTTTATCACGGCGGGCGATCCGCAACCGCAGATAACGGTATCGCTCATGCGGGCGCTAGCGGCTGCCGGCGCCGATGTCATCGAACTCGGTGTCCCTTTCTCGGATCCCATGGCCGACGGCCCGGTAATCCAGAAGGCGAGCGAGCGTGCCTTGATGCACCATGTCAGTCTCGCCGACGTGCTGGTGATGGCGCGCGAGTTCCGGACACAGGACCCGGATACGCCAGTGGTGCTCATGGGTTATTTAAACCCGGTTGAGGCCATGGGGTACGATCGGTTTGCGGCGCAGGCGCGTGGAGCGGGTGTGGATGGAGTGCTGACGGTCGATCTGCCTCCGGAGGAAGGGGCAGAGCTTGCCGCTGTGCTCAAATCACAAGAAATTGACCCGGTGTTTCTGATCGCGCCGACCAGTGACAGCGAACGCATCAGGCGGATCGTGCGCCTGGCGGGCGGATTTGTGTATTACGTTTCATTGCGTGGCGTAACCGGCGCCGCAAATTTGGATCTGTCTGAAGTGGCGCAGAAGTTGCGGGCGATCCGGGCCCAGACGACCCTCCCGGTCGGCGTGGGCTTCGGAATCAGCAGCGCCGAAGCGGCCGTCAGGGTGGCGGGGATTGCCGATGCCGTGATCGTCGGCAGCGCGCTGGTTAGCCGTATCGGCGCGCTCGCGGCGCAGCCCGATCGCGTGATCGCCGAAGCGGCAGCGTTTGTCGGCCAGTTGCGCTCGGCCATGGACGCGGCGGCGTCCGAGGTGCGCGCGTGAGCTGGTTCGACAAGCTGTTGCCGCCCAAGATCAAGAGCAGCGGCGCGGGCAGGAAGGCGGTGCCGGAAGGGCTCTGGCGCAAGTGTCCTGGTTGCAATGCCGTGCTGTACAGTGCCGAGATCGAAAGCAACATGGATGTCTGCCCGAAATGCGATCATCACATGCGCATCGGTGCCCGCAGGCGGCTGGATCTGTTTCTGGACAAGGAACCGCGCACCGAGATTGGAGCAAATCTCCATCCTGTGGACGTGCTCAAGTTCAAGGACAGCAAGCGCTACCGTGACCGGCTGGACGAGGCCCAGAAAGCCACTGGAGAACAGGATGCGCTGGTTGTGATCCATGGCAGGCTGCTTGGCTCGCCGCTGGTGGCTGCGGCATTTGAATTCGGCTTTATGGGTGGCTCCATGGGGTCGGTGGTTGGCGAGCGGTTTGTAAAGGCAATTGACACCTGTGTCGAACATGATCTGCCGCTGGTGTGTTTTGCAGCAAGCGGCGGTGCGCGCATGCAGGAAGCGCTGCTGTCGCTGATGCAGATGGCCAAGACCAGTGCGGCGCTTACGCGGATGGCGGCGCGGGCCCTGCCCTTCGTGTCGGTGTTGACTGACCCGACCATGGGTGGTGTTTCTGCCAGCTTTGCGATGCTCGGGGACGTCATTGTTGCCGAGCCCAAGGCGCTTATCGGTTTCGCCGGGCCAAGAGTGATCGAACAGACTGTTCGTGAGACGCTGCCGGCGGGATTCCAGCGTTCCGAGTTCCTGCTCGATCACGGCGCGATCGACATGATCGTAGACCGGCGCGAGATGCGCGACAAACTGCTGGTGATTCTGTCGCTGTTCATGGACGCCAGGTCGCAAATCCAGTTTCCTGCGGCGTGACTGAGCATTTCCGGATCCCGGATTCCCTCCCCGGCTGGTTGACGCGGATCGAGACGCTTCACCCGCGCGAGATTGACCTCGGTCTGGATCGGGCGCAAGAAGTGAGCGCCCGCATGGGACTCGAACACCTGCATTTCCCGGTTGTGACCGTTGCTGGAACGAACGGCAAAGGTTCGACGGTCGCAATGCTGGAGGCGATTCTGCACGAAGCGGGGTACCGTGTCGGTGCCTATACGTCGCCGCATCTTCTGCGCTACAACGAGCGTGTTCGCGTGGGTGGTGTGCCGGCGGATGACGCCGAACTGTGTGTTGCCTTCGAGCGAGTGGAGCGGCAACGAGGACATACCAGCCTTACCTATTTCGAATTCGGCACGCTCGCGGCTGTCGAACTGCTGCGCGCACGGCAGGTCGACATTGCCGTTCTTGAGGTAGGTCTGGGCGGGCGGCTCGATGCGGTGAACCTTTGGGACGCCGATGTCGCGGTGATCAGCTCGATCGGAATAGACCATACTGATTGGCTTGGGCCGGATCGCGAATCAATAGGGCGCGAGAAGGCGGGGATTTTCAGGCGGGGGCGGCCTGCTGTCTGCGGCGATCCGGAGCCGCCGGCCACGATCGCCGGACAGGCTGCATCCATTGGTGCGGATCTGTGGGCGATCGGGCGGGACTTCACGTTTGACCGCGATGCTGCCTCGTGGACGTGGCGTTGCCTGCGGTGCGGACCGGGACACATGCGTGCGGCCTTGCCATTTCCAGCGATGCGTGGTGCCTATCAGCTATGTAATGCCTCGGGAGCGTTGATGGCGCTGGAATTGCTGGCCCCCCGCTTTACAGTCAGCCAGGCGCAGGTACGCGCAGGTCTGCAGCAGGCGATTCTGCCCGGCCGGTTCCAGACCTTGCCCGGGACGCCACTGCGGGTCCTTGATGTTGCCCACAACCCGCAGGCAGCGCACGCACTGGCGTCCACCCTGAGTGAACAGAAAATATCCGGACGGACCCTCGCCGTGGCGGGCCTGCTCAAGGACAAGGCGATTTCCGAGGTGCTTGCGGAACTTAAAGGTATTGTCGACGCCTGGTATCTGACGACGCTCTCGACGCCGCGTGGCGCCAGCGCCGAGCAGATGCAGATGGCCCTGGCCGCCGCGGGTGTTGCCACTGCCGCCGGCCTGTTTCCGGATCCGGTCGCCGCCTATGCGCAGGCTCTGCATGATGCCGGCCCGGCGGACCGGATAGTGGTTTTTGGATCGTTCCATACGGTGAGTGCTATACTACGCGCGGTTCCCTCGCTGCATGGTACAAATGGTTTCCGATGGGAGGCGCCTTGACCGAGCCAGAAGACCCAGGCCATAAATTCAATCCACAACACCGGATCATAGGCGCAGTTGTTCTTGTCGCGCTGGCTGTATTACTGATCCCTCTTGTTCTAAAAAACCGGGAGTCCAAGTCACAGGCTGCGCCAGCGGCGGCTGCCGGTGCGCTGTCCGGTTCGGTGACCGTGCCTGCGGCGCCACCGGCATTGCCAATGACGCCCGGCCCCGCAGTACCCGAATCTTCGTCCGCTGCCGTGTCGCCCAATTCTGCCGCTTCGGCGCCGGCTCAGGAATCGGCTCCGACTCCTGCTCCGGCCCAGGCGCCGGCGCCTGCTCAGCCGGTAGCGGCCCAGGCGCCCGTGACCAAGCATGTTTCGGCGACGGCGGCAGTACACCGGCGCCCGGTGCTGGTACGCCGGGTCACGCGTGGCTGGATCGTGCAGGTCGGCGCGTTTTCTGAGCGGGTCAATGCCCTGCGTGTGCGCGCGCGACTCGAGCGCAAGGGATTCAGAGCCGAGCTTGACGAATTGCGGGTCGGATATCGGCGTGTCGCGCGCGTGCGCGTTGGTCCGGTCCGAAGCCGTGGCGAGGCGCGCATACTGGAAGCCCATATTGCCCGTGACACGGGCATCAAGGGTGTGGTCCTGACCTACCCCTGATCGGAAGCATGGCGTGACCTCGTTTTTATGAGCAGCCTGGATATTCTCATTGTGATCATGGTTCTGCTTTTTGCCGGGATCGGAGTGCTGCGCGGCGGTGTGCGCGAGTTCAGTTCGCTCATTGCCTGGGCGATCTCGATCGTTGTCGCGTCGTTATACTCCGCGGATATTGCCGGCTGGCTTGCCTGGCCAGGCAACACGATTCTGCGTCACATTGCGGCGTTCATCGTGCTGTTTGCGGTGGTTTTTGTCGTGGTGACTATCGTTGCGTTGGTGCTGCGCCTGCTGTTTTTCGCATCCACCCCGGGACCAGTGGGGCGTGTCCTCGGCGGTGTACTTGGCGCATTCCGAGGGCTGGTGATGGTGGTTGTCATGGTTCTTTTGGCCGGACTGACCGCGTTCCCCCAGACACTGTGGTGGCGGCAGTCTCTGTTGGCGCCTTATTTTGTGTCCGCGGCGCTAGGGGTTCGTCATATGCTTCCTGCGAAACTGGCCAGCCAGGTCCGCTACAGCTGATCCGTGCGGGGTCGGGAGCGCATGGACTTTTGGCGCCCGAAACTTCAGAATATGCGCCTGCCTCGCGTCGCCCGTACCGACTGTCCGCAGGGCGGGTGCCGGCCTGCCAGGCAGGATTGGTGAGATGCTGCCTGTGCCGCTTATCCGCTGCAGCGGTTCAGCCCGCTAACACGTCGGAGGATTTTCCCTATGTGCGGTATCATCGGCGTCCTGGCCAAGGGCGAGGTAAACCAGTCTATATACGATGGCCTGATGGTCCTGCAGCATCGCGGCCAGGACGCCGCAGGGATCCTGACCAGCGATGATGGCCGTGTTCATCTGCGCAAGGATACGGGCCTGGTGCGGGATGTTTTCCAGGCCCATCACATGCGCGACCTCAAGGGCAATCTTGGGCTCGGGCACGTGCGCTATCCCACCGCCGGTCGCGACTCTGCAGCCGAGGCGCAGCCATTCTATGTGAACTCACCGTTCGGCTTGGCGTTGGCCCACAACGGTAATCTCACGAATGCCGCGCAGCTCAAGGATGAACTGTTCCGCGAGGATCTGCGGCACATCAACACCAGCTCCGACTCGGAGATTCTGCTTAACGTTTTTGCGCATGAACTCGAGGTACAGGCCAAGCTGCAGCTCACGCCCGAGCACATTTTCCGGGCAGTTTCGGCCGTTCATCGCCGTTGCCGCGGATCCTATGCGGTTACGATGCTGATTGTTGGTTTCGGCATTCTTGCATTCCGCGATCCGTTCGGCATCCGGCCCCTGGTTTACGGGAAACGCGAGACGGATCACGGACCGGAACACCTGATCGCATCCGAAAGCGTCGCGCTCGACGTGCTGGGTTACGACCTGGTGCGGGACATAGAACCGGGGGAGGCGCTTTTCGTTGACCTCGACGGCGTTGTGCACGCTCGTCAATGCGCCGAGAACCCGCGTAGCGTCCCGTGCATCTTCGAGCATGTGTACATGGCGCGCCCCGATTCGATCATGGACGGGATCTCGGTATACCGCACGCGTCTGCGCATGGGCGAGAAGCTGGCACGCAAGATCTTGCGTGAGTGGCCGGATCACGACATTGACGTGGTGATTCCGATTCCGGACACGAGCCGCACGGCAGCGCTGCAGATGGCCTACGCGATGGACCTGAAGTACCGGGAGGGATTCATCAAAAACCGGTATATCGGACGTACGTTCATCATGCCCGGACAGGCGCAGCGCCGGAAGTCGGTGCGGCAGAAGTTGAACGCGATCGATCTGGAGTTTCGCGGCAAGAACGTGCTGCTTGTGGATGATTCAATTGTGCGTGGCACCACGTCCAAGCAGATCATACAGATGGCCCGTGAAGCGGGGGCCAACAAGGTGTATTTCGCCTCGGCCGCGCCACCGGTGCGTTACCCCAATGTTTACGGAATCGACATGCCGTCGGTGCATGAGCTCGTGGCAAACGGACGGGACGATGCCGAAATTGCCGAGGTCATCGGCGCTGACCGGTTGATTTTCCAAGACCTCGCGGATTTGGTGGCAGCGGCACGCGAGGGCAACCCCAAGATCGAGCAGTTCGATACTTCCTGTTTCAGCGGAGAGTATGTTACCGGCGATGTCAGCCAGGACTACCTAGACCGTCTCGAGCGCATGCGTTGCGATGCTCGGCGCATTTCCGACACGCCAACCGTGCTTGCGTCACCGGAACTGCATACCTACCGCTGATCTTTGACTGTGCCGGCGGGATGCCGGATGGGGTCCGTCGATGTGCGGGTGCTGCTGCGGCGCGCGGTTGACGGAGCCTGTGCCCTGGGTTAAGGTGTTCCGGTGTTGGCGCCGATTTGAGCATCAGCTTGCGGGCGCGGTAAAAATACCGCTAAAGCGATCAGCTTGCTCCAGTTTCATGCAGGCCGATTACATTGTGCCCCGCTCTCTGATGCCTCCGCCAATCCCAGCAGACTCGGAATAAGGGGTGCGGCATGTCCCAGAGTGATCGCGAGCAGTGGCGGTTCGATACGCTTGCCGTGCGTTTCGGTCAGACGCACACCGGCGAGGCGGAGCAGTCTGAGCCGATTTTTCCAACATCAAGTTTCGTATTTGCGAGTGCAGCAGAGGCGGCCGCCCGGTTTTCCGGAGAGAGCCCCGGTAACATCTACTCACGTTTCACCAATCCTACCGTACGCATTTTTGAGCAGCGACTGGCCGCTCTGGAGGGGGGTGAGGCGTGCGTTGCGACCGCCTCCGGCATGGCCGCCATTCTGTCGACCTGCATGGCGCTGCTGAAAGCCGGTGACCACATAGTAGCTTCGCGCAGCATCTTCGGGACGAGCGTGGTGTTGCTGAGAAACTATCTTGGTCGGTTCGGTGTCGACACGAGCTTTGTGCCGCTTGCCGACGTCGACCAGTGGAAGCGGGCGATCCGGGGAAATACCCGGATGTTCTTTCTGGAGACACCTTCCAATCCCCTGCTGGAACTTGCGGATATCGAAGTCCTGGCGCGGCTGGCGCACGAACACGACTGTCTGCTGGTGGTCGATAACTGTATTTGTACCCCGGCGTTGCAGCAGCCATTGCTGCTCGGCGCCGATATCGTGGTTCATTCGGCCACGAAATACATAGACGGACAGGGCCGGTGCCTCGGCGGCGCGGTAGTCGGGGATGCGGAGCACGTCGGCAAGGATGTTTTCGGATTCATCCGTACGGCCGGTCCGAGCATGAGCCCCTTCAACGCGTGGGTATTCCTCAAGGGTCTCGAAACCTTGGGTCTGCGCATGAAGGCGCACAGCACGCGGGCAGCAGAGTTGGCGCGCTGGCTCGCGGAACAGCCCAAAGTCGAGCGCGTATTTTTTCCCGGGCTTCCATCACACGCACAGCACGCACTGGCGCAGCGCCAGCAGTCGGACTTTGGCGGTCTGATTTCCTTCGAACTCAAGGGTGGCAGGGAAGCTGCCTGGAAACTAATCGATGCCCTGCGCGTCATTTCTATCACCGCAAATCTCGGCGATGCGAAGTCGACGGTCACGCATCCAGCCACCACGACCCACGGGCGACTGACGGCCGAGGAGCGTGCAGAGGCGGGAATAAGGGACGGGCTGGTACGCATTTCCGTCGGTCTCGAAGATGTAGAGGATCTCAAGCAGGATCTTGCCCTGGGTCTGGGAGGACGCTGACCGGACTTGCGACGACACGCTGCCGCGCGGGGCTTCGGTCAATGAATGGAACGGGACCGGTGGGCATGTTGTCGGGATTCTTGCCGGCAATTCGTGGTCGGGCGGGCCGTTTGGGCTCACGGGGAGATGGTCGACCAGGCAAGGACGCCCTGGTGCGTTGGTTTCGTCTCTAGAATACCCGACTGGAGGTTGCGGCATGCCGCCGATGCGTAATGTGCGCGGTCAGTTGCTGGACATGTTTCGGGTCGCACTGGCAGCGGTCGATGGTGCTAGCCGGGTGAACGCATTTCTGCGCGCGCATCCCCTGTCCGGCAGGGTTCACATCATCGCGATAGGCAAGGCCGCCTGTTCCATGGTACGGGGCGCGGTGGATACCTTGGGCGCGCAGATCGGTAATGCGTGGGTTGTGACGAAGCATGGTCACGCCGAAGCGCTGCCGTGGCCGGTGCTCGAGGCCGGCCATCCGTTGCCGGATCAGATCAGCATCGATGCCGGCGTTGACCTGCTCGAGTATATCCGGCTTCTGCCAGCCGACGCTCACGTGCTGGTTCTGCTTTCGGGCGGAGCGTCGACGCTGGTCGAGTGTCCGGTACGGGGCATCGGGCTCGATGAACTTCGGGTTGCCAACGAATGGCTGCTTGCGACCGGACTCGAAATCGGGGAAATGAATGCTGTACGCAGACGCCTGTCCCGGATCAAGGGTGGCGGTCTTGCCGGCCTTCTGGCGCCGCGGCAGGTAACCGGTCTAGCGATTTCCGATGTTCCGGGCGACGACGTTGCGACGATAGCCTCCGGCCCGCTGGTGTACTGTCGGACCCCGCGGCCACCGCTTCCAGCTCACATGCCAGCCGCGCTGTGCGCGGCGATTCAGGGTGCTGGGGATGCCGGACAGCCGGAACTGTCGGCCTTCGAGCGCGTCAGAACCCACGTTATCGCAACATCCGGGGACGCCGTGCGTGCGGCGGCGGAGGCGGCAAGGGGGTTTGGGTACCGGTCAGTGCCTTATGTCTCCGGCCTTGCCGGCAATGCGGTCGAGAGTGGATACCGGGTTGCGGGCATGCTTCTCGACGCGCCCGTGGAGACGCTGCACGTCTGGGGCGGAGAGACCTGGGTACGGTTGCCCAAGCATCCGGGCCGCGGGGGGCGCAACCAGAGCCTGGCGCTTGCAGCGGCAGTGCGCTTGGATGGCGAGAGCGGCGTGGCGTTGCTCGCGGCCGGCACTGATGGCAGTGACGGTCCGGGACAGGATGCCGGGGCGATGGTGGATGGAGGCACGGTTGGACGGGGGCGGGTTGCCGGGCTCGATCCGCACGTGGCGCTCGAAAACGCCGATGCCGGCAGCTTTCTGGAAGCCAGCGCAGATCTGCTGTACACCGGTCCGACAGGGACCAACGTAGCAGATCTCGTGCTGGCCCTTAAAACGACCCCTGGGGTCTGAGGAACTGAAGTATGACGGTAGGCTGGCGTTTCATCCGGCACACTTTTGCGCTGCTCGTGGGGGTGGCGGGTCCTGCCGCGGCACAGGCGGCTGTTTCCGGGAAAGCAACGGTGTTGGTCTTCTCGCAGCAGGATGAAGGCAGCCGACCGTACGAGGCGCGCATGCTGGTCACCCCGCAGTATCTGCGGCTGGACAACGGATCCGACCGGGGCGGGTTCATTCTCCTGAACCGGGCGACACGCACGGTGTACAGCGTCAGCCGCTCGGACCATACGATTCTCGTAATCAGGCCGCAGAAGATCCACTTTCCGCGTCCTGCCGGGTTTCGGCAGCGCGTCGTGAGGGATAAGGGCAGCTATCCGGAAATTGCCGGGAAGAAGGTTGTTCACTACACCTTCCTCACTGATGGCAAGCGATGCTTCGACGTGTACGCGGCTGCCGGACTGTTGCCCGACGCGGTCGCCGCTCTGCGTGAATACCAGCAGGTGCTCGTCGGCGAGCAGGCGGTCACCGAAGCAAGGACGCCGCCCTCGGTGCGCTCGGTCTGCGACCTATCCCGTTACATATTCCGGCCGGCCCGCTATCTCCGCTACGGATTCCCCGTTAGGCAGACCGACAATTCGGGCGCGACCCGCGAACTCCTGTCTTACCATCGGGCGGTTCCGGTTGCACCCGGTCTCTTTACGCTTCCGCCCCATTACCGGCGTTACAGCATTGCGCAGTCGTCCGGCGGTGGCCCCTGAAGCGCAGGTGGCGCCCCCGGGCGGCTGCTGCCGTCCGGCCCGCGGGCACGCCGCTCAGCCTAGCTGTTCGAGTGCACAGGACCGCGGCGTGCAGATCAGCACGCTGCCCTGGTCGTACCAGTCTCCCAGTACGGTACGGTACGCTGTCTCCCCACCCAGCTGAAATTCATGCTGCGCCGGCCGGTGGGTATGACCGTGAATCAGCCGGCGAATGCGATATGCGGTCATCGCCGCCTCGATCGCTTCCTGGTTGGCGTCCATGATTTCCGGTTTCTTGGCGGCTGTTGCGGCCTTGCTGGTTTCGCGCAGACTCTCGACGATGGTCCGGCGTTCCTTCAGGCCCTTGGAGACAAACCTCCCAATCCATGTCGGGTTACGCACGGTAGCGCGGAATGTCTGGTATTCGACGTCATCCGTGCATAGCGTATCGCCATGCATCAACAGTACCGGTTGGCCATAGAGATCGATGATCGACGGGTCGGGCAGCAGGCGTACGCCGGTAGCCTGCTCGAAGGTTCCATCCAGGAGGAAATCGCGGTTGCCGTGCATAAGGTATACCGGTGTTCCGGTTCCGGTCAGTTTTCGCAGGCCTTCCATGACAGGCAGGTAACCGCTTGCTTCGGCGGCATCGTCGCCGATCCAGTACTCAAACAGATCGCCGAGGATATAGAGCGCATCGGCACGGACACACCGCTCTCGCAGAAACCGCAGAAACAGCTCGACAATCGTCGGTCTTTCGACGCTCAGGTGCAGATCGGAAATGAACAAAGTGGCCATGGGCCGGAGTCCGGGTGCGCCGGGCTGTTAGTCGATTTCGGCCGCGCTTTCTATGATCACTTCCGTAAGCGGAACATTTTTGTGACCACCGCGGCTGCCGGTGGGGACGCCCCTGATTCTGTCCACAACAGTCATGCCGTCGGTGACCTTTCCGAATACGCAATAGCCCCAGCCTGTGGGGGCAGGTGCTGTGTAGTTGAGAAAATCATTATCGACGACATTGATGAAGAACTGGCTGGTGGCCGAGTGCGGTTCGCTCGTGCGCGCCATCGCCACCGTGCCGCGTTCATTGCGAAGACCGTTCATGGCTTCGTTCTCTATCGGCTCGTGGGTGGCCTTCTGAACCATGCCGGCAGCGAATCCTCCCCCCTGGACCATGAAATTGTCTATCACGCGGTGAAACAGGGTTCCGTCGAAAAAACCCTCGCGGACATAGGACAGGAAATTCTCCACAGTCTTGGGCGCCTTCTGCTCGTCGAGATCGAGAATGATGGTGCCATAGCTGGTCAACATGCGTACCCGTTTCATTTTTTTGGTTACCACTCGTATTTTCGAAGGATTTGGCCGGACTGCCAGTGACCCGTCCCTTCTGGGCAGGCCTACCAGCCTTAGCGAACGCGTATTTTAATCTAGGCGGTGCTTGGTTACCATTATTTCCAGAATGAACGGCACATCCTTCAAGACCCGGTTCGCGCCCAGCCCAACGGGGTTCCTTCACCTCGGCAATGCCCGCACCGCGCTCTTCAATTTTCTGCTCGCGCGCAGTCAGGGCGGGGAATTTCTGCTGCGGATCGAGGATACGGATGCGGCCCGGGGCCATGAGCGGTACGGGTTTGCGCTCCAGGAAGACCTCCGTTGGCTCGGACTGGTCTGGGACGAAGGCCCGGGGAAGGAGGGTGCGAATGGCCCCTATTACCAGTCACAGCGCGGGTCGATCTACGCCCGATATTTCTCGCTGCTGCAGGAGCGCGGACTGGCTTATCGGTGTTTTTGCACCGAGGAGGAACTCGAAATCGAGCGCCGCACACAGCTTGCCGCGGGGCGTCCGCCCCGTTACTCCGGCCGTTGCCGGCGTTTGACGGAGAAGCAGGTGCAGCAGCGCCTGACGGCGGGAATGCCCGCCACGTTGCGTTTTCATGTGAGCCCACAGTCCGAGGCCGGGTTCGAGGATCGGGTGCGCGGTCACCAGCACTTTCGGGCCGAGGATATCGGGGATTTTGTCATTCGCCGCTCCGACGGGACCCCCGCATTTTTTTTCAGCAACGCCGTCGACGATGCGGTGATGGAGATCACGCTGGTGGTGCGTGGCGAAGATCATCTGGCCAACACCCCCCGCCAGATACTGATCCTGCAGGCTTTGGGTCTCCCGGCGCCGGAGTATGCCCATATTGCCATGGTGGTCGGTTCGGACGGGTCTCCACTGTCCAAGCGCAGGGGCAGCCGCAGCGTACAGGAGTTGCGCGAAGGCGGATTTCTTCCGCTCGCCATCTGCAACTACCTTGCGCGTCTGGGCCATAGCTACGGGAGCAACGATTTTCTGTCGCTGTACGACCTAGCGCGGGGATTCGGCACGGATCGCATGCATCGTGCCCCGGCTCGCTACGATGAAACCCAGATGCTGCACTGGCAGAAAGAGGCGGTGCGACATGCTACGGCAGACGAATTGTGGGTATGGATGACTGCGGATACGGACCAGCGGCATGGGCAGATAGCGGACATGGTGCCATCGGACCTGTCCGGGCGATTTGTTGAGGCAGTGCGGGAGAATGTGACGACCCCGCTCGAGGCCTATTACTGGGGAGCAAACCTGTTTGCCGGTGATCACTATGATGACGAGGCGCAACAGGTGATCGGGAAGGCCGGAGAGCGGTTTTTCGGCTCCGCGCTCGATTGCCTGAGGACCGCGCGCGACTTTATGGCATTCAGGACCGCGCTCGAGCACGCTACCCAGGCGCGCGGCCGTTCGCTGTTCATGCCTCTGCGTGCCGCACTGAGCGGGGCAGTGTATGATTCCAAATGGCCGAGGATATGGCCGAACGGGCCAGCGCTCGACCGGATCTGGGATCTGCTCGGCCCCGACCGCGTTCATGCCCGCCTGGAAGAAGCGGTACGGCTGGCCGGCGCGAAGTAACCCCCGAGAACGATTCATTGCCTGATCCCCTTGCCGGATTCCGGTAGTTGGGGTTGTGCCCAGGATTCGAGAGCATGCTGCAGGTTTACAACAGCCTTACCAGAAAAAAAGAGCCGTTCCAGCCGATTGTGCCGGGCGAAGTGCGCATGTACGTCTGCGGGATGACCGTCTACGATTTCTGCCACCTCGGTCACGGGCGGGTTCTGGTTGTGTTCGACGCTATCGTTCGCTACCTGCGAACATGCGGTTATCGCGTCATCTACGTTCGTAACATCACTGATATCGATGACAAGATCATTCGTCGTGCCGGTGAAAACAATGAACCGATCGAGTCCCTGACGGAGCGGTTCATACGCGCTATGCACGAGGATGCGAACGCGCTCGGCGTCGGCGCCCCCGATGCTGAGCCGCGGGCGACGGTCTACATGCCGGAAATCATTTCGATGGTTCAGACCCTGCTCGACCGCGGATATGCCTATGTTGCGGAAAATGCGGATGTCTACTATCGCGTTCGCCGTTTCACCACGTATGGACAGCTGTCAGGGAAATCCGTCGAGGATCTCCGTGTGGGGGCGCGTGTGGAGGCGGGGGAGGTCAAGGACGACCCGCTGGATTTCGTGCTCTGGAAGGCTGCCAAGCCGGGCGAACCGAGCTGGGATTCGCCGTGGGGGCTGGGGCGCCCCGGCTGGCACATCGAATGTTCGGCCATGTCGACCGCCTGTCTCGGGCATCACTTCGACATCCACGGGGGCGGTCTGGATCTTCAGTTTCCGCACCACGAAAACGAAATTGCCCAGAGCGAGGCGGCGACCGGGGAGAGATTTGTCAATGTGTGGGTGCACAACGGATTCGTGCGCGTCGACAACGAGAAAATGTCCAAGTCTCTGGGCAATTTCTTCACGTTGCGGGAGATCATGAAGAGCTATGATCCAGAAGTGGTGCGGTATTTCATTCTGGCCAGCCACTACCACAGCCCGCTCAACTACAGTAATGAATCCCTGGAAAATGCCAAGGCAGCCCTGACCCGGATGTATCTGTCGCTTAAAGGTATTCCGGCGTCAGCGGTGCCGGATAAAGACGGCTCGCGGCCTGCCTCCGACTACACCGCCCAGTTTTTTGCCGCCATGGACGATGATTTCAATACGCCGGTAGCCCTGGCTGTGCTGTTCGAAGTAGCCAGAGAAATCAACCGGCTGCAAGCGTCTGAGTCTGCTGCCGCGGCATTGCTGGCGGCCGAGCTGCGGCGGCTGGCCGCAATCCTGGGTTTACTCCAGAGTGATCCTGAAGTCTTCCTTCAGGGCGGTCCGGGTGCGGGACCATCCACCACGGAAATCGAGGATCTGATCAGCCGCAGACTGGCTGCCCGGAAGGCAAAGGACTGGGCAGAGGCCGACCGCATCCGCGACGAGTTGAAGGGCCGGGGCGTCATCCTGGAGGACTCAGGTGGTGGTACGACATGGCGTCGCGGCTGAGGTCGGCAGGGTAGTCTTGCGGGCGCCCCCTGCAGGCCTGCTGGCAGTCAGGCGGGATTTCGGGGGCGACCGGCCCGGGCAGTCTTGACCCTGAGGGCACTTATAAGTAACTTCTTATATCCTGGTTTCAAATATCCGGGTTGATGCCCATTCCTCCGGCATCGTGACCCATCCGAGGGCGTGCCGTGGAATTGACGGGTGCAGAGATCTTTGTCCGCTGCCTGCGGGACGAGGGCGTTGAGTATGTGTTCGGTTATCCGGGAGGGGCCTCTCTCCACATCTACGACGCGTTGTACAAGCAGGATGCGGTAAAGCATATCCTGACCCGCCACGAGCAGGGTGCTGCCCATGCGGCCGATGGTTATGCGCGCTCGAGCGGCAAGCCGGGCGTGGCGCTGGTGACTTCGGGACCTGGAGTCACGAATACGGTCACCGGCATCGCTACGGCGTACATGGATTCCATCCCTATTGTAGTGTTCAGCGGCCAGGTTGCTACCAGCCTAATCGGCAATGACGCGTTCCAGGAAGTGGATGCTGTCGGGATTACGCGACCCTGCGTCAAGCACAATTTCCTGGTCAAAGACGTTAAGGACCTGGCGGCCACCATCAAGAAAGCGTTCTACATTGCCACCACCGGTCGTCCCGGCCCGGTGCTGGTGGATATTCCCAAGGATGTTACCGCGTGCAAGACGGAGTACCACTACCCCAAGGAGATTGCGCTGCGGTCTTATGCGCCGGTGACCAAGGGTCATTCGGGTCAGATCCGCAAGGCGGTGGATCTCATCGTCCAGGCGAAGCGTCCAATGGTCTATACCGGAGGAGGGGTGATCCTTGGTGAGGGATCGAAGCCGCTTACCGAGCTGGTACGCCTGCTCGGCTATCCCTGCACCAATACGCTCATGGGCCTCGGTGGATTTCCGGCCACGGACCCGCTGTTCGTCGGCATGCTCGGCATGCATGGCACCTACGAAGCCAACATGGCGATGCACGAGTGCGACGTGCTGGTCGCCATCGGCGCGCGTTTTGACGACCGCGTCACCGGTGATCTGGCCAAGTTCTGTCCGCATGCACGCACTGTCCACGTGGACATCGATCCCGCCTCCATCTCAAAAAATGTGCCGGTGGAGATTCCGATCGTGGGTTCGGTGGCCGCCGTGCTCAAGGAAATGATCAAGCTCGTCAAGGACAGCAAGACGCGCGTCGACAAGGCGGCGCTTCAGGCCTGGTGGAAACAGATCGACGAGTGGCGCAGCCTCGGCTGCCTGAAGTATGAGCACAGCGACAAGGTGATCAAGCCTCAGGCGGTGATCGAGAAACTCCATGAGCTGACAGCGGGGGGGGCATTCATTACCTCCGATGTCGGGCAGCATCAGATGTGGACCGCCCAGTTTTATAAATTCGACAAGCCGCGGCGCTGGATCAACTC
Organism: Pseudomonadota bacterium; assembly: GCA_021785515.1. Lineage (GTDB taxonomy): Bacteria > Pseudomonadota > Gammaproteobacteria > Acidiferrobacterales > UBA6901 > JAJYCY01. Next base: position 262,657 of record JAJYEX010000001.1, on the reverse strand, counting down.
TGGTGGCCTGGGGACCATGGGGTTCGGACTGCCGGCGGCGATCGGGGCGCAGTTTGCGCATCCAGGGGAGACTGTTGTCTGTGTGACCGGAGAGGCCAGCATCCAGATGTGCATCCAGGAGCTGTCTACCTGCAAGCAGTACAGCCTTCCGATCAAGATCGTAAACCTGAATAACCGTTACATGGGTATGGTGCGGCAGTGGCAGGAGTTCTTCTATGACCGGCGCTACTCGCATTCGTACATGGATGCGCTGCCGGATTTCATCAAGCTGGCGGAAAGCTACGGCCACGTGGGAATGCAGATCGACAAGCCTGCCGATGTCGAAGGCGCCCTGAAGGAGGCGCTGAAACTGAAGGATCGCCTGGTCTTCATGGATTTCATCACCGACCAGACTGAAAACGTCTATCCGATGATTGCCGCTGGAAAAGGGCAGCACGAGATGCAACTCTCTCCCTGCCATCGTGGCGCCACCTCCGAGCGAGAACTGGCGTGATGCGACACATCATATCGATCCTGCTGGAGAACGAGTCTGGAGCGCTGTCGCGTGTTGCCGGACTGTTCTCGGCGCGCGGGTACAACATCGAGTCTCTCACCGTAGCGGTTACTGAGGATCCGACGCTGTCGCGCATGACGCTGGTTACCCGCGGATCGGACGAGATCATTGAGCAGATCACAAAGCAGCTGAACAAGCTGGTGGACGTGGTCAAGCTTGTGGATCTGACAGAAGGGGCGCATATCGAGCGTGAAATGCTGCTGATTAAGGTCGAAGCGAGCAATGGCGCGCGCGAGGAGATCAAGCGGCTTGCCGACATATTCCGAGGCCGCATCATTGATGTGACCGATACGGCGTATACGATTGAGCTAACCGGCAACGGCGACAAGCTCGATGCTTTTCTCCAGGCCCTGGGCAAGTCCAGCATCATAGAGGTGGTCCGGTCCGGCCCCTCAGCCATTGCCCGGGGCGACAAGGGCCTGCATTTGTAGGGGCGTACCCATTTTCGGATCTGCAGCGGCGGCCGGCAATCGGGAGCGGCCGGTCCGGCACCAGGTTCCGGGATTACAATTTCCTAGCATAGAGGTTTCATCATGAAGGTCTATTACGACAAAGATGCTGATCTTTCCGTTATCCGCGGGAAGAAGGTTGCAATCGTGGGGTACGGTTCCCAAGGACACGCGCACGCCCTTAATCTCAAGGAGAGCGGCGTTGATGTGACCGTTGCCCTGCGCGCGGGATCCAATTCGATAGCGAAAGCGCAAAAGGCGGGTCTGGCGGTCAAGGACATAGCGGATGCGGTCAAAGGCGCGGACCTCGTCATGATTCTGGCTCCGGATGAGCAGCACAAGAAGTTGTATGCCGAGAGCATTGAGCCGAACCTCAGGAAGGGCGCGACCCTGGCGGTTGCCCACGGTTTTTCGATACATTTCGGGTTTATACAGCCCAGGGCTGACCTGGATGTCATCATGATCGCGCCCAAAGGGCCCGGACATCTCGTACGTTCGACCTTTATGCAGGGCGGTGGCGTGCCCTGCCTGATCGCGATCAAGCAGAATGCCTCGGGCAAGGCGCGCGATACCGCCCTGTCCTATGCTTCGGCGATCGGTGGCGGCCGCGCGGGCATTATCGAGACCACGTTCAAGGACGAGACCGAGACTGATCTGTTCGGCGAACAGGCCGTGCTGTGCGGAGGTGCATCCCACCTCGTTCAGGCGGGCTACGAAACTCTGGTGGAAGCCGGTTATCCTCCGGAAATGGCGTATTTCGAATGTCTGCATGAGCTCAAGCTGATCGTTGATCTCATGTACGAAGGCGGCATAGCGAACATGCGGTATTCGATTTCCAATACGGCCGAGTATGGCGACTACACCCGCGGTCCCCGCATCGTGACCGAGCAGACGAAGGCGGAAATGAAGAAAATCCTGAAAGAGATCCAGTCGGGCCAGTTTGCCAAGGAATGGATGGCGGAGAACGAGACCGGCGGAAAGCGGTTCCCCGAAATGCGGGCCCAGGCCGCCAAGCACCCCATAGAAGAGGTCGGCGGGCGCCTGCGCGACATGATGCCCTGGATCAAAGCCAACAAGATCGTCGACAAAACCAAGAATTGAACGGCTCCCATCATCGTCCGGGCGCCACCGGCTTTTCCCGTGGCTGACGGTTCGCGCCAGTATATTCTGGCCCGGGAGGGCTGGGGGCATGTCGCGCTAGCCGTGCTTGCAGCAATAGCCGCCGGCTGGTTTGCCGGCTGGCTATGGTCGTTGCCGTTGTGGCTGTTCGCCCTCTTTGTGGTCCAGTTTTTCCGTGATCCGCCGCGACGCATTCCGGAGGCGCCGCGTGCGGTGATCTGTCCGGCGGACGGCCGGGTCATTGCCGTTGACGACGTCCGTGACCCGTATCTTGGGCGCAACGCCCGGCGCGTGAGCATTTTCATGAATGTGTTCAATGTCCACGCCAATCGCATTCCCGTATCCGGTACTGTCAAACATCGCTGGTATTATCCGGGCCGCTTCTTCAACGCTGCTATCGACAAGGCATCGCAAGAGAACGAGCGCAATGCATTGTGGATCCATACCGATGAAGGCGCTGAAGTGGTGGTCGTGCAGGTTGCGGGGCTCATTGCGCGCCGGATTTTGTGCTACGTGGGAGAAGGCGACCGGGTGGGGCGCGGCCAGCGGTACGGTTTCATCCGTTTCGGTTCGCGCGTCGACATCTTTCTTCCTGTTACGGCCGAGATTCGGGTGGCTCTTGGCGACCGCGTGGCAGGAGGGAAGGATATCCTGGGGTTCCTTCCATCGTGACCGGGCAGGTTCGGGTACCAGACACCGTATAATGTGCTAGATTTTCCGACATGAAGCTTGATCAGACACAGGGCGACGGGGTGAGCGAGAAGCACGAGCGCAAGGGCATTTATATTCTGCCCAACCTGTTCACCACCGCCAGCCTGTTTGCCGGTTTCTACGCCATCGTGCAAGCGATGAACGGCCGGTTCGGGCACGCGCCGGTCGCGATCTTCATTGCCATGATCATGGACGGGCTGGACGGGCGGGTTGCGCGCTGGACCCACACCGAGAGCGATTTCGGTGCCGAGTATGACAGCCTTTCGGACATGGTGTCATTTGGCCTTGCGCCCGCGCTGGTGATCTATGAGTGGGCGCTGTCCGGTCTGGGGAAGCTTGGCTGGCTGGCCGCCTTTCTGTATGCCGCGGCTGCGGCTCTGCGGCTTGCGCGGTTCAATACGCAGCTCGGTCACTCCGACAGTCATAATTTCCAGGGTCTGCCGAGCCCCTCGGCTGCCGCGCTGGTGGCCGGCCTGGTATGGACGCTCCACAGCTATGGTGCTCCCGGACAGGACTGGAGATTCGTAGCCCTGGGCTTCACCGTTTTCGCGGCCGGCGCCATGGTCAGCAATATTCGCTACTTCAGCTTCAAATATCTTGATCTCAAGGGACGTGTGTCGTTTGTCGCCATCCTGGCCATCGTGCTCGTATTCGTGTTGATTTCACTCGACCCTCCGCAGGTGCTGTTCATCATATTCCTGTTTTATTCCGTGTCAGGTCCGCTGCTGGCGGCATTCCGTTTTTACCGTCGCCTGAGTCGTCGCGAGCTGCGCGGTCCGAGGGTTTGAAAATCGGCCCGCCTGGGTTATAGTTATTCCCATGGATAGTTGTGCCTTCGGGCCAGAGATTTCCGGTTTCATCTCCCTCCGCCGCGCATATCGCGCGTCCCTCCTTTCCTGCCCGCTCTCCCTGCGACTGCTGCGCGCAAGCGCATAATACCCCCACGCGTTCCTGGCGAGGACTAAAACACGCAAATCTTTGTAAAGTACCCCGAGCGAATGAATGCCGGCAGGATCCGGAAGGGACACCTGCGAGGAGATCATCAGAATGAAAGACCAGTTGATTGTGTTCGACACCACCCTCCGCGACGGGGAGCAGAGCCCCGGCGCGTCCATGACGCGCGATGAAAAGGTGCGCATTGCCCGGAATCTGGAACGTCTGCGGGTCGATGTTATCGAGGCGGGGTTCCCCATGGCCAGTCCCGGTGACTTTGAGGCGGTGGTGGCGGTGGCGCGGGAGATCAAGGACAGCACCGTGTGCGCGCTGGCGCGCGCTATCCCCAGAGACATTGACCGTGCCGCCGAAGCCATAAAGCCGGCACGATCCGGGCGGATCCATACCTTTATTGCAACCTCGCCGATTCACATGCAGGAGAAGTTGCGCATGGACCCGGAACAGGTCCTGAAAAATGCGGTCGATGCGGTCAAGCGGGCGCGTCAGTTCACGGATGATGTCGAGTTCTCGCCGGAAGATGCCGGACGCTCCGACATCGATTTTCTGTGTCGCGTGGTGGAGGCCGCAATCGCTGCTGGCGCCCGTACGGTTAATATTCCGGACACCGTAGGCTATACCTTGCCAAACCAGTTCGGCGAGTTGATCAGGACCCTGCGGGAGCGGGTGCCCAATTCCGACAAGACAGTATTCTCGGTGCATTGTCACAATGACCTCGGTTTGGCCGTCGCCAATTCACTCTCTGCGGTTCTTAACGGCGCGCGTCAGGTCGAATGCACAATCAATGGTCTGGGAGAACGCGCCGGCAATGCCGCACTGGAGGAAGTTGTCATGGCAGTGCGTACCCGCCGCGATTTGTTCACCTGCGATACGCGCATCGACACAACCCAGATTGTTCCGGCGAGCCGCCTCGTCTCGAACATCACCGGATTCCCCGTACAGCCGAACAAGGCGATCGTGGGAGCCAATGCCTTTGCCCATGAGTCCGGCATTCACCAGGACGGAGTGATAAAGAAACGCGAGACGTATGAAATCATGCGAGCGGAAGATGTCGGCTGGGTGGCGAATCGCATGGTGCTGGGCAAGCATTCCGGGCGCAACGCCTTCCGGACGCGCCTGAAGGAGCTTGGGATCGGGTTCCGATCGGATGACGAATTCAATTCGGCGTTCGAACGCTTTAAGGATCTGGCAGACAAGAAACACGAAATTTTCGACGAGGATATCCAGGCGCTGGTCACCGAGGAGGGGCTGGAGAACATTGACGAACAGTTCCGGCTTGCCAGTCTCAAGGTCTGCTCGGAAACCGGCGTCAAACCCCGTGCCACGGTAAGCCTGTATGTGCGGGGTGCGCAAAAGTCCGCTGTGGCTGATGGAGGGGGGCCGGTCGATGCGTCATTCCGGGCCATCGAATCGGTGATTGCCAGCGAAGCGCAGCTGCTTCTGTACTCAGTGAACAACATTACGAGCGGAACCGATTCGCAGGGAGAGGTGACCGTGCGCCTTGAGCGTGCCGGGCGGATCGTCAATGGCCATGGCGCCGATACGGATATTGTCATCGCATCGGCCAAGGCCTACCTTAATGCGTTGAATAAGCTGGTGCTGTCTGGAGAGCGTGCGCACCCGCAGGCCGGGGCGCCGATCTGAGCTGCGGGCTCGGCCCATAAGCTCGGATCTGTGTGCCGGAACCGGAGCTGGGCGGATCATGGCGGTGGCGGATCATGGCGGTGGCGGATGGGTTGCTGGCCACGGCGGCATTCCGGCGAGAAGCTGTGGTTGCCGGTGGCGTCGATGATGGGCGGCCGGCAACCCCGCCGTCGGCCTGCGGCGCCGGGACGCCGAACGGTTTTGAACTCGACTGAAGCCAGGGCTATTCTACTGAACTATGGCGCTGCGTGAGGACTTCAGGAGGCAGTATTTGGCGGCCATGGGCATCCAGGCCTGGGAGCTGCGCGCCCGACCGCGGCAAGCCCCGGATAATATGGTGGGGGAGAACAATCGTCAGGCGGTTTTGCCTGCAGGGCTTGCCGATGCGTCAGTCCCGGACCGTTCGACCATGGCAGTGCAGGCAGCAGAATGTGGTGCCACGGCCGCGACGGAATTAATGGACTGGGAGGCGCTGGAACAGGCGGTACGCAGCTGTGCCAGGTGCCGCTTGCACGAAGGACGGACCCGGACTGTTTTCGGGACCGGGAGCCGTCAGGCGCGGTGGATGTTCGTCGGAGAAGCACCGGGGGCGGAGGAAGACCGGCAGGGTGAACCTTTCGTCGGGCGTGCCGGGCAGCTGCTTGATGCCATGTTGTTTGCTGCGGGGCTCGGGCGCGGCGAGGTCTACATCGCGAATGTGCTTAAATGCCGGCCGCCAAATAACCGTGATCCCCAGCCCGATGAAGTCGAGCAGTGTGAGCCGTATCTGTTGCGTCAGATTGAGCTGATCCGGCCGCAACTGATCATTGCTCTTGGGCGGCATGCTGCCCACAGTCTGCTCAAGACGGAGCTCGCGCTCGGGAAGCTGCGGGGCCAGCGCCTGGACTATCACGGCATTCCGCTGATTGTGACTTATCATCCTGCGTACCTGCTGCGCAATCCTGCCGACAAACGCAAGGTCTGGGAAGATCTGCGCCGCGCACGCAGTATCATCGAGGCGGCGTCATGAATGCCGTTGTTTTCAACCGCCATGTGCAGCTGCGCAACATGCGGGAGGAAGATCTGCCGGCGGTCATGGAAGTGGAGATGGCAGCCTACGAATTTCCATGGACCTTCGGCATATTCCGCGACTGCATTCGCTTTGGTTATGTCAGCAAGGTGCTAAGCGGTAACAGCGGGATCATGGGCCACGGCATCATGTCGCTGGGAGCGGGGGAATGTCATCTCCTGAATATCTGCATTCACCCGCAATACCAAGGCCACGGCTACGGAACCGAACTTGCTTCGCAGCTGCTGGAAATTGCGCGTGAACGCCACGCGAAGACGGCATTGCTGGAGGTGCGCGCATCGAATCCGGTGGCGTATCATGTCTACAGCAAGCTCGGGTTCCATGAAATCGGTGTCCGCCGTGGCTATTATCCGGCACGCAAGGGGCGCGAGGACGCCATCATTCTGGCGCGTGATATCTAGAACCGGACCGGGGCGTGATACCCGGGCGGTCGGGAACAGACAGGTAGCCGGCCTCAGGGCCGGTTTCGTCTTTCAGGGGTTGCCGATTACCGCTGTCTTTCCGAGACCAGATCTCTCGGTATATTGAGTTGTGGCCGTGGGGCGCGATTCAAGCCGCAGGTCGGGTGCCCGACCGGGAGCGCGGACTGCTTTCCGGTTGCGAGACAGGTTGCGCCCGATGCGGATGCGCTGGCGGGTGTAGGCTGCTGCCGGAACCGATCCGGCGTAGGGCGGAGTCCTGTCCCGGTTCCGTCCGGGAGGCCAGATCGAGGCGGGCATGCGGCGGTTTGATCCATGACTGGAAGGAGCTTGGAAGGAGAGCGCCATGGTTACCCGTCGTACCGTTGTTTACGCCGGAAAAATCATTACGGTCAGTAGCGAGCTAGCGCAGCTTCCTGACGGTGGTTCCGGAGAGTTCGAGGTCGTGCGTCATCCTGGAGGTGCGGCTGCAGTTGCGCTAGACCGGGATGGGCGGGTATGCCTGTTGCGCCAGTACCGTCATGTCGTTGCCCGCTGGATCTGGGAGTTGCCGGCGGGAAAGCTGGACCACGGTGAGGAACCTCTGCTTGCCGCCCGGCGTGAGCTTGCGGAGGAGGCCGGACTCGGCGCTCGCGACTGGAAGCCGCTCGGCAGAATTCTCAGTTCGCCCGGAGTGTTTGACGAAGTCATCCACCTGTTTATGGCCCGCGACCTGGATCACCGGCCAAGGCGGCCGGATGAACTCGAGCTCATTGAAGTGCATTGGTTGCCCCTTGCCGAAGCGGTGAGGCGCGCGCTGTCCGGTGAATTTGAGGATGCCAAGACGGTGATTGGCTTGCTTCGGGCACATGCGGCCCAGAGCTAATGGTGCAGGATAGTCGCACAGGGGTTAAGAGGCCGCCAATTGAGGAGCGGCGTGAAACCCCTTAAACTCCGGCAGCCCCATGGGAGCATGAGCCTGAACCTGGCCGCGGTTGCCAGGGCCGTCGGGACCATGCTGTGGCCGTGCGGCCCGGGATAGCGGACCTGATGGAACGAGCACATTGTGACAGCGTCGTACGGGTCGGGCACGCGCCTGTGATGCGGCGCTGGTACCATGCCATTGCATGTCTTATGGCAGCGGCATGGGTCAGTGTTCTGCTGTGCGCCGGCCCGGCGCTCGGTGCCGATGCGCCTTTATCCGGAAATGGCATCGCAGCCGCGGCCCGGCAGCTCGACGGGATCGCGCGCCTGCTGGATCGCACATCTGTCACCCCGAGTCTCAGTCAGCTTGAGGCCTGGGCGACCCAGGCAAACACGGCAAAGTCCCGCGCTGACCGCTGCCTTGCCGATCTCATTCCGGTTGCAGGCAGTCCTGTTCAGGGCAATGCAGGCGCCGGGCAGCTTGGTCGTGGGTTTCCGGTGGGAACGACCGGGGGGAGCGAGATCCTGCGCCAGGAGCGTCTGACCCAGGATGCCCGGCTTGCGGCCTGTCAGCAGCTGACCCAGCACGCCGGCCGGCTGCTGCGCCGCATCGGCCAGAAACAGCGTGCCTTGCTGGCGGCTAGATTCTTCGCCCATGGGGCGACGTTTGTGGGCCTGCTTCAGGACAACTGGGGGCAACCTCAGGTCTGGGCCCGGTCGACGGCAACCTTTCTGCTCCGGCACAGTGGTGTCGCACGGCTCGCGTTTTACGACTTGTGGATGCTGGGCGTGCTTGGCGTCGTGGCCGTCGCCGCCGGTATCCTGTTGCGCCGGAGGCTGGCTCGCTGGGTCGCAGACCGCCACTGGTCCGATGGGTTTTCCGGTGGTTTCGCGATGTCCCTGGCCGCATCGATAGCCCGGTATCTGCCATACCTGCTCGTCAGCGCAACGGTGGCTGCCATTCTCGGGCTGGCTTTGGGCGATCACAGACCTTTACCCTTCCTGGCCTTGGCGGCTTACGGCCTGCCTGCCTATTTTTTGGCGCTGGTGGCCATTCGCCTGTTTCTTGTGCCTACGCCTCCGGCACGTCCATTCATTACGCTCCCTTCTCGGACCGCCCGTACGCTGGCGAGGCGTTTTCGGGTGCTCGCCCTGTTTGGCTACGTCGGTTTTCTGGGTATTGGTATTCTTGTGGTCCAGAGCCTGCCGACGCCGGCGCTGCTGTTGGCCCGCGGGATATTTTTTGTTGGCCTGACCCTAAACATTCTGTGGGTCGTCTGGCCGATAATGCAGATCGGGCGGCTGTCGCGCCTGCGGGGGCTGCGGGTGTTGCTTGCGCTGGTTCTGGTCGGGGCGATTCTGGCTGAGATACTTGGATACCGTAACCTTTCCGTTGCCGTCCTGCGCTTCGTAACGGGCACGCTGCTCGTGTCCGGACTGATGGTCCTCGCCATTTGCCTGGTGAATGAATTTTTTGACCAGCTGGATGCCGGTCACAGTTCCTGGCGGCAGCGCCTGCGCCAATCGCTGGACCTCGGGCCGGGACAGCCGATACCCGGACTGGTATGGCTGCGCGTCACTACGCTGATCCTGTTGTGGGCAGCGCTGCTGCTGGTTCTGGTCCGGACCTGGGGGCTTTCGAATTCGGCCCTGACTGAAGTGCGCAGCTACGTGGTCGGCGGATTTTTGGTGGGATCGCTGCGGATTTTTCCCGTGCGCGTTTTGCTTGCGCTGGTTACTTTCGTGCTGCTGTTTGTCAGCAGTGAATGGGTACGCGCACGCCTGAGAAGGCGCTGGCTTGGAAAGCCGCATCTGGAGCCAGGTGCCTTGGAGGCGATGGTTACCATAAGCGGTTACGTCGGCACATCAATTGCAGTCGTCGTGGCGCTGAGCGTGGCGGGACTGGGCTTTAGCAATTTGGCGATCATCGCCGGCGCCCTGTCGGTCGGCATCGGTTTCGGTATGCAGAACATTGTCAACAACTTTGTGTCCGGCCTGATACTGTTGTTTGAGCGCCCCATAAAGACGGGAGACTGGATTGTGGTGGGTGGTACGGAAGGTTTCGTACGGCACATACGCATCCGGTCGACGCAGATACAGACGTTTGATCGTGCCGACGTAATCGTGCCAAACTCGGAATTGATTTCGGGGCAGGTTACCAACTGGATGTTGCGCGATCCGGGCGGACGGGTACATATTCCGGTAGGGGTGGCCTATGGCAGCGATACCGGGCTCGTTAAAGAACTGCTTCTGAAGATAGGGACGGAACATCCGCAGGTGATTCGCGACGACCCGGACCGGACAGCAAAGGTATTCTTTCTTTCTTTCGGAGACAGTTCGCTGAACTTTGAACTGCAATGCCATATCAGCCACATCGGTCAGCGCATGCAGGTGATCAGCGACATGAATTTCACCATTGATGCGGAATTCCGCAAACATGGCATCGAGATGCCGTTTCCGCAGCGCGATATTCACGTACGCGACTTGCCGCCAGGCTGGAACGAGCCGGCGCCCCGTACTCCGGACGGTCGCTAAGCCGATCGGTATGCGGCGGCGATCGTTGACTCAGGTCAAAGATATGCCGTTCGGGCACGACATAGAATCAAAACAAGGCGGCGGTACCGACGATAAGAGTGGAGACAGGTCATGACCTTGGTGCTGGCAGCAGGAGGCGCCGGGCATCTGCGGTTCAGGAACCACATCAGCGGAGTGCGCCATGATGCCTGTGTCGAAGGAGGGCCACCCCGGGGCGGATTTGATCCCCGCATCGTGCTGTCGGCGGGCCGGTAGGACGCACGACCCGTCGGTGTTCGCGGCCGCGCATTCGTGCGGCATGGGCCGGTTCATGTCTCGGAGGGCGTGCCATGCATAATATGCAGACCGTTGTCGATCTGTCGCGCTGGCAGTTTGCCGCCACTGCTCTTTATCACTTCCTTTTCGTGCCCCTGACTCTTGGGCTGACCTTCCTGCTGGCGGCGATGGAGACGGTGTACGTCACTACGGGCCGGAAGATATATAAAGAGATGGCAATATTCTGGGGCAAGCTGTTTGCAATCAATTTTGCCCTCGGTGTGGCTACCGGGCTGACGATGGAGTTCGAGTTTGGCACCAACTGGGCTCAATATTCGCGCTTCGTGGGCGACGTATTCGGCGCCCCGCTTGCCATCGAGGGCCTCATGGCGTTCTTTCTGGAATCCACGTTTGTCGGGCTGATGCTCTTCGGGTGGGACCGGATGAGTCGAGGGAAGCACCTTCTCGTTACATATATGGTTGCGCTGGGTTCGAATCTGTCGGCACTCTGGATCCTGATTGCCAACGGATTCATGCAGTCACCGCACGGTGCGACGTTCGATCCGATTACCATGCGCATGGAGCTGAGCAGCTTTACCGATCTTATTTTTAATCACGACGCGCAGGCGAAGTTCGTTCACACCAGTATCGCCGGCTACGTCACCGCTGCGGTGTTCGTGGCGGGCATCAGCGGCTGGTACATGCTGCGCAACCGCCATATGGAGCTCGCCAAGCGCTCGTTCCGCATGGCGGTGCTGTTCGGTGTCTTTGCCAGTGTCGGCGTGATCAGTCTTGGTGATGCGCTGGGGTTCATCGATGGACATGCGCAGCCAGCCAAGTTGGTGGCCATGGAGTCGCTGTGGCATACCCGGACGCCACCGGTGGGATTCAATGTGATCGCATTTCCTTCGCAGAAACAGCAACGGAACCTGTATGCGCTGAAGATCCCGGATCTCCTGACGCCGCTCGTAACTCACTCGATGAATACCGTCATACCCGGTGCAGACGAAGTCGAACAGAATGCCATGGTACGTATGAGAGACGGTATTCCGGCAGTCCTTGCCCTGAAGACGCTCAGTGCCGAGCCGTCCAACCAGGCGGCGCTTGCCCAGTTCGATGCACATAAGAAGGACATGGGGTATGCGTTGTTGCTCGAACGGTTCGCGCCGGACCTGGCGGCCGCCACGCCGACAGACTATGAGCGGGCGGCCCGCAGCGTGATTCCGGACGTGGCAGTCATATTTTGGTCGTTCCGCATCATGGTTCTTGCCGGGTTTGCCATGCTGTTTTTCCTGGGACTCGGAGCATTCTGTTCGCTGAACAACAAGGTGCACGAACGCCGGTGGCTGTTGAAGCTCGCACCATGGTTCATTCCGGTTCCGTATATTGCCTGTGAGGCGGGCTGGCTTGTGGCTGAAATGGGCAGGCAGCCGTGGACGGTATATGGCGTGTTTCCAACGTGGATGTCGGCTTCGACGCAGAGCGTGGCCTACATGGTGTTTTCGCTGGCGGGGTTCGTACTTATATATTCGATCTTCATCGCGGTAGAGATGTACCTGATGGTCAAATTCATCCGCAAGGGGCCGGACGACGGCGCCACGGCGATGCTGGCGCACTAAGCGAACGGAGGTTGCCCATGGAGCTCTACGCAATACTGAAGGTAATCTGGTGGCTGCTTCTCGGGGTGCTTTTGATCGGGCTGGCCGTGATGGTCGGCATGGACATGGGGATCGGTGCCGCACTTCGTTATTTCGGTCGAACTGACGGGGAGCGCCGGGCCGTGCTCAATATGATCGGCCCGCACTGGGATGGCAACCAGGTCTGGTTCATCCTCGGCGGTGGGGCCGTATTCGCAGCCTGGCCGACGATTTATGCAACCGCCTTTTCGGGGCTGTACGTTGTCATGCTGTTGTTGTTGTGGAGTATGATCATACGTCCGCTGGGCTTTGAGTATCGCAGCAAGCTGCCATCACCGGTATGGCGGAATGTCTGGGACTGGGGGCTGTTCGTAAGCGGTCTGCTGCCGATGGTGATCTTCGGCGCCGCCATCGGCAACATGCTGCGCGGGGTGCCGTTTCATTTCAACTGGGACCTCGAATCCTGGTATACCGGAAGTTTCATATCCCTGTTCAATCCGTTTGCAATACTCTGCGGGCTGATGTCGCTGGCACTGGCGTTGTACCAGGGGTCGGCCATGGTCATGAATCGCGGCGACGGGGCGATTCGGGAACGTGCGCGGAAGCTGGGGCTGTGGGCGGGCCCGGCGGGACTGATCCTGTTCACCGCAGGCGGCTTCTGGGTGGCCAGGCTTCCGGGCTATGTACTGACCGCCGGCGACGATCCCGCGGGGCCGGCCATGCCTCTGCATAAAACGGTCGAGGTCGTGCAGGGGGCCTGGTTGCATAACTTTTCCGCCCATCCGGTGTTGTGGCTGGTGCCGGCGCTGGTTTATGTCAGTATCATGGCGGGCGTCTGGTCTCTACAGCGCGGCTGGTCACATCTGGGGTGGTGGCTGGGTGCCCTGGGATGGATCGGCACTATCGGTACCGTCGGCGCCGCGATGTTTCCTTTCATGATGCCATCGAGCAGCAATCCATCGCAGAGCCTGACGGTATGGGATGCCTCGTCGAGCCAGACGACCCTGCTGTGGATGCTCGGATGGACTGTGGTGTTCGTGCCCATTGTGGTGATCTATACCAGCTGGGCATTCTGGGTGATGCGCGGCAAGGTCACGCCGGCCCAGGTCGAGGGTGATGACCACGCGTACTGAAGGAGGTTTGCATGATTGTGTTGCGTGTGCTGCTCTATGCCGTCATCTCCCTGGTAACGGTGTTCCTGGTGATCCTGCTCGGTGAGAGGGGGGCATGGTATTTTGCCTGGGTGCTGGGTACCGTGATGATCGTGCTGATTTCCGCCGCGGGAGGGGCGCTGCTGGACGCGCAGGAGGAGGCTGGGTCTTCTGACGATTGAGTGGCTGTCCGGGATCCATTCGGGTCAGTGGACAGCCGCAGGTTCGGGCGGAAAGACCAGCACTGCGTGCATCTGGCGGTAGCGGGTATTTCCGTTCAGCAGTTCTGCGTGTCTGCCGCGTTCGATTATCCGGCCTCGGTCCATGACCACGATCTCGTCCATGCGCTCCAGCCCGGCCAGACGATGGGTAATGAACAGCAGCGTCCGATTGTCCGAGGCCGCCATCAGGCTGTCCATGACTTCGCGTTCGGTGGCGCTATCCAGGCCCTCCGTGGGTTCATCGAGAATGAGAATTGGGGCATCCCTCAGGAGTGCGCGTGCGATGGCCAGTCTCCGGATCTGCCCCCGGGAGAACTTCAGGCCCGCCTCACCCACGTAGCTGTCGTAGCCCTCGGGCAGGGCATCGATATCTGCGTGGATCCGCGCCGATCTGGCGGCCGCCTCGATTCTGCCCTGATCCGCATCGGGTGCGGCGAGCAGCAGGTTTGCGCGTACCGTGGTATTGAACAGATGAGGATGCTGCGGAACGACGCTGATCATCGCACGCAGATCTTCGGCTTGGTAGGCCCGTAGCGGGTATCCTCCGAGACGGATGTCTCCACGTTCGTATTCGCGGAATCGCGCCAGCAGGCTGATCAGGCTGCTCTTGCCGGCCCCCGAGGGACCAAGGATTGCCACACGCCGTCCCGGCGCCAGGGCAAGGTCAATGTCCGTCAGTACCCAGGGCCCACTAGGCGAGTAGCGCAGACCGACTCCCCGTAATTCCAGTCTGGTATCGCGTGGCTGCGGAGATGCCTGCGCAGGGTCAGTGATGCATGCTGGGGCATCGACCACGGCAAAGATGCGCCGGGCGGCGGCGAGCGTGTGCCCGAGGTACTGGCAGGCCTGGGGCAGCTGCGCCACGCTCTCAAAGCTCCCCATTACCACCAGGACGAGCATTGGCAGATCGACGGCCGCGATGTGCTGATGGCGCACAAGCACCGTGCCGAGCAGCGCGGCGGACCAGACCGCCAGATTGACCATAAGGCCAGAAAGGGCCGATACGGAACCTGTTATCGAGCTCATGCGGTCCTGATCTTTCTGCAGGCGATGACTGAGCCGTTCGGCCTCTTTCTGTTGGGCGCGATCGGCACCGGATACCGTCAGCTCCCCCATGCCCTGTATCGCATCAACCACGGCCAGCCGCAGTTGCGAGGACGTTTCCACCATGCGTGCCCCCGGACCGCTTCCAAGCCGTCTGGCAACTAGCGGTAGTGCAGCTCCGGCGAGCGCCAAAAATCCGAGATCGGCAACTGCTACCTGCAGGCTGTATTGGCTCAGAAAGATGAAAGCCATCAATGTCGACAGGACAGCCACGGTCACGGGCACCAGCGTGCGAAGGTACAGGTTGTCGAGCGCATCGATATCGGCCCCGATGCGGCTTAACAGATCACCGCCCTGGTAGGCCTCCAGACCGGCAGGGGCCAGCGGCTCGATGCGCTCGTAGAACCAAACTCTCAGGCCAGACAGGCAGCGCAGCGTCGCTTCGTGGGTCACGAGCCGTTCGAGATAGCGTCCGCCGGTGCGCAGGATCGCGAAGGCGCGGATAGCTGCCGCCGGCAAGAGGTAGTTCATGGTTCCGCCGGCGGCACCCGCCACCGCCATGGCGGCAAGAAACCAGCCGGCCGTTCCGAGTAGTGCCATATTGGCGATGACCACCACCAGCGAAACCAGTATGCCGAAAGCGATCCAGCGCCAGTAGGGCAGGAACAGGCCTATCAGCCGGCGGAACGTGCTCATCCGGCCCCCGCATACTGTCCGACAAGCCTGTGATAGAGGCCGGTCTGACCCAACAGTTCACGGTGTGTTCCGGATTCCACGACCTGTCCGTGATCGAGCACGATGATGCGATCGGCGTTCATGACGGTGTTGAGCCGATGCGCGATGACGACGGTGGTGCGGCCGCGCGTGAGGCGGTCAAGCCCGGCTGTCAGTTTGGCTTCACTCTCCAGATCGAGACTGGCGCTCGGTTCGTCGAGAATCACCACCGGTGCATCCTTGAAAAACGCACGGGCCAGCGCGAGGCGCCGGACCTGCCCGCCAGACAGTCCCCGTCCTCCCTCACCTACCACTGTGTCGTACCCAAACGGCAAGCTTTCGATGAACTCATCGGCCAGGGCCAGGTGGGCGGCGGCGCGCACAGCCTCCCGATCGGATCCAGGTCGACCCAGGGTAATGTTGTCGTACACTGTTCCGTGAAAAATGCGTGGATTCTGCGGTACCCAGGTCACGTGCTTGAGCCACTGCCGCCGATCGACCGCATCTAGCGGGTACCCGTTAACCAGTATCTGTCCCGAATCCGGCTGCGCAAAACCGAGGAGCAGGTTGACCACTGTCGTTTTGCCTGCACCCGAAGGGCCCACCAGGGCGATGTGTTCGGCGGCCGCGATTTCGATCGACACCCCGTCCAGGACCAGGTGTCCGGAATCATAGGCATAGCGTACGTTTTGCAGCTGGATGCCGATTCGGTTCGACGCCGGCAGCGCAAGCGCAGCCTGAGGTTGCGGTGGAGCCTCTGTCTTGAGCAGTTGCACGATACGCTCCCCGGCCCCGATCGCATTCATGCGCGCATGATAATGTGTGCCCAGCGTACGCAGGGGCAGATAGAACTCTGGCGCAAGCAGCAGGACCAGAAGGCCTGCCCTGAACCCGAGGTCTCTCCACATCATCCGGAAGCCGATGAGTACCGCGATCAGGGCGATACTTACGGTAGCGAGAAACTCGAGCGCCAAAGATGACAGGAACGCGATGCGCAGCACAGCCATCGTGCTTTTCCGGTAATCGTCGGAGAGTTTCGCCACGACCGCAGCTTCCCGGCGGCTGGCATTGAACAGCTTCAACGTGGTGAGACCCTGAAGAACATCCAGAAAGTGCGCGCTGAGACGCGCCAGCCGGCGCCATTGGCGCTGGTTCAGGGCTTCGGCATTCCGCCCGATGAAGATCATCGCCAGGGGAATCAAGGGTCCGGTTGCGACCAACACCAGTCCTGATACCCAGTCGAGAGGCGTGACCACTGCCAGAATGGACAACGGCACCAGGGCGGCCAGCGCCATCTGTGGCAGAAAGCGGGCGTAATAGGCTTCCAGCGCCTCGACGCCATCGGTGAGTGTGGTGGCGAGTTCCCCGGCGTGCTCTGCGACCATCCGTACCGGACCCAGGGCGAAAAGGTGTTCCAGCAGTTGCCGTCGGACGTCGAGCTTGATGTTGGCGGCCGCATGGAAGGCCATGCGCTCCGATGCCCACGCGATAGCGGAGCGGGCAGCAAACACGGCCAGCAAAGACATCAGCATGGGCGAGACGGCCGTCATGCCCCGGTGGCCAAAGACCACCGTGTTGACGATTCCGGCCAGAACCCAGGCCTGCAGAATGAGCAGCAGACCGCTGCACGTTCCCAGAGCCACCGCCACCCGCAAGGGTTTCGCAGCGCGGATACCAGTCTGCTTCAACCAGCCCGTAACGTTTGTCATTGAATTTTGTCGCACGGCCGTCGCGGACGATAGCGTAAACCGGAAAGCGGCGCTACCGGCCGGCCCGGGTGTCGGGATTGATCTGACGTGTGCCCGGCCAGACTCAAGATTGCTCGCTAGGGTCAGGAACCGGAAGTGCCTGCCCGCGGCGATTCAGGGTTGATAGAACCGGTGTCCGGCGCCCACCGGTGTCAGTGGGCGTACGGCCAAACGCCTGGTCTGAACCGACCCGGTCTGTTGTGTCCTAGTGCCGCGTTTCCGATGACGCGTAGCCGGTCAGCTCAACATAACCTCGCCCGCGTATCGGCTGTCCGTTGCGGTAACCCTGTACGTTGACTGCACCCTCCCAGTATCGCACGCCGACATCGAGTTCCTGGTCCGCGAGCATGGGTGTGACATCGAGGATCAGGTGTTCGCGCCGGACGGACAGTCGCCAGCGCGCCGGATAGGTGCCGCCGTGCGGACTGCGCCAGTGTCCGAGGACCCGGATGCGGACTTCTGCCTTGCTCAGCGGTGTCACATGTCCGTGTCGGCCCACAATGGATCCCAGGCTGAAGGGCGAGGTCGCCCCGTTTTTGAGTCTCAGGCGGTAGAACATCAAGTCGGAGCCGTCGGACAGCTGCAATCCGAACCAGTCCCATCCGACCTCGTCGGGAGCCAGTGCGCTGGTACTCCATTCCCGGTCCATCCAAGTCAGGCCTGATACGGAAAACAGCCGGCCGTTCAGTGAGAGGGTGCCGCGGGTATCGAGGCGCGGGATCGAATAGTAATAGGATGCGTTCCCCGGACCAGGCCCCTTGCGGCTCAGGCCGTGATCACCCTGCAGAACAGGAGCGGTCAGCGGAGCCAAGCTGAGATTCAGGTCGACGTTCTTGGCGGCGGCATGCAGTTTCCACGGCCATTCGGCGCCAGTGACCGCTTGGACGCTCCAGTTGTACACCCACACCCGGAACGGTTCGGCTTGGGCTCCCGCCAGGCCGATGGCGCCACGCGCGCTCTGTTCGAAGAAATGGAATCGCTTGCGGCTGGGGTCAGTGATCGCAAAATGCGCCACATATGCCTGGTTGGTCGACCACGGGGAGGGGCTGCGGATCGCGTGTGGCGTGAGAGAGAAACGGAACAGGGTCAGCTCGTAACCAAATCTTTGCCCATGTCTGCTGTCGAGATTTCCGGTGAAGTACCACCATTCGGTTTTAAACGCGCGATGAGGACCGAAGTCACGGGGAAAGCGGAAGCGCCGCGGACCATCGGCATGGGCGTAACCATTTTCAGCTCCTGTCCCCAGCACCGCCGCCATATTGGATGCCGGCAGTACGGCCTGCTTTCCGGCACCGTATGTCACAATCAATACTGCCGCCGACCCCGCCAGCACGAACATCACAACGTGTCGCCAGCGCACCTCTATTCCTCCCGCAAGGCGTCTGCCGGACTGGTGCGCGCCATCCGCCACCCGGGATATAGTCCGGCTGCCAATGCCACCACCAGCGCGAGCACCAGAGCCTGAGCCAGTACGGAGGGCGTGATGACGGTTTGCATGCTCCAGCCGAAAGCGCGGCGGTTTATGACGTGTATGAGCAGCAGAGCCAGGACGATACCGGCAGGAAGCGCCAGTATGCCCGCACAAATACCCATGAAGCCGGTCTGTATGGTAAGTATTCCCCAGACCTGTCCCTGGGTAAAACCGGTTGCACGCAGCACCGCGAATTCGCGTGACCGCTCCAGCTGTAGCGCCATGAGGGCGCTCAAAATCCCAACGACGGCAATCACAATCGCCAGCGCCTTGAGCACGCCAGTAATTGCAAAGGCGTCGTCAAATACCTTGAGCGAGGCCGAGCGGATTGCGCGACTGGATTCCGCGATGATCATCTGCTGGTGCATCGCCGCCGCGCGGACAGCATCAATCACCTGCGCGGCGTGGACTCCGGGACGCAGGTACAGCCCTAGGGAGCTCACGCCACGGTCTGCAAAATAGCGTTCGTAGAGCTGACGATGTATGAGGATGATGCCTTGCTCGGATCCGTAGTCTAAAAAAATGCCCGCTATCGGCAGTGACCGGTAACCCCGGTCGGTGAGCAGATGCAGTCTTGCACCCACGCGCATCCGATTGCGGTAGGCGTATGATTGCGAAACCAGCACCGCCCGGTTCGCATCGAATTCGGACCAGACCTTGTGCCGGTTTCCATCTACGAGCCGGAAGCGCGACGCTTGGGCCGCAGCAAAATCCACCGCAACGATCTGAGCCAGGCCGCCTGATGACTCAACCGTGGCCCGTCTTGCGCCGGTTACGGCTGCGATCCCTGGAATCTGCCTGATGGCTGTCACCACTCGGGGGTCGATTTCCGGCGGCGTGCCGCTTGGATCGAGCTGGGGGACAGTAACGTAGACATCGGCTTGCAGTGTCGATGACAGCCACTGCCTGACTGTGGCACGTAGGCTCTGAATCATGATTCCGACGCCAACGGTGGTTGCGAGGGCCAGCATCAAGGCTGCGATAGCGACCCCGGTTCGACTGAGGGAAGCGGTGATTCCGCGCAGCGCAAATCGGCCCAGCACACTTCCGGCCATGCTTCCGGCGCGGGCGGCCATGGTATGCGCGATCGCGCTCAGCCACGACACCGCAATCGGGGCGATCAGTACCATTCCGACAGCCACCATGAACAGCACTGCGAAGCCGACGATCAGGTTTCTCGTCGGCAACGCCAGAAGCGCCAGTGCCGCAACTGCCAGTATACCGCCTGCAAGTGCGAGGCGGGGCGACAGGCTGCGCGTGCGTTGTTCGATCGTCGAGCGCCGCATTGCGTTTCCGGGTGTTGTGCCGGAAGCTTCCAGTGCCGGGACGATCGACGCAAGGACGGTCGCCCCGACTCCAAGGCTGGCCCCTTCCATAATGGGCACCGGTGTAACGAGCAGTCGGGTGACGGACACGACGAAGTACAGATTATTAATCGTGCGGGTCACCAGATGCAGCAGGATTTCGCCCAGCCCGATGCCAAGACCGATGCCCGCAACAGTGCCGATTGCCCCAAGCACCAGCGCCTCAGCTACGACCTGACCGAACACCTCCCGGCGCGTTACGCCCAGAGCGCGCAGCATGCCGATGAGGCGCCTGCGCTGCAGTACGGCAAATGTCATGGTGTTGTAAATCAAAAACATGCCAACGATCAGGGCGAGCAGACTCATCGCCGTAAGATTGGTGCGGAACGCGCGCGTCATATGGATCATTGCACCAGTTCGTGCCTGGCTAGGCATCAACCTGGCCCCGGCGGGCAGCAATTCGGCAATGCGTGCGCGCATGCGCCGTCCGGCGATGCCGCGTGGTACCTCCAGATCGATTCGACTGAGGCGTCCGATCTGTCCGGTGAGGATCTGGGCGGTAGAAATGTCGGTAATGGCAAGCCCATCCTGTGCTGCCGACATGCCCGTATGCGGCAGCAGGCCGGCCAAAGTCACCGTGTGGCGCTGGCCGGCGCAACGTATAACCATGCGATTGCCGGGCTTCAGGCCTAACCGGCGAGCGGTGGCGCTTCCGAGCAGCAGGGCCCCAGGTTCGATCAGTAGCCGCCGGATAGCGCCCGCCCTGACACCACCGAGACTATCTGCGGAAGCGCTCCCGGCGAAAGGGTCGATGCCGACTATATGAAGGGTCTCGTCTGCGGCCCTGGCATAACCGTCGACAATCGGCGAACTTGCCTCGATGCCGGCCTTAACGCGCAGACGCGTGTACAGGCGGTCTGTTAATCCTGCGGGTCCGCCGACAATTTGGTCCGTGGCGCTGCCGGCGATAGCTTGCGAGGCCAGACGGAAGGCGCGGATTGCGCTGGTGTTTGCCAGGCCGACTGCGACCACTACCGCGACCCCGAGGGCAACACCCAGGATGGCGAGGAATATCTGCCACGGATGACGACTGAGGAAACGGGAATTGGCGCGCCAGACCGCTGCGGCCATCAGTCTATTGCCTCGCGTTCTGTCATGGCGGCAATTCGGCCGTTATCCAGCATCAGTACGCGGTCTGCTCTCCGTGCTACATCGTGGGAGTGGGTGACCATGAGCAGAGCGCGGTGGGCCTTGCGGGCAAGGGATTCCATCAGCTGCAGCATCAGCTCGCCGGTCGCGCGATCGAGGTTGCCGGTGGGCTCGTCGGCCAGCAGCAGCAGGGGATCGTGCGCCAGTGCCCGCGCGATGGCGACGCGCTGTTGCTCGCCTCCTGACAGGCGATCGGGAAAGGCTGCGCGCCGCTCCTGCAGTCCGGTGGCTGCGAGCAGTTCGCCGACGCGCACCGGATCCAGCCCGTTGAGTTCGATGGGCAGAAGCAGGTTCTCTTCCACCGTCAGAGTGGGGATAAGGTTGAAAAACTGGTAGACGAAACCGATATTCCGGCGTCGGAAGAGGGTCCGTTCGCGCTCGGACAGGAGAGCGATGTTGGTTCCGTTGAGACGGATGTCGCCCCGATCGGGACGATCTATCCCGCTGATCAGATTCAGAAGCGTGGACTTGCCGCAGCCGCTGTGCCCGACGAGGGCGACCCATTCTCCGGCGCGCACGTCCAGGTCGACTCCGAGCAGGACAGGTCGTACCCGATCGCCCTCGCGGTAGCGGTGCTCGACGCCACGCAGCGATATGACAGTCTGGGTCCCGTCGCATTCCATGGTGCGATTGTCGCGCGCCGTAGCGGTCTTGTCACATAGAACTGCCGGGTGCCCGAAAACTGAGGGCGCGATTCAGGGCCGGCTCCGACAGGTGTGGTGGCGGGGCAGGTGCCGTTAGATTCCGAGTGCGGAGACGGCCCAGCCGACACCTCCAGCGGTGACTTCAGGATGGTTGCGTTCCACGATTTCACCGATTTCGTGAACGCGTGTTTTCGGCACATCCACCATGAGCACGATATCGTCATGGCTGAGAGCGCCACGCAGTTCACCGAGATGCGTGTCCGGGACGCGTGCTGCGAACAACACGCCTCCACCCAGGGTTGCGCCAACCACCAGTATTGCAACAACGGACCCGATTATGGACTGACTGGCCAGCGCCTGAATCAGTCCGATCAGGGCCAGGAAAAAAATCACCATGTTTGTCATCCAGAGAATCTTTTCAATCCGGCCAGCGATATCCTGCTGCTGGCGCAAGCTGGCGGGAGGCAGCTGACCCAGTGTTGTTCCGTGTCCCGGGATAGCATGAATCCGGTCACGATTCACGCCGTGTGCCTCCATTTGTCGCATGACCTGCAGGGCGTGGAATTCGTCGGGTAATACAAAATAAAGTCTGCGGTACATAAGTGCCTCCTTACGCCCGGCGCCGACCGGACGGCCCGGACATGAAAGCCTGTGTGGTGCCACTTTTGCGCAGGCGATTTTCAGTGGCACAAATCACGAGTCCATTGTTCTGTGGCGGAATGCGGCCAACCGGTTCCCGTGGCTTGCCGGCCATTTTGTGCGCCTGATGATGCCATGGAATTTAGACTCCTCGGGAGTCGTGGTGTTCCGGCGTTTTGGCCAGTCCAGGGCTGTTTGTGCCTGGAACCATATCTTGCATCGTCCGTAATGTTATGGTTTTAACCGGGTGTAAAAGGCCGCTGTTGGTCAGGTTGAGGAGTTAATGGCAATGTCCAGCCAGAATCCGTTCCTCCAGTGTACGATTTCCAGGACCGGATTCTCGAGCCAACGGTACCCATCTTGCAAATCACTCCGGCACGGATAGACTCCGAGAAGAAAACCGGCCAAGGAGGCCATACGAGATGAGCGCCCGACTGTTCTGCCCGCAGGCGCTGTCAAACCTCCCGGT
Organism: Pseudomonadota bacterium; assembly: GCA_021785515.1. Lineage (GTDB taxonomy): Bacteria > Pseudomonadota > Gammaproteobacteria > Acidiferrobacterales > UBA6901 > JAJYCY01. The sequence goes on along the minus strand of JAJYEX010000001.1, from coordinate 239,798 downwards.
GTTGGTACTACTTTTGGTTGCCTCACCGACCTGGGCCATGACGCGCACTCAGGCAAGGCGACTGGAATGGCGGGCCCGTGCCGGGGATATTCACGCAGCACAGGACATCGAACAGGCTGCCGCCCACGGTGATCCGGAGGCTGACGCTGCCCTGGGTGTGCTCTATAGATGTGGGTCGTGACGTTCCTCAGAACCCGACTGAGGCGGTGCACTGGTTTCGACAAGCGGCACAGCAGGGCCAGGCTGACGCCGAGTTTGACTTAGGGGGGGCATTATCTCAGGGGTCTCGGGGTGTCGCCGGACAGCAAGATGGCCCTAGGCTGGTTCCGGGAAGCAGCCGCGCACCACAATTCCTGGGGTGCGCTTGCGCTCGGTTCTGTTTCTGCAACGGGCATCCTTGGCGTGAGACAGAACGAGGAGGCGGCCGTTACCTGGTGGCATCGGGCGGCGTTGTACCACAATATCTTCGCTGAAGAAATCCTCGGCTGGGTGTATGCCCGTGGAGTCGGGGTCTCACAAAGCCCGTCACGGGCGCAGGCGTGGTGGTGCAAGGCGTTGGCGCGAAGCCGACCGAAAGCCCAGTGCGGCAACCCCTATGCCGAAGACATTCTTGGCACCGTCTACTTCAATGCTTGGGGCACATCATACGACGCTTCCAGGGCAGTGTACTGGCTGCGTAAAGCGAGTGCGCAAGGGTTTGGCCTCGCCGAGGCCGAACTGGGTATTGCCTATGTTTACGGCCAGGGCGTGCATCAGGACTACCGGCAGGCATTGGCGCTTTGATGGCAAGGAGTAGCCCAAGATGATCCAATGGCCGAGACCAATCTTGGTTTAGCCTATGGCTACGCATGGGGTGTGCGGCAAGACTAGGTCCATGCGCTTTACTGGTACCGGAAGGCTGCCGCGCAAGGATACAGTCTTGCCGAGGCCCGTCTCGGTTGGGCCTATGCACGCGGGCAAGGCGTTGTCCGCAACAACACTCTTGCGGTTGCCTGGTGGCGCAAAGCAGCGGCGCAGGGAGATTACAGTGCCGATGCGGGTCTCGTCTGGGCCTATCGATACGGGCGCGGTGTGGCGCGAAACCTGGCCAAGGCCAAGGCGTGGGCGGCCAAGGCCAAGTATGAAGGCCATTGCAACTGCATGCGGCCTCCACGGAAGCATAATCCGCACGCATCCAACAAAAAAGTGCAAGCTGAGCGGTAGCTCAGGCGTTATACTTGGATTTGCGTCGCTTTCAGTCTGGATGGCGCATTACTAAAGTCCCACATCTCGGCCATTGCTGCCTTCCTTCATTTGCCTATGCCGCGAGCCGCAGTACCTTGCTCACGTCGACCTTGCGCGCGGCGTGCCAGGCGTCATAGGCGGCCTGCATGCGCAGCCACACGTCGGGACCGTTGCCGAAGGCCGCACCAAGGCGCACCGCGACCTCGGCAGATACCGGCTTGCGTTCGCGCAGGATGTCATACAGGTGCTGGCGGGAAATACCGAGCGCCTCGGCAACGGCGGTCTTGCTCAGCTTCAGTGCCGGCAGAATATCCTCGCGCAGCAGCGCACCCGGATGGGTAGGGCAGCGCTTTGGATTGCGCTTTGCGGCAAACTCGGTCATGGGGGTTCTCCAGTTAGCGGTACTGCTCGAGATCCACGCGCAACGCGTCTCCCCCGGTGAACTCGAACGTGAGGCACCAGGGTCCATTAATGGGCACTGAGTAGCGCTGCGGCCTGCCGCGCAGGGGGTGAAAATCAAAGCCCGGCACGTCCATTTCCTTGACCATGGTGGCGGCATCCAGTTGGTCCAGTCTTCGCAGGATGCGCTCGTGCAGCCTGTGGTCGATTTTGCGGGTTGAACCGGTGGACCACAGCGCGGCGAGCGCCTTGTTCCGGAAGCTCTTCATCCGGCAAAGCAAGTCCCTTTTCAAGGCTGCGAGAACCAGAGCATGGTCCGGATTCAGCCCGCGGCCCACTGCATCACGTACTAGCAAGGCAGACTAGGCCGCATCGCTCTCAGTACGCCAGCAGAAAGTCACGGGCCATATATGATGATCTGTCTAAGGGTTTATTCGGGCAAGGATGAAACCACGCAACAAATCGTTACGGTCCTTATTGTGACCAAATGCCCATGGTTCTAGGCGCATGGTTGGCGGATACCTTGCATCTGCCGCTAATCTATATATAATTACAGTACTGTATATACATACAGGTTCAAGATAATGGATGCTCTGACATCGCGCCAAGCCCAGATTCTGCGGATGATACGTCGCTTCATGACGGAATGCGGTCGGCCGCCGACACGCCAAGAGATTGCCGCTGCTCTCGGATTCCGGTCGCCGAATGCGGCCGAAGATCATCTGCGGGCGCTTGCGCGAAAGGGAGCGATCGAGCTGACGCCGGGCACCTCACGCGGCATCCGCTTGAAGGAGCTAGGGTTGGCGATAGTGGGGAGAGTGGCGGCTGGCAGTCCGATCCTGGCGGAGGAGCATATTGAGGGCCGGCACCAGATTGATCCGGGGATTTTCCGGCCACGTGCCGATTATCTTCTGCGTGTGCGTGGCCACAGTATGCGCAACGCCGGTATCCTGGATGATGACCTGCTCGCGGTGCATCGTACACCCGAGGCGGAGAATGGCCAGATTGTGGTAGCGCGTCTGGCGGATGAGGTTACCGTAAAGCGGTTCCAGCGCCGTGGCCACCAGGTGCAGCTGCTGCCGGAAAATCCCGACTTTCAGCCCATCGATATTGATCTGCGGCGCGATGCCTTCGTGATTGAAGGCATTGGCGTCGGTATTCTGCGTAATGGCAGGCTCCAGTGAACACGCAGAACCTGATGTTGGGTACCGGGGTATGGCGTGCCAGCGCTGTTCCGTCCTTTGCGCCTGGCCTGCCTAGCGGGTTTCCGCAGCTGGACGCGTTGCTTCCCGGGAACGGCTGGCCTTCCGGTACGCTCACGGAAATTCTGATTCCGTGCCCGGGCATCGGTGAGCTGCAGCTGCTTCTGCCTGCTCTCGCGCGCCTGAGCCGCGGCAGGCGTTGGCTTGCCTTTATTGCGCCACCCCATGTTCCTTATGCCCCGGCGCTGGCGGCGGCGCAGGTGGATCTGTCACGGGTGTTGCTTGTGCATCCGCGGGCTGCTGCTGACGGACTATGGGCCGTGGAACAGTCCCTGCGTGCCGGTACTTGCGGTGCCGTGCTGGCCTGGCCAGCGGCCGCCGATACGCGTGCCTTGCGACGCCTGCAGCTGGCGGCTGAAGCAGGCAAGTCCTGGGGTGTGCTGTTCCGTTCCGGGCAGTCGGCTGCTGTGAAGGGTTCTCCTGCCGCGTTGCGTTTGCAGCTAGCCCCTACCCCCGGTGGTATTGATGTGCACATTCTGAAACGTCGCGGCGGCTGGCCGGTTGGCCCGTTGTCGTTGGATCTGGGACCGGATCATGCTGTGGTTGTGCCTGCATCTGCCGGATCTCGCGCTTGAGATATTTGCGAACAGCGTCCCAACAGCCGACCCGCTGGTTGTGGTTTGTGAGCGCGGACGTAAACGGCGGGTAGCGCTGTGCAATGCGGCTGCACGTCTGCATGGCGTGCGGTCGGGGATGGGGCTGGATGCGGCTCGTGCACTTGTCGGTTCACTGCGGGTATGTAAGCGCGACGAGGAATCCGAGCGCGCTGCGCTCGACCGTCTTGCAACCTGGGCCTGTCAGTTTACCTCTGTTGTCAGTCTGATGCCGCCACAGGCGCTGTTGCTGGAGGTATCCGGGAGTGACCGGTTGTTCGGGGGCGTGGAGCGGCTGAGGGAGATGGTCGGTCGGGGATTGACGGAGCTTGGCTATCACGCGTTTCTGGCCATTGCTCCGACGCCGCTTGCTGCCTCGTGGCTGGCGCATGCCGGCCGGGAGGTCTGTATCAGTCGGCAGAGCGCACTCGCCGGCGCACTCGCCTCTCTGCCGCTCACGCATCTTGGCCTGGCGGTAAAACAGGGAGTGATGTTGCAGGGAATGGGGGTGCGCACGATCGGTGATTGTCTGCGCCTGCCGAGGGACGGGGTGGGGCGTCGCGCAGGGCCGGAATTGGTCCGCACTCTTGATCAGGCTCTCGGGCGCGTTCCGGATCCGCGTCCCTTATTTGTCGTCCCGCCGGGGTTTACGGGCAGACTACCGCTGCCTGCTGCGACAGGGGCGACTGAGGCAATATTGTTTCCGCTGCGCCGCCTGTTGCTCGAGCTTGAGGGGTTCCTGCGTGTGCGCGATGCAGGCGCGCGCCTCATAACGTTGTCCCTGCATCATGCGGCGGCCAGAACGACGCAGGTGGACCTGGAGCTCGTGACGCCGTCGCGCGACGCAGCCTATCTGGCCATGCTGTTGCGCGAGCGTCTGGAGCGCGTGGTTCTGCCCGCTCTGGTGGAGGAGGTCTCGCTGTATGTCGTGGATCTGCATCCACTTGTTCCGCACAGTCTAGATTTATTTGCGCCTGGCCAGATACCGGCGCAGGAGGCGCTCATTGAGCGGCTGCGCGCGCGCCTCGGGAGAGACGCGGTACACGGTCTGGGTCAGGTGGCGGAACACCGCCCGGAACGAGCCTGGTGCTATGTCGAGCCTGGGCATGGGGCGACGCTTCACGGCAAGACCGATCGGCAGTCACAATGGAACGCAGACTCGGTGTGGAGTGCTGCGGAAGGCAGGAAGCGACCTCTATGGTTGTTGTGTGAACCGGTGCTGCTGGAGATGCGCGACCGGTATCCATATCTCGGTGGTGTGCTGGCTCTCAGTCCGGAACGGGAACGTATCGAAAGCGGTTGGTGGGACGGGTTGGACATTGCGCGCGACTATTTCGTGGCCCGCAGCGGGCAGGGCGCGTGGTTGTGGGTGTACCGGGAGGTTGCGGGCGAGCATCGCTGGTTTCTCCATGGCTTGTTTGGTTGACACCGGGAAAGCCGGCCTGACGCGGGTAGCGCCGGTTAGCTTGAGATCCAGGTCGGAGGTTCCGGCTCCGTGGTGGGCAGGCAGCAGGATTGGAGAGCCATTCCGATGACACAGCGAGGACGGGAGTGGGGCGGAGGGCTGGCTTCCGGATCGCGGGCCCCGGTTTTCCGTGCGAATGGATGAACGCCCTGGCTAGCTACGCTGAGCTTCACTGTCTCTCGAACTTCAGTTTCCTGCGCGGTGCCTCACATCCGGAAGAACTGGTTGGACGCGCCGCAGCCTTGGGTTATGCGGCACTGGCCATCACCGACGAGTGTTCGCTGGCCGGAGTGGTGCGTGCGCACCTGGCGGCGCGCACGCACCAGATCCAGTTGATTGTCGGCAGCGAAGTCGCGCTTGTCGACGGGCCACGGCTTGTTCTGCTCGCAACTGACCGTACTTCCTATGGGGCGCTGTCTGAGCTGATCACCTGTGGCCGGCGCGCAGCAGAGAAGGGGGCGTACAGTCTAACTCGCGCGGATGTGGAGCGCATCGCCACGGATTGTCTGGCGCTGTGGCTGCCAGAAGATCGCGCTGGATCAGTACCGTACGATCCGGAGCCAGGAATATGGCTGGGACGGTGTTTTCCGGGGCGCGCATGGATAGCCGCCGAGCTGGTGCGTGATGGTCTCGACGGCGTGCGTCTCGCACGTTTATCCGGCCTGGGAACGTGTACTGGGCTGCCACTTGTCGCCAGCGGGGATGTACATATGCATGTGCGTGCCCGACGCACCCTGCAGGACACGCTTACCGCTATCCGTCTGGGCGTGCCGCTGGGCGAGGCCGGGTGGGCGCTCAATTCCAATGGCGAACGCCATCTGCGCGCCCCCCAGGTCCTGGCCAGAATTTATCCCCAGGAACTGATCGCGGAGACGCGACGCATCGCCGGACGCTGCCGTTTCTCCCTGGACGAACTGCGTTACGAGTATCCGGAAGAGCTGGTTCCAGCAGGGGAGACGCCTGCTGCATATCTGGAACGGCTTGCTGTCGAGGGCATGAACCGGCGTTGGCCTGCGGGTGTTCCAGACAGGATACGCCAGTTGGTGGCACATGAACTTGCGCTGATCGTGGAGCTCGAATACGAGCCGTACTTTCTTACCGTGCATGACATTGTGCGCTTTGCCCGTGCGCGCGGCATTATTTGCCAGGGGCGCGGCTCGGCGGCGAATTCTGCGGTGTGCTACTGTCTCGGGATCACTGAAGTCGATCCGGACCGCATTCAGACCCTGTTCGAACGCTTTATCTCCAGGGAGCGTAACGAGCCGCCAGACATCGACGTAGATTTTGAGCATGATCGGCGCGAAGAGGTAATCCAGTACATTTTCAGCAAATACGGCCGCAACCGCGCCGCCCTTGCATCCACCGTGATCACTTATCGCCCGCGTAGCGCGGTGCGTGATGTGGGCAAGGCGCTGGGATTGGCACCGGAGCAGCTGGAACGCCTGACGGCGAACCTCCAATGGTGGGATGGCCTCGAAGTTGTTCCGCAGCGTCTCGCGGAGGCCGGTTTCAGCCCGGAGAATCCAACAATCCGGCGGCTGCTGGCGCGGGTTCGAGAGCTGCTGGGGTTTCCACGACACCTGTCCCAGCATGTCGGCGGTTTCGTGATCGCGCGCGGACCGTTGTCGTCCCTCGTACCCATAGAAAACGCTGCCATGCCGGAACGTACCGTGATCCAGTGGAACAAGGATGACCTCGATGCGCTGGGTTTGCTAAAGGTCGACTGTCTGGCGCTCGGCATGCTTAGCGTCATCCACCGCACCTTTAACCTCATAGAGAAGATCCGTGGACGGCGATTGACCATGGCCAGCGTGCCAGCCGATGATCCCGCAGTGTATGACATGATCTGCCGGGCGGACACGGTGGGCGTGTTCCAGATCGAGTCGCGCGCACAGATGGCGATGCTTCCGCGACTCAGGCCCCGCTGTTTCTATGACCTTGTGATCGAGGTGGCCATCGTGCGGCCGGGTCCGATCCAGGGGGGGATGGTGCACCCTTATCTGCGCCGCCGCCTGAAGACGGAGCCGGTAAGTTATCCCTCCGAGGCGGTGCGTGGGGTGCTCGTGCGCACTCTGGGCGTGCCGATTTTTCAGGAGCAGGTGATCAGGCTTGCCATGGTGGCTGCAGGATTCAGTGCCGGAGAAGCCGATCAGCTGCGTCGGGCCATGGCTGCTTGGCACCGGCATGGCGGGCTGGAGCATTTCGAACAGCGCCTGATCGATGGCATGCGCGGAAATGGTTACCCTGAGGAGTTCGCGCACCAGCTTTTTGCCCAGATCAAGGGGTTCGGAGAATACGGGTTTCCCGAATCACACGCCGCGAGTTTCGCGTTGCTGGTGTACGTGTCCGCCTGGCTGAAGTGCCACGAACCGGCGGCATTTCTGTGTGCATTGCTGAACAGCCAGCCGATGGGATTCTATTCTCCGGCACAGCTGATCCAGGATGCCCGTCGCAAGGATGTGGAAGTCCGGCCCGTCGATGCGTGCGCCAGCAGCTGGGACTGTACGCTTGAGGCCGGGCACGGGTCGGCGCCCGCAGTGCGGCTGGGATTGGGTCTGGTGCGGGGGTTTTCGCATTCTGGAGCACGACGCCTAGTCGAGGCGCGGGCCGGGGCGCTGTTCACCAGCGTCCCCGACCTTGCCCGGCGTGCACGGCTTGCCCGGCATGATCTCGAAGCACTTGCTGCTGCCGGAGCGCTTTCCGGCCTGGCTGACCACCGGCATTTGGCACGCTGGGCGGTTGCCGGAACAGAGCCGGATCTGCCGTTGTTCCGGGGGGTCGACCTCAATGAGGCGCAGCCATCGCTGCGGCCACCTACGGAAGGCGAAGACATCGTTGCTGATTATTCCAGTCTCGGTTTCAGTCTGCGCCGCCATCCTCTGGCCCTGTTGCGTCCGCGTCTAGATCGTCTTGGGGTGTGCAGCGCCGCTGCAGTGCGTGGATTTCCCGGTGGCAGCCGGATATGCACCGCCGGTCTGGTCATCGGCCGTCAGCGTCCCGGCAGCGCCGGGGGGGTCATTTTTGTGACACTAGAGGACGAGACCGGCCACACCAACGTTATCGTCCGTTCCGGAGTGGCAGAGCGCGAACGCGCAGCGTTATTGGGCGCACACCTGCTGGTGGTGACGGGAGAAGTTCAGCGGGATCAGGAAGTGCTGCATGTGGTTGCCCAGCATCTGGAGGACCGCTCCAAACTTCTGGGTGCGCTCGCCACGCATTCGCGCGACTTTCATTGAATTTCCAGGAACCTGTCGCGCCGAATTCCGCCCCACGCACAAGCAAACAGGAATACCCGCCTCTTTATGTCATGGCCGAATGGGTTCCACCATGCCCGCCCGAAATGTACCTGATGAATGCACTGCTTGACACGGTCCGACCAAAAATGAGGAAATCCAGTGTAACGCAGGGCATGACCGCTTCATGCTGACAACCGACTTCGGGGCATGATACACCTAACACTGTCGATCCAGATCCGGAATCATGAATGATGTCTGCGGCTGAGCGCAGTCCACGTTCGCTGGTGCCGGAACTGATCCGGTTTGTGGCCGCAACCCTGTTGCTGGCGGCGCCCCTTCGATCACGGGCTGGGGATCTGGAGACAGCCTACCGCGAAGCTGCAGCATCCTCTCCGCTGCTTGCACAGAGTCAGGCATTGCTCCAGGCTGATACCGCTGGCGTTTCTGTGGCCCGGGCTGCGTTGTTGCCGCAGCTGTCAGCCAACGCCAGCGCCGGCGTGAACAACACAACCATAAGTGGCGTTCTTCCACAGAGAATCTCGGGCTCGTTCCACTCCGACAGTTACAGCGTCACGCTCACGCAACCGCTGTGGAACGGCTCCGCTTACTCCGCCATGCATGCCGCGGACAGTCGTGTTCGCGGCGCTCGTGCGGCGCTGGCGTATGTACGCCAGGAGCTGATTCTGGATGTTACCGAAGCCTATTTCGGGGTGCTCCAGCGCAATGCGGACGCGCGCGTCGCGCGGCACCAGGCGCGACTGCTGGCCAGTCTGTATCGCGAGGCGCGGGCCCGTCTCCGTATTGGGGCCGGAGACATCGTTTCTGTCGCCCAGGCCAGAGCACGGGTCGATGCCGCCAGATCGGCTGTGACCCGGGCCGACGACGCTGTTGCCGTGGCGGACCGCGAGCTTCAGCGTTTTACCCATGCCCCGGTCTCTGCGTTGTGCGATGTCCGGCCGTTCTCGCCCTACGGGCCGAATCCAGACGACATGCGGCAATGGGTGGCTATGGCCATGCGCAATCAGCCGCTGCTGAGACAGGCTCGCGCACAGCTGCATGCCGATCGGGACCAGGTTGACGTGCATCGCCGCGCCGCGTGGCCGACGGTCAGCGTTTCTGGAATCGCCCAGCATGCCTACGGCGTTCTTTTGCCCGACATGGAACTGAATGCGGTGGGCGCAACCATAAACCTGTCTGTGCCGATTTACGCCGGCGGTGCAATCGATGCCGGTGTGCGTGAAGCGTATGCACAGGTACGGGCGGAGCAGGCGCATATCGCGGACCTTGATGACGGGATCCGGCTCGACACACAGACGGCGTTTTTAGCGCTGCGTGACAGCGTTCCGCAGCTGAAGGAAGCGCGAGCGGCACGCCGCTCAGCGGCACTGTCTCTGAAGGCAACGCGCAAAGGCTACAGGCTCGGTGTGCGTTCGATTCTGGACGTGCTGACGGCTGCATCCGAGGCTGCCCAGGCACAGCGTGACTATGAACGGGCGCTGTACGGACAGATTGTTGCGCGCGCGCGGCTGAAGGCTGCGAGCGGCGTTCTGGCGCCGGCCGACGTTGCTGCAATCAATGATTTGCTGCGTCCTTGCGATACCCGATGAAAGGAGCCGTGCGATGATGGAAACCAGGAAGAGACGCATGATCGCTCTGGCGGCGGTGCTGGCCGTTGTCGCAGCTGGCACTTATCTGTACCTGCGGCGTGCTGAACATCCTGCCGACGCCATTACGATCTACGGTTCGATCGACATTCGGCAGGTGCAGCTTGCCTTTAACGACAGCGGTCGTATCGCGGTGATCGCCGTGCAGGAAGGAGATCGGGTGCATCGCGGACAGCTGGTGGCGACGCTGGATTCCGGACGGTTTGAGGATGCGGTGGCCCGGGCGCGGAGCCAGCTGGCGGCCGCACGGCAGGTGCTTGCCCGGCTTCTTGCGGGCTCGCGTCCCGAGGAGATCATCGAGGCGCGGGCGAACGTTGCTGCCGCGCGTGCCTCATGGCGCAATGCCCGCACGACTTATCGCCGCAGCGCCGCACTCGCGCAGGAACATTACCTGCCGCAGCAGGCGCGTGACAATGCCCAAGAAGCGCTTGCGGTGGCGTACTCGCGCCTGCTGGCTGCGCGTCAGGCCCTGAAGCTGGCAGTCAAGGGGCCGCGGCGCCAGGATATAGACGGTGCCCGTGACCAGGTTGCGGCAGACGCTGCTGCACTTTCGCTGACCCGTAAGGAGCTGGCTGATACGCGTCTGTATGCGACAGCCGACGGGGTAATAGATAACCGGATCCAGGAGCCGGGCGACATGACAAGCCCGCAGCTGCCCGTGCTTACCGAAGCGCTCGACAACCCGGTGTGGGCGCGTGCCTATGTCCCGGAGCCGGATCTGGGCCGGCTACGCCAGGGAATGCGGGCTGAAATCTCGAGCGACAGTTTTCCCGGCACCCGGTTCGAGGGTTGGGTCGGGTTTGTGTCTCCGGTTGCGGAGTTCACGCCGAAGGCTGTGCAGACCGCCCAGTTGCGGACCGAGCTGGTATATCGTGTGCGTGTCTATGCCTGCAACCCGAAAGGCCGGCTGCGCCTTGGCATGCCGGTCACGGTAACGCTTCCGCTGCCAGCGCGTCGGGTCCATGGACTTTCGAGTCACCCCTGCGGCGGCTGAACCATGACTGCGGCCGCTGTAGCGCTTCGGGACGTGGAGAAGCGTTTTGTCGCGGGCGGCGGCAGCGTGACCCAGGCCCTGAAGGGGCTGAGCGTTGATATTGCCGCGGGCGGTATCACCGGCCTGCTCGGTCCGGACGGTGCCGGCAAGACCACTCTGATACGGCTAGTAGCGGGCCTGTTGCGGCCCGACAGCGGACACATATCGGTCTTTGGTCACGACACTGTGCGGGAGTCGCGGGCGATTGCCGATTTCATAGGATACATGCCCCAGCGCTTCGGTTTGTATGAGGAGCTGAGTGTGCGCGAAAACATGGACCTCTATGCCGATCTGCAGGGGTTGGTGCCTGCCAAGCGTCGCGCACGTTACGACGATCTGCTGGCCCTCACTGCGCTTGGACCGTTCGGGTCGCGCCGGGCTGGTGCGCTGTCGGGGGGCATGAAGCAGAAGCTGGGGCTGGCATGCGCGCTGCTGCGCACCCCGCGGCTGCTGCTGCTCGATGAGCCGACCGTGGGGGTGGATCCCATTTCTCGTCGCGAGCTGTGGGCCATTATCGAACGGCTGGCAGGGGATGGGGTGGCCGTGCTCATGAGCACGGCCTATCTCGATGAGGCGGAACGCTGTGTTGATCTTGTAATCCTCGATGAAGGCAGGCTGCTCGCCCAGACGGACCCCGCGTCGTTTCGCGCGCCCCTGGCTGGACGTTCGTTTGCGGTGCGGGGTGCAGATGGTGACCGGCGCCGGCTGCAGAAGGATCTTTCCGGAAGGGCAGGGGTGATCGACGCGCAACTGCAGGCTGACGAGGTCAGGGTCATCCTGGCCGATGGGGCCGTGCCGCCCCAGCATGCAGATGAGCACTGGGCAGTGGCCGAAGCGCGCGCGGAGGACGCATTTGTCGCGCTGCTTCTGGGTCAGCGCCAACGGCCCGAACGCATGGCCGTGGCGGCGGAAACCGCTCGCGGCTATACGCGGCAGACGACGGACGTGGTGATCAGGGCCGAGGAACTGCGTCGCTCGTTCGGGACGTTCGAAGCGGTCAAGGGAATCAGCTTCGATGTGTCTGCGGGTGAAGTGTTCGGGCTCATTGGCGCCAATGGTGCCGGAAAGACCACAGCGTTTCGGATGCTCTGCGGGTTGCTTCCGCTTACGTCCGGGAAACTGAGCGTTGCGGGAGTCGACATGTATCACGCCGGGGCGGCCGCACGTCAGCGCATCGGCTATGTGTCGCAGCGATTTGTTCTTTACGCCAATCTCAGCGTTGCCCAGAATCTGCGGTTTTTTGCCGGTGTGTATGGGCTCACGGGACCAAAGCTGGATGCGCGCCTGCGCTGGGCGGAGGATGAGTTCGGCCTCGGCCCTCACCGCATGGTCAACGCCGCCGCGCTGTCGGTCGGCTACAAACAGCGCCTGGCGCTTGCCTGTGCGCTGCTGCACGAGCCGCAAATCCTGTTTTTGGACGAGCCGACCTCCGGGGTCGATCCTCTCGCGCGCCGCGAATTCTGGGCACGCATCAATGTTTTGGCCCATGAGGGCGTGACGGTGATGGTCACCACTCATTTTATGGAGGAGGCGGAGTATTGCGACCGGCTGGTGCTGATGTCGCTAGGGGAGGTGCTGGCCGCGGGTACGCCACCGGAAATCCGCCATCTCGCGCAAACCCCGCAGCGACCTAATCCCACGATGGAGGATGCTTTCATCGCCCTGATTGCCGAGCACGAGCAGGTTACGCGGAGGGCCTCATGAGCCGCATGGCCTTGCGGGGGCTGGTTCACAAGGAATTTCTGCAGATCGTGCGCGATCCGTCGGCGATTGCCATAGCGGTTGTGCTGCCTTTTGTTCTGCTTCTCCTCTTCGGGTACGGCGTGTCGCTCAATGCGCACAGCGTGCCGCTGGCGCTGGTTGCGCCGGCTTCGCCCCAGACCGGGGAGCTGTTGGACGGGTTTTATCATTCGCCGTACTTTGTTGTGCATCGCTACCCGACCATGGCGGATGCCACCGGGGCGCTCATGCGGCGCAAAGTGAACGGAATCGTCTGGTTGCGGAGCGATTTCGGGCGACGTGTTCTGACCCGGAGCGATGCCAGAATCGGCGTATTCGTCAACGGGGTCGATGCAAACGATGCGGGCCTGCTGGAAGCGTATATCCAGGGAGTATGGCTCGGCTGGCTTTCTCATCAGGCGCAAGCGCAGGGCTCGGTGCTGGAGGAACCCGTCACAGTCGAGCCGCGCATCTGGTTCAATTCCGCTTTGCGGAGCAGAAACTATCTGGTGCCCGGCCTGATTGCCATCATTATGACCCTGATCGGCGCGCTGCTTACGGCGCAGGTCGTGTCGCGGGAATGGGAGCGCGGCACGATGGAGGCGCTGTTGGCGACGCCGGTGAGCATGGGCGACATTCTGCTCAGCAAGCTGATTCCCTATTTCTGCCTGGGCATGGCTGGCATGGCGCTGTCGGTCATGATGGCAGTGTGGCTTTTCCTCGTGCCGTTGCGGGGTTCAGTGCTAGTCCTGTTTTCGGTTTCGGGGCTGTACCTGCTGGTAGCGCTCGGCATGGGATTGCTGATCTCGACGGTTTCGAAGAACCAGTTTGTATCGGCGACGATCGCAATCGTTACGACCTTTCTGCCCGCGTTCATACTTTCGGGATTTGTCTTCGACATCAATTCCATGCCGGCACCGATTCGGCTGCTGACTCATATCGTCGCGGCGCGCTATTTTGTCGCCATACTGCAGACGGTATTCGGTGCCGGTGACCTGTGGCCGGTAGTCCTGGCCAACACGGCAGCCCTGGCCGCCATGGCGGTTTTCTTTCTGGGCTTGACGTGGCGGCTGTCTCGTAAGCGCCTGGACTGAGCCATGTGGTCGCGGATAAGGGCACTGGCCCGAAAGGAGTTTCTGGCACTTCTGCGCGACAAGGTGGCGCGGATGACATTGATCGTGCCGCCCCTGATACAGCTGGTCGTGTTTGGCTACGCGGCAACCTTCAATATCCGGCATATTCCGTACGCGGTTTACAACCAGGACGGCGGGCAGGCGTCGCGTCAGCTGTTGGCCAGGTTCCGGGGTTCCCCGGTCTTCCGTCAGGTGGCGGTGCTGACATCGCATTTTCAGATTGCTCCGGAGATTGATGACAAGCGGGTGCTCATGGTGGTGCACATCGGCCCGCAGTTCAGCAGGAATCTGCTGAGTCACCGGCCAGGCCGGATTCAGGTGATCATTGACGGAAGAAACTCCAATACTGCGGCCCTGGCGAACAATTACGTCAGTCAGGTTGTTGAGGGGTTCGATGCGCAATGGGCAGCTGACCACAAATGGCGGAGTCCGCCGGCGCAGCTCGTCATGCGCTCCTGGTTCAATCCCGACCTTCTGTCGACGTGGTTTATTGTGCCGGGGATCATAGGCCTGCTTACGCTGGTGGTGACCATGTTGACTACGGGCTTGTCCGTGGCGCGTGAACGGGAAAGCGGCACGTTCGATCAGCTGCTGGTAACCCCCCTCAATCCGCTGGAGATGCTGATCGGCAAATCGATACCGGGTTTCGTCATCGGGGTGATCGAGGCCACCTTGATTCTGGCGGCGGCGGTATTCTGGTTCGAGGTGCCATTCTCGGGTAGCCTGGGGGCGCTCTACCTCGGTCTGGTGCTGTTTCTGTTCTCGGGCATAGGGATCGGGCTGATGATTTCGTCCCTGGCAGTGACCCAGCAGCAGGGAGCTCTGGGTGTCTTCCTGTTCATGGTTCCGGCCGTGATCCTCTCGGGATTTGCCACGCCTATCGCCAACATGCCCCTCGCGGTGCAGTATGTGACCTATCTGGACCCCCTGCGCTATTTTCTGGTCATCCTGCGGGGCAGTTTTCTGCAGGGTGATGGAGTAGAGGTGCTTGGATCACAGTACGGCGCGCTCGTGGTGCTCGGGCTGGCGAGCATGACGGTGGCGGCCTGGCTCTTCCGTCACCGGTCGGTGTGACTGTTTCTGGCGGCAGCACGGACTCGCGTTGCGCGGGCCGCGCCGGAGTCGGTTTGCAAATCTTGATGGAGATCAATGTCTGTTCGCGTTGCGCGGGTATCGTAAAAGCACACCAGGAATCTGATGCCCAGATATGCCGCGGTTCTGCCGGGAAAGCATGCGCACGGGGAGGACGCCGCCGGAAACGGTTGGGAGCGGCGGCTGGGCTTGAACATTCTGACCGTAAACAGCGGCAGCTCCTCATTGCGACTCGCGGCTTTCCGGAATTCGGCCGGCGGTCAGCTGGATCCGGTGGCCGCAGCACACGAGGAGCAGGCCGACGGCCCGCCGGCGGAGTTTCTCGGACGTTTTGTCGAGCAGCACGCACTGACGAACATATCCGTGGTGGCGCATCGTGTGGTTCACGGCGGGGCTCATCTGGTGGCATCGCGTCGTGTGGACAAAGATGTCGAGCGGGAGATCGAGAGGCTTGAGCCGTTGGCGCCACTACATAACGCACGGGCGCTGCGGTGGATACGGGCCTGTCGCGATCACTTCGGACCGCGGGTACCGCAAGTCGCGGTATTCGATACGGCATTTTTTTCGCAACTTCCGCAGGTGGCGCGCGGTTACGCCCTGCCTCGCGCCCTGACAGAAGCATATCAGCTTCGGCGTTACGGATTTCACGGGCTGGCGCACCGGGCCATGTGGCGGAGATGGGATGAGATGCACAGCGCACGCTCCGGACGCGGGCGGATCATCAGTCTCCAGCTCGGATCCGGTTGTTCGGTGGCGGCCATCAGGGATGGCGTGGCGCTCGATATATCGATGGGATTTTCGCCCCTGGAGGGGCTGGTCATGGCAACCCGCTGCGGCGATGTCGATGCAGGGATGCTGACCTTCCTGCAGCGCAGTGAGGCGCTGACACCGGATCAGACTGACCGGATTCTGGAGCGGCAGTCCGGGTTGCTGGGAGTATCCGGCATCAGCGGCGACATGCGCGTGCTGCTGGCGAGCAACCTGCCGGACGCGCGCCAGGCCGTGGATCTGTTTTGCTATCGGGCCCGGAAGTACGTCGGCGCCTACCTGACAGTTCTGGGTGGTGCCGACGGGGTCCTGTTCAGTGGGGGAGTCGGGGAGCATGCCTCGCCGGTGCGGGAGCGCATCCTTCACGGGATGGAGTGGTGCGGTATTGCAATCGATCCTGCAGAAAACGTCCAGGCGTGTGGTGACCGAAAGATCAGCGCAGACGGAAGCGGGGTTGAGGTTTGGGTGCTCCGTGCAGATGAGTCCGGAGAGCTGGCGCGTGAGGCGCTGGGGGTGATGGGACAGGCATAACGGCCGCTGGTGGCGGGTTCGCGTTGAGGAGGGAAAGCGTGGGAGACGTCAAGACCAAGGGTACCGGCCATCGTGGCACGACCGCCGGACAGCCGCACGCGCCATTTTCGGGTCCGCTATCGGCAGAGGAGTTGCGAAAGCTGGACGCCTACTGGCGTGCTGCCAATTATCTGTCGATCGGGCAGATCTATCTGATGGACAATCCGCTGTTGCTGAAGCCGCTGACGGCCGAACACATCAAACCGCGCCTTCTGGGGCACTGGGGCACCACGCCCGGGCTTAATTTCATCTATGTGCACATGAATCGCCTGATCAAAGCCAGGGACCTGAACGTCATATACGTCGCGGGCCCCGGGCATGGAGGCCCGGGACTGGTGGCAAACACCTATCTCGAGGGCAGCTACAGCGAGTTCTATCCCCATATCGCACGCAACGCGGACGGCATGCGGCGGCTGTTCCGGCAGTTTTCCTTTCCGGGGGGTATTCCGAGCCATGTGGCTCCGGAGACCCCGGGGTCGATTCATGAGGGCGGGGAGCTGGGATACTCTCTGTCGCATGCATTCGGTGCGGCGTTTGATAACCCGGATCTGATCGTCTGTTGCGTGATCGGGGACGGGGAGGCTGAGACCGGGCCGCTGGCAACCGCCTGGCATTCCAACAAGTTTCTCAGCCCGGCGCGCGACGGCGCCGTACTTCCGATTCTGCATCTGAACGGCTACAAGATCGCCAACCCGACCGTGCTCGCGCGCATTGGCCACGAGGAGCTCGGCAGTCTGTTGACCGGGTACGGTTACCGCCCGTATTTTGTGGAGGGATCGGATCCCGCCGTGATGCATCAACAGATGGCCGCGACGCTCGATCGCGCCATTGCGGAAATCAAGGAGATCCAGGACGACGCGTGTCTGCGAGGCGTCAGCCAGCGACCGCGCTGGCCGGCCATCGTCCTGCGCACGCCCAAGGGCTGGACGGCTCCTGCTGAAGTCGATGGCATGAAGCTGGAAGGTTACTGGCGTGCGCACCAGGTTCCGATCACCGACATGCAAACGAATCCACAGCATGTGAAGCTGCTCGAGCAGTGGATGAAGAGCTATCGCCCCGAGGAGCTGTTCGATGGCGACGGGCAGTTCCGGCCGGAGCTGGCAGCTCTCGCGCCGACCGGGTCCAGACGGATGGGCTCGAACCCGCACGCCAACGGCGGATTGCTGCTTAGGGAGCTGGACCTGCCAGACATCGGAGACTATGCGGTCGCAGTGCCGAAACCCGGATCGGTGACAGCCGAGGCCACGCGCGTAACGGGAACGTTTCTGCGCGATGTGATGACAAGAAATCTTGCTACTGCAAACTTCCGTGTTATGGCGCCGGACGAACTCAACTCCAATCGTCTGGGTGCGCTGCTGGAGGTGACCGGGCGCGAGTGGATGGCGGACGTGCTTCCGGAGGATGACCGCCTGGCGCGCGACGGCCGGGTGATGGAAATCCTGTCCGAGCATACCTGTCAGGGCTGGCTCGAGGGCTATCTGCTGACCGGTCGTCACGGCCTATTCACCTGCTACGAGGCATTCATTCATATTGTCGATTCGATGTTCAACCAGCACGCCAAGTGGCTCAAGGTGTGCAATACCGAGATCCCGTGGCGCCGTCCGATTGCCTCGCTCAATTATCTTCTGACATCCCATGTGTGGCGTCAGGACCACAACGGCTTTTCTCATCAGGATCCGGGATTCATCGATCATGTGGTCAACAAGAAGGCAAATGTGATCAGGGTCTATCTGCCGCCCGATGCCAACTGCCTGCTGTTCGTCGTTGATGCGTGCCTGCGCAGTCGCGACCGGATCAATGTGATCGTTGCCGGTAAGCAGCCCGAG
Organism: Pseudomonadota bacterium; assembly: GCA_021785515.1. Taxonomy (GTDB): domain Bacteria; phylum Pseudomonadota; class Gammaproteobacteria; order Acidiferrobacterales; family UBA6901; genus JAJYCY01. The sequence goes on along the minus strand of JAJYEX010000001.1, from coordinate 221,814 downwards.
GCACAGTGGCTCGATCTGGAGGCGGCGCGCAAGCATTGTGCGGCCGGGATCGGCATCTGGGACTGGGCCAGCAACGACGATGGCGGGGAGACTGACGTCGTCATGGCCTGCGCCGGAGACGTGCCGACGCTCGAGATCCTGGCGGCAGTGGACATTCTGAGACGGGACCTGCCCAAGCTGCGGATACGGGTGGTTAACGTCGTCGATCTCATGACCCTGCAGCCGAAGGAGGAGCATCCGCACGGCCTGTCCGGCAAGGATTTCGACGCACTTTTTACCCCGGACAAGCCGGTGGTATTTGCCTATCACGGATATCCCTGGCTCATTCACCGGCTGACGTACCGACGCACCAATCATGCAAACATTCACGTGCGTGGCTACAAGGAAGAAGGAACCACCACGACCCCATTCGACATGGTGGTGCGCAATGATCTCGACCGGTTCCATCTGGTGGAGGATGTCATCGACCGGGTGCCTGGTCTCGGGTACCGGGCCGCACACCTGAAACAGGCGATGCGTGACAAGCGTGTCGAGCATAGCGAGTACATCAGGCACCATGGTGAAGATATGCCGGAGGTGCGCGAGTGGAAGTGGATCTACTGATGCGTTATCGCGTCCGGCGGACCGGGGCGATGACGGTGACCGAGGTGTGAAATCGATGACAGCGGGCGGGGCCGGAATGTCTGAAGGGATGCCGGTGGAACTCGCGCCGCTGACCGAGCTTGCCAGTGATCTGTTGTGGACATGGAGCCACGCGGGAGATGGCCTGTGGAAGCTGGTGGACCCGGAAACTTGGGCCCAGACTGCGAATCCTCATGTCATTTTGCAGAATTTGTCACCCAAACGCATGCAGGAACTGGCGCAGGATGCTGTCTTTCTCGGAGAACTCGACCGGTTGGTCCATTCGAGACTGGAATACCTGGGTCGGCCGTGCTGGGGCGAACAGGTGGCCGACATGCGGGACGTGCAGATTGCTTACTTCAGCATGGAGTTTGGCCTGGGCGAAGCGCTACCGCTGTACGCTGGTGGTCTCGGAATTCTGGCGGGCGATCACCTCAAGACTTCCAGTGACCTGGGCATTCCGCTTACCGGTGTCGGGCTGTTGTACGAGGAAGGCTATTTTCGGCAGACGCTCGATGCCTCGGGACGGCAGCAGGAAACCTATCCCTACAATGACACGGCGAGTCTGCCGATAAGACCGGCCGAAACCGAAGCCGGAGGCTGGCTGAACGTTTCGATCGAATTCCCGGGACGTCTGGTCAGATTTCGTGTGTGGCAGGTGCAGGTGGGGCGGGTGATGCTTTATCTGCTGGACAGCAACGATGCACTTAACAGCGCCCGCGATCGCGGCATTACGAGCAGGCTATACGGCGGTGGGCAGGAGCTCAGGTTGGTGCAGGAAATCGCGCTGGGCATAGGCGGCTGGCGCGTTTTGGAGGCGCTGGGACTGCAAGTGGACGTCTGTCACCTGAACGAGGGACATGCAGCGTTTGTGACTTTGGAGCGGGCGCGGGCCTACATGCAGGCGCATCACGTAGATTTCTGGGAGGCGCTGTGGGCAACCCGGGCTGGCAATGTCTTCACGACCCACACGCCTGTGGCGTCCGGGTTCGACAGCTACCAGTCTGAGCTGCTCGAGCACTACGGCAGGCGATATGCTGTCGGCTTTGGAATTTCCGAGCAAGATCTCATGGCCTTGGGCCGGAAGAATGCAGCCGACAACAGCGAACCCTTCAACATGGCCTATTTGGCGGCACGTACCTGCGGGTCTGTGAACGGTGTCAGCCGCCTGCATGGCGAAGTCAGCCGCCGGATTTTCCAGGACTTGTATCCGCACTGGCCGCAGCGTGAGGTGCCCGTCACCCACGTGACCAACGGCGTGCACGTTCCGACGTGGGATTCGCCGTGGGCTGACACGATATGGACCGAAGCGTGCGGCAAGGAACGCTGGCTGGGGTCTTTGGATGATCTCGGTCCGGCTATCGAGGTTCTGGACGATGAGGCGTTGTGGGCGTTTCGCGGCCGGCAGCGCCGGGATCTGGTGGGCTATGCGCGCGCACGTCTTGCCAGACAGCTCGGACAGCGCGGGGCCGGAGAGAAGGCGGTGGCCGCTGCGCGCGATGTGCTCGATCCCAACGCGCTCACTCTGGGCTTTGCCCGTCGGTTTGCCGAATACAAACGGCCCAATCTGCTGCTGCGCGACGCTGGCCGTCTGGTGCGGCTTCTGACCTCGCACGAACGGCCGGTGCAGATCATCGTAGCCGGAAAGGCTCATCCCCAGGATGAGGAGGGGAAAGGGTTCGTGCGCGAGTGGGCGGAATTTGTGCAGCGCCCAGAGGTACGTACCCGCGCGGTGTTTCTCGAAGACTACGACATGACGCTTGCCCAGGAAATGGTCCAGGGCGTGGACCTGTGGATCAATACGCCCAGACGGCCCTGGGAAGCCTGTGGTACGAGCGGAATGAAGGTGCTCGTGAACGGCGGCATCCATCTGTCGGAGCTTGATGGCTGGTGGGCCGAAGCGTACGCGCAGGATGTTGGCTGGTCGCTGGGGGATGGGCGGGAGCATGCCGAGCCGGAATGGGACGCTTACGAGGCGGCCGAACTCTACCGTCTGCTCGAGAAGGAGGTGTTGCCGACGTTCTATCGGCGTGCGGCCGACGGAATTCCCCACAGCTGGGTAGCGCGGATGCGCATCAGCATGGCGCACCTTGCCCCCCGGTTCAGCAGTAACCGCATGGTGCAGCAATACGTGCAGGAACTGTACCTTCCAGCGGCAAGGGCTTTCCGTAGTAGAACGGCCGATGCGGGAAAAGGCGCGAGAGAGCTGCGCGCATGGGAGCAGAATCTCATGCGACATTGGGCGGGAATACGCCTGGGCGATCTCGAGGCCTGGCAGGAGTCGGATGGCTGGTCGTTCATGATTGCCCTGTATCTTGGCGAGATCCAGCCTGGAGAAGTACGGTCCGAGATTTACGCAGATCCGGTAGATGACCAGCCTGCAGTGCGCACGGTCATGGAGTGCGGGGCGGGGATACCGGGGGCAGCAAACGGGTTTATCTATCGCTGCCGCATTGCCAGTACACGACCCGTTGCGCACTTTACTCCGCGGGTTGTCCCCTACCATTCCGAAGCACGCGTGCCGGCGGAACTTAATCTTGTGCTGTGGGGCGCAAGTGCGGTCAGAGCGCATCTGTCTGGCAGCAGTGAGCAGGGTGTGACACCAGCGGTGCCAGTGGGTATCTAGGAAAGGACGCCTGTGTCGCAGCCCGGTTGCGCTTTGCCGCGGGTCAAGATGACACGTGCGCCAGGTGGCCAGGCAAGCCGCTCTCGGATTGCCATGACAGTCCGGGTAGATGCTGTTTGGTCCTGAAACCCCGCGGCTCTTATCCACGATGTGTGCGCATACCGCCGCCGGCACCTGCCACCCGGTCGCCGCTGTGCTCGCGGATAAGGAGATCGGAGGTGTCGATGATGTCCGGTGGTGCGGGTTATCCCGCGGCGGCGGTGTGGGTAACCAGGCGGTGCAAGCCATTGTCGATAGCCATGACCCGGACAATCCGATAGCATCGCAGATGCACGCAATGGAATGCAGGCACGGTATGGTGCCGGAGCGACGTGATCATGCCCCTACCCGATTATCGCGGTGGCAGCATTGTGAACCTGATGGCGTCCCTGGTTACCGGGATGGGCGGCGGGGATACCGGCTATGTCCCGCTGGGACTCCTTGGCGCGGATGCTGTTGCCCGCCACCGGCATGTTGTGCTGCTGGTGGTGGACGGGCTCGGATACGAACACCTGGTCCGCGCGGAACCAGGCGTCGCCCTGCGGCGTGGACTGAAGGGGCACATCACCTCGGTCTTTCCGTCGACTACCGCAGCGGCGATTACCACGTTTCTGACGGCCACTGCTCCGCAGCAGCACGGACTGACAGGATGGTTCATGTTTTTCAGGGAACTCGGCAGCGTCATTGCCGTTCTTCCGTTTCAGGATCGTCATGGGGGCCCCGGGCTCGAGGAATGTGGCATCGATGCCGAGCGGTTCTTCGGGCATCAGCCGGTATTCGGCCGGCTCGGGCGCCGCTGCCATGTCGTGACACCCCAGCGCATCGTTGATTCGGCGTTCAATGTGGTACACACACGCGGCGCGACCTGTCACGCCTACAATACACTTCCGCAGTTTTTCGACGCGGTCGAACAATGCCTGAGCGACCAGGTGGCGCCGAGCTTTACCTACGCCTACTGGCCGGATCTTGACCGGCTTGCGCACGAGCATGGTGCTTCGAGCCGGCAGGTAGCAATGCATCTAGAGGAGCTCGATGCGGCGTTCGATTATTTCATCAACGCGGCCCGTGGTCGCGACGCGATTGTCATTGTCACTGCCGACCACGGGTTCATAGACACTGTTCCTGACAGCGTGGTGGACCTCGGCGATCATCCGGTCTTGTCTGAAACCCTGGTTATGCCTTTGTGTGGCGAGCGGCGCGTCGCGTTCTGCTACGTGCATCCGGACAAGTGCAGCCAGTTCGAAGACTACGTGACCAGCAGGCTCGGTCATGCCGCGGTCCTGGTCAACAGCGCCAGGCTGCTGGATCAGGGCTACTTCGGGCTTGGCCAGCCGCATCCCAGGCTGCGCGACCGGATCGGTCATTACACCCTGATCATGAACCGGAATTTTGCCATTACCGATCAGATTGTCGGTGAACGCAGGCAGGTACACGTCGGGATGCACGGCGGCGTCAGCGTGGAGGAGATGCTTGTTCCGCTGATCGTGGTGACGTGCTGAGGTTGGGTTCACGGGTTGCAGTACCGGATGGCCGGCTGGACGCGTGCGCCTCCCAGGCTAAACGGGTATACAATGCCAGCGCTAAGGGCAGACATGGTGCAGACGGGTGAATGGAGGTGCGTCGTGTACAAGAATATACTGGTTCCGGTGGATGGCAGCGATACAGCGGACACCGCGCTACGGGAGGCCATCAAGCTTGCCCGCAGCCAATCAACCGGCCTGCGCATAATCAATATCGTGGATTCCGCCATTGATGTGTGGGATTCCGAGTTCACTCCTATCGGTCTCGAGCAGATCCGGGAATCGGCGCGCAGTTTTGCACGCAACCTTCTGGAGAAGGCGCAGCAACTGGCCAGGCACGAGGGGGTCGAGGTTGAGACCAAGTTGCTGGAGGTCGAAAGGCCCGGTCAGCGCGTAGCCAAGGTCATTGTGGAAGAGGCCCGCCGCTGGCCGGCAGACCTGATTGTGATGGGTACGCACGGACGCCGCGGGCTCGACCATCTGTTTCTTGGCAGCGTTGCCGAGGGCGTGATGCGCCTTTCTCCGGCTCCGGTGCTGCTGGTGCGTGAACGCCCGTAACCGGTGTATCACCGGTCAGTCGACGGCGCTGTGTTTGCCGTTGGCCACCCAGATTGCCTGTGGCCCTTCAAGTCCTTCTTCCTCTGCATAGATGACCGCTGTGCCCACGTCGAGGCGGTCCAGCTCCAGGTCGCGCAGACAGTTTTCGTGGAAGTAAACATCACGGTTGTCGGGCGTACGCAGGAAGCCGTATCCCTGGGCAGGAAAAAGCTGCGACACGCGCGCATGGTGGACGCTATCATGAATTTTCACCTCACCCCGTTCGCGTCGTGCAAAATCCTGAAGCTGCCGGCGAGCCGAATCGAACGCATCGCGGATGGCAACATAGACATCTTCGTGTGCGCTGTCTCTGGCCGGATCGCGCGTTATCACGATTTCATCTCCTGGCACCGTGATATCAATACGGACTTGGTACCGCTGTCCCTGCCGCTGGTGCCGGCTTACGGCCTCGACCAGGACGCGGCAACTCGTGATCTGGCCGTAGAACCGGCCGAGCTTGTCGAGCTTCTTGCGGATGGTTTCGTCCAATGCCTGCGAACGGGGCATATCGCGTACGGTGATCTGCAGTGGAGTAGTCATGGCGAGCGTCCTGTTTTGCTGCAAAATTTCGGCGTGTTGTCATATCCGGCGGTCTGCATCCCCGCGCACAGGTTGCCGCGGATTCCGCTCGGAGCGCCTGTTCCGGTGCCGACGGTGGACGCCCTGCGGCGTTGATATCCGCCGTCTGTCCGGGAAATATCCGGCCATTTCGGTGGCGCCGGATTTCCGCAGCTGAAAAAGGAATTCGCGCCATCGTCGGACCGCACATTCGTCACGACTCGTTTATACACAAAACCCGGGTTTTGTGATTTGATCCAAGTCAGACTTGGCCGGGAACCGTTCATCCGGTGGAGCCGGGGACAGCAGCCGGCACGGACCAGAGCTGTGGTCTGTGTGTGTCCGGGTAGACGGCGACGGAAGGGACCACAACAGGAAGGGTGTTCATGCGATATCGAATCGTCGGATCTTACCCGCGGGGCGGAGCGACAAACTCCGGAGCCCATATGATGTTGTTTACGGTGTTGCTGTCGCTTCTGATCGGCATCGTTCTGGTGCATCTCGGTTTGAAGGGGCGGCAGCGGTGGGTGGCCTTCTGGGGCGCCACTCTGGTGTTGGCGGCCCTGGTATACCTGGTTGCCATGTGGCTTGGTTACGCTTAGCCGGCCCCGGTTGTCCCGCAGATGGAGATGTGCCGCGTCAGGGACTTTACCTTTCAAGTTTTTTGATTGTATGGTGTTGCGGCACCCTGGGATACGTTGCGGGGCTTTGACGGTCGTCCGCTCTCCCGAAACGCCAGCCAGGTCCTTAACATGGGACGGGGATTGCAGAGGTGCCGGTAGTGGATGTTTGGTGGGTGGGTGTGGCGCCGTCCGGTATTTTGACTGTTAGCGGCCCGATTTCGTCACGTCGGAATCACCCGGGGGTCGGACCGGCCATTGTGCTCGGCCGGCATCGATGCTGTTATCGTATGGGGGCGGTTGGCACGGGAGCTTGTCATGGAATCGCAATTTTGGCTGGAACGGTGGCAGAACAACGAAATCGGTTTTCACCAGTCCGATATCAATGCGCACCTCAGGGATTATTGGGAGCACTTGCGTGTGCCCGCCGGCAGCCTGGTGTTTGTGCCGCTCTGCGGGCGCACGCGTGACATGGTCTGGTTGCGGGCTGGCGGTTACCGCATACTGGGCGCTGAGCTCAGTCCTATCGCGGTGAGCAGTTTCTATGCAGAGAACGGTTTGGGGGCGCAGGTAACGCCACAGCCGCCCTTCGAGCGCTGGGAAGCGGGCGGGATCACCCTGCTGCGTGGCGATGTGTTCGACCTGACGGTCGCTGATCTGGAAGGGGTCACGGCGGTTTATGACCGGGCGGCGCTCGTCGCGTTTCCTTCCCCAATGCGACGGGACTATGTCCGCAAGCTGGCTTCGGTGCTGCCATCTGCGGCCCAGATCCTTCTCGTTACCATGGACTACCCGCAGGACCAGATGCCCGGCCCGCCGTTCTCGGTCCCCGAGCAGGAGGTGCGGGACCTGTACGGGCCGGAATACCGCGTCGACCGTTTGCGTACCCGGGATGTGCTGTCTGAAAACGACAGGTTTCACAAGCGCGGACTGACGCGGCTGGTCGAGCACGTCTTTCATATTGGTCCGACTGAACGCACGCGCGGTGAAGGCGACACGGGATCGTCGCGGTTTGGTGGGTGAGGGTAAGTGGCAGCCGGACGGCTTCTGAAAAAGCGACGGGGCCGGAGCGTCCGGTCGGGACGGGGTCCCGCGGCTGACCGTACCGCGCGTATCGGTTTCTCGCTACACTCGCGCGGATGACACCCGCTAAGGTGAAGGGAAAACGCGGCGCCAGGGCGGCCCGGCGAGGCAGGTCCAGTACCGCGCTGACCCCGCGTGCAGTGAAGCGCGGACTAGCGGCCGCTGAAATTGTGATCGGGCTGGATGCACCCGAGGTGCTCGCGCTGGTCGAACGGGTGCGTCAGGTCGGTGGCGCCGCCATCGGTGCCTATCGCGAGCCTTTGTCGGGCAAACCCTTGCTGCTGGCCGCATTGCCCATTTCAGCGGTGCAACCAACCCCATTCCAGAGAGATCTGTCGCCCACCCACACCCGGCGCTTGGCGGGCAAGATCGAGGAAGCGGGGGCTTTTCTTGATCCGCTCATTGTCGTGCGGGGACCGGACCAGGAGCTCTGGACGCCTAATGGCCGGCATCGGTTGGCGGCAGCCAAGGTGCTCGGTTTACGCCAGATAATGGCCATCGTTTCGCCGGACGAGGAGCTTGCCTTCCGAATCCTGGCCCTGAATACCGAAAAGCCGCACAATCTCAAAGATCGCAGCCTGGAAGTGATCCGCATGGCACGAAGCCTCGCGAGTCGCAGTGGGACAGCCAAGGAATCGGATTTCGTCGCCGAGTTTGAGTTACCGGAGCTGCTGACCCTCGGGATAATCTACGAAAAACACGGCCGGTTCGCCGGCGGTGCCTATAGTCCCTTTCTGCGCAAAGTCGAGCGGTTCAGCGGACGCCGCCTGGCGACCAGTATCCGTGAACGCGAGGGTTTCGCGGCGCGAATCGAGGCGATCGATGCGGACGTCCGGAGGATCATTGCCGGTTTGCAGGCGCGTGGATTCCGGTCCCCGTATCTTCGCAACTATGTCGTGGCCCGCATCAACCCCGTGCGTTACGTCCGGGTGAAAAAGGATGCGGACGCCCCGATGCCGCTTGCCGCGGCATTGACGCGCATGGCTGCCGCCGCCCGGAAATTCGATCTCGACTCGGTCAAGTCTGCAGACGTGGCGCTGGTAGCGTCGGCGGTGGCGGATTAGGGTTGGCAGCGACCAGGACGGCCTATGCCGGTCAGTTATCGGGTGCCGCCGAAGCTTAATACGGATCTGGTACACTGCAGTGGCACGTTCTGCAATGATGGGCGAGGGACTTTAGATATGAAGAATGCCGAGACGGACCCGGATGAGGTTTTCAACGAGGTATTTCATGGCGCTGTAGAGCTCGGGAACAGCCAGGCAAACAGTAATGAGGAGGCCGATCGGTGGGATATAGCCGACGGCCTCCTGGCCGGGGCCGTGCAATACTGGCTCTATTCGCGCCAGCCCTGCGGAGATCCACGCTGTGAGGACTGTGTGTCTATCAACACCGCCGGTCTGCGGCTCGCGGAATTGCAGCGTATGGTCAAGCAGTTCGCCGAGGAGAGCGAATACTATCATTCGCCCTCCGACACCAATGCTGGGCGGGCCTAGCCGGTCCTGCATCCGCGAACCGGAGATGTCCCGGGTCAGAACGAATTCCGGCTGGCTTCCGTGCGGACAAGGCGGTCGTGTCGATAGTCGTCTACCGCCTGGCGGATTTCATCTTCAGTGTTCATGACGAACGGCCCGTACTGGACGACCGGTTCGTGCAGCGGACGGCCGGCAACCAGGATCAGGCGTGCGCCACCATCACCAGCGACCAGGGAAACCCGGTCGCCCGCCCCAAGTACCGCCAGCGTGTGGGTGTTCACCGAGTCGGAAGCGATTCCGATGCGTCCCTCGTATACGTAGACAAACGCATTGAGGCCCGCCGGCAGGTCGTGGCTGAATTCGTTGTTCGGTGTCAGCGACACATCCAGGTACGTGACCGCGGTATGCGGATCATCCACCGGGCCGCGCTGCCCCGCGTATGCTCCACTGATGATTTTGACCGTGGCGCCGCCGGCGTGGGCCACCGGTATGCGCGCGGACGGAAAGTCCTGGTAGGCGGGACGGCCCATTTTTTCCGTTGCCGGCAGGTTTATCCACAGCTGAAAGCCGCGCATGAGGCCGTTGGTCTGCTGCGGCATTTCGGAGTGAATGACGCCACTCGCTGCTTTCATCCACTGGACAGAGCCGGCTTGCAGATCGCCGCGACTGCCCATGCTGTCCTGATGCAGCATGTGCCCATCGATCATGTACGTGAGCGTGACGAATCCTCGGTGGGGATGATCAGGAAATCCGGCAATATATTCATCCGGGTTGTCGCTGCCGAAATGGTCCAGCATCAGGAAAGGATCGAGCTGACGCAGGGCCGGTGTTCCGATCGTCCTGTGCACCGTGACCCCAGCGCCTTCCGATACGGTCAGCGCCGAGATGGACTGCTTGAGTTTACGCGCATTCATCCGCCGGTTTCTCCGATGACGGCGGGCGGCAAGGGCTGCTGCATCATGCTGCCCGCGGTGATTTCTGGCGATCAATGGATTCTGCGCCAAGCACGTCTCGCGCTCAAGTCAGACACAACATTTCGGCGCCGGCAGGGCCCGCCGATTGCCGGGCGTGCCGCAAGGAGGCGCGTCCGGCTGCGGTTGCAGACCAGGCCGTCAGTGGTTGCGGTTCCGATAGCCGCGCCGACGCAGAAACGCGGAGAGCGCACGCGCCGTATGAGAGCGTCGCGCCCGCATGATGACGGCCGGCGCGCCCTGAGCCACAATACGGCCGCCCCGGTCGCCGCCCTCCGGTCCCAGATCTATGATCCAGTCCGCCTCCGCCATGACATCGAGATTGTGTTCGATGACGACCACGGTGTTTCCAGATGACGCGAGGCTGTGAAGTGTGTGTATCAGCCGGCCCACGTCTGCCATGTGCAGTCCGACGGTGGGTTCGTCGAGAACATAAAGCGTGTGTCGGTCGGATCCGGCATCCGCAGTCCGCGGCCGCAGCTCGCCAGTCCGGGCCGGCTTGGCCAGCTCGGTCACGAGCTTGATACGCTGCGCTTCGCCACCGGAAAGCGTGGGGCTGGGCTGACCGAGAGTCAGGTAGCCGAGCCCGACATCCTGGAGCAGGCGCAGTGCCAGGTGGATGTTCTTGTGGGCCGAGAAAAATGTTGCCGCTTCATCGACGCTCATCGCGAGTACGTCGGCAATGCTGCGGTCCTTGAACCGCACTGCCAGGGTTTCTGCGGCGAACCGGGTACCCCCACAGGCCTCGCAAGGTACTGTCACATCCGGCAAAAAGCTCATCTCAATTTTCCTGGTTCCCTGCCCTTCGCAGGTCTCGCAGCGGCCACCCGGTACGTTGAAGGAGAACCTGGCCGGGGCGTATCCACGCAATCGCGCCTCGACGGTGCTGGAAAACAGCCGCCGGACCGCGTCCCAGAATCCGACGTAGGTTGCCGGACATGAGCGCGGTGTTTTTCCGACCGGCGTCTGATCGACTTCCAGGACCCGGGCAACAGCCTCGATGCCCCGGACTGCGCTGCAGCCGAGCGGCGCCGGCGCGCGGCCACGATGCCGGCGCAAAGCCCGCCGCAGGTTTTCGTGCAGGATCTGCCTTACCAGGGTGCTTTTGCCGCTGCCGCTTACGCCGGTGACGCAGACGAGCCGTCCAAGGGGTATATGAACCGTAAGGTCCTTAAGGTTGTGAAGTTTGGCGTGTTCGATAATGATGGCAGGTGTAGCGTTTTTGCCGCGTTGATGCACCGGCCGGCGCGGACTGGCAGGATGCTCCATCGGGTTCGCGAGGCAGCGTCCGGTTACCGATGCGGGATTTGCCAGGAGATCGCGCAGCGTTCCGGTGGCCACCACGCGCCCGCCGTTTGCGCCGGCACCCGGACCCAGATCCACCACGTATTGCGCCTTGCGTATGGTCTCTTCGTCGTGTTCCACGACCACCAGGGTGTTGCCGTTTCGCCGCAGTACCTGCAGAGCGTCGAGCAGCATCCGGTTATCGTGCGGATGCAGGCCGATGGTGGGTTCGTCGAGGATATAGCATACCCCCCGCAGATTTGATCCCAGCTGCGCGGCGAGCCGGATGCGTTGCGCTTCGCCACCCGACAGGGTCGGCGCGGCCCGGTCGAGGGTGAGGTAGCCAAGTCCGACGCGCGTCAAGAATCCGAGACGCGCGCTGAGTTCTGTCAGGACATCGCGCGCTATCGCCGCCTCTCGTCCCGCCAGCCGCAACCGTCCGAACAACCGGTCTGCATTGTTCACCGACATGGCCCCGAATTCCGCGATGGACTGGTTCTGGAAGCGCACCGCCAGTGCGATGGGGTTTAGCCGTTGTCCGTTGCACTGAGGACAGGTGCGCTCCTCTCCCTCCCACCACTCGTTCCACCAGATTTCCTCACCGGTCTGGGCGGCATCGAATCCTGACAACTGTACCCCCGTGCCGTAACAGCCTGGACACCATCCATGCGGCGAGTTGTACGAAAACAGACGTGGATCGAGGGCATCGAATCCTCGCCCGCACCGTCTGCATGAGCGGTTTGTGGAAAACAGCACCGGCGTGGCAGACAGGTGCTTGCGGCCATCCCGTTCCGGTAGCAGCTGCATGTTTCCCTTTCCGAGGGCAAGGGCGCGTTCCGCCGACGCGCGCAAGCGCTGTTCGTTCGCGGGGGTCACGTCGATTGTATCGACAGGCAGTTCAATGCTGTGCTCGCGAAAGCGGTCGAGGCGGGGCCACATCGACGTGTCGAGGTAGTTGCCATCAACGCGCAGACGGTCGTGGCCCCGGGCACGGGCCCATTGCGCCAGGTCGGTATAATAGCCCTTCCGGGCCGTGACCAGCGGCGCCAGCACGGTGACCCGCCGATTGCGAAACTCGCGCAAGATCCGGCCCAGTACGGAATCAAAACTCTGTGACTCGATCGGTATGCGGCAGTCGGGACAGTGTTGAACTCCGAGTTTGACAAAGAGTAGCCGTAGAAAGTGGTGAATCTCAGTAAGCGTGGCCACCGTGCTCTTGCGCCCGCCGCGACTGGTACGTTGTTCAATGGCCACAGTTGGCGGAATGCCGCGAATGGCATCGACATCGGGGCGCGCCGCAGGCTGCACGAACTGCCGCGCGTAGGCGTTGAGGGATTCCAGATAGCGGCGCTGTCCCTCGGCAAACAGGATGTCGAATGCGACAGTGCTCTTTCCGGATCCCGAGATGCCGGTGATCACCGTGAAACGTCCGCGCGGAATCTCGAGATCGACGCCTTTCAGGTTGTGTTCACGTGCGTTCCAGACACGGATGACCCCATCCCGCCGCTGCGGTAGCGCCGCCACCGCGGGCGTGACAATGCCGGCCCGCTGCTCCGCGGTCCGGACGCCGCCCGCCAGGTATTCGCGCAACGCCCTGGCGGTGTGGCTCGAGGAATGCCGGAGTATCTGCTCCGGCGTGCCGGTGCACATGACGGTGCCGCCCGCATCGCCGCCTTCGGGGCCGAGATCGATGACCCAGTCCGAGGACCGTATGACATCAAGGTTGTGTTCGATCACGACCACGGAGTGGTTCTCGTCCAGAAGGCGACGGAATGCGCGCAGCAGTGTGGCGATGTCGTCAAAGTGCAGCCCGGTGGTCGGCTCGTCGAAGAGAAACAGGATGGACCGTCCCGGGGTGCGCTGACGGCGCGCCCCGGCCAGATGGCCGGCCAGCTTGAGACGTTGCGCTTCGCCTCCTGACAGGGTCGGAACCGGTTGTCCGAGTTTCAGATAAGACAGCCCGACGGCCGACAGCGGCTCAAGCGCCTGCTGCAAGTCCTGCTGGCCCGAAAAGAACCGCGCCGCTTCCGAAACAGTCATGTCAAGCACGTCGGCGATCGATGCCGCGGTCGGTGCTTCGGTGCTTCGAAGTCGTCCACGCCGGCGCTGACGATCGGTCATGCTGTCTGTCCGGCTGGCCGCAAGCAGCTTTACTTCCAGAATTTCGCTGCGGTAGCGTCGGCCGTCACACTCCGGACACCGTATGTAGACGTCACTCAGAAACTGCATCTCGACGTGCTCAAAGCCCGATCCCTGGCACACGGGGCAGCGGCCCGTGCCGGAATTAAAGCTGAAGGTTCCGGCTGAATAGCCGCGCTGCACGGCGAGCGGGTGCGCCGCGAACATTTTGCGTATGGAGTCGAAGGCGCCCACATAGCTCGCCGGATTTGAGCGGGAGGTTTTCCCGATGGGCGCCTGGTTGACCAGGATGACATCGTCCAGATGTTCATGCCCCCGCAGCTCCCGATGTGGGCCGGCCGGTCCGGCGGGAAGACCCTTCAGTTTGCGTAACGCGTTGTAGCAGATGTCGACCATCAGGGTAGATTTTCCGGAGCCGGATACTCCGGTAATGGACACCATCCGGTTCAGCGGTATCTGGACGTCGATGTTCTTTAGGTTGTTGGCGGCTGCGCCCAGGATATCGATCGTGGGACCTGATTCGATGGATCCGGTCTCCGGCCTTGTCTGCGCCGAAATGGGTTTTTCGCCCCTCAGATAACATGCCGTCAGCGAGCGGCGCGACCGCAACAGGCTTTCGGGAGTACCATAAAATACCTTCTGGCCGCCACGTTCTCCGGGTCCGGGCCCAAGTTCCAGAACATGATCCGCACCCAGCATGAGCTGCGGATCATGTTCCACCACAAGCAGAGAATTGCCGGCGTCACGCAGCTTCCGGAGCACGGCCAGCAGCCGCTGAACATCGCGTGAATGCAGTCCGATCGTGGGTTCATCGAGGACGAACAGCGCGTTTACCAGGGAGGTCCCGAGGGCAGTGGCGAGATTGATACGCTGCACCTCACCGCCGGACAGGGTGCGCGATTGCCGGTCCAGGGTCAGATAGCCCAATCCGACCTCCGTCAGATAGTCCAGGCGCGCCCGCACCTCAGCGAGCAGCAGTTCTGTCGCTTCGTCCAGCGGGGCGCTCAGGCGAAGTTGTGCGAAATACTCCTGGCACTGTGCCAGCGGAAGAAGTGCAATGTCGTGAATCGTGACCCCCGGAACGTGAGTCTGGACGGCGCTGCTGGTGGAAGCAGAGGCCGGCCCATGCCAGACCGACGTATCGGTGCCAGTGCCGAGGCGCCACAGCAGCGCCTCCGGCTTCAGTCGCGCGCCGCCACACGCGGGACAGGTCAGATAGGAACGGTATTTCGACAGCAGCACGCGGATGTGCATGTGGTAGCTTCTGGTTTCCAGCCGGTCAAAGAAGCGGCGTACCCCGTACCATCCGGCTTTCGTTGGTGTAGCCTCTCCTTCCAGCACCCACTGCTGCTGGGCGGGGGACAGGCGGCTCCATGGCACATCGGTCGGAATACCCTTTCGACGTGCGAACCGCATGAGGTTGGACTGGTGTTCGCGGTAACTTTCGGTCTGCCAGGGTTTGACCGCTCCGGCCGCTAGCGATCTGGATTTGTCCGGCACCACCAGTGCGTAATCTATCCTCATGATGCGGCCGAAACCCCGGCAGCTTGTGCAGGCGCCGATCGGGGAATTAAACGAAAACAGGTTCGGAACCGGATCGCTGTACTCGATGTCGCAGTCGGGGCAATGCAGCCCTGAGGAAAAGCGCCACGGCCGCCCCTCCTGGTCCTGTGATCCGAGAGGGTAAACGGAGACCCGTCCACGACCGGCCTTGAGGGCGACCTCAAGACTTTCGACAATGCGTGTCCGGTTTTCCGGTACCAGCCGGACACGGTCCTGGATTACCTCCATCAGGCCCGGGCCGCTTTGCCGCAGGCGGGTGTAGCCCTGGGTGGCAAGCAGCTCGGCCGCTTGGCTCTCGTTCAATGAGGTCGGCACCCGAACCGCAAAGACGATGAGCGCGCGCTCGGCCTCGCGCGAAACGTGCTCCATCAGTTGCGCGACAATGCTGTCCGGGTTGTCGCGCACGACCGGCCTTGCACAACTGCCGCAATACAGCTTCGCCGCTCTGGCAAACAGAAGCTTGAGGTGGTCATTCAGTTCGGTCATTGTGCCGACTGTCGAGCGTGATGTGCGCACCGGATTGATTTGATCAATGGCGATGGCGGGTGGAATGCCGTCTATGGCGTCTACGCTGGGCTTGTCCATGCGATCCAAAAACTGACGCGCGTACGGTGAAAACGTCTCGACGTAGCGTCGCTGGCCTTCAGCGAAGACAGTATCGAACGCCAGGGACGATTTGCCGCTGCCGCTTACGCCGGTGACCACGATCAGTTCATTGAGCGGCAGCCGCAGGTGGAGGTTCTTGAGGTTGTTTTGGCGCGCACCTTTGATGCGAATCCAGTTGGAGTCCATATCGCTGTCTGTATTTCCATGAGAGTTGGCCGGTCGGTGCAGGCCGCAGGTCGCGACGAACGGAGGCGCATCGGCAGCGGCCCGATCCGGCGCGCCAGGCGTGCGGGAATGTGCCGGCGGCTGGAAACATTACGATGTGCAGCCGCAGCTGTCCATCGTCGGGTTGTTGCTTGTCAGTTTTGCGCCAACCGGAGCACAATGGACGGCAGGCTGTCAGTTCTGTCGGCCGGGGTAGTGGTGGATGCCGCGGTTACCGTAGGGTTAAAGGGAGGATCGAGAAGCATGGCATGTTTCACGCGGACCATGGCAACCGGCGGTGCCGGCATGGCAGTGTATGAGGCACTTCCGGACGGAACGCAGCGTTTCCCGGCGATCGTCGTCATTCAGCACGCGCCTGGGGTCGATGTGTTCATTCACCGCATGTGCGACCGCCTCGCAGATGCGGGGTATGTTGCAGTGGCGCCCGATCTGTATCACCGCCTTGATCCCACGCGCGACGGGATGGAGCGGTTCCGGTTGTTGAAGGATCGTGAGGTCGAGGAGGATGTCAACGCTGTTGTGGACTATCTGCAGCGTCATCCCCGGGTTGACAGTAAGCGGCTGGGCATAACGGGCTTCTGCATGGGGGGTCGGGTCGTCTATCTGATGGCCGCGGCCAATCCAAGCTTCAGGGCGGCAGTGGCATATTATGGTGGAAACATCAAGGTTGCGTGGGGGGATGGTGTGGTTGCGCCGTTTGAGCGCAGTGCCGAGATCCACTGTCCGATCATGTTTCATGCCGGGGCTGATGACACCAACCCGGCACCCAAGGATGTGCAGGAATTCGATGCCGAACTGACGCGCCTGGGCAAGCCGCACGAATTTTTCGCCTATTCCGGGGCGGGCCACGCATTCATGAACTTTACGAGCGCTGAACGGTATCGCGAGGCCGCCGACGCGCTTTCGTGGCCGCGCACGCTTGAGTTCTTTGCGCGATACCTCCGCCCCTGAGTGCGGCGGCGCGGCGTACGTGGCGCCGCCGCACTCAGGGGCGGAGGGTATGATGGACGTGTTCGGGGTACCATGGACACGGTCGACCAATGGAATACCGATGAGCGAGGGGGACTACATTCATGTCGCACAGTTATGACGATCTGAAGGGGAAGACAGTTGCGGAACTCCGTGAAATCGCGGCGGGTCTTGATCATGAGGCGGTAAAGGGCTACACCCAGCTCAACAAGGATCATCTCCTTGTGGCCCTGTGCAAGGCGCTCGGGATCGAGGCACATGAACACCATCATCACCTCGTTGGCGTGGACACCGCCGGCATCAAGGCGCGTATCCGGGAATTGAAGAAGAAGCGGGATGCCGCGCTTGCCGCCAAAAATCATGATGAATTGCGCGGCATATTGCGCCGCATTCACGACCTCAAGCGCGGAATCCGTCGCGCCACTGTATGAAGGAGTAGCGGCGCCGCCAGATCCGGTCCGTGCGCGGACACCGGCGCGGATTGTTGCGGATTATCCGGCAGAGGGTTTGTCGCAGCCCGGTTGTGCCTGCGAGGAGCGAAGATTTTGGCGGGTGGCGTCGTTGCACCGGTGGGGCGCCCATGATAGCTTTTGCCGCCCTGTACGCAGGTGACCCGAAGGCAACATGTCCGCTACCGTGATATTCAACGCCAACGAAGACGATTTTCCCCAGTCGGTTCTGGATGCATCCCACCATCAGCCGGTACTTGTGGACTTCTGGGCCGAGTGGTGTGCCCCGTGCCGGGCATTGACGCCAGTTCTCGAAAAGGTAACCCAGGCCTATGGTGGTGCGTTGCGCCTTGCCAAGGTGGAGGTGGACGAGAACATGCGGTTAGCCGGCCGCTACGGCCTGAAGGGCTTTCCGACGGTGATCCTGTTTGATCGGGGAGTGGAGCGCGGGCGCTTCAGTGGCGCCAGACCCGAGACTTTCGTGCGCGATTTTATCGATGGTCACCTCGCTTGAAGTCGTGCACCGGCGAGAGGCAGGACACATGAAACCGGAAAAGGATCGTCCCATAGTGCCGCCTGTGGAGACGACAGATGCCGGACCAGACGCGTGCGGCGCGCTGCCGGGCAGAACTGTGCCGCCGTCGGTGACTGTGGTGGAGCTTGATTCCGGGCAGGTGATCGCCGGGCTGGCGCAAGCCATGGCGCTTGCCGAACGCGAGGCCGTCAAACGGATCGGCGAGCACATGCTATTGTCGTGGTACGATCGTGACCGCGATTTCGAGTCGCCGCAGCACTCCAGCGAATGTCATGCAGCGTCTGCGGTACCGGGTTATGTGGACTACGGGATCAATCACGGTGCGACGCTGAAAGTCGACGTGCAGGGCGGCCGCTTCGTCTTCTTCTATATGCCTCTCGACCTGCAGGATGGGTGAACCGGTCCGGTGGCCGGAGGCTAACTGCGGGCACTTGCCAGGCGTTCGTGGAAGTAATCCGGAATCCGCCGGTCGGTGTTGAGGATCCAGCTGCGCACCCGCCGTGCATCGGCGAACCTTGCCTCCCAGCCCCAGCCGTCCATCAGGACGATGATGACCGGCCTGTTCGCAATCATCGTTTCCATCGCCAAACATTGCCCGGCATTGGACGTATATCCGGTCTTGCTCAGCTGGATTCTCCACAGCGGGTTTCCCACCAGCAGGTCGGTATTGCGGAACCGGATGGTGCGGCCGGTACGCCGGTCGCTGACACTGAACATCTCGGTTGTCGTGAACTTGTGTACCAGCCGATAGCTTTGGGCCGCCCTGACGAGTTTGGCAATGTCCGCCGCCGTCGATACGTCGCCGTTGTACAGTCCAGTACTGTCCACATAGTGGGTGTTGGTCATCCCGAGCGACTGGGCCTTGGCGTTCATGGCCCGAACGAATGCTGCCTTGCCTCCTGGATAGGTACGGGCCAGCGCCGCCGCCGCACGGTTGTCCGAGGCCGCGAGCGCAACGTGCAGCATGTCATAGCGCGTCAGGACCGTTCCAAACGGAAGACGCGAGCTCGATCCGCGAAAGGTGTCACGGTCGACACGCCTGATGGTAATCAGGCGGTCCATCGGCAGGCGGGCGTCCAGGAGGACCATCGCGGTCATCAGCTTGGTCAGGGACGCAATCGGTCGCTGAACATCGTCGTCCTTGGAATAAAGCACAGCGCCATCCCGCGCGTCTATCACCTCGGCCGAACCCGATCGCAGATATAGCTGGTAGGGGTCGGCATAACGCAGGAAAAGGTTCGCCTGGTCTAACACCCTGACTGGGCCTTCTGGCCCGGCGGATGGAGCCGGTGCCGGAGCTGATGCCGGAGCCGGAGCGGCCGCACCATCGGCAACGGCAGGCACCGTATCCGCCACCGCAGCGGGGCGGGTAAAGTCGGTCCGATGATCGATAGCCCAGATTTTCGGTAGCAGAATCGCCGCAGCGATGATGACAACGGTGGTTGCCAGGGCGATATGCTGCCTGTGGTGTCTCATGTGTGGTCGGTTCGCTCGTGTTCGTGCAAATAATCGGGAAATAGCCGGGCCCACGTGAGCATGGGTGATACCGTGTCGGCCTGGCCGCGAGCCATGCGCCTATATACCCATCATGAATGTAATCATATAAATATAGCAGTTACGACGTATTGGAAGGAATACTTTTTTGGTGATTAAGCCCGATTCGCTGTCCGTTATCGAACTGCTTTCTCCCGCCGGACCGGCAGGCCGACGGCTGGTTTGACGGTGGCGTTGCGTGTAGACTTTCCGGGGTGTCTTTTTGACACCAATGGATGCGCGCAATGGCACCAGATCCTGGCAAACGTCCCGAAGTCACGGTCATCGTCGCGGGTCTTGCGATCGAGAGGCGCCAGCTCGGATTGCTTTTGGTCCGGGGCGCGCAGGGGTCGCGCCACCAGAACTGGATGCTTCCAGGAGGCCCCGTGCTGCTGGACACGAATCTCGAGCAGTGTGCCCGTCGCGAACTGCAGGACCAGACCGGTATCGGTGATGTCTATTTGGAGCAGCTCTATACTTTCGGGCGGGTATCGCGGGATCCACAGGACAGGGTAGTGAGTATTGCCTATTATGCGCTGATACCGTCCGGCAACATGGTGGATGGATCAGGGTCTGGGAGCGTCCAGTGGTTCGGTTTTGATGCGTTGCCGGCGCTTGATCTGGATCAGCGCCAGATTGCGATGATTGCGCGGCAGCGGCTCGTGGCGAAGCTCGATTACTCGGCTGTGGCGTTCCAGCTGGTGCCGGGGATGTTTACGCTGGGTGATCTGCAGGAAGTGCACGAGATCATCCGGGGCGAGCGCCTGGACAAGCGCAATTTTCGCAGGCGCATGCTGACCCTGGGCGCTATCGAGGATACCTGCGAGGTGCGGCAAGACGGCCGTCGTCCGGCGCGCCTGTATCGCGTGAGACGGCCGGGGACAGCCGGCTCCCTCAACTGAAGCCGGCAGGACGTCGGATTCGGGGATGGAGCCAGACCGTCGGGGGACGTTGCCCGCGTGGCAGCTCCCACCCCGGCTCCCCGGTCCGCCATATCGTCTGGAGGTGCAAAATGCGTGCTTCTGCCACTGTACCCGTTATTCCGGTCGTGAAAGTGCCCGACACCGCAGAGGTGTTGGCGCGCATACCGCCGCTGACCGACAGCGCGCGAGGCGAGATCATCGCGCGGATCAAGCGCCTGCTGCGGGACCGCGACGCCGTGCTGGTAGCCCATTACTACGTTCATGAAGATCTGCAGATGATTGCCGAGGAAACCGGCGGGTTTGTCTCGGATTCTCTTGAGATGGCGCGGTTCGGGCATGAGCATCCCGCCAAAACGCTGGTCGTGGCGGGCGTGCGGTTCATGGGTGAGACTGCCAAAATACTGAATCCGGAGAAGCGGGTGCTGATGGTCGACAGCGGGGCCGAGTGCTCACTTGATCTCGAGTGTCCGGCGGACCGTTTTATTCCATTCTGCGATGCCTATCCGGACCACACGGTTGTCGTGTACTCGAATACCAGTGCCGAGGTCAAAGCGCGGGCTGACTGGGTCGTGACCTCAGGCATCGCGGTGCGCCTGGTCAAATACCTGAAGGACCGGGGAGAACGGATACTTTGGGCTCCGGACCGCCACCTGGGAGCCTACGTACAGCAGGTCAGTGGCGCCGACATGGTGTTGTGGCCCGGGGCGTGCGTGGTCCACGAGGCATTCAAGGCGCAGGCGTTGGCGGAACTGAAGGGCAGGCACCCGGAGGCTGCAGTACTCGCACATCCCGAGTCCCCGGCCAGTGTGCTGGAGCTCGCGGACGTGGTCGGCTCGACAACCCAGCTTATCGATGCGGCGCGTCGTTTGCCGCAGCAGACCCTGATCGTTGCCACGGACAATGGCATTTTCCACAAGATGAGGCAGGCGGCACCGGACAAACTGCTGATCGAGGCTCCGACCGCCGGTGCCGGCGCAACCTGCCGCAGCTGCGCCCACTGTCCGTGGATGGCCATGAATGACCTGCAGGGCCTGGCGCGTGTGCTGGAGCACGGCACCAACGAAATCCAGGTTGTGGAGGACGTGCGGGTGAAGGCGCTGCGTGCAACTGCCCGCATGCTGGACTTTGCGCGTTCCGGACAGCCGGCCGCGGTCAAGGTGCCGGCGGCGTAGCGGTCTGATTTTCCTGCGAGGGGCGTGATCGTGAGGGTGGGCGTTGTCCGGGAGATCAAGGACCAGGAGAACCGCGTAGCCTTAACGCCTTCCGGTGCGCGCCTGTTGGTTGTGGCCAAACATCGCTTGAGGGTTGAGCGAGGCGCCGGGTCCGGCTCCGGTTATGCCGATGAAGAGTACCGCCAGGCCGGGGCCGAGCTGGTGTCGGCAGACGAGGCCTGGGACTGCGACCTGGTCCTCAAGGTAAAGGAGCCGCTTGCAGCCGAATACCGGTTCCTGGGCAGGCACATTCTGTTTACCTATCTGCACCTTGCGGGTGCCCCCAGGTCTTTGACCGAGAGTCTGCTGGCCCGCCGCACCACGGCGGTCGCCTACGAAACTGTCGAGGATCAGGACGGGCAGCTTCCACTTCTTGCGCCGATGAGCGCGATTGCCGGGACCATGGCGGTCGCGGTTGGAAACCATTACCTTGCCTGTCCCGCCGGTGGCAAGGGAGTGCTGCTCGGCAGCATCCTCGGTCGCAACCACGGTCGAGTGGTGATTATCGGCGACGGCGTGGTGGGGGAGCACGCGGCGCGGGCAGCCGTCGGCATCGGTGCCGAGGTGGTGGTCTTTACGCTGGATCCGGAGCGGGCTGGTTCCCGCTGGAGCTTCCCGCACAATCAAATCCGGTTCCTGGTTTCGGACGAGCAGCAAATCATGCGGGAGATGGAAAGCGCGGACCTGCTGGTGGGTGCGGTTCTTGCCCGCGGGGCGCGGGCTCCCCATGTAGTCACCGAGTCCATGGTGCGGCGCATGAAGCCCGGCTCGGTAATAGTCGACGTGAGTATCGATCAGGGAGGATGCATCGAGACGTCCCGGCCTACGCTTCATTCCGATCCGGTATTTGTCCGCCATGATGTCATTCACTATGCAGTGACCAATATGCCGGGCGCGTATCCGCGCAGTTCGACGATGGCGCTTACCGACGCAACCTTGCCCTATGTGCTGCGGCTCGCCGAGCACGGTGTCGAAGCGCTGCGGGCGGATCCGGGTTTCGCCAAGGGGGTAAACACCTTTGACGGGCAGGTCGGCTGCAGGCCGGTGGCCGAGGCGCTTTCTCTTATGCAGGATTTCCGGAAGTTTTAACCAGCGTTCCGCAGTAGCCGCCAGGCTATCCCGCCGGTGCAGGGTGCATGGAGGGTCATTGTCCCGTGGTCGCCACCGCATCTTCGTCGGCCTGCGCGATGACGTCGTGCGACGTGTCAGGATCCGGACCGAACAGCCCGCAGGATTCGCACGAATCCCCGGGCCGGCCGGCCGTACGTGCTGCACCGCGGGGAATTCACGGTTGCTTGTTCTGCTGTCCTTCAGGGGTGATAATTGCCTGCCATGCGGGGCATATCCCTGGATCCGGATGCAGGCGTTGTCGAGGAGCATTACGCCGTGGTGTACGCGCCGCGGCGCACGCGCGGACGTTTTGCCGAAGAGTGTGTGACCGTCGTCGAGTCGGAGGCCGCGGCCATCGCGGCTGCAGATGCTGCCGGGAACCGCTATCCCGCCAGGGTTGTCGGTCCGGCTCGCTCCTCCGAGGGGGTCAGACTTTTTTATCTGGTTAGGTGGTTGCAGGAATAGATCGGCAGGACTGGTTGTCGACGGCGCACATTGTGCGCGTGCTTAGGGCGCCGGGACGACCCGGAATCCCGATAAAATTGTGCCGGGGAATGTGCTGCAGTGCGGAAACGTATCGAATGAAGGAAAGACGACACTACTCGGTCAAGGCCTACCGCAACGAATCATTTCTCGACAGTCGCGATGCGCGCCCGCTACGCATTCTCGCTGAGTACCTCGAGCCAGAGAGCCGGTTTTCCCACTACCGCGTCCATGACACGATTGTGTTCATGGGTTCGGCGCGCGTGGTGCCGCGTGATCAGGCTGAAGCGGAGGTGCGGGCAGCCGAGCAGGGCGGAGGTGATCTGGCCAAGGCCAGGTTGCGCCTTGACATGTCGGTCTACTATGAAGCCGCACGGGAGCTGGCGCGACGTCTTACGGAGTGGTCGAAGAAGCTGAGCGACGAGGAGCGCCGTTTTGTCGTGTGCACCGGAGGGGGGCCAGGGATCATGGAGGCGGCCAATCGCGGCGCTTCCGAAGCCAAGGGCATGAACGTCGGTCTTACTATATCCATTCCGGTGGAAGAGTTTGACAACCGCTATGTAACGCGCGAGCTGTCCTTTCACTTCCATTATTTCTTCATGCGCAAGTTCTGGTTTGCTTATCTTGCCAAGGCGGTGATTGTCTTTCCGGGAGGCTTCGGAACGCTGGATGAGCTGTTCGAGCTGCTGACCCTGCTGCAGACCCATAAGATCCGGAAGCATCTGCCGGTGGTGCTTTTTGGTCGCCAGTACTGGAGTGAGGTGGTCAACTTCGATGCCCTAGTCCGGTCTGGCACGGTCGATCCGCAGGATCTGGGGATTTTTTACAGTACTGACTCGGTCGACGAGGCGTACGATTACATCGTGCAGCAACTGTCGCAGCATGCCCTCAAGGAGCCGGGAGCAATCTTGTGATGGGAATCCGCGCGGGGGCCTCGGGCACCCTCGGGTTCGGGTCATTGACGAGGAAGCGGGGGCCGGATGAACAAGAGTGCGACGGGCGGTTTGCCTGAAATCTATGTCAGCACAGACATCGAGGCCGACGGACCGATTCCGGGGCCCCATTCCATGCTGAGTTTTGCCTCCGTGGCCTACGGTGCCGACAAGACGCTGCTCGGAACCTACACCGCCAATCTCGAGGCGCTTCCGGGAGCAAGCCCGCATCCGGTCACGGCGGAGTGGTGGAAAGGATTCCCGGAGGCCTGGAATGCCTGCCGCCAGAACCCGCGTGCGCCGGAGCAGGTCATGCCGGAGTATGGCGCCTGGCTGGAGAAGCTCCCTGGACGTGCAGTATTTGTCGGTTGGCCGGCCAGCTGGGATTTCATGTGGATATACTGGTATCTGGTGCGATTTTCGGGAATGCGACCGTTCCGCGAGAACGCGCTGGATGTGCGGTCCTATGCAATGGGAATGCGCAAGACCGACTTCCGCATGACGTCTCGGACCTATCTTCCGAAGCGCTGGTTCGACGAATTGCGGCATACCCATGTGGCCCTGGATGATGCGCTCGAACAGGGGGCGGTGTTCTGCAACATGCTTTCCGAGAATCGCAGGTCCGGCCAGTAGCCTTCGACGCAAGGTCTCTGTCGGCTGCGGCGGGCGCGCACTTAATCTCGGGTTCTGGACTGGCTCATGGAACAAGACAATTTGACCCTGGTGCTTCGGGCCATGCATTTTGCAGCGGATCGGCACCGCGACCAGCGGCGCAAGGACCGGGCGGCATCGCCCTATATCAACCATCCTATCGCGGTGGCTGAGGTGCTGTGCACGGTCGGCGGGGTGCATGATCCGATCACCATTGCCGCCGGCATCCTGCACGACACGATCGAGGATACCGAGACCACTGCAGAAGAGATCCGCCAGCACTTTGGCCAGGATATCGGTGCCGTGGTCGAGGAGGTGACGGATGACAAGAGTCGGCCGCCGCCTGAGCGCAAGCAGCTGCAGATCGACGAGGCGCATCTTCTTTCGGACCGGGCGCGATTGGTCAAGCTGGCAGACAAGATCTGCAATGTGCGGGATATCATCGAACGCCCGCCGGACGGCTGGTCTGCGGAACGCAGACGCGGCTATGTCGCGTGGGCCCTGGCCGTCGTAGACCGAATACGTGGTACCAACAGGCCGATGGAAGATTATTTTGACAGTCTTTGCAGGCGTGCCGATGCCCATCTCGGACCGGGTTTGTCCGCGTAGGCTTAACAGAGGGCGGAGTTCAGCGTGCGGTCGTCCGGACCGCGGTGTTGCAGGCCGCTGGACCGACGGAATGGACCGGTGGTCGCGTCCGGGTGCGAGGTTGTAGGGACCCGGTATCCCGGGGGGTGTGGCGCGTCGCGGTAAACCGGTTCGATCAGGGGTCATCCGGCACGGACGAGACTGTTGCACTTCGCCGCAGCGCGTTTATCATCAGCGGCAGCCGGAGTACTCCTGCAGCGTATCCGGTCTGTTCTGGTTCTGTGTCCTGATGTCTTGTACTTGGAGCAAATTGATGACTTCGCTGATATCCCGCATTGCGCGCGCCGGGCTGCTTGCAGCCGTAGTCGCGCTGTCCGTGTCTAGTGCTTACGCCTCTCCCGCAAACGGGAATCCTGCGCCGGACTCCTTGGTTCCGCCACCACCTCCGCTGCCTTCCATAGGAAGTTACGTTCTGATGGACTACGCCAGCGGGCAGGTGCTCGCACAGAAGAACGAGATGGTTCATGCAGCACCGGCCAGTCTCACCAAGCTGATGGTGGCCTATCTGACATACCAGGCGATCCAGCACCGGATGCTGTCGCTGAGCCAGGTGGTGCCGGTATCTAACGCAGCCTGGCGCACGCCCGGGTCGCGGATGTTCATCCAGCCCGGCATGGCAGTGGATGTGAGCCAGCTTCTTCACGGACTTATCATCGATTCCGGAAATGATGCAGCGGTGAGTCTGGCGCAGACGGTTGCAGGCAGCAGGGGGGCATTTGTGGCCATGATGAACGAGGCTGCAAACCGGCTGGGGCTGGACGATACGCACTATGTCAATGTCACGGGATTGCCGGCGCAAGGACTGTATACGAGCGCTTTGGATGTCGCGCGGCTCTCGCGCGACTTAATCGAGAATTACCCACAGATCATCGGCATCTCTTCGCAGAAGTACTACACCTACAACAAAATCAAGCAGCCGACCTGGAATCCTGTGCTGTTCCACGACCCGACCGCGGACGGCCTGAAAACCGGCCTCACTGATTCATCGGGCTATTGCATCGATGCCACGGCCATGCGCGGCGGCCGCCGTCTGATTGCAGTGGTAATGCACGGCCCGAGCTGGAAAGAGAGCACCTCCGGTGTGGAAAGCCTGCTCGACTACGGCCAGCGTTTCTTCGAGGACCGTGTTGTCTATCGCAGGAACGAGCCGATCGTGACCCTGACCCGGATAGATCTGAAACCACTGCATCTTCCGGCGGGCACCGGCCACGCGGTGACGGTCACGGTTCCGCGGGGAACTGCACTGCAGGTTCACTGGCAGCTTAGTTCGAATCTGACGAATGGGGTGCGGGCGGGACAGATCCTCGGGGATCTGACATTCAGTGCCGACGGGCAGGTGCTGAAGGAGGTTCCTCTGGTGGCGCTGAAGCCGGCACAGAAGGTGGGTATTCTTGGCAAGTGGTGGAATCGGTTGCGTCTCGCAGTCTAGCGCCCGGAGTGGCCGGGTGCCGGAAAGGACCTCGGAAGACGGCCGAACCGCCGACCGCAATTGAGTTTTTTGGCCTCATGGGTCACACTCGGCCGCCTGTCCCCATAGCGTATCCGGACGTATGCCGGCATCCCGAAAACTGGAACTTCCGACGCCAGCTGAGGCGCTCCCTGGCCGCAGTGAGGCCATGCCGGTACCGGTGCAGCACTTTGTCAACGGGCACCGGATCGTGCCACCGTTTCCGCCTGGCCTGGAACTGGCGCTGTTCGGGCTGGGCTGCTTCTGGGGTGCGGAGCGGAAGTTCTGGCTGCGAGGCGGCGTCTATGCGACCGCCGTGGGTTATTCGGCGGGCTATTCTCCAAATCCGACCTATCGTGAGGTGTGCAGCGGCATGACCGGGCACAACGAGGTGGTGCGTGTGGTATACGACCCGCAGGCGGTAAGTTACGACGAGTTGCTGGCGCTTTTCTGGGAATCCCACGATCCCACACAGGGGATGCGCCAGGGCAATGATGTCGGCACCCAGTATCGGTCTGGAATATACGCGTGTAACCGGGCTCAGAAAGCCATGGCGGAGGCATCGCGGGATCTGTACCAGGCGGTACTCAGTGAGGCTGGCTTCGGCCCGATTACCACTGAGATCCTGGATGTTGCCGAGTTCTATTACGCAGAGGAGTACCATCAGCAATACCTCGCCAAGAACCCTGGAGGGTACTGCGGGCTAGGCGGTACCGCGGTGTCTTATCCTGGCACGCACCAGCATCACGGCTCGTGATGCCGCGGCGGGCGCTTGGATTCTGCCAGGCCGGGCCAGTATATGGTGGCGTGGTGCGGGTGCGCTGTCCGGCCGTGCGCCATGCCTCCGGCGGGTGATTCGGCACAGCAGCGGGGCGGCGCTGGCCCGGCACGTTTGATGGGGAACCGCAGAGACGTTGTGCGGCTTGTCCTGGCCAGATTTGGCCGCAGCTTTGCGGCCGGCATGATCAACCTGGCCTTTCCGTACTATATCCTTACGAGTTTCCATCACGGCGCACTGGTGCTGGGGTATATCTACGTTGCCGCCACCCTGGCAGGGGCCGGGCTCAGCCTGCTCGTGGGGTATGGCACGGATGTCTGGGGGCGGCGCGACACGCTTGTCGTGGCAAACCTGCTATTACCCGTCAGCGCGCTAATGGTCTATCTGTCGCACAGCCTGTGGCTGATTGTTCCGGCCGCCATGGTGGGTGGTTATTCCTCGACCGGGTCTCTGGGCGGCGGCGGGGTCGGTGGTGTGGCGCAGCCGGTGCAGAGCGCTGTGCTGGCGGAACTTACCCCGCGTCAGGACCGGACCCGGTATTTCTCACTGTTCACCTTCATGGCGGGAGTCGCGGGTGCGCTCGGTGCGCTGATCGCAAAAGTGCTCGTCGTGCACGATATTTTTCTGGTCGCGGCCATCATTTCGGCTGCCGGCATTCCGCTGCTCTACAGGATCCGGATCGACGCCGGCCGTGCGAAGCCGACCCGCCTCAAGACCAAGGGAACCATCGGCAAGTTCACCGTCACCGGAATGCTGAACGGGTTCTCGCAGGGGCTGGTGGTGCCGTTTCTGATACCGTTCTTCATCATGGTCTACCGCCTGCCCAAGTCGGAAATGGCGGAATTCGCGTTTGTTGCAGGAGCGCTCGGGTCGGTTGCGATCCTCGGGGCGCCTGTGCTCGAACGGAAGTTTGGCTTCCTCAGAAGCATTCTGCTGACAAGGGGATTGACGATCGTACTGCTCCTGGTATTTCCGTTCATCCGGTTCCTTCCCCTGTCGGCCGCGATCTACATCATCAGTCCATCGCTCAGGGTCGCAGGCCTTCCGATCCAGCAGTCGGAACTGACGAAACGCGTAGGCGGCGACGAAATGGGGCGGGCGCTTGGCATCAACCGTGTCGCACGGCTCATCGCGACCGCGGCTGGGGTCGGCATCAGCGGGCATCTGATGGATACCGCGCATTTTGAAATCCCGTTCTTGCTCTATGGCCTCGTAATGGCCGGAAATCTCGCCCTGTATGTGAAATTCTTCAGTGACGGAAGCGGTCCGGCCAGCGGCGACGGACCCTGATGTGGTGTGCCACGGGCAGTGCACAGATATGTGGACATACCATTGCGCCGCGACCGGAACTCACGTCAGGATGCCGTGTCTTGGGATGCTGACGCCACCCCCGGATACGATCCAACCAAGCAGCAACAGGGCCGCGAGGCCGAGGAGCGCGAGCACCAGGGCGGCCAGGAGTGCCGCGCCGAAGCCGTCCACCTCGAAATCGCGCACAAACCAGGATACCAGCTTGATCATCAGGGCGTTGATCACCAGCGCGAAAGCACCAAACGTCAGCAGGGTCAGTGGGAGGGTAAGCCAGAACAGCATTGGCCGGATGAATGCATTGATCAGGCCCAAGACCAGCGCGGCCAGCCACAAGCCACGGGTCGAACGGGCCCGCACGCCAGGGACAATGTGCGTTACGAGCCACAGACCAAAGGCGGTGGCCACCCACAACATCAGGAAGACGATCAGCATGTATTTGTCCCTTTCTCACCCTGGCGGGTGTTTTATTGCGGTATTGTACCGCCTGCCATGCGGGTCCGCATCCGCATGGCCGGAAAGTAGGCGCATACAGCGTGGCCGCGGGCACGCTTCCATAACGGTGCGGCCGTGAATATTCCGCTCGCGACCCTGGTCTGCGTGTTTGCGCTCATCGCCATGCGCCGGCTTGGCAGGCTGCGCGTCGCTATCTGGCAGGCCATGGTCGGGGGCGCAGTGGTGGTGATGCTGACCGGGCAGATCGGGCTCGTGGCCGCGATCCGGGCGATAGACCCGGATGTGATGCTGTTTCTGTTCGGGATGTTCGTGGTCGGTCAGGCGCTGGTGGCGAGCAACTACCTCTATTTCTTTGCATACCGTCTGCTCAGTCGGGCAACATCGCCTGGTGCGATAGTGATGGCGGTGCTGTTTGCAGCGGGTATGGCGTCGACGGTGCTGATGAATGATGCGGTCGCGATCATTGGTACGCCGCTGATGCTGCGCCTGGCAAGGGAGCACCGCATGGATCCGAAGTTGCTGCTGCTGACGCTGGCATTCTCGGTGACGATCGGCAGCGTCATGAGTCCGATTGGCAATCCCCAGAACGTCCTGATCGCGGTGGGTACAGGACTGCATTCCCCGTTCGCATCCTTCCTCCGGGGTCTGGCGGTGCCGACGCTGATCAATCTGGTAGTGGCCTATGGGGTATTGCGTCTGTTCTTCCGGGATTCCTTTCGTGCCCGCGTGTTGGTACATGCGCCGGTGGCGGTTACTGACCCGGCATTGGCATCCCTGGCGCGCACGGCGCTGCTGACCGTGATTATGCTGGCGGCGGCGAATGCCGTGCTCGAGCGGACCGGGATGGCGCATCTTCCCCTCAGCTGGATCGCACTGGCGGCAGCCCTGCCCCTGCTGGTCTTAAGTCCGCGCCGGCGCGAGCTTGTGCGCGACATCGACTGGAAAACGCTGGCGTTCTTTGCTGCCATGTTCGTGCTGACGGCCAGTGTCTGGCATACCGGATACATCCAGTCCCAGCTCGCGCGCTGGCACCTCGATCTGACTGATGTGTACACCATAATGGGGGTCAGCACCTTGCTCAGCCAGCTGATTTCCAACGTTCCGCTGGTAGCCCTGTATCTGCCTCTGGTGGCGCATGCCGGTGTCCATGCCGCGCTGGCGCTCGCAGCCGGAAGCACCATCGCGGGGAACCTGCTGATTCTTGGCGCGGCGAGTAACGTTATCATCGTCCAGAATGCGGAGCGGTGCGGCACCACGCTGACATTCGCGGAATTCGCGCGCGTGGGCGTTCCCCTGACGCTCCTCAACTTTGCCGTGTATGTCCTGTTTCTGGGCCGCTAGCCCGGTTGTCAGGGCCTCAGGCGAGGGGTGACGGCGACGGCACACGTGAAGTTGCCGCCCCCGGCACCTGCGCGCTGCCCGTCGGCGCTGGATTCCAGATACCTTCGCCGACGGCAGCCGCGACCGCGTCGCTGACGTGCTCGATCCACACAAATCTCATGTTGTGACGTACGCTGTCCGGAATGTCCTCCAGGTCCTTGCGGTTGCGGGACGGCAGAAGCACGGTTGTAATGCCGGCCCGGGCGGCTGCAACCACCTTTTCCTTGATCCCGCCGACCGGAAGCACCAAGCCCCGCAGGCTGATCTCCCCGGTCATCGCGATGTCGCTGCGTACCGTCCGTGATGTGAATAGCGAAACAAGGGCGATGAACATCGCCACACCGGCACTTGGCCCATCCTTGGGGATGGCGCCCGCAGGAACGTGGATATGCACGTCGCTTTTCTCGAACAGTGTATCGGCAAGACCGAGTTCGGACGCGCGGGACTTTGCCAGGCTGAGTGCTGCCTGGGCGCTTTCCTTCATCACGTCACCCAGTTGCCCGGTGAGGATGAGGCGGCCACTGCCCGGCATACGGCTTGCCTCCACGAACAGGATGTCGCCGCCCACGGGTGTCCAGGCAAGCCCCGTAGCGACTCCCGGCAGGCTGGTGCGTGTGGCAACTTCGTTTTCGAACCGCGGAGCGCCGAGAATTCCGGGCAGGTCATCCCGGTCGATGTGCACCGAGGTTTCGCTGCCCTCGGCGATCTGCATAGCCACATGTCGAAACGCGCGCCCGATTTCGCGTTCCAGGCTTCGAACGCCCGCTTCGCGGGTATAGTCGCGGACCGTGGCCAGCAGAGCCGCATCGGTGATTTCGCACTGATCAGGAGTCAGTCCATTGGCTTGGAGCTGGCGTTTTACCAGATACCGGCGGGCGATCTGGGTCTTCTCCTCCTCGGTGTAGCCCGACAGCTCGATAATCTCCATGCGATCGCGCAACGGTCCCGGTATGGTGTCCAGGACATTGGCGGTGCCTATGAACACCACCCTGCTCAGATCGAACGGCACCGCGAGATAATTGTCGCGAAATGTCGTGTTCTGCTCCGGATCCAGCACCTCGAGCAATGCCGCAGACGGATCCCCCTGGAAGCCGGAGCCGAGCTTGTCCATTTCATCCAGCATGAATACCGGGTTGCGCGTTCCGGCCTTGCGGATGCCCTGAATGATGTTGCCGGGGAGCGCTCCGAGGTAGGTTCGGCGGTGACCCCGGATTTCGGCCTCATCGTGCACGCCGCCGAGGCTCACCCGCACGAACTTCAGTCCAAGGGAGCGCGCAATGCTCTGGCCGAGCGACGTCTTGCCGACGCCCGGTGGGCCGACAAAGCACAGTATCGGGCTGCGGCCTTGGGGGTTGAGCTTGCGGACCGCCAGGTACTCGAGAATGCGCCGCTTTATCTTGTCCAGTCCGTAATGGTCTTCATCCAGGATGCGGCGTGCTTCGGCGATATCTATCGACTCCTCGCTTGTGGCCGACCATGGCAGGGCGATGAGCCAGTCTAGGTAGGCTCTGATCATGGAGTGTTCACCGGCGCCCTCCGGCATGCGTGCCAGACGGGTGAGTTCGCGCCGTGCCTGTTCTTCCACCTCCGGTGGCATGTGGGCTTCAGAAATGGCCAGGCCCAGTTCCTCGGCCTCTACTGCTTGGGCGTCGGTTTCGCCGAGCTCCTTCTGTATGGTCTTCAGCTGTTCGCGCAGCATGAATTCACGCTGGCGCGCGTCCACCGACTCCTTGGTCTGCTTGCCGATCTCGGCCGCGAGCCGCAACACCTCCAGACGGTGGTCCAGGAAGCCCAGAACCTTGTCGAGCCGGGTCTGGACGTTGAGTGTTTCCAGAACTTCCTGTTTTTCGGCAGGCATCAGCTCCAGAAACCCCGCAATGAGGTCCGCCAGCGCCGCCGGCGCGTTGGTGCTGTCAATGGCTGCCGCCAGCTCCGCAGGGGCTTGTGGCATGAATTCCAGCGCGGCTGCGGCCTGTTGTTTCAGGCGGTGTACCCGCGCCTCGATTTCGCTGGAGGTGGTTTCGGCTTCCTCCATGGGCGTGACGCGCGCCACCAGAAACGGATAGCCTTCAAGAAATTCCAGGATTCCGAATCGCTGCTGCCCCTGGGCGATTATGTGGTGGGACCCGTCGGGGCCGGTGATATAGCGGACAATCGTAGCCATCGTGCCAACGCGGTAGAGGTCACCCTCGGTCGGCGCGTCGATGTCCGGATCGCGCTGCTGGACAATGCCGATAGGGCGTTCGCTGCGCGCCGCCTCCTGTGCGGCGGCCACGGAGATGGGTCGGCCGATACCGATGGGCTGGATCATGCGTGGAAACAGGACCGTGTTGCGCACGGGCAGAATGATCAGCGCGTCCGGCGGAATCGGACGCACATTGTCGTGTGCCGTGTCCTGCGTGTCAGGGCCGGTGTTCACTGCTTGCGTGTTGTCGTCTCCAGGTTCCATAGTGTTGCACCCGATCGTGCTACAGCTTGCGCAGACTCAGTATCAGAAGCCCGTTGGTCATCTCCCTTTGATCGAATTCAAAGCGTCCGGGAGGCAGCTGGATAAGCCTCTGGTACTGTCCATACGGGATCTCCAGCCGGTGTATCGTCGCAAAACGAAGCTGTGGCGGCAGTGTCCGTTGACCGGAAATCCTGAGTGCACCCGCATCGATTTCGACGTGAAGCTGTGCCGTGGTCATCCCTGGCAGTGCGACCATCAGCCACAGATGACTGGGCGTCTCAAAGATGTCGGCCGGCGGCTCCCAGATCGGGTATCGTCCGGTTCCTTCCGTGATACGGAAGTACCGCCGCTGCATGCGTTCCGCCTGCTCCAGCAGTTCGAGCGCTTCGTCCCACATCCAGGACTTCGGATCATGTATAGACATGCGGGCTATCAGGCCTCTAGAGCAAGCACAGAGCCGGTCATCACCTTATTCCCCGCGGGACGCTCTCTGCCCGCAAACCAAAGGCAGCGGGTGTCGCAGTGGGGACCCAAGCTATGCATGCGGACGGTCAGCGTGGTTTACAAGGGGTCTGGGGGTCAATCTGGAGGTGTCCGCGCCGAAGTGGTGCGGTGGTGCCTGGCCCTGGCCGTCTGCCGGGCGGTCAGGGCCAGGCGCTTGAGCGTTGACGTCGGGTTTGGCGGCAGGCGTGCTTGCCACGGCCGCGGCATTTTCGTAGGCTGGTGGTGTCGCGGAACCGAAGGGAAGCGACTCTGAATACCCACCAACGGCCATGATCGGCACGGTTAGCCCGCCCGGCCTGCTTGCAAGATGGTTTGCCGAACCGCTGGCGCCGGAGCAGGCGCGCGGTTTGCTCGAGCGGGCAGGGCGCGGTGTGCGCCATAGACACCGCGCCGGACTTCAGCTCGTCACCGGGCGGTTGCAAGTCATGATTGCGCACCACTGGCTGACAGGGGTACCGCAACCGTCGGATTACGACATGGCTTTGCGTGCCGGACTCCACAACCGCCGGGCACGGGCATTGGCTGAACTGGTATACGGGCAGCTGCTCCTCAGCGGCAAGCTTGCCGGCGCCTTCAGTCATCTGGACGCGGGTTTTGCACTGGCCACCCCGCTGCTGAAGGCGCAAGACTACCTGGCCATGCGGCGGCGCCATATCCTGCTGCGTCGACTGGAGCTGGGTCAGGTGCCGGTTGCGCCGCAGGGGCTCGATGCCTTGCTGGCCGAGGCCGGGGTCATCGCCAGACTGGAAGGGCGGCCGCAATCACGGCTTGCACACGACCCCCGCGATACCTCGGGCTAGTTGTTCCCCGCTCCCACGGTTCTCGCCGCTATGTGGCCTGGCAAAGTCCTATCCGGTGTTGCGCATGCCGGCGGCGATGGCGTTGATGGAACGCAACAGCGGGTCGCGCCATACCGACGGGCGGTGCTCGTCACCGGGTGCAGTACGGTAGCGTTTGAGCAGTACCGTCTGGATGTGGTTGAGGGGGTCCAGGTAAGGGTTGCGGCGCGCAAGCGAAAGGGCGAGCACGGGATTGTCCGCGATCAGATGTGTGGCACGGCTGACTTCGAGCACCTGTGTCACGGTACGCTGGAATTCATCCTTCGTCATACCGTACACCCGCTGGCGCGTATCAGGGTCCGCGCACAGTTCGGCGTATTCGCGCGCGATGTCCATGTCGCTCTTGAACAGCGCCATCTGGGTGTTGCTCAGCAGTGATCGGAAGAACGGCCATTCGGCATACATGGCCTGGAGTTTTTCCAGTCGTGTCGGGTCGTTTGTGCGCCAGGACGCGAGCGCGCTGCCGAGCCCGTACCACGCAGGCAAGGTGTGCCGGGACTGGGCCCAGCCGAATACCCAGGGAATGGCCCGCACCGATGACTTCGACCGGTCGGTCCGGGTCCGGTGGCTTGGGCGGGACCCGATGTTTAGCAGTCCGATTTCGTTTACCGGCGTCGCATCATAGAAATAGTCGATGAAACCTGGGGTATGATCGGTCAGCGTCCGGTAACTATCCTCGCCGGCGCGCGAGAGCTCCTCCATTATCGTCAGGTGCTCTTTCTGGTCCTGCACTGCAGGGCGGATAAGCGATATGCTCGCTTTCATCAGACCGGTGATGCCCATGGTGAGCTCATAGGCGGCGGTTTCGGCGTTGCTGTACTTGTAATACAGCACTTCGCCCTGTTCGGTGAATTTGATCTCGCCGTTGACCGTGCCCGGCGGCTGGGCCAGGATGGACTCGTGCGTCGGTCCGCCTCCGCGACCGATGGTGCCTCCACGACCGTGAAACAGGCGGCATCGGACCCCGAAGTGTTCGGCAATACCGACGATCTTTTTCTGGGCTTCGTACAGATTCCATGCGGACGACAATGTTCCGCCATCCTTGGCCGAGTCGGAGTAGCCCAGCATGACTTCCTGCATGTTTCCGGATGCCTGCAACAGCGCGGCGTAGGTCGGAATGCCCAGCAGCGTGTACAAGACGTCCTCTATCCTGGCGAGGTCGTCGATTGTTTCAAAGAGCGGGCTTACCCGGATATCGCAATGCCAACCCTCCGGGCCATAACCCGCCAGTCCCGCCATGCGTGCCAACAGCATCACTTCAAGGATATGACTTGCCGCATGGGTCATGGAGATGACGTAATTGCCAAACACGTGGTAGCTCACGCCCTTCTGCAGGCGTGCCATGAGCTCGAACGTTTCGAGGGTCTCGCGTGTTGCAGGACTCAGGCGCCGGCGGTCGACCGTCTGGGGGTCCGGGGCCGCGATCATGTCGGACAACACCTGCAGACGCGCGGCTTCATTCAGGGACTCGTAGGCGCTAGATCCGGGAATCTGCGCCATGATCTCGCCGACGGCGTCCGAGTGGCGTGAGGCCTCCTGTCTGATGTCGAGCTGGACGAGATGAAACCCGAAAGTTTCCGCCAGGCGTATCAGGTCCTTGAGTTCGCCATCGGCAATTTCCTGATCGCCGTGACTGACGAGTGAATCGCGGATCAGGTACAGGTCGGTAAGAAACTGATCGCTACGTTCATACGCGGCCAGGACGTGGTCGCCGGATTCCCCGTGAATACGCTGGTGCGCAGCGCGCAGCGTATGCTGGATCCGGTAGCGCATGAAGCACAGCTTGCGCCGATAGGGTTCGGAGAAAAACTGCTCCGGTTTGGTATCGAACGCATCGTGTCCGAAACGTTCGTCGCGCGCCAGACTCTTGATCAGCTCTTCGGACGGTCTCGTGAGCCGTATCGAGTAGGTGAGAATGTTGCTGAGCGCGTTGAGCCGGCGTATGTACTCCTGCAGTATCTCCTCGACATGCAGCGCGACCGCAAGCCGCGTGGTCTCCGGCCTGACGTTGGGGTTGCCGTCGCGGTCACCGCCGATCCATGAGCCGAATCTCAGGAAGCTGGGGACGCGCACGACCGGTTGTCCTGCCGCATCGCAGCCGTAGATCCGCCGTATCGCCCCTTCAACGAGCCGGTAGGTCGTGGGAACCGCCCGGAACAAGCTCTCCTGGAAATAATACAGGCCGTTGCGGATCTCATCACGGACCGCAGGACGCAGGGTCCGCACCTCATCGGTCTTCCACAGTATCTGGATTTGAGCCCTGAGCTCATCGATGGTGTCGTCGACTTCCTCGCGCCCCAGGCGCGGATCATTGAGGCGCTCGGAGGTGACAAAAATCCGCCTCAGTGTCTGCATGATCGTCCGGCGCTTGGCCTCGGTCGGGTGAGCGGTGAACACGGGGATAAAAGCCAGCCGGTCGAAGAGCGACTGCAGTTCCGCGGCACCCACACCTTGTGTCTGGAACCAGCGCAGCGTTTCGTCGAATGAACCCGTCCACAGCGGTCCGCCGGAGCGCATCATGCGCCGCCGCTGGCGGTGCTGGAACGCCTCCTCGGCTATGTTGACCAGGCTGAAGTACGCGTTGAAGGCGCGCAGAACGTGGGTCATTGTCTCCGGTTCGAGGCGGTCTATGAGGCGCATCAGGCGCTGCCGCGTGCGCGGATTCTCGCGCCGATGAAGGCTGATGAAGCCCTTTCGCAGTGTCTCAACCGCCTTGAGCACCTGCCCGCCGGCCTGGGTGTGCAGCACGTGGCCTAGAAGCTCGCCGAACAGCTTGACGCGGCCGCGCAGATCCTTGTCACCAGGAATGGATTCTGGATTCGTGAAATGTCGGATCATATAGGTTGTAGGTACCGGCCCCGCGTGTGCCCGGGTCGGCCGGGTGAGTGACTGTTGCCGGGGCGCTATGATGCCCCAAGCGGGCCGTAATATAAAGCTGCAGGGACAGGGCCGATCCGTTCGCGGACGGTCTCCGCGACGGTGCTCCGTACCGGGTTCTGTGCTAGTCTTGTAATTATTATAATGTCGGCAACAACCCCTGGTCCATCTGACTGCCCGGCTGTTTCCTTGAACCCCGCGGAGTGTGGTTATGCATGATCTGAGTTCTGATGAGAGGCTGGAGCTCACGCGCACGGTCATCGCCATCCTGGATCACTGGGGGCTGTCGGCAGCAGACCAGGTGACCGTGCTGGCGCTCCCCTCGGGCACCCGGGCGGGTATGATCCGGCAATACCGCGAACACATGGCGTTTCCGGACGATGACGGGGTTGCCGAGCGCATAAAACATCTGGCGGGAATCGCCGACGCACTGCGCACCACCTACCCTCTGAACGGCGCGATGGATGCAATCTGGATGAATACGGCCAATCGCCGTTTCGACGACCGTACCCCCCTCGAGGTCATGATCAGTGACGGCCTGAGCGGGGTCATCGCGGTGCGTGCGCATCTCGATTGCACCTTTGACTGGAGTCGCCCGGCCACGAACTGAGTTTTGCCCGGCGCCGGACCGGGTCTGACCGCACTACAGCAGCACCTGCTCCAACCCTCCGCGTCGGACACGCTCCACGAATTTCTGCTGCCAGTCCGGCCCGAGTTTCCTGTTCGCCAGCTCGACGACGATGTAGTCCGTGTCCAGGCCGGTTTCATCCCGGTATCGGGACAGGCCCTGCACACAGGCCGGGCAGGACGTCAGGATCTTTGTTCCCGCTTCGGGAGTCTTTCCGTTGTCCGAGAGGCGCTGATTCGCCCGACGCAGCTCCTCGAGCTTGCGGAATCTTACCTGGTGAGCGATGTCAGGACGGGCGATGGCGAAGGTTCCCGCC
Source organism: Pseudomonadota bacterium (assembly GCA_021785515.1). Lineage (GTDB taxonomy): Bacteria > Pseudomonadota > Gammaproteobacteria > Acidiferrobacterales > UBA6901 > JAJYCY01. Next base: position 183,464 of record JAJYEX010000001.1, on the reverse strand, counting down.
TCTCCGCAGCAGCGGTCGGACAACAACACGTTCTGCCCCATGAGCTTCGAGGCGATGACGGTGGGGCTGTAGGTCTTCATGGGCGAATGACAGGGGTCATGATAGATGTAGCGCATGCCGCTGGCTCCGTCCGCGTTCACACCCTTCTCGACGAGATATTCATGGATGTCCAGAAGACGGCATCCCGGGAATATCGCATCAAATTCGTATTTGAGCAGCTGATCCATGCAGGTGCCGCAGGACACAATGACCGTCCGGATATCGAGGTAGTTCAGGGTGTTGGCGACCCGATGAAACAGCACCCGGTTGTCAGCAGTGATCTTGGAGCCCCTGCGTTCTTCGCCGGCGGACAGCTGGGGGTAGCCGCAGCACAGGTAGCCGGGAGGCAGAACCGTCTGTGCACCCACTTCATAGAGCATGGCCAGGGTCGCAAGGCCGACCTGGCTGAACAGCCGTTCGGACCCGCATCCGGGAAAATAGAAAACCGCGTCGGAGTCCTCACTGATGCGCGCAGGATCGCGCAGGATCGGTATCGTCTTGCTGTCCTCGATACCCAGCAGTGCGCGTGTGGTCATGGACGGCAGCTTGCCCGGCATGGGGCGGCGCACGAAATTGATGACCTGTGCCGGAACGGAAGGGTGTCCGGTGGTGGCGGCCGGTGGCCGACCGTTATGCAACAGGCCAAGGTGTTTGGCAAGGTGATACGCCAGGCGCTGCGCCCCGTATCCCCAGCCGATAAGCGTCTTGCGCATCAACGTGACTGTTGTCGGGTCTGTGGCGTTGAGATAGGCCATGGACAGCCATGTGGCAGGACTCGGGCTGCGTTTCCCGCGGTCTTTCAGAATACGGCGCATGCGGATCGTCACGTCGCCGAAATCGATGTTCACCGGGCACGGATTGAGGCATTTGTGGCAGATCGTGCAGTGATCGGCAACATCGTTCATCGCCTCGAAGTGACGCAACGAAATGCCGCGGCGCGTCTGTTCCTCGTAGAGGAATGCCTCGATGATCAGGCCCGTCGCCAGAATCTTGTTGCGTGGTGAATACAGCAAATTTGCCCTGGGAACATGGGTGTTGCATACCGGCTTGCACTTGCCGCAGCGCAGGCAGTGCCGTATGTCATCGTTGAGTGCGCCCAGCTCGCTTTCCTCAAGTATGATCGCCTCCTGCTCCAGCAGGCGCAGGGATGGCGTGTAGGCGCGGTCGAGTCCGGACTGCGCCTGCAGTTTCCCGCGATTGAAGTTGCCGTTCGGATCGACGTCGCGCTTGTAGCGCGCGAACGCGTCGATGGAAGCCTGGTCCAGATACTGGATCTTGGTTATTCCTATACCGTGCTCGCCCGATATGACTCCGCCGAGCGACAATGCCAGGGCCATGACCCGCGCGACGATGCGGTCAGCCTCCTGCAGCATGCCGTAGTCATTGGAATGCACCGGAATGTTGGTGTGGACATTACCGTCGCCGGCGTGCATGTGGGTCGCAACAAACAGCCGTGCATTGCGCACCCGGGAATGGATCGCATCGATCTGACGGTGCACGGCGCTGAACTCCAGCCCGCCGAAGATCTGCTTGAGCGGGTGTGCGACCTCGGTACGATAGGAGATGCGCTGGCCATGCCGCAGCAGCAGTTGCAGCAGCGTCTCTCCCGGTTTAAGCCCGGACGGAAGATCCCCACCGAAAAGCCCGGAGACATCGTCGACCGTGCGATCGAGCCCCTTCAGTACGGACGACCAGCGTGCATGCACGCGGTCAAGCAGGCTAACCGCCGCGAGCTTCTTGTCGCTCAGGATTGCCGTTACCTCGTGACTGGTCTCGTAATCGGAGGCCGGCGGTGGAACATCGGTGAGATTTTGAAGATAGTCGCGAACCGCTTCTATGATGCGCAGCTTGTTGGATATGGACTGCTCGATGTTGATGCGCTCGATGCCCGCGGAATACTCTGCCAGACGGTCCAGCGGGATTACCACGTCTTCGTTGATCTTGAAGGCGTTGGTGTGTTTTGCGATCGCGGCGGTCCGTGCGCGGTCCAGCCAGAACCGGCGTCTGGCCTCGGGACTTACGGCGATGAATCCCTCGGCGCCGCGCGCATTAGCGAGGCGTACCACTGAGGACGCCGCAGCCGCCACCGCGTTCTCATCGTCGCCGGCGACGTCGACGAGCAGCACCATTTTCGGGCGTTCGCGTCGTGCGGATTTGGTGGCATAGCCGACAGCCTTGAGGTAGCGTTCGTCGAGGTGTTCGAGTCCGGACAGCGACACGCCGGCACAGCTATCCAGATAGCGCTTGGTCTCGACAATGGCGGGTACCGCATAGCCGAGATCGTGGCCGAAGAACTCCAGGCACAGGGTGCGGAGGTATTTCGGCATGCGATGCAGGATGAATTCGGCGGACGTGATCAGTCCGTCACATCCCTCCTTCTGCACGCCTGGAAGACCGGACAGAAACTTGTCGGTGACGTCTTTCCCCAGGCCGACCTTTCGGAAGGTGCTCCCCTGGACCGAAAGCACGTGCGGTTCGCCGACCGGCGTACGGCCGTCGATCTCGTAACGTGTTATGCGGAACAGGACTTCGTCCTGTTCATGAATCTTTCCCAGATTGTGGTTAAGCCGCCTCACCTCCATCCAGTGCGCATCGGGAGTCACCATGCGCCAGGATGCAAGATTGTCGAGCGTTGTGCCCCAGAGTACGGCCTTTTTCCCGCCAGCGTTCATGGCGATGTTGCCGCCGATCGTGGACGCGTCCTGGGAGGTCGGGTCGACCGCAAAGCTGTAGCCGCTCGCTTCGGCGAGGTGTGCGACGCTCAAGGTGATCACGCCGGCCTGTGCCCGTACTACAGGCACAGGGGTGTCGACGCCTTCGAGTTCGCGGATTTCGACGGAACCGAGCTGGTCCAGTTTCTCGGTATTGATCACGACCGATTCGGCGTGTAGCGGTACGGCGCCGCCGGTGTAGCCGGTACCGCCACCGCGCGGAATGATGCTCAGTCCGAGCTCGATGCAGGCCCGCACGATGAGGATCGTCTCTTCCTCGGTGTGTGGATATATCACTGCCAGCGGGTATTCAACGCGCCAGTCGGTTGCGTCGGTGACGTGGGAGACGCGTGCGATACCGCTGAAATCCACGTTATCCCGGTGCGTCACCCCCGCCATGTGTTTGCGCAGGCGCCGGCGCCACTCCCGCTGTTGCGGAAACCAGTTCTCGAACTCGCGTACCGATTCACGAGCCCGTTCGACCAGCGCCAGCGTGAGCGGGTTGGCCTCGGCACGCGCACTGATCTGATCGAGGCGGTGGTGGAGCGCATGAACCAGCGACTCCCGGCGTTTGCGGTTTTCCAGCAGATCGTCCTGGATGTAGGGGTTGCGATGTATGACCCACATATCCCCAAGGACCTCGAACAGCATGCGCGCAGATCGCCCCGTGCGCCGGCTCGCGCGCAGCTCGTTGAGCGTGTCCCACATTGCCTCCCCGAGATAACGGATGACGATTTCGCGGTCGGAGAAGGACGTGTAGTTATAGGGGATTTCGCGGATTCGCATAACGCTGCAGCTCGTGAGGGGACACCAGAGTCGATGGGCCTCGCAATATTAGCATGTACTTCTGTGTTTTCCCGATTGGCACGAATCAATGCGGTGGAGGCAGGTTCCGCCATACCGTGCCGTGAAGGGTGAGCGTGAAACGGATCGTGCCGCGCAGCCCCGTGCGTATCGGCAGATTTGACCTGAGTCAATGCGGTTATATTCAGCCGGCGCTTATGCTGAACCCGTGGCGGACACAGGGAGATACAGACGGTGGAGCATCGCTGGAATCCGCGTCGACTCGTTACGGCCAAGGTCATCCTGAGCAGTGCCGCGTTCGGACCGAAATGGGCCAGAATTGAAGACATCGGGGCGGGAGGGGCTTGCGTCGAGGTCGAGGGCGCTACGCTGCCAGCCAACCTCCATGTAGAGGTGATTTTTATCTGGAATGAAGGCGGGGTGCTTCAGATTCGGCGCGTTCCCGCACTCATCGTATGGACATCAAGCAACCTGGCTGGGCTTATGTTCTACGAAATCGGTCCGCCTATTGTGGTAGCCGTAATGAATGCGCTGGCAGCCAGGGACAGGGTGATGGATACCGATCGGCCTGCTGATATCGATGGGCCGGGAACAGAGACCGAACAGCGGTCAAGGTCATAAAGCAGGGAGGATTCGCCATGGCTGTTGCCGAAACAATCGCAGGATTTCTCCAGAGGCGGCATGCACAGTACACGGTTGTGCCACACCGTCATACCGAAACCAGCCGCGAGACCGCCATGACCGCCGGAATACCCGAGGAGCGGCTTGCCAAGGCTGTGGTGCTGACGGATGAGCGCGGTTACCTGATGGCGGTGGTCCCCAGCAACCGTTTTGTTAGCACCCCGCGTCTGTCCGAGCTGCTGGGCCGGCATCTTGAGCTCGCAAGCGAGAACCGTATTGCACCCGTATTCACGGATTGCGATCGGGGCGCAATTCCTCCGCTCGGGCCGGCATACGGCATGGACACCATCGTGGACGACAGCCTGGTGGGGCAGCCGGTGATCTATTTCGAAGGTGGTGATCACGAACAGATGATCGCGGTAGACGGTGAGGTTTTTCTGTCGCTGCTGCGGACGGCGCGGCATGGACATTTTGTCCACTGAAGTCCACGGAACGCCTGTCCGCACGACGTGCACCCACTCCATGCCGCGCGACTCGTGCTGACCTGAACGTCACCACCATCGTCCGGTAACGGCATTCACCGCGCGTGGTCTGCCGCGGGGCAGCCGACCGTCACCTCGGTGATAGTGCCACATTCCGTTCCCCGGGGCCTTGTCAGCAGCCCGCCCGGACCCAATAATAACCCAAGGCCGGCAGATTGAATCAGAGCAAGGTTCGGCATTCGGATGCAGCTTCGGATCGTATCATACAATATCCATCGCGCCATCGGCATTGACCGCCGTTTCAGGCTTGACCGCATCGTAACGATACTCGGACATGTGCGGCCCGACGTGGCGTTGCTCCAGGAAGTTGATTCCGGAGCGCCGCGCTCCGGTGAGCTCGACCTTGCCCGGGAGCTGGCCGAGCTTCTTGGCTTTCCCTACTACGCGGTCGGTCACAACGTCGATCTGCGCAAGGGTCGCTACGGCAACGCTACCCTGAGCCGTTTTCCCATCCTGCGCGAGCGCAATATTGATCTGACGATCGATTCGCGTAAGCGTCGCGGTTGCCAGCATACCCGCATCCAGGCCCAGAAGCAGGCTGGACATGCCCATATCCTGGAGGTATTCAACCTGCATCTTGGTCTGTCAGCGCGTGAACGGCTGCGGCAGATTGCCCTGCTGCAGCATTCGCGCGAGTTTGCGGATCTGGACCAGACGGGAGCCTGTCTGGTGGGAGGGGACTTCAACGATTGGCGCAGCCAGTTGCCTCCGATATTCACCGGGGAGCTCGGATTCCAGTGCGCGACTGCCCGCGGCGGCGGACATCGGCAGCCGATACGGACGTTTCCGGCGTTTTCCCCGACTGGCGGACTCGACAAGATTTTCTTCCGGGGGTGCTTTCGCCTGCTTGACGCGCGCGCCTGCCACCTGCGGCTGTCACGCGTGGCGAGTGATCACCTGCCTGTGATTGCCGATTTTGAGTTGAAGTGAGCGGGTCGGCGGTCAGGAACGGGCCCGCTGCGGCGACAGGGCGCTCGCCCATCTCCAAGTACCGATTTCCGTGGCGGACCGGGAACCGCTTTCAGCTGCTAATCGACGGACACCGGTTTTTCCCGCGCATGCTCCAGGCCATAGCGCAAGCCCGTCGCTACGTATTGCTGGAAATCTACCTGTTCGGATCCGGGGCGGTTGCCACGCGCTTCATAGATGCTCTGGTTTCCGCGGTCGCCCGCGGCGTGGAGGTGCGCGTCCTGCTCGATGACTTCGGTGCCCGCAAGCTCAACGCCGTGGATCGGGCGCGTCTGCGTGCCGGCGGTGTGCATCTCGCCTTCTACAATCTGTTGCGCCTCGACAAGTGGCTGAATAACCTGGCGCGCGATCATCGCAAACTCCTGATCGTCGACGGTACCGTGGCGTTTGTGGGGGGTGCCGGCATCAGTGATGTGTTCGATCCAGTGGCGGCACCGAACACGCGCTGGCGTGAAACGGTGGTGCTGGCAGAGGGACCCGTCATCGCCGACTGGCAGGCTCTTTTCGTCGAGAGCTGGGCACGTCATACGGATTTTCTGCTGCATCTGCTGGCCATGCCGGAATCGCCCGATGGGCGCCACAGTGCAGGGCGCGTCACCGTGATGCGCGGCCGATCGCAACAGGGCATCAAGCGCGACCTGCTTAGGCACGTGTACTCCGCACAGCGCCAGGTTTGGTTCTCGACCGGCTATTTTGGTCCCCCCAGGCGTATTCGCCGCGCACTCAGGCGCGCGGCACGGCACGGCGTCGATGTACGTCTGCTTCTGCCCGGCGCCTTGACCGATCATCCGGCGGTCCGTCTTGCGGGGAGGAGATTCTACGCATCCCTTCTGAGAAGTGGCGTGCGCATATTCGAATTTCAGCCACGCGTCCTGCACAGCAAGGTGAGTCTGTGCGATTCCTGGGTGTCGATCGGATCCAGCAACCTGGATCGCTGGACCCTGCGCTGGGCGCTCGATGCCAACCAGGCTGTTGACGATCCGGATTTTGCCAGGCAGGTTCGGGCTATGTTCGAAGACGACTTCGCACAGACCATCGAATACGCATACGCGGACTGGATACGCCGGCCTTTGCGTGCGCGGTTCGGCGAGCAGCTGTGGGGGTTTGTCGAGCGCATCGTCAATGGCATTGGAGACGGACGGCGGTGACCGGACGGGGCATCATCGGCCGGCAGGCCGGACGTGTTGCCGGTAGCCGGTCCCGACGCCGGGCGGGCCCGGTCCGGACATGTTAAAGTTGCGGGAGGTATCCGGAGCGCATTCGTTTGGCGCGGCTTGCCCGGTTTGTCGTGGACTGGTGGTGAGGGGGCGTAGACGATGGCGGTATCCAGGGCGGTGGGCAGGAACAGGGCGGTCTTTCTCAAGGATTACCGGCCGCTGGACTTCGGCATCGAGCAGGTGCACCTGGACTTCCTGCTGGATGAGGCCGCCACCCGGGTGCGTACGCGCATGGACGTGACCCGCCGTACCGTTTCGCAGGATCAGCCGCTGGTTCTTGACGGCCGCGATCTGCGCCTGAAGCAGATTACCCTGGACGGGCAGCGCCTGCATCGCGGCCGGGATTATCGTCTGGATGCCGCACATCTGACCATTGCGCGTGTTCCGGACCGCTTTCTTCTGGAAATCGAGACCGAGATCTGTCCACGGGACAACACGACGCTGACCGGGCTGTATGTTTCCGGGGGCAATTTCTGCACCCAGTGCGAGGCTGAGGGTTTTCGCAAGATAACCTTTTTCCCTGACCGTCCGGACGTGATGACCAGATACACCACCACGATCACGGCCGACCGTTCACGTTACCCTGTGCTGCTGTCCAACGGAAACCCGGGGGAGCATCTTGATGTAGGCGATGGTCTGCATCGTGTGACCTGGACAGACCCCTTTCCAAAACCGTCCTACCTGTTCGCGCTGGTCGCGGGAGACCTGGCGCGCATCGAGGACCACTTCGTGACCTGTTCCGGTCGCACGGTGCAGCTTCATATGTATGTCCAGCACCATAATGCCGACAAGTGCGGCCATGCCATGGAGTCGCTCAAGAAGGCCATGCGGTGGGATGAGGAAGTGTTCGGGCGCGAATACGATCTGGATATCTACCAGATCGTCGCGGTTGATGACTTCAACATGGGCGCGATGGAAAACAAGGGGCTTAATGTCTTCAATTCGGTCTACGTCCTGGCCCGGCCCGATACTGCAACGGATGCCGACTACCAAGCCATCGAGCGTGTGATCGCGCACGAATATTTCCATAACTGGTCCGGGAACCGCGTGACTTGCCGGGACTGGTTCCAGCTGAGCCTGAAGGAGGGATTTACCGTTTTCCGCGATCAGGAGTTCGGCGCGGATGTCACCTCCCGCGGCGTGGCTCGCGTGCAGGATGTGAACGTGCTGCGCACTCACCAGTTTCGCGAGGACGCCGGACCGATGGCGCACCCGGTGCGGCCGGATTCCTACGTGGAGATCAACAACTTTTACACGAGCACGGTCTACAACAAGGGTGCCGAGGTGGTACGTATGCTCCGGCAGCTGATAGGGGCGGAGGCATTCCGCCGTGGCACCGATCTCTATTTCAGTCGGCACGACGGTCAAGCGGTCACCACGGACGATTTCGTGAAGGCCATGGAAGACGCCAGCGGCGTCGATCTCGGCCAGTTCCGCTTGTGGTACAGCCAGGCAGGCACTCCCGTGGTGGCCGTTGGGCATGCCTATGATGCCCAATCCGGTGTCTTCATTCTTCATCTGCGCCAGACCTGTCCTCCGACACCCGGACAGCCGCACAAGGAACCATTTCACATGCCCGTGGCGGTCGCCCTGCTGGATGTCGACGGCCAGGAACTGCCGGTTCGGCTGCTCGGCGAGCCTGTGGGCACGACCGGAACGCGCGTTCTGCAGCTGCGGCAGGCGGAGGAAACCTATGTGTTTGACGGCCTTTCCCGGGAGCCGGTGCCGTCCCTGTTGCGGGGGTTTTCGGCACCAATCCGTCTGCAGGTCGATCGCAGCGACGACGAGTGCAGTTTTCTGATGCAGCATGACAGTGATTCGTTCAGCCGCTGGGAAGCTGCCCAGGGGCTCGGCTGCAAACTCATACTCGATATCGCGACCCGGTCGCGGACTCAGGACGTGCCGGTTCTGGATCCGCGGTTTGCGGAAGCGTTCCGCGCTACGCTACGCAGCAATCATGCCGACAGGGCGATGATTGCGCAGGTGCTGACACTGCCGTCGGAAACCTATCTTGCGGACTTCATGGATCCGATCGATCCTCAGGCGCTGCACGATGCCCGCACGCTGGTGCTGCGGCTCCTGGCGCAGACGCTGCGCCCGGATCTGCTGGCCGTATACCGGGATGGCGCGCTGCCCACAGCGTATAGCGTGGATCCGCAGGTGGTGGGGCGTCGCAGCCTCAGGAATCTCTGTCTGTCCTACCTCATGGAGCTCGATGATCCGGAAGTGAGGGCAGCCTGTGTCGCGCAGTTTCATGATGGCAACAACATGACCGACGTCATGGCGGCGTTGCGGGCGCTTGCTGGAACCGACTGCCACGAGCGGCACGATGCGCTGGCGGCATTTCACCACAAATGGCGGGACGAGCCGCTGGTGCTGGACAAGTGGTTTGCGCTTCAGGCGACTTCGCGCCTGCCCGGGACGCTCGCCGAGGTGAAAACGCTGACACGTCACCCGGCCTTCACACTGAAGAATCCCAACCGTGTGCGCGCCCTGATTGGTTCGTTTAGCACGGGCAATCCCGTCCGGTTCCATGATCGCAGCGGTGCCGGGTACCGTTTTCTCGCGGAACGGGTGCTCGAGATCGACCGGCTGAATCCGCAGCTTGCGGCCCGGCTCGCCGGTGCGCTCAGCCTGTGGCGCAGATACGAGCCACGGCGTCAGGCGCTAATGAAGGGTCAGATCGAACGCATCCTGGCGGCGCCGCGGCTGTCTCGCGATGTGCATGAGATTGTGTCGAAGAGCCTCGGTTCGTCTGCGGCCGGAGGGAAACGCAAACGGAAGCCGCGGTGAACGGCGGTCGTCAGGCATTCAGATCGGGAATCATGCGGCTCTCCACGCGCGCAATGAAGTCTTTCAGTTGCAGCTTCCGTTTCTTCAGGCGCCGCAACTGCAGCTGGTCGACAGACACGTCCGATGACAGTCCGGCGATCACCTGATCGAGGTTCCGGTGTTCGGTGCGCAGTTTCTGCAGGAGCTCGCCGAGGTTTTCCGTGTTGTCGTTATCCATTGTTCTTTCACGCATGTGTCAGGCGCTTCCCCGTCAGGGGGGTTGAGCCGTTTGGCCGCTATGTCTGTCGTGTCCCGCACGCCGGTGTCGCCAGGCAGTCTGCGCTGCCTGCCGGGACAAAATCCACCTTTTTACCATTATAACCACAGGGGTGGGTTTCGGGCTGCGGTTCGGCCGGTCCCGCGACCAACGGCTGCCTGGCTGGGGGGGTGGGTTCCGGTGTCCGCAGCCGCACCGGAGCGTCCGCGTGGCGCTGTTTTGCGGGAAGACGGCCGGGCGGGGTGGTTCGCCGCACCGCGGCGGGGCAAGGTGCCATCGGATGCCTTTGTAGCTTAGAATTGCGCGATCAGGACCGGCTCCGCCCGCGGCGGTACGCAAGGAACCATTCGCAGCCCGCATGGTCGGATCGACCGGGTTCACGTAAATTTCCAGAGGATTACGAACATGGATTACTCCACTGCAGAGAATCAGATCGCTCAGGTCCAGCAGCAGTCCCAGACGGTTATACAGAACATACAGCAGTTCGCGCAGAAGCTGCATTCGGCAGCGCCTGATGACACCACCGGACGCGAATGGGCACTTGACCTGCGCGAGATCGCCATGTCGATGCAAACGCAGAATCAGGCGATGGTTGGGCTGGTCAACCAGATGGCGGATTACATCCGGACACTGGAATCCCAGCTTGCAACGCACCCCAATCCCAGCGTGCAGCCACGGGGATGGGCATCCCAGCCAAGCGGCGGCGGCGGATTCTGGAGCAACGTGACCAGCGGCCTCGGAATGGGAGCGGGATTCGCGGTGGCCAGTGACGTGGTGGGTGATTTGTTCAACATGTTCTAGGCATCTGTGGGCGCCTTCCACCCTGGTGACGGCCGCGTACCGGGTGTCCGGCATTGCGGTGATTCCGGAAATCGCGGGATGGTGGCGCCATGGTGTCGTTGGGATGACTGCACGACATGGACAAACCGAAGATCATCACAGCCCTGCCGCAATGCCGTTACAAGCTCGGCGCGTTCCTGATCACCGTTCTTGGGGAAATCGAGAGTAGCGGCGGAGTACAGTATCGCTATATTGCGGCCGTCATCACGGACGGCGATGCGGAACCGGGCCTGTATGTCACCTGTGAGCATCCTGCCGGCAGTCCGACGCGGGGCGGCAAGCACGTGATGCGCATGATCATGCGTGATGGCGAGCAGGTCATCGGCTCCTCGGACCGCTGGGGCGACCTCGACGGGTTCGTCAGCGATACCCTTGAGGTCGTGGCGCGCGTCCTGGATCTGCAGGACGAAGAACCCTATCTGTTGAACTGAGGTCGCCACCCGGCTTTTTTCCGCCGGATCCGGTGACGGCATGTCCCCGGGGAGCGGGTCGGGATGGACCTTTGCGGAGGGCCGGCACTTTTGCCGGAGACTGTCAGTCCTGTCCGTCCGGGCCGGTAGGTTTGGTCCGTCCGGTCTTGGGGAGCGGGATAACTACGCGTCCGTCAGCGGCGGATTCGTCGGCAAAGCGGGGTCTCTGGTTCATCGACCGTCCTGCCATTTCGGCGAGCTCGCGTTCCCGGGCGGCGATCAGTCCGAAGCACTCGCGGATTCCCTGTATGGTCTGATCGGACAGGGGATGACTGTGTCCTGGCCTCGTAAACGTGTCTTTCGCGACATCGGCCAGCACTTTCTTGACAGCGCGCAGGAGGCGTTCCTCCGCAGAGAGAGTTTCGGCAGTCATCGATCACCTTCCCGGCGCCTGGCGGCACCCTCATATTTTGATGGACCTATTGTTGCACAGTTTACCAGTTCAGGTCCCCCGGGTCCGCCATCACCCGGATGGGCGCACGCTCAGTGTGATAGCGCCTTGCTGTCCGGTGTGGCCCGGGCAGACGGGGTGTCCGTCGCCGAAAACACCAGATCCCTGAGTGTTGTGCCAGCCAGCACCTTGTCCAGGACCGAATCCATGCTCTGGATCAGCCGGTCCACGCACGGTTCCCCGGGAAGCCGGTCGACCGGCGCGTCGTGGTCGCTGCGCACTACTTCGATCAGATCCTTCAGCCGTACGGTGTCCGGGGATTTTGCCGGGAGGTACAGTTCCGGGTTCTCTGCCGAGCGTACCAGGAATCCGTGGTGCTCGAGCCGGCTCAGCATGGCCGTTACCGGTGGTTCGGGAATCCGCGCCTGCTGCACCAGGGTGTCCAGGGTGCTTTGCGGTCCGCTGCCGTAGTGGCCGCGGGCAATCCAGGTCATCAGCAAGAGCGCCAGCTGTTCCTGTCTGTGGGTGCCGAGATGTAGTGGTCCGCGGTGCAGCGTCAGGGATTCAGGGTGCTGTTGGTAAAAGGCGATGCTGGCGCCGATGAGCAGTATCAGCCAACTCAGATAGAGCCAGATCATGAACATGACCAGGATTGCAAAACCCGAGTAGATTGCGCTGTAACGCGTTGATCCGACCACGAAGGAGGCGAACAGCCACCCTCCCGCTTCCCAGAGCGTACCGGCGATGACGCCGCCGGTCAGAGCGGCCCGCACGCGCACCTGCGTGTTCGGGATGAACGCGTAGACAAACGTGAAGGCGGCGGTGATGAACACATACGGCGTCAGGGTCCCGACGACCCGCAGCGCCGGGCCCAGTGGCGTGGTCTGGGTCAATTCCTTGACTACTCCGGCGTTCATGACGGCCGCCGTCAGACCCATTGCCGAGAACACCAGCACCGGACCGACCGTCAGCACGCTTAGGTACTGGCTGAACCGCTGGATGAGCGGCCGGGACTGCTCGACCTGCCAGGTGTAGTTGAAGGCCCGCTCCACCTTCTGGACAAGCGAGGCGACGGTGTAGATCAGCAGTCCGAGCCCCAGGGTACCGAGTACACCAACCTTCATATGCTCGACGAACTGGACGATGTGCGTGCTGATTAGGTTGCCACTGTTTCCAAGGGGGGCAAGAAAATGAAGCAGCAGCGGGCGGATAGCATTGTGTACGCCAAAGGCCTTGAGCACCGAAAAGCTGACCGCAAGCAGGGGCACCAACGACAGGAGGGTGGTGTATACCAGGCCCATTGCCTGGAGCGTGAGTTGCCCTTCGGTGATATCGCGTCCGAGCACATAGGTTACGCGCAGGATCCATAGAATCCCGCGGTTTAAGGGGGGGAGTGACGCCAAGTCAACCTTCCAGACGGCGTCGCTGAGGGCGCTGCGAATTCTGCCTAAATCCATCATGGAGCCGGTTCTCTCACCGTCCGGTGTCTGTCGGCCTATCCCGGGAGCGCGGGCAGGTGCACAGCGCCTAATATACAACGGCCGCGAAGCCGCACATAACAGGGTTCCTGTCGTCCCGGTGCCGGAGGAGTGGCGGGCGAAATTGGCCGGACATCGGCGCGGAAACTATTGGCGCCATTTGCCGGTCTATGAACATATAGGGTTCTGGATGATGGCCAGGGCCCGGCCGTTACGGTTTTGTCCGCCGCAGTTCGCAATCGTGCGCCGGCGGGCGTGTGTTAGCATGCCTTGGAGGGCATAGTCACCATGAAACTGCGCAATCGTTTTGCGACCATGTCACGCGTTGTGCGGTTGCGGCAAAAGCGGCAGCCGGACGCACAGACCCCCGCAGCACGGCAGAGCAAGCGTCTGCGGACTCCATGGTCGGTAAAGACTGATCGGTAAGGTAATTTTCAGCGGCAGGCACGGATCGTTCGCTGGCAGGCAGGTTCTGGCTGAACAGAAGCTAGGCGTGAGTGTTGCGCTGTTCCGCGGAGCCGGTTCTGATCTCTCCGAGGCCGCTGTTGTCGTAGCTGAATGTCACGCTGGCGCCAGAGACCGTCGTCTCCAGTAACACCTGCCGCCCCCACAGGCGGTGCAGGTAGCCGAGAGTTTTCTCCAGGTATTCCCGCTGCAGGTCACGACCGTCGTGTGCGTGACGCAACAGCAGCACCCGGTTGTGGCGGAAGTCGGCATCAGTGATCCTTATGACCGGTACCGTCGCCATTCCCACGTTCTTCAGAAGGGAATCACGCACTGATTCCCAGTGATCGGCATCCGATATCTGCGAAATCACCGTCTGGCCCTGATCGCGACGGTATTCGAACAGGTCCATGTCACGCATCAGCGGTTCGGTCAAGAACCGTCGCAGGAAGGAAGCGTCGCGATCGGTTTCCCGCACCTCGAAGATCTTTCGCTGCCCGGCTCCCTGGGATTCGCCGTCGTAGCGTTGTCGTATGTCCGCCCAGACCCGGAACCCGAGGTAATAGGGATTGATGTCGCCAGGGTGGGGGCGGACGACCTGGTTATGGTGAACCAGAAATTCCAGATACAGGTCTTCGGGGAGATCGAGGTTGTTCATGATCTGGAAGTGCCAGTAGCTGGCCCAGCCCTCGTTCATGATTTTTGTTTCTATCTGCGGAATGAAATATCTCGATTCTTCATGCACGATGCGCAACAGGTCCTTCTGCCACTCGCTCAGGTAGGGCTGGTTCTCCGCGATGAACAGCAGTATGTCTTCCTCCGGTTCGAGCGGAATCCTGTTTAAATCCGGCGCATGGTATTCGCGTGCCTTGTGGATCCCGGCGTACGGGTCCCTTGGGGGGATGGCATCCGCCAGCGCGCGATCCTGCTGCTCCGCGCGGGAAAGCTTGCGGATGGCAGTATCCCGCCGGCATTGCAGGGACAGGGCGTGGGCGGCATCCAGGATCTCCTCCACCCGCTGCGGTCCTATCGACGGATCCTCGACGTAGTGGCGAACACGCTCAGCACGCAGCTTGAAATGCGCGATCGCCAGCTCGGGGCGGGTGTCGCGAAACGAAAAATTGTTTCGGAAGAAATCGTTGTGACCGTAGACGTGGGCTATGGTCAGGATCTGTAGACACAGGGAATTCTCACGCATCAAATAGGCGAGCGATGGTGCGGTGTTTATCACCATCTCGTAGGGAAGGCCGGATACGCCATAGCGGTACAGCGTCCGCAGCTTCTCGTAGGCCTTGCCGAATGACCAGTGCGGATAATGGGCCGGCATGCCGTGATAGGCCATATAGCCGAGCATCTGCTCATGGTCGCAGACTTCGAACTCCTGGGGGAAACACGCCAGGCCGAATTCCCGCACTTTTTCCTGAATGCGGGCATCCCAGTATTCCAGGTCCTCAATGGTCCAGTTGCGAGCCATGATCTTCGCCGTTACGCCCGATCGGCCGGGACATCGGTGCGCTCACGCAGGAGCAGCTCCTTGAAGCTCGGCCATATGTCCTCCTTGTTTTCAATCATCAGGGCATGGAAATTGTCCGCCTCGATCTTCTCGAACAGCTCCAGCAGCGAGTCGCCGTATGATCCGGAATTGAGTGGTTTGATTTCGCCGTATCCGAAAAGATTACAGACCTCGGCCAATTCCTCCGCGGCACGCAATGCCGTCGGGTTGTCCTGCGTCCAGTTATCCCCGTCGGAGCAGTGGAAGGCGTATACGTTCCACAGCGACGGATGGAATCGCTCGCGGACTATCTCCAGGGCCTTGAGGTATCCCGAGGAGATGATCGTGCCGCCCGATCCGCCCTTCGCGAAGAATTCTTCTTCACTGACCTCGCGAGCCTGTGCATCGTGCGCGATGAATACCACCTGCACATTGTTGTACCGGGTGCGGACAAACTGGTGCAGGAGAAAGAAGAAACTGCGCGCCAGGTACTTCTTCATGGTGTCCATCGACCCCGAGGTGTCCATGATGCACAGGACCACGGCATTGGACTGAAACCTGAGATCGCGCACAATCCGGCGGTATTTGAGGTCGTCACGGTGAAAGGGAAAGCGTTCAGGCCTGTCGCCGATGCCGGTGCGAGCCGCAAGCTTGCGGCGCATGCGTGCCATCGCCGTGCGTTTCTTGTCCAGGTGGGCGCGAACGCCGACGCGCCGGAATCCCTTGCGCCGGCGCAGGCTCTCGACCATGACCTCACGCAGCTTCCGGCGTTCCATGTCGGGCAGCTCCAGGTCCTCGAACATGATGTCCGTCAGCTCCTCGAGCGTGATTTCGGTTTCGTAATAGTCGACTCCGGGCTGGCTGCCGGCCTTGCCGCTGCCCGGTTGCGCCCCCTGGCTCGTGCTGATCACCTGTCCCGGCTGGCTGTTCCCCTGTCCGCTGCCAACCCCGGGGGAGTCGTCTCCGAAGATGAAGTGATACTCGCGTATGCCGCGGATGGGCACCTTGATGATCTTGTCGCGGCTCTGGCCTATGATCGATTCTTCCGCGACGATATCGGCAACATTCTCGCGAATAGCCTCCCGCACCTTCTGGCGATGGCGCAGACGGTCTCCGGCGCTGCGGTCCGATCGCAACGCGCCGGTTTCGGAATACGAGCGGAACGCTGATTCGGTCATAATGGAGCTCGCGCGATCCGGTTCAGTCCTTCCACAGGTTGTTGGCAGCGTATTTCAGCACGACCTCCGCCGAGTTCGGACTGTAGCCCCGGTCTATGAGCGCCCGGACAAGATCATCGTACTTCTTGAGCTGTTCCTCGTCGCGAGTGCGTGACTTGGTGATGACGCGACTCATCTCGCGCACTGAACTCATCAGCTTGCGTTCAATCGCCTCCTTCAGCGGTTCGTAGGAGTGATGCGACACCTTCTCTCCGCGGCGACTCTTGGCCCACAGGTAGGCCATAACCTCCTGGCGAAATCCCTGTGCGGCCGAACCGACGATGGCGATCTGTTCCTCGACCGACTTGAGGAAGCTTTCATCCGGCTGGAGTTCCTCTCCAGTGTTGCGGTCCCGCAGACGCGTCTTGTTGACGTAAGCTTCGGCATGATCCAGGTAGTTCTGGAACAGCGCCTCCGCCTGCTCGTCGAAGGAAAACACAAAGGCCTTCGTGATTTCCTTCTCGAGAAGCTCAAGATAGACCTTGTGCAGGGTATCCTGCAGGAACTCCAGATACTGCTTGCGGGTGTCGTCGGGCAGGTCCGACCCCTTGACCATATTGATCAGCGCCTCGCGCACGTTGATCGGGTTGATCCCCTCCGGACTCTCGGCGAGAGCGTTGTCGATCGCTTTCATGATGAAGCGGGGGGAAATGCCGAACATCCCCTCATGTTTGGTCTCGTCACGCAGCTCGCGCACGTTGATCTTGGCGGTCTTGCCTTTTTCCACCACGTCCTCACCGTTGTACAGGCGAAGCTTGGTCATCAAATCGCACTTGTTGGTCGGCTCGAGCCGGGAGAGGATCGCAAACATTGCCGCAAGCTCCAGGGTATGGGGCGCGATGTGTTCACGGAAGTCGGATTTTTCCAGAAGCTTGCTGTATATTTTGGTCTCTTCGGCCAGCCGCAGGTTGTACGGGACCTTGATGACGACCACCCGGTCCAGTATCGCCTCGTTAGTCGGGTCGCCTTTGAAACGCTGCCATTCGGCCTCATTCGAGTGGGCCACGATGCAGGTGTCCACGTAAACGGTTCCATGCCGGCCGGGTGCGGGGATGAACTTTTCCTGCGTCGCCGTAATCATCGTGTGCAGGTATTCCGGTTCGTTCTTGAACACCTCGATAAACTCGGTCATCCCGCGATTGCCGACGTTGAACGCCCCGTTCAGATCGAGCGCGCGCGGGTCGCCCTCTGAAAACGTGTCAAGCTTGGAGATGTCCACTGATCCAATCAGCACCGAGGTGTCCTGATTGTTTGGATCGACCGGTGGTACTACGCCTACTCCGCGGCGTTCGTGCCGTGAGAAGCGGACTGTGACGACTGGGACGTCCTCATAGCGGCCCTTGAATTCCTCCTTGAGTCGGTGCCGGCATACGGGGCAGAGTTCTCCCTCCATGTGCAGTCCGAGCATTTTCGCAAACTCCTCGCGCAGCTGCTTGGGAATCAGGTGCAGCGGTTCCTCGGCCATCGGGCAGCCCTCGATGGCGTAAACCGGGGGACTTTCCTCCAAGCCTCGCTGCAGCCGCTCCACAAGTGAGCTTTTACCGGCTCCGACCGGTCCCATCAGGTAGAGTACCTGGCGCGACTCCTCGCCGTGCATCGATGCGGAATGAAAATAGCGGACGACCTGGGCGAGTGCGGGTTCTATTCCGAAGAATTCGTCGCTGAAAAACCGGTAGACCTTCACCGCCTCGTCACCGAACAGCCGCTTGATCCGTGAATCGCCGGGTGCGGAAACGTCAGACATGCCGTGGCGGGTGATGGCGTCGTACAGGCGCGCGTGAGCCAGCTGGGTAATGGACGGGTCGGTCTTGACCTTCTCGAGGTATTGGAGCAAGGTCCCCCGCCACTCCAGGTTTTCGCGGCTGGCGCGATCCTTCTCGATGAGTTGGACAAAACTGGATGTCTTGTCAGTCATGGCCGATCTCCTTGCATTGGGTCCTGCAGTCATCAATTACCGCATTGTATTGCTCCCTCTGGCACCCCTTTTTTTCGACCTTATGAATCTTTATATAGCGCTTTTCTTCGTCGGATTCCAAGAGTCGACGCCTCTTGCACCAAGGTGGCGCCGCATCCCTGATTTTGTCCTGGTGCGTGGCGGCGTCCCCGCGTCCTGTCAGCAGTCCGTGGTCAACCGCCGCGGTCATTTACCCCCTGATATTGAGACCGGCAAACGGGTAATGTGTTTCAGGTCATTGATTATCAGTGGCGGCTATGGCCCGCGTGCTGGCGAAAGGCCCGGAAATTCATGGGTCGGATGTCTTGCGACCGCAGCTGGCGGCGGGGGTGCCACCTGTCCTCCCGGGGGGCTTTCGGGTGCGCCCGGCCGGCTCGCTGGCGCGGTCCGGAGCGCTGACAGGGGCCGGACGGATATATACCATGGTCAAGGTTGCCTTTTCCGGCCATCGATACCACAATGAATGACCGCCAATACAGCAAACTAGCCTAGAATGAAATAAATAGGGTTTAACCGGCGACAGCTGTGTCAGACCATATTGGCGCTTCAGGGGGGTGGATAACTCAGCTGTACCTCTGCGTCTCTGTGTGGCAAACCCACGGCTTATGTTGCCTCGGGACCGATGAATTCGTAGGGTTATTGCTGTGGTGAGGGAGTATGGTCGGATGTATGAATCCTTCTTTCAGTTGAGGGAGAAGCCGTTTTCGCTGCTTCCCGACACGGATTATCTTTATCCGGGTCGCAAGCACGGGACGGCACTGGCGCTGCTTGAGTACTGTCTGCTCGGGCAGGATGGATTCTGTGTGATCTGGGGCGAGCCCGGGGTCGGCAAGACCACGCTGATCCGCCGGCTGTTGTCCCAGTATGCCGACCGGATCACCATGGGCCTGATATCCAATACCCAGGGATCGCTGGGGGATCTTCTCGGCTGGGTGGCCCTCGCGTTCGGACTTGACTGCCAGGGACGAAGCCGCTCGCAGATCTATGACGATTTCCGGCAATTCTTGACTGAGCAGCAAGCTCGCGGCCGGAAGACCGTTCTGATCATCGATGAAGCCCAGAACCTTTCGGCCGCGATGGCGGCTGAACTGCGTGTCCTGTCCAAGGTGGGCGGTGGCCCGAGTGAGTCGCTGAAAATCATGTTGGTGGGCCAGCCGCAGCTGCAGACGACCCTGCATGCCCCGGGGCTGGAGCCGTTCGCCCAGCAGGTTGTGGTGGACTACCATCTGGGATCTCTCGATCGCAGTGAAACTGACGAATACATCCGTTACCGCCTGACGGCAGCGGGAGGCAGTCCGGACATACTGGATGACGAGGCCTGCGATGCGGTTTTTCACTACAGCGGTGGGGTGCCGAGGCTGATCAATCTGCTGTGCGACAATGCCCTGGCCCGCGCCTATGCCGCGAAACGTGCCGTGGTCGAGGCCGATATCGTGCATGAAGTCATACGCGACCGGGAGGCATACGGAATGCTGCCGCTGTTCGCGGTCCGGTCGGTGAACGAGGGTGTGCAACAGAGTATGCCTGCCGTAGCCGCGGCGGGCGCCCTGGCGGAAGAGTTGCGCCCGGTGCCGACCGCCGGAGGAGGGGGTGGAGGTGGAATACAGTTCCCCCTGCGCCCTTCCGTAACCAGGCTGGTCAGCATTGAGGCCTTGCCGCAGGTGGAGCGTCGGGTGGCGACGGGCAACCGTGTTGTCCGTGCGTCGGAGACGAAACCTGGGCTGATGACTGCGTCCGCCATACTTCCGCCGACGGACGGGCACGGTGATCCGCCGCAGGTGCAGGCAGGAATTGGATTAGATGTCGACCGCGAGAGGCAGTCTGCGAGCAAGGGAGGTGACGTAGACGAGAAACTGGCCGCGGCCGCAGTTGAGAGAGGGGAGGACATGACAAACTACCGGATGGTTCCCGTCGCGGCGGATCAGCGACGGCCTGCTTGGGGTTTGGCCGTCATGCTGGGGCTCGTTGCCGGGCTGCTGATTGCGGTAATCCTGATTGGCGCCGTGTATCTTGATCTTGGCAGGCAGGCGCTGCCTGCGCTGCAGGTGCCGGCGCGTCAGCCGGTGGTGGCGCCGTCGGTTGCCCCGCCACGTGCTCCAGTAGCCGCCGCTGCGGCGGTTAGCGCTCCGGCTGTTGCCACTCCCGCAGTGGCCGCGCCGGCCAAGGCCCGGAACTCCGCAGCAAGGGCGAGACTGCGTGAGCTGCGTCACGAGCGGGATGCGGCAATCGCCGAGACCCGTGCCCTGCAGAAGGAGCGTGATGCGGCGCTGGCAGTGGCCCAGGCGCGGGAACGCGCGGCCCAGGCCGAACTGCAGGCAGCCCTGGTGGAAGAGCGCGCGCAAGCGAAGCTGCGACAACGTGCCGACCAGGAGTTGGTCAAGCTCAGCTCGGCCCGTGCTGCGGCACAGCGGCATCCCAAGCAGATCACCAGGATGGCGCGGCCGGTGGTGGTCCGACAGCCGGCGCGGCCACCCGTGGCAATCAGGCATCCTGTCCGATCGCCGGTGGCAAGGGTAGAACCCGATTCCCGGACGCTCAAGTTTTCACCCAACCCCTGCAACGGACCGGCAGCAAAGTTCCTTTCGACCTGCAAAGAGTAGACCTGCCGGCTGGCTGACCGGCCGTCCCGTCGGCCGGGATTGGAATGCGGGGGCCGCGCCGGGATTTTCATGCCGGGGATCCGGAAACGGACGCGGCCTCAGTCTGCCAGTGCTTCCACCTGGACCTGCTGTTTCTCGAGTTCTGCGCGGATCGCCTCGAATTCCTGTACCCGCCTGTGCTCCTGCTCGACCACCTGACGGGGTGCGCGGGCCAGGAAGTCATTGTTGGAGAGTTTGGTGCGTGCCTTAACGAGATCCTTGTCGATCTTCTCGATCTCCTTTTTCAGACGCGCCAGTTCTTCGCGCTTGTTGATAAATGCGCCCAAAGGCACCAGTACCTTTAGCTGGCCGACCAGCTGCATGGCTGACTCGGGTGCCGAATCGCCGTCAGTAAGCCAGGTGAGCGATTCCATGCGGGCGAGCGCCACCAGGTAGTGGCGGTTACGATCCATCCAGCTGTGTTCCAGGGCTCCGCCGTTTTGCAACAGCACCGGCAGTGTCCGCGACGGGGCGATGTCGCGTTCGCTGCGCATGGTGCGCACGGCCGTGATTACTGCCATGACCCAGCGGCTCTCCGCTACCGCTTCCGGGTCAAGCAGCCGATTGTCGGAACGGGGATAGGGTTGCAGCATGATCGTCGGGCCATCGCGGCCCGCGAGTGGCGCCACGCGCTGCCAGATCTCCTCCGTGATGAAGGGCATGAGGGGATGGAGCAGGCGCAAGGCTGCCTCCAGAGTCTGCACAAGGGTCCGGCGGGTCCCGCGCAGCGCAGTGCGGCTGGCTTCCGGGTTGTTGAGCACGATCTTGGACAGCTCCAGGTACCAGTCGCAGTATTCGTGCCAGATGAAGCTGTAGATAGCCTGGGACGCCAGATCAAGGCGATATGCGGTGAATGCAGCGGTAACTTCGCAGGCCACCTCATGGAGGCGCGACACCATCCAGCGGTCGATGGCGTTGAGATCGACCTCCGCGCCAGTCTCACCGCAATCGCAGCCTTCGGTGTTGATCAGGACGTAGCGCGCTGCGTTCCAGAGTTTGTTGCAGAAATTGCGATAGCCTTCTATCCGCCCCAGATCAAATTTGATGTCGCGGCCCTGCGTGGCAAGGCTGGCGAATGTCATGCGTAGCGCGTCGGTGCCGAAAGCCGGAATGCCACCCGCATATTCCTTGCGCGTCGCCTTTTCGATCTTGGGGGCGTCCTGGGGTCGCATCAGTCCGGTGGTGCGTTTGCGAACCAGCTCGTCAAGGTCGATTCCGTCGATAAGATCAATCGGGTCGAGCACGTTGCCCTTTGATTTTGACATTTTGTTGCCGTGGGCATCGCGCACCAAGCCGTGTATGTACACCTCCCGGAATGGCACGTCCCCGGCAAACTTCAGGCCCATCATGATCATGCGTGCGACCCAGAAGAAAATGATGTCAAAGCCCGTGACCAGCACGCTTGTGGGATAATAGGTTGCCAGTTCCGGTGTCGCGTCTGGCCATCCGAGGGTGGAAAAAGGCCATAGCGCCGAGGAGAACCAGGTATCGAGCACGTCTTCATCCTGCTCCAGCAGCACCTCTTCCCCATGTTTTTCCTTGGCCTGGCGGTGGGCATCGGCGGCATTGCGTGCTACATACACGTTACCGTCGGCGTCATACCACGCCGGAATCCGGTGTCCCCACCAGATCTGTCGTGAAATGCACCAGTCCTGGATGTTGTTCATCCACTCGAAATAGGTCTTGGTCCAGTTTTCCGGAACGAACCGGACGCGGCCATCCTCAACCGCCTTGACGGCATCAGCCGCAAGGGGGGCGATTTTCACGTACCACTGGTCAGTTAGAAAGGGTTCGATCACGGCATTGGTGCGGTCGCCGCGCGGCACTTTGAGCCGGTGGTCTTCGATTTTCTCTATTAGCCCTGCCGTTTCCAGATCGGCAACGATCCTCTTGCGCGCCTCAAAGCGGTCGAGGCCGTGATACGGCGAGCCCGGCAGATTGATGCAGGCATCCGAATAAAAGATGTTGATGAGCGGCAGGTCGTGGCGTCTCCCGACCTCATAGTCATTGAAATCATGCGCTGGAGTGATCTTGACGCATCCCGAACCGAATTGCGGATCGACGTAGGTATCCGCAATCACGGGTATTTGGCGGTCCGTAAGGGGCAGCTCGACCATCTTGTCGACCAGGTCGCCATAACGCGCGTCGGCGGGATTTACCGCCACGGCGCTGTCGCCGAGCAGGGTCTCGGGCCGCGTGGTGGCCACCACCAGCCATCGGGTGGTTCCGGCGATCGGATAGCGGATGTGCCACAGGTGTCCAGCCTCTTCTTCAGCCACCACTTCCAGGTCGGACACGGCGGTGTGCAATACGGGGTCCCAGTTGACCAGTCGCTTGCCGCGATAGATGAGGCCTTCCGAATACAGGCGCACGAAGACCTCGCTCACGGCGCGTGACAGTCCATCGTCCATCGTGAACCGTTCGCGTGACCAGTCCAGCGATGCGCCCATGCGTCGCAGTTGGCGGGTGATGGAGCCGCCCGACTGTGCCTTCCATTCCCAGATCCGCTTGACGAAGGCGTCCCGTCCCAGGTCGTGGCGGTTCTTGCCCTCCGCCTCGAGCTGCCGTTCGACAACCATCTGTGTTGCGATTCCAGCGTGGTCCGTTCCGGCCTGCCACAGCGTCTTGCTGCCGAGCATGCGGTGATAGCGGACCAGCGCGTCCATCAGTGTGTCCTGGAATGCGTGTCCCATATGCAGGCTGCCCGTGACGTTGGGCGGCGGGATCATGATGCAATAGGCCGCGCGCTCCTCAGCCTCCTGGCCGGTCATGCCAGATGTCCTGACGCCCGGCGCAAAATAACCGTGGCGTTCCCATTCCTGGTAGATGCGCTGTTCTAGCAAACGCGGCTCATAGGTCTTTTCGAGCGGTGCGTTGCCCGGTCGGGGCGTGCCGCTATTCTCGTTATGCGGGCTCATGTCGCGTTTTCTTGGATGAAGGGTGTACTGTTGGATGCCGTTTTGTCGCCCGTATCCGCGGATCCGGGCAAGTGCGGCCACATTTAGTTCCTGAAAGTATTGTCCATGTTTGCCACAGCCTGCGCCAGCACCTCGTCAAGGATCTGTGCCAGCCGCGTGACGGCGCCGGTATCCATCGGCAACGCGCCCAGACGGCGCAGTTCGAGATCGAGACGCGCGGCAACCAGGACCGCGACCCGGTGGGTATCAATCGTTGCCGCAGTTGAGCCGGGTGATCGCGGTGGCTTGCCCGGCCTCGTGGCCTTCTTCTTCCGCGAAGCGGCCTTGGGCCCCGGATCGACCACGTTCTGCAGTACCGGAATGTCGTCCCACTGGGGCTCCTCGCGGCGCGGCCGCGCCGTTTCCGGTTCAAGGTCGGCGGTATTGCCGTCCGTGCGGGAATTTCCCGTGTCCCCGAAGGGCGTGAGAACGAAATCATCCGGCGTGGTCTGGTCCGCAGTCTTCGCCGCCGGTGTCGGTGATGGGGCTGACGGGTCCGCGAATGGCAGTTGTCGCTGAAGTGTCCCGTCCGCGGATTTGTGGTCCGGGCGCCCGTGGGTCACGGTCCGGCCACCAGGCCTGATGGCCTGGCCAGCCCCTGTGGTCGATGTCTCGGTTTTCGAATCGTATGGCGCAAGCGCCTCCAGGCTGCCCTGGAGCTGTGCGATCACATCGGCAGGTGTGGGAGGCTGTGCCGCCGCCGCAGCCGCCGCCGTTGGAGCCGGCTTGTCACCTGCGGTCTGGAGTTCGTTGCGCAGCAGATCATGCAGGGAGTGAAGTACTTCCTCCAGGGTGTGTCTGGGCGAAGGAGCATGTTTGGGTTTGTCTGCGGGCCCGCTGGTCATTGCCGTAGTGTAAGGTGCTCGGCCCGGACTGTACTAGATGCTGTGATTCTCCAGCGGGTAGCCCCGGTCCCGGTAATAGCGGAACCGGACGCGTGCCTGGCGTTTCTCCTCTTCGCCGGTACCGACGAATTCAGCCACGCGCTGGAAGCGGCTGAAGCAGCCTGGCACCTGCGCCCTGAGCGATACCAGAATGTCGTTGAAGGCCGGCGGCGGCTCTTCATGTCCGATAAGCACCGTCGGTCGCGGATCCAGTCGGGTGTCATCGTGGTCCGGTCCGGTCTGGTGTGGGACGAAGCTGCCGGGACTGAAGGTCCACAGCAGGTCGTCCAGCCGTGCGGACTGCCGGGCATCGGCTGTCAGGATGTACGTTTCGTGACCATTGCGAAACGCTTTTTCGACAAAGCGGCAGACCAGCACGTCGGTGCTGCCCGGATCCGGGTTCTGCGCCACATAGAAATCGATCCGCGTCATGCGTCCGGCTGGCCGCGACGTTCGCTGAGTTCTATCAGGAACGTGGTTAACAGTGGCACCGGTCGGCCGGTCGCGCCCTTGTCCTTGCCGGTTTTCCACGCCGTGCCGGCTATGTCCAGGTGTGCCCATTTGAACTTCTTGGTGTAGCGGGCAAGAAAGCAGGCGGCGGTGATGGTGCCGGCGTCGTGCCCGCCGATATTTGCCATGTCGGCAAAATTGCTGTCGAGCTGCCTCTGGTAGTCGTCCCACAGAGGGAGCTGCCAGGCCCGGTCGAAGGCATATCGACCAGCCCCAATCAGGGCGCGGGCGAGAGGTTCATTGTTGCCCAACAAGCCGCTGGCATGTCGCCCGAGCGCCACGATACAGGCGCCAGTGAGGGTGGCCAGATCGACAACCACTGAAGGGTTGAAGCGTTCGGTGAACGTCAGGGCATCGCACAGGATCAGGCGGCCTTCGGCGTCCGTATTCAGGACCTCGATGGTCTGACCCGACATGCTGGTGACGATGTCTCCTGGCTTGCTGGCATTGCCGTCTGGCAGGTTCTCCGAGCTCGGGATCACGCCAACCACGTTGATCGGCAGTCCGAGTTCGGCCACTGCCTTGATGGTGCCGAGCACGGCTGCGGCCCCGCACATGTCGTACTTCATCTCGTCCATTGCCGAAGCGGGCTTGATGGAGATGCCGCCGGCGTCAAAGGTGATGCCCTTGCCAACCAGCACGACCGGCGGGTGTGCATCGCCGCCGCCGTGGTATTCAACGGTGATGAGCTTCGGCGGCTGACGGCTGCCGCGCGCCACCGAGAGCAGTGCGCCCATGCCGAGCGTGCGCATATCCTGCTCTTCGAGCACCGTGGTTTTGACGCCGTACTCCTCCTGTAACGCCAGCGCCTGTTCTGCCAGATAGCTGGGGGTACAGATGTTGCCCGGGAGATTGCCCAGATTCTTGGTCAGGATCACGCCCGCGCTGATGGCCACGCCCTGGCGAAGCGCGGTTTCGGCTGGCGCCAGGTCGCTGCGTTTGGGGACCATGAGCACCATACGGCGCAGCGCCGGCCGCTTCTCGCTTTTCCGGCTTTTCAGCTGGTCAAACCGGTAGTATGCCTCTTCCACGCTCTCAACCGCGTGACGCAGTTTCCAGCTGAGGTCGCGGCCCCGCAGGTCGACATCGGTCAGGAACACGGCTGCTTCGGTCGCCCCCGTGTCGCCAAGGGCGCGTGCAGCATGTCCGAGGATGGCCCGGTAGGAACCATCCCCCAGTTCCTTGTCCTTGCCGCAGCCCACCAGAAGTACCCGTTCGGAAGGCACATTCGGCACACGATGCAGGAGCAGGGACTGGCCCAGGCTGCCGGAATGATCGCCACGGCGAAGGAGGGTGGTTAGCGCACCCCCTGAAATCTGGTCAATCTGGCGGGCGCTGGGAGTAAGTTTGCGGCCCTCATAGACACCGACCACGATGCACGCGCTGCGCTGCTTCTCTGGGCCGCCACTCTTGACGGAGAATTCCATGGACACCTCGGGATTGGTTGAGTCTGTGCGCGCGTCGATTATGGTATATTTTCCGGCACAAGCACATCCCCGGGGCGGAGTCGGGCCGCCACTCGTGAAGAGCAGACAGAAAGGGGACACTTAGGTTTGTAATGGATAGGCGAATCATCGCCAGGGCAGTCTCCCTCCACCGATGTGCGGGATTCTCCGGAATTCCCGTCGCGGCGGTGTGTCGTCATGTACCTGCCCGACCGTATCCGGTGGCCCGTCAGACATGCTGATCATTGACCGCGCGCTCATGCGCGACACATTCCAGTCGAGCCTCGCGGTATCGATCATTTTCCTGGTGCTTTTTCTGGTAATCAGCCTGGTCAACGGTCTGGCGAAAGCGGCCTTGGGCGATGTGCCGGTGACCATCCTGTTTACGCTGCTTGGACTGGAGACGGTAAAAACGATCGCGCTGATGCTGCCGCTGTCCGTGTTCATCGGCATACTTCTGGCGCTTGGTCGCTGGTACCGGGATAACGAGATGACGGTACTTGCCGCCTGCGGTCTGGGGATAGGTCATTTTGTGCGCCCGATCGCGCTGGTTGCGGCCGCTTTCGCGCTCGTTGTGGGGCTCTTTTCATTCTATCTGGAGCCGCTGGCCGCCGGCCTGATCCACAAGGCCCAGAGTGCCAACAACGATCACTATGAGGTCAGCGGAATCATTCCGGGCACCTTCAACCAGGTGAAGGGCGGCGGCTTTTTTTACGTCGGCGGGATAGACCGTGCCAAATCCAGCTTGCGTGATGTCTTTGTGAATAATGAGCAGCTCGGAAAGCAGGGCGTGCTGTTCGCCAAGACAGGCCACTACTACTGGGACCGGACTACCGGAGACCAGTACCTGGTGCTGGACAACGGCACCCGCTATGAGGGCTACCCCGGCAAGGCTGATTACCGCATCCTTCAGTTCCAGACCTATATTGTGCGGATTGTGCCGCGGGTGGCGCCGCCATTGCCGACACAGTTCGATGCGATGTCATTGCACCAGCTGCTGCACACGAAAAACCCGAACGCGGTTTCCGAGCTGCACTGGCGGATCGCCAAACCGGTCACGCTGTTCATCCTGGCGTTCATCGCAGTGGCTTTCGCGTATACCAATCCGCGCCGTGGCCGCTATACCGGCCTGTTCGGTGCGATACTGGTATATTTCGTCTATGCCAATTTGCTTGCGGTGGGAGATGCGCTGATCAAGAGCGGTCGTGTGTCATCGGCGGTGGGGCTGTGGTGGGTCCATGGCATCTTTGCCGTTCTCGCCATCTATCTGCTGATGCGGCGGTCGGCCAATCGACCGTTGCTGCCGCGTCCGCGGATTCTGCGCTAGCCCGGTCATGAAGATACTTGAGCGGCATATCGCCCGGACCATCGCGACCAGCACGCTTCTGGTGTTTGTGGTGCTGATGGCGCTGTTCATGTTCTTCAAGCTTGCCGACGCGCTGGGTGACTACGGCAAGGGCAGTTTCGGAATGACGGAGGTCATTACCTACGTACTGCTGCGCATGCCCTGGGAAATGTACCGGCTGTTCCCCATGACGGCACTGCTAGGAACCACGCTAGGCCTGTCGTCGCTGGCGGTGGATTCGGAGCTCATTGCCATGCGTGCCGCCGGCGTTTCGATCCTGCAGATCGCCGGCGCTGCAATGAAGGTTGGGATGGTATTCGCGGTGCTTGCGCTGATCCTCGGGGAGGTGATTGCGCCGGTGACCGAGAACATGGCAGAACGGGGACGTTCCCAGGCGCTGCACCAGGGCGTTGAACAGGAAAAGAACTATGGTCTGTGGATGCGGGATGGGCCGTATTTTGTCCATATCGGCGAGGTGCTGCCTGATTTGAGTGTTCTCAGGGTCAACATCTACGAGTTCGGTGACAACGACCATCTGCGATTGCAGACTTACGCGGCCAGCGGCCGCTATGTGAACCACCACTGGCACCTGGCCGACGTGCGCCAGAGCTGGATCCAGAACGACCGGGTCCAGACGCGCAACCTGGAGTCCGAGGTCTGGTCGGCTGCGCCAAAGCCCAGCACCCTGGCAGTTTTCGCGGTTAAGCCGGAAGGCCTGTCGATCTGGCACCTCTACAGCTATATCCAGCATCTGAAGGAGAACAAGCAGAACACCGGCCGCTACGAGCTGGCATTCTGGAACAAGGTGGTTTCTCCATTTGCCACGGCCGTAATGGTGATACTGGCAATCCCCTTCGTTTTCACCCATCTGCGCAGCAGCGGAGTGGGCGGGCGCCTGATGATCGGCTTCGGGATGGGTGCCGCGTTCTACATCCTCAGTCGCGGGTTCGGGTATTTCGGATTATTGTACGGTCTGCCTCCGGCCCTCGGGAGCGTGCTGCCGGTGGCCCTGTTTCTGGGGATTGCGCTGGTCATGTTGCAGAGGGTCGGCTAGCCGCAGGGGCGCGCCGGATTTTCGGAATCACAATCACCCGTGTCCCGGACAGGCGGTCGTGCCAGGAAAGTCTGTCGCGATCGACCAGGATCCAGAGATAGCCGGCGCCGAATACGGCCCACGACAGGATGGCTCCCAGGAAATGGAGCAGAGCCTGCCGCCAGGTGATCGCTGTGCCGGTCCGGTCGACCAGGCGCAGTCGCCAGGCACGCATTCCGAGGGTCTGACCGCCATGGACCCAGAACCATCCAAAAAACAGGAAGCCGATCAGCAACACATAGAACTGGTAAGCGAGCTGGCCACCGCGGTTTGTCGGCGCTCCCCCGGCTACCAGCACGAACGGTATGGTGGCCAGCAGCAGCACCGCGATAAACACCATGACGTCATAGACGATGGCAGCCAGCCGCCGGAGAAGACCCGCAGTCTCAGGCGCGGGAATCGGTGTTGTCATGGGTGGATCCTGTCAGGTCGCGATAACTGGCGGGGTACCGTCGCGGACGGATTTTGCACAGACCAAAAAAATCTTTCTGCGACAGAGACTAAGTGCTTTGGGTCAATATTAGCTAAATTATATGTCATTGTTTAATATGGAATTTGTTGCTGTTTAAAAAATGTTCAATTCAGCTGAAATATGGAAATAACCGGAAACTTGAATTGGAATTCCCAGCTTGCCCACACATTTATCCACAGGAACTGTGCACAACCTCGCCTGTCTATCCCTTATCGCGAACTCGGCGGATTCTCTCCGAGTCGCGAATGCCCCGAAGCAGGGCCAAGCGCGCCGCGGAGCGCACAGCTCCGGGGCGTAATGGTAACGGTTTGTTCTGCCGGCGGGTAGGGCGTAGACTACGCAGTCGCCGCATCCAGCGTTCGACCGTGTCTCGGAAATCTCTTCGTATCGACGGGTATTGGTGCTCCTAGAATGTCTCCTAATGCTTTGTCCCTCAATCTGATTGAACTCGGGCATTTTGCCGCCATCCTGGCCTTCGTCCTGGCCATCGTGCAGGGCCTGACTCCGATAGTAGCGCGGGGTCTGCACCGTCCTCAGTTGGCAAGTCTGACCGGTAATCTGGCGGTAGCGGTGTTCGTGCTCACCAGCATCGGCGGGGCGACAATCATCTACTCGTTTCTGACCAACAACTTCTCGGTGCTGGTCGTGGCGAGCCACTCGAATACGCACATGCCGCTGTTCTACAAGGTGGCGGCGCTGTGGGGCGGGCACCGCGGTTCGCTGTACCTCTGGATATGGATTCTCACCCTGTTTACCATGGTGCTGGCATTCGACGGGCAGACGCGCTATCCAGAACGTCTCCCGGTGATCCTGGCGGTTCAGGGATGGCTCGTCGCCGGTTTTTTTGGACTGTCCCTGTTTCTGTCGAGCCCCTTCGTGCGGTTGTTTCCGGTACCCTTGCAGGGCGCCGATCTGGATCCGTTGCTTCAGAATCCGGGAATGGTGATGCACCCGCCCATGCTCTACATGGGTTACGTCGGATTCTCGGTGCCATTCGCGTTTGCCATGGCGGCGCTGATCACCCGATGGAAGAGTGAGCTGTGGATCGGCCTGATCCGCCGTTGGGCGCTGATTGCCTGGGGATTTCTGACACTGGGTATCGTGCTCGGGGCGTGGTGGTCATATTACGTCCTGGGATGGGGCGGGTACTGGGCCTGGGATCCGGTTGAAAATGCGTCGTTCATGCCCTGGCTGGTGGGAACGGCACTGATTCATTCAATTACGGTCCAGGAGCGGCGCCGGATGCTTCACACCTGGAACATCTTTCTGGTAATCACCACGTTTTCGCTGTCTCTGCTGGGGACCTTTCTGGTCCGTTCCGGCGTGTTGTCTTCGGTGCACGCCTTTACTGTCAGCCCGGGGCAGGGGTCTTATATCCTGGCATTCATGACGGTCACGCTGGCGATATCCTTCGGCATTTTTCTTGCCCGCGGCCGTTTTCAGGAGGCGGAGGAGACGTTAGCGTCGCCCATGTCGCGGGAATCGCTGTTCGTCTGGAATAACGTCGTGTTCACAACGGCCGCGGCCTGCGTTCTGCTGGGGACGCTGTACCCGCTGGCGATCAATGCCCTGAATGGATCGCGCATCACGGTCGGTCCGCCGTATTTCAATGCCGTGATGATGCCCATATTCTTTGTCATGCTGCTGCTGATGGCGGTCGGTCCCCTTGTTCCCTGGCGCAAGGCCAATATGATCCGGCTGCGCGCGCGCGTGCTGTTTCCGGCCATCCTGGGCCTGAGCGCAGGTGTCGTGATGGCGGTGCTGGCGTGGCCGGTATACTGGACCGGACCGGTGGCCGTCGGACTGGTGGGCTTTGTCCTCGGCACCCTGATCGTGGATCTGGCGCGTGCGGTCCAGCAGCGTCGCGCCCAACACATCTCGGAAAATGTCGTGGTGGCAACATGGCGTACCGTGTTCGGTAACCGGCGTCACTATGGCGGAATGATCGTGCATCTGGGCATCCTGATGGTTGCAGTCGGCATCGTAGGTACCGGCATGTTCCGGGTCGAAAAATCGGTCGTTATGGCCCCGGGCGATGTGGTCAAGATCGGGGCGCAGCGCCTGCAGTTCGACGGCGTGCATGATCTCAAGGGGCCGAACTACACTGCCTTGCAGGGAAAACTGACCTCGCTGGATCATGGTTTTGTGCTCCGGCCGGAACGCCGGGACTATGGTCCGCAGCAGATGACCACCACCGTTGCCTCGGTAAATTCCAATTTGCTGCGCGATGTCTACGTTGTGATGGGCAGTCCGGTTCCCGGGAAAAACGGCACCACGCACTACCTCATCCAGGTCTTTATCAACCCGTTGGTCGCTTTCCTGTGGATGGGTGGGTTGACCATGGTGTTCGGACTGGGTTTCACCCTGAGCCACAGGGTGCGACGCGCTGCGCGTGCCACGGCCCCTGAGGCCGCGTCGGCCTACGCCAAGTAGGTCCGGTGCCATGACGATGCGTCGGATGTTGTTGGCCTTGGGACTTCTGATGTTGCTGGTGCCGGCTTTCGGGGCTGCACCGCCTGCGGCCGGTGGTCCGGTAGTGCATGAGAGTGCACTCACTCGCCGGGAGCTGAGTATCGCCCGCACGCTGCGCTGTACGGTCTGCCAGAATGAGTCGGTGGCCGATTCCAAGGCCGGCATTGCCAAGGATATGCGCACGCTGATACGCCAGCAGCTGGTTGCCGGCAAGTCGCGCAAGCAGATAGTTGCCTTCTTTGTGTCGCGCTATGGCGATTACATACTGCTGAAGCCCCGGTTTGATCTCGTGGGCACGATCGTCTGGGTATTGCCGCTGTTCCTGCTGGCGGTGCTGGCCACCTCCGGCTGGCTGGTTATCCGTCGTCACAGCCGGGCGACCGAGCCACCCCCGCCGCAACTCACCGAGGAAGACCTGGCGCGCGTGCGCGCCGCCCGTCAACAGGATTAAGTCATGCTCTGGATCTGGATACTGCTCTCAGCCGCGCTGCTGTTAGTTGCCGGCACGGTCTGGTTCGTTGCGCGCCCGCTACGGCGCGCGGCACGTGAATTGCCCGGCACGCCGCGGCACGAGCTTGAGCTGGTGCGCGAGCGGCTTGTGGCCCAGCTCAACGAGATTGACGCGGAGCGTGTGGACAAGGGGATGGACGCCCAGATAGCGCGGGACGAGGAACTGCGGGTTTCGGCAGAGCTCGCGGCCGTGCTCCGGCAGCTGGAACAGCTGCCGGCCGGCCCGGCCGGCGGGAAGGCCACCGAAGGCCCGCGCCGGCTTTGGCTGGGAACCATCGTGGTGCTGGGTATTTTGGTGCCGGCCGCCGCGGTGGGAATCTATACCCTCACGAACCGCGCAACGCTCGAAGGGATGCTCAGCATCGCGGATGGGACGAAGCAGGCGCAGGGTGATGTGCCTCCCATGGTGCTGGCCATGGTCGAGAAGCTTCACCGGCAGCTCATCCGGCAACCGAATGACGCGGTCGGCTGGGCGCAACTGGGCCACTCTTATTTCATTCTCGGTCGCAAGGATGATGCCTTCAGGGCCTATGCCAGGGCTTACCGGCTGGCTCCGGGGAACGCGGAAATCGTGTCCGACTACGCCTGGGCCAAATTCACAAATGATCCGGCGAAGACCAGCGGACTGGTTTTTTCCCTCTACAGCCGGTTGCACAGGCTGCAGCCGGATAATCCCGATGCGCTCTGGTTCCTAGGCCTTGCTGCCTACCATAACAATGATCCGGCCAGGACCATCGTCTATTGGAAGCAGCTGGCGGCCCTAATTCCGGGCGACAATCCGGCGCATCGTGCCCTGATACACGGCATCGCGGTTGTGCAGGCTCAGATGAAGCAGGCAGAAGGCGGGAAACAAAAGTAATCGTTCACTTACATGTCCATCTGACGGAGTTGTAGGCCGGGGTCCCCGCGCCGGCACCGTGTCACCGGCAGGTAAAGCCTCAATGGTGAGGCGTCAGGGCTTGCCGGGTGATGAATCTCTCGCACCCCGGTCAAATCCCCGCCCGGTCCAGGCTAGGATTGGCTCTGGAGCTCGTGAATCAGCGGCAACAGCGTCCGTCGCCAAGCTCCGGGGGTGATGGGTCCAATCTGTTTGTAGCGGATGATGCCGTTGCGATCGAGGACAAAGGTCTCCGGGACTCCGTAAACCCCCCAATCGATCGCCGTCTGCCCGTTGGCGTCCAGCAGGTCTTCCGTGTAGGGATCGCCGCTTACCTTGAGCTCAGCCAGCGCATCAGCCGGCTTGTCCTTGTAACTTACCCCTATGATCGGAACCACGTGCTGATGTGCCAGGGCCACCAGCAGCGGGTGTTCCTCACGGCAGGATACGCACCAGGATGCCCAGAGATTGATGAGCACCACGTGGCCGCGCAGGTCTGCATTGTCTACGGTTTTGCCCGGATCCTGGAGCACAGGCAGATCGAAGTGGGGCAGTGGCTTGCCAATCAATGGAGATGGAATTCTTCGCGGATTAAGGCGCAGTCCATAGGCAAGGAGCGCGCCGATCACCACAAACAGGGTGATCGGGATCAAAAACTTCTTCATGGCTTGTAGGAGTGCGGAGTAGAGTCAACCTGCGCAGTCGCAGCGTTATGCTTGAGTTCCTGCGCGACGGACGGCGGCATGTATGTTGCGCTGTGCTTGGCGAGGACTTGGTCGGCTATGAACTGGCCTTGGGCATTCAGCCGGCCCTGGCATACGACGCCCTGGCCAGCCCGGAAAAGGTCGGGCAGGATTCCGTGGTAGTACACCGGGATGCTCTTCTTCAGATCGGTGATCACGAAATTCACGGTCAGGCCGCCGTCGCTTTTCTTGATGCTGCCTTTCTCCACCAGACCGCCCACCCGGAATACCGTGTGGATCGGTGCCTTGCCCGTGAAAACCTGGGTGGGCGTGAAGTAGAACACCAGATTGTTGCGGAACGCATTGAGGATCAGGAGCGAGGCTACCGTGAGCACGGCCACGCCGCTGACTATGAGCAAAAGTTTCTTGTGTCTGGGTTTCATCGGGGTCTTTCGAACCTCACTCACTCGCGTAATGTTGCCCCGTGCCTTCCTTCGGCGCTTGCTCGGCCAGGGCGAATTCCCGCAGCATCTTGAGGACAGTCCGGCGTTTGCGGATGGCGCTCACCACATTCCAGATCACCACCACCGTGGCGAAACCGTAAGCGCCCCAGACGTAAAACGCATAACCGCCCATGGCAAAAAAGGTATGCCAGGTCACCGTGCTGCCTCCGCGCTGGCCCGTACAATCTGCATGACCCAGCCGGTATGGCGTTCACGCGCCAGGATTTCCCCGCGCATGCGCATCAGGACCACCATATAGTAGAACAGAAAAAAGGCCAGCGAATTGATCAGCAGCGGGTGCAGCATTGTCGGATAAATTGTAGGGGATATGATCCTGTTCAGTGCTCCTATAGATGCCGGCTGATGCAAAGTGTTCCACCAGATCACCGAAAAATGAATGATCGGAATGTCGACCACGCCAACCAGGGCCAGCACCGCCCCGGCCCGTGCGCTGCGGCGGGGTTCATCAATCGCGGCTTGCAGGGCAATGAAACCGAGATACAGGAAGAACAGCAGCAGCTCCGAGGTGAGGCGCGCATCCCACACCCAGTACGTTCCCCAGGTCGGCTTGCCCCAGAGCGAACCGGTCACCAGTGCCATGAGCGTCAGGGAGGCCCCGATCGGGGCGCTCGCGGTGGCCAGCATATCGGCCAGCTTGATGTTCCATACCAGTCCGACCAGCCCGGCCCCGGCCATCATGACGTACACGTACATCGACATCCATGCCGCCGGGACATGGATAAACATGATCCGGTAGCTGTCGCCCTGCTGGTAATCGGGTGGCGCGACATACAGCCCCAGGTAGAGACCGGTCGCGAACAGCACCAGGGTAATAATGCCCAGCCAGGGGATCAGCTGCCCGGCCAGAACATAGAAATTTTTTGGAGAGGCGTACTTGTACATGGCGTTAATGCCTGTTTGGACTTAGTCCAGAGAAATGCGAAGTGCTGCAGCCGTGGCCCACGGCGTGAACGCCAGTGCCAGCAGCAAAAAGGCCCCTAACAGGGAGAAATAGGCTGTGGTATCAAGACCCGAGGCACTGGCCGTAACGGCCCCCGCTCCGAAAATCAGAATAGGAGTATACAACGGCAGCACCAGCAGGGACAGCAGTACGCCCCCGCCACGTACACCGAGGGTGAGGGCCGCCCCGACGCTCCCCAGGAGGCTGAGCACGGGGGTGCCGAGCAGCAGGGTCGCGATCAGAGTCCACGTGGCCTGTCCCGGAAGACTCAGCTGCATGGCCAGAAGCGGGCTCAAAACCACCAATAGCAGTCCGCTGGTTACCCAGTGGGCCGCCACCTTGGCAAAAACAATCGGGGTCAGGGCGTGCGGACTCAGGGTCAGCTGTTCCAGCGTCCCGTCCGCATAATCGGCTGCAAACAGCCGGCCCATCGACAGCATCGACGCAAGCAGTGCCGCCACCCACAGGACTCCTGGCGCCAATTTGCTCAGCACGTTGGGTTCCGGGCCGACACCCAGCGGGAACAGGCTCGTGACGATGACAAAGAATGCGAGCGGCGTGGCCACGTCGGCCGGTTTGCGTGCGGCCAGAGTCAGGTCGCGCCGGAATATGCAGCGGGCAGTGCCAAGCAGGGTCTGGGGCATCAGCGGTCGAGTTGAATCTTCTGAATGGGGGCGGCCACCGTAAGTTCCTGGTGCGAGGTAATGACCACGAGCCCGCCACCGGCCACGTGGCTGGCCAGTTGCCCGCTCATGGTTGCGCCAAAGTGGACATCGAGTGCGGTCAGCGGTTCGTCGAGCACCCAGAGCGGGCTGGAGCTCACCAGGAGTCGCGCCAGGGCCAGGCGCCGCTTCTGACCCTGGGACAGGAACTTTGCAGGTAGCCGGGCAGCCCGGCTGAGGCCGACTCGCTCAAGGGCGGCCGTAATGTCGGCATGGGAGTCTGCGTTTCCGACGCAGGTGCCAAAACGCAGGTTTTCGGCCGCGTTGAGATCGCCCTGAATCCCGTTAGCGTGCCCCACATAGCACAGCTGGGTCCGGTACTGTCCCGCCAGTTCGCGAATTGCAGTTCCCTGCCACCGTATCTCCCCGTGCGCCGGTTGGGACAGGCCGCACAGGGCTCGAAGGAGCGTCGTTTTGCCGCACCCATTGGCGCCCTGGATATGCAGCAGCTCGCCCGGACGAACCGAGAAAGACAGGTTCTCGAACAGAGCCCGGTCCCCGCGCGAGCAGGTTAAATCGACGACTTGCAGCAATTTGCCCTCTCCGCATCTGCGGGATAATGGTGCCCCGGAGACGAACTGAACGTCCGACCTACCGCTTAGGAGTGGGCTCGGGGCGAATTAAGGACCGGTAACTTACTGGAGGTGCACTGTTTCGTCAATGACTTACGCTGATTCTGGGTTGCCCACAGTTACCTGGTTTGACTGTACGTCCATGCCAAATTTATGCCACGAATACAAATCCAGTCTGTCCGAAATACCGAACGACGTTTTGATGTGCCAGCTTCATCGCTGAGTATTTCTCTCACGCCGGGATGTCATCGCCACCCGATACGCTGCCTCGGACCGCCGCGCGAGCGACGGGGGCAAGATGCCGAGCTTCGGATGCTATCCAAATGGCATGTCGGGCGGTATTGAGAGCCGGCGGTCGTTGTTAGGGTAGTTCAATTCGCTGGCGGAAGTTGAATTTAGTCGAATAACTCAGCCCGGATACGGTATTGGCCGCGCGGGTAGCCATGAAGTGCTCCCCTGGAGGTTGGTTTATTCCCGACCGTTCCAAGACAGGCGTCACCAAGACATCGAAGGAAATGGTAACCGCCGGCAAGCCCCGGAATTTCACAACCCCCGCGATTTCCCGCCAAAACCCGCCCAGCTCATTAGGTTACAAAAACCGAGTTGTGGGGAACGAGAACCGCGGATTTAACAGATGCAGCCACATGCCAGAAATCGGGATACTCGCTGCTGCTCAGACAAGCACCCGTATGTGTTTTTCAAGAATAGCATGGTCTTAGGCTTGCTTGCTGAAAGGACAGCGGAGATCTTTGGGAGATGGGCTGGCAGGGGCTGTAGAGCGCGGTGCCGTCGGGCTGGTGGTGGGCACCATCACCCTTGCCGCCGAGCTGCGGTACGGGTGCACCGGTGGCGCCAAGCTACGACACAGCGCGGCCGACCATCACGGAGATTGGGCGAGGAGCCTTCAGGTCAAGACGTGGGACAGGCGTGCAAGTCAAGAATGATCGCCGTGAGTTCGTCATCGTCTTCCTCCATGGCACGAAGGCTTGATGCTCAAGCCGCCCTGTGCCGCTTTCCGGTCTGGCTGACGGAGTCCGCGCGCTCGACTTCTGCGGCTACCTTGGCGCCAATGGATTTTTCGGCGGTTGCCAGGTCGAAACGGGTCTGTAGATTCATCCAGAAATCTGCGCTGGTCCCAAAGAAATGAGCGAGTCGCAAGGCGGTTTCAGGAGTAATCCCTCGCTTACCATTTAGGATGTCGGTAATTCGACCCGATGGCACGCGCAGGCCGAGCGCGAGGCGATTGGCCGAGAGGCCGCGTGTCGTCAGTTCCCGTTTTAGGATTCGACCAGGATGGATCGGCACCATGTTGTTTACCCTCGGTGATAGTCGGTAATCTCTGCTGCATGAGCATCGCCATCCTTGAATCGGAAGCAGATGCGCCATCGGTCATTTATGGTCATTGCCCACTGACCGGCACGGTCCCCCTTCAGCTTGTGCAGGCCCACGCTTTTCAGGGGGCTGAGGTCCTGCAGGGTCCGGGCCGCATCAAGGGCGGCGAGCAGATCCTGGGCAGCCTCAACGTCGAGGCCCCGGAATGGTGAGCTTTTGCCCTCGGCGTAAAAGCGCTCCGAGGCCCGGTTCGCCCAAGTTTTAATCATACGTAAATGATACTACGTGGAACGTAGTATAGCAAAGAGGCGGCACCGATGATGCGATGACTTGGCGGGCCAAGTCAGGTCGGCACAGCACAGGAAACACGCGTCGCCCCGATTGTTTTGGGGCTTTTCTCAGCCGGATGTTGTCGGCATTTCCGATGAGGCGGACAGCAATCAGCTTTCCCGCGAGTTAAAGTTTGAGTGCGTCGGTTACGACAAAAGCAAGCGGTCTTGCAAATACGGCCGAGACTGTAGGGTTAAAGAACATACGGATTGCCTGCCGGAACCCGTGCATCGCCTCTGGTGTGGTGACCCGATGTGAATCTGTTCGGCACAGGCCGGGTTTGGACTCGGCGATGTGGCGACGACAGACCAGCGGCCGCACCGGGTAAATGACGCAGGTCTGATCGATGAGAAAAGTGTAGGGCAGGTGCTTCTCGCGAAACTGGTGATCGACCTCCTCCAGTTCGTGTTCCGTCAATGGCGTCTCGTGGTTCGCGGGGGCGTGTAATCGAGTTGAAAAAATCGAACCACTGTATCACCCCTTCGCCAATTTGTTTTCGTGTCGCATCTTTGAGGACGGTCTCGATGTAATGAAGGATCGGCATTTCTTCCCAGCTGCACACATCCGCGCTCTGGTGGCAGCACGCATCGCAGCCGGCGCCGCACACCTTCAATACAGGTTGCATGTAGTTATCGAGCGCGAGCTACGCGAGCTGCGCCGATTGGTAGATGTGCCGTTGTTTTTGCTGTTCGTCCATGACGGTGGCATCCTTGATGCATTTGACTTGAGGATTAATCGAGCGCTGCGATTTCTTCTGTGAAAGCAGCTCGCGTTCTATAGAGGTGCGGGGCGTCTGCCAGAGTGGTGTGTTCAGCTTCCAAGTGGTCTACGAAGAAGACGCCGCGGCTGATTGTTGATTCGACTTTGGCCGCCCAAGTGTCAGCTTCAGCCTTGGTGTCGAAGATGTACGATATGCGAATGCTGCGACGGCAGATTTGAGCGCGCCAGATCCTTTGCCTCTGTAGATCGATGCGATTCCTAGGCGTCATAGCGGGCACTTACTGAGCCGACCACCAAATAGTGCGTACTTTATTGAGCAGCATAGCGGACATGTTCCTCGCAAAAGAGATTACGGATGATCTGGGGTTGTTTCTGGCGACGGTGCAAGTGCCGGCGCACGGTGCTCATGAGTTCGCCGCGGTTCGTCGGTCGGCTTTTGCCCACGGCATTGGTTTTCACGTCCTGGTTGAGCAACTCATCCGGATTAAGCTCCGGACAATAGCCTGGCATTCGAATCAGTCGCAGTCGGCTTTTGTGCGTCTGCGCAAAGCGCTTGGCCTGGCCGGATCGGTGTACCGGATGCCCATCAACGATGAGATAGATCCGCCCGGTGAACTGTTTGAGCAGCCGTCCCATGAACTCCACGAACACGGCTGCTTCGAACTTGCCCTGAAACACCATGAAGGAAAGCGCCCCTTTGTTGGTGATTGCCGAGATCATGTTGCAGCCAAAGCGCTGTCCAGTAGCCCGGATCACGGGGGTTTCGCCCACCGGGGCGAAGCTCGTCCCGGTGACGTGATCACTTCTCAGGCCCATCTCATCGCCCCAGTAAATCTCGGCCTTTTCGCGCTTAGCCTGCCGGGCAAGCGCGGGGTACTCGTGCTTCAGCCAGTGCCCGATCGCTCGATCGTTGCGCTCGTAGGCACGCGCCACCGGTCTTTGCGGGCTCATGCCCCAGGCCTTGAGGTAGCGCCCGACGGTCACAAGCGATACCTCAATGCCGTATTCGCGGGCAATCAAGCTCGCCACGGCGGCACGCGTCCAGAGATAAAACGGCAGCTTCAGTTGATCGGGCATCGCATCGATGATCATCTGGCGAATGCGCCGCGCCTGCATGGTGCCGAGGCGCCCCGCTCCCGCACGGCGTCCCCGGCGCTTGAGCGCGAGGGCCCGCAGCCCGCCCTCGCGGTCCAGGCGCATCCACTTGCTCACCACCCGCAGGCTCGCACCGAATGTGAGCGCGGCTTGCGTTTGCGTCATCCCGGCACGCACCGAGCGCACTACCTGCCGGCGCAGCAATTGCAGCGCCGATGACCCCAATTTCCTGGCATCGCTTCGTTTTTGCATGCCTGAAATGATAACATACTACGCACTATTTGGTGAACGGATCAGTATATGTATGCCGAAATTACACCGAAACGCCGATTTGGCACAACGACAAGAGGTTTGTTATCTCATAGCACATGGAAATATATGGCGCCCCGAACACGAATCGAACGTGCAACCTGCCGCTTAGGAGTGGGTTCAGGGTGCATTCAGGATCAGCGACTTGCGAGAGGCGTGCTGTTTCGTTAACGACTTATGTTGACTCTGGGATACTCGCAGTGACTCAGATGGACGCTGCGTTTACGCCAAATTTACGCCACGAATACAAACCCAAGGTGTCTGAAAAACCGAACGATGTTTTGCTATGCCAGCTTCTTCGATGAGCATTTCTCTCACTTGATTGTCATCGCCACCCGATACGCTGCTTCAGACCGTCGTATCAGCGACGGGTGCAAGATGCCAAGCTTCGGATGCTGTCCAAATGGCATGCCGGGGGGTACCGCGAACCAGCAATCGTTATAGGGCAGTTCAATTCGCTGGCGGAAGCGGAAGTACGCTTTCTCCGGAACGAGCTCGATATGTCGCAGGCGACCTTGGCCAAATGTCTGCAGGTCGGCGAAACCACCGTGCGTAACTGGGAGAGCGGGCGCATTAAGGTGACTGGACATGGCGACAGAATGATTCGTGTTCTCTATCAGGAATATGCGACGGGCAATTCGGAGATCCGGGAGCTGGTGAGTCGCCTGGCCGAACTCAACCGAGCGTTGCACGCCAAGAACGTGAAATTCGAAGAGACCAAACAAGGCTGGCGTGTGGCCGCCTGAATGTAACTAACGTTCAAGGTATGGGTGCACCCTACGCGGACAAACGAAAAGACTCAAGCGAAAGACCGTTGTCGCTAATGGTGTCCGGTCAGCAATCGACATCGACAAATGGAGATGCGGTGCGCGAGAGCGTAATGCAACTGCAGCCGCCATTGTCGGGTTCAATTTGCCAGCATCGATTACGCCAAATTACGCCAAAATCACGAATGGCCCCCGTGTTATGAAACGCTAAGTAATTGAAAATATGGTGCCCCGAACACGAATCGAACATGCGACCTGCCGCTTAGAAGTCGGTTCTGGGCCCTTTCCGGATCAGCGACTTACGGGAGACGTGTTGTTTCGTCAACGACTTACGTTGACTCTGAGATACTCGCGTTGACTCGGATAGACTGTGCGTTTACGCCAAATTTACGCCACGAATGCGTGTCATGTATCCGATGCTGACTTGCCCGGGTAGACCACCCTCGGTTTTGAGGAAGCCCCAACCTTTATGGAGGAGAATGGAACCCCCTTAAACCGGGGATGGTTCATCGCCAATCGTCATGTTTGACATATTACGTCTTGCGTAATAACCTGAACAGTAATGATCCGCTTTTTCCGTGACCCTAGGACCGAAGCCCTATTCAAGGACCAGGACGTGCCACGGTTCCGGGCCATCGAGCGGGTCGCCCGCCGTAAGCTCCTGTACCTGCACCAGGCACAGCGCCTTGACGAATTGAGAGTTCCGCCTGGAAACCGGCTGGAGGCCTTGAAGGGCGCGCGCAAAGGGCAGCACAGTATCCGCATCAACGACCAATGGCGAATCTGTTTTCGCTGGAAGGACGGTGATGCCTTTGATGTTGAAATTGTG
Source organism: Pseudomonadota bacterium (assembly GCA_021785515.1). Taxonomy (GTDB): domain Bacteria; phylum Pseudomonadota; class Gammaproteobacteria; order Acidiferrobacterales; family UBA6901; genus JAJYCY01. Next base: position 141,199 of record JAJYEX010000001.1, on the reverse strand, counting down.
GACTATCACTGAGGTGAGATATGGCCGCCAAGCACAAGCGTCTTGAACCGATTCACCCTGGCGAAATACTGTTGGAAGAATTCATGAAACCGATGGGTGTGAGCATCAATCGGCTTGCCCGTGACATTGTCGTGCCGCCAGGCCGAATCAGCGCCATCGTCAATGGCAAGCGCGCCATCACGGCGGACACGGCGCTACGGCTTGGGAAGTACTTCGGCATCTCGCCACAGACCTGGATGGGCTTGCAAGCGGAATACGACCTGCGTATTGCGCAACGCACCATTGGCGATGAGGTCGACAAACGTGTGCAGCGCCACGCTGCGTAACGATGGACAAGCTCGACAAACGCCAACTGTTGCGCAATAGGCGGGAGTACACCCCCCCCATAGACCTTGAAAATATGGTGCCCCGAACACGAATCGAACGTGCGACCTGCCGCTTAGGAGGCGGCTGCTCTATCCACTGAGCTACCGGGGCAGCGGCGGCATTCTAGCATCCTCGAGGGCAGAATCACTGGAAAGACGAGCGGTGGGTGCCGGCAGGATGTCTCTGCGCAGCCGGGGTTTCGGAACCGGGATCAGGCTACTAATTATATCGCTTCTTGGCGGATTGGCGCTGCCGTCGTGCGGTCCGGGTTTGTCGGGCATGGACGCTCTCCGTTCAGGGGTTTCGGGAGATCGCAGCATGCAGCGCCAGAGAAGCCCGCGGGTCTGGCCTCTCCCGGATGTGGTGGTGCGCGAAATGCCCATTTGCATCGTGTGGCGATTTATGTAAGCATTCTTAGCCCAAGAATTGTTCAATCTTGATGCCGCAATCGATCCTGGAGTGCCGGCGCCTGAACGAGAGTACCGTGTTGCCGTACGCGCGGAACCAGGGTATTCAGCACTGAGGCAGAACGGACGGATGGCGCGGCTATTGCTGGACCGATTGGCAATGGCCAGGCTAACGGGGCCCGTACTGCAACGACACGCGGACTGGGGTAGCGGGCGGTCATAGCGGAGCAAATTGCTCCGACCCGTCACTGCCCGCAGACCGGTACCGCGAACCCCGTCCGGAACGGACCGAACCACCTACATGCAGTCGCTTATCTTCTATCTTGAGCCTTGGGAGTTTTCTCCCACCGTACTTCTGGCCTGCCTGCTGCCCACCGCGGCCTACCTGCGGGGTCTGGTGCTCACCCGGCGTGCCGGCGGAACCATCGGCTTCTGGCCGCCCCTGTCGTATTTCGTTGGTGTCGCGCTCATCTATATCTCATTGCAGACGTATGCGGATTTTCTGTCCCAGCACATGTTCTGGGTGCATCGTCTGCAGCAGGGGATCCTGCACCACATTGCCCCGTTTCTGGTGACGCTGGCTGCGCCCTGGGAAATTATGGCGCGTGGTACGCCCCGTGTGCTGCGCGAACGGATACTGCGGCCTGTGCTCGGCAACCGGACAGTGCAGCTGCTGTACCGCGTTCTCCAGCACCCGCTGGTGGCGCCGACGATATTCGTGGGTCTGCTGTATTTCTGGCTGATTCCCTCAGTTCATTTCACCGCCATGCTCGACGTGTACCGCTATAACGCCATGAACTGGAGCATGGTGGTGGACGGAATGTTTTTCTGGTGGATTATGCTGGCTCCGCGCAGCGCGCAGGGGCACGCCAGCATCGCCTACCCGCTGCGGGTCGTGATCTTTTTTATCGTGATGCTTTTCCAGATCGTGCTGGGTGCGTACATTACGCTGCACGGATCGGTACTGTATACCGTGTACGCCTTGTGCGGACGCGTTTGGAATATCAACCCGATGACAGATCAGCAGTGGGGCGGGTTGTTGACCTGGGTACTGCCATCGATGATGTGTGTGCTGGGTATTCTGGTTGTGCTGCGCCGCATGCTGCATGAGCCGGATACCCGGCCGGTTGCGGCTTCTGCGATGGCGGGCGTTTCCGGGCAGTAACTCCGGGCGGACGCGCGCTGAATCGTCGCGCGCAAAATCACCGGGCAGGCCGGGACAGGGTATGAGGTTCCCCTGGATGATGCAGGGTGTGCCGGTGGTTTGTGTTCCGGATACCGCGGCCGAGCCCGATTCAAAACCAATGGAGTAGACCGCGGATGATCACGAAGCATGCCGGCATCTGCCGACGGTGGACCGCTGCGACGGCAGTGCTGGTCCTCACGTTCATGGCGGCCTGCAGCCGGCCGCAGCCGTGGTTGCTGCCCAATATTACAGGCCTCTCTCCGGCGCTCAAGTTCAGGATGACAGACGATGCCGGCCAGACCGTCGATGCCGCCAGCTATCGCGGCAAGGTGGTGCTGCTCTATTTCGGCTATACCCATTGCAAAGATATCTGCCCCGATACCCTTGCCAAACTTGCCAGCGCCATACAGGGTCTGGGTCACGAGGCAACCAACGTTCGCGTCCTGTTTGTCACGGTCGATCCGTCGCGTGACACCGTTGCGGTGCTTCACCGGTACGTGCGCGCTTTCGGACGCCAGTTTGTCGGGCTACGTGGCAGCAACGGGCAACTGGAAGCGCTGGCCAAGCGTTACCGTGTTGTCTACACGCACGCGCCGCACGATGCTCATGGAGATTACATTGTGGCCCACAGCATTGGGGTCTTCATCTTCGACCGCAGTGGCAAGGCGCGGTTGCTTGCCACCGACACGGACTCCGTGGGTGACATCACGCATGATCTGCAGTTGTTGCTGCGTAGCGGGTAGGCGTGCACTGATGTTTGTGGCGGTCACCGATATCGTCGTAACGGGCCCCCGGAATTTGGCGGTCTTGTCCAGTACCTGTTGCGCAGGTCCATGTTGCCGCGCGGGCGATGGTATCGGTTAGCTTGCAAGCCGGCCGTCGTGTTTCCCGCCTGGTCTGCCAGAACGCACCGGACCGCAAGCACTGCGCTGGTTTCAGACGAGGGTCATTTTCCAGGTCGATATCCGTGGTTATTAGCCTATGACGCATGGATATCCTCCCTTGAGGACGCAGAATCTCAAGCGTTGCTGTTTCAACCTGATAGCCGTCGCCTTGATCTATCAAATTGCTGGTCGTCGTTCGTGCGACTCGCGAACCCGAAAGCACGCATGGAAACCGTCGCCAGCCACCCGTTTCTGTTGCCCAGTGTCGCGTGCAAGACGCGCCACCCAGGACAACAGCATCTTGTGATCATTCACTTTCTGGGGCTCCCAAGAGTGTTGTAAGCTGCCATGCGGAAGTTCGAATCGATCGGGTCAATTCGCCCTAGGTTCCACCGCGCGTCTTCGCGCCGTTCACAAGATGAGCCGCAAGAGCCGATGCGATCTTCTGACCTGTCGCTATCTCGATCCACAAAAATTGCCCCGCTGGATTGATTTCAAGAAACACATACTTGCCTTCCGGTGTAAGACGCAGATCGACCGCTCCGTACTCCAGCCCCATGCGGCGCATCATCGCGCGCAGCGCGTCTTGCACGTCTGCAGGCAACAGATGGGATTCAAACCGGGCATCGGGATTAAACCGCACATCCGTCGGATATTCGCCTTTCCGGACGTCGGTAGAGGCCGCGAATATTTCGTCGCCGACGATGGTCGCGCGGACGTCCGCGATCGCATCTACGTATCGCTGAAAGATGACCGGGGCCGTTCTCACCGACTCGGAGAGCGAAATTTCTTCCGCACGCAGACGTCTCGTTTCTCTCCACGCCTCTGGGAGAGAAAGGAATGGTTTGTAAATGACGCAATCCTTGAATCTCATCCAGAAGTCGTGCGCCTCCTCAGGGTCGCTGGTCATGAGCGTTACGGGGATCTCGAGCCCTATTTGCTGCGCCAGCGCAAGCTGCCAGGGTTTGTGCTGTGCGGCGGCGTCTCGGCGCGGATCGTTCACCCAAAAGGCATCCATCGATTGGTAGAGTCCCGCGAAGGCCGTCGCGGCCTCGGATAACGCAAATCTGCGATACGCGGTCTCGGTGAGGGCGGCAGAAACTCTGAAAGGCGGCGGCCTGCGCCACCAGGCCGCCGATATGGTCGAGAGGTCCAGCTTTGCACAATCAGTCCGGCGCAGGCAGAACCGGCGTTTGCTGTTTTCGAACTCCATGGAAAGCGAGATCCTTGTCGGGAATTCAGACAGGTCGAGCAATTCGATCCCGACCCCGCTATCCGATAAAGCGTCCATGACGGCCTGTGCATGCACGTCGCCCGGCGTAGAAACGATCATGACAATCATGATTGTCGAATCTCGACGTTCAACAAAGAAGGCTACCGCGGCCGCCGGACGCCGCGGGACCTCAGACGTAGTCGTAATACAACATGGTTCCGCCTTCCTGGATATCGAGAGACGGATCCGTGGCGACCTTGCGATTGTAATCCAGTTCCGGGACGCTCTTAATGTGTTCAGACCACCATGGTATGCTCGGATATTGACCGCGGGAGAAGAGGCGGTACGCGGTTTCCGTGGGCACATGATGCGGTGTCGCCAGCACGAAGGGTACGGGCACGCCTGCGGCGGGAAATCCCGCGCCGAAGTACGGATCACCGCCGGCCGAGGGAAGGTGTTCCATTATCGTGCCAACGGGCGGCAAGTCTCCCGGTGGGAATTTGGGACGAACACCATAGTCGGCTTCCGGGCTGGTGAAAGCCGTAGCAGACATTCCCGGAAAGTCGTTTGGAAGCTTGTTCTGATCAAGCTCGACCTGCACCAGGCGCTGTCCGGCCATGCCGGCGAGAACCTTATGCCCCCTGACGGCCGCGACATCGAGCGTCACGTTCTGTCCGTTACCCAGCGAGAGCACGAATTTGCCTGACTCGCGGGAACGTTGTAAGGCGCCGACCAACGTTACCGTACCCTCGTTCGTGGCCAAGGGGGAATCGTCCAAAAGTTCGCCAAATCCTTTTTCTTCCGTCATAACCTGCTCCTTGTTTTAAATCGTCGCCTTACTTTTCTGCATCTTTTTTCCCAATGAGAATGAACACGAACGGAACCATCCCGTGACGAAAATTACTGCCCGATCCAGGCCGTTCATAACCGCCTCATGCGTTATAGCGCTTCGGCAGGGCAGCACTCCCACTCGGGCAAACAGATCACTGGATCTCGAACACCGTGCCCGCATTGCTGCTGGTGGAGCCGCCTAACCACGTCGTTCCAAACAGGTCGCCCGAGGCATCCTGGAGTAGACTACCGTAATAAGGACTTCTGCCGTCGACGCCATTGTTCGCGAAGCTGTGGAGCACGGTCTCGGTGTAGCCGGTGCCGCCTGGCGTCAGTTCGAACACTGTGCCATTGCCGGCGAGACCACCGTTTGTCGTCCCAAAAAGGTCGCCTGAAGAGTCCTCGATCAGGCCGGCGTAAGGAACGCCATCGCCGGCAGTGCCCCCAGTGAAATTGTGAAGCACTGTTTCGGTATACGGCCCAGACCCGTTGGGTTTCAGCTCGAACACGGTGCCGCTTGCGCTGGAGCCGCCAGCACTCGTCGTGCCGAACAAATTGCCTAAGCTGTCTTCGATGAGACCGGCGTACGGAGCAGAGCCGTCTGTGGTGCCACCCTTGAAACTGTAGAGCACCGATTCCTGATAGCCTAAGCTACCGGGCGTGAGCTCGAAGACGGCGCCATGGCCGCCGGAACCGCCATATTCCGTCGTGCCGAACAGATCGCCCGAGGAGTCCTCGATCAGGCCGGCATAAGGATACGCGGCGTCATTGGCGCCATTGCTCCCGAAACTATAGAGCGCAGTCTCGACATAGTTGTTGCCGTTGGGGATCAACTCAAACACGATGCCCTCGCTGGACGCACCGCCGAGTTCCGTCGTGCCGAACAGATCGCCCGAGCGGTCCATGATGAGATCCCCGTAGGGATCATCCCCGTCTGCGCCGGGGCCCGCGAAACGCCAGAGTACGGCCTCCGCATACCCGCCCGACCCGGTGGGTTTGAGCTCAAACACTGTGCCGCAGCCCCCAGTGCAATTGCTGGACCCGCCCGCATTTGTCGTCCCGAAGAGATTGCCCGAGGCATCCGCAACCAGCCCAGCGAAAGGATGCATGCCGTCAGTCGCGTTGGCCCCGAAGCTGTAGAGTATCGCCTCCGCATACCCGCCTGACGCAGTGGGTTTGAGCTCAAACACCGTACCGCAGCCCCCGGTGCAATTGCTGGAGCCTCCACCGTAACTTGTTGTCCCGAAGAGATCGCCCGAGGCGTCCTCGATCAGGCCGGAGAATGGAGCACTGCCGTCTGTGGGGCTGCCAATGAAGCGGTAGAGCACTGTTTCGGTGATGGTCTGGGTGCACGCGACATTGACGCTCGTGACATTGGCGCCGTTGACCGTGCCACTGCCCTGGCTCACGCTGCAGTGCTCCGGAAGTGCCGGTTCGGTGCCGACCGTGACGTCATAGGTGCTGCCGCTTGCCTCCTGGGTCGGGAAGGAGAAGGCGCCATTACCGGCAAGCGTCAGACTGGCGGAGCCGTTTTTCAAAGTCACCGAAGTGCCGCTACTCAGCCCCGTGAGGGTCCCGCCCACCTGATAGGAGCTTGATCCGCTCGTCGCGGAGGAACCCCCGCCGCCTCCTCCTCCGCCCCCGCAGGCAGTAAGCACGAGGCTCAAGGCCAGGGCGCTCCCGGACAGGATCCTGGCAGACAGATGAACGTGCTCAGCGCGGACGTCAGATGGGTTGCAGGTAGTCATGGTGTGTGTCCCCCTTATATTTCGAAGCATCATTCAGTTTTGTCGAAACTGTTGTGGCGTGTAACGTGCGCCACCCAAGGCCCTTGCACCCGTTATCCGGTCGTGGAGCGCACGCAGGCACCCCGTCTCAGCGACAGCCTCTGTCGTGACACCGCGCGATGCGCAGGCACCCCCGCCCCGGCGCATCCGACGATGGCGCTTGATGGTTCATGCCATGAGTGGTGACCATGATAATGAGAGGCCACTTACGGATCGCTTACAGATTGGTGAGTACGGACAACATTTTTCTATCGGGGACAGCCGGCATTATGGATGCGTGGGGAGGTGCCTGACAGACGGCGCAGTTCTGGTCCGGGCGGGCAGGGTTCTTAAACTCATTATTGATATTTTTGTTCGATCCCTCAGACGACGAGGCCCTCCATCTGCCCCACGCCGGGATGGTCGCGCGGGTTAAGATGCGTCTTGGCCAGATGGCCAGATCACGGCCCGCACAACTACCCGGCAATCGCCGGTCAATTAGGTGTCATCCCGTACAGGATGTGCCCAAGAAACACGAACTGCTTTGGGAGCAACAGTGGCTGGTGGAATGCGCCGGAGTGAGCGTGGCCAGTTTTCCAAAAAACGTGACTTGGCTCCGGAAACTGACCGATCTGGCCTCTTATCGTCCAGCGAGACCCGTCAGGGCGTCTTGAGTCGCAGTGAATTGCTTATTGTCGCTAATTTTGGGACCACACACTCGTTGCGAACCTGCAAGATTATGGTTCTAGGCACACAGCAGCTGTGCGACTGATCATGAACCCTGCGTGGTGGAGACGGGGGGGATCGAACCCCCGACCTTCTGATTGCGAACCAGACGCTCTCCCAGCTGAGCTACGCCCCCGCAGACAGGATAGGCCAGATTATACCTGACTGTACTGAACCGCTCTATATTGATCGCGTGCGGCCCGCATCCGCAGGCGCTGCCCGGCGATTTGTCTCCGGGCCACCTCGCCGGCAAATGGCTCAGCGATGCGCTGGTGCAAAAACATATTTATGGTCACTAGTGCCTGGTTAACGAAGAAATTGGTTTTTGACCGTCTGTAAGATATTGTTTCATATAGAGGCCGCCTTGCGGCCGGGATTGAAATCGAGACCGGCTTGAAAGGTCTTTAAAGACCTGTTTGAAGACTATTCCTAACTTCATCCCGGAATTAACGGGACGCAGCTGATATAGGGCATGTCCACGCTCGGTGCAGAGTAATGGCGGATGGCCGTCTGTTTGTCTTGTTCGGGCCACCCGTTTCTTTGCCAGCTGCGCTCCGCAGACGTGGCTTGCCATATCATGATCTGCGTTCCACCAGTCAAAATGTCGGGAGGTGTCCGGGTTGCGGGCTACATGGGTGTCTGACTCCAGACAGGTTTCAGCCCCCCGCGTCGGCGCCTGGCCGAGCGCCCTGAAAACCATTCCTGCAGCCCTGTGTGCTCGCCACACTGGGTGCGGAAAACAAATCCGGCAGGCAGGCTGCCCGTCTGCAAGCGGTCAACCCGATCCGTCTCGGTCTGTTGCCGGCGGGTGACAGGCTAGGGTTACTGCCGGCTTGGGGGGCCAGGCACTCTAAAAACCGTCGTTGCTAAACCCCAGTTAATGGTTAGTTTTTTTCGGGCAGCTGGATATAATGGAAAACATGAGTGCTACCGCACCGGGGCGGTTTATGGGCACCGGGCAAGATATGATAGCCACGCTATGGGGGAGGTCGACGTCACCGCGGTTACGCCGGTGGCTTGCTGTCTCCGTCAACGTTGCGGCGGTCGCAATCTTTGCCTGGAGCATGGCGCGTTGGACCTGGATGTTCACGGAGCCCGTTGTGCCGCAACTGGCGCCAGGTGGCAATGCCGCGACCTCCGGGCGGACGCTGAACATGCAGCCGGTGCTTGCAGCACAGCTGTTCGGTCAGGCACCGCAGCTTGGCATCGGCAAATCACTGGATGCGGTTCCGATCAGCGGCCTCAACCTGGTTCTTACGGGCGTGGTCGCTGCGGGGAACGCCAGCCTGGCACTCATCAGCGTCGACGGCCGTCCGCAGGCACCCTTTGCTATCGGTCAAGAGGTGACGGATGGGGCGGTGCTGAAGGCCGTCTACCCGCACCGCGTACTGCTTATCCGAAATGGGGTCATGGAGAGTCTGTTGCTGAAAAGCGCCGATGCGGGCGCAGGTGTGTCCGTGGGAGCGTCGCTGCCGTTCAACCCGATTCTTTCGAGCATCCGTGAGCGTGGAGAAAACGACTATGTCGTGCCGCGGAGCGTCGTCAATGCCGAGTTGCAGCAGCCGCAGAAACTCCTGACTCAGGCGCTGATGGTTCCGGATCCGGGTGGCGGATTTCTGGTGCGGGAAATCCAGCCCAATAGCGTATACCAAAGGCTCGGTCTGCACGTGGGTGACGTCATACGGAGCGTCAACGGCGAACCCGTCAACACCATGCAGGATGCTATGCATGCCTATCAGCAGGCGCGGGATATGCAGAGTATCCAGCTTCAGATCGTCCGAAACGGGCGGCCGGAAGTGCTTCAGTATCAGGTCCATTAACAGGTCCGTCATGCCGTTCATGGCAAAATTCTCCGGGGAATAGCAACCAAACAATGAACACGCGTCTGTTTCTCAGAATTGTCGTTCGGCTGCTGGCGGCCGGGCTGGCCGGCGTGGCGCTCCCGGCACAGGCAGTTCAGATGGTGCCCATTGCGCCGAATGGACAGGTTCCGGTGCCGGTTATGTCCCAGGCTGCCGAACCGGTTGGCCCGCAGGTGTCGATACCATCCCCGCCTGCGCCGCCGCTCCCGCAGCCGACCAGCTATTCCGGGGCGCCAAAGGTGACGCCGCGGTTGCGACCTGGCCAGATGCTGTTCAACTTCCAGAATGCCGACATCCGGGCGGTGATCAAGACGGTATCGGAACTTACCGGCCGCAATTTCCTGGTCGATCCACGGGTCAAGGGGAAGGTGACGATCATTTCGTCCACGCCGGTTTCCAAGGTAGCCGCCTACCAGATTTTCATTTCAGCGCTGAAGGCGCAGGGGTTTACGGCCGTCAATGGGCCCGGTGGCATCGTCAAGATCATCCCCGAGGCCGAAGCCAAGCCCGAGGCGCGAGTACGCTTCGGGCTGACCGCCCGCAAGAGCGATCAATGGACCACGCATGTCGTGGTGGTCAAGAATGCCTCGGCGCCGCAGCTGGTTCCGCTGTTGCGGCCGCTGATGTCGCCGACCGCGATGTTGTCGGTGTATGCGCCGGATAACGCGCTGATCATCACCGACACAGCGCAGAGTGTGCGTAATGTGCTCGAAGTGATCAATCGTCTCGATCAACCCGGGAGCACGGGCGTGACGGTGATTCATCTGCACCATGCGTCGGTGCTGGATGTTGCGCCGGTGATCAGCCGTTTCATTGCGGGCGCCAACGTTGCCGGGCAGCCTGGCCTGCCTGGGGCTCCGGTCGCAAACAGCAACCGTCTTGTGGTCGTACCGGATGTGCGTACCAACAGCCTGCTCGTGCGCGCCGACAACCCGGGACGGCTGGCCGAGCTGCGATCGCTCGTGGCCAAGCTTGATGTGCCGGCGCAGCCAGGCGGACGCACGCACGTCATTTATCTACGCAATGCTGATGCGACCAAACTGGCCCAGATCCTGCGCGGGTTGCTGTCTGGCGAGGCGCAGGCATCGGTTCCATCGAGCGTGACAGGTGCGACGACTATCAGAGCGCCGACGGGAAACAAGGCAGCCACGGCTTCGCGGATACAGGCGGACGAGGCCTCCAATGCCCTCATCATCGATGCGCCCGATTCGATATATAACAGCCTGCGGAGCGTCATCGCCAAACTTGACATACGCCGCGCCCAGGTTTTTGTCGAAGCGCTGATCGCGGAAGTTTCGAGCGACCGGGCCTCGCAGTTCGGTATCCAGTGGGCCGGACTGACTCCGGCCGGCACTGGCGCTGTAGGCGCGATAACGAACTACTCGGCGGCGCCGGGAATCATCAATTCTGTGGCCGACCCGGTTACGACGCTGGGCGCTGCCGACGGATTGTCCATCGGATTTGTCGGGCCGAAAATCGTGCTGCCGGACGGAACCGTGACCTACGGGCTTGGAGCGCTGGCTCGCGCCCTGGAAACCGATGACAACGCCAATATTCTGTCCTCGCCGGACCTGCTTACCCTGGACAACGCCCAGGCCAAGATCGTCGTAGCGCAGAACGTGCCATTTCTTACGGGTGAGTATGCCCAGTCGACGACGACCTCGGGTGTAGTCAATCCGTTTCAGACCATAGAACGCAAGGATGTGGGATTGACGCTCAAGGTGAAGCCCCAGATTTCCGAGGGCAATACCGTGAAGCTGAAGATTCAGGAGGAGGTATCAAGCGTTGTTCCCTCCTCGAATCCGCTTACTGAGAGCACGAACAAGCGAGCCCTGGATACCACCGTGCTTGTCGACGATGGCAACACTGTCGTGCTTGGCGGACTGATCCAGAATACGCTGAATGTCAACGACGAGTCGGTTCCGTTCCTCGGTCATCTGCCGCTGCTCGGCTGGCTCTTCCGCTACCGCGACCATGAGGCAGTCAAGACCAATCTCATGATTTTTCTGCGGCCTGTGATCGTGCGCACCATGGCCGATGCCAGAGGATTTACCGAGGACCGCTATTCATATATTGAAGGACAAAATCCGCTCACCGCTGAACAGCGGGCACTGCTGCGCCGGTTCAGTGCGAAACATGATGTTCCGATCCAGGTTGCTCCGACATTGAGCGGATACGGGAAACAGAAATTGCTGGGTCCGGCCATGCCTCCCGACTCGCCCATCAACCAGGGGTCGGCTGCGGCCGGCGCAGGCAAGCACTAGAGGCGGTGCCGGCAATGAGCGGCGAATTCGATCTTCACGACCTGGACCCCGAAACGTGCCAGCGCGTGCCATACCACTTCGCCAAGCGGCATGGTGTCTTAAGCGCGCGCCAGATCGACGGCATCGTCGAGGTGTGGTCGCGTCCCGGGGTCACGACCCCGATCCTGGCGGAACTGCGGCGCGCGCTGGGGCGGCCGCTGCGGGTGCATGAACTCGACAATGAGCATTTCGAGTCGGCGCTCAACCGCGCCTATGAACGCGGCATGAGCCAGGCGGTCCAGATCGTCGACGACCTGGGCGAAGATATGGATCTGGCGGAGCTTGCGCACAATCTCCCGCGTGCGGAGGATCTGCTTGAAAGCGAGGATGATGCTCCCATAGTGCGGCTGATCAACGCGCTTCTCACCCAGGCGGTGCGTGAGGGCGCTTCCGACATCCATATCGAGCCGTTCGAAACCCGTTCGGTGGTGCGGTTCCGGCTGGACGGAGTGTTGCGTGATATCGTCGAGCCGCAGCCTGTCCTGCACGGGGTTATCGTTTCGCGCATCAAGATCATGGCGCGTCTTGATATTGCAGAAAAGCGCCTGCCCCAGGACGGACGCATTACCCTGCGTCTGGCGGGGCGTCCGGTGGACGTGCGGGTGTCGACGCTGCCGACCGGACACGGCGAACGCGTCGTGCTGCGACTCCTGGACAAGCAGGTGGGACGGCTACGGCTGGTGAATCTCGGAATGTCCGAGCATACGCTTTCCATTTTAGATCGTCTGATTCATCAGCCGCACGGAATCATTCTGGTCACAGGCCCCACCGGGTCTGGAAAGACCACGACGCTCTATGCGGCACTGTCGCAGCTTGATGCCAAGCGTCACAATATCGTTACCGTCGAGGACCCGATTGAGTACGACCTGGACGGCATCGGCCAGACGCACGTGAACCCGAAGATAGACCTGACCTTTGCGCGGGCGCTGCGGGCGATTCTGCGGCAGGATCCGGATATCATCATGATCGGCGAGATCCGCGATCTGGAAACTGCGCAGATCGCGGTACAGGCGAGCTTGACCGGGCATCTTGTGCTTGCCACCCTGCATACCAACGATGCGGTGGGAGCCGTTACGCGTCTGGTGGACATGGGTGTCGAGCCGTTCCTGGTGGCATCGAGCCTGCTTGGGGTTCTGGCCCAGCGCCTGGTACGCCGGCTCTGTCCCCAGTGCCGACAGGCGCACGTTCCCACGGCAAACGAGGCGGAGTTGCTTGAGATGAGCGCGGATAAGGCGGCGGGCATTACGCTTTATCGTGCCACCGGTTGCGCGGCTTGCGGAAATACCGGATATCAGGGGCGAACCGGCATTTACGAACTTCTTCCGGTAGATGACGTGCTGCGTGGTCTCATCCACGACCGCGTCGCCGAAGGGCAGATGCGCGATCACGGAAAAATTCAGGGCATGCGCAGCCTGCGCCAGGACGGCCTGCGCTGGGTGCTGGCCGGCGAAACGAGTCTGGAAGAGGTATTGCGCGTGTCACGCGAGGATTAACGATGGGTGGCAGGATGCGCGGAGGCGCCCATGGCGGCGTTTGAGTACCAGGCCCTGGATGCCAAAGGCCGGGCCGTCAAAGGCGTGCTGGAAGGTGATGCGGAACGGCAGGTTCGGGTCATGCTGCGTGAGCGCGGGCTTACGCCCATGCACGTGGCCGCGATACGCGCCACCAAGTCCCAGACGGACGATCGCGGGACCACCTTCCACGTGTCGTTGCGGCGAGGCATTCCCGGCCGCGATCTGGCTCTGCTCACACGGCAGTTTGCCACCCTGGTGCACGCGGGCCTGACGATCGAGGAATGCCTCAATGCCCTCGTTGAGCAGTCTGAATCCACACACACACGTACCGTACTGGCCGGTGTGCGGGGCCGGGTTCTGGAAGGACAGTCTCTCGCCCGCGGCATGGGGGATTTCCCGCATGCCTTTCCGGACATTTACCGGAATATGGTGGATGCCGGCGAACAGTCGGGGCGGTTGGACGAGGTGCTCGAGCGGCTGGCCGATTACACCGAGGACCGGCAGGCGCTTCAGAACAAGGTGATGCTGGCGTTTATTTATCCGGCTCTTGTTACGGTCGTGGCGCTTGCGGTGGTGACCGGCCTGCTGGTCTACGTTGTGCCGCAGGTGACGCGGGTGTTTACCAACACCGGACAGGCTTTGCCCTTGCCGACGCGCTTTCTGATTCACGTAAGCGCATTCGTGCGCGCCGTGGGTATCTGGTGGCTGGTGGGTGCAGCCGCGGCCTTCGTGGGCGCGCGCCTGGTTCTGCGTGAACCGAAACTGCGGGCCCGCTGGCATCGCGGCCTGCTTCGGATACCATTGTTCGGACGACTGCTGCGTGGCGTCAACGCCGCCCGGCTCACGAGCACCCTCGGGATACTGACGGCCAGCGGGATTCCGCTGCTGAATGCCATGCAGTCGGCCGTCCAGGTTGTCACCAATCTGCCGATGCGTGCTGCCGTGGAGGATGCGCTGCGTCAGGTGCGGGAAGGCGGCAGTCTGGCGCGATCGCTGGGAAAATCCAGGCTGTTTCCGCCCCTCGTGATCCATCTGATCGCGAGCGGCGAAGCCAGCGGTAGCCTGGACCTGATGCTTGTGCGTGCGGCCGAGGCGCAGACCAGGGAGCTCGAGAACTGGGCCTCCGCGTTGACCGCGATGCTGGAACCGGCGCTGATACTGGTGATGGGCGGGATTGTCCTGTTCATCGTGCTGGCGATCATGTTGCCGATAATTGACATGAATCAGTTGATCAAGTGAGGTTTGCTATGTACCGCAGTAGAGAACATTCCGGATTTACCCTGATCGAAGTGCTTGTGGTGATGGTGATTCTGGGAATTCTGGCGGCCGTCATCGTTCCGAAGATCATGGATCGTCCCGAGCAGGCGCGCATCGTGGCGGCCAAATCCGATGTTCGTGCAATCGTCAGTGCGCTCAACATGTATCGTCTGGACAACGGTGTTTATCCAAGCACCGAACAGGGGCTGGCCGCCCTGGTGCGTAAGCCTGATACCGGCAACATACCGGACAACTGGCGACCGGGCGGTTATCTGGATCGGGTGCCGAAGGATCCCTGGGGCCGTCCGTATCAGTACCTCAACCCCGGACTGCACGGGGAGATCGATGTGTTCAGCTACGGACCGAACGGACCGTCTGCGGACGGTGGAGGCAGCAGCCAGGAGATCGGAAACTGGAATCTGAACTAGCAATTCTGTTGATGACGTCGGACAGGGGGCATGGCGCACAGGCAAGGCATCGGTGGCCGCTGGTCGTTGGTCCGCAGACTGCCGCCGGTATGGACTGGCTGGCGACCCGCGCCGGGGCGTTCTGAAAGCGCCCGTTCGTCTTCGGTGACGACTGCGCATCGGCCGGCTTTCGGAACGGTCGCCGGTTTGTGCTGCCTTGCTCCCGCGCGGTTGCAGAGGCGTGGCTTCACCCTGATCGAACTGCTGGTGGTCATGATTCTGATCGTGATCGTGATCGGCACGGTCGGGTTGGGTCTCGGCGGGGGTAACGTGCGCGCTGTCCAGCAGGAAGCGGCGCGGCTGGCGCTGCTCGTACGCACGGCGCGCCAGGACGCCATACTGGAGGGCGAGGTGTACGCGGTTGCGCTAACCGCTGGAGGCTACCGCTTCCTGGTCCTCAACAACCAGAAACGGCGATTCGAGGCCGTGCGGGCGAACGAGATCCTGCGGCCACGGCGCCTTCCGGCCAACATGCATATCCTCTCGGTCACGATCAATGGCGCTGCCGGCGGGGATCGCCCGGAGCTGATCCTGCTGCCGACCGGCGAGTTGCCGAAATTCGACATCGTGCTCGGCCGTTCGGGTGTGAACTGGAGCGTGCAGGGAACGGCCGGCGGCACCATCCGGATGGTACGGCAGCATGCCTAGCTCTGACCGTGGATTTACGCTGCTGGAGATTCTGGTCGCCCTGCTGATCCTGGCGATCGCCCTGAGCGCGCTCATGCGTGTGGTCATCCAGTCCACCGACACCAGTATCAGCCTGCGCAGTCACCTGGAAGCGCAATGGATCGCCGTAAACCGCATTACCGAGCTGCAGCTGCGCAAGGAGTGGCCGTCTGCGGACACCACCAGCGGCACCACGGAGTTCAACGGCAGGAAATGGTACTGGCACCAGCAGGTTTCAGCCACTGCGATCGCCGACTTCCGTCGCCTGCAGATCGAGGTACGGGCCCAGCGCCACCGCGAAATCCTCGGGCAGGTCATTGGTTTCCTGAGAAAGCCATCATGAAGTGCGGCTACGCAGCAGGCCGCGCACGTGGCCTGACATTGTTGGAAATGCTTGTGGCGCTGGCCCTGTTCGCGATTCTGGGCATCATGGCCTACAGCACGCTGGATCAGGTGCTGCGTGTTCGCAACGGCGTAGCGGCGGAGCGGCGGTTCTGGAGCAGACTCGCCATGTGCTATGCGCAGTTGCAGGACGATCTGACGCAGGCACGGCCGCGGACCGTGATAGATGATGACGGCCTGACCCTTCCGGCGTTCATCATCCGGCCGGCTGACGTCCGCACTCTCGATGCTCCGCAGCTCGAATTTACCCGTGGCGGGGTCCTGGTGGTCGGGAACGCAGTGCGCGGGGACCTGGAGCGCGTGGGTTATGCGTTGCGGCACCACGTGCTCTGGCGCCTGAGCTGGCCGGTGCTGGACAGAGCGCCCAGCACGGTGCCGGTCAAGTCGGCAATCCTGCGTCATGTTACGTCGTTTGATGTGCAGGCATTCACAGCCGACCAGCTGTGGTCGGGTTTATGGCCGCAGCCCTCCGGAAATTCCCAGTCTCCGGGAGGAGTCCAGCCTCCAGGCGGCATTGCAAACTCTACGATACCGGGTCCCGGGATGGTCAGTCCGCTCCCCCGTGGTGTTGAGGTAAAGATTGCGGTCCGCGGCCGTGGGCGATTTAAGTGGCTGTTCCTGGTCCATGACTAGCAACCGGCGGCAGCGGTGGATCCGGCATGGTCAGCGCGGGCTTGCGCTGATTACCGCCCTGCTGGTGGTAGCCATTGTCGCCACGATAGCGGCCTATCTCAGTCTGAGCACGGAGGTGTGGATACGCCAGGTGCAGAATCTGGCAGACCGCTCACAGGCGGAGGAAGTTCGAGACGGTGCGCTCGCGCTAGCCCTCAAGGTGCTGGACGACAATGCCAAGCAGAACAACCCTACTGACAATCTCACGCAGGAATGGGCGCGTGCGCTGCCGCCGATGCCGGTTGCCAACGGAACCGTTGTGGTTCGGATCTTTGATGCCCAGTCGCGATTTAACCTCAATAATCTCATGAGCGGCAATGTTCCAAGTCAGCCGGACATCGCTGTGTTCCAGAATCTGCTGCGCGCGCTGGGTATCGATCCGTCGATTATGGATGCACTGCTCGACTGGATCGGCCCGCCAGGGCCACCCCGGCCCGACGGCGCGCAAAGCGACTATTACCTGACGCTCACCCCACCATACCGTGCCGCCAACCAGCCGCTGCAGAGCGTGGAGGAGTTGCGTCTGGTCCGCGGTTTCAATGCCAAGATCGTGGAAGCCCTGCGGCCGTACGTGGTGGCTCTGCCGGTCTCCACGCCCGTCAATATCAATACCGCCGATGCCATGGTGCTGAGCGCGCTGTTTACATCCATGTCGCCTCAGACTGCCCAGACGCTTGTGGCCCAGAGGGACAACACCCCGGACCCGTTCACGGATCCAGGCCAGCTCCAGTCCCGCGCAGGACAGGCGCCGCAGAACGGCCAGAGTTTCGATGTGAAGACGTCTTATTACATCGTTGACATCCAGACTTCCTTCGGGCGTATCTACAATGACAGCCGCACGCTTGTTTACAGTCCGGGAGGAGCGCAGTCTGCGCAGGTTTTATGGCAGTCGGGGGTCCTGCAGGCCAATTTGCCGAAAGGTGATACCGGTACAGGGCAATCGTCCTCCGGAGTGGGACAGAATGGTGGATAACGGTTACACTGTGATGGCCCTGTCTGCTGCTGTGAGCGGGCGAGGTCCGACCGCTTCTGGAACCCCGATCGCGTGAAGACAAAAACCGGCTTATCGGTGACCCCGTGGTGAGCGTATCAGCGAAGAGTAGGGTCGTGCGTTTGCGTCCCCGGGATCGCGCACTGCTCAGCCTGCGGCTGCCTCTGGGCTGGCCGGAGGGTGGTCTGCCGGTCGCGTGGTGGCTGCACGAGGCAAGTGGCGCCGTACGCCGCGGTGAAGTCTCCCGGCTGGACGAGCTGTCGCCGCCGCCGCACAGCACACGCGTCCGGGTCTGGACTCCAGCCGCGGAGACGATGCTGGCGCAGGTGACCTTGCCGACCAAGTCGCGCGCGCGCATCGCCCAGGCCTTGCCGTATGCCCTGGAAGATCAGCTGCTGGGGGAACCGGATAGTCTCCATTTTGCCTATCGTTCACTGGGCGGTGGAAGCCTGGCCGTTGGGGTGACGGAACGTGCACGCCTCCAGGCCTGGGTCGATGCTTTCAAGGCGTCAGGGCTGCAGCCGACAGTACTGTGTCCGGAAGTTTTCGCGCTGCCCTGGAACGACTCGGTCTGGTCGCTCACCGGGGACGGCGGCGAACTGATCGTGCGTACGGGCGCCTGGTCGGGTTTTCCCTGCGATCTGTCACAAGGGGCGGATGTACCGGAGGCCCTGGTTATCGCGATCCGCGGGGCGCGGGCCGGAACCGCGGCCCCGGAATCGTTGTCATTTTACAACCCGCCTGCCGGCATCGATTTTGGACGCTGGTCCGAGACCCTGGGATTACCGGTGCGGGGTATGGAGCAGGACTTCTGGGCCCAGGAGTCCGACAGTCCTGAACTCAGCCTTCTGCAGAATGAATTCTCACCCACAAATCCGCTGCATCAGACCTTGGGCGCCCTGCGGCCAGCCGGAGTTATCCTGCTGGCGTGGTTTCTGATCAGCCTTGGCGTGAATATCGGCACGTGGTGGCATCTAAAGCGGGTGGAACTGGCGCAGCGGCGCGAGATGTACGAACTGTTTCGGCACAGCTTTCCCGATGCCCATGTCATTGTCGACCCTGCCCTGCAGATGGCGCGACAGCTGGCCGCCCTGCAGTCGGGCAGCGGCCAGCCCGTGCCCGGCGATTTCCTGCCGCTGCTGGCAGATGCGGCTCCGGCGATCCAGTCAGTTCCGGGCGGACACCTGAGCAACCTCAGCTACTCGGGCTCAAGTCTCACCATCGATGTGCGCGTGACAGACTATCAGGCCGTAGAGGCGTTGCGCAGCGCGCTGGTTGCGCACGGCCTGCGTGCCAAAGTGCTGGACGCCACCAGCCATCGCGGGGTTGTTGATGGCCGCATCCGGGTCAAGGCGGAAGGTTCGCCGTGAAGCGCTCCCTGCCGTCCATTCTGGAGCCGCATCTCGCGCGTTGGCGTGCGCTGCAGACCCGTGAGCGTGTGGCCGTGGTCATCGCAGTCGTGGTGCTCGGCGGGTTCCTGTCTTATGACTTTCTGTGGGCTCCGATGGCGCACGAACTGCACGAACTGCGTGTGGCGGTGCCACGCGATCGTGCCCGTCTGGCGACGATGCGGTCGCAGGCGTTGGAGATTCAACGGTTGCGCGCGACGGGCGGCGTTGCGCACCTGGGCAGCGGCGCCGCTATTCTTGCAACCCTCGAGCAGTCCGCGGCCGATTACGGCCTGAAGCAATCACTCGCACAGCTGGAACCGGATGGCTCCAGCGGGGCGCGTTTGGTAATACGCGGAGTTGCGTTCAACACTTTGGTGACCTGGTTGCGGGCGTTACAGCTACACAACGGCGTGCGCGTCCGGAATGCGGCGATCGAGGCGAAATCTTCACCGGGAATCGTTGATGCGCGCCTGGAGCTGCGGGGGCCTGGTACGTGATGCGGCGCTGGCTGTGGTACGTTTTTCTGGGGTTGGCGCTGTACCTGATGTTTCTGGTGGCAACGGCGCCGGCCGGCTGGGTTTCCTGGGCGCTTGCGCGTACAAGCCGCGGCGAGGTGAATATCGCCCGGCCCTCCGGCACCGTCTGGCGCGGCCGCGGTATCCTGGCAGTGCGCGTGGCGTCGGCACTGCCACGGAGCGTGGGTTCAGTCCGGTGGGAATTCAATCCTTTGTGGCTGTTTCTGGGCAGGCTGCGCGTACACACTGCGATCGACGGATCTGGCGCCAATCTGCAGGCCGACATCGATCTCGGTTACCACCGCATCGCACTGAGCGACCTCAATGCCAGCTTTCCGGCACAACTCCTCAGCAGCTTTTACAGTCCGGCCGGGCTGTTCGGTCCCGCGGGGCAGTTCCATGTTGACTCCAAGCGGTTTGCGGTTCGTAACGGGACCCTGAGCGGACGGGTCGCGATTGAGTGGCAGCGGGCGGCGAGCAGCCTGTCCAGTGTCCGGCCGCTGGGGGATTACCGGCTATACTTGGAGGGTCACGGCCGAAGTGTCGCGCTGCGCCTGCAGACGCTAAGCGGTAGTCTCGGGATCAGCGGAACTGGACAGTGGGAGCCGGCCACGGGAACGGGTAACTTCAACGGCATGGCCAGACCCAATGCAAATTCGGCTGCGCTCGAACCCGTTCTGCGGATGTTCGGACCAACGCGAGGAAACGGCATGCGCACGTTCGATTGGCAATGGAATACCGGTCCGCTGGCGATGGATTACACCCTGTTTCCTCCGATGGAATTCGCTGTTCGCTCCCGTGGTTACGCGTGGCGTACAGCGGTGGTGGGGGACGATCAGGTGCATGGATAGTCGCGTTTGCAGGCTCCGGGGTTTGCCGGGACCGGTTGTGTCGCAGCGCGTGATCATGTCGTTGCGGGAGTCCGGGTTTTGTCACCCCTATACGGGATCCCCTCGATGATTCGGTCAGCGACACCGGCGTATTGTGTGGCGCGGGGGGTGCTCTTGCGCGGCATCCGGACCGGGCATGCACCTGTGCCATATGCCCGCAGCGCGGCCGCCCGGCGAGCATGACCAGGCCGCAGAGCGGCAGAATGTTATCCACGGGCGTCTCCGGTCAGGAAAAGCACGAGACAGGATTCAGCGTCCGGCGGTTGTGGTCGTGGCGTCCCGGCGGGTACATGCGGGCGAGCGGTCAGCTGTTCGGCTGGATGGCATTGCGGGCGGCCGGCCAGGCGGTTTTGGTCATCCTTCTTGCGAGACTGCTCCGTGCCGATGGCTTCGGACGGTTTGTCACGGCGGTTGCAATCACAGCATTTTTTACTCCTCTTGCCGGACTGGGTCTTCCGGGGGTGATGCTGCGCGATCTTGCGCGTACACCGCAGCGGCTGTCCGAAGATCTATCCCAGGTATTGCGTCTGTGGTGGCGGGGGGCGGCGACATTCAGCGTTCTGGGTCTGGTGACGGCGCTGACCGTGCTGCACGGGCAGGTGTCCGCTCTGGTGTTGCTGGCATTTGTTCCCGCCGAGATCGCGAGCGCTTCCCTGGTGAACCTGTTGGCCCGGGTCGAGCAGTCGCAGCACCGTATCGGCCGTTATGGCGCAATCACAGCGTCCCTGGTGCTGGCGCGCCTTGCCGTCCTCGGGATCTTTGTCGTGCTCGGTGACATGACCGTCGCGGCATGGATGCTGGCGTATGCAGCCGCCAGCGCGGCCTGCGCGTCAGTCCTCTTCGTCCTGGTTTTGCGGACTTATCATCCGGGCGGCAGGCAGGCCCTGCGGTACACCCTGGTGCGCGACGGCCTCGCATTTGCCTGGGGTGAATTTTCCCAGAGGCTCCAGTCGGAATTCAACAAGCCGGTGTTGGCGCAGTTCAGTTTCGCGCTTGCCGGCACGTTCACTGTTTCGCAGCGCATCGTGGGTGTAGCGAATCTTCCGCTCCACGCCATGCAAGACGCATTATGGCCGCGTTTGTACGCCAGCCCGAATCACTCGCGGCGGATGCTGGTTTCGGCGATCGCAATGTTATGTCTTGCGGTAACCGGAGGCGCATTTTTGTACATCCTCGCGCCGTTGCTTCCGCTTTTGCTCGGTCGGGGTTTCAGCAGCACGGTCCGGGTGCTGCGCTGGTTGGCGTGGGTGCCGGCATTGCAGGTGGTGCGTAACGTGGGCACGTTTCACGTCATAGCGACCCATCGGAGGTCTGCGCTCGTATGGTCCTACACGGTCGGCGCTGTCGCCGGTGTTACGGCGACGGTGGTTCTGGTTGTCAAATATGGACTGGCTGGTGCCACGGCGGCGATCTATTTGACGGAGTTTGCAATTGTCGTCACGCAGCTCGCACTGCTGTTAGCCCCGCTGGGTAGACAGGATTCGTCAAGCGGGTCGTAGTCGAATCAGCGGGCGGCGCGGTGGTGTGAGCCGTGCCGCCGGTTCATGCAGATGCGGCAAGGCAACGGAGGTGTAACAGTTTTCAATGAGCGATCCATCAAGGGAAATATTTGATCACTATAAGTCGTATTACGAAGGTAAACGCCTGGCGGACGAACCTCTCGACAGGGTTCGTGCGCTTCGTTTAGAACGAATACCGCGCTGGATTGAACAGATCCCGAAAGAGGCCAGAATTCTGGATGCCGGCTGCGCAACGGGTTACCTGCTGAGTTTGTTGCGCGACAGCGGGTACACCCGGCTTAGCGGTGTGGATGTTTCGGCGGAGCTCGTCGATGCGGCGCGCCGCAGGCTTGGAGGTCAGGTTGCGGTTCATTTGTCAGACATCCATGACTTTCTGGCGGGAACGCCGGACGGCGGTTTTGATGTCATATTGTTCCATCATGTGCTGGAGCATGTGCCGCGCGAGCACACCGTGCCCCTGTTGCGGGAACTGAGACGGTGTCTCGCCCCCGGGGGGTACCTGAGCGTCAAGGTGCCGAATGCACTCTGTTTGGGTGCGGGGTATGCCTGTTTCGTGGACTTTACCCACGTCGTTCATTTCACTGAGAATTCTCTTCAGCAGGTCCTGGAGGCGGCCGGATTCACGGCCAAACACTGTGTTTTGGTGCAGCATCCGCCGCAACTTTTCTGGTCGTGGCGACACGTCATTCGGGCGCTGCTACGTATATTGAACCGGATACGGTGGCACGTGAATAATGTCATGCATCGCCTGCTCTACAGGCTGGTTGATGTGTTTCCCATGCCGAAGGTATTTGAGACCGAGATTGAAGTGCTGGCGCAGCGCTAGATATGGTCTGGGGTCAGCCCTGTCTGGTTCGTCAAGTGCTTGCCTCAGGAGCGGCATGATAGAAAGTGCGGTCCGGCGGCATATCCCGGCGTTCACATTGCCGGCGACCTCGAAGAACTCGGGTTGAACCGCGATCAGCAATGATGAGGTACCCGCCAGACCCGGTGACTTCTCCCGGATCCTGTTCGCCCGGGCGGGGGACAGTCATGCCGGAGCCGGCTGGCCATTAGCCCCTATATGCAGGGGCAGGAAGATAGTCACCGAGGGGCATATGACGGCGGTAAGAGCAACGATGCGGCTGGGTTGGCGCCGCACGAAGCGCATGCTGGAATTTTTGGTCTATGGGGTACTGGATCGCCTGGTGTTGTGGACCGCCGGGACCGTTACGCCGGTTCCCGGACGGGCCGCGGTCGTGCATGTGGAACTGCTGGGCGATTTGTTCCTCTGGCTGCCATTCGGAAAAGTACTGGCCGACGCGCTGCGTGAACAGGGGCAGGAGGTGACGCTGATATGTTCCCAGGCATGCGCGTCCCTGGTGGCGCAGGAGTTGCCCGGATGCCGGGTTGTTGCGATAGATCGCCAGCGGTTCATTCGCGAATGGCGCTATCGGGCAATCATGTTGCGGGAACTGCGGCGCATTGCACCCTCTCAGACATTCGCTATGACCTATCCGCGCGATGGCATCGTCTTGGATGCGATGGTGCTGGCGCTCGCTGGACCCGCCACAACCGGATGGGCTGCAGAATTTGGCGAGCGACCGGGGTTGGATCGCGTTGCGGGGCGCCGCGCCTATACGTGTCTTTTGCCGCCGTTGCCGCACGTACATCAGCAACGCCGTTATGCCGAGTTTCTGCGGGCCTGCGGTGTGGCGCCCCCGCGGTCTTCTGCGGCGACCCCGTCGAGATTGCCCGCAGACCGCACAGCGGCAGATAGCTATATTCTGGTTGCGCCAGGGGCAAGCCGCGCGTTTCGGAAGTGGCCCGGGGAGCGCTTTGCCGCGCTGGCCAGGCGCGTTTTGCAGAACCGGTCGCGGTGGCGGTGTATCGTTGTGGGAACCGATGCAGAGTATGGGCTTGCGCAATCGGTTGTGGCCGCAATCGGGTCGGCGGCGGTGAACATGGCTGGCAAGACGAATCCGCAGACACTGCTGGAGCTCGTTGCCGGGGCCCGCCTGGTGGTGGGCAACGACTCAGCGATCGGACACATGGCGGCGTACTGTGGCACAAACAGCGTAGTTGCGGTCGGAGGAGGCCATTTCGGACGCTGTTATCCGTATGACGGAGCCGTTTCACCGTGTATAGCGATGCCGGTGACTGTCTATCAACCTATGGACTGTTTCGGCTGTAATTGGATATGCCGGTACCGCACGGTAAAAGGCGATCCATATCCCTGCATGCAGTTGATTTCGGTCGATGCCATGTGGGCGGCGATGGAGCCGCTGCTTGCGGTGGACCGGGAAGGGGACAGCGCGCGCACTATATAGGAATTGCCCGAATAAGCGACGCGTTTATGCGCATCGTTCTGACTTAGAACTCCGATGTCGCACGGCCGGAGCCGCACGCGATGCAGCGGTGCACGAAGATCATCGCGGCGCTCTGGAAGCCGATGCAGTTGCCGTGGTGATCAATACCCAATTAGCTAATTCTCAACAGGGAGTTGGGATAGGAAATCAATCTTGACCGCCGGATCTGGGGGAAAAGCGGCGCGCTTTTGCAAGCAGCGGATCGTGCCCATGAGCCAGCCGCCATCCGCCGAAGAGTGCGTGCAGCGGCACAAGCGAGCGCTGACGCACCGCACGCAAGAGTGCCCGCACCGGAAGCATAACGGCGCGGCCCAGCAACAGCCCGAAGTGCCCGAAACGGCTGCGTGCGAGCTTGCGCGCCAGAATGAGATGAGCAGCGACCAGGCGTGTCTCGTAGAATGGCGATCCATTGTGTCCGGTCGCGGACCCTTCGTGTTCCACGCGCGCCTGCGGGACATGTAACAGTGTGCCAGGCCGGTGTCGAAGCCGGCACCCCAGTTCGGCGTCCTCCCCGTACATGAAAAAATCCTCGTCGAATACCGCGCGGCCCGTGCAGGCGGGGTCGATGAGCATGCAGCAGCCGCTGGCATGCGGATCACTGCCGGGCAGGGGGCGCCTGGAGAGCAGCCCGAACCATCTCTGGTAATGTACCGTGCCGGAAATCCGTCCGTTTTGAAATATGGCCGGGTAGGCTATGCCGGCCATCGGGGCGCGCAGCAGTCCATTACGCAATTCGGCAAGGGCACCGGTTGTGAGACGCGCATCATTGTTGATAAGCAGTATCCACGCGTCCGGATAGACGTCCAGGATCCGGTCTATTCCGCAGTTGACGCCCGCAGCAAAGCCCAGGTTGACCGCACTTAATTCGATGCTGACGCGTTTTTCGTCGCCCAAGCCGGTGCGCACGGTGAGGGCGGACCGGCCCTCGTCCTCCGAGTTGTCCCAGACCAGAACGTGGTGGACCCCCTCTGCGAGCAGTGAACGCACGCATTCGATGGTGCGGGCGGCATCGCGGAAGTTTAGGGTTAACCCCACTATGGGCACTGTCGTACGCATCGGGCTACCGCCGCACATCCCTCGTGCGCAGACCGTCTGCCAGACCGCGCCGCATCTGCCGCAGCTGTTCGCGGCGGTTGGGGTCAAACAGGCCATGAAGCAGCGCGGTCAGGACGAGCTTGGGGGCAGCCCAAAACTTCCAGACACGTGGTACCGCCGGCCGCCGCATCAAAAGTATGGCATTGCGAAAGAGATAATAATGCCGTGCGGCGGACCGCACTGGCCATATGCGCCAGCCGCACATCCAGAATCGGAGACTGGAGGTGCCCATGCGGTGCTTGAATACAGCCTTTGGAGTTCCCCACAGCTCGTACCCGGCCGCCAGCACGCGGAATGCCCAGGCCGTATCGACATGGTCGATGAACAGTTCCTCATCGAAGCCGCCAAGCTTCAGAAAGACATCGATGGAAACGAGCGTCCCGCTGCCGTTGAGGTTTGTGCACCTTACCGGAAGACCTGTATAGGGCGCGGGGAAAAGGCGACGCCAGCGCCAGCGCGTGGCCTGGTGGAAGCCATGCTGCTGGTTGGTTTTCGCATCGATTAGCAACGGACCCACGCAGCCCACGGGGTGGCCGCTGTTTTCGAGCGCCTCGAATGCCGACACCAAAGCCGCAATACTGCCCGCCAGCGGTTCGCTGTCCTGATCGAGCAGCAGTACGAACCGTACCGACGGTGCTTCCCGATGGACCGTAAGAGCCCCGAGGTTAAGTGCCGCCGCGAGACCGTAATTTTTACGATTGCGAAGCAGCGTCGTATTCGGGGTACGGGCAGCCAGTTCTGCAACGGATTCAGTCACTCCTGGTTCCGACGCGTTATCAACGATGAACTTAGGGCACGCCCGCGGGAGCGCCGAGAGCTGTGATGCCAGTACGTTGGTGTCCGGATTGAATGTGACCGTCACTGTGGCGATCTGTTCCAGGCAGGGATCTTCCGGGAGTTCACAGCTCATATGCTGCACGCTTCGATCTCGGATGCCAGAGCTGTTCCGAAGTGCGTCCATTCGAACCGGCTGGCAAAGTTTCGTATGCCCGCTGCCGGCAGTGGTTTGGCGAGCAGTTCGATCACCGCGCTGGCGAAGCCTGGAGCGTCGCCCGGTGCCAGCAGTCTGCCGCTGAGCCCGTCCGCGACCGATTCCGGGATGCCACCCGTCGCATAGGCCACGGTGGCCAGCCCATGAGCGGCCGCTTCCACCGCAACCATTCCAAACCCTTCAGGATCACCCGGGATATGACGCACCGGAAATACATGGATGTCCGCCGCGGAATAGGCATCGGAAAGTTCCTGATCGGTGCCTCTACCCAGGAATGACAGTTGCGATCCGACCCCGGCCGCGTTCGCCGCCGCCCGAATGCTGTCTGCCGTCTGGGCCTGTCCGAACAGTGCATTTTCCGGAGAGTCACCCATGACCACAAGTCGGACGCGTGGAAGTCTGGCATGGATGAGCGGCAGCACTTCGGTCACGAATTCCCGCAGACCCTTGCGACCGCTGAGCCGGCCTACGGATAGCAGTACCGGATCGTCACCCAGTGCGTGAGTGGTCCGGAAGCGTGCACGGGCCTGCGGATCATGTGCCGGCATGTGCACTCCGGGATGGACGATGCCGATGCGTGTCGCCGGCACTCCGATGTCCCCGGCCAGGACCGCGGTGGCGTGGCTGTTGGCAATCAGCCGGTCCATATGCCTGAGGAATTGGAGCCAGATTGTACGATAGACTGGATTGGGAACGCTGATATCCAGTCCATGGACGATGCTTGCAGCCCGTGCACCGCATGCGCGTGCGGCCATCCATGCCATGGGTGCCGTGAGCCCGCTGCCGGATATGATGACTCCCGGCGCAAAACCGCGGGCGGTTCGAAGTGTCTGCCAGCAGGCAGCCGGAAGGAAGCGCGACAGCGGGCGGACCGGAACTTCGTGGACCTGTATTCCTGGAGGCGCAAGGCGGCCAGCCCCTTGCGGTCCTACCACCCGGACTTCATAACGTTTTGAAAGCTCTTCCGCCACATGCCAATTGAGGCGCTCCATTCCTCCCAGAAGCGGCGGAAAATTGCGGGTGACAAGCAGAATTCTGGATATCGGTGTCGTCGCAGTCATGCCAAAACGCAGTTGCTGCTAGTCCTGGTGTTCACGCCTCTCGCTATCCTTGTAGTTCAGTGCACTGATCTGCTCCGAAACGATGCCTATCAGGAAGACCACGACCGAAGTGGCCAGCAGCAGTGCGCTCATGTTGGTGAATCGTCCGGACGTGAAATAGGTGTACAGGTAGCGACCCAGGCCGACCAGGAAAAACACGATGCTGACCGGCAGAAACAGCTTCAGTGGCGAGTACAACGATCCGACCTTAAAGATGATCAGCAGAAACCGGAATCCGTCCCGCAGCAACCGGATGTGGCTGCGGCTTTGACTGTACCGGCGTGCAGCCTTGATCGGCACATAGGTAACGAGATAACCGGCGCGGAAAAAGCTCATGGTAATCGTGGTTGGGTAGGAAAACCCATTTGGAAGCAGGTACAGAAACCGCAGGAACTTCTGTCGGTAAACAACACGGAATCCGGAAGTCAAATCCGGGATTTTCTGTCCAGTCATCCAGCTGGCCAGACGGTTGTACAGGCCGTTGGCGGTGGCGCGATGCAGGCCGGCGTGGGAGTTCCCGGTGCGGGCCCCGACGACCATGTCGTACCCTTCCTCGAGCTTTGCAAGCATCCGCGGAATGTCGTTCGGATCGTGCTGTCCGTCGGCATCCATGAACACCAGAAGGTGCCCCTGTGCGGCTCGTGCGCCGTGTTTCACGGCGCCGCCATTGCCAATCGAGTAGGGCAGGCTGATGTGCCTGACCTTGTGTTCCTGGCAGACGCGAACCGTATCGTCCGTGGAGCCGTCATTGACGACCAGTATCTCCGCTCCCGCGCAGACCCGCTTTATAGCGGGAAGCAGGGTCTCCAGGCTTGCGGCCTCGTTCTTGGCCGGGATAACGATGCTAATTCCGGGTTCCATGGATCGTAAAGTCGGGTTTCAGTGCCCAGTTTTGGGATGGCAGAGGCCGCCGGCCGGCTTGGTAGCCTAATTATAGGCCAGTCTGCAGCGCCCCGGTGCCGGATTTTGCGATGATCCCCCGGTTAGCCTTTGATCAGATCGAGCAGCCGGGCGGCCGGAACCGGCGCTTGGCTGCGTTTCAAATTCGGCACGTTGAGGTCGGGCAGCTTGGCCAGTTCACGGCGTAGCGATTCAATGTCAAATCGGTAGTGGCCTAGAGTATCCGCCCGGGCCATTTCGGAGACATGTCGGCGTGCGGTGCGATAGCGCCCGATTGCCATCAGTAATCGGGTCAGATTGACTTGGTACTGGAGCTGTCCAGGGTCGATTTGTGCCGCCTTTCTGAAGGCACGTACGCCATCCTGAGGATCATGCAGGCGGTTGATCAGAAAGCTCCCGTAGATCGTGACCATGTCCGCATACTGCTGGGTGGTTCGGTGGAGCAGCGGATTGCGAAAGGCCGCGCTGAACAGCGCCGTCATGTCGGAATCCGGAATCTGGCACACCCTCTGTTGGCAGGCCTGCAGCTGTTGCATGCTGGTGATGACGCTCGGTGCGACCGGCACGCGCGCCAGCCTCCGTTTTATGGCGGCGATCCAGCGGGGGTCTATCCGGTCACCGTTCTTGCTGGCAAAGATAACGAGGCCGGCATCCGCCATGATGCCGGAATGGTCGAGGCGGGCGGCACGCTCGAGGTGCCGGTAGGCAAGTTTGGTGTACTGTTTCTGTCCGGACAGGGCGAGATTTGCGTAGGCCCGTCCGGCGTCATACTGGGACTGCGCAGAGTCTGGGTGGAACTGCGCCTCGGTTACGGCTTCCATGAGCACGCTGCTCCAGTTCTCGGCCCGCATCCAGGTGGTGACGGAAAGCATGCCGATGAACAGGACGAGCAGGCCACGGCGTAGCGCGAGCGTTGCGGCAGAGTATCCAGCGTCTAGCAGCATCGCGCATAACGGCAGCAGTATGCCGTAGTCAGAGAGGTAATTGCGGTGCTCAAATGCGATTTCCAGTGGCAGTACCGTGGATTCGAGTACCTGGCCGGTAAAGAACCACAGAATGCCCAGTGTCATGAGTGGTGCACGGCGCCGTATCAGGGCCGCGGTGGCGAATAGGGCCAGAATCACGATTATGGAGGCCAGCGTCTGCGGTGGATGCAGCAGGCCGTGGGAGATGGCGATATCGTCATGGTAAAGGCCGAGCTGGTTCAGCGACGGCATAACCGTCAGGCGAAGATAGAATACGATCACCCGCGCTTCGGTGAGCACGCGCTGCAGTGGTGTGAAGGTACGTAAGAGATATCCCCCGAAAAACACGGCGGGATCACGCGCCATCCAGACCAGACCGGCCGCCGCTGGTAACGCGAGAAACACCAGAAAGTAGGCAAGAATTGCGCGATCGATCCGTCCGGTGCTGGAGCGGAAGCGGAAAATTGCCAGTTCCACGACGATCATGTAGAGCGGCAACAGCGCGCCGGTTTCCTTGCTGAGCACGGCGAGCGTCCCGAACACTACCGCGCCGGTGACCATAAGGGCCATGCCCCCCTGCGCGTGCCAGCGCTGTGTCCGTCCACGCAGGTAAAAGCAAAGGCCGATTATCATGAACAGAGTAGCCAGGCTGGTCATGCGCTGGACGACGTACAGCACGCTGGTGAAATTAAGCGGGTGCAGCAGCCAGGCCGTGGCGGCAGCCAGGGAGATCCAGAAGATCTCGCGGCGGGTGAGTCTGGGGTTCCAGATCTGGCGGTAGACATCCAGCAGCAGGTTGCCGAAGACGAGCAGCCCAACTCCGTTTGCCAGATGGATAAGGAGGTTTACCACCTTGAAGGAGTACGGCGCGGGTCCGAAAAAGTACTCGTTCAGCGCAAAGGTGAGCATGCTCACCGGCCGGCGCAGGATGCCGGCGCGCGAGGAGAAAACCGCCGCCTCCAAGGATCTCCAGGTCAGTTCATGGAGATGTAACGCGGCATTGTTGACGATATTGGGGAAGTCATCGTAGACAAAACCTCCCGACAGGCCAGGATAATAGGCGATGACCGTCAACCCTAAGGCCAATAGAACCAGGGTAATGCGAATCGCCCGGTGGCGCTCGATGGGCAGGGGGGAGGCGGAGTTTTTCCAGATCAACGCCGGCACCATCTGGCGGATTGCAGTGAAATTGATGGCCATGGCGTACCCATGCGGATGTTGTCTTTCCTATAAACTCCGGGACGCCGGGCGGGTTGTTGTGCCTGGCCTCTGCGCCCGGGATCCTTACCGGCAGCTTGCCGGCAGATAGAGCGGCGGAACGCTCGTCTGGCTGGACGGCTGCTGGGTTTTGCCCAAGGCCTGGACAGTCGCCCGGCCACATTCCCAGACCACCGTACCGTTACTGTCAGTAATCGGAACAAGCGTGAGATCTGTCCCGTTTGCGGTCGGCAGGCCGCCAAGCGTGTGATTGTACGCGATGGTGATGATGCCTGTTGTCGGGGCTACGGACACCGACTGGACATAGTGCCCGGAAATACTCGTGGGGCTGGGGAGGTCATAGCTTGCGTTGGAGTTGCCTGCCGGCAGGCTGCCCTGCTCTTGATAGGCCTGGGTAACTGCGAGCTCCGCGGTTTCGGCAAGACTCAGGCCTTCTGTAATCTTTGCGCGGACGGTGTAGTCCTGATAGGCCGGGATGGCAATCGCGGCGAGAATGCCGATGATCGCCACAACGATCATCAGCTCGATCAGGGTGAAACCGTCATCCGCTTGCACCATGGCGGGCTATGATCCGGTTGTCAGAAGTGGAAACGCCCCGCAGCGCGGGGCGTTTCCGGACGTTGCCTGTATCAGGCGATGATTACGGACGGCAGTTTGCGGGCAGATATTTCGCCGGGACGGTGGTTCCGGCACCCGTGCCGGTGAGCGGCGCCCGAGTTCCGTTGCCGCAGATCCAGGCTACGCCGCCGCTGGAGGTGACGGGCGTCAGCGTCAGCATGTTGCTGCCGGATGTGATCGAGGGTGTCAGATTGTTGCCGTAGGTGATCTGGACCTGGCCCGCAGAGCTGACCGTTACACCGGTAACGTATTGGCCGGTAATGCTCGCAGCGCCCGGCAGACCAAAGCTGACGTTGCCTCCCGCAGGCATGTACCCGTCGCTCTGAAAGGTTTCGGCAATGGCCGTCTGAGCTTCATCAGCAAGACTCAGGCCCTCTGTAATCTTCGCGCGGACGGTGTAGTCCTGGTACGCCGGGATGGCAATCGCGGCGAGAATACCGATGATTGCCACGACGATCATCAACTCGATCAGCGTGAAACCACTTTGCTGCTTCTTCATACAAACCTCCGGTTCAAGTTTTCGTTCGGCCGGTGTTCCGAAAAGACGGCTAGCCAAATTCTCAAGCCGTATTCGCACATCACCCATGTTGCCCAGTGCTCTGGATAAATGCGCTCCCGGATCTCCAACCCTCCAACAACAACTAGCAGACGTTCGGGGTCCGGTCAAAAGGCCTGTTCCCGTCGGCCGAATACCGGGGCCCTTTCCAATGATGGGAAGTGCATAATCCGTACCATTCCGAATGACCTGGGTGGATCCCAAAGCGCGTGTTAGGGTTTGCCTTGAAGGGTAAGGTTTTTTTTGTCCCTCGGAACAGCTGCCGTTCAGCCGAAGCGCGAGCGCCGGCAGGGCTGCTCCGCCGTCCCGCGGCAGCGGGTGACACTGGGCGTCGCTCCCGGCCTGGCTGGCGCTGCGCAGGGCATCCGACCAGAGGTATAGAAGGAGAGGCGATCGGTAGGCGCCCTGCTGTGGTGCGGGTATCACTCGATTCCGAGTTTTTCGAGCTTGTAACGCAGGGCGCGAAAAGTGATACCGAGTAGCCTGGCGGCGGCGGTCTTGTTCTGGTTGGTGCGCTGCAGTGCATCGCGGATGGCAGATTCCTCGACCCGCGCCAGGTATTCCTCCAGTGATTCGCTGCCGCCCAGTTCGGTCGGCGCGCTGGTGTTTTCGCTGTCCGTGGTGCTGTCCCGCAGCTGCAGGTCCGCGGCCTGGATCTCGCCTCCGTCGCACATGGTCAGAGCGCGTTCGAGTATGTTTTCCAGTTCGCGCACGTTGCCCGGAAAGTCGTAACGCGACAACACCTCCAGGGCTCCGGCTGAAAGTTTGGGGGGTGTGCCCGTCATCTCGGCCGTGAGCTTGGCGTTCAGGTGTTCCGCCAGTATCGGAATGTCCTCGGGCCGGGTGCGAAGGCTCGGTATGGCCAGCTCGATTACGTTGAGGCGATAGTACAGATCCTGGCGGAACTTGCCGTCCCGCACCAGACCATGGAGGTCACGGTGCGTCGCACTGAGGATGCGTACGTCGACCCGAATCTCGCTCTGGCTGCCCACCGGACGCACGGTCTTTTCCTGGATGGCCCGCAGAAGCTTGACCTGCATCGGGATCGGCAGGTCGCCGACTTCATCCAGAAACAGGGTGCCGCCGTCAGCCGCTTTGAACAGGCCGTCTTTGTCCTGTACTGCGCCGGTGAAGCTGCCTTTCTTGTGCCCGAAAAACTCGCTTTCCATGAGCTGTTCCGGGATTGCCCCGCAATTCACCGGCACGAACGGCTTGTCGGCGCGCGGACCCAGGCTGTGAATCAGGCGGGCGGCCAGTTCCTTGCCGGTCCCTGATTCGCCGTGGATGTAGACCGGCGCCTGGCCACGGGCGAGCTTTTCGATCAGGGTCCGTACTTTTTCGATTGCGGCCGATTCGCCAAGCAGCTGACGGGCACCGGCGCCGGGCGCAGCAACCGCCGCTGGCGCCGGGTTGTGGCCGACGCGCAGTGCGGAGCGCACGATGTTGCGCAGATCGTTGATATCAAGCGGCTTGGAGACGAAATCAAAGGCTCCCGCCTTGAGTGCCGTAATGGCTGTTTCCATGTTCCCGTGGGCGGTGATCACGGCCACGGGAACCTGCGGGTAACGGCTCTGGATGTGCCGTACCAGGTCGATGCCATTGCCGTCCGGCAGTTTCATGTCGGTCAGGCACAGATCAAAGGGAAACTGTTCGAGAAGATGATGGGCCTCGCCGAGATTCTCGGCCGCACGCGTCTCGAGGTTCATGCGTCCCAGAGTGAGCTCGAGCAGCTCGCGGATGTCCGGCTCGTCGTCGACGATCAGGACCTGACCCCGTGCCGCTGCCCTGGTTCCCACCTACGCCGCCATCCCGCCGCATTCCTCGGCGCGCAGAAAGGTTACGCGAAAGCGGCTGCCGATTCCCTCGCCAGGATAGTAGTCGAGGCGGGCGCCATTGCCTTCGCACAGCTCCCGGGCGATATAAAGACCGAGACCGGTGCCCCGCGGCGTGGTGGTGAAAAACGGGTCGAATATGTTGTCGACGATTTCCGGTGGAACGCCCGAGCCCCAGTCCACGACATCCAGAAAGGGTCGCCGCTCGGAATCGGCGCCGACTTTCAGCGCGATCTGGGGTTGTCCGGTAAAGGGCGGGCTGTGACGCAGCGCGTTCTGGCACAGGTTGCCGACGACCTGGTTGAGCTGGTCCGGGTCCATGCAGACCTGCACGGCACCAGGTGCGGCGATGGAGAACACTGCCATGGGCTTGTCGCCGGTTTCGGCAAAATGTTGCGCAAAGTCCTTTACCCAGCTGCTGATATCCAGCACAACGGGGTTGACCTGGTCGCGGCGACTGAGCTGCATCACATTCTCGATGATGATGTTCATGCGGCGGCTCTGGTCTTCGATAATCCGCACCAGCCGCTTTTCCTCTCCGGTCTGGTTGCTTGACTCGCTCAGGAGCTGCCCGGCATGAATGATGGCGCCGAGCGGATTGCGGATTTCGTGGGCGATGCTTGCGGTGAGCCGGGCGAGCGCCGCCATCTTGAGCTGCTGCGCCTGTTGCTTAAGTATCGCCGTGTCCTCCAGGAATATCAGGACGCCCGAGCTTTCCCGATCACCGATCGCCAGGAAGCGCGGCAGCAGGGTGTAGCCGGCCCGGGTGGTGACAAGCTGCCGGCCACGGTTGGCAGCTGACTTGCCGAACCAGTCGCCAAGCTGACTTGCCAGGCTGGCCGATATGTCCGTCAGAAGCGGTTTGCCGGCGAGCGGCTCAGGCAGGCCGAGGAAGTCCCGTGCAGTCTTGTTGAGCATGTGTACCTGTCCGTCAGCATCGCACACCAGTACGCCTGACTGCATGCGCTGGATGATCAATTCGTTGATCTGGGACAGATTTGCCAGATCGACGCCGCGGCGCTGGGCGAGCGCTTCCGTGGCGCGCAGCCGGCTCGCCAGGGTATGGGACAGCAGGGCGGTGGCGAACAGGCCAAGACCGAGCAAGCCGGCCTGGGTATAGCCATCCGTTGCCCAGACACCGCCCGTCAGGAACGCCCAGTTTACCTCCACGCCGATGGCCACGGTGGCGAGGGCGGCGAAGAAAACAGTGAGGCGGGGCCCCAGTATGAGGCTGCTGCCGCCGACTGAAACCACGAGCAGCAGGCCGAGTCCGCTGCCCAGGCCGCTGCTGGCATGCAACAGTATGGTAAGCAGGACGATATCGAGGAAAGACAGGATGGCGGTCTGGGTCTCGTATGCCGGCCAGCGTTTCCATGACGCCCCAAGGCCGGCGAGCATCACGGCGGCGTAGACTAGGGCGGTTGCGAAGAACAGCGGACGGTCGGTCTCGCCGAATGGCGCTATTCGAGCCCCGGACACGGCATAGCCTGCCGCGACACAGGCAATGAATGCGCGATAACTATTGAAATAGCGCAGAAGTTTCCAGTTTTCGGATACGACGGCCGATTCGCTTTCTGCGACGCTCATTCCGGTATCAAAGATGCTGCTGTCCGTGGCGGTCATTCTTGTTGGATTAGCACAGATTCCGGCAGTACGCAAAGTAACGGTCAGATTATCGGCGGGCTCCCCGGGAAGCGTGTTCGCGGCAGCAGTAGGTCAGGCCGTGCGCAGTGATGGCTTCATCATGGGGCACGTACACGCCACAATGCGCGCAGCGCAGCATCGGTACGCTGCTGGCAGGGGGGTTCCGGGTGGCGGAACGGGGGGAAACGCCGCTGCGGGTATTCGGGCGCCTCAGTGCGCGGGCGATAAACCAGACCGCGACAAGGATCAGGATAAGGCGTAGCAGTTCCTCCATTCCCGGACTCCCGATGTGGCACGCCAGGCCGTCGTGCGGCGATTCCGCCACATGGTCGGGGTGAGAGGATTCGAACCTCCGGCCCCTAGCTCCCGAAGCTAGTGCTCTACCAGGCTGAGCTACACCCCGATTGGTCTAGTGATTGCGATGCACGGAAAAATGGGCGAGGTCGAGCAGCGCGCGCGTATGGAGCGAATCGGGAATCTCGGCCAGGGCTTTCGCTGCCCGGTCCGCTTCGTCCTCGGCTAGGCGTGCAGTGTACGCGATGGCCCCCGTTGATTCAATGGCAGCCATCACCTCGTCTATATGACCGAGCCCGCCTTCCCGCAACGCCGAGCGCAGCAGTTCCCGCTGCTGGAAACTGCCAGCGCGCAGCGCATGAATCAGCGGCAGCGTCGGTTTGCCCTCTGCCAGGTCATCCCCGATGTTCTTGCCCAGCTCCTGGCGGTCGGCGCTGTAGTCGAGCACGTCATCGATCAGCTGGAAGGCCGTGCCGAGGTGCATGCCGTAAGTGGCCAACGCCTCCTCTACGGCCCCGCCGTGGCCGCCGATGATGGCGCCGAGCTGGGCCGCGGCCTGGAACAGCTTGGCGGTCTTGCTGCGGATGACGTAGAGGTAGTGTTCCTCGGGAATGTCCGGTTCCCGGCAGTTGAGCAACTGCATCACCTCGCCTTCGGCGATCGTGTTGGTTGCCCGCGACAGGACCTGCATGACGCGCATATTGCCGACATCGACCATCATCTCGAACGCCCGCGAGTACAGAAAGTCCCCGACCAGAATGCTGGCCTCATTGCCCCACACGACATTGGCCGTGGACTGCCCCCGCCGCAGCTCGGACGAATCAACCACATCGTCGTGCAGCAGGGTCGCGGTATGGATGAATTCGACGATGGCAGCCAGAGCGATGTGATCTTCGCCCTGGTAGCCGCAGGCACGGGCCGCCAGCAGCACGATCAACGGCCGCAGGCGTTTGCCCCCGCTGTGTATGATGTAGCCAGCGAGCTGGTTGATCAGGGCGACATCCGACTGCAGCCGGCGCGCGATTTCGCGGTCGACCGCCTGTCGGTCGTCCCGGGTAAGCGCCATGATGGCGTCTAGATCCATGGGACCTGTCTTCAGAAGGTTAAGATCGCACAATTGGGCGCGCATGCTAGTTTATGATTGACCCGGCTGCAAGGATAGGGTGTGGATGTCCGCGGGCGGCGGGTGCGGGCCGCGCCAGAACTTGTAAGTAGGCCCGCCACGCAGTACACTACGCCGCTTTGGTGAGCCGCCTGCCGGCGGCCGTTTTTTTGCGGAGATTCAAGAATGTACGCGGTGATCGAGACAGGCGGCAAGCAATACCGGGTGGCGGTTGGCGATGTCCTGCGGGTGGAGAAGATCACCGCGGATGCCGGCGCGACTGTCCGCCTGGATAAGGTGCTCATGGTCGCCGACGGTGACCAAGTGCGTGTCGGCAATCCGGTGGTGTCGGACACCGCCGTAAACGCCACGGTGCGGGGCCACGGCCGGGCCGACAAGACGCGTATCTTCAAGTTGCGCCGCCGCAAGCATTATCGCAAGCAGGCAGGCCACCGGCAGTACTATACCGAACTCGAAATCACCGGGATCACGGGCGCGGCCCAGTAAGCCGCACCGCACCGGCAGTAACGGCAGGAGTTGACTCCATGGCACATAAAAAGGCAGGCGGCAGTTCGCGTAACGGCCGCGATTCGGAATCGAAACGTCTCGGCGTCAAGCGTTATGCCGGACAGCAGGTGCTCGCCGGGAATATCCTGGTGCGCCAGCGGGGCACCAAATTTCATCCAGGTACCAATGTCGGGATCGGCAAGGACGACACGCTGTTCGCGCTGGCGGACGGACGGGTTGTATTCGGGCTGAAGGGCCCACGTGGCCGCAAGACCGTGAGCATCGTGCCAGCCTGACAGGTCCGGACTTCTGCGCACCCAACCCCGCATCGGTGGACGGTGCGGGGTTTTTTGTTTTTCGGGGTTCTGTTCACAGTTAGCGGCCAGACCCCCTGACCGGCCACATAGCGACCAGCCTGAATGAAATTCGTCGACGAAGCCAAAATTCACGTGGAAGCCGGGAACGGAGGTGACGGGGCGCTCAGCTTCCGGCGCGAGAAGTTCATTCCTCGCGGCGGGCCGGACGGTGGAGACGGGGGGCGTGGCGGCAGCATCTTTCTTGAGGCCAACAGCGGACTTAATACCCTCGCGGATTTCCGCTATTCCACCCGGTTTCGAGCGCCGCACGGAGAGCGGGGGCAGAGCCGCAACTGTGCCGGAAAAGCTGGGGAGGACCTGGTCATTGCGGTGCCTCTCGGGACCCTGGTGCGCGACGCCGATACCGACGAACTCATTGGCGATATCACGCGTGCCGGTGAACGGCTGCTGGTGGCCAAGGGGGGGCGCGGTGGTCTGGGCAACACCCATTTCAAGAGCAGCACGAACCGCGCGCCGCGCCATATTGTGCCGGGGACCCCTGGCGAACAGCGCGAATTGCTGCTCGAACTCCAGCTGCTTGCCGATGTCGGGCTGCTCGGGCTGCCCAATGCGGGCAAGTCCACGCTGCTGCGCGCGATATCGGAAGCGCGGCCCAAGGTCGCTGACTATCCGTTTACGACGCTGCACCCGCAGCTCGGGGTGGTGCGGGTCGAGACCCACCGCAGCTTTGTGGTGGCCGATATCCCCGGGCTTATAGAGGGGGCGGCCGAGGGGGCCGGGCTCGGTATCCGCTTTCTGCGGCATCTGGCACGTACCCGCATCCTGCTGCACCTCGTGGACATGGCTCCGCCGGACCCGGATGCCGATCCGCTGCGCGGTGTGCGCGGCATTGTCGCGGAGCTCAAAAAGTTCAGCCCGGCGCTGGCGCGCCGTGAACGCTGGCTGGTGCTCAACAAGATGGATTTGATTGCCCCCGATGAGCGGGATCAGCAGGTCCAGGCCCTCGTCCGCGCCCTGCGCTGGAAGCGCCCGGTTTTTGCGATCTCCGCGGCCACCGGGGCGGGCTGCCGCGAGCTGACAGCACAGCTCATGGCGCGGTTGGAGCGCCCGCGCGGGTCGCGTCCGCGCCGGGTGCACGAAGCCGACGCGCATGTCTGATCCCCGTCAGGCACTGGCCCACGTTACCCGTTGCGTCGTCAAGATTGGCAGCGCGTTGCTGACCAATCACGGCCAAGGTCTGGACCGGGACGGGATTGGCAACTGGGTGGCGCAGATCGCGGCCTTGCGCCGGCGCGGGATCCAGGTGGTGCTGGTGTCATCGGGAGCGGTCGCCGCCGGGATGCAACGGCTGGGCTACCAGAACCGGCCGCATGCCCTGCACGAGCTGCAGGCCATCGCCGCCGTCGGCCAGATGGGGCTTGTTCAGGTATACGAGTCGGCGTTCCAGGGCCATGGGCTGCATACGGCGCAGGTACTGCTCACCCATGATGATCTCACCAACCGCGAGCGCCATCTTAATGCCCGCAGCACCCTGCGGACCCTGCTCGATCTCGGTGTCATTCCGGTTATCAACGAGAACGACACGGTGGCGACGGAAGAGATCCGGTTCAGCGATAACGATACCCTGGCGGCGCTCGTCACCAACCTGCTGGAGGCGGAATTGCTGGT
The DNA here is from genome assembly GCA_021785515.1 of Pseudomonadota bacterium. Lineage (GTDB taxonomy): Bacteria > Pseudomonadota > Gammaproteobacteria > Acidiferrobacterales > UBA6901 > JAJYCY01. Next base: position 102,215 of record JAJYEX010000001.1, on the reverse strand, counting down.
GATCCTTACCGACCAGGCAGGCCTGTACACCGCCGATCCCCGCACCGAGCCCCAGGCCACGCTGGTGCAGGAGGGGGTTGCCGGTGATCCGGCGTTCGAGGCCATGGCGGGGGGGTCGGGCCTGCTCGGTCGCGGCGGTATGCGTACGAAACTACGGGCCGCGGCGAAGGCGGCACGCTCGGGAGCGGCGACCGTGATTGCCTGGGGGCGGGAACCGGAGGTGCTGACACGGGTTCTTTCCGGTGCCCGCATCGGTACCTGCCTGACACCGACCGAGGAGCGGATGGCGGCACGCAAGCGGTGGCTGGCCGACCAGATGCAGGTCCGGGGACGCCTGCGGCTAGACGCGGGGGCTGCCCGGGTGCTGCGCGAGGCCGGGCGCAGTCTGCTGCCGGTGGGGGTGCAGGCAGTCGAAGGCAGTTTCCAAAGGGGGGAGCTGGTGGCCTGCCTCAGTCCCGAGGGTCTGGAGGTCGCCCGCGGACTCGTGAACTACGGTTCGGAGGAGGCCGTCCGGATCATCGGCCGGAGCAGCAGCCAGATCGAGGCGATCCTGGGTTACGTCGGGGAGCCGGAACTGATCCACCGTGACAACCTGGTGGTGCTGTCCTAGCGTGACCTGCGGGTCCGGCCGGTAGGGGACGCCTCAGCCCAGCGCGCGCAGGCGCTGGTTGAGCCGGCTCTTGTGGCGTGCCGCGCTGTTCTTGTGGATGAGGCCCTTGCCGGCTGCCCGGTCGATGACCGACATGGCAGCCTGGAACGCTGTTTTGGCTGCAGCGCCGTCTTTGTTTTCCGCTGCCTTCAGCACCTTCTTGATGTGGGTGCGGAGCATGGAACGCATGGCCGCATTGTGCTGCCGATGCTTCTGCGCCTGGCGTACGCGCTTTTTTGCCTGAACCGTATTTGCCAAAACCGTGTCCCTCGCGTTGAACGGGCTCGTTAAAGGGGGGCAACTATCCTGATTTTGCAGCGGTTTGTCAATCCCGGCAGCCATTCCAGCAGCGGGGCAGTTTTGCCAACTTAGGCGGACATCCGGGCGCAGAGTGCGGTGTTGGACGACTTGGCTTATCATCGCGGCTTTATCCGCGGTCTCACCCGGCGCTCCGGATGTCACAAAAGCTGATCAAGTCCACTGCCCTCATAGGCGCCATAACGCTTATTTCGCGCATCGCCGGGCTTATACGGGATACCATATTTGCCCATCTCATCGGGGCCGGCGGGGGTATCGCCGCCGACGCCTTCTACGTCGCGTTCCGTATCCCCAACTTCTTGCGGCGCATTTTTGGCGAGGGCTCGTTTTCCCAGGCGTTTGTGCCGGTATTTTCCGAGTACAAGACCCGGGACGATGCCCATTCCACCCAGGAGTTTGTCAACCATGTTTCCGGGGTGCTGGCGCTGGTGCTCCTGGTTGTAGCGGTAATCGGAGTCCTTGCCGCCCCGCTGCTGGTGTCGGTGATGGCCCCCGGATTTCTCGCGGTGCCGGAAAAATTCCATCTCACGGTGGAGATGCTGCGCATCACGTTCCCGTACATCCTGTTTATCTCGCTGGTGTCCATGTCAGCCGGCATACTGAATACCTACGGACGGTTTGCCGTTCCCGCCTTCACGCCCGTGCTGCTCAACCTGTCGCTGATCGCCGCCGCGCTGCTGCTTGCCCCGCGCCTGCATATTCCGGTGATCGCGCTTGCCTGGGGGGTGGCAGTCGCCGGTGTGATTCAGCTGCTGTTCCAGTTGCCGTTCCTGATGCGATTGCGACTGCTCCCGCGACCAAAGCCGGTACTGCGCGATGAGGGCGTGCGGCGGGTGTTCCGTCTCATGCTCCCCGGGATATTCGGAGTCTCGGTGTCCCAGATCAATCTGCTGGTCGATACCCTGCTGGCGTCGTTTCTGGTTACCGGCAGCGTGTCGTGGCTCTATTATTCAGACCGGCTCATGGAGTTTCCCGTAGGGGTGTTCGGCATCGCCATCGGCACGGTCATCCTGCCGAGCCTTTCCGTCAAGCATGCGCGCGCGTCGCATGAGGCCTTTTCGCATACGCTCGACTGGGGAATCCGCCTGGTCCTGCTGGTGGGCTTTCCCGCCACGGTAGGCCTGATTGCCCTGCGCGGGCCGATGTTGGCCACGCTTTTCCGCTACGGGGCGTTCAGTGCTCACGACGTCGTCATGGCCTCGCGCAGCCTTATGGCATTTGCCTTCGGTCTCACGGGTTTTCTCCTGATCAGGGTTCTGGCTCCAGGGTACTATTCCCGCCAGGACACCAAGACTCCGGTCCGGATCGCCGTGGTCGCCCTCGTGTCCAACATGGTCCTCAGCCTGAGCCTGATACTTCCGCTGGCCCATGCCGGGCTGGCACTGGCGACGTCGATTTCGGCGTACATCAACGCCGGGTTGCTGTTGCGTGGTCTTCTGCGGCGGAAGGTGTATCGGCCGGGTTCCGGAATGATCGGCTATACGGCCAGACTTGCGGCGGCCAGCCTGGTGATGGGGACACTGCTGTGGTGGGGTGCCGGTCATCTGTCGACCTGGCTCGATGCGCGGGCCCTGCTGCGGATTGGACGGCTGGCATTCTGGGTGGTTGCTGGTATGCTGACTTATGTGGGCGTGCTGCTGTTGCTGGGTGTCCGCCCGCGCCAGCTGGTTCTGCAGAAGGCCGATGCGGATGAGTAGGGGTTCAAGCATTTTTCAGATCGTGGCGCCGGATGATCCGCGCATTTTCACTCTGGCGGAAGCCCAGGAGCTGTTTCCGCTGGTGCGGACGATCACGCAGGCCGCGCACGCCGAACTGGAGCCGGTCCGCCGCCGCTTGGAGTCCATGGTTCCGACCAATCCGCTGATCCGGGAAGTCGAATCCCGCTACGAATCCATCGTCAAACGCTGGGTTGCCAAGATGGAGCGGCTGGGTCTGGTCGTCAAGGGGCTGTGGCTCGTCGATTTCGATACCGGGGATGGCTATCTCTGCTGGAAATTTCCAGAACTGCGGATCGGTCATTACCATGCATATCATGAGGGATATTCTGGCCGACGGCCGCTGGATGAGGTAATCCAGGAATTCGATCCGGACTGGGCAGTGTGAGCGCCGCGTACGGCGCACACCAGACCGGGAGCCTGCTGCCGGGCTTCGCGGCCGACCCGCTTCCGGGTGGCCGGGGCGCCAGGGCAACGGCCAGCGGTCGGCTGCCGCGTGTTCCATGGAACTGATACGCGGATACCATAATCTGCAGCCGTCCCATAACGGCTGTGTTGCCACCATCGGAAATTTCGATGGTGTCCATCTCGGCCACCAGGCGGTCATTGGCCAGCTTGCCGAAAAGGCATCGGAACTGCGGCTGCCCACGGTGGTCGTTCTGTTCGAGCCTCAGCCGCAGGAGTACTTCCAGCAGGATTCGTCACCCGCCCGGCTGATGCGGCTGCGGGACAAGTTGATGGTGCTGCGGCGCTATTCGGTGGATCGCGTGCTGTGCCTGCGCTTCGACCGGCGGTTGGCGGAAATGTCCGCCGAGGATTTCATCCGCACGATCCTCGTCGAAGGGCTCGGGGTGCGCTATGTGGTAGTTGGAGACGATTTCCGTTTCGGGCAGCGACGTGCCGGCGACTTTGCCATGCTGCAGAGATTCGGCGAACGATACGGATTTGTCGTTGCGCCCATGCACACCTTCAGCGTCGATGACATGCGTGTCAGCAGTACCCGCATCCGTGAAGCGCTGGCGGCGGGTGATCTTGCCGGGGCGGCCAGGTTGCTCGGACGCGGTTTCCGGATGTCCGGCCGGGTGGCGCACGGCGACAAGCGCGGGCGCACGATCGGCGTGCCGACGGCGAACATCCATCTGCACCGCAAGGTGTCGCCGCTGCGCGGGGTCTACGCGGTCGAGATGTTCGGTGTGGATGGCGAGCCGGTTTCCGGAGTGGCCAATGTGGGTACGCGGCCGACGGTTGACGGGACCCGCACGCTGCTCGAGGTGCATCTGTTCGGTTTCGACCGTGATATCTATGGCCGTCACGTCAGCGTGGAGTTTCTGCACAAACTGCGTGACGAGCAGCGTTTCGCCTCGTTTGATGAATTGCGGGTGCGCATAGACCGGGATATCGAGGAGGCGGGCGCCTGGCTGCGGGTGCATGGCGGACGTTGATCCTGCCTTGGACTTTTGCGCCGCCGCAGCGGAAAATAGCGCTTTTTTATCCCCCGTCTTCTGCCACACCGACCGCCCGAAGACTGACAGGCCGTACCGATGGATGCGAAAGAAAAAGACTATAAGCACACCCTGAATCTGCCGCAGACGGATTTTCCCATGAAGGCCAACCTGGCCGCCCGTGAGCCGGAAGTGCTCAAGCGCTGGCAGCGGATCGGCCTGTACCAGCGCATGCGGGAGCGCGGCGCGAACAGGCCACAATACATCCTGCATGACGGCCCGCCCTACGCCAACGGCGCCATCCATATCGGCCATGCCGTGAACAAGGTGCTGAAGGACATCATCGTCAAGTCCAGGACGCTGTCGGGATTTGACGCGCCTTATGTGCCGGGCTGGGACTGCCACGGTCTGCCCATAGAGCTCATGGTGGAGAAGAAAATCGGCAAGGCCGGCGAAAAGGTCAAGGCCGCGGCGTTCCGCAAGGCCTGCCGCGAGTACGCCGCCAAGCAGGTCGCGGCGCAGCGCGCGGACTTCGAGCGGCTGGGCGTGGTGGGGGACTGGGAGCGGCCCTATCTGACGATGGACTTTCAGTTTGAAGCGGACATCGTGCGTGAGCTCGGCAAGGTGGCCGCGCGCGGTCACCTGTATAAAAGCTTCAAGCCCGTGCATTGGTGCATCGATTGCGGATCAGCGCTGGCGGAGGCGGAAGTCGAGTACGAGGATAAGACGTCCCCGGCCATAGACGTGCGTTTTGCGCTGATCGATGAGGACGAGCTGTTCGTCCGCTGCGGCGGGCGGCGCGGCGGCCGGGGTCCGGTATCCGTTCCGATATGGACCACTACGCCCTGGACGCTGCCGGCAAACCAGGCAGTGGCGGTAAATCCGGCTATCGAGTATGTCCTGGTGCAATGCGGTAGCGACAGCAGCCCGGAGCGTCTGCTGTTGTCCGAGGCCCTTATGAAGGACGCCATGCTGCGCTACGGCATGGAAGGCTATCACGTGCTGGCCACCTGCCGCGGAACCGACCTGGAAGGATTGCGGCTGCGGCATCCATTCCTCGATCGGGAGGTACCCGTCATCCTGGGTGACCACGTGACTACGGATGCCGGAACCGGCGCCGTGCACACCGCCCCCGGGCATGGACAGGATGATTATGTTGTCGGCACCCGCTACGGGCTTGCAGTGGAGAACCCGGTGGGCGGCGACGGGCGGTTTCTTCCGGGAACCGAATATTTCGCCGGTGAGCATGTCTTTTCGGCGAATGAGCATGTCATCGATCTGCTGAAGGCGCGCGGTGCGCTGCTGCGCGTCGAGGCGCTGCGCCACAGCTACCCGCACTGCTGGCGGCACAAGACGCCGATCATCTTCCGGGCCACGCCGCAGTGGTTCATCAGCATGGACCGGGCGGGCCTGCGCACGCAGGCGCTTGCCGAGATCGGCCGGGTAAGCTGGGTCCCGGAATGGGGGCAGGCCCGCATAGAGGGTATGGTTGCCACCCGGCCGGACTGGTGCATCTCGCGTCAGCGTACCTGGGGGGTGCCGATTGCGCTGTTTGTCGAACGCCAGACCGGAAAATTGCATCCGGATACCCCGGCGCTGATCGAGAAGGTGGCCTGTCTGATCGAACAGCGCGGCCTGGATGCCTGGTTTGACCTTGAGGCGGCTGAGCTGCTGGGAGAGCAGGCCGCGCGCTACGAAAAGGTCACGGATACCCTGGATGTGTGGTTCGACTCGGGCGTGACCCATGCGTGCGTGCTCGAGCGGCGGCCGGAGCTGCGGCATCCCGCAGACCTCTATCTTGAGGGGTCCGACCAGCATCGCGGATGGTTTCAGTCCTCTCTGCTGACTTCGATTGCGACCCGCGGGGTGGCTCCCTATCGCGCGGTGCTGACACACGGATTCACGGTCGACGCGAAGGGCATGAAGATGTCTAAGTCGCTCGGCAACCAGGTTGTTCCGCAGCAGGTGATCGGCTCCCTCGGTGCGGATATCCTGAGGCTGTGGGTGGCCGCCACGGATTACCGTTCCGAGATGAGCATCTCCGACGAGATTCTCACGCGCATGGCGGATTCCTATCGCCGCATACGCAACACCGCACGCTATCTGCTGGGCAATCTGGCCGGGTTCGACTTCCACAGCGCCGTGGCCGAGGAGGAGATGCTCGCGCTGGATCGTTGGGCGCTCGAACGCGCCTACCGTCTGCAGCAGCAACTGCAGGAAGCTTACGACACGTTTTCCTTTCATCTGGTCTACCAGAGGCTGCACCAGTTTTGTGTGGTCGAAATGGGCAGCTTCTATCTTGATGTGATCAAGGACCGCATCTACACCGCCATGAAGGACAGCCGCGCACGCCGCTCTGCCCAGACTGCGATGTTTCACATGCTCGAATCGCTGGTCCGCTGGATCGCGCCGGTGTTGAGCTTCACGGCTGAGGAGATCTGGCAGATCATGCCTGCGCGCACCGTCGAAAGCGTGTTTCTGGACCAGTGGCATGCCATTCCGGCGCCGATACCGGATTCGCCGGAAGTGATGACCGATGCGTTCTGGCGGGTCGTCCTGGACGTCCGCGAGCAGGTGGCACGGGAGCTCGAGAGAGCCCGCGTCGCCGGTGCCATCGGGTCGTCGCTTGACGCAGAAGTGGATCTTTACTGTGTGCCGCCGTTACATGCCAAGCTTGCCCTGCTCCAGGACGAGCTGCGCTTCGTGCTGATCACCTCGTACGCGAGGATTCACCGGCTGGAGGATGCCCCCGCGGCGGTGGATCCCTCGGGGATGGTTGGGCTGAAGATCCAGGTGACGCCATCCACGCACGAGAAATGTGCGCGATGCTGGCATCGGCGCGAGGATGTCGGAGCGAACTCCGAGCACCCCGGGCTGTGCAGTCGTTGTGCCGGTAACGTAACGGGAGCGGGAGAATCGAGGGTCTTTGCCTGATGTTCAAGTTTATCTGGATTGCGGTGCTGGTCTACGCGGCCGACCAAGTGACGAAGCATATGGCCATGGTGTATCTGCGGGGACACGAAATCGCGGTGACGCCGTTCCTGAACCTGTCGCTGGCGTTCAACACCGGGGCGGCGTTCAGCTTTCTCAGTTCGGCCTCTGGCTGGCAGAATACCTTTTTCATCTTCGTCGGCATCGCGGCTTCGATCATCATTCTGTTCATGATCGCCCATCTCCGTCATGACGAAGTGCAGATGGCGGTGGCGTTGATGCTGATTCTGGGCGGTGCCGCAGGCAATGTAACCGACCGGCTGATGCGCGGCTTTGTCGTCGATTTCCTGGACCTGTATTACCGGGCCTGGCACTGGCCGACGTTCAACGTCGCTGATTCGGCCATTTCGGTCGGGGCGGTGCTGCTGGTGCTGGACACGATCGGGCTGCGCTTCGACCGGCGTGGGCGGTCGCGGACCTGACGGTGGGCGGCGCAATGCGGTGCGGCTGCTGCCGTTGCAGGACAGGGACGTGACCGGAAGTGCGGTTGTACAGGGCTGCCAGGTCACCCTGCACTTTGTTCTGACGCTGACCGATGGGACGCTGATCGACCGCAGCGAGCAGGACGCGCCTTTGGTCATCACGCTCGGTCGCAATGAGCTGGCTCCCGGTCTGGAGAGCTGCCTGATTGGCCTGCGTTGCGGTGACCGGAGGCATTTCGATGTCCTGGCGGACAACGCCTACGGACCGAGACTGGAGGAGAACGTTCACGTGATTGCGCGTGAGCAGTTTCCGGCGGACGCGAATCTTGAGCCGGGCGTGGTCATGGAGTTCACCTTGCCGTCGGGTGAAGCGGTTCCGGGGAGAATCGTGGCCGTCGATGACAGCATGGCGGCGGTCGATTTTTCCCATCCGCTGGCCGGCCATGACCTTGTTTTTGATGTGGAAATTATCGCCGTGGAGCCGCCGGCCGTTGTATCGGGCGGTCCAGCGCGATCATAATATCTGTTTCCGCGTCTTTCGCGATTACCCAGACCCGTTTCATGGAACTTATCCTTGCCAGTCCGCGCGGTTTTTGCGCCGGTGTGGATCGCGCGATCGAGATCGTCGAGTTGGCGCTGGCCAGGTTCGGGGCGCCGATCTACGTGCGTCATGAGGTGGTGCACAACCGCTTCGTGGTCGATGGCTTGCGTGCCAAGGGCGCTGCATTTGTGGACAGCCTCGATCAGGTACCGGACGACGCCACGGTCATATTCAGCGCGCACGGGATTTCCCAGACGGTCCGCAGCGAAGCCGAACGCCGCGGCCTCAAGGTATTCGATGCCACCTGCCCGCTGGTGACCAAGGTGCATATGGAGGTTGTCCGTCACCGCCGTAATGGCATCGAATGCATTCTGATCGGCCACGCTGGTCATCCCGAGGTCGAGGGTACGCTGGGACAGGCACAGGACGGAATTTATCTCGTGGAGACGCCGGATGATGTGATGCGGGTGCCGGTGCGAGATCCCGAGAGGCTGGCATTCGTCACCCAGACCACCCTGTCGGTGGATGATACGGCACGGGTAATCGAGGCGCTGCGGGCGCGGTTTCCGAAGATTCAGGGCCCGCGGAAGGATGACATCTGCTACGCCACCCAGAATCGCCAGGATGCGGTGCGGGCGCTCGCCAGCCGCTGCGACGTGGTGCTCGTCGTGGGCTCGGTAAACAGCTCCAACTCCAATCGTTTGCGCGAGGTTGCGGAGGCGCTCGGGGTGCAGGCCTACATGATTGATGGCCCGCAGGATATCCGTCGCGAATGGCTGGCCGATGCGCGGTGCGTGGGGCTTACCGCCGGGGCATCGGCGCCAGAGATCCTGGTCCGGCAGGTCGTGGATCAGCTATGCGGGTGGGGCGCAGTGCTGGTTGCCGAGCGGACTGCAGTAGTGGAAAACGTGATCTTTCCGGTGCCCAGAGAACTGCGGGGCGCGCCATGACCGGCGTCCGGGGCCCCGAATCTGTTTGCCTCCGTATACGGGAGGCTGAAGTCCCGGTCGCGCCCGCGAAAGGGTCAGGCCGTCGGGCGCACCGCTTCGTGAGACGGGTTCGTGTCGATCTTGAGCCCCCGCAGCGCAGGTGATGGATGCTCCCTGGTACATAGTCGGCGGTGGCATCATCGGCCTGTTGTCGGCCTACGAGTTGGCTGCGTCCGGCGAACGCGTGGTGATTCTCGATCGGCAGACGGTGGGAAGAGAGGCGTCCTGGGCGGGGGGCGGCATTCTTTCCCCCTTGTACCCCTGGCGATACCCCGAGGTGATCGATCCGCTTGCACGCTGGAGTCAAACGTATTATCCCCGGCTGACGGAGATGCTGCGGACCGAGACCGGGATCGATCCTGAGTGGCGGCGCTGCGGCCTGCTGATTCTGGATGCCGAGGACAGCGCGACGGGACTCGCCTGGTCCACCGCGCATGGTCTCAGCGCGGAACGGCTCGATCGCAGCCAGGTGTCCGCGGTCGAACCCCGGCTGCAGCTTAGGTCCGATGCGGCATTGCGGTTACCGGAAGTGGCTCAGGTCCGCAATCCGCGGCTACTCCAGGCGCTCAAACGTCAGCTTCAGGCCATGGGAGTGGAGTTGAGGGAAAACGTGACCGTTACCGGCTTTGATTCCGTATCCCAGCACCTGGTCGGGATCCGGACAAATGGCGGCACATTGCCGGCAGATCGCTGCGTGCTTGCAGCAGGCCCATGGAGTGCCACGCTGCTTTCAGCGGTCGGACTAGACCTCCCGTTGCGACCCGTGCGTGGGCAGATGCTGGTGCTTAAAGGGGGAATTCCGCCTTTTTCGCATATCCTGCTGCGTGAGAGCCGGTACCTGATCCCGAGAAGTGACGGGCAGATTCTGGTCGGCAGCACGCAAGAGGAGGAGGGGTTCGACAAATCGATTACCCCGGACGCGCGAGCGCTTCTTCTGGCAGCAGCCCATTCCATGGTCCCGGGGCTGGGAGACTGGCATGTCGAACATCACTGGGCAGGACTGAGACCTGGGTCACCCGACGGAGTCCCCTACATCGGCCAGCACCCCGAAATCCGCGGCCTCTACGTCAATACAGGGCATTTTCGCAATGGTATCGTGCTCGCACCGGCATCTGCCCGGCTGATTGCCGATCTGGCGCTCTCGCGACGACCTTTGCTTGATCCGGATCAATTCAGTTTGACGAGAATGTGATTAGACTTGTTAGTATTCTTAACCTACAATGGGTCTAAATCCATGCAATATACCCCTTCTTCCGCAGCGCTCGTGTCGACGAATGGCGCACCCATGCCCATGAAAACCTACACGCATGACGAGATTGTGACCATGCTGCGGGGTCACGGAATCAATCCCACCGCCCAGAGGGTTGAGATCGCCCGGGAACTGTTTTCGCGTAAAGGCCATTTTTCCGCCGAAGACGTGTTCATGCTGGTTAATAACGAGCAGGCGCAGGTGTCCAAGGCGACGGTCTACAATACCCTTGGCCTGTTTGCCGAGAAGGGTCTGATCCGGCAGCTGATTGTCGATCCAACGAAAGTGTTTTACGATCCCAATATGGTTCCGCATCATCATTTCTATGATGTCGTCACGGGTGTGCTGACAGACATAGATGAAGATGTGCAGATCACGGGTCTGCCGGCTCTTCCGCCGGGTACCAAGATGGAAGGGGTCGACGTTATCGTCCGGATGCGTCACGTCTAAAACCCCGACCAAGCGGGACGAATGTGCAGTTGTTCCGCGGCGGACGTCCGCCGCTTGCTTCCGTTTGTGCGCCGGTGTAGCTCAGTTGGTAGAGCAACTGATTCGTAATCAGTAGGTCCGCAGTTCGAGTCTGCGCACCGGCACCAATAATCAATGACTTAGAATCTATTACTCCTCATAAATTGCCATTTGTTGTAATTACGCTGTAATTCGACGTAGACTTTCTTTGGGTTTCGGGCCAAGGGAAGATGGCAGATGGCGAGTTTCATTCAGCGACGAGGGCCGGGCGGCAAACGCGTCTGGCAAGTCCATATCCGCCGACGCGGATATCAAGCTCAGGTCCGCACATTTGACGCCAAGGCCGACGCTCAGGCCTGGGCGGCGACGATCGAATCCGAGATCGCTCGCGGCGTTTTTGTGTCTCGCGCCGAAGCCGAGCGCACCACACTCGATGAAGCTCTGCAGAGGTATGAAAGAGAAATCACACCGCGCAAAAAGAGCATTGCCGAGAGCGGGTTCATTCGTCGCTGGCGAGCGCATCCGTTGGCTCAGCGGACCCTGGCCTCGGTACGGGGAAAAGATATAGCCGATTACATCCGTACGCGTGAAACCGCCGGGGTGGGAGGCAACACAGTTCGCCTTGAGCTGGCGCTGCTCTCGCACCTGTTTAATACCGCACGTTCGGCATGGGGCATGGAATCGCTCACCAACCCAATTAGACTTATCAACGGCCAGCGCCCGAAACTTCCGCGGGGTCGGGACCGCCGCTTGGTCAGTGGCGAAGAGACGCGGCTGCTGGCGACCGCTGCAACCTACGGTGGCGAGATCGGCCCCATCATCACCTGGGCCATCGAAACCGCCATGCGCCGGGGCGAGATCGCAGCCATGCGATGGAAGCATATCGATTGGAAGGCGCGTGTGCTGTTAGTACCAGAAACCAAAGCCGGCATACCGCGGCGCGTTCCACTGTCAAGCCGAGCGCTTACGGTTCTGGGCGGTTTGGTCTGTCGCATCGACGGGCAGGTGTGGGGCATGAAACCGGATTCCATCAGCCAGGCGTTCGAGCGCATCTGTTCTACAGCCGGCATCGAGGGTCTGACCTTCCACGATCTGAGGCATGAGGCGACCTCGCGGCTCTTCGAGAAGGGGCTCAATCCCATGCAGGTCGCGGCGATCACCGGACACAAGACCCTGCAGATGCTCAAGCGCTACACGCACCTGCGGGCGGAGGATCTGGTCGAGTTGATCGGTTGACGCCACCTTGCCTGACGGATGAAACATCATTCAATACGGCAGGCACCGCGGCAGACACCGTGCATCGGAACCCCGACGATCGCCCCGGGGGACTTCGATCAGCCTCCGGAAGAAATCGTAAAGCCGACGTTCCTGCGCCGCGCGCAGCCCGCATCCCCACTCGCGCGACGCGGCCGGACGCCAACACTTACGACCTCGTTCTCTCAACCAGGTCGGCGACCGCGCCTGACCCGACCGCCGTCGGAGCCAAAGGCGCCGCCACGGATGTTCCGGTCGCGGTTGCCGTGACAAACGGCCTGCAAACCTCCGCCCGTGCGGGCGGGATCGGGATCTCGACCCGGGCGATCGGCCCATCGCCCGCGAGTTTGAGAAATCCCCGCCGATCGGCAAGCCCCGCGATCTCGGACGGCAGCACCACCCGTTCGATGCTGATCTGTTCGCTTTCCCCGGAATGCGATCCGCCGCTACTGGACCCCTCGCTTCTTACCCGACGCGACAGCTGCTGATCGCCGAGCAGACGGCTGCCCCAGTCCGCGGTCTCCGGATCCGCAGCGCGCAGGATCAGCTGGGAAGAGAAGCAGCTTAGGAGCGTCTGCGCACCCGGCAGGCCATAAGCCGCGCGCAACTGCGCGACCGTCTGTAGACCGGCACACGCGCACAGCCCGAATTTCCGGCCCTGGGTGAGCGCCTCCGACAGCGACTGCACACGCCCGAGGGCCGCGAGCTCATCCAGCAGCAGCCACAGCCGCCGGTCGCGATCGGGTGCGAGCGCCAGCACCGCACTCACCAGTTCTCCGATCCATGCCGCCACGAGTGGCCGAAGTGTGGTAGTGAGATCCGCGCGCACCGGCATCCAGAGCCAACCGCGGCCCTGCTCGACCCAACGGCGGAGACTGAAGGCGTCCGCTCCCGCACCGGGCGGCAGAAACCGATAGGGCGCGAGATAGGCACCGACGATCGCGCGCACCGAGCCCAGCATCTTCGCTGCCCCCGCATCGAACAGGGTCTGCGCCGGCAGGCCCGCCACCAGTACTTCGAGCTCATCCGATTTCGCGACGGCGAGCAGGCGCACCAGATCGGCATTCGTACTCCTGCCTCGGCATTCCCTCAGCCGTTGCAGCACCGCGGCGGCTAACGTCTGCGCGTAGAGCTGCCACTGCTGGGCATCCTGGCCGTCGGTATCGGGGAGCAGGCTCTTCGAGAGCCGGTCCGCATCCGCAGCGCTTCGCATTTCGGCGAGCGGCGACCAGGCGACACTGCGTGCGTCGAGAGGATTGAGCATCGTGTCGCCGGGCCGCCAGTACCGCGCCATGAGTTCGCCACTGGGGTCGACCACGACCGCCCGGTCGCCTGCACGCGCACGGAGCGTATCGACCAAACCTTGCAGTGCGAGCGATTTGCCGGTGCCGGTGGAGCCGGTGAGCAGGATATGCTGCGTTTCGATGGCGCGCGGCATCGAGACCCGGCCAATTTGGAGGGCGCCGCGCTCCCGGCGCGCGGGCCGACCCAGGCGCGCCCCGCGCTGAACGACATCGCCACCGCGCCGCCCAAGAAAATAAACGATCGCCGCAACGACCACGGCTGCCGCGGCCGGCACGAGAAATGCGACCGGCGGCAGGAAGCGCGCTAGCTGCACCACGATCGAAAGCGCACTGTCCCGCGAAGGCGCTGCCAACATCTGCGCGCGCAGCCACAACCCCGCCGCCCGCGCCCCGTCTGCAAAGCCCGCCGGGTGCAGGGACGCCTCGCCGGAATAGCCCAGGAGCGTCAGCACCCCCCCACCCGGTGAGCGTCCCTTTGAACCGGTGACCGCGCGCTGCCTTCGTCATGGGGTTCTCTCCTCCGTGGAACTGGGTTCTGCATCGAGGAGGCCGGCGCGACGCCGGCCTCCTTATTTATGGACTGATGCGGAAACGCCGGCGCTCAGCGATCGAGTTCGACCGCGTGCCGCCACGGCGCCGAGGTCGGCGCCGCCCGCTCCATCAGGAGCCCGGCCTCCCGGGCCTGTGCCAGGTCGCCCGCTCGGCCGAGTTCGTGGGCGGCCGCCGCGCGCAGGGACTGAAGCTGCGACCGATCCGGTATCGACGTCCCGCGGGTAGCGGCGAGGGCGTGCCGCTTCGCGGCCCAGGTCTCCCAGGACTTTTGCAGACGCTGCGGATCGTCGGTCACGATCTGTAAGGTCTCGCGTTCGCGGGAGCAGGCGACGTAGGCGGTCTCGGCGGTCGCCACACGCGAGGCCTCGCCCGCGACGATCACTTGGTCCACCGTGGCACCTTGTGCGGCATGCACCGTCCGGCACCAGCCATGATCGATGCGGTGGTATTGCCTGGGATCGAGCGTGATTTCCCGGCCATCATCGAGCCGGGCCGTGATCGCCGTGCCGCCGTCCGGGTCACGCCCAACGCGGGCGATCGTCGCATTTTGGCCGTTCACGATCTTTTCGTCGCCCCGGCCCTGGTTCTCCCGGAACATGATCCGGTCGCCGGCGGCGAGCATCATGTCTCGCGGCGCATAGACGCCGCCGGCTTTCTCGCAGGCCGGGTTCCAGACCTTCTCCGTGCCGTCCGGGGCGCGCAGCACGACCCGATTGCCTTCGGTCCGGGAGACTGCATAGTCGGTGGCGTGTCGCGCGCGGCGCTTCCCCGCTTCGAGGCGGACCACCATGCCCGCCTTGTAAGATTCGGCCTGGGTCGCCTTCTCCCGGGTGAGATCCGCCTTCTCGAGTGCCCGGATCCGGACCTCGGTGCGCGACACCTCCCCGCGTTCCTGCAGGCCTGCCCGGATCTGCGCGTTGACTTGGCTGCGGACGGCGTTCGTCCCGGACAGCACCAGCGTCCGTTCGCGTTCCTCGGCCGAGAGGGAGAGATAGGCCTCGGCAGTTGCCCGGGCGATGCTTGAGCGCCGCTCTTCGGTCGAGGGGATGGGCTTGCCGTCTTGGTCCCGCTTGTGGTCTGTCTTCGGGACAAGCGCGATCTCCGCGCGAACCATATAGTCCCGCGCTTTTTCTGTCGCCCCGGCGGCATCGCCGCGGGCGAAGGCTTGTGCAATGGCGCGAAGCGCCGGATCCGTCTGGCGCTGGATCTCATCGATCCTGGCATGAGTCATGGCGCCGGTCTCGATCAGTTGCGCGAACGGCTGGCCGGCTTCGACCGCCTTGAGCTGGCGCGGGTCGCCGACGAGCACGAGGCGCCCGCCCTCGCGCTCGAGCTTGGCGAACAGCGCGTCGATGTCTTTGGCCGAGACCATCCCGGCCTCATCCAGCATCACCAGGCGGTGGTCGTCGTAGCCGTGTTCGCAGGCGAGGAAGGCGGCGACCGTGCGGTTGACCTCGGCCCCGGCGCTTTCGAGTTCGTCGCGCGAGCGAGCCGACGGCGCGATGCCGATCACTGTCCGTCCGCGCCCGTGCGCGGCCTCGACGAGTCCACGCATCGCCGTGGTCTTGCCGGCGCCGGCCGCACCGACTATGCCGGTCACGCGATCGACGGACGTTAGCCCAAGCGCGAGCGCCTGGCGCTGACCGTCGCTGTACCGGAAGCCCTGGGCGGCTTCGCGCTGCGCGATATGGAGCGCCGCCGCCTCCGCGGTCATCAGCGCCTCGACCGTTCCTGCGCCAGCACGGGCGCGGCTCAGGATCTCCTGCTCGCGGTGCAGCGCATCGCGGGTGGTGTAGGTGTTGTCGCCGGCATCCAGCAGTCCGCCGGCCTTCGCCTCGATCGCGCGGTCCACCCCGGAGAGATCGGTATCGCCCATGCCGGCCTGGAGGGATTCGAGCCGTAGCGCGCCGCGCGAAAAGACGGTCTCGCGTTCCGCCAGGTGGCGGGTTGCGGCCTTCACGGCTTCAACGGACAGGTCGGGAGCCGTGACCGCGTAACCTCCTGCCGGACGGTCGAGGACGATCCCCGCCTCGCGCGCCTCCTGGCGCCAGACCCATCGTTGCCCGGACTTGCCCTGCTGCGACTTGTCCTCCCGGGTCGCGAGATTCGCCAGCATCCGGTCCGTCGCATCCGAGGTATCACGGGTGAGCCCCCGGGACTCCAGCGCGGCGTCGATCTGTTCCTTGCGCTGCGAGAAGCGCGCGATCTGCGCCTCGGTGACGTGCGCCAACTCGAAGCCGTCCGGAGTGCGGCGGAGGGTGTAACCGAGCTGTCTGAGCGCCCGTGCCAGTTCGTTCTTGTAGTGGGCGTCGGCCAAGTGCATCAGGATGCTGTGCTCGCCGAACTGGAGGTCCATCGCCGACCAGGTGCCGTCGGCGCGTTGGGTGGCGTTTGCGAGGATGCAATGGGTGTGGAGCTGGGGATCGACGTGGCCGTTGACCGGGCGGCTGTCTTCATGGCGGTAGGTGGCAGCAATCAGTGAAGCGGTATACTCGCGCGCAGCGCCGCCCTGGCCGCGGCGTGCGGTCAGGACTTCGCGTTCCACCAGGTCGAGCGCTTTCTGTACTGCGTGGTCATGAATGGTGAGTATGCGTTCGTCTCCGCCGGCCAGGGCCTGCAGCGAAACGGACTTCGGGGCGGAGATCGTGAGATCGACGCCGAGACGGCGGTCGTGCTTTCGGTTGCCGCGGGTGGCGAGGTCCGTGCCGTCGGGGAGCCTGCCTTCCAGTACCCGCATCAGGTCGTCGCGCTCCACGGGTCCGGTGAGTCCGAGTGCGGTCGCCCCGGCGCCGTGCCAGGCCGACGGGGCCGCGTCGGCGTAGTAGCCAACCCCGCGGCTATTGGCGTGGTGGGCGCAGTAGCGGGCGACCGCCCCGGCGCCTCCAGAGTTCGATTTGAGGTTCTTGATGCTGAGCATGTCCGGTCCTCCTGGGGTGAGCGGGGCTTCCACGAAATCCTGTGTTCCTGCCAATGGCGCCCGGCGGAAATTCGAGAGCGGGGCAGGAGGGCCAGGTATGTCGTGCCGGATGATTGCCGCGGGCGGAGGGGGACAGAACACTCACCAGAAACCTACGCGCAGTGAGGCGGCCCTCGGCGCCGCCGCGCGTCGTGCCGGACGGGGCTCACACAAGCCCGCGATCGGCGAAACTCACGACGCCTTCGCACCCGATGACGAGGTGATCCAGCACCCGCACGTCCACGAGCGACAGCGTCTCCCGGAGCCGTTGGGTCAGCACTTCGTCCGCTGAGCTCGGTTCCGGAACGCCCGAGGGATGGTTGTGCGTCAGAATCACGGCCGCCGCGTTGTGATGCAATGCCCGCTTCACGACCTCCCGCGGATAGACCGCCGTGCCGTTCAGCGTGCCGCGGAAGAGTTCCTCGAAGGCGAGCACCCGGTGGCGGTTGTCGAGATAGAGGACGGCGAAGACCTCGTGTTCGAGCCGGGCGAGCCGGGTACGCAGGAAATCCAGCGCATCGCGCGGTGAACTTAAGATCTGGCCGAGCACGCGGGGTGCGAGCAGTTCCGCGGCGTGATTCAGGACTTCGGACTCTGCCGCCGGGCGGTAGCGGCCCGTCTCGGATTCGCGAACATAGAGCATTGGGGTTGCCACAATTTCCTCCGGTGTGGGCAGCGACCACCGCCGCCTTCGGAGGCTGGGCGCGCGGGCGGGCAGGACGCATGACAGCCGTGGTGAGATCCGGCTGGCGGGTGGCGTGCGGCGCGATGTGGCGTGCGGGAGAGGCGGCGGGGGTTGCGCCTAGAGAGGAAGCGGGGCAACCGTGCTCGATTTCATGTCGCGGGCGGGCGTCGCAGGACGCGGCCACGGCAGGGGTCGGAAAGAGATCATGCGTGGTGCGCGGCAGCCCCAAGGATGCGGTGGCAATGGCGCAGGAGGACAGCACCCGGGGCTGTTGGACAAAGAGGCCTCATGGTCGAGCCGGAAGGGCATACCGGCGAGTCGGTTCGGCATTCCCTCGATGCCTCGGGTTTCGAGAGGGCGGTGGCATGCAAGGGAAGTCACGACGAATGAACGGTCGCGGTCCGGACGGGGCTATCCCCCGCCTGCCACTGTAATAATTCATTTTCTTCGCGCAGCGCGAATCCAAACCGCCCGCGCGCGCCTCTTTAGCCGAGAAGGTGCCCCTTCAGGCACCGTGATGAGGAGTAGAAGATAATTCGTATTAAGGGAACTCCCATTGCAGGAGCGGATAATCCGCCTTACCGTCGCCGTCGCGCCCTATGGATTCATCGAACTCGGCGGGCGATGGGTGTGGGCTCCTGTCGCGGGCGGCGCGGTTCGCGCGGCTACCGGGTATTCGGATTCTGTCCGGCCTGCGCCCTGCGGGGCCGCCGCATGGCCAGGCGGGCCCGCGCCGACCAGTAGGGCATGCGAAGTCTTTTCCCAATGGTTGCGCCGCTCCAGCGCGCCTTCGAGGTCGACCAGGATGTCGGCAGATGTTCTGCACGTCGCGTACTTCGTGCATGCTGCGCCGCACTTCGAGTAGTGGGTTGTGGGCGGTCGATTTCGCATCGGTTGGGCTGAACAGCGGGCAGTGCGAAAAGCGCGAGCGCCAACCGGAAGTCAGCCTCCAGTTCTAGCCCACGATGTCGCGGATGACGGCGGAGCCCGGCCACGAAAGCAACGTAGGCACCACCAGGCTGGCACTTCTTCCGGCGCGGGTGGGCGCGAAGGCCATTACATGCTCGGGGCGTTCACGGTGTAGGTAGTCGCCGTCCTTGCGGCCCAGGAAAACTCCGGCGGGTCTGGTCAGGCCGGCACGATAGATTTCAGCGGGGAGTGCCCTGCGTGCCATACCGACATCGCGATGGCTGCCATGGCAGCGGCGAAACCGCTGCAGGCCGCGATGGCGCCGCCACGCAGGAAAATGTCGGGCGTGTAGGCAGCGAAGAAATACCACCACTCCAACAGCCGCCACGGGTAATAGGCCGGCATACTTAGCAGGTCGAACCACCGTGCGCCGAGCCGCATCTGGTATCCCAGCGCAGCCGCCGTCCACTGTGTGGCACTCCATAGCCCCAGTAATGCAATGGCGAAAACCGTCATGATCTGGGCCATCAGCACGCCGATCGGCCCCCTGCCGCACCGCCTTATTTGAATTAACCGGTTCAGTCCATTTCGATGTGTCTTTGGCGGGACATGCGAATCAGGATTGGTCTGTCATCAAGGCTCGAAGCAGCACCGATTAGGCTCCGATTTAGACATCGCAAGCTTGGGAGTGCCGTGAGTAGTAGCAAACCTGCTTTGGGAAAAGCCGGCTAAAAGGGGAACGCAACTTTGCTGCTGCTCGAAGCTGGCGACAGAGCGGGAGGGACGGCCCGCGACCATCGTGGACTGCAACCTTCAAACTCAGCGTGGGGCAGTCGCAGACGTCTACGCTATGGCGGCGGGTCAATCAGCGGGACTGGTCGACCGTGCGGTAGAAACTTAGTCGGGGGGGCACGGCGGCGGCAAGGTGTTGCCCGGACTTGTCGTACGCTGCACCGGCGAAACCGCACTTCTCTCGTCCCGCTTGATTTGACACGCTGCAGCCAGTATCAAACATCGATAGGCGTCGTTTTCCAGACATCCTGCGCCAGCGCGATGAGCATTCCGTGCCGCTTCTCGATGGATGCGGCATCCCACGACGGGAACGCTTCAAGCTTTGCGTTGATCCGGGAAATGGACGTGTTCTGGCCTACATTGGTCAGTTCAACCAGACTGCGGGTCAGGTAGTTGGCGCTCTTGCGGTACTCAGCCTGCTTTGCAACATAGAAATCGTTCCCTGCGACGATGTTGATCGGCTTTTCCAGTAGAGTCAGATTGCCGAGGCGATTCTTGTAGTCGTCGTACGTGGCGTTCGGGTTCTCTTCTGCCCACATGGCACGCAGTTCCGGGGTCGGGTTGTCTGGCAGGATGTGCTCAATTTCAAGCTTTGTGAATGGCTCCAGACTGCCCGGTGTCTTGAGGCCGCTGAATGAAATCTCGACGTGTTGCGTCAGCCGCGCAAGCAAGTAGCGCGTACGGTACTGCTGCATCGAATACAACGTGAAGCGCTTTAGGGCATCGGCTAGCTCTTGCGACTTACCTGCCATATTTTTGTCAAAACGGTCTGCGACGAATGCGTTGAGCTGCACCTTCTGCTTCACGGGATCAGTCGTCTCCGCAATCGCGCGGAGCTCGTCGGCCCATTGAGAGAAGCTGCGCTCCAGATCCTTGGTCGGCGTCTTGGTGAAGATGTAGTAGAAGAGGAAGCTCTCCAGCTGCGCCACGAAGTGATCGAACAACGGTTTCGGAAAGTTCGCTGCTGCCAGCAGCAAGACGTAGTGCAAGCTGAACGCGCCACCGGCCAGCCGCTTCAGACTATCCATCGCCAGACTGGGCTTGCCGTCATTGCCCAGCCCGTTGGCAAAGGCCAGGTAGTGCTCGACGTTGCGGATCACCTTGCGGACAAACTCAAAGGGCTTGCCCTCGTAATCGCACAACGCCGCGTTGCCCTTGGCGATGAACCAGTCGTAGATCTCGTCTTCGCGTACCACCGCGTCGCCGCGCTCGTTCTTGATCACGTAGTTGGCCATCAGGAAGTAGCGCAGGAAGCGCAGCGGCTTTTCCTTCTCTTTCTCCAGCGGCTTAGTGATCTTCTTCCACTCGTCCTTGAGCTGCGTGAACTGGGTCTGCTTGACCTGCGAGAACAGCAGGTTCTTGAGCAAGTCCATCGGATTCAGGCCGACGCCGCGTTCGTTGATGGTCTCGAAAATCTTCAGCGCGCTGCTAACGTCGGTGGAAATCTGTATGAACACCACGTTATTGGCCAGATAGCCCCAATACTTCTTCAGCTTGGCAACATCGTCGTAGTTGTCCTTCAGGTAGCGGTAGAGCGTACTGTAGGCGTTGACCAAGTTTTCCAGCGACCCGAAGCTCGTGATACCTGCAGCCTGGATACCCGCGCGCACTGTCTGTGGCTCGGCATCCAGCTCTACCAGCCTGGCCATCACTTCGCCTGCGCTCTCGTAACGCGGTTCCAACTTCAGGGTAGTGCACACTTCGCCGTCGCTATCCACATAGCTGGTCGAGATCAGCCCGGAAAGCATCTGACGCTGCAGTTCACCCTGGAACAAATGCTTCAAGGCGCACAGCAACAGGAAGAAAGTTGTCAGGCGCTGCTGGCCATCAATCACTTCATAGTGGTTTTTCTGCTCGGTCTGCGACACGAGCACTGTGCCGATGAAGTATTCCCGCGTCGTGCCTGCATCGATCTGCTCACCAATGTCCTCCAGCAGCTGATGCACTTCCTTGTCCGTCCAAACGTACTCGCGCTGGTAGTCAGGGACGATGTAGAAGCACTCCCTGAATGCCTCCTCGATGCTGTATTTGTGGTTTTCGATGCGGGCCATTCTCTTCTTCCTTCTTCTTCAAATCGTGCTGCGCAAAGCGACAAACTGGTTGCTCGGTCCTTCCGACCGAAGGATCAGGTTCGCACTGTTCGACACCACGTAGGCCAGAGGTCTCGTCAGGGTGAATGGGAACAGCACGGGCAGCGACTGCAGGCTGGACACTGAAACAGGCTTTCCGACGTAGCGCACAGCCGCCTCGATCAACCAGGCCGTGAGTTCGTCGTTGTCGATCGGTGTTGGCGCCAGCCGGATGACACGCTTGCCTTTCTCAACCCGCTCCACAGCTCCCCAGCTCGCCTGGCTCTGGATGACCATGTTGGTCATGCGCCGGGTGCCTTCGCGCTCCCCATAGGTTTCGCTCATCCGCCGATGCACCTCGGCGGACGCGCAGTCGCCCTGGATGGCGGACAGGCGGCCCACCAGCTCGGCCACCTTGCCAAAGAACGGGTACGTCGCCACGGACATGCCCCAGCACAGCGCAGCGACTGGAATGTCTGGTTGCGTGTTGCGGATGGCCACGCCGCGATCCGCGTAGTCGAGCAGTTCGGCGCGTGGCTCCAGCCACAGCCGATTCAATACGGTGCGTGTTTTCTTCTTGGCTTCCACGCCAAGCTCGGCTGCATCAAGCAGTGCATTCAGATCATCTAGCCCAGCCACGCCCGCACGAATATTCAGTGCCGCAGCCGTCCAATCAAGCCGAATGAACCGATCAAAGCCTATTTTTGGACTTGATGAATTCATTCAGTACCAATCACATAACTGACTTTCACAAAGGGCACGATCAACTCTTCGATCGACACCCCGCCGTGGACCACCACCTGCTCGCCCTCCGGCACAAAGGCGGTCCGTCCGCCTGCGAATAGGGGCATGAAGTTCGCGGGTAGTCCAGCGATGTCCAACCTCACCGTGGTGGGATAGGCCGCAGCGGAATCGGCCAGCAATGGTTCGCTCCGATAGACCCGGACGCGCTCGCCGCGCGTCTCGGCAATGACGCCCTGGTTGGGTCTGCCGACGCCGGTGGACTCCACATTGCCGTGGTCCGCCGTGAGATAGATGTGGTATCCCTTGTCCAGCAGCAGCGAGAACAGCCGGTCGACGAAACCGGTTGTCAGCCAGTTGCCGATCCACATCGCCACGTCTTTCTTCGACCGCTCCTTGTGGAGCCGGTCATCCATTTCATCGATGACCAGGCCCACCACCTTTGGGCGCCGGTCGTTCAAGTCCGCCTCAAGCACGTCCAGTTGATCGACTTGGCGCAGTGCGCGTCGGTACATCACCTCATTCGAGTTGACGCCTTCGTTTTTCCAGAACGTCTTCCACAAGGATTCCTCCTTGTCCGTCCGGTCGATGGAATCGTCGAACTCACGTGGCTTCAGGCCGGAGAACAGGGCCTGGCGCGACACCGATGTCACGGTCGGCAGCCATGCAAACGCGGTTCCCTCGTCGAACGCGAATCGTTTCGTGGTGGCGATCAGACGCTCGCGGATCTGCACCCATTGGTCGAAGGCCAGCCCGTCGAAGACCAGCAGAGCGACCTTGGTTTCCCCTGCGGACCGACGATGGCGCAAGAAGCGCGGCACGTGGTGCACCATCACCGGGCCCTTGGTCACTGGCTGTAGAATCAGGTCGGCGTAATGCTTGGCTGCGACCCAGGCTTGCAGATGCTCGTCTGATTGCGCCTGCAATGTCTTGATCCGCTCCCGAATCACTGGCAAGTGTTCGCTACCTTCCGTGCCGGGCAGACCATGCGTGCGGGCCAGGATCTCACCGTAGCGCTTGGCGAACTCGCTCCAGTCCTTGTGCGAAGATGCCGCCGTCGGCGTCGTCTCGATCAGCCCATCGATGCCCTTAAGCACCAAGGCCTGCAATGCCGCCGGGTCCTGAACAATGCCGGCCTTGATCCAACTCGGCATCCCCGCCGGAACGCTGTGCACCGCCAGCGGATGCAAGCTGCCATCGAGGAACATGGAGTCGACCAGTACCTGCACATCGGAGTGATCGAACGGAATCTCGATCTTGGCGATGTAATCGGGTGGTGGCGGTTCGCTAGTACGGTTGCCATCCAGCCTAAGTGTCTTCAGGTAGCGATACCAAGCATCCTGCACCACGCGCAGCAGCGCACTCTTGGATGCCAGCCATGTGGTGACGGGTTGGTCGGCGAACAGCCCCTTGCCTTGGATGATGCTCGCCGCGTGCTGGGCGAATAGGGGCGGTAGCGAGCGATTGGCGAAGTGCATGCGTAGCAGCTCACGCCAGAAGTCGACCGGGTTGCGAATCGACCTCGGCGCCAGTTGGTAGACGTGTTCGAGGATGAAGTCCTTCGACTCGTTCTCGCCGCGTGCACTCTGCAATTCCGTCTGGTGGGCATGAAACAGCCCGGCAAAATGCTCAGGCTCAACCTGCTGCACGGCGCTGTAAGCCAGCTTGGAGAACAGATCGGCAAGGCTGAGACGCACCACTCGCCCGTGATGCACGATGTCCCACGGCAACGCATTCGCGTCGGCGCTACGCAGATGCAGAACTAGCGAGGGCGCTGGCCCTTGCTCACCCCGGTCCCATGCAGCGCGGTAGCGTTCCTCATATTCCGCGCGGAAGGAAAACGGGTCTTCGTACAGCATCAGCTCAAAACCGCGACCGCGCAGTTCGGTCAATAGCTTCTCGTCGAGCAACACATCATCAGGGTCGCACGCCACCCACAGTCGGGTGAGGTCGGCCGTGAAGTGGCTCAGGATGCGTTCCGTCCAAAGGCTCATGCATCACCTCCGACGCGCACCATCATCACGGCATTCAAATCCGGCACGCTAGCCTCCATGTCGTCCAGGGCGGCCAGGCGTGCATTGTGTTCTTGTTGCAGCCGCTTGCGCCGGTGCTCCCTCACGGCGGGCAGGCCGATTCGTCCAATGGCCTGACCTCGGGCCTCGAACGCATACACCGCACGCTCGCGTTCTTCCTTCAGCCGGGCGCGGTGTTCGGTCAGCAGTTCAGTGAAGATCCGTTCGCCCTGGGTACTGGCAGCCGCATGCGATGCCTCGAACCACTTCGCTGACTCCTCGGCACCCGTCACGGCATGCACGTCTACGGTTTCAGTGAGCAGCAGATCCCAGACGCGTTTCGCGGTCGGCACGAAGGGCCGGCCTTCCTCGTTGATGAACACCGGCAGGAAGCGCTTCCGGCTCAAACCTTCAGCCGCCAGACTGATCTCCCACAGCGACCAGATGCCGCGGACCGAATCCGGCAGCCCGGTCACGCGGATCACCGGCAGCGGCTGCCCAGCGACAAAGCGTGGCAGCTCACTGATCACTGCACGGGCGCGTGGGTCTTCCATCGTTACCCATTCCAACTCCGGGTTTTCATCCGCCGTGCGGGCGTCAAAACAGGCCTGCGCCGACTCGCTGCCGTCCGCCCACTTCACTCGCCACGCCTTGCCAACCTTCATTGCCGAGCCGCCGCGCGCAGCCAGCCCGCTGGTGATGGCGCGCTCCAGCCAGAACTGCGCCGGGTGGTCGCGCCACTTGCGGGCATCGTCGGCGTCCAGATCGTGCTCTGTGGTGAGCAGATCGCTGTTCTTCTTCGACTCCGCCAAGGTGGTTCGCAGCTGCGACACCACCGCGTCGCACTCTTGTTCGATGGCATCCGGGTTCTGCAGACCATGCACGAACAGCTCGTCGAAGATCGGGTCGGCCTCGACCGAATCCATCACGTCAGCCGCCTTGTCGACGCCAAACTCCTGCGCGATGACCTCGAGCTTTGCCTCCAACACCTGGCGCACTCGATGCTCCACAGTGTCTTCGAGCACGAAGTTGATGGCGCGGACCACATGCTTCTGCCCAATACGGTCCACCCGGCCAATGCGCTGTTCGATCCGCATCGGATTCCACGGCATGTCGAAGTTGACGATGACGTGGCAGAACTGCAGGTTCAGACCTTCACCCCCGGCGTCCGTCGAGATCAACACGCGCACATCCTTGGAGAACGTCTGCTGCGCACGGGTGCGGGTTTCCAGATCCATGCTGCCGTTGAGCGTCGTCACCGAAAAGCCACGGCTCTCCAGGAAATCAGCCAGCATCGCTTGCGTGGGCACGAACTCGGTGAAGATCAGCACCTTCAGCGCCGGGTCGCCTTCCTCCTGCTGCAGCTTGTAGATCAACTCCAGCAGTGCCTCGGCCTTGGCGTCGGTGCCCGCGGCCTCGGTTTCCCGCGCCAGCTCCAGCAGCATTTCGACTTCGGACTTCTCCAGCTCCCAGCCACTGGACTGCATGGCCAGATCCACCTGGGACTGGCCGTCCAGGTCTGCCCACTCGTCGGCGCTGGTGTTCTCGAACAGGTTGGCCTGCGGTTGAGGCGCATCGAGCAAAGCTTGGCGCTTTTCCAGCGTGGTGCGGATGGCTGCTGTACTGGACGTCACCAGCCGCTGCATCAGGATCATCAAGAAGCCGATGTGGCGTTGCTTGGCGGCCATGGCCTGGTTGTAGCCGTGGCGCACATAGTCGGTCACCGCTTCGTACAGCCGCTGTTGCGAGCCGTGTCGGGCCTGCCAGGCCACCGCCTGCAGCCTGGTGACACGCGGCTTGAACAGCGGCTGACATTCCGCATTGATGGACACACGCTTTTCGGTGCGGATCACGAAGGGCCGTACCCGGTCACGGCTGACGCTGCTCTCGTCCGGGAAGGCTTCGCGGTCCAGCAACTGCATCAGCCGCATGAACTGGTCGGTCTTGCCCTGGTGCGGAGTAGCCGACAGCAACAAGAGATAGGGCGATGCCTCGGCCAGCGCGGCGCCCAGCTTGTAGCGAGCCACCTGTTCGGTGCTGCCGCCCATGCGGTGAGCTTCATCGATGATGACCAGATCCCACGACGCCGAGATCAGGTCCTCGAAGCGCTCGCGGTTGTAGGTGTTGAGTTGCTCCAGGCTCCAGCCACGACGGCCTTCCAGCGGCTTTACCGAATCCAGCGAACAGATCACCTGGTCGTGCATGCGCCACAGGTTTTCTTCCTCGCCTGCGCCGCCGCTGCGCCACTGCCGGAAGGCCGCCAGTTCGGACGGCTCGATGAACTGAAACTTCTCGCCGAAGTGCAGACGCATCTCTGCCTGCCATTGGCGCACCAGCCCCTTGGGCGCAACCACCAGGATGCGCTTTACTCGGCCACGCAACTTCAATTCGCGCAGCACCAAGCCGGCCTCAATGGTCTTTCCCAGGCCCACCTCATCGGCCAGCAGGTAGCGGATGCGGTCGCGACTGATGGCTCGGTTCAGCGCATAGAGCTGATGCGGCAGCGGCACCACGCTGGACTGGATGGGCGCCAACAGCAGGTTGTCCTCCAGTGCATCCAGCAACTTGGCCGCCGCAGTGGTGTGCAGGATCTGCTCCACGCTCGGGCGCACGCTTTCCAGCGAGGCCAGATCTACCGCCCGAGCGCGCACCACCGCGTCCTTGGCGGGCAGCCACACGCGGTAAGTCACCTCGCCCCACACGTCCTGGCGTTCGATCACGCGGCACGGCGATGCCTGCCGGGTGAACCAGCACCAGTCGCCAATGGTGAACCCGCTGCTGGCCACGTTCAGATCCCGTCCTCGGTACGGGTTAGCGCGAGGTCATAGAGCGTCAGCAGCTTCTCGTCTTCCTGCAGCGTTTCCTCTGGCAGCTTGTTGGCGATGCTGATGATGGTCTGATAGTCCTTGGCTGCCCACGCAGCGCGGAAACCAGCACGCAGCACCTCCAGACGCGACTCCTTGATCTTGCGACCGGTGAAAGACCGATAGGCCTCGAATTCCTTGAGCAGCGCCTTCTCGCGCTTCTTCTCCAGGTCCTGGGCTTTGTTCGCATCAGGCACATACCAGCGATCTTTTGCTTTAGTTACTAAAGCCGGACTGCTTTTGTCTAGGTTGCGTAGGTCTTTATGATTTGTTGATAAGTAACTATGAATCTGCGGCGGCACATCGCCGACTCCGTCGTACTCAATAAAGTTGTTTGCCAGCAGTGCCGACAACTCAGGCTTCGACTCGTGCTTTTTCCAACCGGCACCGAGCTGGCTAATGAATTCCGGATGAACCTCCTGATATGTTGATGGTCGGCGCTTAAGGAAATCAGTTAGCCAGTCAATAGCGCTGCGCTCGTCGCAGACGAAAAGCTCCATCTGCGGTGCCTGCGCTACCTGCATTCGCTTCTTGTCGTACTCGGTGACCTGATCAGGCAGGAAGACCATGCCATCACGCTCAATGAAACGCTGCACTAGGCCGGCCTGGAACTCCTGAGTAGACATAGGAACTTGGACATTGTGCCGAATGAACCAAGCCACCATTCGATCAAAGATGATGCGCGGGTCCCTCTCGGAGATGAAGTCAAGCTTCCCATTCTTCAATTTGGCAACTGTTATGTACTCGAGGTGTGTGGCAACAAAATCCCATACTGACTCTATGCCTCCTCCACCCTTCTGGAACCGATCTTCTAAACCGCCGTTCGGCTTGTATGCGGAGATGACCAAATCTTGTTTGACGGAGGTAGTATTGGTAACTGCATTAAAGCTACCTTGCTGCTTGTCTAGAGCGGCAACGTTAGCGACTACAAATCCCGCTTCTTGAAGCCCAGACTGAATTGCATTCCATACACTTGCTTGAGTATTGGAAAACTCCACCGTCATCCAGCGCCCAGGTTTCAAAACCCTAAAAAACTCGCGGAACGCTGATTTCATGGCGTGCATGTAGAAAGATAAATCTTTCTTGTGCACATAATTCATGACGCAATCGTTCGGCGTGTCGGTTTTAACTTTTAACCATGCTTCTGCAAAGGAATTTAATTCTGCATATTGAAAGTTTTCACCGAAAGGAGGATCAATGAAAATGTAGTCAACGGTTTCCGATGGAATATTGCTGAGGCATCCGGAGCTCTGCGTGGACACGCAGCCCCGCTGAGCAGACTTCCTGTTAACTTCAGCAATTCCTTTTATTTTCCGCCGGAGTACATCAAAGATGTTCCGTTCAAGGTGAACGGACGGAGTGAAAAGAGTTCCCGCAACGCCACCACCACCACCAAAGTATCCTTGCTTGCGTGATATGTAGTTGTTGATTCCGGTGAGGCAGAACCGAAATAGCGAAGTGAACGCGGGATTAGAAAGACTCACATCCCACAAACTACCGTACACATAGAGCGCTCTAGGGGTATACATCCAGTGGACATATTCAATACCGCTCCCATTGATGAGCTTGTTTGTTTGACGCCCACCCTCAAACTTCAGAATCGGCACAGATGAAATCGCTGGCTGTGACTCGATCTTGTTTACCAACTCTTCGAATTCGATGGATTCCGGTTTGATTCGGAGCGACTTCTTGCCCCTCTTTATTGTTTGCTCGACCAAGACTAACTTCGGCATCTTTGCGGCCGATCCAAGATATTTGTCGTACTTCGACTCGTAAGCTCTATCCAGTTTTATTGCGCCGTCATCCTTCGATGCAGCCTTGCCAACAACTCCACCGCAGGATGGGCAAGCGAAAGTTTTTGAGATTTCATCATTTCTAACCGCAGCGTCCCAATAAACAACCTCTGCCGTACAAATTGGGCAATGAAAGACATCTGACCATATTCCATTTGAAACTCGATCTGAACCATGCTGATACACCCAGCCAATCTGTGATTCCACCTTCGAAATAACATCGAGGGCCTCAATGCAGAAATCGTTAACACTAAACAGCCTTCCATAGTTATTTGTTATGAACGTCGCTATCGGCGACAGATCATTTAGCAATGGAAGGCGACAGCCCATTTTAGAAAATGCACGCCAACTTTCTTTGCCATCCTCCCTCTCTTTACGACTAACCACGCCGCCTTTTTCGAC
Organism: Pseudomonadota bacterium; assembly: GCA_021785515.1. Taxonomy (GTDB): domain Bacteria; phylum Pseudomonadota; class Gammaproteobacteria; order Acidiferrobacterales; family UBA6901; genus JAJYCY01. The sequence continues at coordinate 73,098 of JAJYEX010000001.1, read as the reverse complement.
GCGATAGCCTAGCTCCTCGATGAATGCTTTATCCCCGCATAATTGCGAAGCCACACCAGTCATTCCTGTGCCAGAAAATCCATCAAGAATAATGTCACCTGGTTGTGTGTAGTGCAGGAGGTATCGCGCAATTGCTTTCGGCGGAACTTTAGTGTGATACGTGTGTGCGCCGTAAATCGAGTCGCTTTTGCCCTCACTCACATCGGCAGCAAAGGGTTCTTTGCTGAACACCTCGTCAGCCCCGTAAGGCTTGCCAAAGTACTCAATGAAATCTTCGACAAACGGGTTCGGGCAGGCCGTGTAATAAGGCGGGTCGGACAACGCAAGGATTGCCTCGTCAGTGCCAATCGGAAACCCCTCAATTTTCCGGAACTCAGGGTCTTTGAGCTTCTCGGCAAGCAGCTTCAGGTAGTGCTCGCGGCGAGCCTCGTCACTCGGGAACGTTTGCCCGAGGCATTCAACCGGGCCTGACTTGGCCGCGTGGTTCTGGAAAAGATCACTCATCTGTCGTTCCTCAAATTCTTGTTGTCATGGTCGAGCGGTCACCGTGTCACTCGATCACGAAGCGCAGCTTGGTGGCATCCTTGCCCTTGCAGCGCTCGTTCATGAAGGTGTCGAAGCGCTTGCGCAGTTCGTCCGGCGTGGCTGGCGAGCCGCCTTGCAGCAGCGCTTGCTTGATCTCATCGCCCTTGACCGCGATCTTCTCAAGCCCCGACAGCGCCTCCTGCACGGCATTCGCAAACTCGGTGGTCATCGGGTCCGGCAGCTTGCGTGAGGCCAGGAAGGCATCGATCAGCTTCTTGGAGGCCGGCGGCAGCAACCCCAGGCTGTCCTGCGTGAACGGGTCTTCCAGGTTCTCCAGCAGGGTCTGCTGCCAGTTGGCCAGCAGCTCGTCCAGATCGTCATCCAGCTTGTGCAGGCGGTTGGCCGCCGGGATCAGCTCCAATTGCTCGGCAGACGGGCGGAATTGGCAGTGTGGGCAAACGGCGGCCGTGACTAAGGTCGGCTCGTCGAGCGAGGAGCAGCTCTTCAAGCCGTTGAGCGACCCCTCGAAGGCGGTGAGCTGGCTGGTGGGCATCAGCGACACGCCGGCCAACACGCGCAGTGCCAGCAGACGATCGTCCTTGCGCAGGGCGTTGCGGATCTTGTCCTCGGCCACGCCCAGCCGCGCCTTGCTATGGCTGGCGATGTAGGCCGTGATGTAGTCCTTCTTGAGCTGGTTGAGCGTCTGCCGGTATTCGGAGGCGTGCTCGGCAGTGCGGTCCTGGCTCAGCTTGTCCTGCAGGGCCTTGCGGGCCGCCTCGGCCTGCTTTACCCATGGGTGCTCGGCGGGCAACACCATCTCGGCCTGCGAGAGGTAGGACGCCGTGCTGCCCAGCTCCATTACCAGTTCGAGCAGACGCTCGACGGCGGCCAGGATCTCCAGATTCTTCTTCTGGCCGTCCAGGTCTTCCTGGGTGACGCGCAGGTTCTTGAGCTTGCCGACGGTGTTGTACGGCGCCAGCGACTCGGTGAACTTCTTCAATGAGTCCAGCCGAGCATGCCAGTCTTTGGCTTCTTCCTCGCGCAGCAGGTTCTGGCCCCAGAAGCCGAGCTTGCCTTGCTGCAGGTCGGAGCCGGCCTTGAGCACGCGCAGCACCAGCGCGCTGACCTTTTCCTGCAGTTTGATGACCGGCTCGGTGTCGCCTTGGCTGGCCTTCTGCGCCAGGCCGGACGGCAGGTCGAACAACTCGAACAAGGCACGCAGCAACGCGAGGTTGATCTCCTTGGGCGCCTCCACGTGCTTGAACTGCTTGAGCTCTTCCAGCGAGCGTTCTGCAAGCTGCACCAGCTTGCCGGAGTCGATCTTGTCGCCGGTGATCGACAACACGATGTCGCCGGAATAGACCAAGCCGCCCAGCACGGTGACCAACAGGTCGGGCTCCAGCCGGTACTTGATCGGCGCGAAATACTCGACGTCCGATGTGCCCGACAGCAGTTCGCTGCGGTTGAGCACCTGGCCGTGGCCCTTGGCCTTGAGGCGGTTGAGCACTTCCAGTGCGTAGCGCGAGTTGGCGGGATCGACGCGGTCGCCATCGAGCAGCTCCAGCGCGTCGAGGATGGCGGCGGCATCCTTGGTACGGGTGCCGCCAGCCAGGGCGCGCAGCGCATTGCCCACCAGTTGCTTACGGTTGGCCTCGGTGACCAGCACCGAAAAGGTGGGGTACTCGGGCGAGATATCGGCAAAGCGCTGGCCGAGGGCCAGGCCGGAGACGATGTTCACCACGTCGCGGAAGTTGATGCGCTCGTCAGGACCCAGTCGGGCTCGGTCGCGCAGGGACACGCCCTTGGACCAGTCCTGCAGCGTCTTGGTCTTGCCCTGGTAGGTGACCTCGAACGCGGTCATCTGCTTTTCCTGCAGCCACTTGCTCATGGACCGCAGCGAGTCCTGGGCTTTGGACAGGTAGATGGCTTTCGCGCCACCGCTGGCCGTAGACGCCAGATCCAGTGCCGCCGCGTATTGCGACAGGTAGCGCTTGTAGTCTTCGTCCGGCGACTTCATGCGGAAGAACACTTCGTCGGCTAGGTTGTTGTCGCTGAACTTCGGCTTGTCGAATGGCTGGATGAAGTAGATGTAGAAGTCGCGCTCGGGCTGGGCGGTAGGGCGATCGTTCGGCGCACCAAAGAACAGGTAGCCCATGCGCTCGACGCGGCGCTCCTGCCACTCGATCTGGTACTGCCAGATCTGGAAGCCGGGGTAACGCAGATCGTCGCTGCACTCCATCAGCGCCTTGATCGCGCTGTAGTAGGCGCGGTCGAGTGCGTCGTCGGACAGGGCTTCGGCGCGCTTTTCAATCTGCGCGTCGTAGTCGATGTCCTTCTTGAGGTCGAGGTAGTACTGCTCGGTGTCCGGCGCCTTGGAGATGAATTGGCCGTTGACGGTTCTCAGAACTTCCCGCATGACGGTCTGGACCATCGACAGCAAGTTTTCGGCCGGATCGCCCGGCATGTCCTCCACGCCCGGCTGGAACAGGCACAGCGCGTCACGCAGCTCGGCGGCCGTGGGGCCGATGGGCACATGAATGTCGCCGCCGGTGGTCAGACGATGCACGGCCAGGGCGTTGATGACCCGCAGTGCCATGGCCTTGTAGGCCGAGCGCGTGAAGGCTTGCTGGACGCGGGACTCCAGCACTTCGGACACGCGCATGACTTCCTTGATGTTCGGGTCGGCGCGCAGGACCGAGTTGGCTTTGACGGTGTTCCAGAAGCTCTCGTAGCTGATGAACAACGGTTTGTCGGCAGGCACTTCCTGGTTGAGGATGGCCAGCATGGCGGCCTCGATGGTCTTGAGCGCGCCGCGCTTCTCGGTGAAGTGGATCTGCTCGAAGGTCTTCAGGTAATCCGGGTGAACCGGGAACAGACGCACGTACTCGTCCATGCGTTCGTTCATGGAACCATAGAACTTGGCGAACGGCGTGAGGTATTCGCGGATCTTGTTCTGCTGGTCGGCAGTCTTCTTGAGCAGACGCGCGGAGACAACGAAGCTAACGTCCTGGCGGTCGATCAGGATCTGGGTGAAGCGCTCGTTGACCCGGCGCATGCTGTCGGCCACATGCTGGAAGCGCACGCTGTCGAAGATGGCTTCCTGCACGCCGGCCACGAAGCGGAACTTCAGGTGCTTGGTGACTTCGCCGATCTGACGGAGGATGGCCAGATCCTGGACCAGTTCGTGATCGCGACGGGACTGCAGGTACTCCAGGAACTCATCGACCACCAGCAGCAAACCCTGGTCCGGGAATTTCTCGCCGAAGGCGGCCATCATCTCCTCGAAGGAGTCCTTGTTGTTGAGCTCTTTGTCGGCGGTCGGGAAGGTGTAATCGACGCCGAGCTTTTCGAGGGAACGCTCAAGCTGCAGGGTGATGATCTGGCGCAGCGGCATCTGCAGGCCACCCACCTCGATGCGCAGCACCTTGAAGCGACCGGCGATCGGGGTAACCGCTTCGGCGACCTTCGGGTGGCGGATCATCGGCGCGTAAGCGGCGTCTTCTGCCACCAGCGACAGCACCGACATCAAGTGCGACTTACCGGTACCGTAGTTGCCGACGATCAGCACGCCCTTGTGATCGACAGAATCATCGAAACTGAGCTGGGGAACCATGAGCTTTGAGATACGCTCGGCCATATCGTCGGAGATGACGTAGGTCGCGACGAGCTTCTTTGCTTCATCTGGGCGCCCGGCGTCGAGCAGCTGTATGACTGACTCGATTTGCTCGAACTGGATCAGATCTCCGTATTTCATGTTCTTGGTCATATTGTTCTACCTTCCCCTGATGTTTCCAATTTCGGTCAAATTTCGAGTACGACCACGCCGTCGCGGCTGTAGTCACGATGTTCTGGATGGCTCATGTCGGCGTATACCAAGCGGTCGCCGCGCAGCTCGCCAGGCCAGACGGCCACGACGCGCTTGGAGTGAGCCAGCCGCCTGACAAGGTCAAGCGGGTTGATCTGCAGGCTGGGCTCGAACAACAACTCGAGGTTGTCGAGCAGCAGCGGGTCTTCCGTTCGTTCCTTGTCCGCGATCTCCCGCAGCAGTTCGCCTGCCGAGAAGCCGCGCTTGTTGTTCGGCGTGGCAGCCAAACGACGCCCCAGCTCCAGGCCAACGTTGAGCGGCTCGATGCTGAGCTTGGCGCCCAATTGTCGGAGCAGCTGGGTCTTGCCGCTGCGGCTGGGTCCGACCAGCAGGATCAACTTGCTGTTGAGGTCGCCGATTTCGCCGATGAGTCGTTCGAGTTTTGCGATCACCTGCACCTCCCGTCTTCCGTGATTCCGGATGAGTACAGCGCGCGGTGATTAAGTCGATGCATCGTCATGGGTTCACTCGAACAGCCGTTTTTGTTTGACGACGTAGCCCGCTGGCTTCTTCTGCTTTTCTAATACGCCTTCGTCGACCAAGCGCTGCAACCACGCCTTGGCCTGCGCGTTAGAAACGTCCAGCGCGGCCGCCACTTCGGCGTCTTTCATCGGCGTTCTCAATAGCTGCTGAATCGCTGCGCGCACGGCAGCGAAGAGCACTTCGGCCGGGGTCGATTCTGGCTGCGGAGGTTCCTCGGCCCCGTCTAGCGGCGGTACGGCCTCTGGTGTGACTGAGGGCGGTTCTTCCAATGCCGGTGCGGGGGGCGGCGCATCGGAAACAACGTCGACCGGCGCCAATGGCTCGCTCTCGGCCTGTGGCGTTGGCGCGGCGTCGCGTGGCACGGGCGCCGTTGGCTCTTCGTTCGAAAACAGCGCAAAACCAACCTGTGGGGAAGCCGTCGGAGTTGGCATCGCCACGTTGAACACGTCCTCGAACGAATCCACGTCCTGCGGGTTCGGCCAGGGAAGTGCGCCTTTCTTTCGTAAACCATCCAATCCGGCGGAAGACTCGCCCGTCGATCGAATGAAAACCGGGACGAACTTGAGTTTGTCGAGCTGCTCGACAGCACCCGCCCAAGTGCCCCCCTTGTTGAGATCGGAGCTGACCACCAGTGAGGTGTCTGCCAATGCATAAATCAACTTGTTCCGCTGCATGGCGTTGCCCACATTGAACCCGGCACTCGGGTCGTAGGGCGAAATCAGCACCAGTTGCCCATCAAGCAGCAGATTGCGGTGCTCGCGGTTCATGGTGGTCTTTTCCAGACTATCCGCCAGCACGCCACAAACTTTTCCACCCCCCTCAAGCGCACCACGCATGGCGGCCTGATCGATACCCTTGGCTCCGCCTGACACGAGCGTCTTGCCGGCGCGGGCAGCCAGTCGCCCGATGGACATGGTGTAGTCAATCAAGGCGTCGTCCACATGGCGCGATCCGACGACGGCAAGCCCGCCGGTTTCGAGCAAAGCCATGTCGCCACAGCCAAAGAGCACTGCCGGCGCATCTTCACGAAGACGAGCCTTCAGGCGACGCGGATACTCGGCATCGGCGCGGCTGACCACCCAAATGGCGCGTGCTTGCCAGCGCTCGATCACTTGGCTCAGTAGGAATCCGCGCCCCAGCAATTTCTGCAGGCGGCTCTCGTCAATCACCGGTTGGCACGCACGCAGGATCTCAGCTGTGTCCGGCGAGAGGAGATCCGCAGGCTGACGCTGGATTTCGCGCAAATGACGCGCGAGACGTTTGTACTCGCCAGGCGAGAGCAGATCCGATGACGCAGTACCTCGTCCGGCAATGAGCGGCGCAGTCAGCAGCAGGATCGCCTGGGTGTTGGGTGAGAGGACTGGCGTCATTCGTCGTGCCCCGTCTGTGAAAGGGCCATAGGCCAAACTGCGCCACTACCGCTTTTGCGCAGCAGCCATGCAGACACCGTCAGCGTCCAGCGCGAGTCGACCATGTCATCCACCAGGAGGACCGGGCCGGGAGGAATGGACTGACCGTTGAGTGCGAGCGAACCATCAATGTTGCGCGCCTGTTGGGTACTGTTTGCCATCGTTTTCTGTTCGGGCCTTGCGTCTGTTTTTGCGATGACCATATGAAACGGCAGACCCAGCGCAGCAGCCAAGCGTTGCGCGAAATTCGGTACCAATTCAGGATGCCGGAGCGATGGAACGCAGGTCACCCAGGTCGGGCTCGGTTGCGGATTCCACTCCTGAATCATCTTCACGCACGCAGCAACGAGGTCATCGGAAAAGTGGCCGTCGTGGTATTTGCCCTGTCGAACCAAGCCACCCCAACCGGCATCGCCCCAGACGCAGAGGGCCTTGCCTGGCTGCGCTTGATAGGGAATGGTGGATGCGGTGTGAATTCCGTACTGCGGCATTCCCCCCACGGGCCATTTTTTGCGAGGCTCGATAGGCATACTTGTGCGACAAAGAAATTCCTCAGCTTCCCGAACCAGCAACTGATCTACGTCTTCTGACAGCGGCGGCAACGACGGTGGGCTGACAGTGCTTGAATCGCCATCAAGCGCATCAATCAGAAAGCCCATGTGCTGCCCAAAAGGCTGAGAGACGTATTCCTGCATTTGCTGGAGTTCGGCACGCCTCAACTTGGTGAGCCGGTCTGCTCGCGCCCAGAATCCGTCTCCTAGCTCGGCTGCAGTAAGCTGCCACTTCGTACCTTGCTTGGCGATCGGCGCTGGAGATTCGAGAGAGAGTGCCGTGATCGTCTTCTCGATGCGGCCTTTGCTCATGTTCACGCAGGTCATGAGGTCAGGTATTGAAAGTCCTTCCGGCGCTTCATTAAGAGCCCCCAGGACATCGTCTACCTCTTGGCGAGTTGGGAACGCGCTACGGATAAACCAGTCGGTAATTCCTTCTTCTTCATCTCCGCTCAAGAGCACGCCATATGCAGATTCCAGCGCTCTTCCTGCGCGCCCTACTTGCTGGTAATAGGCGACAACTGAGCCGGGCATCTGAAAATGGATAACGAATGCCAGGTCCGGCTTGTCGTAGCCCATACCCAATGCGGTGGTCGCGACAAGTGCCTTAACCTTGTTCTCCTGCAGAGCCTGCTCTAGCTCCTCACGCCGGTCACCTGTCTTACCTGTATAGGCCTCTACAGCAAAGCCCCGGGCCTTGAGCCAATCCGCCAGTTGATTGGCATCTCGGATAGTGAGTGTGTAAATGATGCCGTGCCCTGGAAGTGAACTGAGTTGTTGCGCGATCCATGCCAGACGGACAGCCTGACTGGGTAAACGCATCGTTTGCAGCGTCAGAGAACCTCGATTCAGGTCACCACGCAGCACCTTCATATTGGGGCCGAGCACAGCCACAAGGTCCTCCATAACCCGATCGTTTGCTGTTGCCGTTGTGGCCAGCAGGCGCAGATTGGCTGGAAGCGTTCTGGCGATACGTTCCAGCAGTCGGTAGTGAGGACGGAAGTCGTGACCCCAATCGGAAATGCAATGGGCCTCATCGATAACCATCAGCGAAATCTGGCCTGCGATACCAGCCAGAACCTCTGTGTTAAACCAGTCGTTACCCAGTTTTTCTGGCGCTATCAGCAGAATGTCCACTTCGTTTCGACGGAGCTTGGCTTCAACCGATTTCCATTCATCCTGGTTATCGGAGTTGATGGTGGCAGCGCGAACCCCCATCCGCTCTGCCGCTGCGATCTGGTTTCGCATCAGCGCCAGCAGCGGCGAGATCAATAACGCGGGGCCGGCCCCAGCTTCCCGCAGCAACTTGGTCGCGATGAAGTAGACAAAGCTCTTGCCCCACCCGGTCTTCTGCACGACCAGCAAGCGACCTTTGCCTTCTACGATGTGACGAATGGCGTCTTCTTGGCCGTCGCGGAAAGTGGCATCAGCGCGCCCGGAGCCGATGCGGAGCAGTTCCAACGCGCGATTTGGGTCGTAGGCCACGTTATTGCTCTCCCTTGTTCTGGTCGGGCGAGCGGTAGCCCGGCGCCAACACAGCGTTCTTGACGCCGTACAGCGCCAGATGATCTTTCAGCCAGAGCCTGAATTCGTAACCGCGCAGACTGTGGTCCGGAGAGCAGTCCACGCTCCACTGCCGCAAGATGTATCCGGCGGTGGCAGCACGCAGCTTCATCCGCAGTGACCCGCGAACCATGCCGTAGTCCATCTCCGTAATTTCAGGACGGGGCTGGTCCGGGTGCGGCACCATCTCCAGCTCCACGATCCGGGTCCATTGGATGTCCTGATCACTGCGCTCATGGGGCTGCACATCTGCATCCCTCATAAGGACCGGGCGCTTGATCCGAGTAATGACGAAATCCCGGAACTCTTGGGACTTCCGGTCGAAGGCGCGGACGTGCCAACGGAGGCCGTTGTCGATCAGCGCGAACGGGACGATCTCCCGCTCGGTGCGGCCGCTGGAAATGGAGTGGTACTCGATGCCGAGCGGACACTCTTGGTGGATCGCCCGGGTCACGCTCGCCAGCACATCCAGATCCGGGTGCGTGAGTCGTGACGGGCTCTCACTGGCCACCCACGCCTTGAGCCGCATCGGCTCGCCGTCGCCAAAGCCCTGGGTTAACCACGACAGCACCCGCTCCGGGGGGAAGTCGAAGACGGGCCGAAAGTCCGGCCCCAGGACGTAGGACTTGCCCTTGGAGTCGTAATTAATGTTGCCCGCGGCCAACTCCTTGTACAGCGCCAGATCCCTGGATGCGGCGGCGGACTGGATGCCAAACCGCGTGACCAAGTCCTGACGGCGTATCTCCCCAATGAAGCGCACGCGCAACTCCACAAACGCGAGCCGGTCGCGTTGTGGCTGGGTTAGATCTGTAAGCTGTTCGTTCGACATCCTGACTGGCTCGTTCGGGTTAGCGAATGCTTGTGCTGGTTATTGCGGAAAGTATATTATCTGCTCTAGAATCTGTCCATGACTCTATTTTGATTCGTTCGTACGTCGCATTGTGATAATAATTGGCGGCGCAGCGATAAAAGGACCGGTACGGGCGCCATGCAAAATTTCGCAGAGCTTCACCTCAAGCCAGAGACGCTGGCGCGGCACGATTTCAGTCCCGGGATTGGGCTGATGATCGCCGATATTGCATGTGTTCATCAGTTCTGGGGATGGCGTTGAAAATGGTGGAATCGAAGGATGTCTCGACGTCATCTGCCTTGCTGCGCGTCCTTACACTAGACGGCGGCGGTGCCAAGGGCTTTTACACGCTGGGGGTACTCAAGGAAATCGAGGCTATGGTCGGGTGCCCACTGCACCAAAAATTCGATCTGGTTTTTGGGACCAGCACGGGCGCGATCATCGCCTCACTGATTGCGCTCGGCCACGACGTCGATTCCATCTTGCAGCTTTACCGCAAGCACGTGCCTACCGTGATGTCACAGAAGACCGCTCCGGCCAGGTCGCAGGCACTGAAAAATCTGGCGAGCGAGGTCTTCGGCAATACAGCGTTCGATGATGTGAAAACGGGTATAGGGATCGTCACAGCCAAGTGGCTGACCGAGCGCCCGATGATCTTCAAGGGCAGCGTTGCCCAAGCGCATGGACGTGTCGGCACGTTCGTCCCGGGCTTTGGCGTAAGCATCGCAGACGCCGTCAAGGCATCGTGCTCAGCTTACCCGTTCTTTGAGCGGACGATCGTAAGAACATCAATGGGTGAGGACATCGAGCTGATCGATGGCGGGTACTGCGCAAATAACCCGACGCTGTACGCGATCGCCGACGCAGTCCAGGCACAGCAAAGTGACCGCAAGGACATCCGGCTTGTGAGTGTTGGCGTGGGTGTCTACCCCGACCCGAAGCCGAGCTTCCTGATGAGGCTGGCGAAGAAATATCTCGTTAGCGTGCAGTTGCTGCAGAAGACATTGGAAATCAACACGCAGTCGATGGACCAACTGCGGCAGATCCTTTTCCATGACATACCGACCATTCGGATCAGTGACTCCTACGTCACCCCTGAAATGGCGACCGATCTGCTGGAGCACGACCTTAATAAGCTGGACATCTTGTTCCAGCGAGGGCGGGAGTCGTTCGCGTCACGGGAGCAACAGCTTCGCGAGTATTTGATATAGCCAGGGGGAAAGATGCCTATTCCAGAATCACAGCTCGAAACGTGGTCACATCAGGGCTCGATCACCCAGTCGAGCAATACTTATAACACGATCAAAAGTGTCTTGGAGGCCAGCACCACGCCCTACGCTGGCAAGAACTTCAAGGTGTTCCTTCAAGGCTCATACGGCAACGACACGAATATCTATGCCGAGAGCGACGTGGACATCGTCATCCGGCTCGATGACTGCTTCCACAGCGATCTCGAATCGCTGTCCGATGACGAAAAGTCGGCCTACAAGCAGGCATTCAGCGACGCGACTTACACGCACACCGACTTCAAGCGGGACGTGCTGTCGGTGCTTGAAGATCAATACGGCTCGGCAGTGAAAACTGGCGACAAGGCAATTGCCATCGGTGCGAGTGGTTCACGGCGCAAGTCGGATGTGATTGTCGCGACGCAATTCCGGCGGTACTTCAAGTTCCGGTCAGCGAGCGACTCCGAGTACGTCGAAGGAATCTGTTTCTTCAACGCTGCCGGCGAACGAATTGCGAACTACCCGAAGCAGCATTTGGCAAATCTGACGGCGAAGCATCAGGCATCATCGAAGTGGCTCAAACCCATGGTTCGTGTGTTGAAGAATATTCGCAGTGAGATGGTTGACGAAGGCTTGATCAAGGCAGGCGTCGCTCCGTCGTACTACATCGAGGGCCTGCTGTACAACGTGCCGAATGAGAAATTCACCCACAGCCTCGAGGACTGCATGGTCAACATCCTCAACTGGTATCGGCAGGATGCGGCCAAGACTGACTTGGTTTGCGCCAACGAACAGTATTACTTGCTACGTGATGGCTACCACACCTGCTGGTCTCAGACGAACTGTGATGCACTTGTCGAGGCAGCGGTTGATCTCTGGAATCAGTGGTAAAGAGAGTAAGGCATGGCAAAACCCGTCGAGATCGGACCCCGTAGCGTCCGGACCCAAAAAAGCGCACTGGACCACTACAATGCCCTGTTACACCGGTACCAGGACGGTGATCGCATCTCTGAACCAGGGGACCACGCCGACCTCGTGGCGCTCATCGAACGATATGACCCGATTCTTGACGACGTTGGTGAGCCGGCGAAGGGTTGCGGCCAGATCGATCACTTTGAGCGGCGCCTGAACACCGGGACGGGCTGGAGCAACTCTGGCTTCTGGGTGGTGCGCCAGGACGGGTCCGCCACGGACTTTTCGTACATCTGGGCCGTCAAAGGCATCCCAGGGGACCGGTCAAAGGAATTCTACGGTGCATGCCGGGAGGCTGTCGCACTCGATCTCGTGCTGGCGAAGAAGCAGGCCTTCGCAGAGTACGGGGACGCTCACGGGCTGGTTGCGTGCGAACTTACTGGCGTGATGATCAGCATCGACGACGCCCATCTGGATCACGCTTGGCCTAACTTCTCACACATCGTCAGTGGCTTTCGGGCGGCCAGGGCTGGTCAGGTGACATCCCAGACGGAATCGTGTCCGCTCCGGCTGATGGGCAGACGACGCCCACATTCGTCGACAAGGCAGTCGCGGATGCCTTCCGGGACTACCACCACAACCAGGCGATGCTGCGAATCCTCTCCAAGTCGGCCAACCTCCAGACTGCCAGCCAAGCTCGAAGACCTAAGATTGCACGCCCGGTGCGGCTGCTTTGATCAATTGCGGACGCGGGTTCAATTCCGCAAATGAGAATCGAACTGGCGTCCTGTCTGATTCACTTGACTGCTGACCCCGGCCCCGAAGAACTGGTTGGATTGAGCGCATAAAGGGCTGGAATCCGCACCATTCCGCAGTAGTTCGCAGCGGTTCTAAGGCGCTGAGTTACATAGATTTGGCGCAGGGTTCCACCCCACCACCAATATTGAAGCTCCGACTGTTAGCTGCGCACATGCTTTGCTGGCAACGGTGTGGCCACCATTTTAAAAATAGCCCTACGCCTATCGGCCAAGATGCCGCCGTCCCATATCCCAGATGACCGATGCACCTCGGACAACAGCAGTCATGGTCTGTCCCAGCCGCTGTTCGATCACCGGTTTCCACGGCACCAGGCTGAAACCCGTGCCATCATCCAGCATCGCGAAGCGGCCACTGACGAGTTGGAGAGAACGGCGGTAAAGACCGTTGACGCGTGCCCCATCAAGCAGTGGGCGAAAGTTGAGCCCGGTTGCGTCCTGAAGCGATTTGCCCGCCGCAGCCAGTTCCCGGTCGCGCAAGGTGGATAACAGATTGCGCGCTAAAACCACACGCTGTCCGCGCCGCTCGGCCAAGCCCTGCTCGACGAGAAAATCCACCCGATCCTGCAACGCATCCCGCACCTGCGCGCCGAAACCCTGCGCCGAAAGATTCCCGCTATTACCCACCAATTGATGGTCCAGCCATGTCGCGCCCTGGGCGCGCACTTGCTGTTAATAGGAAGTTGCGAGCGCAATTCGATGGCAACACCTGCGGCTCGTTGCGTATCGTGCGCTTGAGCGCGCGACAAGATATCAGGCGGTAAGCGCCAAACGCCATCGCTTATTTGCTCCACGGCTCCGGTGCGACATAGTGCTTCGCGTCTGCGCACATGGGTATTGACTGCGGTTTGTGAGTCCGCAGGCTCCTGCTTATCGAAGCTGCGCAAGATGGTCAACGCTACGGTAAAGACCGTCACGCACGAGGCCCGCGACGTTGCGATCCACCAAACGTTCCCGTCCGGCAGAATTCACTTCCACGATGCCACCCACCGGCAGTGCCATCAGGTCGGCGCCGACCGGCAGGCGGACGTAGTGCGCGCGCCCATAGATGCCATCTACCACCAGATAGCCCCGGTCATTGAGCTCGTCGGCCAATAGTTTGGCGCGACCACCGTGTTCTGACCATTGGCAGCACGGCCGCGAAGCAAGATATGCGTGTGCGGGTTGTCGGTATCTGAGTGATCGACTGCCGCCTCGCCCAGCACCATTCGGTGCGATTGTGTGTACAGGTCACTCGCAGAGTGACCGTCTACTTCCGCCTTGACTCCGTGGAACCCCTCGATTTTGACCCGTCTCCGCCACATCAAAATCAGAATCCCCGCACGAAACCCACGAATCAGCACGCTTTCAACACCGCTTAGACGCATCGCCCGTGAGGCAAAGCCGTGCCTCGGCGCGGTTTGGGCGCAGCGTTTGAGGAATTTCCGCATCACCCCGTGATGCTTCACGCCGCGTGAGGTTTCTGGCCTATGAAAGACGAACGCCCGTGAATTTCCGCGGCACACCACTTATAGGAACATCACTTTCAAGGAGGTACCCATGACAGACAAAACCAGGCTCGCAGACCTCGCCAGCAACTACCCACCGGGTTCCCGAGGACTCGGAATATTGGTACTGCGCGAGTACGCGCAGATCACCTCCGCCCGGCGGCACGGGTGGTCGTGGGCGGACATTGCGCAGGCCATGGACCTCGACGCCCAGAAAGCCAAACCGCTCGCCGAAGCGTACCGGCGCGTCACCCAGCGTATCGCGTCGGGACAACTGACCGCGCCACCGGCCCGGGGCGTTCCCGCACCGCGACCGTCGGCGGCGGATCTGACCCGCGAGCGGCTGCAACGCCCGCCGCCGGGAGCGGCACCGAAGACCCCCGAGCAGAACGCGGCCGCTCTGGCGGCGAGCGGCGTGAAAGTCATCGACTAACCCCCTCAACCCTACGGAGAGTGAACCTGTGTCTATTTTCTACAGCAGTGGCTGCAAAGGTGGCACCGGCAAGAGCCTGACGAGCGCAGTGCTTGCGGATTATCTGATCGCATCCGGACTGCCGGTGGCGATCATCGAAGGCGACCTGGGGCAACCGGACATCGCGCAACGGTTCAAGGAGGTCCCGGGCATCGCGCTTCGGGCCGTCAACCTCAACCGCGCCGGTGCCGCGGAGGCGGCGGTGATCAAGTTCGCCGAAGCCCTGGAGGGACTCGGGTCGGACACCGAGATCGTGGTGAACCTGCCGGCTGCCGCAGGCGACACGCTGGACACGATGGCGGGGCTCCTTATCGAAGCCGGGCAGTCCCTGGGACATGGCAGCTACGTCTACTACTCCCTGGGACACCAGCGGACCTCCAGCGAATCGGCGATCCGGTCGCTGCGCGAGGGGCTCCTGGGGGCCGTTGCCCCCGAACGGCGCTGCATCGTCTATCCGCTGTTCCTGCAACCGGAAAGCGAGCGGTTTGACTTCGTGCGCAACGGGGCACGCGCGGCATTCCTGTCGGCGGGCGGACTGGAAGCCGCGATGCCGGCACTGCGTCCGGAGTCCCTGGTCGACAAGGTACTGAGCCTGCCGGGGACGTTCTCGGATCTGGCGAAGCCCGAATCGGCGCTCACCTTCGGTGAACGGCTCTTCTTCGGACGTCAGTGGCTCCCCGCGGCGCATCAGTGCGTGGCCACCCTCTACCCGGCATCACACCAGGAGTAAAAAACCCATGGATAAAGCAACGCCAGATCAGACCTCCCCTAAGCAGGAGGCCCTTCGGGGCCTTCCGCCGGAATGGCGGGAGGCGCTGATTGAGAACGCCGCCGCCATGGGGATCCGGGCGGATCACGACACGGCCTGGCTCCTGGTCAAGGCCTTCATCAATGCCTGGGCAGCCGCCGCCGCGGCGGGCGAGGCGGCGACGGCAACCAGACAGGAACTCGCCGGACTGCCGGAGGCGATCTACCGCGGGTCCACGAAAGCCGCAGCCGATCTGAAGGGCGTCGTCGAGCACGCGGGAAAGGGAATCACCGATCTCATCGCCGCCACCGGCACAGCGAGCATCGACAGGGCGGCGAAGCAGGCGGCTGCGGCTATCGCCCAGGCAACCGAACAGCTCGGCACCGCTGCGAGCGCGCGCCGTGAGGAATTGATCCGGGAAATGCAGACGGCGGCGGCCCACGCTGCCCGGGATCAGATCCGGGTGGGCCTGGCGGGGAAGATGGCGCGATCGTGGTCCGTGGTCGCGGGGTCTCTGGCGTTCGCCCTGCTGCTCGGTGCAGGCGTGGGCATCGAAGCGCAGTATCTCGATGGCAAAGTCCTGCCCTGGGGATGGCACACCGTGCGCACCGGCGCCGGGGAGTGTGGGCATGTCCAGATCGTCATCCAGGGTGTCGCTGGCCCGGTGCTGCGGACGATCGAGGTCTGCGGCGCAACTCCGGACTAGAGGAACACCGCATGCACGGATCGCGCATGTCGACCCGCATCGAGGCTAATCGTCGGCCTGACGGAAAGCGTTCCACAAGGCGGAGAAAGCGACGGTTGGACGCGCCGTCGGAGGGATGTCGGCCAAAACGACCCCGAAATACGTCGGGCCCTACGTCCGCAATTTGGCTAGTTGCCGCCGGTGTCAACATCGGGCAGCTGAACATTGGCGTCCAATACCGATAGACTGAAGCCGTTGACCCACTGGCCTGACCAATTTTTGGTATCAGTGGCGTAGTGAGGTTAATGCATTGTTGGTGGCTACCGAGACCCATCAGCGCTAAGCTTTATGCAGCAAGCAAGCACCTAACTAGAACTCAGAAAATTTGGAACTGATACAAACAACGACAGATAAGGAAGCTCCGGTGAACTCAAAAGGGATTCACAACGCAATTATCGTTGGCGCGGGCTTTTCTCGTCACGCTGGTCTCCCGCTTCAGAGTGACTTTACGGAGGCACTTCTCGAACCGCGGCACCAAGATGGTCACAAGAATCAGGCGCTTGTCCAAGATCTGTCGCTGTTCGTGCATGACGCGTTCGATCACAATGTCGACGCGAAATCGGCGTTTTGGCCTGATCTTGAGGACATATTTACATCGATTGACCTGTCGGCCAATGCGGGACACCATCTAGGTTCGAAATACCCGCCCAAGGAATTGCGGAAACTTCGGCGCGCCCTCATCGCACGGATCATCTGGATGTTAGATGAGCGGTTCAATAATGTAACAAATCAGACGTCGCGTGAGTTTCAAGGCCTTTCCGAATTCTTCAAAAAAGTTGACTCGAATAGCACGGCATTCATATGCATGAACTGGGACACGGTTATTGAACAGATGATCCAGCGAGTTAAACGGATTAGTTCCTTCAACTACGGATGCGCTGCACTGCCCGCTTCCTTCCCGAAAAAGGTGGGAGCAATTAAGCGAGAGAAAAAAAAGACCGATCTGGGCTCGCTAAGAATCGTCAAGATGCATGGCTCGACGAACTGGCTCTATTGCGATAACTGTCGTCAACTATATTGGTTCGATTCGAAGGACTCCCCAAAGATTGCCAAGCAACTCTACGACGAAAATAACCCAAGTAATAACGCCCCATACTGGGAATGCCCAGAGTGCACAGGAGTCCGCCTTACGACGCGAATGGCCACATTCAGCTATCTTAAAGCGCTCGATTTCCCTATGTTTCAACGTTCATGGCTAACAGCCGAAGATATCCTTCGGAATGCGCGTAAATGGGTGTTTATAGGCTATTCGCTGCCCGCTGCAGATTATGAATTCAAGCACCTCCTGAAACGCATTCAAGTGTCTCGAAATAAGGAGCCTGATTTTGTGGTTGTAACTAAAGGACACAATAATACCGACACCTACCACAATTATCAGCGGTTCTTTGGACGAGGAATTCGGAAACGCGAGAATTTTTTCGAGGAAGGCCTCGACGTAACGGCCATCGAAGCTGCTTTGACGTAATCGAACAGTTTTTTTGGGACGAGATCACAGCAACGAATGCGAGGAATTGCTTTGCAATCGTCAGAAAAGAGGAAATGATCAGCTATCCACTATACGTTGGAAGGCGAGTCTCACTAGCGGAATGGCCATAAGCGAAGAGGACCTCCGAAAAACCGGAGAATGGTGGGCAGACCCGTGGTGGCTTGAAGATAATTGGGTCGAGGTCACACCGCGTTCTATTGAAGAGGTGACGCAAGCATTTGACTACCTGAAAACGGTCTTTACCGCAGAATGGTGTCGGTCTTATAGCGGCAATTATTTCGACAATGTGTTTATCCGATCTATTTTTTACCGAGCATATACCAGCCGCGAGTTCATGCTTAGGCTTTCCGCGCGGCTACGACGGATACAGGGGATACCTGGAAGCCATATTGTCATAAATGGACTACGCAGCGGTGAGCGCAGTGAGTCGTCGGCCATGGAACTCGATATCGCGGACTGCTTCTTGGGCGAGGGATTCCGGGTGGAGTTTCCCATCCCAAAACCTTCTAAGGGAAAGATGCCAGATATCCGCGTGGCAAAGGGTTCTGAACAGATCGCGATCGAATGCAAGCGATTGGAGGTTGGCAGGGTTACTGCGTGGCTGGATGCGGCTTATGATGCATTGTCACATGACATAATGAACGCTGCAAGCAGCGCAGGGCTTCTGGTTAAATTTAATATCGTACCAGAGGTGTCGGAACACCTGATCCGAGCGCGGTCAAGTGAAGAGGACTCACGAGCGGCGGCGAGAAAAATCACGAAATTTCTGCTGGAGCAGATAGAAATTGCTCGACAAAGGGATGTGTGGCCAGCGCTGATCGCAGTCGTTGGATTGGGTCAAGGAATTTTCTGGTCCTCCGAGATCAAGGAAGGATCGTCAGTCAGCTTCTCAAACACGCTTGACCCACAATTGTTCAAGAGAATGCTAAGCAATGCATTGACCCCAGCAGCCGAACAACTGCAAAATGAGGCTGCGCCAGGACTGGTAGTCATTCATGCACGTGATATTCCATCAGGGGAATATCTTTCTGATTATATAAGACTTTTGATGAATAGAGACGGCACACCATTGTCCAAAGTCGTTGGGGTGCTGGTCCTACCTTGGCAAGGATGGTTCCACAGAATTCAGCCTCATTTAATTACCAACCCGCTGGTTCCATTTAACTGGGAAACTAGTAGCTGTGCGGACGTCCTGAGGAACCATTTTGACCCTATCATCACTTAAGCAGCTACCGCCGATGCCCTCCTCTCTCGTTGAGTGAAACCGCTACGGCTTCACTCTGGCACATCAGATGCCGTGTAGGGAGGGGGCGACCATTCCATTAACACTCCAAATCGATTAAGCAGATTCGGCCCTGCAAAATATAGCCCTGATTTGAACCGCGGCCTTCGTATCGCAACGATTCAGTGCGGTGTTTTCACACGGCCTCGCTGACATCCTGCCTTCCGTATCCGTAGTGATCACCACGATAAATTGATACCTGGCCTGAACGGCCATTGACCAGCAATTTATCCAAAACGTTGATATGGGAACCCGGCATCAGGCCACGTTGTGAAATGAAGATGGAAGCACACTCAAATCCGGACAGCCCTTTTTTCATCCTTCATCTTTGCGGGTGGGCGATTTCAGTGCAGCACGCATATTGCGCAGGTATTCCTTCCGCTTCTCCGGTGTCAACGCCGGCCGGGGCAGAGCCATATAGGCAAGCTCCGGGCGAGCGCCGGCCTCCTGGTGACAGCGCGGCATGCGTTCCGCCCTGCACATCGCCCGAAACGCCGGCAGGCTGGGGGGCCACGCATCGCCCGATTCGATGCAGGTTCGAAGACCCGCCGCCAGTTGCGCGCCGGTGATTGCGCGCAATCCGCCGGCCCAGGTTTGCGCCACATCCGTCAACGACCCGTCCGGGCGCGTCGCGCGCTCGCCGAACACCGCGGAAAACTTATGTCCGTACAGGTGGATCATCCGCTCCCACAGATGCACGATCCTCCTCGAATCGAGCGCGCTCGAATTCGCGCCGTGCGGCGCTCGCGCGTTCCGCGAGGCTGGGCCTTCGTTGATGTGCTGACCGATGTGCTGCATGGTTCGTCCCTCCGTTCCTGGATGGTTGAGAAGCCGACCGCTCGCGCGCGATCCATAACCGCCACTCCGCCTCCCACGATCGGGGCGGGCTGCGGGCCGTCCCCACCGCTTGGAGCGCACTTGCGATGCGCTTGAGCTCGCCTGCGAGCTCCGGGCGGGCTTTGTTCGCCCAGGCTTCCCAATCTCGGGGCAGGACCCAGTCGTCAGGCAGGGGACCGGGGACAACCGCCTCTGGGTCGGCGCGTTTCGATGGTTTCCTTTCAACCGAGGCGGCCTTAGCAGAGCGCGCGGTAGCGCGCTCTGTTTCTAATGGGTGTTCTATTGGTGTTCTGTATTTAGCGTCGAAGAAACCGACATCCGGTGAACCGGAGTCCGGTGAACCGGAGTCCGGTTTTTGGACTCCGGTCGGCTGGGGGGTGTCATAGACGTACGTTTCGGTCGACCAGCGGCCCTGTTGATCCTGGCTCTTGGTGGTCCGGATATAGCCCGCTTCCCGCAGCTCCCGCAGGGCCGTCAGGATGGCGCCCCGTCCCTCCCGCCCCTCGCAAGCGAGGTTGGCGGCGGTCATCTGAAATCCGTCGGCATTGGACAGGAGGCGCACCAGCACCCCCCGGGCTCGATAGGACAGCCGGTCATCCCGTGCCACCTCATTGCGGATCTGGGTGTACTGGCGCTCCGGGCGCGGCGCGCGAATGATTCCAGTCACCGGCCGACCCCCGCGAAGAGATCGCCCTGTACGGCCGCGATCCCCGCCGCACTTCGGATCGCGACCGGGTCATTGATCAGCTGGCGCACGCGGCGGGGGGGTCACCCCGAGGCGCTGCGCGATCTCAGGGATGGACGCCCCGCCGCGGGCGGCGTCGAGGAGTTGCCCGATCCGCCCCGGCACGCCGCGCGGCAGTTCGCGCCGGAGGTAACCGGGTTCGGTCTCCTCCGTGTCCGGCATATGCATGATCCCCTCGATCCGCTCCCAGCCACCCGGCAGCGCGTCCGGATGGACGAAGCGATGCCTCATCGCGCGCTACCCCGCGGACGGCCGGGGCCGGGCGCGACCGCTCCGTGCCCGGCCTCTTCCGTGCGCCGCGTAAGCCACGCATCGATCTGCTCGCCCGTCCAGCGGCGCAGCCGGCCGATGCGGATCGGTGCCGGCAGCTCCCCGCGTGACAGCATCAGTTCCGCCTGGCGGCGGCAGATCCGAAGCCGGCTGCACCACTCATCAATCCCGAATGCCTGCATGGCGTTTCCTCCGTGCCCGTCAACGGACACCACTCCCTGCCTTCAGGGTCCGTTCTTTTTTGAGTGGGAATGGCCTTGACCGATGGCTTGAGCCATACGCCGGCTTCGTGCGGATCCGGCGTCGGGTCGTCGATCAAGCCGGAATGATCTCAGGCCGGCGAATCAAACCTGCGCCAGGCGCAGTGCCGCCAAGGCGGCGGCCCCCAGCAGACCGCCCCCGGGCCAGAGGAAATAGAGCAGGTCCTGACCGGCAAAGAACGTCGTCCCTGCGAAGAGGAGGGTGAGTCCCGGAACCCCACAGAAGAGGATCAGGTGGGTCAGCCGGCGGGTGTTTTCTTTCCTTGCCCGCTCGATGCGGTAGCCACTCAGATTGAAGTGGCACTCGGTGCACCGATCGGAGCGCCGGTAGGTTGTAGACGCCAGTGCAATACTCCCCGGAAGTGGCAGAGTAATTTTCCTCAGCCTTTAAGTTCGAGCACCATACCTGCAGGCGTCCACAGGCGGACGCAAGAGGAGGCGGTGTGCTCACCACGGGGAGACTGTTCATGATTCTGGAGTTGCATCGGCAGGGTTTGTCGGTTTCGGCGATCGCCCGCCGGCTCGACTTGGATCGCAAGACAGTGCGCAAGTACATTGCCCGCGGCCTCGAACCGCCGGCCTACGGCCCACGCGCGCCACGCCCGCAGCGCGTCGATGCGTATCTTGAGTTCCTGCGCGATCGGCTGCGCGCTTTCCCGGGCCTCACGGCAGCGCGGTTGTTGCGCGAGATCAAGCCGCTCGGGTTCACCGGCGGCTACAGCACCGTGAAGGAGGCAGTGCGGGCATTGCGGCCGGCGCCCGCGATCCGCTTCGAGCACCGCTTCGAGACTGTGCGCATTCCATCCAAGCCGGACACCCGATCTGATGATGACGGACACCCTCGGAGCATCGCGACGCAAGCAGGTCAGTTATTTATCAGACTGTCCGCCTTGGGGCAAGGCGGAGGCAGATTTGCGCATCGATTCGCGGGTAGCAAGCTCGATGCGGTGCGCATTGTGGATCAACCGGTCGAGGATGGCATCAGCGATTCGCCCGCCCCCGAGGTACTCATGCCAGTCGGCCACGGGCAGCTGTGACGTCACCATGGTCGAACCCGTGCCGTAGCGCTCCTCGAGGGTTTCGATCAGGTCCTGGCTCTCCCCCTCGGTGAGACTGCTCAATCCGAGATCATCGATGAGCAGGACCGAGAAGCGGCCGAGGCGCTTCAGCAGCTGCGCATACGTCCCCTGGGCGCGCGCCTGCACGAACTGCTGAAGAAGCGCGGGCAGACGCACGTAGTGCGTGCTGAATCCGGCACGGCAGGCGTTAACCCCAAGCGCCTGGGCGAGGAAGCTCTTTCCGGCGCCAGCCGGCCCCGTGATGAGGATCGACTGGTGCTCGCTCACCCAGCGGTTGTGCGCGAGCTCGAGGATGCGGGTCTTCATGATCCCGCGCCCGGCTGCGTAGTCGATGCCCTCGATGCAGGCGCGGTGGTCTTTGAACTTCGCCGTTTTGAGCAAAGCGGTGAGCCGCTTGTTCTCGCGGTAGAGGTATTCATCATCGACGAGCAACCCGATGAGCTCGCTCGCGCTCAAGCTCTGGTGGTCGACGCGGCTCAATCGCTCCTTGAAGCCCTGGGCGAGCCCGAAGAGCTTCATCGTGATCAGTTTCTCGTGGGTGGGTTCGTTCAACATGTGGTGATTCCTCTGGTTAAGTAAAAAGCGTGTAACAACTCACTCGGTGAGCCGCGGGGTGCGGATCTTCGGGTCAGGTCATCGGCGTTCTCCTTGGGTCGCAAGCGGCGTCAGTGGTAGTACCCGCGCCCGCGCACGTTGTCGGCCCCAAGCCGCTGGGTGTCCTCATTGCGCGGTGCGATGGGGGAGTCTTCCATGTTGCGGCTGAGCATCGTCTTCACCGTCTTGTAGCAAGGCGACTGGATCGCAAACGCCTTGGCCGAGGCGCGCTCCAAACGTTCTCGCCCGAACTGCTTTGCCAGCCGCAGAATCCCCAGCGCAGAGCGGTAGCCCTGCTCGGGATGGGGCTTGTGGCTGATGACGTATTCGATGAGGGATGCGGTGGCGGGTCCGATCGATTTACCCCACTCAATGAGCCGCGAGGGCGTCCAGTCGAGATACGCCCGGTGGGCGGCCGGGCGGTGTTCGGGAACCGTGCTATAGGCAAACTTCACGGCACTTCGCGGATGCGAGGCCACCCGCTTGCCTTTGTGGTAAAGCTCCACGGTCTGCGCGGTGGCGCGCACCCAGAGCGTCTCTTTGACGAGCGTATACGGGGCGCTGTAGTAGTGATCCTCGAACTGCACGTGGTAGTCGATGTTGAGCGTGACCCGCTTCCAGCGCGCATATTCGTAAGGCTCAGCCGGCAGCGGTTTCAGCGCCGGCTTATCGAGCCGCTCGTAGAGTTCTCTTCGCGAAGCCTTGAGGTGACGCATCACGCGTGCGTATTCCGGCGATTCCTGCCACCGATTCCGGTCTGAAGGCTGCCACGCATTCCGGGGCAACGTTGCCACTTAATCGGAGCGCAGCGACGCGGCTGTTGGTTTAAGTGTTGTCCGTCTCCGGTTGCGATTTACGTTTTCGCATAGATTCCCCCTTCAGCGCAAGGCGGTGGGCGTGATGGACAAGCCGGTCGAGGATGGCATCGGCCAATGTGGGATCATTGATCAGGTCATGCCAGCGTTCGATCGGGAACTGGCTGGTGACGATGGTGGAGTGGCGCTGGTAGCGATCTTCAAGGATTTCCAGCAGATCGCGGCGGTTGTCCTCATTCAGGGCGGCGAGCCCGAAGTCATCGAGCACGATGACGTCAGTGCGGGCAAGGCTCGCGAGCAGCTTGCGGTAGCGTCCATCGCCACGGGCAACAGTAAGATCGTTCAGCAGCCGCGGCAGGCGCAGGTAACGCACACTGAACCCCTCGCGACAGGCCTGGTGCGCGAGCGCGCAGGCGATGAAGCTTTTGCCGACACCGGCCGGTCCCGTGATGAGGCAGTTCAGCCGCTGGCGCAACCAGTCACCGGTGGCAAGTTTCGTCATCACCGACCTCTCCAGTCCGCGCGCTGTGCGGTAGTCGATGTCTTCGAGGCAGGCGTTTTGGCGCAGTGCCGCCAGGCGCAATCGAGCAGTGAGACGCTTGCCATCGCGCCAGGTGGCCTCCTGATCGAGCAGCAGTCCTAGGCGCTCCTCGAAGGTGAGCTGCGCGATGTCGGCAGATTCACTCTGGCGCGCGAGTGCTTGCGCCATGCCGGTGAGGCGCAGCGCGTTCAGTTTTTCTATCGTCGGGTGATGCAACATCGTCGGATGCCTCCTTGGAGGTTGAGTTGAAGTTACTGGTAGTAATCCGGCCCGCGCACGTTCTCGTGCGCGATCGGGGCCGGCGTATCGGCGCGCTCCGGCAGTGGCGATCGATCAAGCCCTTGGCGCAGAATCGATTCGAGCGAGCGGTAGCTTCTGACTCCGAGCGCGAGCGAACGCGTGCAGGCGGCTTCCAGACGCTCACGCCCGTAGCTTTTTCCAAGCCGCATGACGCCGAGGGCCGAGCGAAAGCCTTGTTGCGGATGGGCCCGGGCGGCCATGATGGTCTCGATCAGGCGTGCCGTGGCGGGCCCCGTCTTCTCGGCCCACTCAATGAGGCGCCTTGGCGTCCATTCCGCGTATTCGCGGTGCGTGCGCGGCATGTGTTCAGGTACTGTCGTGTGAGCACCCCGCAGGTGAGTGCGCACATGCGAGGCGATGCGTTTGCCGCGATGGAACGCTTCTACGGTATTCGCGGTAAGGCGCACCTCGAGCTGCCGGCCCACCCATTGATACGGTACGGAGTAGTAGTGGCGATCGACCTCGATGTGGTAGTCGATGTGCACGCGCGCGCGTTTCCATTCGCCGAACACGTACGGGGCCGCTGGCAGCGGCTTCATCATGGGGCGATCGAGAGTTTCGAACAGTTCTTGCCGGCTGCCCGCAAGCTTGCGGAAGGCACGCGCGTTCAGCCGCGCAAGGAGAGCCGCGATCGCCCGGTTGAGTTCGCCGAGCGAGAAGAAGGTCTCATGGCGCAATCGCGCGAGAATCCAGCGCTCCACGATCTGCACGGCGACCTCCACCTTGGCCTTGTCGCGGGGACGGCGAACGCGCGCGGGCAGGATCGCGCTACCGTAGTGCGCGGCCATCTCGGCGTAGGTCTCATTCACGATGGGCTCGTAACGGTGCGCGTGTGTGACGCCCGAGCGTAAATTGTCCGGGATGAGGAGCTCGGGCACGGCCTGGAAGTATTGGAGGGCTCGCACATGGGAGCCGATCCAGTCGGGCAGGCGCTGCGTCCACGTGGCCTCGCAGTAGGTGTAGTTGGAAGCACCCAGCACGGCGATGAAGATCTGCGCCTGGCGCACCTCGCCCGTGGTGCGATCACAGATGGGCACGGTCTGGCCGCAATAGTCGATGAAGCATTTTTCGCCGCCGCGGTGCACCTGGCGCATGGACAGATCGAGCGTGCGCGCATAGCGGCGGTAATGCTCGCAGAACTGGCTGTACTGAAGCCCCTCGGGATAGATAGCCTTGTATTCTTCCCACAACAACGTGAGTGTCACGCCCTTGCGGGCGAGCTCGCGGTGGATGAGCGCATAATCGGGCCATGGACGGGGGTACTTAACCACGATGAGCGGCGGGAACAGTTTCGATTCAAGGGCTGCATCATCGAGTGTCGCCGGCAGCGGCCAGGTGATCCCCGCGGCTTCGGCGCGCTTCACGTACTCGGCTACCGCCGGACGCGAAATGTTCAGGCTTTGCGCCGTTTGGCGATTGGTGAACCCGCACGCCCACTTCAGGCGTAGGACTTCGCGTATCTGACGCATGGGTAACCTCGCTGCCGCCATCGCTGCCACTCCCTTTTCCGTTGTTTGGATCAAGAGAAGCACGATAACGGCTGGTTAAACCGCGTCGGTAGGCCGGGACCAACCCCCCCTTTACTGGGGTGGCAGGATTGGGCCGGAATCAGTGGCAGGATTACCCCGGAACGGGTGGCAGCTTTGCTCCGGAATCAGTGGCAGAATTGGGCCGGAATACGCAACGCGCGCATTCAGCTTCACCGTGAGATCGCCGATCGCCGCGTTGAGCTCGTTCAGGTGGTAAAACGTCCGATGGCGCAGTGCCGCCAGGATCCAGCGCTGGGCGACCAAGACCGCCGCTTCGGCTTTCGCCTTGTCGCGGGGTTTCCTGACACGTGCCGGAATGATGCAGGTGCCGTAATGGCGGGCGAGCTCCTGGTAACTCTCGGTGGCTTCTGCCTCATAGCGGTCGGGGTGCTTGATGCCTGCGCGCAGATTGTCGGGCACGGTGATGGCGCTGACTCCGTCGAAAGCCGTGTACATCCGCACGTGGGCATCAAGCCATTCCGGCATCGTCTGCCCCAGGGTCGCCCAGGCAAACGTGTAGGAGCTCGCCCCCAAGGCGCCGACGAAGAGCTCCGTCGGGATTCTTTCTCCGGTCAGGGGATCGGTGAGAGGGATCCCGTCGCAGAAGTCGACGAAGCATTTCTCCCCACCCCGGTGGTGTTGACGCATCACGACCGAGAGATTCTTCTCGAATCGGCGGTAGAGCTCGGTGAACTGCGCGTACTGATAGCCCTGCGGGTGTTCAGCCTTGTACTCCGTCCACAGCAGCATGAGTGTCACGTGATGATCGCGCCGCGTGAGCTCCTCGCGGATGCGGACGAAGTCGGGCAGCGCTCGCGGTGCGCGCCGCGCCGAGTGGGGCTCATTCGGGTAGAGCCTTCCTTCGAGAGCCGCCTCATCGAGCGATTCGATCGCGGTCCAGGAGGTCAAGCCGGCGGCCCGCGCGCGTTTCAGGCAGTCGGCGACCGCCGTCTTGCCGACGCCCACGGCGCGGGCGATGGCGCGGCGGCTACCGATGCCGCCGAGATAGTGCAGACGCAGGATGGTTTTGATGTGTCGCATG
This sequence comes from Pseudomonadota bacterium, assembly GCA_021785515.1. Taxonomy (GTDB): domain Bacteria; phylum Pseudomonadota; class Gammaproteobacteria; order Acidiferrobacterales; family UBA6901; genus JAJYCY01. The sequence continues at coordinate 46,667 of JAJYEX010000001.1, read as the reverse complement.
GCAAGCCTCGGTTGTGCCACAGCCTTCCTCCTCTTCGGTGAGTCCGAAAAAGGCGTCAGGGTGACAGGATTAAGGCTTGCGTCGAGGGGCTACCGAGAGACCGTCCGGGCTTATCCGGTCATGGGGGCGCTGGGCATGGCGGACAGGGTTCTGACAGGCGGAACAAACTGTCCGCCATCCCGCCAGAACGGTGTCCGTCATGGTTCCAGAATGCTGTCCGCCATCAAACAGAATCGTGTCCGTCTTGGGCCAGCGCACGCAGTGATGGTCTCCCCCCGCTTTTTAACCGGCGTCGAATGCGCCAAGATGGAAGTGGTTACATGCCATCGCTGATAAGCGAGAGGAGACCAAAATGGATATTACAACCGTGGGATTGGATCTGGCAAAGAACGTGTTTCATATAGTGGGAATGGACGCACAGGGCAAAGAGCGAGTGAAGAAACGGCTGTCCCGCAGCCAGGTGCTGAAGTATTTTGCGAACGCGCCGCGCTGCCGGATCGGCCTAGAGGCCTGTGCGAGTGCCCATTATTTCGGGCGGGAGCTGACCAGACTCGGGCACGAGGTGAAGCTGATCCCGCCGCAGTATGTGAAGGCGCATTTGCGCGGGCAGAAGAATGACTACAACGACGCACGGGCGATCAGTGAAGCGGTGCGCTCACCGGGAATGCGTTTTGTGGAGATCAAGACCGTAGCACGCCAGGACATGCAATCGCTGGTGCGGCTGCGGGAAGGGGTCATTCAGTCGCGCACTGCGTTGGCGAACCGGCTTCGCGGTTTGCTCGGTGAATATGGCATTGCGATCCCCCAAGGGATCGGTGCGCTACGCCGTGCGATACCGGGGGTGCTGGAAGATGCGGGCAACGGTCTGAACGAGGTCTTTCGCCGGCTCCTCGCCCAGGGCCAAACCCAGCTGGGGGAGCTCGATGCCCACATCGACGCCCTGACGGCACAACTCGCTGCGGCGGCCCGGGAGGACGAGCGGGTGGAGCGGCTGCAGACGGTGCCCGGCTATGGCCCGATCGTGGCGAGTGTTTTCGTCAGCGCGGTCGGAGACGGCCATCAGTATCGGCGCGGCCGGGATGCGGCCGCGGCACTCGGCTTGGTGCCGCGCCAGCACTCGAGCGGCGGCAAGAATGTCTTGCTGGGTATCACCAAGCGTGGCGACCGCTACGTGCGCAGCCTGCTGATCCATGGTGCCCGCTCTGTCGTGATCGCGGCCAAGGGCAGGGATGACGCCTTGAGCCGCTGGATCAACCGCCTGCGGGAAACCCGCGGCATCAACAAGGCGACGGTGGCGCTCGCCAATAAGATGGCACGGATCGGCTGGGCGATTGTGCACAACGGCGGCCGCTACCAGGCTGCATGAAGGGGATGGCGTTGAAGCCATTCGGCGATACGAAAACGTGATGGCAGGAGGTGCTCACCCAAGGATTGCAAAGGCAGCGTGACACGATGACACTCCAGGTCAGACCGGCGTATTGAAAACCTGGCTAACCCAACGGTTCCCGAAACCGAAAAGTTGATAAGGACGATACGCGCGCATCACATCGTGGCCCGGGAGCTCGCTCTCCCACATCGAGGCCGGATATATGGCAGCAACCTGTTCCTGTCATCGCAACCACGCAGCCTTGCAATGCGGGGGGAGACCATATAGGGGTTAAGGATCAGGCAGTCGCTCCCACAGTGCTGCGGTGCACCGTGGTCTTCGAGCAGGGTGGACTTTTTTGGGGTTGGGTTTTTTCCTGGAAACCCACTTCCCTCTATCTTCGAGAGCCCCGCGGTGCGGTAATGCGCCTCGCCCTCTACTTGGGGGTAGAGGTTTCTTTTGTCCCGCGGCCCAGATAGATATCAGTACACCTGTCCCACAGTATAACACACTACACAACAGTGTCAATACTTTTCTTTTAGTGATCAATGCGTTGTGTGATATGTTGTACAGGATATCACACACGCAACTGAGCAGAAATCAGTTGGTCGCCTGTCCGGCGATTGGGAAAAATTTGGGAAAAGGCATCAAAAAAACCGGGCTGAATTGGTATTCATACCAAGTCATACCAAGTCATACAAGTTATTGATCATGAATCGCATTATCGGAAAAATGACCTGCAAGTCATTGATCGAAAAAGGGGCAAAAAGCCATTCGTAATCAGTAGGTCCGCAGTTCGAGTCTGCGCACCGGCACCATCTCTATGCAAGAAATTCAGCATTTTTGCCGTTCTCTCTGCTCCAGGTATTTCAAGGGCTGAGTCCCGTCGATGTGGCCGATTGCAACTACTTGCTGAAAAGCATCGCAATTTCAGCGAGCGGCAGAAACAACCGTCGTCCAGTGCCCGCTAGCTGCAGAAAACGGTAATGTTCGTAAAATGCTTGCGCCGAATTGTCCTTAGCATCAACCACGAAGGCATAGGAGGCGATTTCGCTGCGCAGTGTCCGGCTGAAAGCATCGAAAAGAAGGAGTTCCCCGAGGCCATGGCCCTGATGTTGACGATCCACGGCAAGCCGTCCCATCAGGGTTGCAGGAACGACGGGGTAGCGCGGTAACTTCCTTGCCAGCGCCGCCGGCAAATCGACGAGCGCAATTCCCATGGCCGATAACGTATAGTAGCCCGCTACGGATTCATTGCCGGTTAAGAGAACGAAGCAGGAAGCAATATGCTTGCGACTGTCCTGACCGGCCTGTGCGCGAAGGTAGCGGTCCAGCGCATCAACGCCACAGGAAAAATGCGCTCGGTCGTGCCGTTCTCCGAGCGGTTCAATCCGGAAAGCGGTCGGGACGGTTTCCGCCACTCAGCTGCCGATCGTTTTCAGATAACGGCGTGCCGCCGCGCGCAGTTTTTCGTTGGGTGCACGTGGATGGAGCAATGCCTCGGCAAACACGCGGCTGTCCCGGGCGGTCAATCGAATAATTTCCATTTCTTCGATTGTTCGCGCGGCAGCTTCCTGGACGCTCGAGACGACAAAATCCGTCAAGCTTCGGCCCTGCAGTGCCGCTGCCCGCTGGAACAGCGCTTTCTGGTCTGGAGATATGCGCGCCTCCAAGCGTTCAGCGCGCGCGCGGGAAACCTGTTTTTGGCGTGCCATGGGGTGAGCCCGTTTGACCATCGACCAAGGCATAGTGTACGGCAGATGGCCGGGCGTATCAATATCGGCGCGTCGCACATCGAGTTGAGCGGGTACCGGCTCGCGAGTCATCCAAAATAACGCTTCAAGATACCTCCAAGTAATTGACCTCGCATGGATTCAATTTCACGTCATTTTGGATGAAAAAGTACGTTAACCTATTGATCAAAATGTAAATATGTTGAGAATTCGTAATCAGTAGGTCCGCAGTTCGAGTCTGCGCACCGGCATTAATAATCCCAGACACGTGCGCCACAAATCTACCAGTCACTGGTGGTCTTCCCGAATGCTGCTTGCCCGCAGGCGCGCGCCCGCTGTCGCTCGCCATCGGCCGAAACAGTGCGGACGCGCATGGCGATATTGAGCGCAGCCTACGTGCAGATGCCGTAACCCATTGCTCCGGCAGTCATCATTAATGCTCATTTGTAGTGCATTGGAATCATCGGGGTGATTGTTGATGCTCCCCTGCGGCGCATGTGAACCCCGTGCAGAGGGACTGATGTTCGGCGCTGTGTGACGGTCGGCAAGCAGATTATTCCGGGGGTATTCGCACCCGTCGCGGCTCGTATGAACCGCAGATTGAGTATATTAGCGGAAAAACTTTTTTGATCCGTTCAAAAGTATTTTCATCTTACAAAGAATCTAAAGCTCGCATACACTTCCGCGCACGTCGACGTCAAGAAGTGCGCTAAGTTTCTCGTAGGCCTTCACGCAATACGATAAGATGTTGCCGTTCAGATCGTAACCGGCGCCGTTCAATGTAGAGACGCCTATAAGCTCGTGCTAGGGTCAACTTTTGCCCTCAGCTGACGCATAATGTCTTGTATTTAAGGGGTGTGCTGTGCTGAAGACTCGTATTTTCAAGGGCACAAGGTGGCTTGCCTTGGGTTCGCTGGTGCTCCTGGACGGCTGTAGCCTCACAAACTCTCCCTTGCTTGATCCTGCTGGACCTGTCGGCCGCTCCGAAATGCATCTGATCGTGATCGCATTTCTGCTGATGCTGATCCCGGTGATCCCGGTGATCGTCATGACGTTCTGGTTCGCTCGCCGCTATCGAGCCAGCAATACCAACGCAACCTATAAACCGAACTGGGCGCATTCGAACAAGATCGAGCTCGTGGTCTGGATGATCCCAATTTTGATCGTGGCTGGGCTGTCTGTGCTCTCGTGGATCACTACCCACAAGCTCAACCCGTACAAGCGTCTTGTGGTAAAGCAAAACGGCGTCGCCGTGAAGTCCCTGCCAATCGATGTCATTGCCTTGAACTGGAAATGGCTGTTCATCTATCCCGAGCAGCACCTCGCGACTGTCAACCAGATGGTGATACCGGTCGGGACACCCCTGAACATCCATCTCACGTCGGACACGGTGATGACCTCGTTTTTCATCCCGCGGCTCGGGACGCAAATCTATGCTATGGCAGGCATGATGACCCGCCTCAATCTGTTGGCGAGCCGAGCGGGAACCTTCACCGGACTTAACACCCAGATTAGCGGTGTCGGCTTCTCCAAAATGCATTTCAAAGTCATCGCCATGAAGCCCCAGGGCTTCGCAACCTGGGTCGCCAAGGTGCACCGCTCTCCCAAACAGCTGGATTTCGCCACCTACAGGAAGCTGGAGAAACCCAGCCTGGTTAATCCGGTGACCTATTATTCAGACGTCAGCCCGAACACTCTGTTCTCGGACGTCATCGCCAAATATACCCAGGGCCGGAAGCTCACTAGCGCCCAGGAACAGTTGGCTCTCCGATCATTCCGCTCCAGCCATTGACGAGGAAACAGTCATGTTTGGGAAACTAACTCTATCGGCGATCCCCTATCACGCACCGATCATCATGGGTGCCGTAGCCTTTACCATGCTGGGCGCGCTGATCATCGCGGGCCTTATTAGCTACTACGGGAAATGGGGATATCTGTGGCGCGAGTGGTTGACCAGTGTCGATCACAAGAAAATCGGGATCATGTACATCATCCTGGCGTTCGTCATGCTGCTGCGTGGTATCAGCGACGCCATCATGATGCGGACCCAGCAGGCGATGTCGTTCGGCCCGGATCATGGCTACCTGCCGCCGGACCACTATCAACAGATCTTCAGCGCACACGGCACGATCATGATCCTGTTCGTGGCGATGCCGTTCATCGTCGGTCTGATGAATGTGGTTGTTCCGCTGCAGATCCGCGCGCGTGACGTCGCGTTCCCGTTCATGAACTCGCTGAGCTTTTGGCTGACTGTTGCGGGCGCGATGCTGATCATGGTATCGCTTGGCGTTGGAGATTTTTCCCGCGCCGGCTGGACCGGATACCCGCCATTGAGCGGTATCCACTACAGCCCCGGCACCGGCGTGGACTACTGGGACTGGGCCATACAGCTCAGCGGAATCGGTACCCTTATGACCGGGATCAATTTCACCGTGACCATTCTGCGGATGCGGCCTCCCGGAATGACCCTGATGAAGATGCCGATCTTCACCTGGAGTGTCCTGTGTACGGCGATCCTGATCATGCTTGCCTTCCCGCCGCTGACCGTGACGCTGGCGATGTTGTCGCTTGACCGCTATCTGGGTATGCACTTTTTCACCAATACCCTGGGCGGCGATGTGATGCTTTACGCCAACCTTTTCTGGATATGGGGGCATCCGGAGGTCTACATCGTCATCCTGCCCGCGTTCGGTGTCTACTCGGAGGTGGTCGCCACTCTCTGCGGCAAGCGGCTGTTCGGTTATACCACCATGGTGTGGGCGACGGCCGTCATCACCATTCTTTCCTTCAGTGTCTGGCTGCACCACTTCTTCACCATGGGCGCAAGCTCCGCGGTTAATTCCGTGTTCAGCATCACTACCATGCTCATCGCCATTCCGACCGGCGTGAAGATCTTCAACTGGCTGTTCACGATGTACCGTGGGAAGGTGCGCTTTGAGACCCCGATGTTGTGGACCCTGGCCTTTCTTGTGCTCTTTCCCCTCGGTGGCATGAGCGGTGTCATGCTTGCGCTCCCCGGGGCGGATTTCGTCCTGCACAACAGCGAGTTCTTGGTAGCGCACTTCCACAATGTGCTCATTACGGGAACGCTGTTCGGCATGTTCGCCGGATACTCCTACTGGTTTCCGAAGGCGTTCGGGTTCGGCCTGGATGAGAAATGGGGACGGCGCGCTTTCTGGGCCTGGATAATCGGTTTTGTGATGGCGTTTGCGCCGCTTTATGTGCTGGGCTTCCTCGGCATGACGCGGCGGCTCAACCATTACACGAACCCTGCCTGGCATCCCTGGCTGGAGATTGCCTTCGTCGGCACGATGGTCGTGGTGCTCGGCATTGTTTTCCAGATTGTCCAGCTGGTTGTCAGCGTCCGTAACCGCGAAAGGACCCGTGACGTAACCGGAGACTACTGGCAGAACGGACGTACCCTTGAGTGGGCAACGGCCTCTCCCGCGCCCTTCTACAACTTCGCCACGATCGATCCGGTACATGAAATCGACGAGTTCATGTACCTGAAGGAGAAGGGGATCGCGTACAAAGAGCCAAAGCAGTACCGCGATATTCATATGCCCAGGAACACGCCAGCAGGTTTTGTTCTCGGAGGCTTGTCCTTCGTGCTGGGATTCGGGCTTATATGGCACATCTGGTGGCTGGTGGTGCTGAGTGCGCTCGCGACGCTTGTGACTGTGATCGTCAGGGCGATGAACGACGACGTCGACTACTACGTGCCTGCCGCCGAAGTGCAGCAGATTGAAGAGGCGCGGTTTAAGCAGCTGAAGGAGACCGATCCGCTGCTGTCTGGCCAGGCATTGCAACATACTCATACTCCGGTCATTCTCGTTCATGAGGCGCAGCAATCATGACGACAAAAACTGTCGCAGACCTTTCCGTAGCCGCAGGCTATTCCGTAAAGGAACACGCCGCAGGTCATTCCGCATCTCAAGAGCACGAAGATCACGGGCACGCGGCGGCTATTTCCAGGACGGTAGACGGCTTCTGGCTGTATATCATGACCGACTGCATATTGTTCGCCACCGTGTTCACGGGCTTCGCGGTGATGAGCCACCGCTACGCAGGCGGACCGACCGGCAAGGAGCTGTTCGATCTTCCCTATTTGTTCGGTGAAACCATGTTCCTGCTCGTCAGCAGCGTGACCTACGGGTTCGTCGTGCTGGCAATGAACCGTATGAACAAGGGCGGGGTGGTTGGCTGGTTGATGGTCACCTTTTTGCTGGGGCTCGGGTTCATCAGTATGGAGGTCAACGAGTTCTACCACATGGTGGCTGCCGGCAATGGTCCGGACCGGAGCGGGTTTCTGACCGGGTTTTTCACGCTGGTAGGGACGCACGGCGCTCATGTGACACTGGGGCTTGTCTGGATGGCCACGATGATCTTCATGGTCATGAAGAAGGGCTTAACACCTCAAAACCAGTCGCGCCTGATCCGGCTCAGCATGTTCTGGCACTTTCTGGATGTGGTATGGATCGGAGTGTTCACCATTGTCTATTTGCGGGGGGTGATGTAATGCACAACGAAGCGGTTCATATCCCGGGCATCAGCCACGCAAGCCTGAAGGGTTATATCGTCGGATTTATCGTGTCGATTGTGCTGACGGTCATCCCGTTTGCGCTGGTGATATATGGCCGCGGTGCAATCTCGGCGGACTGGATATACGGAGGACTCGCGCTGGCCGCCGTGGCGCAGATCGTCGGGCAGCTGCACTACTTCCTACATTTGGACCGGTCCTCCGATCAGACCTGGAACGTGCAGGCGATCCTCCTCACGGGGCTGATCGTCGGGATCATGGTCTGCGGCTCGCTCTGGATCATGACCGTCCTGCACTCGCGCATGATGTAGCGGGGCAAGGCTCGACATTCGCGACTGCGCGTCAGAGCCTGCGGACCATCGCGGTATTTTTCTGAGGGCATGGATGTCTGTCAGCTATGGCGAGTTATCGGCGCGATAGCATGCCCGCCTGTACTTGCGTCGCCGTGTGTCGAATTGATCCGCCGGAAATATCGAAGCGATACGATCCGCTTATCCGTCTTTCTGTTTATCCCATCACTCATGTTCCGGCTGACCTAGTCGTGGCCACGTTATAGGACCCGACTTTTTCGCCCGTTGTGGTGTCACCCGCCGGCCATGGTTTCGCTTTGCATCTCGGCAGGCGTACATCCGATGCAAGTTGCTAGTAAGCGTCCGGCCTCTACACTCTAGACCTCCCACACCCAGTCGTGTTACTGCTACGTGTCCTAATGATAACGGACATGATCACTGTGTCCTTGAGGGGAGAAGATGGACACGAACAGCAAGGCAATAGCAAAACGGCACGACCGCGACCTGTCGAGACGGCCACGGCGGCTGCGCACCATCGCCGAGAAGCGGCGCATCGTGGAGGATACCCTCGAGCCCGGCGCTTCGGTCTCGGTAGCGGCCCAGGCCCACGACGTCTACACGGACGAGATCAACGCGCCGGTTGTTCCGTCAAGAGGGCGGTGACCGGACGGTTACCAGATGATATGGGCACACTGCACCAGCAGTTGGCGCAGGTAGGCGTTACCACGTTTGCTGATGGTGCCCCGGAGGCGCTTCTCTCCAGAGGAGTGTTCCCTCGGTGTAATTCCAATGCTGGCGGCAAACTCGCGACTGTCGTGAAAGCGCTCGACTGCGCCGCCGTGCTCGGCGGCACATGCCGTCGCGGTGATCAGGCCCACCCCGAAAATGGTGTGCACCTGCTGCGCGACGACCGAACCCTGATAGGCGCTATCGAGCTCGCACTCAAGGGCCTTCAAGTGGGCGTCGATTTCCCCGATATGTGCGGGTATCAGCGCGACTTGGTGCTGTAGGGAAGGGGTCACTTCCGGAAGGTCTTCCTGGTTGATCCGCTTAATCAGGGCTTGGAACCCGCCTGTGCCAGCACGCCTGATCACGCCACGCTCGCCCAGCAGCCCGCGAATCTGGTTGATACAGCGTCTTTACCTGAGCGGGTCGAATCCGGGGGTTCCGGTACACCGCGTAAAGGGTATCGGCATCGTTGCCATCATTCTTGTTGCCGACACGGCGTTGGGCCACGAACTGTGGCGGCACGAGCGGCGCTGCGCGCGACGTCTCAGGCACGGATACCGCTTTGCCTGTCTGCAACCATTTCCCGGCTTTGCGGCCAGAGTACCGGCCATATGCGCAAGACAAACAACAGCAGCGCAAGCAAGGCGGAAGCCGCCCCCGCGAGCGCAAGCCAGCGCAGCCCGGATGCAGATCCGGCGACCATCGCCAATACTCCGGCAATCGCCATTCCGAGCTGCCACCAGACCATCGCACCCGTGCGGATCGGGTTACTGGTGAATCGCGGAAGCATGTGTTCGGCAAGGGCATAGACAAGAAACGTCAGGAAACCGAGGGTAAATAGGTGCAGAGGCGCAACGCGCGCGAAGCCACTCAGGAATAATAAGCCATTGAACGCCAGAAAGCCGCCTGCAGCGATAAGGTACAGCATGGAAGAATACACTGCCCCCCGTCCGCTCAACGACATGCCGAGCCCGACGTGGCGCATGCGCGAGACCGTCTTGGGCGGCACCGCCGCAACAATATCCAGCGCCTGTCGCTTATTCAGGAAGCCGACCGCCACCAGCTTGTCATCGACCACAAGAGCCGGGATCGCCTTTAAATGTAACCGGTTGACGAGTTCTCTTTCTTCCGGCTGCGCCAGGTGCGCCACGCTGAACTCGAAGTCGCGTTCCTCCGACACCTCGCGCCACACCATCTCCGCCTGACGACAGGACGCACACCAATCCGAAACCAGCAATTGAACCTTCATGCGAATCCTCCGCCCGCGGCTGTCGAGCACGCCAGCCTTGGCAGCGCATCCATTGATGCCTCGTATCGATCCATCCACTTGTGCAATGCCTCCACGGTGGCCGGGATCCGATTTGTGCCGCATCTGGGTATTGCGCCCGAGGCTCGCGGGCGCACTTTCCTGCAGCGCATTCCGCCTGGGGGAGTACGGATGAACAGGTGATTGGAATGAACTAAAGAAGAACTGTCGAACGACGCAAAAAACAACCCTGCTCCTCACCCCAGCCTGCGTGCGCATGCCGAGCTCCTCCGTGCGGATCCTTCAACTGATTGTTATCGGAGTCCGGAGGCCTTCTTGATCGAAATCGGCCGTGACCGGGTATTCCGGTTTCTGATCGCGGGGCCGACCTTATAGGTCTGTATTAACTTTATGCCGCGACCGCTCCTCTTCCTGACAGCACCGTACGCTGGGAGTTTAGAATAAGTCAAGATCTGAATGCGGCAAGACAATCCATAAAAGGCACACTATTTAAAGGACATTATTTCGGTGCCGGATGAGGAATTACTCACAAGCAATTGAAGTCTCGGGTCATCTAAAACCGCGCAAAGCCGCCTGAGTCCGATGGCATCTTGCGACCCGTGAATGTTAAGGAAGCCGTGTCCATTCCCAGGGGCGATACTCATACAAGCAAGTAATTTAGATAATTAGTGAAGGTCAGTTCAATCACGACCATAGCGGGTCGAGGTGTCGTGTGCGGGCATCCGGCTGTTTCGGGTTGCTTAGTACTGTAGCCCGTAAGTTCGGTGACGTATTTGTCAGGCTGCCTTGGGGAAGATTTTTTCATGCATTTGGACCTTGGAGAGCAGCGTCTTCAAGTCCTCGCAAGTGAATTTCCACTGGAAAGGGTGAGCAACGGCACCGTAGTGATCCTGGAAGCGCAACAGGCGATCCTTGAGTTCAGCCAGGGAGCGAAAGTTGTTGGGCGTGAGCGCCTTGCGCTGAACGATCGAGAAGTACACCTCGACCTGATTGAGCGAACTGGCGTGCATGGGCGTATGCACGGGGATGGTCGTGGGCCAGCGTCGCTGCAAGCGCCTGATGCAGACTTCTCTGCGGTGCGAGAAGCCGTTGTCCATGATCCAAAACACCCGTGAAGCCGATCCGGTGTTCCCGCGACATGATCAGGAACTCCTGCGGATCTGCGAACCTGGAGGCCAGATCCGTCATCTGTCCAGCCTCACCGATATGGTTGTCAGTGCCGGGGGTGCCGACAGGGTGACGAAGGAATCCTTCCTTCCCCGGGGGTTTGCTCGGGCACTCCTGAACGATTGACCTGACTTTGTTGCGCGATGCGCAACATGCTATAATTTGATTATGATTCTATCGTTCCGGCACAAGGGGCTCAGGAAGTTCTTTGAGTCGGGTAGTGCGGCGGGAATCCAACCCGGTCATGCTAGGCGCCTTCGCATGCTGTTGGCTGCTTTGGATACTTCCTGCACGATCGAAGACATAAACATCCCGGGATTTCGTCTTCACCCCTTGAAAGGCTCTGAACGCGGCCGCTGGTCCGTGTGGGTCAATGGGAACTGGCGATTGACCTTCGAATTCAAGGGTGGAAACGCTTACGTTCTGGGCTATGAGGACTATCACTGATGGCTATGCATAACCCTCCCCATCCCGGTGAATTCATTGTGGACGTTTATCTCAAGCCTAACCAACTCAGCGGCCGGGAGCTCGCAGTCAAGCTCGGTGTGGCGGCGTCCACGCTCAATCGCATCCTGAAGGGTACGAGCGGCATCAGCCCGGAGATGGCGCTGCGCCTTTCGAAGGCGCTCGGACGTTCACCCGAAAGCTGGCTTGCCATGCAGTACGCCTATGATCTTTGGCAGGCCAAGCGGCACGTCAATCTGGCCAAGGTCAGCAAAGTGCGGCTCACGGCAGCGTGATCCGGTGGATACCAATAATGGCGGCCGCCTCCGCGACGGTGTAGATCCGTCGGCTAGGTGGTCCACCCGGAGTGTCGATGGTATTCATACATAACGCTCTGCGTTCCATTCACTATCAATTGTGGCGGAGCGCAATGGCGAAACAGGCTAGAATACTGGCCAAGATCCTTGCCAATTCGAGGTTTTTGGACCGCGGAGGGCATGAGGAAGCGCTTCCGATCTGCGGATCAGAAGCGCTCGGTGCGTAGCGGAGCAGAACTTCGCCGCAGTTTGTCGGAAGAGTGGGCTGGGTGCGTCGGGGGTGAGCGCAACTCCGACTGGGTGCCGGTCTGACGTCGTAAATTTTTGGTCCACTTGGCCCAAGTTTTTGGCTAAAACGGGCTAATCAGGCCTAACACAAACTAACCATATTCAACAATAAAATCATACTGTTATGGCGAACTTTCATGAAAAGGGGCAGACGCCAAAAGTGCCCTGATGCACTTCGTAATCAGTAGATCCGCAGTTCGAGTCTGCGCACCGGAACCATTAGCAATCAACGGGTTATCGCCGAATCTACCTCGGCTTCTTGCCACAGTTCAACTATGGCAGGAGACCAATGACCACCTTCCGCAAGCGACAAAGTCCGCAAGGCCGGACTGCCCGGCTCGAGAATGTACTGATCCGCGCTTAGATCGGGGCGCGCGGTGCCTGACGCCACTTCTCGCAGCAACTAAAAGTGAGGGGATCCAAGGGTGGAATACGCCGTAGGGTTCATTGAACCGCTCAGGCGCCTACCGTTTGAAGCAATGAGACCAGCATGCGTTCGGCCTGGGCCTGATAGCCGCCGCCGAACAAATTAAGATGGTTGAGGATGTGATATAAATTATAGAGGTTCTTGCGTATCCGGTAGCCGCTGTCGAGCGGCAGCCGCTCCCGATAGGACTCCTGAAATTCCGCAGGAAACCCACCGAACAATTCTGTCATTGCTAAATCCGTTTCTCGATCACCAAAATAGACGGCAGGGTCGAAAATGACTGGTTCCCCGTTCCTGTCGGCCGCGTAGTTTCCTCCCCAGAGGTCTCCGTGCAGTAGCGAGGGTTGCGGCTGATGACCATCCAGCAGGGCGGGCAGAACGGCGAGTACGCGCTCGCCATCGCGCTGCAGAGAGCCTCGGTACCCCTTACGCGCTGCAAGGTCCAGCTGGAAACGCAGGCGCTGCCGGCCCCAGAAGTCGCTCCAGTGTGCCGATGGCGTGTTGATCTGCGGGGTGGTTCCGATCGTGTTGTTGCGGTGCCAGCCGAAGCATTCGCTGTGGATCTGGTGCAGCTGCGCCAGACCGTAACCCAGCTTTTTCGCCGTCTGCGCATCGGCCCTGCCCAACTCCAGATACTCAAGCACGAGGTAAGAATGTCCGTCGGCAACACCCCAGCATATCGGTGCTGGCACGCGGATTGCGCCAGTCCGTCCAATCTCGCGAAGTCCGGCCGCTTCTGCCGCGAACATCTCATGGTGTTCGGGGGTGTTCAGCTTCAGAAAATAGTGTTCGCCGCGGCCTTCAAGAATTTCGGTCCGGTTGATGCAGCCCCCTGGGATGGAGGACCTGCGGAGCGGGTCAAACCGGCTTCCGGTGACTTGTGAAATTTCTGCGGCAATTTCCGTAATCAGTGTCATCGGGGCACCAGGACCCATCGCGATCTCTGCAGCATGCCGGACCTTTCAGTGGTGGGTGTAGTAGAGGATATCGCTGCTGGAAGCGAGCACCAAATTTATCTTAAAAATTTCGCTGCGCACGGCCAGCTTAATGGTGCATGACAGACACCAAAGGAAAAAGGCGTCCACCTGGCGGCGATCCAGCTGGTATTCCCTAAAGGTTCCGGGATGATGGCCGATCCGCTAAGTTGAAGCGTGCAACATTCAGCCCCAACCAGCGTCATATCTTCCGAGTCGATGCGGTTCAGGAGATGTGCAATTTGACCAGAAAGACCCCAGGCATCAAGCTGTCCCGGGTTCCTGCAGCATCCAGATTAATTTCTGAAAAATGCCCGCCTGCCCGGTTGGAACTCTACCTGAGAATGGCTCGAATTGGCGAGGATGCGTCACGAATTTACATAAAAGTCGGCAGAGCCAGAAAATTTGTCCATGTGAGCAGCAGTCCGTTGTTGCTTGCCCGAGTACGGTCTAGTACCAAAGGTGGTGAGTGGCTATTCTATAGGTTCAAATCGGAATGAGCATAATAACAAGGAAACCACGCTGACTGCCCCGGTTGCTTCTCCATCGGGGGCGCCAGATTAAGAAATGATTGTCGACGTGCCGCCAGACACGCCGATTCAACGAAGATAGGCTAAATTTTGGCATGGTTCTTTTACTTCTAATTTACACCGGATTGCTGGTTTATCTCGGACGTCTCGGGCGCCGGAAGGCAGCCAATTTGGATTTCATAACCGGCGGACGCCAATTCACCGCCAAGCAAGTCTTTTTCATGATCAGCGCGCTTTGGTGTTCGTGGATATTCATCGTGGAAGTTGAAAGCGCCTACCTGTTCGGAATCTCCGCAATCTGGTTTGGAGTCGGGGTCGGTATCATGGCCGTTGCCGGCGGTGTTCTGCTGAATTCGCCATTCTCCAAGTTGACTTACGTAACCAATAGCGGGCTTCTGGGTAAACGCTTCGGTACGCTTGCCGGCAGTATTACCGGGGTGGTTTTCAGTCTGACGTTTCCGATATTTGCCATGGCGAACGTGTTGGCGGCTGCAGCGTTCATCCAGTCCGTCACGGGGTGGCGGCTTCTGATTACGTTGGTGGGAACGGTTGCGGTCATGTTGTCGTACATATTGTACGGAGGGATATGGGCGCTGGCGTACGTGCAGATTGCAAATTTTATCATGATCACCGTCGGGTTGTTGGTCGGAGTGGCATTTTCGATCCATGCGGTTCCGATCAGTTTGGCCTCCAGCCTGCTTCCTGCCCGGTACATCAAGTGGAACGGAGTCGGAGTATCGACGATTCTGGTATGGATATTTTCCGACCTTTTGGCTGTCGTCAGTGCGCAGGCGGAGTTCCAGATCCTGATGGCAGCATCTGATCGGCGTATCGCATGCAGGGGGTTACGATGGGCCATGGTATCGATCGGGATTTTCTCAGTGTTGTCGGCCGTCATTGGTGTTTGTGTCAAGGCGGCTACCGCCAATGGACACTTGCAGGGAATTCTCGCATTTCCTGAATTCTTCTTGCATTACACACCGAAGGGGGTTGCGACCGTCATGGCGCTGGCGGTATGGGCTTCAGCCTTGGCCTGGTCGGCCCCGCTGATGTTTTCGGGTGCATCGAGCATGGGAGCTGACGTAATTAATCCGCTTCTTGGCAGCGAAATCGGCAGTCGGGCCAAGCTGTGCGTTCAGGTCTGTCTGCCGATCCAGGCGATATTGGTCGTGACTTATGCGTTGGTGAGGCCAGACCACCTCGCCTGGTGGCAGATGTTTTCATTAACTATCAGAAATGGAGCGATTTTCGCCCCAACCATTGCGCTGCTGGCGTGGCCTGTCGTGAAGAAGGGCGCTGCGGTCATATCCCTGAGCTTGGGAAGCGGGAGCGGCCTGCTTTGGAACGTGCTGGGCGGCTTTTCGACACGGAAATTTGTCTTGGGTGTCGACCCTGTCTGGGTCGGGGCAATTGTCGGAATCGTCAGCCTCGTGGGCGCAACGCTCTTGTTGGGCGCGGGCTCGTACCGTGTCAAGATGTCGGCTGCCAACAGCCGGCTTGGCTGGCTGGCAATGGCCATCCTGGTCGCATGTGGCGTACTTGTCCTGAGCGGGCAAGAGCCGCACGCTATCGTAGGCCCCTTGGTGCTCGCCGTAGCCTTGTCGGTGTTTGCGTTGTGTGCTCTCGTTGTGCAAAAAGCATGATATAATTTTATATATGATAATCAGTATTTTGGCCGGCGGTTAAGACCACTGCAAAGCGGATAGGCGACGTAATTCTCGGAAGGGGGAGTGATCCGTATGCGAGCAGCACAAAAGAATATTCAGGAAGTTGTAGATTCGCGGCCTACGCGTTTGCGTGTGCTCGATGCCGCAATAAGACTGTTTGTGCACAAAGGCTACTTTAACACCCCAATTCAGGACATTGTGCAGGAGTCGGGTGTCAGCATCGGGTCCATATATCATTATTTCGGTGACAAGGAAGGCATTGCAAAGGCCTTGTATGTCACATACATCGACCGGATGAGCCGGGAAATGGCCGATATCAATGTGCGTCACACTGCCTTGCGTGAGCGCTCCCGGGCAGTTATCAAGCTATTGTTTCAGCTGACAGAGCAAGAACCAGAAGCCATTGCTTTTATGCTGGGTGCGAAGCTCCAGGAATTTCTTCCTGACGAGACGCCTGTGTGTTCGGCCAAGCCCTTCGAGCTGATGAGAAATATGGTCAAGGAGGGCATGGCCAGCGGAGAGATCCGGGAGCTTTCCCTGATGGTTGCCGTATCATCACTGTTTGGCGGGGCGCTCCGCATGATCCATCACAGGATCGAGGGCCGCATCAAGGAACCGCTTTATCGTCACGAGAAAGAGGTTTGGGAATGTGCGTGGCGGGCAGTAGCCAAATCATAGCATTGTCCCAAGCCGCTGTGTGCTGTTGAGCACGGCGTCTTGGCCCTGTCCCGCTCCTGATGTTAGTCGTGCACGGCCGTTGTTGACGCAAAGAAGGCGCGATCGCGCCGGATCACGTTCCCATTTCCGTTCCTTTGGTGCGGCCTCGTGCCCGGGTACCAAAATGCATCACATGCAGCGCAACTTCCGTGCGGCACGTGATACTGCGCAAAACGCGTCGGCCGTAGACAGCTGCGGTCTGGGTCCGGCGTAGCGTCATAGCTGGTATTTTTTGGGGTATGCGATACCGTGGTTAGTGCGCATGTTGCTGGTGAGCCGCGGGAGGTCCATTTTTTCAACGCGCACGTGTTTTTGTGCGCGCAGCCAGTTTGAGAATACCTCCCACACCGGCTTTCCTTCGACCTGTTGCATCGATGCCCATCCTGCGACCTTGTATTTCTTGTTCGGTAGCATTGGTTTGCCGCCCAGCATCATGTCACTGCAGCGGTGGTAGATTGTTTCGTCCGGATTGAATGTGTACTGGATATTCCCGACACGGATCATATCGCCGCCCTGAACGTAATATGGATCCTTATTGAAGATGTTATCGCCGACCTGTTCCATGATGTTCTTGATCTGCGTTCCGGTAAATTCCGATACCGTCACATTCGGGTAGGTTATGGCGGTCTGTGCCATCACGTCTTCCATGGTAATGGTTTCTCCCGGCAGCTTGCAGTAGCCCCACCGGAATCCTGGAGAAAACGCGGCCTCGCAATCCATCTCGTCGATCAAGGCATTGCACAGAAGCTGATCAAATGTTCCATTGAAGTTATCGCGCCGATATAGGAGGCTCTCCGTGGTGGCCAGTGGCACGGACAGCTTGTCGAGGTACGGTGCACGTGCCCGGTGGATATAGGATTCCATCTCCTGGTCCGCCGGGATCATGTTGGAGATCACCGGCAGATAGTGGAAGCGCCATCCCTTGAGTTTTCCTTTTCCGACATCGAGATCAAATCGGGCAAGGATCTTTCCATTTGTGCTGGTATTGATCACCAGTGTCTTGCCTACCTTAACGGGACGCGGCCCCATGATTTCATGGGTGTGTCCGCCGAATATGATGTCTATTCCGCTAACCAGAGAGGCAAGCTTTTTGTCCACATTTGCCCCATTATGCGACAGCACAACCACGACATCCGCCTTGTGCTTTTGGCGGCACTCGTCAACCATTTTCTGCATATGACGGGTATGGATGCCGAATTCCCAGTTTGGAATCATGTAAGCAGGGTTGGCGATGGGCGTAAACGGGAAGGCCTGACCGATAATCGCCACCTTCCTGCCAGCAGTCTCGTGTATCGCGTAAGGCTGAAAAACCGGATCGCCCCAGGGGATGGTAAATACGTTTTGCGCCAGGAAGTTCGCCTTCAGTTTCTTTTTTATCAGGTATTCAACCCGATCCTGGCCGTAGGTAAACTCCCAATGCCCGGTAAAATAATCGACGCCAAGCACATTCTGCGCGCCAACCATGTCGGCTGCTTGGGTCCAAAGGCTCGTGGCCGATCCCTGCCAGGAGTCCCCGCCGTCCAGAAGAATGGCCCTCGATCCGAGGTGATCGCGATAGCGTTTTACGAGGCTCGCAATGTGCGCGTAGCCCCCGATTTTCCCGTATCTGTTGGCCATCGCGTCATAGTCCAGGCACGACAGAGCGTACCCTTCCGGGCTGTCCGCCGATACGCCGTAGTAGTCAAGCTTCCACTTGCCCACTATGTGAGGCGTTTTGTTCCATTCGGCACCGACGCCAATATTGACTCCCGGCTCTCTCCACCACACCGGTAAAAGCTGTGCGTGAGAATCAGTCATGTGCAGCAGCGTCACATTGCCGAAATCCGGAATCTCGTACGGATCACCGTCTGCGCCCCAACCCGCTCTAATGGCACCCGGAGAGAAAAATCCGGCCAAACCGGCCACCCCGATCAATTGTAGGAAATCACGCCTCGTTAAATTCATTCGTATCTCCTGACTCTGATACAAACGCAGCGCATCACCTTAGTCTGCCTCTTTATGTCTTGATGACGATGCCGGCGTAGCAGGTGGCTCGTTTCGCAAGCCGTGCCGAAATCGCGGGTCAGTGCACAGTCGAGAAGTGCAGGCTCAGGCGGCAACGACCTGGCCGAAGTCCAGCAGGCAGCGGTAAGCAGCATATCTGCTGAAACAGCGAACGTGCCGACTTCAAGCCTGTCGGAAGCCGCTTTTCGGAAAGAAGGCTGGTCATCCCGGATATCCGGCGGGACCGTCCTATCCGTCCGATCGGTGCATCATTACCCCGAATAGCGTTGAAAAATGCAGCCGCCACGTCCAGACCAGTACTGTCCCGGCGCAACGCCATTTCAGGCCACGCCCGCGGCACGTGGATGCCTCAAGTGACCGTGATATGGGCCGTCGCAGACCAACGTCCGCCCTTGTTGTCCTTCCAGACCATTTTCAGCGAACCGCTTTTTTCGGCTTTCATCCGAAATGCCAGGTAGGGGTCTTTGCTGATGGCCGTGCCCAGATCAAAGTGCGACACGGGTTTACCGTTAAAGGTTACCGTTACGGTCTGAATGAAGTGGGCGGGAATGATCCGGCCTTGCTTGTTTTTCTGAAAGCCCGTTGACTCCGGGCTGCGGATAAGCGACCGCACTTCGATGATTTCGCCCTTCTTGGCGTGCGACGGTGCGCGCATTATTGGACTGCCGCTAGATGATGTCATGGCTTGCCTCTCGTTCTGACGTGAATACGTTCAACCACCACAACCGCCGATCGTTACTTTGACGACCTTCGGTTTTGACGCCATTAACACTCCCTTGTTGGTCTGGGCGATCACCCGCACATGATCGGTTTTTTTCATCTTTATGCGGCTCTCAACGTACGCCTGGCCATTGGCCGGAGTGAAGTGAAATTCTGCCGCAAGAGGATCCGGGTTGTGGTCCACAAAAAGATAAACGGTCTGGATATAGTCGTCAGGTGTCATCGGATGGTCGACCGACACCGTAATGGGAACAGAGCCCCCATTCTGGGCAATGGTGGGTGCGCGCAGCGTAATTTTGGACGTAACCGGCACCTTGGTGGTTCCGATGCAGTCGGTCATCGCGGCTGCCAAAGCGTGTTGCGAAAAGGGTTCCTTCGGCCAGCCCTGGACATCCCCGGCGAAAGCCTGTCCGATTCCGCCGAATGCTGCCCCAGTAACGACGGCCGTTCCGCTCACCAGAACGGTTTGCAAAAAAGTCCGCCGAGAAGTCATATTGCTTGCCATTTTTTTGCTCCTAACCTGATCCACATCGATATAGACGCGTCCGGCCGAAAGAACTTCAGGGCCTCTATATAGTCCCTTCGGCCGGAACGCCGTCCTTTACCACCAGCAATGCGCTAAACAAGCCCCGAGCCGGGTCCGAATTCCTAGTGTCCGGGGTGGATAAGTGCAGCACCGGTTATCGAATTCGGATTGAAGATAGGCATGTACCCCTTCTCCTCGTATTCAACAATGGAAAGTATTCCGGCAGGTGCAACCGTCATAAACGGGAAAAGTTCGTTCGACTTTACATGCAGCAACACCATCGCGTTGTGACACACGGAAAATGTAACGCCCTTCTTGTGCAGAGCTTCCAGAAGCGGCGCCCATCCTGCGCTGTATTTCTGGCTAAGCCGGTCTGCAACCAAAACACCGTTGCTATAAAATACGAAATGAATCTTGTATCGGTACCCCTTGCTCTCCAGGTACTTTATGACCAGTGCAGCGTTTACCAGAGATTCGGCTGTCTGAACCCCTGGCTGGGCAACGGCAAACACGATCTTAACGGGTCGGTGATGCCGAAAAAAACCGCCGAACGACAATTCTCGGGATACCGGAATATTGGGTACGCCCGGAAAGGAGACCGCCTCCCCAGCACTGGCCATAACAGGCACGGTCATCAACGCAAGTGCCGCCACAAAACTGACTGCTGATAAAATATGGCTTCTCATTAGAAATTTTCCTCCATCGAAAAATAGTACGAACTGCCCTGGTCAAATCATCCATCCATATAGAATGAATATTCGTTCTTGTCGCCTAATGGGTATACTTTGGAAGATAGCACTTGTCAACAGAGGCGTGTCTGATCGAGGTCTGCGCGACAGACAATAGAGCTGTGATGAACGAAAAAAATATCGACGGTAGAGTGAGAATACGCGTTATATCCAGCGTAACTCAGGAGAGAAGCAACCCCATCCGGCAAGCAACGCATTTCCTTTAGCCGAAATGCTCAATCCGTATCGCACCCTTGACATTCGCAAGCGGTATTCGTATATGTATGTAGAACGAATATTCGTTCTATAAGTGGATTTGCGCTGACTGGAAACGAAGCGCAATGAACGATCGGCCGGGATGCTGGCGGGATATTTACACTTCACGCGCTTCGCTGGCGCACGTGAATCGTGCATGCGGAAGCGCGCCCGAAAAAGCGGTGGCCTGGTCACATGCAGGTGCGGTCGGGCCAATAGATTTATCCTTGAGGGAGCCAGGGAGGGCCAGGAGAAAAATGATGATACAGAATCCAAACAAGGTGTTCGGTTTCCGGCGTATGGTGCTGTGGGCGCTGATGTGTCTACCGCTTTCAGCGTTTGCCCAGACCGGATCGGCCAATCCGGTGAGGGACGGTCACTCGACCCACTACTATCAGCACCATACGCTCAAGGTGGTATTTCAGGTTCCGGCGAACCCGAAGCTGTGGCCGGCGGTGGCGCTGGTAGTTACGCATAATCTGGTCAGCATGATCGGGCACGGTGTGCATGTTAAGGCAATCCTCGTCGCGCCAGGCCCTGCCATTCACTATTTTATGAAACAGTATGACGCGGCAAACTACAACAACCTAAGGCGGCTGAACGCCATGGGCGTGAGATTCCTCGCCTGTGATGCGGCGTTGATAGCCTTTCATGTCAAGCGCAGCCAGTTGTTCCCATTTGTCGGCGTAGCCTATCCAAGTGGGGTCATGTACATACTGAAGAAGGAGGCGCAAGGGTATTCGTACTACGTTTGGTCGTAGGGCCCAGTGTAAGTCGAAACGCAGCACCGAGCCTGTCAGGTATTCGGGCGGAAACTTCTGGTATTTATCGGCCAGGCCAATTTCATGACAAATTGCACCGGGGGACCAAATGAAGAAATCATGTTTGTCGATCATGTCTGCACTTTCGGTCTGTACCTGCCTTGCGGTTGGCGCGCAAGCGGCCAACGCGAGCACCAGACCGCATATCACGATTCGGGTGTTTGCATCGGACGCCATCGAGCAGCCGCTACGTGAAATCGGCTATGTCTTCGAAAAGGAGCATCCAAATGCCAGGCTGCACTACGAGTTCACGGCATCCGGCATTTTTTACACCGCTATCGTTCAGGGCGTTCCCCCGGACGTTTACATATCGGCGGGCAACAAGTACCAGAACAAGCTTTCGGGCAGCTCCAGCATAAATCTGGCGAGCACGGTAGGATATGACTATCTTGCGCTTGCCACGCCCTGCTACAACCCGGGGCAAGATGCGCCCATAGGCCGTGTAACGGAATCGAACGCTGTGCGTCTTATGACAGGTAACAACGCGCAGTTGACGATAGCCAATCCGGAACTCAGTCCGGCCGGATCTCACACGATGAAAATGCTTTCTGCAATTAACAGCAGCTACCCTGGGGCAAAACGATCAATCCTGATGCGCGCTCAAACGGTTACGAGTCCGGCCCAAATAGTGTCCCGGTTGCAGGCCGGCAAGGCCCAGATGGGGATTGTGTATGCATCGCAGATCGCAGGTCAAACAAGGGCCGGTGCGTGCATCAATGGAGCGGTCATACCTCGAAAATTCAATTCTCGGGTTGAATTTACGATATCAGTGCTCAAGAAATCGAAATTTCATTTTGTTGGACCTGAGCGCAAAAAACTAGACCACGACTTCCGGGATCTCGTGCTGTCCGAAAGAGGTCAGAAAATATTGAAGAAATGGGGCTTTGTGTCAGCCAAAGACCGCGGCAGTGTTTTTCCTGGGATCTTTTAAGACGGAATTGCAGGGGCGGCGCGGGGCAGCTTATTGCCTGGTGCGTACAGGCTGCGCTCAGCGCCCAAATAATGCCCGCACCCGCGCGGCGGGAGGATTTCGGACGTTTGAGGTCGGCACGCACCCGCTTTTTTTGTAGTGATGCTCCTTTTCGCGGCGGGTGCTTGCGCACTTTTTACCGCTTTAGATGCTTCCAGACGACCTCAGCGGGGTTCAACTCCGCGGCGTAGCCGGGAAGAAATGCACCTCGAGCGGCCCATTCTCAAGGAAGCGACGTATTCGGTGATGGGCCTGGTTTCGCGGGAGGGTGGCGATCAAGCACCAGGAGGACTTTGCGGGTGCGCCTGCGCATCAAGTGCTTGCGTAATTGCACGAACGGCCTGGCGCTGAACTGTTCGCTGTAGAGCACATACCTGAAGGCTCCGGTGTCGGTGACGGCAAAAATCGCATTGATGCTCTGGCGCTGTCTAAAGTTGGCGACCTGCGGGGTTTTCAGGTAGCGTTGACAATCTTTCGCGCCTTCATTAGCGGCGGCATCTGGTTTCAGGCAGCCGTCACTTCTTCGCCCAGGGTTGTGTCAACGCTTCCATGGCCAGATAGCGCCTGGTGCCCCAGTGCGGGTTGTGGCGATGCGCCGAAACCGGGCTGCGACCAGCATGAGAGCCGGCGGCCCGGCGGGCACGGCACCGGCTACCCGGTTGCGGCGGCGGATCTCGCGCATGAGACGCTCTATGGGGCTATTGGTCCGCAAGCTTCGCCAATGGGTGTCCGGGAAGGCATAGCAGGCAAGCGTATCAGGCGCGGCGCGCTTGATGACCAAGGCGGCCTTGGGGAGCTTCATCTCTTTGAGTTTCTCCACCACGCACGAAGCGGTGGTCATCGCCGCTGATCAGTCCTCGGCCGCATTTCTGGTTGAGTGTTGACGCCGTGCCGGAAGACACCCGCGTGCCCACACCGCCTCGGTGATGTTCTCGACCCCGCGCACCGAGACACCGGCGAGATACATCTCGTTTGCGCCTCCTCGACTGAGGCCTCACGCCGCTGGTAGCGTTCGATGACCGTGGTTTCGAACGGCACCTTGATGGTCACGTGACCGGCCTTGGTATCTGCAGGTGCGGGGGCGGTGATCATCAGTACGGTGTTCCGTTATTCTTGTGGCGGAACCGCCATGTTTTGTGTTCATCCAGCACGGCGACGAGGTCGTCGTCGGGATAGGATACCGAGTCGCCACCGGTCCGGTCCCCGATTTCCAGATAGAGCACGTCCTCGGTCGAGCGGTTGATCAGGTGATGAGCGTTTCCACTGCCGGACTTGAAGCCGGCGCACATCCCCGGGGCGAGCGGTGTCTCCCCCTGGTTGGTAATCAGCACCGGACTTCCAGACAGGATATATACGAATTCGTCTTGCTTGGCATGGGCGTGGCGCAGCGCTGACATGCTCCCTGGAGCGAGGCGCGTGAGGTTCACCCCGAAATTGCCTAACCCGAAAATATCGCCCAGAGGGCGCTTCTCACGCCCCGTCATACGCGCCGCAAATGGTGGCGGATAGATTGACGGGTTGGCCCGCGGCGCTGCCTCGGCCGCGACAATGGCTTCTGGAAGATGGGCTTTCGACATGCTGCCTCCACGCGTCGATGAAACGGCATCCAGATGGTCTGGGGTCTTCCGGTGTCGCGCATCATGACCGTGCCGTGCGCGACCGGCGGTATCTTTAATTACAACGATATCCTGCCAGAATCCGGGCGGGAAGCCCCGGTAATGCCGATTCTCAGCGGCCATTCCTGAAATGCATGGTTGCGTCGCGTCTACTGGACCGAAACGTCCGCGCGGCTGTCTATGCACGCTTGCCAGGGCGTCAGGAGCGCAAGCGCAGGTCACAACAGCCTCTTTATTGAAGTGCTGCCAGGGTCTTCATCAGGGACAGCCGGGCCCGCAACCAATCCATCGGGTGAGACGGTCACCTATTGTTCATTAAAGTCCACCATTGCCTTTTCGGGAACTGTCATGATATCGGTTGCGCGCGCCTGCTGGCTCTAATGCGCAATTCGACTGGGCTTCACCATGGGATTTCCGCGTAATCTTCTGGTAGGCTGCAGGATCCTCCAGGACATCATGCTGATGCTCTCCATCAACTTACATTCTCCGGGACCGTTCATTCTGGGGCCGTCGCTGTTGTCCGGCGACCCCGGGTCGCTTGCGATTCCCTCTGCTGGTGCAACGACGCTGTGGGAGCAGGCGTGCAGGAGGCCGGTATGTCACCTGTTCCGGGCTCACCGGCGACGCCGCTCCCGCTGACGTTATGTCCGGCACGGTCCCTGCGCGCGAAACTGGCCGCCTGATGCCGTGGTGGCAGGTGCTGTTCAGGTATTCCCTGTTCGAGGCGGGGGATTCTTCATGGTCGCTGATCATCGTGTCGACTTATTTCGGGGCCTTCCTCCAGGCTGTGCTCCGGGAGCCGGGGGCTGATTTTGGCTGGGCCGTCACCACCGGCGCTCTGATCATTGCGGTAGCCTCACCTCTGCTGGGTGCGGCCTCCGACCATAGCGGCCGGCGCCAGCCGTATCTGCGGTTTTTTGTATTTGCGGCGGTGATCGCGACTGCCGGGCTGACCTGGACGAGAACCGTTCATGCCGCAATGCTGCTGTTCATCCTGGCCTATATCTGCGTAAACGGTGCTTTCGCCTTCTTTACCGCGATGCTTCCCGCGGTGAGTACCCGAAGCAATGTCTCCGGGGTGGTGAGCATGACCGTCGGGGTCGGATACGGCGGTGCGTTGCTGTGCATGCTCGGGCTAAGCCGTCTGGTTCCGACTAATGCGCTGGCTTACCGCGTCTTTCTGCCCATGGCCCTTATTTACCTGCTGCTGGCTATGCCGGCGATGTTTCTGGCCCCGGACTTCGTGCGCCGACACGCCGGAAGGGTGGATCTGGCTGCGGCCTACCGCCGTATCCGCCGCACCTTCGGCGATGCGCGCAAGCACCGGTTTCTGTTCCGCTTCCTGGTCGCCGATTTTCTCTATGAGAATGCGGTGGCCTCAGTGATCACCCTGATGGGGCTTTATTCGCGCAACGTGATGGGTTTTCAGGCAGGCCAGATTGCCGCGCTGTTCGGGCCCGCGATCGTCGTGGCCATGCTGTCGGCCTGGCTTTTGTTTGGCCCGCTGCTGCGGATCATCGGTCCCAAGCGCGCGGTGCTTGTCGATCTGGCCGTATGGATGGTGCTGTTCGTTGCGGTGCTTTCAATCCGTCCGGGCAGTTCGATCCACATCGGCGGTCTGCGGCTGGACGCCAAGCAGCTGTTTACGATTGTGGTCGCGCCGCTTGCCGGCATCGGTCTCGCCGGGGTGTGGACCAGCAGCCGCGTGTTTCTGACGGCCCTCACCCCGGTTGAAATATCGGGGGAAGTCTGGGGCCTCTATAATCTTTCGGGGCGCACCGCGAGCGTTTTGGGGGATGCAACCTGGTCGGCGATTCTGACGGTGCTGGGAGAGGGCAGGCGCGGCTACCAGGCGGCCGTTGTGGCGCTGGGAATCTATGTGTTGATCGGGGCTGTGCTGGTCGTGACGATTCCGGATGCGCGCCCTTCCGAGGCGAACTTTCTGTCCTGACACCAGTCCCATAGGCACAGGAGTATCTGCTTGCGGGTTTGCGGCTTGGCAATGGGCTCGGTCCTGGACCTGGTGCGGCCGCGCATGGAACGCTAACGTAATGATCTAGAAACCTATTCCGCTTAGGATGGTCCTGCGCGGCACCGATCGGGCCACAGCAAGCGCTGGCTCACCGGGTCGGAGCAGGTTCTGGCCGGATCCTGTCCGGGGTCCTGCACCCGGGGTCGCGGGCCGGAACGGACCTATCGGGCCGACCTCCGGGATTGCCCCGGACCTGATCATGGACTAAACCTTAATATATCCCATCGCGTACCGTACGAGGACGCCCCAGCATGAACAGCGTCGAATCAGCCTCCGTGGAACTCATCAAGGAGGCGCATGCGGCCGCGTTGCGGCGTTACCACGGGTCCTGGAGCGTTCGTGTCGCCAGAGTGCTGGCCGTGCTCGGCGCGTTCGCATTTCTGGCATCCGGCCGTCTTGCAGTACTGCCGCACCCACCCATCGTCCTCGCGCTCTGGGGTTTCGGGCTCAGTGAGGTCGGAGCAATTTTGGTCATACCGGCCGCGAGCTACTGGCTGATCCGCCGGCTCGGTGTCACGCGCCGGCGCATCGCGCGCCAGCTGCGGGCCGAGATGGCCCATAGCAGGGCGCAGATCGAGGAAGGTGTCGTCAGCATATCGCCCGTGGCGAACGGGCAGCCCGAAGTGCTAGGATAGCGTTCGATCCGTAACCAACGCAGCACGGGGTTTTCTGATGAGTCGCCAATACAGTGTGGCTGTACTAGTCGGCAGTCTGCGCAAAGGGTCATTCAGTCGCATGATGGCGCTGGCCGCTGCCAAGCTTGCTCCTTCATCGCTTGCACTGCACATTGTGGAAATTGCCGATCTTCCGCTGTACAACGAGGATCTCGATGGGGCGAGCCCGCCGGCTTCCTGGACGGCGTTCCGCCAGGCGGTCCGGAAATCTGACGCGCTGCTGTTCGTAACCCCCGAGTACAACCGTTCGGTGCCGGCACCGCTCAAGAACGCCATCGACGTCGGTTCGCGTCCGTATGGGCAGAGTGTGTTCGGCGGAAAGCCGGGAGCGGTCATCAGCCAGTCTCAGGGAGTGATCGGCGCCTTCGGCGCCAACCACCACCTGAGGCAATCACTCGTTTTTCTGGATGTGCCGGTGCTGCAACAGCCGGAAGCCTACATCGGTGGCAGCGCGAAGCTCTTTGACGAGCGCGGGAATCTGACGAACGACGGCACGAAGGATTTCCTTCGGAAATACCTGCAGACCTTCAGTGACTGGATCATCCGGCATTCACCCGCATGAATTGATGACCGGTCGGGTTGTCCTCCGGTCCCGGATTCCGGCTCCCGCGGCCACTGCCGGTGCGGCCGCGGGAGTCCGTATTATTTGACCAGCCCCTCTTCCCGCATTGCCTCGCTGACTCCCTTGCGGGCAGCTATTTTAGCCATGTAACTGCGAAGCGGCGGCCATTTTCCGAGGTCGATGTTCAGGAACCCCGTCCAGTTGAGCACCGTAAAGAGGTAGGCATCGGCGATCGTAAACCGGTCTCCATACAGGAACTCGTGGCCGCCCAGGCGCTGCGACAGGTAATCGAAGCGGCGGGCGAGCGTATCCATCTGCACCTGCTTCCACTCCGGGGTGATCTTGGGATTGAACATCGGCCCAATCTGCTTGTGCACCTCGGAGGAGATGTAGTTTAGCCATTCGATCACCCGGTAGTGATCCATGGTTCCAGCCTTCGGAGACAGGCCGGATGCCGGTTTCTGATCGGCGAGGTACTGCAGGATAACAGCGACCTCAGTCAGCAGCTCACCGTTATCGAGCTGCAAGGCCGGTACATAGCCCTTGGGGTTGATGTGGTAAAAGTCTTCCCCAGCGTCAGTCTGGTGCTTGGAGAGGTCAACTTTCTGCAGGGTGCAGGGCAGCCCCGCCTCACGCAGGACAATGTGTGGCGCCATCGAGCACGCGCCGGGGGTGAAATAGAGCTTCATGGATCGCGACTCCTATCGCTTAATTGGAATGGGTAATATCCGTCCAGGCCGCCGCTGCGTACCCGGTTGCAAATCATAACTGTTGATCGCGGTTTGGGGTAATCGTTCCATCGCCGCAGAAGGGCAGGGCGGCTTTGGGCGATGGATGCCAGATAGTATCATGGGGCCGGGGTAAAAAATTCCAGACCGAGAGCATTGTGATACCCGTGATCCCAATCAAGGCGCAGACAAAGCATGCCCCGAACGCCGGTTTTCCCGGGAAGACGGCAGTCCGCCGCGGGACGCGGACAGGGGAACCGCGGAATCAGCGTTCTCGCAAGTGGCGCAATACGACAGTGTGCCGGCTGGCCTTGCCACAGGTGGGCGTCCCGCATGTCAGGTAGTGAATCCGTGATACGGCAACCCTTCGTCATCGGAAACCTGCCCAGGGTGCTGTTCGGTGCAGGGCGGCTCTGCGAGCTGCCGGCCATTGCCCGGGATTTTGGGAGACGGGTTTTGCTCGTTACCGGAGGACGGTCACTGCGGGAGACGCCGCGCTGGCCGCAGCTGCTGGCGGAGCTGCGTGCCGCCGGCATGGATTGCGCCGACCTGACCGTGGACACGGAGCCGTCTCCACAGCTGATCGACGCGGCGGTCGCTGCGTGGCGGGGAGAGGGAATCGAGCTGGTGGTGGGCATCGGAGGGGGCAGTGTTCTGGATGCCGCCAAGGCGGTCGCCGGACTCTTGCCGTGCAGCACTTCCGTTATGGACTATCTGGAGGGAGTCGGGCGGCAACTGCCGTACCACGGGCCGTCCCTGCCGTACATTGCCGTGCCCACGACTGCCGGCACCGGCAGTGAAGCGACGAAGAATGCCGTACTCAGCGTCAGGGGTCCGGACGGGTTCAAGAAATCCTTCCGTCACGACTGTCTGGTTCCGCGCTACGCTGTGGTCGACCCGGACCTGTTGCGCAGCTGTCCTCAGGCCCTGATCGCAGCCAACGGAATGGACGCGCTCACCCAGCTCCTTGAGTCCTACGTTTCGCAGCGGGCAAGTCCATTCACCGACGCTCTCGCCGTAAGCGGTCTCGCCGCGGCGCGCGACGGTCTGATTCCCTGGTACGAACGTGGCCCGGAGGCGGGTGCGGCGCGTGCCGCCATGGCCTACGCTGCGCTGCTGTCCGGGATCAATCTGGCCCAGGCGGGTCTCGGTTCGGTCCACGGGCTGGCTTCACCGCTCGGCGCCTTTTTCCCGGTTCCCCACGGAGTGGTTTGCGGCAGTCTGGTTGCAGTCGCCACTGAAGTGAACATCGCTGCGCTCAAGCAGCGCGCCCGGTCACATCCCTCGTTAGGGAAATATGCGCATGCCGGGCGGCTGCTGGGCGGAGATAACGGGTTGTCCGATGATGCTGCCCGTGAGCGGCTGGTCGAAGTGCTTGCGGACTGGACGCAGCGCCTGGCGCTGCCGCGTCTGGGTGCCTATGGCGTGACGGCGGCGGCATTCGATGCGATCATCGCAGGATGCCGGGGCAGCAGCATGCAGACCAACCCCATTGTCCTGGAGAATGCGGAGATCAGGGAAATCCTGCGGGCGCGCACCTGAACATCGTGGGTCCGTCCTGGACCCGGACTACGGTCCGGCCTGGCCGGTCAGTGCTCGTCGCCGAGATGACGAATGAAGGTGTAATGCACTGGCTCTTTCACGAGGACATCGAAGGATTTTCCGACGCTGCGGGAAACCAGAGATATGGGCAGGGCCCCCACAAAGATGACCGAGCCTGCCACGGTGGCCACCAAACCTATCGGCCGCAGGATGAGCAGGTCGAGCAGGACCGCGCCACCATCACCCTGTTCATAGGCATAGGCCTGTGGCGCCGACACTCCCATCAGTAGCCCGGCGAGTGCCGCAACTATCACCAGCTTTTTCGGTTTCCGCATCGTTTCAGTCCTCGATATGCCGGACGGGCCCCGGCGCAGCCTGGACTGTCACGACAGACGGCCAACCCCTCAGCCCCGTCAGGGCGAAAAAAACCACCCCTGAACGCAACAGCCCATCACTATATTGATAGTGTTGCACACTGGCCGGAAACCGCAAGAGACCCGGGTGACATCCGGTCCGGTGCGGCCGGCCCGCGTGGGGTATATTATTGGTCTGGACAACGACGAGAGGTGCGATGGCTGTGGATGAACGGTCCCCGATTCCGTCCGCAATCGGTGTGGATCCTGGCAGCGGACGCATGGCAGGCGCCCGCTTCCTCCTGTCCCCGAACCGTGATACGCGTCCGGCAGATTGCCCCGTCGAGGTGCTGATCATTCATTCGATAAGCCTGCCTCCAGGCCGGTTCGGGGGCGGCGATATCGAACGGCTGTTCTGCAATACCCTGGACCCGTCGGACCATCCGTTCTATGAGGGACTCCGTGATCTCAAGGTCTCGGCGCACCTTCTGATCCGGCGCGACGGGCAGCTCCTGCAGTTTGTGCCGTTCACGGAACGCGCCTGGCATGCCGGGGTCTCGGTCTGCGAGGGCCGCAACCGGGTGAATGACTTTTCTATCGGCATCGAACTGGAGGGGGCGGACGGCGTGCCGTTTGCCGATGTCCAGTATGAGGTGCTGGCGGCCGTCACCCGCGCCATCCTTGCTGCCTATCCGTGTATCACCCCCAGGCGGATTTACGGCCATTCGGACATCGCGCCAGGTCGCAAGACCGACCCAGGCCCATCCTTTGACTGGTCCCGTTACAGGCAGTCACTCTCCCATATATAATGAGTACCAACGTGCAGCGTGGTGCCGGGCGGTGTCATGGGCTGCGGAAAGTTTTCCGGGAAAGACGATGATCTATATCCTGTTCACCATCCTGTTGGCCATCTTTCTGGATCGCACGGCGCCCATGCGCAACGGTGCGCGGCTGTGGTCCTGGTATGGGGACTGGGCCGAATCCATCGAACAGCGCTTTAACGGTGGCACCCGTGTGCAGGGGATCAGCGCGGTATTTATTGCCGTGGTGCCGATGCTGGCGGCCGTGTTTCTGGCCGACCTGATTCTCGGGGAGATCACCTGGGTCCTGAAATTTCTGTTCGATGTTGCGATGGTCTACCTTTGTGTGGATCTGTATCGGCTGGGCAGTGCGGCGCAGGCCGTGTCGGCGGCCCTTGATGCCGGAGACGTGGCTGAGGCCGCGACGCATCTGCGCGATCTGACCGGCAAGGACGTTGCGGAGTACACGGATACCACAGTGGCCCGCGCCACGGTCGAGGCGGTGCTCAAGCAGGCGAACTCGCTGGTTATCGCCCCGTTATTCTGGTTCGTGATCCTGGGGCCGGTGGGCGCGCTGTTGCAGCGCATGGCGTCCGTACTTGACCGGCAGTGGGGTCACCGCAGCGAGCGGTTTGTGGAGTTCGGGTGGGCAGCGGCGCGTCTGGACGATCTGCTGGGCTGGATCCCGGCGCGCATCACCGCGTTGAGTTACGCCATCATGGGCAGTTTTGAAGATGCCCTGCATTGCTGGCGCCGCCAGGCCGGGATGTGGTCTGACATCAACAGCGGCCCATTGCTGGCCTCGGGATTCGGCGCCATGCATCTCCAGTCCTGCGAAGAGCCGGATGAGGATGCCTACGGCAACAAGATCATAGCGCGTTCCGATGCGGCGGATGCCGGCGATGTCCGCCGTGTGGTGGCGCTGGTGTGGCGGGTGCTGCTGTTCTGGCTCGGTGTGGCCATCCTGATGCTGGGCGCGCACCTTTTCGGCTTCTTTGTGCGCTGAGGCGGCATACCCGCCAACCCCGCGTCAGGTATGTCATACGGTTGCGGCGGTCGCAATGAACCGCGGGTTCAGCTGCAGGGAGGCGGGTGATGACGCAGCGCGACGCGACGCTGGTCGACCTCATGAGGCACGGGCAGCCGGTTGGCGGCAGGCGGTATCGCGGCCAGATCGACGATCCGCTCAGCGATACGGGGTGGGAGCAGATGCGCGCGGCCGTGAGCGGCTTGCGGTGTTGGGACGCAATCGTCACCTCGCCGTTGCGACGCTGCTCGGAGTTTGCGCACGAACTCGGTGCCCGTCTGGCCTTGCCCGCACACGAGGATCCGCGTCTGCGGGAAATCGGGTTCGGGGCATGGGAAGGGCGTACTGCCGAGGAGCTGGTTCGTGCTGATCCGGATCTGTTGCATCGGTTCCGGCGCGACCCGGCAGGCAACCGCCCGCCCGGTGCGGAATCCCTGGCGGATTTTCATGCGCGCGTGCAGGCGGCCTGGCAGGACCTTACCGTCAGGCATGCATGCCGCCGCGTCCTGGTCGTTGCGCATGCGGGTGTGATCCGGATGGTCATCAGCATCGTTCTGGGAATGCCGCGCGAGCATGCGTTCCGCATCGACGTGCAAAATGCCGGTATAACCCGTATCCGGATTGAGGAGAGCGGGAGCGGCGCGTTGCCGGTGCTGGTTTTTCACGGCGGACGACCGTGAGCGCACGGGTACGCTGGCTGGCGGTGGTGCTCGCGCTGTTTACGGCGAGCGCCGAGGCCCGCATCCGCGTTACCGATGATCAGGGAAAGGTGGTTGTGCTCGCGCACCCCGCGCAGCGCATCATAAGTCTGGCGCCGGATGTCACGGAACTGTTGTTCGCCGCTGGTGCCGGCGGTCATGTCGTAGGGGTGTCGGCATTCAGCGACCATCCGCGGGCGGCACGGACATTGCCCCGCATCGGGGACAGTCGTCAGCTGGACTTTGGCCGGATCCTGTCATTGCATCCTGCGCTGGCAGTCGGATGGGCCAGTGGCAACAGCCCGCAGGGCATTGCGCGTCTACGACAGCTGGGTATCCCGGTGTTTCTCACCGAACCGAGGCGTCTGGACCAGATTCCCGCGCTGATCGAACGGCTGGGACGGCTGGCCGGAACGCAGGTGCAGGCGCGCAAGTCCGCCGCCGCATTTCGGGCCAAGTTGCTGGCGCTGCGCTCGGCTTACGCCCACGGACGGCGCCTGACCGTTTTTTTCCAGGTCTGGTCCAGGCCGCTCATCACACTTACCCGCCGGCAGATCGTGAACAGCGTGCTTGACCTGTGCGGGGGGCGGAATGTGTTCGCGCAGCTGCCGGGCATCGCTCCGCAGGTTGGACGCGAGGATGTCATACGGGCCAACCCGGACGCAATCATCATCAGCGAGCCTCCGGCTGCCGCCGCGGCTGATCTGGCACGATGGCGGCGCATGCGGGTGTTGCGGGCGGTGCGCGAGAATCACCTGTATCTGGTAAAGCCGGGGCTAATCGTGCAACCCGGGCCCCGTATTCTGAAGGGCGCGCGCGCGATCTGTGCCGATCTGGAAATGGCGCGTGGCCGGGGGTAGCGGTTGAGAGCGCAATTTCAGCTGCCTGGCTCGTCGCGCGGTGTCGGCTGCCACAGCACGTCGCCGCTGCCCGCCGCCTGATTGAGCAAGCGCGCCAGCACGAACAGCAGATCGGACAGGCGATTCAGGTAGCGCAGCGCTGCGGGCGATACCGGCTCCAGACGGGACAAGCTGTATACGCGCCGTTCCGCCCGGCGACAGATGCTGCGTCCGAGATGACACAGCGCGGCCGGACGGGCACCGCCCGGAAGTATGAATTCCTTGAGCGGTGGCAGCTCGGCATTCCAGCGGTCGAGCTGGGACTCGAGCTCATCGGTACGCCGGTCGGACACGATCCGGTGGCCGGGTATCGACAGTTCTGCTCCAAGGTCGAAGAGTGCGTGCTGGATGCCGGTCAGGGCGCTGACGACTTCCGGGGGCAGCGATTCGGTGAGCAGCAATCCCAGCGCGCTGTTGAGTTCGTCCACCGTGCCCAGGGCTTCTACCCGCGCGTTGTCCTTGGCGACACGCGTGCCATCTCCCAGCCCGGTTGTCCCGTCGTCCCCGGTGCGGGTGTATATTTTGGTGAGGCGGTGGCCCACGGTATGCCGTTCCTCAGCTTTCCGTGAGCCTATACACCACTGGCACCAGCAGGTCAAAGGGGGTGGTGCGCGCGGGCAGGAACCCGGATGGAAGCCGGGACACGTGGCTCAGAGTGCGCAGAGCGGCGGTATCGAGCAGCGCGTGACCCGAGCTGTCGACGATTTGCGCGTGGCTCAGGTAGCCCCCATGGTCGATTTGCACCTGTATGATGACCCGGCCTTCCCAGCCCTCCTCTTGAGCGAGCAGAGGGTAGTGAAAGTAGGGCAGGGATGCGTTCCATATTGCGCGAATCATGCGGCGGCCACGAGCGGTGCCCGGTGCGCTGTTTCGGGCTCGTGTCTGTTGCCCGGCCATGGGCCGCACGGCCGACTGCACGGCGGCAGCTCGCACGCTGGCGCGGTGCGTCGGCAACGGAACCCGGCGCATCGCAGGGGCCGCCGCAGGGGTGCGTGTCCGGGTTTCAGCCGGATTGCGGTGCCGGTTCGGCATTTCCCTGGTGACGGATCCGGAACCCGGTGACAGCAGGCTGATATCCAGGATGCGCGCTGCCGCCGGAAGGGATTCCGGAGCCCGCATCGTCGCGAGGAGCGCGGCGTGGGCGAACAGCGACAGCAGCAGGAATCCCGGGAGCCGCGTGGTCACGACCGTGACCGTCCCGGTGCGTAGCGCAGAACAAAAAACACCGAGCGTGTCGGCGTGTTGTAGCCGGAAACGATCTGATAGTGCTGGTCCAGCACATTGTTCAGACGCGCCTCGGCGGTCCAGCTTCGTGACAGCGGGTACGTGCCGTACAGGTCCATGACCGCGTAACCGGGTATGTCCACGGTGGTGTAGGTGATGTTGCTGACGTCGTAGTGGTCCGAGGCGGCGAAGACTTCCGTGCCCAGGTCCTCATGCCGGGCAAACGCCCGCTGCAGCCTCATGTACAGTTTCCGATTTGGCCGCCGCAGCAGATAGGCCCCGGTGAGGTCATCGACCGCCTTCTGCAGCGTCGCGTTAGCGTCGTAGCTCCAGGGGCCACGATGCCATGCGTAGCGCAGCTCCAGTCCGCGCATGCTGGCGCGGTCAATGTTGATGGCCTGGTCGTTTGTCCCGCTGAAATCGATCAGGTTGCTGACCCGCGTGTAGTAGATGCTCGCGCGCAGACTCTGGGCTGGCGTCAGGCGGTAGCGGGTGCCGATTTCGGTGCTGCGTGAGGTCTCGGGTTGCAGGTTCGGATTGCCGGCAAAGAAGCCGCTGTAGCCGGGGCTGAATAACTCGTTGAAATCCGGGGCGCGGAAGGCGGTGCCATAGGAGGCAAACCAGCGCCATGCAAGGTCGGGATTCCAGCCCCAGGCAACCTGTCCCGTGGTGTGTCCGCCGAACGTGCTCTGCTCGTCACGGCGCAGACCGAACTGCAGCTGCTGGTCGCCGAAACTGTTCAGCAGGTCGGCAAATACGGCATTGTCGTGAACCGAATCGTTGTAGAGCACCGCATTGGTGATGTCATTGGAAAAACCGATGTCGTTGACATAGCTGTATCCGGCGGTGAGCACGCTGTCCTGGCCAAGGCCGATATTGTTTTTCCAGTCGAAGGAGTTGCGATGGGTGCTGATCTGCGACAGGTCACTGCCGTAGGAATCCAGGTTCACGAAGGCATTGCCGATGCGCACGCTCTGGGTCCAAGCGGTGGTCGTAGTGTCTCTAAGATTCAGGCTTACCACGCGGTTCTCGGCGCGACTGAAATCGCCTGCCGGATCGAACTGGGTGCTCTGGATCGCGTTCCAGGCAGTCAGTCCGAGGGATGCGCTGGTTCCCAGGGGCGCATCCATGCCGGCGGTGACGCTGTGCTGCTGGTAGCCGTCGTTCTGGGGGCTGTAGAGATACGGGCCCGCCGATGGGTTGGTTGCCGGAAATCCGGTTGCTCCGCGGTATGAAGCATCAGCGAAGAAGCGGATTTTGCCGGCAGTGGTGCCGCCACCGATCGCCGCACCGTGCGTACCGAAACTGCCGAGCTCGAGGCGTGCCACGGGTCCGCGCGGTTTGCGCGTAAAGATCTGGATCACTCCGCCGATCGCATCAGAGCCATACAGGGTCGCGCGCGGACCGCGCACGATCTCGATACGCTCAATCTGCGACGGATCGAGGTTTTCCCAGGCAAAGCTCCCGCCGGTGGCGTCTGCCGCCCGCACGCCGTCGATCAACACCAGCACGTGATTCGAGTTCGTGCCCCGCATGAAAACGCTGGTCTGCGCGCCCGGTCCTCCAGCGCGGGCAACGTCAATCCCCGCCACCGTGCGCAGCAGCTCCACCATGTTGCTTGCCTGCGTCTGTTCGATCTGCTTGCGCGTGATGACGGTCACGGAGGCGAGCGCCTGGTTTTCGGTCTGCGATATCCGGGATGCGGTGACGATGATGGGCTCAGCCGTGGCGTCGCTGGAGCTGGCGCGACAGGTTGCCGTTACCGCTGCAAGCACTATTCCGGACAGGACCGGAGCAAACGATCTGGTAGCCAAGTGTTTCTCCCCTGCGCACCCGCCGTGCGCAACTGGCATGATTAACGACAGACGAAACTGCTGGGGAGGACTGATCGGACGCCGGTAGGCGCGACCGGCTGCCCACCGCAGCGTTGCCACGTAGCTCAGGCCGGTCTCCGGGCTTACGAGCTGTTCTTGCGAACCGGCAAATCGGCCTTCCCGCGACGTGTCCGCAAAACCCGCGGACCGCTCATGCACGCAGTGGCTCTAAATGATTTGCCGCAACTCGATCACCGTTGCGGGGGCAGCGCTGGAATTATCCGGGCACCGAAATCTGCCGGGCCCGCCAGCTTCCCGTTTCACCCCCCAGCGTTGTGCGCTGCAGGGCACCTGTAGCTGGTGGCGACGATATGTGTTCGGTTGTCTGCTGTCAAGCGGATGATCTGCCGTGTGAGACCAAAGTCGTAATGCCCCTGTTCTGATTCGCAACAGTCTGTGGTGAAGGCGTCGATGGGGCGAAACGCTGCCAGAGTGCAGCCCGGCGGTCAGCCGCCCGGAACAAGGCCCATTTGCAGGCTGAGTCCCCAGGGAAAAGGGGACATTGCTGCCGTGGATTGACCGCGCGGGATGTGCCGGCGTTGCTGGCGCTAACGCTTGTGCAGGATCTGCGGAAGGCCGAGGTGCCAGCCCTGGGCATTGCGGATCCCCATGCTCATCAGGGCGTTGCGCGTGTCCTCGTTTTCCACGCTTTCGGCGATGGTCTCCATGCCGAAAGACATCGCCAGCTCGTGAATGTGTTCGACGATTTTGCGGTCGGACTCGTGCTCGAGCATGCCGCGCACGAAAGTGCCCTCGATCTTGAGGTACTCCGGGCGGAAGAGGTTCAGGAAGTGATAGGTTGAATAGCCGCTGCCGAAGTCGTCCAGGGCCAGCTTGCATCCGAGGCGCCGCAGAGCCTGGATATCGGCCAGCAGGGTGTCGGTAACCGGGACGTTCTCGCGTTCGGTGATCTCTATGACGATGGACTTGCCGGAGCGGCATGCCGGGCCGACCAGTTCCGCGAGTTGTGTGACGAACCCGCGATCGTTGAACGAGCTCGGGTCGAGGTTGAGAAACAGACCGTAGCCCGACGGCGCCAGCAGCAGCGCCTGTTCAATGATGTGCAGATCGATTTCCCGGGTAAGGCCCAGTTCTTCCGCGACCGCGATGAAGTCGCCGGCCTTTATGGTTGCCCCGCCATGGTGCATGCGTGCCAGGGCCTCGTAGGCAATCGGCTTCCCGGTGCGGATGTCGCAGATCGGCTGGAAGGCGGGCATGAGGTCACCCTTCTCGAGCGCATTGCGCAGCTGAAACCCCTGACTGAAGATGGACATGAGCGCCCGGCTGATGTCCGGCGACAGAACCTCCACGCGGTTACGGCCGCGGCGCTTGCTGTGATAGAGGGCGACATCGGCGGCGCTGACCAGATCCTGCGCCTTTTGCCCATGCGTGGGCGCCTCGGCGACACCAATGCTGCACTGCAGCTGGATGTGGCCGACTGGCAGGTTGATGTAGGTCCCGTTGATCGCCGCGTGCAGTTTTTCGGCGATGTGGGTGGCGTCCGCGACCGTGGTGTTCTTGAGCACCATGGCAAATTCATCCCCGGCCAGCCGCGCGATATAGTCGTTACGCCGGATGGTCTTCTTGAGCAGGCCGGAAATGGCGCGCAGGGCATCGTCTCCGGCCGGATGCCCGTAGGTGTCATTGATGAACTTGAAGCCGTCCAGATCGACGATCAGCAGGCAGACCGACTGATTCTTGGGCAGGTGCTCGCCGAGAATGGCTTCGAGCTGGGTATCGAAATGACGACGGTTATAAAGGCCGGTGAGGGGGTCGGTGACCGAAAGGTAGTACAGGTCATCCTGGTACTTGGTCAGGAGCCGGTTGAGTTCGACGCTCTGGGTGATGTCGCCGAGGGTGCCAATGACACCGGTGAACCGGCCTGAGGAGTCGTGCTGGGCGTCGGCATCCAGTTGCACCCAAATACGCTTTCCTGCCGCACTCCGCAGGCATATCTCGCGGTTCTTCTCCTGCATTCCCGCGAGATTCTGTGGCGTGAACTCCGCCGCTGCCCGCTTCTCCATGACGAAATCCGCAAACGGTCGCCCAAGCGCGTCCTCGATCTTGAAGCCGGTGAGCCGTTCCCAGGCGGGATTGAGAAAGCTGATGTTGGCTTCCCGGTCGAGTTCGAACAGGATCTCGTGCATGCCGTTGATCAGCGTGCGCAGCCGGTTCTCGCTGTGTTCCAGAAGCTCGCGCGTTTCTTCGAGGTTGCGGACGTAGTGGCGTATGGTGGCCGAGCTGTCGGCAAACGCCTTGTTGAGTTCCTGCAGTTCCCGGCTGCCCGATTCGATAAGCGTGACTTTGGGGGTCCAGTTGCCGCGCGAGACCTGACGGGCCATTTCTGTCAGCGGTTTCAGCGGCGCCGTGAAACGTTTCAGGAGCGAGTAGGTGATGGCCAGACTTACGCCCAGCAACGATCCCAGGAACAGGATGCTGCTGAGCATCAGCCGGAAGGCCTCCTGGCGCAGGGTGCGGTTCGAAAGGCTGAGTTGCAGCGCGGTCCGGTCCGGGGAACCCGGATTCAGCACAAGCGTTACGTTACGCACCCCGCCGGTCCCGGTCAGAAACCGCATCAGCTGTCCGGCCGCTTGCGGCAGATGCCCCTCACCGTAGAGAACGGAGCCGTCGACTCCTACAATGCGGGCCGCAGCCACCCCGGGTTCGCCAGCCATTCGGTGCAGAACCCGGCGAATGCCGGTGCGATCCTGGGTGGCGACCAGCTGCTGCAGCGCCGGTCTCTCAAGCTTCGCCAGAGCAAGACTGGACTGCGCCTGGAACTGCGCCTGGAACCCGGCGAACCGCGTCACCAGATATACCAGGGCGGTCATGGTGACCAGCGCGATCAGAACGGACAGCGTCACGGCCATGCGTGTACGCAGCGAGGTCGGGAACCGCCAGTTGTGCATGTTCAGAAAAAACGAAGGGAGCGGGCGAGAGTATACGCGGTTTCCCGCCAGTGTTTGGCGGCCGGATCCGGCGTTTGGGGGTTCGGACACGGGTTTGTAGTATACATGAATTGTTTCCGCGTCCAACCTTTTCATGCAGGATGTTTCATGCAGGAAGGAATACGCGCTGACCGTTGGTGCCGGCTTCCCGGAACGGGCAGCTGTAGATCCATTCGAGTGCATCGGTGTCGAGGATGGTTTCGAGGCGCCCATGACGGTGGTGACCCCCGGCCAGCAGCAGGCCGTGACTGCAGAATCGCAGGGCCAGATTGACATCATGGAGCACCATGACGCTGAGGTGTCCCGGTTTTGCGGCCAGTCTCGTCATCAGCTCCAGTACTTTGACCTGGAAGCGCAGATCGAGATGGTTGGTGGGTTCGTCGAGCAGGCAGATGGGCGTGTCCTGGGCGAGAAGTGCCGCGATTTCGACGCGCCGCCGTTCTCCGCCCGAGAGCGTTGTGAGCGGTCGCCCGGCAAACCCGTCCAGATCCACGGCCGCCAGTGCCGCCGCCGCCGTTCTGTGATCGGCAGCAGTTTCCCATCCCCAGGCAGGATGGTGCGGATGGCGGCCCGTCAGCACCGTCTGCAGGACGCTGGCCGCGAGGCCTGATTCGGTCTCCTGCAGAAGCACACCGCGTCGCAGTGCTGTCGTCCGCGGCGACAGCGTGCGGATGTCGCGGCCGTCGAGGCGGACCTGCCCGGCGTCGGGGCCACGCAGTCCGGCGAGGGTATGGAGCAGTGTGGTTTTGCCGCTGCCGTTGGCGCCAAGGATGACCCAGGTTTCCCCGGATCCCATTTCCAGGTCCAGGCCGTCGCACAGCACTTTCCCCCCGAGCTCCAGCCGCAGGCCGCAAGTTTCCAGCAGCGTCATGGGACGCGGGCCCGCGTGAGCAGCGCCAGGAATACCGGCACGCCGAGCAGCGCCGTGACCACGCCGACGGGTAGCTGCATCGGTGCCAGGGCGCTGCGGGCCAGCGTATCGCAGACCACCAGAAAGCTGCCGCCCAGGAGTGCCGAGTCCGGTATCAGACGCCGATAGTCTGAATCACCGAGCAGCCGCAGCAGATGGGGAATGATCAGGCCCACGAAACCGACGCTGCCGGCCAGCATTACGGCGCTCGCGGTCATGACCGAGGCGAGCACATAGACTATGGTGCGCACCAGCCCGATGCGTACCCCCAAAGAGGCGGCAGCGAGTTCTCCCCGGGCATACAGGTTAAGGCTGCGCGCCAGCGGCAGCGACATCAGCAGCCCGGCGGCCAGCGTCGCATAAGCCCAGACAGCATGATTGGCAAAGGACAGGTCACCGATCAGCCAGAACAACATGCCTTGCACGTCACTGCCCGGTGAGATCGCGAGCATGAAATTGATTGCCGCACCCCATCCGGCCGCGACCACGACGCCGGTAAGCAGCAGCCTGGTCTGGGTCCATGGTCCGCGAAGACGACTCAGGCCGAAGACCACCGCCATCGACGTCAGGCTGCCAAGGAAGGCATTCAGTCCGACCCAGGCGCTGCCCAGGCCGAGCAGCATGGAAGCGAGCGCGGCGACGGCCGCACCGCCCGACACTCCGAGCACGTAGGGGTCGGCGAGCGGATTGCGTAACAGTACCTGCAGGAGTGCACCGGACAGCGACAGGAGTGCACCGACGGCAAATGCCGCCCCCGCCCGGGGCAGACGCAGGCGCCAGACAATGGTTGCATCCAGCGCAGGCGCCCGTCCGGTAAGGGCGTGCCAGACCGCGGTCCATCCGAGATGCACGCTGCCGCTGGTGACGGCAAACAGCAGACTTAGCGGTACCAGCGCCAGCAGGAAGGGGGTTGCACCCGCGCGCCGCATGGGTCTCAACGCAGCTTCAGCATCGGCCAGCCGCGTGCATGCGCCTGGCTTGCGAGTACCGTGTCCGGATTCACGGCGACCGGATGGTCCACCAGCTCGAGCAGCGGAAGGTCATTATGGGAATCGCTGTAGAACCAGCTGCCGTCGAGATCCTGATGGTGTTCTGACAGCCAGCTGCGCAGGCGCGTCACCTTTCCTTCGCGATAGCTCGGCACGCCGTCAACTTTGCCGGTGAAGCGCCCGTTGCTCTCCTCCGGTTCGGTGGCGATGAGATGGGAAATGCCGAACTCCGCGGCTATCGGGGCAGTGATGAAGCGGTTCGTGGCCGTAATAATCATCAGTGTGTGTCCCTGGCTGCGATGTTTCTCCACCAGTGCTCTGGCGGCGGGAACAATGAGTGGCAGGATTTTTGTGTGCAGGAATTCCGCGCGCCAGCGCTCCAGCGTAACGCGATCATGCCGCGCCAGGGGTTTGAGCTGATGCCGCTCAAGAAATTCGAAGATGTCGAGCGTACCGTCCAGATAGGCCTGGTAGTAGCGGTTGTTGTCGCGTGTGAACTGGGCGCCGTCAACCGCCCCAACCTCCACCAGATATTCGCCCCAGGCATGATCGCTGTCGCCCTGCAGCAAGGTATTGTCGAGGTCGAAGATCGCGAGAGTCAATGGGTTGCTCCTGGCAGGGTCGGTTTCAGGCGGCCTAGGATAACAGGCGGCGCGCCGCTGCCGAAGAAACCGTCGGCAAATGATGACATCCCCGGGTGACGGGGATCCGGCGCTGTCACGCGGGGGTAATATGGTGGCACGTTGCCGATGGCAGCGGTTCGTGGAAGAATCCGACCAATCACTGTGAGCAACCTGGGTACTTCCCCCTATTCTTTATGATCGATGAGAACGGTTACCGGCCAAACGTCGGGATCATTCTGTGTAACCGTGACAACCTCGTTTTCTGGGCGCGCCGCCGCAGTCAGGATGGGTGGCAGTTTCCGCAGGGCGGAATCAAGCGCAGCGAAACCGCGGAACAGGCGCTGTATCGCGAGTTGCGGGAGGAGGTCGGACTGGACCGCGATCATGTGCACGTCATGGGCCGTACACAGGACTGGCTCCATTATGACATCCCGCGGCGTTACCTGCGTACCGCTCGCCATACCCAGTTTCGCGGACAGAAGCAGATCTGGTTTCTGCTGCGGCTGGTCGCGGATGAGGGGATGGTGCGGCTCGACCTGACGGAAGATCCCGAATTCGATGCCTGGCGCTGGGTCGATTACTGGAGTCCGCTTGAGGATATCGTCGCATTCAAGCGCCGGGTCTACGAACAGGCGCTGAACGAGCTCGCGCCGCTGCTGGCCGGGGCGTGGGAGTGATTGATTGCCTCGTCACGCTGCGTGACCGGAGCGTCTATCGGGTGGAGAGTGACGGGGCGGCTGCGGTGTATTACCTGGCCGATGACGCCGCCGGGGGTGTGCTGATCAACACTCCGCACTATGACCCGCAGATTGAAGCCAGTCTCCTTGCCCTGGCCCCGATCCGCTATCTATTCTTCCCGAGCCGGTTCGGAGCGGTCGACGTCGACCGGTGGCGGACCGCGACCGGGGCCGAAAGCCTCGTGTTTGCCGCGGAGACCGCAGCCCTTGCCGGCAAGGCGGACGTGGTTTTGGAAGGCCGGAGCAAGCTGACGCGCACGATTGAACTGCTTCCTATGTCGGGCCGTACCGCGGGCAGCGGCGTGCTCTGCGCCCGGAATCTTCCGGGTGTCATGTTTTTCGGACCGGTGCTTGCACCCGGCGAGTCCGGCTGGCCCGCCCTATATCCGCAGCCGGACGATTATTCCTACGAGAACCGTGTCTTCGGATGCCTCGGTCTGCAGGACATGCACTATGAGTATGCCTTTACCGACGTTTTTGAGCAGGGCCGGACGCGCTTTGGCCCTGGAGCTGCGCGTGCCATCCGGCAGGAGCTCGAGCGTGCGTTGGCTTAGGCGGGCTTGAGCGGCGGCCGGGCAGTGTCGGCTCGCGTCCGGTGCCATGGTCAGGCGCCGGTGAGAGTCAGCCGTTGGCGGCGTGGCGGGTCCGGCCCGGAGCGGAGCGACGCCCATGGCTGTCCGGACCTCACCTGACGGCGTGTGCCGGATCCTGGCGTGCACGGCATGATCGACCACAGCATAGACCCGCGGTATCGCCGCCATCCGGTTGCGGCGGCGGCGCTGCTGCTGCTGGTCGCCGCGGCCGGGGTGTTTGCATTCCAGAGACTGCGTTCTGGCTTGCCGCCCCATCTCGAATATCCAGCGATACGTATCACGGTTGCGGCACCGGGTATCCCGGCGTCGGTCGTGGACCGGCGGGTGGCGCGGCCGTTGCTCGATGTGCTTGCCCGTGCCGGCCTGCGTGATGCGCGCAGCACGAGCTCCGAAGGCAGCGCGCGGATCACGCTGTATTTCGGGAGCAACGCCAGGCGCCGCCAGGCCTTGGCGCATCTGCGCACTCTGCTGGCGCGCAGCCCTCCGTTACCGGCCTATGCCGGCCAGCCGGTAGTCGCCCCGATTCCCGCAAGCGGTGCGGTTGCCGGACGGGTGCTGGTCACCGACCCGGCATGGCCATTGCCGGTATTGCGGCGCTGGGTGGTCCAGCATCTGATGCCGCAGTACATCTCGCTCGCCCAGGTAAGCCGCGGCCGGATCGAGGGCGGTCCGGTGCGTGAGATTCGCGTGCAGCCGGACCCGCGGCGGCTCGCCAGGTTGGGACTGGCGTTCGGCAATGTGGTCCAGGCGGTGCGCATCGGTGAGGCCCAGGCGCCATCCGGATATCTCGCGGTCGGTGCGCATATGGGGGCGGCGGCGATCGGGGCGCTGCCGGTGAGACTGCCGGATGGCAACATCGTGGCCCTGTCGCGGGTGGCGACAGTTCGCAGCGTGCATCGCCCTGGGCCGGACGTGCGACTCAATGGGGTGCCGGCCGTGCGCCTGGTGCTGGAGCGCCCTCCGGGTGTCGGTCCGTTTGCCGCCGCCAGCGCCATCAGGGCCCGTACGGCGTGGCTGGAGGCGAACGGGCTGGTGCCGCCAGGCGTACAGGTGCACGTGCGGTCGTATCTTGCGAAGTCGCTGACGGGCCTGCTGCACCGGTTCGGGGCCCTGGTTGCCGGCGCCCTGGGTTTTGCCGTGGTCATTGCGCTTTTTCCCATCGGGGCCCAGCGCCCCGGGGTCCTGCCGGTGGTGGTCGGTTTGGCGGCGCTACTGGCCACCGGCGTCGTGCTGCTGGGACTGGGCATGTCGCTTAACTTCATGGATCTGTACGGACTGGGTCTGGGCGCCGGTCTGTGTCTGTTGCCCACGCTTTCGCTGCAGCCGTACGCCGGGAGGAGATCCGACCCCGCGCATGCCGGACACCGCGCCGCGTATCGCGCTGTCGGCATCGTGCTGCCCCTGGTAATTGTCCTGTGTGCGCTGGTGCTGGTTCCGGGGCCGGCCAGCTTGCTGTTTCGCGATCTGGCCGTCGCGATCGCAGCGGTGTCCGGTCTGTCGGCGATTCTCGCCGTTGCGGTACTGGGAGGCGGGCACGGCACCGGCGGTCCCGGAC
Organism: Pseudomonadota bacterium; assembly: GCA_021785515.1. GTDB lineage: Bacteria > Pseudomonadota > Gammaproteobacteria > Acidiferrobacterales > UBA6901 > JAJYCY01. The sequence continues at coordinate 1,803 of JAJYEX010000001.1, read as the reverse complement.
ATCGCCGCGCAGTCCGCCCGGCGCGATGGTATGCGGCGTGGATTGCGGGCTGTGCGGCAAGGCCCAGATCCGTCCTTGCAGGATCGGTACTGGTACTGGTTGGTGTCGCTGTGATGACGATCTTGCTGGCGCGGGGTGCCGGCTTCTTCCCGTCACCCGAAACCAGCCAGGTGCTGGTGCGCATGAGGGCCAACAGCAAGCCTGCCTCCAGGCGGCTGCTGGCCGAGGTACCAGAACTGATCCGTATTGCGCGCACCCCGAAAGACGTGGCCCAGGTGATCTCCGTGGCGCGCGGCCGACAATTCGCCCGCGTACGCCTGCGGGTGATGCTGGCGGGCCGGCCCAGCGTCCCCGCGGCTGCGCGGTGGATTACCGATTTCGAGCGGGAGGCGGTGACTTCCGGTCTGAGCGGTGTCCAGCTGCAGTCTACGCTCCCCGCCTTTCCCGGGGCCGGCCCCGCCTATCGCCATGCGCCACTGCGGCAGGCACTGGAACGGCAGATCGGAATCCAGGTGACCGGCCCGTTCGGTCCCGGGCTCACCGGCACGGCGGACCGCGTTGCGCACCTGCTGCGTGGTTTGCCGCAAATGCGTGATGTGTGGCTGACTTCAGCAGCGGTTGCGAACGATCCAGTCCTGCATCTGGATAAGGTCCTGGCTGCGGAACGCGGTGTGAGCGAGGCGCAGGTGGCCGGAGCACTGCGCGTGGCGCACGGCGGCCTGGTGGTCGGCACCATTCTCGAGGGTGATCGCCGGCGTAGCATCCGGGTTGTTCTTCCACCGTCGTCCGGCAGTGCCGCCCGGCTTTCACGTCTCCTTCTGAAAGGGGAGACGCGAACCCGCCGCGCCGTGTACCTCGGTGACGTGGCAACGGTCGGGTTCGTGCAGGAAATGGCAGAGTATCGCCGCGACCGAGGACAGCCCGTGATCGGGGTTACCGGAGTGCTCGGTTCCCGTGCATCCGGCAGTGACATCCGGCTGCTAAAGCAGGGTGTTGCCCGGCTGCGGCTGCCCGCCGGATATCGGCTGTCGTTCACCGGAGTTCCTGCGGCGACCCGGGGACTTGCCCGGGAAATGACCACGGTTGCGCTGCTTGCATTGCTGCTGATTGCGGTCGCGCTGCTGTGGCGTTATCACGGTGTGCGCCGGCCGCTCATGATCCTGCTGTGCCTGCCGTATGCGGTCGCGGGCAGTCTGGTTGCGCTCGGTCTAGGCAGGAGCGAACTCTGTGCTCCGGGATGGGTCGGGCTGCTTCTGGCCGCAGCCATCACAATCGGGCTGGCGGTAACCCTGATCGATCGCATGGACTGCGACCTGCCGCACGGGAGAGGTCGCCGTCTGGTGCTCGTGGCAGCCGGCTTGCGGGCACGTTCGGCGGTGCTGCGGCCCGCCGCCTGCGCCCTGGCTGGCGGTGTCCTGCTGGCGGTGGCCGGAGGCGCTGAGTTTGGGCTGCTGTGGCCGCTCGCCGCCGCGCTTCTTGGCGGTGTATCCGCCGGCGCTGTGGCCACTATCCTGTGGATACCGCCTCTGCGTAACATCCTGATTCGCAGCCACAACGTCGTGTCGCCGGAATCCGGGACAGACGCATCCTCTTCCAGCGGCATGGCTGCGGAATAAACACCGTAATCTCAACGTCTCCACCCCTGCGCGGTAACCTAATTATGCTGTACCGCTACAGCCACCCCGCCCGCCGTCACCGTGCAGGCCGCAGCGGACCGCAATAGGTGTACCCGACATCCCAGATGACTGTTCAGGAGACCACTGTGACCACCGTAACCCGCAGGACCTTTCTCAAGGGCAGCCT
>JAJYEX010000005.1:125514-270842 GCA_021785515.1 Pseudomonadota bacterium | reverse complement strand
TGGTGGAGCCAGGCGGGATCGAACCGCCGACCTCCTGCATGCCATGCAGGCGCTCTCCCAGCTGAGCTATGGCCCCAAGAAGGAGCGGTACTTTACGTGCTATGGCGCGCCCGGTCAAGCCACATTTCTGCACGTTTTCCGGCCTATTGCGTGCCGCACCGCCACCCATGACAGCACCGTCCCGGATACTGTCACCCTTGCGGCGACTGACCGACACGCGGACCCGGCTCAATCCGCAAACTTTCACGCATGGTCGCGCAGGTACCGAAGTCCCCGTTCGAGACGCTCGAGCGTTTTATCCTGGCCCAGCAACGCCAAAGTCTGGTCTATGGGCGGAGAGATCTCCCGTCCGGTGACGATTACGCGCAGCGGCTGGGCCAGCTTTCCAAGACTGAGAGCATGCTCTTCCGCCACACCGTGCACGACCCCATGTATGGTGGCTGGCGTCCACTCGACCAGACCTGTCAGGGCGCGATGCAAACCCTCCAGAGCAGGCAGATTGTCACTCTTAAGGTGCTTGGCTGCCGCCTTTTCGTCGTAGATTTCAAAATCCCGGTAGAAAAACACACTGTTTGCCGCCATCTCCGCCAGGGTCTTCGAGCGCTCCTGCTGAACCCTGACTACGCTGCACAGATCCGGACCTGTTGCCGGATCAACCCCAAGGCGCCCCAGATGCCAGCTCAGATGATGGGCGATGTGCTCAAGCCTGCTGGACTTTATATAGTGCTGATTAAGCCATAGCAGCTTGTCCGGATTGAACGCAGCCGCCGAACGGTGGACATCGTTCACGTCGAACAGTTCGATCATTTCTTCAACGGAAAATATCTCCTTGTCGCCGCTGGACCATCCAAGCCGCACGAGATAATTGAGCAGCGCTTCCGGTAAATAACCGTCCTCCCGGTACTGCATTACGCTGACAGCACCATGTCGTTTGGACAGACGGCTGCCGTCGTGACCCAGAATCATCGGCACGTGGGCATACACGGGCGGACTGGCGCCGAGCGCGGCCAGCATATTGATCTGGCGCGGGGTATTGTTCAGATGATCATCGCCGCGGATAACATGCGTAACGCGCATGTCCATGTCATCGACCACCACGGTGAAGTTGTAGGTCGGACTGCCATCCGACCTGGCGATAATAAGGTCGTCCAGTTCCGAGTTCTGAAAAACCACCCGGCCGTGAATCATATCTTCCACGACAACAGCCCCGTCGATCGGATTTTTGAAGCGCACCACTGGCTTGACGCCGGGCGGAGGTTCCGCGCCCCAGTGACGGCAACGTCCGTCATAACGCGGCTTTTCCTTGCGCGCCATCTGTTCTGCCCTCAGCGCATCAAGGCGTTCCTTGGAACAGTAGCAGTGGTAGGCCTTGCCCTCTTCCAGCAACTGCTGGATCACCTTGCCATACCGGTCAAATCTGTGAGTCTGAAAGAATGGCCCCTCATCGTATTCCAGCCCAAGCCAGGCCATCCCTTCCAAAATCGCATTCACAGATTCCGCGGTGGACCGCTCGAGGTCGGTATCTTCAATCCTGAGGATGAACTCGCCGCCATGCTTGCGGGCATGCAGCCAGGAAAAAAGCGCGGTGCGCGCGCCACCCACGTGCAAATAGCCAGTCGGGCTCGGCGCAAAGCGGGTACGGGTCGTCATCTATTGGCCATCTAGGGATGGGAAATGGCGTATTTTAAAGAAATCCGGCCCGAAAATCAGCCGTCCTGTCTTGCAATCTTGAGCAAGCCATATGGCGGTACCGCACGAACCAGAGGGAAGGGATGGCGCGGTGATGCCGACCCATTTATAATGCATGGCCCTGTCCTGGCGTGCCGCCGTTCCAAAGACGTGGCCGGCTGCCTTCAGATTTGGGCGATTAGCTCAGCGGTAGAGCACTGCCTTCACACGGCAGGGGTCGCAAGTTCGAACCTTGCATCGCCCACCAGTTTCTCGCAGATACTTCCGGCACTTAACTGTGCTTCACGTTCCCCTTTCTGCTGAAACGCTTCGCCCGTGCAATCAAAATCGTGGCTTGATGTTGCGGACAACCCCATCCGGACCGTGAGCACGCAATCCATCGAAACGTTGCATTGCGGCGCGCATGTTCTCCGGTGCAAGACGCTCGTGGCGCACAATCGGCATCGCCGGTAAATGTCTGGGCAGATCGCGAGCATCAAAAAGCGGTACCCTGCGCTTACGAGGCACGCCGTCGTCGCGTGGCGGAAATCGTGCACGCTAAAGCCTTCAATACCCACCGCCCTGTAGGCAGAAGCAAATGCCTTCTTGACCGATTGACTATGCGCTCTATCCTGCACCGCGAACACCCACGGTAACAACGTACGGTGCTCTGGACGTTGTCAACCCGGAAACCTTTGCCGACCATGCGGGCGTGAGAAACGGGCTGCGGGTGATCAGGCACAATAAGGAATAGAACCTCAGGTTCCGTCAGAATGCATATCCTAGCCCAATTTGAATGAGCGGCCACATTCTCGCACTGTTCGCGCTGTTCTGCGCCGAGGCCTGCGCCGAGGCGACATCGGAGCTGAGCGTCGCGTTGTTGGTGGGGTTGCTCGCGTAGAGCGAAACCGTGGGCGAGCCGGTGAAGATCACCCCGAGGTCTACATTGTAGACAAACCCATGATGCTTCGGCGCGAGGTTGCCCCAGCCAAGGCCCAGATAGGGTTCCACCTTGCGGTGGTAGTCGAGCGTACCGGTAAAGGAGCCTACTTCCGCCTCCGGGTAGGGATTCCCGTTGATGGTGATCGTGCTGCCGGGCGCGGGTGTTGCGTCGATGCTGAAGTTCGTGCGGTTGTCGAATACCCCGGCCGTAATGCGGAATGCCCCATGGAAGGGCATCCAGTCGAGGAGCACGGGAATCCCCGACAGCACCACGTTGCCCGTGTACGGAATGCTGTTGCCGTTCTTGCTGTAGATGCCGCTGCGGGAATAACTCCATCGGGTGAACCCGGCGCGCAGGTCGAGCGTATTCTGGATAAGCTGGGTACCAATGTCGGCCCCGAGCCCCATGGTGCCCGCATCGAGCGTCACGCCGAGGGTGCGGGCCTGAGCGGCCACGCAGCCGAGGGTTAGAACTAAGCCGATAAGGCGCGACAAGTTGCGCGATGTGTTGCCGTTTTGCATGGTAAGGGTTCTCGTTTGGTTATTTTTAAGCCTAAATTTGGCGGGTTATGATTTCTTATTCTGTCTTAAAAAAAGATAGACTTGGCCCGCGATGGGTGTCAAGAAAACCGCCTGCGCCATATGCGCGATAGCGATCCGATACGGGCAACACCCAACACTGCGCGTCAGGGAAAGCGAAGCGCAGGCGCGTAGTCCGGGGAGGCGCAGGGTCACCTAAGCGGGTGACCGTAGGCCGCCTTGGCCCAAGGACACCCGAAACGCCGCCGAGCCACTGCGCAGACGAGCGATTGGCGGTCACCCGGCGAGTGCACGCCGCCCGATGGACAGGCGCGGCCGTGCCGTGGGCGGATGCGCAGGCACATAGAATGCGCCTAAAACCGGATGCGCGAGCGCCGGCGCACATACGGCGTGCTTGCCGAGCGGCGAAATCTCGGGCGCGAATTGGATCGCACGTTCACGCCCTTTATCGCTGACGCATTCCCGTCGCCCTATGGGGCGGATGAGGCGCGGTCGGTTGGTCGAGCGGCCGTGACCCCCGACTGCCGTGTGTACCTGGAGTCATATCCGGTCCCAGGACTCTGCCCGCCAGTTCGCCTCTACGCCGGATTTCAGTCTTCCGGAATATGCTCTTCAAATGGTCCTTTACGGTCATCTCGCCGATGAACAGCCGAGCCGCGATGTCCTTGTTGGACAGGCCGCCGATCACGAGCATTGCGACGCCTTCCTCGCGTCGCGTCAAGCCGAGGCCCGTCAGCTTTTTCCGGACATGTTCCTGCGACGGCACTTCCGAATTCATCAGATCGAAATGGTTCAATGACCGCGAGATATGGGGAAGCAGGACGTTCATGACCGTCACATCTCTTCCGGAAAAATCCCGATCACCCCTATTTCTGTGAAGGGCTAGTCCGGCAACAGCCGCTCCTGCATGCGCCAGGTTTGCGCTTAGTTCGTAAAAAATCGGAATCTGCGGCTGGAAGTCCCTGCCCCATGCGGTATCCCTCAGACGTGACGGGGGCACGTAGTCTGTAAGGCGCAAAGATTCATTAGCGGTTGTCAGATGCAGTTTTTTGTCGACCAGTGGATGGACCGGAGCATCGGGGGAGAAGAAAATTCGAAATACGCCCTCCTCGATATGGTAGTTGACCGATCCCGCTATTTCGAACGTGCCACTGCCGACATCGAGCGGCAGATAGACCGCACTGCAGATGCCGATCCACCTTTCGATTCGCTCAAACAGGGCCAACAACATCATTGAGCGCCCGGAACCGGAATAGATGATGTCGACAGTCTCAAGCAGGTCACGATAATCCCTGCCTGACAGCCGATATGACATCCCGGGCCCCCTTATGTCTGGCTTTGGGTTTGTAAGAGACGGGTGTGCCCCATGGCCAGGGCAGCAAGCTCGCCCCGGCGGCGGATCTCGAGCTTCCCGAATATGCTCTTCAGATGGTCCTTCACGGTCATCTCGCTGATATAGAGCCGCTCGGCAATCTCGCGGTTGGAGTGGCCCTGGACGACGAGGGTGGCGACTTCCTGCTCCCGTCGGCTCAGCCCATGGTTGGCCAGGCCGGCAGCCAGTTTCCGTACGGGGGGGTGCGGCTCCATCAGGATGAATTTTCCTCTTTTCTTCCTTGCTCCATCGATCGGTACCGTGCGAATCCGGTAGCGGCGACCGCCCCGCTCAAAGAAAGCGGGGGCACAGCCAAAGCCCGGATCGGGAAGGGATGCGGCAGGGACTCCGTTCAGCGCCTGGCGGGCATCGGCATTCATGTAGAGCGGCACGCTGCTTTCGTTGACCAGGATCACCCCGCAGCTTTTCTCATGCAGGCGTGAGCTCATAAGGTCGCGCGCATGAATCGAGCGGGAGATATGCGGTGCCAGGATGTTGAGGATCTGCTTGTCCCGCTCGCTGAACCGTCTCTCGTGTCGTTGCCGGTGAACGGCGAATATCCCGGTAATGTCCCCCTGGGTTCCGAGCGTCGATCCAATGACGTGGAAGACATTGGCCACCGGGATCAGAAAATCCTGGGCAAACTCGCTTCGGATGAGCTTTGGGGTCAGGTCCGTATTCTGGGCCACCTCATTGGGGTGATCCCGGAACCAGCCGGAGGTGATATAGGGGTCTTGGGGGGCATAGCACGCAAGATAGGTCAGCAAGGCCCCTTCGGAATTCCCATATACTTGATAACCGCTAAATAGAAACGTTCCAGTCCCGGGGTCTACGGGCACAAAGATGGCGCTATAAATGCCGATAATCTTGCGCAGCTTATCGCACAGCGCGTGAAACATTGCCCCTTTATCCGGGAAGACATAGATCGCATCGATGGCTTCGACCATGTCTTTGTAGTCTTTGCCCGACAGAATCATTGCAATGCCCCTTATCCGTCCTGCCAGTGTAGGAAATGGAGGCCCTAGGCGCCATCCATTGCCCATTCGTTAAGCCTGACAACGACTATCCCGTCCGGTCAAGCCCGCGGGCCCGACGGCCGTTCCGTTTCTGTGCCTACATACAGGGTATTAGCAATAAGTGTACCGACAAACCTTTCTGCTAACAGGCCGCGCAGCCTGCTTTTACAAGTGCTCAGGCCTGTCTCAACGATATTCTAAAAGAATCAACTGGTTATCCGATTGAACGATTTCCGACGGGTCCTTTGGATCGGGAACGCAGCGTATCCAGCAAAATTTTCTCGAACTGGCTCAAACTCACGATCTGTCGGATTTCATGAAGGCTGCGCGAGAGCCTGCGGATGATCGCAGCGGGCACGTACATCGGCACCGCTGATCCAGATCTGCCACTTTACGGCGTTTTCCGTAGTGCCGAAGAAGGCCTTGACGCGCAGGTACGGTTTGATTCATCGAAAAAACGCTCCACGTGCCACCTGGCTTGGTAAAGCGCGCGGATGCCCGGTGCCGACGGCGCGGTATCGTGGGTGATGGATAGCAGGCGTTTTCCGGTCCCGGGATCCTTGGTATCGCACGCCGCGCCCCACGGACCGGAGAGCTGCTGGTCCGCGGGGCCGGAAAGAAAATTACTGGGAGCTGATAACTACTGTGGCAACTGCATCGGTTGTGGCGCTGCTGTTGGCCGTCACGGTTCCGGACGCTGAAGTAGTACCGCCACTACTACTACCGCCGCCGCTACTACTGGTGCTACCACTGCTACCCCCACCGCCGCAGGCGGCCAGCACGAGCGATCCAAGCAACACCGAAATGAGGCGAAGCTTTCTGGTTTGTTTCACGACAATGTCCTCCTCTTACTTGCGGATGCAGGCTCCTGTATTTAAAGAGCCTGACAGACGCCTGCGAGGGCACCACTTCCACCAGAAGTCCCTTGGACCAGCACCGTGTTGCCGCCGTTCACGGGCAGGAGATTGAGGCTAATCGCGTTAGCGCTTCCGGATGGTGTGAAACTGATTGTGTATGACCCCGGCAACGGTCCAGCCACGCTCGTGAAGGACACCGCTGTCTGCGTTTGGGTCGAGTAGCTATTGGGTGTACCAATCGTCACCTGAGTCACGTTAAAGCTGATGGTGTTCGTGCCGAAGTCGAGCACTGCGAGAACGTTGACACCTTTTGTCGAGCCTGACGGAACAAGCGCGAAATTACCGTTATAGGCGCCGGTACTGGAGTTTATGGTGCCAGACATAGTGCCAAGCGCATAGTTATGGGGCACGGAGACAATCATTCCGCAGCTCCCGCTCAACGCTGCAGATGCGCTCGGCGCGAAACCGGAAAACACCCCCAAAGCAACAAGGCTGCTCGCCAGAAGATGAATGCGCTTGTGTTTCATTTTTATATCTCCCATCAACGTTTAAGAAAATGTAACCTGCCAACTGCAGGACGCCTGCCCGGCCCGATCGCTAAATGTGCGGTAACCAGGGGGCAACCTGATATAAGCCTACGCGACAGACTCCTCCACATGTGCCGGTTTCTCTCGATAACTCTTGGTTTCCCGACATATGGCGGATCTGGGCCAATGGCCTCGATCTAGTTATAGATAACGCCTACCATGGCGTATATCCCTCGAAAGTGGGATTTTGGGGTTGAACTTCCCCCAACTTCTATAGACACCCCATGAAGGGGGACAATACCGAAAGCGGCGGCCGTCATGTCAGAAACAAGACATCGAAAACATGCAAAGAAATTCAAAACCAAGGCCGTGTGCCTGCAGCGGAAATCGGACAAGACATGGCCGCAGTAGCCGAGGAGCACAACATTCAGGAGGCGTTTAAAACATGTCAGCAGCGAAAATGACGTCGTTATCGGGCAATGAATTATTTTGCATGTCGCTGAAGGGACTCCACCCCAAAGGAGTGGTGGTCGGCAACAGCGTCCATTCCATGGGCGTGCTGGGCGGCCTGCGGTCGGCATTCCGCGGGACGATCGGGGGCGAGGTCAGCGCAGTGAGCGAGCTGATCCATAACGGCCGGCTCTCTGCCTTCAGGCGCATGGTCGATGAGTCGGACAAATTGGGAAACTGCGCCGTAGTTGGTGTCAGCTCCCAGCTGAGAGGGCTTGCCGGTAACGCGGAATTCCTGTTTGTCGGCTCGGCCGTCGAAGGAGGCAGCGGTAGCGGTCGGTTCAGCAGCGCCGGTGACGCCCAGGAGCTTTATTGCCATATGGACGCGGGTTATCGGCCCCAGCAGTTCGTTTTCGGCAATATCGCGTATTCGGTAGGCCTGGGCGGTGGCTTGACGGGTACCCTCAAAACCATGATGCGCGGGGAGATCAGGGAATTCAGCGACATCTTTAACGCCACGCGCCATCACGCACTGGAGCGCCTGACGGGTGAGGCGAAAGAGGCTGGCGCCAACAGTGTGGTCGGCGTGCGGACACACATCAGCGAATTCAACGGTTTTCACGAAATGTACATGACGGGTACTGCTGCGACCAATCCTCATCTGATGACCCAGAATAACGGGACACCGGTGAGCAGCGATCTGACGGGCGAAGAGCTATGGGCCATGACGAAACTGGGTTATGCGCCGGTCAAGCTGCTCATGTCGACGGCGGTGTATTCCCTCGGGATAGCAGGCAGCTTCAAGGCGATGCTGAAGGGATTCGCCAAAGGGGAGATCAGCGATCTTACGACAATGGTCTACGACGCGCGCGAGAGCGTCTTTGAACGTCTGCATTCCGAGGCCGCGACACTCGGTGCCGAGGAAGTAATAGGTTTGAAGACGTATATCGTTGAACTGGGCAGCGGCATGATCGAGATGATCGCAATCGGCACAGCCGTGCGCAAAACCTCAGGTGTTGCGGTCGAAACACCGGATCTGCCTGTTCAGGCGATTATTCGCGACAAGGATACCTGGATTAGCGGTCACGCCGGCTTTGACCTGGAAAACCCGTAACGCCTCGCCATTGAGGCATGTTCCCTGGTTCCGTGCGCAACCCGACCACCCGGGGATTCGATTCCGGCACACGTCGAGCCGGATGCCTGAAGGGTGGTCATGCATCAATCTTTGCCTCGGTCATGGCCGGACAATTGGTGGCATGCAGCTGGGCGTGCGGGTGCTTCCTGGACGGAACAGTACGCCCACCACAGGTCAGGGGCTCAACAAATCGAAGCTTCCCGATCACCCGACGGCCTGTTCAGGCCGTGGGTTGCGGATTGTCCTCGACCCGAACACGCCCGTCATAGATCGTCCAGGAGTGTGCCCGGTCGGCCGATTTCAGGGCTTTGCTGCGATACATCGCCTGGTCGGCATTCTTGAGCAGCGTCTCAGGACTGATTTCCGGCGGAACCCCCAAAAACAGCGATACACCAATACTTGCGCCTACGGCTATCGATCGGTCGGCACCGAGAAGCAGGGGTTCCCTGACGGCGTCATCCACCTTGGCAAGAACATTGTCAATGTCGCCAACCTGGGAAAGATCATCCAGAAGCAACACAAACTCATCTCCACCCAGGCGGCTCAGCATGTCTGATTTTCGCAGGATCGATGAGATTCTCCGCGCTACGTTGATAAGGACGAGATCCCCGACGTCGTGCCCATAGCGGTCATTGACGAACTTGAAATCATCCAGATCTATGAAGCAGATGGCGATCATCGTCCGGCTACGGCAGCACCTGGCCACAGCCTTCCTGATATGGTCGGCAAGTATCCTGCGGTTCGGCAATCCGGTAAGGGGGTCGCAGAATGCCGCCGACTCGAGCTGCGCCTGGTATCGCCTGTTTTCATCGACGTCCTGGAAGATCCAGACCGAATCGGCATCCATTGCCGTCCCCGGTATAACCGATTTTCCGCTCAGCATGCACCAGAACTCCGATCCGTCCCGGCGCCGGCCGATAAATTCAGCCCGGAATTCCCTCCCCTCCATCAGAGTGGAATACGCATCCCGGCCGATCTCGTCGAAAGACGCGTCGGACACGTAACAGATCCGGCTCCGCTGTCCGCGCATTTCCTCAGGAGAGTCATAGCCGAATATCTGCGCCATTTTTCGGTTTACGTGAATGAAACATCGCCTCCGCACAACCGCAATTCCGACCAGAGAGTTGTCGAAAATTGCGCGATAGATATCCGATCCGTTTCTGGATCTGGCGTTCTTCGGATTCATCAGCACCCTTTCACGGCGGACGGCAAACGTTCGGACATCGACATTCCGCCCCCGGATCCCGTCACCCGAACCCAGTGCAACCCGGTTGCACGTCCCACAGGCTCAGTGCATCATCTTCTCGCACCATCCCGGTGAGTCATTAAATCCAGTCAGGGTGCGACACCCAATTCTGGCGCCATTACACAGATCGATCAACCTGCGGGAGGACTTATGCTGGACGAATTCAAAAAGTTCATCATGCGCGGAAACGTCGTGGATCTTGCAGTCGGTATCATCATCGGTGCTGCCTTCGGCAAGATAGTCAGCTCACTGGTGGGCGACGTCCTGATGCCCCCACTGGGCCTGCTCCTGGGTAACGTCAACTTCAGCAGTCTGTTTATCAGCCTTTCCGGCCAGCATTACGCCACCCTCGCGGCGGCAAAGGCTGCGGGCGCACCCACGATCAACTACGGGCTGTTCATCAATTCCATAATCGACTTTCTGATCGTTTCGGCCGCCGTATTCGCCGTGGTGAAAGGCCTCAGCAAGCTGCACAAAAAAGCAGAGGCCGCACCGCCTGCACCATCCCGCGAGGAGCAGCTGCTGACCGAGATCCGCGATCTGCTGAAATCCGAGCGCTGACACGAGGTGTCCGGCTGAAGGGCCAGTGACGCGCCTGCGGGTACGCGCGTACGTGCGCGACTGCCGACGGCAAGCAACGGCCGTCTCGGTCGCCCGCGCCGACCCGGCTCTCGGGTCGGCCGGACCGGGATCAGAACAGGCCGCGCGATGGCGCCTGCCAGTCGCTCAGCCTGTTCTCCCTCGAAATGGTGACTGATCCGCTGCCGACCCCGGTGTAGTGGTAATACCAGACGGTGATATTCCCGGTATGAAACTGACCGCTCGGTGGGCCCAGAAGCTTCCGCACAGCAGAAGCGGGCATGCCCCGCTTCAACTGATTCCAGGCGTGCCGCAGTTGCGCCACGGCCCCGAAGCTCTGATCGACGGTCGGTGCCGCCTGCTCGGCCGGGGCCGCTTTCGCGGCAGGCTGCGCCACAGGCGTTGCCGCTGGCGGCACGGCCTGGGCGTGTTGCAAGGCACGAACCTCGGCTTCCAGCGTGTTCACCCGCTGCGTCAGGATCTGCACCTGCTGGCGCAGGGATCCCGGGGCACTCTCCCCGGCCTGAGCTGGCACGCTGACGGCCGTTGCCACCAGAGCGCAGCTTAGCGCCAGCACAGACACCTTCATCGGGATCCGAACACCCGCGTTTTTGGCCCGCACCGGCATATCCTCGGACAAACACCGTCTGTGGGGTCGCGTCATGGCGATCTCTCCTCTTTAAGAACGATCGATTCGTCCATGTTACCTGCGACCTCTGGTCCCGCGCCAGCCGGGATTCAGGACACCAGGAACGCAGGGCTCAGGCTACCGCTAGGCTCAGTCGAACACCACGGTCTTGTTTGCGTATACCAGCACGCGGTTCTCAAGATGCCATCGCACGGCACGTGACAGGACGATTTTCTCAAGATCGGCGCCTTTCCGCACGAGGTCTTCCAGGGCATCCCGGTGGGAGATACGCGCGACGTCCTGCTCGATGATCGGCCCGTCATCGAGCGCATCGGTTACGTAATGTGACGTGGCCCCGATCAGCTTCACTCCACGTTCGAACGCGCGATGATACGGTCTGGCCCCGTGAAAGGCCGGCAGAAAAGAGTGGTGAATGTTGATGATCCGCTGCGGAAACTGCGCGATGAAATCCTTTGACAGCACCTGCATATAACGGGCAAGCACGATGACATCGACGCCATGCTGCTGCAGTATGGCCAGTTGCGACTGTTCCGCCTCGACCTTGTTGTCCCGGCGCACCTCGATGTACTCGAACGGCACCCCGTATGCATCCGCCAGCCCGCGCCCATGCTCGTGGTTGCTGATGATGACCGGGATATCGCAGCACAGCTCCCCGTCCCGGTAGCGGTACAGCAGATCCGCCAGGCAGTGGTCGGAGCGGGACATGAAAATCGCCATGCGCTGCCGGTGTGCCGATTCTGCGAGCCGCCAGGTCATGCCGTACTGCCCGGCAATCGGTCCGAAGTTGTCCGGAAAGTCCGCCAACGGGAGCGAAAAGCCGTCGAGGTCCCATTCCACGCGCATGAGGAACAGGCCAAGCTCTGCGTCCTGATGCTGATCAGCATGCAGGATATTGGCGTCATGCGCGAGAAGAAAATTGGCGATGGCCGCCACCAGACCCTTGCGGTCCGGGCACGACAGCAGAAGTACAGCCGTCTTCACGGCCAGCGCTCCAGCGACGCGGTCGCCCGACATACAACCGTCGCCAACGCACCGGGCCTCACGATTGAGGCCACGCACGCACGCCCCACGGCCACGGCCGGCACAGCGGTGAGTCATATAACTCCCTCCCCCTTTTCCCGGATCCCGGTTACGGCCCGCCTTCTGAGTGTCGCGGGGAACCGCAACAGGGTCAAGGCGCCCGATCCCCGGCAACTCCTGTTTCACAATGGCGTCGCCGCCGCAGGCCACTGAAATTTCGACAGGCTATCGCAAGGGAAGGCAACCCGACCAGCAGATCGCGCCCATCTATCAGGGACTGCCGTGGGCGGCACGCGATACCTACAAGTCCCATGACCCCCAAACCGAACGGTCAGTCCGCCGGCGGAACCGCTGGAGAAATTATTGAATGAACGTTGTCTGCCCTGAGATCGCCAACCGCCCCGGGCAACTAGTAGGCCTTCGCAAAAATCGCCCAGCGGTCGGTGTCACGGCCGCTAAACAGACACTTCGCGGCACGCCGTTCCTGATCAAGCGGCAAACAGCGCACAGTCACCTTGAGCGGGGCAAGCGCCTCGCCTACGGCCGGATCGTCGACAAAGGGACACAGGGCAAACCCCCCATGGAAAGGCTGTTCCTCCCCGGACCCGAACCATTCCTCGAACGCCGCGCGATCCACAAATTCGCGCGTGTGTGCATCGCGGAAGGCAAGCGCGCGATCGAATAGCCCGCGCTGCATGTCCCCGAGTATTTCGCCGACACGGGCTACGAACTCGGCCCGCGTGATCACACTGCGTTCAGATGGCGTACGGTCACGCCGCGATACCGATATCACCCCGGCATCCAGGTCGCGCGGGCCGATTTCCAGGCGGATCGGCACCCCGCGCTTGATGTGGTACCAGGTCTTTTCTCCTCCCCGCAGGTCGCGATCATCGATCTCGACCTGCAAACGGCCATCGCCATAGGGCTGGTCGCGCAGCTCCGCGGCAAGGCTGCCACAGTAATCGAGCACCCGCTCGCGATCCGCATCGGTGCGGTAGATGGGAAGGATAACCACCTGGCGCGGCGCCAGACGCGGCGGCAGCACCAAGCCATCGTCGTCGCTGTGGCTCATGATCAGCGCCCCGATCAGACGGGTGGACACCCCCCAAGAAGTGGTCCATGCGTGGTCTTCCGTGCCGTCCTTCGTCTGAAACCGAATACCTGAAGCGCGCGCGAAATTCTGCCCGAGAAAATGGGAGGTGCCCGCCTGCAGTGCCCGACGGTCCTGCATCATCGCCTCAATGGAATAGGTATTTACCGCACCCGGAAAGCGCTCCCACGAGCACTTCTCCCCCTTGATCACCGGAATCGCCATGTATTCGTGCGCGAAACGTTCGTAAATGTCGAGCATGCGCATGGTCTCTGCCCGCGCCTCTTCGGCGGTCGCATGAGCGGTATGACCTTCCTGCCACAGGAACTCGGTCGTTCTCAGAAACAGCCGTGTGCGCATCTCCCAGCGCACCACGTTCGCCCACTGGTTGATGAGCACTGGCAGATCGCGATAGCTTTTGATCCATCGGGCGAAACTCGCGCCGATAATGGTTTCGCTGGTGGGCCGGACCACCAGCGGCTCCTCGAGCTCGGCCGCCGGAACGAGCCCGCCTCCGGGTCTGGCCTCCAGCCGCCGGTGCGTCACGACGGCGCATTCCTTGGCAAAGCCCTCGACGTGCTCGGCTTCCTTCTCAAAAAAGGACAGTGGAATAAACAGCGGAAAGTAGGCGTTCTGGTGGCCGGTATCCTTGAACATGCGGTCCAGGCCATGCTGTATGTTTTCCCACAGCCCGTAACCCCACGGGCGGATCACCATGCAACCGCGGACCGGGGCATTCTCCGCAAGATCCGCCTCCTTGATCACCTGCTGGTACCATTCGGCATAATCCTCCTGGCGCGTGGGCGAAATCGCATGCGCACGCTTCGCAGGCTTGCGGGGTACGGTGTCTGTCGTCACTGGGTTTCCTCTCGGGTTCGGAACGGGCCCGCCGACCTCACATCGGGGCGCCTAATGGTATTGCCGCAACCCGCCTGTCGCAACGCCGCCGATGCCGGGGTCGGAGAATCGGCAGGAAAATTAGCCGCAACCACGCCCGGGGCTGCAGGACACCTCATGCCGCGCCAGCGCCATCGATCTTCTTCCACAGGCACTTTCCGCTGCTCTTACGGTCGATCTCCTCCATCCAGGCGGCGTGCGCTTCCAGCTCCTGCGCGCTTGCCCGCACCACGACCATGGGCGAGCGGTCGCGCTCAACTGCAACGGTTCCGGCGTTTGCAGCACCCCGAGTCGAAGACTGGGTCGCGTCCTGAAACAGCGCGGTCTGGCCGCCGGTCATGGCCAGGTACACGTCGGCCAGAATCTCGGCATCGAGCAGCGCACCGTGCAGCGTACGCTGGGAATTGTCTATGTGATAACGCTTGCACAGCGAATCGAGGTCGTTTTTCTGTCCGGGATGACGGCTGCGCGCCAACCGCAGCGTGTCGAGAACCTGGCAGAGTTCATCGATGCGCGTATCCCCCGCCTGCATCAGCGCCAGCTCGCTGTTGATGAACCCCACATCGAACGGCGCATTGTGGATGATGAGCTCGCAACCCCGGACGAACTCCAGAAAGTCATGGGCGATGTCCGCGAACCGCGGCTTGCCGGCGAGCACCTCATTGGTGATTCCGTGGACCGCAATCGCCCCGGCCTCGATTTCACGCTCGGGGTTCAGATACTGGTGAAAGCGGTTTCCGCTCGGGCGGCGGTTCACGATCTCCACCGCTCCGATCTCGATGATACGATGCCCCTGTGACGGCTCGAGGCCGGTCGTTTCAGTATCAAGGACAATCTGACGCATCAGCCCTGACTCCGTGACTGTGGATCGATCCGGGAAACCGGGCCACAGGACGTATCGTGCTCAACGCGCACCATGATGGGCCCCCAGCATTTCATCAATTGCGCGGTTGGCCAGCTGGTCCGCCCGCTCGTTCAGCGGATGGCCGCTGTGCCCCTTAATCCATTTCCAGTGCACCTCATGCCGTCGCGCGACGACATCGAGACGCTCCCACAGATCGCGGTTCTTTACCGGCTTGCGATCGGCGGTCTTCCATCCGCGGCGCTTCCAGGCATCCAGCCATTCCGTGATCCCCTTGCGTACATACTGCGAATCGGTCGTCAGTACCACCTCGCAGGGCCGTTTGAGGGCTTCGAGTCCCTGGATCGCCGCCATGAGCTCCATGCGGTTGTTGGTCGTGTCCCGCTCGGCGCCAAGCAGTTCCGCTTCGCGATCGCCGTAGCCAAGGATTGCGCCCCAGCCGCCGGGACCCGGATTACCGCGACAGGCTCCATCGGTATGAATCAGCACCTTATCCGCGCCCACGGGCAGTCTCCTGGCGCGCCACACGTCCCGCAGGGACATGACGCTTGCTCCGTGCAATGGGACGGGTCGCGGCATCAGCAAGCACCGCACGCCCCTTCCAGACCGGTCGCAGCGGAATCATTCCTGCCACATGTTTGCGTGCCACCAGCAGATACACCGCCCCCGCCATCGGCCACCAGCGGTCGCCGACCTTGTCGAGAAAAAACAGGCGGTCCATGATCGCCTGGTTGCGCAATGGCGGCCGGTAGTAAAGCATGTGTCCGCGCGTCAGCTCGAAGTCGAGCAGCTTGAGCCAGTCCTTGATACGCAGCAGCTGCAGAAACCGTCCACACCAGGGAATGCATTCGCGGCGACGGGCAAACAGCCGCCACATCCCCCAAAGGCTGAAGGGATTGAACCCCAAAATCACGGCGTACCCCTCGGGCGTCAACACGCGCTCGACCTCGCGCAGAACCTGGTGTGGGTCGGTGCAGAACTCCAGGGTATGGGGTAGCAGAACAAGATCGAGGCTGCGGGTATCAAATGGCAGCGCTTCGGGCACACCGGCAACTGTGGCCGCAGCGCGCACCGCGGTCGTCCCGGGCAGGTCGAACATGATGCGCGTGGGCGCGGCACAGCAATCGAGCAGATCCATCGAGCCTATGCAGCCG
This sequence comes from Pseudomonadota bacterium, assembly GCA_021785515.1. Classification (GTDB taxonomy): domain Bacteria; phylum Pseudomonadota; class Gammaproteobacteria; order Acidiferrobacterales; family UBA6901; genus JAJYCY01. The sequence goes on along the minus strand of JAJYEX010000005.1, from coordinate 254,838 downwards.
AGCTGCAGCGCCGTCGTTCCGTACAGGTGCGGCAATACCTCACGCAGGCGATGACTCTCGATTGCCTGCAGCGACCGCCCTAAAGGTTCATCAAACCACCGACACAGCAGTCTGCGCAGATCCTGGCCGCTCGTGTCCGGGGTCTTCGGGGACCCGCCGACGGTTGACGCGGCCGGCTCCGGATTCCAAACTGTTCTCATGACCGCTGTTTTACACGTCCCCGCCTTCGAGGACAACTACATCTGGCTGATTTGCGGAGACCGCGACGGCGTGGCGATCGTCGATCCCGGAGAAGCGGAACCCGTGCGTGCGGCACTGGACCGCCTGGGTCGTACTCCCGTTGCGATCCTGTGCACTCATCACCATGGCGACCATGTTGGGGCCATTACCGAACTGGTCGCCGACTATCCGATGCCGGTTTATGGACCGGCGCACGAGGCCATTCCCGGCCTCACACACCCGGTCAGCGGCAAAGACGAGGTCGTCCTGCCTGCGCTCGACCTGACACTGCGGGTGATCGATGTACCGGGCCACACCGCCGGACATATCGCTTATTACGGCAACGGCCTGCTTTTCTGTGGCGACACCCTGTTCTCCGCGGGCTGTGGCCGGCTGTTTGAAGGCACCGCGGAGCAGATGTGCCATTCCCTGCAGCAGCTGGCGGCCCTGCCCGCCGACACCCTGGTGTTCTGCGCGCACGAATACACTGAGAGCGGCCTGCATTTTGCGCTGGCCGTGGAACCCGGGAATGCCGAGGCGCGTCGCTATCTTGATGAGGTCATCGTCCTGCGCCAGCACCACCGTCCCAGTCTGCCGTCGACCATCGGGCGTGAACGCGCCGTCAATCCGTTCCTGCGCGGCGGCCAGTCCCAGGTACGCGCCTCAGCCGAGGCCTTTGCTCATCAGCCGCTCACATCCGAATGCGAGGTGTTCGGCGCGCTGCGCCGATGGAAGGACAGCTTCACGCGATAAGCGGCAAGACCCGGCCTGGTTGCCTGCTGCGGGTTGACGCATCCGTAGCGACCCCCTACTATTGACTGACATGGACCGATTTAAAAGCAAGAACGAGGCCCATTGCAAATTCATTGCAACCCTTGTCACCTTCATTACCCTGACTGCGTTGGCGGGGTGCGCTTCCTTCCCTGGCAGAAACATGACATCCGCGGCTCCCGCTGCGAAGGGCAGGACTAGCGCCGTCGCATCCACGACTGCGGTTCAGTCACAAACCAAGACACCACCGCTGACACTGACGGCCAGCACCACCCAAGCCGGTGCCGTCACAGCAGCTACGCAGGTGATGGGACCTCCGGCCCCGCCTTCACTTCAAAGTTACACCAATCTCTGGCAGCGCGTACGCGCCGGCTTCGGTTTGCCACCGCTTCAGGGGCGACTGGTCACGCAGGATGAGCAGTGGTTCGCGGATAACCCGGTTTACATGCAGAACATGCTCAAGCGGGCACGCCTGTATCTGTACTACATCGTGCAGGAAGTGCAGAAACGGGGCATGCCCACCGAAATTGCCCTGCTGCCGGCAATTGAGAGCGCCTATCAGCCCCACGCCTACTCCCGGGCCCGCGCAGTGGGCCTGTGGCAGTTCATGGCGTCCACCGGCCGCCGCTATGGCCTCAAGACCGACTGGTGGTACGACGGTCGCAGCGACGTGGTGGCATCAACCGACGCGGCGCTCGACTACCTCGAAAAGCTCAAGAATGATTTTAACGGCAACTGGCAGCTGGCCCTGGCGGCCTATAACTGCGGCGAAGGCGAAGTCGAGTACGCCATCAACTACAACCGCCAGCACGGCCTGCCGACCGATTACTCGGATCTGCGCCTTCCGAGGGAAACTGAGAACTACGTGCCGAAACTGATGGCGATGGCGTATATCGTGGCTAACCCCGCGAAATTCGGCCTGACCTTTCCAGCCATTCCGAACCGCCCCTATTTCGCGCGCATCAAGACCCACACCCAGGTGGACCTGAGCGTCGTCGCCAGGCTCACCGATATTCCGGTTGAAAAACTCTACCGCATCAATCCGGCCTATGTGCACTGGGTTACCGGTCCGCACGGAGCCAAGGATCTTCTGGTCCCGGCAGCCAAGAAGGAAGCGGTGCTGCAGGGGTTGCGCAAGCTGCCGCCGTCTGAGCGCATGCGCTGGTGGCACGCGGTGGTCCACCCGGGTGACACCCTCTTCGGGCTTGCCCGTCGCTACCGAATCAGCGTGTCGGCAATCATGACCTCCAATGGTCTACACAGCACTTTTCTGCGCATTGGAGAGAGCCTGCTAATCCCCGTGCCCATGAACCGGCTGGAGCGCTGGCATCAGCCACGCGTGTATCGCGCCGTCTACCGTCGCTACCGTCCGGTGCGCCGTTACCATCCGCTGTGGCGGGGGCGTGTGGTGCGTGTGGTCCATCGCGTACGCGCGGGTGAGACCCTGTGGAGCATTGCGCGCCGCTACAACGTGTATGTCCGCCAGCTGCAGCGCTGGAACCTGATGGACGCCAGTGACGTCCTGCATCTCGGACAGCGACTCCTGATCTGGGTCCGCTCCAGCCCGGACGCGGCCCTGGCCCACGTCAGTCCCCAAAGGCGCGGCTAGACACATTCCGCGCGCCGTACCGCTCCGTCAGAACATAATCCCCGGCCGAATGCCCCGGAAAAGCCTTGGTCTCGTGATCGCGGCGGGCTAGGTCGTATCGGGCGCAAACAGGTGGCACCGCACCCAGTGTCCGGCGCTAATCCGGCTCGTGCCGGGATACTCCGTGCGGCACTTCGGCATCGCCTGTGGACAGCGCGGATGATAATGGCATCCGGGCGGTGGATTGACGGGTGACGGCGTCTCTCCGCGCGGAACGCCGGCACCGGACGCAACCACACTTGCTGCGCTGGAACCGGTGGCAATCGCTGGCACGGCCGCCAGCAGCGCCTGCGTATACGGATGTCCCGGCCGGTCCAGCACCTCGTGCACCGGCCCCGCCTCGATGAGGCGGCCCAGGTACATTACCGCCACATCGTGGGCCAGATACTCCACAACCCCCAGATTGTGGGTGATAAACAGGTAGCTCAGCGCCAGCTCCTGCTGCAGACGCCGCAGCAGGTTCAGGATCTGCGCCTGAACCGAGACATCAAGCGCGCTGGTCGGCTCGTCACAGATGATCAGACGCGGGTCCACCGACAGGGCGCGCGCGATGCATATCCGCTGGCGCTGGCCGCCGGAAAACTCATGCGGATAGCAGCCGAGCGACTCGGCAGCCAAACCGACCTGCTCCAGCAGCGCCAGCACCCGCCGGCGCCGGCCGGCCGCCGTGGCTTCGATGCCCTGGGCGCGCATGCCCTCCTCCAGGATCTCGCTGATCAGCATCCGGGGATCGAGGGAGGCATAGGGATCCTGAAAAATAACCTGCAGATGGCGGCGCACCGGCCGCAGCCGCGAGCGGCTCATACGGTCCAGCCGCGCGCCCTCGAATTGCACCGTGCCGCCGGTCGGGGTGATCAGCTGGAGGATCGCCTTGCCGACGGTGGTCTTGCCGCAGCCCGATTCCCCGACAAGCGCCAGCGTGCGGCCTGCGCCGATCGACAGCGACACCCCGTCGACCGCACGCACATGGCCCACAACACGCCGCAGCAGGCCGCGATGGATCGGAAAGTGGACTTTGAGGTCGCGGACTTCGAGGAGGGGCTGGGCCACACCCTCCTCCGCATCCCGGACGACCGCGGGCACCGACGGCGTAACGGACGGCACCGGTCGGCCGGAATCCGCGCCGTAGAGATGGCACCGCACGCCGTGACCCGACTCCATCCGCCATTGCGGCGCCACCGTCTGACACAGCGCCCAAGCGCGGTCACAGCGATCGGCAAACCGGCAACCCCGGAATTCACGGGTCAGCGCGGGAACCCCGCCCGGAATGACCTCGAGCATTCCGCCGCGTTTGCCGCGACCCGGCACTGCCCGGAACAGCTTCTGGGCGTAGGGGTGGCGGGCACCGGAGAAAAATGCCTCCCTGGACGCCAGTTCCACGATTTCACCCGCGTACATCACCGCGATGCGGTCCGCCACCTGGTAGGCCACCGCCAGATCGTGGGTGATGAACAGCAGCGCCATGCCGGAACGCCGCTGCATGTCCTTCAGCAGATCGAGGACCTGGGCCTGGATGGTCACATCCAGGGCGGTGGTCGGTTCGTCGGCAATCAGCAGCTCGGGCTCGGCGGCAAGCGCCAGGGCGATCATCGCCCGCTGCTTCATGCCCCCTGACAGCTGGTGGGGATACTCCCGGTAACGGCGCGCCGGGTCGCCGATCCCCACTGCGTCCAGCCAGTGCATGACCCGTTCGCGCCGCTTGCGCCGCGTCCAGGACACCGGAAGAATTTCGCTGATCTGCTCGCCCACAGTCATCACCGGATTGAGTGAGGTCTGGGGTTCCTGAAAGATCATCGCGATACGCCGGCCGCGCACGGCCCGCATCTCGCGTTCCGGTGTCCGCAGGAGGTCGCGCTCGCCGAGCAGAACCCGCCCCGCCACCACCCGACCTGCCGGCTGCGGCAACAGCTGCAGCAGCGCCAGCGCCGCCACCGACTTGCCGCTTCCCGACTCGCCGAGCAGCGCTACGGACTCTCCCTGCCCGATGTCGAGCGACACGCCATCAACTGCACGCAGAATCCCGCCCGCAGTGTTAAAGCAGACCTTGAGGCCGTCTATTCGCAGCAGCGCCGTCATGACTTTCCGTGCACCCCCGACCTGTTCATGACGTCCTCAAGCGCGGGTCGAAGGCATCGCGTACCGCATCGGCAAAAAGATTTGCCGCCAGCACCAGCGTCACCATGAACAGAAAGGCGGCGGCAAGCGACCACCACACCACAGGGTCCCGGGCCAGCTCCAGCCTCGCCCCGTTGATCATGTTGCCCCAGCTGTTCATGCTGGGATCCACACCGACTCCGATATACGACAGAATCGCCTCGGCCAGCACCAGGCCGCTGAAATCGAGTACGACACTAATCAGGACGATGTGCATCACATTGGGCAGGATATGCCGGGTCATGATGCTGCGAGACCGCACCCCCAGGGCTGTGGCCGCCTGAATGTAGTCCATGTTGCGCAGCTTCATCGCCTCTCCCCGCAGAAGCCGGCACAGTCCGGTCCAGCTGGTTACCCCGAGGACAACGCACAGCGCCAGCAACCGTATGTCCTGGCGCTGGGCAATGTTGTCGATCGAAGCAGCATGGTTGGCCATATACAGTTGCAGGCTGAGTATCACGGCAATAATCAGCAGCACGCTGGGGATCGAGTTGAGTGTCGTGTACAGATACTGGATGAGGTCATCCACCCAGCCACCGAAATAACCCGCCATCACGCCCATGGCCACGGCGAACGGCAGCATCACCAGTGTCGACAGGGTACCGATCACCAGGCCGGTGCGGATGCTCTTGATCGCCTCGTACAGGACGTCCTGTCCGACCTGATCGGTGCCCAGGATGTGGTATTCGCCGCCGAGGTTCACAATCGCGGCGACCAGCAGGATCACGACTGCAAGCGTGACCAGGATGGTGCGCCAGGGCGTATCCGTCGCGCCCCGCGCCAGGCGAACAAACGCGGTACGCATGAATTCACCAGGATGTCGTACACGCCACCACACCACCGCGCAGACCAGGGCCACCCACAGCGCGAGCGTCTCGCCTGTCGCCCGCAGACAGCGCAGGGCAATATCGCGCGCCCGGTCCGTTGATGTCCTGATCCCCGCACCCCCGTATTGCAGCCGCGGATATTCCAGCACGCGCTGTCCGCCGGGTAGCCGCACCATCTGCGGCGTGAACGAGCGCAGGGCAAAGGGGGCCGAATAGGTCCGCTCCACATGTTTGCGCAGGGGTCCGCACAGCACGTCCAGCACACTGCGTACCTGCGGCGCGTAGATCGCCTGATGATGGCCCGCTCCCGGAACGTCCAGCCGCATCCGGAAATGGATGGAGTCAAGCAGACCGGTAGCAACGTAGGCTGCCAGCACCACGAGCGCCGCCATGGCCACGGGATTACGCCGCACCTGTCTCCATGGCGCACGCAGGTGTTCGTGCCGCGCGGCATACATGCCGTAGATCACCGCGACAACAACCAGCAGGTACAGAAGCGCATCGGTTGGCAGAAGGACAAACTTGAACGCCATGGCTAGGGCTTCCCCCAGGCACCGTGGCCGGCAATCACCGTCATGAACGGGTCCTGGCGGCGCATCTCATTCCAGCCGCACACGGGGGTCAACAAGAGTGTACGCCAGGTCAGTCATTATGAGTCCGACGATGTACAGCACTGCACCGAGATAGACCATGGCATGCACAATGCCGAAATCCTGAGAGCGAACCGCATCGATCGTGTAGGCACCAAGACCGGGAATACCGAAAAACGATTCCATGATAAGGCCACCGATGAACAGCGTCGGGATCACCACCACCACTCCGGTAAGAATCGGGATCATCGCATTCTTGAGCACGTGTCGAAACAGGACGCGGATCTCCGACAGGCCCTTGGCGCGGGCGGTACGCACATAATCCCGGGGCGCTTCCTCGAGAAAGAAGGTCCGGTACAGACGCATACTGGCACCGATGCCGCTGACAATACCCAGCACCACCGGCAACACCACAAACTTGAACGCCGACAGGCCGGTGTCATAGCCCGATATCGGTACCAGCCGCAGGACTTTGCTGAACAAGTACTGCCCGCCGATGACGTAGAACAGCATCGATATGGACATCATGACAACGGCCAGTATCACTCCGCCAAGGTCCAGGTAGGTGCCCCGGAAAAACACCGTCATGAGCGCCACCGAAATATAGACCGCGAGCCCTACCACGAACGTGGGCACCTGGATCGCCAGGCTCGGCCACATGCGCTGGCGGATGTCATAACCGATGTCGCGCCCGCTGTCGGACTGGCCGAAGTCGAATACCAATAGTTTCACCGAGTGCTGAAAGAAAATCGTCCGCGTAAGCTTGTCGATGCCCGGCGCGCGGGCATTGTAAAACAGCGGATCGTTATAGCCGTGTTCGATCTTCCATTCCGTAATGGCCTGCGGCGTCACCCGCTTGATGCCGAGATGGAAGCGCGCCATGTCGTTCGGGGTATTGACGAAGAAGAACAGCGCAAAGGTGAGCACGTTCACGCCGACAAGAATCGGTATGGCGTACAGAAGGCGGCGGATGATATATCTGATCACAGCGGGGACTTGCGCTCCTTCTGCCGGTAGACCAGGACTGCCGGCAGCATGACCGCCACCAGCAGCGCCGCGATAACCCACAGCGGCCAGACCACGGGCCTGTTCCACGCTTTGCGGTCACGCGCGCGCAGCGCCGGATCCAGACGCAGGTACTTCAGATTGTTGGTCGCCATGTAGTTGGGTTTGACGTTGTGGACCCAGGCCTGACGAAGAAGATAGCTCACCGGGTAGTAGCCCCATACCCAGGGGGCATCACGCTGGACCAGGCTGACCATGCGCCTGATTATAGCCGCGCGCGCCGGACCATTATTCATGTTCCGCATTTCGTTGAACAGGCGGTTAAATTCCGGGTCATTATAGTTGGCGGAATTTTCGCCGTTGAATTTGACTTCGCTGTTCGGCCCGTACAGCAGCATCAGGAAATCCTCCGGATCGGGATAGTCGGCGTTCCATCCCCAGGAGAAAATCTGCTCCTCGCCTTGACGCATCTTCTGCTGGAACCGGTTGTAGTCCGTGGAGCGGATCACGAGCTGGATATTAAGCTTGCGGAACTGCTTGCGCATCCAGTCCATGTTGGCCTTGGCCTCGGGTCCGGTCTCGGGCGTGTCGTAATACAGCAGCAGCGGCTTGCCGGTACGTTGGTCACGGCCATCCGGATAACCGGCCTCGGCCAGAAGCCGGCGCGCCACGGCGATCGGCTTGCGACGGATGCGCCCGTCGACGCAGTCGTAGACATAGGGGTCACGCCCGGCACAGCCAGGCTGGTAGCCGAATATCCCCGGAGGCAGGGGACTTTGCGCCGGAATGCCCCGGCCGTTGCGAAAAATCAAAATGTACTGGCGGGTATTGATGGCAATCGAGATCGCCCGGCGCAGCAGGCGGCTGCGCCGCGAGTAGCCCCCCACAACCGGGTCGAGCATGTTGAAACCGTAATACATGATTGACGGCGCCGTGCTGGTCACGAGCCGGATGCCCCTGGCGCGCATCGCAGGAGTGAGCTGTGCCTGGCCGCCGGGCGAATATTGCACGACCTGGTTGAAGCTCTCGGCGCTGACCCCGGATTCGTCGTAATAACCCTGCATGAACTTGTCCCAGTACGGTATGGTTTCCCGTTCCCGGATGAACACCACGCGGTTAATGAACGGCAGCCGCATGCCCGCGTCCTTCAGTAGTCCGTCCTTGACATCCGAGGAATCGCCCCGCCGCGGATAGAAATCAGGGTGATAGTTGGGATTGCGTTGTAAAACCATTTCGCGTGCGGGATTGTTGACGGTCAGCATGTACGGTCCGGTACCCACCGCATACCAGTCGAGCGTCAGATCCCTGCGCGCCATGCCTGGCTGCGAGAAAAAGTGGGCGGCTTCAGGCGGCATGGGGGCGAAAAACGGCATCGCCATCCAGTAGAGGAACTGCGGGTACTTGCCGCGGACTTCGATGCTGTAGGTATAGCGTCCCAGCACCTTCACACCGACCATCGGAACCTGCGCCAGATCGATATATGGCGGCCGGCCGTCCACCCTGGGCAGGGTCGCACGCAGATGCCCCACAGTGCGGGCGAAACGCTTGAATCCGACGATGTAGTGGCGAAGCACGCTGAACAGCGGGGACTGGACCCAGGGGCTTGCCAGACGCTTGATTTCGTACACATAGTCGGCTGCCACCAGCTCGCGGGTACCGGTGTGCCGGAATCCCGAAAGGGTCCGGATCCCCCGCAGCTGCGCCGCAGTGAGCGATTGATACAGATACTGTCCGGAGGCATTGCGCGCAAAGCAGGGGGACGGCTGATACAGGATGCCGTGACGGATGTGTATCGTATAGACGCTGTACGCGATCCGGTCTGCGGGTGCATCCGCGGGCAGACGCCGGCCCTTGCTGTCGAGATAGACCGGCTTGGGTATCGCCCGGGCGGTCAGCGGCACCAGGGTGTAGGGTCGCAGCAGATACTGGTACTCGAAGGGCGGCTCGTAGATCTGCGAGATGATCGTGTACTCATCGCTGCTGTATGCCTGGGCCGGATCGAGACGCTTGGGACGCTCCGTAAACGCGGCATACAGGATGTTCCGGCCGCTGTCGCGCTGCGGATAGGGATCATTCCACTGCGCCCACAGCGGCTGCGGCCGTGCGAGCAGGAGCGTAAACAGTCCCAGCAAGGCCGCCATCCGCCGCAAGCGCCCCGCCAAGATATTCATGCCGCGCAGACAATCCCTGGACTGTATCCAACCCGCTGGTCAGTCCGCCGCAGCGAAAGCCGGCTGACGGCATAGCGCCGCCGGCTGAGAGAGCTCTGCCGGGTGATTCGACCAACCACCGCGGTCCGGTCCGCGACCCCGGGTTCCTCCCTTCCAGCCTGCGTCAAATTCCGGTAGTGTAGCGCCTTCATCTCCTCCGGCGATGGTCGTAGAACCGTGGCCGGTCGTGCATCACACAATGACGGATACAGGTAATTCACCATGGGATTCCTCGCCGGAAAACGGGCACTGATTGTCGGCGTCGCAAGCGAACGCTCCATTGCGAGCGGCATAGCCAAGGCCATGCATCGGGAAGGCGCCGAACTCGCGTATACCTACCAGAATGAGAAGCTTCTGTCACGGGTCCGGAAACTCGCCGATGAGACGGCGTCCTCGATCGTCCTGCCCTGCGACGTCGGCAGCGATACCGAGATCCAGGATGTCTTCGACAGTCTCGCCCGGCAGTGGGATCGGATGGATATCATCGTACATTCGGTTGCCTATGCCCCGCGCGAAGAATTGAGCGGCTCCTACATAGACGCCGTGACCCGCTCCGGGTTCCTCACCGCCCACGACATCAGCTCCTACAGCTTCGCCGCCCTGGCCAAGGCCGGACGCCCCCTGATGGCGGGACGCGCGGGCGCCCTCCTCACCCTGTCCTACATCGGGGCGGTACGCTCCATTCCCCATTACAATGTCATGGGGCTGGCGAAGGCAAGCCTCGAGGCCAACGTGCGCTACCTGGCGCAATCGCTCGGCCCGGAGGGCATCCGGGTAAACGGGATATCGGCCGGACCGATCCGCACCCTGGCTGCCGCCGGCATCAGCGATTTCAAGAAAATGCTGGACTACTACGAGAGATCCACGCCGCTCGGACGTGGTGTGACCATAGAGGAGGTGGGCAACGCCGCGGCGTTCCTGTGCTCCGACCTGGCCTCCGGCATCACCGGTGAAATCACCTATGTGGATGCCGGCTTCAACACCGTGGGGATCGGCCACAGCTTCGCCTGAACCCGCGCCCTAGAGCAGTTTGCGGTTAATCTTGATCTTCGCCTTCTGGCGCAATCCGTTCAGATAGTCGGCAAAATAGTCGCCACCGCGGCGTTGCGCCAGTATGCGGGCCGCCCGGTCCTTCAGGCCCTTCGTGGCCGTCGCCATGCTGCCCGGCGTGACTTGCGTGAGGGCAAATACCGCATAGCCGTCACTCCCCAGGTCTGCTCCGCCGTACACCGGGTGGCTACCCTGGGGGTCAGCGGAGCGGAACGCGGCTTCGACCAGCGCCGCAGGAAGGTCACCGTTGCCGTTGCGCGTGACGGTGACCGGACCAATCACCTTCAGGCCTGCGCGGTGCGCAGCCGCTGCCAGGGAGGTGTGCGGGTTCAGCGACTGCAGCATCTGTGATTCCGCCCCGGCCGCCCTGGCCAGTGCCGCTTTCATCAGCAGCACCTTACGGATCTGGCCGCTCACTGCCGCCAGGGACCGGACGGACGCCGGCCGGTGCGCGACATCGCGGATTGCGAGCAGGGTATGGGACCCGAGACTTATGCCACGGCTGTTGTGTCCCTGCGACAGCACATCCCGATCGAACGCGGCCGCCACTACCTTCGCATTTGCCGCAATACCCGGGCCACCCGAGCGCGGGAACCAGCCGCTCTCGCCGATCTTCAGGCCGTAGGCCTTGGCCGCCGGTTTCAGACTGTCGGACTGCTCGAAGATCAGGTTCCGGAACTGGTCAGCTTCACTGTAATAAAGATCCACCGCGTGGCGCTTGCGCCAGTTGGCAGCCACCTGGTTCTTGACCTGGGCGTACGGCGCGGTCACGGCCGGATGGATGGCAGTCAGCTTAATGATGTGGTACCCGAAACGGGTGCGCACCGGCTCGCTGATGTCGCCCGGTTTCTTCAGGCTGAACAGCGCAGTCATGAAGCTCTTATCAAGCGACCCCGGCGTCAGGAAACCGAGATCCCCGCCCCTGGCCGCGGACACCGTATCCGCCGAGTATTTCCTGGCCAGCGTTGCGAAATTCGCGCCGTGCAGCAGCTCGGCACGGATGCTCTGGGCCTTGGCCAGGGCCTTGGCCGCCGCCTGCGCAGACGCGTTCGGCGGAAGGGCGATGAGAATATGGCTGGCGCGGCGCTCCTCTGGGGTCGTGTAGCTGCCGATATTGTTCTGGTAAGACTGCTGAAGCTGCTGTGCAGTGGGGTGCAGGGTCTTTTCCAGTCCGGCTGCCGAGAACTCCACATACTGCACGCGGACTTCCTCGGGCGTCTCGTACTGGTGTAGATTGGCCTCGTAGTAGGCTTTAATCTCCGCCGGAGCGATTTTCAGGCCCGCCATGAACTGCTGTGGCCCGAACAGGGCATATGAGATCACCCGCGTCTCGCCCATCAGACGCACCAAATTCGCCAAATCGTCATCGGTCACGATCGTGCCCGCCGCAAGCCCGACCTCGATCTGTTGCCGGATGCGCAACTCCCGCAGGCGCGCCTCGAACTGCCGTACCCCGTAACCTTTGCTCCGCACGAAGTTGCGGTAGAGCCGGGGACTGAACCTGCCGTCTGCGCGGAATTGGGGGGCATGCCGGATGTATTCCGCAAGATCGGTGTTGCTGATGCGATAACCTTCAGACGCCGCCACATGGTCCAGCAGCACCTGGTCAATCAGGCTGTTCAAAACCTGCTTCTTGAATCCGGCCGACTCGATGACGCGCGGATCAAACTCCTGGCCCATCTCCTGCTCAACGATGGCCTGCTGGCGTTCCAGGTCATTCTGGTAAGCCGCGACACTGATGCGTTTTCCATTCACGGTCGCAACGCTCGTTCCGCCGGTATACTGGAAGTAGGAATTGACGCCCCACAGGGCAAAGGGGATGGTGATCAGTCCAAGGATAACCGATGTGATCCAGCCCTTGGTCTTTTCGTGGATGGTTGTAAGCATGCAATCAGAATCCAGTTGCGACGGGCGTACGTTTGAAGGACAGCAGCCCTGCAGTGACCGGTACGCGGACGTCCGATCTGCCAAAACGCAGAAGGGCGAGTGCCGCCACTCGCCCTTCAGGCCACTGGCGGAGTGGACGGGACTCGAACCCGCGACCCCCGGCGTGACAGGCCGGTATTCTAACCAACTGAACTACCACTCCAGGTCTTTGAATGTTCCGCAACAACGTGGTGGGTGCTGAGGGGTTCGAACCCCCGACATTCGCCTTGTAAGGGCGACGCTCTACCAGCTGAGCTAAGCACCCGAAAGGTGCGCTAGTTTACGGCATCCTTCAGGCCTTTACCAGCCTTGAACTTGGGGTTTTTCGAGGCGGGAATCGTGATCGTCTGACCGGTCTGCGGATTGCGCCCGGCACGCTCGGCGCGGCTGCTCACCGAAAAGGTTCCAAACCCGACGATCGTCACCTGATCGCCGCTCTTCAGGGCACTCGTGATCGTATCAAACACTGCATCCACTGCCCGTGCCGCCGAGGCCTTGTTCAGATCCGTTGCTTCGATGATTTTGTCGACCAGTTCGGCTTTATTCATTTTCCTTTTCCCCTAGATCAATGCACCAAGTAGTGGCGCCGACTCCCGGCATCTTCGCCGCCAGCGCACCGACCACCAGGGCCGCCACACCATCCCTGCGCATTCTTGAAGTCCTGAGGAACGCCAGCGTCGCGGCCGGGTACCGCGGCAGCACACGCGTACCCTTAATTTATCGGTGGATTTACAATAACACATCACCCGGCGCCGCGCTATCCTCAGGCATCGCGTGCAAGGACGAGTTCGATCAGTGCGTGGTAAGTACCTTGGCTGCTTCCGGCTTCTCCTCCACCGCCTCCGACGACGCCCCCGACTCCGACTCCTTCAGCGGCTCGGGCGGCCGTTCCAGCGCCGTCTCGAGCACCTCATCGATCCAGCGGTATGGCCGGATATCGAGACCGTCCCGGACATTCTTCGGGATGTCTACCAGGTCCTTGCGGTTTTCCTCCGGAATGACCACGATCTTGATGCCACCGCGGTGCGCCGCCAGCAACTTCTCCTTGAGCCCCCCAATCGGTAACACCTCGCCGCGTAGCGTGATTTCCCCGGTCATGGCCACGTCAGCCCGCACCGGTATGCGCGTAAGGGCTGAGACCATGGCGGTGCACATCGCGATACCGGCGCTCGGTCCGTCCTTGGGCGTGGCGCCTTCCGGCACGTGTACATGGAAATCGTGCTTCTGATAAAAGTCCACCGGTATTCCCAGCGCGGCTGCACGGCTGCGCACCACGCTCATGGCGGCCTGAATGGACTCCTGCATCACATCACCAAGCTTGCCCGTGATGGTAAGCCGGCCCTTGCCGGGCACGATGACACTCTCCACCGTCAGCAGTTCACCGCCGACCTCGGTCCAGGCGAGCCCCGTCACCTGCCCCACCTGGTTGGTCTGTTCGGCAACACCGTATCGGTAACGCCGCACCCCCAGATACTTCTCCAGGTTCTTGGCCGTTACGTTGACCTTGACGCTCTTTTTCCCGAGCAGCAGTTCCTTGGCCACCTTGCGGAAGATCTTGGAAATCTCCCGCTCAAGACTACGTACGCCTGCCTCCCGCGTGTAATAACGCACTATATCCCGCACGGCGCTCTCCGAAATGGTGATCTCGGATTCCTTCAGACCGTTGTTCTTGCGCTGCTTGGACACGAGATAACGCATGGCGATATTAATCTTCTCGTCCTCGGTGTAACCCGACAGACGGATGACCTCCATGCGATCGAGCAGCGGAGCCGGAATATTAAGGCTGTTGGCAGTGGCCACGAACATGACGTCAGACAGGTCGTAATCCACCTCGAGATAGTGGTCGCCGAAGGCGTGATTCTGCTCCGGATCCAGAACCTCCAGCAGCGCCGAGGACGGATCACCGCGAAAATCCATCGACATCTTGTCCACTTCGTCAAGCATGAACAGCGGGTTGCGCACCTTGACTTTCGCCATGTTCTGGACGACTTTTCCGGGCAACGACCCGATATAGGTCCGCCGATGGCCGCGAATCTCGGCCTCATCGCGTACACCACCGAGCGATATACGGACAAACTTCCGGTTGGTGGCGCGCGCAAGCGACTGCCCCAGTGAAGTCTTGCCCACCCCCGGCGGCCCCACCAGACACAGGATCGGTCCCTTAAGCTTGTTGACGCGCTGCTGAACTGCCAGATACTCCAGAATGCGTTCCTTGACCTTCTCGAGGCCGTAATGATCGGCCTCCAGTATTTTTTCCGCGGCCGCCAGATCCTTGCGGATCTTGGTGCGCTTCTTCCAGGGAACGTTGAGCAGCCAGTCGATGTAGTTGCGCACCACCGTAGCCTCGGCAGCCATCGGTGACATCAGCTTCAACTTGTTCAGTTCGGCCTGGGCCTTTTCCTTGGCCTCTTTCGGCATGCCCGCCTTCTCGATCTTCTGCGCCAGCTCCTCGGCTTCGTTAGGCGCCTCCTCGAGCTCGCCCAACTCCTTCTGGATCGCCTTCATCTGTTCGTTCAGGTAATACTCGCGCTGGCTCTTCTCCATCTGGCGCTTGACCCGTCCGCGGATGCGCTTTTCAACCTGGAGCAGGTCGATCTCGGTCTCCATCACACCGAGTATGTGCTCCAGGCGCTCACGCACACCCTGCATCTCGAGGATCTGCTGCTTCTCCTCGATCTTCAGGCTCAGGTGCGCGGCAATGGCATCAGCCAGACGCCCCGGATCATCGATGCCTGCAAGAGAGGTAAGCAGTTCGGGCGGGATCTTCATATTGAGCTTGACGTACTGGTCAAACTCGGCCAGTACCGAGCGCATGAGCGCTTCCCCTTCCTTGTCGTCGACCGTCTCCGACGCCAAGGTCACGACCTCCGCAGAAAAGTACTCCGCGGTCTCAATAAACTCGCGAACCCGGGCACGCTGCTCGCCCTCGACCAACACCTTGACGGTACCGTCCGGCAGCTTGAGCAGCTGCAGAATGCTGGCGATGGTGCCAATTTCATGAATCTGTTCCGGAACCGGATCGTCGTCCGAGGCGCTTCGCTGCGCCACCAGCATAATCTGCTTGCCGGACTCCATGGCCTGCTCCAGCGCCTTGATGGATTTCTTACGTCCGACAAACAGCGGGATGACCATGTACGGAAAGACGACCACGTCACGCAGCGGAAGCACCGGGAGAGTGATCGCCGAACCGGCGGGGGCCTGAGATTTGGTTTCCTGCGTCATATAAGAAAAATACCTCGGTTCTGGCGATTCAGGCGCACCGGCCCGACTGAGACATGGGGTTCGGTCCCGGTCCAACGCCTGATGCAAGGATTGGCGGCCGATTCCGGCAACTGCATTTGGAGTAGTCTGGGGACATTCGCGCGCGATTTCAATAGCCGCGCCGGAGAAGCGCTGTCAGAACAGCCGCGAAACACCACCCACCAAACCCGCGCTACCTCTGGTCAGGTACGGGTTGATGCGCGCCTGTGGCTCTGATCCTCGCCATCGGCATAGATCACGAGCGGCTTGGAGCCGTCCTTGATCACGCCTTCCTCGACGACCACCTTCCGGACGTCGTCGACCGACGGCAGCTCGAACATCGTATCGAGCAGCGCCGCTTCCAGGATGGAGCGCAGGCCCCGCGCTCCGGTCTTGCGCTCCATCGCGCGCCTGGCGACAGCAATAAGCGCATCGGTTCTCACTTCGAGCTCAACGCCCTCAAGCTTCATGAGCTTCTGGTACTGCTTGATCAGCGCGTTCTTGGGCTCAGTGAGGATCCGGATGAGTGCCTGTTCATCGAGCTCATCCAGTATCGCCACCACCGGCAACCGTCCCACGAACTCCGGGATAAGACCATACTTGATGAGATCCTCAGGCTCGACAGCACGCAACACCTCCCCGGCTGCCCGGTTCGCGGTCTTGCTCTTGATGTCCGCGCTGAAGCCGATACCGCCTTTTTCAGAGCGATCCCGGATCACCCGCTCCAGGCCCGAAAATGCGCCGCCGCAGATAAACAGGATGTTGCGGGTATCCACCTGCAGAAACTCCTGCTGCGGATGCTTGCGGCCGCCCTGCGGCGGCACCGAGGCGATGGTGCCCTCGATCAGCTTGAGCAGCGCCTGCTGCACACCCTCCCCGGAAACGTCCCGGGTTATCGAAGGGTTGTCGGACTTGCGCGAGATCTTGTCAATCTCGTCGATGTAGACAATTCCCTTCTGTGCCTTCTCGACGTCGTAGTCGCACTTCTGGAGCAGTTTCTGGATGATGTTCTCGACGTCCTCACCCACGTAACCCGCTTCAGTGAGGGTAGTCGCATCGGCAATCGTAAACGGCACGTTGAGCAGCCGCGCGAGCGTCTCCGCCAGCAGCGTCTTGCCGGATCCGGTCGGACCAATCAGCAGGATATTGCTCTTCGAGAGTTCGACGTCCCCGATATTGCTCTCGTTTTCGATGCGCTTGTAGTGATTGTAGACAGCCACCGACAGGACTTTCTTGGCATTCGGCTGTCCGATTACGTATTCGTCGAGAATCTGGCAGATCTCTTTAGGAGTCGGGAACTTGCTCTTTGCGGCCGCAGCGCTGGACTCCTCCTGGACCTCTTCGCGGATGATGTCATTGCACAATTCCACGCATTCATCGCAGACGAAAACGGAGGGCCCGGCAATGAGCTTGCGCACTTCGTGCTGGCTTTTGCCGCAGAACGAGCAATACAAGAGCTTTTCGCTCTTCCCGTTACCCCGGTCGCCGTGGTTGTCGTCAGCCATCTCAGCCTCACTATAGCCCTGGAGGGTTATTCACAAAATGCCTACCCACACCGCAGATTGCAAGCCCCATGGCCCTCTATCAACTATATAGCATAACTCGTTCAGGCGCGCTTTTCGATCACCGAATCAACCAGGCCGTACGTCACCGCTTCCGGCCCGTCCATAAAATTATCGCGCTCCGTATCTTGCTCAATCTTCGCCAGATTTTGACCCGTATGCCTGGCCAGGATGTGGTTCAACCGCTCCCGCACCCGCAGAATCTCCCTGGCATGGATGTCAATATCGGTCGCCTGGCCCTGGAAACCGCCCAGCGGCTGGTGGATCATCATGCGCGCATGAGGCAGGCAGAACCGTTTGCCTTTCGCCCCGCCCGCCAGCAGCAGCGCACCCATGCTGGCCGCCTGGCCGATGCAGACCGTGCTCACGTCCGGCTTGATGAACTGCATCGTATCGTAGATCGCAAGTCCGGCATTGACCGCCCCGCCGGGGGAGTTGATATAGAGGTTGATATCCTTGTCGGGGTTCTCCGACTCTAAAAACAGCAGCTGCGCCACAATCAGGTTCGCCATGTGGTCCTCTATCGGTCCGACGAGAAACACCAGACGCTCCTTGAGCATACGCGAATAGATGTCATAGGCGCGCTCGCCGCGACCGGTAGACTCGATCACCATTGGCACCAGCCCGAGAGCGCGAGCGTCCTGCGCACCCTGGCCACGGTTGAATTCGTTCATGCTCATTCCTGCCTCCAGCTGAAATCCCATAACCTCTATCTGGTCTCCTGCCGATCGGGACTACGTCCCACCAGTTCCTCAAACGACATCGTACGATCATGAATGTCGGCGGCTTCCAGCAAAACGGTCACGACCTGCTCCTCCAGAACGAGGGACTCGATCTGCGAGAGCCGGTTTGGCTCTGCGTAATGCCAGTCAATGAACTCCTGTGGCGATTCGTAGCTCTCCGCCAACCGTTCGACACGCGCGCGTACCTGCGACGGGTCAGCCACCATGCCGCGCGACCTGACAATCTCGGCCAGTATAAGGCCGAGGGCCACGCGGCGCCGGGCCTCATCCGCGTAGCGGGCGCGATCCTGCGGGACACGGCCGCGAGGAAGACCCTGAGCCTCGAGGTTGTCTCCGGCGACGGTGATCAACCGGTCAATCTCCGCCTCCTCCAGGGCCGCCGGCACTGGCAGCTCATTCTGCTGCAGCAACAGATTGAACACCTGGTCGCGGACCCGCACCCGGACCTGGTCGCCCATCTCGCGCTCCAGATTAGCCCGCACCTCGGATCGCAGTCCAGCCACGGTGGCATCCTTGATGCCGAACCCGCGCGCGAACTCGTCATCGACATTTGGCAGCACCGGCTCCTCGATGCTGTTGACGCGCACCTCGAATTCGACCGTCTGGCCGGCCAGGGACTTGTCCCGATAATCGGCCGGAAACTGCACTGTGATGTTACGGGTTTCCCCGGGCATCGCACCCACGAGGCCTTCCTCGAATCCATCCACCAGGCTGCGGTCTCCCAGCACCAGCCGGAACCCTTTGGCACGCCCTCCCTCGAAAGACACGCCTCCCTTGCGGCCCTCGAAATCGATCACCAGACGATCACCGGCGCGCGCGGCGCGCTGCACCCCGGTCCACGTCATGCGCTGCTGACGCAATGATTCGATAGTCCGGTCGATATCGGCGTCGGTGATACCGCTTACCGGTCTCTCGATCCGCGAACCGGAAATGTCCAGCCGCTGCACTTCGGGATACACCTCGAAAACGACCGTGTACTGCAAGGCCTCCCCGCGCTTGAGCAATCGCGACTCCACGGTCGGTCCGCCGGCCGGCTTGAGGCCCTGCCCGGCAACCGCTTCGTAGAAACTGGACTGGATCAGGTCGCCCGCGACTTCCTCCATGATCTTGCCCGCATACTGGGCCTCGACAAGCCTCATGGGCGCCTTTCCGGGACGGAAACCGGGCAGGTGCGACGTTCTCAGAATACGCTGCAGGCGGGCGGATACTTCGCTCTCCAACCGCTCGGCGGGTAGCGCAACAGTCATCCTCCGACCCAGACCGCCGGTGGCTTCAACGGATATTTGCATCAAGAAATCCTATTCAGGAAAGACCCTATCGCCGGCCTGACCCCGTCAGACCGTGCGTCTTGCATCATACCGTGTAGCTGACGGGAGGCCAAGAACGGAGGGTGCTGCCATCCGGAAGGAATGGTGCGAATGGGGAGACTCGAACTCCCACGGGTTACCCCACTGGAACCTAAATCCAGCGCGTCTACCAGTTCCGCCACATTCGCGTCCCGGGATCCGCGCCCGGGGCTACCCGTCCTGCGATCCCCGGCGGCCGGCTGGGGCCGCAGAATCCGGCAAGAGCGGACCGGGAAGGATGGCTTAGGCTCGGTGTCCGGGACACCGAGCCTGGCGGGATGGTGGGCCGTGTAGGACTTGAACCTACGACCTAGAGATTAAGAGTCTCCAGCTCTACCAACTGAGCTAACGGCCCGCAAACTGCCTGACATCGGCAAAACTGGGGTGAGCGATGGGATTCGAACCCACGACAACCGGAATCACAATCCGGGACTCTGACCAGCTGAGCTACGCTCACCATAAACCGAGTCGGTCGAGGAAGGGGCATCGGCAACTCGCCCGCCCTTGTTTTGCACCTTCCAGACCGTTCCAGCCGGACAACTTTTATGGCGCGCCCGACAGGAATCGAACCTGTAACCCCCAGCTTAGAAGGCTGGTGCTCTATCCGGTTGAGCTACGGGCGCATGCCCAGTCAGAGCAACGGACATCACGAGCCCAACTCCCCGCGATCCCGCGGTCCCCGTCGGTCTCACGCTTCCTAACTTTCCAAAAGTATAAATGGTCGGGGTAGAGGGATTTGAACCCCCGACACCCTGCTCCCAAAGCAGGTGCGCTACCAGGCTGCGCTATACCCCGAAGACCACGCGGTCCGGTCCGCATCGTGCCTGCCCGCTGTACCCGGGTCCACCCTCTGCGCTGGCCCGTAACCGTCAACCGGAGAGCATGCCGGCGCCGCGCAAGGGCGCAAAATATACGCGCTGCCACCACCCCGGTCAATGGCAGGGACGGGACGGATAGGCGCCCGCACGGGCACTTGGCGCTCCGCTTAAGCTCGTGCGATGATGCGCCCCTTTCCGGGGGCGCGGAGAGTAGGCACGCATGGGCGCAAACATCATCGATGGCAAGGCGATTGCGGCATCGCTTCAGGCGGAGATCAAGCAGCGGGTGCTCCGGCTGAGCGAGAGCGGCCAACGGACACCGGGGCTCGCCGTGATCATGGTCGGAGAAGACCCCGCATCGCAGGTCTATGTCCGCAGCAAGCGCAAAGCCTGCGTCGATGCCGGCATCCTCTCCTTCTCCCACAACTTATCCGGGTCTACCCCCCAGTCGGAGTTGCTGGCGCTCATCGACCAGCTCAATGGCGACCCGCGGGTGGACGGGATTCTGGTCCAGCTCCCGCTGCCCGCCCATATCGACCCGCAAACCGTCATTGAACGTATCCTTCCCGGCAAGGACGTCGACGGATTTCATCCCTACAACATCGGCAGACTGGCGCTACGGATGCCGGTGTTGCGCCCCTGCACACCACGCGGCGTGATGACCCTGCTGGCAAGTACGAACACGGCGATCCGCGGACAGCACGCGGTCGTCGTGGGAGCATCCAATCTGGTGGGCCGCCCCATGGCGCTGGAGCTGCTGCTTGCCGGATGCACGGTGACCATCTGCCACCGGTTTACCCAAAACCTGCCCACACACATTGCCGCCGCCGATATACTGGTGGTGGCGGTCGGCAAGCCATACCTTATTAAGGGTGACTGGATCAAGACCGGCAGCGTGGTCATCGATGTCGGCATAAACCGCCGGCCCGATGGCACCCTGGTGGGGGACGTGGAATTTGAAGGCGCGCGACAGCGCGCGGCGTGGATCACGCCGGTCCCTGGCGGAGTAGGACCGATGACGGTCGCCACCCTGCTCCTCAATACACTGGAAGCCGCCGAACAGCCAGCCGGTCAGGCTACGACACCGATATAACCTCGACCGTCCGACTGTCCGACAGCTTCTCAGCCAGCTGCTACCGCCTGATTCGGTTAGTTGGAACTACCCGAACCGCCGGCCGGAGCCGCCCCACTGCTGCTTGGAGCTGTCGAGCTTCCACCGTTAGCGGGCGCCGTGCTCGTTGCAGGAGCGGCGGTCGTGGCCGGGGTAGGCATCGCCGGCGCGCTCTGGGTTGCCGGCGCGGCAGGTGCCGGAGCCGGAGTTTCGGGGGTCTTCTTCTGGCATGCGGCAACCGCGAATGCGATGGCAAACAGAACCAGCAACTTTTTCATTTCGCTTCTCCCAAAAATACTGTGATCATACTCGGAAATCGCGATAACCTGTAAGGCTATGCGAGGCTCGTGGCCGGCGCCGATTATACAGGTAAGGCCCCTACCGGCTAGTTGCACGGTCAAAACGCAATAAAAATATTTTCCGCGCAACCTTCACGGATCACTGCGGGATCCATGATAAGCTTCGATGCTTGCCCCGGAGGACACACAGACCTTCCGTCTGCAGCCATGGCAGCCCCGCGGCGGATATCGCGGCGCCGTGCGGTTGCATCACAGGTAACAACCGCGGCGACATCATCCCCAAACCGGGGAACACGACATATTACCGGCTGCCGCCCCATCACTTCAACCCCTCCCCGCCGGGTGCTCGCGCGCTCGACCCGCCATCGTGACTGCCAAATACAGTCGCCGCATCAATCCCGGAAATAGCGGCTGTTGAGATAGGGCAACAGCAGGGGGCGCAGGCGTGCTTGAACATCCGGCAGCAGATGCCGGAAGGATCTGACTGTTCCACGACAGCCCGGCGCACCGCAGGCACAGGGGAATCCGGGGAAATCCTCCTCATCGATGGCGGTGCTGTAATCCCATGTGATTTCCTCCCCGGCCGCAATATCGCGCAGCGCATACAGGGTGAGGCCGTCACGGAACCCGGAGTTGGGATGGCAGGAATGATTAATGTAGTCATCGGCGCTTCCGGACGGTCCGAGGTACAGCTCCTCGCCGATCTGCAGATGATAATCGCCGAAATCGACCTCAGAACGGTGCAGCAGAGGTCCAGTGAACACGATGATCGCCTCACCGGATGCGATGGGCATCGAGGCAAATACGCCCTGACCATGCTGATCACTCTGTCTGATGTAGAGCTTCATGGCCCCGGCGCTGTACATGTCCCATGGTCTGTGTGAGACTCCAATTAATGGCCCTAAGCGTATCTATAAAGCCGAGGGAAAGAAAGCCGGCCAGCCGTCGGTTGGGAGCGGGCAGCGCGTTCGTAGTGGTCTTCTGGGCGCTGGGGCCACAGATCGCCGCAGCCCGTCCGGCCACCATTGGCGCCCGCCTGTACAATCGGGACTGTGCCGCCTGCCACGGCGAACGCGGCCGGGGCGGAATCGGACTCCCCCTCTCACTGCCTTCATTTCAGCAGAATGTCGACAACCGCTACCTGCGCCGCACGATCCGCTACGGCCGTCGCGGGCGCATCATGCCGCCGTCTCCCCGTCTTTCAGGGGCGCAACTGCGAAGCATGGTGCGATACATTCGTCGCTGGGCCGGCAACCGGCCAGCGACGCTGGTAGGTGCGGGAAAACCCGGAAACCCGGCCCGCGGGGCGGTCCTGTTCGCCGCGCACTGTGCCCTCTGTCACGGCGCCGCCGGCGTGGGAGCCCCTAGTACCGGGGTCACCCTCTCGCGACCGCGCAGCCAGCCCATCATGGCGCCGGCACTCGACAACCCGGGATATCTCGCTTCCGCTTCCGATCCCGTCATCCGCACGGCGGTGGTGCGCGGTGTGGCGGGCACACCGATGCCCTCATCCCGCCGGGAAGGACTGACGGCGAAGAACGTCGATGATCTCGTTGCCTATATCCGCAGCCTCCAGAACCGGCCACAGCCCGCCACACCCCCGGTCCGAGGGGGGCCGGATATCGTGGGCGTATCGCCCGATGGGCTTGCGCCGACTATTGCGCGTCTTAAGGATGCGGTCCAGGCAGCCAACATGCGGCTGATACGGGTCCAGTATCTGGATCAGGGATTCGTGACACCCGGGATGGAAAACAAACACCAGGTCATCGTCTATTCCTGCGACTTCGGCTTTCTCAACACCGCGCTGCAGGTGGACCCGCGCGTAGGCGTATTCCTGCCCTGCCGCATCACGGTGCTCCAGCACCGCGGCAAGGTTCTGGTCATGTCGGTCAACCCCAAGCGTCTGAGTACGCTGTTCAACAACGCCGCACTCAGCCGGCTTTGCGATGAGATGTACCACCGGTACCGCGATGTGATCGAGGAGGCGACCTTCTGAGCCATGCGCCGCGGCCAGACGATTCTCGGCGTACTGCTGCTTGCGGTGCTGGCGCTAGCCCCGGCCCGGGCCGCCGGCCTGCTGCTGGCACGCGTGGACCTTCCATTTCCGGAAGCGATGGTACAGCTTCAAGACAGCATCGTGCACCAGGGCTATACCATAGCCCGGGTGCAGCGCGTCAACGCCGGTCTGAAAGCCAACGGCTACACCACTGCACCCTACCAGATCGTATTTTTCGCCAAGCCCGCGGAGATGCGTGCATTGCCTGCACTGGATCCACAGATCGCCGCCTACCTGCCGCTGTCAATCGTGATTTTTGCCGAGCGTCACCATACGCTCATATTGACAACCGATCCGGCGGAAATCGCGACACTCTTTCCGCAACGCGCGCTGCAACCACACTTTGCAGAATGGGCGCAGGATGTACGGGCGATATTCAGGGCGGTCCGCCGCAGCGGCCGGTAACAGCGCCGGATGCCGGGTGGCCGGGAATTCAGGTTCCCGACCGGAACTTGAAGCTGTGCTCCGAGACGCGCTCCGTCTCGCGTAACCGCCGCTTGGCTTCGGACAGAAGGTTCACCGCCTCGGCAAGCGCATAGCTCACGATGAGGACAACCAGCGCCAAGAGGACGCCCCCGAGGATGAACTGTATTCCTCCAAGAAAGGTCGCGTCGCCAAATACCGGTATCAGCCGCTGGAGCGGATCGAGGATGGTGGCCACGCTTTTACCGGTGAACCAGACATATATCCCGCCGCCTACGGCCGCCAGGCTCACGAACGCCGCAAAGACTTCTCCGCAGGTCTTGATAAGGATCGCCACCAGCGGAAAAGTGCTGAACTCGAACCCCACGATCTTGACCGCCTCACGCGCCCTGATGATCAGGGTGTGGACCACGGCGTAAATCCCCAGGAAGTAGCAGATCAGGAACAGGACCCCGCCCAGAATCCCGCTCGGCGGCAAGCCGAAGATGACCTTGCCCACCTTGAAGAAGGTGACCAGGCTCAGGAGTACCACAAAGCCAGCGATGGCCCGCAGCGTAATGGCGGCGAGTCTGTTGAGAAACCCCGGCTGGTGCAGAAGCTCCAGCACGCGTCGCATAAAGAAGTATTTTTCCATGACAGCTACTCCCGGGCACCCGGTCGGCGGTGCTCAAACCACCGCTTGTTTTCCCTGATTTTATCCCGCACTTTGGCATACCGTCCTTGAAATCCCCCTAAATGTGCAATCGGGCCGACGAACGGCCCTGCAGACGGCCACTTTGGCACCGGTACGGTGTCCCTGCCCGCCTTACATTCGGTGCAGAATTCGTGGGACAATGTCCCGATGCGGCAATATCTCGATTTGATGGCACAGGTGCTCGCCCACGGGACCGAGAAGGGTGACCGCACAGGCACCGGAACGCTCAGCATATTCGGCCATCAGATGCGGTTCGATCTCAGCGCTGGCTTCCCGCTTCTCACGACCAAAAAAGTCCACCTCAAATCCATCATTCACGAACTGTTGTGGTTCCTGAGCGGCGACACAAACGTTCGCTATCTGCGCGAACATGGGGTCTCTATCTGGAACGAGTGGGCTGACGAATGCGGCGACTTGGGACCGATCTACGGTTACCAGTGGCGGTCGTGGCCCGCCCCAGATGGTCGCCACATCGATCAGATCAGCTGGATCCTGCGGGAACTGAGGGAAAACCCGGATTCGCGCAGGCTTATAGTCAGCGCCTGGAACGTCGCCGACATCGACCGCATGGCCCTGCCGCCCTGCCACACCCTGTTCCAGTTCTATGTGGCTGGGGGCCGGCTGTCCTGTCAGCTTTATCAGCGCAGCGCCGACATATTTCTGGGCGTACCGTTCAATATTGCTTCCTACGCCCTGCTCACCCTTATGATCGCGCAGGTAAGCGGACTGGAACCTGGCGATTTCATCCATACGCTCGGTGACGCCCACCTCTACCGCAATCACCTGGCGCAGGCCACCGAACAGCTCACGCGCGCACCGCGGACCTTGCCGACAATGCGCCTTAACCCGGATGTCCGATCGCTGTTCGATTTCCGCTATGAAGATTTCGAGCTGCTGAATTACGACCCGCACCCCGTTATCGCGGCAGCTGTGGCGGTATGACCGCTGCGCGGGGGCGCATTTCGCTGATTTGGGCAATGGCGAACAACCGTGTTATCGGGGCCAACAACACCCTGCCCTGGCGCATGCCGGCCGACTTGCGGCATTTCCGGCTTCTCACGCTCGGTCATCCCGTGATTATGGGCCGCAGGAACTACGAATCGCTGGGGCGTCCGCTGCCGGGGCGCAAAAACATCGTGGTGACCCGCCAGGCCGACTACCGCGCGGAGGGTTGTGAGGTGGCAGGTTCTCTTGAGGATGCGCTGCGTAAAACGGCTGGCAATCCGGAAATCTTCATTATCGGCGGCGCAACACTCTACGCCCAGACCCTGGGCCTGGCCGACCGCCTGTACGCGACCTTGATCGATGCGCAGGTGCAGGGCGACACCCTGTTCCCGGAATTCGACGAGCGGGCCTGGACCGAAACCGCCCGGGAGGCGCATCTCGCCGACGAACAGAATCCGTTCAACTACTGCTTCGTCACGTGGGATCGCAGGTCTGGCGCAGGAGCGTGACCATGCGCCCCTGATTCTCCTCCTTCTGCCGGCCTTGTGCGGCAGAAGAAGGGTGCGGCACTGCCGTCACGCGATCTGGGCAGCCAGTTCGCGGGCTTGGTTCTTCTGGCTCTCGTTTCCTTCGGCAATGACCTCATCGAGGATGCTGCGTGCTCCGTCGGAATCGCCCATGTCGATATAGGCCTTGGCAAGATCCAGCTTCGTAGTGGTTTCATCCCAGTGCGGCTGTTCCGTGGCATCGCCTTCGGTCGCCCCTTCAAACTCCAACACCGGAGCATCGGAGACCGAATCGGCCAGGAATGCGATGCCCTCATCAGCCCGTGGAATCTCCGATGTGACGGCCTCGAAATCGATTGCCGGCTCGTCCGCTGACGTCGTGGCAGCAACCTTTGGTGCGCTGGCGTCCGCCGCCGACAGCGTGCTGTCAAACTTGTAGTCCAGCCCGAAATCATTGTCGGCCGTACTGAGCGGTGCCAGTGACTGCTCGCCGGACCCCGAAGCCGGCCGCTCTGCACCTGACTCCGGAGTCATGTCGAAGTCGAAGTTGATGCCATCCGACAGGCCGGTTGCCGACGTATCGGCCGCATCTGCGGCTATCGTTTGCCCGACCGGAACATCGCCCGCTGCCTTGCCGGCAGACGCGAAACCGGCACCAAGGGATTCCGGCGCAGCCTTCGCAGCCGGTGCTGCATGCCGGGCCGTATCGGCGCCGGCGGCGTATCCAACGGGTGCGTACGGACCGGTGTCTGTACCCGCACCGCGGAACGCGTGGGTCCCGCCGGCAGCCGGAGCACCGCCGCGGAACATGGGATTGGCGGGGCTGATCTTGCGGCCCATGTCCTCTACCTTCTCCCAGACACGGCCGCCCTTCCCTTCGATCTGGGCATACAGCTCCTCGGCCAGGGTCTCGAACGCCACAACGTCGTTGCGCTGCAAGTAGATCTCAAGCAGCTTTTGTTTGAGCTCCTGCCGCTGCGGATCCTTGACGACCGCCTCCTTCAGAATCTCCTCCGCCTGCTCGTCACGCCCATAGGCCAGGTAGACCTCGGCTTCGGCAATCGGATCCACTTCATCGGTATGGATATTACCCATCCCGCCCTGGCTGAAGTCACTCAGGAACGAGGTATCGCTGGCGGCAGCCTGGCTGCCACTGTCCGTAACGCTCGAGGCCTCAGCAGCCAGACTGCCGCCCGACAGGATGCTTTCCTCGAATTCGGCCTTGGCACGGCGGCGTCGCATGTAGTACATCAGCAGAATCCCGAGACCCAGCACGACCACTCCGCCAAGCAGGGCGAGCGTGAGCGGGTTGCCCAAGATGCCGCTGAGTATACCGGCTATCAGCCCCTCACCTGCCGGCTGCGCCGGGACGAAGTGGTGAAACGGCGGGTGCACGATCGGTCTGCGCACCACCGGACTCTTGACTGCGGGGCGCTTGACGACCGGCTTCACGACCGGCTTCGGTTCGGCCGCCTTCTTCTCTTCCAGGGCCAGTTCCTGGTTGTCGACCGTGATCAGGCGCGCAGTATTCCGCACCTGTTTGCGCATCGTGCCGACTTTCTGACTCAGCTCCTTGTTCTTTTCCTGGCGCGCGTCAATCTGCTCTTCGAGAGTGGTCATCCTGTTCGAGAGCACCGCGCGTTCCTGGGCCGCCTCCTTCTTGGCCGTCTTCGGTCCAGCCGGACCCGCAGTCTGGCCGCCGATGGATTCCGAGTTCAGCTCGGAGCGGACGATGCGCAGCAACGCTCCGCCCTCCGACCCGGCTTTCGCTGTGGCAACCGGCGTGCCGGCCTTCGTCTTGACCGCTGCCGTCGCAGGCTTCGATGTTGCAGGAACCCGCGCCGCAGTCGCCGGGGTCGTATTCGCGGACCCCGCCTGGGCCGCGCTCGGCACCGTTATGCCGCGACTCGCGGCGGCGAGTCGCACCTTGTATTCCTGCCATGCATCAAACTGGAGCCGGAATTGCCTGGCGGCCTGCGCCTTTGACAGCGCCACCACCTGCTGGCGCGGCGGAACCTTGAGGATCTTCCCGGAAATCAGATCATTGACGTTATGTTTGAAGAACGCATCTGGATTGGACTGAAGCAGCGCGATCATGACCTGTTGCGGGCTGATGCTTCGGTCCGCCGTGATGCGGTGGGCAATCCCGCTGAGCGTATCTCCCCGCCTGACCTTATAACGGGTGGTATTTGCCCAGAACGACCGGTTACGTGCCGGAACTGCGCTCGCTTCGGCTGCCGGAATCTGTGGCGCCGCACCGACGACCGGGGTCGCGCTTGAGGCCACGTTCGCGCTTGCGGTAGGTCCGAGCAGCGGCTCGGCCACGGGCTGCGACGGTGAAGGTGTGGCCACGGGCGTTTGTGCTGGGGGCTGGGCGGTAACCCCCGTGGGCGCCGCGGCAGATGCTGCTACGATCGGCGCCGAGATTGCCGGATGCCGGCTGGCCACCCAATGGGGCGGATCCAGCAGGGCGGTGTATTCGCGAACCAGCTGACCCCCGGCCCAGTCGACCTCGAGCAGAGTCTGTATGAAAGGTTCGTTGAACCCTTGGCGGGTCGTAAAATCGATATAGTACTTTCCGTCCTTGTGCAGGGTGACGCTGTAGTGGATCTGCGAGAGGAACTCATGGCGATCCATGCCGGCCGCGGCAAATATCGCGGGGGATGCCAGCTTGGGGCTGAGGGTCTTGATGTTGTTGGGCGTCGCATCGATGATTCTGACATACGCCTTCAGGGGCTCGTTCAGTCCCGATTCGACCACAAGCCTCCCGAGGCCGAGCCCGTAGGCAAGTCCCGGTGAGACCGTTACCACAGCACCAAGAATAATAGCGGCCAGGCGCTGATGCCTGCCCGAATCCGACTTCGTATAGCGCATGGCCTTCACTCCCCCGAATGCCCCTGCATCATCCGATAACCACTTCTGATACTTGGAGTTGCATGCACATAGTATGAATGATGTTTATAAACATCTGGTAACTATAGCCCACAAATACCGTTCTACCAACCCTTACGGCGGATCATTTGACCCGATCGGGCGTACGGAACGCCAGCAGGCGGGCCGGACCGCCGCCAAAACTGCGGTAGTACCGGTAACACGAAAAGGCTTGCTCTAAAACGGTATATAGTCGTTTTCGCAGGATCCGTCCATGCGCCGGCAGGGCGCCGGCGGCGGACCGGCCGTGGCTAGGCCTGCAGCAGGATGCGGAGCATGCGCCGCAGGGGTTCGGCCGCGCCCCAAAGCAGCTGGTCTCCGACCGTGAACGCCGAAAGGTACTGGCCACCCATGGCCAGTTTGCGCAGCCGGCCCACAGGCACCTTGAGCGTTCCGGTAACGGCCGCCGGCGTCAGCTCGCGCACGGTGCGTTCACGCTCATTGGGAACGACCTGCACCCAGTCGTTCGCCGCGGCCAGCATGCCCTCGATCTCGTCGAGCGGGATATCGCCGCTCAGCTTTATCGTCAGCGCCTGGCTGTGGCAGCGCATGGCGCCAACGCGTACACACAGCCCGTCCACCGGCACCGGCTTCGATTCCCGACCCAGGATCTTGTTGGTCTCCGCCTGCCCCTTCCATTCCTCGCGGCTCTGTCCGTTGCCCAGATCCTTGTCGATCCACGGGATCAGGCTTCCGGCAAGGGGCGCGCCGAAATATTCGCTCGGAAACACCGGGTCACGCAGCCGGTCCGCGACCGACTGGTCGATTTCGAGAATGGCCGATGCCGGATCATCGAGCATCGGCAACGCCGCCTCGTGCGCCGAGCCCATCTGTTTTAGCAGTTCGCGCATGTTCTGCGCGCCGGCCCCTGAGGCTGCCTGATAGGTCATGGCCGTCATCCACTCGATCAGACCATGCTGGAACAGGCCACCCAGCGCCATGAGCATCAGGCTCACGGTGCAGTTGCCCCCGATGTAGTTCCGCACCCCCCGCTTAAGCGCCGTGCTGATCACATCACGATTCACCGGATCCAGCACGATGACACTGTCCGGATCCATGCGCAGAGTGGACGCAGCATCGATCCAGTACCCCGTCCAGCCGGCCGTCCGCAGCTTCGAAAAGACCGCGGTCGTATAGTCCCCGCCCTGGCAGGAGATGATGACATCCATGGCACCCAGCGCGTGCAGGTCGTAGGCGTCGGCAAGCGGCGGGATGTCCTTGCCTATGGCCGGACCCGGCCGGCCGACCTGAGAGGTCGTGAAAAACACCGGTTCGACCAAGGCAAAATCGCCCTCGGCTCGCATGCGCTGCATCAGCACCGAACCGACCATGCCTCGCCACCCCACCACACCCACCCGCATCATATGATCAAGCCTCTGCCCGCTGAGCTGTCTACCCACGCAACGCTGCCACCACCGCTGCACCCATCTGCGCTGTACCGACACGGGAACAGCCATCCGCAAAAATATCGGCCGTGCGCAAGCCTTGGGCCAGAACCGCCTGCACCGCCCGCTCAACGCGCAGCGCCAGATCCGGTTTCCCGAGAGTGTATCGCAGCAGCATCGCTACCGACAGGATCGTGCCCAGGGGATTGGCGACGCCTTTACCGGCAATGTCGGGGGCGGAACCGTGGATCGGCTCGTACATGCCCTTGTGCGCGGCATCCAGGGAAGCCGACGGCAGCATGCCGATTGATCCGGTCAGCATGGCCGCCTCGTCCGAGAGGATATCGCCGAACATGTTGGTGGTAACGATCACGTCGAACTGCTTCGGCGCCCGCACCAGCTGCATCGCCGCATTGTCCACGTACATGTGCGTCAGACTGACCTGCGGATAATCCCTGGCCACAACGCTGACCACCTCGCGCCACAGCTCCGTGCACTCAAGCACATTGGCCTTGTCGACTGAACATACGCGCCGGCCACGCTTCATCGCGATGTCGAAAGCCACGCGCGCGATCCGCTGGATTTCCGCTTCGCTGTACACGAGCGTATTGAATCCTTCGCGCTGGCCGTCGTTGCGCGTGCGTATGCCGCGCGGCTGACCGAAATAGATGCCCCCGGTAAGCTCACGAACGATCATAAGGTCAAGCCCGGCAACCACCTCCGGCTTCAGGCTGGAAGCCGATGCAAGCTCGGGATAGAGCAGCGCCGGACGCAGGTTCGCAAACAACCCGAGTTCCGAGCGCAGACCGAGCAGACCCTTCTCCGGACGCAGCGCTATCTTCAGGGACTCCCATTTCGGTCCGCCCACAGCGCCGAGCAGCACCGCGTCGGCCGCGCGCGCGAGGCGCAAGGTCTCCTCGGGCAGCGGAGTGCCCGTTGCATCGTACGCCGCCCCGCCCACCAGCGCCTGCTCGATCTCGATGTCCACACCCTCGGCGCGCAGCACCGCAAGCACCTTCATCGCTTCGGCGACTATTTCCGGACCGATTCCGTCGCCCGCGAGCACCAGAATCTTATGACTCATCGATCAGCTCCCAAAGCCGCAATATTTGTCCGCCGCACCTGGCCGCCGGACCCCAACACGCTGTCGTTTCTAACGGAAAAGCCATGGCGCCTCCTGGCGGCGGCGCGTCTCGTACGCCCGGATGTCATCAACATGCTCCAAGGTTAGACCGATGTCGTCCAGCCCGTTGATAAGACAATGCTTGCGAAACGGATCAATGTCGAAATGCATCGTCTCGCCGGATGGCGTCGTGACGCTCTGCCGGCCAAGATCGATGTTCAGGCGGTAACCCTCTTGCGCAATGGTCTGTTCGAACAGGCGCTGCACGCGGGACTCATCAAGGATCACCGGAAGCAGCCCGTTCTTCATGCAGTTATTGAAGAAAATGTCCGCATAGCTGGGGGCGATGATGGCCTGAAATCCGTAGTCCAGCAGCGCCCAGGGCGCGTGTTCGCGCGACGAACCGCAGCCGAAATTGGCCCGCGCCAGCAGGATGCTGGCGCCGGCATAGCGCGGCTGATTCAGCACAAAGTCCCGGTTCAGCGGACGGCGACTGTGGTCCATGCCCGGCTCGCCCTGGTCCAGATAGCGCCAGGCATCGAACAGGTTCGGACCAAACCCGCTGCGCTTGATCGATTTCAGATACTGTTTCGGAATGATTGCATCGGTATCGACGTTCGCCCGGTCCATTGGCGCCACAATACCGCTCAGTGTCGTGAATTTCTGCATCATGTCTCCCCGTTGTTAGGGCGCAACGCAAACCGGCCCGGGATTGCATCTCCCCGGGCGGCGCCACTCAGTTCCAGCTGCGCACATCGACAAAACGGCCCGCGATCCCCGCGGCTGCCGCCATCGCCGGACTCACCAGATGGGTGCGCCCGCCCGAACCCTGGCGCCCCTCGAAGTTGCGATTCGATGTGGAGGCGCAGCGTTCTCCCGGCTCCAGCCGGTCAGCGTTCATCGCCAGGCACATCGAACAGCCCGGCTCGCGCCACTCGAATCCGGCGGCCGCAAAAACCTTGTCGAGACCCTCGCTCTCAGCCTGCGCCTTGACCGGTCCGGATCCCGGCACCACCATGGCCAGCCGGATGGTGCGCGCCACCCGCCGACCTTTTACCACGGCGGCCGCGGCACGCAGATCCTCGATGCGTGAGTTCGTGCAGGATCCTATGAACACCTTGTCGATCGTAATATCCCCGATGGCCGTCCCCGGGGCGAGCCCCATGTACTCGAGCGCACGGCGCATGCTCTCGCGCCGGGTCGCATCCTTCTCCCGTTCCGGATCGGGAACCCGCCCATCGACGCCCACCACCATCTCCGGCGAGGTGCCCCAGGTCACCTGGGGCGCTATGGCGGCCGCATCGATCTGCACTTCGCGGTCAAACAGCGCGTCCTCGTCGCTGTACAGGCGGCGCCACGCCGCCTGCGCCTGATCCCACAACTGCGGTGCCGGCGCATAGGGGCGTCCGCGCAGGTAGTCGATCGTCCGGTCGTCCACCGCGATCAGCCCGGCGCGCGCGCCCGCCTCGATCGCCATGTTGCACACGGTCATGCGGCCCTCCATGGACAGCGAGCCGATCGCCGAACCGGCAAACTCGATGGCATATCCCGTACCCCCGGCGGTGCCGATGCGGCCGATGACGGCCAGGATGACATCCTTGGCGGTAACGCCTGCAGGAATGCGGCCATCGACGCGCACCCGCATGTTCTTGGACTTCGTCATCAGCAGACATTGCGTTGCCAGTACATGCTCCACCTCGGAGGTGCCAACACCGAAAGCGAGCGCACCGAATGCACCGTGGGTGGACGTATGGGAATCTCCGCACACGACAGTCATGCCGGGCAGCGTTGCACCCTGTTCCGGTCCAATCACATGCACGATCCCCTGGCGGGGATCATTCATTCCGAATTCGACAATTCCGAACTGCGTACAGTTGCGGTCCAGCGTCTCCACCTGCAGTCGCGCCACCGGATCGGCGATTCCGGCACTCCTGCCGGTCGTCGGTACGTTATGGTCGGCAGTGGCAAGATTGGCATCCGCGCGCCACAGTTTGCGGCCCGCCAGTTTCAGACCCTCGAACGCCTGCGGACTCGTCACCTCGTGCACGAGGTGGCGGTCGATGTAGATCAGCGTGGTGCCGTCCGGGTTCGAGCGCACCACATGGCCTTCCCAAAGCTTGTCGTACAACGTCTTTCCGCTCATTACCGTTCGCTCCTTGGCGAGGGCCTGCCGAAATGGTTGCGCCTATTCTAGGCAGCGGTTATAAATAACACAAAGTCATATTTATCATTAAATCAATTCCATACGGTTATGAATATAGCGGACCTCTCAACCTTCTTGGCCGTAGCCGAAAGCGGTTCATTCTCGCACGCGGCGGAGCGAAGTTTTCTTACCCAGCCGGCGGTCAGCAAACGCGTCGCCGCGCTGGAGGCGGAACTCGGCGCCAGACTGTTCGACCGGGTTGGCCGCAGGGTGCAGCTGACTCCGACGGGCTCGGCGCTGCTGCCGCAGGCACGCGCCATTCTCGACGGGGTAGAGGAAGCCAAGCGCCGGATTACCGCACTGTCGCTCGAAATTGCCGGACCATTGCGGCTGGGAACCAGCTACCACGTCGGTCTCCACCGTCTCCCGACGGCGCTGCGGCAATTCTATACTGCCCACCCGAGAGTCCAGCTCGATCTGCGGTTCATGGACTCGGAGGCCGCCTGCACCGCCGTGGAGCATGGAGAGCTAGACCTGGCGGTGGTTA
This sequence comes from Pseudomonadota bacterium, assembly GCA_021785515.1. Taxonomy (GTDB): domain Bacteria; phylum Pseudomonadota; class Gammaproteobacteria; order Acidiferrobacterales; family UBA6901; genus JAJYCY01. Next base: position 220,566 of record JAJYEX010000005.1, on the reverse strand, counting down.
CGCTGCCCCGTGGTCCGAACCCGCGCCTGCGGCAGGAGAAGATTTGGGACGATCCGCTCGAAATCGTAGTCTCCCCAGCCCACCCGCTGGCTGCCCACCGCACACTGTCATTGCAGGCGCTGGCGGAATATCCGGCCATCCTTCCCGTTCCCGGTGCCACCACGCGTGAACTGGTGCTTGCAGCGCTGGCCCCGATACGCCGGCAGCTGCGCATCGGTCTGGAGACCAACTATCTCGAACTGATCAAGATGCTGGTGTCAATCGGTCTGGGCTGGAGCGCACTGCCATACACGTTAATTGACGACAACCTCAAAGTGGTCCAGATTGAAGAAATCCGCATTGTGCGCGAACTCGGCGTCGTGACCCATGCGGCCCGCACCCTGTCAAATGCGGCAGCGGCGATTATTGAGGCGATACGGACGACCAGATGATGAAATTCATGCAGCTGATCGAACAGCTAAGCGTTCGTATTGGCCAACATCAGTTTCCGGTGAACACCGCCGCCGGCAATGTCCGGACGCTTGTCGATTCGAGTGCGCTGCACTATGACCTGGCCAGCGGGATCGTGCGCGCGATCTACGAACGCAATGACTGCCGCGGTCTCTGCGACCCGGTCACGGCCCAGCCCACATTCGAAGCGCTCGGTCCGATCCGCGCCGGCCTGCTGGATTCTGCGGGCACGGACGTGGACGCCTACCGGTTCATGGAGGAACTGTGCGCCGTGGTCGCCAAGATTTTCGACACCCACCGCATTGCCGTGACGCCGCAGCCGCCGGCTCCATCGCCCGTCCCGCAGCATGGTGAACTGGTCAGCCTGGATGCGGCACGGCGGCGCATCAAGTCGGTTGTCTGACCCGGGCGTCTGCGGACCGGTGAAAGCGGCAGCTACGGTTGCGAGGCGCGCGGCCTAAGCAGGAACAGCGCCACCAGGAAAGCCAGGCTGGCGGCGGCCGCGGCCAGCGTGAATGTCTGCGCCGGACCAAGGGCCGTCCAGGCGCGCCCGGCCCAGAAACTGCCCACCGCTCCGCCCAACCCGATACTTGCACTGCCGTAGATGGCCTGGCCACGGTGCTGATGGCGCCCGGTGAAGAACTGATGAATCAGCTGCATGGCCACAGCATGAAATGCGCCGAAGGTGGCTGCGTGCAAGGCCTGCGCGAATATGAGCACCGCCAGGTGTTGCGGGAAATAGCCGATAAGCAACCAACGCAGGGCCGCAAGGGCGAAACTTGCCAGCAGCACCGGCCGCAAGGCGATGCGCGCCAGCAGCCGGCGCATCGCCAGAAACACCCCGATCTCGCAGACCACCGCAAACGCCCACAGCGCGCCGATCGCGGCGTTCGAGTACCCGTAACCGGCCAGATACAGCGAATAGAAGGTGTAGTAAGGCCCATGGCTCAGCTGCATCAGGAAACAGGCAGCCAGAAATGCGAACACGTCGCGTCGCAGCAGCACCTGGCGCAGCGGTCCGGGATGGCCAAGATGTCCGCGCAGTTCGGACTCCGGCAGGCTCAGCGCGACCAGCCATATGACCGACAGCAGCAGCAACAGTCCGGGGATCAAGGACTCGGGGCCATACTTCCCGGTGGCGACACCGAGCGCGAGCACGCTCGCGATGAAACCGACCGAACCCCACAGCCGCACCCGGCCGTAGGCGCCCGGATCCGACCCGAGATGGCTCATGGTGGTCGCTTCCACCAGCGGCAGCGACGCGTTCCAGAAGAAGCCGAACACGAACACCGTTGCCGCCATGCTCCAGAATCCCCGCGCCAGATACACTCCGAAGAACGCAACCACGGCCAGCAGCGAGGCAAGACGCACAAATACCATGCGCCGCTTCTGGTGGTCGGCGAGCCAGCCCCAGATGAGCGGCGCCACGACGCGCGAGCCCATCAGCAGGGCCATGATGCTGCCTATGGCTCCCGCTGCGAATCCGACCGAACGCAAATAGAGGCTGAGATAGGGAATCAGGCCGCCGAGAGCCGCGAAATAGAAGAAATACAGTCCGCTCAGCTGGACATGGAACTTCGCAACGGGACGGCGGGCCACAGCAGCCGGCCCGTCAGGGCGAACGCGCAGCGCCGGTGCGCGCTGCCGATGGAACAAGTGGTGTGCCGGCGGCGCGAATGCGGGAGCCCGTCACGTCAGTCCCGGCCACAGCCCTTGCGCACGATGAGCTCGACGGGCGCCACAAGGCCTGCCGACACGCCGCTTACGATGTTCTGCATCCGGGCAGCGGTGCTCGAACCCAGAAGCAGGTGCACTCCGAGAACCGGCGCGCCCGCGGCGGCAAGCTGTCTGCGCACATCCCCGAAGAACTCGAGCGCAAACTGGCGGCGGTCGCGCTCGGCAATGACCGAGAAACCGCAATCCTGCAGGGTCTGCCGGTATACCTCAGGCGAGCACAGGTGGCTGGTTGCGGCGCTGGCCGCCCAGGGCATGGGGTAGTCCAGGGATCCCGCGGCCGTCTGCATCACATCGTAGATTCCGAAGCGTGCTCCGGGACGCAACACCCTGTGCACCTCGCACCACAGGGCAGTCTTGTTTTCGATGCCCATTCCGACGTGCAGCATGGTGGCAACGTCGAAAACCCCGTCACCATACGGCAGGCGCAACGCGTCTCCCTGACAGAAATCCACCTGCCCGCGAAACCCGGTCCACGCACTGAGCCCGGCGGCGGTCGCCACGTACTCCCGTGACCGCTCCACACCGCTCACCCGGCAGCGGTAGCGGCTTGCCATCAGCCGCGCCGTCCCTCCAAGTCCGCAGCCCACGTCAAGCACGTGGCTTGTTGGCGATAGCCCCAGCTGGGGGATGAGCCCGTCGCAGGCCTGGCGACCCCCGATGTGGAACTCATCGACTGCGGACAGATCGTCGGTCGTGACGGAAGCCGGCCACTTGCCCAGCCGTTCGAGTGCCGCCTGGATGCGCGCGAGAAGCTGGCCCCCGTCATCGATGGAAACCGCATCACGCTGCGTCACTTTGGGTGACTCCCGGCTGCGCCCACCGGGTGTTAACAACGACTCGCGATATCAGGCGTAGTACGCACCACATCGGCATTCTGCGCGCGCTGGCGCAAGACATGGTCCATCAGCACGATAGCGAGCATGGCCTCGGCGATGGGGGTGGCCCGGATGCCAACACAGGGATCGTGCCGTCCGGTGGTCACGATCTCGACCGGATTGCCTGCGAGGTCGACCGTGCGACCCGGCAGCCGGATGCTGGAGGTAGGCTTGAGTGCGATGCTTGCAACGATGTCCTGACCCGTCGATATGCCGCCGAGTATGCCGCCGGCGTGATTGCTCAGAAAACCCTGCGGTGTCATCTCATCGCGATGGCTGCTGCCCTTCTGGCCGATGCTGGCAAAACCCGCCCCTATCTCCACACCCTTGACGGCATTGATACTCATGAGCGCCGCCGCGATGTCGGCATCGAGGCGCCCGAACACCGGCTCTCCCAGACCGACGGGTACCTGGGTCGCAACAACGTTGACGCGCGCCCCGATGGAATCACCCTCCTTGCGCAGCGCATCCATGTAGGCCTCCAGCTGCGGCAGCTTCTGCGGGTCCGGGCAGAAAAACGGATTGGCCTCGACCTGGTCCCATTCGATCCGCTCCATGCGGATCGGTCCGAGCTCCGACAGATAGCCGCGTACCGCAATGCCGAAGCGCTCGGCCAGATACTTCTTCGCGATCGCCCCAGCGGCCACGCGCATCGCCGTCTCGCGCGCCGATGCCCGCCCGCCGCCGCGATAATCGCGCAACCCGTATTTCTGCTGATAGGTGTAATCCGCATGGCCGGGCCGGAACCGGTCCATGATCTTCGAATAGTCCTGTGACCGCTGATCCGTGTTCTGGATCATCAGGCCTATCGGCGTTCCCGTGGTGCGGCCCTCGAATACGCCCGAGAGAATCGTCACCTCGTCGGCCTCGCGCCGCTGGGTGGTATGACGCGACTGTCCCGGCTTTCGCCGGTCCAGGTCATGTTGCAGATCGGCCTCGCACAGCGCCATGCCCGGTGGGCAGCCGTCGACGATACACAGATACGCGGGACCGTGACTCTCTCCGCAGGTGGTGACCGAGAACAGCTTGCCGAAGGTATTGCCGGACATGACGGCATGGTACCGGATTTGGTCCAGCCCCGACAGGGGCCGGAAAACCGGTCAGAAGCCAGACAGGTGAACGGTATTGATCGTCTCGAGCAGAACGTGGAACGGTATGTACGCCTTCCACTCGCGCACCAGGGGCATCATGGCCAGATCCTGGGCGTTTGCGAACTCATGGGACCCGTCCGCGACCTCCGCGTGCAGCCGGTCCAGCGCCGCACCGAGCTGGTGATATATTGGAATGCGCGCGCCGAACTCCTGCAGACCGTCGCCCTCCTCCTCCGCACAGCGCAACAGGTCCTCGATCTCGAACTGGGCCTGTTCGATGATATCGAGATACTCTTCCAGGGACTGCGGCTGCTGCATGTTGGGTCCGGACGGCGTCTGCAGGCTCGTGGGGATGAGCAAGAGTGTAACGGCTGGAATCGCGGATATCCATAGGATTGCCGTATCGCCACCGCACAGCAGCGCCGAACCGCGCACGCCGCGCGGTTCACCGCCGGGCCGGAGCCATGGCAGCGGAATGCGCGAAGATCCAGGCCACGCCGAACCCCGCCATAACGGAATTCCGGGTACGCACGAGCGGACTGTTCTCGAATACCGCCGCGTACAGGTTGTCGTAGCGCACAAACGCACCGAACCAGGTATTGCGGAAGCGCCGGCTGACTGCAAAGGTCAGCCGCATTCCGCTATAGCCGCCGTGCGCCACGTACGGCGGCCGCACCACCGTGGCATAGACCGGGTCGACCTGGTAGTAGTAGGCGTTATGTTCGGCGGTTGCGAATACCGGACCGAGTGTTCCGCCGAAATGCCAAGGCAGGCCGCCCAACCACAGTCGGGTGTCATAACCCACCAGCGGGTTGAAGACCCAGCCAATGAAATGCGAATGACGCACGTCGGTCGCGATCACCGCGCGCAGCGGCAAACTGACGGACCAGCCAGACGCGCGCCTGCAGACCGGATCGAGGCACACGTCGAGCACTGGCCCGATCTCCAGCGTCGGGTAGAGACTGGGCATTCCGGCGCGGGCATCGCTGCTGCTGCTGTTTACCGGGGCCCCGGCATTAACGCTGACGGAGAGGTGGATTCGACGGCTCCGCAGCAGATGCCCCGCGATGCCATTGCGTCCGACAGTCAGAATCCGCCCGCGATACACAAAGTATGGCAGCGGCAGCACGTAGCTGTGCCGCTGGTCTGAACCGGGATAGTCGGGGATTGTGAGCGGCGCCACACCGAGACCCGCCTCCCACAGGGGCCGCTGGCCGGCGTGCGCCGACACGGCCACGATTGAAAGCAGCGTGACCGCCACCACGCCCTGGCGGCCAAGCCAGGGCATGCGGGTACGCACCGGGGACGGATACAGTTCGTTTTCGGCGTTCAGATGAATCCTCGCTGGCCTGCCCCGATCTGACGGCTTGCGCAGGGTGTACGCCCCCGCACATTCCACCGAAACACAGGGTACTGGAAAAGCGCAGCGCCTGCACCCGCCGCAAGCGGCCGCCACGCGCCTGACGGGATTTACACTGACCGGGTTTCGATTATATTACGTGCTAACCACTTAGCGACGGCCCACCCTGACACATGCCTGCACCGCTCCGCCTCCAGTGCCGCACCATCGGCGTTTCGTGAGTCCGGACGTCACGCTGCATGCCGGCATGGCACACCGGCGCGCCAGACACCATCGTTGGGCTGGCTGGCCCGAGGAGCGATTACTCGAAACCCGGATCTGCGACCTTGGTCTCGCCATCGCGGGCAGCCCTCTGGAACCGCAGCTTGCCGCGCTCTATCACGGCATGCAGCGTCGTGGCATCGCGTTCCGGCCACACTGCTGGCTGTCGGACTGCTGGTTCAGCCCCGATGGCGTGCCGGGCTTTGCCATCCCCTTCTATCTGGCGCATCCCCGCCTGCGGCAGTTGGAGCGACGCTGGATACTCGAGACCGAGGGCGGCAATGCCAGCGAGTGCCAGAAACTCATGCGTCACGAGACAGCGCATGCGCTGGCCAATGCCTACCGCCTGCACCGCAGGCAGCAATGGCGACGGCGCTTCGGGCGCGCCGGGCGCACCTATCCGGAAAGCTACCTTCCGCGCCCCGACAGCCGTCGCTATGTCATCCACCTCGAGGGCTGGTATGCACAGAGCCATCCGCACGAAGACTGGGCGGAGACCTTCGCGGTATGGATGAACCCGCATTCGGACTGGCGCGAGCGCTATCGCGGCTGGCCGGCCCTGCGCAAGCTCGAGTACGTCGATGAACTGATGCGCGAGATCGGCCCGCACCACCCGCCAGTGCGCAACCGTACCCAGATTGATTCTTTAAGCTCGCTGCGCCTGACGCTACACCAGTATTTCGAACAGAAGCAGCAGCGGCTGAGCGTCGGCGTCCCGCACTTTCATCGTCAGCAGCTCGAGCGCATTTTTCCCGCCACCAAGGCGCGTCGCACCGTGCCGGCTGCGCGCTTCATCCGGCGCCACCGCCGCGCCGCCCTCGCGGCGGTTTCGCTCTGGACCGGAACACCGCGCTACCGGGTGCACCTGACACTCGAACACATGGCACAACTCGCCGATGAACTCGAGCTGCAGGCCTCCCCCGGACGGGATTGCCCGCAGCAACCCCTCATATCCGCGCTGATCATGCTGTACATGGGATCGCTGCACGCCGGAAGTTCGCGTCTGACACTATGAAAAAGCTCCGGGTCATGATGCTAGTGCATTACTCGCTGGTCCCGCCTGATGATCTGCACTCGGCAGACGATCCGCGGATGGACAAGTTTCGTACCGAATACGACGTCAAACATGCCCTGCTCAAACTCGGTCACGAAGTCCGCGTGGTCGGGGTCTATGATGACCTCCTTCCGATACGCACCGCGATAGAGGAATGGAAACCGGACATTGCTTTCAATCTGCTCGAGGAGTTCGCCGGCATCGCGGCATTTGACTACTATCTGGTGAGCTATCTGGAGATGATGAAGCTGCCGTACACCGGATGCAATCCGCGCGGCCTGCTGCTCGCGCGCGACAAGGCGCTGTCGAAGAAACTTCTGGCCTACCACCGCATCCAGGTTCCGGATTTCCACGTATTCCCGCGCGGCCGTGCGTCGCTGTCGCTGCGACGCGTACGCTATCCGGTAATCGTCAAGGCGCTCACCGAGGAAGGCTCGCTGGGCATCGCCCAAGCGTCCTACGTGGAAACGGAGCGCCAGCTGCAGGAGCGGGTACAGCTCATCCACGACCGCATCCATGATGATGCCATTGCCGAACACTATATAGACGGCCGCGAAATCTACGTCACGGTGCTGGGCAACGCGCGGCTGCGGGTGCTGCCGGCGCGCGAGCTGCTCTTCCACAATGCCGCCGACGGCGAACCACGCCTGGCGACCTACCGCGTCAAATGGGACGACAAATACCGGGAGCGCAGAGGAATAGACTATCAGTTCGCAACGGACCTGGATTCCGAGACCGTGGAACGCATGGGCCGGCTGTGCAAACGAATCTACCGCGCACTGGGCATGAGCGGCTACGCCCGCATAGACCTGCGCCTGACCCGCAACGGCCAGTTCTATGTACTTGAGGCTAACCCCAATCCCGGCATCGCCCGCGATGAGGACACCACCCTGTCCGCCCGCCGGGCGGGAATGAGCTATGAGGAATTCATCCAGTGTACCCTCCAGCTTGGCCTGCGCGCATACGCCTCCGCGCGGATACAGTAACGGGAGCACAACTCATGACCAACGATCAACTGCCTGTCAACCGTCACCCCACATTGCGCATTATGCCTATGCCCTGTGATACCAATTCCGCGGGCGACATATTCGGCGGCTGGATGATGTCGCAGGTGGACATCGCCGGCAGCGTGGCCGCCCTTCGGCGGGCACGCGGGCGCATCGTCACCGTGGCCGTAAATGCCTTTCAGTTCCGCAAACCGGTTTTCGTGAACGACGTGGTGAGCTTCTATGCCGAAGTGGTGCGGGTCGGACGCACCTCCATCACGGTAGACGTGGTGGTCTACGCCGAACGTATCCGGCACAACGACGGGTGGGCGGCGGAGTGCGTCAAGGTCACGGAGGCAACCATCACATACGTCGCAATTGATGACCAACGCCGCCCGCGGGAGGTTCCGCCGGAGACGGACTGACCGGTGCGCGCCCGGCGACAGCGGCTTGCATTGGGGGCCACCCGCCCCCATTTTCCACAAGCATGATTGAATTCACGCGAGGCGAGCCCCTCAACACCCCTTCCGGTATCCGTCCGGCGGCCGTGAGCGGCAGCTTTTACCCTGCGGACCGGGAAACGCTGACACGCACGGTGGATACGCTGCTGTCGCAGATCCCGCCGCCGGCCGATGCCCGCAGACCCAAGGCGCTCATCGTCCCTCACGCCGGCTATATCTATTCAGGAGCCGTGGCTGCCTGCGCCTACGCCAGGCTACGGGCCCATTCCGGTTCCGTCGCACGGGTGGTACTGCTCGGCCCCGCACACCGCCTGCTGGTCCGGGGCCTGGCGCTGCCCGCCGCCCGGCATTTCGCCACGCCGCTCGGTGTCGTGGACGTCGACCCACAGGCCGCAGCGGCGAGCCTGGGTCTGCCCCAGGTCGTCACGAGCGATGCCGTCCACGCCCGTGAACATTCGCTCGAGGTGCAGCTGCCCTTCTTGCAGCGGGTACTCGGCGCATTCCGGATACTCCCTTTTGCCGTCGGCGATGCGACCGCGGCGGAAGTGGCGGAAGTCATCGAACTCCTTTGGGATGATCCGCGGACTGTGTTCGTAATCAGTACCGACCTGTCCCATTACCTGCCCTACGCCGTGGCGCGCGCCACCGACCGCCGCACGGTCGAGTCGATTCTGGCGTTGGACGATCGCGCCATAAGCGGTAGCGAGGCCTGTGGCAGCACGCCACTCGGCGGCCTGCTGCGCGTTGCCCGCGCCCGCGGACTGCGTCCTGAGCTTCTGGACCTGCGCAACTCCGGGGACACCGCGGGTGACCGCGAACAGGTCGTAGGCTACGCCGCCCTGATTGTGCCGGACTACGGCCATGACTGAGGCTCTCGGCCAATCGCTGCTGATCATCGCCCGCAATGCGATCGCCGCGGCGCTGGAGGAGCCATGCCGGAATTACAGGGACTTGCCGCGACTGTCGCAAGCGGGCGCGACATTTGTGACGCTTACGCGTCGCGGTGAACTGCGCGGCTGCATCGGCAGCCTCGAAGCGACGCGCCCGCTGCGTATCGACGCCCAGGAAAACGCCAGGGCCGCGGCCTTTCGCGACCCCCGCTTTGCACCGCTTGCACGCTATGAGGTGGCGGACACCACCGTCGAGGTATCGCTGCTGTCTGCGTCCGAACCCCTGCCCGCAGACGACGAACGCCACGCCCGCGCACTTCTGCGTCCGGGCGTAGACGGGGTGGTGCTCGAATTCGGATCGCACCGCAGTACGTTTCTGCCGCAGGTCTGGGCACAGCTGCCGGAGCCGCAGCAGTTCCTGGTCCATCTGAAGCGCAAGGCAGGCCTGCCCGGTGATTTCTGGCACGAATCGCTGCGGCTATCGCGCTACACGGTGCAAAAATGGCGCGAATCCACAACGGATTCGGCGGCAGCGACCCCGTGAATACCCCGTCCGGCCTGGCCCGCTACTGGCACCTGCTTCCCGATGGACGCATCCAGTGCGATCTGTGTCCGCGCGACTGCCGCCTCAACGATGGCCAGCGCGGCGCATGTTTCGTGCGCCAGCGCCGCGGTGACCACATGGAATTGACCGCCTATGGCCGGTCATCGGGATTCTGCGTCGATCCGATCGAAAAGAAGCCGCTGCACCATTTCTATCCGGGATCAAGCGTGCTGTCCTTCGGGACGGCCGGTTGCAACCTTGCCTGCAAATTCTGCCAGAACTGGGACATCAGCAAATCGCGCGACCTTGAACGCCTCGCCGATCAGGCCTCGCCGGAGGAAATCGCCGCTGCCGCGCAGCGGGCGAACTGCGCCAGCGTCGCCTTTACCTACAACGATCCCATCATATTCACCGAGTACGCCATGGACGTCGCGGACGCCTGCCGCGCGCGCGGCATTCACACCGTGGCGGTGACCGCCGGCTACGTGCACCCCGGACCGCGACGGGAATTTTTCTCCAGGATGGACGCGGCCAATGTCGACCTCAAGGCGTTCAGCGAGGACTTCTACTTCAAAGTCACCGGCGCGCACCTGCAGCCGGTACTCGATACCCTGCAGTATCTGCACCACGAAACCGCGGTATGGCTGGAGATCACCACGCTCCTGATACCCGGAAAAAACGACTCGGATGCAGAGATCACGGCACTCAGCACATGGATAGCGGAACAGCTCGGACCGGATATACCCCTGCACTTCAGCGCCTTCCATCCCGACTACAGGATGACCGACGTGCCGCCCACTCCGCCGCGCACCCTGCGGCGGGCCCGCGATATTGCGCTGCGTGCCGGACTGCACCATGTCTACACCGGGAATGTACATGACCGCGCCGGCGCCACCACGTACTGCCCCGGCTGTCGCGCCCCTCTCATCGAACGGGACTGGTACGACCTTGTCAGCTACCAGCTCGGTCCCGCCGGACAATGCCGCTCCTGCGGCACGATCCTGGCCGGCCGCTACGCGGATTCTCCGGGCCGCTTTGGCAACCGCCGCATCCCGCTGGCGATCCACCAGGAGTAACGTCCGGGACGGTCTGGCCGGGGCGGAATCCCGGCCGAGGGCATAGGCAACGCTGGCCCTCCCGGCAGTGACAATGATCAGGCGGCGTCGGGATCATCGTCGGGGGAAACCGGGAAACGGTCACGTAACATCCCTCCCAGAAGCCGGCAGGCGTCGGCCATCGTGAAGATCCCCGCCAGCCGCCCATCCTTGACCACCAGCGCGGACCCGATATGTTGCTGCGCCATATGCAACAACACGCTGTCCAGGCGCTCGTGAACGTTCACAACGTAAGCCTGCGGGAGGTACACCTCCCGCACGCGCAGGGTCTGGGCCGACGGAAGATGCACCCCCTTTCCCATGGCCAATGCCACGTCGCGCTCGCTGATGACTCCGACCAGCGCTCCCCCATCCTTGACCGGCAGGTGCCTGATCGCGTGCCGCTCCATCATGTCATACGCCGCCGCAACCGACTCGTCGATACCGATTGAGTGCGGAAACGGCGTCATGACCAGCATGACCTGGGGTGCGTGCTTGAGGTTGGATAGCGGCATGAGTCTCCTCCGGCGAACGTGCGGCCGCGCTCAGTCCGCGTGACTGCCCGCACACGCTGCCGCCAGGGCGGCAATCACTTCGGCATCATCGACCTGCGGAAAATCCCGGTAGAACTGCCCGACCGCCGCAAAACCGGCGGGCACCTCCAGGCATACGGTCTCATCGGCCAGTTCCCGGACACGGGCAAGGGCATCGGGTGCGGATACCGGAACGGCCGCAATCAGGCGGGCCGGGTTCCTGGTGCGCACCGAACGCAGCGCCGAGATCATAGTGGCACCCGTCGCCAGGCCATCATCCACCACAATCACAACACGCCCGGCGGGATCGACCGGCGGACGGACTGGCGTATAAAGCGCGCGACGCGCGTGCATCACCGCCAGCTCCGTCTGTCCGCGCTCGGCAAGGTACGCGGCGGACGCCCCCGCACCCGCGGCAGCCTCGGTGATGTAGGTCTGACCGCTTTCATCCACAGAACCGACCGCAAACTCGGGGTTGTGGGGCGCGCCAATCTTGCGGACCAGCACCACATCGAGCTCGCCATCCAGAACATCGGCAATGATCCGGCCCATAGGCACGGCTCCGCGGGGAATTGCGAGCACCAGCGGTCGTTGGCCCCGGTACCGGGCCAGACTCCCCGCCAGCTGACGTGCCGCATCGTCCCGATCGCGAAACACCCGGCCCACTCCGCGTCCAGCCACATATGGCTCGCCCTAGTGTAGGCTCGCTGCCCGCGTCCGGGCAATCTCAGACCGCGCAATTTGCTGCACTTTTCGTTAAACTTGGCCGCCGTTCCACGGCTCCCTAGGCTGAACCATACCGTGACCATGACCGCCCGCACCGACCAGTCCCGCTCCCGGCGCCTCGCACAGCTCGACACGCTGTTGTCCGAGCGAATCCTGGTGCTCGACGGCGCCATGGGCACCATGATTCAGAGTTACCACCTGAGCGAATCCGATTACCGCGCCGAGCGCTTCGCGCGCCACAGCTGCGACCTCAAGGGCAACAATGACCTGTTGACCCTCACCCAGCCGCGCATCATCCACGACATTCACGCTGCCTATCTTGAGGCCGGCGCCGACATCATCGAGACCAACACCTTCAATTCCACGTCGATTTCGATGGCTGACTACCAGATGCAGCATCTGGTCTACGAGCTCAATCGCGACGGAGCGCATCTGGCGCGCTCGACCGCTGATGAATTTGAGGTTCGGGACCCGACACGTCCGCGCTTCGTCGCTGGGACACTGGGACCGACCAGCCGCACCGCCTCGATCTCGCCAGACGTAAACAACCCTGGATTCCGCAATATCACCTTCGACGAGCTGGTCTCGGCCTACACCGAGGCCGCGCGCGGCCTGTTGGACGGTGGCGCCGACCTGCTGCTGGTCGAAACCGTGTTCGATACCCTTAACTGCAAAGCGGCGCTCTATGCGATAGAACAGCACTTCGAGGAAACCGGACGACGCGTGCCGATCATGGTATCGGGCACCATCACCGACGCCAGCGGCCGGACCCTGTCGGGACAGACCACTGAGGCGTTCTGGAACTCGATAGCCCACGTCCGCCCGCTCAGCGTGGGCCTGAACTGCGCCCTCGGCGCAACCCAGCTGCGCCAGTACGTCGCCGAGCTGGCACGTGTCGCGGACACCCGCGTCAGCACCCATCCGAACGCCGGCCTGCCCAATGAATTCGGTCAATACGACGATACGCCTGAACAGATGGCGGCCGTGCTGCTGGAATTTGCGCGCGCCGGCCTGCTCAATATTGTCGGCGGATGCTGCGGCACGACTCCGGCGCATATCCGCGCCATCGCCGATGCGGTGCGCGACACACCGCCGCGTCCCGTACCCGAAATCGAACCGCAATGCCGACTCGCCGGACTTGAGCCGCTGAACATCGGCCCGCGATCGCTGTTCGTCAACGTCGGCGAGCGCACCAATGTAACCGGGTCGGCGGCCTTCAAACGTCTCATTCTCAACGGCGAGTATGAGAAAGCCGTGGAGGTCGCCCGCCAACAGGTGGAAAACGGCGCCCAGATGATTGACATCAACATGGACGAGGCCATGCTCGACGGCGAGAACGCCATGGCCACCTTCCTCAACCTGATCGCCTCGGAACCCGATATAAGCCGGGTTCCGGTCATGATCGACTCCTCCAAACCATCGGTGATCGAGGCCGGGCTCAAGCGCATTCAGGGCAAGCCCGTGGTGAACTCGATCAGCCTCAAGGAGGGCGAGGAAAAGTTCATCGCCGAGGCACGCAAGATCAGGCGCTATGGCGCCGCCGTGGTGGTCATGGCCTTTGATGAACGCGGACAGGCGGACACCATGGAGCGCAAGGTGGCGATCAGCACGCGCTCCTATCGTATTCTCACCGAGACCGCCGGGTTTCCGCCGCAGGATATCATCTTTGACCCGAACATCTTCGCGGTCGCCACCGGCATTGAGGAGCACAACAACTACGCCGTGGACTTCATAGAGGCCACGCGCGAGATCCGCCGGACACTGCCGCATGTCATGGTGAGCGGCGGCGTGAGCAATGTGTCGTTTTCCTTCCGCGGAAACAATGCGGTCCGCGAGGCGATCCACGCCGTCTTTCTCTATCACGCCATCCGGGCGGGTCTGAGCATGGGAATCGTCAATGCCGGCCAGCTCGCTGTATACGAAGAGATTCCCCGGGAGCTGCTGGAGCGCGTGGAGGATGTCGTCCTAAATCGCCGGCCGGACGCCACCGAGCGTCTGCTGCAAATTCACGCCAGCTACTCGGGCGAAGGCGGCCAGGCACGCGAAGAAGATCTCGCCTGGCGCAAGGCCCCGGTGTCTGAACGTTTGGCGCACGCCCTGGTCAAGGGCATCACCGACTATATCGAGCAGGACGTCGAAGAGGCGCGGACCCGGTACGAACGTCCGATCCAGGTGATCGAGGGGCCGCTCATGGACGGTATGAACGAGGTCGGCGATCTGTTCGGAGCCGGCAAGATGTTTCTGCCGCAGGTTGTCAAAAGCGCCCGCGTCATGAAGAAGGCGGTGGCTTACCTGATTCCCTACATCGAGGCGCAGAAGACCGCCGGAAGCCGCTCCAACGGCCGGGTGCTGATGGCCACGGTCAAGGGTGACGTGCATGACATCGGCAAAAACATCGTGGGCGTGGTGCTGGCGTGCAACAACTATGAGGTCATCGACCTCGGCGTCATGGTGCCACCCGACCGCATCCTGGAAACGGCACGCAAGGAAAAGGTCGATGTTGTGGGGCTCTCGGGTCTGATCACACCGTCTCTGGAGGAGATGGTCTACGTGGCGAAGGAAATGCAGCGCATCGGCTTCGACGTGCCGCTGCTCATTGGCGGAGCCACTACTTCGCGCGTGCATACGGCCGTCAAGATCGCGCCGCACTACAGCAGCCCGACGGTATGGGTGAAGGACGCCTCGCGTGCGGTATCCGTGGTGTCGAACCTGCTCAGCACGGAGCTTCGCGATGGATTCGTACAGGCCACGGCCGCCGACTATGCCGAGGTGCGTGCGCGCCACCGGGGCAGGGAATCGGCGGTGCGCATGCTTGCGATCGAAGAGGCACGCCGCAACCGGGCCATGCTTGCCTGGGACGATTACATACCGCCGCCGCCGCAGATGCCGGGCATCACGGTTTTCGACGACTACCCGCTGGAAGATCTCCGCGAATACATCGACTGGTCACCGTTTTTCCAGACCTGGGAGATGCATGGGCGCTACCCCACGATTCTGGCCGACCCGGTGGTCGGTGCCGAGGCCAGCAGGCTTTTCCGGGACGCCGAACGCATGCTGGCCGATATCATCTCCCGCCGGCTGTTGCGGGCCCGGGCAGTGGTCGGCCTGTTTGCGGCCAACAGCGTCGGGCACGACGACATCGAGGTCTATGCCGATGAGTCGCGCGGCACGGTGCTGGCCACGGTGCACAGCCTGCGACAGCAGGACGAAAAACCACCTGGCCGCCCCAACCGTGCGCTGGCCGACTTCATCGCGCCGCGTGAAACCGGGCTCCAGGACTACCTGGGCGCATTCGTGGTTACCACCGGCATCGGCGTCGATGAACTCGTCCGCCAGTACCAGGACGATCACGATGACTACAGTGCCATCATGGTCAAGGCGATCGCCGATCGCCTGGCCGAGGCGTTCGCCGAACGCCTCCACGAGCGCGTACGCAAGGAGCTCTGGGGATACGCAGCCGGCGAGAACCTGAGCAACGAGGAGCTCATCCGGGAACGATACCGCGGCATCCGTCCGGCACCGGGCTACCCCGCCTGCCCCGACCATACCGAGAAGGCCATCCTGTTCGACCTGGTTGACGGGTCACGCAACGCGGGCGTGCGCCTTACGGACAGCTTCGCCATGTGGCCGGCGGCCGCGGTAAGCGGATTCTACTTTTCGCATCCGGCGAGCCAGTACTTCGCGGTCGGCAAGCTCGGCCGCGACCAGATCCAGGACTACGCGCAACGCAAGCATATGGCGGTCGCCGAGATTGAGCGCTGGCTCGCCCCCAATCTGGCCTATGAGCCCTAGCGGGCCGGGTCAGCCCCACCCTCGCCGGCGATAGACGGCACGCTGCCGGGCTTGCCATCACCGTACCGGCGGATTAGAATTGTTTAGTACGCTAATTATTAGCCTGCTTATATTATAGATGCCTGACACTGAAACGTTTCCCGTGCTTCTGGCTGAAACTGCACGCGCCTGGCGCGCGCGCCTCGACCAGCGTCTGAAGCCTCTGGGGCTGAGCCAGGCCAAGTGGCTGGTGCTGCTTCACCTTTCACACGGGGGAGACGCCATGATTCAGAAGGATCTTGCCTGCCGTATGGGAATTGAAGGACCGACCCTGGTCGGCCTGCTGGACCGCATGGCACGCGACGGCTGGCTGGAACGGCGCGAGTCTGCAGAAGATCGCCGCAGCAAGACGGTACATCTCACCGAGAAATCCAACGAAATACTGCGCAAAATCAAGGCCGTCGCAACCGAGCTGCGCCATGAGCTGCTATCGGGCCTGAGCAAGAGCGATCTGGATCAGTGCACCGGCACGCTCAGAAAGATCAAGGAAAAAGCGGAAAATCTATGACCGGCCCGCGCTCTGCGGGCACAGCGGCGGCCAGCGGCACACCGGACTCCCAACACGGAACATGCAATTACTAATTAGATGGAAGTGGATGTTTTCGGCACTAGTCCTTATTGTGCTGGGTGGCGGCATTTATGCCTATTGGCGCCATTCGGAACGGTATCCCAGCACCGATGATGCCTACGTCAATGCCCACGTCGTACAGGTAGCGGCCCAGGTCAGCGGCTCGATCAACGACGTATACGTCAACAACCAGCAGTCGGTTCACAGCGGCGAACTGTTGTTCACCATCGATCCCGCATCATTCCGGATTGCGCTTGCCCGGGCACAAGCGCGTCTTGCGCTGGCGCGTCAAGCCGTATCTGCCGACTCGGCAATGGTGGTGGCCGCACAAGCGGCCGTGGCCGACCGCCGCGTCGTACTGGACAATGCGGAGGTGACTACCGGACGCATACGGCGGCTGCGCGACCGGGGCTTCGTCTCAGCCCAGGCCTACGACAACGCCGAGACCACCCTGAAGGGAGCGAAAGCCCAGCTGACGCTGGCGCTGGCCAAACTACGCCAGGCACGGATGACCCTCGGCAACACAGGGGGGCGCAACGAACGGGTGCGCGAAGCGCGGGCAGCGGTGGCCGAGGCCCGGCTTTTTCTCGGGGATACCCGCGTGTCTGCGGCCTGCGATGGCCGGATTGCCAAGCTCTCGCTGCGCCCGGGCGACGTGGTCCAGGAAGGTATTCCGCTGTTCACCCTGGTATGCGACCGTGAATTCTGGATCGACGCCAACTTCAAGGAGACCGGGGTTGGGCGCATACGGCGTGGACAGCCGGCTACGATTTCTGTGGATATGTACCCTGGCCACCCGTTCCGGGGGCGGGTGGCGCATGTCAGCGGCGCAGCCGGTACCGCGTTCTCCCTGCTGCCACCGGAAAACGCGACCGGCAACTGGGTAAAGGTGACACAGCGTGTGCCCGTTCGCGTTGAGGTTCTCAATCCGGATCCGGCCCACCCGCTACGCGTGGGAACAAGCGCCGAAGTCACGATCAACACCACCGCCACACCCCGGCCGCCGCGCACCACGGAATCGCATCCGTGAGCAGCCCTTCAGCGGGGCCCGCCCAGGACGGATCGCCGCACCGCTTTCTGATATCACTGGCGGTGATGTCGGCGACCGTGCTGCAGGCGCTGGACACCACCATCGTCAACGTAGCGCTGCCGCACATGCAGGGGCAGCTCGGGGCCACTTCCGACCAGATCGGCTGGGTGCTCACGAGCTATCTGGTGGCATCCGGCATTTTCATGCCCTTGACCGGATACTTCGCCGACCGTCTGGGACAGAAGAAATTCCTGCTGATCAGCATCTTCGGTTTCGTGGTGACCTCGGCACTGTGCGGCCTTTCCGGAAATCTGGCGGAAATTGTGCTCTTCCGGCTCCTGCAGGGCGTATTCGGTGCCGCGCTCGTGCCCATGTCCCAGGCGGTGCTGGTCCAGACCTTTCCGCAGAAGGAACGCGGTCGCGCCATGGCCATCTGGGGCATCGGGGTCATGGTCGGACCAATCCTCGGCCCGACGCTCGGCGGATACATCACCCAGGCTCTTAACTGGCGCTGGACGTTCTACATCAATCTTCCGGTCGGGCTGCTGTCGCTGCTACTGACCTGGCGCATCGTGCCTGACACGCCGCGGCGGGAACGGAACATGGACTGGCTGGGATTCGTCCTGATCGCCATGGCGGTGGGCGGACTGCAGTTTGTCCTCGACCGCGGTACCCAATACGACTGGTTCGGATCCTGGGTAATACGCACAGCCACCGCCGTGAGCGTAGCGGGCTTCATGGGAATCCTGTATCACGGATTCCGAAACCCGACTACGGCGCTGTTTGATCCGCGCATTTTTTATGACCGCAACTTTGCTACTGCGAGCCTGCTGCTGTCGGTGTTCGGCCTGGGAATGTACGGCGCCATGGTCCTGCAACCGATGATGCTCGAAGGTCTGCTCAACTACCCCACATCCACCACCGGCCTGGTCATGGCGCCACGCGGCATCTCCAGCATGCTCGGCATGATCCTGGTCGGCAAACTGATCAATCGCGTCGGACCGCGCACCCTGATGTTCTGCGGCATCACCCTGTCCGCCATCGGTGCCCACGCCATGACCCTGTACAATCTCAACGTCGACAGCTGGTGGCTCATATGGCCGATCGTGGTACAAGGCCTGGGCCTGGGAATGATATTCGTGCCGTTGTCGACTGTGGCGTTTGCAACACTTCCCAAGGAACAGTCGGCAGAGGCCGCGGGCGTGTACAGCCTTATGCGGACCATCGGCTCATCGATCGGCATTTCGATCGCTACGACCATCATGACGCGCTATGCCCAGGTCGGATGGAATCAGATGGGCGGAATGATCAACATCTACCGCTCAGCGCTGCCCGCCTACCTCCGCGGACTCGGGGTCGCCCCCGGCAAGCCCGGGGCAACGGCCGTGCTCGCCCACCTGCTATTGCGTCAATCCCAGATGCTGGGCATGGTCGACGCGTTCAAGTTCATTTTTTTGAGCTTTATCGCGATGCTGCCCATGGTGCTGCTCATCCGGAATTCCGTATACAAAACTGAAGGCGGGGGATTGTCCGCGGCTATCGAATGACAGGGCTGAACGGGGCGATGATCCAGATGAAACTGTCACGCTGCGAAATGCCGGGCCCGCTCTGCCTCGGTTAACGGCACGCACTTCCAGTGCATGCCAAGCAGTCCGACCCACCCAATGGCTGGACCGCGTTTCAGTTGTCCTTCGCTTCGTGTGAGGAAATCCCGAGGCCGGCTCTTCACCATGACATCGCGGCCTAATTGCAGCGTCATCGGTTCTGAAAAGAGACGCAACCCCGGTGCGCGACTAATCCCGGTTTCTTGGGCGGTCGTTCTCATGATGCGATCCGTCCCCATGCACCTCGGCCTCACGGGTTGCAGTAAGCACAGCGACCCGGGTCAGCGTATTGCCGGTCAGTGCGCTCGCGCGTGACGCGGTGCCCGCACTTGATGCAACCATGGATCTCGGCGCGGATCTCCCGGGTCGGCGCCCCGCAGTCACCGCAGGGCAGTCCCGCGACCCGCTCGATGATCCAAAATCCGGGCGCACCGCAAGCGGAACACTGTGACAGAAGCTTCCTTACCAGATCCTCGGCCGCCAGGCGAATGTTGTCCATGCGTGTGGGATTGGCATGGGCACGGTGATCAACCTCGAGAAACACCCGGCCGTTTGTCGACTGCATAACCGCCCAGGCGTAGGCGGCCTCGAGCTCCGACCAGGCGGTTATCCCCTTGCGGATACGCGGATCGCCCTCACCTTCTGGCCTCAGCACCAGATAGTGCCCGGGAAAGCCGACCTTGCGGGCGAACACCTCGACCGCGGTCCAGTCTTCCGCCAGATGGTAGGCGCTGGCCGCCTTGCCCTCTGCCACACCGACTACCTCGATTTCGCGAAGGTCATCAATGAAAATCAAAAACTCCACGTTCCATGGAAACATTCCCGCGAACGGGTCCGGCCCAAAAGAGCCCTCACTGGCCAACCCCAGCGACAACCCGGCGAGCTCCATGCCGATCCGCGCCTTCCTTCGCGCCGCCTCAATCTGCGTGCCAGCGCGCGGAATGTCGCGGGTAAAGGTGCCGAGAAGATCGGTGTCATAACCCGCCACCCGTTCCACCCGGCAACCTAACGCGGCATCCAGCACGGGGGCGATCACCCGCTCCTTTCCGTGCTGGGTGAGCAGCGCGATACACTGATCCGCAAGCTGGGTAAGGCAATGATCAGCTGAAACCATAGATCTCTCCCAGCAAAAACTTGCAACCGTGGCGATAACGTCCGTCGTCAAAATCACGCTTTCGTCTGCAACCATGCCCATCGCGGCCTGGCGGATATCCCTGGGCAAAGGCAGGCACCTCCTCCCGGACGCCGCATCCGGTCAGCTGATCGGGCTTGCCGGGCAAGAACCCGCAAGCAAGCATAATGGCTGTCACCACCCCCCGCGATCAGCACCGGGCGTTTACCGAGGAAATCGAGCTCAGTGTGCAATGGCGTTGCAGTCTCCTGTGCCCCGGAAACATGGCGGCGTCGGGTTTCCTCCTCAACCCCCGGCAGCCCACAGCGCTTCTCGCGTACAGGGACACCCTGACCGGTCCCGCCTGACAAGCCCCACAACGAGCCCTTCACGGCTGATGTTGAGCGCAATCTGCGCCACGTTCGTGTCGGACGCGTATAGACACTTGCAATAAGGCACAGAGAAATACGCGTCGTTCAATATGGCCCACATCCTCGCCCACGCACCCCACATCCGGCTGTAGGCATCCGCCAGCTTGCGCGACCGGTCGTTCCGCGATCGCGCAGGCCGTTCACGTTGCTGAATGACGTTTTCTCGCAAAGATTCCGAGGACTCTTTGAGCCGTTCAATAAGAAACCTCCGTCGTTGTTGCCCACCGTTCATCGCCAGCAGCTGACGGTCCCGCAATGTGCCGCCCTCATATTGCTCCAGAATCCCCCTCGCCACCGGTTAGGTGTGCATGGGTGGCTGTCTGAAATTCAGATGACACTCGACGCCACTGCTTGCCGGTCCCGCGACGATAAATGCTCCCATCGTCGTCGATCTGGTAAAAATGAAGCCATGCGTTTTCGATGAGATCACGCACCGTGTCATGGCGCGCAATCACATCATCAATTGCGGCTTGTGGTGCTTCAATGAAAACATTGAGGCGCATCGGCTCATGGATCCACCGTGTTCCGTCATGCAAAGACTGCAATGCCAGGCCGACACGCAGATCTCCGCCATTGCCTTCAAGCACACCGATCGAGCCGCCCGCGACATTGTGCAGAACTTTGTTACCGCTGCCGAACCGGAGATTATCGACCATCGATCCGTAATACTGCAGATTGATCCAGTTACCTACCACCATCGGCGCGGTCATGATCAGCTGCAGCGTCTTGAAGTTGGTGTCGTCCGGCCAGTTGTATTCATGTAAAAACGAGCGGCCGGCAAGATTGCAGCGCGCCGTACGGGCGCGCGGGGCGGCTATAAAAGCCGCATTACCGGCCAGCGCCCATTCTGGGCGTACCTGCGCCCAGTCGCGAGTGCGGCGCTGCATATCGGCGGTGACCGCCGACGGCGGTAAATCACCGGTCCCCAAACGGGCTGCGCGCTCCATGCGGGTTATTTGCCCGGCCGAGTCCAGCCACTGCCGCAGTTGAGCCAGATCTCCGGCGTGCGAGAACGGCACGCTATCCGTGTCGAACAAGCGCACGGTATCGGTCATTGTATTATGCAGACCAGCGATGAAGTACGTATCGGCCGGAATGACAATACCCTTTTCAGCGAGACCACTGCGGGTCGGTGAATCATTCAACAACGCAACCGCGATACGGGCACTGGCCTCACCGGTCTGACCGGCACAGGCGCCACAATCAAGCCCGGTACCCTGCGGGTTATTGACAGTGGTGCTGCCATGTCCAACCAGCAGCACCAGCCGCGCGAAGTTCCGGATCATTCCCATGTTCCGCAGGGCGAACTCCGCCGCTGCGGCGCGATCGGCTTCGGGAATACCCGAACCCGCGCATCGTACTTGCCCGACCGGTCCCTGCTTTGCGGTGGCCAGTCTCGGTCCCAGACGTTTGTACACTCTGGCATTCAGGCCTTTGTAGTCGGGGTGCGACACCGGCCGGCTCCATCCCATGCTATCGCCGAGAATCTTCGGGGCATACAACAGGCCTGCCGCCTCGACAAACGTAAAACACGAGGAGGCCGAAGTCTTGAAAGTCTTCCAGGCGTTGGCCGCGCGCATCCGGGCGTGGCGCGCGGCAATCAGGTCGCCCGCCTCCCGCGCATCTGCGCCGGCCGGATGTTCACATATGCGATAGGCAGGATTGAATAGTATCGGGAGGTGACCCTTGGTCTCGGCGGCGCCAAAGGGAAGATATTCCATGAGGATGCCGAAGAACCCGGCGAAACCGAGCGTCTGGACGGCCGGTGCGACCGTTTCTAGCGCGCGCCGGAAGATCTCCGAACGCACATCAATACAAAACACGGCCTGCACAGCGGGACGACCACGCGGTTCCGCCGGAACATTGGCAGCCGTCAAAGACGCCACCAGTTGGCGCTGGTAACCGATCTCGAAGGCGGTCTGCAGCACGGCATCAACCTGCTTGGCGGCATCGACATGGCCAATCGGCCTGGAAAACGCCGCCGTGGCCTGGCGCCAGCGCGTCTTTAGCGCCTCGCTATGGCGCAGCTTATAGAGCAGGAAATCCCACGCAAGACGAATGGCGAGCAAATCGCTTATCGAGTCATCGCGGCCCTTTTTAAGTTCTGCCTGCCAGCGCCGGTAGCGCGTCCACGCCGCCCAACCGCCGACGCTCAATAACGCCGCATACAGATAATCATCGACGGCCGCCGGCGGCACGGCCAGCTGTCGCATAACCCACCCAATGGTGTCGTGCGCTGTGCCCGGTAAGGCCTCGATCGCCTTACCCACACCTCCCACGCCCATCATCCATGGAGTCTTGTCAATGCGCGCATATTCCAGCCAACCCCGATAGAGCGACTTGTCACGCCACGGCATCGGCCACAGCGCCTGACCATCGTCAAAATAGGCCGCACAGTACCGACTTATTCGATCGACCACGAAATGCGACCAGTCCTGGCGTTCGAGGCCACCGAGCACGTCTGCAACGAGCGCAAGCGGCGGCGAAGCCGGGGCCGCACGGGCGCGTTCCTTCTCAAACGCCTGGACATCCCACGAACTGCCCAACTCCTGCAGTGCAGCCACCAGATCGGCATGCGTGATCCGCCCGCTTGCGAGTTGTTCCTCATAATAAGCACGCGGCATGCAGAGTCCCACGCCGGCAACCCGTTTGAGCGTATTATCGGCTTGCCAGAACGGCTGATGGCTCAGACCGAAATAGGGGTTGACCGCCACGAAATTTTTGAGCGGCCACAGCGGCGCGATGCGCTGGCAGATGGCGTCCACCCGGTCCATCAACGTCGTATCATCAGCGCCAGGCGCACCGATTGTGTTCGCGTTCATGATTGCACCTCGCGTGATTGGGTTCCGGTTGATGCGAGCGGCCACCCCGCGACATCGACCGGCCCGAACCTTCGAACCATACGGGTCAGAAAGACATCGATATAGAGGTCGTTATAGAGATACACATAGGCAACTTGCCAGAAAGGCTTACGCAGTATCCGAGGCAGCGCCTGCTGGACGAACAGCAAGCCCAGGAACACGACCACGATCAGCCCGAGCAACCCCTGCTGGATGTCATCGGCCTGTAACCGGTCGGCAGGCAGGCTTGCGCCCAGCATCCGCGTGAACAACATGTGGAGACTGAAGTAGGCCACGCACACCAGCGCGCTCAGGCCCCCCATCCGCAGCAGCAATCGACCCGTGCCGGTCGTACGCGCATTCAGCGCCTGCAACAGCAACTGGGTCATGGCCACCGTCAGAATCACCCCCATGGCGATCAGTGTTGGCTGTTGCTGCAACGTCACTCCAAAACCGGTCCCAATGCCGATCGCCATCGGTGCCGCAACGACAAGCCCCAATACCGTTCGCCATGCTGCGGCGGCGCCGGATACAACCGGCAACGCCGGAGCCCGGAAATTGTCGACCACGCTTCCCGAGGACAGAAAGGCATGGGCCTTGTAGACTGAATGCGCGATGATGTGCAGAACGGCCACGCTGTACAGACCGAGGCCGCATTCCATCAACATGAACCCCATCTGCGCGCACGTGGAATAGGCCAGTGACCCCTTAATGTTGGTCGCGGCCATCATCATGAGAGAGGCTGCCGCGATGGAGACCAGCCCCACCAGGATCAGCGCGTCCCCTGCCCAACCCACCTGAGACATGATCGGACTCGTGCGCAGGACCAGAAATGCACCGGTGTAGATGATGCCAGCATGCATTAACGCTGACACCGGCGTGGGCGCTTCCATGACCTGAATAAGCCAGCCGTGGAACGGGAATTGCGCGCTCTTCAGGATCGCGCTCAAAGCGATCAGCCCGCACGCGATCTGGAGGGTTTCCGGCAGCGGCCCAGGCATTGCGGCGAGCGCCGGCGCAATGTCGGCAAATTGCGACGTGTGCAGCGCATAGGCTATGAGCACAAAGGCCACCAGCAGGCTCGCATCTGCAACCCGGTGGAGCAGATGTTTCTTGCGAGCAGCAAGCACCGCGCCGGGACGATCGCGATAGAACGCAAGCAACTCATGCAGACACAGGCTCGTGGCAACCCAGGAGATCAGGAAGCCCCACATATTGCCGGCCGCGATCAACGTAAAGAATGCCCCCAGCGTGAGACTCAGCCACCGATGAAAGCGTCCTTCATGGACGTCACCATCCATATACGTGGACGAATAGCGGGCGACGATCATGCCGACGAATGCCACCAGCAAAAGCATAATGACCGTGAGGGCATTAACATAAATAGTGACCGCTAATACACCCAGACCCGTCGGCAGATTTGCCGAGAGATAGGTCTCGGACTGGGTCGCTCCCAATGCGTATGTCAGTGCCGCCAACACCGCGCAAACGAAGGCGAAATAGGCTGCACCCTTAGTCAAACGCCTCATGAGTCGGGCGTGGCGGTCGGCACCGATCCCGGCAACAAGGCCGACCCCCAGCAATGGCCACGGCAGAACTAACATGAGCGCCGATGTCGTATTACCCACCATAGTGGTCTCCTGTGTTGAACTTAACTTTCGGATACCCGCCTTGAACGTGCGGGGCGGAAACCACTTTACAGGGCTGGTATATTTAAGTTAATTTAAACATAAATTACATTACGTTATATTTTGGTATAACAAATGCCATTGCGCCATGCGACTTTGCATCAGTTGAAGGTTTTCACGGCCTTCGTACGGCACCTGAATGTCACCCGTGCCGCCGCGGAATTGCATATGACACCGGCTGCTCTGTCGATTCAGATCAAGCAACTGTCTGAAGCGGTGGGCGCACCGCTGCATGAGCAGATCGGCAAGCGGCTGTCTCTTACCGGCGCCGGGCGATTGGTTGATGCAGCCAGCCGGGATATTTTCGAACGTCTGGAAAGACTGGTCATAGATCTGGCTGAAGCCCAGGGTCTGGAGCGCGGCCATTTGAAGCTGTCCATTATAACGACCGCGAAATACATCGCGCCCCATCTTCTGGGCGCGTTCTGCAAGCGCCATCCCGGTATCGAAGCCAGCATGGAAATGTCCAATCGCGATCAGATCCTGGAGCGACTGAAGCAGAACCTGGACGATCTCTACATCATGGGACAGGTACCGGAGAATCTGAGTGTGATCGCACAGCCCTTCATGGAAAACCCTCTGGTGGTCCTGGCGCCGGCCGATCATCCCCTCGCCCTCGAACAGGACATTGACCCGGCGCGGCTTGCCGGCGAACCCTTCATTATGCGTGAGTCAGGATCCGGAACACGGCTTGCCGCGGAACGCTTTTTCGAGAAGCATGGCGTGCGCCTCACGGTGCGCATGACACTCGGCAGCAACGAAGCGGTGAAACAGACGGTGGCCGGCGGGCTAGGGCTGGCGGTGCTGTCCCGTCACGCACTGACTCTGGACGCGGCATCCGGCGCCTTCGCGGTGCTTGACGTAAGGGGTTTCCCTTTGCTGCGTCAATGGTATGCCGTCTACCCCATGGGAAAACAGCTTTCGACGGTTACCCGGGCGTTCCTGGATTACATCGCTGCGGAAGGTGCTTCCAATGCGGTGGCGCTCACTCTTGCCGAAAACAAGTCTTGAAAAGGCTTTATTGGACAGCCCGGGCCGGATCGCCCACTGCCGGACGTATCTGTGAGGATCGGCGAAGTCGAGACTTCGTAAATTTGCGGCCGGACGGGATATCAATGCTAGAATGACGGACAATTCATCGTTCGACTTCGAAAATTGCCATGAAAAGCAGGATCATCGTGGCCGCGTTGTTGTTGGCGGCCTTATCGGGTTGCAGCAGGCTGACGGAAAAAAATTATAACAAGATCGCGGTTGGCATGTCATACCGTGACGTTACCGGACTGATTGGCGCACCGGCAAAGTGCGATGACGTGATGGGTCTGCGTTACTGCACCTGGGGAAATAAAAAACGGTCGATCAACGTGACCTTTACCGGCGGGAAAGTGCTGCTCTTCTCGGCAACCAATCTGAACTGACGACTCAACTGGCGCATAGGCCGACATCAAAGTCCCGCATCCGCATGCGTCCTGAAGGCACGTAATACCCAACCACGCTTTGCGCTGATACCTAACAACGCTTCCGTCAGAGCCGGTACCTTGCAAGATTAACGGTCAGATCCTGGTGCGGCGTCGTGCGATACCGACCAAGCCCATCAAGCCGGAACCAAACAGCCACACGGCGCCCGGTAGCGGAACCGGCGCGGGCCCGCCAACGTAGCCAGTATTCGTCGTCCCGTTCACCGAGTAGTTGACCACATGGGCCGCAAAGTCAACGTTACCTTCGCCGGCAGTGGCAGTGCCGGTCGAGGCAACCGCGAAATCCGTGGCAGTCAGGCCCGCTATACCACTGATGGTGAACGTCAGGGGATTCTGAGCATACTTGTTGCTTTTCGTGTCGACCCGGTACTGAAACAGCCCGAACCCATCCTCGCGACCGCTACCGGCTGTGCGCCACTTAGCGTTGCTGCTGGTGCCCGTACCGAAGAAATACGTGGCACTGCTCAAGTTCATCGTCGAGTTGAAGCCGAAGGACGAAATTCCAAAGGTGCCGGTGCCGGGTGTCAGCACCGACATATTCGGTGCCACAGTGAAAATCACGCTGCCGGGAGTCCCGCTGTCGGCGATGCTGACCGTAGCGTAGGTGGGACCGTCGATCAGACCGCTTGAGCTGGTATTGGAGAGGGTCAGAGCATAGGTGACCGTGCTTGCTTGAGCGGTCCCTGTTATTGCCCAGAACAACAAACTGAACGGTAACAGCGCAATTTTGCGTTTCATTTTTTTGGCCCGATCCTCAGGTGGTGTACGAGCCGCTTTCATTGTCCGGCGACTCACTCCTCCTGCTGTCTTTAAGCATTTTCTGATGCAAAATTCATGCAAGCTGAAGAATATTACGCAAAATCATGATGATACAAGACGCCTGACTACGCTCAGGCGAAAAACTTCTCTGAAACTGTAAAAAAAACCGGCAGTGCGCTGAGGCAAGCGCGCCAAAAAACACTTGTTTTGTCAGTAACTAAGAATACGTACCAGCCAATAACAAGCGTTCTAACAATTACCTACGTTCAAAATCACCTCGCAAATTCGTAGTTAAGAAATTCGACAACCCGAATCACTAACATCTCCATTTAGCGTGCCACCCAGCTTGGGTAAGGGTCGCAAGTCAGTCCGATCGGGAAGCGACGAACGCCGGGACAAAAACAGGGAAGCGGGAATCAGAGGGAACGAAAACATACCGGCCGCGCTCGGGTGGCCAAATATCGGGCGCTCTCGACCCGCCACTCGATTCAGACGCTTCAAGAATTCATGGATCGAGTCAGGCCACCGCACCCGCACCGCACAATAATCCCGCGGATCACAGCACCAGGGCGCTA
Organism: Pseudomonadota bacterium; assembly: GCA_021785515.1. Taxonomy (GTDB): domain Bacteria; phylum Pseudomonadota; class Gammaproteobacteria; order Acidiferrobacterales; family UBA6901; genus JAJYCY01. Next base: position 192,592 of record JAJYEX010000005.1, on the reverse strand, counting down.
CCGGGGTACAACCCGAAGCTAGTCGGACCACCAGCTCCAAACGATACGACGCACCCGATCACGGTGATCAAGATCCATCTCGATCTGGTACGGCTCTATCTCGTAATCGTCGGGAGCGATCCGCGCGGCATTCTCCACATCGTATTGCACCCGCCCGTGACCTTCATAGGTAGGCGGCCCCAGCACACGGAAAAACCGCGCACGGGTCTCGCCCACATGCAGACCATACTTGAGAATATACGCCGGACTGGTCACGCTGACGCCGACAACCACCAGGTCCGCATTGCCGACCCCGTGATGCCGGCGTGGAAGGCGGGACATCGCAAACGCCAGTCCGCGGAAATACCAGGTCGTCCAGTGGATGACAGTGCTGTCGCCCGGGAACCCGTCTCCGTAGCGGCCGAGAGCCAGCACGCGGCGCAGGGGTTGCCCAAACCGTGCTACCAGCAGCTTGGGGCTTACCTCTCCACTCTGGTTCTCGAGGCCTGGCAGGCTGGTCTGAAACACGTCGTAGCCGAACTGGTCCAGACGGGCCTTCTGGTCCGGCGTTGGTGAATACGATTCCGCATGCGCCGCCCCGGCGAAAAACAGCGCCATGACGATGCAACCCAGCAGAAATCCACGCATTGCCGACATGCTCTCCAGAAACCAGGCCCAAGCCGCCCGCGCCCTACCGTCGCCGGCGGCGTCCAATCGACACTTCGGCGCTCCTCAGCTTTTAGTATAGTCGACCGGGAATATGACGGGCTTGTGTCCGGACAGGCCCCGTGCCCCGAGTCTGCCTGTGGTGGGCAACGCATTGAACAATTTACGGAAACCGATCCGATGCGCATCAGTCGTGGGTAAATCCGGTGATGACCACCCCGCCGGATTTCTCATCCCGGTCGAGCCGCAGCAGATTCCGGGCTTCGGCCTCGTCCAGCAGTTTGCTGAAGGTGCGAAATCCGTAGGACGACTCATTGAATCCGGGTTTGCGGCGCTTGAGCGCCTGCTTGACCATGGATCCCCACACCTTCTCCTCGCTGCCGCGCTCGCTGAACAGGGCTTCCACTGTCTCGAGCACCATATCGAGCGCCTGCTGCTTGCGATCCTCGTCCTTCTCCCCTGACTTTTCCCCTGACTTCTTCTCGGGAACCGGAGCCTTCCGTTCGGCAGCCCGGCGGCGTGCCTTTTTCTTGCTCTCTTCCTCGCGCACGAGGTCATCATAGAAGATGAACTCATCGCAATTCGCCACCAATAAATCCGAGGAGGCCTGCTTCACGCCCACCCCGATCACCACCTTGTTGTTCTCGCGCAGTTTGCTCACGAGCGGCGAGAAATCCGAATCCCCGCTGATGATTACGAAGGTGTCGACGTGCGACTTGGTGTAACACAGGTCGAGGGCATCCACCACCATGCGGATGTCCGCCGAATTCTTGCCCGACTGGCGGACGTGAGGAATCTCGATCAGCTCGAACGACGCTTCGTGCATCGGCGCCTTGAATTCCTTGTAGCGCTCCCAGTCGCAGTAAGCCTTTTTAACGACGATGCTGCCTTTGAGCAGCAGCCGCTCCAGAACCTTTTCGATGTCGAACCGCGCATATTCCGCGTCGCGCGCGCCGAGCGCGATATTCTCGAAGTCGCAGAACAGCGCCATGTTGCGCGTTTCATTAGATCCCGACATCCCGCCCCCTCTCTCGACAGTTCCCGCGTTGATGGTCCGCCCCGCGCCCGTTACGCCTCAGGTGCGCATTCCATAGCCCCGTTCCAGCAGGTACAGGCTGATCGCCGCAAGCACTGCGATGAAACAGAGAATGATTCCGTACGACAGATAGAGATTGATGTCCGTGACGCCCAGAAAGCCATAACGGAACGCATTGATCATGTATAGGATCGGATTCGCCAGCGACATCCGCTGCCAGAACGCCGGCAGCATCTGTATGGAATAGAAGACGCCGCCCAGATAGGTAAGCGGGGTAAGCACAAACGTCGGCACGATTGTGATGTCATCGAAGTTCCTGGCCAGGACGCTGTTGATGAAACCGCCGAGCGAAAAGAGCGTGGACGTGAGCACCACCACCGAGACGGATACCCACGCGTTGTAGATGTGCAGATGGCTGAAAAACAGCGACACCACGGTCACTGCCAGTCCCACCACCAGTCCGCGTGCCACACCGCCCGTGATGAACCCGGACAGCACCACCCAGCTGGGGGTCGGTGAAACCAGGATTTCCTCGACGCTGCGCTGGAATTTCGCGCTGTAAAAGGACGATACGACGTTCGCGTAGGAATTGGTGATGACCGCCATCAGGATCAGCCCGGGAACAATGAAATCCATGTACCGGAACCCTTCCATGTCATGAATCTGGCTGCCGATGAGCCCACCGAATATTATGAAATACAGGGACGTGGTGATGACCGGCGGCAGTATGGTCTGCACCCAGATGCGCACGAACCGGATAAACTCCTTGCGGCAAATCGTCATATAGGCAACCAGCATCTGATTGCGGGTCATGCCTGTTTTCTCCGCACCGCGTCCTGCTGTCTCCGGTTGTCCTCCACCAGGCGCATGAACAGCTGCTCCAGGCGGTTGGTCTTGTTCCGCATGCTGAGCACGTCTATGTTGTGCGACGAAAGCTCGGCGAACAGCCTGCTGATGCCGACATCGCGCACGACCTCGACCTCCAGGGTGTGGTCATCCAGCATACGGACCTCGTGGTCGTGAAACTGCGGAAGCTGCGCAAGCGGGGTGCGCAGATCGAGAACGAAGGTCTCGGTGCGCATCTTCGCAAGCAGCTTCTTCATCGTCGTGTTCTCCACCAGCACCCCGTTGTCGATGATGGCGATATGCCGGCACAGGCTCTCGGCCTCCTCCAGATAATGGGTCGTGAGGATGATGGTCGTGCCGGCAGCATTGATGTCGCGGAGAAATTCCCACATCGAATGGCGGATCTCGATGTCTACGCCGGCCGTCGGTTCGTCGAGAATCACCAGCTTCGGGTCATGAATGAGAGCGCGGGCGATCATCATGCGCCGCTTCATGCCGCCAGAGAGAGTGCGCACCGCGTCGTCGCGCCGTTCCCACAGACCGAGCCGACCAAGAAGGTATTCGGCACGTTCAAGCGCGCGCGACCGCGGAATTCCATAATATCCCGCCTGGTTGACCAGAATCTGGAGAAGCGGCTCGAATATGTTGAGATTCATCTCCTGCGGAACCAGGCCAATGAAGCTCTTGGCCCGGCTGAAATCCTTGTCGATATCCTGCCCGAAAACCAAGACCTTGCCGGAGGTTTTCGTAACCAGCGATGTCACAATGCCTATGGTGGTTGATTTACCGGCACCGTTGGGTCCGAGCAGGGCAAAAAAATCCCCCGGCTGCACCTCAAGGTCTATGCCCTTGAGCGCCATGTAACCACTTTGGTAGTTCTTGATGAGATTCCGAATGGACAGTGCTGCGGTCATTGTGGGCGATTGTCAGCTCGGGTGGCGGCGGGAGCAGCCTGGACTTCCCGTATAGTGTATCACAGCCTCCGCTGCCGCCACGGCAAACTGCGCGCTGGCACGTACTGAAGCCGGGTGTAAAATAGGCTGGGTTCGGTCGGCGCCGGCCGCCGGCCCCCCAGCTGCGGTATCCCTCGATGAACAGGATGGTCGGACCGAGGATCAAGATCATCACCGCCTATGTTGCGCTGGTGGCAATGTGGGCCGTGGTGGCCATACTGTCGGCAATGCACGTGGCGCCCGTTGTCATCATTGCGCTGTGCGCGGCGGTCATTGCTGTCATGGCGGTGTTTGGCCTGCGAATGCTTCCGCTTCTGGCGACTGCAACCCAGCGCCGGCGGCTACTGCTGTTTGCGGAACGCAATCCCAACCCGGTGCTGGCGCTGTCCGCTGACGGCAGGGTGCTCTACGCGAACGCGGGCGCCGGCGACATGCTTCGGGACCTGGGCACAGCGGTCGATGAGCCGGCAGCCCTACTGCCGTCGGATCTGGGAAAGCGCCTGTCAGCGTTGCGGGCGCTGCCGGAAGGCCGCCAGGTGTGGGAATACCCGAAGGACAAACACGTGCTCGCCTGCAGCGTCCACTACCTACCGGATCTGGGAGAATTCCACGCCTACATTGCGGACATCACCCGCCACAGCCGGGTGGAAGCCCGGCTGTCGCATCAGGCGCACCACGACACGCTCACGGGACTGCCCAACCGCAGGCGGTTTCAGGAACACATCGAACAGGCCCTGGCAGCAGGCCCCGGCCGCAGGCAGCGCCTGGCAGTGATACTGATGGATCTGGACCGGTTCAATGTCATCACCCGCAGCCTGGGCCATGGCGTGGGTGACGGGCTCCTGCAGGCCGTCACGGCCCGTCTGGAACATCTGCTGACCGAGGAGCGCGCCACCGGCACCGAGGCGATGCTCTACCGGTTTGAAGCCGACGTATTCGCGCTGTTGGTGTCCGGATTCACCGACCGCCACGCCCCGCTGGAGCTCGCCAGGCGGATGGTCTCCGGCATACAGCAACCGCTGTATGTGAACACCCGCGAATACTTTCTCACGTTCAGCGTCGGGGTCAGCATCTATCCGCGGGACGGCAGTGACAGTCTTGTGCTGCTGCGCAATGCAGACACCGCCATGCACCGCGCCAAGCAGCGCGGTGGAAATCACTTCCAGGCCTACTCGCAAGACATGAACGCACGCGCCGTCGAATCCCTCTCGCTCCAGAACTACCTGCGCCATGCCATCGAACACAATGAGCTATGCCTCAATTTCCAGCCGGAGGTAGAGACCCGCACCGGACGCGTCATCGGTGCCGAGGTACTGCTGCGCTGGAAGCATCCGGAACGCGGCGTGATCATGCCCTCGGAATTCATCCCGCTCGCCGAGGAAACCGGGCTGGTGGTCGACATTGGCGAGTGGACGCTGCGGGCCGCGTGCACCCAGTGCAAGACCTGGAGCAACGCCGGTTTGGCAAAGCTGCCGATGGCGGTCAACATATCGGCGCGCCAGTTCCATCAACAGGATCTTCCCGGCCTGGTGAAGCGTGTGCTGGCAGAGGCCGGGATCGATCCGCCGCTGCTGGAGCTGGAGATTACCGAGGGCGCGGCCATGCAGGACGCCGAACACACCCGCGCCATCCTGAAACAGCTGAAGGACATCGGCGTGCGGCTTTCGATCGACGACTTCGGGACCGGCTTTTCCTCCCTGAGCTACCTGCGCCGCTTTCCGATCGACCATCTCAAGATCGATCAGTCGTTCATCCGCAACCTCACCAGCGACGAACACGACGCCGCCATCACCCGCGCCATTATCGGACTGGCACACAGCCTGAAGCTCACGGTGATCGCTGAAGGGGTTGAGACCGAGGCGCAACTCAGTCACCTGCGGCAGGAAAACTGCGATCTGGTGCAGGGCTACCTCTTGTACCACCCCTTAAGCGCTTCCGCCCTCGAGGCGATCCTGCGCGATCACCCGGTAGCGTGGATAGCACCCATCGGAGAACCCGCGTAGCAGCGCATTAGCGGGCCGAATCACATCGCCCCGGGGCTAAAGGCCCTGCGGCGGCCACAACGATGCGTCCGCACTGACCGCGGCCGTTCCGGGCAACACCTGTCCAGAATGGACGAACCGTATGAATTTCGCGCCGAATGGCATGGTCCTAGGCTTAACGCACCCGACAATCAATTGTATAACTAGCTGCAGAGAAGCCCCAGAAGGAATTCACGCTATGCGACAGTCACTTAAGACCCAGGAGCACCGCCGGCCCGCCGCTATCCGGCCGCAGCCGGCAACGGTGCATCCGCTGGTGCCCGCCCCAGTCCGGCTTGGCGCTGCCAATTCCCACCCACGCCGTTACCGCACGAGCCTGCGAAAGCAGATACAGTTCGAAACCCTCGTCAACAGCGGCCTAAGCCATTCCGTGCCATGGCACGTCATCAACCTAGGCCTGGGGGGAGCGCTCATCGGAATGGACCGCACCAACCTCGAGATCGGCAGCAGGATCGATTTCCGACTCCGCTTTACGCACCGCGGGCGGCCGATAGAACATGTCATCCCGGCTACGGTCATCCGCCAGGACTGGCGGGGTGTTGCCCTGCAGTTCGGCGACTACAACGACGCAACCTACACCGACCTCACGGACTTTCTCTACGATATAGAGGACTGACCGCCCCGTTGTGGCGGACATCCCTCAGGGAAGTTTTGCAATAAGACGGTTTGCGGCGTCCGTTACGACCTTGCGGAAGGTTACGGGCTTCTCCCGGTCGGTATCATACGCGTAATTGAGCTCGTCCATCCCTTCCCAGGCAATCGTCCCATTCTTGCTGTCCCAGATCTGCAGGAACAGGCGTACGTTTGCCTGCAGCGTCTGCAGCACGCGCAAGCCGAGCGTGCCGAACCGGTCGTTGGATCCTTGGCTGAATCCGGCGAGCTTGAGCTGCATCAGGTAGCGTGCGCCCACGGCCTGGCCGATCTTGCTCAGTGTATCGCGGTCAAAGATGCCGGTATCCTGGTAATCCCGGTACATGTGCGTGTACTCGACAGCGAGGCCGGCGCGATTGATGTCGCTCAGGGTCTCGGCAAGACTCACCACCCGGTACTGGGGACGCTCCTTCTGCAGCACATCGCCGAATACCAGCGCGAGCGCCTGCTTGTCCTGCTCGTGGCCAGTGGCAGTCGACGGGGTGATGAATGCGACGCCGCCGCGCCGCAGATCCCCGGGTTTGAGCGAAATGGAATTACTGAGCTCAGAGGACTGGACCTGGATCGTGGAACAGGCACCGGCAAGGACCGCCACCGCCAACACCAGGATGACCCTGCCGATGATCCAGAATTTCCCTCGTTCTCGCATGGAAGCACCCTGCCTACCTTGAAGGGAAAGTTGCCGTCCTAATATTAAATTATAGCCCACCTGCCCCGACAAGCTCCCGCGGCCCCAAAATTCAGTCTTTGCTAAGGCTGAACATGCGGCGCAGCACCCCGTCTCCCCGGAACTGGTGCAACAGGGCCATGCCGACGTGACCGAACCAGTATACCCATACGAAATTCGAGACCAGCGCATGCAGGTGCGCCACCGTGTGGGTAAGCGCCGGGTTGTCCCGGAACCCGGAGAGCAGCACGAACAGCACCCCCCCGGTCGCCGCAATCGCGGTAACAGCCAGCAGACCGAGGCCATGCGCCAGGCCGGCCAGACCGCCGCCCGGCCCTTGCTCGACGCGCCGCCCTGAACCCAGAACACGCAGTTCTGCCAGCACTTCCCGGCGCCCCTCACGGTCGAGCGGAAACAGGTGACGGATGCCGGCATCGCCGGAACTCTGCAATGACCACAACCAATGCGCCAGGACGATCACCAGGGCGCATAGGCCGACCCATTCATGGACGACGAAGCCCGCATGCTCAAGCGCTGTTGCCGGGTGACGGCTCGCCGGCCCCACCATCCACAGACTCACCAGCAGCTGAACAGTCACGGTGGCCGCCAGGCCCAGGTGGAGGAACCGCGTCGGCCGGTCCCAGAAGGAATAATTTGTCATGAGCATCAAGAATACCGCAGGTATCTTAACATTTTCTTAAATACCGAACATGCTCGCGCGGGAATATGCCGGATGGCGGCAGGAACCGACGGTTCGGTCCCATGGTCACGAGCCCTCCTCACAGGCGCGGCAGAATCCGCACCTCACCCATTTTTTGCGGATACAGGCCCTGTTTGCCAGCATAGAATTCCCGGATCGGCGCCATGTCGGCTTCCATATCTCCGGTCAGTGTGAGCGTCGGACCGATTCCTAGGGTTTTGCGGCGATAGTCGACGAAACCGAGAACGAGCGGAACACCGGCGTGCAGTGCGAGATAATAGAAGCCGCTCCTCCAGTGCTCGGTACGGCTGCGTGTCCCCTCTGGAGTGATGACGACAACCAGTTCCCGGCTTTCCCGGAACTGCTTCACCAGAAAATCAGTGAACTGGTTCCGCGCCCGGCGGTTGACGGGTATGCCCCCCAGCCATCGCATGAGTCCCCCGAACGGCCACCGGAACAGGCTGTCCTTCCCGACCCAGCGGAAACGGAGATCGAGCGCCGCCTTGGCCAGCAAGGCCAGCACGAAATCCCAGTTGGACGTGTGCGGGGCGCCGATCAGGACGTATTTGACGATAGCCGGGGCTGTGCCCTCGACTCGCCAGCCGGCAATGCGCAGGATGGCAAGCGCCAGACGCCGGAGAGGGGTGGCACGCTGACGGTCAGCCGCCGGTCCGGTCATCAACGCCGACATGCCAAAACAGCCTGAGGGAAATCAGGTCGCACTGGACGGATTCCTTGGTCGGACTGCGCATCGGATGCGGGCCCGTCTGGGTAGGGCAAAACTACCGGCTGTGTCCGGAACTTAATCCATGTGCGCAAGACTGTCGCGGATCGTCTTGAGTTCCTGTCCGACGCCCAGTGAAAACTTGGTGTTGCAGTACTCGAGCAGCGGGAACACGCGCAGTGCGAGCTGCAGCGCATAGGGCTCCAGCTGTCCGAATTCGCTGCGGGCAACCAGTTCCAGCGCCTGGTCCAGCCCAGGCTCCTGCATCACCGCTTCCTCGATGCAACCCGGGTCGGCCTCTTCCCCGACGCAGCTGCGGTCGCCACCCCCGCCAGCGGCAACCTTCATGCGCCGGTAGGCAAGACCGTACAGATCCTCCAGGGAATCCCCCGGATCGTGTCCCGACGCCACGAGACCCAGGCTGACAGTCACCGTCGCCGCCACTCTGTCATGGCTGAACGGTGCCGCAGACACTGCCGCGCGCAGACGTTCGCAGAGCATTGCCGCCTCCAGGCGCCCGAACGACTGAGTCATGACCGAGAATTCCGAGTTTCCCGTGCGCGAGATCACGTCGCCCTTGCGGGTCCTGCTGCGCAGCAGATCGGCAACCCATATCAGCACATGATCCGCGTAGTCATCTCCGTGCTGGGCACGCAGCGATATGAAGTCGTCGATGCTCAGGCGCAGCAGCGAAATCTGGCTGCCGGCACTGCGCGCCGAGGACAGCAACTCCCGGCCGCGTTCGAGAAAGCAGCGGCGGTTATCAAGACGGGTCAGGCTGTCGATGTCGGACTGATCTCCGAGCGCCGCGGCTGTCTGGATCGCGTCGATGTCCGTCGAGTCGCCCCGGATAAGCCCGCGCACGCAGGCCAGCAGCTGTGCTGAATCGATGGGCTTGGTGATGAATTCGTTGGCGCCGCAGGCGTAGGCGCGTTCGCGCGTGATCTCGTCTTCGGCGCCTGTGATGACCACCACCGGCACCTCGCTGATGCGCGTCTCGTCGGCCGCCCGGATACGGCAGATCAGGGAATAGCCGTCGAGTCGCGGCATCTGTACGTCGCTGATGACGACCTGGATGGCGTCATCGCCCCGCAGCTGTTCCCAGCCCGCCTCTCCATCCTCGGACTCGACCAGGTCGTATTCGGGCCCTAGCACGCGCTGCACTGCCACGCGCATGAGGCGTGAGTCGTCCACAACCAAAATCCGGGTCTTCGCCTCTTCTCTAACTCCAGTGTCCAGCTGCATAGTGCCTTCCAGACTGATTGTGCTTGCCGTCGAACCCGGCCCAAACAGAGCCGGACCCATCAATATCTATAGCCCCAAAACGAGCACAAACCGTGCCATAACCAGGTGCGCTGAAACGGCATTACAGCAGAGTATGGCATATTAATTGCAATCGGCTATCTTCAAAGACAGCGCAACGCCGCCTATAACCATTTCCAGGACCATTTGTCGCCAAAACCACACTTTCCCATGTCTGCGAACCCCTGCACCGAACCACACCCGCGAGCGGCCGCGACGACAGCGTCCCTAGAAGCAGCGCGCGGCACGGCAAATCGCGTGCTGGCGATGACGCTCATGGTCGAACCGGACCGACGGCGCTTCGCCCAGTTTGCCATCGACGCCGTACAGGCTGCCGGCGGTAACGTCTTTGCCGCGGCTGTCCGGCTGGATGCGATTCTCGCGCGGCTCCGGCACGCAGCCGCGGCGGCGGTCGAACCGGTGCGCGCCGAGATCGACATTGAGGAAGAGCGGCTGCTTCTCGTCTGGAACGGGCACCGCGAACTGCTAGACACACTTCCCGGGAAGCTGCTGCCAACGCAGCTCAGCGCGCTGGGTGAGCGCTTCCAGCTCGCCGGGGAAACCACCGATCCCGAGCTGTTGCGGCGCCGCAATCACGAGATCAGCGCCGAGCTTGATCGTGCCAAGGCGCGGGCGGCGGCGGAACTTGCCGAACTCGAAACCGCGCTCAACCGCAAGAAGACCGAGCTGCAGGAATCCATTCGCCTGGCCGAGACGGACAGCCTCACCGGCCTGCTGAACCGCGGCGCCTACGACACACGCCTGCGCGACGCCGTAGCGCGCTGTCTGCGACAGCGCGAGCCGTTGTGCCTGATCGTGCTTGATCTCGACAAGTTCAAGGAGATCAATGATACCCACGGCCACCAGTTCGGCGACGAGCACCTCAGGCGCATGGCCGCCGTTATGCGGGCAGCAGTGCGCGGGGATGTCGATTTTCCCTGCCGCATGGGCGGAGACGAATTTGTCATCGTGCTGTTCGCCGAGATGGCCATCGCGCACCGTGTAGCCCAACAGATTCTTGACGGGATGGAGGGGCGGACCAGCATCGGGATCGCCACCCTGCAGTCGCAGGACAGCCCCACGACCCTGGTGACACGCGCCGATGCCGCGCTCTACGAAGCAAAGCGCCTCGGACGCGGTCGGTGGGTGGACTCGGATTCCATAAAACCGGAAGTGGCGCTGGAACGCGCATGAGCCACACGCCGCCGGACAACGGGCCACTGCGCCTGCTGGTCGAACAGAACGTCCAGCACGAAAGCGGGCAGGTGCTGCTTCGTTCGAAGCTGCGCGCTGTGTCCCGTCGCATGGGATTTTCCCAGCTCACGCGCGAACGCATGGAACTGGTGTGCAACGAAATGGTCACCAATCAGATCAAATTCGCCCTGGGCAGCGGCCTGGTACAGGTGTGGGAATCGCGCCTGCCGCGGCCGGCACTCGACATATTCGCCATAGATTACGGCCCCGGCATTCCCGACCTCGACCGGGCGCAGCGCGACGGGTACACCACGGCAAATACGCTCGGAAAAGGGCTGGGTGCCATTCGGCGTCTGGCGCATGAAAGCGAAATGTACTCGGTGCCCGACACCGGCACCGACCAGCTGCCCTGGCACGGCGCCGCCGTCTGGGCGCGTTTTTATGACGCTGAATCCCATCCGGTCAGATCCACGCCCGCAAGCTACGGCCTGTGCCTGCGCGCTCACCAGGACAGTCTGTTCAACGGCGACGCCTTGGCCGTAAACCTGAACGGCACGCGGACCCGCTGGCTGCACGTCGACGGCCTGGGACACGGGCGGGAGGCTGCCGAGGCGGTCCGGGGCGTGGATCAGGTTCTGCACATCGATGCTCCACTTGAGACGCTGATGCAGAACATCGACCGCCGGATGACCGCCGGCGGACGCGGAGCTGTGGGGCTGCTGTGCGAGATCGAACACGCCAGCAACACCCTTAGCTTTGTCGGCGTCGGCGACATGAGCGCCTACCTGATCTGCAACGGCGAGCGGCGGAGCATCACCTTCTCTCCCGGTATCCTGGGACACGATCATCGCAGCCTGCGCGCCGAAAGCCTGTCGTTTCCCCCGCAGGCCCTGTTTTTTACATGCTCCGACGGCCTGCGCCGCAACTGGACGCTCCGGTCTTTTCCTGGTCTATGGCGGCTGCACCCGCAGCTGATCGCTTTCCTTCTTGCGCAGGTCACCAGCCGCGGCAACGATGACCGCTCCCTGTTCGTGATCCGAACCGCGGCAAACTGAGGACATTTCCCATGACGACACCCGCCCCAACCCAGCGCACCACCAGCCAGATACTGATCGATCTGCTCATGCTGAATGTGGGAAAGATCTCGGCGATCATCGAGCAGCAGGGCCACAAAATATTCGGGCAGGCCAACCTGCTGTCCAAGGAAGAGATCAACGACTACAGTCTCGAATTCCTGGAACTGGTGGTCATACTGCTCCAAACCGGCACACAGCTGGACCGGCGCAGCGCCGAGTTTGGCGCTTTGCGCAAGTTTTTCACCAGCTTTTCCCAGCAGATCCAGGCGCGCGGCAGCAATCTTGACGAGTTCGTGCGCTACATACAGTTCCTGCAGCGTGTCTTCCTGGACAACCTTGAGGCCGACGCCACCGTCGACTTCGCCCAATCGCGGGCGATTCTGCTGCTGCTTGGTTCGATTTTCAACGACATCATCCTGGACGTCTTTCACGTTTATCTCGAGGAAAAGGAGCGAACCATACAGGCCCAGCAGGAGGAGCTGCGCCAAACGTCGACGCCTATCACGGAGATCTGGGACGGGGTACTCACCCTGCCGATCATCGGAACCCTGGATTCAACCCGCACCATGATGGTCATGGAAAACCTGCTGTCGCGCATCGAAGCGGAACGCGCCCGGGTCGTGGTGATCGACGTTACCGGCGTCATGGCCATAGACTCTCAGGTATCGCACCACCTGATCCAGATGATTCGTGCCGTCGGACTCATGGGCGCCGAGGCTGTCCTCACTGGCATACGTCCCGAAATAGCCCGATCGCTAACGAGCCTGAACATCGATCTCGGCAAAGTGACGACGCGCGCGACCCTGTCCGAGGGTCTGAAGGAAGCGTTCCGTCGCCTCAAAGTGGAAGTGCACCAGGGCAAGGGCTAGACACGCGACGTCCGGCGACGAAAGGATGATCAGCCCATGATCCCCGGAATACACCTGACGCCCATTGGCGAGGACAGCGTGCTGCTCGAGCCGGGTGAGGGCCTGGATCCGACCGATCCGGACGCCTACCTCGTGCCGCTGCTGGGGTATCTGCAGAAACAGCGCGCCCGCTTCCTCATCTACGACCTGAAAAGCGTGGCGCTCATCGATAACGTGTATTACGAGTGGATGACGACCATGAATTCGCTATGCATGATATCCGGCATCACCATGGTCGCTACCAACATCCGCCCGTACGCAGCCTTCGCGCTGTCACAGCAGATTGCCGGCAACCCGCCCTTCCCGTGCGCTCTCAACGTCGACAGCGCACGCCGGAAGATCCGTGGTCTGGCGGCTCCGGAATCGGACCCCGACACCTAGGCTTCGCCAGGTGGCGGTACCGGCCGCGCAATCAACATTCCGGAAAACGTCGATACGGATCCGTCCGTGCAAAAACGGGACGCACACACCCGCCGGGCCAAGGGTCCGGCTATTTCCCCGCCACCACCCGGCCTAGCGCGACCAGTTGTACGCGCGCACGATGCCGTGCCGGTCGAACTGCACTTCCAGCATCTTCAGATGTGCACCGTTCAGCCGTGGCAGCGTCCCCTGTCCGTAGAAGTAGGCCCACTTGGTAAGGCGTTCACCGTTGCTCTGCACCACGATGCCGGTGCTGCCCGGCGCACCCAGCCAACTGCGCACCTCAGCCTCGGTGGTGCGACCACGCACCACCCGGCTGGCGAAGGCCTGCACGCTGAAGTTCCGCCCGACCTGAACCGTGCTGCAGCCTGCGAGCATGACGCCCAGGACGCCGGCTGCAGCGAAACCACCCAGGCGGCGGCGCCACCTGCTGGCCGGACTCATCGATTGATCACCACGAACATGTTCGTATTCCCACGCTTGATGAGCAGGAGCACGCTCTGGTCCTTGCCAAGCTTGCCGGTGATGCGCCGGTAATCGGCCAGATTGCGGACCGTCTGGCGGTTGATCTGAGTGATCACATCGCCGGGCTGCAAGCCCACCGCAGCAGCAGCACTGTCAGGATTGACCTGCGAAATCACCACACCGGTCGAATAACCCGGCAGTCCGAGCTGGCTCGCGATTTGCGGAGTCAGGTTCTGGACAGCAAGCCCCGACAGCAGCGTGTGCCGGCTCTCCTGCGTCTGTCCGCCGCCGGTCTTGGCGATCTCAAGATCTTGCTTGGTCTGCTCCACAATCTTGGCATGCAGCACCACGGTTTTGCGGTTGCGGATCGCGGTGATGTCGACCTCGCTGCCAACAGGCGTATTGGCAACGAAGTTGCGTAGCGTCGTCGGGTTGTCGACAACCTTGCCATCGTACTTGACGATCACGTCGCCAGTCTTCAGACCCGCCCGGAACGCAGGGCTGCCCTTGAAGACTTCGCCCACAAGCGCTCCGTTGGAATTCGGCAGACCGAAGTTCTTGGCAAGCGCCGGGGTGACCTCCTGGATGGACACGCCAAGCCAGCCGCGAATAACGCGCCCATGCTTGATGAGCTGGGTCATGACGTTGCGCGCCATGTTGCTGGGAATCGCAAATCCAATGCCCATGTAGCCGCCGCTGCGGGTGTAGATCGCCGTATTGATCCCCACCAACTGCCCCCGGGTATTCACCAGCGCGCCACCCGAATTGCCGGGATTGATCGCCGCGTCAGTCTGTATGAAATCCTCGTAGTTATCGATTCCGACATCCTCGCGCCCCAGCGCGCTGACTATGCCCATGGTCACGGTCTGGTTCAGACCGAATGGGTTGCCCATCGCCAGCACATACTGCCCGACCTGGAGCTTGCTCGAATTGCCCCAGGGAATGACCGGCAGATTCTTTGCATTGATCTTCACAACCGCAATGTCGCTAAGCGGATCTGCGCCGACCACCTTTCCCTTGTACACGCGGTTGTTGCCCAGAATCACCTTGATGGTGTCGGCCTTGGCGATGACGTGGTTGTTGGTGATGATGTAGCCGTTTGGGCTGACGATCACGCCGGAGCCCAGCGCGCTCTCGCGTTCCTCGCGCGGGATCTGGAAATTATGAAAGAACTGGTTGCCGAAAAACTGGCGGAAGAACGGATCCTCGCCAAAAGGCGAGTTCATCGTCTGGGCGGGAGATTTGATGATGCGCGTCGTCGATATGTTGACGATTGCCGGCAGGTCCGCCTTCACAATCGGAACAAAATCCGGCCCGGCATCGACCTTGATCGGCAGTGCCCGGGTATCCACCCCGGCAAACGCGGTCGCAGATTCCGCGCTTTTCATGCGTATAGCGAACACCATGCCGACGGCTATGCCGACGACCAGAAACAGCCCCGCAATAACGCCAATCTTGAATGAACGACGGTCAATCGACATCCGGAAACCTCCAGGTATATACGCAACAGCGACGATCAAGGCATTCCCGGACCTGATAACTCCTGCGCGGGCCGGGACATACCTTTCCATGGATCACTGAACAGGCAAAAAGTTCTGCCATCCGCATCCGATAAGCCCTCAAACCGGCGCATACGTGCCGGTATTCCTGCGGGCTTCCCCTTCCCGCTAATGGAACTTTGCCAGTTCCGGATCATCTATCTTCTGTAGCGGCAATCCGGTAATGGACGGCAGACGATCCAGTTTCGGCAGGCCAAAAATTGCCCGCACGACACCCGACTTGGTTTTCCAGACGAGAGTCGGGGTTCCGTTCGATCCGAAGCGGCTCATAAGCTGCCCGTTCTGCTGGATACGGGCGAGGACAGCGGCTGGCGGCCGGCCCAGAGGCTTGATCCCACCCTCCTCGGTCGCGGTGTTGAAGCGCAGCTCGTTGTCGCGAAACACTGCCGGCGGATCCTTGTCCTCCATGATCGCCGCCGCCTTGCCCGCCGATGTCGGCTTGAGGAAGGCGACCGGAATCCATCGCACCTGCAACCCGGCCTTTTCGTACGGCTGCAGGGCCTTCCACGTCAGATGGCAATAGATGCAATTCGGATCAAAGAACACATACAGAACGCTCTTGGCATTGGCGCCCGCCCCCTCTACGACGTAACCGGTCGACTTCAGCGCCGGAAACAGCGTGGCATAGTCCGGCTTGGGGATGTATTTGGCAGCGTAGGCGGACGTCAGGTCCGCTCCTTTCTCATCAACCAAAGTCCCGAGGATCAGCGTCTTCCTGTCCGCGGTGGTAAAGACCATGCTATATCGTCCATCGTGGGACAGCACCCAGCCCGTCAGACCGGAAACCGCGGGAAACTGCCTGATTAGCTTCATCCCCGAATGGAGCGCCGTCTGGATGGACAGGGGGTAGGCGGACACCGCCGTCTTCCCGGCCATCGCATCGGAACCTGTCAGCATCGCACAAGCCAGCACGGCGGCAGGCAGCAATCTGCCTGTCAATCCCGGAGTCTTCATCGTCAACCTTGTCGAAAATTAGTCAGCTGGTCCGCACGTCAGGACGGGGCACACCTGATTATGCCACATTCCCGGATTGATGGGAGATCAGGCCATCCCGGGCGGCACTGGCTGGAAGCGCAGCAGTTCAATTAATTATCAATCACTTGATGAAACGCCGGCAGCGGCCGCGGTCTTTGGAACGGGTTGGAGACCGTCAACAGTTGGGTTAAGCTATTCTTCATACTGCGGCGGTCCACGCAGACACCGGAATGCGGTGACCGCCAGACGGGCCCGGCAGTGGGAGCTGCCCGCAAACCATTATGCAGATCAGCGCTACATCCCGGTATCGCAATTCGCCCATCCCGGACGCCCGGGCGACAACGTCGACGGCATCGCAGGACCTTGCGATCACCCGGCCGACAAGAGCAGCGGGGCGCCACCCGGCCGGGAGTAGGCGGCCGGCCAGGACTCACTTGCTAAACCGCTAAGCCTAAACCCGCACCAGAACCCCGGCCCGTTGACTGAGGTGCCTGCGACCCGCCACGGCCGACGACTGCGCCGAACCATGCCGAAGGAACCCGACACCGCGAAGACCCTGCGCCGCCCAGATGGCGCCACCATCGCCTACCGTTGCTCCTCGACAAGCGCGGTTCCGACCGGAATGATCGTGCTCATCCACGGCATGGCGAGCAACCTGACGCGCTGGTCGGAGTTCGTGCGCAACACGACGCTGCGCCGCAACTGGGCGATAGTACGCCTCGACCTGCGGGGTCATGGCGCGTCGCCAGTGCGTCGCCGCCTCAGCATGGCACGCTGGTGCGACGACATCGCCGCAATCCTTGATGCGGAATGCCACCCGCGTGCAGTACTCGTCGGCCACTGCCTGGGGGCGAACATCGCCCTGCAGTTCGCCTCCCGCTTCCCGCAGAAGACACAGGGTCTGGTGCTGATTGAGCCCATACTGCCGGACGCACAATCCACCACCCTCAGGATCGCGCGAACACTGCGGCCCTTGATCCTGGCCATGGCAACCGGCGTACGCATCCTCAACCGGATAGGGATACGACGGCGCCGGATACCGGCGCTGGATCTTGCGGAACTGGACCGGATCACGCGGCTCACCATGGCACAAGACCACGACAGTGAATCGCTTACGCGCCGCTACGCCTCGCCGTGGCAGGATCTGCGGTATACGCCAAGCGCGAACTACCTGGACGATCTGGCGGCGGTGACCGGCCCCCTGCCACCCTTCGCCAGGCTCCAGGACGTGCCTGCTCTGGCGCTGCTCTCGACCGGCGCAGCATTTAGCAGACTCGAACGCACCCGCGCACTGCTGGCCAAAATGCACGGCTGCCGCGTAGTGACGCTGGAATCGCGGCACTGGATCCCGACTGAAGCACCTGACGCGATGCGCCAGGCGATCGACCGCTGGTGCGCGGACCTCCCTGCCCCCCGCTAGAGCCGGGTACCGAGGACCAGACCCTTACATTATCGCGGTTTGCGCCTGCGGTTGCTGCGTGCCGTGGGTGGCGCATTCCAGGGATCATCGGGCCAGGGATGCTTTGGATAGCGGGCCTTGAGTTCCCTGCGCACTTCAGCGTAGGTCCGGTCCCAGAAGCCACGCAGGTCCTGGGTCATCTGAATCGGACGACGGGCCGGCGACAACAGATGCAGGGTCACGGGCACCCGGCCACGGGCGACGCAGGGCGTGTCGGCCAGGCCAAAAAGTTCCTGCAGTTTTACCGCCAGCACCGGCGCCGCACCAACCCGGTATTCAAGCGAGATCAGCGAGCCGCTCGGCACCCGTATACGGGCTGGAGCATCGTGCTCAAGCCGCTGCGCCCGGCTCCAGTCGAGACTGCCGGCGAGGATGCGGGCGAGATCAAGCTGCGCGAACTGCTGGCGCCTCGCTAGTCCATCGAGATGGGGCGCCAGCCATTCCTCCAGTGAGGCAGCCAGGGCCTGATCGCAGACGTCTGGCCAATCTTCTTCCGGGTACCAGTCGCGCATGCACAGCACCCGGCTCTGCCACTGGCGCGCCTCCTGGCTCCACGGCAGCGCCTGCAGGCCAAGCTGCCGCACGCCTTCGAGCACTGCCGCCCGCAGACGTTCTGCCGGCACGTCCGCAATGGGTGTGCTCGCGAGCAGCAGCGCCCCCATGCGCCGCTCGCGACGGGCGATCACCGACTGCTGCTGGACATCCCAGCGTACGACATCTTCGCTACGTACCTGGCCCGCAAAAAGCCCCTCCAGCGCGCCGCCATCGACGGCGGTGGCCAGATGGATCATTCCTTCGGAGCTAATCGCTGTTCCCGGGCCACGAGCACCCGCACGCTCCACTGCGGCCCAATCGGCGCTCGCAACTGCCAGAAACGGCTGCCGCAGACTGCCTTCATGTTCGGGCAGGCGTACACCACGCCCGTTCACCAGCACATACCGCAATTCGCCCGGTACCCGCTGCATCGCGATGCGATCCGGATAAGCCAGCGCCAGCAGCTCACCGGCAGCAGACGTATCGGGGTCGGAATCCGCCGCGGGCACAGCCAGCAGCCGGCGGAACTGCTGCGATGCCTGATCCACACGCGCGCAGCGCTCGGCGTCGGCGCCGCGGAGCTGCGCTGCGGACCGGCCGGCCACGCGGAACTCGCGCAAGACATCGAGGCGCACGCCGATGTCGCAGGAGCGGCGGGCGTCCCCGGCCAGCAGGTCGCGCTCCGAAACGACGGCCGCCACATCGCAGGCCAGCGCTGTCTGGCCTGAATCACGCGCGACGATGAGCATGCGCGCCAGCCTCGGGTGTAACGGCAACTGGGCCATGCTGCGGCCGACGTCCGTGATCCGTCCGTCGGCGTCTACCGCAGCCAGCCCGCGCAGCAGGGCGCGCGCCTGGGCAAGGGCCGCAGCCGGCGGCGGATCGATCCAGGACAGCCCGGCCGCCTCTCCCACGCCCCAGACAGCCATCTCCAGGGCAAGCGGGGCAAGATCGGCACTGAGTATTTCGGGGTTTGTCTTCGGCACCAAGCCCCTGTGGGTGTGCTCGGACCACAGTCGCAGACAGAGACCGGGCGCCATACGCCCTGCCCGTCCACTGCGCTGCTCGGCGGATGCCCGTGAAATCCGCTGGGTCACAAGACGGCTGAACCCGCTTTTCGGATCGAACTGCGGCACGCGCGCATAGCCGGAATCGACCACAACGTGTATACCCTCTATGGTCAGGCTCGATTCCGCGATCGGGGTGGCCAACACCACCCTCGGGCGGTTCCTGCAGCCGGACGGATGAATGGCACGCTCCTGCTGCGTCCACGGCAGGTCGCCATAAAGCGGAAAAACCTCCGCAGCGTCTTGCGGCAACATGGCTGCCAGCAGTTCACGGGCACGCCGGATCTCGCGGGCACCCGGAAGAAACCCCAGCACATCACCCTGGCTGCTGCGCAAGACGCTGACGACGGCCCGGGCAACAGACTCCGCGGGCGGCGTCTGAGGGTCACGGTCACAGTACTCCACGGTGACCGGAAAACTGCGTCCAGGACTGGAGATAATCGGTGCCTGCCCAAGAAGCTGCGACACGGCGGCGGTGTCCAGGGTCGCGGACATCACCAGGATGCGCAGATCCTCACGCAGGCCACGCTGGGCGTCCAGGGTCAGGGCCAAAGCGAGATCGCTGTGCAGATGCCGCTCGTGAAATTCATCGAAGATCACCAAGCCCACCCCTTCAAGCGCGGGGTCCACCTGCAGGCGGCGTGCCAGTATGCCCTCGGTCACCACTTCGATACGAGTCTGCGCCGCCACCCGGCTCTCGAAACGAATCCGGTAGCCGACGGTCGCGCCTGCTGGTTCGCCGAACTGCTGTGCCATGCGCGCCGCAGCTGCCCGCGCCGCAAGTCGCCGTGGTTCAAGCATCACAATGGAACGGCCGGCGAGCCAGGGCTCGGCGAGCAACGCCGGCGGCACCCAGGTGGTTTTTCCAGCGCCTGGCGGCGCCTGCAGCACCACTGAGTTATGCGCAGCAAGCGCCGCGCGCAACTGCGGCATCACCTCTTCGATCGGCAGGGACATAAGACGATTTCGGCTAGACCACGCGGTTCTGCGGCTCGCCGCGGAAGAACGCCGCGATATTCTCCACAACCCCGTCGGCAAGACGCTGCTGTGCCTGGCGACTCGCCCAGGCGATGTGCGGGGTGACAAGAAGATTGGGCAGATCGGCGAATGCGAGCGGTTGACCGGCCGCAGGCGGCTCTTGCGACAGCACATCGAGACCGGCGCCGCCGAGGCGGCCTGACTTCAGCGCGGCCAGCAGCGCCACCTCGTCAACTACCCCGCCGCGGGCGGTATTGATCAGGATGGCGCCAGGTTTCATGCGCGCCAGCTCGCTGCTGCCGATCAGCCCGCAGGTGAGCGGGGTAAGCGGCAGATGCAAGCTGATGACATCGGAATCCGCCAGCACCCGTTCAAACGGCACACGCCCGGGGCGCGTCGTCTCCGCCCCCCGGCGCTCAGCAAGCAGCACGTTCATCCCGAACGCCTGTCCAAGCCTGGCTACTGCCTCCCCCAGCGTGCCGGCCCCCACAATACCCAGCGTAGAACCGGCCAGGTCCTCGTTGGGATAGGTCAGCAGACAGAAGGAGTCGGAGCGCGTCCAGTCCCCGGTCTGCACCGCCTGCCGGTATCGGAACAGGTTCCGGCGCAGCGCCAGCACCATGGCAAAGACATGTTCGGGAACACTGTGGATCGCGTAACCCCGCACATTACACACCGCTACACCCTGGCGGCGCGCAGCTTCGATATCGACGTTGTCGACACCCGTCGCGGCACAGACAATCAGTCGCAGCTGTGGCAACCGCTCGATGACTGCACGCGGCAGCGGCACCTTGTTCGTCACCACCACCTCGGCGGTGCGCGCCCGCTCGAACACACGATCTGCCGACGTGTGCGCATAATCCTGCCACGACCTGCCCGCCACACCGGGCGCTCCAAAGCGCACCGATGCCGAAAACGTCCCGCGATCGAGAAAGACGATGCTCATCCGCGCGATCCGCAAGGAGGCTGTAGCCGAAAATCTGGACCGGCAACATCCACGGCAACATGGCTGTTCACAACCACCGGCATCTGGCTCACGAGCCAGACCCGCTGCTGATCTTGCGGGCCACAGCTGCCGCAATGATCACCGGATCGTAGACGGGTGCGAATGGCGGTGCGTAGGACAGATCAAGCGATTCCACCTCATCCACCCGCATGCGCGCGCGCAGCGCGACCGCAAACACGTCGATGCGTTTGGCGACCGTGTCGCCTCCGGCCATCTGCGCACCGAGCAGCCTTCCGCTGCCGCGTTCGACGAACAACACCGTGGTGATCGTGGCTGATCCCGGATAGTGATGACCGCGACTGCTATGGCGCGAGACACATGACAGCGCATCCAGCCCGTGCCGGCTAATCTCCGCCGCACCCACGCCCGTACGCGCAACCTCGATACCGAACACCTTGAAGCCGGCGGTACCCACAATGCCCGCGAACCGTTCTGCACCGCCGGCAGCATTCGCTCCGGCCACCTTGCCCTGCTTGTTCGCGGTCGTGCCAAGCGGAATATAGACCGCCTGCCCCAGCACCTCGTGAAATGCCTCGGCGCAATCACCGGCCGCATAGATGTCAGCGATGCCGGTTCTCTGCATGGCATCGACGGCAATAGCTCCACTTGCCCCCAGTTTCACGCCTGCTCCCTGGGCCAGATCAACGCTGGGGCGCACTCCCGCCGCAACAATCACCAAATCCGTTGCCGCATCTCCCCGGTCAGTACGCACAACCAGGCCCTGGTCCCTGACCTCGATCGCCTGCACCGCCACGCCGGTGTCGATGCGCACGCCGTGGCGCTGCAACTCCCCGGTTACCAGTTCTGCGATGACCGGTTCAAAACCCGGAATCACCTGACCGTCGCGCTCGAAAATCTGTACCGTCAGTCCCCGCCGGGTAAGCACGTCGGCCATCTCCATGCCAATCATACCGGCACCGATAATGGTAGCGCGACGCGGCGAGCTGTCGTCGAGAAACCGCTTGATTGCAGCACCGTCAGTCAGCTCGCGCAGCTGGAACACCCCCGGGAGATCCAGCCCGGGGATCGGCAGGCGCACCGCCCGTGCCCCGGTGGCAATCACCAGCCGGTCGTAGTCCTGAACATAGTCCCGGCCGTTGACAAAATCCCGCACCGCGAGCGTTTTATGGGTCGGATCAATCGCACACACCTCATGTCTGATGCGCACGTCGATTCCGCGTGCATGGCGGAATTCCGCAGGAGTGATGACCACCAGATCTTCAATATCGCGCTGCGGATCCTCGATGTTGTACGGCATCCCGCAGGCCCCGTAGGACACATACGCACCGCGCTCAAGCGCGATTACCTCGGCCTGGGGCGCGCGCCGCTTGGCCTGGCTTGCCGCGCTCATGCCGGCCGCAACCCCGCCGATCACGACGATCCGCATGGTTCAGCAGCCACCGCGGGTGGTGGTCTGACCGTCACCGCTGCGACCGGTTTGCAATTGTCCGCCTACACCACGTGCAGCCTTGTTCCACCATCGCATCCCCGCCGACGTGAAGTCGGACCCCGCCAGTTTTTTCGAATCCATCGACCCACCCCGTCGCGCAGTCCCGTCACACACGTCAAGTCTCCACCATACGGCGCCGCCAGCTTTACGCCAGCTGCCCGGACCGGCCCGCGCCACTGGCGTTCTCTGGCCGGCGAGCTCTCAGTAGTCGCGCGGCAGGGACTTCGCCGCATCCAGGGCATCGCACACCGCCGCCCTGTCACCGCGCTGGCGGCCATCGAATCCACCGGGGCGCGCATCAGGATGGCCATGCGCCGGATTCCCGGCGCGCAAAACATCTGCCCGTTTGTGATCATCCGTGGAAAAGGATCGTAGCGCACGACATACACGCTTGATGACACGCACCGCCTTCTCGGCACGGGTGTGTCTGAGATAGGCACGGTCTGCGGCAGACACTTCGCCGTAGCGCTTGCGATACTTGTGCTTGATCCAGGCGTTGAAATCGATCTTGACCGCAAGGTTATAGAAAAAATGATTGACCGGAGCAAATCCCCCCTTGCGGACGACGGACACCCCGAAATCGACAATACCGGGACTGCTGCCCGCAAGCACCATCAGGTTGTGCTTGCGCTTGAGATCAAAGTGCGCGATTCCGCGGCGATGCAGCTCGCCGATCAGACAGAACAGCTCGGCATAGTACTTGGAACGGTCCTCGGCCTCGCCCTGCCGCAGCGACTGGCCCTCCAGGTATTCGAGAACCAGGTAGCGGCCGCCAATCAGGCCGTAGCAGTAAGGACATCCCGGCAGGCCCGCCAGACGCGAATAGGCCTTGAACTCGTTGCGCAGCATGCGGCGGCGCAACCACCGCATCGGACCGCGTCCGGACGCCACCTTGATCACCAGGCGCCGGTCATTCTCGTCGAAAAGGTAAACAACACCCTGATACCCGCTGGCCAGAACCGCACTGCGGCGCACCGCACAGTGCTCGACCCAGCGGACCAGCTCGTCATCGGAAACACCATGTATCACGGTGCTCATCAGATGCTCAGGCGAGCTTGAGGTGCAGGAAGTACAGACAGCCGCCCAGAAACGCGGCGATAAGCGGTTCGCCATTTACCCGCAGGCTCTGCCGTAGCGACCACTCCCCGCCCACTGCCGCCCGGTATCGGTCGATCCCGGGCACAAGCGCCCGGGTGCGAACACTCCATTCTTCCCAGGCACTGCCAAACAGCCGGTGCAACAATGCATCTTCATGGGCGATAGCCGGCGGAAAAAACGCCAGCGCCAGCACCAGCCACAGCGGAAAACTCCACCACTGGCCAGACGCCATGCAGAAACCAGCAACGATCACGTTATTGCCCACATACAGTGGATGCCTCACAAAAGCGTAGGGACCGGTGGTCGCCAGAATCCGATCCTTTTTCACGTGACCGGAGGCCCACAGGCGCACTGCCTCCCCGATGACAACCAGCGCTGCTCCGGGCCAGAACAACAGCGGCGTACGCTGCGGGAGACCGGCCACACTGAGCAGCACAACATAGGCGATGGTGACAAACTGGCGGTGCCGATGGCGTCGCGTGGCCAGATCCGACCACAGCTGCCACAGACCCAACCCGGATAGTGATGGCGATCGCAGCCGCCGGAACATGCATCCGCCTTCCCTGACTGGTGCGTGGCGCCCTTCAGGAGCTTAGTAGTGTATATCGATGACCCGGGAACTGCGCTGCCGCTACGCGCGTACTGCACTGTTCAGTGTGCATAGCCCCGGCCCCCAACAGGGACAGGGCTTGCATGATAGAAGGAATAGCTACCGATGACAAACGACCACCGGTACGGCGCGCCACCAGCCGACCCGCAGCGCAGCCGTACCGGTCAGCCGGCCGCAGATCGCCTGGGTGACCCATCCTCCCGGCGAAACCTCAGCCTGTCGCCCTCAACGTCAACCACGACCACATCACCCGCCGCGAACTTGCCGGCAAGAAGCTCTTGCGCCAGCGGATTCTCGATCGACTGCTGGATCGCGCGCTTCAGCGGACGGGCGCCGTAGACCGGATCAAAGCCGGCCTGCGCCAGCCGGTCCAGCGCCTCATCGGTCAGGCGCAAATCCAGGTCACGCGCCTGCAGACGGCTGCGCAGGTACTGCACCTGAATGAGCGCAATGCGACGCAGCTGTTCACGCGCCAGCGGATGGAATACGACAATGTCGTCGATGCGGTTGACGAATTCCGGCCGGAAATGCTGGCCTACGATACCCATTACCGCAGTCTTCATCTGATCATAATTATCTTCCCCGGCCAGCTCCTGGATGAGCTGCGACCCAAGGTTGGAGGTCATCACGATAACGGTATTGCGAAAATCCACTGTCCGGCCCTGACCGTCCGTAAGACGTCCGTCGTCGAGCACCTGCAGCAATACGTTGAACACCTCCGGATGCGCCTTCTCGACCTCGTCCAGCAGTACCACGGAATAGGGTTTGCGCCGCACCGCTTCGGTCAGATAGCCGCCCTCCTCGTAGCCGACATAACCGGGCGGGGCGCCGATGAGCCGTGCCACGGAATGCTTTTCCATGAACTCCGACATGTCGATGCGCACCATGCTTTCCTCGGTGTCGAACAGGAACGCGGCCAGCGCCTTGGTGAGCTCGGTCTTGCCCACGCCAGTCGGTCCGAGAAACAGGAACGACCCGCTCGGCCGGTTGGGATCGGACAGGCCGGCGCGCGCCCGGCGAATTGCGTTCGCCACCGCGGTGATGGCCTCCGCTTGTCCTACCACACGGTGTCCGAGTTCCTCCTCCATGCGCAGCAACTTGTCGCGCTCCCCTTCCATCATCTTTGCCACCGGTATGCCGGTCCAGCGGGACACCACCTCCGCCACCTCATTCTCCGTTACCGCCGACCGCAGCAACCGGTGTTCGCGGCCCTCGGCAACAGACGCAGCCGCCAGCTGCTTCTCCAGTTCCGGGATGCGTCCATACTGCAGTTCCGACATTCTCGCCAGATCCCCGGCGCGGCGGGCGGTCTCGATTTCCACGCGCGCCCGATCAAGCTCCTCCTTAATGTGCTGTGCACCGCTGACCGCCGCTTTCTCTGCCTTCCACACTTCGTCCAGATCGGCATACTCGCGCTCGAGCTTGCGCAGCTCGCTGTTCAGCGTCTCGAGGCGCTTGCGGGATGCCTCGTCGGCCTCCTTCTTCAGGGCCTCACGCTCAATCTTGAGCTGGATCATGCGCCGGTCCAGCCTGTCCATCGACTCGGGCTTGGAGTCGATCTCCATGCGTATCCGCGACGCCGCCTCATCCACCAGGTCGATCGCCTTGTCGGGAAGCTGACGGTCGGTGATGTACCGGTGCGACAGCATCGCGGCCGCTACGATCGCCGGGTCGGTGATATCCACACCGTGATGGACCTCGTATTTCTCTTTCAGTCCGCGCAAGATGGCGATGGTGTCCTCGACGCTTGGCTCGTCCACCAGGACCTTCTGGAAGCGACGCTCAAGCGCGGCGTCCTTCTCTATATATTTGCGGTATTCATCAAGCGTGGTGGCACCGATGCAATGCAGCTCGCCGCGCGCAAGTGCCGGCTTGAGCATGTTCCCCGCATCCATCGCGCCTTCTGCCTTCCCTGCACCCACCATCGTATGCAGTTCGTCGATGAACAGGATGACGCGGCCTTCCTGCTTGGCGAGGTCGTTCAGCACCGATTTTAGGCGCTCCTCGAACTCGCCCCGGTACTTGGCACCGGCGATGAGAGCACCCATGTCAAGCGACAGCAGCCGGCGGTCCTTCAGGCCCTCGGGCACCTCGCCGTTCACGATACGCAGGGCGAGGCCCTCCACAATGGCGGTCTTGCCCACTCCAGGTTCGCCAATGAGCACCGGGTTATTCTTGGTGCGGCGCTGGAGAATCTGCACCACCCGGCGGATTTCCTCATCACGCCCGATTACCGGGTCAAGCCGGCCCTGTTCGGCGCGCTCGGTCAGATCCACGGTATAGCGTTCCAGCGCCTGGCGCTGGTCTTCGGCCCCCGCATCGCGCACGTTCTGGCCCCCACGCAGGACGTCGATGGCCTTTTCCAGTCCGGCACGGGACGCGCCGCTCTCTTTCAGCAGGCGGCCGAGCTCGCCCTGGTCTTCCAGAGCAGCGAGCACAAACAGTTCACTGGAGATGTACTGGTCACCCCGTTTCTGCGCCAGCCTGTCAGTGACGTTGAGCAGCTTGCCGAGATCGTTCGAGACATGCACTTCCCCGCCGGAGCCCTCGACTGAGGGCAGCCGGTCCATGGCCTGACTGAGTTGCGAACGCAGGGCGTTGACGTTGACATCCCCCTGCATCAGCAGGTGGCGGCTGGTACCGCCCTCCTGATCGAGCAGGGCAGCCATCAGATGTATCGGTTCAATGAACTGGTTATCGCGGCCTACCGCCAGGCTCTGGGCTTCGGCCAGGGCCGTCTGAAACTTCGTGGTCAGCTTGTCCATGCGCATCGGCAATGTCTCTCGTCGGAACGGGTGTTATGCGCGTTTCAATGGGGCAGTTCCGTGACATTTTCAAGCAATCCAGGGCCTGCCGGCCCGCCTTCGGCGGCCGTACGACCCGGTCGGCAAGCCAAAAGCTATGGCGTACCGAGCAGCGCCTGCAGCCGCGACAGAAAGCGGTCCATGTCGTCCTCCTGCAGGTGCAGCGGCGGAAAATGGCGCAGACGCACCCGGGAACGCAGAAGCACCGCTGACACGGTCCTTCCGGCGCCCCGCACCCCGTCGATCCGCACCGCGATCACGGGGGCGCCACTGGCGCGAGCAAGATATGCGATACCGCGTTTGAGCGGCACCCGGGGTTCATGGTCAAGACGGATACGGCCCTGCGGAAACAGTGCCACCACCTCCCCGCGCTCGAGTGCCCTGCACGCCGCCGCCAGCGCTGCACGCGGACTCCCTTCGCGTTTCACCGGGATACAGCCGATCGCGGCGAACAGCCAATGCAGGCCCCGACGTTCATACTCCTCTCGGGCAATCAGGAACCGCAACGGTCTGCGACTGGCTGCGATCATCAGCAGGGGATCGAGTCCCGACACATGGTTGGCTACGACGAGCGCCGGGCCCTTCAGGGGCAGCGTGATTTCTCCCCCGCTCAGGCGGTGAAACCGCCGGCACCAGATGCGATTAAACCCGTCGAGCCGGTTCAGCCATCGCCTGCCCCATTCAGCCTGCCGGGCTGAATCCAAACGCTGCATGAAGCGGTGCCAGCCCCAGGCTGCCACCACACCCGCACCTGCCGCCGGCACCAGCTTCAGCACCACGGGATCCGTTCCGGACAGCGCAAACTGCCGCACCGGCGCTCTCGCTGCACGACGCGACGTCCGCTACACACTCCCGCTCGTCCGGGCACGATCGTCGTCGCTGTTGGCGCGCTCCATCGCGGGAAAGATAGTGGCGGGGATGCTGATATGCAAGCCGATGCGGTCGCGCCTGGCGGTGGGGATGGCGATGGTGCTGCGTGGCGAAGTCGGACTGATATTCGTGGCGCTCGGCCGGTCCAGCAACCTGTTCGACGGCGCCGCTTCCGCAGTGCTGGTGGTCGTGGCTGCGCTGACCACCGTGCCGCCCCCGCTGGCCATGAAATGGTTTTATACACGTTACACCTTGCGGCTGCCGGCGTGACCAGGCACAACCTGCGGATCACGGTTTATGGTTAAATACCCCAACCATGCCCCGGACCCGAACCGATTACACCCCGCCCGCGCCAGCCGAAATCGCCGCGGACGTGCACCGCGCCCTGCATGAGGACGTGGGCCGCGGTGACATCACCGCGGCACTGATAACCCCGGAGGCGACGGCAGCAGCCCACGTCGTCAGCCGCGAATCGGCAGTGCTGTGCGGCAGGCCGTGGTTCGAGGACGTGTTCCGGCAGCTCGATGACCGGGTGCGGATCGACTGGACTGCCTCCGACGGCGACGGCATAGAGGCCAACCAGGTGCTGTGCCGGATCCGCGGGCAAGCGCGGGCATTGCTCAGCGCCGAGCGCACCGCGCTCAATTTTTTGCAGCTGCTCTCCGGCACTGCCACTGAGACGCGGCGCTTCGTCGAGGCCGTCCGCGGCACCCATGCGCGCATCCTGGATACCCGCAAGACGATTCCTGGATTACGCAACGCCCAGAAGTACGCCGTGCGCTGCGGCGGCGGCTGCAACCATCGCATGGGCCTGTACGATGCGGTTTTGATCAAGGAAAACCATATCCTCGCGGCGGGCTCGATTGGCGTCGCGGTCCGCAACGCCCGCAACCTCTGTCCACCGGGCACGCCTGTGGAAATCGAGGTCGAGACCCTGGACCAGCTGCACGAGGCGCTGGCCGCCGGCGCCGAACGGCTGCTGCTCGACAACTTTGACGTGGCTCGACTGCGAGCCGCGGTGGTCGAAACCGCCGGCCGGGCGCGGCTCGAGGCCTCGGGGGGCATCAGCCTGCAGTCGGTGCGGATCGTGGCTGAGACCGGGGTAGATGACATTTCGGTCGGCAACCTGACCAAGAGTCCGCACGCGGTCGACCTGTCGATGCGTTTTGACGAACTGGCCTAGATACATGGACCTACATGAGGCCATATACTGCGTCCGCGGGTCGACACCTGGCACCGGGTGGAGCACCGCAAACGCTTGGACTAGAATTAGTTTAAGGCTTTACAGGCAAAATGCCCAGGAACGGCCGTGGAACATTCTTCCTCCAAGGCGCGTCCTGCGATAATCAAGCAGTGCAGATTTGTCCATGAACCGCAAGATTGATGTGCAGGAACTACGTAAAGGAATGTACGTCTACGAGCTCGACCGCCCGTGGGTGGGTACTCCTTTTCTGTTCCAAGGCTTTGAGATCCGTACCGACGAAGAACTGAGCACCCTGCGCAGCCTGTGTCAGTACGTGTACATCACGGATGATCCGGGGAAGCCCATGGCACCGCATACCAGACCTCTGGCCTCTGCCACGCCGTCCACGATCATCACTGGAGACACCGGTTACGCCGATGTGCTGCCCAGGCTGATTCCGCACCGCGCACCGGCGCGCTACCGGGACCAGGTGAGCCTTGATCAGGAAATGGGTTCGGCCCGCATCCTGGAATCAACTACCCGCGAACTCATATATACCATCATGGATGATGTCCGGCTCGGTCGCAGCCTCGACATCCAGCGGACGAGATATGCCATAGGCGGAATGGTCGAGAGCGTGGTGCGCAACCCGGACGCACTGGTATGGCTGACACAGCTCAAGAACAAGGATGAATACACCGCCCTGCACAGTCTACGGGTATGCATCCTGGCCCTGACGTTTGGCCGCCACCTGGGCCTGTCGGAAGAGGACCTCGAGCTGCTGGGCACGGGGGCACTGCTCCATGACATAGGCAAGCTCAGGGTGCCGAACGATATTCTGAACAAACCGGCCCGGCTGACCGACCGCGAGTACGAAATCATGAAGAGCCACGTACCGCTCGGGGTACAGATCCTCGACAACACCCGCGGCATTCCGGCGGCGGCCGTGACCGTGGCACACTCCCACCACGAACGTTATGGCGGTACGGGGTACATCAACGGCATCACCGGCGAGAAGATCGGCCTGTTCGGCCTGATCGGGGCAGTGGTCGATTCATATGACGCGATCACCAGCGACCGCTCCTATCACGCCGGGCTGTCCGCCTACGACGCGCTCGCCAGGCTCTATGATGCGCGCGGAACGGACTTTCATCCGGCATTGGTGGAACAGTTCATCCAGTGCATGGGCATCTATCCTATCGGTAGCATCGTGGAATTGAACACCGGCAGCGTGGGCGTCGTGATCACGGTGAACCGGGAACGCCGCCTGCGGCCGAAAGTGGCCGTGGTGCTCGACGAAAACAAGAAACCCCACGCCGTGGTCCCGGTGATTGACCTGTACGGTGCCGGTGCGGAAACATCCGGGATGATACCCGAGATACGGCGGGTCCTGCCGAGCGGCGCCTACAACATCAACGCCAACAATTACCTGCCCACCGTCGCAGTCTGAGGCCGGGAATCCCGGTTACCGAACCGCCAGCATCCCCGGCAGCGCGTCTGCCGTTCATTGCTCCAGCCAGATGAGCGACGCCATCCGCCCGCACACCCCATCGCGGCGATAGGAGTAGAACCTTCCGGGATCGGCGACCGTGCACAGGCCGCCACCGTAGACCGCCGCCACTCCAGCCCGGCGCAGGCGCAGGCGCGCGAGCCCATAGAAATCGGCGAACAGCCTGTCGCCGCGACCAGGGGTGAACAGCGCGCGGGCTTCCGCATCGTCCCCGGCCAGCGCCCCCATCACCTCCGGGCCCACTTCGAAGGCCGTCGGCCCGATGGCCGGCCCCAGCCAGGCCATGAGGGTCTGCGGTATCCGTCCCATCGCTTCAATGCCGTGCTCGATGATCCCGGCAGCCAGTCCCCGCCAGCCCGCATGCAGCGCCGCCACCCTGGTGCCGGTCGCGTCGCAAAGCAAAACCGGCAGGCAGTCGGCAGTCAGGACCGCACAAACCGAACCGGGACGGTCGGCAAAACTGCCGTCCGCGGCGGTATCCGGGCCGACCTCTGCCGCGGGCACGACCCGCGTGCCATGCACCTGCCTGAGCCAGGCCGGTTCCGTCGGGAAACCGAACGCCGCACGCAGCTGCGCCCGGTTGCGTGCCACGGCCTGCGGATCGTCACCCACGTGCGACCCGAGGTTGAGGCTATCGTAGGGATGGCCGCTGGATCCGCCGCCGCGAACCGTCGTGAGCGCCTTCACCCAGGGCGGTGCCGGCCAATCCGGCAAGAGGCAATCGCCAAAACTAGCCATTGCGCCGGCGACCGGCTGCGTGCGCCCGCATGTCCCCCTCCAATGCTTCGACAAGTGCTGCCATATCGGCCGGAAGGGGGCTCGACCAGGAAACGGTCTCGCCACTTGCGGGGTGCACCAGCGCGAGGCGCGCAGCGTGCAGCGCCTGGCGTCGGAATGCACGCAGGACGGCGGCAAACGCTTCGCTGCTGAGCGGCGGAATGTGAAGCCGGCCGCCATACACCGGGTCTCCGAACACCGGAAACCGCTGATGAGCCATATGTACCCGGATCTGGTGGGTTCGGCCGGACTCCAGGCTGACCCGCAGCAGACTGTGGGCCCGGTAGCGGGCTTCCACCCGGAAATGGCTGACCGCGTCCCGGCCACCCGCGCTCACGGTCATGCGCTTGCGATGCACCCGATGCCGGCTGATCGGCGCATCTATCGTCCCGCCCGCCACCGCGACGCCACACACAACGGTGAGGTATTCACGCGTCAGGCTACGTTGGCGCAGCTGCTCGGTCAGGTCGCGGCGGGCGCGTTCGGTGCGCGCTACCACCAGCAACCCCGAGGTGTCCTTGTCAAGCCGGTGCACAATACCGGCCCGCGGCAGCTGCCGCAGTTGCGGATCCCGATTGAGCAACGCATTGAGCAGGGTCCCTTCCCAGTTGCCGGCAGCCGGATGCACCACCAGCCCTGCCGGCTTGTCGACGACCAGCAGCTCATCGTCCTCATAGACCACGCTGACCGGAATGGCCTGCGCCTCCCAGCTCTCGCCCGCCGACGGCTCGATGGAAATACGGACCTGCTCCCCGCCCCGGACGCGGTCGCGTGCGCGTGCGGTGGCCGCGTTGATTTGCACCAGACCGGACCGGATCCATTTCTGGATCAGGGAACGCGAGTACTCCGGCAGCAGACCGGCCAGCGCCTGGTCCAGTCGCTGCCCCGCCTGCGCGGCTGGCAGGCATAGCGACACTACCGTGGACTCCACACCACTCACGGGCACCGCAACGGCTTCTCGTGCCGGGAGATTCGGAGTATTCTTCGCATCACTCAAAGTCCGATGTGAACTCATGCCGTCCATAAATTTGCGCCGTATCGCGGCTGTCACCGCCACCGCCATCCTCGCCGGCTGCTCTACCCTGAAGCGCTCCGGAAACAGTAACGAGTCTGCGGCACATTTTTACCGGGACGGGCTGTACGCCCTCACCCATGGAGACTATTCCCGCGCGATCAAGAATTTCCAGACCCTCAACGCGCGCTTCCCCTACGGTGCCTACGCCGAGCAGGCGCAGATCGACATTGCCTATGCGTATTATAAGGATAGCCACCCGAACGAGGCCATCGATGCCGCAGACCGGTTCATCCGCCTGCACCCGACCTACCAGTATGTGGATTACGCCTACTATCTCAAGGGCCTGGCGAATTTCGGCTTCCACCACAGCACCCTTTCGAACCTGTTCTCGGGTCACAGCCGCACCCGCCGGGACACCAAACGTCTGGTGGATGCCTACGATGCCTTCCGCGTGGTCGTCAACCGCTTTCCCCGCAGCCGCTACGCGGCCGACAGCCGCAAACGCATGGACTATCTGCTCAATCTGATGGCAAAGAGCCAGCTCAATATTGCGCAGTACTACTACAAGCGTGGCGCCTATGTCGCAGCGGCAAGCCGGGCGAAGTACGTCATCGAACACTACTCGCGCACACCGGCGGTCGAAGAGGCGCTGGCCATCCAGGCCATGGCTTACGAGAAGATGGGAATGAAGCAACTCGCCGATGACAGCCTGCGGGTGCTGGAACTGAATTTCCCGGACAGTCACTACATCGGACAGATCCGCGCTCTTGCTGCAGGGTGAACGCTCCGGGCAGCGTCCGGTCCGCTCAGATCGCCGCCCCTCCGGTCTCACCCGTGCGGATACGCACCACCTCTTCCACTGACGTAACGAATATCTTCCCGTCTCCGATTTTCCCGGTGCGGGCAGCCGTCATGATGGTCTCTATGCAGCGCTCCAGCTGCTCGTCCAGGACGACGACCTCGATCTTTATCTTGGGCAGGAAATCGACCACGTATTCCGCCCCACGATAGAGCTCCGTATGGCCTTTCTGTCGACCGAACCCCTTGACTTCAGTCACGGTGAGACCGGCAACTCCGGCCTCGGACAGCGCGTCTCGCACGTCGTCAAGCTTGAAAGGCTTGATTATCGCTTCAATTTTTTTCATTTCTGGAATCCTAATTCCTGGGACCGGCGCAATCTATCTCTTATATATCCGCGCGCAGCGCGCTTTGCAAGTGCCGCGGCATCAGGCCCTATAGTTCTCTGTAACCCGAAGTGATGGGGTAACGACGGTCCCGGCCGAAGGCGCGGCGCGTGATGCGCACCCCGGGCGCCGCCTGACGGCGCTTGTACTCGTTGCGGTCCACCATCGCAACCACGCGCGCCACCGTGGCCGCATCAAAGCCGGCGGCGGTGATTTCCTGCGGGGACCGGTCATGCTCTATATACAACCCCAGTATCGGATCCAGCACATCGTACGGTGGCAGGCTGTCCGAATCCAGCTGGCCGTCGGCAAGCTCGGCCGACGGCGGTCGATCAATGACCCTCAGGGGGATCGCAGCAGAAATGCGGTTGCGGTAAGCTGCCAGCCGGTACACCAGGGTCTTGAACACGTCCTTGACCGCCGCGTAGCCGCCGGCCATGTCGCCGTAGAGCGTCGCATAGCCTACCGCCATTTCACTTTTGTTCCCGGTGGTGAGCACCAGGCGTCCAGTCTTGTTGGAGACCGCCATCAGCAGACTGCCACGTATGCGTGCCTGGATGTTCTCCTCCGTGACGTCAGGTTTGCGCCCCTGGAATTCCTTGCGCAACGCCGCGTTGAACGCCTCGACCATCGGCTCGATCGGGATGACAGAGTAACGCACGCCGAGGGTCCGCGCCATTGCCCGGGCATCCTCCAGACTCATGCTCGCTGTGAAACGCGACGGCATCATCAGCGTTTCCACCCGTTCCGCGCCCAGGGCATCGACGGCGATGCACAGAGTGAGCGCCGAATCGATGCCGCCGGACAGGCCGATGGCCACTCCGGGAAAGCGGTTCTTCTCCACGTAGTCGCGCACGCCCAGCACGAGCGCACGATACACCTCTTCTTCGAGCGGCCCCGGTGTCGGCAGTTCCGCCGCGGCCGGAACCACGGTGTCTCCGTGCACACTGAAATCGACCGCATACAGGCCCTGTTCGAAGGCCGGAAAACGCTGCACGACCTCCCCGGCGGCGTCGACCACGAACGAGTCTCCGTCAAAGACGAGCTCGTCCTGCCCTCCGACGAGATTCACGTAGACCGAGGGCAACCGGTTCTCGCGGGCACGTATTGCCATGATCTGCTCGCGCTCGCGACCCTTCTCCATGTGATAGGGAGAGGCATTGATGGTTACCATAAGCCGCGCTCCTGCCTGTGCCGTCAGGCGCACCGGCTGCGGCTGCCACACATCCTCGCAGATCGTCAGACCCACCGGAACGCCCGCGATCTCCACAACGCACGGGGCAGTGCCAGCCTCAAAGTAACGCTTCTCGTCAAACACACCGTAGTTCGGCAGCAGATGTTTGTGATAGGTCGCCGCCAAGACCCCGTCGCGAACCACGGAAACCGCATTGAAGACACGGCCATCAAGACGCCGCGGGTAGCCGACAATCAGATCAATGCCGCGCGCCTCGCGACACAGACGGTCGAGCCCCGTGCGTATCTGATTGTAAAGCGCATCGCGCAGCAGGAGATCTTCGGGAGGATAGCCCGTAAGGGTCAGTTCCGGGAAAACCACGGCGTTGGCCCCCATGCGGCGGGCATCACCGGTCATGCGCAGCACCCGCTCGACATTGCCGGGCACGTCGCCGACCAGGAGGTTGGCCTGGGCAATGGCCAGACGCAACGCCATCAGGCGGACCCTGCGCGCGCCGGACACCGTCTGCGGGCATCGCCCGGGCGTAGCCGAGGTGGTGTAGTCGTTTCCATGAAGCGCCGTGCCCGCCTGCCGCGATCTGCACATCTCGGGCGGTTGCCGGATCGCAACAGCCGCAGGTATTGTGGGCCAATCCGCCTGATAATTCAAAATACCGTGGCCCGCAGCGGGTTGCAGTATTAAACTGGTCCCATGCGGGCGTCGGTTGCGGAAAGCCTAGGACAGGTCCGGCCGGAGGACTGGGATGGCGTGGCAGGCAGCGACAATCCATTTCTCTGCCATGCATTCCTCCATGCGCTGGAATACAGCGGGTGTGCCATCGACGCCACCGGATGGTCGGCACGCCACCTGCTGCTGCACGACTCGAACGATCGGCTGGTCGGCGCGGTACCGCTCTACCTCAAGAGCCACTCGTTCGGAGAATTCGTTTTCGACTGGGCGTGGGCCGATGCCTACCGCCGTGCCGGCCTGCGCTACTATCCGAAGCTGGTGGCGACAGTCCCGTTTACCCCGGCAGCGGGTCCGCGCCTGCTTGTGGCACCCGGGCCAGACCCGAACACGATCCGCAGGCAACTGGTTGGCGCGGCGCGTGATCTGGCCGATAGCCTGAACGTGTCGTCGCTGCACTGGCTGTTTCCCACGGACGAGGACCTGCCGGTCCTGGAAGCCTGCGGCATGATGCGCAGAACCGGTTACCAGTTTCACTGGCACAACCGGGGCTACCGGGATTTCGGAGAATTTCTGGGGGACTTTTCGTCCCAGAAACGCAAGAAAATCCGGCGCGAACGCGAGCTGCTGCGGGAGGCAGGCATCGGCACCACCGTGCTGACCGGCAGCGACATCGACGCAGAACAGTGGCGCAGGTTCTACGAGTTCCATCTTGACACCATCCGCAAGTACGGAGGCGCGCCCTTTCTGAACCTGGAGCTGTTCCTTGCGCTGGGAAAAACCCTGGGCGATCGTATCGTCATGGTGGTCGCGCACCGCGACCATACCGACATTGCCGCGGCGCTCAATTTCCGGGGAAACGATACGCTCTACGGCCGCTACTGGGGGGGTCTCGAAGACATTCCGGGCCTGCATTTCGAGACCTGCTACTACCGTGCGATCGAGTACTGCATCGACTGCGGGCTGGCGCGATTCGAGAGTGGCGCCCAGGGCGGCCACAAACTGGCACGCGGGTTTCTGCCGAACAGAACCTACTCCGCTCATTGGCTGCGCCACCCGGAATTCGGCCGGGCGGTCGCTGATTTCCTGGAACGGGAGGACCACGCGATGTCCTCCCATCTTGATGAACTAAATGAACATTCTCCATTCAAAAAAGGACATGAAATCTGAACGCAGGCGCTCCGAATGCGGCAGCATGCAGACAGATCATCCGGCGGCGCAGCGGAATCATGCCACGGTGCCGGCCATGCCGAAATTGATGCCGTACGGATCCCCGGTGCACTTTCCCTCGCCGGAAACCGCTTCAGCTGAGGGATTGCTGGCCGTGGGCGGCGACCTCAGCACAGACCGTCTGCTCGAAGCCTATCGCTGCGGCATCTTTCCGTGGTACGGGACCGGGCAGCCGATACTGTGGTGGTCGCCCGACCCCCGCATGGTGCTGTTCCCGGATCAGCTCAAAATCTCCCGCAGTCTGCGCAAGACCCTCAGACACTCCGGATTCCGCGTCACCCTTGATAACGCCTTCCGGCAGGTGATCGAGGGCTGCGCCGAGCCACGCCGCGGCCAACCAGGCACCTGGATCACAGCCGAGATGCAGGACGCCTACTGCGACCTGCATGCGGCAGGACACGCCCATTCGGTGGAGACCTGGATCGGCCGGGATCTCGTCGGCGGACTGTATGGGGTGGCGCTCGGCGGCGCATTCTTCGGGGAATCGATGTTTAGCCGGACCACCGACGCTTCCAAGGTCGCGCTGGTCCATCTGGTACGGCAGCTCGAGGCCTGGGGGTACCGCCTGATCGACTGCCAGGTGACCTCCGCGCACCTGTCCAGCCTGGGCGCGGAAGAGATTCCGCGGTCAACGTTTCTGTCACTGCTCGGCCACGCCCTCGGCCTCCCGGGGCAATCAGGAAGCTGGGCCTTCGAAATCAGTCCTGGATGGCAAATCTAATGACAGCAACGCAGGGCAAGCCGAACCTGTATCTGTCGATGCCGCATCCCTGCAGCTACCTGCCGGAGCGCAGCAGCACCATCGTGTTCGTAGACCCGCAACAGGCTCTCGACACCCACAGCTATGCGCACTTTGTGCAGCAGGGCTTCCGCCGCAGCGGCGAGCTGGTCTACCGGCCCTACTGCCAGGATTGCGCCGCCTGCATTCCGGTACGCCTTCCTGTCCAGCGTTTCCGGCCATCCCGGGGACAACGACGGGTCTGGGCACGAAATGCCGACGTGCGGGTGACCGTCAGACCTCCCGCGTTCAGCGCTGAACACTTTGCGCTGTACCGCCACTACCAGGCCGGCCGCCACCCCGGCTCCACCATGGATGATCCGGATCCGGGAAAATACATCGGATTTCTGCGCAGCACGCAGGTCGAGACCGAATTCTGCGAGCTGCGTACCCGCGCCACGAAAACATCATCACGCGCGCGTGACGGAGAGCTGCTCGGCGTTGCCGTCACCGACGTACTGCCGGACGGACTCTCGGCCGTTTACACGTTCTACAATCCCGACGAGAGAACCCGTGCGCTCGGCGTCTACGCCATCCTCTGGCAGATTGCCGAAGCCAGACGGCGGGGGCTGTCGTGGCTCTACCTCGGCTACTGGATCGAGCAGAGTCCGAAAATGGCATACAAAAAGAACTTCCGTCCGCTGGAGGCCCTCCGTGACGGACGCTGGGATACCCTGGCCGGGGACCGCCCCTGATCCGCCGCGTCGGCCACCCGCGGCCCGCCCTCAACCTGGCCACCCACGGTCATCCTGTGGTCATCATTTCCCGGTAGCCTTGCCACGGGTGCTGATGGAGATCGGCAGGCTGTAACCCCGGTCAGCCATCGAAAGTGAACCAGAGCCCTCCGCGGATACCCGCGGATGGCTCCTCCCTGGAGACGACAGACCATGCTCAGCTTTCTGTTCCGGCTCATCCGTGACTTCCATGCTGACCACGGATTCCATCCTAATACCCTGTATATCAATGATTTTCATTATCGCAAACTGCGGGAGAGCATCTCGGGGCTAACCACGGATACCCAGCTCGCCCGGTTTCTTTCAGTCGAAATCCTGCTTAGCGAAGAGGCGGTTCACCCGCACGTCGCCTGGCTCGCGCCGGCCCGCCACCGGCGCGCCGGCCTGCGATTCGGCTGATATCGCCCACCCCTCCGGTTTCAGGCGGCATCGACGGCCGCAGGCCATCCTGCACGCTGCGTCTTTACGCCCTCCCGCGAGTGCGGCATCATACGGCGCCAGCGGGCGAGGCGAAGATCCCTGCTGCGAATCCAACAGCGAGGTCAGGCGTGGCAAGAGAAGAAAACATTGAGATGGAGGGGACGATCATCGAGACCCTGCCGAACACCCTGTTCCGGGTGGAACTCGAGAACGGTCACGTGATCACGGCCCATATTTCCGGGAAGATGCGCAAGAACTATATCCGTATCCTGACGGGGGACAAGGTGACGGTGCAGCTTACCCCCTACGACCTGTCGAAGGGCCGTATCACCTTCCGCGCCCGCTGACAGCCTGACCGTCTCTGCCGCAACGCGGTACGGCGCCCATCAACTGCCGCATTTTTCGCCCACCAGCAGCGCTTCGGGAATCATCGCCTTAAGCTCCGCTGCGATCTCCAGGATCACTCCGGGTCTCGGCCGCACCGATACCCACAGCAGATTGAGGCGCAGATTGATCTCGGCAAACACCACTTCGGCATAGCGGCCCAGTACCGCCCGGATACGGCCGAGGACATCGCTGAGCTGACGCCCGGGGCGATCGCGCAATCCGGGAAACAGCATCATGAAATCGCCCAGACACCGCCCGTACTCATCGCGGGTAGGGACCCGCGTGTACAGCGGCTCGGCTGACTCGAACGCCAAAGCGGGCCGCACCAGGACGATGGACTCCATCCCGTCACCCTAACCGAGGTAACGGGCGCAGGCAAGCGCCAGTCCGCAGCCGCCGGCAACAGCGTCCGGAGGCTGCGGAGACGGTCAAATGGCGCCTAGGGCCGTACCAGCGTGTAGCCGCGGTGCACGAGCTTTATGATCTGGACGATGCCCGCCGGAACCGGTGTGGCATAGGGGTCCAGCTTCGGACGGTAGCCAAGCTTCTTGGTCATGGCCCGCAGCGTGTTCTCGCAGGCGTCGAAGTGGACGCCGGATGCGTAAAGACTCTGGATACGGACTACATTCGGGTTCTTCGCGAACAACAGCTTCAGACCGGGGCCGAATGCGACAATGTGGATCTTCACGTTGTCGAGGCCATAGGCGCTGATGAGATTGTTCGCAACATTGAGAACCAAAGTCTGCTTCGCCGGCGAGGCATCGCTGATCTGCAGGACCACCTTGGTGGCTGCCTGTGCCGCCGGGACAGCAGCCAGCATCACCAGCACCAGCAGAATCAACGAAGTCAGTCGTTTGAACATGGGGTCAGCCTCCTAGTGGGCGAAATAAATTGACAGTGACGGGGACTTCGCGGGGTGGGTGATAAAAATCCGTGCTGGCTCCGTCCCAAATGCCGGTGCCCCGGTACCGGGAAGACGCCAACCGGCCATTCTGCCCCGTCTCAAGGGAAGACGCAGGAGCCTTGTGGATTATTTCCTCGAGGAAGCACCGCGGAACACTCGGCGAAACGAACCTGCGCAGGTCCTGAACAGGCGACCGGCAAGGGTGCCGCGCCGCAGGGGGACGCTTACCAGCCGTCCGGCGGTGAGCCGGCTGGCGGAACACCGCGGCCGCCTGGGCCTCGATCCCGGCGCTAGAACTCGAAGGCGAGCTCCCCGTCCTTGACGCTCACCTGCACGGACCCGCCCCCTGCCAGTTTGCCGAACAGAAGCTCGTCTGCCAGAGGCTTTTTGACCTTTTCCCGGATGAGCCGTGCCATGGGTCTGGCACCCATAGCGGCATCATAGCCATGCTCCGCCAGCCAGGCGCGGGCATCCACGTCGAACTCCACCGTGACATTGCGCTCCTCCAGCTGGGCCTCGAGCTCAAGGATAAACTTATCCACCACATGCGCGATCGTGCCCTTGTCGAGCGGCCTGAACGGAATGACCGCATCCAGACGGTTACGGAACTCGGGGCTGAACATCCGCTTGATCGCATCGACGTCATCGCGGCTGTGGTCCTGATGGCGGAAACCCATGGACGAGCGACTCATGGACTCGGCACCGGCGTTGGTCGTCATCACGATGATGATGTTCCGGAAATCCGCCTTGCGCCCATTGTTATCGGTCAGGGTCCCGTGATCCATAACCTGAAGCAGGAGATTGAATACGTCCTGATGAGCCTTCTCGATCTCGTCGAGCAGCAGCACCGCATGCGGGTGCTTCGTCACCGCGTCGGTCAACAGGCCGCCCTGATCAAATCCGACATAGCCGGGAGGCGCCCCGATCAGGCGCGATACCGTATGCCGCTCCATGTATTCGGACATATCGAAGCGTATCAGCTCCAGCCCCAGCACTTTCGCGAGCTGGCGGGTAACTTCGGTCTTTCCCACCCCCGTCGGCCCGGAGAACAGATAGGAGCCTATGGGCTTTTCCGGCTGTCCAAGCCCGGAGCGCGCCATCTTGATCGATGTCGCCAGGGCATCGATCGCCTGATCCTGCCCGAACACGACCAGCTTGAGGTCCCGTTCGAGAGTACGCAGCGCCTTGACGTCCGAGGAGGACACGCTCTTGGGCGGAATGCGGGCGATCTTCGCGACGATATCCTCGATATCGCCGATCCCGATGGTTTTCTTGCGCTTGCCCGGTGCCACCAGATGCACGCTGGCCCCGGCTTCGTCGATCACATCGATCGCCTTGTCGGGCAGATGCCGGTCATTGATGAACCGGGCCGACAGCTCGGCGGCCGTACGTAGCGCCTGGCTCGTGTAGCGCACGCCGTGGTGCTCTTCAAAGCGCCCTTTCAGTCCCTGGAGTATCTGCACGGTCTCTTCGACCGAGGGCTCGGTAACGTCAATCTTCTGGAACCGCCGCGACAGCGCCCGGTCCTTCTCGAAGATGCCCCGGTACTCCTGGTACGTCGTGGAACCGATGCACTTCAGGTCACCCGACGACAACACCGGCTTGAGAAGATTAGACGCATCCATGGCGCCGCCCGAGGCTGCTCCCGCCCCGATAATGGTGTGGATCTCGTCAATGAACAGCACTGCATGTTCCTGCTTTTTAAGGTGGTGCAGGACGGCCTTCAGCCGCTTTTCGAAGTCGCCGCGATACTTGGTTCCTGCCAGCAACGCTCCCATGTCAAGCGCGTAGATCGTGTTCTTCGACAGCACTTCCGGCACTTCTCCGTCGACGATCTTCTTCGCCAGGCCCTCGGCGATCGCTGTTTTCCCGACCCCGGCCTCGCCCACATACAGCGGATTGTTCTTGCGGCGGCGGCAGAGAATCTGGATGGTGCGCTGCAACTCATGCTCGCGCCCGATGAGCGGGTCGATCTTGCCGGCCCGCGCACGCTCATTCAGGTTGACCGTGAAAATGTCGAGCGGGCTGCGCTCCGGCGCACTGCCGCCGTCCTCGCCCTCTTCCGGAGCCGGCAGTTCCGGTTGACCTTCTCCAGGGATCTTGGAGATCCCGTGGGAAATGAAATTCACCACGTCGAAACGGCTGATATTCTGCTTGTGCAGGAAATAGACCGCGTGCGAGTCCTTCTCGCCGAAAATCGCGACCAGCACGTTCGCACCCGTGACTTCCTTCTTGCCGACACCCTGTACGTGCAGCACCGCACGCTGGATGACGCGCTGGAACCCCAGGGTCGGCTGGGTGTCATTCTCGCTGCCGGCGGGAATACTGGGAACGCTCTCGTTCAGAAAGTTCTTAAGGTTCCGCCGCAGCTCGTCGATGTTGCCGCCACAGGCGCGCAGCACGCGCGCCGCGCTGGGATTATCCAGCAGCGCGGCCAGCAGGTGCTCGACCGTGATGTACTCATGGCGCTTCTCGCGTGCGTCCTGAAACGCCGCATTCAGCGAGAACTCCAGTTCCTGAGACAACATCTGGCTACCCTCCCGGAAACCCGTCCAGCCTTACTTAAAACTACGCACACACCATCACATGCGACACTTACAGTTAGACCCTACTCCGGCTCCATCGTGCACTGCAGAGGGTGCTGGTTGTCCGCCGAAAACACCATCACCTGGCGCACCTTGGTTTCAGCCACCTCGCGCGTATAGAGCCCGCATACTCCGATCCCCCGCTGGTGCACATGCAGCATGATGCGCGTTGCCTCCTCACGGCTCTTGTGGAAGAAACGCTCCAGCACCACAATCACGAATTCCATGGGGGTATAATCGTCATTCAGAAGGATGACTTTATAGAGCTGCGGCCTCTTAAGCTCTGGCTTGGCCTCCTGAACCGCCAGACCGTCAGTATATTGAAGCTGCTTGTCGCTCATGACCCTTCATAACTCACAGATTAGACCATGCCCGTGAAGTATCTACATTTTGGGACCACTACCCGAAAATTCAAGACTTTTCAGATGACATGGTGCATCTACAGGGAGCAATAACCCGACGTCCTGTCGGCTTCCCGACAGGATTTCCACCCCCCTATCCGGGATATGGCAATTCCGGTCCCGCCATGCGCCGTTCTTGACTTGGACAAAAAAAGCGGGAAGATGGGGTCGATGCGGGCTTGATTTTGCTCGGAAAAGCACCCGGACTTCGTTGGCGCAATTCCTGGGGAAACGGAACGCATTCATGTAAGCGCAATAAGAATGGACCGCGAAATGCGGCCCCGTTAAGAACTAGGGGGATGTGGTATGGCGACAGGCACTGTTAAGTGGTTTAACGCCAGCAAAGGGTATGGCTTCATCTCGCCCACCAATGGCGGCGACGATGTATTCGCTCATTTCTCGGCAATTGAAATGGACGGATACAAGACTCTCAAGGAAGGGCAGCAGGTCGAGTTTGAAATCCAGGACGGGCCAAAGGGTCCGCAGGCGACCAATATCCGCGCAGTGTCTTAGCAGTTGACACGATAGCGGTCCTGCACAGCTTCCGAGCTGTTCCTAAACCCGGCATCCGCCGGGTTTTCTTTTTCCGGGTCCCGAACCGCCCGACACAACCCCGCCAGGCGTTGTCTGAGACCCCGGGTCGCGATCACATCCCGGCGATGACGGCATCGCCGAAACCCGAACAGGAGACCTGGGTCACACCGGACGTCTCGCCGTCGGCAGCCAGCACCCGCGCAAAATCGTAGGTGACGGTGCGCCCGGCGATCGCCGAACTCATGCCGC
This sequence comes from Pseudomonadota bacterium, assembly GCA_021785515.1. GTDB lineage: Bacteria > Pseudomonadota > Gammaproteobacteria > Acidiferrobacterales > UBA6901 > JAJYCY01. The sequence continues at coordinate 148,801 of JAJYEX010000005.1, read as the reverse complement.
GGATAACCAGATCGGCCGCTTCGGTCCAGCCGATATACCGCAGCATCATCTCCGCTGACAGGATCATGGACCCGGGATTTACCTGGTTCTTTCCGGCATACTTCGGTGCCGTTCCGTGGGTGGCTTCGAACACAGCAACCGCATCCGCAATATTGCCGCCTGGCGCGATCCCGATACCCCCCACCTGGGCGGCAAGCGCGTCGGAAATATAATCGCCATTCAGGTTGAGTGTCGCAATCACGTCGTATTCTGCGGGACGCAACAGGATCTGCTGCAGGAAATTGTCGGCGATCACGTCTTTCACGACGATCTCGCGCTTGGTGCGCGGATTGACGATCGTACACCACGGCCCTTCACCGATGGGCTGCGCCCCAAACTCCCGCTTTGCCAGCTCGTATCCCCAGTTGCGGAATCCACCCTCCGTATATTTCATAATATTGCCCTTGTGCACCAGGGTCAGCGAGCGACGATCGTGATCGATGACATGGCGCAAGGCCTTGCGGACCAGCCTCTCAGATCCTTCACGCGAAACAGGCTTGACCCCGATGGCGGAACTTTCCGGAAAACGGATCTGGGTGACGGCCATCTGGGTCTGGAGAAATGAGATGACCTGGCGCGCCTGCGGGGAGTCCGCCGGCCACTCAATTCCGGCATAGATGTCCTCGGTATTTTCGCGGAATATCACCATGTCCGTCAGTTCGGGGTGTCGCAGCGGCGATGGCGTGCCTGGAAAATACCGGACCGGGCGCACACAGGCATAGAGATCCAGTGCCTGACGGATGGCAACGTTGAGAGAACGCACCCCTTGTCCTACAGGGGTGGTCAGCGGCCCCTTTATCGAAACCACGTGATCGCGCAGGGCATCGAGCGTTTCCTGCGGCAACCACTGGTTGCTGCCATACACCTTCGCCGCCTTTTCGCCGGCATAGACCTCCATCCAGGCAATGGATCGGCGCCCGCCATAGGCCCGGGTGACTGCGGCATCCACGACGGTGCGCATGACTGGCGTGATGTCGACGCCGATTCCGTCCCCCTCCACCACTGGGATGACCGGGCAGTCGGGTACGTTGAGGCTGAAATCAGCGTTGGCAGTGATGCGTTTGCCCCGGGCGGGCACCTTGATCTTGTCATAGGCCATGAGCGGGCTTCTCTAGCGGTCGATAGGGTTTGGCTGACGCCGTAAGGATACGGAAACGGGGCGCTAGTATACCGGGAAACGGCCGGTTCGCGCGCCCGCGGGCCGACTGTGCCTGCGGGCCGGGCAGAGAAAGCCCCGCCCGATCTGCCGCGCACGGACTCGCAGGCATGGCGGCCGCCTTCAGGCCGCAGGATCTGCCGCGGGCACCGGATTCCGGCGCTTGGCCGGAGGCTGCAGAAAACTGGCCACGAAGAACCACACCGCCGCCAGGATCGCGCCGGCAAAGCAGACGGCTGGCCGGCCCGAGTGCTGGGCCAGCAGGCCGCTGATGGCGCCGCCGGCAAAGATTCCCAGAGACTGGCCGGTGCTGTAGACACCCAGCGCCAGACCCTTGCGCGCGGGTGGAGCGGTACGCGAAACCAGCGAGGGCAACAGCGCTTCCATCACATTGAAACCGACAAAAAAGAAGAACATCGCGGCTATCAGGCCGACTGGATGGTCGTAGGCAACGGCCATACCGAACATGCTCAGGCCGAGCACCGCGACCGCGCCCAGGAATACCGTCTTCATGTACCCATGCCGTTCCGCCCAGATAATGCCCGGGACCGCCACTATGAAGGACAGCACGGTAACCGGCAGGTAGACCATCCAGTGATCGCGCAGCGGAATACCGGCATGCCGGATCAGCGCCACCGGCGCCACCACGAACAGTCCCACCTGCAGGAAATTGACCACAAAAATCGAAAAGTCGAGGCGCAGCAGCGGCGCCGTGAACACATCACGCGCCCAATGTCCTTCGGTTTCCTCCGCATGCGTGGACATCGGCACGTTCGGCACAATCCAGATGACGACTGCGATCGCCAGCAGGGCGAGTACGCCGGTCAGGTCGAAGATGCCCGGGACCCCGATGACATGGTCCAGGGCGGTCCCGGCAACCAGCGCGATGACGAAACTCAAACCTATGGTCATGCCAACCAGAGCCATCGCCTTGGTGCGGTGCTGCTCGCGGGTGGAATCGGCAATCAGGGCGGCAATCGCCGCAGAAATCGCCCCCATGCCCTGCAGAATGCGTCCGATGATGATCACGTAGAGGTTGCCGCTTGCCCCCGCCACAAACGACCCGGCGGCGAACAGCAGCAACCCGAATATGATCACGGGCTTGCGGCCAAAATGATCGCTGGCCGCACCCAGAGGAATCTGCATCACGGCCTGACCCAGGCCATAGATGCCCAGGGCAAAGCCAACCAGCGTCGAGGTTGCGTTCGGGAGGTGGCGCGCGTAGACCACAAACACGGGCAGAACAAGAAACAGGCCGAGCATGCGCAATCCGTAGATCGATGCAAGCGTCAGACTTGAACGCCGTTCGAGCGCCGTCATGGCGGACGATCCAGCCGGATTCGAATCAGCAGCGGAAGAAGACTTGGACATGAGCGGCGAGGATCCGGTTAAGTGATGTCAGGTCAGGTCAGGTCAGGTCAGGTCAGGTCAGGTCAGGTCAGGTCAGGCGGCCATGCAGCCACCTGGTTAAAAACGATCCGCGCATGAAACCGGCAACAACCATCCGGCTACGGACGCAAACCAGTAGTCCATCTGTTATCGAACTCGACGCAGCGAGTCAATGATTGCCTGATGGGAAGCTGGAAGACCCGTGCGGAACTCACACTCTCTGCGGACTGGAAGCAAGCCGCCGACCACATAGCACCAGTGCGGCGAGCATAGCACACAGCGAGCGGAAGCGGAAAACAGTCGCGCGTGAACAAAAACCGGCGAAACCCGAGGTCAGAATCCGGACGATCCCGCGCCGGTGAAGTCCGCTCGCGATCGCCGTCGCGCGCACCACGCCAGCCGCTCATTCGGTCAGGAAACCCGAGCCGGCATCTCCTGGACCAACGCCGAATGACCCGCCAGCCGTTCGAATGCCCAGACCGTTGTCATTTCTCCATGTAGTTCTGATGCGCAATCGCACCATACAGCGGCTCGGTGTACAGGCCAGAGATACGGCTGCTGATCAGCGACGCGGCCATCAGCGGAATGATCAGTCCACTGCCGTTGACCATCTCCATGACCACCACAAACGATGTCAGCGGCGATTGAGTCACCGCCGACATGAAACCCACCATGGCCACGGCCACAATCGCTGGCTGCGGAAAGCGTCCGAACCACTGACTGATCCAGCGCCCAAATCCGGCACCGATCGACAGGGCCGGGGCAAACAGTCCGCCCGGGAGTCCGGTAAAATTCGACAGCAGCATGCTCACCATCTTGGCCAACGGGTAGAACCAGCCCACCTGCGAGCCATGGTTCAGAACCAGGTGCCGGGCCTGTTCATAGCCGCTGCCCCAGGTCTCACCACCGGTGGCAATGCCGATGATGGCCACCAGCAGCCCGAGCGCCGCACCCCACACCAACGGGGCGCGGTCACGCCAGACCATGAGCCGCGAAGGAATCCATCGCGCGTGCCGAAGCAAAAGCAGGTTGAAAGTCGCGCCGGCGAAGCCGCACAAAACTGCCGCTGCCAGAACCGGCAGGGCAAAGGCGAGCGGAAATGTTTCGGGTGCGTTGAGCTGTCCGAAATAGAGATAGTTGCCGGCGATCGCCAGGGACACCAGGCCGGCAACGACAATGCCCACAACCACCACTGCGATGTTGGGGATCTCGGAGTTACGGTAGAGTTCCTCGATAGCGAACAGCACACCCGCAAGGGGCGTATTGAATGCGGCCGACAGGCCCGCAGCCGCCCCCACCAGGATCAACAAGCGCTCGAGCCGCAGGGTGGGCCGCGGAAAGAAGCGGCGCATCTCATACATCACCGAGGCACCGATGTGCACGCTTGGCCCTTCCGGGCCGAACGTCAGACCGCCCAGCACCGCGAACAACCCAACACCGATTTTCCCAGTTAAGATACGCAGGCTGAAATGCTGCCCATTGCGGCCGGAATCGCGGGGGTCGCGCAGGGCGGCGATCACCTGGGGAATACCGCTGCCTTCGGCGCCCCGAAACCATCTACGCGTCACCCACACCGCGACCGCGGTAAACACGGGCGTGATAAACAGCGCCAGCCACGCGCGGCCGGAGATCCAGTCCTGGAATATCACCAGCACATCCTGGTTCCAGCGCGCAAACAGCACTGCCAGTACGCCCACGATGGCCACGCCCACCCACAGAACACCGTGATCCAGCCAGTTGCGCCGGATACCGCGCTGAGTCAGGCGTACAAAAGCGCGGAGGAACGCGTGCACACCGCGGGACAGCGGACGCTTCGGACTGGAATCAGGCAATAGCGGCTCGCCTCTAGCGTTCAGGACGGATCTTGGGGGGGCACGTCGCCAGCCATTTTACGCAGCGTGTCGACAATGTTCCAGCAGCAGCGCCGACACGATCCGCTGCCCCACCTCCAGTGCGCGATCGTGCCGCAACCAGCGTCCGTTATATAATGTTGCCAGTCCAGTCCTTCCCTCCCCCGGCCCCAGACATGCCTCGACTGATCTGCTTCAACAAGCCCTACGGCGTCCTGACCAAGTTCACGGACCACGAAGGCCGCGCGACCCTGGCCGATTTCATGGCACTGCCGGGCATCTATCCGGCCGGCCGTCTCGACAAGGACAGCGAAGGACTGCTGCTGCTGACCGACAACGGGAGCCTGCAACACCGGCTTAGCGACCCACGCTACAAGCTGCCGAAAACCTACTGGGTCCAGGTCGAGGGCATTCCGGACGCACAGGCCCTGGTCCGGCTTCGCAGCGGGATCCTGATCGAAGGCAGGATGACCCAGCCGGCCGGGATACGGGTTATACCCGAACCGCAGCTGTGGCCGCGCAATCCGCCGATACGCTGGCGGCGCGAGATCCCCACATCGTGGCTCGAGATCCGCATCACTGAAGGGCGCAACCGGCAGGTACGACGCATGACGGCGGCTACCGGCCACCCCACGCTGCGCCTGGTGCGTTTCGCCATCGGACCCTGGAATCTGGACGGCCTGCAACCCGGCCAGTGGCGTGATGCAAATCCGCAACCCCTGTATGATGTCCCGGCATGAGGTGGAAGCCGCATGTTACCGTTGCCGCAGTCATTCGACGCGATGACCGCTTTCTGCTGGTCGAGGAGCGGATCGGCGGGAAAGCCATGCTGAACCAGCCGGCCGGTCATCTGGAAGACGGTGAAACCCTGGTTGAGGCGGTCGTGCGCGAAACCCTGGAGGAAACGGGATGGCATTTTGCACCACGGGCCCTGTTGGGCGTGTACCGGTGGCCAACCGGCGCAGACGGCAAGACCTTCCTGCGCTTCGCATTCACCGGGGATCTGCTGCGCCATGACGCGGACCGTCCGCTTGATGCGGGCATCATACGGACCGTGTGGATGACCGCGGCCGAAATCACCAGGTGCGCCACCCGCCATCGCAGTCCGCAGGTCCAGCTGTGCGTCAGTGATTTTCTTGCCGGCGCGCGCTATCCGCTGGATAGCCTGCGTGAGGTTTCCTGAATCTTGCCCTGCCCAACCGCATGTCTGGCTCAAATCGCGTAATAGTAGGATTGTCCGGCGGAGTCGATTCAGCCGTCGCCGCGCTGCTTCTTCAGCGCGAAGGATATGATGTCGCCGGTCTGTTCATGAAAAACTGGGAAGAGGACGACCAGGACGGACGTTGCGCAGCCGCGGAGGATCTCAAGGAAGTGCAGCGCGTGTGCGACGTACTGCACATACCGCTGCACACCGTGAATTTCGCGAGCGAATACTGGGATCGGGTGTTTCAGACGTTTCTTGCCGAACTGCATGCAGGACGCACCCCCAACCCCGATGTGCTGTGCAACAGGGAGATCAAGTTCAAGGCTTTTCTGGACCATGCGACCGCGCTTGGCGCCTCACGCATCGCCACCGGTCATTACGCGCGAGTGACAGAATCCGGCGACACCTGCCTGCTTATGAACGCACATGACCGCGGCAAGGATCAGACCTATTTCCTGCACACGCTCGGACAGCACGAGCTCGCGCACTCGCTGTTTCCCCTGGGCGGACTGACAAAGACTGAAGTGCGGGGCATCGCCCGTCAGGCGGGGCTGCCGAACCATGCCCGTCCCGACAGCACGGGCATCTGCTTCATCGGCGAACGCAACTTCCGGCAGTTCGTGGCCCGCTACCTGAAGTCCCAACCGGGACCGATCGCCACACCCGACGGCACGGTCCGGGGCCAGCATGACGGCCTCATGTTCTATACAATAGGGCAGCGCCACGGCCTGGGGATCGGGGGCCCGGGCGCGGCTTGGTACGTGGTGGGCAAGGATGCCGGGCGCAACACCCTGTACATCGAACAGGGCACTGACCATCCGGCGCTGTACGCCAGCGGACTGACCACGGAATCCATCCACTGGGTATCCGGCAGCCCTCCGCTGCTGCCGCTCGCCTGCCGCGCCAAGACGCGTTACCGGCAGGCCGGTCAGAACTGTACGATCCGTGACCTTGGAGATGGCCGGGTGCGAGTAGATTTTGAGGCCCCTCAGCGTGCCATCACGCCAGGGCAATCTGCGGTGTTTTACCAGGGCGAGGTCTGTCTGGGCGGCGGCGTCATCCTCGAGGCATCGCCGGTTGCGGCATGCTCACCCGGAGGGCAGCAGTCACGACAGGCCGGAACCTAAACTGGAGATGCAAGCCATGACCACCGAAACCGTGCGCGATACGACGAGCCTGATGGCTCTGTCGCCGCTGGACGGCCGCTATTCGTCAAAAGTATCTGGCCTGAAGCCGCTATTCAGCGAGTACGGCCTGATCCGGCACCGGGTGCTGGTAGAGATACGCTGGCTGCTCACGCTGTCGGAGCTGCCGCAGATCACGGAAGTACCGGCGTTCAGCGGTCCGGGAAGAACGGCGCTCGAACAGTTAGCGGCCGGATTCTCGGTGGCAGACGCGCAGCGCGTAAAGCAGATCGAGGCAACCACTAACCACGACGTCAAGGCGGTCGAATATTTTCTCAAGGAACAAACCGGCGATAAGCCTGAAATCGCCGCGGTGGCGGAGTTCATCCACTTTGCCTGCACATCGGAAGACATCAACAATCTCGCGTATGCCGTGATGCTGCGTGCCGGCCGTGACGAGATACTTGTGCCCGTCATGGACCGGCTCGTCCGGACGATCGAGGATCTGGCGCGGCGCTACGCCGCAGAACCCATGCTGGCGCGTACCCACGGACAGCCCGCCTCGCCAACGACGGTCGGCAAGGAAATGGCCAATATCGCACACCGGCTGCGCCGGCAGCAGGACCAGGTTGCGGCTACCCCCATCATGGGCAAGATGAACGGTGCCGTCGGCAACTACAACGCCCACCTGGCAGCCTATCCCGCGGTCGACTGGCAGGCGGTGGCGGAGCGCTTCGTGCAGTCGCTTGGCCTGACCTGGAACCCCTACACCACCCAGATCGAGCCGCATGATTACATGGCCGAACTTTTTCACGCGCTCTGCCGGTTCAACACAGTGCTGCTCGATTTCAACAGGGACGTCTGGGGGTACATCTCGCTCGGTTACTTCAAGCAGAAGGTGGTCAGTGGCGAGGTCGGCTCGTCCACCATGCCGCACAAGGTCAACCCGATCGACTTCGAGAATTCCGAGGGCAACCTTGGTCTGGCAAATGCCCTGCTGGAGCATCTCGCTGCCAAGCTGCCGGTAAGCCGCTGGCAACGGGACCTCAGCGACTCCACGGTGCTGCGCAATCTCGGCGTCGGGCTGGGTTATGCCCTGCTCGCCTACGAATCCTGCCTGCGGGGCATCGGCAAGCTGGAGGTAAACAGCACGCGCCTGCATGCGGATCTCGACTCGAATTGGGAGGTGCTGGCCGAGGCAATCCAGACCGTCATGCGCCGCTATGGCGTGGACCACCCATACGAAAAGCTCAAGGCCCTCACTCGCGGCCGGGGCGGCATCAATCCGGAATCTCTGCATGCTTTCATTGCCACCCTGGACATTCCCGACCAGGCACGCCGCGAACTGATGGCGCTGACCCCCTCGTCTTACACCGGGAACGCCTCGGTCCAGGCCGGGGATATTGGCAAAACCCAGGCTCCCTGACCCTCGCCGCTGGCGGCCGCGCCAGCCGGAGTCTGCCGTCCGCCGTGCGGCACGGTGCATCACCCGGACGCAGCGATGCGTAGGTCTATAATCTAGGGGATGACGCCCCGACGCGGGCATTGACCCCATCACGGCACTGGAGCCATGAGCGATAACGCTGACCCGCCGGCAACCATGGAACCACCGGCGCCATCCACCAAGACGCGCGCTGGCATCCAGGATGCGATCGTCTCACTGCTCGAAGGCGCGCAGCATGACGTCGCCATCTTCGGGGCAGCACTCGACGGCTATTATTTCAACAACCAGCGCGTCGCCGAGGCGATTGGACATCTCATCGCGCGCCACCACAGCAACCGCGTCTACATTCTGACCGAGGACAGCCAGCAGTTCAGTCGAGACAACCCCCGCATGCTTGCGCTCGCACGGCGCTTCGGCGACGCCATCGAACTACGGCGCGTCGGGGAGAATCACACAGGCCTGCGCGAGCTGTTTGTGCTCGCTGACAGCCACACTGTTCTGCACCTGCCGGACTTTGAGCAGCCCGCCACCGGCCCATCACCTCAGCCCGGCCCGCTGCTGGCACGCCGCTTCCGCGCGATGTGGGAGGCGGGCGAACCGCTTCCCGGAATCAACCCGGCCGGCCTGTAGGGACCTGTCATGCTCACGCCTGCGCCCGGCGGGCGCCGACCACTCCCCTTCCTGCTCATGGCGGTACTGTGCGTTATGCTGGCGGCGTGCTCCACCACTCCGGTTCGCGAGAACAACCCGACCCTCATCGCACGTCGGGTCGTCGCAGTGGCCCGCCGCATGGTCGGACGACCGTACCACTACGGCGGGGATACGCCGAGCGGTTTCGACTGCAGCGGACTGGTTTACTACTGTTATGGACAGGCCGGGGAGAAAGTGCCGCGGACCACCGTAGCCCAGCACCGCGACGGTATCTGGGAATCGATCCGTAATATACGCCCGGGGGATCTGATTTTTTTCAAGGAGCGCGGTATCTCCTCTTCACACGTCGGCATCTACATCGGACACGGCGACTTCGTACACGCACCGACCACCGGACAGCCAGTGCGGATAGACAGTCTGTTCAACCCATACTGGCGCCGGCATTTCGTCAGTGTGCGGCGGTTTCCGTTCATGCGGGAGTGAGGCACGCGAACGCTGCGTCCTGCACTCTCCGTCTGGCTTTTCGTGTGGGTTGCACCCGCGGCGGTGGCCAGCAACAGTCGGTCCCCGGACTCAGAACGTGTTTTCCACCCGTTCAACGCCCGGCACAGCGAGCACCACCTTCTGAACAACGTTTTTCAGATCAAGCACGGAATTCGGACACCCGACGCAGGCACCCTTCATGCGCACCCGTACCGTCGAGCCGCGAATATCCACGAGTTCAATGTCGCCGCCGTCACGGACAAGGATCTGGCGCACATCCTCTACTGCTTCCCGCACCTTGTCTGCATCCGGAGATCCGCCCGGCAGCGCAGCGGGCACCACCCGTCTGGCTGATTGCTCCGCCATGGCCTGGGCGCGCGCGATGCGATAGGCCCGATCAGGGTCTACAAGCTCCAGCGCATCCAGCTCCTCCTCCGTAAAGAACCGGACCGGCGCCACAGGGTGGCTGGACGGGACATCGTTTTTCCGGGACATAATGAACCCGCACCCCATTCACTGATCGACGGTGTTCGTATCATACCGCAGTTTGCCGATGAGCGAGGGCGCACCACCGCCTGCACCCCGCTCGCGGCAGGCCACGCGCTACCGGAAAGCCGCGGCGAAGGCTTACAATGCCCGGGGAACGCATAGACGGGAGCCGCGGCTGATCGCCGCCGGTCCCGCCCAGACCTGCGGCAGAGGACACGGGAACATGGACAGGCGGGACATAGCACCCGACACCGGGCGGGATGGCATGCAGGTGATCATTCCGCCGGCCAGCCTGCGTGGGAAAACGGCGGGTCGCAAACCGGCTTTTCCCTGCGGCACCCGGATGCGGCGCGACCGTGTCGCCCTCTGACCCCCATCAGGCTGATCCGGTCACAGCGGACCAGAACAAGGCGGCCGCGCAACAGCTGCTCGAAATCACCCGGGACCTGGTCCTTACCCTGCACCCGCATCGCCGCAGCACACTGCACGTGGGCCTGGACAGCACGCTCGACCGCGACCTGGGCCTGGACAGTCTGGGACGGACCGAGTTGCTGTTGCGCCTGGAACACGGCCTCAAGGTGCGACTCGACGAACAGGTCCTGATGCAGGCGCAGACCCTGCAGGAGCTGCTGGACGCCCTACGGCAGTCGGGCGCGCCAGAGTCCGCCCACACACTACGGCCAACTACCTTGGCGCTCGAACCGCTGCAGGCAACCCCGGCTGCCGCCCGCACGCTGCTCGAGGTGCTCGACTGGCATGTCGCCAACCATCCCGACCGGCCGCACATCGTTCTTGAGGACGCCGGCGACAGCGGCGAGATCATCACCTACGGCACACTGCACCGGCGCGCGCTACGCGTCGCCGGGGGCCTGCGCAGCCGTGGGCTGCAACCCGGCCAGACCGCGGCAATCATGCTGCCCACCGGTGCCGAATTCTTTACCACGTTCTTCGCGGTCCTCTACGCGGGCGCTGTTCCGGTCCCGATCTATCCGCCATTCCGGCCTGCCCAGCTCGAAGAGCATCTGCGACGGCAAGCCGGGATCCTGGCAAACGCCGAGGCGCGCATCCTGGTCACCACGGCCGAGGGCCGCCGCATTGCCGGGCTGGTACGCGGTCTGGTCGGAACGATCAGGAGTGTAACCACCGTAGACGACCTTGCGGCGCAAGCCGGTGACCCGCCGCCGGTCAGCTGCACGGCCGGCGACACGGCACTCGTCCAGTACACGTCCGGCAGTACCGGCGATCCCAAGGGCGTCGTATTGACCCACGCCAATCTTCTCGCCAACATCCGCGCCATCGGCGAGGCCATGGCGGTGGACTCAACCGACATATTCGTCAGCTGGCTGCCGCTCTACCACGACATGGGCCTGATCGGGGCCTGGCTGGGGTCGCTCTACTTCGCGGTGCTGGCAGTCATCATGCCGCCACAGCGGTTTCTCGCCCGCCCCGAACGCTGGCTATGGGCGATGCACCGTCATCGCGCAACGCTGTCAGCCGCCCCGAACTTCGCCTACGAGCTGTGTCTGCACAAAGTTGACGATGCGGACGTCGAAGGTCTGGACCTGAGCGCGTGGCGCATGGCGATCAACGGGGCCGAGCCGGTCAGTCCGGACACCGTACGCCATTTTACAGAACGCTTCGCACGCACCGGATTCCGCCCGGCAACCATGACTCCAGTGTACGGTCTTGCCGAATGCTCGGTCGGCCTGAGCTTTCCGCCACCCGGGCGCACGCCGATCATCGACCGCGTACAGCGTGACGCGCTAGTGCACAACGGCCTTGCAACACCGGCCGACAAGGATGATGTCACCGCTCTCGAATTTGTTGCATGCGGACACGCTCTGCCAGGTCACGAGATCCGGATCGTGGACCCCGGCGGCCACGAACTGGCTGATCGGCACGAAGGCAGACTGCAGTTCCGTGGTCCATCCACCACCCGCGGCTACTTGCGCAATCCATCCGCAACCGCCGCGCTGATTTCCGGAACATGGCTGGAATCCGGGGATCTGGCCTACACCGTCGCCGGTGACATCTATCTCACCGGACGCAGCAAGGACATCATCATCCGCGCCGGACGCAACATCTACCCCCACGAGGTGGAACAGGCAATCGGCGAGCTGGCAGGAATCCGCCGCGGCTGTGTAGTCGCGTTCGGTAGCCACGACCGCGCCAGCGGCACCGAACGGCTTGTCATCGTCGCCGAGACGCGGATTGTGGAGGAACAGCAACGCGCATCACTGAGACAACAGATCGAGGAGCTGGTAACCGGCCTGATCGACGCCGGGGCCGACGAGGTCGTGCTCGCCCCACCGCATACCGTGCTGAAGACGTCCAGCGGCAAGATTCGCCGCGCGGCGTGCCGCGAACTGTACGAAAGCGGCCGGCTGACCGAGCGGGCGCCGCCAATATGGTGGCAGGCGGTCCGCCTCTATAGCCGTAACATCCGCCAACGCGCCGGTCGTGCCGGTGCGCAGCTGGCAACGCTGCTCTACGCCGCGTACTGGTGGTGTCTGCTCTGCGTGCTGGGTACGGCCACATGGATCATGGTGGCAATCCTGCCAGTACGCCGGATGCGCTGGCGCGTCGTCCACGGCATGGCCAGGACGTTCTTGCGGTGCGCCGGGATTCCGATACGCACGACCGGACATAAGCACATTCCGTTATCGGGCGCCGTGCTTGCCGCCAACCATGCGAGCTACTTCGACGGCGTAGTGCTGTCGGCGCTGCTGCAAAAACGCCCGACGTTCATCGCCAAGCGCGAACTTCGCTCGCAGTTCGTGTCCGGTGTGTTCCTGCGGCGAATTGGAGCGCTGTTCGCGGAACGCTCCGATCCGCAGGGCGGCGTGCAAAGCACCGACGCGGCGCTGGCGGCGGTCCGATCGGGGCAAAGCCTCCTGTTCTTTCCGGAAGGCACCCTTACGCGCATGCCCGGTATACTGCCCTTTCACACCGGCGCATTTTACGTGGCAACCGAGTCGGGCAGCCCCGTGATACCCATCTCCATCCGCGGAACCCGCTCGATTCTGCGTGGAGATCAGTGGTTTCCGCGCCGCGGCGACGTACAGATTGATGTGGCGCCCGCGGTCAGTGCATCCGCAGGCGGCTGGGAAGCGGCGGTGAAACTGCGTGACGCCGTGCGCGACCAGATTCTAAAACTGACCGGGGAACCGGACCTGCTTGCCTCAGACGCCATCACCCGTCAGCCGGGTTCCGGCTGACTGCGGTATCAGCGACGCCCTTGGTCCAGCGAGAGACTGCTTCACTCCCATCCAGTATCCAACAGGCTTGCCAACATCTTGCGCGATGCATAGTTACACTGAACGAACATCACCCCCACACCATCGCGGTCGACGCGTGCGACTTCGGCGCAGAGGTTATGGTAGCGGACCTCATCACCAACGGACAGCACAAGGGCCATGTCGACAGAGGCCCTTTCCGGAAGGGCCTGCCCCCCGGTATGTACGTAAGCACCTTCAAGACTCAGATCGCGGGTCTGGCAGTCAAGCAATCTCAAAGAGCTGTAATGCAACGTCACATCGAGCGCAATCGGCATGCGCGGGTTGTCGCGGCGTTCATCACTCATGGCGCCCCCCTGCAATTTGGAATGAAACCACACCGCTGATCGGCATCCGTGCCTATAACCACTATTTTTTAGGGAATATTACGCGAACGTGTCACTTGAGGGAAACAGTCGGCGATGGTCCTAAGGCATGGCCGGACCCGCATCAGCCTGCGTTGGCAAACTGCCGCTCCACACCTCCGGCAAACGTCATGGAAACGGGGCCAGGGCCGGCCACCCGGACATATTCACCGCCTGCGGGCCGATGCAGTCATGCTGCGCCTTCTGCGACCCTTCCCAGCCTGCCCCCGACAGATTCCGTCTGGCAAGGTCCAGCGGCTGGTCCACAAACTGACTGAAGGACGCTGCTAGAGTGCTTCCGCCGGTTCAGGTCAGGCGTGCCGCAGCGCCCGGCCCGCGTCGCATCGACGCGGCCCGCGGATTGAGCTGCCGCACACGGTCATAGCAGGCGAGTTCGGCACCGTGGTCGCCGAGAGCGGCCAGCGTAAGGCCTTTGTCCATCCATGCCTGCCAGCAACGGGGGTTGAGCTCCAGTGCGCGCTCGTGGCAAACGAGCGCCTCCTTGAAGCGCTCGAGAACCCGCAGCGCCAGCCCACGGTGGTACCAGGCAGCCACGCATTTCGCGTCGAGCTCAAGCGAGACCTGATGGCAAACTAGCGCCTCCTCGCTTTGACCAAGCTGGCGCAGCGCCTCGCCTTTGTGCGCCCACAGTACCGGGTGATCGGGACTGAACTCCAGAGCACGCTCGAAGGCGGAAAATGCCTCCCGCAGATAGCCGAAATTCAGAAGCCCGAGCCCCTGATTGTCATGGATCTCGGCCTCCAGCTCGTCACCCTCAAGCGGCAGCACGTCGCCGTCACCCGTCAGCGATCGCAACAGCTGCGCAAGCTGCCGGCGTACGGCCGTGAAGTCCGTAAAGCGCCGCGGTGCGTCCTTGGAGAGACAGGTGCGGATGACGTCGCTGAACATCTGCCGGACCGCCGGCAGCGGCGGAGGCTCATTGTTGCGGTGTGCCTGTTCATACTCCGCCCAGCTGCGGGCCACAAACGGAAGCTTCCCGGTAACCATCTCGAACAGCAATACGCCGAAACCGTAAATGTCCGCCCTCTGGTCAACGTGTTTGCTTGCCGTAAACTGTTCCGGTGCCAGATAGGCGGCCGCCGCGACACCGTACTTGTCATCTTCCATCTGGCGTCCGTGGACAAGTGCCGCGATGTCTGCGCGCGTGCGCGCCCGTGCGCTGCTGCGTCCATCGCCGGCAGTCGCGATCAGCGAGTCGTCTATAGCCCTGAGCAGACCGGGATCAGTAACCTTGAGAACCCCCTGAGACGTAATCAGACAGTTGCCCGGCTTGATGTCGCGATGCGCTCCGACGCCGTTCGATTGCGCAAATTCCAGTCCCTCGCACAGCTGTATGGCCAAACGCAGCACCGTCGCCGGATCATCGGTCAGGCTGGTCGACCCGATCAGCTGGCCCAGTTGCGTGCCACAGACGTACTCCATGAAAAGCAGCGGACAGCCGTCAACGCTGTGAACAAATCGCGGCCGGACCAGGTTTTGGTGCTCGGGAAGTTTGAGCCAGGGCAATGTCTCTTTTTTTATACGGTGCGGCAGAACCCGGTCCCAGCCCTGCAACACATCCGAGAAGGCCTTTGCGGCCAGCATCTCGCCAGACTGAGCGTCAAATACGACGTACACCACTCCGTAGGGGCCAGACAGAACCTCATGTACACGCCAACGGCCAGCGATCGTGTCACCAGCCTGCCATCTCGCCAGGTTCAAGGAAAGTCACCTCTTGCCACGGTTCCCGACAGATCCCTGTGAATCAATTTCAAAATACACTACCGGGCGGGCACTACCAATTCCGCGCCGATGAATTGGAATCTGCACCCGATATCCGGCAAGAACACCGGAATGGCAGTAACAGGTTAGTCCAGGTACTTTGCCTGCCAGTCCACGTACAGTCTGTGGACGAATTCACAGTAGTTGCGTTTGTCGGAAAACCCGGAGGGATCTATGGCGTCGTACACATAGTAGTTTACGTGCTTATTCGGCGCGTTCAGGAATTGCCACAGCTTGCGCATCAGCGTTTCGTGCGGCTTCCATTCGAAGGTGTCCTGGGCCTCGTACTGGAGAAACACCGGCACGATGGGGACACCGGTACGCAACGATATGTCGAATGCGCCATAACGGAATGAGGAAAAGATGCGCTTTCCCCGGCAACCCCCTTCGGGATAAATGGCAACGTTGCGTCCCTTGCCCAGTTGCTCGACGACCTGTTCGGAAGCAGCGTGCCGCGACTCGCGCGACTCACGTTTGACGAACAGCGTGCCCGCCGAACGATTGATACGGCCGGCGATCCACCAGTCGAGGACCTCGATCTTTGCAAGCGATATGACATTGAACAGGGCCGGCACGCCGATATCCTCGAACGCCGACGGATGGTTGGCAATCAGGATGAAATGCTTCGGCAGCGGATCCTGGTACTTTTGATGCAATCTCAGCTCCACGCCGAGCGCCCGCACGAATGCCCGGCACCACGCACGAAACAGCATGGCATATGCCGGCTGGGTGCACTCCGCGCTCACGAACGAGAGCATGTAGAGCAGCGCGGTGAATAGCGTCAGATCCAGCCAGCACAGGCCAAGCCATATGATGCGCACCAGACGGTAAATCAATCGTCCCCCAAGCGCTGCCCGCAAAACTGGCGCGACGTGCGCCATGCTGTATTGAAGTATAGGACGCACCACTGAGGGGAAAAGCGTGTCGCCGCGCTGCATGGGCGGCCTTGCCGGCGTAACGGCTTAAGTGCCGGCAACACGTCGTCGGGAAGATTGGCCACGGCCACGTCGAGCGCAGACTGCGGATTCAGGTTCTGCGCGCGACAGCAAACAGCGTCCTGCCGTCAAGCCACAATCCATTCTCGTTCATGATTGCTGCCAGTTCGGCCAGGTGTTCGTCTCGGACGGCTTCCACCGCCGCCGGATCGAGCTGGTCCGGAAGTTCGCGCAGGCCGCTACCCATAATCACTTCCCACCACTCGCTCGCATCACGCAGATGATAACCAAGCGCTTCTTCAACGACCCGGCGGTCGTCCAACCCCGCACCCTGCAGCAACTGCTGGCAACGTTGCGGAACGGCCAGACGGTGCGGCCCGATGGCAAAGACAGGACCGGCTCCGGAAGTCATCCGGCGTGCGATACGCCGCATCAACATGCCCAGCATGGGCTCGAATGCACCAGCGCCGAAGCTGGAAAAAGCAAGCACGCCGCCTGGCCGCAGCACGCGCACCCAGCCTTGGACTGCATCCTCCATATCCGGAAGCAGTTCCAGCGCATGGGAACACACCACCGCATCAAAGTATCCGGCGCGAAACTCCAGCGCCCCTGCGTCCATCAGATGAACATCGACGTTCGTGACGCCCAACCGCGCAAGCTTCTCCTGCGTCCGATCGAGCATCCGCTCCGATACATCGATCGCGGTGACGCGTCCTGCAGGCCCGACTACCTGCGCCGCGGAGACGGCAACAACACCGGTACCCGTGGCGACGTCCAGCACCTTATGCCCGGGCTTTATGCCGGCATGCCCGATCAGACGGTCGGCTGCAAATGCGAAGATCCGCAGGGGCTCGCGGTCGTATCCGGCGGCAGCGCGGTCGAATACTGCGCGGATATGCCGGACCACGCTCCCGCAGTCGCGACCCTGTCCCTCGCCCACCCCCCGCCCGGTCACCGGGATACCGCCCTGGCAGAACACCAGCGTGGCTTACGCCATTCGGCACCGTCCGGTGCCCGACCCCCGCTCAAGTTGGCACGGAATGACCGCCAAATCACGGTGCACTGCCCCCTGGGCGCACAGGCCCAGAAGCGGCGGGACAACCCCGACAACCGACACCTGCCAACCCGCCCAGGGGACGGGACCGAGCCATATTCCGCCGGCAAACAATATCAAGCTCCGCGACGCTTTCAATCTGCGGATTTTGTTCTATACATTTAGACTGAAGACCGGCATAGACGCCGCACCTAGCAAACATGACCTTAAAAAATAACCTCATGTGTTGTACGACCGCTCGGGGAGTTGCCCAGATGTCGAGATTTGCCATTGCCCTATTTTGCGCCATATTTGCCTTGCCGGCTCTCGCCCAGGCTCCCGGGCCAGTACCTCCCGTGCCAGTACAGGTGCAGATTTTCCAATATTTCATGGCCAAGGCTCAGAACGGCAACGCCAACGCCGAGTATATCGTCGGCACGCTATATGAAGCGGGCAAGGGTGTACCCAAAAACGAGCCCGAAGCCAAGAAGTGGTACCAAAAGGCCGCCACCCAGGGAAATCAGCTGGCCAAGGATAAGCTCGATCATTCCAGCCACGCCGCCCGCGAGGCCGCAAAAGCCAAAGTTATGGCTGCAGAAAATACCGTGCGCGAGCGCGCCGAGGCCGCTGCCCGCCAGCGGGCCGCGCAGGAAGCTCGCGCACGCGTGAAGGCCGAGCTTGCCGCCCGCGCACGCCTCGACGCCGAACGCGCTGCCCGCGCCCAGGCGGAAGAAGCACGCGCAGCCGAGCAGAGGGCCGCGGCTGCCAGAAAGGCCCAGGCGGAGAGGATGGCACAACGACGCATTGATGCGTTGCCGATCGTCCTCAGCGGTGGCTGGTTCAACAACGTCAATGCGGCGTCCATGCTGCCTTCCCCGAATACCAGCTGTCTTCAGGCTGGAAATGCCAAAATCGTCTGCTTTTCGCAACGGCTGCACGCTGATGTCAACGGTTCGGCGCTCACCTATACGGTAAAGTCTACCGCATCAAACTTCGGTCCGCAGGGCACATTTACCGTCCACTACCTGTACCACGTCCTGGATGTGAGCGGGGATGGCTCCGACGCTCCGAATGGTGGCATCGTCGCCGATCCTCCGGCCGCACAGCTTGGCTGGCAGTCGCCGGGGCACACGCTGCAATGCCAGGCACGCAACACACAGGTGGTGGCGTGTACCGATGAACGGCATCAGATGATCGAATTCGCCAGACGTTGAGGACGGATGGACCGTAGCGCACGGCACCGAACGAGGCGGACATCAGCCTGTATGAGTCAGACCACATGAACCATGCACACCCTATACGCAGTGACCAGTCTTTCGCCGCAGAGGCGGCTGAGCGCCTGATCCGACGGCACCACGGCCGCAGGAGCCCTGTCTGGGCAATCACATGCACCGGCATCATCATGCTGGCCGTGCTGGCAGCCGGCCGTGCCCGTGCCGATTCAGTAAGTCAGGCCGAAACCAGCCTGTTCAGCGCACAGCTGCGCATGGCCCGAAGCGGCGACCCCAACGGCGAGTTTTACGTCGGCAAGATGTATCAAGACGGTCTCGGCACGCAGGCCAACCTGCAACTGGCGCACCAATGGTATGAGCGCGCTGCGCGCCAGGGAAACGCTGAAGCCAAGCAAAAGCTGGCCAACTGGAACCAGATCCTTCAAAACGCCCAGAAGGCAAAGGCTCAGGAGCTCGCAGCCCAGCGGGCAGCCATCCTGGCGAAGGAGCAGGCAGCAGTACGGGCTGCCGCCCTTGCCAAGGCGCGAGCGCAGGCGCGCATCCGGGCTGCACAGGCCGCCAGGGCTGCCGCGATCGCCAAACGGCGCGCCGCTGCCATGTTAGCCCGGCAACGAGCGGAAGCGGCCGCCGCGGCGGCCGCCAGAAAGCGGGAACACGAACAAGCTGCCGCGCTTCAAGCGAGAAAAATAGCCGACGAAAAAGCGCGCGCCGAAGCCGAAGCCAGGCAGCGCGCCATCGCCGAAGCACGCAGCCGGAAAGCGGCCCAGGCGCACAAGATGAAACTCCAGGCATCGGCACCGCCGCACCAGGCGAAAACCGGTGACCACTTCTCTCCGGACCCGTGCAAGGGACCCGCTGCCCGGTTCCTGTCGACCTGCCAATAAGCCGCCGGGCCCGTCCCGGTGCCGTCCAGCCGGCCCGCGGCCGGCGTGCACTGCCACCTCTCGGCGTCGATTGACCTGCGCCGCTGCTCACCTGACAACTACGGTAAAGGCGCTGTACTGCCAGACACACACCTGCAACTATCCGGCAATCCGGGTCTTCGGTCGGTAAAGTCGGCGATCCACAAACCATCCGGTCCGCACACTTACTGCGCGCCAGGGAAAGCGAAGCGAGGGCGCGTAGTCCGCGGGAGGCATAGGGTTCAGGCGGGCGGCTCGCAAGGCCACCTTGGCCCAAGGACAACCGAAACGCCGTTTAAGCCATTGCGTATCGAGCGCCTGGCGTGCATCGGAAATGCATGCCGCTCGATAGAGAGGCGCGGCCGCGGCAGTGCCGCAGCGGATGCGAAGGCACAAAGAGTGCGCTTAAGACCTGAGTGCGCGGGGGAGACTTGGACGTCCCGCCGCGTTTATCGAGGGCCGGCGCACATGCGCAGAACCCGATCAATACGCGTGCAATTGCCCGGCGCAGCCACAGAACAGACAGAACCTCAGGCGTGATGAAACCAAATTCAAAAAAAAGCGGATTTCGGTACCACGCCTCGAGGAACAGACACCCAGTCCGTTCCCCGAGGAAATGCCTCATGCCTGCATGTCAGGGGATGATCAGTAGTACTTTGACCGAACGGTTGAGTACCACCCCGCTAACGTAACCAATACCATCCCGATGGGCGGCAACCCAGCGTATCACCGCTTTGTTGCCACCAACCACGCGCGGCGGGTTGCCCTTGCCCGAGAAAATGATCCGGGACCAGTAGGCATCCAGGCGGTCCTGGCTCATGCCCACCACCTTGCGGTAGAACTCGGCACGGACCGGACTGCCACGATACTGATCAACTGCCGCGGCCGTCTCACCGTTGGGAAGCTCGTCCGACTTGCCCAGATAGATCATGGCAACATCAGTGACGCTGATCCCCTCTAGCGAATTGGCGGGGTTCCCGATTATGGCCAGCGCCGCGTCGGCCGAATTCGTCATTCCGGAGATCCCGGCGACGACAAACAGAAGGACTGCCAACTTTTTCAGTAGTCTTGCCATTTGTCCGAATCTCCTAGAACACGAGGTCGATGGCAACGCTGTAGATCATCACGTGGCTCTTGCCCGTGGGCAGATACCCAATGAGCAACCCGCGTGTCCCGTCGAGCGGTTTGACCTCTTCCGCCTCAAGCTTGATATCAGCACCGGTACCGAGTTCGTAACGCACCCCGCCGGTCACAGAACTCTGTGCGAGCGGCGTGCCATAGCCAGGACCCACCGGATTGTGGTTGTTTTCAAGTTTGGCGAAGGTCACGTTGGGCAGGAACTTGCCAATGCGGTACCCGAGGGTGGTATACCAACCCTTCTGGTCCGGAAACGCTTCATTGGCGCCCTGCTCGATGCGACGCTGAAAGTACTCCGCATACAGCACGATGTTCTCCCAGTCCATGCTGCCGCCGACACTGGAGAATGTCGCTGTCTTGTTGGTCACACCAAACGATGGGGCGCTAACCAGGGTCTTGAGGTAGCCCCCGCGCAAGGTAAAGGCATTGGTACCGGCGCTGACGTTGATGCCGTACATACTGTTTGCCGTGAAGTTCGCGTAGGCAATGGTGCCTGGAGGAGATGACACGACACCCGGCGCAGCCCCTCCGACCACCTCGGGGACCCCTCCGATAACCTCCTGCGGGACAAGCGCCTGCTCGCCCGTGCTGGTGCCGTAATAGGGCTGAAACAGCATGGAAAACTGCCCGAAGTTCACGCGGTAGAGCGCATCCATGCCATTGATCGTGGAAATCGGGTTGGAGTAGTAAACCTCCTGGGGCGGCGTTATCCACGGGTAGGCATAACCCACCTCGTAGTAATCCGATATCAGGAACGTCGTGAGCTTCAGCTTACCGGCCCGGATAGCGAGCGGGTCCGCCAAATGGTAGGTGACGAACGCCCAGTTCGCCCTCATGGCGTAGTCGTTATTATTGGCACGCGATAGAAGCTGGCCGGTCATATCCACCTTGGAGTTGATTTTGGCGGAAATCTGCAGACCGAACCGGCTGTCGTTGCTGAACCCGACCTGGTTGGAAATATTCCCGTCCTGGCTCACAGGTCCCCGTCCAACCCCAGCAGTGCAGGCCACATCACCCTGACAGACCGCTGTATCGGCATAGGTCGCTCCGGCTGTGAGAAAACCGTTTATCCGGACTCCTTGAACCGCATAAGCCTGACTGGCGCCAAAGGCTAAAAATGCCCCCAACGCACCCACTAGCCATTTCTTCATCTTCTGATCCCCTCACGTTTTGTGGAGATTTTCGCTCTTGCTTGTTATCCCATCCGAGCCGGCAGAACCCGGCCCCTAACAAAAGTACCGCGTCCGCGGACCGCATGCTGCCCTAACCCACTGGTTTTTACTATAGTCTGGCACTTGCACAGCGCAAGACACTTTGTGAATTCTGTTTCAATGAAGGAAAACGTTCAGAATCACCACACTGCCCACATGGATGATGGCGCCTTGCACCCGTGGCTACCGCGATCAACGACCGGGTTACGTGATCCGCGGATGACATTTTGCAGGATATTGGCAGACCGTACCCCCTATCAGGCACCGGCCCTTAGGGCGGGTACTCGGAATATCTGGGCTGGTGACTTCCGAATAAGGGGATTAATCACTGCGGCCAGCGCAGCGTGCCCGATGACCAACCCTGCGCTCTCCCAGATCCCCGTATTCGCAAGGATTCAGGATTCCAATACCGGCTCCTAAAAACCATATAAAAAATATGGTAATTAAGGTCTGAAATCCGGGTACACACCTAAATACCATTTGTCCGCCGGGCGCACCTGATCGTCTGGCATCAGAGGCGAATCCCCTCCAGCGTGCCATATTCTATAGGCAGGCAATGTTCTAGGAATCGGCACCTATACCGGCTTCTGGCACGTGTTACTGCTATGCAACCCTTCGGGACAAGAACGTGAGCATTTTCTATAAGGAGTGCCCCCAGTGTGCAACCACCCATGCAGCAAGTGCTATGCGGTGTGGTTGCGGTCATTTTTTTGTTCAGGCTTGTGAAGCTGGGCCTGACCTGAGCCAGGAATTGCACGCCCAGGAAGAAAAACTCTACGAAGCCTACCTTTCGGCCCGGCGCGACCAAACTGCTGAGGCGCTCAAGATTGCACGTGCCAAGGTATCTCACAGCCCCGAGAGCGCCGAAGCCGCCCGACTGCTTGCGGAAGCGCAGGCAATGTTTGAGGCAGCTAACGCTGAACTCGACAACCAAGCAAAGAAACATGCTGAGGTTCGCAAACTGGCCGACATGGCGCGGCCAGTCCCGGACGCATCCATTCCGGCGAACCGCAACACGATTGACTCTGCCGGATCAGGTACGTCTATGGCCGGAATCGTGCACCCTACCGGGGTAGACGAGGAAAATGTGGTTGCTGTACCGGACACCTCGACATTACCGGTCGCCAATGGAACTACCGAATCGCACGTCCTGCCGGTGGCGACACACCCTCGCTCCAAGACGTGGACCAAGAGCGAAACCCGAGCCGTGGTAAAGGCGCAAAAAGCTGCCCGCGTCGCGGTAGCAAAGGCGCGTGCCGAGGAACTCGTTCGGGCCGAAGCAGAAAACCGGGCACGTCAACTCTCCCAGGCAGAAGCCGCGCTTAAGTTAGCCCGGGAAGAGGCGGAACGGCAGGCGGAGGCAGCGCGACTGGCTGAAGCGGAGCGGCTGGCGGAAAAAGCACGGCTGGTGGAAGCAGCACGGCTCGCTGAGGTGGAGCGGCTGGCCGAAGAAGCACGACTGGCCGAAGAAGCACGACTGGCCGAAGAAGCACGACTGGCCGAAGAAGCACGACTGGCCGAAGAAGCACGACTGGCCGAAGAAGCACGACTGGCCGAAGAAGCACGACTGGCCGAAGAAGCACGAC
>JAJYEX010000005.1:3782-125504 GCA_021785515.1 Pseudomonadota bacterium | reverse complement strand
CTGGCCGAAGAAGCACGACTGGCCGAAGAAGCACGACTGGCCGAAGAAGCACGACTGGCCGAAGAAGCACGACTGGCCGAAGAAGCACGACTGGCCGAAGAAGCACGACTGGCCGAAGAAGCACGACTGGCCGAAGAAGCACGAGCGGATGAAGCGGAGCGGACAACCCGGGTTTGTGACCAGGCAAACAATCTGGAACTGGCCCGCGAGGAACTCGCGGCAGCACAGAGCCACTCCGAACCAGCGCCAGATACGCGTCACGAAATGGCCGAACAGGCATTTCGCTCGGCACAAGCGGCAAAAGCCGAACACGCCCTGGCCGCAGCCAAAGCAGAACGACATGCTGCGCAATCCGGCACGGGCACAGCCTTCCGCGCGGCACAGTCCGCGCGTGCAGCACAAATCGTCGCCACCACCCAGGCCACTGACGTCAAGGAATGCCCGAGCTGTACCGCAACACTTGCGTTTCGAGCCACCAAGTGCCGTTGCGGATTTACCTTTCCGTCAGGCACAAACGACCTGCCGACGCTGTCCCTAAGCCCGTCCGAACTCGCCGAATTCTTTGGAATTACCCGAGGCTGAGCCGGCAAGCAGCACTGCCGATGCGTGCATATCCATGCACATCCGAGATGCGGTTTGGCTCACCGGTCACGCCGCCGCCAGAACCTCCAGCAACTGATTCAGGCGCTGGACAAAACCCGCCGGATCATCAAGCTGCCCACCCTCACTGAGCAACGCCTGGTCGAACAGGAGACGACTCCAGTCGGCAAAGCGCTCAGAATCACTGACCGAACCCATCCTGAGAACCAGCGGGTGGGTCGGATTGATCTCCAGAACCGGCTTGACCGACAACCCCGTCTGTCCCGCCGCCTTGAGCATCCGCTCCATGTTGACGCTAATGTCGTGTTCGCCGGTTACAAGACAGGCAGGAGAACTGATGAGACGGTGAGTGATTCGCACATCCGTCACCAGTTCTCCAAGTACGTTCTTTATCCTGTCTGAAAGACCCTTGAACTCCGTTTCAGCTTTCTGCAGCTGCTCCTTGTCCTCAATGCTTTCCAAGGCGCCCAGATCCAGGTCTCCCTTGGTAACAGCTTGCAGTTTCCTGCCTTCAAACTCGGTTACATGCGTGACCATCCATTCATCGATGCGGTCGTGCATCAGAAGGACTTCTACGCCCTTCTTGCGGAAGATTTCGAGATGCGGGCTATTCTTCGCGGCACTGAACGTTTCCGCGGTAACATAGAAAATCCTGTCCTGACCGTCCTTCATTCTCGACACATAATCGTGAAGCGATACATCCTGCGTATCGGCATCCCCGTGAGTTGAGGAAAAACGCAATAGACCGGCAATGCGATCACGATTGGCAGGATCGTCTACCACGCCTTCCTTGAGGACACGCCCGAACTCCTTCCAGAAGATATCGTATTTCTCCCGGTTGGACTCGGCCAGATCGCCCAGCAGGTCGAGAATTTTCTTTACTGACCCGGCCCGCATCACGTCAATATCCTTGCTGTGCTGCAGGATTTCCCGGGAAACATTGAGTGGAAGGTCGCTTGAATCGACCACACCACGCACAAAGCGAAGATACGGCGGAAGCAGCTGTTCTGCATCATCCATGATGAATACCCGGCGGACATACAGCTTCACGCCATGGCGTTTGTCCCGATCCCATAGATCAAACGGCGCGCGCCGCGGCACATAAAGCAATGACGTGTATTCATGCTTTCCCTCGACACGACTGTGTACGTGCGCGAGCGGTGGCTCAAAATCGTGGGCCACATGCTTGTAGAACTCCTCGTATTCCTGTTCCGTGACCTCGGTGCGCGGACGTGCCCACAATGCGGAGGCGCTGTTGACCACCTCCTCTGCGGTTTCTTTCTCCCCTTCCTTCCGCATCCGGATGGGCAGAGTGATGTGGTCTGAATATTTGCGCACAATGTGCCGCAGCCGGTGCGAATCGAGAAATTCATCTTCGTCATCACGCAGATGCAACACCACGTCCGTTCCCCGGGCGGCACGCTCGACCGTCTCCAGCGTGTACTGCCCCTTTCCGTCCGACTCCCACCGGACACCATGCTCCGGGCCCAGACCGGCACGTCGAGTAAACAGCGTTACCTTGTCTGCAACAATGAATGTCGAGTAAAAACCGACCCCGAACTGTCCGATCAGACGTAGATCCTGGGCGCGGTCGCCCGTAAGTGATGCCAAAAACTGACGAGTTCCAGAGTTAGCGATGGTCCCGATATGATCCACCACCTCCGAGCGACTCATCCCGACACCGTTGTCCGATACTGTGATCGTCCGCGCCTGCTTGTCGAAGTGAATCTTGATTGCAAGATCACTGTCTCCTTCGAAAAGAGCGTCGTCGGTCAGTGCCTCGAAACGCAGTTTATCGGCGGCGTCCGACGCATTGGAAATCAGCTCTCGCAGGAAAATCTCCTTGTTGCTGTATAGCGAATGGATCATGAGATCAAGAATCTGACGAACCTCGGCCTGAAAGCCGAGGGTTTCCTTATGCATCTCGGTAGTCATGGTACGAAACAGGCTCCTGGGGAAAATTTTTCCGAAAATCGCGTTATGGGAATTTAGGGTCTGCATGCGCCCGTTTCAAGGGGCCATGCCCGTTCGGCAACAGCCAGCCCCCGGGGAGACGCCGCTAAAGACGGGGGTCGCGGACCACATCCTCAAGCGTATCCACATCCTGCACGACGCCCGCATCATCCACCGGAATTCGCACTACGTGCGCATCATAGCGCTGGATAAGGCTGCGCGCCCCGACGTCTCCGTGCAACTGCCGCAGCTCGGTCTGCAGTTGCCTGCCAAAACCGACTGGATGCCCCCTTTGCCCACAGTGTTCGGCAACGGCAATGGTCGCCCCCTGCTCGATTGCGGCACTCACAGCGCAAATGGTACTGGGGCGAATGTAGGGCATGTCTCCAAGGGCCAGCACCCAGCCACTGGCCGCATTGCTGGCCGCCACACCACAGGCAATACTGCGGCTCAGGCCATGGGGTGACTCATCGCAACACACTACTTCCAGCCCTTCCTCCCGCAGCAGCCGCGCGAGTTCATCATCGCGCGGACGCACCACGGCCAAAGACCACGGCAACCCGAGAATCAGATTTCGGGCCGCCGCCACACCCACCGCAACCCCTCCTGGCAGCGGATGCAACAGCTTGCCACCACCGAACCGTAAGCCAGCGCCACCCGCCAATAGCACACCCGCAATCATAATTACGCGACGGTACCTGGCCCAGATGCGTTGTGCGCGACCCCCAATACATGTCCGGACGACAGTGCCGGCACCGTCCCGGTACGCACAGCGATAAGCTCCGCAAGAATCGCTACAGCAATTTCGGGAGGGGTGCGGCTGCCGATCCGCAAACCGACGGGCCCGTGAAGTTGCGCAACGGCATCAGACGACAGCCCCAGGGAAACAAGCCGTTCGCGGCGGCGGGCGTTGTTGGCTGCAGACCCGAGCGCACCAACATAAAAGGCCTGCGAACCCAACGCCTGCACCAGCGCCAAATCATCGAGTTTCGGATCGTGGGTGAGCGCAATGACAGCGCTGCGCGCATCACAGGCGTAGGCAGCAACGGCGTCGTCCGGCATGGAGGCATTCACTTCTACGCCGTCGACGCACCAGTTATCACGATACTCGGCGCGCGGGTCGCAGACGAGCACTTCATAGTCCAACGCCACGGCCATTTGCGCGAGGTAGCGTGAAATCTGCCCGGCACCGATGACAAGCAGCCGCCATGCAGGACCGAAGACTTTTATCATGTCCCGGCCGTCCCAGCGGAAGTCCCTTTGGCCCGTCACCGGGTGCAGGCTTGCCTCGCCGGTTGCCATACACAGCTTTCGTGCGATCGGCGTGCGCGTCTCGAGGGACTGGAGGATCGCCCGGAACTGTTCACGGGAAACCACGCGCTCCGCTACCAACTCCAGACACCCGCCGCAGGGCAGACCGAACTGCCTTGCCTCCTCGGCAGTGACACCGTAGCGCAAAATCTCCGGCAGTCCCGCCTTGCTTGCCGGCCCCCCCAGCCGCTGTGCCAGATCCTCCTCTACGCATCCGCCGGATACCGACCCCACGAAACCGCCATCGACCCGCAGGGCCAGCATCGAACCGGCGGGACGCGGGGATGATCCCCAGGCGGCAGTCACAGTCACGAGCCATACGTCCTGACCCTGCTCACTCCAGGCCACTACGCTGCGTAGGACTTCTAGGTCCGGGGCATCCATGAAAACCTGGCTCCGCAGTCAAAAATACCGCAACCATGCCGGGCACCGGCAAAACCCAGTGCGCCGCGCGAAAATCATGGCAACGATGCACTGGGGGGCCGCATCCGGGAAACAGCGTACCGGGTACGGGCAGCGACATCCTGACAGACCCAGCCACCCTACTTCCAGTCTGGCACGCCGACCGCACCTGACGACTCTAATTCCCGTTGCTTCGCGAAGTACCTTTCCCTGATCGGCCCATTGCGACAGACGCTGGCATTGCCACCAATCGGCATCGGCCTGCCCTTTGTCATATATATCAAATTATATATAGGTTCACGACCCCACCTCGATCTTCTTGGTACGAAGGATGCCCGGCATCTGGAATCGTGATGTTTTGCGTGCTCTTCCTGACCAGCCGCAGCAAGACCGTCTGAGTCCGCCTGGCATCAAGATGAATTACCGCTTCGAAAGCGAACAGATGCTGAGTTCGGACAAACCGCTTTCCAGGGCGCGGCAGGCCAACGCCGTCTGATGGCGGACGCAAGCGGCAACCGTACTACAATAGGTTGCGACCCGCCTGTATCGCCTGGTCCTGGGCCGCAACCGTAACACGTTCGGTCTTGGCGGGCACAGCCAGACCCTTGCGCACTCCTGCCCGCGCCGACATGGTGTCCAGCCATCTGCGAACATTGGGAAGATCTTCGATCGACAAGCCCGACCATTCATAACCACGCACCCAGGGATAGGTCGCAAAGTCCGCGATTGATGCCTCATCGACCAGGTACTCGCGCCCCTCGAGCTGACGTTCCAGCACCCCGTACAGACGCAAGGTCTCCTTCTGGTAGCGATCTATCGCATAAGGAATCTTCTCCGGCGCATAGCGATAGAACACGTTGGCCTGCCCTTGCATCGGACCGATGCCCCCCATCTGAAACATGAGCCACTGCAGCACGCGCGAGCGTCCGCGAGCGTCGGTCGCCAGAAACCGGCCCGTCTTTTCCGCGAGATAGATCAGGATGGCGCCCGACTCGAACACCCCGAAATCACCTTCATCGTGATCGACAATCGCCGGGATACGCCCGTTCGGGTTGATTTCAAGATACCAGGGTTCCTTCTGCTCCTTGCGGCCAAGATCGATGGCCCGCACCGTATATGCCAGCCCCATCTCTTCCAGCGCAATGGATACCTTGTAACCGTTGGGAGTAGCTGCAGTAAACAATTCGATCATCCTTCGTGCCTCTCTCATCTCCGGGAAACTGAAATGTTACGACCCCCGACAGGGTCCTGCGGTTCCGGCCAGCTGCCGCCCCAGATCAGCAGAGGGAGCGGGTGACCAGACTCGCCACCCTACCCCCTTTCTGTGTGCACAACACCGACCCTACATGATGCCGTGCAACCGGCAGCAAACGTGACAATCATGTCATTTTTTGTCACTTTTTCTTGACTTTTGCGCAATATCTCCCCTAACCTTGGCGCGATCCGTATCCTTGGAGGTGGGGTGCCCAGACCCGATTTGGGGTTCACAAGCAGGCAGGTGAGCGTCGTTACAGGACTGACCCATCGTCAGCTCCATTACTGGCGCAAGACTGGGCTTGTCACGCCGTCCCACCGCACGCGGGGCGGACACGCGCGGTACAGCTTCACCGATCTGGTCGCCCTGCGCGCCGCCAGACAGCTGCTTGATGCCGGCATTTCCCTTCAGCACATCCGCCGAAGCATCGGCTCTCTGCAGCAGCTTCTCCCAACGCTTAAACAGCCGCTCGCCGAGCTCTCTATCATCGCTACCGGCGAGGTAGTTCTCGTATTCCGCGATGGCATTGCCTTCGAGGCCATGACCGGCCAGGAATGGATTCTGCCTCTTGCGGAACTGCAGCGCCAACTGGTACGTCTCGGCTTCGACAGCGCTGAGCCGATGCCGCGCCAGGGAGAACTATTTGCCGGTCCGGTCCCGCAGGCAGGGGCAAGCGCAGCGAGTCCGGACAGCAGCAGCGATGACAATGCCCGGCCGGCGGGAAGCCGGCGCAGCGGGTAGGCCGGGTGCAACGTAAACAGCCGGTCCTTTCAGGAACCGGCGCCGC
Organism: Pseudomonadota bacterium; assembly: GCA_021785515.1. Lineage (GTDB taxonomy): Bacteria > Pseudomonadota > Gammaproteobacteria > Acidiferrobacterales > UBA6901 > JAJYCY01. The sequence goes on along the minus strand of JAJYEX010000005.1, from coordinate 119,196 downwards.
AGTGAGGTGACCACATGACTGTGATTGCGATTGCCAACCAGAAGGGCGGCTGTGGCAAGACCACGACAGCCATCAATCTTGCAGCTTGTCTCGGCCACAAGGGCCAGCGCGTTCTGCTTGTTGACATGGATCCCCAGGGACATGCGTGTCTCGGGCTCGGGATGCGTTGCGAAGACATCCCCGGGCTCTACGAGGTCTTCGCCGGGGAAGCGTCACTCGGCGAAGTCATCCTGCCGCAGGTGGTCGAGGGGGTGGACGTCGTTCCAGCCACCATCTCGCTGGCCGCCGCCGAACATAGTCTGCCGGACAACAGCGAGCGGGAACGTCAGCTTACAATGCACCTGGCGCGCTTCCGTCACCGCTACGACTACGTTGTCATCGACTGCCCGCCAACACTCGGCTTCCTGTCAATCAATGCACTGCGTGCCGCCGACCAGGTGCTGATACCCATGGAGCTGAGCCTGTTCGCGGTTGACGGCATCGAGCGTCTGCGCGAAACGATCTCTTTGCTGCGCGAAAAATACGGGCTCGACATTCCGATGCGCATCCTGCCTACACTCGTCGATGACCGCACGCGGCTGTCGCGCAAGCTGCTGCGCCAGATCTGGGAACGGTTTGCCGATGAGGTCACGCCACTGATGGTCCACTACACGGTGCGACTGAAAGAAGCGGTGTGCGATGGACGCCCGATCGTGGAATACGACCCATCCTGCGTAGCCACTATCGAATATAACCGCCTTGCCGATGAGGTTCTTGCAGGACTTGCTGAACGGCGGCGCGAAGGCACACACCGGCCTGACGACGTCGCCGCATCCGCCGCCAACGCGGCGCAATCCCTGACCAGCCCGAAAATCCCCGCGCGAGCGGCGGGTCGCGCGCGGCCACAACGCACAGTGCTACACTTTCCGGGCCTTGCCGGCAGAAACATCCAGGTTGCCGGCGACTTCAATGACTGGGTTCCGGACCAGAACGTCGAGACCAGGATCGTGGGAAGTGACGTCGAAAAGATCCTGCTCGTTCCTCCCGGCCTGTACCAGTACCGCCTCGTCCTCGATGGCCGCTGGCAGGATGACCCGGTCAATCCGGCCCGGATTCCGAACCATGTCGGCGGTCACAACTCGTTGCTGCGTGTGCAAGAACCCGTGGAGCTCTTGGAGCTGTAATGACCGCAACCCGTGGTGGCAAGATCACAGGTACGCGCGAGCGCCTGGTCGGCATAAGCCAGTACTTTCTAAGTGACCCGGATCCGGGCCAGGCGGAGAAGAGCAAGGCGCTGCCGGAAACCCAGCTGCTTCCCGTGCTGGTGGACTCGGATCTCACGCAGGCCCTCGTCTATGCTCTGGCGCGGGCCCTGCATGCTCAGGGCCTGACCGCGCTTGTGCTGCATGTGGATTCGAGCCTGCGCAGCGCCGATCCGCGCTCCTCATCCCTGCGCAGTCAACTGGACTCTCCGACAGTCCTGCGCCAGCATCTGCGCGAGGAGATCGGTGGCGCCAAGCGACCGCCGCGTGTCTGCCTGATACCGGTCACCGATCCGCGGGACCCGCACCTGCGCGAATACGACCATATCGTCGTTGCGACCGGCGCTTCGCTTGCCGCCCTGAAGCGTGGCTATCTGCGCATCAAGCATCTTACGGCTGCCGGCGTTTCCGCTCGTATCGGCACGATTGTGGTGGGGGCGTCGGGCGACGAAGACGCCCGACGCTATTTTGAGCGTCTGGCTGCTGCCGCCATGCGTTTTCTGGGACGCTCATTGACCCCTATTGGCGCGGTGATCACATCGGAATCGGACACAGAGCAGGCTGACCGGACTGCGGGACTGTCCAACACGTCGCTCCGAAACATCGTCGACACGCTCCGTCGTGAAGGTTACCTCGGGGATAGCCCGGATGCCGCCCGGGTCGATGCTCCCGATAGCCCCAGAAACCCTCCGGCACGAGCACGCTGACGTGACGCTCGACATACGCAACGAACCGACCCCCTCCCGATCCGCCTTGCGGGCGCTCTTCGCGGCATCGCTGGAGTCGTTTCTCGGCCCGGCTTCCGTTTTGGATGCCGAACTGTCATGCCCTGGATCACCGATCCTGGCGCTCGACAGCACCGGCCGGCTGACACTGATAAGTTTTGATGCTGAAGATGGCATCGAGGCCTTTCTGACAGGGCTTGCGGCATGGCAGGAAACCCGGGCCGGGACCCCGTGGCTGCGGCGACTGTATCCGTCACTGTGCCAGATGGAGGCACCGCTGACACCGCGGCTCGTCGTGCTCATGCCGGCGTTACCGCCTGGATTTGAGCTGGTCGCCTCGGATCGGGACCACTTGCAGATCTTCTGCTTCCGCGTACTGTCGGTCGATGGGCAGCCGGCCCTGCTGGTAGAGCCGGCGAACCGCGTGGCGCACGGCCTCATTACAGCACCCGGCCAGGTCGACACTGACCCGCAACTCACCGTCGAGGAAGCAACCTTCCTCGACGCCTCCTTTTCGTGAGCGAATCACGTTTTGAGGGGGCATATCGAGTCCGCCGGCCAAACCGCGACCCGAAGCCGGGTGTCAGTGCGGGGTCGGCCCTTCCGTCACCTGCACCAAGTGAGAAGGCTTCAGCCAGTGCGCGTAGGCCGCCTGCACGTCCGCCGCCGTCAGCTTCAGGTACTTGCGGGCGGCGACGCTGGGTTCATCCAACGGCAGATGCAGGCGCGCACGGTCCAGCAGCCCGCTGGCAATCTGGCTAACGCTCGATTCCGATAACGGGATCTCGCGCAGCAACAACGCCTTGGCACGTCTTAGTTCGGCGGCAGTGACCGGCGTGTGTTGCATGGCGCGCAGGTCCCTCACTATGATGGCCCGCGCCCGCGACACATTCTTCGGGTTGCAGCCGTAGTTGACGGAATACACCGACCGCGTCTGCCGAACATCGAAAGTAGACCCGACGTAATAGACCAATCCCCTCTCCTCGCGAAGATCATGGTAAAGACGGGTGGCGTAAAACGCCCCGCCGAGCACGTGGTTGCCCAGCTGCAGGGCGTAGTAATCCGGATTGGAACGTGTCAGCCCGAGATTGACCGCCAGCGTGACATTGTCCTGCATCCGGCTCGAGTCCGGCACGTTCGTCACCGACGGCTTGTTAAGCGGTACCGGCGGCAGAAGTGTACGTGGCCGCGGCCCATGGGCACGCCATCCTCCAAAGTACTTCTCGATCGTCCGGCGCGCCGCAACCGGCGAAATCTTTCCTATCACAACGATGGTCGTGAGATCCGGCCGGAATACATGACGGTAGTAGTCCTTGACGTCCGCAAGGCTTAGCGACGAAATCGACGCCGGGGTCGCCTGACGCAGCGCCGGGTCGCGCGGCGGATTAAGCGCGGCAAGAAGGGCGCGGCCCGTCAGATAGTCGGGACTCTGCAGCAGGCCGGCAGTATTGGCAGCCGACTGGCGCCGCACAACCGCAAACGCCTTTGCCGGCAATGCCGGGTGTAGTTCGTTGTCGGCAAGCAGTTCAACGCCCCTGTCAAAATGGGATGCCGGTACGCTCAGTGAGAAGCTCGTTCCCGCGGATTCGCTCGCGGCAATGTCGTCCAGAGCTTTCTGGAACGCCACCCGGTCGAGCGTGGTGGTGCCATACCGGAAAAGCTGGCCGAGCACCTCATTCACCCCTTCCTGGCCGGTTGGCGTTTCGAGCGCCGGATTGTGGCGCACGTACCCGAACACGCTCACGGTATCACTCACCGTTTCCGGCTGAATGATCAGCCGGATCCCGTTGGGCAGGCGCGTATCGACCGGATGCACAACCGATTTGGGCACGACCAGCCGGCGCAGGCTGCGCCGCGCCCAAACTGGAAGCACCACGGCCCGGGTCTGGGTTGGGGTGAATGACTCCTTGCCACCGAAACCCTTTGCGGCCACGGGTTTGCCAGAGGCCGTCGGCGTGAGCACCGCGACCACGGTACTGGGAGCGGCGAGATAACGGCGTGCTACCCGGTCGACATCGGCAACCGTAACACGTGAAATCGCCCGCAGATCATCGTCCGGGGACTGCCGGTCCTCGACCGCCAGCGTCTCCGACCAAGTGTCGGCAAGACCGGGAACGGAATTTTTCTCGAGCTCCGCAGATGCCAGTTCGCGCCGCTTCGCCGCACTAACCAGATCCGCCGGAAAGCCGCGCTTGAGATCGGCCGCAAGGATATGCCGCATCTTGCTCACCAGCGGCATTCCGTGCTTGCCCTTGGGAAACACGGCGACCGCATAGGCTATCCCGGCATGCGGCAACTGGTCGAGGGCGAAACCGGTGTCGAGGGCCTGACCGCGCGGCACCATGGCGTAGAGCGTGCCTCTACGGTTGTTCAGCACGTCCGCCAGAATCTGTATCGCTGCAAAGTCACGGTGCCTCAGGCCCGGCACACGGTATGCGATGACCGCCAGGCCGTAGGGCTGGTCCGTCGGCATCTTGATCACCGTGGACTTGAACGGTTGCAATGCAATGGCAGGGCGCGAGGGAAGCTTCCGTGCCGGTATCCCGCCGAAGTACCGTTCCACCTGGCGCAGCGCCTGGTGCGGACGGACGTCACCGCATATGACAAGTATCGCGTTGTTGGGTGCATACCAGGTGCGGTGAAACTTCTGCAGCATTGCTCCCGTCGTCCGGTTGAAGGAAGCGCGCGTGCCGAGCGCGTCATGAGCATAGGGGGTGCCATGAAACATGGTACGAAGCAGCTTGGTATAGAGCACATATAGCGGACTGGAAAGATCCTGCTCCACCTCCTGCTCGATCGCGCCGCGCTCCTGCGTCCACAGCGGTTCGGAGTCGAGTACAGCGCGCATCCGGATCGATTCAATGTGCAGCGCTACGTCCAGGTCCTGGGCGGGAATCGTAAAATAGAACTGGGTTACGGTCTGCTGGGTATCGGCGTCAAACGACCCTCCCATCTCCGCGATGATATCGGCCAGCTGCCCGGCGGATAGGCCGGGACTCCCGCGAAACATCATATGCTCCTGCGCATGAGCCATTCCCGGAAATCCGGATGGAGCTTCGTTTGACCCTACCAGGTAGTTGAGTTCAGTGGTCACAACCGGCGCAAGGGTGTTGCGCACAATGACGACACGCAGCCCGTTTGCCAGGGTCGCACGCAAAACCGAATGGCCAAACACGGTAGTGCTGGAAGCAACTGCCGTTCCGCAAGTTACGGCAAAAAACGCCAGCCACACGCCGATTATTCGGGCATGCCGGACACAGAACAACAACATCGAGCTAAGGCCTCGGGCCTTGCACCTTCTTGCTTGCCTGATCACGATTACTCTTCCCGGAAATCGATAAAAATATGATGGTTGTCGGCTGACCCGCAATTGCGGATGGACCAAAGCAGGCTGTCCACCTGCATTGAGCTCCCTGGCCTGTGCCGTGGGCTAACATAGCATGCATCGTTTGCATGCCGCCATACACTGCTGACCCGGCATGACGTTCAGTCCGGCACGACCCGAACAGATCAGGGCCGGGCAGGATATACACGCCCTATGAATGCCATCCCCCTGCTGAGACCGGCACAACGGGCGGCGGTTCCCCAGGGTCGCGGTAAACCGCGACGGCAGGACAACACCCATGTCCCGCACGGCTTATTGCAAAAGATCTTGTGCCGCCCGACACGCAGTCTTAACATGGAAACTGACAGCTGCCGACACCGACCCCGCCCGCAAACAGGTGCCCAGGCCAATGGTCTTCCCAGCAACAGACATCGTAACCGGAGGGCAGCCATGACAGTCAACGATACAATTCTTAGGGAAGTCCGCACAGCGCTTGAGCACGAACCCCGCATCAGAACTCATCACAACGCCATACATCTGGCGATCTGTGACGGCGCGCTCATGGTCGAGGGGGAAGTCGACAATATTGCCGTCAAGCGCGTGGCCCTGGAACAGGTGAGATCGCTCAACGGTATCCACGAGACCGTGGACCGGCTGCGGATCACGCCCGGGGAACGCAAGGGCGACGGCGCCGTGCGCGACGCGCTGGCGCGCTTCCTGCTCACCGAGGGCGCGTTCCTGTACTACGCCATTCACGCCAGAACGAAAGGTGAAGTGGTCGTTTTGCGTGATCTCGGGGCACAGACACAGGGGTCGATCACGCTGGAGGTGCAGGACGGCATAGTGACCCTCAGCGGTACGGTCGGCAGCCTTTCCCACCAGCGGCTCGCGGGCGTACTCGCCTGGTGGACACCCGGCTGTCGCGACGTCTCCAATGAACTGCGCGTGACCCCCGCGGAAAGCGACCACGACCACGAGATTCTTGATGCGTTGCGACTCGTGCTGGAAAAAGACCCCCTGGTCCACGCCGACCAGATACGGGCCGATTCCCGCGAGGGTGTCGTAACGCTGCACGGCTTTGTGGTCACGGCGGAGGAACGCAAGATGGCGGAGCTGGACACCTGGTATCTGCTTGGCGTTCGGGACGTAGTCAACCGCATTCAGGTTCGGCAATAGGCGAAGGGTATTCGCAGCCTGCTGCTGAAGACGCCAATCTGCCGGTTGCCATTTGCACTTTGATGTCCGGCACCAGGTGTTGATGCAGTGCGATCAGTGATCCCCGGATATTCCGTCAATGCTCATTGCGCCCGCAAAAGCCCGCCATGTCCGCAGTAATGATTAACAACACCCGAACATACAAGGAAGAAATTGCCGACTATTATTCCCGGCGCAGCCGCTCCTATGACAATAGCGCCTGGCATGCACGGATAGCGCAAAAGCTGGTTGAATACGCAAAAATCGGTGCTGATGCCCATGTACTGGATGTCGCCACGGGGACCGGAATCGTCGCGATGTGCGCAGCCTCGCATCTGGGACCTGACGGGTCGTTGGTCGGGATCGACATATCCGAGGGCATGATTGATGTGGCAAGAACGAAAATTCCCGATGCGCCAATAGAGAATATCCGCTTCGAAATAGGTGACGGTGAGGCGCTGCGATTTCCTGCGGACAGTTTCGACTTGATCCTGTGCGGGTCAGCGTTCATCTGGATGACGGACTTGCATTCGGCCCTGACTCACTGGAAAACCCGCCTTAAATCCAGAGGACGGATCGGTTTCCACGCCTTTTCCGAAAACGCATTTGTGACCGGGCTGACAGCGCAAAGGGTTCTGCTTAAATACGGCGTCTCATACCTGATGAGCAAACCTGCCGGCTCTGTCGAAAAATGCTTCCAACTCCTGGAGCGGGCAGGCTTCCGGAACATAGAGATCATCGTTGACAAGGACGGCAACTATATCAGCCTGGAAAAAGCAAAACAGGCTTGGGCAAGTCTCCGTTCCCCTGCACCAGGTCAGTATCCCCATCCCCTTGCGGGCTTGACCCCTGAGCAGATGGTTAGCGCTGAAGCCGATTACCAACAGGAACTGGAACGGTCAAATACCGATCAGGGCATCTGGAATGACATGACGACTTTCTATGTATTTGGGGAAAAACCTCCCGCTCCATAGGACCATCTTGCCGGATTTGAACATGAGATTACCCCGCCGGTCGCAGGCAAATTCCGCGCTCCATTCCTGGCATCCGCATCTAACCGGTCGGGTGCCGGCGGTCAGAACTTCTCCACGTCCGGCCTGAGGTCGAGCTCCTGGGTCCAAGCCGAACGGTCCTGATTGACCAGCTGAAGGTAGCAGTCGGCGATCGCCTCGGGCAACAGACATTGCTCGCGCACAAACCCGCGACGGACCTGCCCGGACCAGATCAGTCCATCTATGACCACGTGCGCCACATGTATTCCCCGCGGCCCGAATTCCCTGGCCAGGGACTGGGCCAGACCACGGAGCGCAAATTTTGCGGAGGCAAAGGCAGCGTAACCGGCCCCCCCGCGCAGTGCGCCCGTCGCGCCGGTAAACAGGATGGTCCCACGTCCCTGCCGCAGCATTCCCGGTATGACTTTCTGTGCACACAGCAGCGCACCCAGACAGGTGACACGCCACGCGCCGGTGAACGCAGCCGCCGTGAGTTCGAGCGACGGCATCGCGACCAGCTGGCTGGCGTTGTGGATATAGACGGACACCATACCGGCTTCGCGCTCAATATGCGCAAAGGCTGCATCTACAGCTTCCGTATCGCCCACATCGCACTGTACAGACATGAACGTACCGCCAGCCTGCCGCAACTCCGGCGCCAGGGTCTGCGTACACGCGTCGGTACGGGCCAGCGCAACCACAGCGTAACCTGCCCGGACCAGCTTGCGGCACAAGGCCGCCCCGAGGCCCGGCCCCACTCCCGCAACCACCGCAACAGGTTCACTGCCTGCCACCGGCCCCTCCGTACCACCCGCTACGGCATCGACAGCAGTTACGTAGGCGTCCTTCCCGTCAGATGCCCAGCGTCACTGCCTACCCATCTGGCGCGGTATCCGGCCGCGTGATCGCGGCCGTCTGATCTACCGCAACCTGAGCCCAAGCCGCTGATCCAGACTCAGTCTGCCGGCACCATATGCCGCCAGCACCAGAAACCCGCCAGTCATGCTAAGGTTTTTCATGAAATTGATCATCTGCATCGGCTCCCCGGGATGATAATGCACCAGCGCCGCGGTCGCGACACAGAACGCGGCCAGGGCCAGGGCCATTACACGGGTATAGAAACCGAGCAGCACTGCCAGGCCGCCGCCCAACTCCAGCAGAATCACAAGCGGTGTAAGCCAGGTCGCGAGCCCGAGATGTGTCATGTACTGCTCAAAGCCGGCATAGGCGCTGACTTTCCCGATACCACCCCACAGGAAAATCGCCACCATGAGCACACGTCCAGCCAGATTTGTCACATCTTGCATGACTTCCTCCTTGACTTGTTCCTTGCTTGGTCCCGCCTTAACAGGGCGCGTCAGACAGACAGTTCCGGATAATCAATGTAGCCCTTTGGCCCGCCCTGGTAAAAGGTCTGCGGGTCTGCCTGGTTGAGCGGGGCCCCCCGACGGAAGCGTTCCGGGAGATCGGGGTTTGCAATGAACAGGGTGCCGAAGGCCACCAGGTCAGCGTAACCCTTGCGCACAAACTCATTGGCCCGCTCGCGGTCAAATCCCGTGTTCGTCATGAGCGTGCCCCGGTATATCCCGCGGTAGTGCTCGGTCACGTTGGTAACCATGTTTGGAATGGCGGACACATCCCCCTGCGGCTCCCGCAGGTGCAGGTAGGCCAGACCGGATCCGGATAGCGTACTGACCACGTAATCATAAAGCGACCTGGTGTCGGAATCCGCAGGTACGTTCCAGATGTTGGCCGGAGACAGCCGCACACCGACGCGGTCTGCACCGACCGCACCAACCACGGCTTCCACCACTTCGAACAGAAAACGCGACCGGTTGGCTATGCTGCCGCCGTACTGGTCCGTGCGCCGATTGGTGCCGTCACGCAGAAACTGCTCGATGAGATAGCCGTTCGCCGCGTGGATCTCGACCCCGTCGAGACCGGCCGCAATCGCATTGCGTGCGGCCTGCACGTAGTCCCGGACGATCTGGCTTATTTCATGGAGCTCAAGCGCGTGCGCCGTGACGGTGTCCTTCATGCCACTGGGCGTATACGACTGGGTATGCGGATTGATGGCCGATGGCGCAACCGGCAGCGCCCCTTCATGGAAATCCGGATGTGATACATACCCCACATGCCACAGCTGCAGGAAGATCCGTCCGTTCTTGGCGTGCACCGCCTCGCTCACCTTGCGCCAGCCAGCGATCTGCGCGGGGGTGTGAATCCCCGGCGTATGGACATAACCGACCCCTTGCGGCGAGATCTGGCTGCCTTCCGTGATAATCAGGCCAGCTGACGCACGCTGCGCGTAATACTGCGCGTGCAGTTCCATAGGCGCCTTGTCCGGGTTATCGGCACGGGAACGTGTCATGGGTGCAACCACGATGCGGTTCTTGAGCTGGTACCGGCCCAGCTTTACGGGGGTCAACAACGGCTGCTCACTCATCGGCTTCTCCTTAATCGATATTTCTGTGTTTTCATATATCTAGCAATATAGATATATTGGATCAAACGACACCCAACCGGAACAATCCCGGCTATATCTCATTCTTCAGGAATTTTTCGAGGGCGTGGATCGTGGATTCATTGCGTTCGTAAAACGTCCACTGCCCCTCGCGCTTTGCCACCAGCAACTCCGCTTGCAACAGCAGGGCCAGGAAGTGCGACACCGTCGACTGGGACAACCCCAGCTTTGCCTGGATTTCTCCGACACATACCGCCTTGCCGCGCGGACGTCCGTTCGGAGCGGCACCAAAATGTCTCTCCGGATCCTTCATCCACTGAAGGATCTTGAGCCGCGACTCATTAGCCAGCGCCTTGAAGATCGCAACCTGATCCATAGTTGGATAGTATATCGATTTTATTCGATATGTCAATGCTACTTGTGCTGCCCCGCGGCGTGTCTTGAATCATAACTTTGCGGTTTCTTGCGCCCATAAACTTGCGGAACCGGTCTGGCCATCGCCCAGCGAGACCGGTCAGGGGCCTCCTGAGCCGCGGTGAATCAGTTACGATTCCCGGTTTTGGACCCTTAACGTTGCGAAATGCACAAGGTCATGGGTTTAAGAACACACGGCCGTACCGTGCGGTTGATTATTCCTCTTGCAGCAACTCAGCGAGTCTGGTGTAGGCGGCGATGCCGTAGTCCCGGAACGCCAGAGCCACACCCGCCACCTCGGTGCGCACCACCCGGGCGGCAACATGGTAATGTTCAAGCTGGCCCCGGTCAGGAAGCGCCAATATGGCTTCGACCTCAGCCCGCAGCGGAAGGGTCTCCGGCGGCATCTCGACCAAGGCGCCGTCCAGACTCAGGTTCCGCGTCTTCCAGAGCCCGGCCTCGAAATCATGGTTGATGATCACGTCGACGCGCACTAGCCTGCGGGCGGCGAACCGCCTGTCCTGGGTCATTGCCGTCTTCCCCGGGCGTCAGCAGGCCTTTCCCGGATCCGGAAGCGGGCGACGGCAGGTCGTACAAATCTGGCGGCTGCCAAGTAGGTCACACTGCCAGCGTCTCCGGCGCGAACGCCACTGCACCACACGCTACTGCAGCGGCGTCAGGTGATTTTGCGGCGGCATCAGCTCACCGGCAACGATCGGCGGCTCGTTCCCGTTCACATAGAGCAGCTTCGCGAGCGCGGTGTAGGTCTGATTCCCATACCCGCCGAAGCGCAGCGCTACACCATCCTTGTCCGCACGCACGATGCGAGCCGCAATATGGTGTCGCTCTTCACCAGTCCTCGACTTGAGCGACAGAACAGCCTCGACCACACAGTCCGGCAAGAGGTCGTCGTGCGCCATATCGATCAGCGCTCCGTGCAGGCTGAGATTCTTGGTCTTCCAGCGTGCGGAATATTCGAGCCTGTGTGTGATATAGACATCGAGCGCGACGGCACGGCGCTCAGTCGCGCGTTGCTTGAATGGCACGGTAGTCCCCCTCTACTGATCCCCGACAACTCCACCAGTCCACATTCTTTTGAATGCCACCCGCCGGGCTCCGACAAGCGCGCCGGCAATCCCGACCTCGTGTCAAGCCGAAGCTGACCCCGCTCCGCAAGTGGCGTATGATCTTCCCTAGGACATCAATCTACCGCGACCAGCCGGCGAGATCAACGGATATGGCCGAACTTACGGTACATCGCAACATTCTCCCTGCAGAACCACTGCGGAAGCGGGTGCCTGAGCGCGATGCCGACGGCGGCCCCCTCGCGGACGTCATGGTTCTGCTTCCCGGACTGCGGGATCTGCCGCAGCACCTCCTGCAAAGGGCCATTGCCCAGATCCAGGCGGTGTGCGGATACTATTCCCATGCCGTTGCTTTCGCCGAACTCAATGTCCGGCTTAATCTGCTGTTCGTCTCGGTGAAGCCCATTACCGGCATCCGCAACGAGATATTCGATGCGCTCCGGGGCTTCCTGCCACAGGCCCGGCTCATCTCCCATATCTGATCGGGATCGGACCCAGTTCGCCACTGGTTTGTGGACAGGCAAAGGCTTACGCCCTGTGGCCGTCCGCATTCCGGGTGGCCAACAGGCTGGTGGTGTGCAGGAAACGCGCGGGTGCGCTAGCGTGCGTACAGCAGATTTATGAGCTGGGTGTAGGTTTCGTCGTCATAGCGACCGAATTTCAACGCAACACCGTTTGGCTGGATGCGCGTTGCGGTGGCGGGCAACCGATGCTCCAGTGCCTCGCCCCGGTAATGATACCTGAGCACGAACTCCACGACCGCCCCCTCCTGCAGGTCGCCAACATCCATTTCCACGAACACGCCGCTCATGCTCATGTTCCGGACCCGCCATGCGCCCGAGTACGTGATGCCGTAATTGATCACCGCTTCATAAGGCAGTTCGGCGCGCAGGCTGGTGCGCAGATGCGGATCCTTGCTGTGGTCCCGGACCGGCGGCCTTGGAGGCCAAGCCTGCTCCGATGTCTGCGGTAGCGCCCGTCCCAGCCATACTGCATCGCTCAGTGTGGTGGTCGGCAAACCGCCTCGTGTGATTTTTCTGTCCATGCTCACCTCTCCACTCCGCCTCCAACGCTGGTCGCGTGGCTCATCCATGCCCCAAGGGGGTAGATGCGTCGTGACCATCCTGGCCGGCACCTGCGGTATCGAGGACCGCGCGCCGCCCTCGGATTAAAACTATACTCCAGACGCGGTAAACTGAGACGTTCGGACCGCACCATTCAGCGCATGGATTGGTCGTTCTGTCCGAACCGTTCCTAAATCCATGGACAAGCATTCCAATCACCATGGAACGTTCTCCAAGACGTGATCCGAACCGGCGGCTGTCAAGGTAGTTGTCGCCTGAACTTTTCACGCCGCCGCGCGTTGTGTGGCTAATCCGGCATCTTGCGCCGGACGGTTGAGCCACACTTCGTTGGGCAGCGACCAGTTGCGGATGTTGCCACTCCAGCGCTCGGGATGCTTCGATCGAGCCTGCTCGTAGACAGTGATGCGCCGTTGGAAGATGACGGCATCGTCGCCACGATGACGCTCAGCGGGGCTCACGAACTTTAAGCTTCGGTGCTTGTGTTCTTCGTTGTACCAGCGCACGAATCGAAGCATCCAGGCCCGTGCTTCCTCGATGGTTTTGAACGCACCCGGATACTCGGGGCGGTACTTGCACGTCCGGAATAGGCTCTCGGAGTAAGCGTTGTCATCGGATACCCCCGGGCGGCTGTAAGAGCGGCGGATGCCGAGTTGATCGAGCTTGGCCACGAAGGTCGAGGCCTTCATGGGGCTGCCGTTGTCCTGGTGCAGCACGAGCAGATCCGTGATGCGCTCACGCGCACAGGCCTGTTCGATCAGGCGGGCGGCGAGCCCGCTGCATTCGAGCTCATGCACCTCATGGGCGATGATCTTCCTCGAATAGACATCAAGCACGAGATAGAGGAAGAAGTAGATCCCCTGGACCGGGCCCGGCAAATAGGAGATATCCCAACTCCAGAGCTCATTGGGCGCCTTGGCACACTGGCGCGGCACGGGACGGCAGTCCGGTGCTTTCGACTGTCCCCCGTGCTTCAGTTGATCGGCTTGCCGAAGGATACGGTAGAAGCTCGATTCCGAAGCGAGATAGGTCCCTTCATCGGCGAGCTTCGGCACGATCTGGGTGGGCGGGAGTGAGGCAAAGCGCGGCGCGTTCACCACCTTAAGCACCTGCGTGCGCTCGGCCTCGGATAGCTTGTTCGCGGGCACGGGCCGGCGGGCGGTGGGCCTGCCGTCGGAGCGCAGCGCACCGCCCTTCATCCAGCGCTGCAAGGTGCGCACGGTGAGCCCAAGCTCGACGCAGGCCTGCTGCCTGCGGGCGCCGGATTCAACCGCCTCTTCGATCAGCGTCACGGCCGCCTGGCGATCTGGGGTGCTGATCATTGCTCCTCTTCCTCCCCCCATATCGCCGCGGCTTTTTTTCTTAAAGTCAGCAGCGCTGCGGTTTCGGCCAGCGCCTTTTCTTTTCGATGCAGTTCGCGTTCGAGTTCTTTGATGCGTTTGTGGTCAGCAGCCCTCGCTTCGCGCATCATCTTCTGCGGAACCAGGGCGGAATTCATCGCGCCTTCGGCCGCCTCCCGCCAGGCTCTCACTTCCTCGGGATAAAGTCCCTTCGCGCGGCAGTACTCGGCAAGCTCCGCTTCGTTGAGTGTGCCGGTCTCGGTGACCACCGCGAGCTTCTGCGCGGCGGTGCGCTTGGCACCCGATGACTTCTTGCCGGATGGTGTCGATTTGCCTGACACGGCCTGGTTCTCCTTCATGGCTTGTCTGCGCCAATCATACAGCGTCCAGGTGGAAATGCCGGTCTGCCTCGACAATTCCCGGATCGGCAGGTCCGGGGAATTGAGCATCCGGCGCACCAATGATTCCTTACGTTCCACTGAGTACTGCGTCACGGTTGACTCCCTTTCGCCCCCTCAAGGATTAACAGAAGAGGCGACAACTAATGGAATGGACTCCACCCGCCTTCAGCGGCATCGTATCGATGCCACGCCGGTGAATGGGTCACCGGCCAGATGATTGAGGGGACCGCTATGAATGTTACGACCATCGGGTTAGATATTGCGAAAAACGTCTTTCAAGTGCATGGCATAGACTGTCACGGCAAGATCGTGCTGCAGAAGAAACTCTCGCGCGGCAAGATGTTGGATTTTTTCGGCAAACTCACTCCCTGTCTTGTCGGCATGGAGGCCTGCGGCGGGGCGCATTACTGGGCACGCGAACTGGAAAAGCAGGGACACACGGCGAAATTGATGCCGGCGCAGTATGTGAAACCCTACGTCAAGGGAAACAAGACGGATAACAACGATGCCGCGGCGATCTGCGAGGCACTCACGCGCCCGCACATGCGCTTTGTCAGCATCAACACCACCGCACAGCAGGATCTTCAGATGCTGCATCGTATCCGCAGCCGCCTGGTTGCTTCCCGCACCACTTTGATCAACCAGATCCGAGGGCTGTGTGGCGAATACGGCCTGGTCTTTCGACCAGGGCCCGCCCACGCCCGCCAGGGGTTGGCGGGCGTGCTGGAGCGCAATGCGTGCGGCTTGTCCACGCTGGCTTGCGAGCTGCTTGCGGACCTGCAGGGACAGCTTCGGGAACTCGATCAGCGCATCGACGCCTACGATGCGCGGGTGAAGCAGGCCTGCGCCAGTGACCCGCGCGCCGCGAAGCTCGTGGCGCTGCCGGGAATTGGTGCGCTCGGAGCGACTGCGCTCGTGGCGGCGGTCAATGATGGCAAGCAGTTTGTCCGTGCCCGGCAGATGGCAGCAAGCCTCGGGCTCACACCGCACGAACACAGCAGTGGAGGAAAACAACGGTTGATGGGCATGAGTAAGCGCGGCAATCCCTACCTGCGCATGCTGCTCATTCATGGCGCCCGCAGCGCGTTGCGCTATGCGCCGGGCAAGACGGATCGGCTGTTACTTTGGGCCCTTGCCGTGCAGACGCGTCGCGGCCCCAATGTGGCGGCAGTGGCACTCGCGAACAAATTAGCCCGCATCAGTTGGGCAGTCCTTGCTCGCGATCGCGTCTATCAAGCGGATCGGACAGCGCGTACCGCCGTGGCCTATAGATTAGGTCAGACAGTGCAATAAGAGTGGTGTCACCCGCCATTGATTGCGGAGGTGAGAAACGAGTGATGGCATAACCGGTAAGACCGGCGTTCCGGGGATCCCGTCCAGGATAGTGGCCCGCGAGGTCGTACAACTAATCGGGGACCGGAACTCGCTCATTCCATCATGGCCCGAGCGGTTACTCACGCTCACCGACAGGCCGGATAGATACGTGCAGTCTTATCTTCATGCCCATCGGCGTTTCGCACCTTGCAAACCGGGTGGAGTCCATAGATATTCTGACAGCGGGGGGAACAGTGTTGATCACGATTCGCGTGCCGGGATTTCGCCGGCAAGGATCGGTGTGAGCACGCTGACCGCGTTTCCGGGGCCAGGGGCGCGGGCTTCCCGTTCGAGAAACCCGACCGATGATGCGCTCCATGCGCCGCTTTGAGCCGCGTCCGAACGCTCGACCAGAACGACCACACATGCTTTGCGCGATTCCTTGCAGGTAGCGCGAAGGTGACGTGGCCGCCGTTGCGCGTGGGCGCGATACCTGTGCGCACGGTCGGACGTTCGGACAGGCCCAATCCTCTTCGGGCGATGGCGTAGGCCGCGCCCTGGTGGATTGAAATACCTTTCTGTTGCGCGTGATTAACCGCCCCGACCACCGAGGTGTAGGCCGGATTGGCCTCGATCACCTCGACCCCGGCCCGAAAGCACGCTGCCTTGATCCCCGCGATGATCTTGTTGCAGGCGAACGATGAGATCATCCGAGCCTGCGCCGGATCCGTCGCTTCCAGCTCAGCCTTCTTCTTCCAGAAGTCCAACTTCTCGATCACGATCGGCTTGCCGGCCGTCTTCGCGTACTGGGCGATGGCTTTGCCTGCATCGCCGATCCGGGCCAAGGCCTGGTCGGCGGTCTTGCCGTAGGTGGACAGGTCGATCCGCCAGGCCGAGATGAGGTTGCCGAACCGGTCGGTCTCGGACACCGCCAGGTGGTCGGCGTTGGTGTCGACGCCGAGCGCGCCCAGATGCCGGTTGGTGGTCTGCGGGACGGGCTGCGCCTCGACGCTGGCGAATAGCCGCCAGCCTTTCTCGTCACGCAGGAAGCGGTAGCTGATCGCGGCGCCGGCGCGCTTCACGGTGGGCTTGCCGGACTTCGTAACGGCGGAAATCCGTCGGCCACTTTCGATCGCACGGATGACCGCCTCCTGGCCGTAGGCGAAGCGCACGCCGGGGATCTCGAGATGCCCGCTGCCCAGGTCATTGGGTAGCCGCAGCCGGAGCGTGAGCGTGCCGTCCTCAGCAACGGCGGCCTGGCAGGTCTGGTTGCCGGCGCTCTCGTCTCCGCTGCCCAGCACGAAAAACTGGTTGGAGCGGGATGCCTGCCAGTCCGCCTTCCAGGCGGCGTGGTCGGTATAACCGTTGGCCTCGAGATCAAACTGGGCGCGGAACAGCCGGCGCGAACCGAAGCACAGGTGCACCGCGTTGGAGGCGTGATCCGCCTGCATGGAGTCCTGCCGGGCGCGAAGATCTGCTAGCCGACGCTTCTTCTGGTGGAGTTTGTTCGAGCCCGGCGCGCGGGTTTCCAGCCGGGCGATGACCTTCTCAGCCTTGCGGATCCGCGCCGCTCCCTCCGTGATCGAGCGCGGGCGCCGTTCCTTGATCGAAGCAATCTTGCCTTCGAGGCCGACCCGAATGGCGTTGAATTGCCGGGCCGTGATGCCGAACCGGGCCAAAAAGTCGCGCTTGAGGTCGTTGATGGCCCCGCCGCGCCGCATCACGGCAAACAGGCTGCGCTCGGCTCTGCCATGCAGCACGGCGTAGGCATCCAGCATCGCCGCCTGATCCGGCGTCGGCGCCAGTCGCGTCTGGTAAGTGAAGACCGGGCGATCACTCATGAATCGCGTCCAGCGCCTTCTGCGCCCGGTTCTTCGCGGATCGCTTGCCATAGAGCCGCGCGCACATCGACACAATCACCTCGTGCAGGTCGCGCATGATGTCGTCGGTCATCTCGTCCGGCTCGATGACGAGCACCTTGCGGCCTTGCGCCGCCAGGGCGGATTCGACGTACTCGAAGCCAAAGCGCATCAGGCGGTCGCGATGCTCGATCACGATCGTCTGAATCCCCGGGTTGCGCAGCAGGCGCATCATGCCCTTGCGGTGCCCGTTCAGGCCCGAACCAACCTCCTTGACGGCGTCGACCACCGCGAGTTTCTGCGCAACGGCGTACTCGGTCAGGCGCGACAATTGGCGGTCGAGATCGGACTTCTGGTCGGCGCTGGAGACCCGCGCGTAAAGCGCAACACCTTGTCCGCGCCGCTCAGCATGCACCACGACTGTTCCAGTCGGCATCTGCTCCGCGGGCACCGGCAGCGTGCCGGCCTTCCACATCCGCCACGCGGTCTTGTAACTGATCCCCTGCAACTCTGCCCATACGCTTAGCTTCATGCAGAAAATGCTAGCGCGTTTGGCTATATATGTCTATATATCAGGCAACTGCTGAGAGCCCCACGAGGTTGCCAGGGTACTCAACCTGCCGCCCCCTCAATCCTCCCTTTAAAACGGCACTTTAGCATCCATGGCCGAAAACCCGCGGCGACTGCGGTCGACCGGCCGGCCCCACCTGGCGCGTCGGAGGGCGGGTGAGGAACCCGCCAAAGAAATGGAGGTCAGAACCAGCACTGAAACAACCGTTCTGCCGGACCGCAGGGTTCCGGACGGTGTCCGTCGGACCCGAGCAAGCATTACCCGGGAGGCCGCCGGAAACCGGCGCGCCAGCTGCAGTCACCGCGCCACAGCCTTGGAGTACACATGACGAATTCTGCTATAATTCCCGGCGGCCACCGGGAGGTGCACCACCGGTAACTGTGGCGTGACACACGAACATAACTATTACACGAACTCCTGGATGGACATGCCATCCAGGTCGGCAACGGATACTGCCGTGCAGTTCGACGCAGGGAAGCGGGGGGAAAAACGATGATCAGGCGTTCATTCGAAAAATCCGACAATCTGGCCGAATACAGCCTTACAGCGGCGACGTTTCCGGCGTTCTACAGAATGATCAGCGCGATGCGTTTCCCGATCGCGGTGGAAAAAGTACTGGATCTGCGGTCGCTGATCAATCACACGGCAGATGCCTTTGAAGAACCCACCGATTCGCCGCAGAACCGTGAGTTTCAGGAGTCACTGCTCGCAGCCATCCATTCATTCGGCATCGAGAACCGGCACTACAGCGAGCGCCTGCTGAGACTGCTGACGGTAGTGCGCGGCCTTCACTACCAGCACACGATTGAATCCCGTGACGCTGAGCAACGGCTACGCGCAGCCCACGCCGACAATCGCCGAGCGCGCTCGCACTCGGCGCGCTACGGCATCTATGCGCTGGTTGCCATGACGGGCTGCGCCGTCAGCTGGTATGCAATGCTGCAACCGGGCTGGCCCGTGAAACTGCTGACCCTGTCGTTTGCGGTACTTGCGCTGGATTATTTCCATTCCCTGCCGAAGCTTGACCAGGAACGGGACACCTACAGCAGGGAACTCAACGAGGTGCTGCGGCAACGCATAACCGACCTCAACTGGAGGACCCTGATCCACAAGCTGTCGCTCATCCTGGGCTACAAGCAGATCAAGGGCATCGAGGTGTTCAGCCACGACGACGGCCATAGCGAGCCGCGGCGGCCACAATCGCTGCACTGAGCAGCGCCTCTCCGCCGCCAGCCACGGACACCGCGCCTGACCCGCATCGGCGGCGCTACTCGTCGGTCACGCAGCCCTCAGATGCATTTCTCACGGTTTTGATGAACTTGTACAGGGTACCGCGCTGCACCTTGTACGGCGGCATGACCCATGCCCGGCGCCGTGCAGCCATCTCGGTCTCACCGACATCCACCTGCAGCGAATTCGTGTCGGCATCGATGGTGATCCGGTCGCCATCCCGGATCAGGGCGATCGGTCCGCCCTCCTGCGCTTCCGGAACCACGTGGCCGATGATAAATCCGTGCGACCCGCCAGAGAAACGGCCGTCAGTGATCAGCGCAACATCGCTCCCCAGCCCGGCACCCATGATGGCCGAGGTCGGGGTCAGCATTTCCGGCATCCCGGGACCGCCCTTGGGTCCTTCGTACCGGATCACGACCACGTCCCCCTTGAGGACCCGGCCCTGCTCCAGGGCCTGCAGCATGTCCTCCTCCGAATCGAAGACCCTGGCCGGCCCCTCGAAGCGCAGCCCCTCCTTGCCGGTGATCTTGGCCACGGCCCCGCCGGGCGCAAGGTTGCCGCGCAGAATCTGGATGTGGCCATTGCGCTTCAGCGGCCGGTCGAGCGAACGTATCACATCCTGGCCCGCGGCCAGTCCCGGTACCTCCCGCAGGTTCTCGGCCAGGGTGCGTCCGGTGACAGTCATGCATTCGCCGTGAAGCATGTCGTTTTCCAACAGAAATTTCAGTACCGCCGGCGTACCGCCCACCTTGTGCAGATCCTCCATCACGTATCGGCCGCTGGGCTTGAGATCAGCCAAAAACGGAACGCGATCGCTAACGGACTGAAAATCGTCGATGGTGAGCGGCACATCGACCGCACGCGCCATGGCAATCAGATGCAGCACCGCGTTGGTGGACCCTCCAAGCGTCATCACCGTGACCATGGCGTTCTCAAACGCCGCGCGCGTCATGATATCGCGCGGCTTCAAATCCATCTCGATCAGCTTTTTGATCGCCGGCCCGGCCAGCAGGCACTCCTCAGCCTTTGCCGGATCCACCGCCGGCGTCGAGGAACTGTACGGCAACGACATGCCCAGGGCCTCGATAGCGCAGGCCATCGTATTGGCTGTATACATGCCGCCACAGGCCCCTGGTCCCGGACAGGCGTGCCGGACTATGTCCTGCCGCGCGGCCTCGTCGATCTTGCCGGCGATGAACTCACCATAACTCTGGAATGCCGAAATGATATCGAGCACTTTGGAGTCGGAATGTCCGGGCTTGATGGTGCCGCCGTATATCATGAGCGACGGCCGGTTGATGCGCGCCATGCCCATCATTACTCCCGGCATGTTCTTGTCACAGCCGGGTATGGAAATATTGGCGTCATACCACTGCGCGCCCATGACTGTTTCGACAGAGTCGGCGATGATCTCGCGGGACTGAAGCGAATAGCTCATACCCTCGGTGCCCATCGAAATGCCGTCGGACACCCCGATGGTGTTAAACCGCAGACCTACCAGCCCGGCCCTCGCCACCCCCTCCTTCACCTTCGCGGCAAGATCGTTGAGGTGCATGTTGCAGGTGTTCCCCTCCCACCAGACGCTGGCAATCCCCACTTCGGCCTTGCCCATATCGTCCTCGGTCATACCAGTACCGTAGAGCATGGCCTGGGACGCGCCCTGCGATTTCCGCTGGGTGATTCGGGTGCTGTAGCGGTTGAGTTTCTGCGCCATGACTTTCTCCGGACGAGGGTTCGAAAAGCTGCCGAGTTTACTCCAAAACCCGCGGCCGATCACCGACGGCGCCCGGCGATGCACAATCCCGCGCCAGGGTCGCGCCACGATAGAACAGCCACAGCGCCAGAATCTGGATCAGATGATAGAGGGCATCATGATTGAAACGCGCATACTGCGGCCAACCGACTGCTTCCACTCCTGCCCCCAGGAATGAAACAAGAATTCCGGACACGGTCCAACCACCCGCACGGTCATCCTTCCTGACCCACGCAGCGAAGCACAGCAGCAGCACCGCCGCCATGGCCGAAGCATAGTCGATTACCACAAAACGGAAGCCATCGTGCACGGACATCCACCAGCCGTAGACCGCCAGCTGCGCGACGGCCACCACCACCAGCACGGTCCGCAGTTTTGGGTGACACGCACCGAAGCCGGCGGCGGCCAGCATGAAGCAGGCCGCCACACCGACCGAGAAAACAGCAACCTTCCACAGCAGCCCCTCTGCGGCCAGCCCGCCAACCGATCCATGAAATGCTCCACCCGCGGCCGCAGCCACCGCCGTGGCCAGAAACGCCGCGACCCAAAGAAGCTGTGCGCGCTGCCCGCGCACGCGATAGCGCCACAGCAGCAGTCCGAGCCACAGCCCAACGATTGCCAGCAGATAATCCGTGAGTGCCGTCACAGCCGACGCGACGCGCCCGGCGCCAGAATCCGCCGCCGTCCACAAACCCTACGACGCGCCGATGGCCCGGGCCGCCTTGCGGACATCCTTCTGATCCACCCAGAGCAATGCTCCGTACCGGCCCTTGCCGGCACACACCGCATCGATCGCCGTGACGTTGATGCCCGCATCAGCCAGCCGTGACAGCAGAGCCGCCGTCGCACCCGGACGGTCGTCACCCTGGACCAGAAATCCAGCTTTCTTTTTCTTCAGCACCCACCGGGCGCGCCTGGCAACCGCCATGAACGCGGCGCTGTCCTCGGGAATGAAATCGATCTGGCTGCGAGTACCACGCGGGAACCCGGTGAAGCCGAGCAGATTTACGCGCGCTGCACGCAGCTCCTGCAGCACCTCCGCCGCCTTGCCGGGCCGGTTGGAAATGCTCATCACGAAATAATCGATCTTCCGTGCCTTGTGCGCCATGACCGCCTCCTTCCTGTAGGTTGTCCGAAAGACAGGGATTGTATCGCCTGAACAAGAACACAGCCATCGCCAGCGGCTTGCGGTCCAGTCGCGACGGCGCAACGCCCTCGCGATCCCTGTGCGCGCGAGTTAAGATGGACCCTATCATCACTCCTCCCGTCCACCCGGATCCGCAGACCATGAACCGGCGTCATATTACGGATTACGCGCACGGCATCACCGCAATTGATGCCGGCTATGAGCGGCCTGGACTGGTCGCGATTCACCTGATTTTTGAACGCGGCCGGGCGGCGATCGTGGACACCGGCACCATGCACTCGGTCGATGGAGTGATGGCCGTACTGGCGACGAAGGACATTGCACCGCACGACGTGGACTATGTGATCCTCACGCACGTGCACCTGGATCATGCCGGCGGCGCCGGTGCACTCATGCAGCGACTACCTCAGGCCAGGGCGGTCGTGCATCCGCGCGGTGCGCGTCACCTGTCCGATCCGACGCAGCTGCTGGCAGGTGTCACGGCGGTCTACGGCGCCCACGAAACCATGCGCCGCTTCGGCCAGATCGTGCCCGTTCCGACCGAGCGGATCATCGAAGCCCCGGACGGGTTGCGGCTGGACCTCCACGGGCGGGAGCTGTTGTTCCTCGACACACCGGGACATGCGCGTCACCACATCTGCATGTTTGACAGAGCGAGTAGCGCGTTCTTTACCGGCGACACGTTTGGCCTGTCCTACCGTGAATTCGACACAGACCGCGGGGAGTTTGTGTTTCCGACGACCACACCGGTTCAGTTCGACCCCTTGGCCCTGCACGCCTCGATCGACCGGCTGATCGGGATGAACCCGATCCAGATGTTCCTGACCCACTACGGGCGGGTTGGCAACCCGGGCCGGCTGGCGGGAGATCTGCACGAATCCATCGACGCGTTCACAGCCCTGGCCTTGCAGGCTGCGGGGTCCGGACCCGACCGGCACCGCCTTATCCGGGAGGGCCTGCAACAACTGCTGCTGGAGCGACTTGCGCGGCATGGTTGTCGTTTGGACCGCGCACGGGTGCTGGAACTGATGGAAATGGACATTGAACTCAATACCCAGGGCCTGGAGGTGTGGCTCGACCACCGCCGGACTCACTGACCCTGGATGACAGACAGGACGACAACAGCCGCGACCGCGTGCGGATGCGCTTCCACGGTATCGACAACCGGCAATGGCCGCGAACTGGCGCCCATCGCGGGCAACCGCGATAATCAGCGTCCCTAGGCGGGCGGCACACTGCGCGATGGAAAAACTGAGACTCTCGAAGCTTATGTCTGAACTGGGCCTGTGCTCACGCCGCGAGGCGGACCAGTATATCGAGCGCGGCTGGGTCTACGTGGACGGGGAACGGATCACGGAGCTCGGCACGAAAGTCTTTCCGGACCAGCGCGTCACACTTGATTCCCGGGCAACGGCAAGCCAGCGGCGCAGCGTCACTATCCTGCTGAACAAACCGGTCGGTTATGTCTCTGCACAGCCCGAGAAGGGATACCCCGCGGCGCTGTCGCTGATCCGGCCTCAGACCCGGGACCCGGACGATCATGCGCCGACCCAGTTCAGCCGCAGCCAGCTGCAGGGACTCGCTCCGGCAGGACGACTCGACATCGACTCGACTGGACTGCTGGTGCTGACGCAGGATGGCCGGGTAGCACGCCGGCTGGTGGGCGACAGCAACCAGGTCGAAAAGGAATACCTGGTGCGGGTAGAGGGCCGTCTGAGCGATGAAGGCCTGCGCCTGCTCAACCATGGCCTGGCTCTCGACGGAAAGGCGCTGCGGGCGGCTCAGGTTTCGTGGCAAAATCGCGACCAGCTGCGATTCACGCTGCGGGAAGGCAGAAAACGCCAGATCCGGCGCATGTGCGAACTCGTCGGCCTCAGGGTGACGGGCCTCAAGCGGGTGCGCATCGGCAAGGTGCGTCTTGGCGCCCTGCCCGCCGGAATGTGGCGCTATCTGCGGGATGATGAGAGTTTCTGACGGCTCGCACCGCCGCAAGACTACTCATCGGAGGGTCGGGGATTACCCAGCGCTTCGTGGACCCGTTTATTGCCGGCCACCACGGGTTACAGGAGCTCTCCAAGATCCGCTGCCAGATCAGCCTTGCGCGGACCCGGCTCCAGCACAGCCTGTTGACGCATTACCTGCCGCTCTACTTTCCGGAGCGCGAGCGCTACGTCCACTCCACGCAGGCGGCCTGGTTTGCGCGGTTCCTGATCCGTTTTCCGACAACCGTGCCGGTCCGCGCGCTCACGTTCGAGGAATTCGAGCGGGAGGCGTGGGAATTGGTGGGCCGCAAGGTCAACAAACGCGCCTCAATTCGCGAGCTCTACGATGCCGCGTGCACCCGCATCGGTCTGCCGGTCCCTGCCGACGATGTGGCCATCGAGACGTTTCGCCTCCCGTTGCAGCGCTATCAGCAGTTGATCGAGCAACGCGACACCTTGGCCGAGACCGCGCATCAATTGCTTCAAAGGTCGTCCCAATTACGAGTCGTTGCGTTCCATACCCGGCATCGGGCCTGTACCCGCACTCACCATCCTGGCCGAAGGGGGTGATCTGCGGGGCTTTTCCGATCACTGTCGGTTCCTCATTGGTGCAAATTTCCGGCTCATATCGGCTAACTCGGGCGCGCTTGCTAACATAATTTCACAACACAATAATAGTGTTAGTGGCGACTTCGGCGGAAACCTACATGGGTGCTAAGCTTTCGGATTCGATTTTTAATCCGATGACGGCAGACAACAGACGCTCTTGTACACACTGATCCGACCACTGCTATTTGCCCTGGACGCGGAACGCGCCCATGACCTCACCCTCGCGACCCTGCGGCGTGCCTACCAGGTTCCCGGCACGCGCCATGCAATGCGCCGATTCTGTGCCCGTCGAGTTCCACGCATACCGGTCCGTGTCATGGGCCTGGATCTGGAGAACCCGCTCGGGCTGGCTGCGGGACTCGACAAGAATGCCAGCTGCATCCAGCCCCTGGCGGATTTCGGCTTCGGGTTTCTGGAGCTTGGCACGGTCACGCCGCGCGCGCAGCCCGGCAATCCCCGGAAGCGGCTGTTCCGGCTCCCCCGTCACGAGGCCATCATCAACCGCATGGGCTTCAACAGTATCGGCCTTGATGCCTTCGTGGCAAATCTCGCGCGCGCGCACCACAGCTGCGCGCTGGGTGTGAATATAGGCAAGAACCGCGACACCCCCCCGCACCGGGCGGTGGATGACTATCTTCTCGGTCTGCGCGCGGTCTATCGGCTCGCCGACTACGTCACCTTAAACATTTCCTCGCCCAACACCCCCGGTCTGCGCGCCCTGCAGGACCATGATACCCTGGACCTGCTGCTGGCAGCACTCAAGTCCGAGCAGGAAACGCTGAGCCGCCGGCATTCGCGTTATGTGCCGCTCGCCGTCAAGGTCGCTCCCGACCTGACAGACACGGAGATCGGCACCATCGCGCGCCTGCTTTTGCAGCACGGCATCGATGCGGTGGTCGCCACCAACACGACCACTGCCCGTCCGCAGCTCGACAACGTGCGGCACGCCACGGAAAGCGGCGGACTCAGCGGCCGGCCCCTGCGGGCACTCTCCACGCACGTTATCCGTGAACTACAGCGCGAAATTTCCGGACGCATAACCATCATAGGCGTCGGCGGTATCAGCGATGCTGCCGACGCCTGGGAAAAAGTTCTCGCCGGCGCCGACCTGCTGCAGATCTATACCGCACTTATCTATCGCGGGCCCGCGGTAGTGCGCGAGATCATCAGCGGTCTGCGCGAGCGCCTGTCGGTGTTGGGCGTCAGGACTTTTGCCGAAGCACGGGCAGCACATGCGCGGGCGGGCGACGGTGAGGCGGAAAAATTGAACCGCACCTGAACCGCCGTGATATCATCTGCCGGGCGGCCGTGTTCTCCGCCCTCCATTCCGGAACATCGTCCGTTCTGACTCCTATCCGGCGCCGGCCGAAACCAGAGGAGAATGCCCGTGCCCTACCTCAGCATACAGACAAACCAGGCAGTCGGCGCCGCCGAGACAGACGACCTCATCCGGCGCGCCTCGAGGCTTGTGGCGCACGAACTCGGCAAGCCCGAGAACTATGTCATGGTCACATTGGCTCCACCGCAACCCATGATGTTCGGCGGTACTGATGCGCCCTGCGCCTACCTTGAACTTAAGTCCATTGGACTCCCGGCAGCACGGACTGCGGACCTGTCCCGGGCGCTGTGCCAACTTCTCGAGGCGGCACTGAAGATCCCGGCAGCGCGCGTGTATATCGAATTCATTGACGCCAGGGCCTCTCATTGGGGCTGGAACAACGCCACGTTCTGAGCCGGCGGCATGTAGTCAGTCGAGCGCATCGAGCACCGTCTGGCATACCCGGGAGATGTGAGCGTCCGGCATTCCCGGATAGACAGGAAGCGACAGCACCTCGGTAGTTGCCTGTTCGCAAACTGGAAGGCTTCCTGGCCGGTAACCGAGGTGGCGGTAGACCTCCTGCAGGTGCAGCCCCTGCGGATAGCACAGCGACGAACCGATCGAGCGCTCCATCAGGCGCTGGCGCACTTCGTCACGCCGAGGGGTGCGAATCGTATACAGGTTGTACACATGCGCATTGGCGGCCTTAGATCGCGGCCCCCTGACTCCCGTGCCGGCAAAATGCCGGTCATATGCCCCGGCCACGCGGCGGCGATCCGCAATGGCGGAATCGATGCTGCGCAGCTTGATGCGCAGCACCGCCGCCTGAATCTCGTCAAGACGGCTGTTGCAGCCAACCTCGACGTGGATGAACGGCTTGACCGCACCGTGGTTACGCAGCCGGCGGATGCGTCCCTCGATTTCCCGACTGCTGGTGGTAACCATGCCGCCGTCGCCATAGCCACCCAGCACCTTGGTCGGGTAGAAGCTGAAACTGCCGGCCGACCCGACACTGCCGGTCACCCTCCCGCCGACCCTGGCACCGAAAGACTGGGCGCAGTCCTCGATTACGGCGAGGTTGTGGGTGCCCGCCAGCTCCATGATGGATTTCATGTCGGTTGCGTGCCCGAAGATGTGCACCGGAAGTATGGCGCGGGTCTTGGTCCCGATGCGTTCACGGACACTGTCTGGATCAAGCGTGAAATCATCCTCCAGGATATCTGCGAATACCGGTGTCGCTCCCACCATATCGATCGCCTCCGCTGACGCGAAGAAGGTAAACGGTGTGGTGATCACCTCGTCACCTGGACCGATACCCAGTGCACGCAGGGACAACATCAGCGCATCGGTGCCGTTGGCCACGGCAATGGCATGTTTGACGCCTACATAATCGGCAAACTCCCGCTCGAAAGCCGCGACCTGGGGGCCCTGAATGAAGCTGCCGCGCGCCCCGGCAGAGCGAAGAGCGTCGAGCCATTCGTCTTCCAGCTCCTTGAACTGGGCGGCAAGATCCAAAAACGGAACCGGGGTCAGGCCTTCTGACATGATGCAATTTTCTCCTTAACCATGAGCGCCACGCGCAGCGCTTCAAGACCGGTATGGCCTCCGACGAGAGGCGGCACGCCGGTGCGCACCGATTTCATGAATTCGGCCAGTTCGGCGTCGAGCGGCTGACGCGGCTCGATTTCTATACGCTCAGTAACGATTTCGCCGCGCCCGCCCGAAGGACAGTCGACGGCACGCGCAACCTCGATTTGCTGGTCTATGTAATTGAGTGCGTAGTACCCGTTGCGCCCGAAGACCCGAATGCGGCGCTGCTTCCTGCTGGACACGCGGCTTGCCGTCACATTGGCCACGGCACCGTTGACGAATTCGATGCGGGCGTTCGCTATATCGACGTGCTCGGTAAGCACCGGCAAGCCGGTCGCGACAATGTCCCGGATGGGGGATCCGACCAGCGCCATGACAATATCAATGTCATGGATCATCAGGTCCGTCACAACATCAACATCCGTGGCGCGTTCGACAAAGCCACCCAGCCGGTGCACCTCGATAAAGCGCGGTTCGTGCACACGCTCGGCGATCTCCATCACGCCGGCATTGAACCGTTCCAAATGTCCAACCTGAAAAATAACACCGCTGCGCTCAGCGAGCTCCACCAGCGCAAGCGCCTCTTCATAATCAGGCGCCAGCGGCTTCTCCATGAGCATGTGCACGCCGTTTTGCAGAAACGGGCGCGCCACGGACAGGTGATGGATCGTCGGGACCACGATGCTCACAGCGTCAACTTTCCCCAGCAGGTCCTCCGGCCGGGTATAAGCGTCACATCCGTATTGCGCTGCGACCGCCCGGCCGACGCCCGCGTCCACGTCGGCCACACCCACAAGATCGACGTCCGGCATGGCCGAATAGATCCGGGCGTGAAACTTGCCCAGATAGCCGACACCGATGACCGCGACACGCAGCCTCTCGCTCATGCTCGAACCCGTCTCCTTCGCCAGGCGCTGCGCACACCCGCATCGCCCGCGCGACGGCACCTGCCGGCTGGAAAGACCGGAATGAAAAAACCGATATTTTAAACCATCCCCGCGAAAAAAAGGGCAGGGGCAAACACCGGTTGCGGCTGTGATTCCTTTCCTGCGACGGCAACGTTATAGTTAAAAAAAGTTGCGAGGCACAGTCCCATGGCCACAATGCCGGAAAAAGACCAGCAGATCCTGCAGTCCCACGCAGGACTGATCCACCGTGTCGTGATCGCCTGCCAGAATCCCGGCGTGGTGCCGGACCTCGAGGGGATCCTGGATACTGCGGTCGCCAACGGCTGGACCGACCTAGTGCGGGCGATCCGCGAAGTACTCAAGGGTCGCCGCGATGCCGCTGTGCTGCGACCGCTCGACGAGGAGGACCAGGTGATCGTGGCAGCCATCCTGCGCGGTCTCCAGGACCCTTCCACCCTCCCCGACCTCGGCGCGAAACCGGATCCCGCCCTGGCAGCCCCGGCGCTCGCGGCAATGATCCATGCCGTGCGTCGCGGCGACGCGCAGGCGATGCAGATGCTGGCGACCATGGCCGAAACCATGCTGCACTCGGGCGGAGATATGGCGCGCCTGTCCGGGATCATGCATCCGCTGATTTCCGGAGAACGCGAACCTGAGAAGCTGACCCGGGGCATGTCGGCTCAGGGCGAGGCTTTGGTCCTGGCCTTGCTAGCTGAACTGAGCAAGCTCGAGACCCACTAGCCCCGTGCGTCAGGATCCGCCAGCACGCACAGCCGGAACGCGGTGTCCATCACACGACACCATCAAGGCGGCCAGACCGGAGAGTCCGGCGTGGATCTCGACCAGCGGTCGGTACTGATCACAGGCTGCTCATCGGGCATCGGCCGGGCCACCGCCCTGCTGCTGCGCCAGCGTGGCTACCGCGTATTCGCAACCGTACGGCGCAGCGAAGACGTCGCGGCACTGGAGGGCGCAGGCCTGGAAAGCCTGCGGCTCGATCTAGCCTCTAGCGACTCGATCCGCGAGGCGGTCGCCGCGGTGCTCGACCAAACCCGCGGCCAAATCCACGGCGTTGTGAATAACGGCGCCTACGGACAGCCCGGTGCGGTAGAGGATCTCTCGCGCGAGGCCTTGCGCGAACAGTTCGAAACCAACGTGTTCGGTACCCAGGAACTGACCAATCTGCTCATTCCGGCTTTCCGCGCGCAGGGCTGCGGGCGCATCGTACAGATCAGCTCACTGCTCGGCGTGGCCTGCCTGCCATACCGCGGGGCGTACAGCGCCAGCAAATTCGCGCTTGAGGCGCTGAGCGATACCCTTCGTCTGGAACTGCGGGGCAGTGGCATTCAGGTGATACTGGTGGAACCGGGACCCATCCGCAGCCGTTTCCGGGAAAACGCCTACCGCGCCTACCTGCGTCACATCGAGCGCAGCGGCAGTGCTCACCGTCAATATTACGAACGCGTGGAAGCCCGCCTGGGAAGCGCGAAACCCCTGCCATTCACCCTCGAGGCAGAAGCGGTTGCGCGAACCGTCATGTCTGCCCTTGAGGCGCGTCGCCCCAAAATCCGGTACCCGGTCACGGTACCCACCCGATTTCTGGCCATCGCCAGGCGCCTACTGACCGCACGTGCCCTGGACCGGCTGGCATTGGCTATCGGGGGTAACGGCAAACGCTGACGGCTGCGGTTTGGGACGCTTCCCCTGCGCCGGCGCCATCGGCTAACGCCCCGCAGGGGAATGATCGATGACGTCATCCGGAATGGCCGTCAGCACGTTAAGAGAGAACAAGGAATAATATTACCCGGGCGCCGCACCGGCACTGACAGCATGCCGGCAGAGGCAGCGCCTTGAAGACACGCTACCCCCGCCCCGGGGCGGGGGGGACGGCATCACCGCTACCCCGTCGGCGGGACAGACTGGCGGGGCCACCAGGGGAACTGGCTTTGCGGCCGCTAAAGTTGAAGATACAGGGCGCTCCCATGTCCAGCATGCTCCTGGACACACTGAACGGCGAACCCATCGGTCAGGAACGCCTGCCCGAAACGGATCCGCGCGGGCACCAGACGCCGCAGTCGGTCTGCGTCCCGGATACGGTCGGGATAACGGCCCCGCAGAACGGGGGCCTGGAGGCGTTTCTGGCCAGTATTGAGGGCCGCGCCTACCGGGTAGCGCAGATCGCGCTGTGGGACCATGAGCTCGCCCTGGACGTCGTGCAGGACAGCATGCTCAGGCTCGTGGAAAACTATCGCGACAAGCCGTCCACCGAATGGCCGGCGCTGTTCTTCACGATTCTTCGCAACCGCGTGAACGACGTCCGGCGCCGGCGCCAGACCCAGGAACGGGTCGCCCGATTCATCCCGTTGTTCGGCCGCAAATCCGAGACGGAATCAGACGAGGAAGTCGACCTGCTGGAACTCGGGCTGGGCGCCGATGACAGTGTGCGCGACAGCGGCCCCGAGAACGAGCTTGGCGCCCGGCGCCTGCGACAGTCCATCGAGGCTGCCGTGCGCCGTCTGCCAGAACGTCAGCGTCAAGTATTCCTGCTGCGTGACGGTCAAGAACTCAGCGTGCGGGAGACGGCACAGATTCTGGGCTGTTCCGACGGAACGGTGAAACAGCATCATTTTCGTGCGCTGCAGACGCTGCGGCGTCTGCTCGCGGAGGTATGGGACCATGAATGAGTACGGCGACACGCAATCCCACCCCGATGATACGCAGCTCGACCTGCTGCGCGCGGGTCTGCTGGACCAGACACTCCGGCACAAAACGCTGCTGTTGCACCATCTGGCGGGGTGCGCCTTCTGCCGCCAGCGCCTGGCGCGCTGGAAGCAGCTGGCAGAAACCGGACTGTCCGGGAACGAGGAGCTGTCGCGGCAGCTGCGGGAGCGCCGGCAGCTGGCGCTCGCCGGCCGTCGGTCCCGGCAGAGTCGCGGCGATACGACGCGCATGATGGTCGCTGCGATTGCCGCCACCATCATTCTGTCGCTTGGAACGATTATCGGACTGCAAATGTTGCGACCTTCGGTACCGCGTGCAGAGATGGCGCAGGCCGACAGGGTCCCGGATCTCTATTCGCATATCGATTTTTACCTGTGGGTGTCGCGTCAGGGGGCGCCGGAAGGCGGTCGCGACAGCCGGTCATGACGACACCATGAAACGCCCGTCGACGATCCCGATCGCTGCGCTGGTGCTGTCCTGCCTGGTCGGCCTGCTCGCACCGGCACCGGCCTCGGCCGGACCCTACCGGCGGGGCGGAGCGGCGGGCAGCTATGGCTGGAAGAGCCTCACACCCCGGCAACGACGGATTCTCATCCGACGCCGCCACATGTGGCGATCGTATTCGCCAGAACGGCGTGCGCGTCTGCTGAGGGGGGTTCGTCGCTTCCTGCGCCTGAGCCCCGGGGAGCGCGAGCGGGCACGGCGTGCACGCCAGCGGTTTCTGATGATGAGTCCGCAGGAACGCCGCCACCTGCGCGCGAAATACCTGCGCTACCGAAACCGGTCACGACGCCGTCGCTAAGCGACGCGCCCGGCACTCAACCCAGGGGCAGAGACACCAGTCCGTCACCCAGCTTTGGCTCAAACCAGGTCGACTTGGGTGGCATGACCTCACCGGCGTCTGCTACCGCCATCAGGTCGCAAAGTGCCGTGGGGAACATCGAGAATGCCACTGCCGCGTCACCACTGTCCACGCGCCGCTGCAGCGCATCCACCCCGCGGATTCCGCCGACGAAATCGATCCGTTTGTCGCGCCGCGGATCCTGAATTCCAAGGATGGGTTCGAGGAGGTTTGCAGCCAGCAAACTGACATCCAGACGCGCCACCGGATCGGACGGTGGCACATGCTGCGCGCGCACCACCAGCCGGTACCACCGTCCACCGCAGTACATGCCGAACTCTCCGGTCCGCGCCGGGGTCACCGCACCGGCTGCCGGATGCACCTCGAAACCGGCCGCGACGCGCTCTACGAACCTGCCCGGCGTCATCCCGTTCAGGTCCTTCACGACCCGGTTGTACGGCAGGATCTGCATCTGATCGTCGGGAAAAATAACGGATAGAAAGTACTCCCATGCCGCGTCGGTACCCGGCACCCCGTGGTTGCGGCGGGCCGCGGCAACCCGCGCCGCTGCCGCGGAGCGGTGATGTCCATCGGCGATGTAGAGGCAGTCAGCCGCCTCGAACTCGTCACTGAGCATCCTGATCGCCTTCGGATCGCGCACTACCCACAGGCTGTGGCGCACACCGTCGTCAGCCGTGACATCGACTTCCGGGGACGTGGCTGTGTGCTCGGCCACAACGCGGTCTATTCCGGCACGGTGCCGGTAGGTCAGAAACACCGGTCCGGTCTGGGCATTGAGCGCCTCGATCTGACGGACCCGGTCATCCTCCTTGTCCGGACGGGTGTGTTCGTGCCGACGGATGCGCTGGCTCTCGTAGGCCGCAACGGAAGCGGCCGCGACCAGGCCGGTCTGGGTATGCGCCCCCATCACCAGACGATACAGGTAGTAATACGGTTGAGGATCACGCGCCAGGACCCCTGCGGCAATCTGCCCGTCGAAATTCTCCCTCCCTTTGCGATAGACCTCGGGCGCGTACGGGTCAGTGCCCCGCGGCAGGTCGATTTCCGGGCGGGAGACGTGCAGAAAGCTCCATGGCCGACCAGCGGCGCGCGAGCGTGCCTCGTCCTCGGTCACTACATCGTAGGGCGGCGCCAGCACCTGCGCGGCAAATTCGGCGCGGGGTCGCAGCCCGGCAAAGGGTTTAATCAGCGGCATCAAGGTATCTCCACGGCAACCCGCCACCCATGCAGGCAGCGCGTGAGGCGCACATTCAAATACAGTCTGCCGGGCACGTCAAATCCGGCCGCAGCTGCAACGCCACGGTTGGCCCGTGGCGGGCAACCGGCTATCATCCGCCGCTTCCGGGAAAATTCGCCCATGACCTCATCGATTCCGAACACCTGCCGACCCTATCTTCCGCCCGAATGGGCGCCCCAGAGCGGGGTGATGCTTACCTGGCCGCATTCCCATGGCGACTGGGGTCCGCACCTGTCCGAGGTGGAGCCTGTGTTCGTCGCGATTGCGCATGCAATAGCCGACCGCGAACGTCTGTTGTGCGTATGCTTCGATGCCTGCCATCGCAGACATGTCGAGGAACAGCTGCGCGCAGCCGGCGTACCCGCCACGCGCGTGCAGTATGCACTCGCCCCCTCCAACGACAGCTGGGCCCGCGACCATGGCCCGCTGGGCGTGGTTTGTCGAAACCGGCCGCTGCTGCTTGATTTCGGATTCAACGGCTGGGGCGGAAAATACCCTGCCGGACTGGACAATGCGATCTCGCGGGCAGTAGCCAGCCAGGGCGGGTTTCGCGACACGCCGCTCGAGACGGTGGATATCGTGCTGGAGGGCGGCAGTATCGACGTCGACGGCTCGGGCAGCCTGCTGACGACCACCCGCTGCCTGCTTGCGCCCACGCGTAATCCGAATATGAGCCGCGAACAGCTGGAACACGAACTGGGAGACTGGCTCGGGATCAGGCAGGTGCACTGGCTGAATCATGGCTATCTGGCCGGTGACGATACGGACAGCCACATCGACACGCTCGCCCGCTTTTGTGATCCCGGTACAATCGCCTACGTTGCCTGCGACGACCCGGCCGATGAACACTATGCCGATCTGGCTGCGATGGAGCGGGAACTGCGGACACTGGCGAGCCGCCATGGCGGGCCATACCGGCTGGTACCACTGCCCTGGCCGCGCGCCCGCTACGATGAGCACGGCCAACGCATGCCGGCGACCTACGCGAATTTCCTGGTCATCAACGATGCCGTATTGGTACCCGCCTATGATGACCCCGCAGATGAAACAGCCCGGCAACAGCTGCAGGGCTGTTTCCCCGACCGCGAAATCATCAGCATTCCCTGCCTGCCGCTCATACAGCAACATGGCAGCCTCCATTGCGTAACCATGCAGCTGCCTGCGGGCGTGCTCACTGCAGCCTCCCCCTGATCGACGGCATCCGGCATGGGAGGACCCGCGGACGCGGGCAAGGTTTTTGCTGTGATGCTAAAATCTGCAGAAACCACGGATGCCGGACGAGCCGGCTGACAAATGCCCTGCGGCCGGACCGGAGAGCGGCCAATTCATGAAGAAGTCACTTCGCATCGGGTTGGTGCAGCACGACTGCACCGAAGAATACACGCGCAATCTTGCTGAATCGGAACAGGGCGTGCGCAAGGCCGTTGCAGCCGGGGCAGAGCTGGTGCTGCTGCCGGAACTGCACACGGGCGTCTACTTTTGCCAGTCCGAAAATCCGGCGCGATTCGACATGGCAGAATCCGTTCCCGGACCGAGCACGCAACACCTGGGGGCACTGGCGCGGGAACTCGGGGTGGTTATCGTGGCATCAGTTTTCGAGCGGCGCGCGGCCGGCCTCTACCACAACACCGCAGTGGTTATCGAAAAGAACGGCAGCGTGGCCGGCTGCTACCGCAAAATGCACATTCCGGACGATCCCGGCTATTACGAAAAATTCTACTTCACACCGGGCGACCAGGGATTCATGCCAATCGAAACTTCCGTGGGAACGCTCGGTGTGTTGGTATGCTGGGACCAGTGGTATCCGGAAGCCGCCCGCCTGATGGCTCTGGCGGGAGCACAGATCCTTCTCTATCCGACAGCCATCGGCTGGGACCCGGGCGATCCGGCACCGGAGCGCGAGCGCCAGCGCGACAGCTGGCTGACCATACAGCGGGCGCACGCGATCGCCAATGGCCTGCCGGTCGCGGCATGCAACCGCGTGGGCCGTGAGCCCGATCCGGAACGACGCACGGAGGGCATCATATTCTGGGGCAGCAGTTTTGTGACCGGCCCGCAGGGCGAAGTGCTGGCACAGGCCGGTACCGACGCCGCCGCGGTCATCGTCCGGGATGTGGATCTGGGACGCACCGAAGTCGTGCGCCGCATCTGGCCGTTTCTCCGCGACCGCCGTATTGACGCCTACCAGGGCCTGCTCAGCCGCTACGCGAAATAGGTTTCCGGGCGCACCCTGCCCGCCCAGTTTCCATACGCGATAAATGCAGCATGTCCAGACCCCTTCTCTACAAAGCGGCAACCGAACTGCTCGGTTTGATCATCGCGAACCAGCAGGCCGCCGATAAGCTGATGGAACGCTATTTCCGCGAGCACCCGATGCTCGGCCGCAACGATCGCGGATTCGTGGCGGAAGCGGTCTACGGCTGCCTGCGCCGACGGCGCTCCCTGGCGTACCTGCTCGGCACGGAGAATCCCGACGCGGCCGATCTCGTTGCGGCACAGCTGCTAGCCGAGGGCGGATTCAGCGTGCGCGCACTTGCCGAAATCGGCGTAAGGACCAGCAGCACCGACCTGGCGGAGCTTGCCGCGCGGCTGCGCCGCCCGGGCAACGATCTGCCGCTTGGCGTACGCACCGACCTTCCTGACTGGCTGCTGAACCGGCTGCTGGCCCAGTATGGAGAAGCCGGGGTGGTTGAGCTCGCGGCCGGGCTTAACCGCCCGGCCAGCCTGGACCTGCGGGTCAATTCCATCAAGGCAGACCGCCAGGCCCTGATCGAACGGCTCGCCGCGGAAGGACACACGGTCCGTCCGACACCGTGGTCAATGTTTGGTTTGCGCAGCAGTGATCGCGCACCGCTTTTCGGCACAGCGGCCTTTCGCGAGGGCTGGTTCGAGGTGCAGGATGAAGGCAGCCAGCTGGCAGCCATGCTGCTTGAACCCAGGCGCCGCGAGATGGTGGTCGATTTCTGCGCCGGCGCGGGCGGAAAAACCCTGCAGCTCGGCGCCATGATGGCGAACAGCGGCACGATCTACGCCTTCGACGTGTCCCGCCAGCGCCTCGAACGACTCAAACCCCGGGTCCGGCGCGCCGGACTGGACAACGTACGCGCGGTCGCCATCGCGCACGAACGCGATCCGCGGGTCCAGCGTCTGCAGGGCAAGATAGACCGGGTGCTGGTCGATGCGCCGTGCACCGGCACCGGCACGCTGCGGCGCAATCCGGATATCAAGTGGCGGGAGCCGGACGTGACGGAGCTCGTGGCCACACAAAAGCGCGTGCTGGCCGCCGCGTCAACGCTCGTCAAGCCCGGCGGCCGCATCGTCTATGTCACCTGCAGCCTGCTGCGCGAGGAGAATGACGAGGTCGTCGCGGAATTCAGCGCCCAACACCCCGAGTTCCGGCCCCGACCGGCCGCCGAAATCCTCGCGCACCGCGGAATCAGCATGGTGATGGACGATGACGCCATGAGGCTCTACCCGCATCGCCACGCCACCGACGGCTTCTATGCCGTCGCGTTCGACCGCAAGCGCTAGCTTCCGCCGCGACACCCGGTGACACCGGGCAGATCCGCAGGTGGACTATCGCTCCTCCTTCTCGCGCTCCAAACGCAGCTGTCGCGCCGCCTTCCGGCGATGCAACAGCAGCGTCACCAGCCAGACACAGATTCCCGCACCCGCAAGAACCAGCAGCAGATCGGTCTCGTAGCGACGGAAACCGTGGAAATATTTGACGACAGCGCTCCCGAAAAGGAAACCCAGGCCTCCCAGGGCGGCCGACCACAACAGCGCGCCTACGGCGTTGAGCACCATGAAACGCACGCGCCCGACACGCGCCGCTCCGATGGCAAACGGCGTTACTGAACGCAGGCCGTAGTAAAAGCGGAAACTGACAATCAGCAGGGACTGGTGGCGCTCGATGAGACGGAACACCTTGTCCGCGTTCGCGCGCCATGACAAGCGCCTGCGGACTATCGCCGGACCGAAGTACCGTCCGACGTAGAAGAAGACCTGATCCCCGAGGAAACTACCCAGAAACCCGGCTGTGACCACTCCCGACAGCTGCAGATCACCATGCTGGGCGGCGAAGCCCGCCAGCAGCATGATGGTTTCACCCTCGAGCATGGTGCCGATGAACAGCCCGATATATCCATACTGGCGAATGAGATCGTGCAGCATCGCGGGACCTGGCGCGTGACGAATCCGCCGCCGACCGCGCGTCAGGCCTCGCCCGGCCCGCACTCGATACGGCCGCCAATACTGCGACCGCAAGACGCGCCGCGCCCTGTAGCTGCAGCTGCGGCTGCCGCCGCGAACTGCGACCGCAGACCACAAAAAAATAGACCCCGCTCGCGGGCGGGGTCCTTATATGTTCAGGCCAGTATCGGCGATCTCAGCGTGGAATCACGCGTGTCGCCTGCATTCCTTTCGGACCCTTGGTGGATTCGAATTCCACCTTCTGTCCTTCGGCCAGGGTCTTGAAACCATCTCCTTCGATGGTTGAAAAATGGACGAACACGTCCGGGCTGCCATCGCTCGGCGTGATGAACCCAAAACCCTTGGACTCGTTGAACCACTTAACTGTACCAGTTTGCATAGACGAATAACCCCTTCTTCACCTGTGACGTCTGCGTCTTGTTGCGACGCGTTATCGAATTGCCGGAACAGCAGGCCGCACACCAGGGCAAGACTATGGCCAACCCGTGACGCAGCGGCACAGCACACCGCGCACAACCATCCGCACGGCGAGTAAATCCTACGTGAAGTCCACTGATAACACAAATCCTACATGCCCTGCAGCAAGGGCCGACGCGGGCTTTAGCTGCAGCCGTCACAACCGGTGCCCGAACACAGGCAGTTCCCCGGCTATTCCACCGGATGAACGCGGCCGCGCAGGCCCTTGGCACGCGCCTTGAGGCGTTTCTGATCGAGCCTGCGGCGCACGGACGCGGCAGTTCTGCGGGTCGCTATCCGTGGCTTCTGGACCGATGCCCGTCGGCGCAGACGTGCAATCAGCCGTTCAAGCGCCAGCGCACGGTTACGCGCCTGAGACCGCGTGTCGGACACTGTGACCGCGATTCCCGTCGGCACATGAGTCAGCCGCACGGCCGACTCGGTCTTGTGCAGATGCTGACCGCCCGGCCCGCCCGCCCTAAAGGTCTCGGTACGTACCTGGCGTGCAACTACCCCTGGATCCAGAGAAAAGGACGGCTGGCCCCCGTGCCCGGGTCCACGGATGTCTCCAGGGCGGCGTCTGGGTCTGGCGTTGTTGGTCGGCATGGCAATGGTTAGTCGGCGTCTTGCTACAATAGGGCTTTGGCGCCCGGCTGCCGGACTTCCGGCGGCTTCCGCCTACTGCCGCCACTGACGGCCAGGTCCGGCGCCCGAGTGTAACGTTCAAGGAAAAGCTAATGATCATCATACTCAAACCTCGCATCGGCCGCGACAGCCCGGAATTCCAGCAGATCATGGGGACGCTGAGCAACAAACCCAACATCACCACCCGTATTCATGAGGAAGTCGGATCACAGCAGACGCTCACTGAAATCTACCTGATCGGCGATACCGCGGCCCTGGATCGCAGCGAAATCGAGTCGCTCCCCGGCGTCGAACGTGTCGTACGGGTATCCGAGGAATACCGCATACTCGGTCGTCATCACGATGACCGGCGACCTACCGAGTTCGTCTACAACGGGGTCCGCTTCAGCCAGGATACCCTGAACGTATTCGCCGGACTCTGCGCGGTGGACACGCCGGAACACGTGGAAAAGATGATGCGCGCGCTGCGTGATAACGGCCAGGTTTGCACGCGTATGGGGGTGTACAAACCCCGCACCAACCCCTATTCCTTCCAGGGGCTTGGCCACGACTGCTTGCCGTGGGTATTCGATCTTGCCGGCAAGTATGGCATAAAGGTGATCGCGATGGAGATCACCCATGACTCGCATCTAGACGAAATCCGCGAAGCGCTGGAGCGTGGCGGCCATCCTACCGGCGTCATGCTGCAGATCGGGACGCGCAACACCCAGAACTTCGAACTTCTCAAGATCGTGGGCAGGCAGCGCGAACTGCCCGTGCTCCTGAAACGCGGTTTCGGAATCACGCTCGAAGAGTCGCTCAATGCCGCCGAGTATCTGGCAAGCGCCGGCAACCGGAATGTGGTATTCGGCCTGCGGGGCATGAAGACGAATATGGGCGATCCGCACCGGAATTTCGTCGACTTCGCGCACGTGCCGGTAGTCAAACGGCTCACACGCATGCCGGTGTGCGTCGACCCATCCCATTCAGTCGGTTCCCGCGACCGGTCACCGGACGGGATACTCGACATTCAGCATGTGACCGCCCAGGGAATCATCGCGGGCGCCAATATGGTGCTGGTAGATTTTCATCCCGCACCGCAGAAAGCACTGGTGGACGGCCCGCAGGCTATGCTGCTCGAGGAACTGCCGATGTTTCTGGAAGATATTGCCGTGGCGCGCGAAGCCTACGAAAAGCGGCGGGCGCTGGCCAGAGACTTCCTGGCCAGGCATTGAATACCGCCGGCAGACCCCGATCCTCAGTAATGGAAATCGGACGCGGATGCGGAAGGCGGGCAAACCCCTCTGGCCAGGTCCGCAATGACGCGGGTGCGCCGATTGATTACCAGCACGTCTGTTCCCACGAGCACGCGCACATAGGGTTGCGGTAATGGCGGAAGGCGATCCTCAAGCGACAACGGCAGGCGGTGGTAGCCGAGGCGTAACGGCAGCCGCCCATCCCGGTACAGTTGCGATACCATGCGGCGTTCCTGCGGGCTGAGACTGCGCGCAAGATGGCGACGGACACAGTACTGGTGAATCTGCGCACGCTCGCCGGCACCCATCTCCACCGTGCCTGGTGCAGCTCCATCGCTGAACGCGATATGACCCGAGGTCAGAGCCTCGGCCATGCAGCCGCTGAGCAGGCCGGCTGACATCAGGACCAGAAGCAAATTGCGCACGATCATCCTCCCGGGATTTGCCAAAATCGGCGGACCTCGTCACACGGTTCCGCGTACGGGTCGGCCCCAAACCACATATGATACACGCGGCAACGTGAAGCCGCAGGAGGCATGATGGCTGAAGTGGACGGACGGCGATCTTTTCTGCTCCTGGCAATCACCGGCGCATTCGCCATCCTCAGCTCCACCCTGTCAAAGACCCCGGCGCTGCCGCTGTTCGCAGTCCACCTGGGCGCGACACCCCCGCAAATCGGCTGGGTCGCCATGGCCTCCACCGTGTCCGGCATCCTGATCAGCGTGCCTGCCGGCATGCTCGCCGATCGCGCCGACCGGCGGCGCCTGTTGCTGCTGTCGCTGCTGGTATTCGCTACCGCCCCGTTTCTGTATCTCGCAGTAGGCCACATCGCAATGCTGGCGGTGGTGCGCTTCTACCACGGCTTTGCCACCGCAATATTCGGGACAGTGGCCAGCGCCTGGATCGCCGGCCGTTACATCGAGGATCGCGCCCGGATGCTCTCGACCTATTCCTCGATTACGATCATCGGACGGTCCATGGCACCGTTCCTGGGCGGTATGCTGATCTCCCTCTCGGGATTCCCAGCCGTCTATTTGGTATGTGCTGCCGCCGGCGTCCTGGCGCTGGCACTGGGCACACGGCTGCCGCCGGACCAGAAAAAGCCGCACCCCCCGGAACCGCAGCTTGCGGCCTGGCGCTCATCGCGCACAGCCCTGGCTGCGACCCTGCGCAACGGCGCCCTGCTCGCGACCAGCGTGACCGAGGCGGCGCAATATTTCGTGTTCGGCGCGACCGAGACCTTCCTGGCCGCATACGCCAAGGCCCACGGCATCACCGCCTGGAAAATCGGCATCATCCTCGGCGTCCAGCTGGTCTGCGTCGCACTGCTCAAGCCGTTCGCCGGCCACGCCGCTGATCGCATCGGGCGCAGGCCGGTGATCCTGACTGGCCTCGCCACCGCTACGATCGGGGTATGCCTCATACCGGTGGTCGCACCCGCGGAGGCGCTCGCGACACTGAGCATCATCTTTGGTGCCGGCTTCGCCGGTGTCACCTCCTCCACCGGCGCGCTGGTCAGTGATCTGAGCCGCCAGGATCAGCTCGGCACGTCGATGGGTGTTCTGAGGACCATCATGGATACCGGACAGGCCGCCGGTCCCGTGGTCACGGGCGGCGTCATCGGTGCCTGGGGCTACACCGCTGGTTTCGAAATGCTGGCGACGATACTTCTGTCGACAGCACTGTGGTTCGGACTACGCGTGCCGGAAACGGGCGCCCGGCGCTGACCCGTGCCGGTCAGGCCGGCGCCTTCGCCGGATAATTCCGTCGGGGCTGCCCGACGTAGAGCTGCCGTGGCCGATCGATGCCGTGCGTTTCCTGGTGGAGCTCCAGCCAGTGGCTGACCCAGCCGGCAGTGCGCGCCACCGCGAAAATCGCGGTGAACATGTTCATCGGCAATCCCATGGCGCGCAGCAGTATGCCTGAATAAAAATCGACGTTGGGGTACAGCTTGCGTTCGATGAAATATTCATCCTGCAGCGCGATCTCTTCGAGCTTCACCGCGATCTCGAGCAGCGGATCGTCGATCCCCAGATGGTTGAGCACTTCGCGCGCGCTCTCCTGGATGACGCGCGAACGAGGATCGAAGTTTTTGTAGATGCGGTGGCCAAAGCCCATCAGGCGGAACGGATCGGCCTTGTCCTTTGCCCGGGCGATAGCCTTCGGGATGTTCTCCGGCGCGCCGATCTCCATAAGCATCTTGAGCACAGCCTCATTTGCCCCCCCGTGCGCCGGGCCCCAGAGGCTGGCGATACCCGCCGCCACGCAGGCAAACGGGTTTGCGCCGGACGACGCCGCCAGCCGCACGGTCGAGGTCGAGGCATTCTGTTCGTGGTCAGCGTGCAGTATGAGAATCCGGTCGAGGGCGCGCGCCACCACCGGGTTCACCACCAGGTCAGTATTGGGCATGCCAAACAGCATCTGGATGAAGTTCGCAGCATAGTCAAGGCCGTTGTTCGGATAGCGCTGCGGACGCCCGGTGCTATAGGTATAACTCGCCGCCGCAATCGTCGGCATCTTGGCGATCAGCCGTATGGCGGCGAGCTCGCGCTCCTGCTGGTTACTGATATTGATGACATCGTGATAAAAAGCGGATAGGGCACCGACCACACCCACCATGACCGCCATGGGATGGGCATCGCGACGGAAACCGCGGTAAAAATACAGCACCTGCTCGTGCAGCATGTTGTGCTGATGGATCGTCTCCTGGAAGCCGGCCATCTGCTCCGGATCCGGAAGCTCCCCGTGCATCAGCAGGTATGCCACTTCCGGGAACGTACTGTAATGCGCAAGGTCCTCAATGGGGTACCCGCGGTACAACAGCACACCGGCATCGCCATCGACGAAGGTGATCGCACTCTTGCACGAAGCCGTCGAGCGGAACCCCGGATCGTAGGCAAGCAGCCCGTGGCGGGCGTAGAGCGTCTGGATGTCGACCGCCGGCGCCCCCAGGGTGCCCTCCAGTATGGGCAGACTCTCATCGGTCCGAGTCTGCGAAATGACCGCATTCACATATTTGGTGCTCATAGTTCATTGCCCTGTCGAATGCTGGAACACACCGCGGCTTCCGTCCGGCCATGCCGCAGACCCCGATTCCACAAATATAGCCCGTAACCCGCCCCTGCCGCAGGCGGCTCGCGTCTGAACGGTGCCGCCCGACGTGCGGTCGAGGGCAGCTGCCATGGCTCAGCCGCTTTAACCTTAATACAGCCTGCACCGGCCGCGCAAACTGGCGGGCCGTTGCGTGTAACCCGGCCCGAAACCCCGCCACGCCCCAAGGCTGTCGGCCGCGGGCGAATCAGGTTAGAATATCGCCGCATCCCGACATCGACTCAAATTGCCCGGCACGCCCTTCTTGTCCGATCTAAATCCCCGTCAGCGAGAGGCAGTACGCTACACGGCAGGCCCGCTGCTCGTCATCGCAGGCGCCGGCAGCGGCAAAACCTCGGTCATAACGCGCAAGATCGCCGCGCTGGTGCGCGAACACCGAATCGACCCGTCGAACATCTTCGCCGTGACGTTCACCAACAAGGCTGCCCGGGAAATGAAGACCCGCGTCGCCGCGTTGCTCGCCGGCAGCAACGTTAAGGGTCTGTCGATCTCGACGTTCCATACGCTGGGCCTGCGCATACTGCGCGCCGAATGCGAACATGCCGGCTACCGCCCAGAGCTGTCGATCTACGATTCCACGGACAGCCTTGGACTGCTTCGGGACCTGGCGCACAACAGCATGGCCGAAGAGGTGCAGCACCAGATCTCGCGCTGGAAAAATGCCATGCTCGATCCGGAACAGGCGGCAGCCGCCGCGGGCAGCGATCCGGTGGCGGCGCAGGCGGCGCGGCTCTACCCCCTGTACCAGCGTCACCTCAAGGCATGCAACGCCGTTGACTTTGATGACCTTATTTTCCAGCCTGTTCTCATGTTCACGCGCCACCCTGACGTGCTGTCTACCTGGCAGGAACGCATCCGTTACCTGCTGGTCGATGAATATCAGGACACCAACGCCTGCCAGTATTCCCTGGTCCGGCAACTAGCGGGAACACGCGGAGCCCTGACCGTGGTCGGCGACGACGATCAGTCGGTATATGCGTGGCGTGGCGCCTGCCCCGAGAACCTGTTTCAGCTGGAACAGGATTTCCCCAACCTCAAGGTGATCAAGCTCGAGCAGAACTACCGCTCCGCAGGGCGCATTCTCAAGGCCGCCAACAGCCTGATCGGCCACAACCCTCACGTTCACGAAAAGCGGCTATGGAGCGATCTCGGTTACGGTGAACCGATCCGGGTGATCGTGGCCCGCGACGAGGAGCACGAGTCTGATCGCGTGGTGGCGCAGCTTCTGCACCACAAGTTCACGCACCGGACCGCCTTCCGCGATTATGCATTGCTCTACCGCAGCAACCATCAGGCGCGTGCATTTGAGCGCGCTCTGCGGGAACAGCGCATTCCGTACTATCTGAGTGGCGGTATGTCGTTTTTCGAACACAGCGAGATCCGCGACGTGATGGCCTATCTGCGGCTGGTCGCAAACCCTGCCGACAACAGCGCGTTCCTGCGGATCGTCAATACCCCGCGGCGGGAAATCGGCGCAGCGACGCTTGAGGGACTTGCCCGGCATGCTGCCGAGTGCGGATCCAGTCTCAGCGATGCCTCCTTCTCCGATGGCCTGGAAGAGCACCTCGGCCCGAGGCAGCTCTCCGCGCTGCGCCGCTTTACCACCTGGATCAGCGGATTGTCCGAGCGCGCGCCGGAATCGAACCCGGCTGATCTCGC
This sequence comes from Pseudomonadota bacterium, assembly GCA_021785515.1. Lineage (GTDB taxonomy): Bacteria > Pseudomonadota > Gammaproteobacteria > Acidiferrobacterales > UBA6901 > JAJYCY01. The sequence goes on along the minus strand of JAJYEX010000005.1, from coordinate 74,511 downwards.
GCGCGAAATTCTGACGGAGGCGAATTACGAGACCTGGCTGCAGGACAGCTCGGACAGTCCGGCGGCAGCCGCCAGGCGCCAGCAAAACGTCGCCGAGGTGCTCGACTGGCTGCGCCGGCTCACGACCCAGGACGGTGAACTGTCCTATGCCGACGCCGTCGCACGCATCAGCCTAATCGGAATGCTCGACAATGATGACCCGGACGCCAGTATCGATCAGGTTTCGCTCATGACCCTGCATGCGGCCAAGGGGCTCGAATTCCCTCACGTGTACCTCGTGGGAATGGAGGAAAACCTCCTTCCGCACCGCAACAGCGTTGAACAGGACACCATCGAAGAGGAGCGCCGCCTGGCCTATGTCGGCATCACCCGGGCACGCCGGACGCTCAGCTTTTCGCTCGCCCGCCACCGGAAACGCTACGGCGAAATCGTCGACTGCGAGCCGAGCAGGTTTCTCGGGGAACTTCCGGCGGACGACCTAGAGTGGCAGGACGAAGATGCAGCCGCCGAACCGCAGGAGCGTCAGGAACGTGCCGATGCGCACATAGCCAATCTGCGGGGCCTGCTGGGTACTTCCTGACCAAGACCGGCGCCAGGTACGCGATCGCCAAACGCGGCCTTGGCTTGCCGATACCGCCAGTTTCGTAATACAGTACGCGCCACAACCGGCTGCAACTACAAGGGACTGGGTGCAGGTTCATGCAGGCTGATGACAGGCAGAAGTCCACAGTCGTCACATACCTCGCCACCGCGTTTGTAACACTTCTTCTACTGTTTCTACTGGCCGCAGTACTCTACGGCACGAACTCATTTCAGAAAGTCAAACAGGAGCAGATCCGCAGACTGGCCCTGGTAACCGGACTGGTTGCAAGGTCAACCGAGTCGACATTGCTCCACTACGAGCGCGGCCTTCACATGCTCGGCGGACAACTGATCGCATTGGACCTTACACGGCATCCGCGCCGCTGCCACCTGCTTTTGCAGCGTTTTATCCGCGAGAACCCTGAGCTGCGCCTGATCGCCGCAGTGTCTCGGGACGGGCATATCCTGGGAACTTCCGGCGCACCGGACAGCCCCCCGTTGAATCTCTCTGCTGCAAGCTTCTCCAGGTGGGCACAGCGCGCGATGTCGACGCACAAGCTGGCGGTCGGACCCACCGAGCGGGACGGGGTCAGGTCCCGATGGGTCATTCCCGTGGGCTACGCTGTGCGGTCGCCCGATGGCCAGGTAAGATTTTTGCTGTGGGCGTTACTGCCGGTCGGGCACGAGCAGGCGCTGTGGTACAACCTGCCATTGCCGGGCGCATTACAGAGCGGCCTGCTGACCGATGACGGCTACCTCATCTTTGTCTGGCCGCGGCCGGCGGTGCCGAACCGCATCTACGCCAGACCCCAGACCGGAATCCTGATCAGAACCCTGCACGCGCGCGAATTTCCGGCGAAAGGCTACGTCCAGGGCATGACGACCATCAACAAAACAAGACGTCTGATCGTATTCCACCGGCTGGAAAACTATCCGCTTACCTTCTGGATCACCATCCCGATGAAAGCGGTCTGGGCCCGCTGGCTGCATACCGTCGAGGTTCCATACGCTCTGCTCTTGCTGCTCTCCCTGGGTGGCGGGTGGGCGTTCCGCTGGACGTCACGCAGGCAGGAGGAATGGGAAAGCGGCCAGCTTGAAGCCCGCCGCCAGCTGCGGCGTGCCAACCGTGCGCTCCGGGTATTGACTCAGGTCAACCACAGTCTCGTCCATGCCCGCGATGAGGTCACGCTGCTGCGCCAGGCGTGCGCCAGCATGGTGCAGACGGGCGGCTACCGGATGGCTTGGGCGGGCTACGTCGAGCACGACACACGCAAGACAATACGGCCGGTCGCGATATCGGGATATGACAACGGCTATGTCGAGAATCTGCAGCTCAGCTGGGCAGACACAGAACGCGGCCGGGGTCCTGCGGGCACCTCGATCCGTGAACGGCGGCCTGAGATCTGTCGAGACATGGCGACCGACCCGCGTTACGGCCCGTGGCGGGCCGCGGCGCTCGCCCGCGGCTATGTATCGTCGATATCCCTGCCGGTGACCTACGAAGGCCAGGTCTACGGCATTTTCAGCCTCTACGCCGACCAGCGCGCCGCCTTCGACACGGAAGAAGTCGAAGTCCTGTGGCAGCTGGCCACCGATCTGGGCTACGGCATCCATACGCTACGGGCCCGTCTGGCGTATACCCACGCGGAGAACCAGCTGCGACTGGCTGCGAGCGCGCTGGAGAATACCGCCGAGGCCGTGTTCATCACCGACATGAACGCGTGCATCATTTTCGTCAACAAGTCGTTTTTGACGATTACCGGCTTCATGGCCGAGGAGGTGATCGCCCGGCATTGGGAAGTGATCACGTCCGACCGTGACCGCGACGTCTGGTCGAACAACGTGCGCCAGGCGCTTGCCAGTCCTGGCTACTGGCAGGGCGAAATCCAGGCCCGGCGCAAGAACGGCGAGTCCTATCCGGCCCTGTTCAGCATCACCAAGGTGCCTGACGGAGACGGCAGCATTTCCCACTACGTCGGGGTCTTCAACGACATATCGCAGTACAAGAACTACCAGTCCCGCCTGGAATTTCTGGCCACCCACGATGCGCTTACCGGACTGCCCAACCGCATGCTGCTGCGGGACCGGCTGGAAGAAGCCATTTTCCGCGCACAACAGGACGGCAACCGGGCGGCCGTGCTGTTTCTCGACCTGGATCGCTTTAAATCCATCAACGACACCCTGGGGCATTCAGTCGGCGACACACTGCTGGGCCAGGTGGCCAGACGTTTGCGTAACGGGGTACGTGAAATCGACACAGTGGCGCGCATGGGCGGTGATGAGTTTGCCATCATTCTGGGCGATTACCGGGAGTCATCTGATCCCGCTGCTCTGGCGCACAAGCTTCGCGAACTCATTGCCGGGGGATTCATCGTGGATTCGCGCGAACTGTTCGTAACCGCAAGCATCGGAATCAGCTGCTATCCGCAGGATGGAGATGACGCGCACACGCTGCTCAAAAACGCGGACATCGCCATGTACCGCGCGAAGGAATCCGGGCGCAACATGTACCAGTTCTTTTCGCCCGGGATGAACGCCGAAGTGTCCGAATTCATGGCCATGGCCAACAGCCTGCATACGGCTCTGGAACGCCGGGAGTTCACGCTTGATTTCCAGCCACGGCATGACCTGGCCAGCGGGGCGATAACTGGCGCTGAAGCCCTTCTGCGCTGGCACCATCCGACGCTCGGGCTGATAATGCCCAACAGATTCATACCCCTGGCCGAGGAAACCGGACTGATCGTTAAGCTCGGGGAGTGGGCGCTCGGCAGCGCCTGTGCACAGGCGCGTGCCTGGCAGCAGGCAGGATTCCCCCTGACCGTTGCCGTCAACCTGTCGGCTCGCCAGTTCCGGGAAGAGAACCTTGTCGCGCGCATGCGCGCAATCATCGAAGCCTCTGCGGTATCACCATCCCTGATCGAGGTGGAAATTACCGAAAGCCTGATGATGCAGGATCCCCGGACCGCGGGCCGCATGCTGGGCGAACTGCGAGCCATGGGCATCGAGTCGGCCATCGACGATTTCGGGACAGGCTACTCCTCTCTCGCCTACCTGAAGACTTTCCCCGTGAAGTACCTAAAAATAGACCGGCGCTTTCTGCACGAACTGCCCAACAACGCGAGCGATGTCGCCATCGTGCGCACGATCATAGCCATTGCCCGCAGTCTCGGGCTTCAGCTTATAGCCGAAGGCGTGGAGAACGAGGCCCAAAGGACTTTCCTGCTGGGTGAGGGTTGCGAACAGGCCCAGGGCTACTATTTCAGCCGCCCCATGCCCCCTGAAGCCCTGAGCGAACTGCTGCGCAAGGAAAGCGGCGAACGGGACTAGGTGGTACGGCGATCCGGGCTGCGCCACATCACGGGAAGCCGGATGGGATTCTGGCGCGACCCCATGAAAGGGACGCGGGCGGCGATCGCCGCCCGCGCTGACGCACAAGCTGTTCAGTCGCTGCTATCGTCACTGCTCTGCGACCCGCTCTGCGATTGATTGCCCTGATCGCTGTTGGTGTCGCTGCCATTTGAACTGTCGTCGAGGACGCTGCGGGAAAACGAACTGTGCGTCGCCGATGCAACGGTTAGCGGATGGGCACTTGCCGGCACCGCGGTCGGGGCTGCAAATACCGGAAGAGCAGTAAAACCCAGAACAGCCACTGCGGCGGTAATCGATGATATCTTGTTCATAACTGCGCTCCTTTGAGGTTTGGGTTTACTCTGCCGGGACAACGGGACCATCCCAGCAGATGTCGGCCATTTAACCAGCGCAATGTAAGCGGAGTATGAGCAGTACGCGGTTTTTTGTAAGGAATTGTGAGCGGACGGCAACAGACCGGGTTTGTGGGTTAGTATGAAGCAGCAAACTTCAGGCCATTGCGATGACCAAAACGGCGCCCGCCCCGCACATCCTCATTGTCGATGACGATGACAGTATTCGCAGCCTGCTCAAGGAATATCTCGAGAATCACGGATACCGGACCACCATGGCCTTCGACGGCCAGAGCATGATGCAGGAGCTGCGCCGGGGATCGGTCGACCTGATCGTCCTCGACTTGATGCTGCCGGGCGAAGATGGCTTTTCCCTGTGCCGGCGCATCCGGTCGCAGCGCGACATCCCGATCATCATGCTTACCGCGAGAACGGACAGCGTGGACCGCATACATGGTCTGGAACTCGGCGCCGACGACTATGTAGCCAAGCCGTTCGAACCGCGTGAACTGCTGGCACGCATCCGCGGGGTGCTGCGCAGAACCGGCGCCGGCGACCAGACCAGCGTGGTGCGCGGATACTCTTTCGCAGACTGGGAGCTGTCGCTTCCGGAGAGGCAGCTGCGCTCTCCCGACGGAGTGCTCGTGCCCCTCGCCGCATCGGAATTCCAGCTGCTGGTCATATTTCTGGAACATTCACAGTCCGTGCTGTCGCGCGACAAACTGATAGAACTCTGCCACGGACGTGAGGCCGGACCCTATGACCGGAGCATCGACGTCCGCGTAAGCCAGCTTCGTCACCGTCTCGGAGACAGCGGCCGGGAACCTCGCCTTATAAAGACTGTGCGCAGCGCCGGCTATGTCATGGCGGCAGACGTGATACGGCGCTACTGAAGTGAGAATCCTTCCCCGAAACCTGGCCGCCAGGATGACTGCAGTGCTGCTGCTCGGCGTGATTCTGGCGCTGTTACTCAGCGCTTCAATCGACATTCTCGACCGGGGACGGGCCTTCTACCGCAGCACCACCCTGCAGGTTGCAGAACACATCTCGGATATCGCGCGAGCACTCGATGCCGTCAATCCTGCCGACCGGGAGCGGATCGTACACCAGCTGAGCGACAGGCGTCTCGCGATCGCGCTCTCCCGAAACGCCGCACCGGTTGACGGCATGTCTGAACGATCCTATGCCCGGGCCTTCCAGGCCATGCTGCAGCGCAACCTCGGTTCTAACTGGCCGGTCCATGTTCTGCTTCGTCACGTTCGACGGCCACGCAGCCGGCCGTCTTCCTCTTTTTCGGAGACTCCCGTCAACCTCCTTGATCGCTACCTGACGTTGCGGTTGTTTTATCGGGCACCACGCGGTTTTGCCTTTGTGACGCAAATCGGTCTGCACGACGGCAGCTGGGTCACCTTTTCGGCAAGGTTGCCCTACGAACATGTCGCCCGCCTCTACATTCTGCTGCCAAAACTCGGGTTGTCTCTGGCAATCGCGGTAATTCTGGTGCTGATCGCCGCCCGCTGGGTGACGCGTCCCATGAAAAAGATGGCTCAGGCGGCGCTTGCCCTCGGACAGAACCTCAACAGCGCCCCCCTGGAGGAGAGCGGTCCCGAGGAAATCCGCGCCACCGCGCGCGCACTCAATGTGATGCAGCTGCGGGTACAGGAGTACGTGCGTGACCGGGCTGCCATGTTGGCGGCACTTTCCCACGATCTCAAGACCTTCATTACGCGTCTGCGACTGCGTACCGAGCTGCTGCCGGACAGCGCTCACCGGAACCGGCTGATCAAGGATATTTCCGACATGGGTGCCATGATCGGCGCAACCTTGGAGTATCTTCGCGGCATCGATCCTGGCCAGGGCCGCACCCAGTTTGACGCCACAGCCCTAGCGGAAAGCATCCGGATCGACGCCGGGGACATGGGCTGGGACGTCACGGTCGAGGGAGAGGCAGGAGCACCGTTCTACGGCAACCCCCAGGATCTTAGGCGCTGCATCATGAATCTGGTGGACAACGCGATCAAATACGCGGGGCGTGCCACCATCCGCATCAGCGACCGTCCCGCCGAGCTGGCCATCGCCGTATGCGACCCGGGTGCGGGTATCCCCCCGCAGCAACGCGATCGGGTCTTTGAGCCCTTCTACCGCAGCCAGCCGGAACGAGGACGCGACCGGGAGGGCACTGGCCTCGGCCTCAACATCGCGCGCACCATCGCCCGGGCACACGGCGGGGATATGGTTCTGCAGGACCTCTCTCCGTCAGGATTCTGTGTCGCGATCCGCCTGCCCCGCCGCCTACCTCCGGTCACCACCACAGTCTGAGGCACACAGTCCCGGCTTGGCCCGGGTTGCGAGTGCATCACCCCAAAACCGCGGCGAACCGTGCCATAACCGGGCTCCACACGCGTCTGGCGCTACGCCGCAACCCGCTCACAGGCCAACACAAGCCAGTATCGCAGGCAGTGCAGTCTCGGCTGCACGGCGCCCGGCAGCCAAGGCTTCCGCGCCACGGTAAAATTCGAATGAATCAATACCGGCAACTTCCGGCGTCAACATGATATCGGGTGCCGACAAGGCCCCCCGCAGGCGCACATTCTGAGCCTGCGTTATGGCCATTGCCTGGTCCAGGACCCGGCGGGCGCGCCACACCGGCATGGGCAGATTTTCGCCGGCGTGGCTTTCCAGCTGTTCTTCGAGCCACTGCCGCAACCCCTCAACCGGACCCACCCAGGGCTGCTGCAGAAGCTGGCGGGCGCTTTCGATCCAGGCCGCCGAGCGCGCCGGGCGCTCCCGTGGCCGCTCAAATCCGTGCGCACCCGCGTGTACGGCGACGGCCAGCACCGGCCCCCCAAAACATTTGCGCGCCACATCGAACGGCACTGGATTCACGACGCCTCCATCGACCAGATAGCGGCCTAGATACCGGTAGGGGGCAAAGATTGCCGGCAGCGATATGCTGGCCCGCACCGCTTCAACCAGCGGGCCGCGGTCCAGAACCACCTGCTCACCGGTCTCGAGATCGGTAGCCAATGCAACGTAACCCATCACCAGATCCTCGATCAGTCTGTCCCCGATCGTCTCATTCAGAAAGCTCATGACCCGCTTGCCGGAAACCAAACCACCGCCCGGAAGGTCCGGCAGAAACAGCTGCAGCGTCTGTTTCCAGTCGAATGAGGTCGCCAGATCCGACATGTCGGCGAGCGTCATGCCGCTCGCGATAAAAGCACCGATTTCGGCACCGACGCTGGTACCGGCAATCGCGCGTATGCGCACTCCATGTTCGGCGAGGACCTGGAGCACCCCGATGTGCGCCAGGCCACGGGCCCCGCCACCCCCCAGCGCGAGCACCAGCTCTCCGCTCTTGGCAGTCATGGATATACCACCCTCCGCGAAAGGACCCTGGTGACGAGAATAAACCAAAAAGAGTTCCGGGCAACATCGGCGACCCGCATCCTGAATGGACCTAGGCGCAACGGCGGCGAGCTTGATATGCTGAGGCGCTCATAAGCCCGATACGGCGCCCGATGGAGGCAGACACACTGATGTGGAACAATCTGTCTCGGATCCTGTTCGTCCTGTTGCTGGCCACAGCGGGCGCTGCCGCCTACCTGTACTGGGGATACGGCGGGCAGTTACACCAGCAGGACGCCAACTGCCGGGCGCGGGCACAGGAGCTGTCGCTTGAGAATCAGCATCTCAAGCAGGAAGTCCTCTTCGTCAATATGCATATGCACCGCGAGATGAGCCGGCTCTCGAAGCAGAAACAGGCTGAGATCGCCAAGATCCGCAGCACCCGCAACGAGATGATACACAGCCTTCAGGGCGAGGTAGCCCAGGGTCAGATCAAGATTACCCAGCTTGCCGACCGCTTGTCGGTAAACATCGTGAACCGGATTCTGTTCCCATCGGGTAAAGCCAGAATCAGCAAACAGGGCCAGGCGGTACTCAGGCGCGTCGGCGCCGTGCTCGCCAAGGCACATGACAAAACCATACGGATAGAGGGGTTTACCGACAACGTGCCACCGGGCCCTGCGCTCCGGCGCCGTTATCCGACAAACTGGGAGCTGTCGACGGCACGCGCGACCAACGTCGTACGATTCCTCCAAGAGTCTGCCGGAGTCAACCCGGGGCAGATGGAGGCGGTCGGCATGGGACAGTACCACCCGGTTGCCAGCAACCGGACCGCGGCTGGCCGCAGCAGCAACCGGCGTATCGAAATCATCCTGGCTCCGCGCTACCGCGCGCTCGCCGCACGCCTCATGCGGCCACCGACGGCCGCATCGGGCAACCCTCCCCATCCACCGTCAGGCCGTTAAGCCTGAAACCGGCACAAACAGGCCCGGCGCGGCACGAAAGTCCCGGCGGCAACCGGCCCTGATCTCGACTGGATCTAGAACGGGAAGCGCGGGATCGGCCCACATCCGGCCCCCTTGGAAGGCATGCAGGTAATCATATATAGTTGGTTCACGAAAAAACGGCATTTCGGACGAGAGGGGGAAAGGAGAGTCATGCAACTAGCGGCACCCCAGGAAAATGCTTTTCAGACCGCATTTCGCGGCTATTTCACCGGAGTGCTGAGCTGGAGCCAGCTTGACGAATTCTGGGAGGTTGTCAGACAGCGTGCGTCCGCCGGCTGGTATCTGTATGCCGTAGGTGAACCAGTTCCCACACACCCGAGCGGGGCTGATCAGGTGACGGCCTTCATCCGGGAAATTGACGTACTGCTTCACGCCGAACACCGCGAGGATTACTGCGGAATTGTCTACACCGACAGCAAAACCGAACCCCGTTTCATCAAGATTTTCGATCCTAATAACCTCGGCGTTTCCTGCGGCTACAGCGACAACCCTCCACTGCCGGGATGGATCATGAGCCTGATTCCCCCGCAGGAACTGGGGGATCGCAGGCTGCTACCGGGCAATCGCCGGCGCTGGTGGCAGAAACTGTGGTCATGACTGCCTGCATTGTTCCCAGAGGTTGGGGATAACCCCTCAATGGCCGGCTCGGATGCCACAGGACATGCCGGAACACCACAGTCGGCGACCACCGAAAACATTGATTCGATCCTGACGGAAGACCGCCGATTTCCGCCACCGGCTGACTTTAGCGCTGCCGCGCACATCCGGTCCCTTGACGACTACCGGGCAATGCAGCAGACCGCACGACGCGACCCGGTAGCATTCTGGTCCGGGCTGGCGCGCAGCGAGATCCAGTGGCATAGACCTTTCAATATCGCGTTTGACGATTCCCGCGCGCCCTACTACAGCTGGTTCGGCGGTGGTCAACTCAATGTGTCGTACAACTGCCTGGACCGCCATCTGGCTGACAGGGCCGACAAGACGGCGATCCTGTTCGAGGGTGAACCCGGGGACGTGCGCCGGATCAGCTACAGCGAACTGCATCGTGAAGTATGCCGCTTCGCCAATGCACTGAAGGCGCGGGGCATCGGGCTCGGTGACAGGGTTGTCATCTACATGCCGATGGTGCCGGAAGCCGTGGTCGCCATGCTAGCCTGTGCCCGAATTGGGGCAATTCACTCGGTGGTGTTTGGCGGATTTTCGTCGGGCTCGCTGCGTAACCGCATCGAGGATGCCAGCGCACGCGCGGTCATCACTGCCGACGGGGGTCATCGCGACGGGCGGATCGTCGAACTGAAGGCTGCATGTGATCTCGCGCTTTCGCAGGGATGCGGAAGCGTCGAAACCGTATTCGTCCTCCGCCGGGCGGGAAACCCGGTACAGATGAAGGGCGGACGGGACATCTGGTGGCACGAGGCCGCGGCCGGGCTTTCCGCGGACTGTGAGCCGGTATGGGTGGACAGCGAGCACCCGCTGTTCCTGCTCTATACTTCCGGATCCACCGGCACACCCAAGGGCATCCAGCACTCCAGTGCCGGCTATCTGGTCGTCGTGGCGGCTACGATGAAGTGGGTGTTTGACATTCGGGACTCAGACATATTCTGGTGTACCGCGGACATCGGCTGGATAACCGGACACAGCTACGTCGTATATGGGCCACTTGCCTGCGGGGCCACCGTGCTCATGTACGAAGGGGCGCCTGCGGTACCTGACGCGGGGCGCTTCTGGAGCATCTGCGAACGCCATGGCGTGACGATCTTCTACACCGCGCCGACAGCAATACGCTCGCTCATGAAGATGGGTGATTCAATTCCGGCACGTTATGATTTATCGTCCCTGCGACTGCTCGGAACGGTCGGCGAACCCATTAATCCCGAGGCCTGGATGTGGTTCCGCCACGTCATCGGCCATGAGCGCTGCCCCATAGTGGACACTTGGTGGCAAACCGAAACCGGTGCCATCATGATCGCTCCGGTTCCGGGGGCGGTCACGACCAAGCCGGGATCCTGCACGCTGCCTCTGCCTGGAATAGAAGCCGATATCGTTGACGCCGAAGGCCGCAGCATCACCGACCCGTATCAGGGAGGGCAACTTGTGATCCGCCGCCCCTGGCCGTCGATGCTGCGCGCCGTATGGGGAAACGACAAGCGCTATCGGGAGACATACTGGGAACCGTCCGGCGCCCACTATTACATCGCCGGGGACACCGCACACCGGGACCGCGAAGGCTATTTCTGGATTCTCGGCCGCTCCGACGATGTGCTCAAGGTTTCCGGTCACCGCCTGGGCACGATGGAAATCGAGTCGGCGCTTGCGGCCCACCCGCGCGTTGCCGAAGCCGCCGTGATCGGCAAACCTGATGAAACCAAGGGCGAGACCATATTTGCCTTCGTCGTCCCCAAGGGTGCGCGCCCCACGGCAGAATACGCGGCCGAACTGACTCGCGATCTTCGCGCCTGGGTAGCCACCCAGATAGGCCCGATCGCCAAACCCGAGACCATCCGCTATGCGGACAGTCTGCCGAAAACACGTTCCGGCAAGATCATGCGCCGGCTGCTGCGCGATATCGCACAGGGGGTACCCATAACCCAGGACACGTCCACCCTGGAAAATGAAGAAATCGTCAAGCAGCTCCAGGGCCAGGTCTGATGACTTAAATGGCCCGGAGGGTGGATTCAAGCCCGCGTGGTGGTGCCGCGGTCCGCACAGCCAGACACTGTGGGCGCCGCTGTTCCGGCGGGGCCCGCGCATCCGGGTGAAACGCGAACGACTGGAGCTTCCGGACGGCGATTTCATCGATCTGGACTGGAGCGTGGGTGATGGCGCGCCCGTCATCATCATCCTGCATGGCCTGGAAGGCAGCTCGCGGTCGCCGTATGTGCGGGGCATGTTCGCCGCCTTGCAGCAACAGGGCATGCGTCCGATGGTCATGCATTTTCGTGGCTGCAGTGGCGAGCCCAACCGGCTCGCGCGCGGATACCACTCGGGCGACACCAACGACCTCGCCTTTGTGGTCAGAACGCTGCGTGAACGCGAACCGCACACGCCCCTGGCCGCGGTAGGCTATTCCCTGGGTGGCAACGTCCTGCTCAAGTGGCTGGGTGAGTCCGGCAATTCGGCCGGACTATATGCGGCGGCAGCGGTATCGGTGCCCTTTGTCCTGCAAAACTCCTCGAAACGTCTGGATCGGGGATTCTCGCGGCTGTACCGCCGCTGCCTGCTCTCGTGCCTCAGACGCTCGCTGCAGCGCAAGTTTCGCGGAACAACACCGCCATTCAGGGCAGATGCCGCGGCCGCCGCGCGTACCTTCCACGAGTTCGATAATGCGGTCACCGCGCCCTTGCATGGCTTCCAGAACGCGGAACACTACTATGCAGCATCAAGTTCCCGCCCCTACCTGCGGCGCATCACCGTCCCCACGCTGATCGTACACGCCGCCGATGACCCGTTCCTGTCGCGCGAGCTCATTCCGTCCACAGATGACGTATCGCCGCAGGTGTCGCTTGAGATCCCTGCGCACGGTGGCCACGTCGGCTTTATCGGCGGCTCCTGGCCAGGCCAGCCGCGGTTCTGGCTCGAAGAACGCATCCCGGTATTTCTGATGCACCAGCTCACCTTCCGGCGTTCTGCGTAGCCAGGAAGGCGGGCGAACCGTGACCGGACACTGCCGGACATAAAAAAGGGGGGCTGATGCCCCCCCTTTTTTTTTGCAGCGCGCCCGGCCTGCGTCAGGTCTGCTCTTCGACCGCCTTCATGCTCAGGCGAATACGGCCCTGCTTGTCTATTTCCAGCACCTTGACCCGCACATTCTCACCCTCGCTCAGCTTATCGCTGACATTCTCCACCCGTTCATGCGAAATCTGGGAGATATGAACCAGGCCGTCCCGGCCCGGGAGAATGGTGACAAATGCGCCGAAATCCATCAACTTGACCACCTTGCCCTGATAGATCTTGCCCACTTCCACGTCGGCAGTGATCTGCTCGATGCGGCGACGCGCTTCCTGTCCGGCGGCGTTGTCGACCGATGCGATCTTCACCGTGCCGTCGTCCTCGATGTCGATGGTTGCCCCGGTCTCCTCGCAAAGCGCACGTATCGTCGCGCCACCCTTGCCGATGACGTCGCGGATCTTTTCAGGATTGATCTTGAAAGTGATGATTCGCGGCGCGTATTCCGACATTTCCGCACGCGGAATCGGGATCGCGTCGTGCATGATTTTGAGCAGATGCATCCGCGCTTCCTTCGCCTGCTTCAGGGCTACATCCATGATCTCGCGGTTGATGCCTTCGATCTTGATATCCATCTGAAGGGCGGTGACCCCCGTGGCCGTACCGGCCACCTTGAAGTCCATGTCACCCAGATGATCTTCGTCACCCAGAATGTCGGTAAGAACCGCGAACCGGCTCTCCTCCTTGATGAGACCCATCGCGATACCTGCGACCGGCGCCTTGATCTTCACGCCCGCATCCATCAGTGACAGGGTGGTTCCGCAAACGGTTGCCATGGAGCTTGACCCGTTCGATTCCGTTATCTCCGATACGACGCGCAACACATACGGAAAGTCAGTCATGTTTGGCAGCACGGCCGCAATCGCGCGCTTGGCCAGGCGGCCGTGACCAATCTCGCGCCGTTTGGGGCTGCCGACACGTCCCGTTTCTCCGGTGCAGGATGGCGGGAAGTTGTAATGCAACAGAAACGGCTCTTTGCGTTCACCTTCCAAAGCATCAATGATCTGGGCGTCACGGCCGGTTCCAAGGGTGGTCACGACCAGGGCCTGGGTCTCGCCGCGGGTAAACAGAGCTGAACCGTGGGTACGGGGGAGCACGCCCGTGCGTATGGTGATCGGACGAACCGTGCGCGTGTCTCGTCCATCAATACGGGGTTCTCCGGCCAGAATGCGGCCGCGGACTACCTTCTTTTCCAGCTTCTTGATGAGGTTCTTGACCGCTTCGATATCGGCCGGTGCGCTATCAGGCCCCGTCAGATCGGCCAAAACCCGTTCACGGATCGCGCCCATACGGTCTTGGCGCGCAAGCTTCTCGCGAATCTGGTAGGCGGCCGTGATGTCGGTCTCGGCCAGCTTCGCCACTTTCTCGGCAAGGGCCGTGTTCTCGGCCGGCGGCTCCCAGTTCCAGGGAGTGGTACCGGCCTCCTGGGCCAGTTCCCGGATGGCCCGGATGGCCGTCCTCATCTGCTCGTGTCCGAACAGCACTGCACCGAGCATTACTTCTTCCGTCAGGCCGGTCGCCTCTGACTCTACCATCAGCACCGCCGCTTCCGTCCCCGCTACCACCAGGTTGAGCGCCGAATCCGCCAGCTGCGTGTTGCCCGGGTTGAGAAGGTATTTTCCGTCACGATAACCGATACGTGCCGCGCCAATCGGGCCCTTGAACGGAATTCCCGACAGCGCCAGCGCTGCCGAAGTACCGATCATGGCGACAATGTCCGGATCAATGTCCGGATCGATCGACATGGTCGTGGCGATTACCTGGACTTCATTGGTGAAACCTTTCGGAAACAGCGGACGAATCGGACGGTCGATGAGGCGTGAGGTGAGGATTTCCTTCTCGGAGGGTCGACCTTCCCGCTTGAAGAATCCGCCCGGGATCCGGCCGGCTGCGTAGGTGCGTTCCTGGTAGTCGACGGTCAGCGGGAAAAAATCCTGGCCAGGTTTGCCTTCCTTGAGGCCGACAACGGTTACGTGCACGACCGTGTCGCCCATGCTCGCCATGACAGCACCGCTGGCCTGGCGTGCGATCTCTCCGGTTTCGATGGCAACCGCATGATCGCCGTACTGGAACGATTTCTTCACGATTTTCAAATCTGGATCCTCAATCTTTCTTCAAAGGTGATGCCTGCAGCCGGTGGCCAGCCCGCGGTGGGGAAACCACTGCGACGCCGGGGTGGACAACCGGCCACACTGCGACCCGCCGTTACAACATGGAGACTGCCGCCGGGGACCACTGGTGCCGGCAACACCCTCAGAGAGAAATACCTACTTGCGCAACCCGAGGCGGGCCACCAGCTGCCGGTAGCGATTGCCGTCTACATCTTTCAGATAGTCGAGCAGCTTTCTGCGCTTGCTCACCATCCGCAGCAACCCAACACGGGAATGGTGATCCTGCTTGTGGGTCTGAAAATGCCCGGAAAGATCGTCAATGCGCGCTGACAACAAGGCAACCTGGACTTCCGGCGAACCGGTGTCCCCTTTAGCCTTGCCATACTCCTGAACTATCTTGGCTTTCTGTTCCGCCTTGAGGGTCATGGATACGTACCTCGTTACTCCATTTCTGTCGATTGTGACGTTAAGGGCGGGTATTCTAACCGCGGCGCCACCGCACCTCAACCGCTTTCTTTCGTATTATCAGACCGTTCCGGAAAACTGACCAACCGGCGGGGCGCCACCCGACCGTCGTCCAGGACCTGCCCCAGACCCAGAAACCGGCCTTGCGGCTCATACAGGCGCACCGAGCCCGGAGAATGGCCCTGGCCTGCGAATACCGCCTGCCCCTGACAGAGGTAGTAGGCGGCGTTGGCTGACAACTGGACGGCTGGCAGACGGTCCACGGCGCGGTCTCCGGACAGCAGCAAAGCCGCACGCTCCTCGGGACCCGGCAGCTCACGCAGGCGCTCAATGCTCACCGCTTCCTCCACCCGGAATTCACCCAATGCGAGCCGGCGCAGTTGCAATACATGGGCACCGCAGCCCAAAGCCCGCCCCAGATCCTGGGCAAGGCTGCGCACGTACGTACCCTTGCTGCAGCGAATCTCCAGCTCCAGACGATCACCCTGCCAGTCGAGCAGGCGGATCTGGTGCACCACCACACTGCGGGGGGCGGGATCCACTGCCACGCCCGCGCGGGCAAGTTTGTACAGAGGCTGACCGCCCTGCTTTATCGCAGAGTACGCCGGCGGCGTCTGACTGATCTCCCCGAGGAATTGCGCCAGCACTTCTTCAATCCGGGCGCGATCGACAGCTACCGGCCGCACCGCCACAACCGCACCCTCAGCGTCGTACGTAACGGTTTCCTGACCCAGACGGAAAGCTGTCCAGTAGGTTTTGTCCGCATCCAGCAGATACTGCGAGAACTTCGTCGCCTCTCCGAAACACAGCGGCAGAAGACCGGTTGCCAGTGGATCCAGGCTGCCGGTGTGGCCGGCCTTGCGGGCCTCCAGGCAACTTCTCGCTTCCTGCAGGGCCCGATTGGAAGTCAGTCCGGGTGACTTGTCCAGAAGCAGAATGCCATTGACGTCACGTACGTTGCGCCGCGTCCCGTGCGCGACCCGGCCGGCTGCCTTTTTCATGTGATTACCGTCCGGCGCAACAACGTTATCCACGCTTTTTTTCGCCGTCGTCTGCAAGCCGTGCACGTTCGATCAGACGTGAGATTTCGGCCCCACGCTCCACTGACTCGTCATACCGGAACCGCAGCTCCGGAATCACCCGCAGATCCACACGTCCGCGCAGGGCGTGCCGCAGAAAACCCGCAGCTCCATTCAGCACCGCCAGGGTCTCCGGCGCGGACGCCGCACCGCTCAACTGGGTAAAATAGACTTTCGCATGCGAGAGATCGGGCGCGACGTCCACACCCGTCAGCGTCATCTGTGACAACCGGGGATCATCGAGTTCCCGCGGAATCATTACCGCAAGCTCCCTCTGCAGTAATTCCGCAATCCGTCGGGTTCTACCTGTCTGCTTGCGCATCGAACCTCGGCTACAACGACCGCACAACCTCGACCTTGTCGAAAATTTCGATCTGATCGCCGACGTGGATGTCATTGTAGTTCTTGATGCCGATTCCGCACTCCAATCCGGACTTCACCTCGGTGACATCGTCCTTGAACCGGCGCAACGAATCGATCTCCCCCTGAAAGATCACGACATTGTCGCGGAGCACACGCACCGGACGGCTTCGGCGAACCACGCCTTCCGTAACGTAACAGCCGGCGATGGATCCGATCTTGGGGGCCCGGAACACTTCGCGCACCTCCGCAAGCCCGACGACTTCCTCCTTGAACTGCGGCTTGAGCATGCCGGTGAGGGCCGCTTTGACGTCGTTCACGGCGTCATAAATGACATTGTAATAGTGTACATCCACGCCTTCGGACTCTATCAGACGGCGCGCGCCGGCGTCGGCACGCACATTGAACCCGATGATAATGGCCTGGGAAGCGCGGGCCAGATTGACGTCCGATTCGCTGATGCCGCCGACCATGCCATGAATTACGTTCACCTTTACCTCAGTGGTGGACAGCTTCTCCAAGGCCTCGGTGAGCGCCTCCACCGAACCCTGCACGTCCGCCTTGATAACCAGGTGCAGAGTCTTGGCTTCGCCTTCCTGCATCTGCTGAAAGACATTGGCAAGCTTGGCCGCCTGCTGGCGCGCCAGCCGTACATCCTTGAATTTACCCTGCCGATACAGCGCAATCTCGCGCGCCTTGCGCTCGCTCTCCACGACCACCACGTCATCACCGGCGTTTGGGACCCCAGAGAGCCCCTGAACCTCCACCGGGATCGACGGCCCAGCCTCTTTAACGGCATGGCCGTTTTCATCGGTCATGGCCCGTACCCGTCCACTCTCGTGGCCAGCCAGTATCACGTCGCCCTTGCGCAGCGTGCCCTGCTGCACCAGCACTGTCGTCACCGGACCCCGTCCCTTGTCCAGGCGTGCCTCGATCACAAGGCCGGCGGCCGGACCAGTCCGCACCGACTTCAGTTCACGCAGTTCGGCCTGCAGCAGCACCGCATCGAACAGATCATCGATGCCCTGACCGGTCTTGGCCGACACGTTCACAAAAATATCCTCGCCGCCCCACTCCTCGGGAACCACCTGCTGCGCCACGAGCTCCTGTTTCACCCGTTCCGGTTCCGCACCAGGCTTGTCGATCTTGTTTACAGCAACCACCATGGGCACACCCGCAGTACGTGCGTGATGAATGGCCTCTATGGTCTGCGGCATTACGCCGTCATCCGCTGCCACCACAAGAATGACGATGTCCGTGGCCTTGGCGCCGCGCGCACGCATGGCAGTGAAAGCCTCGTGTCCGGGGGTGTCAAGGAAGGTCACCACACCCTTCGGAGTCTCGACATGATAGGCGCCGATGTGCTGGGTAATGCCACCCGCCTCGCCACTGGCCACCTTGGTCTTGCGAATGTAGTCGAGCAGCGATGTCTTGCCGTGGTCAACGTGGCCCATGACCGTCACCACCGGAGGCCGCGGCTCGCGTACACCCTCGGCTTTCGCATCGCCGAGCAGGGCTTCGGGGTCGGTCGGTCGGGCGACCTTCGCCACATGACCCATTTCCTCCACCACGATCGTGGCGGTATCACGATCAATCACCTGATTTATCGTTGCCATCACGCCGAGCTGCATCAGGGCCTTGATCACCTCCACGCCCTTGACCGACATCTTCTGCGCGAGCTCAGCCACAGTTATGGCTTCCGGCAACAAAACCTCACGCACCATCGGCTCTGTAGGCATTTCGAAGGCATGCTGGCCGGACATGCTGGTCTGGATCGGCTTTTTCGCCAGCGGCCTGGGCTTGCGGCGCAACTTCTTGGCATCCGCAATGTGCAGTTCCGAGCGCTCGCGGCCATGGCCGCCCCCCTCGCGCCGCTCACCAGGTTTATCACCCTTCTTGAACTTCCCAGCCGGCTTTTTCGTGTCCTTGGCCGGAGCCTCGGCGGGCGCAGCCGCGGGAGCGGGTTTGGGTACCTCCGCCACCACAACCGCAGCCTCGGCGGCGACCTCGGCCTCCGCGGCGGCCGCTTCCGCCCCCGGGGCGACCACGACCGCCTCAGCGGCATCCGCGGGCTGCTGTTCCGCATAAACGGCCGGTGTGGAACCCGGCGCAGTGGTATCGATTTCCTCCGGACTCTCCTCGCTCTCAGCGGCAGCCGCCTCTTCGATCGCGCTGCGCTTGACGAATGTGCGCTTCTTGCGGACCTCGACTTGCACCGTGCGGGAGGGACCGAGACGCGTGCTCTGCTTGATCTGACTTACCGATTTCTGCTTCAGCGTGATCTTCTTGGTTCCCGCCTCTGCCCCACCGTGATGCGTGCGCAGGTAGGTAAGCAGCGTCATCTTCTCTTCGTCACTCAGGCTACCATCGACATCCTTGCCGTCGATACCGGCCGCAACAAGCTGCATAACCAGCTTGTCAGCGGTAACGCCGATCTGGGCGGCGAAGCTCTTTATGGTAGTTTCGGACATAAGTGCATTCCGGACTAGGTTTGGGGGTTCTCGAACCACGGCGCACGGGCAGCCATGATGAGCTGCCGCGCCTGATCCTCGTCAAAGCCTTTGATCTCCATGAGATCGTCGACAGATTGCTCCGCCAACTCTTCCATATTCTTGATGCCGTGACTCGCAAGCAGACGGGCGGTATGCTCGTCCATGCCTTCCACTTCCAGCAGGTCCTTTTCCGGTTCCGCCATATCGATTTTTTCCTCCAGCGCAATCGCCTTGGTGAGCAGGACGTCGCGCGCGCGGCTGCGTAGTTCTTCAACCAGATCATCGTCGAAGCCCTCGATGGCCATCATCTCCTGCTTCGGCACGTATGCCACCTCGTCGAGACTCGTGAACCCCTCGCGCACCAGAATCGCGGCCACATTCTCGTCGACATCGAGCTGTTCCATGAACAGCTGCTGGGCAGCGGCGGCCTCGCTTGCCCCCTTCTCGTTCGCCGCATCCTCGGTCATGATGTTGAACTCCCAGCCGGTCATCTCCGAGGCGAGCCGCACATTCTGTCCGCCACGTCCGATGGCCTGCGAGAGCTGACTCTCATCGACAATCACGTCCATGCTATGCAGCTCTTCGTCCACAACGATTGACTGGACCTCGGCCGGCGCCAGTGCGTTGATGACGAATTGGGCCGGATCCGCGGACCACTGAATGATATCCACGCGCTCGCCAGCGAGTTCGTTCGAAACGCTCTGCACGCGCATGCCGCGCATGCCGACGCATGCGCCGATGGGATCGATACGCGGGTCTTTGGAGCTCACCGCAATCTTGGCGCGCAAACCGGGATCCCGCGCGGCGCTATGGATCTGGATCAACCCTTCTCCCGCCTCGGGCACCTCAAGCTTGAACAGTTCCACCAGCAGCTGCGGAGCCGTACGACTCAAAAACAACTGCGGTCCACGGGGCGTCGAATAGACGTCTTCGAGATAGGCCCGGATACGGTCGCCGGGACGCAGGCCCTCGTGCGGAATCATCGCCGACTTCGAAAGCAGTGCCTCGGCCGCACCCAGATCAACGATCGCGTCGCCCCGTTCCATGCGCTTTACGACGCCGGTCACGAGCTGGCCCTTGCGCTCCGTGAACTGGCTGACGATCTGCTCGCGCTCCGCCTCTCGTACCTTCTGGACAATCACCTGCTTGGCAGCCTGCGCCGCAATACGCCCGAACTCGACCGGTTCCAGCGGTTCCTCGACAAACCCGCCAACGGCCACCTGCTTGTCGCGTACCAGGGCGTCACTGAGGCGCAACTGGCGATCAGGAAATTCGACCGCTTCGACCTCGTCTGGCAACACTTCCCAGCGGCGGAAGGTATCATAAACACCGCTGTCACGATGTATGGACACCCGGACATCGACATCGTCCCGGTAGCGTTTGCGCGTAGCGGTAGCCAGGGCAGCTTCCAGCGCCTGGAATATGACCTCGCGCTCAACACCCTTTTCGCGCGATACCGCGTCCACAACCATCAAAATCTCGTGACCCATAACGCCCCCGTGGGACCTGCCATTTAATACTTCGGTACCAGCCTCGCCTTTTCGATGCCGTCCAACGGCAGGGTTAAACACTCATCACCCATATCGAGGATGACCGCCTCACCCTCCATTCGAGTCAGCTGACCGGTAAAGTTCCGTCTTCCCGCGATCGGTCTGGACATCTTCACCTTGATCGTTTCACCTAGAAACCTCTCGAAGTCCCTGCGCTTTGCCAACGGTCTGTCTAGGCCGGGCGAAGACACCTCCAGCGTATACCGGCCAGGCACCGGGTCCTCGACATCGAGGATTGCGCTTACCTGGCGGCTAACCTGCGCGCAATCGTCTACGGTCACCCCCCTGTCGCTGTCTATATAGAGGCGCAGCAGGGCGTGTTCACCCGTACCGGAGAATCCGACATCCACGAGCTCAAACCCCAGCAACTCCACCGCCGGCTCCAACATGGCTCGCAGTGCAGTCGTATCACGGCCCATAAATCCTGTCCCTAAAAATGCAAAAGTGGGCACGTGGCCCACTCGCTCGGACTTCAAGCGGCGGAATTATATGCCGATCCCCAGGAAACCACAATCGGAACCCCGGTCCAGGGTCCAAGTAACGGGAATTTTGTCCCATACCGACCGTTACCGCCCCGCCAATCAGGCGCAAACCGCACAACGGGCCGGCGAAACCGCACGATCCCGCCATCACGAAATATTTCAACTTATTGATATCAATTTATAATATTTCGGGTAGGGATATACCTGCAGGCCGATGCCGGCTGGGCTTTCATCGCAATCCCGCTTCATGTTGGGTGTCCCGCACCAAAGCATCGTTACTGTTCACCTAAATCTCAGCCAGAAATGGGTCAATTCCGAACGGACGGCAACATGTCGCGCCCGTCACCGACAAGATGTCCGGGAATTTCCTGTACCTCGACCAGATCGGTCTGCTCTTTACCTTGGCGCGCGCTATCCACTGCATGCACAATCCGCTAGACACCTGCCTGTCAAATTTTTTCCCAGGCTTCGATGATGCCTTCAATGTCCTGCGCCCCGATGCTCACCCAACTTGCAGTCCTGACCCAGCTCCGAAACGAAGAACTTGCCGGGCCGAACAACACCCGACGCACCACGTTCATGCCTCCGTCGTCTTCAGTCTGCCCGCTCAAACCCCGCAGACTGTACGTGCTGTTTCACACCCTGCGTTGGCGTATCACTGACAGACCAGTCATCGCGGCTGACTGCCTACCGGAAAGGCAATCCAAGCATTTGCCGTAAAATTCCGGTTTTTAATCGCGGTCACGATAACTTGTCCACAGTTTCTGTGGATAACATGCAGAAGGATCAACACGTCATTGCAGGTTTGCACGCCGTACGCGCGGTAAATCCGATTCAAGATTACATCACTGCGGATACCACTTTGCTGTCACCTGCGCACCATTCACGCTGCATCCGGTACGGGCGTGCGCCG
Source organism: Pseudomonadota bacterium (assembly GCA_021785515.1). Taxonomy (GTDB): domain Bacteria; phylum Pseudomonadota; class Gammaproteobacteria; order Acidiferrobacterales; family UBA6901; genus JAJYCY01. The sequence goes on along the minus strand of JAJYEX010000005.1, from coordinate 52,695 downwards.
ATCAATCGCCCTCAGCCGGCACAAAATTTGCCGACGCCGTTGCCTGGCATCAAGTACCGGAACCCCGAGACCGGAAAGTGGATCGGGTTTTCGCCAACCATTTTGCGCGGCCGGCAATGCACTCACAGCAGGCATGCCGCTGTCACGGACAGGCGGCGCTCTGCCTCAGATGGATGAATCACCATGTTTGGATCAGGGCCCGTGATGGTGCTTCGGAAAACGCGGTCAAGACGCAGATCAGAATTGATGCTACAAGCCCTGAGCCTGATCCCGCGTGAGCGAATGCAATTGGATCAACTACTTAACGATGTTGTGATGGACCCTATTGGGGGATCCTCCGCTAACCTGCTGAACTTGTTTGGATAACTTCCAGATACGGGTGATTTCAATTAAAAGTCATCGGGTGTAGGGTGAATGGACTGCCTGTTACCCCGACGGGGGCGCGTTACTGGCTGGAATTGCAATGATTCTTGTCATTGGGCGGGTCAACGGCCTCACGCAACACGACCTTGGGCATCTGTCTTCATGGAGCAGGGTGTGGTTCGGTGATACCGATGCGAGACCTGCGCGTTGACATTACCGGCATCCGCAAGAGGCCGAGGATGGAAGCTGGCCATTCCATCCGTCGAAATACTGGCAATGGATGCGCACCAAGGCGCCAGACCAAACCCTGATCTCCAATGCAGATCATATCTCCCAACGAGACCGGGACCATCACAGACATCGCGCGATCCGCGTCGATCCGGCAAGCGCTGGACGGACTGCTGGAAGGCTGCATGCTGCTGGATTTCGAGTGGACATACCTCTATGTCAACGACGCCGCCGCCAGACACGGGTACCAGCAACGCGAGAACCTCATCGGCCGTTCCATGCTCGAGCTGTACCCTGGAGTGGAAGACTCCGAGCCCTTCAGGCGATACCGGATTACCATGGAGCAGCGGATTCCACAGAAATTTGAAGCCTCCTACGTTTTTCCTGACGGAACCACAAATTGGTACGAATTCAGGGTCGAACCTGTTCCGGAGGGAATTTTCATACTCAGTCTGGATGCCACCGAACACCGGCGCATGAGCGCAGCACTGGAAGCATCTGCCAGATTTTCCAAGAATTTGGTCAGTTCCCTGCAAGACGGCATCTGCATTCTGAATGACGAAGGCCAGATCATTGCCACCAATCCGGCCCTGTGCCGCATGACGGGATTTTCCCGCGAAGAGCTGATAGGCAGGACAGCTCCCTTTCCGTACTGGCCCCCGGAAGAATATCCGGCTATTCAGGACGCCTTCGACCGGACGGTAAGGGGCGAGATGGGTCCGTTCGATCTGACCCTGATGCGGAAAACCGGCGAACGGTTTCCGGTGATCCTCAGCCCCTCGATCATCAAGGACCAGGATGGCAACACTCTCAGTTACACATCGGCCATCAAAAACGTGACCGAGCAGAAGAGAATCCTGAAAGCGCTGGAAAGTCGCGAGGCATGGTTCCGCGCAATCTTCGAAAACACCACTACCTCCATCTCCTCTACAGACACTAGAGGACGCCTAACCAGCTTCAATGGCGCCTTCTGCAGCCTGCTGGGGTATGACCCGGAGACCCTGCGACACATGAGCTTTGCGGAACTCACACATCCGGATGATCTGGAACACGAGATGGACCTCTTCAATGAGATCGTCACCCGCAAGCGAAGCAGTTACCGGATTACAAAGCGGTATATTCGCCGCGACGGAAACGTCGTCTGGGTGGACCTGTCCGCTGCCGAGGTCTGCGACGAGGCGGGCCAGGCCTTCAGCATAGTTGCGGTCCTCCAGGACATCAGCGATCGCAAGGCCGCTGAGAACGCGATTGAGCAACTCGCCTTCCATGATGTGCTCACACGCCTGCCCAACCGCCGACTGCTCCAGGATCGTCTCACGCAGGCACTCGCTTCCAGCGGCCGGAACGGGCGGCACGGCGCGTTGCTATTCATCGACCTCGACAACTTCAAGGGCCTCAATGACACTTTGGGCCACTACATTGGCGATCTGCTGCTTCAGCAGGTTGCCCAACGCCTGGCCGCTCGCATACGCTCCGGCGACACGGTCGCCCGCCTGGGCGGGGACGAATTCGTGATGATGCTCGATGGCTTGGACGCGGACCGGATTGAAGCCGCAGCGCAGACAGAGGCGCTCGGAACGCAGCTCCTAACCGCGCTCAACCAGCCGTACCGGCTCGAATCATACGACTATCACGGGTCCGCCAGCATCGGCGCCACCCTGTTCCTTGGCAATCAGTGCGCACCCGAGGAGCTGATGAAACAGGCCGACATCGCCATGTATCACGCCAAGCAGTGCGGCCGCAACACCTTGCAGTTCTTCGACCAACAGATGCAGAAGACCGTCGCTGTCCGTGTGGAGCTGGAGGGCGAACTGCGCAAGGCGATCGAGAAGCATCAATTCCGTCTGCACTACCAGATCCAAGTCGACAGCTCGCTCAATCCAATCGGCGCAGAAGCGTTGATCCGCTGGGCGCATCCTGAACGCGGCCTGGTGTCCCCGTCCGAATTCATTCCACTGGCCGAGGAGACCGGACTGATCATTCCCATCGGACAGTGGGTGCTCGAAACGGCATGCGCCCAGATCCAGGCATGGACACGGTTTCCACATACCCGCCAGCTGGTTCTGGCCGTGAATATGAGCGCCAAGCAGTTCCGTCAGCCCGGTTTCGTCGCTCAAGTTGAGTCCGCCGTAAAACGCCACGGCATTAATCCCGGGCTGCTCAGGCTCGAACTGACGGAAGGGATGTTGCTGGATGACGTGGACGATACGATTGCCACGATGAACGCATTGAACAGGATCGGACTGCGGTTCTCGCTGGACGACTTCGGTACAGGCTATTCGTCCCTGCAGTACCTCAGGCGCCTGCCGCTGGATCGGCTCAAGATTGACCGCTCATTTGTCCAGGACATAGCGTCCTCGAGGCGTGACAAGGCGATCATCCATACGATCATCTCGTTGGCACACAACCTGGACCTGGAGGTCATCGCCGAAGGGGTTGAAAACGAAGAACAGCGTCAGCTTTTGCTGGGCATGGGTTGCAACCACTTCCAGGGGTACCTGTTTAGCAGACCACTGCCGTCGGCACGGTTCGAGGCATGGTTGACTCGGATGCCGACGAACTAAGATCTCACGCGGTTTCGGCACTCGGGCGAACCGGATCTGCGCGGCACGCGGACCACCAGCGCAATCCGCACATTCCGGTGTCGGCCGTTATGCGAACGTCGCCGGCCACCGCGACCGGGATAGAGGTCTCCAGAACAGCCAAGCCGCTTCCCGGCCATGAACCGCAGCTGATCGCGCCCGAGCAGCACTTCAGCAAATCTTCGGGGATTTGCCTGGTGCCGAGGGGAAACGGGATCTAGACCCGTATGTGCGCCGGCCCTCGATAAACGCGACGGGACGTCCAAGTCTCCCTCGCGCACTCGGTCGCGGCGCATTCTTTGTGCCTTCGCATCCGCTACGGCACTGTTGCGGCCGCCCTGCTGCGGCGAGCGGCACGCATTTCCGATGCGTGCTAGAGCGCTCGATACGCACTGGCTCAACGGCATTTCGGTTGTCCTTGCAGGTGGCCTTTGGCCACCTGCAAGGACCCTACGCCTCCCGCGGACTACGCGCCCTCGCTTCGCTCCCTGGCGCGCAGCGGAGGTTGCCCGCGTCTACGCCGAGCGCGAAGCGCGCGCGGACGCACTCCAAGCGGCCCCTGTGCCATCGCCCGACGCCGATCAGGCAAGCTTTATCCGCCAGCGCGACAACGTCGATTATCTGCGCCAGCGCCTGTCGGCTGCCGAGGCGCAAGTCACCGCAGCCGCCGAAGTCCAGCGCGTCACCGCTCAGGCGCTGCGCGAGGCCGAGGTGCAAGCGACCGACCTCCAAAACGCGGTGCTGGTGGATGAGGCGCGCCGGATCGAAGCCGAACTCGGATCGCTCGCCGTACAGGCAACCTCGTTGCTCGCGCTGCTCGATGCCGTCGCCGACCACTTCCGCCGAAACAGCGTCGTCGGCCGACCGGTCGAGGCCTTCGGCGCACTCCGCAATCGGATCTCCACATTCTGGATGGGCGCAGTCGTGGCGCAAGCCGATGATCACGTGGCCGGCGAGCAACTCGCCGCGCTGCTCCGCACTTTGGGAGGGTAAGGCATGACCGCACTCGTTGATGGCACCGCCGAGGCTCGCATGCAAGCGCGCCGCACGCTCCATGAAAAGGCGCGCACGCTCATGGAATCGCAGGGCCTCGACCTCAGGCAGGCGCTCCTCAAGGTCTGGCTCGACCCGAACCACGCGGAACTGGTGAAGCTCGCGCGCGAGCCAAAGCCGTTGCGCAAATCGCGCCCATCGCCCGAGGAGCTGGCGGAGCGCATCCGGGAACTCAAGGCGCAGGTGGACGCCTTGGCAGCGGCCCAGAAGAAACGTGCGCGGCGCAAATTGTAGATGCGGGAGCGAGCGTGCCGGGCCCGCATGGGGGTGCGTTCCCCCCAGCCACCCCTGGCACGCAGCGGCAGGATGGTGCGGCGGCCGCTAACCGCCACCTCATCCCCGGGGCAGCGGCCGCAAGCTGGCTCTCCTCCAGCTTCCAGCTGCCCCACCCATTAACCTATTAACCTTGCAGTGACCAGATATGAACATCCGTATGATGCCCCCCGGCTTTGCCGGCCCAGTACGCCTTAACCGGCACAATGACCGTGAACGGCCGCAGCTACACCGCCGCGCAGGGATCGACGCTCGATGTGCCGGACTTCGACGCCGAAACCCTCGAAGCGAACGGCTGGCTCCGCCTTGGGCCTGTCGGTCCGACCAGCGCCCGGCCGGTCGCCGATCCCCTCACCACCGGAGCCGGCATGCCCCTCGGTACCGGGTACCGCTTCATCGATGTGACCCTCGGCGCGGCCATCACCTTTACCGGGCAGGGGTGGGTGAACACGGTAACGGGGGCTGCGGCGTAATGTTTAAAAAAGACGGCCGGGCCCGCTCCACTACCCCCGCCGCCGGCCGCCGGCCCGCATGGTGACGGGGGCTAATTCATAAGGGGAAAAGACCTAAAAACGAGCCCGATATTATCTCTTTACGTTAATAGCGAAACGCGCTATTATTCCATTCATGATTCAGCGCTTCCGGGATAGGGACACCGAACAGCTCTTTCGCGGGTACTTCTCCCGAAAACTGCCGCCCGACCTGCAACGGCTCGCCCGGCGCAAGCTGTTGCAGCTCGACGCGGCAACGTTACTGGACACGCTGCGCGTGCCACCAGGCAACCGGCCGGAAGCCCTGAAGGGCGACCGCAAGGGACAACACGGCATCCGCATCAATGACAAGTGGCGGATATGTTTCACGTGGCGCAACGGCAACGCCTTCGATGTGGAGATCGTGGATTATCACTGAATGGAGGTCAACCCAATGATGACGCACAAGACCAAGACTGCCAAGCGGCGGGACATCCCGCCGATTCACCCCGGCGAGGTACTCGCCCAGGACTTCATGAAGCCGCTCGGCATCACAGAGTACCGCCTCGCCAAAGAGACGAGCGTTCCGCCGCGCCGCTTCAACCTGATCGTGAAGGGGCGGCAGAGCATTACGGCTGACACCGCGCTACGGCTCGGGCGCTACTTCGGCATGGAAGCGCAGTTCTGGATGAACCTTCAGGCGCGCTACGACCTCGAAGTGGCGGAGATCGAGCTGGGCAAGCGGCTCGCGCGCGAAGTGCGGCCGAGAGCTGCCGCATGAGCGGCACAAACCGCAGGTTCGAGGTCACTTTCTTCTATGGTTCTTTTGCATAGCATACTGTATTCCGTCGAGGAGGTTGCAAATGAAAGCCGCCGTATATTGCCGCTACAGCACAGACAAGCAACGCGAGACCTCCATCGAAGACCAGCACCGTAACTGCGAGCGCTTCGCGCAGCGTGAAGCGCTCGCAGCTCGGCACTCTCTACGCCGATAAGGCCATTTCCGGCACGCGCTCCGACCGTCCCGAGTACCAGCGCATGCTCGCCGACGCGAAGGCCGGGGACTTCGAGCTACTAATGGTGGACGACCTATCGCGCCTTGCGCGCGATTCGGTCGAAAACGAACAGACCTTGCGCCGCCTTGAGCACTGGGGCATCCGCGTGGTGGGCGTATCCGACGGCCATGACAGCGCCAGCAAGAGCCGCAAGGTCCAGCGCGGAGTGCGCGGGCTGGTCAACGAGCTTTACATCGATGACCTGCGCGAGAAAACCCACCGGGGTCTCACCGGACAGGCGCTCAAGGGCAACAACTGCGGCGGCCGCGCCTACGGCTACCGTCACGTCCCCATCGAGAGCCAGAGCCAGCTCGATCAATACGGACGCCCGGCAGTCGAAGCAGTACGGCGCGAACCCGACCCGGAACAGGCCGAGATTGTGCGCCAGATTTTTAAATGCTACACCGAAGGCCGCAGCCCGCGGGCCATCGCCGATGACCTCAACCGCCGCAAGGTCCCCTCCCCCGGGGCGACGTGGAAGCGGGTGCAACGCCGCAAGGACGCCAAGTGGCTGGGCAGCGGGATCAACGCCATCCTCGACAATCCGCTGTATATCGGGCAGTACATCTGGAACCGCTCTCAGTGGGTAAAGGACCCCGACACCGGCCGCCGCATCCGCAGGGATCACCCTGAGTCCGAATGGATCATCACGGAGGATCGCAAGCTAGCCATCGTGGACCGCAAGACGTGGGACGCGGTGCAAGCCCGACGGAAGAGCCGCGCACAGCTCTACAACAACCAGTGCCCCGACCTCCGGCCCCGCTCAAAGTACCTGTTTAGCGGGCTGCTCGTGTGCGCGACATGCGGGCAACACTACGTTATGAGCAACGGCCACTGCTACGCCTGCGGTAGCCACACAAATGGCGGCAAACATGTTTGCTCGAACTCCCTACGTGTGCCCCGGGCGGTGGTCGAAGAACGCCTGCTCGACGGCATCAAGCACGATCTGTTTTCCCCGGCTGCCATCGCCGAGTTCAAACGCGAAGTAGCCCGGCTCCTCGCCGAGCGCCGCAAGAACCAAGGGACCGGCCGCGTGCCCCAACAACGCGAGCTAGCGGCTGTGGAAAAGGAAATCGAGAATATTATGGCCGCGATCAAGGCCGGCATCCTGACACCGACCACCAAGGCCGAGCTGGAACGAGCCGAAACCGAGCGGAACCGCCTGCAGGCGGCGCTGGGCGCAGATACCCGGGCAGCGGACAGGGTAATGGAGTTCCTGCCCCGGGCGGTCCGGTACCGCGAGCTGGTGGCCCAGCTCGGAACGACCGTACAGCGCGACATCGACCGGGCCCGTGCGCAGATCAGGACGCTCCTGGGCGGTCAAGTGCTGCTGACCCCGACCGACCAGGGTTACCTAGAGGCTGAAATGGCCGGAAACCCGGCTGAATTGCTTAAGCTGGCTTCCAACGGCGCCAACCTAAATTTGCATGGTAGCGGGGGTAGGATTTGAACCTACGACCTTCGGGTTATGAGCCCGACGAGCTGCCAGACTGCTCCACCCCGCAGCAAGGAACGCGCAGTTTACCGTGACGTCGGCGGTGTTTCAAGGACGGGATGCTCGGTGTTAAAAACCGATCCGCAAATCCGCGGTGCGGTCGGAAACCTGCTTGGCATCAAAACACGGCTGCCACATTCCCGTAGTAATCCGGATATCCCGCGGCCAGAACCCAGTCAGATCTGCTCATTATTCCCATCCAATCACGCCGTCAGGGCATCGCCCGCATTGCGTGGGCACAAAGACTGACCAGAGTTCCCACCCAGGGGGTGATGGCAATCATTGCGATGCCATTGATCCCCATCACCAACTGCATGTCTGGCTCAACCTTGACCGGGCTGGTGTCTGTGGGGGCATCGAAATACATCAGCTTCACGATCCGCAGGTAGTAAAACGCCCCGACAACTGACAGCAGCACCCCGACCACCGCCAACCAGACAAACCCGGCGTTGACTATTGCCTGAAAAACCAGCAGTTTCGCATAGAACCCGGCAGTCGGCGGCACTCCGGCCATGGAGAACATCAGTAGCAGCATGATCAACGCATGCCACGGGCTGCGCTGGTTGAGCCCCCTGTAGTCATCCAGTCTATCCGCCTCGAAGCCGGCACGTGACATCACAATCACCATCCCGAAGCCGCCAAGACTCATCGCCGCGTAGACCAGCATATAGAACATCGCCGCCCCGTAGCCCACCGGACCCGCGGCCACGATACCCAGCAGAAAAAAACCCATGTGTGATATCGTGGAATAGGCGAGCATGCGCTTGATGTTGGTCTGGGCAATGGCCACGACGTTGCCGATCAGCATCGATAGTACCGCCAGCACGATCAACATCTCCTGCCAGTTCACGGCCAGCTCCTGAAGCCCCCATACCAGCAGCCTCATGATCATGGCAAACGCAGCGATCTTCGGCATGGTTCCGATATACAGCGTGACGGCTGTCGGCGCCCCGTCGTACACGTCCGGGATCCACATGTGGAACGGTACCGCGCCTATCTTGAAGGCGAGGCCAACAACGACAAACACCAGACCGAATACCAGGATCACGTTATGCGGCGACATGGTCGCAATCTTCGCGCTCACCGTCGGAATGTCCAGACTGCCGGTGGCACCGTACAACATCGACATTCCATACAGAAGCATGCCTGAGGCCAAAGCACCGAGAACGAAATATTTCATCGCCGCCTCGGTGGCCCGCGACGAATCGCGCTGAAACGCCACCATGGCATACTGGCTCAGCGACAGCAGCTCAAGCCCCAGATACAGGGTAAGAAAGTGGGCAGCGGAGATCATGATCATCATCCCGACCACGCCGAAAAGTCCCAGGACAAAATATTCCCCGCGAAACATACCGCGTTCGCGCAGATAGCAACGTGAATAGACCAGGACACAAAAGGCCAGTCCGAGAACTGCCAGGTCAAGGACATCCGACAGCCTGTCCGCCACAAACATGTGGTCGAACGTATAGAGCGCGCGATGATGAAATCCGTGCAGCGTGATGCCAACTGCCGCCACAAGCGATGCGAGCGCCACCAGGTACGCCAGATAACGGTTCGAGTCGTCGAGAACCAGATCCAAAAGCAGGATGACGCAGGCCATCCCTGCAAGGAAGATCTCGGGCGCCGCCGGCGCCATGTTCGGTACCGCAAAGGTCATAAGCTCGTTTCCAACTGAAACCATCCGTTTTCCGTCAGGGCCGAAGGTTGCTCCCCCGTCGGCATTTCCTTCCAGACATCGCGCGCAGGCGATGCGTGACTCACAGCTTGCTCACCGCGACCTGTGTCAGCAGGTGATTGACCGAAGCGTGCATTACGTCCAGAAACGGATGCGGCCACAGGCCCATAACCAGCACTGCGACCGCCAACACCGCCAGAAAAGAGAATTCCCGTACCCCGACGTCCTGCAGAGCGGCGACGTGATCGCTGACGACATTGCCAAAAATGACACGTTTATACAGCCACAGCGTGTAGCCGGCCCCGGTTACCAGGATGGTCGCCGCCATAAACGCATACCAGCCGTTGACCTGGAAGCTGCCCAGTATCACCAGAAACTCCCCGACGAAACCCGATGTTCCGGGCAGACCGACATTGGCCATGACAAACAGCATCATCAAGGCCGCAAACACCGGCATGCGGGTCGCAACGCCGCCGTAGTCCCGTATCGAACGCGTATGCATACGGTCGTACAGCACCCCTACGCACAGAAACAGAGCGCCCGACACGAACCCGTGCGAAATCATCTCGATCAGCCCGCCCTCAATCCCCTGCGCATTGAAAATAAAAAACCCCAGCGTAACAAACCCCATGTGCGCGATGGAGGAATACGCAATAAGCTTCTTCATGTCCTCCTGAACCAGCGCCACCAGGCTGATGTACACAATCGCAATAAGTGACAGCGTGATCATCAGCCACGCCAGCTCATGGCTTGCATCCGGCAGTATCGGAAGCGTAAAGCGCAGAAACCCGTAGGCACCCATCTTCAGCATGATCGCCGCGAGCACCACGGATCCGCCGGTCGGCGCCTCGACATGCGCATCCGGCAGCCAGGTATGAACCGGCCACATCGGCACCTTGACCGCGAATGCCAGCAGGAATGCAAAAAATATCAAGACCTGCTCGGTCATGCTCAGCTTCAGGCTGTAGAAGCTCTGGATATCGAAACTGTGTCCGCCCTTGAAGTAAAGATAGAGCAAGGCAACGAGCATGAGCACCGAGCCCAGCAGGGTATACAGAAAGAACTTGACGGTCGCATAGACCCGATTCGGCCCGCCCCAGATGCCGATGATCACAAACATCGGGATCAGCATCGCCTCCCAGAACACGTAGAACAGAATCGCGTCCATAGAGGAAAACACCCCGATCATCAGACCCTCCATGATCAGGAAGGCTGCCATGTACTGGGACACGCGGGTCTTTATTACCTCCCACCCTGCAATCACAACGATAACCGTAGTGAAGCTGGTCAGCAGGATAAGTGGCATCGAGATACCGTCGATGCCGATATGGTAGTCAATATTGAACGCCGGTATCCACGGGTGGCTTTCTACGAACTGCATCGCAGCGGTGTGATGATTGAACCCGGTGTACAGCGGAACGGTGGCGGCAAAGGCCGCCAGTGCAACCACCAGACTCAGTATGCGGGCGAACGGAGCGTTGGCATCGCCCCCGGTGGCCAGAACTATCACGCCACCCAGGATTGGCAGCCAGATGGCAATACTCAGGGCATGGGCAGAATACATGCGGCAGCCTGTCCTCGGTATCAGTGATGCAGAAAGATGGTCATCAGCACAACCAGCCCGATGATCATCGCGAAGGCGTAATGGTAGATGTATCCGGACTGCATCCGTCGCGCGATCCGGGAGGTCCAGGCAATGACACGCGCCGTGCCGTTCACCATCAGTCCGTCAATCAGGGCAACGTCACCGACTTTCCATAGCACGCGACCCACAGCGCGGGCGCCGGCCACAAATACCAGATCGTTGAAATCGTCAAAACCATATTTTCGGATCAGGATTTCGTACAGCAGACCAGCCTTCTCCCGTACCAGCCCGGGTATCTGCGGATAGCGGATGTACGAAAACCACGCCGTTGCAAACCCGAGAACAGCGAGCAGAAAAGGCGCCGACTGCAGACCGTGCGCGATGAACGGCCCGCGGCCCGTAAAATGCAGAGCCATGTTTGCCAGCACGTTGTGCTGCGGCAGCACCCGTATGGAACTGCCGAAAAACGTCCCGAACAGCAGCGGACGAACCCCGACCCAGCCGGCGATCACGGACGGAATGGCAAGCAGTACCAGCGGAATCACGACCACCGCGGGAGATTCCTTCAGATGTTTGCGCGTATGCTCGTCCATGCGCGGCTCTCCATAAAACGCCAGAAACAGCATGCGGAACGAATACAGCGCAGTCACGAAAACGGCCGCCATGACCGCGAAATGGGCAAACCCCGCCCCTGGAAGCCGGGAATCCCCGACTGCTTCAATAATGGCATCCTTGGAAAAAAACCCGGCGAATGGCGGAAACCCCGACAGCGCAAGCGCACCCACCCAGGTGGTAACCAGCGTCCACGGCATGTATTTGCGCAGCCCGCCCATTTTGCGCAGATCCTGCTCGTGGTGCATGGCCATGATGACCGAACCGGCCGCCAGAAACAGCAATGCCTTGAAAAAGGCATGCGTCATCAAATGAAAGATCGCCGCACTGTAGGCCGATGCCCCCAGCGCTACGGTCATGTAACCGAGCTGCGACAGCGTGGAGTAGGCGACCACCCGCTTGATATCGGTCTGCACCACCCCCAGAAACGCCATGAACAGGGCCGTGATACCGCCGATGACGAGAATCACCGACAGCGCCGTATTCGACAGCTCAAACAGCGGCGATGCTCGCGCGACCAGGAAAATACCGGCGGTCACCATGGTGGCTGCGTGGATCAGCGCCGAGATCGGCGTCGGACCTTCCATCGAGTCCGGCAGCCATACGTGCAGCGGTACCTGCGCCGACTTGGCCATCGCCCCGGTGAAAAGCAGCAGACAGATCAGCGTGATGACACTGCAGGACAGGTCCGGTGTCAGATGAATCGTCGTCTTTGCCAGCTGCGGGGCGATGGCGAACACCCCGCCGTAGTCAAGAGTGCCGAAATATTGATAGATCGCTGCAAGAGCCAGCACAAACCCGAGGTCGCCGACCCGGTTCACCAGAAACGCCTTGAGACTCGCCCGCACTGCGGACTCGCGCGTGTACCAAAACCCGATCAGCAGGTAGGAAACCAGTCCGACCCCTTCCCACCCAAAGAACAGCTGCAGAAAATTGTTTGCCATGACCAGCATGAGCATCGCAAACGTAAACAACGCGATGTAGCTGAAAAAGCGCTGGTAACCGGGGTCATCGCGCATGTAACCGATGGTGTAGATGTGCACCGCTAACGACACGAAGGTCACGACCACCATCATAAGCGCGCTGAGCGGATCGATCAGAAATCCGACTTCCATGGGAATCCCGCCGCTTACGCCCCAGGTGTACACGGTGCCGTCGAAGCTATGCCCGAAAACCGCTACGTCCCGCAACACCAGCAGCGACAGAACGAAAGCCACCGCTACGCCCAGTATGGCTGCCGTGTGGGCTCCCACACGCCCGATCGCCCAGCCGAAGAGGCCGGAGACAGCTGAACCCACCAGACATGCCAAGGGAATCGCTAGGTAGACGTCCTGCATGTTCACGGTCATGAAATCAGCCCTTCAGCTCGTCGAGATCATCGACATTGATCGTGCGACGGTTGCGGAACAGAACGATGAGAATCGCCAGACCGATGGCCGACTCGGCCGCAGCCACCGTTAGAATGAAAAACACGAACACCTGACCCGCGACATCGCCGAGATAACGGGAGAAGGCAATGAAATTCATGTTCACGGCCAGCAGGTTGAGTTCTATCGCCATCAGCAGGATGACGACGTTCTTGCGGTTGAGGAAGATTCCCATGACGCTCAGGGAGAACAGGATGGCCCCGAGCACCAGATAGTCCGAGAGCGGTATCATCTGCCCCCCTCTGGCGATCCCGGAACCGGGCAGCGGCAGACCGTCGTCATCATCCCTTCTTCTCCGCTGCCATCTTTACGATACGCACCCGGTCCTCGCGGCGCACCTGCACCTGCTTTCCCGGATCCTGGTGCCGGCTGCGGCGATGACTGCGCATGGACAGCGCTATGGCGGCAATGATGGCCACCAGAAGTATGAGGGACGCGATCTCGAACGGATAGACATAGGTCGTGTACAGCTGCAGGCCCAGTTCGCGGGTATTGCTGTAACCGGCCGCATGGCCGGGCGGTAGCGGAAAGCGGTGAAGCCCGAAATGACGTGGTCCGAGGATGACACCCATCTCCACGATCATCAACGCAGCTACGACCGCGCCCACCGGCAGATACTCGCCGAATCCCTCGCGCAGCCGCGCCAGATTGATATCAAGCATCATGACCACGAACAGAAACAGCACCATTACCGCTCCCACGTATACCAGCACCAGAGCGATTGCCAGGAACTCGGCTTCGAGCATCACCCACAGACCGGCCGCGCTGAAAAACGCCAGCACCAGAAACAGCGCCGCTTTCACCGGATTGCGGACGGTAATCACCATGGCCGCGGCAAATATGAGCACCGCGGAAAAAAGGTAAAAGACGAATTGCGTGAATGTCATGATCTGTTCCAGCCTTCGCCGGCCAGCAGCGCCAGCGGGACTCTACCGGTAGCGGGCATCGGACGCACGGTCCTCCGCAATCTGGCGTTCGTTCCTGTCCCCCACCGCTAGAAGCATCGGCTTGGTATAGTACAGGTCCCCCCGTTGCTCACCGTGATAATCGAATACCCGCGTCTCCACTATCGAGTCTACCGGGCAGGATTCCTCGCAGAAGCCGCAGAATATGCACTTGGTGAGGTCGATCTCGTAACGCGTCGTACGGCGCGTGCCGTCGGCCCGTTGACCGGACTCAATGGTGATGGCAAGGGCCGGACACACAGCCTCGCACAGCTTGCAGGCAATGCAACGCTCCTCACCGTTCGGATAACGGCGCAGCGCATGCAGGCCGCGGAACCGCGGCGAGCTGGGCGTGCGCTCATCCGGATACTGTATCGTTATCTTGCGGGCGAACAGATGCCGTCCAGTCAGCGCCAGCCCGCGGACCAGCTCCACCAGCAGAAAACTGTGGATAAACCTCTTGAGCGCCTTCATTCAGTCATCTCCCGTCCCTACCGGACAACACCGCCCCATGGCGCGAAAAACATGACCACGCCGATCAGCGTGATCCACACCAGTGTCACCGGGATAAGCACCTTCCAGCCAAGCCGCATGATCTGGTCGTAGCGGTAGCGCGGGAACGTCGCGCGGAACCACAGAAAGAAGAACAGTAGCACCGATACCTTGATCAGAAACCATGCGAGCGGGGGAACCCAGGTAAAGGGCGCCACACCGACGGGCGCCATCCATCCCCCGAGAAACAGGATCGCGGTCAGGGCCGAAATGAGAATCATGTTCGCATATTCGGCAAGGAAAAAGATCGCGAACGCCATGCCCGAGTATTCGACATGGAAACCCGCCACAATCTCGGACTCTCCCTCGGCCACGTCGAACGGCGCGCGGTTCGTCTCCGCCACCCCCGATATGAAATACACGAGAAACAGCGGGAACAGAGGCCACAGGTACCAGTGCGCAATATTGCCCGCCTGATGCAGCACAATTTCCCGCAGGTTCAACGTGCCCGCAAGCATTAGCACACCAACCAGCGCAAACCCCATCGCGATTTCGTAGGCAACGATCTGTGCTGCCGAGCGCAGCGACCCCAGAAAGGCATATTTGGAGTTCGACGCCCAGCCCGCGACGATCACTCCATACACCCCCATGGAGGTCATGGCCAGAATGAACAGCAGGCCGGCGTTGATGTTGGCCAGCACCAGCCGGCTCGTGAATGGAATCACCGCCCACGCCACCAGCGACGGACCGATCGCAAGCACCGGTGCCAACACAAAGAGGTACTTGTTGGCGCTCGATGGGATGATGATCTCCTTGAACAGGAGTTTCAGAGCGTCGGCGATGGGCTGGAGCCAACCGCGCGGGCCGACCCGGTTCGGACCGATGCGCACCTGCATGTAGCCGATGATCTTGCGTTCGGCAAACGTCAGATAGGCCACGGCGATCATGAGCGGCACCACGATCGCGATGATGCCTCCAAGGCTGCCCAGGACAAGCCGCGACCACAGCGGAAAGCCACGCCACGCGGCCTCAAGGTGGGCGATCACGGCCCCACCCCCGCCAGGGTGGCCGGACCCTGACCGCAAAGTGTCGCAGTCTCCGCATATCCGCCCGGGATCCATACGCAGCCGTCCGGAACACGCCGGTCTATGGCCAGACCGAGCACGACCTCATCGGCTCCCACGGTCACCCGTACCGCGGTCGAACCGGCCACTCCGCAGCGCTCGGCTTGCGAAGCATTGATGCGCGCCAGCGGGCGTCCGGCGTCCCCGGTCTGTTGCAGCGGGGCTGCCCGGCGCACGATGGGGTCAGCTGCGTACAGAGAAACGTCAGCGATACGCACCAGCTTGCCGGCTGGCGCCCCGGGTGCGCCCAGGCTCCAGCTGCGCAGCCGCGCAGAAGGCGTGACTGCGTGCCGGGCCACTTCACCGCGAACCTGTTCGGATGACATATAGTCGAATCCGTCCCGGCCCAGGACATTGCCAAGCACGCGCAGTATCTTCCAGCCAGGCCTGGAATCGCCTGCCGGAACGACTGCGGCCTCGAAGCTCTGCCAGCGGCCTTCGCAGTTCACGAACGTACCCGAAGTTTCCGTGAACGGGGCAAGCGGCAGCAACACATGCGCGTACTCCTCAGCGATACCTCTGAACGTCGACAATACGGCCACGAACCCGGCCACCTCCAGGGCGCGGCGGGCGAGCACGCCGTCCCAACAGTCCAGTTCAGGCTCCGCACCGACGATCAGGTAGCCCTGCCGCGGCTGGGCCAGCATCTCGTAGGCATTGAGCCCCGCAGTCACCGCGCCCCCTCCGGGACCCCGGTGCGGCAGACAACCGGCCAGCCAGCCAGCCACGCTGTTTGCCTGCGCCAGACAACCGAACGCCGCGCCGGAGAGCTCCGCGACCAGTTCGGCGAGGGCGCGCAGGTCTGCAGCGCGCGCGTGCCCTGCGGCAAAATCCCCCGTCAGCACCGCTTTCCGCCGGCCGGCGCGCAGCACGCGCACAATCTGCTGCTCGGCGGCGGTGGCCTCGGTTCCGGCGGTCCAGGCCTGGACCTGCTGCGGCACAGACACACCGGCGGCATCAGCAAGCGCCTTGGCAATGCGGGCCAGGGCGTACAGCATCGCGTCCGGTGCGGCAACCACTTTTGATTCCAGATCGAATGTGAATTCGTAATCCAGCGGATTGACCGCAGTGATCTTGGCGCCGGCGAGAAACGCCTTGCGCAGACGGTGCCCGATGAGCGGCTGATCCTTGCGAACATTGGATCCGACCAGAAGCACCGCGTCGAGAGCCTCGATTTCCCGGATCGCCGACCCCAGCCATGGAAACGGCGGCTGCCGCTCATCATCGCCGAAATCGCGCACGCGCAGCCGGTGGTCGACGTTCGCCGACCCCAGCGTGCGCACCAGCTTCTGCAGCAGATAGAACTCCTCCAGCGTAGAGGTCGGCGAAGCCAGCGCCCCCAGCGCAGACGCGCCATGCGCCTCCATAACGCCACGTATCCCTGAGACCGTAAAGTCGAGCGCGGTGGCCCAGTCGGTTTCGACCAGGCTGCCCTTATGCCGGATCATCGGCTTCAGAAGCCGGTCTTCCGAGTTGAGCGCCGTGTAACTGAACCGATCGCGATCGGACAGCCAGATCTCGTTGACCTCCTCGTTGTCTCGCGGCAGCACCCGCATGACCTTGTTGTGACGGACATCGACGCGCAGGTTCGATCCGACACAGTCATGGGGGCTTACCGAAGATCGGCTCTGCAGCTCCCAGGTGCGCGCAGTAAACCGAAACGGTCGCGAGGTCAGCGCCCCCACCGGGCAGAGGTCAATCATGTTGCCCGACAGCTCGGAGTCTATGGAGCGCTCGACGTAGGTGCCCACGCGCATGTGCTCACCGCGCCCCGTCGCCCCCATCTCCATGATTCCGCCGATTTCCTTCCCGAACCGGATGCAACGGGTGCAGTGTATGCAGCGCGTCATTTCGGTGGAAATCAGCGGGCCGATGTATTTGTCCATGACGACGCGCTTCTTTTCCGTGAAGCGCGACATATCGCTGCCATAACCCACCGACTGGTCCTGCAGATCGCATTCCCCGCCCTGGTCACATATGGGACAGTCGAGAGGGTGGTTGATCAGCAGGAACTCCATAACCCCCTTCTGGGCGGCAACCGCCTTGGCGGAGTGCGTGCGCACAACCATGCCGTCAGTAACCGGCGTGGCGCAGGCCGGCAAAGGCTTGGGAACCTTCTCGACATCCACGAGACACATGCGACAGTTGGCCGCCACCGAAAGCTTGCGGTGGTAGCAGAAACGCGGAATGTAAATTCCGGCGGCATCGGCGGCCTCGATGATCATGGAGCCCTCTTTGACCTCGAGTTGCCGGCCGTCAATTTCTATGTGCAGCATTTCAGTTCCATCCGGACGCCTTGCCTGGTCGGTCTTGTCTCACAACCGCTCAGGCTGCCATCACCAGGCAGCTGCGGTGGCTCACATGGTACTCAAACTCATCACGGAATTGCTTGATGAAGCTCACCACCGGCATCGATGCGGCGTCGCCCAGCGCGCAGATGGTGCGGCCTTCGATATTGCCGGCCACGCTGAGCAGCAGGTCTAAGTCCGCGGGACCGCCCTCGCCCTGCTCTATGCGCTGGACCACACGCGCCAGCCAGCCCGTGCCCTCGCGGCAGGGAGTGCACTGTCCACAGGATTCCTCATAATAGAAGTGCGAGATCCGGGCCAGCGTCCGCACCATGCAGGTGCTGTCGTCCATGACGATAACCGATCCGGCCCCCAGCATCGAACCGGCCTTGGCAAGTGAGTCATAGTCCATGTTGACATCCATCATTACTTCGCCGCGCACCACCGGCACCGATGAGCCGCCTGGAATCACTGCCTTCAGGCGACGTCCGCCACGCACCCCGCCGGCAAGTTGCAGCAGTTCGGCAAACGGCGTCCCCAGCGGCACCTCGTAGTTCCCAGGCCGGTTCACGTGGCCGGAAACGCAAAAAATTTTCGAACCGCCGTTGTTGGGTTTGCCTATGCCCATGAACCACTGGGCCCCGTTACGGAGGATCGAAGGAACGGACGCCAGAGTCTCGGTATTATTGATGGTCGTCGGCCGGCCGAACAGGCCGTAGCTGGCGGGAAACGGGGGCTTGAACCGCGGTTGGCCCTTCTTGCCTTCCAGTGACTCGAGCAGCGCGGTTTCCTCGCCGCAGATGTAGGCGCCGGCGCCCCGGTGGCTGTGAATCTCGAAATCAACCCCCGATCCGAGGATATTTTTACCAATGAGGCCTGCCGCCCGCGCCTCCTCGAGAGCCGCCTCGAACCGCTCATACGGTTCGTAGAATTCTCCGCGAATGTAGTTGTATCCAATCGTTGCACCGATGGTGTATCCGGCGATGGCCATGCCTTCAATGACCGCGTGGGGATTGAAGCGGAGAATATCGCGGTCCTTGAACGTGCCCGGCTCACCCTCATCGGAATTGCACACGATATATTTCTGTCCCGGCGCGGAACGCGGCATAAAGCTCCACTTCAGGCCGGTCGGGAACCCGGCGCCACCACGCCCGCGCAGCACCGCCTTCTTGAGTTCCGCGATGATGTCATCGGCCGGGACCTTCTTGCGCAGCACCTTTGTCCACGCCTCGTAGCCGCCGCTGCCCTGATAGGTCGCAAGCGTCCACGGCTTGTCCAGGTGGTTGTTGCGGAAGCAAACCTCATTGGCCATGGCGCGCTACTCCAGACTGCCGAGGATCTCGTCGATCCGGTCCGGCGTCAGATTTTCATGGTACGTCTTGTCGATCATGAACATCGGTGCCCCCCCGCACGCCGCCAGACATTCCACTTCTTTCAGCGTAAACCGGCCATCAGCGGTTGTTTCCCCGAGCCGTATGCCCAACCGGTTCTCAAGATGCTTCACCACATGCTCTGCACCCGTCAGCATGCAGGAAATGTTGGTGCACACGCTTATCACATGCCTCCCCACCGGCTTGAGATTGTACATGGTGTAGAACGTGGCCACCTCGTACACCTGTATCGAACGCAGGTCGAGCAGCTGCGCAACATAGTCCATCAGCGGCTCGCTCAGCCATCCATGCTCGTCCTGCGCGATATGCAAGGCCGCCATGACAGCCGACGCCTTGCGGTCGGGCGGATATTTGGCAATCTCGCGCCCGATACGAGCCAGCGATTCCTCGCTCAACATGGGGGTAGCCGTTCCGGTCAACGGTCGATCTCGCCGAATACGATGTCCTGAGTGCCGATTATCGCCACCACGTCGGCCAACATGTGTCCGCGCACCATCTCGTCGAGGGCCGACAGGTGCGCAAAGCCTGGCGCGCGAATCTTTAGTCGGAACGGCTTGTTCGCCCCGTCCGAAACCAGATAGACGCCGAACTCGCCTTTGGGATGCTCGATGGCCGCGTAGGCCTCGCCTTCCGGTATGCAGAAACCTTCGGTGAACAACTTGAAGTGGTGTATGAGCGCCTCCATGTCACCCTTCATGACCGCGCGCCTTGGCGGTACCAGCTTGTGGTTTTCTATGATCACCGGACCCGGATTGCGCCTGAGCCACTCTATGCACTGGCGGACAATCCGATTCGACTGACGCATTTCCTCGATTCGCACCAGATAGCGATCGTAGCAGTCTCCGCTCACCCCAACCGGTATGTCGAAATCCAGCCGATCGTAGACTTCGTATGGCTGCTTCTTGCGCAGATCCCATTCTATGCCACTGCCACGCAGCATCGGCCCGGAAAACCCGAGTTGCAGCGCCCGCTCGGGAGGTACGACGCCGATGCCGACCGTGCGCTGTTTCCAGATGCGATTGTCGGTAAGCAGCGTCTCGTACTCGTCTACATGCCCGGGAAAGCGTTCGGTGAAGTCCCAGATGAAATCGAGCAATGACCCCTGGCGGCTGGCATTCAGCCGTTCGATCTCTCCGGCATCGTGCCATTTCGAGACCTGATACCGGGGCATGCTGTCTGGCAGGTCGCGATACACCCCGCCGACGCGATAGTAGGTGGCATGCATGCGAGCACCCGATACCGCCTCGTACATGTCCATCAGATCTTCACGTTCCCGGAAGCAGTACAGAAACACCGTCATGGCCCCGATGTCCAGTCCATGGGAACCCAGCCACAGAAGATGATTCAGAATGCGCGTGATCTCGTCGAACATCACGCGTATGTACTGGGCGCGAACCGGCGGCTCGACTCCCAGCAGCTTTTCCATTGCCAGTACGTAACCGTGTTCGTTGCACATCATGGATACGTAGTCGAGGCGGTCCATATAACCGATGCTCTGGTTGTACGGCTTGCTCTCGGCCAGCTTCTCGGTTGCGCGATGCAGCAATCCGATATGCGGGTCGGCGCGCTCAATTACCTCGCCGTCCAGCTCCAGCACCAGCCGGAGCACGCCGTGCGCCGCCGGATGCTGCGGACCGAAATTCATGGTGTAATTCCTGATTTCAGGCACGGCTCACGCCTCCGGTCCAGCGGCGCCGACGCGAGCCGTTTGCGGATCCCACATTGCCAGTCCCTTATTTCCTGCCAACACCGTAATCCTCCTCACGGATGACGCGCGGAACCAGTATCCTTGGCTCGATGGTCACAGGCTGGTAAATTACGCGCCCGCGTTCGGTGTCGTAGCGCATCTCAACCTGCCCGCTCAGCGGGAAGTCCTTGCGGAATGGATGGCCGATGAAACCGTAATCCGTAAGTATGCGCCGCAGATCCGGATGTCCCTCAAAGACGATCCCGAACAGATCGAAGGCCTCGCGTTCATACCAGTTCGCCGAATTCCATATGTCCGAAACCGACTCGACCACCGGCATGTCGCCATCCGCAAACACGCGCAGCCGCAGCCGCTGGTTGTGCGACACCGACAGCAGGTGGTATACCACCGCGAAGCGTGGACCCGATCTGCCACCGCCGGGAGACTCCGCGGCGTAATTAAGATAATCGACACCACACAGGTCCATGAGTTGCTCGAAGGAGAACAGCGGATTGGTCCGCAGCGCGGCGCACACCCGGTGCAGCGCATCCCTGGCCAGCTCGAGTGTGAGTTCCCCCGCAGACTGCTGGACCCCAAGCACCGCATCGCCAAATTTTTCGGCGACATGATCAGCAAGCGCCTGCAGTGATTCGCTCATGGATCCGGTTCCCAGTATCCGATCTAGCGGGCTATGGTGTTGGTGCGCTTGATCTTGTTCTGCAGCTGGATGATGCCGTACAGCAGTGCTTCGGCAGTCGGCGGGCAACCTGGCACATAGATGTCTACCGGTACGATGCGGTCACAGCCCCGGACAACCGAATAGGAATAGTGATAGTAACCACCCCCATTGGCGCAGGAACCCATAGAGATCACCCAGCGCGGTTCCGCCATCTGGTCGTAGACCTTGCGCAGAGCCGGGGCCATCTTGTTCACCAGGGTACCGGCAACGATCATGACATCCGACTGCCTGGGGCTTGGGCGGAAGATCACGCCGAAACGATCCAGGTCGTAGCGTGATGCGCCGGCGTGCATCATCTCTACTGCGCAACATGCCAGACCAAAGGTCATGGGCCACAGCGACCCGGTGCGCGTCCAGTTGATCAGCTTGTCGGCGGAGGTGGTGATCCAGCCCCGTTCGAGCACACCCTCTATTCCCATTCCAAGGCTCCCTTCCGCCATTCATAGATGAAGCCAATCACGAGAATGCCCAGGAAAAGCATCATGGCGAGAAAGCCGAATACGCCGATCTGCCGAAGCACAACCGCCCACGGGAAGAGAAACGCGATCTCAAGGTCAAAAATGATGAACAGGATGGCGACGAGGTAATAACGCACGTCGAACTTCGTGCGCGTATCCCCGAACGCATCGAAGCCACATTCATATGGCGAGAGCTTCTCGCTGTTCGGCCTATGAGGCGCCAGTATCCGCCCCATGACCATCGGCATCACACCGATTGCGATGCCGACCGCGATAAAAAGCAGTATTGGGAGATAATTCTCCAGCATCAGCCACCCTTAGAAGGAGTTTTTTGTCTGGTCGGGCCCGCCCAACACCCAGCCGGGCAGTCTAGGCCTCTGATATGAGCAAAGTCAAGCCGCTGCCAGCACATTATTAGTATATCTTTCATATGGTTATCGCTGTTTTAGGGGTTCTAACCCCTGCACTGGCGATACCCTCCCGTTCCAGAAGGAACGGGCTGCCCTGCTATTGGTGCCGAAGGCGGGACTCGAACCCGCACGGCTTGCGCCACCGCCCCCTCAAGACGGCGTGTCTACCAATTTCACCACTTCGGCTGAAGGCCGGAAACCCGCCCTTTCGTCTGTTTTCTTGCTGCCTATTTCGGCACCGCGGGCACGCCCGGCTTGGTCGGTGCTGCCGGCACTGCCGGCGCGGGCACCGGGATCGAACTGGCCGGGACGTCCTGCGTCACGCTTTTCGGCTGCGCCTGCCGGGCATCGATGACGGTCAGCGAAAGGCTGGTTATAAAAAATATGGTGGCCAGCACAGCCGTGAGTCGGCTCAGGAACGTTGCCGACCCGCGGGCGCCGAACAGCGTTTGGGACGCACCACTGCCAAAGGACGCCCCGATGTCCGCACCCTTGCCCTGCTGCAACAGCACCAGTCCAACTATGGCAATCGCCACGAGCACATGAATGACCAACAGCAACTCTTTCAGCATGTCCGCGCTCACTACTCCAATATCCGCATGTACCTCGGGTGCGTGCATCCCCCGAATCCGGCCCTTGCCTGTGGCGGTTGCCGGGACTCAGTCTGCAGCCCGGCAGATCCCCAAAAATTCCTGCGCATCCAACGATGCGCCGCCGATCAGACCGCCGTCAATGTCCGGTTGCGCGAAAAGCTGCCGCGCATTGGCCCCCTTGACGCTGCCACCGTACAGAATCCGCAGGCGCTCGGCCACGGTCGAACTCGTCTGTGCCAGACGGCCACGAATGAAGGCGTGCACAGCCTGCGCCTGTTCGGGCGTCGCGGTCCTGCCGGTCCCGATAGCCCAAACCGGCTCATATGCGACGATGGCGCTGTCCATCGCCCCGATGCCGACCATCCCGACTACCGCGTCGATCTGGCGCGCAACCACCCTTTCTGTCTCATTAGACTCCCGTTCCGCCAGAGTCTCCCCGACGCACAGAATCGGAACCAGACCAACGCCCTGGGCGGCACGAAATTTCTCGGCTACCGTCTGGTCATCCTCGCCATAGAGCGCACGCCGCTCTGAGTGGCCAACAATCACATGACTGCAGCCGAAATCGCGCAGCATGGGGCCGGACACCTCACCCGTATAAGCACCGGACTTGTGGGCGCTCAGGTTCTGGCCACCCCAGGCAACCCGGCTGCCCCCCAGCCATTCGGCAACAATTGGAATGAGAACAAACGGTGGACACACAAGCACCTCGGTCCGCCGGACGTCACCCAGTCCCTGCTCAATTCCGCGTATCAGCGCTGCCGCCTCGGCCTGGGTGCCGTTCATTTTCCAATTGCCCGCGACCACACGACGGCGCATGATAATTCTCCGCTTATTGTTTAGGCATGGGACCGAAACGACAAGAGCGGGCGGGATGTTACCGGGCACCGGCGCAGAAAGCAATTTCACCCCGGGGGCCAGCCGACCATGCGGTGGACCGGAATGCGCCCTGGGTACCCCGGGCGGATCAGGCGGCTTCTTCGGCGACCCGCCGTACGGTTTCGGCCAAAAGTTGCCCGAGACGCTCGATCAGCACCCTGTCACGGCCTTCGAGCATCACCCGCACGACGGGTTCCGTTCCCGAGGGCCGCAGCACAACGCGGCCCTGCGAGCCCAGCTGCGCCTCGACCTCGGCCAGAACCTTCATGACAGGCTTCGAGCTGTTGACATCGAAACGGCGGTTCATGCGCACATTGATCATGGTCTGCGGATACACCGCCATACCGCTCTTGAGCTGCGCCAGGGTCCGGCCGGACTGGCACATGACCGCAACCACCTCCAGTGCCGCGATGATGCCATCGCCGGTCGTGCTCTTGTCGAGACAGATGAGATGCCCGGACGTCTCCCCGCCCAGCTCCCATCGCTCCTGCTGGAGGATCGAAAGCACATAGCGATCGCCCACCTGGACGCGCCGGAATGGAATTCCCTTGCCCTGCAGGGCCTGCTCAAGCCCTAGGTTGCTCATCAGCGTCCCGACCACCCCACCGTGCAGGCGGCCCATGTTCTGGCGCGCCTCGGCAATGATGTAAAGCATCTGGTCGCCATCGACGGTCTCCCCGCTGCTATCCACCATGATGACCCGGTCACCGTCCCCATCGAGCGCGATTCCAAGATCGGCGTGCTGTTCCATCACGGTGCGACGCAGTAACCCGGTATCGGTCGACCCGCACTCGTGATTGATGTTAAGTCCGTCCGGCTGGTTGCCCACCGCCACGACATCGGCCCCCAGCTCGGAAAACACATGGGGCGCAATCTGGTAGGCGGCTCCGTTGGCGCAGTCGATGACGATCTTCAGGCTCTCGAGGCTCAGCCGGTGCGGAAACGTACTCTTGCAGAACTCGATATAGCGGCCGCCGGCATCCTCATAGCGTCTCGCTTTGCCAAGCCGGCTGGGCTCCACGGTGCGCAGTGGCTCGGCCATCATCCGTTCGATTTCCAGTTCCACCTCATCCGGCAGCTTGCACCCCTCGGACGAAAAGAACTTGATCCCGTTGTCCTGGTACGGATTGTGCGAGGCGCTGATCACGATGCCGGCGCGGGCACGGGCCGTACGGGTGAGGTAGGCGATACCGGGCGTGGGCATGGGGCCAAGGAGGCGGATATCGACACCGGCGGCCGACAGGCCGGCCTCCAGCGCCGACTCGAGCAGATAGCCCGATACCCGTGTATCCTTGCCGATGAGGATCGAGGCATGGTCAGTTGCGCCATTTCCGAGCACGAGACCCGCGGCCCAGCCGAGCTTGAGCACGGTTTCCGGCGTAATCGGCTCCTCGCCCATGCATCCACGGATTCCATCCGTGCCGAAATAGTGCTTGCCCATCCTTTCTCTCCTTACAATTATTGCCCTTCACAATCCATTGTAGCCGATCGCCAGCGGCGGCGGCCCGCCACGGCCTCGGCCATGCGGAGCGCCTCTCGGGTCGGACGCACATCGTGGACTCGGACGATGGCCGCCCCCTGCTGTGCCGCGCACAGCGCCAGGGCCACGCTGGCGTGCAGACGTTCCCCCACCGGTAATCCCAGCACCGCCCCGATCAGGGACTTGCGCGAGAGTCCAACGAGGACAGGCGCCTGCAGGGTCCCGAATTCCGGGAGCCGGCGCAGCAGTTCCAGGTTGTGCTCCACAGTCTTGCCGAAACCGAACCCCGGATCGACGATCAGGCGGTCCCGCGGAATTCCGGCCGCGACACAAGCGTCGATCCGCTCGCGCAGAAACGCGAGGATCTCCCCGACCACATCCCGATAAGTAGGATTGCGCTGCATGCTGCGCGGCTCGCCCTGCATGTGCATAAGACAGACCGGCAGTCCGAGTTCGCGCACCGTCTCAAGCGCGCCCGCCGTCCTCAGGGCCATGACGTCATTGATCATCCCCGCACCGGCATCCGCGGCAGCGCGCATCACTTCAGGCTTGGAGGTATCAACAGAAACCGGCACCGGGATGGCCTGTGCCAACACCCGGATGACGGGTATCACGCGCCGGATCTCCTCTGCCGCCGTGACCGCCTGCGCCCCCGGACGGGTCGATTCCCCGCCTACGTCAATGATGTCCGCACCCTCCTCGACCATGGCAAGCGCGTGCTCTACCGCCCGTTCCGGAACGGAGAAGGCGCCTCCGTCCGAAAACGAATCGGGGGTAACGTTGAGGATGCCCATGAGGGTGACGCGGCCCAGGTCGAGCGGCTTCCCGCCACAGTCGAGAACTGGGCGGCAATCCGCATTTCCCTGGGTCACCTCGGGCGCGGTCATGCAGGATAACGAGCCGCGATGCGGGTGCTCAGTGCTCCGCGGCCGGGGTGTCGATCGGATTGGCACGCGGCTGTCGCGCCGCCGGGGAGCCTGGCTGACCGGAACCGGGAGAGGCCGGCCCGGCGAAGTCCACCGGAGGACGAGGCTGCTTTCCGGCCATGATGTCCTCGATCTGATCGGAGCTGAGGGTTTCCCACTCAAGCAGCGCCTTTGTCATCCGCTCAATCTTGTCCCGGTTGTCCTCGATGATCTTGCGCGCCCGCGCATACTGCTCATCGATGATGCGCCGGATTTCGTTATCGACAAGCTGTACGGTCGCATCGCTCAGGTTCTTGTGGGTCGTCACGTCCCGCCCGAGGAACACCTCGCTCTGGTTTTCACCATACACACGTGTACCCAGCGCGTCGCTCATGCCCCAGCGCGTCACCATGTTACGCGCCAGCTCGGTCGCGCGTTCGAAATCGTTCGCCGCCCCGGTCGTCATCTGGTGCATGAATACCTCTTCAGCGATACGCCCGCCCATGAGCACCGCGATTGTGGCCAGCAGGGACTCACGGTCATGGCTGTAACGATCTTCGGTCGGCAGCTGCATGGTCACGCCCAGCGCGCGACCGCGCGGGATGATGGTGACCTTGTGGACCGGATCGGTGTTCGGCAGCGACTTGGCCACCACGGCATGCCCGGACTCGTGGTAGGCCGTGTTCGTGCGCTCCTTCTCCGGCATCACGATCGAACGACGCTCTGCACCCATCACGATCTTGTCCTTGGCCTTCTCGAAATCGTCCATGTCGACCAGGCGCTTGTTGGCCCGCGCCGCAAACAGCGCGGCCTCATTCACCAGGTTGGCAAGATCCGCGCCGGAGAAACCAGGGGTACCGCGCGCGATGATGTTTGGAACCACGTTGTCCGACACCGGCACCTTGCGCATGTGTACCTTGAGGATTTGCTCGCGGCCCCGGATATCGGGCAGCGGCACATACACCTGCCGATCGAACCGTCCTGGCCGCAGAAGTGCTGGATCCAGCACATCCGGCCGGTTTGTAGCGGCGATGACGATGACACCCTCGGTCCCCTCAAAGCCGTCCATCTCCACCAGCAACTGGTTGAGCGTCTGTTCGCGCTCGTCGTGTCCGCCACCCAATCCGGCTCCACGCTGCCGCCCGACAGCGTCGATCTCATCAATGAATATGATGCACGGCGCGTGCTTCTTGGCCTGCTCGAACATGTCACGGACACGCGAGGCACCGACGCCAACGAACATTTCGACGAAATCGGAACCCGAAATGGAAAAAAACGGCACCTTGGCTTCGCCGGCAATCGCCTTCGCGAGCAGCGTCTTGCCGGTACCGGGAGAACCGGTCATCAGCACACCCTTGGGGATGCGCCCGCCGAGCTTCTGAAACTTGGAGGGATCGCGCAGAAACTCCACCAGCTCCCCGACCTCCTCCTTGGCCTCCTCCACGCCGGCAACATCCTCAAAAGTGATCTTGTTCTGCTCCTCCGTGAGCATGCGCGCGCGACTCTTGCCGAAACCCATGGCTCCGCGACCACTACCCCCGCCCTGCATCTGGCGCATGAAAAACACCCATACGCCCACGAGCAGCAACATGGGGAACCAGTTGATGAAGATCTGCAGCAGCAGCGACTGCTCTTCCGGCGGCTTGGCGTCGATGGTGACGTTGTTGCGCAGCAGGTCGCCGATCAGCGCGCGGTTATCCGTCTCCGGACTGTAGGTGCTGAACTTGTCGCCGCTCTTGGTGACGCCCTGGATCTTGCGGCCCTCCATGGTGACCTTGCTGACCTGTCCGCTCAGCAACTGGCTGTAGAACTGCGAATAGGCCATCTGGTGCACTGACGCCTGGCGGTTGCCGAAATTGTTGAATACCGACATCAGCACGACCGCGATGACGAGCCACAGCAGGAGATTTTTCGTGAGATTATTCAATATCTTGCCTCATTCGACCGGCGCCGCAGTGTCCGCAGTCCGGACATGATAGGACTGCAAGCGCCCAGTTTGGTTTCCATTTTGCTCTGTTTGCCAGATCCCGACAACTGCGCTCCGCAGCCCTACGCTCCGGGCCGGAAACCCTTTCCTACCAAGTATATCTCGCGGCTGCGTGAGCGCGATGCCCGCGGCTTGCGGGCCACAACCCGGTCAAACCGGCCACGCATCGTCCGGTAGAATTCTTGGTAGCCACCGCCCTGGAACACCTTGACCAGGAAATCACCGCCGTTCCTCAGTACTTGGATGGCAAAATCCAGCGCTAATTCCGCGAGATACATGGCCCGGGCCTGGTCGGCCGAGTCAATACCGCTAATATTGGGTGCCATGTCTGAGATTACAAGATCTACCGGCCGCCCTTCCAGACGCCCGAAAAGCCGGTCGACAACAGCTCCTTCGGTAAAATCCCCTTCAAGAATCTCGACTCCCGGGATGGCTTCCATGGGAAGGATGTCGAGCGCGACGACCAGGCCCGAGGCGCCCGCCCGGCGCACGGCATATTGTGACCACCCCCCCGGCGCGGCGCCGAGGTCAACGACCACCATGCCTGGCCGAAGAAGGTGGTCCCGGCGATCTATCTCCTCGATCTTGTAGACGGCGCGTGAGCGGAACCCCTCCTGCTGGGCGCGCTTGACGTAAGGGTCATTGAAATGCTCGGCCAGCCAGGCCTTGCTGCTGCGGGTCCGCGCCACAGCTAGGTGGCTCCGATAATGCGCGGCATCGGGGTGCGCACGCAGCCTGCGGGACATCCCCGTCTGGACCGGTCGCGACCGCTCCCGCACCCCCGGTCACCGGCCTTCCTCACTCCCCGGAAGACGCCCACAGCCCGCACGTCACAAGCAGCAATCCGAGCAGGCTGTCAGCCAAGAACAGGGTGCTCGCAATTCCGTGAAGCACGCCAAAGTGGCGGGCGATCGCGGTCCCGGACACGAGTCTGCCGTCGGCCAGAACCCTGAGCCTGTGCATCGCTGGCATCAAACCAAGCTGGCCGACCAGACCGATGGCGACCATCACCCCGAGCACCGGCAGGCGCCAGCGTCGAAACCCCCTGAAACCTTCTCGATAAAGCTGCGTGGCCAGCAAAAAAAGGCCGCAGGCAAGGCCGAGGTATCCGGTGATCCGGAACAGCCTGGCCGCAATGGCGCCCGCCTTCATGGGGTCCGGCAGGGATTCAAACAGCACCGGGGCGACGAGATAACCGACCGCCCACATGCTTCCGACCCACAGGGTCAGAGCCAGGGACTGCAGTCCGGTGATCAGCGCAGAAACGCGGGCGCGCACAGGCACACCGGGCGCGGCAAGAGCCGGGGGCTAGACATAGCGGATATCCAGGATCTCATAGCGCCGCACGCCGCCCGGAACCCGGACCTCGACCACTTCACCTGCCTCCTTGCCGATCAGAGACCGCGCGATAGGCGAGCTGATCGATATTTTTCCGCGAGCGATATCGGCCTCGTCGTCTCCGACGATCTGGTAGGTGACTTCCGCCTGCGCACTCTCGTCCATCAGGTCGAGGGTCGCGCCGAACACCACCCGACCGTTGGCATTGACCTTGAGCGGGTCAATGATCTGGGCGTTGGCCAGCTTGTTCTCAATATCGACGATGCGACCCTCGATGAACGACTGCTGCTCCTTGGCGGCGTGATACTCGGCGTTCTCCGAAAGATCGCCGTGCGCGCGCGCTTCAGCGATGGCCTGTATGATGCGTGGACGCTCGCCTGTCTTGAGACGCTGGAGTTCAGCCTTGAGCTGTTCGGCCCCCGTGACCGTGAGCGGCACCTTGCTCACGCGGCCACCCCCCGGTGCAAATCCTGAATAGGGTGCACATCGAATTCCGCGGCCTGGCGGTGGGCCTCGCAGGCAGCGCGGGCCGCGGCCAGCGTCGTATAGTTGGTGACCTTGTGCTGCAGAGCCTCGCGCCGGATCACCGACGAGTCCGCAATGCTCTGCTTGTCAGCGACTGTGTTCACAATGATGTCAATCTCGTCGTTCTTCAGCATGTCCAGTATGTGGGGACGGCCTTCCGAGACCTTGTTTACCGCGCGGACCTTCACCCCTGCGGCCTCCAGGACCGCGGCGGTGCCGCGGGTCGCAAGGATCTCGAAGCCGTTGCCACCAAAGTAGCGGGCCACCTCCACCGCGGCTTTCTGGTCGGCATCGCGCACGCTGATAAACAGCCGGCCGCGGCGCGGGATCTCCGATCCTGCGGCCAGTTGCGATTTCGAAAATGCTTCGCCGAACGTGCGCCCGATGCCCATCACTTCGCCGGTAGACTTCATTTCCGGCCCGAGCACGGTATCAACGCCTGGAAACTTGATAAACGGAAACACCGCTTCCTTGACCGAATAATAATCCGGGATGATCTCCGAAACCACTCCCTGAGAGGAGAGGCTGCGCCCCACCATGCAGCGCGCCGCAATCTTCGCAAGCGGCCTGGCTGTGGCCTTGGACACGTATGGAATGGTACGCGATGCACGCGGATTCACTTCCAGCACATATACGTCATCGCCCTTGACCGCGAACTGCACGTTCATCAGGCCGATAACCCCGAGGGCTTTCGCCATCTCGACTGTCTGGGCACGCAACCGGTTCTGCACGGCCTTGCTCAGACTGAACGGCGGCAGCGAGCAGGCCGAATCACCGGAATGAACGCCCGCCTCCTCGATGTGTTCCATGATGCCACCGATCACCACCTTCTTGCCGTCGCTCACCGCATCCACGTCGACTTCGATGGCATCGCTCAGAAAACGGTCCAGCAGCACAGGAGAATCGTTCGACACACGTACCGCTATGCGCATGTAGGTCTCGAGATCCTCGCGATTGAGCACGATTTCCATGGCCCGGCCCCCGAGAACGTAGGATGGCCGCACCACCAGAGGGTAGCCGATTTCCTCCGCAAGCTTTACGGCCTGGTCCGGCGTGGTTGCCGTACGGTTCGGCGGCTGCAACAGACCGAGCTTCTGAATAAGCTTCTGGAACCGCTCACGGTCCTCTGCCAGGTCTATGGAATCAGGGGTGGTACCGATGATGGGAACGTGGTTGCGTTCAAGGTCACGTGCGAGCTTGAGCGGGGTCTGCCCGCCATACTGCACGATCACTCCGCGGGGCTGTTCGATGTGGCTGATCTCGAGCACGTCCTCAAGGGTCAGTGGCTCGAAGTACAGACGGTCGGAAGTGTCGTAATCAGTCGACACTGTCTCCGGATTGCAGTTGACCATTATGGTCTGATACCCGTCCTCGCGCAGCGCAAAAGCAGCGTGCACGCAGCAGTAATCGAATTCTATGCCCTGACCGATCCGGTTGGGACCGCCGCCCAGCACCATGATCTTTTCGCGCGCCTCGGGATGCGATTCACATTCCTCGTCATAGGTGGAATACATGTACGCCGTAGCCGATGCGAATTCCGCCGCGCAGGAGTCCACCCGCTTGAACACTGGACGCACCCCGGCATCATGGCGCAGCGCGCGCAGATCATCCTCGCTCATGCCCATCAACTGTGCCAGCCTGCGGTCGGAAAAGCCCTTGCGCTTCCACATCCGCAGGCGCTCGCGTGACGGTTTCTTCCTGGTGTAGCGGCCCACTTCCGCTTCCAGCGACACCAATTCCTCGATCTGCACCAGAAACCAGGGATCAATGTGCGTAAGGTCGAAGACTTTATCGACGCTCATCCCCGACCGGAAAGCGTCGGCGATATACCACAGGCGCTCGGCCCCGGGGACCCGCAACTCGTGCTCGATGCGCGCGGCCCTCTGGTCGGCGGTGAGCTGTGGATCGATGATCGGCTCGAATCCGTAGACGCCGGTCTCAAGGCCCCGGACCGCCTTCTGCAGTGATTCCTGGAAGGTGCGCCCGATGGCCATAACTTCGCCCACGGACTTCATCTGGGTAGTGAGCGTCGCGTCGGCCTTGGGAAACTTCTCGAAGGTGAAACGCGGGAACTTCGTCACCACGTAGTCTATCGTCGGCTCGAACGATGCCGGAGTCGCCCCGCCGGTAATGTCATTCTTGAGTTCGTCCAGGGTATATCCCACCGCCAGCTTGGCCGCTACCTTTGCGATGGGAAAGCCCGTCGCCTTGCTTGCCAGCGCCGAAGAGCGCGACACCCGCGGATTCATCTCGATCACAAGCATGCGCCCGTCGTCTG
This sequence comes from Pseudomonadota bacterium, assembly GCA_021785515.1. Lineage (GTDB taxonomy): Bacteria > Pseudomonadota > Gammaproteobacteria > Acidiferrobacterales > UBA6901 > JAJYCY01. The sequence continues at coordinate 20,359 of JAJYEX010000005.1, read as the reverse complement.
GATTGACGGCAAACTGGACGTTGGACCCTCCGGTCTCGACCCCGATCTCGCGCAATACCGCAATGCTCGCATCGCGCATCGCCTGGTATTCCTTGTCCGTCAGGGTCTGGGCCGGCGCCACCGTAATGGAATCACCGGTATGCACCCCCATGGCATCGACGTTTTCGATGGAACAGACGATGATGCAGTTGTCTTTGCGGTCGCGCACCACCTCCATCTCGTATTCCTTCCAGCCGATGATGGATTCCTCGATAAGCAGCTCCCGGGTGGGCGAGGCCTCCAGTCCGCGCTCGCAGATCGCGATGAACTCTTCCTTGTTGTAGGCAATGCCGCCACCGCTGCCACCGAGCGTGAAGGATGGGCGGATGATCGCCGGAAAACCGATCATGGCCTGGACTTGGAGAGCCTCTTCCAGACTATGCGCGATCGCTCCGCGCGCCACCCCGAGCCCGATGGACTCCATGGCCTTCTTGAACAGCTCGCGGTCCTCGGCCTTGTCTATGGCCTCGCGCTTGGCACCGATCATCTCGACTCCGTAACGCTCAAGCACCCCTTCGCGGTCGAGGTCGAGCGCGCAATTGAGTCCGGTCTGGCCGCCCATTGTCGGCAGTAGCGCATCCGGCCGTTCCTTGGCAATGATCTTGGCAACGGTCTCCCACTGCACCGGTTCGATGTAGGTCGCATCGGCCAGGTCGGGATCGGTCATGATGGTGGCCGGATTGGAGTTGACCAGAATCACGCGATACCCTTCGTTCTTGAGCGCCTTGCAGGCCTGGGCCCCCGAATAGTCGAACTCGCACCCCTGGCCGATGATGATCGGCCCGGCCCCGATGATCAGGATGCTGTGAATATCCGTACGCTTGGGCATGATGACCGCCTTTTAGGCTCCTCCCGCCTCGACCCCGACCGTTGGCGTCATGGTCGCCGGCGCAATCGTCGCACCAACCTCCTGCCGGCGGTCCTGGGCCTCCATCAGATGGATGAACCGGTCGAACAACGGACCGATATCGTGCGGCCCGGGGCTCGCCTCAGGGTGTCCCTGAAAACAGAACGCCGGTCCGTCAGTACGCTCCAAACCCTGGATCGAGCCGTCGAACAGGGACCGGTGGGTCACGCGCAGTGTGGCCGGCAGACTGTCCTCGTCGACGGCAAACCCGTGATTCTGACTGGTGATCATCACCCGCCCTGTGGCGAGCTCCTGAACCGGATGGTTGGCGCCATGATGTCCGAATTTCATCTTTATGGTCCGTGCACCGGACGCGAGGCCGAGCAGTTGATGCCCAAGACAGATCCCAAACACCGGGATGCCGCTGGCAATACAGCTGCGGATGGCCTCGATGGCATAGGTGCAGGGTTCCGGATCACCAGGACCGTTCGACAGGAAGATCCCATGGGGCCTGCGTTCCAGAACCTCCCTGGCTTCCGTCTTTGCAGGTACCACCGTGACCCGACAGCCGCGATCGACCAGCATGCGAAGAATGTTGCGTTTGATGCCAAAGTCGTACGCCACCACCTCGAAGCGGCGTTCACCGGCCGCCCGATAACCCCGGCCCGCATCCCATCCGCCTTCCTCCCAGAGATAAGGCTCCTTGGTGGTCACCAGCTTCGCGAGATCCATGCCTTTCAGGCCGGCGAATGCGCGCGCTGCGCTAAGCGCCGCACGGCGGTCAATTTTCCCGTCGTCCCCGGCCGCGACGATACACCCGTTCTGCGCCCCTTTCTCGCGCAGCAGACGCGTCAACCGGCGGGTATCGATTCCGGCAATGGCGACCACCCTGTGCTTACGCAGAAACTCCGGCAGACTGGCGCTGGCGCGCCAGCTGCTCACACGTGCCGGCAGATCACGGATTACCAGACCGGCCGCGTACACCCGGCCGCTCTCCATGTCTTCATCGTTGACACCTGTGTTTCCGATGTGGGGATAGGTGAGCGTCACGATCTGCTTGGCGTACGACGGATCCGTGAGGATCTCCTGGTAACCGGTCATGGCGGTGTTGAACACCACTTCACCGACCGCCCGCCCCGCGACGCCAATGGCCACCCCGGTGAAAAGGGAACCATCCTCCAGGGCAAGCAGCGCGGGACGCATCAGCCGGACACCTCCACCGGTAGGCATGCGAAAACGGGAGAGGCCGCATGCGCCTCTCCCGTTTTCCTTAATTCGTTCATTGATTTGGGTACTTCAGGTTGAAACCGTATTTTACGTGAGCGCTCAACCAAAAGCAAACCGCACCACCGCACAGTACTGCCCCCCGCGAGCGAGGGCATCACACCGCGAAACCCCGCGTGCGATATCCGCCCGGCGGCCAGTAGTCTGCCGGATAAGCGATTCTTTGAACGAAGTAAATATTAACGAAGCGCAGTGCGCACCGGGATGCCGGCGTTAACCACAACGCCTGCAGGCGCGAACCGCGGCAGTCCGCGCCGGCTCAACGTGGCCAGGCCCTAGCCCTGCATTCGGGTGAACCGCCGGGCGATGCCAAGCAGTCCCAACAGACCGGACGCGAACAGCCACACCGCGCGGGGCAGCGGGACCGGGCTCGTCAGGAATTTCCCGGATGCGGAGGTGTATGAGCCGGGTCCGTTCAGGGTCAAGGTGACATGCGGTGGGTCATACAGATCTGCGGTTGCGACGTTGAGGCTGTTGTTCGCCGCGGCGCCAAGGGCAAAAGCAACCTCGGTGGGCGTGCTGTTGGCGACCGGGATCGTCAGCGACAGGGTCTCCGAGGAATTGCTCGCATTGAGCAAGGTCACACCCGACCCGAAGGGGTCAGAACCTGACCCGGAACCGCAGGTCGATCCGCTCGTCAGACCAATGAGGTACCCCTCGCAGGCGCCGCCGAAGCCGACGTCGGTAAAGCTTCCCGACACATTAAAATCGAGGGTTGCCGTCTCGCCCGCCGTCACGCCGGAGAAGGTCAAAGTATCCCAAAATCCAGCGCCGGCCGCCGCGCTCGCCCCGGCTGTCCCATCCTCCTGCGCGTAGGCCTGCAGCACACCGGTGGAAAGATCCGCAGCCGATTTCGCTGAGCCGACTCCGCCTACCGCCGAGGACGAGCTCGAAGAAACCGTATCCGGATTCACGGACGTGCTCTGGCAGGTCGTGCCGCTGCACGGCGATACGCTGCTCGCGCTGACCGCACCAAAGGGATCCGCAAGCAGCGGTGCGTTGACCAGGGCATTTTCCACATATGCCATGTCCGGATTGGTCACCGTACTCGCACAGGCCGACGCAGACCAGCTGGCCGCCAGCAGCAGCGCCGGGACCATTGCCACGCACATAAAGCACAGCTCTCTGTTCGCTTGGCGGGGATGACGCGTGTAGTGAATTTTCATGACGCTACTCTCCTTTAAGAAATGAGCGGGAAGACGCGTGCGCACAAATCCCATTTCCGGAGCGCGCCAGCCGGATGAAGCCTTCCCAGATCTGATGCGGACGCACTGCCCTTATTTTATTTTTATTGCCCGCCCCTCCAGCACGGTACGCAGGATAACAGGTACGGAATTACAGATTGGGTACGGATTATCAATCGGTGACTAATTAAGGCGCGGGCTGCCGGTGCGGGGTCCATCGGAAACCGTCACGCGCGACGTCGCAACCCGGGGGGCATGATCAGCTGTGCAACACCACACCTATAAGCATAACTAATGGCAATAACCAAAGGCTGACGACATAAATATTTCAAGGGAGTTGTGCTGCTTCCCTGCGGACCGCCGTGGCCTTTGTGTCACCGCGAAGGCTGGCGCACGTTACCCGGATGGACCGCTTTCACGCTTCCACGGCCCCGAGGGAACCCGCCTGCCATGATGCCGCGGGTCGTTATTGGAGAAGCAGAGAAAGGCGTCCGCGTAACGCCGCCTCGCAGTCCCGCGCCGGATCAGCGCAGGCCAAGCACGTCCTGCATGTCGAACAACCCGGCCTTGCGTCCTTGCAACCACTGCGCCGCCCGCAGCGCACCGTGCGCAAAGGTCATGCGGCTCTGCGCGCGGTGCGTGATCTCGACTCGCTCCCCGGGTGCGGCAAACAGCACGGTATGGTCACCGACAATATCGCCGCCCCGGATTGTGGCAAAACCGATGGTCTGGCGGGGGCGTTCTCCGGTAACACCCTGACGTCCGTACACGGCACATTCTGCCAGGTCGCGGCCGAGCGCCGCCGCCACCACCTCGCCCATACGTAACGCGGTCCCGGACGGCGCGTCCACCTTGTGCCGATGGTGCGCCTCAATGATCTCCACATCCGCCTCCGCGCCCATCACCCGTGCCGCCATGTCGAGCAGCTGCAGACAAAGGTTCACCCCGACGCTCATGTTCGGGGCAAACACGATCGCGATGTCCCGCGCCGCGGCGGCGATCTGCTGTCGACCTGCATCATCGAACCCGGTCGTCCCGATCACCATGTTTTTCCCGTGTACCCGGCACAGGTTCAGGTATCCCAGGCTTGCCGCGGGACGCGTGAAGTCGACCAGAACGTCAAACTCGTCCAGCACCTGCGCAAGATCATGCACCACTGGCACCCCCAGCCGTCCGAGGCCGGCCAGCTCCCCCGCATCGCGACCGACGGCCGGACTGTCCGGTCGGTCTGCAGCGGCGCCAAGCCGCACTCCTTCGCCCGCCTGACAGCCCGCGATCAGACTGTGGCCCATGCGACCGCTGGCACCGGTAATGGCTATTCTCATCATCTGCTGGTTCCTGCTGGCAAAATTGACCGACTCCGCAATCGTGCGGACCAGTCAATTTACTAAGAATCGTCTCCGGGAGAAAGGATGTCGGAGCGGGCCAGGCACACGCCCGCCGCTTATTGGGTTCCGTCAGCAGGCAGACGCGGCGCACGACCCGACGGTATACGCCGGGCGAACCCCCGCAAGGCCGCAATGACCCGAAACCCGAGCAGGACGGCAAGGATTGCGCCGTACAGGTCGGGCTGGGTCCGGTCAAGCTTTACGAGCCACAGCCAGTGCAGGACGCCGCCGATCGCAATCACGTAGACCAGGCGGTGCAGTCCCTGCCAGCGCTTCGCGCCTAGCCGCCGCACCATGCCGTTGTTGGCCGTCAGCGCCAGCGGAATCATCAGTACAAAGCTTGCAACCCCCACGATCATGTACGACACCGTTATGATATCGTGCCCGATCGCCGCCCAATCGAAGAACTGGTCCAGCACCACGTACGCCAGCACATGCAGGCAGGCATAGAAAAACGCGTACAGCCCGAACATCCGGCGGAAGCGCAGAAGCCAGTACGCGCCGGTAAGCTTGCGCACGGGAGTCACGCTCAGGGTCACAAGCAGCAATACCAGCGTCCAGCGGCCGGTCGAATGCTCGACTGCCGCAATCGGATTGGCTCCCAGCGCATGGCGCAGGGTGGCCGTCACCAGCGCCGCAAGCGGCAGCAGGCAAGCCGCGAAGACCGCGCGCTTCAACCACACGATGCGCTCTGCAGTCATCGGTCAGTAATACTTGTTTAGATCCATGCCGCGATAAAGCTGCGCCACCTGGTCGCCGTAACCGTTGAACAACTGCGTCGGACGCTTGAAAAAGTCTCCGATGCGGCGCTCCCGCTCCTGACTCCAGGGAGTGTGGTCATCGTTCGGATTGACGTTGGAATAAAAGCCGTATTCCGACGGGACTGCCCGCATCCAGGTGGTCAACGGCTGTTCCTCCACGAAGCTGATCCGCACGATCGACTTGATGCTCTTGAAGCCATACTTCCAGGGCACTACCAGCCGGACCGGTGCGCCGTCCTGGTTAGGGAGTACCCGACCGTACAGTCCTACGGCCAATATCGTCAGAGGATGCATCGCCTCGTCCATACGCAGCCCCTCGACGTATGGCCAGCGCAATATGTCGGAGCGCTGATTCGGCATTTCGCGGGGATTGTAGAGCGTGGTGAATTTGACGTACTTGGCATTGCCGGTCGGCTGCGCCTGACGTATCAGGCGACTGAGCGGAAATCCAACCCACGGAATCACCATGGACCAGCCCTCCACGCAGCGGAACCGATAGACGCGGTCCTCCAGGGGATTCTGGTGGATGAGTTCCTCGATGCCGTAAGTCCGCGGCTGCTTCACTGCACCGTCTACAGCGACCGTCCAGGGGCGTGTCACCAGACTGGCGGCCAGCGTCGCCGGCGAGTACTTGTCCGTGGCGAATTCATAGAAGTTGTTGTAATGCGTGATATCCCGGTATGAGGTCGGCCGCACTTTTGTACTGAAGCGGCTCGGCCGCGCCGGCGGCAGCGCTGGCAGGTCAGGCGCAGACTCGGCGACGCTCCTGTCTGTCACCAGCAGGCTGGTGGCGGCGGCTGCCGAAACGGTGGCGAGAAACCGGCGCCGGCTGTGATAGACCGCCTCGTCGGTGATCTCCGATGGCCGGATCTGCGGGAGCTTCGAATTCGACATGGGTCACATCCCTAATCTGGGAACGGGGTGGCGTACGACCGCCAACATTCCGGATTAGAATATTTCCAGATCCCCAAGTTCCCGGACCAGGAGCGGTGAAGCCTGGATCACAGACTAATGTAGGCGTAGCCCCGCTTCTGCAGTTCCATCAGATCAACCGCCCCCGAATCCACGTACTTGGCAAACGGCAGAATGGCTGATTTCGTCAGCTTCAGCGCCTTTAGCGTATTGCCGCAAGCGTGAAACTCCACGCCGTAGACGTTGAGGCTCGAGACCGAATTGCGGATAAATTTGGAAACCGGACGCAACGGCTTCTTCAGCAGGATATGGATTCCCGGGCCGAATGCCGTCACGACAATCCGCACGTCATTTCCGAACCGCCGCAAAACAGCGCTGACGGAAGCCATCACATGCTGCTGATAGGACGGATCAGCCTTGTTAAACTGGAACACCACCAAGTGGTGCGGGCGCTGACCCGGGAATATGAGGTCATTGGCACCACCCGACCCGGCAAGCGCCACCTGCTGAGGCCCGAGAGCGGCCAGCCCGCTGGCCGCTGCCAAACCCCCGAGGACCTTGCGCCGCGCCCCACTGACAGACCCGGTGACCTTGCGCCCTCGTGACATGGACTACCTCGCGTTGCCGCTGCGCGCGGCATGTTGGCAGAAAAAACTTCACGCTAGCAGGACGCACCTGCGGACGCAATTATTCCGCCGCAGCCAATACCCCTATCCGAGAAAGCTCTTGAGCTTGTCCATCCACGACTGCTCGCGCGGATTGTGGCGTGACCCGCCTGCGCGTATCAACGATTCGAACTCCTCGAGCAGTTCCTTCTGGTGCTTCGTGAGATTGACTGGCGTCTCGATGCTGGTATGGCAGTACAGATCCCCGACACTGCCCGAACGCACGTTCGTCACCCCTTTGCCGCGGAGCCGGAAAACCTTGTCACTCTGGGTGCCAGGGGGAATCTTGAGCGTAGCCCGTCCATTGAGGGTAGGGATTTCCACCTCCCCTCCCAAGGTCGCGGTCGCGAAGCTCACCGGCATTTCGCAATGCAGGTCATCGCCATCGCGCTTGAAGATCGAATGCTCCTTCAGGCGGATCTGAACATAGAGATCTCCCGCAGGACCGCCGTTCTCGCCCGCCTCGCCCTCGCCCGCAAGCCGGATCTGATCACCGTCGTCCACCCCGGCCGGAACCCGCACCGACAGGGTCTTCATGTTCTTGACACGTCCCTGACCGTGGCACTCGGAACAGGGGGAACTGATGATCTTGCCGCTGCCACGGCAATTGGGGCAGGTCTGCTGGATGGAGAAAAACCCCTGCTGCATGCGCACCTGTCCGTGTCCACCGCAGGTCGGGCAGGTGGTCGAGGTGGTTCCCGGACGCGCGCCGCTGCCGTGGCAGGTCTCGCAGGGTTCCAGTGACGGTACACGGATGCGCATCTCGGTGCCGCGCACTGCCTCCTCGAGGCCGAGCTCGAGGTTATAGCGCAGATCTGCACCACGGGAATTCTGACTGCCGCGCGCACGGCCACCGCCACCGCCGAAAATGTCGCCAAAGACATCGCCGAAGATGTCTGCGAAATTGGCGCCGGCACCGGCACCGTAGAAACCGCCCGCACGCCCTGCGGCGGCCGCGCTCGGATCCACCCCGGCATGCCCGAACTGATCGTAGGCAGCCCGCTTCTGTGCATCGCTCAGGATCTCGTAGGCCTCCTTGGCCTCCTTGAAGCTTGCCTCGGCGCTGTTATCCCCCGGATTGCGGTCCGGATGAAATTTCATCGCCAGGCGGCGATACGATTTTTTGACATCTGCCTCGGATGCGTTGCGGGGCACTCCCAGAACTTCATAATAATCGCGTTTCGACATGGCCTGCTGTAGCTACGTGATCTGGTCCCGGATGGATCCGGGAACATGGATTGCGTGTGTCTGCGCGCAGACCCCGCCGTTGATACCGTCCACGCCAAAAGGCGCGGTGGCGAAACCGAGGTTCCGTCCGCCGCGCCCGGGCACTCGCTGACGCTGCTTACTTCTTGCCCTTGTTTTCCTTCACTTCCTCGAATTCCGCGTCGACGACATTGTCCTTGGCCGCGGTCTCGGACTCGGCCGCTGACGGGCCACCTGCAGGCCCCTCGCCCTGGCCTGGCGTGGCCTGCCCATACATGTGCTCCGCAAGCTTGTGGCTTGCTTCGGTCAGCGCCTGCGACTTGCTCTCGATCGCCTCCTTGTCATCGCCCTTGACCACGGATTCGAGGTCCCGGATCGCCGCCTCAATCTTGTCCTTATCCGATGCGGGGATCTTGTCGCCCATCTCCTTCATCGACTTGCGCACGCTATGGATCAGGCCTTCGCCGCGATTGCGCGCGTCGACCAGCTCATGCGCCTTGCGATCCTCTTCGGCATGCGCCTCCGCATCCTTGACCATGCGCTCGATTTCGGATTCCGACAGGCCAGAACTCGACTTGATGACAATCTTGTTCTCCTTGCCGGTCGCCTTGTCCTTGGCCGACACGTGCAGGATGCCGTTGGCGTCGATATCAAACGTGACCTCGATCTGCGGAACGCCACGCGGTGCCGGCGGAATATCGCTCAGATCAAACCGTCCGAGAGACTTGTTGCCGCTCGCCATTTCGCGCTCGCCCTGCAGCACGTGCACCGTCACCGCCGTCTGGTTGTCGTCGGCCGTGGAGAATACCTGCGATGCCTTGGTCGGAATCGTGGTGTTCTTCTGAATGAGCTTGGTCATCACTCCGCCCATGGTCTCGATACCCAGCGACAGCGGCGTCACGTCCAATAGCAATACGTCCTTGACCTCGCCACCGAGCACCCCGCCCTGAATCGCCGCGCCGATCGCCACGGCCTCGTCCGGATTGACGTCCTTGCGGGGTTCGCGCCCGAAGAAATCCTTCACCGCCTCCTGCACCTTGGGCATGCGGGTCTGGCCGCCGACCAGGATCACATCATCGACCTCGCTCGCCTTGAGGCCGGCATCTTTGAGCGCGATCTTGCACGGTTCGACCGTACGGGCAATGAGATCCTCCACCAGGCTCTCGAGCTTGGCGCGCGTCAGCTTTATATTGAGGTGCTTCGGACCGCCGGCATCGGCGGTGATATAGGGCAGATTTACCTCTGTCTGCTGGCTCGACGACAGCTCGATCTTGGCCTTCTCGGCCGCGTCCTTCAGCCGCTGCAATGCCAGCGGATCCTTGTGCAGATCGACGCCGTTGTCCTTTTTGAACTCGTCGGCAAGATAGTCGATTATGCGCTTGTCGAAATCTTCGCCACCCAGAAAAGTATCGCCATTGGTGGACAGAACCTCAAACTGATGTTCCTTGTCGACTTCGGCAATCTCGATGATCGAGATGTCGAATGTACCGCCACCCAGGTCGTATACGGCAATCTTGCGGTCGCCTTCCTTCTTGTCCATGCCGAACGCCAGCGCAGCCGCAGTCGGCTCGTTGATGATGCGCTTGACCTCGAGGCCAGCAATCTTGCCGGCATCCTTGGTGGCCTGACGCTGCGAGTCATTGAAGTAGGCCGGAACGGTGATGACCGCCTCGGTCACTTCCTCGCCCAGGTAATCCTCGGCTGTCTTCTTCATCTTTTGCAGCACGCGCGCCGAGATTTCCGGTGAGGCCATGCTTTTGCCCTTCACTTCCACCCAGGCGTCGCCATTCTTCGCCTTGACGATCCGGTAGGGGACCATCTTGACGTCACGCTGGACCACCTCGTCCTCGAATTTGCGACCGATCAGGCGCTTCACCGCGTACAGAGTATTGGAGGGATTCGTAATTGCCTGGCGCTTGGCCACCTGGCCTACCACCACCTCGTTGTCCGCCGTGAACGCAACGACGGAGGGTGTGGTGCGGTCCCCCTCGCTGTTTTCGATGACGCGCGGCTTACCCCCTTCCATGACTGCCACGCAGGAGTTGGTAGTACCCAAATCGATGCCGATAATCTTTGCCATTTGCACTATCCTCGCAATAACCTTGTTCTCGGTACGGTTACCGTGTTCTCCACATAACTAGTGGGGTGGTAATCGACGTTTTTCAATTGCTTTCCATCACGATCCGGCAGATTTGGCCACCACAACCATGGCCGGGCGCAGCAGGCGAGTATGCAGCAGATAGCCGCGCTGCACGGTATACACAACGTGGTTCTCCGGCACGTCCGCCGATTCGAGCATGCTCATGGCCTGGTGGCGCTCCGGATCAAATTTCTCTCCCTTCTGGGGGTCTATCGCCGTTACTGAAAATTTCTGGAAAATGCTGTCCATGAGCTTGAGCGTGAGATCAAGGCCCTCGACCATTTTCTGAATCAGTGGCTGTTCTGCCCCCCCACCGGCCTGACCTGTCACATCGACCGCACGGGCACGTTCGAGGCTGTCCTTGACAGCCAGCATCTCGAGCGCAAAGCGCTCGATGCCGTACTTGTGGGCATTGGCTACATCCGTTTCCGCACGCCGGCGGATATTGTCCGTCTCGGCCTTGGCCCGCAGAAACTTGTCCAGCTGCTCCTGGGCGTCGCGGCGGGCGGCATCGATCTCAGCCCGCAGGGCGACTACATCGACGTTCGCTCCCTCGGCCGGTCCGGGTCCCGGAGACGCGCCGGCCCCCATCTGCCCGGGTGAATCCGCGGCCTGCACGCCTGTTTCAACTGGATTCTTCTGACTCATCGACCTGATTTGACTCCGTTGCTGCAGCAGTTAAACCAACGATTATAATCCGTTATCAATGGGGACCGCCAAGGGGACTTTCAAGCTGCAGGGGCTGGTCAGCGCGCTTCGGTACTGAGCACGCCACCCAACAGGCGCGCCGTGACGTCCACAATCGAAATAACCTGGTCATAGGCCATACGTGTGGGACCGATGACACCAACGGTCCCGACCACCCGTCCGTCGGCCTGATACGGCGCCATGACCACACTGCATTCATCCAGCGCCTGGTATCCCGATTCGCTACCTATGAACACCTGGATGCTCTCAGCATGCATGCTCCGGTCGAGCAGATGCAGCAGGTCACGCTTGGTGGTAAAGGCATCGAAGAGCTTGCGCAGTTTCTCCACATCGCCAAGATCAGGAATCTGCAGCAGGTTTGCTTCCCCGCTCACCACCAGATCCAGCGCGCTGCTCTCGCTGTCGGCGAATACATGGCGCGCCATGTCGGTCGCGTTCTTCACTGCACGCTGCATGGCGTCGCCATCCGACTGCAGATCGGCAAGCAAGCTGTTTCGGATCTCGCTGAGCGGGCGTCCTGAATACAGGTCGTTGAAGCAATTGGCAGCCTCCACCAGCTCTGCCGCGGAATAGTGTCGGTCCACTCTGATGACGCGGTTGTGCACCCGCCCGCTAGAGGTGACCAGTATGACCAGCACACGGTTGGCCGCGGGCAGCGACAAGAACTCGATCTGCCGGAACGATTCCTCCTGCCTTGGAACCAGGACGATCCCGGCAAGCCTCGTCACCTGCGACAGCAGTGACGAGGCAGATTCCATCAAATGCATGGGGTCGCCGTCGTAGGCCAGCTCATCCCCCATGCGGTAGATCTCGGCGCTGTCGAGTGGCCGCACAGTGAGCAGGCTGTCGACAAACATGCGGTAACCGAGCGCGGTCGGAACCCGACCTGACGAGGTGTGCGGCGAACTGATCAGACCGAGGTCCTCCAGGTCTGCCATCACATTGCGGATGGTAGCCGGGCTGAGTTCAAGTCCGGCCTGCTTGGAAAGCGTGCGCGATCCGACGGGTTGGCCATCGGAAATATACCTTTCAATCAGCGCTTTAAGCAAAGCCTCCGCGCGTGGACTCAAGGCCATTTGCACGAAATTCACTCCAGTCTGGCACTCTGAATGCTAGAGTGCTAAACCGATGCTGTCAACCCGCAGGAAAACGGGTTCACAGCGCTGCCACGGTAAAACCAGGGGTGGCCGGATATCGGCCGCATGCAATGGGCAGCCGCCCAGCGCCGCCGGCTTTGGCGGCTGGATTCCGCCATGATAGTTTATCGCCACGTAACTGGACCCGAATGATGCCCCTCCGAACGATGCCCATAGACGAAGCGGTCAACGCAGACAACATCAGGACCGTCGGCCTGTTCACCAAATCCGGGGACCCGTCGGTTGGGGAAATCCTCGAACGGATATACCGCTTTCTCGGCGATCGCGGCTTGGACCCGATCCTGGAGGAGAGTGCCGTCGCCCTGCTGGCGCCTGCCAAGCCCCGCACCGCAACCCCCGACGAAATGGCGCCCGCCTTGGATCTGGCAATCATCATCGGCGGGGATGGCACCATGCTGAACGTGGCGCGCCGTCTTGCACCGCATTCCGTCCCCCTGATCGGTGTGAACCTTGGCCGCCGCGGCTTTCTCACGGACATCCCGAAGGACAGCGTACTGGACAGCCTGGCGGCGGTGCTGGATGGAGACTTCCGCAGTGAACGGCGCACCATGCTGAACGTCGAACTGCGGCGCGACGAGGGGGTGGTACACACGGCCAGCGCCTTGAACGACGTTGTCGTCAACAAGGGCCAGCTCGCGCGCCTTATCGAATTTGAGGTGCACGTCGACGGGGAATTTGTGAGCAATACACGCGGCGATGGCATCATTGTCGCCACGCCCACCGGGTCGACGGCCTACGCCCTGTCGGCGGGCGGACCGATACTGCATCCGACACTGGCAGCACTCATACTCGTTCCGATCTGCCCGCACACACTCAGCTATCGTCCCTTGGCGATCAACAGCAGCAGCGAAGTCGAGATCGTCATGATCAATTCGAGCAGCCAGAGCGCGTTTCTCACGTTCGACGGCCAGATGGGGCATGCGTTGCGGGATCATGATCGCATCCGCGTGCGCCGCGCGGACCATGCGGTCACACTGATCCACCCGCTTGACCACAGCCACTACGACGTGCTGCGCACAAAGCTGCGCTGGGGCGAGAATCACTAGAATGCTTCGTGAACTGTCCATCCGTGATTTCGCGATCATCCACAGCCTTGAGCTTGAACTCGGCCCGGGGCTGACCGTGGTCACGGGCGAGACCGGAGCCGGCAAGTCGATCCTCGTCGACGCGCTGGCGCTCGCCCTTGGCGGACGGGCCGATGCCATGGCGGTACGCCAGGGTTGCGACCGCAGCGAGGTTTCCGCGACATTCGACCTGGGCTTGCGCCAGGATGCCACGCGTTGGCTGGAAGAACATGACCTGACCGCGGACGCAAACGAGCAATGCACGCTGCGCCGTGTGGTCGAGACCGGTAAGCCGTCGCGCGCCTACATCAACGGGCGCCCTGTACCGCTGCAGTTGTTGCGCGAACTCGGCCAGCATCTTGCGGATATCCACGGGCAGCACGAACACCAGTCACTACTGCGGCGGGACGTTCAGCGCCAGATTCTGGATGACTACGCCGGGCTGGAGGCCGACGTGGCACGCCTGTCCGACTGCTATGCCCGCTGGAAATCACTGGAGTCACGGCGTGACACGCTCAGTCGCGAAGGATCGGACCGCAGTCAGCGTCTGGAACTGCTTCGGCACGAGGTGGCCGAGCTGCGCGCTCTCGACCTTGGTATTGACGAGTTTTCCAAGCTGGAAGAGGAACACTCCCGCCTGGCCAACGCTAATGAGCTTCTGCAAGGCGCGCAGACCGTCTCGAACGCTCTGTACGACGACGATCAGGGCGCGCTGGGACCGGCGCTGGCGCAGTCAATCAGCCGCCTCGAGGGGCTGAGCGAACATGACGCGCGACTTGGTCCGGTCACAACCCTGCTGGGCGAGGCCGCCATCCGGATAGACGAGGCCGCAGGCCAGCTCCATCAGTACCTCGACAGCCTGGAACTCGATCCGGAGCGACTGCAGTGGATCGACCAGCGCATCGCCGCCCTGCACGATCTCGCCCGCAAACACAAGGTACGTCCCGAGGAACTCCCCGGGACCCTCGCACACCTGGAAACGGAGCTTGGGGATATCGAAAACCGCGACGAGAACCTGGAGGCCATCGAGCGGGACCTGGCGGCAGCACGCACGGCCTATTTCGAGATCGCCCGCGCCATATCAGCCACCCGCAAGAAGGCAGGGAAGCGTCTGGCGGGCGAGGTGCGCGGACAGATGCCGAGTCTGGGCATGCCCGGCGGCGAATTCGAGGTCAGCCTGGCAAGCCTGGACGATAGCCAGGCGACGTCAGCCGGGCTCGAGCAGGCGGAATTTATGGTGAGCACCAACGCCGGCCAGGCACCGAGACCGCTGAGCAAGGTAGCCTCGGGCGGCGAACTCTCGCGCATCAGCCTGGCCCTGCAGGTTTCCACGGCACGCATCAGCCGCATTCCGACCCTGATCTTCGACGAGGTGGATGTGGGCATAGGCGGCGGCGTGAGCGAGGTCGTAGGGCTTCAGTTGCGGGCGCTGGGCGCACAGCGCCAAGTCATATGCATCACCCATCTGCCGCAAGTCGCGGTACAGGGCCACCACCATATGCAGGTCAGCAAACGTATCCAGGACGGCGCCACGGTAACTCGCATCGCGTCGATCCCCGGAAAGGAACGCGTCCAGGAAATCGCGCGTATGCTGGGTGGCATGGAGATCACCCGTCAGACTCTGGCGCTCGCCTCGGACATGCTCAATCGTGCATCAGCCTGAATCCACTCAGCCGGCAGCGGTTGCCGGTGCCGAAACTCCGATCATTCGCCCGGCGTCAATCGCGGACGTGCCGACCATACATCACCTGCTGGAAATATATGCCGGCAAGGGCAACCTGCTGCCACGGACGATGAGCGAGCTGTACCGCCACCTGCGCGATTTCTTCGTCATCGAAACTGGCCACCGGGTCGTGGCCATCGGTGCCCTGGAGATATTCACTGAGGATCTGGGCGAAGTCCGCAGCCTGGTCGTGGACGCGGACTATGAGCGCCGAGGCCTGGGGCGGCTGATGGTAGAACGCATTATCGCGGAAGCGCGCGAGATCGGTCTGCGTCGGGTCATGGCGCTCACCTACGTGCCGGATTTCTTCCACAAACTTGGGTTCAAGACGGTCTCAATGGGGTCTCTGCCGGAGAAGGTATGGTCCGTGTGCGTCAAATGCTACAAGTACAACCGCTGCGATGAGGTTGCGGTACTGTTCGACCTCAAACAGCGCTGACGCGGGCGGCTTCCTCCGCTTTAGGCAGTGGTGACGGCACGGCCCTTTTTTGAGCACACACCGGTCTTCTTCATGCCTTCGCAGATCCCGTAGATGTAAAGCGAGTGTTCTTCCATGACAAATCCGCTCTTCTCCGCGATCTTGCGTTGCCGTGCCTCGATGGCAGGGTCATAGAACTCGAAGACCTTCCCGCACTCCACGCACACCATGTGGTCGTGATGCTGCCCCTGGTTGAGCTCGAATACCGCCCTGCCTCCCTCGAAATTGTGGCGGATCACGAGTCCTGCAGTCTCAAACTGCGTGAGTACGCGGTAAACCGTCGCCAGGCCCACTTCCTCGCTGGAATCCAGCAGCGAACGGTACACGTCCTCGGCAGACATGTGCCGCTCCTTGGCTTCTTCCAGAATGCTAAGAATCTTGAGGCGAGGGAGGGTCGCCTTGAGTCCGGCCTTCTTGAGATCGGCGCTGTCCGACATGTTGACCCCCAAAGCTCGTTGGATCCAGGCGCGCGATGAATATATCATCTCGCTAAGCTATCATGTCGACAGTGTAAATCACTCAACCCCAAATCCAAAATGAGAATAGTTATCGTTGCCCTGCTGCTGCTCATTGGCACCATGCTCAGCGGATGTTTTACCGAGCTCCATCTCAAGGTCCCACAGGGGAATATCCTGACCGCCCACGAGATTTCCGAGCTCCGGCTCGGTATGACGACGCGCCAGGTGACCTTTATCCTCGGCACGCCGCTCGTCCGGGACCCCTTCAATCCCGGACGATGGGATTACTTCAATTCGACTGCCCGGCTCGGCGGTAAACCGGTGCAGCACCGCCTGACGCTTTTCTTCAACGGAGATACGCTGGTCAAGGCGGAAGGCGATCTGGCGCCGGCCGCTCTCAAGGCAGGGAAACAGGCTGCACCCGCAGCCACGACGACTGCACCCGCAGCCACGACGACTGCACCCGCAGCCACGACGACTGCACCCGCAGCCACGACGACTGCACCCGCAGCCACGACGACTGCACCCGCAGCCACGACGACTGCACCCGCAGCCACGACGAC
>JAJYEX010000005.1:0-3772 GCA_021785515.1 Pseudomonadota bacterium | reverse complement strand
CTGCACCCGCAGCCACGACGACTGCACCCGCAGCCACGACGACTGCACCCGCAGCCACGACGACTGCACCCGCAGCCACGACGACTGCACCCGCAGCCACGACGACTGCACCCGCAGCCACGACGACTGCACCCGCAGCCACGACGCCCTAATACACGCCACGCGTCAGGTACAACGGCCGCGCGTGGCGCGCGCCCGCTCAGCCCTCTGCCGCCGAGCGGCCTTGGGATCTGCCCGCAGGGCACGGTAGATCTCGATGCGATCGCCTTCGTACACGAGGTCGTCCAGCTGCACGACATTACCGAACTTGCCGACTGAATCGCGCGCAAGATCGATTTCCGGACAGCATTGCAGGATTCCGCTCTGGCATATGGCCATCCGCACGCTTGTCGACGGCGCAATGGCGACTGCAATCAACCACTGATGTGCCGGGGTGCCGTACGCTACTTCGGCATGTATCTGTTCATCGGCTGCCATAGAGTTCCACCGCGCGTGCGCGGAAGCTGTCGACCATTCCGTTGGCAATGCGGTGGAAAACGGGACCGACCAACAGACCCATCATCCGGTTCGCGAACTCAAATTCCAGTTCGAAGACTACCTTGCAGGCGCCTTCGTCCAATGCTGCGAACTGCCAGTGACCGAGCAGATGCCGGAACGGGCCCTCGACCAGACGCATTTCCATCAGATCCACGGGATGTCCGTCGTTGCGCGTGGTAAACGTCTTGTGGACACCGCTGTAGGCGATATCGATCGCCGCAATGACGCTGTCACCCTCGCGGCTGAGGATCCGTGCGCCGCCGCACCATGGCAGAAACCGCGGATAGGCCTCGATATCGGCCACCAGCGCATACATTTCCGCGGCGCTGTATGGCAGCAGGGCGCTTTTGCGTATGACCGTCACAGAAATACCCGCATGTTGAAGGCAAGAATCAGCAGCCATGCAGGAATCGCCAGACGCGTGAGCCACAGCCAGGCGTCATAGGTACAGCTGGAACGCACGGCCAGCACGTCCCGCGACATGGTCGTCGAAAGCACCCACCCGGCAAATATGGCCGACAGCAATCCGATCATGGGCATGATGAAACTCGACGTCAGGATCTGGAGAACATCGAACAGCCCGAACGATTCCGTAAGACCGAGGAATTTGAACGAGAACTTCCACTGGCTGAGGGACAAAATCGTGATAATTCCAAGAAACCATGATCCTATCCCGCTGATGATGGCAGCCCTGAGCCGAGTAATACCGCGGCTCTCGACGAGCCAGGCCACCGCGGGTTCCGCCAGCGCAATGCTCGACATCCATGCCACCAGCACCAGGAACACCAGAAACACCGTATTCATCAGACTGCCGACCGGCAGTACGTCGTACGATACCGGAAGCGCCCGGAACACCAGGGCTGGGCCCTGGGTCGGAGTCGCCCCGGCGGCATAGAGCACCGGCAGCATCGCCAGGCTGGCGGCGACCTCCGCCACAATATCGAT
This sequence comes from Pseudomonadota bacterium, assembly GCA_021785515.1. Taxonomy (GTDB): domain Bacteria; phylum Pseudomonadota; class Gammaproteobacteria; order Acidiferrobacterales; family UBA6901; genus JAJYCY01. The sequence goes on along the minus strand of JAJYEX010000005.1, from coordinate 2,290 downwards.
CACAACCACAAGGGTCGCCGACCGCACAATAGAGATATCGCGTGGCAGGTAGGCTCCATACATGACCATGGCACCGGCGCCAAGCCCAAGACTGAAAAACGCATCTCCGAGCGCGGTAAGAACACCCCGTCCGGACAGCTTGAGAAAATCTGGCGTCACGAAAAATTCTATCCAGTGCACGATGTCGCCATTGAAAACTGCATATGCGGCCAACACTGCCAGCAACACCAGCAGCGCCGGCACGACCACCTTCGAGACTGCCTCCAGCCCCTGGCGCACGCCCCCCACGACCACCGTCATGGTCATTACCATGAATAGGCTGTGCCAGAAGAGCTGGCGCTCTGGATTGCTGACAAAGGCGGAGAAATCGCTCGTTGCCGCTTCCGCGCTGAGATTCTTCAGCAGACCGACTGCCGAACGTACCACGTAGGCCAGCAGCCACCCCGCGATAACGCTATACCAGGAGAGAATCAGCAGCCCCGCAGCAACGATCAGCACGCCCAGGAACAGCCAGGCACGAGGCTGCCTGGTGCTCCGGATCAGCTTGCGCATGGAATTCACCGGGGACAACCCCCCCAGCCTCCCCAGCATCAGCTGCGCGGTAAACAGCGGCAGCCCAAGCAGAAACATGAAGATCACATACACCGTGATAAAAGCACCGCCGCCGTATTGCACAACGTGGTAAGGAAATTGCCAGATGTTGTTGAGGCTGATGGTAAATCCGGCAGCCGCAAGGATGAAACTCTCGCGGGAAGACCACCGCCCGTGCACGGACCTAGCCGCTCTAGTCCGCGCCATTTCGCATCTTCCAGGTGATTGTTCGCAGAACAACTCGCATATTGCCTGTTATTATACGATACCATTGAAGGGCCATGATGCCCCTTATGTCTGACTTATGAACAAGAAGCAGGAAAAACCAGTTTCGTCCACCATTGCCCAGAACAAGAAGGCGTGGCACGACTACTTCATCGAGGACAAGTACGAAGCTGGACTCTCGCTGGAGGGCTGGGAGGTAAAAAGTCTGCGCGCCGGGCGCGTGCAGCTGAAGGAGAGCTACGTCATCGTTAAGGATGGCCAGGTCTATCTGTTCGGTGCCCACATTTCACCACTTACCTCGGCGTCCACCCACGTTCACCCCGATCCGACTCGTACCCGCAAACTGCTGTTGCACGCCGAGGAAATCAGCCGCCTCATCGGGTCGGTGGAACGCAAGGGCTACACGCTCGTGCCGCTGTCGCTCTACTGGAAGCGCGGCCGGGCCAAACTCGAAGTCGGGCTGGCCAGGGGCAAGCAGCAGCATGACAAACGTGCGGTGCTCAAGGAGCGCGAATCGGAGCGCGAAGCCCAGCGAGCCTTGAAATCCCGATAAACTGCGCCCATTTTTAGGAACACCCGGCTCTGATTAGCGGGTTTATGCTATTATTTATTAATGAACATCGTGGACAAATAACGTACGCAATACCTTTCAGTTAGAAGATTTTGGGGGCGACACGGCTTCGACGTGGGTCGCGAAACCTCCGGAGCATGCCGAGGTGCAGAGTTCCTCGTAAATCCAGCTGCAAACCAATAGTTGCCAACGACGACAACTACGCCTTAGCGGCTTAATCCCCGCTAACCTCTCACCTGAGTTTGGCCTGTGGGCTGGGCTGAGAGGTCGATTACACAGGATCGCGTAGCCCCGTGCCTGTTGGGTCTGCGCTAAATCGAAGCAGGCTAAGCTTGTCGACGCCCTGTCTGTTGGGAGGCGGCAGGTGAAAACGACAACAGACTACGCATGTAGAACCGGACGGCGGAGGACTTGCGGACGCGGGTTCGATTCCCGCCGCCTCCACCATTAACTAATCCAACAACATCCTGAAGGCCGCCGAGAGCGGCCTTTTTCTTGGGTTTTTTGTCCGATAATGGGCAATATCTGTTGGCGCTGTTTTCGTTTTGACCATTTAGAGGTAGTTGTGCCGGTTTAATTTTGACCAAGTAATCCACTTATCCTGCTCATTTTCTGAGCAGGGGTTAACAGGGGTGATTACCATGGCCATGTATGCAAAGATCCGGCGGATGCATTTCCGCGAACATCTCACCATCAGTGAGATCCAGCGACGAACCAGTCTGTCGCGCAACACCATCAAGAAGTGGCTCAGGGGCAGCGAAGCGCCACACCAGAAACGGCATCAAGTAGATCTGCTCCTGCTCCAGCGCATCGGCAACGGTAATGCCGGCGTCGGGATGCTGCACTTCCAACCACAGCGCGCGGCAGCGCGCTTCCAGCCAGCTGTTTAGTTCATCGAACGAG
>JAJYEX010000004.1:230133-281476 GCA_021785515.1 Pseudomonadota bacterium | reverse complement strand
CAGCTCCTCGATCGTCTTCGTGCGGCGCAGATACGGCGGCAGGATCGAGGAGGTAAATCGGATGGTTCCTTCGCGGTCACGCACGCGGGGTGCCTTGACCGGCACTTCACCGATGCCGGTCTGGATGGTGCGGCTGGGCAGGTGGCCGTTGCGCACCATTCTTCTGCGGCCGGTGTCATCGCGCACATCGCGATACCGGTCGAGAAACTCCGCCACTTCCATTTCAATGGCCTGGGCCAGCAACTGTTGGGCTCCTTCCCGAAGCACTTTGAACTGATGGGATGGACTCCTCCTTGCGGCTGATGGTTGAGATCGCTGGGCCGCGTGACGATGCGGCCGGCTCCTCTCAGTCTGACACTTTAGTTGCCGTCCCGGCAGGGAGGAGTCCATCCCATCAGTTCACTTCGGTCAAGGCATCCCGGACTTCGCCCGGGACCCCTGGATTCTTGAGTGCGACTACCTTATCGTTCTTCCTTCGCTGCGCGCCAGGGAGAGCGAAGCGAGGGCGCGTAGTCCGCGGTAGGCGTAGGGTCCGGGCGGGTGGCTCGTAAGGCCACCTGCAAGGACAACCGAAATGCCGTCCAGCCATTGTGCAGGCGAGCGATTGGCGGGCACCGGAAGTGCACGCCGCTCGCCGCAGCAGGGCGGCCGCGGCAGTGCCGAAGCGCATGCGCAGGCACAAAGAGTGCGCCGAGACCGAGTGCGCGAGGGAGACTTGGACGTCCCGTCGCGTTTATCGAGGGTCGGCGCACATACGCGGCGTATTCACTCCTTAGCTTAAAGGTGATGATCTTGGTCGACCATCAGAATACGCCGCCTTCTCACTTCAGGTCATACACAACTTTCGAGCATAACTCTTGTCCGCGGGCGATTAGGTTAGAGACCACTAAACTTTATCTCCACGTCGAGGACGACGCCTGACATGAGGCGATGGAAAAGCATAAACTGCAGAAGGACGGGGAGGAATCCTGATAAGTGTGCAAGCACCTGCGCCAACTATAATTTTACATAATATACATTATGCGAAGTATCAGGGCGATGTTTCACTTGACATACCCATTCCCGCGCAAACCCGGAAACTAGCGGATTTTCGGGGATTCCTGCGGGAATTTGCTGCCGCCAGAACGCGATGAATGCGAACGCCATCCAATGGAGCCTTCGAGGATATCGACGCTGACGGTCGAATTGACAAACCCGTCCTAACTATATGAAGAAGCCAATGGCTTGAATTACCGGAATGCTTTCAAAGTCTTCCTGGATTTGATGCATATCCTTGGGAGACGACCGGTTGCGTTATGGCGAAAAGCGCTGTTATGGGGTCATCCGCCCAGGAGAATAAAGATGCCCTATTCGGTCGACCTGAAATCCGGGTTCATGCCATCGCTCCGCATCCGCCGATGCTTTGTTCCGGCACCAATCCATGGGTGCACGGACGCTGCGTCTGGAACGTGACAGGCCTATTCGGATTTGGTGGGCCGCAGCCGTTCCCACAACCAGCCCAAGATCAATCCACAGCCGACTACGACAGTATGTCCGGCTGCAAAGGCCATAAAGAAGCGGATAACGACGGCAAGATAGGTCCGACCCCCGGGCGGCAGCATCCCGAGTTTCACGAGCACTACGGTCGCAATGACAGCCATGACGCCTGCCGCGGGAAATGCCGTCGAATCGGCGCTCATCGTCATATGATCACGGAAGTACAATTCGTAGATCTGCCCGGCGCCATAGGCAACGGCAACCATAAGTCCCATTAAAAGGAAGACGTTCCGCTCAAGAAGGCTGAACGTAAGCGTCCAGACTACGACATAGGCGAGCGTGATAGGCAGATACGGGTACTTCTTCATCAGACCTCCTTCGAACCTGCTTTCACAGGCCTTCGGTTATCACCGCGTGGTGACCGTGCCGCCAGCAAGCCGCCCAGGTATGAACTGCCTGGCGCGGCCCCTATGAACCGGGACCGCGCCCTTTCCGGCGTAACGTCCTCAGGCTGGGCGACTACTGCCAATCCGGGTCGTTGCTGTGGACGCTGGACTCATCGAAGTAATTCAGTGCGCCCGTGATCGTGCAGCCTGCGCCCGCGTCGACCGCCGCCCAGTAGACCCCCCAAAAGCTGCCAGCGAGCGCGCCGAGCACAAGACCAACCGGGCAGCCCGCAACGAACGATCCGAGCGGGGTTGCGCAATCTTGCGCGATGCGGCCATGACGTTCGCGTACGGTAATGCATCCGGCACCGCGGCGATCAAGCAGTCCCGGATTTGAGGTCTCGCTCTGCGCGAGGAGGCGGATTTCCGAACCGCTGAGGGGAACGGCGGAATTCGCGGTGACGGATGCGGCGTAGGCCGACTGCATGGACAAAACCCCTGAAATCACGGCAACCACAAGAGACAGGCGTTTCATATGGACCCCTTATTTTTCATAAAAGAACATGCTTCTCAGATTACTCCCGCGGCTGGGCAAGCAGCGTAAAGCGGCCGCTTGCCTCCCATGCCCGCAGGAACTCCCGGCGACTCACAACACGCTGGCCAAAACGCGGATCGAACACCACCATGCTGTGCCGCTTCGGATCGTAGCCCGCAAGGACCACATAGTGCCCGATGCGAGTGTGTTTGAAGATGTACATGACGATGAGCGGCCGGCCGCGGTCGAGGTTCCACAGGATCCCCGTGGCATCGTTGTGCAGGTCCGCAGAAAAAACGAACGCACGATAGCCGGATTGCGCAAAGGCATCGCGCAGGTTGCCGCCGCTGATCCCGCCCAGGGTCGCCGCTTCGCGTTGAAGATTCGAGCGCACGCCCGGGGCGAGCGCCCGGTGGTAATAGCGGCTCACCATGTCCGCTGCAGCCAGGCCGCAGAGCGTCTCGCTCGGCTGCCGCTCGAACGGAACCTTGATGACCACCGCGGAAGGAGAAAGATAGCCCACGGCATCGAGGGCGTTGTTGTAGGTGGCGCACCCGGCGAATGACGCCTGGACAAGGGCAGCCAAACCAACACGGGAGATTACCCGAACACGCCACCACCACGATGTCCCTCGCTGGAACCGTCGGCACCGCATGAAATTTTGTCTCCTCTTTTAGAAAGAACACAGGAAACCAGAATGTGTTCATTGCAGTTTGTGCTGTACTCGCTCGCAAAAATCATCCTGGTCTGGCGATTGTGGATCGGGTATGCATGCCATCTTGTATGAAAACGATGGATGCCCTTGGGCGTCTGTCCCATACCAGAATACCCATGCTTTTTGCCCTGCTCCCTGGCCCGCGCCGCACTGTGTCCAGCAGTCGGCGCGGGCGATAAGTGGCAGGGCGAGGAGCGCGACCGAAACAGCGAGCAGCGGCCAAGCTACTGTCCGGGCCGGTCGGTCCTTGGGGGTCTCTTCTCGCCGGGGAAAGCGTTCGGCGCCGCGTGAATAAGGCCCGGATTCCCACGGGCGCACAGCTCAAAGACACCCGCAAGCGGATGGGTTTTGAACACATGGGCGTTCCCCTAAAATAAAGCTTTACCGCTTTTGTTCTTATATTGGTTATCTAGCACAAATTTGGTGATTTAGCACAATTTCCCACGCCGTTCCGAGCCAGATATACCGGGCATATTGTATGGGTTTCCGGCACACCGCTTTATTTTTTCCTACGAGAGCTGCTATGGCGACCACCGAACCTTTCAGGCAGGTTATCCACTGCACGAACACGGCCCCGGTAATGCCGGGGGGATATCGCCCTGCCGCCCAGTCTTTGGTGCGCTTGTGAAACAATGGGCGCTCCGTAGCAGCCGCCTACCATGTCCGCTGCCGCCAGACCGCAAAGGTGTCGGGTCGGCTTACGCTCACACGAAACTTTTAGCGCCACCGCGGACGAAGACAGTTAGTTGCCGCAGTCCTAATGTGCCATTTGCTAGTTGGCACAGGCACCACGGATGCAACACCATCGCTACCGCTGCCACAGTTGTCCGGACTGCGCGGGGAAAAAGTCTGGGTAAATGCCGCGTCACGTACTGAGGCCAGGCAGGTTTTTGCCCGTACTGCCCCGGGCACAGCATCATCGCGTTTTGCATCAATTAAAGGCAGGATTAATCAGCGCTTCTCTAAAACGGAATTGCATCGCCAAACCGGCGCGCTGTGGGCCACATGAGCATCCAGTATACTGGGTCACCGACATGGAACCTGATAGGCATATTTTCCGGTACCGGGACCGATTCGCATGCAGACCGGCTGGCCGGTATCCTGGTTCATACAGGTCCTCCCCCAATATCCGTCTGGTGTCCGTGTTCACGCTGAGCACGGGCCAAGATCAGTGGCACAACCCGCGAGCAGCAAAAGACCGCTCGTGGCCAGAACGCCAAACCCTTTACGTCTCATGATTCGCAGGAAAGACAAGGCGCCGCAGTCGCCGAACGAGGACGCCAGATACTGAATGCCCGCTTGAATTTTTTGCATGTTGAACCCCCCGTTTTCTGCCAGTGCGAAAACTCCAAGGCTCTCCCCAATATATAGACGTATAGTTGTGCCTTGACTGGAAAACAGGCCACCGACGTTTTTTCATTGCAGGATTTCACTTGTTTTCGGTTTCGGCGAATCTCGGTTTGCGCTTTACCGTGACAGGGTGACTTAACGGAAACGAGATGGATTTAGCGGCCGTTTCAAACGGACCTTCTGACGCCTGCGCGGACGGTATGTGCGGTTCCTGTGCGCTCCAGGAATTAAAAGAAATCCCCTGGTTTCCGGATGCAGTCACGGCTTCGTGGTTTTTACTGATGGTACAGCGGGAATATTTTTGGCAAAGCACTGTCGAGATCTATTTTTGTCCTGCTAGATGACTAAAGTAAGTGCCGTTACCCTTGAGTCTGCATCATTGGCTTTGCTCTAGCCAACATCAATTTTGTAATATTCTATTTTTAATTCTGCCCTGAACGTTCATGTTGCGATTGACCGAAGTGCGGCTTGACCTCGACCACCGCGAGGGCGACATCAAGGTTGCAGTGCTGCGCGCGCTCGGGATAACCGAAGGGGAACTCACGGGTTTCCGTGTGCGCCGTCGTGGCCACGACGCGCGTCACAACGGACAGATCATGTATGTCTACACGATCGATGCCGAGGTGCGCGACGAACCCAGGTTGCTCCGGCGACTGCAGCACAACCACCATGTCGCGCGGGCGCCGGATGAAAGCTATTCCTTTCCGGCGCAGGCACCGGCAAAAAACGGGTCGCGTCCGGTAGTCATCGGTACCGGTCCCTGCGGCCTGTTTGCCGCGCTGGCGCTTGCGCACATGGGCTTCCGCCCGCTCGTCCTGGAACGCGGACACAGTGTGCGCCAACGCAGCCGCGACGTATGGGACTTCTGGCGGCGGCGGCATTTACACCCCGAATCCAATGTGCAGTTTGGTGAAGGCGGTGCGGGCACGTTTTCCGACGGCAAGCTGCATACTGGCATCAAGGACCGCAACCATCGCGTGCGGTACATACTGCAGGAACTCGCCGGCTGCGGGGCGCCGGAAGAAATTACCTACATCAGCAAACCGCACATCGGCACCCTGCGCCTGGTAAAGGTGGTGGAAAATCTCCGTCACAGGATTGTCGCGCTAGGCGGTGAAGTCCGGTTCGAGAGCCACGTCACTGATATCCTGATCGAAGACGGTGCAGTGCGCGGCCTGATGCTTGCAGATGGCGCGACTATCGGTGCCGATCACGTAGTTCTCGCCATCGGCCACAGTGCCCGCGATACGTTCCGGATGCTGTACCGCCGCAACGTGCACATCGAGCCCAAACCGTTCTCCATAGGCTTCCGCATCGAGCATCCGCAACACATGATCAATGCCGTCCGCTTCGGACAGCACGGAGGTACGCCTGCTCTCGGTGCGGCCGACTACAAGCTCGTGCATCACTGCAGCAATGACCGCTCCGTATACAGTTTCTGCATGTGCCCGGGTGGCCAGGTGGTGGCAGCCGCTTCGGAAACGGGCGGTGTTGTGACCAATGGCATGAGCCATTACTCACGTAACGAACGCAATGCCAATTCCGGCATCGTGGTCGGCATTACGCCTGCGGATTTCGCAGACACGCATGCGCTCGCCGGCGTTGCGTTCCAACGGGACCTGGAGGCCAAAGCTTTCGAGCTGGGTGGCGCCGACTACAGTGCTCCGGTTCAGCTTGTGGGCGATTTTCTTGCCGGCAGGCCATCGACTGCCCTGGGGTCCGTGACACCCTCCTATACCCCGGGCGTCACGCCCGCCGACCTCTCCGGCTCCCTGCCCGGCTACGCGATCAGCGCCATTCGCGAGGCCCTTCCGGCATTCGGCCGGATCATTACCGGATTTGCCATGGACGATGCAGTGCTCACCGCAGTCGAGACCCGCACTTCCTCTCCGGTACGAATCACCCGCAACGAACTCTTGGAGAGCGTAAACACCAAGGGGCTGTTTCCTGCAGGTGAAGGCGCCGGTTATGCCGGCGGCATCATTTCCGCCGCTGTAGACGGGATGCGGGTTGCCGAAGCGATAGCGCTGAAGATCACGCAGCACGGACGGGGCTAAGGTGCCAAGCCGGAACCGCCGCGATGGCCGGCCTACCAGCGGACTCTGCGGAAAAAAGCGCGCGGCTACCGGGGACGGAACATCAATCCGCACCCGCGGCTTCAAGCGCCTTGAGCAAGGCATCCGCTTCCTCGAACTGCGTCTCGCTGAAAACATGAATGCCCGACTGGCGCAACAGGGCAGCCGTCACCCCCGAACCCGGCACCCGGGTTCCGCTGAATGTGCCATCCCCGATCTCTGCGGTCCCGCAGGAAGGGCTGCCCTCCTTGAGGACGGCAATGCGGATACGCCGCCCCAGTGCCAGCTCGCGCGCATGCTGCGCGCCACGCACGAAATGCGCCGACACATCACACCCCTCTATGCTAACCACCCTGGCGGTTCCGGCAAGCACTGTCATGCCGTCATGGCCCGCGACGATCTCGGAACGTGGGCGTGGCACCGGAAGTCCGCCGGATACTTCGGGACATACCGTCACGATGCGCCCTTCCTGCGACCAGCGTTGCAACACAGGATGATCACAGAACCGGTCGGCCCCGTCGTAACGGACGCGCTGACCCAGCAGACAGGCGCTGACGAGAACTGGTTCCATGACCGTGAATATACGATACGATTCCTGCGCCCCGCTGCTGATCAGCGCCTGCGCCCGGGGGCAGACGAATGGCGCGCGGGTTCACTGCCGGCAACGGGCCCGCGGCTGCATTAGCACACGGGCGCGTCGGCGTGGAGATTGTCAGTAGCTATCGTAGCCCTTCAGGCGATAGATGGCCATGGATACGATCCAGCTCATGATGAAAATTGCGACAATTAAGACGCCGACGGTTTCCTGGTGCCCGTTCAGAAAATTGAGCCGTGCCCACATCGCTCCCTTGAGTCGGAACTCCTGCGACACCAGGCCGGCCGTTTCGATGCCTCCGATGAGAAGCGCCACAATGATCGAAACGCTTGTGACCGTGATGTTGTAGTAAAGCTTGCGGACTGGCTTCACAAAGGCCCAGCCATAGGCGCCCAGCATCAGAATGCTGTCGGTAGTGTCCATGAGCGACATGCCGGCGGCAAAGAGCACAGGGAATACCATGATCACCCATATTGGCATGCCCTTGGCCGCCTCTGCCGCCGCGATCCCCAGCAGACTGACTTCGGTGGCCGTATCGAAGCCAAACCCGAAAAGAAATCCGACGAAAAACAGGTGCCAGCTTTCCGTCACCAGCCGAAACAGCGGCCTGAACAGGCGCGAGAGAAGCCCGCGTTTGTTGAGCAGCAGTTCCATTTCGTCCTGGTCGCAGGCCCCGCCGCTGCGGACACGCCTGAACGTGTCGACCGCGGACTTGGCAACGGACATGTTGATGGCCGCCATGATGAACAGAAACACTGCCGAGATGACCGTCCCGAAGACCGCGGCTTTGCTGTTGAGATAGGAAAACCGGCCGTCAATGGAACTCAAGGTGACGCAGATCGCGATTGTCGCGATCATCAGCACCAGGGAATGCCCGAGAGAAAAATACAAGCCGGCGGTCACGGGCCGCTTGTTCTCGTGCATCAGTTTGCGTGTGACATTGTCTATGGCTGCGATGTGGTCGGCATCGAAAGCGTGACGCATGCCGAACGAATAGGCGAGCACGGCCACGCCGAGCAGCACCGGATGGCTGTGAAAGACAACTAAGGCCCAGGCCCAGGCCGCAATATTGAATGCGACGAGAAGCAGGAGTATCCCAAGAGCCCGGTATCTCGCGCCCCGGTCACCGGCCAGCAATCTTCCGAGTGCCGCTAACATGCCCACCCCCTCCCAATCCTTTAGAAATGCAGCCGCCTCCGTCTCCGAGGGTCCGCCGCAGCCTGTTTTCGACGAATGCTCCCGATCCGGCGCCCTCTCCCCACATGACGCTCTCGGCATCATGTGCCCTCATCGGGCGCCCTACTTTGACGGGCGTCAGATTGTCCGGCACCCACACCCAGATTGCCGACAGTGTGCAGGGATTCCGGGGGGTCCTGGTTGGCTCCCCTTTTGATCCCCCCTGCCCCTTCGGGCGTATCGGTCGGGCCATGACCCGGCCTTCCAGGGTCCGGTGCCCCCAAATTCACCGTAATTATTCCGGAACAGAGACGATAATCGCTGGTCGAACCAAGCGGTGACCGGCCAAACGGACCGGTGACCGGCCGGCGCACACGCACAGTCCCGGGTCTGCACCGGCTGCCCTAACTACTTAAATACTTAAATACTTAATTAGGAATAAACAGGCCCACGTCGGAAACCGCACCCTTCGAGGGACAGCCCCAGCCGTCCAGAGCGATCGAACGGCAACACAGGGGCCGGAGATGGATGCCGTGCCGTCGGTCACATAATCGTGAAGATCACATGGTAGACTTCCACGAATCTCTGCAGCGATGGACGGGCGCCCCATTCGGGGCCTGCCCACACCACACCGCGACAGACGCGACCCGTCCGGCGTCCGTTCCGGTGGAGGCATCGTGGATGGGTTCATGGACCGGATCCCCCCCGAGGCGAACCTGCCCGGCTGAGCGCCAGCCTACCATTTTCCCGCCATCCGCCACGGCGAACTGCCTTTTCTTTCAGGAGACTCAGCTATGCATGCTCCCGGCCAGCCCGGAATGTCGCCCACCTGGACCACCAGCGCAAAAGACATGGTCGGAACCGCGCTCGGATCACCCCGCGTATGGTTCACCACCAGCTATGGCATACTGAACGAAATCTACTATCCGCGCGTCGACATTCCCCAGACGCGGGATCTCGGATTCATTGTCGCCGACGGCAAGGGCTTCTGGGTTGAGGTCAAACGGCTCAACTCCTACCGGGCGTGCCTGCCGGGTCCAGGCATCCCGGCTGTGGAGGTGGTGCATACGCACCCCCGTTTTGAATTGCGGCTACGCTTCACACCGGACCTGCTGCGAGACGTGGTCCTCATCGAGGTACATCTGACGGGCGCCGGCCTGAAACCCTACGTGCTGCTCGCACCCCATCTGGGCGGCACCGGCCATGGCAACACTGCCTACACCGGAATGCACAACGGGCGCGGGGTACTCTGGGCAGAACAGGGGCCATTCGGCCTGGCGCTGGTGGCCACCGATGCACAGCAACGCGATGCGCTAGGGCGAACCAGCGCCGGATATGTCGGAACGAGCGACGGCTGGCAGGACTTCGCCAGCCATGGCGCCATGTCCTGGACCTATGATGAGGCCGGGCCCGGCAATGTCGCGCTCATAGGCGAACTGCCGGCACAGGCGGTGCTGGCGCTCGGCTTCGGCAGCAGCAAGGACTCGGCCGCCACACTCGCCATTGCGTCTCTGGCACAGCCGTTCGAAGCGTCCTGGCAGCACCAGCTGGAGTCCTGGCAGTCCTGGCACGCCACACGCACCCATCACTGCACCCTGCCGCAAGGCCTCGAACCGGATCACATTGGCATCTTCCAGACCTCGGCCATGGTATTGCGCACGCACCAGGACAAGACCTACCCCGGCGCCATGGTCGCCAGCCTGAGCGTCCCCTGGGGGAGCACCAAGGATGACCTCGGCGGCTATCACCTGGTATGGCCGCGTGACCTGGTGGAGAGCGCCGGCGGACTGCTCGCCCTGGGCGCGCTGGAGGAGGCGCGCAACATCCTGCGCTACCTGATCGCGACACAGCAAGCTGACGGGCACTGGTACCAGAACCAGTGGCTCGGCGGCAAACCCTACTGGACCGGGGTACAGCTCGATGAGGCCGGATTCGCCGTACTGTTGGCGGCCGCGCTGGTCGAACGTGATGCGCTCGACGGAATCGAGGTGGGCGACATGGTGGAACGCGCGCTCGGGTTCATGGTTCGTTCCGGCCCCACGACCCAGCAGGACCGCTGGGAGGAGGACGCCGGCGTCAATCCGTTCACGCTCGCGGTATGCATTGCAGCACTGGTGTGCGGTGCAGAATTTCTGCAGGAACCTGCGCGCAGCTTTGTTCTGGAGCTCGCCGACTACTGGAACTCGCGCATCGAGCACTGGACCTGTGTACACGGCACCCAGCTTGCCAAGGACCATGGCGTGGATGGCTATTACGTGCGCATGGCGCCGGTTCAGGTTCTGGAAGGGCGGGCCGCACTCAGCCAGGTTCTGCCCATCAAGAACCGTACCCGCGACCTCGATCTTGCCGCCGAACAACAGGTCGGCGGGGACTTTCTGCAGCTGGTGCGTTTTGGATTGCGGCGTGCCGATGACCCCATGGTTCGGGCCAGCGTGCAGATAACCGATGCGCTGCTCAGGGTTGACACGCCCAATGGTCCCGCCTGGCACCGCTATAACGGCGATGGCTATGGCGAGCACGCCGACGGCATCGGATTCAACGGCACCGGTCGCGGCCGGGCCTGGCCGCTGTTGACGGGAGAGCGCGGACATTACGCGCTGGCCGCCGGAGAGGATGCGCTGCCCTACCTCAAGGCCATGGCGGCGATGAGCGGCAAATGCGGACTGATTCCTGAACAGGTCTGGGACAGCGCGCCCATCCCCGAACACAACCTCTACCCCGGGCGTCCCTCGGGATCGGCCATGCCATTGGTATGGGCGCACGCCGAGTTTATCAAGCTTGCCTCGAGTATTGTTCTCGGCCGACCCTTTGATCGCCCCGAAGCGGTATGGAAACGCTACCAGGGGCAGCGGCCCGAAACGCCCTGGGCATACTGGAGCCTTCATGTACGCCTCCAGCGCCTGCCTCAGGGCAAGGGTCTGCGCATCTACCTTACGCAGCCGGCAATGATCCACTGGGGCCGCGATGGCTGGCAGGATACGGCCGACGTGAAAACGCGCGAAACCGGCCTTGGCCTGCACATTGCGGAGCTCGCGACCGACAGACTGCGGTCTGGACAGCGCGTGGATTTCACATTCCGCTGGCTGGTCGACGGAAGCTGGCATGGCCAGAACTACAGCGTGGAAGTCCGGCCGCACAACGCCGCCGGTCAGAATGGACGCTGACGTCATCATCATCGGTACCGGTGCCGGCGGCGGCACCCTGGCGCGGGCGCTGAGCGGCAGCGGGCTCAAGCTTCTGCTGCTCGAACGCGGCAACTTTCTGCGCCGCACCAAAAGCAATTGGGAACCGGATGCGGTGTTTCGCCGGCACCTCTACCACACCCGCGAGCCCTGGCTTGACCGCAACGGCGCGCCCTTCCATCCGGTCACCGGCTATCACGTCGGCGGCAACACCAAGCTGTTCGGGGCAGCCGTATTGCGTCGGCGCGAGTGTGACTTTGGGGCGCTGCACCATCGCGATGGAGAAACGGTCTCCTGGCCGATCCGCTACCCGGATCTCGCGTCCTTTTACGATCGGGCTGAAAGCTGGTATTTCGCGCACGGACAGCGCGGCGAGGATCCCACGGAACCGCCGGCGTCGGGACCTTTTCCGTATCCGCCGGTGAGTCATGAACCAGCGATCGAGGCGGTATTCCGCCGCCTTCAGGACTGCGGGCTGCGCCCGTTTCACCTGCCGCTCGCGATTCATCTCGACGAGATGCATTCCGCCACAAGCCCCTGCATCCGCTGCGACACCTGCGACGGATTTCCCTGCCTGGTGCTGGCCAAGGGTGACGCCGAAAACTGCGCGATCCGACCGGCCCTGGCTGACCCCGATGTGGTGCTGAAAACCGGCATCCGCATTACGCGTCTGCGCAGCTCCGACGATGGCCGCCGGATCGTGGCGGTCGAGGGTGAAGGGGAACGCGGGCCGGAATCCTTCAGTGCGCGTGTCGTGGTGCTCGCGGCCGGCGCGGTCAATTCGGCGGCGCTGCTACTCGCGTCGGGGAACCTCGCGCATCCCAGGGGCCTCGCCAACAGCTCCGATCAGGTGGGCCGCAATTACATGTGTCACCTGAATTCGGTCATGCTGGCGCTCTCCCCCTGGCACAGCCGCTCCATCGTGTTCCAGAAAACCATCGGCGTGAACGACTACTACCACGAATCGGGTGACCCGCAGTTTCCCTACCCCCTGGGACACGTGCAACTGCTCGGCAAGGTGACTGGTGCCGTGCTGAAAGCCGAACGGCCTGCCCTGCCCTCGTTCCTGGCGCGCTGGTTCGGACGACATTCCGTCGACTGGTGGCTGACGACCGAGGACCTGGCCCGCGCAGACAATCGCGTCACCCTCACCGCTGCCGGGCAGATCCGGCTGAGTTACACGCCCAACAACGTCGAAGCCCATGCCCGGCTGCTGGCCGCATGGCGGGCGGTGCTGCGCCGCATCGGCTTTCGCTTCATCTTCTCCCAGCGGATCGGCATCGAAGGCGTTGCTCATCAGGTAGGTACGGCCCGTTTCGGAACGGATCCGTCCCAGAGCGTTCTTGACCCCTACTGCCGCGCCCACGAGGTAGACAACCTGTTCGTGGTGGACGGCAGCTTCATGCCTTCCATTGCCGCCGTCAATCCATCGCTTACCATCATGGCCCAGGCGCTGCGCGTGGCCGACCATCTGAAAGCACGACTGGCGGCAGGTGACTGGCATGGCTAGACCGGGGCTCGCAGTCCCGATTCTCTACGGGGCCGGCCTGTTGCAGGGCTTTGCGTTCGTGCTTATCCCGGCGCTCGGCACCTACCTCAAGGGCAGCCCCTACCACCTGTCGGCCAGCCAATACGGCAGCCTCTTTCTGCCCATGACGGCCGGCGCGATCGCCAGCGCCCTGAGCGCCGGCGGTGTCGACCGGCACGTCGGTACCCAGGGCGTGCTACGCATTGGACTGGGGGCCAATGCATTGGCGCTGCTGTTGCTCATAACCAGCGCCGCCTATGCCGGACAGCCGGCCGCCTATGCCCTGCTGCTGGCTGAAACCGCGCTGCTCGGACTGGGATTCGGATTCAATCTGGCGGCCATCAATCATCTGGCCGCCGAGCATTTTCCGGAACACGAGACTGCGGCGATCACGTTGCTTAACGCCGTCATCGGCGGCAGCACCGCGCTCTCTCCGCTGATCCTCGACCGGTTCGAAGTGATCCGCCACTGGTGGCTGTGGCCGGCGCTGCTGGCCGCCGGATTTGTGACCATTCTGCTGCTGTCCTTGACCCTGCCCGGATCCCGTACCCTCACCGCCTCAGCCAGAGAAGATCCGGTACCGGGCCAGCCATTGTGGATGTTTGTGGCTGCGGTGCTGCTGTACGCCGTGGTCGAAGGGACGTTCGGCAGCTGGGCTGACCTCTATGTGAGCGGCAGCCACGGGCTGTCGGCGCGCGACGGGGCATGGGCTCTGTCCGCATTCTGGGGCGCCATGACCGCATTTCGTCTGGGGTTCAGCCTGGTGCCGCCACGCCTGGCGCCTCCGTGGCTCGTCTATCGTGTTTCGCCGGTAGCGATCGCCCTGTGCTTTCTGGCATTGCCTCTGGTTTCCAGTCCCGCAGCGCTGATCGCCACGTTCGCCGGTGCCGGGGCTGCCTGCAGCATCTATTACCCGTACAGCATGTCGTTCGCCCTGGAAACCTATACCCTGAGCCAGACCCGTGTGGCGGGTCTGCTGGTGGCAGCCCTGATGGCGGGCGAAGGTATTGGCTCTTACGCGCTCGGCCCGCTGCAGGGGAGCCTCAGTCTGGCGAAGATCTATGGATTCTCCGCGTTCTGGAGCCTGCCCCTGTTCGGTTTCGCCTACTGGCTGAGCCGTCCCAATCCTGGCCCCGGGGCACAGTCGTCCGGCCCAGGCCGATCAACCGTATAACGCAACAAGGAACCCAATCATGATTACCATTGATCTAAAGGGCCGACGCGCGCTGGTTACCGGTGCCAGTTCCGGCATCGGCGCAGCGATCACCCATGCTCTGGCCGAGGCTGGCGCCGACGTCGCGGTAAACTATCTCTCGGACCCAACCGGACAGGATGCGGCCGCCGCCGCGAAGGTTGCCGAGGCCGCGCGTGCGCTGGGCGTGCGGGCAATCTGCGTGGCCGCCGACATATCCGATGCGGGCCAGGTAGAAAAGATGTTTGCCACCATCGATCAGGAGTTCGGCGGAATCGATATTCTCGTCAATAATGCCGGCATCGACGGCGTCGCCGCCCGCTGCTGGGAATCGGATCCGCATAACTGGTACCGCGTAATCCAGATCAACCTGTTCGGCGCCTACCACTGCGCGCGCGAAGCGCTCAAGCGCATGACAGTCGCTCGTCACGGTGTCATCGTCAACATCAGCTCGGTGCACGAGAGCATTCCCTGGAGCGGCTATAGCGCCTATACGTGTTCGAAGGCAGCGCTGGCCATGCTCACCCAGACACTGGCACAGGAGACGGCTGACCTCGGCATACGGGTACTTGGCGTGGCGCCAGGCGCGATCAAGACCCCTATCAATGAATCGGTCTGGAACAACCCAGACACGCTCAAAGATCTGCTGCGCAAGATTCCCTCGAACCGGATGGGGGAACCTTCAGAGATTGGCCGTATGGTGGCCCTGCTCGCCAGCGACATGGCTTCCTATGTCACGGGCCCAAGCCTCCTCGTTGACGGAGGCATGGTGCTCTACCCTTCATTCCGTCACGGCGGATGAACGACCACCCCGGCGCGTCACGTCCGGACCAACTGGCGCCTGGCAGCGCCGCGGTAACTCAGGGTGGCGGAGGCGGTGCGCTGGACGGCGGGGGTGGTGGCGTGTAGCGCGGCGCCGGATAGCCGGGGATCAGGTTGCCCTTGGCGTACATGCACTGTTCATAGGAAATGTTGTAGCGGTACTGCAGATCGGCTGTACTTTGTCCGGCGGCACCCGCACCCTCCGCCGAACCCAGGAGCAGGCCCGCGCCGGCTCCGGTTCCCACAGCCCCCTGGCCGTGCCCTAGCAGTGCGCCCGACGCCGCCCCGATCGCGGCACCAGCCACCGCACCGCTTAGAACCTGTTCGTGAGCGACCTGGCTCGGCTCGACACCGAGCTGCTGGCGCGCAAAATCCCGGCAGATCGCATCATCGTCCCGGAACTGCGAAAAGGGTTTGCCCGGGCCGGGCATGACCGCAACAGTGGGCGCCGTCGGGAGCGACACGCATCCAGACAGAATCGCCGCGATCGCGACGCCCGAAATCACCCGATAGGTTTTCATGGTCGTACTCCCGTCCTGGCGCTACTGGCCCGATGGAGCCGAGGGCGTGGCCGGCACCTTGCGCCAGCCGCCAGGACATGTCTGCACGTAGGGGTAATAGCCTTTCGCGCCATCGCAGTAATACCAGTACTGGACCTCCGGCGGCGTGCTCGGTACTGGCAGCGCCGGCGTTGTCGGTGCATAGGGAGGCGCATAGGGATCGGGATAGGGATAGACCGCTTGCGGATAGAAGTACCACAGGCCGGCCACAACCCACCACCAGCCCCACCGGCCATCATGGCGCCCATGCACCCAGTAACCGCCGCGCCAGCGGTCCATATCCCAACCATGCCAGTACCGGATGTCGCCACGCCAGACGGGACCTCCGTCGTCGAATCTTCCCCGCCAGGCGGGCCACCGTTCAAACCTTCCCCGGCCACGCCAATCATCATGATCGGCAAATGCCGAAAACGAGGAAATCAGCATAAGCCCGGCGAGCACCCAGCTCATCGTCTTGATCATCTTCATCTGCCTGTCCTCTCTGAAAACGGACCGGTTCCCAAACCTTCGTCCGGAACCTCAAGTACTGATTTTCCCACACCCCGGGGCGTTTTGCCCCTCCTCCGGCATTGCCGGTTCCTGTCACCTTGAAGAACGCATGAAGAGTTGATTGGCTGACAGGCAGGATGTAAAGAAGCGCAATTTTCTGTAAAGCCCACCCAAAACCGCGAAAACCCGACCTGGATAGCCGGCGGGGCGCCGGCCTGGCCTTCCATAACGGTTTAGCGGGTTTTCGCCCCCACCCGCAGCCCGCCTGGGGCATCGCCCTGCCCCCGGCAACACGGCGCACCCGGGGCAGATTCCGGGGTCCGCCACCAACGCTCGACCGCCCACCTTCCTTAAGGACAGGCATCCTCAACGGCCGCCAAGCGCCTGCTTCTTTCAGGACATGACCAGGATTCCCCAGGGCTGCACGGGAATTACCTGTCCGCCCGCAATCACCTAGCGCACCCGGTCGCCTTCTCCGTAGATAACGGCGCGCAGCGCTTTCACATTCTCAGGTTTGAAGCTGCTGAACATGAGCGCGGCACCGCGCGCGTTTACCCGTACCACACGGGCAGCAAGGTGATGGCGGGACTGGGTCTCGCCGACTCCCTGGCGCAAACCGATGTCGAGCCCATCGTTGACCGAGAGCATCGCGGAATTGCCTTCCACGTACATTCCGCCAAATCCGAGGTCCCGACAGATCGCCCGCTGCGGAGTCCGCCCGTCCGCCGTCAGCTCCACCTCAAGCTGAACCGGCCGTCTCTCGTTCCAGCGCTGCTCAACCCGTTTTGCCATGATCATGATCCTCATCACTTGCCAGTTTGTAGCCGCCATCCGGAACACAATCCTCGACTGGCGCCCCGTTCATTCGCATGCGGGCGAGAGCCAGAATCGCTGCACTGCCCCCGGGCTTCTGCTTGAACGTCTGATACGACCCTGATCGCAGGATGCTGAGCAGCGCATTGTCGCCGCGCAGCATTTCCGTGAACCGGGTGATTTCAACGGCATCGCGCGTTGTGAACATCAGACCGATGCCCGCCTCGGTCAGGCGCGCCACCACCGCGGACATACGCCGGATCCACGTCACGCCCCGCACGCGGCGCATGGTAATGAGATCCAGCAGGGTTCCGGGATAAAGCATTAGCCCGCAAGCTTCGACGAAAACCCCGTCAAAACTCAGATCGCGCGTGCAACCTTCGATTGCCTTGGCGCTGCTCTGCCACACCTGAACATGGCGCGCGAGCGGTTCGCGCAGTCCCCAGCGGTGATTCATTTTCATCGAGCTATCCCTCTCGGGCCTGCCGCGCCTGGCGGGCCGGCTGCGCCCTGACGTTGTCTGCCTTTCTGCGGAGCGCGGACTGCCGACGCCCCACCCCTATCCGGTTATGACCTCGGGTCCGCAAATATGCTCACTGCGCTACGGCCCCACCAGTCACACCAGCCTCACCGCCCATCGGGTCTGCGGTGCAATTCCCCGGCATGCCCGCGTCATCAGAACGTCCCTCGTCCAACCGTTAGCAATTAGATCACCGACAGCAGCCAATGGTAATTCGTGAAGCTACTTACCCTTATGGCCACAGCGGTGTCCGGACATCCTGTCCGGGCTAAAAAAAACCCAGGCAATCGCACCACCGGGCCCGACATTCCGCGCCGCAAGCGGCCGTGATAAGCTGCAAAGATAATATGGGAATGTGTCTGCGCAATGACGGCGGCGTTCCGCTCCCGGGCCCAGGACGGGAACTTCCGACAAACGGCAATGAACTGCCGGGATTGTGCTTCTTAACCGCCCATCCGGGCCGTAACTATGAATAAGTGGCGTGTTGAAACACAGGTTCTGGCGGGCTTCGTGTTTGCGCTCGCGATTCTCGCAATCAGCGGGGCCCTGGTTTACCACGCGGTCAACCGGTTCATCGCCACCAGCCGTGCCGCCACCGCTTCCCGGGAGGCACTCGCCTCGCTGGATGAGATCTACGCCTCGCTGAATGAGGTAGATGCCCACGAGCGCAGCTATTTCATTCTCGGCGACGCCATGGACCTTGTTCGGCGCCAGGCCGCCATGAACCAGGTCAGCGCCAGCCTGTCCGATCTCGATCGCCTCCTGGCGGGGGATACGCTGCAACAGCCGCGTCTGCGTGACCTGAGTCGCGACGTCACCGCCCGCCTGCACTTCCTCGACCACGCACTCGCGGCCGCCAGACGCCGGGGAATCTTTCCAGATGTTCATCCGCTGCTCGCCGGCTCCGCCAGCGGTGTCCTGATGGGCGACATCCACCGCCTGGTTGACCAAATGCGGCAGTCGGAGACGCAAATGCTCAACCTGCGGCGCGCAATCACCGACCAGAGGCTGCGGGAGAGCCTTGCGGCGCTCGCCATGCTGCTGCTGCTGGCCGCCGTGTTTCTCACCATGCTCTACGGCGGAATCCGGCGTGAAATCCGCGACCGCCGCGATGCCGAAACCGCCCTCATGATGCAGGCGGAGCGGCTGCGTGAGAGCGAACAGCGCATGCACGCCATTCTCGATACCGCGGCCGAGGCCATCATCGTGATCGACGAGAACGGGGTCGTTGACCAGTTCAACACCGCGGCCGAACGCATGTTCGGATACCGGCCCGAGGAAGTCATTGGTGGCAGCGTGTCACTGCTGATGCCGGCGGAGCATGCGGCGGAGCATGCGGACTACATCCGGAAATTCCGGAAGACAGGCACATCGCACGTCGTGGGCGTCAGCCGGGAGATCAATGGCAGACGCAAGGACGGCGAACTATTTCCCATGGAGCTTTCGGTGAGCGAAACCCGGATCGGGAAAAAGGTGCTGTTTACCGGTGTATTGCGTGACATCAGCGAACGCAGGCAGCGGGACACGGACCTCGCCGCAATGGTGCACGAACTGCAGAGCTCCAACGAGGAACTGAAGAACTTCGCCTATGTGGTGTCCCACGACCTTAAAGCGCCGCTGCGCGCCATAGCCTCCCTCGCCAACTGGCTGCATACTGACTACGCCGACCGGCTGGGCGCGGAAGGCACGGAATACCTGCGCCTGCTCGGCGGGCGTGTGCACCGCATGGACCAGCTCATCGAGGGGATTCTCGAGTACTCGCGCGTAGGCCGGGTAAAGGAAACGCGCCTGGAGATGCAGCTCGAGGCAATTGTTCACGAGGTCGTGGATCTGCTGTCGCCGTTACCCGGCATTCGCATCGAGATAGACGGACCGCTTCCGGTTCTGGTGGCCGAACCGACGCGTATGCGCCAGCTCTTTCAGAACCTGTTGTCGAATGCTATAAAGTTCATGGACAAACCCGACGGACTGATCCGTATTTCGGCACAGGCCGTTGACGGTCTCTGGCAGATCAGGGTCGCCGACAACGGACCGGGCATCGATCCGAAGCATTACGAACGGGTTTTTCATTTGTTCCAGACCCTGGCGCCCCGCGACCGGATCGAGGGCACGGGCGTCGGGCTGGCGCTGGTAAAGAAAATCGTTGAGCTGCACGGCGGTCAGATCTGGATTGAATCCACGCCAGGCGGGGGCAGTACGTTCTGCTTCACTTTCCCGCGGACGACATCGGCGACACGGTCGCAGACTTTGGGCATCCGGTAATCAGAGTCCGCGACAAGCATCGCTGATCAACTTGCGGAGGAGCTATGAAGATCGAGAGCAGGCCCATTCTGCTGGTCGAGGACGACGACGTCGATGCCATGGCCGTGCACCGGGCGTTCCGGGTACTGCGCATCACGAACCGCCTCGACCGGGCGGAAAACGGCGAACATGCGCTGACCTACCTTCATGGGCACACGCTGGACCCCCCCTGTCTGGTGCTGCTGGACATCAATATGCCCGGCATGGGCGGCATTGAACTTTTGCGGACGATCAAGGACAACTCCTGCGGTCTGCGGCATATTCCGGTGGTCGTACTTACTACATCCACGGAGCAGCAGGACAAGATGGAAAGCTTCAACCTCGGGGTCGCGGGCTACATGAAAAAGCCGGTCGACTACCAGCAATTTGTGGAAACTGTGCGCACCATAGACCGCTACTGGACGGTGAGCGAGATGCCGGAGTGATACCGAGCGATGTCCGCCCCGACCCGCCTGCTGCTCATCGAAGACGACCAGGTTGACCGCCTCGCCTGTCGACGCACGCTTGACCGGCAGACGATACGTACGTTCGAGATTTTTGAGGTTGAATCGGCCCTTGCCGGCCTTGAGTACGCGCGCCACAACCCGCCCGACCTGATTCTTCTTGATTTCCGCCTGCCCGATATGACGGGCATGGAAGTTCTGGCCGAGCTTGCCAAGGACGAGGAGGCTCCGCCGGTCGTCATGCTGACCGGTGTCGGCGACGTAACGACTGCGATTGAGGCCATGCGCGCGGGGGCGCGCGACTATCTGATCAAGGATGGCACCGGCCAGTATCTTGTGCTCCTGCCCACGGTTATCGAGCGGGTATTGCGGGAACAGCAGGCGCGCCGCGACCAGCGTCGCGCCGAAGACGCCCTGAGACTCGAGCGCGACTTCAACTCCGCGGTGCTCACCACCGTGGGCGCCGCAGTGATCGTACTCGATTGCAACGGACGCATCGTACGGGTAAACAATGCCTGCGAGGCGATATCCGGGTACCGGTTTGAGGAACTGCGCGACCGGTTTGTCTGGGATCTTCTGCTTCTGCCCGAGGAAATCGAGCCGGTCAAACAGGTCTTCGCCGACCTGCAAAATGGTCTGTTTCCGAGCCGGTTCGAGAATTCCTGGCGCCGCAAGGATGGCTCCTGCCGCTACATCGCATGGTCCAATACCGCCCTGACCGGTACCAGCGGCCAAGTGGAATACGTGATCGCGACCGGACTGGACATTACCGACCGCCGCAATGCCGAAGACGAAGCGCGCCGCTATCAGGCCGAAATCGAGCGCATTTACCAGCAATACGCCCTGGGCGCATTCGCGTCCGTGTTCGCACACGAACTCAACCAGCCGCTGGCGGCAATCGTCAGCTACAGTGAGGCGAGCCGCCGGCTGCTTCGCAGCGGGCAGGACGACGGGCAGCTCACGCATAACATTGAACAGACGGCGCTGCAGGCGCAACGTGCCGCACACATCATCCGTGACATACGCAATTTCCTGCGGCGGGGCGCACCGGAAACTGCCGCGGAAGATCTCAACGATGTGGTCGCACGGGTTGCCGCACAGTTCGCGCCGGAGGCCGAGCTTCACCATATTCGCCTCGAGATCGTGCCTGGTGCGGTGCCACCTGTGCGGATCGGCGGCATCGCGGTCGAAAAGGTGCTCCTGAATCTGCTGCATAACGCCCTAGAGGCGGTCCGCGACAGTGGTGTGCCGAGCGGTACGGTGACGGTGCGCACACAGCCGGACGGCGATGGCTTCGTGCGGGTCAGCGTGACGGACACCGGGCCAGGCATCGACGCCGAGGATGCCGCACGTCTGTTTCAGCCTTTCTTCACCACCAAGGCCGACGGACTGGGCATGGGACTTGCCATCAGCCGCACGATCGTTGAAGCTCACGGCGGCCGACTGTGGGCCGAACCTGCGGTGGGCGGGGCGCACTTCCATCTGACATTCCCGGTGGATTCATGACCCCGACCGTCTTTCTGGTGGACGACGATGCCGCCGTGCGCGATGCCCTTAGCACCCTGTTCCGGGCCGAGGGCCTTGCCGTGTCTGAACACGACAGTGCCGAGTCCTTTCTGGCCGACCTGTCCCCGGAGGCCTGCGGCTGTCTCGTCCTAGACCTGCGGATGCCCGGCCTAAGCGGCATCCAGCTGCAGCAGGAACTCACTGACCACCATATCACCCTGCCGATCATTTTTCTCACGGGGCACGGAGACATTCCCATGTCGGTACGGGCTCTCAAGGCCGGAGCCGTTGATTTCTTTGAGAAGCCGGCGGACCCCGACATGCTGCTCGAGCGCGTGCGTGAAGCGCTGGCCCTGGATACAGAACGGCGCGACACCCGCACCCAGCAGACACAAATGAGCACCCGCTATGAGCGGCTCACCGAACGCGAACGCGAAATTCTTTCGCTGGTCGCCGACGGCCGGACCAGCAAGGAGATTGCACGCGCACTGGGCATCAGCCCGCGCACCGTCGAAGTCCACCGCAGCCACATCATGGAGAAGCTCGACGCCGGCAGCCTCGCTGACCTCATCCGCATCGCCCAGCTCTGCACCAGCGCAATCTCGGGCGCACAGCGCTGATCCTGGGGCGGGTTCTCCGGTCCGGGATTTTGCCGGATCGTCCCGCGCATTCTACGTAGAACTGCGTACGCAGTTGCACCAATATTCCCGTCATATCGGGCCCGTAATAATTGCGGATGTCTAAATGGAGACTGCGCGATCGAAAGATCGCCTGGAGAAACATCCGTGTATACTGCGCCATCCGAGGTTCCGGCTGTAAATTCCGGCCTCATGCCCCCGTTCTACCTGGCGGTGCTTGATGCTCTGCCGGTCGCGGTTATTGTCACCGATTTCAGCGGCCACATCCTCTACCTTAACCCCGCTGCCCTGCGCCTGATCGGTATGAACCGTGACAGCGTTCGGGGCCACCAGTTGTCGGACGCAATCACGCTGCTCGACGGCACAAGCCGTCAGGCAGTCGGCGATCCGCTCACGCGGTTTATTTCCCGCAGTGAACGTCCGCGATCCGGGGAATTCGATGTGCTGCAGCTCGCCCGGGGCGTCGAGATACCGGTGGAATACAGCTGCGCCATCCTGCGCGGCCTCAACCAGAACAGCGACGGAATCGTTTTGCTCCTGCGGGATGCCACGACACTGCGCGAGCTGGCACAGGAGGCGACACACGACTCCCTCACCCGCCTCACGAACCGCCATCAGTTCGAGCTGCGTCTTGGACGCCTGCTGGAGACACTGCGTCCGGGAGACGCGCACGCCCTGCTGTACATGGATCTCGATCACTTCAAGGAAATCAACGATACCTACGGGCACGCCGCAGGGGACTTCATCCTGTGTCAGGTGGCGGAGCTGTTCGTCAGCCGGATTCGTGAGCGTGACACGCTCGCCCGCCTCGGCGGCGATGAATTCGTGTTGCTGCTCGAGCACTGCCCGATCGCCCTGGCCAACGAGCACGCCGAAGCGATTTCGCGGGCCATTTCCGGTAAGGAGTTTTCCTGGTCCGGTGTTTCAATCCGGCTGGCCGTGAGCGTCGGCGCGGTGGCGATCGTTTCCCGCACCCAGACCACGTCATCCGTGCTGGCCGCCGCCGACCGCGCCTGTTACGCCGTGAAGCGGCGTGCCGGAACCGGTCGGACGAGCCGGTTTGCACGTTTTCGTCTCTTTCCTGCCCATCAGCAGGAAGCCCAGCCTATCCCCACAACAAGGAGGCATTCATGAACCCCGCCGCAGCAACCAGCGCTGGCGCTACCACGCCATTCGCTACCAGCCGTGCGACATCCGCCAGTGCCAGCATCCCCGACAGCGGCATGCACGACCCGCTCCTGTCGGTTGCGCGCCCGCCGCGCCGGTACGCCCGCGGCCAGCACCTGTTCCACGCGGGTGATCGCGGCTTGAACATCTACGTGATCGAATCGGGATCGGTCAAACTCTACGGAACCACCGGCAACGGTGCCGAGCAGATCTTTGCATTCTGTCTGCCTGGGGACTTTTTCGGACTGGATGCCCTGGGCGCCCCCGAATACGGTTCCTCCGCCGCAATCCTGGAACCAACGACGGTGCGTGCGCTACCCGTGTCGGAAATCAATGCGATCTACCAGCGCACCCCCGCCGTGCAGCACCGCATTCACCTGCTGCTGGCCCAGCGCATCTCGGAAATGTACGAACACATGATGGTCCTGAGCAAGAAGCACGCCGACGAACGTCTGGCTGGCTTTCTGCTGGGCCTGGATGCCCGCCTGCCTCCAGCACAGCGCATCGCCCATTCCCTGCGCCTGAGCATGTCGCGCTACGAAATCGGCTGCTATCTCGGGCTCGCTCTTGAAACGGTAAGCCGGATCCTGCGCCGTTTCGATGAGGAGGGCTTGGCGTACACCCGGGCCCGCAACATCCAGCTGCACGACATCAAGCGTCTGGGGTTGCTGGCCGGACTGGCCTCCGCCGCACCGTCCCGGACCGCATCCGGAAGCATGCTGGCCTGACCCGCAGGCGTCAGCCGCCGGCGATGGCACCGACGACCAGAAGCGGCTCGGCTCCGCGGGCGACCGCTTCCGGCAACGGTGCGGCCGCCTGACCAAATGACAGATCCTCACCGCAGGCAAAGAAGCGGATGAGTGGCCGGCGTTCGTGCGTGACGTGATCGCGGATGGTACCGCGCAACGCCGGGTACCGTGCCTCCAGCACATCCAGCACCGACGCCAGCGTCGCCGAGCCCGCCACATCCAGGGACAGCTCCCCATTGATCCCCGCAAGCGTTCGCAGCGGCTGCGGCAGAATCACCCGGATCATGCCAGTACCTGCGCCTCGACCGACAGCACCGCCGGCAGGTCGCGGACGATTGCGGTCCAGGTATCGCCGCCATCGGCTGATGCATAGACCTGCCCGCCGGTAGTACCGAAGTAGACGCCGCAGGGATCGAGCGAATCTACCGACATGGCGTCCCGCAGCACATTTACGTAGCAGTCATGCTGCGGCAGGCCCTGCATGAGCGCCTCCCACTCGTTTCCCCCGCAGCGGCTGCGATATACACGCAGGCGGCCATCCACCGGATAGTGCTCCGAATCGCTCTTGATCGGCACGACAAAAACCGTGTCCGGTTCGTGTGCGTGCACCTCTATGGGAAATCCGAAATCCGACGGAAGATTGCCGCTCACCTCACGCCATGTGTCGCCAGCATCGTCAGTGCGCATCACATCCCAGCGCTTCTGCATGAACAGGACGTTGGTCCGGGAAGGATGCATCGCGATGCGGTGGACACAGTGACCCACCTCGGCGTCAGGGTCCGGAAGCTCGTATTTGGATACCAGGCCGCGGTTCTTCGGCAACCAGGTCCGCCCCCCCGTCGTCCGTACGGAATACCCCGGCTGCAGAGATCGCGACGAAGATCCGGCCGGTATCCACGGGGTCGAGAAGAATCGTGTGAAGCGCCATGCCGCCGGCACCTGGCTGCCATAGATCACCCTTGACGCCACGCAACCCGGGATATTCCTCCCAGGTCACACCACCGTCGGAGGTGCGAAAGAGCCCCGCATCCTCCACACCGGCATAGACATTATCCGGGTCGCTCCAGGCCGGTTCCAGGTGCCATACCCGCTTGAACTGCCATGCGCGCGGGGTCCCGTCATACCACTTGTGCATGCCTGTCGTTCCGGCCTAGACGAAGCGATTGCTCTCGCCCTTCGGGAACCGGCCGGTCCCAACCGGGTCCGACGAATCGCTGCCGGACACCTTCCAGCTCAACCCCCGTCGTCGGAACGCTGGATGATCTGACCGAACCAGCTGCTGGTCTGGGAGGCATACAGCCGATCGGGGTCAGCCGGCGATCCCTTGATATGGTAGACCTCCCAGCCCGCAAACAGCGGACCCGTGATCGACCAGTTCTGGCGCTTGCCGTCTGAATTGAGTACAAACGCACCCTTCCTGGTGCCGACCAAGACCCGTATCCTGCTCATGCGCCTCCCTCCTTGCTGCGTCTCTGCGGCCCGGATCCCGGGACTTGCAGCACCCGTCGTGCCGTGCCGTGATACGCCGGAACCGCAACCATGGGGAATATCTCGCGCCATATTAATCTAAACTCACTCTAAACAGACCAAAACCGAAATCAGACACGTTTTCCGAAAACCATACAATCAGGATGCCTGCCGGACCGGTGCGCCGACGCCCAGCTGGAGACTGCTAGGTAACCCTCTGCGCAACGGCCCCGACGGGCCGGACAGGAGTTCCCGTGCACACTCCCTCGCATTCAGGATTGCGGTGGTAATGAAAAGAGACGGGCACCGTCTTCCCGCCCCGACAAATCCTGCAGGCCGCCTGATCGCATGATGGCCACGGCTTTCCGGCTCCATAATCGTGGACAGCTTAAGCTGCCGGATCCACAATCGTCTGGCATGTGTGCGCACACGTCATCCTTGATCGCTGTTACTGTTACCGTGACCCGACCCCTGCAGGCCCTGGTCGTCCGGGTCCGCCCCGGCGAGCGCCCGCACGGGCATCGGGCGGCATCCGTACCACCGCCTGCCCCGCGCAAACGCCTCGACGTTCGCATCCCTGCCAGCTGCCTTCAGCGGATTGTGGCCGCAGGGGTTGCAGGGTGAACGGTCCGCGCGTCACGATCCGCTCGGCTGGCGTGGTCGTCATCCGCGGAAGCGGGCCAGGACGGCGCCTCCTGGTGCTGCGTGCTTATGCCAACTGGGATTTTCCTAAGGGTCAGATCGAGGCCGGCGAACAGGAACTCGAGGCAGCCATCCGGGAAACCCGGGAAGAGACCGGCATTTCGGATCTCAGCTTTCCCTGGGGGATGGCCTACCTGGAAACAGGCCCGTACGGGCCCGGCAAGATTGCCCGCTACTACATCGGAAAAACGGATACCGAGACCGTTCTGCTGCCGGTCAGCGCCGAGCTCGGGCGGCCAGAGCACGATGAGTTTCGATGGGTCGGATACCCGGAAGCACGCGAACTGCTCCCGCCGCGTCTGCAACCTGTTCTAGAGTGGGTTGAATCCATGACATCGGAAAAATGAGCAAATCAGTCGAAACACAAGGCTCGCAAACCCTGGCTTGCCGATGGATTTTTATATCCGGACCCGCTAGTGTACCGAGACAAGAACAAATTAATGTGCACCTGACCCGCAATGCCATGCGGGATTATGATTAATTATAAATCTATAGTTGGTATGATTCTTGCGGTTAATGGCATGTACGAAGCCACAGGAAATCCGCAAAGGGGTACATGATGAAGCTCGCGAAATTCTCGTCCTGGGCCCAGGACATAACAATCGTCGTGCTGGTCACCCTGATGAGCATCGGCGCCAATCTCCCGGATCGGGTGACCCGGGGCATCGGCCTGAACAAGGACTATCTGCTCATCGGTCTGATCGCCATTATCGGCGTATCGCTGGTTCGCTATCTCAAGTTCGCGCTCATTCTGGTCATTGCAATCCTCGCCATAGGGGCCAATCTTCCGGCCGACATTGCACAGCGGCTTGGCGTCGATCCTCACATCATGCTCTTTGCCCTGGTTGCCATGGTGGTCACGTCCTTCATGAATTTCCTCCTGAAACTACCTAAAGGCGTGCGGCCCATCGCACAAATCAATAGCTCCCATGGCGCCCGAGCGCTATGCCACGCGGCGCAGAAAGGTCACGCATCGATGGTCTATTCGCTGGTCAGCGCCGGCATCAATCCCAACTTCCGTGACGAAAATGGTCACCTGCCTCTGGTGCTGGCGGCCTCCCGCGGCCATGCCCTGGTCGTCAAGCTGCTGCTCGACAACGGCGCGGCAGTCGACGCCACCGATGGCGCGGGCAACACCGCCCTGACCGCGGCCAACAAAGGGGGCTTCACGCAGACTGCGATCCTGATCAAGAACGCCCAGGTGCGTCAGAAAGCCGCCGCCTGATCATACGGCGGACAGCATCCTACCCGGCAGCGCGGGCGGCCCGGGACAACAGACTGCCACCGCCTCGAGACCCGCCCTACCCTCTGCGTTTCACCCGAACCGGTTCATTTCCCTCACCGGACCTCGAATTTTCCATACATGTGGTCACCCTCGGCATGACCGGGCCACTGACAGGCATAATAATAGGTACCCGGGGTGACCGGGGCCTTAAACCGCACGCTCGCTTCCGCGTAGCGGGAGGTGGCAAACGCCGCGCCGCTGCGTGCGGGAATGGGGCCAAGCACGGCCAGGCGCGGACCGAGACTCTGCATGCCGAGCACCGGGTAGGGAGGACCCGCCGCAATCACGACCACTCCGTGGGCCATGCCCGGACCATAGTCCATGTTGAGCAGCTTGAGCGTCACCCGGGCCCCGGCCGGCACCACGATCGTGGGGTTCACTCGATCGGCGAGTTCGAAGCTCATGTCGGGAAAGTGTGGCTGGACCGCAATCAGGTCGATGGTCACCGCCCGTCCACGAAAATGCACGCGGCCTGCACCGTCCACGCGGCCGCCGTGCTCCGAGCGCCGCATGTAGGCCTGCACTGCCAACCAGCTGACCCAGCGGTGGACGCCCATCGTGGGAACGGGGCCAACTGCAGGAGTCATGGACATGCCGGACATGCCGGACATGCCGGACGCGGCAGCCGTCCTGGGCAGGAACATGGTCGACATGCCGGACGCGGCAACAGCCGTCTTGGGCATGTCGGCCGGCGGCATCCCATGCAGCAGCGCCGACGCCGCTACGATCACCCCCAAACCCAGAAATGCCTCGATGCTGACAGTCCGCGAACAGTCCCGGATGGCGGTCACGGCCGCTGACGGGCCAGCGGCCCCACCACCACCATCCCGCAACCCAAAAAACGGCAGCCACGAGCGCGGCGGCACCTTTCCCGAAAGCGCCGTCAAGCGCGGCAGATGGACATAGCGGTTGCGGGCACCGAACGCGATCATGCCGGCTACCAGCAGCAGCTTTACCGACAGCGTTCGCCCGTATTCGGAAGTCGATAAAGCGCTCCAGGATCCGAGTTCCTGCCATGCCGTATACCCGCCGCTGAGCAGGATGACTGCAAGGGCAAATCCGGCAAGACATGACAGCCGGGCAAAGATCTCGGCGGCAGGCGACGCCGGGTCTGAATCCTCCGAGATCAGCCTGGGAAAGACGGCAAGCGATATACCGAACAGGCTGCCCACCCAGAGCGACCCAGCCAGCAGATGTATCCAGTCGATCCACACTGCCAGGGTAAAGTCCCCATGGTCGGCAGGGTGCCCGGTCTCGCTGCGCGTCAGCGCAATGCCTGCCACCGCCGCCAGCATGAGCCAGGCGGACCAGGCTCGCCGTTCGCGCTGTCCCATCCGCAGCCATCCCAGCCACAGCAGAACGAGCGCCGGCAGGCGAAAGAGCCAGACACGGCCGTAATGCGTGACCTTCAGCACCAGCGGAATAGCCGGCAGCAATGCCCCCCATTTGCCGCCGTCCATTTCGAGGGTCCGGGCAACCAGAATGCCGACACTGCTGAGCGTGAGCAGCCCGATTGCGCCGCCGAGCAGGCGCCGCATGGCCACATCGACCGGCGCAAGCGGACGGCGCGGCAGCACTGCCAACCAGCATGCCACCAGCCCAAGCGTGGCAACAACTGCCAGGACATCTAAGGCGGTCAGCCCGATATACAGGGGGTGTTGATGCATGTCCGTTCTCCTTACTTTACCCGGAAGGGAAAGCGTCCTTCAGTGTGATGTCCATCGCGCGCGATGACGCTCCAGTAGACGTAGTACTTCCCGGGCGCGAGCTTGTGCGGCAGCGGCGTCTCCAGAAGCGTGCTATTGGACGAAGACACCCTGCCCTTGCCCGCACTGACCTTCGCGCCGGCCGCGGTCTTGACAATCAACGTAGAAAAAACCGGTTCTATGTCGCCGTCAAACCAGATCCGGACCGACGTCGGAGCAGTAGTGAGTTGCGAGCCCACCCTGGGAAGGGAGTGGTCCGGAAAGGCATGGGCCAGGGCGGTCCGGGACAGCAACAACAGCGCCAGCACGGCGATCGCGACCCGCGCACCCTTTGAACCAGTCATCATATGTCCAGTCTCCTCCGTTACTCAGTTGATCAACGGCGCACCCAGGGTGTGCGGCGCAATATCGTCGAAATAGAAATCCATGCCGACCAGAATTCCCACGGAGTTGCCGGTCCGGCTGTTCACGGGAACCTGCGCCTCTACTCCCCACTGGAAATAGTGTCCGATCCAGATCACTCCGGGGTCGACGTAACCCGTGGTCTGGTTTGCGCACCCCCGGTCCAGGCAGGTCTGCATGGGTACCTCAATGATCGGCACCATATTCCGGAACGGGCCGTTTATGCCGATATCCCGCACGAAGTCCTGCAGATAGGGAATGCTGTACTGGAATGAAAAGCTCCAGTTCAGCATGTTCGGCGCCGCCGGATCCGTCGGAAAACTCTCGGACACCGCGCCCGTGACCGCGACCGGCCGCAACATGCGCCAGCGATGCGGCAGTCCGCCGAGCCCCTTGCCGAAGGCGAACTCCGGACTGTAGACCGAGTACGGCGCACCGATACCCAGGCTGCCGCTGTGTCCGACGGTATCGGCAAGCTGTACCATACCTATGGATTCGGAGTTGGGATGTATAAACAGCTGGTATCCGGCAGCAATGGTCGTGTTGTCCCAACCGTCCAGCGCGCCGGCGCCATTGCCATCCAGAAGTCGCTGATAGTCGGTGCTGGCCATCAGACCAAAGCGACGGGTCACCCGTTTTGCCATAGCCAGATTCAGCACATCCTGACTCGCCGGTCCGTTGTCGATGTGGCTGAACACGAACGACCCTTCATCGGCAACGCCCGGATCATCAAAGCTCATGGTCGCCGGAAACACCCGCATGCCGGCGATGGCGTGGGCTTGTGCCAGCGGCATCCTGGACACCAGCAGCAACGAAGCGACCAACGCAGCACCAAAGGTGGATAGCCGCTGCCGGCGACGGTCTCCCGGGCAACACTGAGACGGATGCGGCCCGGCGCCCCGGCAGGGATTCCCTTTGGGACTTCGCGGCCCGCCGGGCGCACCGACACGGAGGGGCGGCCACACAACCTGGAACACCCGGGTCCCGGACCGCCTGTGTGCTGTCTCAAGCGCTGTCGCGCCGAGATCGACCTCACCGCAGCCGCGGCCGGCGGACAGGGCGCACCTCACCGCCATGCCGGCCTGCGGTACCATTCGACCCAACACTGCTGGCGCCAAGCCGTCAGCCACAATATCTTTCCCACCGTGTTTCATGGTTTTTGATTTAGTCCTTTCAGGATTCAAGGCCGCTCGCAACGGCGCGCATCACCGCGCTGTGCAATGAATCCTCCAAATCGACGATTTCGGACTGCACCTGCATCACCCGGGACGGCGCGCCCCAAACCACGGCAAAGCCGTCAGGTCGGCGCACCTCCGTTGCAAATGGCTTCTTCGCGGGCTGCCGCTCATGCGCGCAGGCACGGACGCCGGAAACCCTAGGCGGGTGGGTCAGTCTCCAGAAACGTTCACAGGCTTAGGCGCGAGGAGGCGCCCGGGACGGGGGATGGGGAGAGATGGGCCGTTCCGGAAAGAACGGCCGGATTTCAGAGAGTACGACGAAATACGGCGTACGGCAGAACGACGGTGAACCGATACCGGAAACGAACACATTGAGCAAGCCGTTGGCCACCGCCTGACACACCGGACAGTGAAGCTTACCCACTTCCGTCTTGTGTTCGTGTGAAAACTTTACGACGTACAGGCCCAGGGTGCACATCAGGGCCAACACTGCCATCCACCGCAAGACCCGCGCTTCCCGCAGACGGCCCAGGAACCCGCGCCTGGCAGCAGCGTCCGCGGTAGGATCAGCGCACACGAGGCAGATGCTCATAGCTTACGTCCGGAATCTCCTGACACGCGGCAGGCCACCGCGATACACAGACCCCACCTGTGCCATATAGTTCCGTCCGTCCACCCGTGGAGCATAGCTGTTATGTTAGCCGCGCGGCAGGGCCGGCGCCATCGCCGCCGGAAACATTTTGCGTAAACCCTTCCTGGGCAACCACGAACACGGTCGGCACGGATCGCAGCAGCCAGATGGCAGGCTGTGCGAGGGCACGCTTTTGCCCCGGGAGTGCGACCCGCCAATTCGTCATTTCTTTGCGGGACTTCGGTCCGCTTTACACCGCAGCTGCCGAGCTCCCTATCATGCCGCGGATGTGTGGGTTTGCCACCCATACCGTAAATCCGTGTAAATCCCGGTAAACGCAGCCTGATCCCTGTATGCTACCCGTCCCAATGTGGCATGATCCGCTACACGACAGGGGCGAACCCCGGGCTGAGTGGTCATGGACCATATTCTCCTCGCTGACGATGACACGGAACTGGGCGAGATGCTCACCCAGTATCTCGGTACAGAAGGCTTTGTCGCGGACACCGCCCATGACGGCGAGACCGCGCTCGCAATGGCACGCACCGGCCGCTACGAACTGGTCATTCTTGACGTCATGATGCCGCGACTCAGCGGCCTTGACGTGCTGCGTGAACTGCGCCAGCGCTCATTGGTCCCGGTGCTGATGCTTACGGCCAGAGGCGAAGACGTCGACAGCATCGTTGGCCTGGAACTGGGTGCGGATGACTATCTCGCCAAGCCCTGCAATCCGCGCGTACTGGTCGCGCGCGTGCGCGCCATACTGCGGCGCGCCGCCGGCGGCGCCCCGACCACAGCACCTGAGGTCCTGACACTCGGTGATGTCGAGATGCACACCGGAACCCGCCGGGTGCGCTGCCGCGGCGAGCAGATACCGCTGACCAGCACCGAATACAGCGTACTGGAGGTGTTGCTGAGATCGGCCGGACATGTGGTATCCAAAGCACAGCTGTCCGAACACGCCCTGGGACGGGGACTCACACCCTACGACCGCAGCCTCGACATGCACGTCAGCAGCCTGCGCCGCAAACTCGGCCCGCTGCCGGACCGCGACGAGCGCATCAAGACCATCCGCGGCGTAGGCTACCAGTACGCGCTACCCTGATCCGCGCCGGCATGCACCGCCTGTTCTGGAAGATTTTCCTGTCGTTCTGGATCGCGTTGGTCCTGTTCTCGGCCGCAACCATGTTCGCCGCATCGCACTTCGTCGACCGGCTGCGCCAACACCAGGAAGCCATGCCCTTTCACCAGCGCATGCTGGCGTATGTGGCCGAGGGGCAGCGCGTGGCCGACCGCTCCGGCATGAGCGGACTGAAGCTCTGGCTGCAACGCCTCAACCGGCGCGAACTGGTGCCTCTGCTTCTGGTCAATCAGCGCGGCACCGATCTGCTCGGCCGGCCGCTCTCCCCGGCCGTGCTGCAACGGCTTGCGCACCGCGCCCGGCTTCCGCGCATCGTGCCACCGCACCGCGGACCGTACTATTTGATCCCGGATTTCCGGGGCGTCACCCTCGCGCGCCTGCTCGGCCGGCCCCGTATTATCCTTCCTCCGCTGGTGCTGGCGGCAATCGTGAGCGGTCTGGTCTGTCTGGTGCTGGCGCGCTACCTCACGGCCCCCATCGGGCGCCTGCGGCGGGCGACCGAAGCGTACTCCTCGGGACGGCTTAACGAGCGCGTCGCGCCCTCGCTCGGCGGCCGCAAGGATGAAATCGCCGACTTCGCCCGGGCGTTTGACCGCATGGCCCAGCACCTGCAGGAGCTCATGGCGTCGCAGCGCCAGCTCCTGAGCGATGTCTCCCACGAGTTGCGTTCCCCGCTGGCACGCCTTCAGGTAGCGCTTGGCCTGGCTCGGCAACGGGCCGAGGGACGGGCCGGTCCTGAGCTGAATCGGATAGAACTGGAAGCCGAGCGCCTCAACGATCTGATCGGACAGCTTCTGTCTCTCGCCCGCCTCGAGGCCGGCGTGGTTCCTGCTGCCGGCGAGACCGTAGACCTGCCCGAGCTTCTCGCCGCCGTGGCCGCAGACGCCGATTTCGAGGCGCGCTCCCGCAATCGCTCGGTCACGGTCGTTGGGACAGTACCCGCAATGGTCACAGGTCACACTGCCCTTCTGCGCAGCGCCATCGAGAACATCGTGCGCAACGCCCTGCGCCACACTGCGGAAGGCACCACCGTCGAACTGTCACTTGCGCGGGAACCCGGTCCGGGCGGGTGGCTGGTACTCAGCATTCGCGATCATGGCCCCGGGGTACCGGACAAATTCCTGCCCCATCTGTTCGAACCTTTCGTGCGGGCAGACAACGCCCGGGACCGTGCGAGCGGCGGTCACGGTCTGGGTCTGGCCATTGCGAGCCGGGCGATTGGCGTGCACCGCGGGACCGTCACTGCCACCAATGCCGATGGCGGCGGTCTGCGCGTCGCCATCCGTCTGCCGTCCGGCCATACGGGGGCTGCGCCGGAGCCACGTGCTTCGGGCCCCGGAATGCCAGACACCCGGACCGAGTCGCCACCGGCTCCACACCTTAAAAAAATTTAACCCGGATTTTCCGTTAGCCCGATGGAACGGGCCCAAAAATGGAGGAGAACTCGGCAGGCAGTGTGAAGCTCGCCGACTGCTCCCACAGCCCCGTGAACCAGGCGCGCCGCTCATGGCCAGGGCGAGTTTCAGGATCTGTTTCCGGCCTTCCTGGGTAAGGTAACCCGCCACACCGAAGAGCTGATAGCGAAGCGTCTTTAAGGTTTTGGGCGAGGTGGTTCTCAAGAGCGTCTGACGAAAGAGGCTCACCAGGTTAAACGCCATCATCACGACATTGAGACAGGCCTCGGTAGCAAAGAAATCATTGAGGCAGAAGCTGTCGGCGGCGAAGTCGTACTTTAATTCCTTGATGCGGTTTTCGGCATCGGCCCGCCCCCGGCAGGTGCGCCAGATCTCAAGCGGTGGCAGTGAAAGATTCGTCACGAGCGCTGCGTAGCGGTATTTCCCAAGCCGCGGGTCGTTGGCGAATAGCGAGAGCGTCTTGCCCGGGGCGTTTTCCCGCTCCTCGATGTGCTGGCGGATTGCCACCGCGCGCCGGGGTGCGCCCCAGGAGGAGGCCTGGTAATCGAAGCTGGCAAGTTCGATGCCGGCGGCCACCACCCACCAGTTTGTGGTGCGCACCAAGGCACGCTACAGCGGCTGATGGAGACGCAGCGCGATGATGTAGTTGAGGCGGTGTTTGGCCTCGATTTCCTCGAGCAATGGGCTATCGCTAAAGCCGCTGTCAGCGCGCAGCAACCCGATGCGCTTCCCGCCGAGACGCGCGAGTGTCGCGCTTAAGAAAGCGCTCGCGTTGTTGGCGCTTCGGGTGTTGCTCAGGCCGCAACCACAGGTTCGCCACCCTCTGCACATCGGCGAGGAAGGCCATCAAGGGGTGGCGCGAGGGCCGACCCCATTTGGCCGGATTGTAGCCGCGCGCCACACCCTCCTGGCGTCCATAGCGCGTCATGACGGTGGAATCGAGATCGAGGGTGAGGCAATCAATCTTCAAGTTCGAGAAAAGCCAGGCGATACAGACGTCCGAAGACCACATCGTTCATCGGTTGGTCGAACTTGCGAAGCAGCCGCATGATAGCCTTGAAGTTCGCCATCTTCTTCCAGCCAAAGAGGCGTTGAAGCACGCAATCGTGGCGTGTGACCTCCCCGTGCTCGAAGCGATTCGCCCCGCACCAGACACCGAGCATGAATTGCTTGATCAGTTGCAGGGGCGAGTAGCCGCGATTGGACTGCGGCAGGGGCAGTCCGCAGCCGGCAAGTGCGGCATCGAACCCCATGCGATCGAGCATGCATTTCATCAAGCTCATCCCGCCCCAGGGCGTGATCTCCCTGTCGGTAAACCGAAGCTCCACGTCCATTGCGCTTCCGGAAGAAAAAAGTGCCTCGCGCCGAGCGCGGCCCATCTCTCCTGCGATACGCCAATCATAAATTACATCAAAGAGTTGCGCTAATGGCTTCCATTAGGCGCAGGAAACAGCCGCTACGCTATCGGAAAATTCGGGTTTAAAGAAGTCGACGCCGGCAGAGCCGCACCCCGACAGGAATGCGGATCACCACCATGGCACTTAACCACCGGCACCATGGTTCCCTGACTCGACCCTGGCACCCGATGAGGGCAGCCAGAAGTCACGGCTGCATACCTTCGCCGGTCTTCTGTCCAGTTCGTGGCCAGGAGGACAGACCATGCTCGTCCCGCTTCGCATGTGCCCTGAAAATCACGCCGTCATTAAATCATTGGATTTATGATACGGTCCTATAGATAGATAATCTATCTAATTCAATAGCGTGTGAATTATATGTTCTAACCCACATAAAGTTTTTCGCTAAGATCGATCTTGCTGGATGGCACCCCTACCTGTCCACGGGATGCAATTTGTCAAGGATCCCGATACACTGGGACCACAAATTAAAGGGGTGGGGCTGCACCGGGCTCAAAGCCACTGGCGTCTGTGCAAGTACCCATCAAAAGGGTGAAGTGCTTGTCGGGGCCAGGTGGGGTATCAACACCGCCGGAAACGACCAAAACGGTTGTCGCGAACGGGGCTGCAGCGTGTGGCAGTTGCGACTACCCGGAAAACACAATCAAGAACGTTTATAAAAAAAAAATTAAAGTTTCCGAGGAGAGAGTGTAATGAAAGTTAATAAGAATCTTGCGGTATCGACACTGCTCGCCATGGCAGCAGGGGTCTGGGCAGTACCCAACGTGGCGCTCGCCGCTGGCTATACCCTGACCGATCTGGGCCCGCTGGGAAGCAGTTCGGGTGCAGCTGTCGGCACCCTGGGCATCAACGATTACGGCCAGACATCGGGCTATGCATACACCTCCGGCGGCTCGGCCACCAACGCCTACCTGTACAGCGGCGGCGTCAAAACAGATCTCGGTACCCTCGGGGGCGCGAATAGCGCGGCGCTCGGTCTCAATGGGCTGGGTCAGGTCGTGGGGTATGCCCAGACCGCCAGCGGCAATGAAAATGCGTTCCTGTACAGCAACGGCACCATGACCGATCTTGGGACCCTCGACAGCGGCAACACGAGCGTAGCCTATGGCATCAACGACTCTGGCGAGGTAGTCGGCAACTCGGCCACGCTGACCAATAACACTGGCTATGCATTTCTCTACAGCAACGGAAGCATGACCAATCTTGGGACCCTCGGCGGCACCTACAGCTGGGCCACGGGCATCAACAACATCGGACAGGTGGTCGGCAGCTCGGCGATCGGGGGAAGCAGT
Organism: Pseudomonadota bacterium; assembly: GCA_021785515.1. GTDB lineage: Bacteria > Pseudomonadota > Gammaproteobacteria > Acidiferrobacterales > UBA6901 > JAJYCY01. Next base: position 244,624 of record JAJYEX010000004.1, on the reverse strand, counting down.
GGCGATCAACACGCGTTCCTCTATAACAACGGCACCATGACCGATCTTGGGACCCTCGGCGGCGGCAGCAGCACGGCCTGGGGCATCAATGGCAACGGCGAAGTGATCGGCGGCGCCTATACCACGGGCGGTAACCAGCATGCCTTTCTCTACAACGGCGGCGGCATGATCGACCTCGGCACTCTCGGTGGTGGCACCAGCACAGCTTACGGGATCAACCAGTACGGTCAGATCGTCGGCTATTCACTCACCTCCTCCGGAGCACATGTCGCTTTCCTGTACAGCAATGGACAGATGATCAACCTCAATAACCTCGTGAGCGCCCCGGGCTGGGGTCTGGCCGACGCCTATGGTATCAACAGCCAGGGTGACATCGTCGGGGATGGCTATTACGATGGACAGCATTACGCATTCATGCTGACGCCCGTTCCGATTCCGCCGGCAGGCTGGTTGTTCGGTTCCGGCCTCCTCGGCCTGATTGCCATCACGCGCAGGCGCAACCGCGTGGAGCGCTGAGCCAAACCTCGCAGCGTGGCAGCCCGGACGTACCGCGCTGCCCGTGCCTCGACGCCACCCCGGTTGCATGAGGGAGCCTGCAGGTGCAGACTGGCACCTCAACCGGAGCAATCTTCTATGAATAATCCTGCACCCTTCTCGTCCTTTTCACCGAATTTGACCCCCACTCTGTCGAGCAGCGTGGTCATACGCAGAGCTTACAGCCTACTTGCCTTGACTCTGATCTTCAGCGGTTTTGCCGCCTGGGTCGGCATGGGGATGGCGTTTCCCTACCAGCACCCCATCATACTGATGCTGGTTGCCTTCGGCGCCCTGTTCGCCGTACTCATCACGGGCACTAAGGGCAGTCCGGCGGCGGTGCCGCTGGTCTTTGTCTTCACAGGGCTGATGGGCCTGTCTCTCGGCCCGCTGATCGCCATCACCCTGAGACTCGCAAACGGCCCGCAGATCGTGACCGAGTCGATTCTCGGCACGGCCGTCATTTTCGGCGCGCTCTCTCTCTACGCTTGGCGCAGCCGACGGGATTTCAGTTTTTTGGGCGGATTTCTCATGGTGGGGCTGGTGGTGGTGATCCTGGCCGGCATCGCCAATTTCTTTCTGCACATGCCGGCACTGCAACTCACCATCGCGGCCGCGGCACTGCTCGTATTCTCCGGCTACATCCTGGTGGACACCAGCCGCATGATACGCGGCGGGGAAAGCAATCCGGTGCTGATCACGGTAAGCCTGTACCTCGATATCCTTAACGTCTTCGTGGCCTTGCTGCAGCTGCTTTCCGCTTTGCAGGGCGAACGCAACTGATCCGGCGGTCAGCCTAAAGCGCCGCTGGCGCCTTCTAAAACCGACCCCGCTGCGACGGTCGCCGGATGCGCCGTGTCTGCAGCCACGCAAGGCGTCTGTCCGCCATCGGCTAGCGGCCTTCGGAGACGATGCCAATCTGCCGACGGCACGCGCCCCCCGTGGGGGGCGGCGCTTTTCGGACTTCCGCCTCAGCTGATCTTGACCGTATGGCGCTTTGCGGCCTCCACTTTCGGGACGGTGAGCTCCAGCACTCCATCCTTGAACACGGCCTTGGCCCGGGCACCGTCCACGGGCGCCGGCAGGACGACGGTGCGGCTGAACGTGCCGTTTGAGATTTCGTGCCGGAAGAAGTCACCCTGCTCAGCCTTTTCCTCATGCATGGTCGATCCCTTGATCGTGACCGTATTCTCACCCATGCTGATGTCGAGGTCTTTCTTGTCCACACCCGGCAGCTCGGCCTTGATCAGAACCTCCGCCTCACGGTCGATGACGTCCACCTTCGGCGCATTCATCTCCGGCAACGCAAGCTCCGGAAGTGACGGCCAGGAATAGCGCCACGGGCGCATCCATCCGTTGCCGAAAAACTGGTCAAACATGCGATTCATTTCCTCAAACGGGTTGAGTGCGCGTACCGGTTCGCTTTTGAGGATCTGCGGTGTCTTGGTTTCCTGTCTGATTTCATTTGCCATGGTCCTTTCTCCTTTCGTTCACTGTCATTCCTGACGGCGACGTTCTGTGTCCCTGGGCAGCCAATATAGGACATCATGCGGCGGATACCTTGATTGCCGTCAAAAACGCCGGCACCCCTGCTCTTTCGCGATGCCGGCGGCAGGAATCAGCGGCCGCTCCGCGCCGTGCGACGCTCGATCTCGAGTTCGCGACGCAGCGCCCAGGCCTGGAACCGGATGACCGATTCCACGCTGGCATAAATCAGTGGCAGCAGCACAGCATTGACGTTGATCACGATCAGTCCGTACAGCTCCCAGCGCTGCACGCGGCCTGCCAGACCAAACCAGGCCGCGAGCCGGGTGCGGGCAACATCCGGCAGCCAGACCAGCAGGAGATGGGTCACACACCAGTTCTGCACTGCCGCACCACCCAAGACCCGCGCCCCCACAGGCAGCCCGGGAACCGCTTCCAGCGCGATCATCAGCACGCTTGGCATGAGCAACAGCGGCCACCGGACCAGCCAGCTGTTCATGTGCGCCCCCTGGGGCCGGACCGCGGATCCGCATGGCCCTCCGGCAGCGGTCCGGAGTGCCGGTCACGCCTGTCGTGTCCCGCCCGGTCCGGCTCTGACTGCGCGTATGCAGCCTGCCGATGGATTTCCGCCAGCCGCGCCGGATTCATATACCGGCCCCAGAAATCCAGACCTTCCGCCACCACCGGCGCCGGCGTGGCCGGCAGCACCACAGTTCTCCATGCTCCGAATTCCGGCAGCTTCAAACGCAGACGCCACAGCGGATTGCGCACACCGCCGGCGCTGTGCGCAAGCGTCGAGATGTAGGCTTCACCCGCCTGCATTTCGCGCAGCATGCGCTCCGTCACCCGGTCGCACGAAGCGAACTGAAGGCTTATGCCCGCACCCCCAGTCCATCTCCGGGTGGCCAGTTCCACCGCCTCGTACTGTCCGAGAAGACGCACTGCATAGCGTGCCGTCCCCTCTCCCTGTACCCGCAGGATCATCTTGGTGGCCACCGTATCGTCCAGCTCATCGGCATAGCCCGGTCCGACAGCGCGCAGCTGCGCGTGCGACTGGAAGCCGAATGAAAGCGGCATCCGGGCAGAGCGGCAGCGTGCACTGAACGGCCCGAAACCGTCGTGGAAAAACGCCCCCCAGTCGTCAAACAGCAACGGATAGCTATCCGGCACCCCGACGTGCTCGATCTGCCGCCGCCGCGCTTCCACTCCGAACATTTCAATAAGAGCGATGGCCACGTCGCGGGCAAAAGCCGTAAGTGGCAGATGGGCAAACAGCGATTCGCCACCACTGACGAGCCGATCGATCCGGATATCCGGCGCGTAGGCGTTCAGCCGGTCCGACCAGGGTCCCGCCACGAACACGAACAGGCGGTTGAGCAGCCCTGACACGTTGCGGGTGCGCGTGGCAAAGGGCTGATCAAGCCACTGGCGCGCCAGAGTAATCTCTGCCGGATCGGCGCCGGCGCTGCGAGCCCGGCGCAGAAGCTCGTTTCCGGCATCCTTAACACTGAGTGTCACGTACAGGTCGCGCAGGCAGGTCGCAACCGGCAGACCGAGCAGCAGCGGCACCATGCGCGCCAGTACGGCGCGCTGCTCGTCCATGTAAAACGAGGTGCTCTCGGTGGTGGCGATAAGCACCTTCGACAGCCGGTCGACCACGTCCGCAGCCGCTCCTTCGAAAAGATTGACCGACTCTGAGCCTGGCAGCTCGCTGGAAAAAAAGTGATCGGGGGCACAGCCCAGCCCGACACATTTCCGGTAGGTATCGACGTCCCCTTTCCCGTCGAAGAACGTCCAGCCGCAGCGCGGCCGATATTCGCCGTGAGCGCCTATGTAGCCCAGCATGACCGAATCCGTCTTGCCGGAGCCGGGCGCGCCGATCGCAATCAGGCCGAGATCCAGCACATCCCAGGAAAGACGCGCCGCCGCAACCCGCCGCGGCCGGTCGGGATCGCTCACCTCGATGGCCGCGCCCAGCAGCCAGCCGTCGCAGTTCACACTGCGCTGCGCCTGGCGGACACAACGCACCAGAACGGCCACGGTTACGGCGAACGCGACAGTCAGCACGACCGGTTGCCAGGCCCGATAAAAAATCGAGGCCGCGACCGCGTCGATTCCAAGAACGAACAGCAGGATGCCGGCAATGACGCTCATGCCAGCCAAGGATCCTGGATCTCGGTCACGCACGCCGGCACATCCCGGGTGGTGATCCAGGCACGGTGCCGCCTGGCCCGGCACGTGTCCGTACAGGCGACAACGTAGTGTTGAACCACGTCGCCCCAGCAGCGGCCGGTCGGGTCCGGCCAGTGTCGTGGACTCGGCGTATGGCGCCGCCACCATGTCCGCCCGATGCGTTCGCACTTCATCGAGGAATCGTCGAGCAGCACGAGCCACATGCTTCCGTGGGCATCGACTCCGGCATGTTCGCCTCGCGCCGGATTGAAACCCTTACGCAGCAGGTCGACCCGCTGCAGGAAACGGAAACCGCCCTGCTGTCGATCGAGCACGATCTCCAGGGTGTTGCGATGACAGGCGTGCGCCATGACCGCCCAACAGGCGGGTCCGGCCGCGTACCAGATAAACGGTCTCGGCAGACTGCACAACTCAATGTGCCCGAGCTTCGCCAGCGTCAGAGCGGCACGGGATACGCCTGGGATCGATGCCCGGCACCAGTAGGCGAGCTGTGTCGTGGTGGCAAACTCAAGCCGCGCGAGCTCAAGCAGGATACGGCATTTCAGACTTGCGGGGCCGAATGGATCGTGCGCGGCCGCGACCCGTGCCGTTCGTGAGCTGCTCCGGACGGTAAATCCTGGCGGCCGCGCGGCACGCTTCACAGCCTGAGGATTCGGATACCGGGTCCTTCCGGAACCCGTGCAGCAGCCGTCTGCGCCGGCTGCACCCAGACCTGGTGCGGGAACCCGGCAGCCCGCCAGTAGCCCATCTTGTCGCGGATCTGGCGCGCGGTGTACCGCCCGCTGTCGGCCTCGACCAGTACAAGCTCATCACCCTGCGGATAAATCGCATCGGGAGAGTGCAACTCGAAGCGGGCGCGCTGCGCAGCGTCCAGATGCACTGCGACCCGAAAGCCCAGGGGACGGTTCAGCGCGAAGTAAGCCCGCGCCGTCAGGATCTCATGATGGAGCCTGCGCGCGGCCCAGGCCGGTGGCACCGGATCACCCCAGTGGACGGCATACGCGCGGGCCGTGAAGCGATAGATGCGTACCGGCTGCTGCCCGGCCGCAAAAAGCGGTCTGCTGCACAGGACTCCGGCCTGCTCCAGACGTGCCAGCCGCCGCCCGGCGGTACCGGAACAGTCGTAGTGCCAACGCTCGATGAGATCCCGCGCAATGAACCGGACAACCGCAAGATCGTGAAACAGGGCCCGGTCGCAGGCCGGCGGCCGCGCCGCGGTCCGGGCTGCGGACAGAACAGATATATGGGTCATGGCCGTCGCTCCCTGACAGTCCACTGGCCGAGACTATAACCTCCCGCGGTGCGGGTATCCATCCCTGGCGTGCCCGACACCCAGGCGTGACGTCCTGTCCTCGAGCACGGTGTTACTGACTTTTCACATTATAAAACAGCGTCTTAGAAAACTTTATTAATTCCAATTCTATACTAGTATTGCACTCCGGATCACACGTAGCGGTGCTTGAGATTCATGATATCGCGGTAGGGAATCACCCCCAGAATGGTATCTGTCTCATTCACGACTGGCAGCGCCCGGAAACCGTAGCGTACAAAGGTTTCGGACGCTTCGAGCACGGTACTTTGCGAATCGAGATGGATGACGCTGGTGACCATGATCGCATCCAGCCTGGCGTCGGCGTCGGACAGCAGCAACCTGGCCAGATCGACCACTCCCAGCAGCTTGTCCTGCTCGTCAACCACATACAGGTAGATGATGACATCTTTTTCCCGCGAGACCTCCCGGTACTGGCCCAGCACCTCGCTGACGCGCGTACCGGGTCCGTACTTGATGAAACGCGATGTCACGAAATTGAGAATGCGCTCATCATGCTTGTCCATGAGAAACTGGACCTTGGGTGCGGTTTCCTGGTCTACGAGCTTCAGGATGTCGTCGGCATCGGATGCCGGCAATATCGCCAGGACGTCCGCCGCCTGCGCCGGGGTCATGCTGTTGATCAGTTCCGCCGTCCGCTCCTTCTGAACGGAGGAGATCAGGTCGCGCTGCACCCGCGGCTCCACTTCTTCCAGCGTAGAAGCAGCACGTTCGGTCTCCAGCTGGCTGAACACCGCAAGTCGCTGTGCGGGATCGAGCTCTTCCAGGATGTCCGCCAGATCTACCGGATGAATTTCCGAGAGCTTTTCCTTGAGAACCCGCAGCTTCACCTCGCCGGAAAACGGGCCGATATGCTCCGGCAACGGCTGGACATAGGCCCAGGACAGCATTTCCGCCTTGCCGTTTCCGGAGAACAGGTTCGCCAGCCGGCTCAAGCCCATTCTGCGCAGAAGCCGCGAACGGCTGAAATCCACGTCCGTGACGTAGATCTTGCCATTGCGGGCTACCAGTCTCACGTCGTAGACGATGTCGACTTCGTTGTCATCCAGGTCCAGCACCTTCTTGTCCAGGATGTAGTCCTTAAGCAGAATGCTCGAGCGCGCCGGATCCTTCTCGTATTGCTCGACCCCCTCCAGGCGGACCGCAACCTCCGTCTCGGTAATGACCTCGACCTTGTCCCAGGGTACGAGCAGCGCATGGTGCCCGAACGGACGGGCCACCAGGAAATGGGTCACCTCCGGCAGCTTCCCGGTCTCGGCGATGACCAGGTCATGGAGCTTGCCAAGCTTGCGCGCGCCCAGAAACACTTTCCTGCCGATTATCTCGCTGAGATAAAAGGCGGTTGTCATGATCGTTGTCATTCTTGCCTTCCCGTACCGGCAGCCGGTACCGCCGTCAATGCAACAGGGTGATGAACCGGAAAATCATCAGGCCTACCAGAAAAAGCAGGTAGCAGCGCAGCAGCAGCAGCGACCATCGCACTGGCGCGGACATCTCAATCCGCGGCTTGGAATATTTCCTGTTGATCTCGCCGATCTTCTCGAACTGCCGCCGCACAATCTTCCACATGACGCTCTCGCCTACTGAAAGAGTTTCGGGAACAGCACGCTGACCCCATACAAGGACGATAGCACAACAATGGTCAGCACGATCACACTGTTAAGGATGTTCTGAATCCTGGTGTTCCTGTACTCGCCCATGGTCTTTTCGTCATTGAGCAGCAGGATCAGAAATACCAGGGCGGCCGGCAGGAGTGTGACTGCCACCACCTGCACGAACAGCGTGATCAGTACCAGAGGTGCGCCCGGGATCAGGACCACCGCGCCGGCCGTCAGCAGAGTCAGAAAGTAGTTGGCGTAGAACCACGGCGCTTCCTTGATGTTGTTGTTGAGCGAATGCGCCCATCCGAATATTTCACCGAAAGCCCAGGAGCTCGCCAGGGAAATGCAGATGGCTCCTAACAGGCCCGCATCGAACAGCCCGATGGCCATGAAGGTACCGAGATACCGGTTGACACCCATCAGCAGGCGCGAAGCCTGGCCGGCACTCTCGATGTCCACCCCCCTCAGCACCGTGCCGCCGACAATGAATATGAATATCCCGACAATCCCCGTTACCAGGGAACCCAGCATCGTGTCGAACTTCCCCCAGGGGATGTCCTTCTCGGTCATGCCTTTGTCGACGACAGCGCTCTGCTGGAAAAACAGCATCCAAGGCGCGATCGTCGTGCCAATGTTTGCCATCAAATAGAAGAACATCTCCCCGTTGAAGCCCCCGGGGAAATTTGGAATAAGCCCGTTGTGCACAAGCGAAGAGACCGAGGGATGCACGATAAAGGCGCCCGGGATGTAAATCAGGTTGAAGGCGCAGAACACCAGCGCGATCTTCTCCCAGGTCCAGTAACGCCCGTTCAGCACGATGACGCCGAGCAGCAGACACACGGCAGCGACCGTGAGGTACGGCGGAACCCCGAAAATGCGCAGCGCCGCGGTCATGCCGATGAATTCCGTGACCAGCGTGAGCCAGTCGACCAGCATGAGATCGATCAGGGAGAACCAGCCCCAGAAGGCACCGAACCCGTCAAAAATGGCCTCAGCGTGCCCGCGCTTGGTGACCGCCCCGAGGCGTACCGTCATCTCCTGCACAAAGTAGGCGACCGGAACCAGCAGCAACAGAAACCAGATCAGGCCGTAGCCGTACTTCGCGCTGGTGGCAGCATAGGTGGTGATCCCGCCTGCATCATTGTCGGCGATCATCACGACCAGGCCTGGGCCAGCAATGAGGAAGTACAGCTTGATGATCTTCCAGGACTTGCTGTAGCGGTAATATATCTGCGAAAACCATTTCATGGTCGCGAAGTTCTCCGAACCTGTTTGATGTCGCGGCCGCGGACGGCGCCGGAGCGCCAGTCCTGTTCCGTACGACCGGTCCTAGCCGCCGGGGCCGGGACGCGCCCTCCCCCGTTCATCAGCCCCGTGGCGGACTCCGCCCGAGGCCACGCGGCCTGGCCCCAAAGGCACGCGGCCGGGATGGTCGAGACAAGGGGGTGTGCGCCATGAGGACACGCGCAGACGGCCGTGACGGCGGGTGGCCGCGACACAGCTGCGAAGGACGCCGGGCGGCGGCCGCTGGCCACCGCGTCGGGATGGTCCGGGCAACAGCCGGTGCCGGAGACAAACGGCATCGGCAATCGTGCGATAGACCGGCCGGAAATCGAGCTAAAAACTGCCACTGGGCGCGCTGCCTCGTTTCATGAGCAAGGCAGCGGCAGGGGGGGCCAAAGGACCTGCAGACCGGCCTTACTGCGTTTCTGTTCTACTACTAGGGCTGCAATCCATGGGTTTCTCTATCAACTGAGACGGAGGCGAATTTAATTAGGCTTCCACGCATTGTCAAGCACAACATGCCGGGCGTGGCAGCACGCACCATCTGTCAGTGCCAGAGCCATTCGGCCGCCAGCACCACCACAGACACAAACAGACAGTAGTAGCCAAACCAGTGCCAGCGGTTGTGCTCCAGCCAGCGCGACAGCAGGCGCAGCGCCGCCAGGCCGGCGATGAAGCTGGCGGCCATGCCGAAGAAGCTGGGCCACAACAGCGCGAAATAATGGCTGGCCTGCCCGGCAACTGCCGCTGACTTGTACAGCCGGTACCCCTCCTTTGCGATAACCGGCGGAGTGAGTGCGACCGCCAGCGCAAAACTGAACTCCTCGACCCGTTCCTTGTTCAAATCACGAAACAGCCCGGTCGAAATCGTTGCGCCGGAACGCGAGAATCCCCGGAACGGAAGACAGAAACCCTGGACGATGCCGATCCACACCGAGTCCCGCATGCCGGGCACCTTCTCCAGACCGCTCTTCGATTTGCGCTTTCCGGACAGGATGATCATGACGCCCACCACCGCCAGGCCGGCTGCGATGATGTAGGAATTCCCGAACAGCATCTCGATCTGCGGATGCGCTATGCCCCGCATGAAGAAATGCTCGATGATCACCAGCAGCAGCAGTCCGACACCGCCCGTCAGGCCGGTGGCCACGAACACGCGCCACGCAAACGGCCAGAATGCGGCCGCCGACGAGAAGTAGCGCTCCCGCCAGGTTTTCCAGAAATACGTCAGCACCGCGAACATCGTGCCGGTATGGAGCATGACGAGGAGAAAGGTCATCTCCGGAGCGGTGGGATTGATACCCATCAGCTTCTCCGCCAGGATCACATGGGCGGAACTCGAAACCGGGAGCAGCTCACAGGCTCCCTGAATGAGCGCAAGGATCAAAACTTTGAATAAGGTCATCGGGATCGTATCAGAAGAATCGTGGGGGCCGGAGGCCGTTGTAGTGTTTGTCGCTGCTTTCGGAAACGTCCGCAGTCTAGCGCCCGCGGCACACAGAGTCCATGGTTCACTGGTGGGTCAATTGTGAAGATGGTGTGCGCCCCGCCCGGGCCCTGAGTTACGGCACCCCGGGCGGGGGCCTGCCCAAACAGCCCCGGGCGTGATCACCCTGGGCCCGGGCTCACCTTTTTTGCCTATTTCACGATCGCGTCCGCATGGGTCCGGAGCAGTTCGGCATACACCGGCGCAATATCCTGTTTGGGAAAGAAACCCTTCCAGACCGATACCGGAAGCATCTGGTCCGGGGGCGGAGCGAAAACAAAATCCTGCTTTGTGACCATTGTGTGACAGGCAATGCAGGCCGGAATCTTGCCATACCCGACCACCTTGCCAGCTGGGGTATACGCCGCCATCACCCAGTTACGGTCGGCCGGATCGTAACCGTCCAGCTTGAGCATTGCCGTAATACCGGTAAGCTTGCGCTGTTCGTTGAAATTCTCTTTGACCACAAGAGCGCCATTGGGGTAGCGCGTTACTTTTTGGATGCTGCCCGCCTTGCGGATGGCGTCATTCTCCGCCTTGTTGGCCAGATCGATGGTGTACGCATCAATCGTGCGTGACCCCGGCTGATAGGCTTTGCTACCGACCATCAGGGCGTTGTTCATGCGCAGCGTCTGCACCTCATTCCACAGCTCCGACGGGCTGGGGGGCTGGGTTGCCGCCTGAGACAAAACCGGGATCACAGCCAGAATACTGCTGACGCCGAACATAAGAAATCTTTTCATGGTTATCACTCTTTCAGCAACATTAGGGTTGGCACGACACGCCCTAGGGACCAATCAGGCTGATCCGAAGCCCGGCAGTTGCACCCCGGGCAGCCGGCCCCGGCGGCGTCCTCCGGGAACCGATGTATATTAGACTAAAGTAATTAGAATAATTCCACATTCATAGCTAGATTGTAGGATACGACGGTTGTACCGCGGACGCAGTGTGCACACCGGATACTCCATGCCGATAACGCAGAGCCGACACGCAGAAACCGACTGCGGTGGGCACGTCGCTGCCCCTGCGCATCTGTCCTGTTATCCCTGCGCCATGGAGATCTTTGAAGGGATATTCCGCCTAGCCCGATATTCTCAGGCGCCGGCAATCACTCGTGACCCCGATACACTTCAGGATCACCGCAAGGCCGGTGCACTTAGAAGCTTGTCAATATCTGCGGAGGTGTTGTACCCCTGCACTGACACGCGAACGAAGACCCGATCACCGTGCGTGGTAACCGGAACCTCAATCCGGCTTTCCTCAAGAAGACGTCTGCGTAATTCGTCTGGATCCTGCGCGGGCACAGGAATGGCGACCATCTGGGCCCAGTCATTGTCGCGCGCTATGGGTCGGAGACGATGGCGTTCAGTCAAAACCTGCAAGGCCTCCAATGCCAGTTCGTGGGAACGGCGGCGCACAGCCGGCCAATCGTGCCGCTCCTGGAACTTGATGGCCGCCGGAACGCTCAGCCAGGCCGAAATATCACGTGTGCCCTGCCACTGCATTTTCCGTTCAAATGGCGTTTTACCGAGATAAGCAGCGAATTCCGGACGGCCGTCCGTATTTGCCCCATACCCCCAGCTGATGACCGGGGCATCGAGCATGGCGTGGTGTTCCGGCCGCGCATACAAAAAGCCCGCGCCCTTCGGAGCGCATAGCCATTTGTGGCAATTGCCGATGTAGAAATCAGCGTCGACGGCCTCAAGGTTCAGTTCAATGTGCCCCGGCACATGCGCACCATCCACGACAGTCGCGATGCCACAAGCGCGTGCCATAGCACAAAGTTCCCTCACCGGCAGAATCACGGCGGTGTTCGACGTCAGATGACTAACATAAATTAGCCGCGTGCGTGGACCGACCGCTGCCATCATGTGCTCGACAAACGTTTCACGCTCATAGGGAAGCGGGATTTCAAGACGTCGATAAGAGGCGCCGCGCCTGGCACACACCTGGCTCCACGCGGCGTCACAGGCGCCGTATTCAAGGTCCGTCGTGAGCACTTCGTCGCCAGGATCAAGCGGAAAGGACTGGGCGACAATATTGCAACCCGTGGTTGCATTAGGTACAAAAATGATATTGTCCCCTGACGCTCCTGACATCAGACCCAGTTTCGCACGGGCATCGCTTAGCAATTCAGCGGAACGGCGTCCGAGAAAGGAAACGGGATTGCGTTCCATTTCAAGCTGCCAGCGGTGCTGTGCGTCAAGAACGTCCCGGGGGCACGCACCGAAGGAGCCGTGGTTCAAAAATGTCACATCCTGATCCAGCAAGAAGAGGTCACGCATAGATTTTCCGATGCAACTCAAGCCCGGTCGGTTCTAGGCCGAATTAAGGCCAACACAGGCGGCATGGATAATGAGCCTGCAGAACAGCTATCTTAAGGTCTTCGTGAACCCGTGTGGGTGGTTTTCGACCATTTTACAGGGTTGGCAACAGGCACGTCACCACAACGTCTCCCGAAGCAGAAGATGAAACGCTTCGTGTGGTGCGGGTTGTCGGCGACAAATGCCAGGCGCTCCCGCTTTACCTTGCTGTAACAGCGGCAAAAGACACGCCGCACCTCAACGTCCAAATAGACGCGGGTTTCGCCGCTGGAGAGATCGCTCACCCTTCGAACCTCGCGGTCGTACCAACCCGGATACGTCCGACCACTGGGGGGTGTCACAGCGTGTTTTTTTAGCGTCGACAAAAGGAACGATGCCTGCCTTCAGATCCCCGAAGACACCGCGCACCGTACATGGCGGCCGGAAACCTGGGAATATGCAGGCATCCTCCAGCCGGCGTTTGTGTTCGCAGGCAGGCATCGGAAGATCATGCCAAATCTTCACTGCGGTTCAAAGGCGTTTGGTAGCAGTAATTGCAGAGTCCGCTTGCCATTTGGACCCTGCTTTTACCCACACGACTACGCCGTATGTGCGCCGGCCCTCGATAAACGCGGCGGGACTTCCAAGTCTCCCCCGCGCACTCGGTCTCGGCACACTCTTTGTGCCTTCGCATCCGCTACGGCACTGCCGCGGCCGCCCTGCTCATCGAGCGGCATGCATTTCCGATGCATGCCAGACACTCGATACGCACTGGCTCAACGGCGTTTCGAATGTCCTTGCAGGTGGCCTTTGGCCACCCGCCCGGACCCTACGCCTCCCGCGGACTACGCGCCCTCGCTTCGCTTTCCATGGCGCGCAGCGGATGAGCCCACATTTTTATGTTCTATTGGAAGCCTGTTCGGGGCGCAATTGATTGCAGGCCGGCGTTCATACGGAAAGTGGCCATGAACTCATTCAAGCCCTAGCTCATTTCCGGACTAAAGGGCGTAAACAGGTTGCTTGCCGTTAAATGCCGTTCATCGGGACGCGAGGATTCGTTATCCGATTTTCCATTTGGGTCCAGTTCGATGGCTATTCTTTAGAATAGCGACAACCTATAGTGAAATAATGATTAGATTCTTCGGATCGCGTCGCAGACCAACGGATGGCTTCGCCGGAATCGGCATGCTGCTGGCCGGGTGTGGGGGCGGAAACCCCTCTGGTCAAGCACTCACCGGCACCTTCTCGGCGGCCACGTTGGCCTGGGATGCCCCGAATGAGATCATGAGCGACGCCTGCATCAACGTCGCGTCCTATCAAATTGCATACGGCACGTCGCCGACAAACCTGAACGAGACCGCGACCGTGCCGGCCGGTTCGGTATCCTGCGCCAATACCAGCACCAGCAACGCCTGCCGCCCGGCGCAAAGCTGCACTTACTCCATATCGAGCCTGTCTTCCGGTACCTGGAGTTTCGTCGTGCAAGTGGCGGATACAGCCAGACAGCAGAGCGGTGGCTCGACGCTTGCAGGCATCAATCTGCCTTGAGGGTCATGCCATGCCCGGAAAGCTTGCCCGGACCGCATTCATCGCATTGTGCCTTCTGGATCTGCCAGCGGCCCTTGCTACACCCGTGATCACCGGTGTCAGCGATTCCGGCGGACTGGTCAACGGCGCAACCCTCACCATCACGGGTTCTGGATTCGGCACCAAGTCACCGGCCGCTCCCTATCTCTGGGCAGACTTCGGGGAAGGCAACATCAATCCCTCGCCCCTCGGGCAGGACCACGCGTGGGCGAACATCCAGAACATGGTGTACAGCCCGACCGGCGGCCCGGACAATGGGCCATATGCAGCGGGCACGCCGCAATCCGGATCAGGAGTCGTGTGGACATTCTTTGTGGACCCCCCCCCTATAACGCCGCAACGGGCACCTGGGGCTTCACCTGGAATGACCTGAACGGAAGATATTACATCTACCGGAAGATGAAGAAGAATTTCGCGACAGCAAACACCATCAACTGGAAGGACTTCCGTATGGGCGTTCAGGGCTCTGGTCTCGACTGGGCCTGGTCAACCTACAACGGCGGCATCATAGTGGAAAACCTGCCGACCGGGTTAAATGGAGAGTCCGTTGCCTATGCCGCCACCTATGTCAATGGCGCCTCGACCGGCACACTGACCGACCCCTCTGTCACTGAAGGCCCGCTCAACCAGTGGTTTTCGGATGAAATTATCTATCAGGTCAATTCCTGCTACACCTGTGCGGACGGTA
>JAJYEX010000004.1:229681-230123 GCA_021785515.1 Pseudomonadota bacterium | reverse complement strand
ACCTATGTCAATGGCGCCTCGACCGGCACACTGACCGACCCCTCTGTCACTGAAGGCCCGCTCAACCAGTGGTTTTCGGATGAAATTATCTATCAGGTCAATTCCTGCTACACCTGTGCGGACGGTAACATGCAATGGATCGTCAACGGCCAGCTAGTCGGACAAGAGCCCATCAACATGGGTTGGATCACCTGGGCGCTGACGCTACGCGCCTCCGCGACCAATGAAGATATCGTCAACATGTCCATCCAAGGCGTCGCCGACAATGATGCGTCGTTCCCGACCACCAATACCTTCGGTCTCGATGACATCTATGTCGACACCACCTGGTCACGGGTCATGATCGGCAATGCCTCGACCTGGGCGGCGAGCACGGTGCATGACATCGAGATCCCCACGGCATGGACCTCAGGCTCCATCACGGTGTCCCTGCACAACGACT
>JAJYEX010000004.1:0-229671 GCA_021785515.1 Pseudomonadota bacterium | reverse complement strand
GTCGACACCACCTGGTCACGGGTCATGATCGGCAATGCCTCGACCTGGGCGGCGAGCACGGTGCATGACATCGAGATCCCCACGGCATGGACCTCAGGCTCCATCACGGTGTCCCTGCACAACGACTCATTCCCGACTTTCGATGGCGCATACCTCTATGTCTTCGATTCCAACGGCAACGTCAACGCGAACGGCTATCCGCTCTGCGCGAACTGCCCGCAGCCGCCCAGCAATCTGACAGCCAAATGACATCTACGAGTGGACAGCGGAGCGGGGAATTGCCATGAGAGTTCACGCCATGCCAAAACAGATCACCAGAAATGCGCTTGTCGTTCTGTGCCTGCTCGGGCTTGAGTTGCCGGCAGCCTTCGCCACGCCTGTCATCACCGGGGTAAGCGCCCCCAATGGCCTGGTCAACGGCCAGCTGCTGACCATCACCGGATCGGGATTCGGCACCAAATCACCTGCTGCTCCCTATCTCTGGGCGGACTTCGAACAAGGGAATCTCAATCCTTCACCGCTCGGGATAGATCAGGCCTGGGGAAACAGCCCCGGAACCGGCTCATCGATCGGCAACATGGTCTACAGCGCGACGGGGGGTCCAAACAACGGCCCTTACGCGCAGGGCATCCCGCAATCCGGATCCGGGGTGAGCTGGGCGTTCTATGTGCACCCCTCGGTCAACTCCTCGACCGGTGGCTGGAACTTCACCTGGAATGATCTTGGCGCCAAATATTACATTTTCCGGAAGATGAAGAAGAATTTTGTGACCGCGAACACCATCAACTGGAAGGATTTCCGCATGTATAGCCTCTTCTCCGGCGGGATGGAGTGGGTGTGGGGTGCGTGGAATGCCAACTACGAGGTCGATGGTTTGCAGAATACCGGAACCGGCATAATATCTGCTTACGCTGCCACCTACCTCAATGGCGCCACGACAGGTACCCAGACGTCGGCCACGCTTACCGAAGGCCCGATCAACCGGTGGTTTTCAGATGAAATCGCCTATCAGGTCAACACCTGCTACACCTGCATGAACGGAACAGTACAGTGGATTGTCAATGGCCAGCTTGTCGGAGAACTGCCCATCAACATGGGGTGGACCACCTACCAGCTGGTGTTGCGCGATTCCGCAACCAATGAGGACATCGCCAACATGGCGATCCAGGGGGTTGCAGACAACGACGCGTCATTCCCGGACACCAACACCTTCGGTCTCGATGACATCTACGTCGACACCACCTGGTCACGGGTCATGATCGGCAATGCCTCGACCTGGGCGGCGAGCACGGTGCATGACATCGAGATCCCCACGGCATGGACCTCAGGCTCCATCACGGTGTCCCTGCACAACGACTCATTCCCGACTTTCGATGGCGCATACCTCTATGTCTTCGATTCCAACGGCAACGTCAACGCGAACGGCTATCCGCTCTGCGCGAACTGCCCGCAGCCGCCCAGCAATCTGACGGTCAAGTAGTCCAGGCGGTCTTTCCTGCCCGAAGACCTTACGTCCGGACTCGTCCACACCGCACCGGCAGCAACTCGATTTCCCAGGTGCCGTTACGTACCCTAGCGCCCTTTGTATTCAGCGCCCACGACAGTCAGAACAAGCTCCAGCGGGACAACCGCTTATGATCCCGGTATAGCACGCGGTATACCGGGCAAGTCAGCCGAGCATCTGGTGCCCAAAGATGCATGCAATCTCCGGGGCATCGAGGCCGGCGGTGCGTTGAAATCGCCAATTCGTCACTCGCAAATTGGGCTGAAGCTGTCGGCATGGTCCGCGGCTACCACGGGTGATGAACAGAATCGGCAATTCCTTTTTTGCGCCTGGTATACGACAGCCACAAAGCTATTCACGGAGAAAAAGGCATGCGCAAGCTTGAGAACGCGGCTTTCACACAGCCGCTTGCGGCGACGGATCACTCTCCGGGTGAGGCAGCGTAAGGCGAAATACGAGCCCCATTTTGTCGACGCGGTCATGCAGCGAAACCGTCGCGCCGATCCGGGAGGCGGCTTCAAACGCAATCGCCAGGCCCAGACCGCAACCCTCGACGCTGTTGCCACCAATCCGATAGAAAGGCTTGAAGACAGCCGAGCGTTCGGACGGCACGATGCCAGGCCCGCTGTCAACAACGTCAAACCGGACTTCCCTCGGAAAAGACGAGATAGCGAGGGTCACGTCGCCCCCGGGCGACGTGTATTTCAGCGCATTGTCGATTGCGTTCCTCAAAATGGTACGAAGCAGCGGCGGTGAGACGACAACGACAAATTCATCGTCGGACGCACCGAGGCCAAAGTCAATGTCCCGGCTTGTGGCAGTGGCGTGGTAGGCGCCGAGCAGTTCGCGTGCGACACCCACAAGATTGACCGGCTCACGCTTGACCTCCTCGGCATTAAGCTTCGCCAAATCAAGCAACTGGTCGCTGAGCTTGCGCGCGCGGGCGATTCCACACTCCAGGGGGATCAAGCGCACGCGCGCCTCTTCCAGATTGTTGGCGCGCCGGACGTTGGCCACCTGCAGAGCCAGTGCTGTCAACGGAGTGCGCAGTTCGTGTGCCGCGTCAGCAACTAGGCGCTGCTGCTGCACGACTAGCCGCTGGGTGCGCTGCAACAGACTTTCGATGGCTTCGAGAAACGGCTGGATTTCCTCAGGCAAACGCTCGAATTCAAGCCCCGACCCGCCCGCAGCCCGGTGCGATTTCACTTTCCGCGCGGCGCGGACGACGGGTGCAAACGACGTGCGCACGACACGATTGACCAGCCAGATCAGCAGCGGCGTGAGAAACATGGACGGAAGCAGCGCGCGCCAACCCTCATTTTTGGCAAAGTCGTCGCGCGCATCAGCAGCCTGTGCGACAACCGCCGTGAAACCTCGGTGATGCTGCACAAAAACCCGCATGCGGCGAGTCCCGCTATTTACACTGTGCAGGCCATCGCCCATTCCAGACGTGAACCAGGCAGGCCGCGGATCGGTCGGCAGCACCGCCACCTGGATGCGCGCGTCAGTATCCGCGAGGTGAGCGCGTCCGAAGGCGCCAGCATCGCGCCCGGGATGGGTCAGCGCCAGTGCGGCCATCTGGCGCAGGGTGTCATCCTGAAACAAGCGCATGTCGCGTAGCACAAGACTGTACTGTGCCTCGGCGCCAAGCAGGCCGACGAGCAAGGTCGCACCTGCGATGCGCAGCACGATATTAAGCTGGAAAGACAGCTTCATCGAACCGGATCCGTACCTTGACTGCGGCGTCTGGTCGCGGCGTCTGGTCGCGGCGTACGGCCGCGACGCGATTGCCGCGCGCACCGACTTCCGGCCAACCACGGCATTGCACCACCGGACAAACCGGCCGGTGCCCGCATATGCGCGGGCACCAAGCGCAAGTGCGGCCGGCGTGGCTGAAAGCGTGTGCTGCAGAACAGTCATGGTGCCGCGGAACAGGATGGGCAAAGGGCGTTTAAGATGGGTCAGTCGCTGTCGACAATGCCGATTGAGTTGAGTCCCAGACGCTGCGAGTCGGCCATCACCTCGGCGACGTACTTGTACGGCACCAGGCCGCTAGCGCGCAAGCGGATCTCGGGCTGGTTTGCTTGGGCAGCCGCGGCGCGGATACGCGTATCCAGATTAGCGCGGCTAGCGACAGCTTGGCCATTCCACTGAATGGAACCGTCGGAGTTGATGTCCAGGTTGACCACCGGCGGAGGAACCTGGACCGGCGGCGGCTTGCCGGTGGGCAGGCTCAATTTCACCGCATGACTCTGGATCGGGATAGTGATGATCAGCATGACCAGCAGAACCAGCATCACGTCAATCAATGGAGCAGTGTTCATCTCAGCGAGAGCCTCGGGATCCTGGATCCCTCCCCCGCTGTACATGTTCATTGCCACGCGGATAATCTCCGTATTCCTGAAGCGGACTCAGCGCCCTTTGGGTCGGGGTTGTGTGATAAAGGCGATATGGGTGATTCCAGCGCGCTCGCAGGCATCAACAACCCGACCGACATATTGATAGCGCACCAGTTGATCTCCACGGATCTGGACATCGGGCTGCGGGGTTCTGGCCGACTCTGTTTCAAGCCGCGCCACCAGCGTCGCCACGTCCGGCAGGCGGGCGTCGTTCCAGTACATCGCTCCCTGGCGATCCACCGAGATGACAATGTCGCTCGGCTTGGACTGCGCCGGCTTATCCCGGTATTTCGGCAAGGAAACCGGAACGGTATGCAGGACCACGGGCACGGTGATAAGAAAGATGATCAGCAGCACCAGCATGACGTCCACCAGCGGCGTGGTGTTGATCACGGCGAGCATCTCCTCCTCATTGGACCCGGGGCCGATAGATAACGCCATGGCTCAGGCCACCTTCGCTAGCTGCCCGGCCGGCTTGCCGCTGAGCAGCACGGCGTGCAGATCGGAGGCAAAGTTGCGCACCCGCTCCGATGCCACCTTGTTGCGCCGCACCAGCAAGTTGTAGCCCAGCGCTGCCGGAACCGCGACCGCCAAACCGGCCGCGGTCATGATCAGCGATTCACCCACCGGGCCGGCGACCTTGTCGATCGAAGCTTGACCGGCGATACCGATGGCCGTCAGGGCGTGGTAGATGCCCCAGACGGTGCCGAACAGTCCGACGAATGGGGCTGTGGAGGCAACGGTCGCCAGAACCGAGAGCCCACCCTGCAGGTGGCTGGAGATCTCATCGACCGTGCGCTGCAGCGACAGGGTCACCCAGGTGTGCAGGTCAACGTGCTGGACCAATGAGCCCTCGTGATGCTCGGTGGCGCGAATTCCCGCGGCAACGACACGGCGGAAGGCACTGTTTGCAGCCAACCCCTCGAAGCCTTCAGACACCGATGATGCTTTCCAGAATTTTTCGTTGGCCTTTCTCGCCTGGTTCAGCAACCGCGACTGCTCGATCAGCTTGACGACCAGAATGTACCAAGTGGCCATGGACATCAGCAGCAGGGCAACCAGGGTACCGCGCGCAATGACATCGCCATGCGCCCACAGCGAGCTGAGGCCGTAGGGATTGACCACGTCCTGCGACACAACGGAATCAGCGAAGGCGTTCATTGTGCATAGTGTGCCAAGAACCAGCACAGCGAACCGGACAACCAGGGGACGAGAAGGAAATTTCATGACCATGTTCTCCAATATATTGGGAAATTGCCGGCTGGCGGCTATTCCTCCAGTTTCCACACGTATTTTAGATTGGCCCAGGATTGCACAGGCTGGCCATTGACGGTGCCGGGGTTGAAGCGGCACGTCGACAGCGCGCGAAGCGCTGCGTCATCGAGCATCTTGTAGCCGCTGGACTGCGCGACGCGGCCGGACACCACATGCCCATCGACACCGATCAGAAAACGCAGGGTGACGATCCCCGACTCCTCGAGTCGGCGGGCAATGGGCGGGTATTCCGGCTGAGGACAGGAGTGCGTGGCGTCGAGAACCGCCGCCGTGCGAGCCACCGGGCGCGGGGCAGGAGGCGCGGGAGGCACGAACGGCGCCGGCGCCGCCGGTGGCGAAACCTGCACTGCGACTTCCCGCGGCGGCACATGAACGGGAGGCCGCGGCGGGGATTGCCTTGGCCGCGGGGGTCGTGGTGGCGGCGGCTTGGGTATCGCCACCTGAGGCGCCGCGATAATTCTGACAAGCAGTGGCTTGGTCAGCACCTCGATCGCCCGTTGACCCAGGCCCATCATCAGGGCCGCGACCAAGGCGACGTGCAGCGCAATCACGACGGCTATGCCGACGATGCGCCGCCCGCCAGAACCTTGGTCGCGCGGGGTAACGACCAGTCTTTCCAGGCTCATTTGTGCATCTCGCATTCGATCAAGAACGCATCCGGACGGTCAACGGTCCTGCTTCGACGCATCAGAATTTCATGCCCAAGGTCAAGTAGACCGAGCGCGGCGCGCCAGGCAACGCCAGGGCCTGTCCAGCGCCGGCACCATAGGTACCGCCGGAAGTGATGTACTCGAAGGCGTTGTATTGCTTGTTGAGCAGGTTGTCGACTTCCAGGGTCGCCTTCAGCAGCTTGCCGTCAACCGGGGTATCCCATTCAGCCGAGGCGTTAAAGATGCCGTAGGCCGGGATCTGCTGCGTGCTGGTTTTGTTTAGTCCATTGTCAAACATGTACTGACTGCCGGTGTAGACATAGGTCAGTCGCGGCTTGAGCACCCGGCCGCCGCCCAGATGAATGATGTCGTACACGCCCGTGTTGAAGTTGACGCTCGGCGTATTCGCGACATGCATGCCCGAGTAATCGACGAGCGCGCCACTGGCGGTGGTATTGCCGTTGTAGTAGTCATTGAATTTGGCACTGACCAGCCCGAGATTCACGAAGCCGTACATATTCCGGTAAAAGTCGGCGTCGCCAAAGACGTTGAGCGCGTTGTAAGTTGATTTGCCGAAGGCCATCAGACCGCCACCTGCCGGCAGGGCGGTCGCCAGCGTCTCGTTGCTGAACAGCAGATGAGAGTACGCAACCGTAACCGAGACATCTGTCAGTGACTCAACCTGGTCCCAGTGCATCTTCAGGCCCGCCATGTAGTCCTGTCCCTTCTCGAGCTGGACCATGGATGGCTCAAGCGTGACATAGGGGCCCACTCCCCCGCCGTTCTCAGGCTGGCGGTACGTCACTTGATAGCTGGCGAAGGGGGCCAACCAAGGCAGAGACTGCCAGTTGACACTGATCCCTGGCTCCACTTTCGTAAATGCCTTCGTGGCCGCCTGCGCTGGCAGTCCGGTGTCGGAATACACGCTCAGATCGGTTCCGGTCGCGCCGGGAAACTGGGCGGGTCCGTTGGGTGTGAAGTCGACCTGATAGTCAACCACGCGCGCGCCCGGGGTCACATGCAGGGTTCTGACCGGGCTCCAGGTATCCTGGGCGAACGCCGCCAGGTCCCATTGCGTCCAGATGTCGCTGTCATAGTTACCGTCGGGACTGGCCGGACCAACTCCGGGCAGGTCACTGTAGACCTGCTCGATCGAGTGATAATAGGAGTACTGGCCGTACCCACCGATCGCGACCTCGTTTTGTGGCAGATCGAAATCCTCCGACATCTTGTCCCCGAACACATAGCTGTGCGGGTTGTTGATCTCGTTCGCGCTGGTATCAGCCGTACTCCAGGCATAATCGTGCAGGGTAGTCCAGTGCAGGCGTTCCTCGCGATCGAAATAGACCATGTTGTGAAAAGTCGTATCATCTGAAGTGGCAAGGTTGATCTTGGACCACAGCATCTGGGTCTGATTGGTGTCCCATTTCCAGTTCACGTTCTTGGCCAGGGTGGTATAGAAGCCGCTTGTCTGCTGGCTGAACGGAATGCCGCCAAGGTTGGTGCCGCTGGCGTCGTAGCCGTTGACTCCAACCCCCGCGATCGGTGTAACAGGGGTCGGCAACGGACGGTAGGCACCGCTGTACGCGGCGTACGCGGCAAAACTGATGTCGCCGTTGTCGAGCAGCTTGCGGCTTTTAGCGTAAAAGGCGTAGTTGCGGCTCGGCTGGTCGAAACCGTCAGGACCTTTCATGAAGCTGCCCGAGTCATTGCCTCCTGCGAACACCACGGTCTCCCAATCACCATGCTTGCCGGTCTGCAGGCTGGCGTAGGCGTTCCTGGCACTATAGCTGCCGTAGGTTAACGCAACCTCCCCGCCTGGTTGGGCAGTCGGTTGAAGGGGAACGAAGTTCAGTGAGCCGCCGATGTTGGTGTACCAGCGGTCCTTGACATCGCCGGGACCATAGGTCACGCCCATGGTCTGAAGCACCCCCGATTGCGGGATCAGTGTAGCTTGCCACAGTCCGTTGCCTGGATTGGTCATCGGCACGCCGTCAAAAGTCACGCCCAGGCTGCCGTTGTCCAGGGTTGCGGTGAAGTTGCCCCAGCCGGATTTGATGCCGTTGATACTAAAAGTCGTCTTCTGTGAACCGGTGTCACCGTACGAAGCGGCACTGACTCCCGGAACCAGTGACAGCGCGTGGGCAACACCGCCGACCGCGCCGGCGGCGCGGATCTGGTCTTGGTCCATGGTCTTGACGGCCTGGCCCGACTTGAATTCCTTGGCGTGGCGCTTCTTGCGCGCGATAATGATCACTGTGTCGCTCGCAGTGGCGTTGCTGGCGGTAGGCGAAGCCGGGGCGTCGGCCGAAGAGTCGGCGGCGAAAGATGAGCGGGCCATCGCCATCGTGGCGACAGCAACTGCGACGGCAAGCGTGATCACTTTGTGCTTCACAAATTCCCCCTTAAGGATGGTTGCATTGGCAAGGTTTCAGTTTTGCTGCAAGGCTTTGCAGCGCTGCCGAAAATGACGGGGGAAATTACAAACGATTAAAGTGACGCGATGATGAAAAAACGATTAGCCCATGATTAGCGTCTGGCACCCACTGGATAGGTGACTGTTCTTATTCGCGTTTCTCCATCATCCATCCCGCACCGCGAACGTTCCTGATCACGTCGGCGCCCAGTTTCCTGCGCACGCCATGGATCAGAAACCCGATGGCGTTGCGATCAACGTTCTTGTACGCACCGTATAGGTGGCGTTCAAGCTCGCGTCGCCCCAACACGATGCCGGGGCATGACAATAGGGCATGCATAACGGCAGCCTCACTTGCCGTCAACAGCTCGCAGCGCTCACCTCGACGCGCCATACGCGTCGTCGGATCCAGAATTACGTCTCCATTGCCCAGCTCGGCCTTGACCTCCCCGATATGCCTGCGCAGGACCGCCCTTATGCGCGCCAGCAATTCGTCGATATCGAAGGGCTTGGGAAGATAGTCATCAGCGCCAGTGTCGAGTCCGGCGATTCGGTCGGCCCGAGCATCGCGCGCTGTGATCAGAATTACAGGAACCCAATCGCCGCGCGACCGCAAAAGCCGTAGCAAACTTAGGCCATCACACCGCGGTAAGATAACGTCAAGAAGCACGATTTGATAGAAGTCGCTGCGCAGCGTACGCTCGGCCGCATCCCCATCGCCAACATGATTTACGTGGTAGCCCGAGTCGAGGAGCGCAATCTTGATTGCGGCAGCAATCATCAGATCATCCTCAACCAATAACACATGCATCAATAAAATCTTCCGCTCCCGGCAAAACCGCGATTTTTAGAGACGCACAAGAGTTATAGTCAAATATTGCGCGGGCTGGGGAGCTCTGCATTTTTCATTCGTGCTTCCAGCACGCGCTACTCGTATGTGCGCCGGTCCTCGATAAACGCGATGCCCATTAGCCGGCGCTTGTCGAGGAGACAACACGTTTCAAGGCGACGCCGTCGCCTGAAGTGATTCCATAGATTCCTTGCCTCATCGTTGACCACGGCTTGCATCTTTAAGGAGCCGTCGATCGCGCCCGTTTTCTCTCGTTACGTGGTTGCGAGTGAACCGCACCAGACACCCATCGGGATCAAGCCACATCGAGATACCGCGCTCGATCGGCCCTGGCGGTCGATACCGCCCCAGAGAAACGTTGGTGCCAAGCAGCCGTCCAAGGGGTACTACCAGGGTTGATGGCTCACCACCCATGCGGGCGGCGCCAGTCCGTTGCGGGCTCGGTGCTTGGGCGATTCAACATCCTCTCTTGCGTCAGCAATCCGTGGCGCAAAGGCGGCGTCCAATCAGGACACAGGGTTCAGAGCCAGTCGCGAATCGGGCTCTCCGGCCTTTGGCCAAACCGTTTCACGCAAAGCAGCGCTTCACATCGAAGGGCTGCCTTGTTTTCAGCACGTGGTAACAGGCGCGCGCAAGCTTGTGCGCGAGGGCCTTGGTCGCCACGATGCTGTTGCGTTGTCGGCGCTTGCGTTCATAGAAGCGCTTCGCCTCCGGGCAGAAGCGCTGGGCGAAGTTTGCGGCCTCGACGAAGGCCCAGGCCAGGTACTTGTTGCCGTTCTTGGAGAGTTGCCTTCGCCCTTCTTTTTCCCATTACTCTCGTAGCGGCTGCCAACACAGCGGCAATAGGAGCTGAAGTGGCCGACGTCGTTAAAGCGACCGATCGCCCCGGTCTCGAGCAGGATCACGGTGGCGAGCGCCTCGCCGATGCCGGGCACCGAGGTCAGCACGCGATAGTCGGGTGAGAGCCGCACGCGAGTCCGCAGGCGTTGCTTGATCGCCTCGATTTGTGCGCTCAAGGCGGCGATGACGGCTCGGTGGGCGTTGACGGCGAGCGCCACGTCCGCCGGCAGATTGAGCCGCGCAACGCCCTCCTCCTGCAACGCCTGTACCTGGCGGCTGCTCAGCCGCGCGGCGGTTTCGCGTGCTACGGTATTTACGACGGTGAGAATCTGTGCGGCGCGGGCGTGCACGAGCATGGCGCGCTTGCGCGCGAGATCACGCAGGGGACGTTCATCGCGCACCCCTCGGGCAGGAGCCCAAGGCGCAGGAGTTGGGCCAAGTACGCGGCGTCGGCCTCATCGCCACCGTACTTCAGGCCCTCGTACTTCTTCATGGCGGCGGGGTTCGCCAGATGCACCCGGTAGCCGGCGCTCATCAGCCCATCGACGAGCCAGTACCAGTTAGTTGTACGTCGACTCGACCACCACTCCGACGGTCTCGTCCCGGTGCGCTGCCAGAGCCTGCTCGATCTGTTTCAGATCGTTGGCCATGCGTTTTTGAAAGATCACCCGATCCTCTTCGTCACTCACCACCACCATGCTGTTGTTCGAATGCAGATCAATTCCGACATACTTCTTCATGTCGGCCTCCTCGGGTTGGTCAGAATCTCAAAGCACCTTGACTTTACCCTCGGCTGCGCCTGTGCGGCGAGGAGGCCGGCTATATGATTATCAGGACGTCCCAGTCTCCCTAGCGCACTTAGGTCTTAAGCGCACTCTTTGTGCCTGCGCATGCGCTTCGGCACTGCCGCGGCCGCGCCTTCCCATCGAGCGGCATGCATTTCCGATGCATGCCAGACGCTCGATACGCAATGGCTCAACGGCGTTTCGAATGTCCTTGCAGGTGGCCTTTGGCCACCCGCCCGGACCCTACGCCTCCCGCGATGTGATGGTCTCCTCCCGCCTTCCTTCACCGGCATCGAATGCGCCAAAATGGATGATGTTGCTCGCCATCAACGGGAAAGCAGGAGGAGACGAAGATGAATATGACGACCGTGGGGCTGGACTTGGCAAAAAACACCTTTCACCTGGTGGTCCTAGATGCGCCGGGCCGGGAGATCGAGAAAAAGCGGCTCACGCGCGGGGGTCTCATGAAGTACTTCGCCAATAAGCCGCGCTGCTTCATTGGCCTTGAGGCCTGTGGCAGCGCCCATCACTTCGCCCGGGAGTTCGCGCGGCTCGGCCACGAGGTAAAGCTGATCCCGCCCCAGTACGTCAAGGCGTATCTGCGCGGGCAGAAAAACGACTATAACGACGCCCGCGCCATTGCTTAAGGCCGTGCGCGTGCCCGCAATGCGCTTCGTGGCGGTGAAGACCACGGCACAGCAGGATCTGCAGGCGCTGCACCGGCTGCGAGAAGGGGTGATCCGGGCACGCACGGCCCATGTCAACCGCCTGCGCGGGCTGCTCGCGGAATATGGAGTAGTGGTGGCGAAGAGCGTGAGTACGTTCCGTCGGGCGCTGCCGGCGCTTATCGAGGACGGAGAGAACGGCCTGAGCGATCGGCTGCGCCGGCTGCTCGCCATGGGGCGGGAGCAGCTCGCGGAGCTCGACGTCCACATCGAGGCGCTGACCGATGAACTTCACGTCGCCGCCGCCGCAGACGACGCGCGTGCAGCGCCTGCAGACGATCCCTGGGTTTGGGCCGATCGCGCGGGAGCGCCTTCGCCGCCGTCATGGGCGATGGGAGTCAGTACCGCCGGGGTCGGGACGCCTCCGCGACCGTGGGGCTCACGCCCCGGCAGCACTCAAGCGGTGGCAAACCGGTGCTCCTCGGCATCAGCCAAGCGCGGCGAGCGCTATCTCAGGTGCTTGCTTGTGCACGGGGCGCGCTCGGTGGTGGTGGCGGCGAAGCGCAAGAGTGATCCCTTTAAGCCGCTGGGTCAACCGGCTGCGGGAAACGCGCGGCATGAACAAAGCGACCGTGGCGCTCGCCAACAAACTCACCCGCATCGGCTGGGCGGTGCTCAATCAAGGGAGCGTCTATCGATCGGCATAATGGATCAATAAGGGCATCAACCATACCGATCTCGCAGTATAAAGAGTTCAACTTACCGATGATTGCGAAGGCTTGGTGAAAGAGATGACACACAGGTCAGACCGGCGTATCGAAAACCTCCGTAGTCCGAACGTCCTTTCAGGCCGATCCCGCGATGAGGACGATACGCGCGCATTGCATCGTGGCCCGAAGGGCGAAGTCCCTTCATATCGAGGCCGGATATACGGCAGCAATCCTGTCCCTGTCATTGAACGCACAAGGCCTTGCAAACCGGGAGGAGACCATATACGGACTACGCGCCCTCGCTTCGCTTTCCCTGGCGCGCAGCGAACGAGGACCCCAAGCCTTTCATCTGGACGGCGACGGTGGAGGAGATGATCGAGAAAACAGGCAGAACGCGGGCTAAAATGGAGCAGCTCAACCCCGGATCGACCCTCCCGAGGGGCAGAAAACGTGCTCTGTAAAGTCATTTCGGGGACATTACACTAGTTATCATCGAGGCCGGATTGGGCAATATATTGACATATTTGTCTATTTACCATATATATTGACATAATCGTCAATTCAAATAGGATTTTTTCCATGGCCCCGACGTGCTTTCTGTCCCGAACTTCGGGCACCCTTCCAAAACAACTTCTCGACCGCATCCTAGAGTCCGCTGCCGCGCGTGGTCTCAAACAGAAAGATCTCGCGCGCCTGACATCACTGCGGGCAGAAGAATTAAGCCGCATGAAACGCCGCGGCGATGCATGGGTGAGCGATCTCGACCGGTTGGCCGCTCAGGTTGGCCTTAAAGTGGCGCTCGTGCCGGCAGATAATCTGCGCGACCAGATTGATCACAAAACCCTGTTTGTCAGACCGCGGCGCCGGCATGACAGAGTGCGGCCTGCCCGACAGGCGCCCTCTCGCCCACAGAACGTGTTTGAGGCCCGCCAGCAGGAAAAAGCAAGGGATCGCGAGGCGCTGCGGCATGCGATTGCTGATGGCACGCTGAGCATAGAGGACGCCAAGGAGGCGACCCGCTTCATTAAGGATGCTGCCTCCGCACGGATCGTGCACAGCTGGGATGCGGAGCTGTGGTATGACACGAAAACCTGATCGCTCAGACGACCCGCTCGGCCTCGATGAAACGCACGAGGTGCTTGCGCGTCTCGATGGTATCAACAACCTCATTCTTGTAGGTGGTCAGGCAGTAAGCTTCTGGGGCGACTATTTCGCCAACAAGGACGATTACCTCAAAACGCACGGACCAATTACAAGCTGTGATGTGGATTTTCTTGCTGGCCGCTCGGAGGTTTTTGATGCCGAGCAGCGTCTTGGCGCCAAGGCGGCGATCCCAACCATGGACGATCACACCCCGAATACAGGTCTCATCCATTTCAAGAATGCGGCCGGTAAAGATATTCGCATTGACTTCCTCGGGTCTGTGCATGGCGTGAGTCACCGAGATGTAATTAAGACGGCTGTCACCGTGGAATGGCACGGGCTGCGCTTGTCTGTCATGCATCCCCTTCTGTGTCTTCAAAGCCGGCTTGCGAACCTGGCGTTTCCGAACTACCGCAATAATCACAGCTTCGGTCAATTAGAGGCCTGTGTTCACATTGTCAATCAACAGATTGCCGCGGAGCTAAAGCAAGACAATCAACGTACTGCGCTTAATATTGCCGAAGTCGTGGCCGACCTTGCCATCGAGGACACCGCCAAAGAGGTTTATTTGGAGCGAGGTATCGACGTTCTGCGGGCGATTCCGTACGAGCTTTTCCCATCACGCGATTTCAAGGAGAAACGCTGGCCACAGATTGTCGAGCGGACTCAGGACGCGCGTGGCAAATACGCGAAGGTGCGCAAAGCGCGTAGCTCAACGCGGCCGCACCCCGGATCGACTGACGCTTAAGGGCACCTCGAAAAATTGCCCATTTGACGCTCATTGTGCCGACCATAGATGTTAGAATGAAACATGAAACTTCAACTCAGTTTTCTGGATCTTCAGCGCCGGTTTGACAAGCTCTAAGCTATTGATTTGGCGGAGGCGGTAGGATTCGAACCCACGGTACCCGTAAAGGTACGGCTGATTTCAAGTCAGCTGCATTCAACCACTCTGCCACGCCTCCGGGCTGGAATCCGGCAAATCTAAGCGGCCCAACACCGGCCCGCGGCCAAAGCATAACCCATGCATCCTTCTGTGGCGACCCCGCCCTGCCCTTGCGTCTCCAGCACAGTCCAGTATGCTAATGAACCATTTCCAAGTTGGCGCGGTCATAGTAGACGCAGAAGCGCTATTTTTGGACTATGCAGGCAACGGTCGTTGCTCTGAATTATTTGCGAGAGAACTATTCATGAACCAGAATCTCCCCTCAGCCCGAACCCAGGCAGCATATGGCCAGGCCCTGGCAACCAACAGCGTAATCCGCAATACCTACATCCTGCTGTCGCTGACCCTGATATTCAGTGCGGCGAGCGCGGGTTTTGCGATGCTGAGTCATGCGGGCCCGGTCAGCCCCCTGCTGGTTCTAGTTGGCTATTTTGGCCTGCTTTTCCTGACTCAGAGATTGCGCAACAGCGCATGGGGAATTCTGTCCATTTTCGCGCTGACCGGCTTCATGGGCTACACGCTCGGCCCCATACTGAACTTCTACATTGCGAATTTCAGCAATGGCAGCGAACTGGTGCTCTATGCAGCTGGCAGCACTGGTGCCATCTTTCTGGGCCTGTCGGCGTACGCCTTCAGCACGCGCAAGGATTTTAGCTACATGGGCGGGTTCATCATGGCGGGGATTCTGATCGCCTTCATCGCCTCCATTGCCAACCTCTTTCTTCATATTCCGGGATTGGCGCTGGCCGTATCCTCCATGTTCGTGCTGCTCATGTGCGGCTACATCCTCTATCAGACGAGCGCGATGATCCATGGTGGCGAGACGAACTACATAATGGCTGCCGTGGGCCTGTACGTGGCCATCTTCAATTTATTCATGAGCCTCCTCCAGCTTATGGGCGTCTTTGCCGGCCGCAGACGGTAGCATCTAAAAAGGGATTCTTCTTCCGACCGCCCGCCGCGACGGAGAACGGCAGGCACGCCTTCCGGAAAAACCTCCGGCAGCCGCGGAACTGCCCGCGATCTCATAGCGGCGGTTGCTTCGGCTGAAGCGGGCTAACATTCCATGCGGGTCCAATTCTGCCTGGACCCGCCGCTAGGTCGCGACGCACTCCCCTTCTCCATAACTGCCCGCGCCACCCACGGTCCAATTCCGGTCTCTGCTTCCCTTTTTCGCCTTGCTCCGGTACAGAGCCTGATCCGCTGCGCGCATCAGGTCGCTCCCGTTCCTGAAATTGGGATAAAGCGCAACACCGATGCTGACCCTGACGTGCAGAGCGAGGCCCGGCGAGAGTACGAATGGTGCCGACAGCGCGTCGGCCACCCGTTTCATCACAGCGGACACCTGCTCCGATCGCTCCAGTCCTTCCAGCACCAGCACGAATTCGTCACCCCCCATGCGACCGAAATGTTCGCCTTTGCGCAATACGCCGGACACCCGATCCCCAAACGCGCTCAGCAACTGATCCCCGATTTGATGTCCGTGTCCGTCATTGACCAGCTTGAAATCATCGAGATCTATCATGCAGACGGCAAGTTTTGCGTTGGCGCGACCCGCCCTGGCCAATGCATTGTCCAGGGTCTGTTCCAGGGCCGCCCGGTTAGGCAGGCCGGTCAGCGTGTCGGTCAACGCCATCTCGGTCAGGCGACGGTTGACGTTTATCAGCTCGGCCCGGTGCTTGTATAGTTCCGACTGGATGCGGATGTACCGGTAGAACAGAACGCTGAAGATCAGCGTGGCCGCAATAAAGTTATTCAGCTTGGAAACGTCCAGACCGACGCTGACCGCCGTCGTTCCGAGAACAAACAGTACGATATCGATGGCCACCGCGCAGGCGACCACTCCCATCCACACCGACAGCACTGTCTTGTGGCGCGCCGTTAACAACAGCAGCCACGCGCCGACAATTACCACCAGCTGTATCGCGTTGACCACGATATTGGGCCGGGTGGCGTAATTCATCCCGTGCAGGATTGCCGGCAGCGGAAATGGCCTAAAAACCAGATAAAGAACCATCATCGCCATGAACAGCACCCCGCTCCCGATCGCGATGCGCACATGATCCTTGAACCGGTCCGGACTGAACTGGGGATCGTGGCGGGTATTTAGCACGGCATAGGACAGCACGCCCAGCACAAACACTCCGTGCCAAAGGCGCAGCAGCCATAAATGAGTGGCTGGACTCGCTGTGCAGAGCAGGTTAACGATGATCACCATGCCGCCCAGCAGATAGCCAAGCCCCAGCGCCAGTCCCGCGCTCTGACGCAGCAACACCGCCTGCGTGAGCAGCAGGGCGCCGGTGGTAATTTCCGCAAATGAGGCAATACCAGCCGCCGTGTCCAGCACGTGCGACACCGGCCATTGCCGTGTAGCAAAAGGAACGGTGATCAGGCAGGCTGCCAACAGCACACTCATGACGATCCAGGCTGCCCGCACCTCCCCGGATGAGGGGCTGGCATCAAGCACATTAATATCGTTGAGCGCCAAATTGAGATGATCGTCCGAATAAGCGTTCAAGCCTGCCCCCCGAAATTACTTAACCCTTGCAACATGCTCTGCGTTCCCAAGGCCAAGAGGCCCCCCGGCACGGCGAAGCGGTTAGTCACATTTTAGGATCGTCGCGACCGGACCCGCCGGAAATCGGGTACACCGGTCACGTCAATGCATCCTCCGAATATGCCAAGTCCCAGGGCTAGGTTTACCGTCCTGCCCAGCCGATATGGCCGCCTTCCTTAAATAGCCTGTGCGCGCCAGTCCCCGACAACCGACATATCATCCAAGGTCTGGTCATGGGAAGCGCAACATTTTCAGAACAGTGGCATGAAACTGGCCATTCAACGCTGGCCCAACTGCCTCCCCCTATGGGGTATCGTCACCACCATTGCGACCATACTGGACACGCCAGACGGCGTTGCGCATCCAGCCGCCGTCGCATAAGAAACTGCCGCCGGTTCGAGGTTAAGATGAGGATGGACGTTCGGTTTCCGAAGCTGATCCTAAACAGCGCGGCCCCTATCCTGACCCCTAGGCCGGCAGATGGTCCGTTAATGATGTGCGCCTCTCCCCTTTTTGAGTTTAGCAGACCAGACTGCAAGGTCCGCGGAAATTTTCCTTTAAAATCATTCTTAAAACGGCTATTTCTCGTCTAAAACGGCATTGATTTGCAAATCATTCCGACCGTGACTTCGGGGTTATAGCGCCCCGAGGCAACCAATAATCAATACCGGTTCCGGAACCGGCCTTGGCTGGCTCCTTGCGCCTTGCCCCCGCTTTGTGGAGGATAGTGACGCGGCGAAACGGGGTGCACGGCACCATAAACCAGACGATCCGGACTGACCGGACATTGATGACGTCACAAAACAGGGGGCGCACCATGCATCACCGGGGAGGCCGGCTGGCCTGGGCGATGATACTGTCGGCAGTAGCCGGACTGGTCGGCTGCAGTCCCAGGGCTGACAATCCGATCGTCATCTCCGGATTCAGCGTCACTGGAACTTCCGCCGCCTCCCAAGGCGTGGTGCCCATCAATCCCGGTGTCAACAATGGCCAATTTACGATCAGCTGGGATATCACCGGCAACATCTACACTGCCACCGTCGCCCTTAACAGCAGCCCTGTGTTTGATCCCAATACGAACATTGTGCTCGCGAGTGGCTGCGGAAAACAGTCGGCATCCGATGTCTGTCACACCACCGATACGCTGAGCTGCACCTTTGACAATTCCGACAACATGCAATGTTCGGATCCGGCCGGGCCTTACGCGGTCCAGAATCTGGCATATTTTCTGGCGGCCGGCGTCCCCGCCAACGCCTATATCGTGCTTCAGGCCTGCAATGCAGCGGGCAATTACTGCCTTACCGACTCGGTGCCGGTGCAGATCCAGTGAAGCTTGCGTGGGGTCCGTTTGCGGGCCCCGCGTACCGGAAACAGGGAATACGCGGCCAGCACCGTAGCCGCCGGCATCAATAGGCGTGATAGATATAACTCAGGCTCGCGTAACTGCGCGCATAACCACTGCCCGCGCTACTGGCCTGGATCCTCGAATCCGACCGTCCCGCCACCAGACGCAGCTCGCCATTGGCACCTACGCCACGCGCAAGCACGAGCCGGAAGAAATAGAGATTGTTGTACATTCCGGGATCGCTCTGCCAGATCTTCCCCAGGCCGCCGTGCGCAGAAAATGACCAGCGCTTCCAGTTCTTGTCATACCCCAGGCCAAAGCGGTTCTCCCAGTAGCTCGCCGGATTGTAATAGCCGACATACACGTTGGGATTGCTGTCCGTGAGATACAGAAAATTCCACATCGCGGTGATGCGGGGATGGGTGTGGAGCACGCCCACCAGCTGGGCATCGTAGCGGTCGCGGTGGTTGCTGTCCCCGAAGCGATCGCTGAAGCTTCCGGCGCCGGCTGAGAGTCCCGCGTTGACGCGCGGCAGAAACTGGTAATGCACGCCACCGCCCACCGAGGTGAAGGTCACGCGGTTCTTGATGGATGGCAGGTTCTCTATCACCTCGTTCCCGCCATAGACATCGACCCGCCACAAATCCGCGGGAAACCACTTGGCGTTGGCCTTCCATGCGAACGTGTCCCAGCCGCCGAAGTCGCGCACGCCGATGGCTACTCCGGGCCATACTGTCCCGAAACGGCTACGGATATCACCGGCGCGCGTGCCGGCCCTGATCCAGCCTTCGTTGAAGTTCAACGCCCCGGACACGCCGAGGGCGGCGTTATCCTCGTGCATGTACCCGTTTCGATAGGTCGCCCCCAGCCAGTCTGTGGAATTGATCCGATAGGCGCCGTCGACGGTGCCGGAGACGATGGTCAGGTTGTCCGTGTCGTTAGACACCCCGAGGGTCGCGGAGACCCAGGGCGCGTAATCGCGTTCGATGTTATGGCGCAGCCGCTCATCCGACGGATCATGCAGACCGCGCAAGGTGTGAAGCGCCTGCGCGTCAAAGCCCGACCAGTACTGGGCGGTAGCCAGATCATGGCGCAGGCTGCGGTCAGCAGGCCGTTCGGCAAGCAGGCTCTCGTAAGCCCCGGCTGCGGCGCGGTTATGGTCGGTCCAGTTAAGAATCTCGGCAAGCCCCACACGGGCCGAGAAATCGCCCGGATGTTTGCGCAATACCGCCTCGTAGCACCGCTTCGCGGCCGCATAATCACCGGCGCGCAGCAGAGTCCTGGCCTGGCCATTGCGTAGCCTCAGGTCTGCCGGGTTTGCCGCTATCGCCTTGCGGAACACCGCCAGCGCCTGTTGCTGGTGCCCCTCGTCCGCCACCGCCCCCGCCAGCCCGAGCCATGCATGCGGATGATGCGGATGGCGCCGCAGGTAGGCCTGGAAATACGGTACGGCCTGCGCCGGCTGGTTGGACCACACGAACTGCCAGGCGAGCGGCAGGGCCACGTCGTCGCGCCGTGCCGGTGCCACGCGCACTACACGCTCATAGAGCGCGATGGCCCGGGCATGGTGATTCACCCAGCCGTTGACGCGTGCCACCTCGATCAGGAGGTTCGGGTCATTGGGCTTCTGGCGCAGCAGCGGTGCGTAGACCCGAAGGGCACGTGCATAGTGGTGCTGCTGCACGAGCAGGCGGGCCTTGCCGAGCAGCGCGTCTGAGTTTTTCGGCATGATGGCAAGCGCCTGATCATAGGCGGAGACCGAGGCCTGTGGTTTTCCGGAGGCGGCAAGCGCCCCCGCCAGCCCGAGCCATGCATGCGGATGATGCGGATGGCGCCGCAGGTAGGCCTGGAAATACGGTACGGCCTGCGCCGGCTGGTTGGACCACACGAACTGCCAGGCGAGCGGCAGGGCCACGTCGTCGCGCCGTGCCGGTGCCACGCGCACTACACGCTCATAGAGCGCGATGGCCCGGGCATGGTGATTCACCCAGCCGTTGACGCGTGCCACCTCGATCAGGAGGTTCGGGTCATTGGGCTTCTGGCGCAGCAGCGGTGCGTAGACCCGAAGGGCACGTGCATAGTGGTGCTGCTGCACGAGCAGGCGGGCCTGCTGCAGGTCGCCCGCCATCGCCCCCTGCGCCCATATCAGGACGAGACCGCAGAGCAGCAACGCGCTGACCCTGAGCCGCATGCCGTCTACACTCCCGCCTCGTCGCGCTTCGTATGCCAGCGCACACCCCGACGCACCGGCCGCCGCAACAGCGCCGGCAGCGCAATAACGGTGGACAGAGACATGATCATCCAGTAGACAATCGGATAGAACACTGCGTAGGGGTAGTACCGGATGGTCTCGCGATCGTAGCGCCAGTCGACCAGGGTCCCTGCCAGCAGCTGCACCAGGCAGAAGCTGGCAATCAGCATGCCCCAGAGGTTGGGGATGGGATAGGCGCCGGCCGGAGGCAGACCCATGCTGTAGGAAACGATCCACACCAGGGTCAGCAACACAAAACAGACTGCCCAGAGCGTCGAGAGTACCGACTCGATGAACACCGGCCACAGGCGACGGAAACGCCAGTGCAGCATGACATCATGGTGCCGCCGCAGAACCTGCATCAATCCACGCGCCCAGCGCAGACGCTGCTTCACCAGCGAGCGCACATCGCTTGGCACCCGCATGTGCAGCACCGCATTCGGTTCATAGCGTACATCCCAGAAGCGCTTCTGCAGCTTCCAGGTCACATCGATATCCTCTGTCGGCATGTCAGGACTGAACAGGCCCACGTCATAAAGCGCCGCCTTGCGAAACGCCGTAACGACGCCCGAGACCGTGAGAATGCGCCCCCATATGCGCTGCGAGCGGCGCAGCAGGCTGACGATCGACGTGAATTCGATGAGCTGCAGGCGGCAAAGCAGGGAATTCACGTTCACGACCCGTGGATTCCCCGTCACAGCCCCCACACGCGGACTGTCGAAGTGTCCCACCAGGTAGTGGAGGACCTGCGGCTGCGGTTCGGCGTCCGCGTCCATAATCAGCACGATTTCGCCATTGAGACAGGGCAGCGCGTCATTGAGCGCCAGCGCCTTGCCTTCGTTGGTAAGCTTGCGGATAAGCCGCACCCTGCCACGGCGCGCGTACTCCTGCACAACGCGCGTCGTGCCGTCCGTGGAGCCGTCGTCCACCACCACCACTTCGAATGCGGGATAATCCATGGCACACACGGCGTCCAGCGCACGACCGATGAGCGGTTCCTCGTTG
This sequence comes from Pseudomonadota bacterium, assembly GCA_021785515.1. Classification (GTDB taxonomy): domain Bacteria; phylum Pseudomonadota; class Gammaproteobacteria; order Acidiferrobacterales; family UBA6901; genus JAJYCY01. The sequence goes on along the minus strand of JAJYEX010000004.1, from coordinate 208,330 downwards.
TACGCCGGAATGAGGACCGAGACATACGGGGTGTGCTGCAGCGACGGCCTGGCCCGCTCGCCCTGTTCGCGGCGGAACCAGAAGAACAGCGACGTGGTAATCCACACCACGCTGGTAAGAATGGGATAGAGAGCAAAGAATATCAGCGCGATAAGGTAGACGTCGCTGTGCTCGATCGCACCGAGCATGGGCACAATGATGCTCATTTTCTGGTTATGGCGGCGTTTTTCTCGATCATTGTGTCTGGGATCCGCGATCCAGCCCTTATTCCAGGGCCTCGTAGCGTTTGTTGTCTCCGGTCACCTCAACGACAATATCGTGCGCGCCACGCAGCTTCTCCCAGTCCGCCATTACCTGTCTGCCGTACCAGTCCCGATCGTAGCGTTCCGGTGCCCCCGCGGCGCTGCGCCGCGCATCGCGCCGCCGGTAAAGGTGCACGTTGTGCAGGATCCAGTAGAATGTGACTGTCGGTACGACAATGATGATGAGCGGGATCACCACGAACAGCGGGTCGAACGACACCGGCCTTCGCAGAACCTTCCACCAGAAGCCGAAAAATACCGCCCAGCCCGCCAGCAGCAGCACTGCGTGCGCAATCTGGCGCCAGAGCGGGTGCAACCTGTCACGCAACACGCATCGTGCCTCGCCGGCCAGATATCGGGGCGTCACTCATCACCAAGTCTCCTCTTAGGGCTCGATCCCTGTCGCGCTGCGCAGCTCAGTCCCGGATTACGCCAACCCCGGACACTTACGCCACGCAAGACGATCGGTCCGGCGCACACCGATCGCATCTGGCCGAATCAGGTTACGGCAATACCCACTTGTGGCTCTGCGTCTGGATCCCGATCGATGCGGACAGGTACCGCTTTCGATTCTTATTCTCTTACTGTGCCTCTGTCGACCTGCAGCGGAAGGCTTTGTTGCCGCCCGTATGGGCGACAATCAACCCCGGCACTGCCACTCACACCGTCCGGGTGCGTTGCCGCGACTTGCGGGACGTAACCACCGCGACACCGAGAAGCGCCGCGAACCCGAAACCCATGAGACCCAGGCTCGCCGGCAGCGGTACCGCCGCCACGCTGGTGTAGAAATCCCCGCCCGGAATCATCGTCGGATCCCAGGTTCCGGTAGCGGAACCCATCAACAGGCGCACGACCCCATCCTGAAGCCGGTTATAGCCCATGAGATCGTACTGATAGAGACCAGCCGCCAAATTGAGGTTCTGATTGAAGTAGGTGTAGGTACGTGGATTGAGCCCATCGAGGCTCATGCTCTCCCCGTTCCCATTGGCCCCGCTCAGGGTAAAGGTGAATCCGTCATCCGCAAGCACGCCGAAATTGTACTGACCGGCCCTGGGAACGTATAGGTAACCCCACATGCGCCCCGCGTAGTCGATCTCGGTGGCCGCAGCGGTGCTGGCGTTGAACAGCGGTGGCAGCGTGCCGGTACCATACTGCGGCTGGGAATTCGGGTCCGTATTAAACATCTCGTTCGCGTAGTTGATCGGACCTGCATACACCCCTGAGACGCTCTGGATATAACCGGACTGGCCTGGGGTAAGCTGCAGGGCCGCGTTCGCGTCCGCGATCGACGAGATGCCGTCGAGCTCGGTGTCGGTGCTCTCGCTTGCGTTATAGCTCGGACCCTGCCAGGTGCTGCTCACCTGCGCCCAGTATTCATTGACGCCCGCGCCGGCACCCACCGTCCCGAAGGGCGTAAGGGTAATCGGCACCGAGCTCGCCTCGGCCACCGGTGTCGCGGCCACTCCCGCAGCTGCCAGAACCGCCAGCGCCAGATACGGCCAGCGGAATCGTGTTGTGTTCCGGTACAGGTTTTTGTTCATTGTTGCCGACCCCGACATATTTCGTAGTTCATCCTGAACAGTCATGGTTGTTATCTCCTAACGGCTTGGCACCGCCCGTGACGTGCCATCGGTGATCACCCCGAGGGACACCCCAAAAGCTCCACACCATCATTGACGCGGGTGCCCGATCGAATTCCGGTCCCAGAAGGGATGTGCGGATGAAGAACTCTTTGCCCCTATTCAGGGCGAAGAACCCGCAGATACCGCCTGTCCCGGCCACTGTGGCCAGCCGGACGCGCAGCACCAAATCTTATCCGCTCTGTGCACCCTCTCCGGCCACCGCACGGGTCGACCGTTTGTCCGACCATTTATACCGTCTCCCGGAACGGCATCAGGTAGTCCGTTGCTGGACTGTCCCCACGGCGCCTTGGCTTCCCGCCACTTAATTCGTTAATTTTGAAAAGATTATTGCATACCTTTCGTCGCCCGCTCAACGGCTGTTTCGGACTCGGAATTAGAATCGTGTGAAAACAAGGGGTTATGTTGATGCCGGACAGTCTGGATTGGCTCTGTGGCCATTTCTGCAGAACCATCCTGCTCGAAGCGCAATTCGCCCATGATGCGGGCCGTTCACACCGACTACGCCGTCACATTCGATCGTCCATCCATCACCGGTGTTCCAATCGAATCGTCTCCAGTCCGCCGAGATAGGACTGCAGCGGCTGCGGAACCTCAATGGTCCCATCGCGCTGCTGGAAATTTTCCATCACCGCGACCAGAGTACGGCCGATCGCCAGGCCCGACCCGTTCAGGGTGTGCACCAATTCCGGTTTTCCGGTATCGGGACTGCGCCAGCGCGCTTGCAAACGCCGCGCCTGGAAATCCTCGAAATTGCTGCACGAGGAGATCTCGCGGTATTTGCGCTGGCTGGGCAGCCAGACTTCCAGGTCGTAGGTCCTGGCCGCCGAAAAGCCCATGTCGCCTGCGCACAGCGCCACCACGCGATAGGGAAGACCCAGACGCTGCAGCACCGTTTCCGCATGACCGGTAAGCTGTTCGTGCGCCTCACGGGAATCCTGCGGGCGGACGACCTGAACAAGTTCCACTTTCTCGAACTGGTGTTGACGGATCATTCCGCGCGTGTCCTTCCCATAGGATCCGGCCTCGCTGCGGAAACAGGGCGTGTGACAGACGTATTTCAGCGGAAGCGATTCTGCCGACTGGATCGTATCCCGCACGAGATTCGTAACCGGAACCTCTGCCGTGGGGATGAGGTAGTACCCCGGATCACCCTTGAGCGCGAACAGATCAGCCTCGAATTTCGGGAGCTGTCCGGTACCCCTCAGGCTGTCGGCGTTGACGAGATACGGCACGTAGGTCTCGCGGTAGCCGTGCTCGCGCACATGCAGATCAATCATGAACTGGATCAGCGCGCGCTGCAGGCGCGCAAGCGCTCCATGCATCACGACAAACCGCGCGCCCGCGATCCTGGCAGCCGCCTCGAAATCCATAAGGCCCAGATGCGCCCCGAGATCCACGTGGTCGCGCGGCTCGAAATCGAACGTCCGCGGCTCCGCCCATCGGCGCAGTTCGACATTATCGCGTTCATCGCGCCCGTCCGGCACATCCGGCTGCGGAATGTTCGGAACGTCCAGGGCGATCGCGTTCAGCTCGGCCTGCACGGACTGGAGCTCCGCCTCGGCCTCCGCCAGGCGGGTGCCGAGTCCGGCCACTTCGGCCATCAGGGCGCTGGCATCCTCCCCCCGCGCCTTAGCCTGACCAATCGCTTTGGAGCGGGCGTTGCGTTCGCTCTGGTATTGCTGGGTCTGCGCCTGCACCCGCTTGCGCCGTTCCTCCAACCCCGCAATCGCGGTCGTATCCAGCACGTAGCCGCGGCGTGCAAGCTGTTTTGCGGTATGTTCCAGATCGTTGCGCAGAAGGCGCGGGTCAAGCATGAATCCCCCGTTCGGTGTGGGCTATGGCGGAAAGAAGTCAGGCAGAATTAGGCCGCGACATATTACTACCAATTGCCCATCACCAGCATTAACGGGGCGGCGGCTCATGATACCGTGGCATCCAACCGGTTCCGGACCATCCGGATCGGGGGAGGCTGGACCGGCATCCGCGGTTGCGCGGGCGCTGCCCTTGCTCTAGACTCACGCTCCAACGTTGTGGGAGATGGCATACCTCCCAATAACCGCCACCCGGCTGATGATGCCTACGGATTTCCCATCGGAAGACGGGAAGCGGTAGGCAGTTATCCGGGATCAGAGCAAATCCCGGCATCAGCCCCCCGCCCTCCTTCCGGAAATATGTTGCAGATATTCAGGAAGGAGCAGTCCTCATGAAACCTTATACCCCGTTTGCCGGGGACAACCAGCCGCCACTGTGCCGCATCGGGCAGTTTGCTCCGGACCCTGCAGACCCATATTCATGGTGCTGCGGTGCCCCGCCACCTGTCACGATTGCCGCTTGCGTCGACCCGATCCTACCGTTACGTTAACCCAACACCAGGAGCACACACTGAATGTGGACATATCTTGCGATCGCCATAGGCGGCACCCTGGGTTGCTGGGCCCGTTATGCGATGACCGACATCGTACAGGCCCTGTTCGGACGTGCGTTCCCGACGGCAACTCTGTGCATCAATGTCCTTGGATCATTTCTCATGGGCTTTCTGTTCATCGCCACCCTGGACCGCGTGTCGATCTCGCCGGCGGTGCGGGCCGGGATCCTCACGGGGGGGCTGGGTGGCTTTACCACCTTTTCCACCTTCTCCATGGAAACGCTGCTGCTCGCCGAGCAGGGTGAGACGCTCAAGGCCGTGGTCTACGTGACGTTGTCGATCGCGCTCGGGCTCACGGCGGTTTTCGGCGGTGCCTACCTGGCCCGCAGCTACTAAATAAGGGGGGAACGCCCTATGCAGAAGGACATACTGATGGTGCGCATCTACATCAGCGAAGCCGATCACGGACACCACAAGACGCTGCTGGAGGAAATATTCAAACTGCTCCACGATCAGCACCGTGTGCACGGGGTCACGGTGTTCCGCGGCATCGCCGGTTTCGGCAGCAAGGGCGAGGTCCATTCCGCCGATCTCCTGCGGCTTACGGCGCGTCTGCCGCTGGTGATCGAATTCTTCGATGAACCGGCGATCGCGGAAGCGGCGGTTTCTGCCATCCAGCCTCTCGTACCACCTGGCCATATCGTATACTGGCATGCCCAGTGCGAGTGCGCCGACCGCTGACCGCACACCCGGCAAACCGTATGCCACGCCGATAGTGCTATGATAGCCGCACATCGGGCGGCGACGGGATACAGGTGGACACGGTACTGGCGGTTGAGGCCCTATACAAACGCTACGGCGCTGCACTGGCCGTGGCCGGCATCACCTTTCGGGTGGGGCGTAATGAGATCGTCGGTCTATTGGGGCCGAATGGGGCCGGCAAGACCACGACCATCAACATGATCCTGGGCGTACTCGAGCCAACCAGCGGTTCGATCCGCATCGAAGGCCGCGACGTCACCACCGACCGCTCGCGCGCACTCGCCTGCACCAACTTCACCGCGGTCTATGCAACCCTTCCAGGGAATCTCACCGTGGAGCAGAACCTGCGGTTCTTCGGCATGATCTACGACGTCCGGCAGCTGTCGGATCGCATCGCCGAGCTGCTGGTGCAATTTGATCTGAAAACCTTTCGCAACGTGAAATGCGGACTGCTGTCCTCCGGAGAGCAGACACGGGTGCAGCTGGCGAAGGCCCTTCTCAACCGCCCGCACCTGCTGCTGCTGGACGAACCGACGGCGTCGCTCGACCCGTCCGCGGCACGCGAGATTCGCGCCATCATCCGCGAACTCACGGCGCGTGATGGCGTGGGCGTGCTCTGGACCTCGCACAACATGTATGAAGTGCAGGATGTCTGTGACCGGGCCCTGTTCCTGTCGCACGGCCATATCCTGCTGGAAGGCGACCCGAAAACGCTGCCGCGTGAACACGGAAAGGCCACGCTCGAAGAGCTCTTCATCGCTGTCGCGCGCGAGCCGCTCACGCTCTCCCTGGAGTAGACACCATGCGCTTCAACCGCACCGCCGCGATCATGTTGCGCCAGTTCTACCTGATGCGCGGGAGTCCGGCGCGCGTGCTACCGCTGTTCGTGTGGGTGGCCATCGACATCGTGCTGTGGGGCTTCATAACCAAATATCTCAACGGCATCGCCGCACCTGGATTCAACTTTGTCTATACCCTGCTCGGCGCGGTGCTGCTGTGGGATTTTTTCGGCCGCGTCATGCTCGGAATTACCACGGCGTTCCTCGAAGATGTCTGGTCCCGGAATTTCATCAACATCTTTGCAACTCCGATGCGGATTTCGGAATACGTGGCCGGTCTTGTGCTGACGAGCGTGATGACCAGCCTGGTAGGCCTGGCAGTGATGATGTTTCTGGCGATGCTGGTATTCCGGCTGTCCTTCCTGACCTATGGGCTGATGCTGACGGCTTTTCTGCTGGTGCTGTTTCTGTTCGGCATCGCGCTTGGTATCTTTGCCTGCGCCGTGGTGCTGCGTCTGGGACCGGCATCGGAGTGGCTGGTATGGCCGGTACCCGCGCTGCTGTCTCCGTTCGTCGGAGTCTTCTATCCCCTGAAGACCCTGCCCACATGGATGCGCATGATCGCCCGTGCCCTGCCGCCTTCCTATGTGTTTGAGGGCATGCGGACCATCGTTCTCGGGGAACGTTTCTCGGGGATCACGCTGCTGTGGGGCGGACTGCTGGCGCTGCTGTATATCATGCTTGCGGGCATCTTCTTCGTGCGCGTCTACCGCTATGCATCCCGCACCGGTCTGCTGGCGCGTTACAGCGCCGAGACTGCCGCCTGACCCCGGACCCGCGTCACTTCCCCTCGCGTTCGTCCAGCTCGCGCAACCGCGCAAGCTTCTCGGCGATCTTTTGTTCGAGACCGCGCTCCACCGGAAAATAATAGCGCCTGCCTGCGAGCTGATCCGGGAGGTAGTTCTCGCCTGCGGCATAACCCTCCGGCTCATCGTGCGCGTAGCGGTAGCGTTCCCCGTAACCGAGATCTTTCATCAGGCCGGTCGGCGCATTGCGCAGGTGCAGCGGCACCTCCAGCGAACCGGTGGCACGCACCTCTTCGCGCGCTGCATTGAGCGCCGCGTACACGGCGTTGCTCTTGGGCGCACAGGCGAGATAAACAACCGCCTGGGCGATGGCAAGCTCCCCTTCCGGACTGCCCAGCCGCTCCTGCACGTCCCACGCGTTGAGCGCCAGCTGCAGTCCGCGCGGATCGGCATTGCCGATGTCCTCGCTGGCCATGCGCACGACCCGGCGCGCGACATACAGCGGATCGCAGCCGCCGTCCAGCATGCGCGCCAGCCAGTACAACGCCGCGTCCGGCGAGGAGCCACGCACCGATTTGTGCAGCGCCGAAATCTGGTCGTAGAAGACTTCCCCGCCTTTGTCGAAACGACGTACGCCGCCACTGATCAGATCGCGCACGGTCGCCTCTGTCACCACCAGGCGGCCGTCCCGGTTCTCTGCCAGGTCAGCAGCCAGCTCCAGCAGGTTCAGGGCGCGGCGTGCGTCGCCATCGGCGGCGGTACTCAACAGATCACGCAGCGACTCCGGCAGGTCGATCTCGAGCCGCCCCAACCCGTGCTCGCAGTCTTGCAGAGCGCGGTCGATGAGCCGGCGGATGTCTCCCGCCTGCAACGCCCTGAGTACATAGACCCGGGCGCGCGACAGCAGCGCCTTGTTGAGTTCGAATGAAGGATTCTCCGTCGTGGCACCAATGAAAGTCAGCGTGCCGTTCTCCACGTAGGGCAGAAACCCGTCCTGCTGCGCCTTGTTGAACCGGTGAACCTCATCAACGAACAGCACCGTGCCCCGGCCGGCGTCGTGTCGCAGGCGCGAGGCCTCGTCGACCGCGGCGCGAATGTCCTTGACTCCGGCGAAGACGGCCGACAGGCCGATGAAGTGTGATCCGCTGCAGGAAGCAATCAGGCGCGCCAGTGTGGTCTTCCCCGTGCCTGGAGGACCCCACAGGATCATGGAGTGCGGACTATGTGACTCGATCGCCCGCCGCAGGGGCTTGCCGGGATCCAGCAGATGGGACTGACCCGCGAAATCCTCGAGGCGCGCAGGACGCATGCGGTCCGCGAGCGGCGCGTCCGCCGGAGCGCCCCGGCTGCGATCAGCGCCGTTCGTGGCAACCGTCACTCGCCAACCACGTCCACGCCTTTGGGGGGCGTAAAGCGGAAGCGGGCCGGATTGATCGGCCTGTTCTCGCGGATATCGGTCAGCGTGATACGGGTTGTCTGGCCGAAACTGTCGACCATCACCAGCGAGCGCACCTGGTTTCCTCTGAATCCGATACGGATATCACGGAAACCCCCGTCGTGCACCTTCGGACGCATGCTGACCCAGTCGAGCCTGCCCTGGCGGCCCATGTCCTGGATTTTGAAATTGGCCGCAAGGTTGCGGTCGCCGGCCAGGAGTATTGCCGGTGTGTTGCCCAGGCCACCGGCCATGCGCCGCACCGTGACCTGCTGCAGCCCCTTGTCGTACACCCAGATTTTTTTTCCGTCGCCGACAATCAGCTGGCGGTACGGCAGCACGTAGTTCCAGCGGAATTTTCCGGGACGCTCGATCCACAGTGTCCCGGACGATTCCTGGATCGGATTGAGCGCCTCATCCAGCACCACCTGGTCAAACTTGGCCCGGTAGGTATGAACGTCACGGTAGAAACGGTTGAGGCTGGAGACCGCGGACGCATGGGCCGTGGCTGCCAGAAACAGCACACCGACAACGGTCGCGGCCGGTCGCAGTCTGCGGAAACAGTACATCAGGAAATCAGATTTCATTCACTATCTCGTACGCGTGGCGCTAGTCGGCGGGCGGCGGAGGTGGCGCCAGCACCTCGCGACTCCCGTTAGGCTGCAGCGGTCCGACCACGCCGGACTTTTCCATCTCCTCGATCAGGCGCGCGGCCCGGTTGTAGCCGATGCGCAGCCGCCGCTGCACCCCGGAAATCGACGCGCGTCTGCTCTCGGTGACAATCTTCAGCGCCTGGTCGTACAACGGGTCTTCTTCGCCTGCACCAATCCCCGGTTCGCCCCCGAAGACTGCCGCATCGGGGGTGTCGATTCCTTGGACCTCCCCGTTCAGAATGGTTTCATCGTAATTGGGCCGCCCACCCTTCTTCAGGAAGCTCACGACCTTGTGTACCTCGTTGTCTGCAACGAACGCGCCATGCACCCGCGTCGGCACGCCCGTACCGGGCTGCAGGAACAGCATGTCGCCCTGGCCCAGCAGTTGTTCGGCCCCCATCTGATCCAGGATGGTGCGCGAATCGACCCGCGCCGAGACCTGGAACGCGATGCGAACCGGAATGTTCGCCTTGATCAGACCGGTGATCACGTCCACGGACGGCCGCTGGGTTGCCAGAATCAGATGAATGCCGGCGGCCCGCGCCTTCTGCGCCAGGCGTGCGATCAGCTCCTCGACCTTCTTGCCGACCACCATCATCAGGTCGGCCAGTTCATCGATGACGATCACGATGTAGTGGATGCTGCCGAGCACGGCTGGCTCCTCCCCCTCCGCGGCTTCCGCAAACGGATCGAGAATCGGCTTGCCCGCACGGGCGGCCTCCTTGATCTTGTGGTTGTAACCGGCGATGTTCCGTACGCCGAGCGCCGCCATCAGGCGGTAACGGCGCTCCATCTCGGCCAGCGCCCAGCGCAGCACGTTGGCCGCCTCCTTCATGTCCGTCACAACCGGTGCAAGCAGATGCGGTATGCCCTCGTACACGGCCAACTCCAGCATCTTCGGGTCAACCATGATCATGCGCACCTGGTCGGGACCGGACTTGTACACCAGACTGAGAATCAGCGCATTGATACACACCGACTTTCCGGAACCGGTGGTTCCGGCAATGAGCAGGTGCGGCATCTTGCCGAGATCCGAAATCACCGGATTGCCGCCGATATCCTTGCCGAGCGCCAGAGCCAGTGGCGAATTGACGTCTTCATAGGCCTGCGAAGACAGCACCTCGCTCAAGCGCACGACCTCCCGGTTTTCGTTCGGCACTTCGATGCCGATGACCGATTTGCCCGGTATGTTCTCGACCACCCGCAGACTGATGACCGACAGCGACCGCGCGAGATCCTTGGCGAGGTTGGTGATCTGGCTGGCTTTGATTCCCGGCGCCGGATCGATCTCGAACCGGGTGATTACCGGTCCGGGATGTACTGCCACCACCCGCACCTCGATGTTGAAATCGCTGAGCTTCTTCACGACCAGCTGTGACATCATCTCCAGCGTCTGCTCGGAAAACGACACCTTGGACTCTTCCGGCGGATCAAGCAGGGACAGCGGCGGAAGCTCACCGCTTGCCGGCAGATCTCTGAACAGCGGCACCTGCTTCTCGCGCTCCACGCGCACGCTTGGCGGCGGCGTCTTGATCACCGGCTCGATGCGCGGTGGCGGATGCTTCTCCAGTGTCTTTTTCTCCTCCGCCACCGTTTCCTGCCGCACGCGCCGGGCGCGCAGGCCGATCAGGTAGTCCGCCAGCACACCAAGGTGGTAGCGGGCGCGCGCCGCCAGCACAAGCGTCCACCGACCAACGAGATCCATGGTGCGCAGCCAGGAAACACCCGTGAACAGCGTGACGCCGGAGAGGAACAGGGCCAGCAGAAATATGGTGGCGCCAAGATAGCTGAACAGATCCACCAGCCCCCCTCCGAACGACTGGCCGAGCGCGCCGCCGCTGTTGAACGGAAGTCCGGTCGCAGCGTGCGCGAAATGCAGGCTCGCGAGCCCGCAGCCCCCGAGGATGGTCAGAACGAAGCCGCCCCAGATGAGCATCCGGTGACGAATGTCCACCACGGTAGCTTCTCGCAGGTTTAGAAACTGCCGCCAGGCAGTCGCTATCCCCAGCACCGGAAACAGGTAGGCGACAAAACCGAACAGATTAAAAAAAACATCCGAGACCCACGCCCCCACCCGCCCACCGGCATTCGCCACGGTGTCGCCAAACCCGCTGTGGAACCAGCCGGGATCGTTGGGACTGTAGGTCCACAGGGCAATCAAAAGATATATGACCACGGCCACCAGCGCGTACAGTCGCGCCTCCCGGATCATCCGGACAGCTTTCGGGGAAAGGGGCGCCCGTTCGCTTTTCTTCCACGTCGCTTGGGCCACGGTGGTCCTCAAGGCTGAAACCTGGGCGGTATTTTCCCTTTTTGGCGGACCCAAGCCAAGATGAATCTCTGTTCGGGGCCGCCGACCAGGGGTGCATCACCCCGGACGGACGGAACGCGGGCGGCTTCGGCAGCGCCACCACTATTTTTTTGCGGCAACCACCCCCATATTCTGCCGATATTGTACGTTTGAGTTCGATCGGAACTCTCGTTAGAGTACCGCCCACTGATCATTGCCCGGGATCACCCGGAGTTTTATTTTGGAGTGCTGAACGATGGCCGAAGCCAGACATGTCGCCCTGCTCATACTCGGATCGGGCCCGGCGGGCTACACCGCAGCGGTCTACGCCGCGCGCGCCAATCTCAAGCCGGTGCTGATCACCGGCCTCGAACAGGGTGGCCAGCTTATGACCACCACGGATGTCGACAACTGGCCGGGCGACGTGGAGGGCCTTCAGGGGCCGGACCTCATGGACCGGATGCGGCGGCACGCGGAGCGCTTCGGGACCGAGATCATTTTTGACCACATCCACAAGGCCGAACTGGGTGTGCGGCCATTCCGTCTGAGCGGCGATGCCGGCACCTATACCTGCGACGCCCTGATCATCGCCACCGGCGCCTCGGCAAAATACCTCGGTCTTCCGTCGGAGGACGCCTACCGTGGCAAGGGCGTATCCGGCTGCGCCACCTGCGACGGTTTTTTCTTCAAGAATCAGCCCGTCGCTGTGGTCGGGGGCGGCAACACGGCGGTGGAAGAAGCGCTGTATCTGTCGAACATCGCATCCCATGTCACCGTTGTGCACCGGCGCGATCAGCTGCGCGCCGAGGCCATACTGATCGATCAGCTCCAGAGCAAGGCACGCTCCGGCAATGTGTCCATCGAATGGAATCACGTGGTCGATGAGGTCCTGGGCGACGGCGCCGCCGTCAACGGCCTGCGGATACGCACCAAGGACGGGGCTGGCACCAAGGATCTCGCGGTACAGGGGGTGTTTATCGCTATCGGACATGCGCCGAATACCGCGCTGTTCGAGGGCCAGCTGGAAATGGCGAACGGCTACATCCGGACCCACGCCGGAAACCAGGGTAATGCCACCGCCACCAGCGTCCCGGGCGTGTTTGCCGCGGGCGATGTCCAGGATCACGTTTACCGCCAGGCGGTGACTTCCGCCGGCAGCGGTTGCATGGCGGCATTGGACGCCGAGCGTTATCTTGCCAATTTGAAGAAGTAGACGATTATTTAACTTAAAGCTGGTGTCCAACGGACAGGAGTGACAAGATGAAAAGACTGCGTACCCCAATCGGATTGCTGGCCTCGGCAGTTCTGGGCGCCACCATCGCGCTGAGCCCGGCGGCGGCACAGGCAGGCGTATCGATCCAGATCGAAGCGGCACTGCCCGGCCTGTTTCTGCCGATGCCAACACCTCCCGCCATGGTCTGGCTGCCCGGCGTCAACTTCTATGTCGCCCGCGACTCTAGCCGGCCCTTCTTCTACCGCGAAGGGCGCTACTACATGCGTCACGACAACCGCTGGTATTCGTCCACGTACTATGGCGGCCCCTGGTCGGCGATGCCTTACCGTGCACTGCCGATGCCGCTGCGCCGGTTCCGGGATGCGGACTGGCAGCGGTACCGGCATGATGCGGATGAGCGGTTCCGGGATGACCGCGGGCCGGACGGGCCGGCACCCTTCTACCCCCGTTTCCGCGACCACGGCCGCTACCGCGGTCCCGAGGGACGGCCGGAGGACCGGCGCGGACCGGACAGATTCCGCGGACGCGGGCCTGACCGCGGCGGCTATGGCAGGGGTGACCGCGGTGGCGATTTCCGTGGCGGTGACTTTCGCGACCACGGCGACCACGGCGACCACTGACCGCCCGGCCAGGACTTGACTCGTAATCCTTGCGGCCACACTGGGTGCTAGGGGGTCGGAGTGCCTGCCAGGAAACGCCCAGCGGGCGTCTCTGCGGAAGACCGGGACCTATTCCGCCGCGAAGCAGGTTCAGCGCGGCCGCTCGAACAGGACCGCATCGTCCGGCGGACACCGCCCCCGCCGCCGCTGGCCGGCCAGACCCGAAAGGACCAGCAGCAGGTCATAGGCAGCCTGCTGTCTGATGATTATGATCCGGCCGAGGTCGAGACGGGGGAGGAGCTGGCGTTCGTGCGCCCCGGCGTACCACAGCGGGTATGGCGCAAGCTGCGCCGCGGACAATACGTCATCCAGGCGCAACTGGACCTGCACGGATACACGGTGCCGGAAGCCCGCGAGATGGTCGGCGACTTTCTGCAGTCTGCGCGCGCCAACAGCAGGCGCTGCGTGCGGATCATCCACGGAAAGGGCCTGAGCTCTGACGGAAAACTTCCGGTGCTGAAGGGAAAGGTCAATTCCTGGCTGCGGCAGAAGGACGAAGTTCTTGCGTTCTGTTCGGCACCACGGCGCGACGGGGGCACCGGGGTCGTGTACGTGCTGTTGAAGCGCGGCTGACCGGCTAAGCTGCGGTGGCTGGGCGCTTGTTGGGCGGCGGAACCGCCACAGCCTTGCCGGCGGCATGGTCCGTGAGCCGGGCGCGCTGGATTGCGTAGGCGGTCGCCCGCTTTTGCACCCACCATGCGCGCACCCGCAGACCGGTCCCGGGAAAAGGCTGCATTTCAATTTTGCAGCAGCTGCCCCTCAAGCTCCGGTATCGCGGCCGGACCCGGCTTGCACGATCAGGACCACCGCGTGGGCGGCAATCCCCTCCTCGCGGCCTTCAAATCCCAGTCTCTCGGTCGTGGTCGCCTTGATATTCACCTGATCCAGGCCCACTTCCAGATCCATCGCGATATGTTCGCGCATGGCCGATATGTGCGGCGCCAATCTCGGCGCCTGGGCTACCACGGTGCTATCGAGGTTTCCTACCCGCCACCCGTGCTCCTTAAGCACCGCACAGACCTTACGCAGCAGCCGACGGCTGTCGATTCCGCGATAGCGGGGATCGGAATCCGGGAAATGATGGCCAATGTCTCCCAATGCTGCGGCGCCCAGACAGGCATCGCAGATCGCATGGATCAGCACATCGGCGTCCGAGTGACCGTCCAAGCCGACGGGGTGCGAAATTCTGACCCCGCCCAGAACCAGGTCTCGTCCGGCTTTCAGCGGATGGACGTCGTAGCCATGCCCGATGCGCATCAGATCGCTTCCGCCGCCTGCCGCTCAAGGTAGAGTTCAGCCAGCGCCAGGTCGCCCGGCACCGTGATCTTGATGTTGTCGGCGCTTCCGGCGACCATCCGCGGCCTGCCGCCGGCGCGCTCTACCGCCGATGCTTCATCGGTCACTTCAACACCTTCATCCCGTGCACGCTGAAGCGCTGCCCGCAGCACTCCAATGGGAAAGAGTTGAGGCGTCAGTGCCCGCCACAGCCCCTGACGGGGTATGGTCGCTACGATGCGACCGGCCTCGTCCGACCGTTTCACCGTATCGGCCAGCGGCAGACCCAACAGACCTCCGTCGGGATCGTCTCCCACGGCGTCCATCAATCTGCGCAGATCCGCGACACGCACGCAGGGGCGCACCGCATCATGAACCAGCACCCAGTCTTCATCACGGGCCTGCCCGGCCAGTGCCTGCAGACCGTTCAGCACCGTCTGCGCCCGCTCTGCACCACCGGCAAAACTGCCGAGCAGTCCGGGTATCCGCAGCGCAAGCGTCGGCCAATATGGATCGGCCGGCGCAATGCCGACCAACATGCCTTGAAGTAGCGGGAAGCTGCCCAGTCGCTCGAGCGTATGCTGCAGGACTGTCCGCCCCCGCAGCGGAAGATACTGCTTCGGGCGCTCGGCACCCATGCGCGTCCCGCGGCCCGCCGCAGGCACGAGCGCCCACAGGCGGCGGGTCAGCATCGGACGCCCATTCCGGATCCTGGATTCGATCAGTACCGTACAGTCGGTTCGTGCACGATCAGGCGACCGCTCCGGCCGTCAATGCGATCTGCTGCTGGATCCGGTCATAGGCATCCTCTGACGAGATGCCCTCCACGGCAGCGACCTCCTGAGACAGATACTTGCAGGCCGTCTCGAGCAGCCTCAGCTCATCAAACGACAGCCCGGTCTGCGCCTTCCAGTGGGTAAGGTCCCGCACCACTTCGCCCAGGTCGAATGGCACGCCCCCCTGCACTTTCTGCCCCAGCTCCCGGCAGCGCTCGAGCAGATTGCCGCTGGCGCGACGCTGGCAGCGCCCCGCCAGGATCTTGAACAGCTCCTTGAGCTCCCGGCCGGCGAGCAGCGGCCGAATGCCATTGCGGGCCATGTTTGTCTGCGGAACCTTGATCGTCACGTTGCTTTCGCGGATACGGATCACAAAGCAGTGTTCCCGCCGCCCCGTAAGAAACAGGTCCTCGACGGCTTCAATAACACCGACACCGGCAGCGGGATAGAACACCGTATCGCCAACCTTGAAACGGGGATTCTGGCTCATCAGTTTGCACGGGGCCCGGCATTCGTTCCGGGGAGGGTTAGCGCATCCCTCTTCCCGCACCTCCATTGCGCTATCAAGTTGATGCCTTTCGCTGCCCTTCGTCCCTGATGCGCCTCCTGCAACGGGCCGACTGATCCGGCTGTGCATCCGCCCCGCCGTTGCAAGACCGCTCTGCAGATCCTTTCCTCGTTTTGATCAAGGACCGCAAAAACCCAAGCAAACCGAATCGGGCAACGAACCATTTTCTGCCGAAACTGCCGGACCTACCGCCATGCCGGCCCGCAACTTGAACTTCCCTGCCATCCGCCTCGTTCTGCCGATGATCCGCGCCGGCCCTGGGATTACCCCAGGATAATCAGCCTGCCTGAAAAACCTGCGGCTCAGGCGGCCACCGGAACGTCCCGGTATTCTTCTGTAGAAAGGCGACGTAACGTATTGAGCAATATTATTTTCTGTTTGTCAAATATCCCGGATAACTTTTTCTCACCGTCGCCATCCGGGCGTTTTCAGATGCCCCTATGGGGTACAATGCGCGCCGCACTCCATGCACTCCCGGATTCCCGATACGATGGCCAACACCCAAGGTGATAACGCCGGCGAGATGCTGCGACTTCCGCTGCCGCAGCAACCCGGGGAACGTCTGGCGTGGACACGGCTGCAGGGCAGCGGCCTCGGCCTGGCCATCGCCGAGAGCGCCCTGCGCCATCACGGCCCGCTGGTGGTGGTCACGCACGATGCGCGCACGGCCCAGCGCCTCGAGGAGGAGATCCGCTTCTACGCGCAGGATGCGCTTCTGGTGCTGCCGTTTCCGGACTGGGAAAGCCTGCCTTATGACGCCTTCTCGCCGCACCCCGATATCATTTCCCGGCGCCTGCACACCCTGTCCCTGCTGCCTGATCTCAGCCGTGGCGTGGTGCTGCTGTCGGCGTCGACCCTGATGCACCGTGTGCCGCCGCGCGGCTACGTCCAGTCGCACAGTCTGGTGCTCGATGTGGGCGAGCGTCTGGACCTGGAAACCTTCCGCGCGCGCCTGCTGCACAGCGCCTACCAGTCGGTTACCCAGGTGATGGAACCGGGCGAATACGCGGTGCGCGGAGGACTGATCGATGTCTTTCCCATGGGAAGCGACAGCCCGTACCGCATCGATCTCTTTGGCGACCGGATCGATTCCATACGCCGCTTCGATCCGGAGTCGCAGCGCTCGGGGGACCGGCTCACCGCGGTCAGACTGCTGCCGGCACGCGAATACCCCATGACGCCGGCGGCGATCCAGCACTTCCGCCAGGAATTCCGTGCACGCTTTGAAGGCGACCCGCAAAAGATGTCGGTCTACCGTGACCTCAGCAAGGGGCTCAGTCCCGCCGGGATCGAGTACTACCTGCCCTTGTTCTACGAACAGACGGCGACCCTGTTCGAATACCTTCCACCGTCCACCCTGTGTCTGCTGGAAGCAGGATTCGAAACAGCCGCGCTGAAGTTCCGGACGGAGGCCGAGGAACGCTACGCGCTGCTGCGCCACGACACCGCGCGTCCGGTGCTGCCGCCGGATCAGCTGTTTCTCGCTCCAGACAAGCTGACTGAGGCGCTGGCGCGCTATCAGCGCATTGCGCTGCAGGCCATCGAGCCTCCAGCGGGAGACATTCCCGGCGCGACGTCCGGCGCCGCCGCGCCCACCCAGGTTCCGCCTCTCCTGCCGGTAGATCACCGGTCCGAGAATCCGCATTCGGCGTTGTTCGACTGGATCCGGGGCTTTGGCGGCCGCCTCCTGATCGTGGCCGAAACTGCCGGCCGGCGCGAGGTGCTGCGCGCGTTGCTCGAAGACCACGGGCTGCATCTGCAGGCCTGCGGCGGCTGGCGGGAATTTCTGGCCTCGAACCAGGACCTGACCATCACGGTCGCCGGTCTTGAGAAGGGCCTGCTGCTGAACGCACCGCACCTCGCCGTGATCACCGAAGCCCAGCTCTACGGCGAACGCACCGCCCAGCGCCGCCGCCGTAGCCAGGCTGCCCGGGATCCTGAATCGGTGATCCGTAACCTCGCGGAACTGCGCCCCGGAGATCCGGTGGTCCACGAAGACCACGGCGTGGGACGTTACCTCGGACTGCAGACGCTCGATGTCGGGGACGGGCCGACTGAATTTCTGGCGCTGGAGTATGCCGGCGGCGACAAGCTCTACACGCCCGTGACCGATCTGCAGCACGTCAGCCGCTATACCGGCGCCGATCCCGACCATGCACCGCTGCATCGCCTGGGGAACGATGCCTGGGAAAAGGCCAAGAAGCGGGCGCGGGAGAAGGCCCATGACGCTGCCGTGGAACTGCTTGAAGTCCAGGCGCTGCGCCTCGGTCGGCCGGGTCACGCCTTCCGGGCACGCGACGAGCACTATGCGGCGTTCGCCGCCGCATTTCCGTTTGAGGAAACACCTGACCAGGCCCGCGCGATCACAGAGACCCTCGTGGACATGGAGTCGGCCCGACCGATGGACCGCCTGGTCTGCGGCGACGTGGGCTTCGGCAAGACCGAAGTCGCGATGCGGGCCGCTTTTCTGGCGGTGCAGGATCGTTGCCAAGTGTCCGTGCTGGTACCGACGACGCTGCTCGCGCAGCAGCATTACCAGAATTTTTCAGACCGCTTCGCCGATGTGCGGAAATACCCGCTGCCGGCCGTTCCGGCCACGGGCTCAGGGTTACAGTCCGGAACCGGCGCACCGATCCGGATTGAGCTGCTTTCGCGCTTCCGCACCAAGACCGAGCAGGAAACCGCACTTGCACAGGTCGCTTCCGGGGAGGTCGACATCGTGATCGGGACGCACCGGCTGCTGCAGGATGACGTCCGGTTCAAGCGCCTCGGACTTCTGATCATTGATGAAGAGCACCGCTTCGGAGTGCGCCAGAAGGAACGTCTTAAGAAACTGCGTAGCGAGGTCGACATCCTCACCCTCACCGCGACCCCCGTCCCCCGCACGCTCAATATGGCGCTGTCGGGTTTGCGCGATGTATCGATGATCGCCACCGCGCCGGAGGCGCGCCTGTCGGTGAAGACCTTTGTGTCGGAGCGCAACGACGCACTCGTACGCGAAGCCTGCCTGCGCGAGATCCGCCGCGGTGGCCAGGTGTATTACCTGCACAACGACGTGAAGACCATGGACCGGGCGTTGCACCAGCTGCAGGCCCTGATGCCAGAAGCGGAAATCCGCATGGCCCACGGGCAGATGCCCGAACGCGAACTGGAGCGCGTCATGGTCGACTTCTACCACCAGCGCTTCAATGTGCTGCTGTGCAGCACGATCATTGAAACCGGCATCGACATTCCCAGCGCCAATACCATCATCATCGAGCGCGCGGACAAGTTCGGTCTGGCGCAGCTCCACCAGCTGCGGGGCCGTGTCGGGCGCTCCCACCACCGCGCCTACGCCTACCTCCTGGTCCCGCCCCGCAGCGCGATGACGGGCGACGCCCAGAAACGGCTGGAGGCGATCGCCTCGCTCGAGGATCTGGGCGCCGGGTTTGCGCTGGCGTCCCATGACCTGGAAATCCGCGGTGCCGGGGAGCTGCTCGGCGAAGCGCAAAGCGGCCAGATCGACGAGGTCGGCTTCACCTTGTATTCGGAACTGCTCAGCCGTGCCGTGGCCTCGCTCAAGGCCGGCCGTTCTGTCGATCTCGAAACACCGCCGGAGAGCGGCGCCGAGATCAATCTGCATGTCCCGGCGCTGCTGCCCGAGGACTACATCCCCGACGTGCACATGCGCCTGATTCTGTACAAGCGCATCGCCGGCACCACCACACACCAGGAACTCACGGAACTGCAGGTGGAGCTGATAGACCGCTTTGGCCTGCTGCCGGACGCGGCCAAGGTGCTGTTCAAGGTGATGGAGCTCAAGATGCGCGCCAATGCCGTCGGCATCCGCAAGATCGAGACCGGACCGAAGGGCGCCCGTGTCGAATTCACCGCCACACCGGACATTGATCCGGGCGCGCTGATCAGCCTGCTGCAGTCCGCCCCGAAGACCTATCGGCTGGACGGACCCACGCGCCTGCGCATCATAGGTGACCTCCCGCAGGCCTCGGACCGTATCGAGGCGCTGCAGCGGCTGTTCGATACGCTTGCCCCGGCGCCGTCCGCAGCCAAAATGCCCGGCCGCTGACCGGAGACGCGCCGCTCCCCTATGGCACCGTGGCACAGACCTCTTCGCCCCGGTATCGAATATTCAGCGCCCGGCATGCCCGGTTCCGTCAGCGCCCCAACCCCCGCCTGCGCCGGCCGATTGCAAACAGCCCGACCAGTCCGGACCCGAACAGCCACACGGCTGGCGGCAACGGCACGCTCGAGACGGCCATGAGCTGTCCGGTGCCATTGAGGGCGTAGTCCTTGCCACCCAGGTAGGCATTGCCGGCGAGGGTCGGGTCATAGTAGATGTTGTAATTGCTGACGATGTCGCTCAGCTGCGGCAAGCCTCCACCCAGCTCGAAAAGACCCACGTACAATGCCGCGCCCGGCGTGCTGTTGCCATCGCCGATGGTGAGGCTCTCCCCGGAGGCGAGTGAAAAGCTGCCCCAGGCAAAATTATTGAGATAGCCGGCACGGCTGGTCCCCAGGTTCGCCCCCGCGAGCAGCAGCTGCTGGCTCCCGGTACCATCCAGGGACAGGCTCGAGGCACCGGTGTTCCAGAGCGTATTCTGCAGGCTGTAGTTCAGGAAATTGCCGCTCACGAACCAGTTATCCCCCACCCCGCCCAGCAGATAGCCTGAGGAGTTGATCGTGAGGTTGGTGAAGTAGTTGTTGGATGGGTCACTGTGGAAGACCCCATTTTCCGTGTAGCTGCCGGCAAAGGTCACCGTCGTTGACGTGGTCTTGAAGGTACCGTTGTTGACGACGTTTCCGGTAAAGATCGCCGGATTGTAGGCCACGGTGAGCGTCTTGCCGGCGGCGTTGGTGACATTGCCGTTGACGGTCGTGGTGCCCCCGCTCAGGGTCATCGAGCCGTTGTTGGTGAGTCCGCTGGTGCGGATCGTGCCATAACCGGAAATCTGGCCGGCATTGTTGAGGGCATGATTGTTGTTGTCGAAGGTGCCACCGGTGAGGTTGATCACGCCGTCGTTCGTGGCGAGCCCGCCTGATACCAGCAGATCACTCCCGGATGACGCGGTCATCAGGCCGGTAGTGAGGTTCTCCACCGATCCGCCCAGTGTCAGGGTTCCACCACTTGCCTCGATCGTGCCACCCTGCGTGCTGCCAAAACTGTTACTGATCGAACTGCCAATGTTCCCGTTGCCCTGAATCGTGCCATCATTGGCAATGACCCCGCCGGAGAGATTAGCGCTCAGACCGGAGAGTTCCACCACGCCGGAATTGCGGAAACCGCCGACAACGTTGGTCGTCCCATTCTGAACCAGTAGCACACCCGCGCTGTTGGTAAACGAGGTATTGATCGTACCCGGTCCCGACACCGTGCCGCCAGCGACGTTGTCCAGCGTTCCCGCGCCACCGACGATGCCGCCATTGAGGGCAAGCGAACCGCCGTTGGAAAGCGTCGTTGCGCTTGAGAGCAGGAGTTCGCTGTTGTCGATGAGATCGATGTTTCCGAGATTCGCGTCCTGCGCCCCCGGGACCGTAAGCGCTACGTTGAGTGTGAGCGTCCCGCTCTGCGGGCTGCTGTATACGCCACTGCCCAGGCTTCCTACGGTAATCGTCCCGTTGTTCGTGAACCCGCTCGCTGTGCTCGAGAGCGTGACGTTCCCCGTGACGCCGATCGTGCCGTTGTTCATCAGGCCGACCTTGCCGGGGTCTTCGGACGTGAGATTGTCTCCGGAATAGAGCGTCATGCTGGAATCGTTGACAATCGCGCCGGCGGCAGTAAAGCCCGTCGAGGGGGAAAATACGCCTTCGTTGCTCAAGTTTCCGTTAAACGTGCCGCCGCTGTAATAGAACGTGCCGTAATTGATGAAATTGCCGTTCTCGGTACCCCCATACTGCGAAAACGTGCCGTTGCTGTTATTGATAATATCAGCCGTGGCCGACAGGCTGCCGGTCCCGGAGAGCGCGTAGTAACCAGCCCCTCTGGAATCGCCAATGGTGAAGTTGTTGACACTGATGCTGCCGTTGCCGCCACCAACACTCAAGCTGCCGCCGTCAATCGTAAACGCACTTCCCCCCGCCCCCCCGACAATGTTGCCTCCCACGGTAAGGCTGCCGCCGGAGAGCGTGTAACTGCCGTTGCCACCAGAAGCGAACCCTATGGTGAGATTACCCGTGCCGCCAGGCCCATTCGTGCTAATCGTATTTGTGCCACCGGTCTGGGTGAAGGTGCCGGTGCCGGAAAAGCCGATCCATTCTGCAGTGGCTGTCAGACTGCCACTTCCGGAAAGGGCGTAGCTGCCGCTGCTCCCGGAGCCATCACCAACGATAAGAGCGTTGTTGCCGGTCACGGCATTTGTGCCGCCACTTTGAACGAAGATACCGGAATCAAGACCACCGACAATTTCGCCGCCGGCGCCAACCGTCAAAGTTCCGCCAGATAGGGTGTAGGAGCCAGTACCGAAAATGCCTTCAAAAAAAGTGGAACCCACCGCAACCGTTCCACCGCTCTGCGTGTACGTGCCTGCGCTGTTCACAGCATTGCCCACGGTTAAGTTGGTGACACTGATGCTGCCGTTGCCGCCGCCAACATTTAAGGTCCCGCCGTCGATGGTGAGCGCACTCGTCCCCGACCCCCCGACAATATTTCCGCCCACGGTGAGGCTGCCGCCGGAGAGCGTGTAGGTGCCGTTGCTGCCGGAGTTTGTTCCGAGATACAGATTACCCGTACCGGTGGTTGTATTCGTGCCGCCGGTCTGGGTGAAGGTGCCGGTACCGTTTTCGCCGATGAATTCCGCGCCGGCCGACAGGCTGCCGCCGGAGAGGATGTAGGCGCCGCTCGCGCCCGCTTGATCGCCAACCAAGATACCGCCCGAAACGGGCATTGTATTCGTGCCGCCGGTCTGGGTGAAGGTGCCGGTACCGTTTTCGCCGATGAATTCCGCGCCGGCGGACAGGCTGCCGCCGGAGAGAGTATAGGTGCCGCTCACGCCCGCGGAAGATCCAAGAAAGACACCACCCGCATCGGCAGGGAGCGTATTCGTACCTCCGGTCTGGGTGAAGGTGCCGGTATCGGTACCGGTACCGGTAGAGCCGATGTTCTCAACGCCCGCAGACAGGCTGCCGGTGCCGGAGAGCGTGTAGGAGCCAGCACCTCCGGCGTCGCCCACGTTGAAGTCGATGATACCGCTGATGCTGCCGTTGCCGCCGCCAACGCTCAAGCTGCCGCCGTCAATTGTCAACACGCTGTTTCCCGACCCCCCCACAATATTTCCGCCCACGGTGAGGCTGCCGCTGGAAAGCGTGTAGGTGCCGCTGCTGCCGCTGTTGTATGCAAGATCGAGAGCATTGGTTATCGTATTCGTGCCACCGGTCTGGGTGAAGGTGCCGGTGCCCGAATCGCCGATGGTTTCGTAATCGGCCGAAAGGAGCCCATTCCCAGACAACGTATAACTGCCGCTGCCACCCCCGTTGCCGAGGTCAAGGAGGAAGCCTACCGAATTCGTGCCACCACTCTGGACGTAGCTGCCCGTACCGCCGTTTAACCCCAGCGTGAGCGTGCCCACCGAATTCGTGCCACCATCCTGGTTAATCGTACCGATACCCGAATTGCCGACGTTCTCGGTAACGGCTGCCAAACTGCCCGTACCGGAAAGGGAAAAATTGCCGGTACCTCCGGCATCGCCCACGTTGAAGTTGGTGACACCGATGCTGCCGTTGCCGCCGCCAACACTCAAGGTTCCACCATCTATCGTAAAGTCGCTGGTTCCCGACCCTCCGACGATATTCCCTCCTACGGTAAGATTGCCGCCGGAGAGCGTGTAGGTGCCGCTGCCGCCGGAGTCTGTTCCAAGGTACAGATTGCCGGTCGCATTCGTGCCGCCAGTCTGGTTGACGGTGCCGGTTCCAGTTTCGCCGACGTATTCCCAGCCGGCCGACAGGACGCCGGTGCCGGAGAGGGTATAGATACCGGTACCGGTACCGCCGCCAAACCCGCCCACCGCAAGGCCATTGATGACCGTATTGGAGCCGCCGGATTGGACAAAGGTGCCGACATTGCTGGTGCCGATGGACTCCGCGTTTGCCGACAGCCCATCCTGCGCCTGATCAAAAATGGCGCCCGCCCCGCTGGCATCGATCGTAAGGGTATTCAGGATAGGATTATTTGCGGGGTTGACGTAAGTTACGGTGACCCCCGAGACACCCACCACGACGTCGTCTCCCGCAACCGGAATCGTACCTGTGCTCCAGTCCGACGCCGTATCCCAGGTTCCGTTCGAACCGGTCCAGCTCACAGTGGCCGCATGAACAGTTCCGGCCACGAGCACCACACCTGACAATGCGACGATACGCGCAAGAAATTTCATGTTGACCCCCTCTCTCCCCTTATCGAGATAATTGTTCGGCCGCTCAAACTCCGCGGCTGTCCGCCCCGGAATACCGGATGCAGCGCCCCGCGATTGGCGCTTGCAGTTTGCAGATCCGGAAGCGATTCGTATCGGAATTCAATGTGGAGCACCCCTCCCCATTTTCCTGTGGCCACATCCGCCAAGTCGTTTGAGAGTCCCCAAGCTTCCACCAGCGGTATCCGCGCTGGTACCCCAAAGCACTGGGGAATCTCATGGCGCCGATCGCAGATTCTCTGATCTGCTCAATGCAGCGCGCTCCCCTTATATATTTAAAGTTGCATTGTCGGCCAACGTGCTCTGCGCATTGCGAATCTTTTGAACCGCATCGTACCCACTGTCGGCTCACAGATCACTCACCGATCGGGCTTCAAGCCTTATTGCCGCAAATATTTCCGATCGTCCGCAAGCAACCCTGCCCGGGTCTACGGCCTGGTACGACAGCCGCTATGTCGTGATCATGACCGGAACCTTACAATCGCTACCGGCCCGGGCACCAGCCCGCTGCCCGGCGGGTCGCCGGTGATGGTGAGATCTGCGGCCGGTTGCCTGAGCATCAACGCGTTTTGTCCTGCGGTCACAGCCAGAGTTGCGGTCCGCTCTATCGCGACAAGCGCAACGAGGCGCCGGATAGCGCGTACCGCATCCGCCCCACGGGGCCTGACACACGGATGTGATGTGCGTGTGGGTGGCGGGGGTGCCGGTCCTTGCTTGTGGTCATCCCCGACGCCTACAGCGGCTACTTGGTGCACCACAAGCGGATGCTCGGGCTCACGACCGCTCGATGGCCAACGAGCTCAGGGCTGCCTTGAAACCTTTGAATGCCAGGCCGCGTATCGTGCCCGATATACGTATCAGAATACGTCAATCGGGATCGCACGACTGTAATCAAGACCCACCGATGGCATCCCGGATCCAATTGGATCGCGGAGCGGTTCAACGGCACCGTGCACGAAACAACGGGCGATGACTACGGCAACAACAATTCGCTGACCGAAGATCTCATCGCTCAGCTGAGCGACGAGCACAACAAACCACCGCTGCACGCCGCATTCGGTGACATGGAGTCGGCGGTGTGGCATCGCGGCAATCCGCAGGCACGGCGTGCGAAATGAGGCAGGAAGCTGGAGTCGGACTAGACGCTGTGCCGGACAATCAACAAACAGCGCCATCGGGAGGCACTGGCGGCTTAAAATCTACCCATTTCAAAACCGGCCATTTGTCCGGATTGATCGGAAGCGCGACGAACGCCCCCAGCAACGCCCTGTTGCCGGACCGCCGATGTTGACCACGAACATTTGTGAGGTAACTAATACAAAAAAATGATGCCCAGCAGGTAGCTTGAAGTCTTGACGGTTGGCGAACTCAATGCATCCAGTGCCAAGCCAAATCTCTGGACAGCGTAGTTGGTACAGTTCTTGCTTAGAAATTGGAAGTATTCTAACACCAACCGCATGAGGAGTCATCTAAGTGAAAAGGCTAACTGTCCAAGCCGTTGCCCTCGCCGTAGCTATATCCAGTCTTGCCGGCTGCGATTCGAATGCTGTTCCGGTCACGGGATCGACCAGCAGCTCATCCAGCGTACCCGCGGGCCCGACCAACAGTTCATCCAGCGTAATCTTTGCCTATTCGGCAGACTACAACGACAGTTTGATTATGCAATACAGTGTCGACGGCTCCAGCGGGGCGCTGGGCACGACACCCGTTTCTTCGACGTCCGACGCGGGAAGCACCAATACCGTTGCAGTAAATCAAAAGGAAAATGTCCTCTATGCAACGGAACCGAACGCCAATTCCGTTTCGGAATACAACATCGCCAACACGACCGGAACCCTGACACATGCTGCGACGATTGCCGCCGGTACTGCCCCGAACTCCATCACGGTGAATGCCACAGACACTTACGCCTACGTGGTGAACAGAACGTCCGGCGATGTATATGAATACAGCATTAACCCGAATACAGGCCTCTTGAGCCAGTTTGCTTCGATTTCCACGGGCGGCACGGCGCCCCTTTTTCTAACGATCAATCCTGCCGGTACGTACGCCTATGTGGCTAACACGAGCAGTGGCTCCATTGCAGTGTTCAGCATCAACTCAACAACCGGCGCCCTCACTGCGGTTTCCGGCAGCCCGTTCAGCGCATCATCCGCCTATTCGGTCACAATTAATCCAGCTGGAACGTTCGCCTATGTGCCGACTTTTGGCGGCAACACGGTTTCCGTATACAGCATTAATGCCAGCACCGGAGGGATTGGGGCGGCAATCACAAATAGTCCGTTTGCCAGCGGTACCTCAACCCGGGATATTGAATTTACCCCTACAGGCACGTTTGCGTATGCGGTGAACGGGGGAAATGGGAGCAACAATAGCGGAACAGTCACTGAATACAGCGTAAATACCACGACTGGCGCACTGACATCGATCGGCACAGTCACTGGTGTCGGTGACTACTCCAACAGCATTTCGATTAATGCCGCCGGTACCGTCGCTTACGTAGTGAACAATTGGGGCCCAGCCGTCAGCGAGTACAGCATCAATGGGACCACTGGCCTTCTGACCGCGCTTGGCTCGGTTCCGCTGGCCGGCGGTACCACTGCCAACTCCATTGCGTTCGCCCAGGAGTAAGTTGTTTCGAGGCGTGCACGACTATATCGGCCGTGCACGCCTCAAATTGCGGTAGGTGTGTACATCGCTGCACGCCCCTGCGCCGATCCCGGCGTACCCGATTCTGGCATTGGGCTTTCCTTGGATGGCGGAGAGTCAATCGGTGGCCGGCCAGCCGCAGCTGGACGTGAAATGCCGGCCTTTCGCTGGTGTTCGTCCTAAATTTGCGGACAGCCGCGTCCGGCACCAACACACAAACCTAAAGATATATTACGGTTAACAAGAACCCTCGCGCCGCAAGCGCCGACGCACGATTTCCGCCTCGGCGGCCTGCCCCAGAAGTTCACACGCGGCAATCAGGCGGTGGTAAAAGACGGCAAGAACAGGAGGATGCGCCAGGGCCAGGCGATAGCAATCGGCGGCTTCCGCCCAGCGATTGCGGTGTTCCAGATGCTGACCGAGCCGGTCGAGTTGACGGCACCATTGCCCATGCAGGCGTTCACGCTGGACAGTCACCCACGGCAGGGTCTCTCCCTCCAGATAGGGACCGGTGTAAAGTTGTGCTGTCCGGCGAACCAGTGCGGTTATCCCGTCCAGATCACCATCCGCACTGAGCTGCGCCCCGATCTGCCCGAGCAGCGACTCGAATGCCCGCACATCGCTCCAGCACCGGGCCGGATTCAGCCGCAACCTGCCGTCGCTGCATTCGATCGCCTCAGCATCAAGCAGCCGTCGCAAACGGTAGAGTGCAGTCTCCAGTGCATGCCGGGCACGGTCACCCTCCGCCTCGGGCCAGAGCAGGTCCTCCAGCGCCTGGCGGCCGATACCGCCAAATTCCACTCCAAGCATCTTGAGCAGATCAAGCGGTTTGCGAGGAATCTTGCCGGCAAAGGTAACCGGCTCGCCGTCACGCAGCAGCCGGAACCGGCCCAGGGCGAAGATCTGGTAGCGCCAAGGCCAGGATTCCACGGATGATGACTGCGGACCGGGGGCAAGCGACCGGTTTTTAGCCAGACTGCGTACATATTCCGTCTCGATTTGCGCCTCGAGCGCTGCCGCGCACAACCGACCCATCACCTCCGGTTGCCAGAACGGAAAATTGCCAAAACCGCGCTCCCGTCCGAGCGTCATGGCGCGCTGCAGGCGCACGTGCACCTTTCTTGGGTCGGCGCCAGCCCGCAGCAAATCGTCCGCATCAATGAGGTTCGTCAAAAATTCGAGATAGCCGCTGTTCATGGGCTGTCCGATCTCGCGCATCCGCGCGACCTCTGCGCACGCATCCTCCCGTCGCCCCATGGCATGCAGGATGTGGGCGGTTCCCTGCCGGCACAGCGCCTCGGGAAACGGCGTCCCCATCGCCACGGCAAGACTGGTCGCGGTCCGTGCGTGTTCTAACGCAACCGGCAGGTCCTGGCGCTGCAGCGCTTCCCAGGCACGCAGCAGGTGCAGATGGGAAACATCAAGGCGCCGGCCGGGGTCAGTGATTGCCGACATGCTCGCCAGATAATTGCCGGCTTTACCCAAGTCGCCCTGGGACAGCGCCGCGTACGCCCCCTGGGCAAGCAGCCGGTGATCCCACAGATGCGCACCGGTTTCTGCAGCCATGGATAGCCCCTCATCGACCTCGCGGTATGCGGTGTCGAAGGCGGCAGTAAACCAGGCATAAGAGGCCTCCGAGACTTTGCGCTGCAGCGTCAAGCCTGGCGCAACCGTACTGTGCCGCGTTACCTGCTTGATGCGTTCGACCAGCACCGCGGCTTTGCCGAGATCACCCACCCACTGCGCATAGAATGCCGCCCCAAACAGACCAAGCACCTTCAGCTGCAGATCGGACGTGGAATCCACGCACAACAGGAGGTGGCCGAGCCAGACCGGCAGCTGCCGATGATGTGGCCTGCGAAAGACCAGCGCCATGAACATGGCCAGCGTCACCCGCATTTCGACTTCCGGAGACGGAAAGCTGGCGTCGTTGACCAGCCGCGCTTCCAGCCAATCGATCCAGCGATCCAGCCCTGAAAAATCATCCCACTGATGGAGATAGCTCTCTACCACGCCGGACCAGCTCAGAAACAGCCCGACAGCCGAGCCCTCCGCAGCAAACAGATCAAAGCTGCGTTCAAACCACGACCGGCTCTCCGGCAGATCGAATGGCAGACGACAGACTGCGCGCCAGTAGCAGAGCCACGGAAACTGCTCGAAGAAAGGCGCCGGGAGCGCATCCAGAGACTGCGCCAGGGGCTGGTACCGCCCCCGCGCGACCCAGTCCCGGGCCTGCGTCAGAATGATCCGGGCCAGATCCGTCCAGGCCTGTGCGCACTGATACTGTTCGACCGCCGCCTCCGTCAGTCCATCCGCCTCCAAGACCTTCGCCGCGGCACGATGCGCCTCCAGACGTTCTTCCGGACTCGAGACCAGGGCGTGACGTTCGCACAGGAACTGGCGGAACAATGCGTGAAGTCGATATGTTGGATTGGAACTTTCGCGCCGGTCGACAAAACAGTGCCGAAGATACAACTGTTCCAGGATCCGGCCGGCGGTCTTCTCGCCACTTAACTGCTCGGCCTGCCGCCCTGTCACTTCTTCCAGCAGCGCGCAACGCTGCAACACCGACTGTTCCACCGGGTCCAGGTGGCGAAGGATCTCGCCCGCAAAGAAATCGAACAGCGCCCGGCGACTGCTGCTGTCCGATGGCGGTGCGACCGGACGCCTGTGCGCCGCGTCACGGAGCAGCAGGATCACGCCGGCGATCCATCCATCGGTATGCTCGTGCAGATCGCTGATCCGTCCGGCCGGGGCGGACTTGCGGGTGATGTGCCGCGTCAGGCCGGCGGTCTCCGCTGCCGTAAGCCGCAGATCCGGCCAGTCGATCATCACCATGCCTTGATTCACGCGCGCCCGGGCGAACTCGGGCGGCGGAAGATGACGGCTTATTGTGAACACCCGGATCTTGGGCGGGCAGCGGGTCAAGCCGTCTGCCAGAACCGCGTGGATCGGCGACTGGGGCAACAACAGATGATAGTCATCGAACACGAGTGCAAGCGGCTGGGGAAGGCGCTCGTACAGCCGGTCGAAATAGCGGCGGGCGAATGCGGAAAGTCCAGGCAGATATTCCGGCGTCAGCGCTGGAAGCTTAAATCCTCGCCGCCGGAACCTCGCTGCGACAACTTCTGCCAAATGTTCGAAAAACTCAGACGGGTCCGAGTCGCCCGCGTGCAGCAGGCACCACAGGCCCGACAGCCGCCGATCCACCAAATAGCTGTCGACGAGCGTCGTTTTGCCGGACCCGGCCGGACTGGCAATCCACACCGGCGTGCCGGCCCCTGCACTGTCCAGTCGCTTGAACAGACGTTCCCGGCAATACGCCCCGCGTAATTCTGGCGATAATCGATTGGCAGCCCGCGACATCGGCGACTACCGCGGCCACCACGACAAGCGACCGGAATGACGGCGGACGCAACGCGTACCGGCCGACAGGGGCGCAGCGGATCGATTGCCGTAGAGATCTGCGGCCAACTTTCGGGCCGACCGCCCCACTGGGCCGTCAGCTCCGGCAGCACCGGCTTGCGACAACCCGTTTGCGGGAACGTCTGGCCGTCGAGTCATGGTCGACAATCCGCCCTGGCAGCAGCACATCGATACGCCCCCCCGGGACGCCAAAGCGGGAAACCACGGCGTCGCCCGAGCACGGGCCTTGCAATGGAACAAGCGAGCCCTGTTTGATCGAAGCGCAGCCGTCGTTCTTTAAAATTATTATAATGACGACTCAACTACGGCTGTTTCGCCGCATTTCGCACTGACGCCGGCGGAATATTCGGACGAAAACCACCATAATTTAGTGAAATCAAATCATAGCCGACATCGGACTGTCAACGGCTATCCCATTACGCGTATTGGAATCCGGAGTTTACGGCACGCCGACCCCAAATTGCGGACAAAGGACCCTCGGAGGATCCCGTTTCGGGTCAGTTCAAAGCGGGAAAAAGAGGCAGGAAGGGGCAAACCAAGGAAAGGCGCTTCAGCGAGGAGCAGACCATCTGCGGTGTTGGAGGAAGCAAAGACCGGGGCGAAACCAGTCAAACTGTGCCGCAAGCACGGCATTTTCGAAAACACGTTTTATGACTGGAAGGCCACATTCGCCGGCATGACGGTGTCGGAGGCATTGCCCCTTAAAGAGCGGGAGTTAGGAGAACCCGACGCCTACGAAACGATTGGCCGCGGCAGAGCCCGACAAGGCAGTCCTGAAGGATCTGCCTGGCCGAAAATGGTAAGCCTGCGGGCAAAGCAGATGCGGCCGAAATGCCGTGATGCCGCCTTACATTTTCGGAAACAGGGCGTCCTCATAGCCGAACAAACGCATGTCTTTCAGGCGCATCGGATACAGAATGCCGTCAAGATGATCACACTCGTGCTGCACAACGCGCGCGTGGAATTGCGTGGCCATCCGCTCTATCGGCTTGCCGGATTGATCGAATCCGGAGTAGCGCAGCTTCGTGGCGCGCCGGACAAGGCCGCGCATGCCGGGAACACTGAGGCACCCTTCCCAGCCGTCTTCGGTTTCCGGTGCCAGAATTTCGATGACCGGATTGATCAGCACGGTGGTCGGAACCGGTTCCACTTCCGGATAGCGCGGGTTGGCATCCACCCCGAAAATCACCACACGCCGGGATACGCCGATTTGCGGCGCCGCCAGGCCGGCCCCGTTAAGCGCAGCCATGGTGTCGAACATGTCACCGATCAGCCCATCCAGCTCCGGGGTGCTGAATTCCCCCACCGGATCTGCAACCCGGTAAAGCAGCGGATCACCCATCTTCAATACGCGTCTGACCGCCATCAGGCCCTCCGACCGGTCGTCATGCCGACCGGCGACTCTCGCCAACACCACGGTTTTTGAGACATACTATCGCGTCAGCCGGTCGCGGCAAAAGGGTCCAACGTCCTGCCCGGGAGCCCCGGTCCGGAGATCGGATCTGCACTGACATCGTCAACGCTCCGGTATTGTTCTGTCTACCATAAGGAAACCCAGGTGTCCCGAATCATCGTTCTCGTGCTGGCGTTTTTCGCCGTCGCCACCGCCCAGGCGGCAACTACCGATCAGAGCAGCACTCAAAGCAACAATTACGAGGTCGAATTGCTGGTGTTCCGCAACTTCTTGCCTGGACTCGTCGGCAACGAGCAGTGGAACCAGGACACGGTGAACCCGGTCATCAAGGGCCTCAAGCAGGCGATTGTTCCGGTGCCGGCGCCGCCGGCCGACTCGGTGCTGTCGCAAGCGGCCATTGCTTTGAGCGGCAGCCCCCACTACCAGCTGCTGCTCCACGACAGCTGGATTGAGGCCGGGCGGACACGATTCGCGAGCCACCCGATGCGGATCACGGCGTCAGAACCGGGAGATCCGGATGAACTTGACGGCACCGTGCGCTTTTACATCAATGAGTACATGCACGTCGTGCTGCACTTGCTGCTCAAGGAGCCGGCGCCGAATGCCGGCAGTCCACTGTTCAACTCCACCCCGGCCAGCCCTGTTCTGTACCGCCTGGACGATGAACGCCGCATCCGTCTCAACGAGGTGAATTATTTCGATCATCCGATGTTCGGCGTGTTGCTGCGGGTAACCCGGGTACCATCAGGCGCCGCTGCGCCATCCGCTCCCGCCGCACAGTCCGCCGGCGGCGGCGCTGGCTGATGTCCACGCCGGGGCTGGCGAAGCCGCTCAGCCCAGCCGCGGAATCGCCTGCTCGAGCAGCATCCGCACCTTCTCCATGCCGGCATCGAGGGTCCGCTCGATTTCCGTCAGGCTGATGATCCCGACTGCCCGTCCAGCAGCCGGGTTGGCAATCACCGCGACGGAGGCGTAACACAGCGCCAGTTCGCGCGCGAGCCCCGCTTCCGGCATTCCAGTCATGCCGACGATGTGGGCCCCGTCCCGCTCCAGACGGTTGATCTCTGCGATCGTCTCGAAACGCGGGCCCTGGGTAGCCGCGTAGGTCGCCTGCTCCGCGGCCTCCAGACCCGCCGCACGCGCCGTCTCGATCAACACCCGGCGCAGCGCGTCGCAATAAGGGTAGGTGAAATCGGTATGCGTGACCGGCTTCTGGTCATTGCCAAAAAAGGTATGCTCGCGCCCATAGGTATAGTCGATGATCTGGTCGGGAAACACCAGCGACCCGGCGGCAAGCGTGGAGGTGATGGCACCGACCGCGTTCACCCCGATGACGTGCGTTGCGCCGGTCTCCTTGAGCGCCCAGATGTTGGCGCGGTAATTCACCGCGTGCGGAGGGATGGTATGGCCGTGACCGTGGCGCGGAAGGAACACGGCGTCCTGGCCGCCTATCCTTCCCCGAATGAGCGGCGCCGAAGGCTCTCCATAGGGCGTGCGCATCACCTCCCGCCGCGTGATCTCGAGATTCTTCAGTGCAGTAAGGCCGCTTCCGCCGATGATGCCGACGAGCGTCATCGGCCGTCGCCCGCTTCCCCGGCGGATGCTTCGGCAACGGCAAAGATGCCGGCAGCATTGCGCAGGTAGCCCTGGTAGTCCATGCCATAACCGAAGACATACCGGTCCGGAATATCAAGACCGACAAAGTCAACTTCTATCGCCACGCTGCGCGCCCGGTCCTTGCGTACCAGCACGGCCGTGTAGATGGCCTCGGCTCCGTCTGCCTGATAGCGGCGCGCAATGGCATCGAGTGTTGCACCTTCATCGAGAATATCATCGATGAGCAGCACGGTGCGTCCGCGCGCCGGGACAAACGGTCCGGCGAGCCAGTGCAGGTCACCGCCGGTCAGACGTTGACGGTAGCGTGTGGCGTGGACGTAATCGATCTCAAGCGGGAACTGCAGCCGGGGAAGCAGCTTGCCGAACGACACCACACCGCCGTTCATGAGACACACCAGAAGCGGATTGCGGTCCCGGAGCACGCCTGTGATACCGGCCGCCATGGCATCAAGCGCCGTTTCCACCTGCACCGATGTATACAGACAGTCCGCCTGCTGCAGGACGGACCAGGCCTGTCGGGCGGTAACCGGCTCCGAACTCAACGGAAGGCGCGCAACCGGGCGGACAGGCCGGTCAGTAGGTAAAGGTGACGGTATCGTCGTCCATCGCCTCGCTGATCACGTAGGCGCCGCCGACCGTCTCCTCAATTTCCGGTATCAGATCCCGTCCCCAGAGCTCCAGCGTCGGGGTGCAGACCTTGAAGTGCACACCCGCTTCGTGCGCCTCCTTGATGAAATCGTACACACTCTTGGGGCTGCCTTCCTGGACGTGCAGCTTTTCCGCTACGCCCTTTATCGCCAACTCACCGGCGAGCGCCGTGAGGATGACTTCCACTTCGTACTCCATCGCGGCCGCCACGGTAGCCTGAAAAAAAGGCGCCCCCAGTTCAGCTCCGTTTGCGGGATTGGTATTCACCATTACAATCATCAGTTTATGGGGCATCTTTGGGTCTCCGTAATTCGCGCGCAGCAAAAAGTGCGACACCGCCTGAATCGGGTTGGTCGCATCAGGAAAATCAGGCCAACATTATACTCAGTACCCCAGCACGATAATAAAGTATTTTCTTATATACCGATATATCAGGCTGTTTGCCGCCCCCCGGGGGATCTGTCCCGCGCCGATTTCCTGCCTTGGGACCAATGGCCTACAACTCAAGGTTCCGGAGATACTCTCGGAATTCGCCCTCAAGCTCCGGATGCCTGAGCGTATACTCTACGGTGGCCTGCAGATAGCCCAATTTACTGCCGCAATCGTAGCGTTTGCCTGCGAATTGATAGGCTAGCACCTGCTCGCTATCCAGTAAACGCGCGATCGCGTCGGTAAGCTGGATCTCGCCGCCGGCCCCGGGCTGCACCGCGTCCAGACAGGCGAATATCCCCGGCGTCAGGATGTAACGACCTACCACCGCGAGGGTCGATGGTGCATTCTCGGGCCGCGGCTTTTCCACAATCCCTTCGATCCTGCTGGCCAGGCCGTTACGTGCGCCCGCTTTCACGATGCCATACTGGCGTGTCTCCTCGCGTGCCACCTGCTGCACTGCGATGATTGAGCACTGCCGCTCGGCAAATTCGTCCGCCATCTGCCGCAGCGCCGGCACGGTACCGCTGATCAGGTCATCTGCGAGGATGACGGCAAACGGGTCGTTGCCGATCACCTGTTTGGCGCACAGCACCGCATGCCCCAGACCCAGCGCCTGGGGTTGCCGCAGATAGACGCAGGAAACCTGTTCCGGCAGCACAGACCGCGCCATTCTGAGCAATTCACCCTTGCCCCGGCGCTCAAGCTCGGTTTCAAGCTCGTAGGCGGTGTCGAAATGATCCTCGATCGCACGCTTGTTGCGCCCGGTGATGAACACCAGCTCCGTAATCCCGGCCGCCACCGCCTCTTCCACCGCGTACTGGATCAAGGGCTTGTCCACGATCGGCAGCATTTCCTTGGGACTCGCCTTGGTCGCCGGCAAAAACCGCGTACCCATGCCCGCCACCGGAAATACTGCTTTTGTCAGCCGCATCATGATATCCGTCCCGGATCAGCGGCCAACGCCGGTGTACTCGAATCCGCCGGCGCGCAGCTGCTCGGGATCGTACTGGTTGCGGCCATCGAAAATGACCGGGGTCTTCATGATTCTCCTGATGCGCTCGAAATCGGGATGACGAAATGGCTTCCACTCCGTCACGAGCACCATGGCATCCGCTCCTTCCAGCGCGGCATACTGCTCCGGCACGAGCTGCAGCAGCCCGCGTTCGAACCAGGATTGCGGCAGATCCCGCTGGGCGGCATCCATGGCCACGGGATCGTAGGCTCGCACCCGGGCACCGGCGGCAAACAGTTCTTCGAGCAGCACATGTGACGGCGCTTCGCGCATGTCATCGGTGCCGGGCTTGAAGGCCAGCCCCCAGATTCCGAAGGTCAGTCTGCTCAGGTCCGCACCGTAGCGTCCCTTGATCTTTCGGGCCATGTAGTGTTTCTGGCGCTCGTTGCGCGACTCCACCGCGTTCAGCACCAGCGGCTCGAAGTCGTGCTCGGCCGCCATATGCACCAGCGCCTTGACGTCTTTCGGAAAGCACGACCCCCCGTAGCCCACACCCGGATAGATGAAGGCATGTCCGATGCGGCCGTCCGACCCGATGCCGTGACGGACGTTCTCCACATCGACCCCCATCAAATCGCACAGGTTGGCAATCTCGTTCATGAACGAGATTTTCGTGGCGAGCATCGCGTTGGCTGCATATTTCGTCATTTCCGCCTCGCGCACTCCCATGAACAGGGTGCGCTCGTGGCTGCGGTTGAAGGGCGCGTACAACTCCCGCATGATTTCGCGGGCACGGTCGTTCGCACAGCCAACCACGATCCGGTCTGGACGCATGAAGTCGTCGACCGCCGCGCCTTCCTTCAGGAATTCCGGGTTGCTTACCACATCGAACTCGATATCCGCATTGCGCGCGCCGAGCTGCTCCGCGATCGCCTTCCGCACCCGGTCGGCGGTGCCGACCGGCACGGTCGACTTGTCGACCACCACGCTGTAGCGGCTCATGTGCTTGCCGATCTCGCGCGCCACCGCGAGCACGTACTGGAGGTCGGCCGAGCCGTCCTCTCCCGGTGGCGTGCCGACCGCAATGAAATAGACGTTGGAATCGGACATGGCGTCGGGCAGCGAGGTGGTAAAGTGCAGACGACCGCCACGATGGTTGCTCTCAACCACGGTATCGAGCCCCGGCTCATAGATCGGCAGGATGCCTTTATTAAGTCCGGCAATCTTGTTGGCATCGATATCCACGCAGGTCACAGTATTGCCCATTTCAGCAAAACAGGCTCCGGTAACGAGACCCACGTAACCGGTGCCAATAACGGTAAGTTTCATGAAATCCCTGACTTTCTGGATAGGAAACTGATGGATTCAGTTTGTACGGTTATGATATTTAGGGCGTTACCTGTGAGGCGCCGCCGCCAGCACCCGATATTGTACGCTAAATTCGGCGTCCGTCCCAACGGCCGGACACAGGCTGCGGCCATCACCAACTGCGCAACGGATCTGAATCTCCGGACAGATCAAGAGGCCCGCCCGAGCGCCCGGAACCCGGCTAGCTTTCGCGTGGTCGCGAGCTGGAGTTCTTCCAGGGATAGATGACCGCACCCTCCGACTCCGCGCTCTGTGCTGAAACATTCTGGTCATGATGCTCGGGCACGAGCGCCCGCAACAACTCGCGCATGCGCGGCTCGGCATTGCTGTCGCAGGCCTGTGCCAGCTCACCAAAAACTGCCTCCATGCCGGCAACATCAATCGGGCGGCTGCGGGCCAGCAGAATCTTCGGATGCCCCGTGTCGACCAGCTGCTCGGCCTCGTGAAACAGCTCCTCGTAGAGCTTTTCTCCGGGACGTAATCCGGTATAGGCGATCTCGATATCCTCGCCCGGTTTCTTTCCGGACAGCAGGATGAGCTGCTCTGCGAGGTACGCGATCCGGACGGGCTCTCCCATGTCCAGCACAAAGATCTCCCCGCCTTCTCCGATCACGCTTGCCTGCAGTATGAGCTGGGCCGCTTCCGGAATCGTCATGAAATAGCGCGTGATCTGGGGATGAGTGACTGTCACCGGGCCACCCGCGGCAATTTGCTTCTGGAACAGCGGGATCACGCTTCCGGCCGATCCCAGAACATTGCCGAAGCGCACCGTGATGAAACGCGTTTTCGAGCGGGCGTTGAGCCCCTGGCAGTAGATCTCGGCCACCCGTTTGGTGGCGCCCATCACATTGGTCGGATTCACCGCCTTGTCGGTCGAGATCATGACGAACGTCTCGCAGCCATACTGATCCGCGAGCGCGGCCAGACAGCGGGTACCCAGGATGTTATTGGTGACCGCCGCACGTACTTGCCCTTCCAGCATGGGAACGTGCTTGTAGGCCGCTGCGTGGAACACCACGCTCGGCCGGTGGGTCTCAAGCACCTGCTTTACCGCTACCTCATCGGCCACACTGCCCAGAAACACCGACAGCGGCAGCGCCGGAAAGTCGCGTCGCAGTTCGAGTTCTATGGCATAGAGATTGAATTCGCTCTGGTCCAAAACGATGAGCCGCCCGGGACCCAGACGTGCGATCTGCCGGCATAGCTCGGAGCCGATGGATCCACCACCTCCACTCACCAGCACCGTCCTTCCGCGGGTACCGCTCGTGATGGACTGCCAGTCGAGCAACACGGGCTCGCGCCCGAGAAGATCGTCGAGCTTTACTTCGCGCAGCTCCCGGACACCGACCTGGCCAGTCACCAGGTCCTCGATGCGTGGCAGCGTACGGAAATGAACGCCGGTCAGCTCGCAGGCCCCCACGATCCGGCGCATCTGCGCCGGGGTGGCTGAGGGCAGCGCGATCAGGATCAGTTCGATGCCGAGCTCGGAGGCGATCGCCGCCATCCGGTCCACTGTTCCGGCCACCGGGATCCCATGAATGTCCTTGTTGCGCTTTCCCGGGTCATCGTCCACGAACGCGACCGGCTGATACGCCCGGTCGGGATCGCGCAGCAGGTCGCGCACCAGCATCTCGCCCGCGCGGCCGGCGCCCACGATCAGGACTTTTCTGCCGGCCTTTCCGTAGAGGTGACGATCCTTGACCCAGCGATAGATGAAGCGCGGCCCCCCGAGCAGCAGCACCAGCAGCAGGCCATCCAGCACAAATACCGAGCGCGGAACCAGGACCAGCCGGGTCAGGACAAAGATCGCTACGGCGGCAATCGACACGCCGGCGACCGAGGCCTTGAAGATCCGGATGAGATCGGGAAGCGAGGCAAACCGCCATACACCGCGGTACAGCCCGAAATACCAGAACATGCCGCCCTGGGCCAGGAACACCACGGGCAGCATCAACAGGGCCTGATGCAGAAATTCGGGAGGAATGCCTGCGAGATTGAAACGCAACCAGAAGGCGGCCAGCCATGCAACGGGGATCACAGCAAGGTCATGGAACGTGACCAGCAGGCGGCTCCGAAATGGGAAAAACCGCATCATGTCCTACCGCCCCCTGCCGGGCCGGACCCCTTGCCGCCAGCAAGCGGGTGGCAAGACCGCGCGGAATAGACGACTGGCAGCACCGGCCCTGATACCGGCACCGGGAGGCTTCCCGGAATCCGGATCCCGTCCCCGTCTGTCATCGACTCCTGCACCCAATCCACTCCAGCATCATCTGGCTCCGGCAGCCACGATAGCCAACCCTGGCACACGGGCATGAAGTTCCAACAGCCCATCATAGCCACATCGAAGCGGCTCGGCAAAACCGCCCAGCCGCAGGTTAGAGTCCATGCGACAGTCCTGTGACCTCCGCAAAAGCACTGTTGCGCTCACCCGGGGCGTCGGCGCTGTGTCCGGTGCACCCAGCTCATCAGGCTTCCGTATACCGCTACCCACACCAGCAAGACCACGCCCTGAGCTAACGGTGCGCGTGCGCGCAGCCACATCGCCGACGCGACACAGGCCAGCATCAGGACATATTCCCAAAGAACGGTCCGGCGATGCCCCCATCCGAGCTGCACCAGTCTCTGGTAGTAGTGACTGCGATGGGCCTGCCACACCTTTTCGCCGCGTACCAGACGTGCCACCAGCGTCACGGTGGCGTCGACCACAAAGGGAGAGAACACCAGCAAGGCGGTCCAGATCGGAAATACCCCGTCCCGCACACCCCACAGGGACAAGGCGGCGGCCAGAAAACCGAGCGTCGACGATCCGACGTCTCCCATAAATATGCGTGCTGGCGGAAAATTGTACGCCAGGAAACCTGCCGCAGCGACGGCGACGATCAGGCTCGTCCAGAAATATGGATCATTTCCTGCCAACCACCCGAGCGCGGCAAAACCACCGAATCCGATCACGGCCATCCCGCCCGCAAAACCATCCATGCCGTCCATGAAGTTGTAGAGATTCACCATCCACACCGTGCAGATCAGCGACAGGCCTGCGCCCAGCCAGACTGGCAGGCTCCAGGTCCTGCCGGGGAATGACAGCCGGTGCAACGAAAGTCCGCCCCACAGCAGCAGGGAGGCGGCAACCACATGTGCAGCCAGGCGGGCTCCCACCGGCAGGCCCCGGCGGTCATCCATAAAGGACACACCGGCAACCAGCAGCATTCCAGACCCGATCCAGGCAACGCGGTGCAGATCCCTGAATTGCCAGCTGAGGGCAAGCAGGCCTGCGACAATTGCAGCCAATATCGCAACACCGCCGCTGCGCGGGGTTGGCCGCGTATGCAGCGAACGCTCGTTGGGGTGATCCAGAATGTGAAAACGCGAAGCCGGATCGCAGAACCGCCACGTGAGCCCGGCAGAAATCGCGAGACAGGCGACGACTACAATGCCTAGGAAGAGTGACATTGCCGGTATGCGGCGATCATTTCAGGCAGTGCCCTTTCAACATCGCACGATGGATGATATCCGAGCTCCTCGGTGATCTTGCGGGAACTATACCAGGCCGAACCGAGAAGCTTCTCCAGCGCACGGGAATTGAATGCAAATGAGCGGCCACGAACCGTACCGATCAGGTCTCCGGCAAGGGCGGCACTACGCAGCAAGCCCGGCGGTACAGTCCAGCGCGGAATCGGCTTGCCCAGGGCGCTACAGATCCACTCGTATATCTGCCGCGTGGAATAACCTTTACCATCGGTCACGATGTAGACCTGGCCGGCTGCTCGGTCATTGTCCGCAGCCAGCAATGCCGCCTGCACCACGTCCTCCACATACACCATGGAGCGCCGGTTACCGGTTTCCGGCAGCGGCGGAAACCGGTTGCGATCCACCGCCGCGATCATGCGCGGCAGATTACCTTTGCATCCTGCACCATACACCATGGACAAGCGCAGAATACATACGCGGACTCCATGACGCCGGCCGAATTCCAGAACCCGCGCTTCGGCCGCGAGCCGGGCCTGACCATAGGCCCCCTCTGGATGCGGGACGGAGGACTCATCCAGCTCTTGCTCACCACCCTCGCCCATCGCCTTGACGCTGCTGAGGTAGATGATGCTCCTGACCTTGCCCGCGGCTTCCTCAAGAAGATTTTCGGTTCCATCAACAGTCGCACGCCACTGCGCCCCGGAATAGTCTTCATTTCCCTGCGCTTCAGTATGCGCCAATCCGGCACAGTGAAACACCGTATCCACCCCGTCGCACAGGCCGTGCAGGCTCGGCCGCTCAGCCAGATCGCCGGCGAACAAAGATACGGTCGCAACCTGAACTGATACTGCAGATTCGTGTTGCCGCGTCAGTACACGGACTCTATTGCCTCGCTGCGTGAGTGCTGCAACCAGATGGGTTCCGATAAAGCCCGTCCCGCCCGTCACCAGCGCAATACCACGTTCCTGAACATCCATCACGTGGGTCTTGAATTCCGCTGCGGCATGCGGCGGACCATATAGCGAAAATAGACCGGAGAAAGAAAAAACCGTGAAATACTTGCCGCATGGCGAAGAAAATACCGGAACCGGCGGTGACTTTCGCGGCGGGCATCATGGGTCACCGACACCGCGGGATCAAGCACGATCCGATATCCTGACAGCGCAAGACGCGCGCACAGATCCACATCCTCATAATAGAGGAAATACCGTTCATCGAATCCGCCCATTTGCGCATACACGTCGCTACGAAACAGCATGAACATTCCCGCAACCCAGTCCGGATAAAACCGCTCCTGCCCGATGGGATAGTCCGGACCACGCCCACGCCCAAATGCCTTATTGGCGATGATGAGCGGCGTTGGCATGCGGCGCGCGCTGTCTTCGATCTTCCCCTTCACGCTACACACAAGTGGCGCGACGATCGCCACACTCGGATCAGCCAAAGCAGGCAGAAGTAAAGTGAATGGATCGGAATTCAGACGTATGTCCGGATTCATAACACAGAAGAAGCTGCAGTGCCGCTCCCGAAAGGCGGCGTTGTGATTGGCACCGAACCCGCGTGGGCTTACGTTTCTTATGATCGTCACGGGAAACTGATATTCCGCACAATCGAACGGCAGCACCTCCTCCACATTAACCGTCAGAATCACTTCGATCCGCGCCGCTGAATGCCAATCAAGGTCCTCCAAAAGCAGTTTCACAAGCGCGCCTTGGTCGTGACTGACCACCGATACCGTAACCAGGCGCGGCATATCAGTGGCCGAAACACTACTCATGCGTCAAAACTCGAAACAGGTCTGCGTGTTCCGGCGTTCAATCCGTTAAAATCCAGAAAAACTCGCGATAGCTTGATCAGCGCTTCTTGCCCTATCTCGCCAATATATAATGCTGAGTAGCACGTGAAGGCTCCATCATTAAGCCGGACACAACCAAAAGTACACGACGCACACCCCACGGCGCGTCCCTATCGCCTGAGGAAAAGGCTCTTATCCATAATCCGCCAGATTCTACTTATCGGCACTGATCTGGCGTTCTGTATCTCGCGCCGTTTCCGCCACATCCGGCGTAACCCAAAAATCGCATCCCGTTTCGCCTTTATGATCGTCGAGAATCTACCGCGAAATGTAAACAAGACAATTGCGCTCAGGTTCATTGCGATATGCAAGGGCAGACATACCCAAAATATCCATCCCGGCATATCTTTGACATACATCCAAACCATGTTGCGATGTCCATGGTATATGGCGAAATCGCTCTGCCGTCCACCAGTCGTCGCTGAACCAACATGATGCACTACCGCGCCAGGTACCAGCAAGCATCGATACCCTTTTAATTGCAAACGAAATCCCAAATCAACATCTTCAATATAGCAAAAAAAATCTTCGTCAAATCCGCCCACTGCGCGCAATGCTTCCTTTCTATATAATGCCGCCGCCGCACAAGGTGTAAAGATTTCTCTCGGCGCTATATCATCGCTCGCCCTCCTCCCAAAACCATTGCGCCACACTAAGCCACTGACATGCACGACATCTCCTTCGCCGTCCAGAACGTCCACCTCTCGGTCCATGAGCTGTCGGCTACCAAATGCGGCATATTCCAGATAATGGTCCGCGGCGTCCACCAGCCGCTGGAGCCACTCAGCATCAGGAAACGCGTCGGGATTGAGCAACGCCACAAACTCATTGTCGTTTGACGCAAAAATCCTTTGGTTATTTGCTGCCGCAAAACCGACATTCTCCCGATTGACAATAAACTGAACCTCTGAGTAGCGTTTCAGAAACTCTACCGGCACTGGCTGAATGCTCGAATTGTCAACGACAGTAACCCGGAAGTCGCGGAACACCTGCTTTTGAAGTTTATCCAGACATTCCGCTAAAATCTCCCAGGAATTCCAGTTGACAACAATTACCGTACACCGATTCATCGCTACCGATCACCCTTGTCCAAAATAGATCCGACTTCGGGGGCTGACCTGCCTGATTTCTGCGGACCAATAAAGGCCTAGGAAATGGCCCCTTCCGGGATCGCTGTTGTGGTTAGTTGACGTTTGAACTCCACCGGTGTGAGCTGCCCGAGAGAAGTGGCCCCGGTTGTTTGAACAGCATTCCCCGATCTATAAGTGGATTCCGAGCGGGTTGGGACGGTGCAGAGTTGTCCGCGGCAACGGGCGTCGGCTGCGACGAACGACCGATGCGGTGGGCGAGTCGGGGCGCACCACGAATCCATTCTATGCAGCCTCCTGGTGGGTTGGCAACAGGTTCAGGTAGGCTTCAAGCGGCGTGAGGTCCTGGAGGCTTGAATGCCCCCGATGCGCGTTGAACCAGTCGATGTGGCGGCCGATGTCGGCCCGGGCGGCGCTGACACCGTCATAGGCCTTGAGATACACGCATTCGTACTTCACGCTGCGCCACAGGCGCTCCACGTCCATCCATCGACAGTTGGCAGCCCCGATCGAGGACGGCGTCCGTGAACTCCTCGGCCGTGAACTGGCTGCCCTGATCGGTGTTGACGATCTCGGGAACACCATGGCGGGCGAAGGCCTGCTCGATGACCTCCCTGGCATGGCAAGACTCCAAGGTGATGGCGACCTTGTGTGCGAGCACCATGCGGCTGGCCACGTCCACCACGGCGGTGAGATACACAAACCCTCGCGCCATGGGGATGTAGGTCGTGTCCAGCGCCCAGACCTGGTTGGCCCGGGTGAGGGTGAGGCTGCGCAGCAGATAGGGGTAGACCTGGTGCCCCGGGTTGCGTTTGCTCGTGCCCGGCTGGGGACACAGCGCCTCGATGCCCATGCGCCGCATGAGCGTGCGCACATGGCGCCGGCCGACCTCGATGCCTTCGCGCTGAAACTGGCGTCGCTTGCCGATCTCGGCAGGTAGTACACCGTTCCCCGGCTGATGTTGAGCTGCCGGGCCTGGCAGGTGATGGGCAGCCCATGTTCACGGTCGATCATCGCTTTGCGCTCAGCAAACCCGCTTGGGTGAGCGCGCGTTCTAAAAATCCAACTCCAGAGCCTGCTGTCCGATCTTGGCATGCAACGGGGCCAAGTCCACGGGGCCCTGGCCGGCTGCACCTGCGAAAACGCTGGCCGCGTTCTCCAGCAGCTGGCGGCGCCATTCCGTGATCGGGTTCGGATGCACCTCGAACTGCGCCGAGAGCTCCGCCAGCGTTTTGTCCTCGCGCAGGGCGGCCAAGGCGACACGGGCCTTGAACTCCGCATTGTGGGTGCGGCGGGTACGGCGTCCTGATTTCTTCGTCATCAAAACTCCTTCTCGCCAAGCCATTCATGACCCGGCATGATGCCCGGAGTTTCCACTTATCGCACTGTTCGAATTTGCGGGGCCACTTCTTTCGGTGACCCGGGTGCTCGCCTCATCACGCTCATTCGGCGGGGAAAAAAACGGTGTGCGGTGCCTGTGGTACAACCCATCACACCTGGTACGACCGCAAGCGCCGGCGGGTGCGGGATATCGCCTGCGCCGACTACCGCATCTACCTCGATGTGGAGGTGCGGCGGGTGGCCTGCCGCCAGTGCGGCACGGTGAAGCGGGAGCGGCTGGACTTTCTGGTCGAGAAC
The DNA here is from genome assembly GCA_021785515.1 of Pseudomonadota bacterium. Classification (GTDB taxonomy): domain Bacteria; phylum Pseudomonadota; class Gammaproteobacteria; order Acidiferrobacterales; family UBA6901; genus JAJYCY01. The sequence goes on along the minus strand of JAJYEX010000004.1, from coordinate 163,829 downwards.
GCGCTGCACACGAAGCGCTTTGCGCGCTACGTGGGCCGGCGCTGTCGCGCTGGCACCATCTAAGGATGTCGCCGCCGAGCTGCATTTGGACTGGCAGACGGTCAAGCGGCTGGAAATGGACTACATGCGCGAACAGCTGCAACGCATCGGGACCCCGGGACCTCAGGTCGTGGGAATCGATGAGATCTCGATCCGAAAGGGGCACAGCTACCGGATCGTGGTGAGCGACCTCATTCGCCGTCGCCCGATCTGGTTTGGCGGTGAGGACAGAAGCGAGGCGAGCATGGATGAGTTCTATCGATTTCTCGGGGAAAAGAAGGCCCAGCGCATACGGCTCACCGTCATGGACATGTGGAAACCGTTTCGCAATTCGACGCAGAAGAACGCCCCGCGCTCGGCCATCCTGTTCGACAAGTTCCACGTCATGAAGCACCTGGGCGAGGCGCTGGATAAGGTCAGAAAATCCGAGTACGCGCGCCTTCAAGGCAAGCAACACCACTTCATCAAGGGACAGAAATATACATTGCTGTCGCATCCGCAAAACCTCACCGGCACGGCACACAAGAACCTGAAGCGGCTGCTGGCCGCTAATAAGCGCCTGAACACCGCCTACCTGCTCAAAGAGTCCTTCGGTCAACTCTGGGACTACGAGCGCGAAGCATGGGCGCGCAAGTTCTTCGAAAACTGGCGGGCAAGCCTCAGGTGGCAGCGCCTCTCGCCTTACGAGAAGTTCGCCGAGATGATCGAGCGGCACTGGGACGGCATCGCGGCTTACTGTCACCCCGAGAACAAAGTCTCGCTTGGCTTCGTCGAGGGCTTGAACAATAAGATCCGCGTCCTCCAGCGCCGCGCCTACGGATTGCGCGATGAGGAATACCTGAGGCTCAAGATCCTCGCCTCGATGCTGCCTCAGATTTGATCGAAAAATGAGCAACTTTTACCCACTCGTTTTCACGATGGGCCTTTATTCTGAATATAGCTTCAAGGGAAATTCTCGACGTATCGGCTTAATATTCAAATCTGAAATAATATTCGCCAATATATTCCACGCGGCTTCCGCCCCCCAATTATCTTTGGCGAAATTGATTGCGCCTTTGCTAATCCGCACCCATAGGTCTTCATCGCAATAGAGCCGCGCCACTGCGTCAGCGAATGACTTAGCTCCGTCTGCCACAAGTATATTTTCACCATGAATAAGAGACATCCCTTCTGCTGCGACAGGGGTAGCAACCACCGGCAATCCGATCGCCATAGCCGTGCCAATCTTACCTTTGATGCCCGCACCATAACGCAACGGAGCAACCGACACTCGCATTCGTTCAAGAAAATAGTTCAGCTGGTCAACAAATCCAACGATGACAATATCATCAGCGGCGAGTGCTTTTATTTCTTCTGGCGGATTGCTGCCCACGATATAAAATTTAATCCCGGGTAGTCGCTCTCGAAGCAGTGGCATGATTTCCATCACCATGAACTTAACAGCATCAACATTCGGTGCGTGCTGATAGCCGCCAACAAAAACAATATCTCGACGCTCCATAAAGGGCACTTCCGTACCGCCAATGTATCGAGCATACGGTAGGAGTCTGACTTTTGCTTCTGGAAGCATCGACTTCACCATTTCAAGTTCTTTAACGCTAACAACCGTAGTAACATCCGAATCACCCATTAATGAAAGTTCAAGATCTTTCATCTTCCTAGCCCTTCTAGCCGCGGCACGATCCGAGGTTAGCGATGCCTCTCGCGCTAGGCGCAGAAAATGCAAATCAACCGTATGAAATAGCACTTTCGCTTTGGTACAAAAGCGTCTTATTGCCTTTAAATGACGAGCCGCAACAGTAGATCGGTATATAAAAACCAAATCATAACGCTTTCCATATTTTTTAATATGCTGTTTGACACTTCTTACGTACGGCGCATAAAGAACTTCAATTCCTATACGCTGTAACGCGCTCGTGTATTCAAAAATATAAAGAAAATTATCTTCAGGAATAAATGTCACCTGAAACCCCATTTCCCTAAGCAACAGCATGTGGTTATAGGCATCTATTGAGCCAGAGTCTTGATTGGGCGCGGGGGTACAATGATCAAGCACAAGGACGCGATAGTGCGCCGCTCTATCTTTCGCCTTATCTACATCGCCCCCAAGATTCCGATGAGCCGCAAAATGTGTTTGCCAGCACTCGAATTGCTTTCTTGTATTTTCAATCTGGTACGCCTTTGTGCCGCGAGTAACGTCAGTTTCGCAAGCTATCCCCTCGTAATGAATCACTTGCGACAGCGGCTGGTATATAACTCGATAACCTTTATTTCGAATTTTTAGCGCAAGATCGGAGTCCTCGCAGTAAGCTGGAACGTAGTATTCACCAAACCCACCTAGGTCACAAAAGAGCGCCTTAGGCACCATAATGGAAGCACCAGAACAATAGTCGACATTTCTGGCATAGTTACAGATAGGCAACTCCAAATCTTGATAACGGCCGAAATTCCAGGCACGACCGTCTTGCCAGATGGCCCCTCCAGCTTCTTGTATATGCCCATCCGGATAGACAAGTTTCGAGCCAACCAAACCCGCCCCAGGAAATTCAACAAAAGTACGCACAAGCTCATCCATCCAGTGAGGCATGACTTCCGTATTGTTATTTAGAAAAAGTAGATAGTCACCTTTTCCCAACGCAGCCCCGGCATTGCAAGATCGGACAACGCCTAAATTTTCGCTATTACGAATAAGACGGATGCCGTTCATTTCCGACAGAACATCGCTTGATTGATCAGGCGAGCAATCATCAACGACAATGACCTCAAACGGAACTTGTGACGCGTGCTTTGCGATTGAATACAAACAGCGCAGGGTATAATTGATTTGTCCGTATATTGGAACAATTACTGAAACCAACGGTTTATCGGATATTGGCAAACTGAAATTTTTAAAAACTGAAACACCTTGAAAAACTTGTTCAGGTTCTGGCAAGGTAGATTTGTCTATTTCTGCTTTCCATTTCTTATTGTACTGTAGAGCGAATTCTTGGAGTGTGGCAGCAGGACCCACTGATGCTAACATCAGACGAGGAAATAACTTAGTGATAAGTTGACGATGCTTAGCCTTTGTCTGATAGCTCAGAGGCAGCAATTGATAAGCCCGCTTCAACAGTCGCAACCCGGCTTTTGCATAATGTTTTGTTTGCCGGATAGGAGAGGAAATCCAAAGATGCACGTCACGCAGAGGCACAATAAGTCTCCACACATCCCTGTAAACAGGTGTTTGGTGTTTGGTGTTTAGTATATTCCTCCTTCAGTTTTGAATCCGGTAGCAACGGCCGCTCTTTATATCGTATTGGTTCTTCACTAAAAGCCCCTATCCGTTTGTCATGCTTGGTTATTGGCCGTTCAAACTGGCCGACTTGTCCGTCTCTTTCACTCAAAGTCGAAATAGAACTTGGTACCTTTTTTTTCCATATCAGTCCATATACGGACAACGCGCCCCCTTCGCTTCGCATGGCGCGCAGCGGATGTTGGAGTCCCCTCAAAACCCGGGGCGTATATGGACTCCTCCCTGCCAGGACGGCAACTAAAGTGTCAGACTGAGAGGAGCCGGCCGCATCGTCACGCGGCCCAGCGATCTCAACCATCAGCCGCAAGGAGGAGTCCATCTCATCAGCTCATCACATTGGAAAAAGAAATGTTCAGAAGTTTTATCAACACCGCGCCAAGTAAGCGCCATTTGCTTTTAAGGCAGTGTCCAGGAATTGGGACCCATTTCTCACTGCATCACATGGAATATCACTATCCAGCAATGGACAACCACCGCGCCACCCTTCTGATTATGGCTGGTAGTAAATTACCTGACTACCAGACGACTCGAATCTAAACGGCACATGGATAAGTTCACTTAGAGCGTGCCGAACGCCTTCTTGATTTTGTGGCTCAACAAACAAAAGCATGAAGCCACCCCCACCGGCGCCAAGCAATTTCCCACCGATCGCACCCGCGCTGATTGCCCGAGAGTAGAGATTGTCAATCTGAGAATTGCTAACCTGGTCAGATAAACTGCGTTTCCGTTCCCACGCTGTGTTAAGCAATTCTCCAATCGAGCGTATATCCGTGTTAGACGAAAGTATATCCAAAGCTTCATCTACCATTTTTCGCATGCAATGCAACTCGTCCGTCTTTTTGCCCATATTTGCCATTTTCGACTTTGCTATCTCAGAAGCGATACGCGAAAAACCTGTGAAAAAAAGCATCAAATGATCATTGAACTCATTTTTCCTGTCCTGAGAAAGAATAACTGGTTCGATGTTCATCTGACCATTTTTTTGAAAGCGAATCAGATTGAAACCTCCAAATGCAGCGGCCACCTGATCCTGCGATCCTACATGCTCTTTAAGCACCTCCTGCTCAATCCGTATAGCCTCCTGCGCAAGCCACTCTTTTGTCACTCGACTTCCCTTAAGGGCTACAAGTGAATGCAACATCCCCACCACAAATGAAGAACTTGATCCGAGTCCGGAACGTGCTGGCAAATCCGCATCGCAGTGAATCTCCAGGCCCTTGGAAAATGCAATTTCCTTAAGAATAGCGCGCACCGCCGGATGTTCGATGTCCCGAATTTCGGACACGTTTTCTACTTTCGAATAGGCAATCCGGTATTTGTGTTCAAAAAAAGGCGGCAATTCCCGGCAAGTGATGTAACAATACTTATCAAATGAAGTCGACAGAACTGCGCCGCCATATTGTCTAAACCATAACGGATAGTCTGTGCCGCCACCGAAAAACGAAATACGAAATGGCGTTCGGGAAATGATCATTATACATTATCCGCTTATATGACGGAGCAAAAACAACTCACTGACAATCTTCCATTCATAATGCCCTTCTGTTTTATTTCTATATCAATTTCCAATAATGGAGATACCGTTATCAGAGTTACGCTCATCATAAATTTCCCTATCAGATCTCGTCTAGTAACTTACACCCGCTGCCCATAGGCTTTGGTTTCATAGAACCATTCAATCGTTTCCCTCAGTCCATCGCTCAATGGCAAAGTGGCGTAACTAGGCATCACTGACTTTAGCTTCTCAATATTCAGACACTTTGATTTCGCGCCAACGTAGCGCCCGGAATCATATTGAATCTTTTCATTAGGGTATCCCACAATCTCACAAATACGTTCCGCAAAGGTTCTAATCGAATACTCCTCCCCAGCTCCTATGTTGAATATTTCATTGTCAAAGTTCTGCGCCAAATGCCACAAGATGCGAACAAAGTCTTCGACCAATACTAGCTCCCGTCTTTGGTAGCCATCTCCCCAGAGTACGACAGGTTCACCATACTCTTTTCCGCGAATGATCTTTCGAATCAAATCGAAAATAAAATGCATCTGCCTTCCGTCGGTATGGTAACCGGCACCGTAGAGCGTCGAGGGCACTGCACATAAGTAGCGCATACCAAATTGCTGGCTCAACGCGCGAGCCCCTTGATAAAGCATTTTCTTTGTCATGGCATAGGTGTACAGACTATCGATGGGCTCGCCCAACATATAATTTGATTCGCGTAGATCGCTACCGGGTGCATACACACAGCTTGTACCCATGATTACCAGCTTTGATTGAGGCTGTTTGTCGGCCCACCACGCCAGCAGATTAGTGTTGATTTGCTGGTTGATTATCCACTGCTCTCCCTGATGCTTCAGGCAAAAATCGCCGGCCTGTGTCCATGCTGCTAAATGAAAGACCAAATCATATTTTTCTGATGAATATTTTTCCAGGCTTTCCGCTTTGCACAAATCGCAGTTGCGCGAGTTGAGCCGAGTAAGTTCGTGACTTTCATCTTCTAGGTGCCTGCACAAAGCGGAACCTAAAAACCCTGAGCTACCAGTAACGACGATATTCATGTGCTAAACTTTGGATTAACCGGAAAATAGAACTCAACACCTTGGTCAATTAGGCCCTGGTTATTTTTCAAAATCTCATCCTTAAAGTTCCAAGCCAACACATAATAAATATCCGGTGGATGATTCACTTCATCTTCGATCAATAGAGGAATATGCATACCTGGAGAGTAAAGGCCACGCCGAAGCTGATTCTTTTCAACAAGATATTCGATCAGCGACGGGCCTGCGCCAAAATAGTTGAGCATGGTGTTGCCCTTAACAGGCGCACCGAACCCGTATACTCTTTTCCCTGTGGCCCGCGCACTATGCAGATAATCCAAGTTCTCCTGCTTCATACGTTTTATTCGAAGATCAAATTCCCTATAGGCTGCAATCGTATTGCAGCCGGAAGTATCTTCTTGCTCGCGCAATTCTACAAGACGCGCCGAAGGTTGATAGCTGCCCTGATGGCCGACGAATCCAATTATTGATCCACCGTGAATTGGAGCCAAATAAGCATCAAACATCGAAAGTCCGTGCCGATTTAGCAAAACCTCAATTGTTTCCAAGGTGTAATAGAGCAAATGTTCATGATAAATCTGATCAAATGCAAGATTCGACATGATGTTTCTCATGTACAAAAACTGAACCACAAATACCCCTTCCGGCTTTAACCCAAGCTTAATGGCACGGCATACTGAGTGCAGTTCTTCCAAATGAAAAAAAACGCCTGCCGCATTGAAAACATCAAATTGTCTACCAATTTCTTTCATCGCTTCTTCGTTGAAGAAAGTATTTACAGTAGGCACTCCTGCATCATTTGCAATGCGTGCTGTAGTTTTTGATGATTCCACTCCGACCACGTCATAACCCAGAGACTGAAAGTGCTTCAGTTGTGTACCGTCATTAGATCCTATATCCAGAACCGCCTTGTTCCTCTTTTGTGCAAAGAAGCGACGATCTACCTCCTGGGCGATATTGCGAAAATGCTGTGAAAGCGATTTAGTGACACCAGACAGATAGGTATGGTCGCCGAACATGACCTCCTTTTTTACTGTAAAGTCGAGTTGGGATGTATGACAGTCATGACAAAAAAGAACTCGCAATGGATAATATGGTTCCTTACCCACATCCTCCTTTTTAAGGAAGTTGTTGCACCATGGCTGTTCGCCAAGATCAATTACGGGTTCGAGATTAGCAGAATCACATACGCGGCAGATCATGTTTCCCTCACAACACTTACCGAAGCGTCTGGGCTGAAGCGCGCCAGGCGATTCGTTGCTATGTTATATTCGATGCGTAAAGTTAAGCTATTGAGCTTAAGCCACTGTCCATGAATTGTTGCCTGCTTCCAAATTGAACTCCGGAAGACTCGGGCCAAAGTGACATGATTTTATTTTAACAAATTCCGACTGTTCAATTGCATCAACGATAGGCTGAAAGGCAAACCGATAATCTTTCTTTTTGGCGTAATCCTTTGCGCCAGTTTCCATCCTCTTCATTCTTGCCGGATCGCGCAGCATTTCCATTATCAATCCCGGATAATCACCTATTTGATTTGAAATTATACAATTATGAAAATTGGTAACGTCAAAACCTCTAAATGCCACCTCAGTTCCGATCACGGCCCTCCCATATGCAAACGCTTCAATAGTTTTCACAGACGAACCAGTGCCACTTCGGAGGGGAATAACCACGAAAGACGCCAACGAATACAGTGCCTGCAGGAGTTCATCGGATATACGGCCTAGCTGCAGGCAATTCTGATATTTTGCGTTAAATTGCGAGGAAATGCAGTCTCCAGCGATCACAAAACCTATGCCTTCCCTAACCAAGAGGTTATCTTGACTGAGCTCAGCAACCAGCCTTGCTGCCTCCAAATTGGGCGGATGGGCGCTTCCCACAAACAGTCCGAATCGCTGCTGCGTCAACTTAATACCCGCCGCAGCAACGCGCTTTTGCGCCTCGGAGTAAGAAATAACGATGATCTTCATCACATCAATTGAGTTCGCGATGACATGCGCTCGCACCCCATAACCTTCAAAAATTTTCAGGTCATCTTCGCTGATCGTGGTAGAAAAATTAGCGGAACTCAGCGCATGTGCTTCCTGTTCAATGATCCAACGCCTTAGGTATTTTCGTTTGGTCTGCATCCCCAATACATCGTGACTATTGACAATCATCGGAATTCCGTATGCTTTGGCAAACGGCTCGAAAAGTGATGCTAAAAAAGGGTATTCAATGACCACCGCAGATGAATGACGAAGGATTGAGTTAATAGCTAATTTTGCTCTGCGCGACCTAAACCAGAACCGAAATCTACACTGGAAGTCCTCCAAACCTATCATCCATGGCGAAAAAAGTAGCCGACGAATGTAGTCGACCAGGTAAACGGCGTTTAAAAAGCTTGCTGTTGGTTCCTCCCATTCAACTACCGTAACGCCCGCCGGAACTACTGCTGAAGTTGGTAAATTACCGAAAATAGTCACATGCCAGCCCGCCTCTATAATCCTCCTAACTACCAACGATGAACGTACCGATGCCCCCGAGTTGCACGCAAACAAATTGTCCCACGGATAGCTAAAGCAAATATTCTTGCCAGCTTCCAACCGTGAAAGCCTTCTTCTCATAAGGTGCTCTACGAAGCTTTTTCCCGAATGAAACCTCGCGGCAGCCTTGCTGCCTATTTTTGCTCTCAATGTTAGAACGTCCCTCTGCGCAACCGTCTTAATGACCGCGTCCGTCAGCGATTTCACATCACGATTCTTGACTGTCAAGCCGGTTTGCCATAGCTCTACTTGATCTGACATCCATGTATTTTCAGTTGTTATCAAAATCTTTGCACCGATGATGGCCTCCAACGCCACTCCGGATGTTCTGGATGAATAGACCTCCTGCCAATAAGGCGCAAGAATAACATCGGTTGAATTAATTAGCGCCTCGTAAGACTGCTTATCCAAACTCTTTGTAAGAACCGATACCGGGAAAGGAAACTGCGCATTTCTAATTTCCCTCACATACGGTTCAGCGTCATCATCAGGATCATTCGCTTGAATCACGAACTCCACAGGCAAATTTAAGGAGCTCTCGGCTAATTGCCGCATCATTTTTACAATTTCCACAAAGCCCTTTTCACCCCTCGCATTTCCCAGCACTGCAATTATCAGTTGCTCGTTTGCGTGAGATACATGATCACTTGTTGAATGCTGTTCAACTCCATGAGGGATCGGAAACAGCTCCATGGGGACATATGTAATATTTGAATATTCCTCAATAAGCCGGCTGCTGTCGCTCGCAAGACGCACCCTGCCAGACTCAAATAGATACTCAAATTTTTTAAACGCCAACTTTTTCAGCATCGGACGAACTGAAGAAAAAAAACTTGCCGGGTATCGAAATAAAACTACCGGCGCAACACGTGTTTTGGAATAGATATTTTCACATAGCACCGCCGTCTCCAAAACGTTTCGACCAATTATCATATGAAAAAACACAAGATCACCTGCCTCTAATTTTGCTACCGAAAGCGCCTCTTCCGCTTCCAGGTAGTAACGGTGATTACCGAGTACGACAAAAAGTGCTGTTGGAGTCAGACGACCAACGAAATTAGATATCCCAGCTGTATCGACAATTCCCTTAAAAAACTGAGTGACGAGTCTTGGTAACAACAATACTACAACCCCAAACAGCAATTTGACTGGAAACGTGACCACACTCACAAAATCGATTTTCTCAAATGCGGTCGGCGGAAAAAGGGATTTTACCCATTTCAGCATTTTCCGAATTGCCTTTCCGCCCCGTCTTATCTTGTAAATTCCGGTCGGAACTAAGCCAATCAGTACGTAGGCAAAAAATCTCAACAGAGTACTATTAGTATATCTTTCACGGCGAACCTTCAATCGTGCTTTCTGGCTGAACACTCTTGCGAGCCAACGTTTCAGTCTACCGGCATTTCTATACGCATGCGCATACATCGTAGAGGGAACGAAAAGCATTGATATACTAGCGAGCACAAGCAGCTTCAGCTCAAACGCAACTCGCCTTCGCATTCTGAACATTCCCCACATATCCTCCGAGAATGTTCTGATGACTCGCACGTGTTTGTCTATCAGGTTGGACGCGGATCTATGGCAAAGAACGATGCCTTCCATTTCGTACTTTTTGGAATTTTCGACTACCGATATGTCGTACTGTGCGTGATGTCCAATGAAATCAGTCAACGACGGATCCACGACGATGACCCTTTTCGTTTCAACACCTTTGTCTGGCATGTTTTTTAATACGTAACTATTAGGCGTCATATAGTTCGATGATCTCTTTTCAATTTTTCCTGAGCAAAGCTGTTGGCACAGTTGCCGATCCGTATGAATGCAACGATCTATAATTCGTTCTACTAATGCCTAGACACTAGTGTAGTGCTTTCTAATTATAGGAACCAATATGGTCCTCTCCCGTCCGAGCGATAGGGTACACGACAGGATGCGATTGATGCGTGTAGCCCCTCTGATCCGTTGACTGAGGAAGGACACAAAACGCTCATGCAACTCACGAAGTCCAGTGCGGCAAGCATGTCCTTAGCGCGCCGGACGCAGATGGTATTGCGCGCAGCGATGGGGGAATCCAGCGAAATGATCACCCAGGTGCTCCGGGTCGGGCGCTGGCGCCAACGCTATGCCCAAGGTGGTCTCGCGGCAATCAAACAAGATAGCCGACAAGGTCGGATTCTCGTCCCAGGCCGATGCCCCGAGACCATGCGCCCCACCACGCAAACAACGCCCGCAGGAGCGACACACTGAAGCATACGGACGCTGGCCGCGAAGGTGCGGGCAAGTGACACCACAGTGCTGCGGGTATACCGTGCCCACAGACTGAAACCCCATCTGGTCGAATCCTTCAAGGTCTCGGGCGATCCATTTTTTGTTGAGACGCTTAAAGACATCATCAGGCTGCATCGGACCCCTCCCCTAGGCCACGCGCTGGTGCTGTGCTGCGACAAGAAGAGCCAAGCAACAGGCGCTCGACCGGAGCCGATCCTGGGCTCCCCATCAAAAATGGCCTGGCGGGCACGATGACCCATGACTATATGGCGTCACGGCACTACAACTCAATTTGCGGCCTTGAGTATTCTGGACAGTTAGGTCGTCTGGCTAATTCCAGAAGCGCCACCGCCATACGCAGTGGTTTGACGTTCCTGCGTCAGATTAACCGCGAAACACGAAAAGACAAGGGGGTTCCTCGTCTGCAACAACAACTATGCCGCGCATACTCATCCGAAGATGTGGGCCTCCCTTGCCAGACATCCACGCTTTCCTATGCACTGCACGGCCGGCCTCAGCATCCTGGCTAAACATGGTCGAGCGCCTCTCTTGCGCGATACCACCACCGAACGCTTGCGTCGCGGTGTGTTTACGAGCGTCCCAGAATTGACCGCCGCAATCTAAGGAATACATCGCCGTGCATCATGACCACCCCAAACCCTCCATCTGAACGGCTACGGCCTGAGGCATCCTTGAGAAGGTGATCTAGGCCAATCAGCGCTTAAGTTCCAAACAGAATGAAACATCACACTAGTGATCTACCAGAGAGAACTCAATACCAAAAGCAAATCCGGATTGCGCGTCATATAACTATGAGCGTACAAGACTTATCGAGCCAACTATCTATCATAAACCGGCCTCATCTGCGATGCGTTCGGCGAATGAAAAGCCACAGGTAAATGCCGGAGAGATGGCATTAAGTACGTGCATAGAGTGGTCCGTGGATGCGAGGATATAATCCATTTCAAGCTTACGTGTCTTCACATTGACAAGTTGAGGACGGATGCCTGCCTTATCGGTAGGTACCATGTCGGTCACTTCCAACGTAGGCAACAGCCGCCGAGCTGCCACCAGAAAGTTGCTCTTGCGGTATTTGCCCATCTCACCATGGGCAAGTTTGCGAAAGTTGTTTTCGTTGCGCCAATACATACCCGCGAGCTGCAGACCGATATTCAGCGATTCACTTAGCCCGATGCCCTGAAAAATACCGTAGTTTTCACGGCCGAGTGCGGGGATGGCTGTCGGACCAACGTACACTTCACCGCTAATTACACGTGTAAAGTGTATGCCTAGGAAAGGCATAGATACATCCGGGACGGGATAGATGTTCGCCCTTACCTTGTAATTAGACGGCTCACTCAATTTCCAGTAGATGCCTTTGAACGGCACTAAGGCGTAATCTTCGCCAAGTCCAAAATACCTAGCGAGGACATCAGCATAAGCGCCCGCACAGTTTATGAGATACCCGTATCCGATTTCTCCATGACTGGTCTGAATAAATCCCTTACCATGCGCACCATTCACTTGACAGTTGAAAATAAACTCGACACCGCTCAGTGCAAGTTTTTCTTTCAAGCGGTTCACGACGGCAGAGCTGTCGATTACCGCCGTATCGGGACAGTAAATCGCAGTCACACATTTAGCGGCATGGGGCTCAAGTTCCGCAAGTTGCTGACTGTCGATGCGCTCGGCACGGATGCCATTTTCGTGCGCGTTACGCATCAGCTTGTCCACGGTCGGCAATTGCTCTTCTGCTGTAGCCAGAATCACCTTCCCACACTGCTTTACAGCAATGTCTTCAGCCCTGGCAAATTCGATCATGCGTCGAGCCCCAGAGGCGCAGAATTTCGCTTTAAAAGTGTCACTGCCGTAATAAATCCCCGAATGCATGACGCCGCTATTGCGTCCGCTTGCATGCAGTCCTGCTTCTGGCTCCTTTTCCAAAACCGCAAGACGTGCTCTGGGCTGCCGCTTGAGAAGTTCTGCCGAAACCGTAAGACCAACAATTCCAGCGCCGACAACGATGATATCGAAGATCTTCGGCATTGCCAGCCCTGGTCAAACGTTTCCGTAGCGAGTATTGCGGATCATTTTGTAGCCTTTTAGTAATTCAGCAATACCGCGATCTAGAGAAAACTCAGGCTTAAATCCTGTCGCCTCCACTTTCTCATTCGACACTATATAGTTGCGTTGATCTGGATCCTTACCAACCGGTGCTTCTACGAAAACAAAATCGGGTAACTGTCTATGAATATGTTCGCATAGCTCCTTCTTGGAAACATTGGCGTCCGATAAGCCGACGTTGTATATCTGCCCTTTCATTTTGTCGAAGTTGTTAAGCGCATGCTGGAAAACGCGTGATACATCACGTACATGAATGTAATTACGTTTGAAATGGCTTTCGAATAGAACAACAAAGCGATCATAGACGGCCCGGTAGGTGAAATCATTGACCAGCAGGTCGATGCGCATCCTCGGTGACATGCCGAACACCGTAGCTAGCCGGAAACTAATGGAATTCTGACGCTGCATAAGCTCTTTCTCAATGGCGACCTTCTCGATCGCATACTGGGAAATCGGTTTCAGGGCTGACTCTTCGGTACAAAAATTATTTCTATCTCCCGTGCCATAGGCACTGTTCGTGGTAGGCATCAATACAATCTGCTCGTTGGATAACAATTTGAGCATCAACGTGATGGCATCGTGATTGGTCGTAGTGGCGCCGACTGGGTCCAAGCTACACAGGGGAGCGCCAACGAGGGCGGCTAATGGTATAACCACATCGACATCCTTCATTAACGCCTTCATGGTCGCTTCAACACGAATATCGGCTTTGACTACCGTAAAGTTGGGGTGGTAACAACAATGATTCAGGCTGGTTTGCTTGAACATGAAATTGTCGAGCACGACGACCTCATGACCGGCAGCTAACAGATCAGGCACCATGACGGACCCGAGGTAGCCAGCACCACCAGTGACCAAAATCTTATATGACATGCAATTACTCCTTGTGGGCAATCTAATGAAAAAGAGTTACATCGACCGAATCTTAAAAACCTTGCGCCGAAACCCCGTGAAGATTCAGAAAATCGTATGTGTGCTGGCCTTCGCGATGCGCGACCGGACATCCAGATCGCGCTCCCAGTTCGGCGCATACTTTTGTGCCTCCGCATCCGCTCACGGCACGGCCACTCCTGTCCATCGAGCGGCGTGCGCTCGCTGGGTGCCCGCCAATCGTTCGTCTGCGCAATGGTTGGACGGCATTTCGGGTGTCCTTGCAACTAGCCTTCGGTCACCTGCCGGGATCCGCCGCCCGCGGACTACGCGGCCGCGCTTCGCCGTTCCTAGCGCGCAGCAAGCGGACAGATGTTATTTCTTTAGCCCAATTACATTAGCGGACCGGTGATAATCGGCAGGTATGCCGATATCAAGGAAAGTAGCATCCTGAATGCTCGCCCCAACTTTCCCGTTTCTTGCCATTTGCGCAAGCAAATCGCCTTCCAAAGAAAATTTCTCTGGGTATTCACACAACGCCTCGGCTACCGCCTGAACGTCAATAAAATAACAGCCGCCGTTAATCAGGCACGAACCACTGGTCTTGATACCAAATTCCACGATCCGGTTGTTCTCGTCAATGCGAACCGCACCGTATCGGTCATTACTTCGCAATGGCTTCAGGGCAACAGTAACTGGCAGGCGGGATTGATGCGCATCCCGAGTCAGCCGTGCCAAATCCACTTCGAACCAGGTATCGCCATTTACTAGCACTACATATTGCTGCTGCCAAAGCGTGTATTGCAATGCTTGCCGAAAACCGCCGCCTGTACCAAGAGGAGCTGCTTCCTCGACATATTCAATACTGCAGCCACAATAACAGCGGCCAAAGTGCGCCTTGATGCTTCCGGCGAGATAGCCAACTGACAAAACAAAACGAGAAATCCCTTGTTTTGCCCAATAGTCCATAAGATGTTCGAGAAATGGACGCCCCGACACTAAGGCCATTGGTTTGGGGCGGTCACGGACAACTGAACGTAAGCGGGTTCCCAAACCACCAGCCAGAATAATCACTTCTTTTGGCTGATGCGAAATCATACAACAACCCCCAGGCCTTTAAATTTCGTATGTGCGCCGGCCCTCGCGATGGGCGGCTGAACCCCAGTCACCTTCGCGCACTCGGATTTAGGCGCACTCTATATGCCCGCGCATCCGCTCACGGCACGGCTGTGCCTGTCCATCAAGAGGCGTGCACTTGCACGGGGCCTGCCAATCGTTTATCCGCGCAATGACTTCACGGCGTTTCAGATCATCTTGGGCCAAGGCGGTCTACGGATACCGGCTTAGGTGACCCAACGCCTCCCGGGACTACACGCCCGCGCTTCGCTCTCCCTGGCGCGCAGCGGTTGTACATTGAAACAATTGACTCTCTCGATTGGTCGGCGCTGAACAAAACTACTCGGCATCGCAATTCGGTATTGTGCGAATTATGAATGAGTCCCGTTGGGAAAAAATATGGATACGATAGAAATGCGTTTAATACCGTTCCATAGCGCAAAAAACCTGAGCCTATGATATAACGATATTGTAGGTATTGACCTCGCATGGCTTGACATCAGTCACATGGTGAACATTCAGGACGGCACCACATAGAGCGAGCGGCGTGTGCCGCTATATCTCAACCTTGATAAAATCGCTTCGTCTACAACAGAACGTCGGGCGCAAAACGTCGACAATTGCGGCGGCCAGCACATGAACCGTCTTTGAGGGATCTATATCCTGACTTTCCTCCGGATAAAACCTCGTCGCATGAGAGATGGTCTCCAAAACGAACTCCGCACAGTGGCGCCGGTTACACGACATGTTCGCATTCGCAGGCGTCGTACATCGCACCGACTCGCGGATACAAATGCGGCACGACCTCTCTACCTGCGCAAAAGGTCGCATATCGACGTCGCTCCTAGTCTATTGCAATCTGTGATCTAAACAAGGACGACAAAACATCGCTACGCACCGCACGCGCGTGGCAACCGCCGCCGTAACGGCCCCTGATGCAACGAAAGTTCTTTCACTGAAAATGAGTTATCGCATACGCAGAGGAAGTCGCCTCTACATACTCGCACCTTTTCAGCCCAAAAAATCGGTCTGACGCTAGCTGTCATTGTTAATACCATTCACGAGAAAGACAGTTCGATACATCAGCAACAATGTGACATTATTGAAATTGTGCCGAATCATTGCATAATTAGGCGACCGCCAATGACTTGCTTTCGGTAGCTGCGAGTTATGCTAAGGCTGCGTCAGAAATTTTCAAAATGAGTTGGGACGAAAGGTCACTATTCCAGAAAAAATAGAGCCTGAATCAGGCTTCTGATGACAAATGCAATACCCCGAGAGATGTACGCACAAGAGACTCAGCGATGTTCAGCTACAAAGCAATGTTGGGAAACGCCGGAAACGGGCGGGTAATGCGAAAAAATATACTTCCAAGATCAACACCACTTAAGCCTCGCCGATGCCTACTGCGATTCTGGGACGATGTCGTCCACCACTTCTTCATTGTAGTGGACCTGCGCAGCCTGCTTCCTGCGAAGCACCTTGCTTAGCCCGCAGACTTTTCCAGTCTACCCGGCATACAACTCAGTTTTTTTGCCGTCCGGCCTTGACTATGTTTTCCAATGTGCCGGTCTCCGCCACTTGACCCTTATCTAAGCGCACAAACTTGGTGCAGTACTTAGATACCTGATCTAGATTATGGGACACCAGAATCAATGTCATGCCGTCCTTCTGCATCTCGGCCACCCTCACATGACATTTTTCTTGAAATGCGGCATCGCCAACTGCTAGGATCTCGTCAGCAAGGAGGATCTCGGGCTCAAGATGAACCGCAATAGAAAAACCCAGACGCATGTACATACCTGAAGAGTAGTTCTTGACTGGCGTATCAATAAAATGCCCCAGTTCCGAAAATTCTACAATTTTCGCGAGCCTCGCGCGTATTTCATGGTTCCGAAACCCGTAAAGACTGGCATTCAGGTAAATATTCTCTTCACCTGTCAGTTCGGGATGGAAACCCACACCAAGCTCGATCAAAGGCGCTACCCTTCCCTGCACCAGCACCCGCCCAGCGTTCGGCCTCAGAATTCCGGCAATGATCTGCAACAACGTGCTTTTACCGGATCCATTCGAACCCATGAGCGCCAAGGCATCGCCACGCCGGACCTGGAGAGAAACTTCTTCCAACGCATGAAAGGACTCGGTTTTCTGACGCCAGCGGCGTTTGAAGACGCCGACAAAACGACCCTTGAGACTTTCCACACGATTGTGGCGCAGCTTAAAGGATTTCGACACCCGGTCCACCACGATGACATCATCTTTATGATAAGAAATACTCCTCATTTCAAAGCCTTTCCACAAGTTCTGGGACACGCTTGTTGAAAAACCACAACCCCACGCTTACTACCGTTATCGTCCACGTCATGAATGCAATGGTGATTGTCAGCGACGGAGCACGGTTATCATAAAAAATGGACTGAAACACGACAGTGAATTCAGCCAACGGGCTTAAAAGGAGGACATGCCGGAACCGTACCGGAACTCGGTCCAGCTGATAAATGATCGGGGTTGCCCAGAACAGAACCTGCAGGGAAACTTCCACCAGGTGTTTTATGTCCCGAAAGTCAACATACAGGGTCGCCAGAATCATGCCCACACCCCAGACAAACAGAAAGAAAAGCAGCAAGTAAAAAGGATAGGTAAGCAAAACCCAGCTGAAGTGCCCGCCGAGCATCGGAAAGAAAACCAGGTACACCGCAAGCGCGGCTGACCACAGGGTCAGATTCACGAGTACACTCGATAGCGGTACCAGCAGCCGCGGGAAATAGATCTTCTTCAGCAGGCCCGCATTCTGGACCAGAATCTCGCAACTTTGGTTGGTAACCTGATTGAACAACGTCCAATGCACAATACCGGTGACCATAAATAGCGCATAATGTGGCTGCGTCGATGGAAATACGTACGTAAAAATGACGAGATACATCAAGGTCACAACAAGCGGATTGACCAGCGACCAGATAAAGCCCAGCGCGGCCCCCATGTAGCGGACCTTGATTTCTTTCGCCACCAGATTACGTACCAGGTCGCGATAACGCCATAACATTGACGGGCTGCTGATGGCACCCGTGCTGTTTGGGCTGTTTTCGACGATATCAGTCATCTCTGAAGTCACTGGAAAATCTCATCTCGAAATTATTCGAACGTCCCGGCAGTCTGCCGGGTATCTCTGCGCCACTTGTAACGACCATGTTGAACGCGCCTATGAAATCTTCTTCTTATGCGCAGTCCGGATGGCTTTTCTGAATCGTACGCACGTCGTTCCCATTTTCCGGATCTGTCTGTTCGGTTGCTGACCCTGCCGTTCAAACCGTGATCCGGATCTCCACACCGCACGTCTTCCGCCCCACGTGCTGTCGAGAAAAAATATGCCATGCAATCTCTGACCCCAGTTGCGACCCATCGTTCCGGTACAAGCTTGGTATGGATAAATTTTTCGGGTCTCCGTGGTGCTCGATCCCGCCCGCAGCCGCGATCAGTCACAGATCATGTCCCGGTTGACGTGTCCTAACGGAACGCGGGATCGATCAAGCGCGCCAGATCGAAGCGCCACCTCTTGGGAATTTTCTGTCGACTACCGACGCCACCACGGCGCGCAGCCCGGAGAGGAAAGGGTCCTGTACGCCCGCTGGCCATACCAACAGACATATCGGCCCAGTCAACTCATCTTTGTGGAACCGTCCTGGATGCAGGAGCACCAGTCCCTTGGACTGTCAAAGCTATGAAACCACGGAAATCGTCCAGATGGCCGTCAAGAATGGATCGCACCACCTCAAGACTTAGCTTCTGATAATTATGGACCGCAATGTTGCGGAACCCGACCATGGCGCGCATGCGCGCACCAAGAACACTGTCCAGGATCCCTGCCGCCTCGAGCAGCGTGAATGCTTCACGGCTCTCCTGAGGCAGACCAAGCTGGCGTGCACGGACCACATGCATCGCCAGATCGATCGCCGCTTCGCAGGCGCGCTGCAGGTTCAATATGACAGCGTCCTGGCGCGTCAGATTCGACGATAACTCCTGTTCGTGACCGTTATACTCGTCAGCGATACGTGCAAGGCAATGCTCGATAATCGCCGCCTTGTTGAGCACTACGTCATCGACCATAGATGCTTCCCCGCCGCTGTATATCCTCCAGTATTCCTGCGCGTTCCTCGTTCAGACGGGCATAATCGGAAAACGTCATGTCCTCGAACTCGGTGCATTGCCCTTCATCGCCACAAAACAGACGCTCGCCGTAAGCGATCACTTGAACACGCATGACGGTCGAAGCCGCATGCAGATCGACGAGATCCACGTTCCTCCCTGCCAGTCCCGCAAGTTCCTGAGCAATGTTCCAGGTTCTGGCCGCTGCCAGCACCTGCCTCGACAAAACTGCCAGATCGAGGTCGCTGTCCCCGCGCTCTGAGGCCGTACCCCAACTGCCGAAAACATAGATGCCCAAGGCATCCGGGATCTCGGAACGCAGGCGCGCAACAAGCTGTCCCAGCAGGCGTCTACGCGAATCATCGAGAATGCGTGCGGTACCGATAGTACTGCCCTCCGAGAGATTTCGGGGACCTTTGTTTCATTCGTCATCGCCGGTTACTGACCAGTCGCCTCACCACACCGGATCATCGCACGCCCCGCGTGTGGCCCGACGCGTCTTTGATCTTGACGCGGTAGTACCTCGACTCAGCTCTGCGGCCACCCAGCCCGCCGGCTAATGCGACGGATCCCGTGGTTCCCGTCAATGTTACCCAGGATTTCCTGGCGCATAGCACGCCAAACTCAAAACTTCTGTTAGAAAATCCGCTTCACTTCATCAGGCAGAATCCGTCTCGCGCATCCGATCAGCGCGCCATTCCCCGGAGATGCCCGCATGCCACGCTCTCAACGTTCTGCACAACCGGCGCCTTGATCCGCTCTGCTAGTGACCAGACCCCTAGCTACCAACAGCCCACACACACTCTCCACTGACTCCTCGAGACTCTGCCGCTCAGTATCGATCACCAGATCCGGGACGAGCGGTTCTTCGTACGGCGAGGAGACACCGGTAAATTCCCGGATCGTTCCGGCACGCGCCTTGGCATAAAGCCCTTTCACATCACGCCGTTCGCATTCCTGGAGGGAACACCGGCAGTAGATTTCCAGAAAATCGGACTCCCCCACGATTTCGCGCACGCGCTGTCGGTCTGCCCGAAAAGGCGAAATGAACGCGGTAAGCGCAATCACTCCGGCATCGACAAAAAGCTTAGCCATCTGTCCGATGCGGCGCACGTTCTCGCTGCGGTCGGCCGCGGAAAATCCCAGATCCGCGCACAGACCGTGACGCACATTGTCGCCGTCGAACACAAACGTGCGGCAACCTTCCTGATGAAGATGCTCTTCCACCGCATGGGCGAGCGTCGATTTCCCGGCACCCGACAAGCCGGTAAACCAGAGCACAACACTGCGATGCCCATTGATGCCCTCGCGCCGGCTACGGGTCACCGTGGCATGATGCCACACTACGTAATTTTTTTTCTGCATGCGATTCAGTCCCGGTTATAGAGATCTTCAAACCGGACGATGTCGTCCTCGCCCAGATAGGCCCCGGACTGCACTTCGACCATCTCGAGCGGAATGGTTCCAGGATTTTCGAGACGATGCCTGGTACCAATAGGAATGTACGTCGACTGATTCTCGGTAATGAGAAACACTTCATCACCTCGCGTAACTCGGGCGGTACCGGTCACCACGATCCAGTGCTCGGCCCGGTGATGATGCATCTGCAGGGACAAAGCTGCACCGGGATTGACGACGATACGTTTGACCTGAAACCGCGGCCCGGTGTCGACACCTTCGTATGAACCCCAAGGACGATAGACCCTGCGGTGGGTCCGGTATTCCCCGCGATTCTGTTCCTTCAAGCGGTTGACAATCTCCTTCACGTCCTGCGCCCGGTCCTTGTGCGCCACCAGCACCGCATCGGCCGTCTCCACGACAATCATGTCCTCGAGTCCGATTGTCGCAACCAGGCGGTGCTGGGCGATCACGAGTGCATTGCGGGTGGCATAGGTTTCAACGTCGCCCCGGATGACGTTGCCGTGGGCATCATGCGGAGAAATTTCCCACAATGCCGACCAGGCACCGACATCGGACCAGCCCGCGTCCAGAGGTACCACCACGGCGCGATCGGTCTTTTCCATGACCGCGTAGTCGATGGAAACGCTGGGGCAACCGGTAAAGTCTGATCTGCCAACGCGAAAAAAATCTGCGTCCGCCTTGCCTTGCTCGTAAGCCCTTGTGCACGCCTGCTCGATATCCGGATAGTGCTCCCGGATTTCGTCCAACCAGACCTCTGCGCGCGCCATGAAAATACCACTGTTCCAGAAGTACTCGCCGGACTCTACGTACGTGCGGGCCGTGACCATATCGGGCTTCTCGACGAAGCGGTCAACGCGAAATGCGGCTTCAGCATTGTCGCACATCTTCGTTGTCCCGATGGGCTCCGCCCGGCGGATGTACCCGAAACCTGTCTCGGGCACGTTCGGCACAATGCCAAAGGTAACCAGATGACCGTCTTGCGCCAGTTCGGCACCACGCGCAACGGCCTGCCGGAAAGCGGCGACGTCCCGGATGACATGATCGGCGGGCATCACCAGCATCACCGTGTCCGGCCCCGAATTCATTAGCGCGAGCGCCGCAAGCGTCATGGCCGGTGCGGTATTGCGTCCGACGGGCTCGAGCACAATCCGCGCTGCCGTCTTGCCAATCCGGCGAATCTGTTCGGCTACCAGGAATCGGTGTTCTTCATTGCAGAGGAACACCGGGTCGGCCACATGATCAAACCCATCCAGACGCACGGCTGTTTCCTGCAGCAATGACAGCTTGTGCATCAGCGGCAGCAATTGCTTGGGATAATGCTCGCGCGACAACGGCCAAAGCCGCGTCCCCGATCCGCCGGAAAGAATTACCGGATGAATGGTCATTCAGTCAAATGCTCGGAATTAGGGCGCGACGAATTCAGCGGCAAATCCAGGACCAACGCAAGAAAACAAATGCCATCCATGCACTCCACGCGTCTGCCGTGATCGGACACAATATTCCTATTGGCATTACTCATAGTATAGTTAAGCATCAAAGCCGAAAAATACCATGGGCGCTTGCGTCTATTTGCCATGCCCGAACTTATTTACCTGCAGATAAAGAGCAACACCAACCAAATAATGATCCAACATCAATGTTTAGGATAGGTGGCATCTGCCAGCACAGCCACATCGTCGCCGCTACGGTCTGCCAGGCACGCTACCGCCATGCAGAGCGCGCTCCGCACAGTCCAGTCTTCCCTGCCCCGGCGCATCGGGCCGTCGCCAGGCCCGACCCATCCCTGCTCGTCAGTGGTCTTCCGGCACAAGGCCCAGCACATCCGGTACCACCACCCGGCCGCAGTCCATGCGGCATGCCAGGTGATCGTAGATCATCTGCGGCGCCATGAAGTCGGTCACCATGCAGGCATCGTGCGTGCCGACCGCACCAAACTCCCGCCATACCGGACGGTCGAGATATAGCCTGCGCTCACTGCGGGGGTCATAAAACCCGATGATGATGATCTCCTGCTCACCGGCACGCAGGGTTGCGATGTCCGCGAGATCCGATACCCCGCACAGCAGCAGCCGACGCCAACCCTGATCGCGGCACGTCTCGAAGACACGCACACAGGATTCGCTGGCATGCCGATAAAAGGAAAACGAGTAGCTCAGGTACTGGGCGGTAAGGCGGCTTTTTTCCGCAAATCCCTTGGGCGTCAGATAATACAGATATCGGTTGGCCGGTGCCTCGGTGATCTTGATCAGGCCCTTGCGGACACAGCGCTTCAGATAGGAATTCGCAAGCCCCAGGGCGACACCAAGGTGCTGCGCCAGATGCCGCTGACTCACGTCACTCTGTTTCTGGACGACATCCAGAATCTCCAGAGTCAGCACATCCTCCCGGCTGCGTTCTGTGTTCATTTATTGAACACTATACCCGGGTCTCCAATGCGGGGTCAACCCCCGACACACCAAACCCACTTACCGACCGACTCTTTCCGAAAGCGGGATGACGCATCGGCTCGCCGTCGATGACCCGGCCCTTATCCATGTCCCCAGTCCGACGTTTCCCGATACCGCCCAAGCAGATCAAAACCCCCGCCCGAAGGATGGGGCAGGTTGGTGCGCAACCGTTAGACAAAGCAAGGCATTCGCTGCAATGCAACGTTTGCGATTCCCGCGAGAGATGGCCCCACGATCGGTAGGTCTGAACGGGCTCGCGCAGGGCGATCGAATTGCTCCCAGACGCTACTCGGAGCAGCGCGTGACGTCGTCGGCCAGGCAGGCCATGGGCCAGAGGCCTGGCGGCCTTTCATCTTGAGTCGTCGCCTCGGCCATTGCCGTAACGTCAGGACCGCGCCGATTCTTTGCAATTCTTTACTGGATTTTACGCGCTCCAGGCCCAAGGCTGCGGACAGCATGACATAATCGCATCACAGGGGATCGGATTCTGTGGAAATGCCAGGCCCGACGGTGGGCGTCAATCCCCAGAGTTTTCGATCGGAAGTCAAAGCATGAGCCGACGTCATCGCGCCGTTGCCACAGCCCGGTTGGTGTACGGACAGATACCTTGACCGCTGCCGGATCCAAGGCAGCTTATGATCCTATTAAGATGTCTTGTGTTGGTCGACACAGAAACTTTAGATTTAATGTTCTATCGGGGCTTTTCGAACAGTACCATATCCGTACGGCTATCCTGAACGCTGCTCTGAAAAGCGGTTGGGCATTGCTCCGTTTCATGGCGTCGGACGTTTCGTCGGTGCGATTAACGCGCGACGCTGACCCAGCCCGCGGGCGATTTCTCCGTGGCCGTGACGGCAATGCCATATTCCGGTACCCCTACGACCAGGGAGATTCCGATTGAAATCGATGTCGCGAATAGTGCATCTTAGCCTTCGACAGGTACGCGAACGCGCGCGGCGCGCCGCCGTCATACGGTCCGATCCCCTGGCCTACGAGTTTTACTACCGCATGATCGCCGGCGGATACGACCCTTCTGCCCATATCGACGTCCTTCCAGAGCATCGCATCATTTATCTTTGTGTCCCGAAGTCGGCTTCGTCGCGCATTAAGATGTCGCTGAGCGCCCTGCTGGGTCGGAATTTGTCGACACCCGAAGCGGTCCATAAGCGCGCATTGTCAGGCCTGAAGGCACCCCACCATGTGGGGCTCTCGCAGTTTTACCGGTTGGCAACCGATAGAGAGACCTTGCGCTTTTCCTTCGTCCGCAACCCTTACGCCCGGCTGGTTTCGTGCTGGGCCAACAAGTTCCGGAATAAACCGCTGGTCGCCGGAGATTCGTTCGTCGACCAATACCTGGCTGCACGCCGCGACGTCGACCCGGCGCTGCCCGCCGGGTTCGGTCAGACTCTGTCGTTTTCGGATTTCGTCCGCTTTGTAGCGGAACCAGCGGCACGCAACCTCAACGCACATTGGCAGTGCCAGCACGAGCTCATTGACCGCCCCGGTATTGCGCTGGATTTTATCGGACGGGTCGAGCTGTTCGAGCAGGACTTTGAGAGGGTATTCGACCATGCCGGTGCTGATGAGGCGGTGCGCGGACACGGGCGTCATCCGGTGAATGTCTCAAGGCGGCAACCCTGGGAGGATTATTACACGTCCGAGCTTGCAGCCCTCGTCTACCGGGCGTATGAGGCCGACTTTGACCGTTTCCGATATCCGTGCGCACTCACCCAATTCTGCAGCCCCCAACACTACGAATCGTCGAAATTGCGAAACACCGGAACGAACGGCCCACTGTTGGCATAGGCTTTGGGGAAGACTTTCGGAAACTGCCATAAGGCCGCTACGCCCTACGATGGATGAGCCCGGGGCGATCGTTGCATTTGGCGAGCGTTTCGGACACCACCTCGTCCTAGCGGATGTAAGCCGTGCGCAGGAACTCAATTTCCACCCCTTCCGCCTTCCAGACGTTCGGCGTTCTCACGAATCCGTCCCGCAGGAGTTCAGCGAAGCACGGGTAGTCGAGGATGCGGAACTTGCGGGCTTAAGGAAACCCGTCAGGCCCGGCGCGCATCAGGCCTCGGGGATCGTCCCGGTGACGCCCATGCGGCCGCAGCTCGACAGTACCCGGCCCACCGATTCTGGTCGCGCTCACTTAACGACGCGCCCATGGGTTTCGTTCCTGGTTTTTCGCGGGAGTGAACCCGCTGACTTCGACCTGTTTGGATCCGGCTATGCCGGGTTAGGTTGATCGATGCATCGTGATTGCGGTCATGGGCTATTCCGAGACCGCGGTTTTGCATCCGCGCGCCCACACACGGGACAACGGGGTAGCCGAACGCGCGGCACCGTGCGCATGCGAGCTATCCTCCTTGCCATCCGGCACTCGGCATCCCGATCTCGGAGTTACCCATAAACGTGCCACACATTCCGCGAGCCCAGCGCGATCACGGCCGGGTGCGGTATTCGAAACAACCGGCTCGACACAGGGCGCTCCCGCACCGAGCACGCGAACAGACTCAAGAGAAATGGCGTCACCGTCCGCATCGCTGACCCGGATCAACGCCTGTTGTAATCCGTCTGAAAAACTGATCAGAAAAGAAAATCGAAGTCGACCGCAGGCCTGGGCTTTAGCCTAAACGTCTTCAGCCACGCCTTCAGCCGTGGAACGTGGCCTACGGCCTCCAGGTGCTTCCGCAGCCGCCGGATGTCCAGTTCGCAAGCGGTCACACCTTCAGCCAGCAGGGACATGAGATTCTTCGGATCGATTCTGCCGAACGGCGGCAAACTAAACTGTGCAACAAATTCCATTTCCGCGCGATACACTTCACGGTCAAGTTCGCTCAGTTGCCCCTTGAGAATCTTGATGTAGCGCCCAAGCAGTTGGGGTTCGATCGCCCTGAAATGTCTCGCATCGATCTGCTCCAGCTCCAGCTGCAGTTCCAGCAGTCCGAGCAAGTCGGCCTTTCCATAGGCTTCGTTGGCGCGCTGCATGAGGAGCGTCTTGCGCTGCCGCTCCTGCGGGTCGGGCTCCCGGTCCGGATGAAGCATGCTTGCCAGCTTTCGGTACACGGTTTGTATGGACTGGCTGAGCCGTTTCTCCTCGGCTTCTTTGCAATCCGCGCGCGCCTGCTGCCTGATCGAGGGCCTGCGCTTTGCATTCCTAGCGGGTGATTCCTCTTGTTGCGATCTGTACTGACTTTCGAGCTGCTCCAGAACGTCCCCGGGAGAGCCCATGTCCACATCATCGCCCAGCTCCACGCCCAGCATCGCTTCGAGCACGGACTTCATTTCCTCCTGACGCGCCACCTCCTCAGCGTCGAAGTCGGACCGGCTATGGCGGTTGTAGAGCGCCTTGATTCCGTCATGCTCGGTCCGCTCCAGGATTTCCTCCGCCAGATCGACAATCAACGCCGACAGCTTGCGCCGCTCGCCTTTTGTTACGCCTTTTCCCCTGTGGGACGAATCAAGCGCTTCTGCGAGCTGGATCTGCAGCTTAAGTTCCTGCTGCTGCAGTGGCAGCAGGGTGTCCGCATACCTGCTCCTGAACCGGGTTCCGGCTGCATCCCATTCGGCGAGTTTCTTGCGCCTCGCTTCGATTTTCCGAATCAGGCCGTTGAAAGTCTTCTGGTCCTTGGTCAACGGTACCTCTGGCATCTCGACAATGCTGATGGATCGCACCGGCTCCCCCGGAAAAAGCGACAAAGTGCCGATCCCCTGCGACGGCTTTTTCATCTTGGCCGACCGAGCTCCGACTTCATTCCTTTGATTCCGTGAAATGCATGGTGGCTTCCACTACCCGTTCCGCATCACAAAGCGCCCGCGCTGCCGCCTCGCGTCCGAACACCCGGTCGGGGATGAGATCGATATCACCGTAGAATGCGGTCTCCCGATCGCGTCTCAGCCGCAATGAAATCTCCGCCAGCACTGGGATTTCGCTGCGGACGACTTCGGGAAATCTCGACTCCTGATCGACAAGAATGGGCCCCACGTCATGCCATTTTGGTGGGTCGATGCCGACCCAACGCAACATTCCCTTCAGCACCAGTTCGACCAGCTCCTGAGCTTCCCGAACGACATCAGGGTAAGCCTCCTCCTGCATGAGCGCACGCAATGCCACCAGGCGTTTGCGCGCCCGGATAAAATAACCCCTGGCGAGTTCGTCAGCAGTCACAGCTCAATCCGGTCACCCCACTTGTAATCGGGCTTCAGCAACCAGTAGTAGCTCCCGCCTTTATAGACGCGCCGGGCTCCCATCGCCCGCAGCCGCGCGGCCAGGTCGTCCAGATAGGCTCGCAGGATGTCCTGCGGGTCATAGAGAATTCGCGCCTGATCCGTCAAATCGAGATGAAGGAAGCTGCCCTGCCTCATTTCGGATGGCGTCTTGATCACCGGCGCCAGAAAGGTGTGAACGCCCTCCCGGCGCGCCTCCGTCAGCAGGCCGGAAATCCGTCGATCCACCTCCACGAACTCTGCGCGGCGCTGCGAAATGTCGCCCGGCAGCGGTTCGACCACCAGGAAAAGATCGACGTCTGAATCCGGACGCATGGTCCCGCGCGCCACCGAGCCGAAGACTGCAAGCGACTTCAGGCGTTCGCCGTATACAGACCGACACGCGCCTGGCAACGCCTCGATAATGCGTCCAAATGCTTCCCGGTACATGATGCGGCAATTTTATGATAGGCGCAGACGGAATGCCATAACGGGATCCCGCGGCGGCGCCCTATACCTTGATCCGCATCCAGGTCCGGCCCGGCGTACGTTCGACGATCAGTCGGTCAGATGCCGGAATGAGCCGATAGCTCAGATAACACGGTCCCGCACGTCCGACAGCGCCTGCGGGTGGAAGACGTCAACGTTCGTGCCGTCGCACCGTGCGGAGCGCACCCGGACGCCATTCTGTCCTTGGTCATGCAGGTAGCGGCCGACCTCGTTCGCGAAAGCGTAGTCGCTTCGATGGAGCAGTTCCAGGTAGCGCTTCTCCTTGCCGCGCAGATCGACGAGCAACGCACGCACCCGCGCCGTGAACACCCGGCGGTCCGATCGCAGTTCGGTGTCTAGGTCGCCGCAGGAGGCCCGCACGAACCGGACCCAGTGGTAGGCGGTCTCGTGCACGGTGGTCTCGAGCTCGCGCGAACCATGCCACACGCCATAGCGTGTGCCGTCGGAAAACCGCGTGCGGTGCAGGGATTCCGGAAGGAAGGGATAGAGGACGTCGACGCCCTCGTCGAGGGGGCGTGTGAACACCGGCGCCTCAGAGGGGGGTTTACCCAGGGCCGCGGTCGCCCGCGCGATTGCCTGGTGTTCAGCCGATGCGGCGATATCCTCGTGGAGCGCCTGCGACACACGATGGAGCGGATGTTGCGGTAGACAGGCTCGTCGAAATCAACGAGCGCATCGAATAGGTCCGGGTGCACCAGCGCTAGCGCCCGCGCTCAAAGTCGAGATAGCGGCGCACCTTCGCCGCCCCCAGAAACCCGTTGCCGCGCATGTAGGCAAGCGGCGTCAGCCCGCCAAAATTCGGGTTGGGGGTGGCAACCCAGGCGCAGGCAAGTTCGGGGTTGTACGGAAACATGATCCGCAGCGCATCGTGAATCGTGATCAGATGACCCACCCGCGCCAGCAGATCCTCGCTGTCGGGCAGCGCCCCACCCCGCCGATAGCGGCTCAGGGCCGTGCGCGAATCCGGCGAGAGCCCGAGAAGTGCCGCCTGATCGGTGACCGCCAGCTGCCAGCGGTCGAACAGGCGCGTGACGGTGCGGGCAAGCGACTCGCGCGCCTTGCGGGCGGCAGATCGGCCGCGGCCGGCCTGGCAGGCGTGACCGGGATGGAACGGGCCATCAGCAACCTCCTTGCGCAATACTCTTGCGTACAAAGAGCGTACTCATGTGTACATATACGCGTAAGCGGAATGACGGGGCTTGAACCGTTCCCGCCCGGATGCCCCCGACGATCTCTTTGGTGGTTAGCCCCATACTGCTATCGTAGTGGAAGTCACGGGCTGGACCGAACCAACATACGCAAGAGGCGTACTGCGATCTGCGGTTGCGGCGTGGTGCAACGGGGACACCATTGGCTACGGCCGGGGATGTTAAGCCAGTACCCGGAGACGATCCTTCTGGTCTCCTGCACGTCCCGATACAGCGTGCGGGCGTTTGTCTTCTTCCCCGAAGGTCCGGTGCTGAGTCCCGCCAGAATCCTAGCTTGCGGATGGGAGGACCGCACCTGCCGGGCCAGGGCCAGGACCAGGGACCGGTAACGCCGCGGATCATTCTCCACCCCTTGCGCCTGGATCTCATAGACATCGACATAGGGCGCAATCCGTGCCGCTAGGCGCAGCTCCCGGAAGCGGCGGTAGATCGGGCCTCGCGACGACGGATCCATGGTCCGCACCAGGTCCATGGCCGGTGTTGCGATCAGCATTTTGTTATGTGCGGCGGCGATCCGGGCCGCCTTGGCGTAAGTGGTCACGGGATGTTCTCTCTCCGCCGGCGGCGTCATGGGCCAGTTTTCGATATCCAGAACGACGGCCGAGACGGGCGACTCCATCGCGCGGCGGAAACCTTTCAGACTGGCGGCACCCCCCAGCCGTGTTGGCCGTTCCGGCATATCAGGGGACTTGCCGATCACCCAGGTATCCGACCGGTTCAGCACGCCCCGCAGCAAGGCTCGGCCCCCGGGGGCTTCGGCTAGGTGAGAAATGCCGCTGCCGGCAAAGAGCCAGATGAGGGGAGGTTGCGCGGGGGCAGATCCCGCCCGGGCGGAAAGCGGCGTGAGCACCATCAGGCACAGCCAGGGGAATCGCTGGTGCGTAAGCATGTCCATCTCCTCTTCGGTCCATCACATCGCGCTTGCGGCGTGTCGCCGGCAACTGCCGACGACACGGTCACGTCAATCTCCAGGCACGACGGCACAATTTGTTGATCCCTTGGCCGTCGGTGTCGTGTCGGGTCGAGTGATTTCAGTAAATAACATAACCCTGGACATCGAAGACCGCGAGGGTCAAATCGATCGCGGAGGGCGTGCAAAGGAGTCGTTGGACATTAGTCTGTTCCTGGGCACGCGGGCGGCACTTAGCGACAAGGCCTGACGCGGGAAATCCGACGCAAAAGAGCGACGGCAACCCCTGGGTGGGGTTTGCCGCAGTCGCCGCAGTACACACCCTGCTGAGGGATGCCCAGCCACTCCCCCTGGACAGCGTGACGGGTGCTCTCAATATCCCGGAACAAAAGAGAGGCGGAAACCGCATGGTCGGCATGGTTGGTCTCCACCTCGCCGAGGACGACGGTGTCGGGCCGCGCGGCGTGCGCCTGCCTGCTGATGGCCTTCACGTACGCGCGATAATGAGGGGGGTCGCCTTCGGCCCGCTCTGCCTGGATGACGTACCAGTCCGCGATGCGGGCGACGCGGCGGGCAAGACCCGAGCGGACGAAAGCCGCGAACTGGCCTTCACGCCGTGCGTCGGCAGGTTCAAGACCCCAGATCAGGTCCGTGGCCGGCGCGGCAATGAGGAGCAGGCCGTGATCGTGCGCAAGCCGGGCAGCCTTGCGTACGGCCTGGATGGGGTGTGCCTGCTCCCCGGCAGGCGTGAGTGGCCAGCGCTCGATGTCGAAGACGACGTAGTGTACGCCGGGCGGGACGCCGGCAGCGAGGGTGCG
This sequence comes from Pseudomonadota bacterium, assembly GCA_021785515.1. Classification (GTDB taxonomy): domain Bacteria; phylum Pseudomonadota; class Gammaproteobacteria; order Acidiferrobacterales; family UBA6901; genus JAJYCY01. Next base: position 133,363 of record JAJYEX010000004.1, on the reverse strand, counting down.
CTCCAGGGCAGCGATACTTGTCAGGCTAATCGCACGCTCCACTCGCCAAGAGCGTATCAAGCGCGGTGGATGTCGCCATGGCGAGATCACGACAGTTGAGGGGCGATCGAACTCCCGCGTGACGAACGCCTTGTCCGGGGTGAGGGACAGCAATTGGAGCAGCGCGCCGGCGGTGATCAACCAATGCATGGCCATATCCTCTTTGTCCTTGACACCCCGTTGAACGGATAGCCCCATCCACACCGGCCCGCAGCGCTCAGCCCGATTACCGGAAAACCCACTTGGCTCCGGTGAACACGGCCGCCGCGTATGGATGTCGTTCCATGGCCCCTATGGCGGGTGCATCCCTGGAATAGATGATGATCCCGATATAGTGCGCCGGAAGGTAGTTTTTGACCAACTGCTTGGCTAAGAGTGCCTTTCGGCGGGCCGCCGCCGGATGAAAACGGTAGAAATAAGGATGTGACTTCGCGAATTGCCAAGTCGTCTTGCACCACTCCGTGGCGACAATGGCGTGGCCCTGATTCTGGAAGTCGCCAAAGCGACGATCCCAGTTCGGCGACTTCTCCGCCGGACCATCCGCGTACCCATAGGGATGTATCGCGTAGGCGGAATTACTTGGGATCCAGGCGGGCGGGTCAAACCCCGCAAAAGTCCCGGCATTCATGTCGCCATCGAGGAGCAGAACATCCTCCGGTGCCAGTTTCCTGACAAACTGGGCGAGCGGAACCATGCCTACGTCATCATCGTCGCAGCCGTACGCCCAGTCGGTCCAATTTCTCTTGCCGCACGCTAGCCGGGTATTCGGTTCATTGAATATTTCCAGCATTACTCCTGGGCCAAGTTGGGCCAGCACAGGCGCCAATTGCGCCCATGCCTCTTCGGTTTGCCGATCGGGCAGTTTTCGTTTCTGGCCGTTGCTGCGCAGCGGCGTGCAACTCAAAGATTCCGGCTGCATTGATACGATGACGATCAAGCCCGCTGCCCGCGCGCGACGAATCACGGACAACACCATGTCGGTATACGCAGAAAGTTGATGCGCATGCTCATACGCCAAAGCGCCCTGGCTGACCTGGAAGCGCGCCGTGTTGGCACCCCACCGCTTCATGTCCAGCAACTGCTGTTCTGTTTTTTCGGTCATCGCGGCCTCAGCCGCCATGAGTTTCCGCTTTATAACCGAGCTCATCCGGGTGCACATCGCATCGGCGTATGGCCCTGGATAGAGCACACCCAGGGAATTGTCGGCATGAAAAAGGGCCACTCAATACCCAGAAGTGAAAAATAGAGATATAATTAGACTTGTTCCAAGTCCGCGGTCTACTGGAGCACCATTAAAAACAACAGCGCGTTCTGGAAACAGATAGGGAATATTTACGTGAAGAACTTAATGCGTAACAACAGGACAACCTGTTTTGGTCTCATCGTTATTTCGGCAGCTTTGCTATCGGGTTGCGGTGGGGGTGGCAGTGGCGGTTCGCCGTCCAGTGGGGGTGCGGGTGGGACTGGGGCTCAGACCTATACGGTTTCGGGTAACCTCACCGGCTTGTCTAGTGGTGCCTCCGTAGTTTTATTAGACAATGGTGGGGATAACCTGACCCTGACCAGCAATGGCACCTTCAGCTTTACGCAGAGCCTCGCTACTGGGAGTTCATATTTTGTCAGCGTGGAAAACCAACTCTGCTCGGTCACCCAAGGTACAGGCATTATTACTGATAGCAACATCAGCAATGTAACGGTAAGTTGCGGGCCTGAATACGTCTACGTGGCGAATTACGGGAACAACACTGTTTCACCCTACACGATAGCGACGGGCGGGGCGCTGACGCCAATGTCATCGACCGTCGCAGCGGGTAGCAGTCCCATTTCCGTCACGGTCGATCCGACGGGCCATTACGCCTATGTGGTCAATTACGGGAACAACAATATTTCACAGTATACGATAGCGGCCGGCGGGGTGTTGACGCCGATGACAACACCGGCCGTCGCGGCGGGAACTGGCCCCGTCTCCGTCAAGGTCGATCCCACGGGCCAATACGCCTATGTGACGAATGAGTTCGGCAACACGGTTTCACAGTACACGATAGGGGCTGGAGGAGCGTTGACACCGATGACAACACCGGCCGTCGCGGCGGGCACCAGCCCCGTATCCATCACGGTCGATCCCACGGGCCATTACGTCTATGTGGCAAATAATGGGAACAACACCGTTTCACAGTACACGATAGGGGCTGGAGGAGCGCTGACACCGATGACAACACCGGCCGTCGCGTCAGGAAACGCTCCCATTTCCGTCACAGCCGATCCCACGGGCCAATACGTCTATGTGGCAAATAATGGGAGCAACACCGTTTCACAGTACACGATTGGGGCTGGAGGGGCGCTGACACCGATGACAACACCGGCCGTCGCGGCAGGCACTGGCACCCGCTCCGTCACAGCCGATCCCACGGGCCATTACGTCTATGTGGCAAATAATGGGAGCAACACGGTTTCACAGTACACGATTGGGGCTGGAGGGACGCTGACACCGATGACAACACCGGCCGTCGCGGCGGGCACCAGCCCCGTATCCATCACGGTCGATCCCACGGGCCATTACGTCTATGTGGCAAATATCGGGGGCAACACGGTTTCACAGTACACGATAGGGGCTGGAGGGGCGCTGACACCGATGACAACACCGGCCGTCGCGGCGGGAAGTAGCCCTTTCTCCGTCGTTGTAACGCAACCCTGAATCTGGAGACCGCCAAGGTCAAGTCCAGAATCTGCTGTAAATGCGCATCGGTCGCTTCGATGCCGCCCCGTGTTTCGCTGGCGAGGGCAGCGATGTAATTGCTCTCGCCGGCGGGTTTTCGGGCGGCAGTCCACTCTGCGAATTCATCTGCCTTCAGATAACAGCGTTTACGCCAGCGTATATGCGCCCAGACCGAGTGCGCGAGCGAGACCTGGACGTCCCGTCGCGTTTCCGGAAAGCCGGCTAGAGCTGGGGCGCGAGCAGTCTTGCAATGCCCTCTTCCAGCTGCCGCAGGGCGCCGGCATCCGCGGGTCCGGACCGCGCCCCCTTCGCGAGGCTTTCTATCCACTGCTCCAGGTACCGGATCTGCAGGGCACTGTAGACAAGCAGTCCCGCTTCATAGTTGAGCAGGAGGCTGCGCATGTCGATATTCGCAGAACCGATCATGGCAAGTTCATCATCCATGAGCACCGCTTTGGCATGCAGCATGCCACCGGCATACAGCAGCACCTTGCCGCCTTCCCGGAAGATGTCGCGCAGATAGCTGCGCCCGGCGATGTCGGCGATGCGATGGTTCGATCGCTCTGGCACCAGTACGCGCACGTCGACGCCACGGTGGACAGCCAGGATCAACGCCCGGCACAGCGCGTCGTCTGGAATGAAATACGGGGTAACCACCCATAACCGGCGGCGGGCGGAAAACGCCATGCTGAGGAGCGCGTCATAGAGCGGATCGCCGGGAACATCCGGTCCGGATGGAACCACCTGGATGCGTGCGTCCGCATCCGGTCCGCCTGCCGGATCGCCGCGGGGCGGCCTGGATTCCAGCATCTCTCCGCTGGCAAAATGCCAGTCGGAACGGAACAGGTCGACGTAATGGCCCGCTGCCGGCCCATCGATCGTGAACGTCAGGTCCGGCCAGCGACCCGCGCGCGCCTCCGGACCCAGGTATTCCGCAGCAATATTGGCGCCGCCAGCCAGCACCCGGCGGCCGTCCGCGATTACGATCTTGCGGTGGTTGCGCAGATTCGAGCGGCCGCGAAACGGGCGGTGCAGCACCGGCATGAAAAACGCGCAGCGACCGCCGGCGCGTATCAGCGGCGCCAGCGCGCGGTGATGGGTCTGCAGGGACCCGACGCCATCGAGCATCAGACGCACCGCGACCCCTTCGGCAGCGCGCCGCGAAAGGCGCGCCAGAACATCCTTTCCGACCGCATCCGGATGCAGGATGAATACGCCGACATAAATGCTGCGGACGGCATTTTCGATCAGATCCGCAAGGGCGGCAAAGCTGTCTTCTCCCGTCATCTGAAACACAATGGCATTGCCGGAGGTGGCCGGCGGCACACCATGCGCCATCAGCAGTCGTTCCATGTCCGAGAGCACTGCCGGAGCGGGCACGGCGGGCAGGTTGATGCGCCTCTTGCCGGCAGAAAGCTTGCGCATCTTGCGTCCACCGATCAGCAGATACAGGAGCACGCCTGCATAAGGAGCCAGCACGATGATCAGCAGCCAGGCGATGGTCGTCGTAGGCGGACGGTGCTGACGGATAAGGTGCGTAATCAGCACTGCCGCGAACAGGAACCCCGCGGTTGAGGCCAGATACGATCCAAACCAGGATGCAATCATTCTGATCCAGCAAACACGAATTTCAGGATTTATCTCCACGGCGGTCGCGCCGCCGATTATGGCACCGGCGCAGACGCGCCCTGCCCCCATCGGGTCCGCAATCCATGCCTCCACGCGGGCCCCCGGGGATCGCTGCACATGCGCAAGCTGCACCTGTCAGTTCCGGACTGAATTCGAAGGCAGCGCCCTTTTCCGGGTCAATGCACGGCGACCATTTATATAACAGACTTCTACAGTTTGCACCTGCGAATTCGCCTGACAATACCTGACCGGACCGCCGGAAAGACGCATGCGGGATGTCGGCAATCAAACCGTCCTCGCCACTGGCCTGCGGTGGCCGCAGGGCGGGTGTTGCGGAGCGCACGCGAGATGGTGCTTTCCGGCGGATCCGGCGCGACGGGCGGACCGGACACCCGAAGCGCCGCATGCGCCGGCGGTCAGAGGCGTTTCCGCAGCGCAGTCCGGGCGGTCTCAGGACATGATCCTGTTTATGCCCTTGTTCCTTTGCGCCGCCGGAAGGGCCTGTTCGAGAAATTCTATCCCGTGATGGACCGACACGGGAGACGCCGCCGCTACATGTGCCAGGGCGCCGATGTTGGCCGTTGTGATGGCCTGTGGAGGCCACAAGGTTATGGGCCTAGTCACGCTATGCTGCGCATGCCGTTGCAGCGGGACCCCGCTCATTACTGAGCCGACCACCAAATAGTGCGTACTTTCTTAGGCCGCATAGCAAACATGTTGCTAGAGATGACGGCGTATACCACTCCTGAGATCGACCCGGTTGGTCGGCCTGGTTGCGGTGGCTGTTGAGTAGCCACGAACGGTTACCCGTCCGTGGCCACTCAACAGCCACCGGGAGAGCAGACGCGATTACCCCACCCACTCAGGCAGCACAGGTCTTTCCTGGACACACAGGCCATCGCGGGGTGCGCGTTCAGCGCTATCTTTGTCATTGACTGCGAACCGACGGATGCAGGGTTCGAGGTTCGCACCTCCACTTTGCCCGGGCCAGCGGCAATTCCATGACGGCGGTCAGGGCACGAGACAGACGCCTGCCGTTTCCACTACAATTGCACACCGGTCCCAAGCGAGCGCGCAGATCACGCCCGGCGGATGCAGTACTCGTGAGACAACATCACCGGCACACAGAGGGTTTGCATTCACGCGAGCGGTCGCCGGCATCCGCGCTGCCCAATGGATCGAGCGGGCGGCCGATCACGGATACGATTTTGGACCTTTCATCTGGCTTCATAGCTGGCGACCGATGACTCCATGACTCTCGACTACCCCACCCTCGCCTCCCTGCGCGCCCATCACCCGGCCTGGCGGTTATTGTGTTCGGACAACGCGCCGCTGATCGCCAGTTTTCTGCACCGGGTTTTTATCGCGCCCAATGTGCGCACGCTGGGGGTGGCGGAACTGGCCGAGGCGCTGGAGGACGAACTCTACGCATTGCGCCGGCAACAGGGCGAAGAAACCTTCGGGGCCGGATTCCACGGCAGGTCCATGTTCACCAGGGTCGAGGCATGCTGAAGGTTAAGGCCGGTGGCACCGGCATCGGTGGACAAAAAGACGCGGCAGTCTGGATCGTCACGAAAACGATCTACCAGTGCCGGGCGCTTCTCCGATGGAATGCCACCGTGGAAGCTGACATAGCCTAGCCCTCGCGTCTCAAGCCGGCGGATCACGATGTTGTGGGTGCGCGTCCATTGACTGAACACTACCACCTTGGCCTCGGGCCGCGTACATAGCGTGTCCAGCAGCGCTGCCAGTTCATCGGCTTTGACCCCGCGATCGGTCTCCTGATCAAGGAGGTAGGTGCTGTTGCAGGACATACGCATGTTCTACAAGGCGCAAGCCAACCGCCGCTGGTCCTTGTCGGAAAGAAACTTGAATTTTCGCCAACGATTTACGATCTGCGCCACGACGTCGGCATTCTGCTGGTGATGCAGCATCTGCATCTGTGTCATCGGCACCATGAGGTTCTGGTCAGTGCGCACCGGCAGCTGCATCAGCACCTCGGACTTGCGCCGGCGGATCACGATGGGCGCCAGCGTCTGACCGATCTTCTCAAGTCCGGTGTAGCCGATGACCCGTCCCATGTCGTACTTGACCTGGTGTTCGCAGAGAAGCTTCCAGGTCGGACCCAGGCGGTGCTGATCGACAAACTGGACGATGGAAATCAGCTCCTCGAGCTTGTTTTCCCGGGGAGTTCCTGGTTAGCACTGCGGCATAGGGGCTGTCAACGCGCCTCAGGGCGCGCGCGGCAATAGTGTTCCAGTTTTTGATCCGCTGCGCTTCATCGACGATCACCAGATCCGGCGCCCAAGCAGCGATCAGGTCGAGGTCGGGCTGAAGTTTTTCGTAGTTGGTAATCTTGCAGAAATCGTCGCGGGCATAATCTTGTTGCCGTTGCACACGGCCACCGGAGATCACGAAGGCATCGCGCCCCGAAAATCGCCTGATCTCGCTTTGCCACTGATACTTAAGCGAGGTTGGGCAGATCACCAGCACCTTCGCCACGCCGAAGTGTCGCGCCAGAATTTCAGCAGCAGCGATCGCCTGAATGGTCTTGCCCAAACCCATCTCATCGCCGATCAACACCCGGCCAACCCGCGCCGCAAACAGGGCACCTTCGGCCTGATAAGGATAAAGGGGCGCCTTGAGCAGTTTCTTAAGACCAACATCGGCGGCGCCACAAGGAAACAGACCGTCGAGCGCGAGGGCCCGCCGCTCGGCATCGCGCAGCCCGGCGACAAAGTTCTTGGCATCGTCGTAGAACCGAAGCTCGTGGCCAGTCTTGGCAACAGCGGCGAGCAAGCCATCAAGCCCGCCAAGTTGCTCCATGCGCAGTCGCCACCCGCCGGTGGCATCGAAAATCCGGCCGGCAGCCTTCACCGCTGCTGCCGGGCAATCCGTACCCGCCCGAAAATATAGTGCCTTGCCGCCGTCGTTACGCAGGTACAATTCGGAAAACGGCGGCCGGTAGCCGCGCTTGAAAGCGGTCTTAGCGCCGCGCTTCCTTTCCAGGCGCGACAGAACGAACTCGATGTGCTTGCAAGTGCCCAGTTCGTTCGTCGCGTAGTCCGGGCACGAGCAATAGTTGTCTCCTGGTAGCTGTCCGCGGATTGCCACGCGATAGATAGGTCTTGGATTGCGGATTGCCGACGCGAAACTCCGAAAAGACCGGATCGGAACCGAGCCGATCGAGAAGAAAGTCTTGCTCTCGGCCGAACTGGCGGCGCAAGGCACGCTGCCACGCCACCAGCGTCACATCCACCGGAGCACGGGTGCGTGAAAGGCGCGGCAATCTAGCCATCTTTGCCCGACCGGAGCCCGGCTTTTTTCTTCCGGCTTTCGTGCGCGTCGGCCCCTGAACAGTCATTGCGTACAGCCCTTTGGATAACGCGTAAGGCCTGCGCAATGAGAGAAAATACTGATCCGATACCGGGCAAAGCTGCCATTGCCTGGAGCATTGGCCTTCAAGAGATGGCCTCTGCCATCGGTGCCTTCGAAAGTCTTTGCGGCAGTGGTGATCGGGGGGCAGACGCGATGGGGTCGCCCAGAAATACCGGCAGCCGGAAAACTTCTTCGACGAGGCGCTACAGTAGTCATTCCAGGCCTTGGCAAAGGCCTCTTTGAGTGCGCCGAGACCGAGTGCGCGAGGGAGACTTGGACGTCCCGTCGCGTTTATCGAGGTCCGGCGCACATACGGAGGGTATGATATTGAGATGCCGCCAGCGCCGGGGCCTGGAATCATACCCAGGGGCCGCAACCCCGCAGGCGCGGCACGTGAGCGCATGTCCTGGCGGCCAGTACACCGTAACGGTATTCTCCCCGAAGGCTCATCCTCAGGCGCCATCATGTTCACGGCGCTCACCACGCCGCGGTGTGGCACATCCTAACAGCTTCTCGTAGAGTTCGGTATCGCGCATAGGTACGCGATACTCGCCCGGGAACCGGAATCAGGCAAGATCTGTATGGCCCACACAGAACGCTGAAGAGTCCACCATTTTGCGCAGCCGCCCGGTCCGAAATCGGCCGAGGGGGTACCGAAGCTGCCCCCCGTTTGTCGCGCAAAACATTTCTGCCCTGACAGAAGGTAGCGCTCTGGCCGGTGCAGGTACATCACCCACGACGGTCCTTGTCGTGCGGCCAGAGCGCATTCCGTCCTCTACACCTTACAAATCAGCGCCATCCCGCGGGGCGCAGCAGCCCGTCCTCTTTCAGGATTTTCGTAAATGCGGCTGACTTGTACATGGCCCACAGGTCGTTGCTCGCAGCGCGCTGCGACGGCGTCCACTGACCGCGAATCCTGACCATGTAGGTCTCCCCCACCTGGTTTCCGGGCAGTGGCCGTGGATCGTTTACAGTGCCGCCGAGCGGGATCATCGAAAAGGTGTGCGGGAAGCACTTCACCGTATATTTGGCCAGCTGGTACATCAGCACGGCCACGTCCGCGCCGCCGTAGGCCACGGCCTGCGGCTCGTCGCGGTGGTGAATCCGGTCCCCGATCAGCCATTTGCCCTTCGGCGCGTTCGGACCGAAGATGGAATTGAACAGCCGGTTCGCCGTCCAGCCGTGCGGCGGATGCGGATCGTGCTTCGCGACCTCGTAGATGGTGCCCGCGTAGTTCAGGAATGCGCCGGGCTCCAGGTACGGGTTCGGCGTCACGAGGTGCACATTCGGCCGACGCAGGCTCCAGATCGAACGGATATTCTTCGGGTTTCCGTGCTTCACGAGCAATACGTTCCCGCGACCGCGGATGATCGCAACCGGACTGCCCTGGGTGACCTTCATGGCCTCGAGCTTGTGCATCACGCGCATGGATGCCACCGCGATTTCCGGACGGCACTGCAGTTTGAGATTGCCGAACGCCAGATCGTGATGGGCGATCTGCAGCACTGACACCGGCGGGCTGGTCGTGTAGTACCAGTTGCGGACGAGACTGCCATACCGGGGCAGGAATACCCGGAAGAACATGGTCCGCAGCGCCATGTGGTAGTTGCCTTCCGTCGACAGCACGAGATCCATGTGGTCGCACGAGCTGATCGCGCCGTGCAGATCGTAGAGGCGATCCGCCGCCTCGTCGTTGAGATTCGGCGTCACGGCGCGGCCTTTGTCGAGCGGCCAGTCGAGCAGGTGCGGCACAGTCAGCGTGGGCGCAGCCACGACCCGCGGCGCGCCGGGAACCTGCGGAACCCGTTGCGCCTCGGCGGGACGGACATTCATCATTCCGGCACCGCCAAGCAGCGACAGCAGAGCTGCCAGCAGCAGCTTTTTATTATTGGTAGAACCCTTTCTCATTACATATCTCCATGTGGGTGTTTTAGTGGACAGCGGTTGCTTCTTTTTCTAGGTCTTTCTTGATTTCCTGACCAAAAATCGGATTCCAGTATGCATCGAGGCCCTGGTCTACGTCCACGTATTGCGCAGGCGTTCCGGCTACAAACCGCCGGCCTGCAGCGAAACGCTTGCGAAGCGGCATAAGCGCGCGCTCGCCTGCCGGACTCAGGAGCGCAGTGATGATCTTCTGGCGCAATGCCGATGGCAGCTTACGACTCAGGCTAAAGGCCTGGTTTGGAAAAACCGGGCCACGCTTGATGATATACGTCAATGTGCGTTCGGGATCAAGCGTATTGAGGGTGATCTTGGGTGCAATGCCGATTTCGCAATGTCGCGACTCCACCTGCTTGAAAATTTTTGCCCACCCATGGGTGTTGAGAATGTACGGCTGGCGCGCTGGATTCGGGAAAAGTGTCTGCGCCCACAACGTTCCGAAATTCGGCGGCGGCGGTGCGCAAAAAATTCCGCCGACGACATCACGGATCGAGTGGATGTCCGGGTTGCCGGCCCAGGTGAAAATGCGCCAGTTCTGCGCTTGCGGCAGGCGCGGCCCGAGCGTCGCCCCCTGATGGTGCAGGCGCCACGCTACAAAGTGCGGACCGTCGAAATACACATCCCCCCCATCCTTCCAGACCCAGGACTGGTACTGCAGCCAGTTATTTGGCCGCTTATAGACAAAGTGGACGCCTGTAACCTTGGTGAGGAAGGCGGCGACAGTACCATAATCCAGATTGCCGACCGCCACCGTCTCGCGCGGGGGGGCGACCACGGTAAAAACAGGCGGCCTGGCTGCGAAAACTGCAGCCGAGACCAGCAGGCCGATCGAAGCGCACGACGCAATCAAGTTTTTCATGATTATGGAATCCCTAAATTGAAGAACATCAGAACATTTTTCATTGAACGACCGTGGTGATAGCGTGTTGATGGGCCCAATCGGCTGCACTGACGCCACGGCTGCGTGGTGCTGCCGTGCACCGGGACCCTCCCGGTGCATGAAACCTATACGGTCTGCGTGAACGATAGTCCGACTCCGATATCCTGCTCGGCGATAAGGCTTGCCCGCTCAGTTCCTTGATCCGGCTGAGCGAAACCAGACCGCTCGTCAGGTCCGGAAGCAACCGTGACCGTCGATCCCGCATTCACTGTCCTGCATATTGGGCACCAGACAGGTGGGCCTGATGTGGCTGCCATCCACCATGAGCGCCGCAATGGATATCGGTGCCGTGTCTGCGGACCGCCCCGATGGCCGCAGCAACGGGACGGTAAAGCAGGCGACCCGAACCATCGCGTTCGCCGGACAGCGACGGCCCACCGTCGACGCCCAGGACTGCACCCATGGTCCTGCGGTCGATCTGGGTTACCGGGATCCCGGCGCGCCAGCGGCAGTTGCGCAATGCTCTGCCCTGGAATCTTGTCTCGCTGATGAGCCGCCCGAAGTGGTCGTAGTGGAAGACGATGTTTCCCTCCCGGGCACCTTGCTCGACGCGCCGCCTGAAACCGTTGTCGAGGCAGCAGTGCCTCTGCGCCGCAGACGTGTTCCGAGGAGAGAAGCTTCCCGGCGCAGACTGAAACGATGACCGCTTAAAAGAACCCTCACGCTGCTTCGTGCTCGATGAACCGGTCGCCGGTGCAGACCGGAGAATCCCGGCGGGCGTTTGTCGAGACCAGAACTGGCGAACCGGCGATAGGGCTGCTTGTGTCCCATGGCCCTCACACCTGTGGCCGCAGAGCACCTGCAGGACCCACTGCAGCAGATGCCCTGGAGAAATGAAATCTTTCCAGAAATCGGCGTATATCGTTGCGATGGGCGCATCCATCGACATTAGGGCTGCATTGGCGATTTCGCAGATTGCGCGCAGCGGATGATTGGCGGGCGTGAAGTCATCGAGCATGATGTCGGGGAAAGAGGCTTTCCGTAACATCACATTGGAGCCACGCATCACTCCCCCTTGAATTCTTTTCAAACCGAGACTACTTCTACGTGGCCACCCAACCCGCATCGCGTTTCCTTGGACTAAGGAGGCACGCAACAGACTGCTAACGTTCTTGATCTAGACAACAATTCCAGGAGAGTCAAGCTGTGGAGCACAAACGCAGCGTAAGGCACGACGTACGGATTGCGACGTAAAGACACAGCCCCTCGCCGGACTGCCGATGCTTTTCGTTGACTCAAACAGCATCCACGCTCACGTTTGTACACAGTCTCATGCGTGCGTTTGCATACACTGCCGTTTGTCATTTTCGTCGACGCCATGAGACCTCCGGATTCATGTCCGTCCGCGGGGTAGTACGCGATTTATGCCGCAAGGCGCGGTTGTCTAGCGACAATGGCATCAGGGGACGACCAAAAGCCGTAAACCGAACGATGTTATTCTGCGCGCCCGGCAGAGACCCTAAGGTGCGCCGGCCGCCTCCAGGAGGCGAGCGCGGCGTATCGTGCATATTGCGACCTGACCCCTCGACATAAACATCTGGAGAAAGCTCGCCATCATGAGCCGGCGGCTCGGCAAGCTGTTGGAATTTAAGCATGCCGTTTAAGGGGGTGCTTACCACCGATTCTGAACCGGCTGCTCAAGGTAATGACCTGCATCGGCGAGGCCAGGGACAGCGACGACTGCTGTAAAAGAACATCTTCAGGAGCGCTTTGCGCTTCCTGATACCCGTCACGCAGCCAGCGAGACCCGTGAGAGGCTGTCCTAAACTGAGCCCTCACGATTTGTATTGGACAAAAGTCGGCTTAGATACAGAGCCCCGATAGCTCTATTAAATAGATTCATCGCCGTTGAATTGTGCACATCCCGGTCAGACCGTTGTTGACCCGCGAGCGCTGTATCTGATTTCAGGGACGGGTGACTTCGTCTTCTGCACGCGCCGCGCGAAATCCATGACGTCTGTCGCGTGATGCTGGCACGCGCGCCGCAGGACATCGACCCGGCGGGCTAGACGTCGGCACCGCTGAGTGTGCAGGCTGCGATCAGGCTTTGAGAGATGTCGAGACCAAACTGCCCGAGGTGGCATTCGATAGCATTGGCCGTATTGTTGCGCGCCCGTTGCGCCCGGACCGGTTTCGTGCGCACTAGTCCAGCGGATCGACCTGATCCGCAATGAGCTGCGCGCGAACTGGGCGCCCGAGTATGTCGAGCAGCACCACGACCCGTTCGCGGCTCGATCGAGCCAGAAAAATCCCCTGGTATCCCGCAAACACGCCGTCCGCGACCCGCACCCCCTGCCCGGTCCGCATGGGCTTCTGGGCCCATTCGTGAATTCCCGATCCGGTTTCATGCGACCGCAGCAGGGCTACCAGCGTGTCGGGAACGCGGGCCGGCTCGGCTCCGAAGCGCACCAACGCACTCACCCCGATGGTCGAGCGGATCGGGGCCCAGTTGTCTGTCCCCATGTTAAGACGGATAAAAAGATAGCGCGGAAACAGCGGCTCCACGACCGTGAGGCGCCGCCCCGCGCGCCGCCGGCTCTGTGTCGCGCGCGGCAGGTATACCGCGTAGCCCTGCCGCTCAAGGTTCTCGCGCGCGATTTCTTCCTGCCGCGGCTTCGCGTATACGAGATACCAGGACTCGGCTGCGGAGTCAGTCATGGCACTTTCGCAACCGTGGCCACCCGGCCGCGCCGGATCGCCGCTGGGCGGACAGTCCGCAATTGATCATCAGAGCCGGGTGCGCAGCTCATTGTCGATTCCTTCCAGCACGGCCACCGGATCCGGCGCCTGCGTAATGGGGCGGCCGATGACAAGAAAATCAGCTCCCTGCCGCACCGCTGCGTGCGGCGTCATGGTGCGTTGCTGGTCGTGGGATGCGGTGCCGGCCGGACGGATGCCCGGGGTGACCAGAAGAAATCCGGCGCCGAAACGCACCCGCATGATCCCTGCCTCCTGGGCCGAACACACGATCCCGTCGAGACCGGACTTCTGGACCAAACCGGCAAGCGTGAGCACCTGGGCAGCAGGATCAGCCGCAAGCCCGACCTCCGACAGCGTACCGGCATCATGGCTGGTCAGAACTGTCACACCGATCAACAGCGGCCTGCGTGACCGGGTCCCTTCGAGCGCCCCCCGCGCGGCCTCCAGCATCTGGGTACCGCCAAGCGCGTGCGCATTGAGCATCCATACCCCGAGCCGGGCTGCAGCCGCACAGGCGCGGGCGACCGTGGTCGGAATATCATGGAATTTCAGATCCAGAAAGACATCGAATCCGCGCGCCACCAGCTGCTCGACCACGGCGGGGCCTGCGGCAGAAAAAAGCTCGAGACCGACCTTGAGCCGGCACAGAGACGGGGTGACGCGCCCGGCAAAAGCCAGCGCTTCAGCGGCAGCGGGAAAGTCCAGGGCCACGATGACACGGGGATCCCCCACGACCCGGGCGCTATCAGCCATGCAGCTTCTCCAGCGACCGCTCCTGGGGCTGACCCGGCAGAGGCTTGACGGTATTCCATCGGTGACAGCCCGGACACTGCCAGTGCAGAGTCTTGCCCCGGAACCCGCACTCCTGGCACAGGTACCCCTGCTGCTGCTCAAGCAGCTGCGCGATCACGCCCTGCAGCAGCTTGAGATCGGTCTGCACCGACACGTCGGCCGCGACCAGATTGAGATCCAGCAAGCGGTGCAGGCCCTGCACCGAAGGCTGCCGGCGCAGCCAGGACGTGACGAATGCCTCGGCTGCCGGGACACCATCGCGGCTGCGGATGACGTCGGCCAGCGCGAGCATCAGGGCCACGCCCCCGTGCCGGCGCAGCACACTGTCAAAATAGCTGTACAGCCCGGCCCCATCGTTGATTGCCTGGTAGCTCGCGGCAATCAGTCCTGCCACCTCGCCCAGATAGACCGGATCCTGCTCCTCGATGCGCTTCCAGGCTTTCAGGGCCTCGCGGTGCCGGCCCGCGCCGACTTCCATGCGGCCGAGCAGAATGCTGGCCCGCACGCAGTTGCGATCCGCACTCAAAGCCTCGCCCGCGAACTGCCTGGCCAGAGCCGGATTGCCGTCGGAAAACGCCTGCTCGGCAAGCTCGCAGTAAAACTGGGCGATCACATCGTCCTGGTTGCGGCCCGAGGCCCGCGCCAGCCGGCGGGAGACCGCGATCGCCTGGTCCCACTCCTTTTCCTGCTGATAGATGTGCACCAGAAAACGCAGCGCCTGCTCGGTGTGCAGCCGGATCTCGGCAAGCTCGAGAAACAGGTTCTCGGCGCGGTCGAACAGACCGGCTTTGAGGTAGTCCTGGCCGAGCTCAAGCAGCGCCAGAGACCGCTGGTGCTTGTCCAGGGTCGGTCGTGCGATGAGATTCTGATGAATGCGGATCGCCCGCTCCACCTCTCCCCGCCGCCGGAACAGGTTTCCCAGTGCCAGATGCGTTTCAACCGTATCGGAATCCACTTCCAGCATCTGGATGAACACTTCGATCGCCTTGTCCGGCTGCTCGTTCAGAAGGAAGTTGAGCCCCTTGAAATAGGCTGACGGAAATTCTCCCCCCGTTCCCGATGGACGATGCTTCTGATCCAGCCTGGCTGCGAGCCAGCCGGACGCCACCGCCAGTGGAAGCAGCAGCAACAGCAGATCGATCCAGGCAAGATGCATGTCCTACAGCACGTCCTTGATGGGCAACGCCCGCAGGTTCGTGACTTCCTGTTCAATCTCACGGATCTCGCGGCGTGCGCGCACCAGCTGGCGCTGCATCCGCACGACCATGCCAAGACTGGCCACAAAACCGAGCGCGATCCCGATTGCCAGGGTCGCCAGCAACATCAGCGACAGCGGACTTTCCCAGTGCAGCCCGTAATAGTAGTTCAGCGCAACGACTTCGGCGTTCTTGTAGGCGAAGCTCAACCCGAAGACAACGGTCACAACCCCGAACATAAAATATAGCAGTCGCTTCATAACCGTCTCCACGCACTCACCCCGTAACCAAGTCACGATACAAGAAAAAGCACAGCGGATTAATCAGTGCTGTGCTGCCCGCAAAACAAAAAAACGGCATTGGAATAACCCCAATGCCGTTTTCCGAAGTGATGGCCAGACCGGGCCGTACAACGTCTCAGAGATCGACGCGCTCCCGCAACTCCTTGCCGGGCTTGAAATGCGGTACGTGCTTGTCGGGAACCCGCACCGAGTCTCCGGTTTTCGGGTTGCGCCCCATCCGCGGCGGACGGTAGTGCAACGAAAAGCTCCCGAAACCCCGCACCTCGATACGCTCGCCCACAGCCAGCGCCGCCGACATCTGCTCAAGCAGCTCCTTGACGGCGAGCTCCACATCCCGGTACTCGAGCTGCGGCTGCTTTGCCGCGAGCAAAGCGATCAACTCCGATTTGGTCATCTATGGCACCCTCAGGACTGCGCACAATGCCGGCCCGGGACAACCGCGCCTGGCGTGACGCCCTAGCTGTCCTTGTTGACCAGTTTCTCCTTCAGCTTATCCGCGAGGGTTGATGCTCCGCTTGCGGACTTGCGCGTGTACTCCTGAACCGCTTCATTTTCCTCTTCCAGATCCTTGGCCTTCACCGACAGCGAGATCTTGCGGTTCTTGCGATCTATCGTGGTGATCTTCGCCTCCACGGCATCGCCTTCCTTGAGTACCGTCCGGGCATCCTCGACGCGGTCACGTGAGAGTTCCGACGCCCGCAGATACCCCTCTACCTCATCTGAAAGTTTAACCACTGCGCCCTTGGCGTCAACCACGCCGATGGTGCCTTTTACGATGCTGCCCTTGCCGTGCTCTGAAACAAAACTGGTGAACGGGTCGCCTTCCATCTGCTTGATGCCGAGCGAGATGCGTTCACGCTCCGGATCAATGGCCAGCACCACGGCCTCGACCTCATCACCCTTCTTGTAGTCGCGAACCGCCTCCTCGCCCGCACGGCCCCATGACAGGTCACTCAGATGGATCAACCCGTCAATACCGCCCTCCAGGCCGACGAACACGCCGAAATCCGTAATCGACTTGATCTGGCCACGAACCTTGTCACCCTTGTTGTGAGTGGCGGCAAACTCTTCCCATGGATTCGGCTGGCACTGCTTGATGCCGAGGGAGATGCGCCGGCGCTCGGAATCGATGTCGAGCACCATGACCTCCACTTCGTCGCCAAGCTGCACCACCTTCGTCGGATGGACATTCTTGTTGGTCCAGTCCATCTCTGAGACGTGCACCAGACCCTCTACGCCCTCCTCGATCTCGACGAAGGCGCCGTAGTCGGTGATATTGGTCACCTTGCCGAACAGGCGGGTGCCCTCGGGATAACGCCGCGCCAGATCAACCCACGGATCGTCCCCGAGCTGCTTGAGTCCGAGCGATACGCGGTTGCGCTCGCGGTCAAAACGCAGCACTTTGGCCTCGATCTCATCACCGATCTTGAGCACTTCAGACGGATGTTTCACGCGCTTCCAGGCAAGATCGGTGATATGCAGCAGACCGTCGATGCCGCCGAGATCGACAAACGCGCCGTAGTCGGTCAGGTTCTTGACCACGCCCTTCACGACCTGGCCTTCCTCGAGGTTCGACAGCAGCGCATCGCGCTCCACCGACATCTCCGATTCCACTACCGCCCGGCGCGAAACGACCACATTGTTGCGCTTGCGATCCAGCTTGATGACCTTGAACTCGAGGTCTTTGCCCTCGAGGTAGCTCGAATCCCGCACCGGACGCACATCCACCAGGGATCCCGGCAGAAACGCCCGGATGGTATCGATCGCCACCGTGAATCCGCCCTTCACCTTGTCGGTGATGACGCCGGTCACGACGGACTGCACCTCGAACGCCTTCTCCAGCACGTCCCAGGCCTTGACGCGGCAGGCTTTCTCGCGCGACAGACGGGTTTCACCGAACCCGTCTTCAATGTTCTCGACCACCACCTCGACCATGTCGCCGACCTTCACGTTCAGCTCGCCATGGCTGTCGCGGAACTGCTCGGCCGGAATCATGCCTTCGGATTTGAGGCCGGCGTCCACGACGACCACCTCGTTGTCTACGCGCATGACCTCGCCTGTGATCAACCCGCCAGCACGGACGGGGGCCTTGGTCAGACTCTGTTCGAACAGCTCGGCAAAACTTTCACTCATGCTCTAGTTAACCTGTTGAATTCAGGAGGTGGAACAGCATCGGCCATCCCCGCCCCTGTGCTGTCCATGGATTGGCAGTGTGCTCCGGCAGCAGCCCAAGCCCCGCGGCACCATGGGATAGTCGTTTCAGTTCTGGAGTTTCGTGGCCGCCACCCGCCGGACCCCTGTCACAACCGCTGCTGAAGACGCTGAAAGATGACATCCACCGCCTCGTCAATACTGAGGCGGGAGGTGTCGAGAATCTCGGCATCCGTAGCGGGTCGTAACGGCGAAGCCTGGCGCGCGGCATCACGCGCATCGCGCTCACGAATCTCCCCCAATAACCTTAAAAGAGTAACATCTAACCCCTTTTCCTTCAACTGTTTATACCGTCTTTCGGCACGCACCTCCGGACTGGCGGTCAGGAATACCTTAAGTAGCGCATCCGGGAACACGGTGGTGCCCATGTCGCGCCCATCCGCCACCAGCCCCGGAACCTGGAGGAAATGCCGCTGCTTGTCGAGCAGCGCGGTGCGCACGGCCGCAAACTGCGCGACCCGGGAGGCCAGATGCCCGGTTTCCTCGGTGCGCAGCGCATCCCCCACATCCTGGCCGTCGACCCAGACCGGGGCCGGACGGCCATCTGCCGCGGGCTGGAAACGGATATCCACAGCCTGCGCCAGGCCCGCCAGCGCCGCCGGGTCGTCCAGACTCACCCCTTTATTGCGGGCCGAAAGCCCGACCGCGCGGTACAGCGCTCCGCTGTCCAGGTAATGCCATCCCAGACGCGCCGCCAGACGCTGGCTTACCGTACCCTTTCCGGATCCGCCGGGACCATCGATGGTTACGACCGGAATGGACACGGTGCCAGCACCTCAGTCCGGCGCGACCGCACGGATCGCCAGCCCGGCGCCACCGGCCAGCGCCGTGAACCCGGGAAACGAGGTCGCGACGTTGCGGCAATCCCTGACCCGGATCGGCCCCTGCGCCTGCAAGGCAGCCACGGAAAAAGCCATGGCTACACGGTGATCACCGTGGCTGTCGATTTCGCCACCTGCAAGGGGCCGCTTGCCGCTGCCGCCCTCGATCACCAGACCGTCCGCCGTCTCCTGCACGACCACCCCCAGGCGAGAGAGCCCCTCAGCCATCACCCCGATGCGGTCGCTTTCCTTTACCCGCAGCTCGGCGGCCCCGGCGAGCGATGTCCGGCCCTCGGCGCAGGCGGCTGCGATGAACAGCGCGGGAAACTCATCGATCGCCAGCGGCACCTGGTCGTGGGGGATGGCAATGCCGTGAAGCCGCCCCCCGGCCACGTGCAGATCGGCCACCGGTTCACCGCCAATCATGCGCTCCCCGGTCATCGCGATCTGCGCCCCCATCGCGCGCAGGATATTCAGCACGCCGATCCGGGTCGGGTTGACGCCCACGTGTTCCAGCACCAGGTCCGAACCCGGCGTCATGGCGGCGCCTACCAGGAAAAACGCAGCCGAAGAGATGTCCGCGGGCACATCGATGGCGCAACCCGTCAGGGTCCCGCCCCCGCGCAGGCGGATCGCGCCCTCCCGGCTCTCCACCGGATAACCGAAACCACGAAGCATGCGCTCCGTGTGATCGCGGGTGGGCGCGGGCTCGCTCACCTGCGTCTGGCCTTCGGCGTACAGGCCGGCCAGCAACAGCGCCGACTTGACCTGGGCGCTGGGCACGGGCAGACGGTAGTCTATCCCCCGCAGCCGCTGCCCGCCGTGGACGCGCAAAGGCGGCCGCCCCCCGGGGGCGGTCTCGATGAGGGCGCCCATGGCCGAAAGCGGCTCCGCCACACGTCCCATGGGGCGCTTGCTGAGTGACTCATCCCCGACCAGCACGGAATCGAAGGCCTGTCCGGACAGTATCCCCGCCATGAGGCGCATGGCCGTGCCTGAATTGCCCATGTCGAGCGGACCGGCCGGCGCCCGTAGGCCCCGCAGACCCACGCCCCTGATCTGCAAGGCACCGTGGTATGGACCCTCGGCTTCCACCCCCATCGCACGGAATGCCGCAAGCGTGGACAGCACATCTTCGCCTTCCAGCAGTCCGCTTACCTTTGTCTGTCCGTTTGCGAGAGCGCCGAGCATGACACAGCGGTGCGAGATGGACTTGTCCCCGGGCACACGCACGCGACCGGTCAGCCGCCCGCCGGGCCCAATCAGATAATCAAACGGCGAACCAGGCTGGGGTGAGGTGATCATCGGATTTGTCTCAGTGCAGGATTGGGCACGTGTGGCCACAGTGTCCTCTAATATAAGGTAACAGCCGGCCACGGCAAGCTAGCCGCGACCCCCGTTGAGCGCATCGCGCTCGCGCTTGGCACGCGCGAACAGTTCCTGCAGCCATGCGCCGTCTTCCCGGTCAATCGCAGCCATGAGCGCGCCCAGATCGCGACGATAAGCTTCGAGCGCCGACAGTATGGCTGCGCGGTTACCGAGGCAGATATCACGCCACATCACCGGATCGCTCGCCGCAATCCGCGTAAAATCGCGGAATCCTCCGGCTGCAAAGTCAAAAATCACGCCGCTGCCATCCATCTGCGCCAGTGTGTCCACCAGACAGTACGCCAGCAGGTGTGGCAGATGGCTGGTTGCGGCCAGGATCTCGTCATGGTGCGCCACGTCCATTGTGACCGTCTGCGCTCCCGTTGCCTGCCACATCGCAGACACCCGCTCGAGCGCATCAGGATCGGTCTGCGCCACCGGCGTAAGCACCACGCGCCGATCGCGAAACAGCCCGGCGAAAGATGCCTCCACCCCTGACTTCTCGTTCCCGGCAATCGGATGTCCTGGCACAAACCGCGGAAAGCGTTCGCCCAGCGCCAAGCGCGCCGCCTCCACAATACTGCCCTTGACGCTGCCCACGTCCGTCACGACGGTCTGCGGCCCCAGCTGCGGCGCGATCTGCCCCATCATGACTGCCATCGATCCGACCGGCAGCGCCAGCACAACCATGTCCGCCGCCGCTGCCGCGCGTTCGGCCGAGCTTTCGATCCGATCGATGACCCCAAGGTCCACCGCCCGCTGCAGATTGGCAATGCCGCGGCCATATCCGACAACTTCATCGACCGCGCCCGCCGCGCGCAATGCCCGTGCCAGCGACCCGCCGATCAGACCAACCCCGACGATGGCCAGGCGTCCGATCACCGGCCGCCACGCTCCGTCGGCACCGGCCAGCCGCCATCCCGGTCGCGTCCGGTTCGTGCACCCGGCAGTCTGCACGCGGGCATCACAGATCCCGGTCGAGCACTGCAGCGATACCCCGAAGCTGATGCATCAGCGTCTGGAGTTCCTGCGGCGTGAGGGCCTGGTCAGCGTCGCACCAGGCTTCGTTTGGACAGGGATGCATCTCGACCAGCAGGCCGTCGGCACCAGCCGCCACCGCGGCCCGGGCCAGCGCTGGCACCATCCACGCCTTGCCGCCCGCGTGCGACGGATCAATAATCACCGGCAGATGCGTCTCGCGCTTCAGCACGGGCACGGCCGTGACATCCAGCATGTTGCGATAGGCGGTCTCGAAACTGCGCACGCCGCGTTCGCAGAATATGATGTTGTGATTGCCGCCGGCGGCGATGTATTCGGCCGACATCAGCCACTCACTGATCGTGGCCGCCATGCCACGCTTGAGGATCACGGGCCGGTCTATGCGGCCGACTTCCTTCAGCAGATCGAAATTCTGCATGTTGCGGGTGCCAATCTGGATGACATCCACACCATATCGCAGAAAGGTATCCAGCTGGCGCACGTCCATGAGTTCGGTAACCACCGGCAGCCCGTGCTGACGCGCGGCATCCACCAGATACTCGAGCCCTTTCTCGCCCAGCCCCTGGAAAGTATACGGGCTGGTGCGCGGCTTGAACGCACCCCCACGCATCAGCCGGCAACCGGCGGCGCGCACCGCCGCAGCCGAGGCATCCATCTGTTCCGGTGTCTCGACGGAACACGGACCGGCGATCACCTGCACCGTGCGGCCTCCCAGCGGAATGCTGCCGATGCGCACGACACTGTTCTCGCGGTGCCACTCGCGTGCGACAATCTTGTAGGGCTTGAGGACGCGGATTACCCGCTCCACGCCCGGTAAGGCTTCCAGAACTTCCGTCTGGACCTTGCGGTCGTCGCCGATCGCACCAATGACCGTAAGCTCGCGTCCGCGGGATATGTTGGACGCCAGTTCGAGCGAACGCAGCCGGTCATCCACCGCCTGGATCTGGTCCTCGGTGGCATCCGCACGCATAACGATGATCATTGCCCCTCTCCGGCCCGGGCGTGTCGGCAGTGCGGCGGCAGGTGCCGGTCGCACCCCGGGTCACGGTATATCGCGATTCGCACACCTTCCCGGCGCCCGTTCATGTCTCTGTTGTGCATTGTCCTATAGCTTTGATACCTGAAGATTTTGACCCGTGTATCTGAAATTCCGGGAGCAGCATTGTGCCAGAAGCCCGGGCGCTGCGTCGATTAATCCCACCGCGTCCCGCCCTGACGCCAGCCCCAGGTCACTGGTTCAAACGCTGCATCGCCCGCCGGGCCCGGCAATTCCGCAGCAATCCAATCCTTGAAAAAACGCTTGATTTAAGGGCCAGCGCACCCGGCTGAAAGGCGTCACATTGACTATACGAACCGGCATCACCAAACGGGGCGCCAAGCAGACAACGGTCGCCCGCGGCCACCGGCCTGACGCAGTAACTTGCGTTCTCCCGCCGCAGGCCGCGGGGAATTTCCGCCGTTGGAATAAACAGGCCCAGCGCGGCCAGAAAGCAACATGGGCCATGCGTGCAGCCATCGGCAGTCGTCTCCAGAACTGATTGAATAGAGAGATTACGCTGGCAGCCCCTGCGGGCACACCCAGGAATGGGGCAACACGCAGACCGAGCGACAGCGGCCGGACATGGATACCGCAGCCAACATTAGCAAATCCAGGGGCATGCGGGACGCAGGCAGGGCTCCGGTGGGCTCCTGCACCTTGAGGCTCATAACGGGCCACGGCTCATTGGGTGCCCCGTAAACCCGAGGTTCCCACGTCACAGTCGCCGCACAATGTGTCAGGCAGACCATGCAGAGGGAAAAGACCCGATTGAAGACATGCTGAGCATTGCCGATTCGGCATGTTACGCGGCAAAAAAGGAGGGACGGGACCGCATCCACGTACACGCCCCGGAACCGGCCGGGTAATTGTCGCGGGCTTGGTGCCTGGGGACAGGAACCGGGCCTTTGGGTATGCTGCCGACAGCGCCACGCTAGGACTGTGCGGTGGCAAGCACCTTTTTTAGCCCCTGCAGGAAACGGCTGTTGTCCTGCGGCAGCCCCACCGTAACCCGCAGATGGTGCGGCATTCCGTAGTTGGCCACCGGCCGCACGATCACCCCCTCGCGCAGCAGCCCTTCGTACACTGCACGGCCTGCCAGCGGCAGCTCGACGCTCAGAAAATTGCCCACCGACGGGATATAGCCAAGACCCAGCGCACGAAAGCCGTCGATGAGCTGGCGCATGCCCTCACGGTTCACCTGGCGCGAACGCTCCAGATGATCGCTGTCCTCGATCGCGGCCACCGCTGCGGCCTGCGCCAGGCTGCTCACATTGAAGGGCTGGCGCACACGGTTCAACAGATCCGCCAGTGCGGCGTCCGAGACCCCGAAACCGACCCTCAAACCGGCAAGCCCGTAGGCCTTCGAAAACGTGCGCGCGACCAGAAGGTTCGGATACCTGCCGATCCATTCCATGCCGTTCGGGTAATCCGGCTCCTCCACGTACTCGAAATAGGCCTCATCCAGTACCACGATCACCCGCTGCGGAACCGCTGCGAGAAAACGGTCGAGCGCTTTCCGCCCGATCCACGTGCCGGTTGGGTTGTTGGGGTTGGCGATAAATACGAGCTTGGTGCGCTCGTTCATAGCACGCAGCATGGCATCGAGATCATGACCCCAGTTGCGCGCCGGCACGACCGTCGCGCGCGCGCCCACCGCCTGGGTCACTATGGGATAGACTGCGAAGGCGTGCTGTGAGAACACCACCTCATCTCCAGTGGTGGCAAAACAGCGCGCCGCCAGCTCCAAAATGTCATTGGAACCGTTGCCGATGGTGACGCATTCCGGGGCCACTGCGTGGCGCCGGGCAATGGCGTGCTTGAGCGCAAACCCCCCGCCGTCCGGATAACGCGCGATCCCGGGCAGCGCCCGCGCAAGGGCGTCCAGCGCGCGCGGACTGGGGCCCAGGGGATTCTCATTCGACGCAAGCTTGATGGCATCCCGTACCCCGTATTCCCGTTCAAGCTCCTCGACCGGCTTGCCTGGCTGGTACGGCTCGAGCCCGCGGACACCGGGCACCGCCAGGTCGCACATCCGCAGCCCCCCGTTCACAGCACCGCCCTCGGGTAGGAACCCAGAAACTTGACGACAGCCGCCTCGCGCTCAATCTCGCTGATCGCAGCCTGCACGTGTTCGTCATGCGCGTGACCGACAATGTCCACGAAAAACACATACTCCCACAGGCCGGTGCGCGCCGGACGCGATTCAATGCGGGTCATGTTGATCCCGTGGCGCGCCAACGGACCCAGGAGGCCGGCAAGCGCACCCGAGCGGTTCTGCCCCGACAGCATCAGACTGGTCTTGTCGTCCCCGCTCGGCTGTGTGTCGATCCTGCCAATCACGAGAAAACGGGTAGTGTTGTCGGGCTCATCCTCGATGTTCGAAGCCAGCTTCTGCAGGCCGTAAATCTCGCCGGCCGCCCCGCCGGCGATCGCGGCCAGGGTCCGGTCCGCGGCTGCCAGACGCGCCGCCTCGGCGTTGCTCGCGACAGCCACCAGTTCAACGCCAGGCAGGTTCGCGTCCAGCCATCCCCGGCACTGGGCGAGTGACTGCTGATGCGATACGACCCGCCTCCTCCCTTCCAGGCCATCGCCCAGGCCGAGCAGATGGTGGTGGATGCGCAGCTCCACCTCGCCGCAAATCTTGAGGGCCGAGTTCATGAACATGTCGAGAGTATGATTGACGATACCTTCCGTGGAGTTCTCGATTGGCACCACCCCGAAATCCGCCGCGCCGGACTCGACCTCGCGGAAAATCTCGCCGATGGCAGCAAGCGGCCGGATGCGCACCGAGTGCCCGAAATGCTTGAGCGCCGCCGCCTGGGTGAAGGTTCCCTCCGGACCGAGAAACACAACCTGCAGCGGAGATTCGAGCGCCAGACAGGCCGACATGATCTCGCGAAACAGGCGTGCGATCTCCTCGTCGGCCAGCGGCCCCCGGTTGCGTTCGATTACCTGACGCAGCACCTGCGCCTCGCGCTCCGGCCGGTAGAGATTCTGCGACCCGTTCTGCTGCTTGAGCGCGCCTACTTGCTGGGCGCAACGGGCACGTTCCGCCACCAGCTCCTGGATGCGTGCATCCAGGTCGTCTATACGCTTGCGCAGGTCCCGCAGACGCGGATCGTCTTTCATGGCCATGCCGGCGCGTTCAGATGATGCGCGCCATCATGACGCCCTCGATGGCGGCGATCCTGCCACGCACCGCCTCCGGTACCGGACTGTCTGTGTCCACCACCGTGTACGCCAGATCGCCGCGCGAGCGGTTGACCATCTCGTGTATGTTGAGGCGGGAATCGGCCATGACGGTGGAGATCTGCCCAAGCATGTTCGGTACGTTGGCGTTGGCCACCACCAGGCGGTGATCAGATTCGCGCGGAACGACCACATCCGGAAAATTTACCGCGTTGAGGATGTTTCCATTCTCCAGAAAGTCACGGACCTGATCGGCAACCATCACGGCGCAGTTGTCCTCGGCCTCCGAAGTGGACGCTCCCAGGTGCGGCAGCGTGATCACCCGTTCATGATTCTTCATCAGGTTGGTCGGAAAATCGCTGACATAGCCGTACACCTTGCCAGCCTTGATGGCAGCACTCACCGCCACGTCATCGACGATACCCTCGCGCGCGAAATTCAGGATCACCACACCGTCCTTCATGATCTTCAGCCGCGCGGGGTTGACCATATGGCGAGTGGCGTCGACGAGCGGCACATGGAAACTCACGAAATCCGAGGCGCGCAAGAGTTCTTCAACACTCGCCGCCTTCTTCACCCTCGACGACAGCTGCCACGCGCCTTCAACCGTCAGCCCCGGATCGAAGCCGATGACGTCCATGCCCAGGGCCAGACCCGCATTGGCGACGGAGCGACCGATCGCCCCGAGGCCGACCACCCCGAGCGTGTGTCCCGGCAGCTCAAAACCGGCGAACTTTTTCTTGCCGGCCTCCACCGACTTGCTGATCTCGGCATCGGTACCCTGCAGGCTGCGCGCAAAGTCCCACGCCTCGCACACGTGGCGAAAGGCAAGAATCAGGCCCGCCACCACGAGTTCCTTGACGGCATTGGCGTTGGCACCGGGGGCGTTGAACACCGGTACCCCCATGCGGCTGAGAGCGTCCACCGGTATGTTGTTCACCCCGGTGCCGGCCCGACCCACGGCCTTGAGGCCGGGCGCGAAGTTCATGCCGTGGAGCTTGTGCGAACGCAGCAGGATGGCATCCGGCTCCGCGATATCATCACCGATCTGGTAGCGCGCCGGCGGCAACCGCTCCAGTCCGTGCGCGGAGATACTATTAAGAACCAGGATCTTGAACATGTCGGTTAACCCTGCCGGTTGCGAAACTCCTGCATGTAGTGGATAAGCGCATCGATGCCGGCCTCGGGCATGGCATTGTAGATGCTGGCGCGCATTCCACCGACCGAACGGTGCCCCTTGAGCTGGAGCAGGCCAGCGGCCTTCGCGCCCTTGAGGAAGGCATCATCGAGCGCCGCGTCGATCAGCGTGAACGGCACGTTCATCCACGAGCGGCAGGTCCGCTCGACCGGGTTACGGTAGAAACCGTTGCTGCTGTCTATATAAGTGTAGAGTTTCTGGGCCTTGCGCTCGTTGATCTCGGCCATCGCGCGCAGGCCTCCGAGCTCCTTCAGCCACTCGAACACCAGGCCGGCAACGTACCAGGCGTAAACCGGCGGGGTGTTGTACATCGAGCCGTTATCCGCCTGCACCTTGTAATCGAACATCGTCGGCGCACCCGCCAGCGCCTGTCCGAGCAGGTCCTCGCGCACGATCACGATCGTAAGGCCCGCCGGCCCGATGTTCTTCTGGGCCCCGGCGTAAATCAGCCCGAAACGGCGCACGTCGATCGGCCGCGACAGGATGGTGGATGACATATCGGCCACCAGTACCGCCTGCCCGACCTCCGGAACCGCGTGGAATTCCACACCGCCGATGGTCTCGTTGGGCGTGTAATGCACGTAGGCGGCATCCGGGTTGAGGCGCCATTCGCTGCGCGCCGGAACCGTGGTGAACTTCGATGCCTCGGCGCTCGCCGCCACGTTCACCTTGCAGAACTTCCCGGCCTCCTTAATCGCCTTCTTTGACCACTCGCCAGTGCTGATGTAGTCAGCTGTCGTCCGGCCCCGCAGCAGGTTGATCGGAACCATCGCAAACTGCGCGGTGGCACCACCCTGCAGGAACAGCACCTTGTACTCCGGCGGAATGCCCAGCAGATCCCGCAGGTCGTGCTCGGCCTTCTCCGCGATTCCAATGAATTCCTTGCCGCGATGGCTCATCTCCATCACCGACATGCCCGATCCGCGCCAATCGACAAGCTCATCGCGCGCGCGCTCCAGTACCGCCAGCGGCAACGCCGCGGGTCCCGCACCGAAATTGAACACTCTGGTCATGTGAATCTCACCTTAGGGGTTTTGCGGCTGATCTTTCGTGCCATCCTCGCCTTCGGATTCGGCTACCTTCTCAACACCGGCAAGCGTCTCGCCCTCGCCCAGCCCGATCAGGCGCACGCCGAGGGTGTTGCGTCCGACCACAGAAATCTCGCTGGCGCGCGTGCGAATGAGCGTGCCGGCGTCAGTGATGAGCATGACCTCCTCGTCGGCACGCACCAGGGTCGCGCCCACCACCGCCCCGTTGCGTCCGTTTGCCTGGATGGAAATCACGCCCTGGCCACCGCGGCCGTGGCGCGGGTACTCGGACAGCGGTGTGCGCTTGCCGTAACCGCGGGCCGTTGCCGTCAGGACTGCGGCCTCGGCCTCGGCGGCGCCTGCAATAATCAGCGACACCACCTTCTGGCCCTCTGGCAGCGCGATACCGCGCACGCCGCGCGCCGCCCGGCCCATGGCCCGCACATCCGCCTCGCCGAAGCGAATGACCTTCCCGGCAGTGCTGAAAAGGAGAATGTCGCAGCTGCCGTCCGTCAGACCGACGCCGATCAGACAGTTGCCGCCGACAAGATCGACCGCGATTATGCCGCTCGCACGCGGCCTGGAGAATTCGCTGAGGGCCGTCTTCTTCACCGTGCCGTCGGACGTCGCCATGAAGACCGTCTTCCCTTCCTCAAAAGTCCGTACCGGTAGAATCGCGTTGATGCGCTCGCCTTCCTCAAGCGGCAGCAGATTGACGATCGGCTTGCCCCGGGCCCCGCGACCGGCCTGCGGAATCTCATACACCTTCAGCCAGTAAACCTTGCCGCGATTGGAGAAACACAGAATGGTGTCGTGGGTATTGGCGATAAACAGCTTGTCGACGAAATCCTCTTCCTTCATGGCGGTGGCGGACTTGCCGCGTCCGCCGCGCCGCTGGGCACGATAATCGTCGAGCGGCTGCGCCTTCACATAACCCGCATGCGAAAGCGTGACGACCACATCCTCCTCGGCGATCAGGTCCTCGAGGCTGAGATCGACCTGGCTCTCCTGAATCTCGGTGCGGCGTGCGTCCGCATAGTCCGCGCGCAACGCACCCAGCTCGTCGCGGATGACCTGCATGAGCCGCTCGTGACTCTGCAGAATCTCCAGCAGGTCCCGAATCTTCCCCAGGACCTCCTCGTACTCGCTGCGGATCTTGTCGCGCTCGAGTCCCGTAAGGCGGTGCAGGCGCAAATCCAGGATCGCCTGCGCCTGAACCTCCGTCATGTGATAGCTCTCTGCCTGAAGCCCGAAGGCCGCATCCAGTCCCGCCGGTCGCGATACGGTGGCATCGGCCTGCGCCAGCATGCCGGCCACCATCTTCGCAGGCCAGGCCCGTTCGATCAGCGCCACCTTGGCGGCCGCCGGATCGCCCGCCGCCCGGATCAGGGCGATCACGGCATCGATGTTCTCCAGCGCAACCGCCAGCCCCTCCAGGATATGGGCGCGCTCGCGCGACTTACGCAGGTCGTACAGCGTGCGCCGCGTGACCACCTCGCGGCGGTGGCGCACGAACGCCTCGATGATTTCCTTCAGGTTGAGCAGTCGCGGCTGACCGCCGTCGAGGGCCACCATGTTGATGCCGAACACGCTCTGCAGCGCTGTGTGCTGATAGAGATTGTTGAGCACGACGTCGGCGACTTCGCCGCGCTTCAGTTCGATCACCATCCGCATTCCGGACTTGTCCGACTCGTCGCGCAGCTCCGAAATCCCCCCAAGCTTGTCGTCCTTCACGAGCTCGGCGATCTTCTCCAGCAGCCGCGCCTTGTTCACCTGGTACGGGAGCTCGGTCACGATGATCGACTGGCGGCCGCGCTTGTCATCGCTCTCGATCGACACCCGCGCACGCACGTAGATCTTGCCGCGGCCGGTGCGGTAGGCCTCGCGTATGCCGGCGCTGCCGTTGATGATTGCGGCCGTCGGGAAGTCCGGGCCGGGCACGTACTTCATCAGTCCGTCCAGACTGATGTTCTCGTCGTCGATCAGCGCGAGGCAGGCATCGACAATCTCGCCGAGATTGTGCGGAGGAATGTTCGTGGCCATGCCTACCGCAATGCCCGAGGACCCGTTCACCAGCAGGTTCGGCAATCTCGTGGGCAGCACCACCGGCTCAAATTCCTTGCCGTCGTAGTTCGGCACGAAATCGACCGTCTCCATCTCAATATCGGACAGCATCTCCGAAGCCAGCCTGGTCATGCGGCATTCGGTATAGCGGTACGCGGCCGGCGGATCACCGTCGATCGAACCGAAGTTGCCCTGGCCGTCGGTGAGCAGATAGCGCATGGAAAAATCCTGGGCCATGCGCACCAGCGCGTCATAGGTGGCGGTGTCGCCGTGGGGATGGAATTTTCCGAGCACATCACCGACGATGCGCGCGCACTTGACGTACGGACGGTTCCAGACGTTGTTGGCCTGGTGCTGGGCATAGAGTATGCGGCGGTGCACCGGCTTGAGACCGTCGCGGACATCCGGTAAGGCGCGCCCGACGATCACGCTCATTGCGTAATCGAGATACGACTGACGCATCTCCTGTTCAAGATTGACAGGAATCGTCTCTTTCGCGAATTGTTCCATTTTCGATGCCGCTATGGGGACATTGACTCAGCCGGGACCTGCGGACAGGGCGCTGTTGTGCTTGCTGTTTTGGTGCATTCGGCCCGGCCTGACGCTGCCCGGTTTGGCAGTCCAAAAAAATGGCGATTTTAGCACGGAAGGGTTCTTGGCTGCATCCGCAGCGCACCACGGGATGCGGTTACCGGGCGGTACACCGTCCAATCCGGTAACGTCATGCCGGGGCGGTGGCGCAAACTGCGCCAAACGGCGGCGGCTGACCGCGGCGGTACCGCCTTGCGGGCCTCTGAAAATCAGATGCCGCCGTTCTCGAGCAGCGTGCGCAACTGCGCCATCAGCGCATCGTTCTCTGCCTGAAGCCGCTGTCCGCAGCGCAACGCCTCTGCCTCGCGCCCGTCATCGAGACAGGACCGCGCCTCCCGGGCCAGGGCGTGGGCCCTGCCGTGGCGCTCCCGCAGTTCCGGATAGACCGGATCGCGGCCAAAACGCATGTACCCCTCATGCTCCAGCCACCGACCGAGATGGCACTGGCCCTCGGTATAGGCATCCAGCACCAGCGCGGGAAAGGGTTCCCTTCCGTCCAGGGCCGCCAGGAACTGGTGCACGCGATGGGTATGCGCGCGGAAAATGCTGTCCGCGGCATAGCTGATGGGCGCAGGGGGCGGAAACCCGGGTGCTGGCGCGAGGCTGCCGGAGCCCGCCGGATGCCGCCGCAGCCACTCCGGCACCGCCTCCGGCGGCATGGGTCTGGCGATGAAATACCCCTGCAGCATGCCGCACTGGATATCCGCAAGCAGGGCCGCCTGGCGGGGTGTCTCCACGCCCTCCGCGACCACGTCCAGTCCGAGCATGCGCGCCGTCATGATCAGGCCGGAAACGATCGCCAGATCACGCGGATCATCAAGCACATCACGCACAAAACAGCGATCGATCTTCAGGGTGTGGGCCGGTATTTTCTGCAGGTAGACGAGCGAGGCGTTGCCGGTGCCAAAGTCATCCAGCGAGATGCGCACGCCAAGGCGCGTGCAGGCCTCGAGAACCCGCTGCGCGGCCTCGAAATCCCGCAAGGGCGCGCTCTCGGTAATCTCGATCTCGATTTGGCGCGCCGCCAGATCGGGGTGGCGACCCAGCACTTCCTCGAGATCCGCCTGAAAACGCGGTTCCAGCAGATGCAGCGCACTGATGTTGATGCACACACGCAGGTCCAGCCCCTGCCGGCACCAGGCCTCTGCCTGGGCCAACGCCGATTCCAGCACGAATCGCCCTATGGCCCGTCCGAGGCGCCCGTGGTCCAGCGCCCCACCGAACTGATCCGGCGTCAGCAGTTCTCCCTGGCCGTCGTCCATTCTAAGCAGGGCCTCAAAACCCACCACGCCCGATACCGCGCCCTGACCGTCCAGCGCCACCACCGGCTGATAATGCAGCAGCAGCCTTCCTTCGCGCAGGGCCAGGTCCACCTTTGCCCGCACCGACATCTCATCGCTGATCCGCGCTTCCAGACTGTAGGTGTGCAGCTGGTACTGGTCGCGCCCCTGGTCCTTGGCCGCATACAGGGCGAGGTCGGCATGCCGCAGCAGGCTCTCGTCGTCCCCATCATCCATGGGATGCAGCGTGAAGCCGAGACTGCAGGAGATACGAACCAGCTCGCCATGGATGCTGAACGGCCGCCGCAGGCCCTCGGTGATGCGCTCGCACACACCTTCCAGATCATCGATGCGCTCGAGATCGGGCAACAGCAGACCAAACTCATCACCGCCCATGCGTGCCAGCGTGTCTCCCGCGCGCAGCGCGAGCCTCATACGGCCAACAGCCTGGCACAGGAGAATGTCCCCCGCCGCGTGTCCAAGCTGGTCGTTGGCGCGCTTGAAGCCGTCGAGATCGAGCATGCCGACGGCGAGCAGCCGCGCACGCCGTTCGTTCTGGATACGGGCCTGCCGCAGCCGTTCGAAGAAAAACCGCCGGTTGGGCAGGCCGGTCAGCGGATCTTCAAGGGACTGCGCCCTCATCCTCAGCACCAGATCCCCGAGACGGATGAATGCAAGAAAATAGGCCGGCCCCACGCGGTCGAAGAATCCCGGTTCGCGTGACCCGACCAGTCCGACTGCACGCAGCGCGCCATGCCCAAACGGCAGACAGGCGATTTCCGAGAGCTCCCCGCGCATCTGCTGCAGCCACGCCGGTGCCTGCGGATCGTCCACGGCGAGCACCACGGATTCGCCACGCTTGACCGCGGCCCAGAACGGGTCCAGCGGGCTGAATGAAATCTGCAGATCGGTCTGCGTGTCGCCGCTCAGGCAGCGGACGGTGAGCGACTGATCATCGTCGAGAAGAGCGTAACCCGCCCAGGCCGCTGCGCCATAGACGACAAGCCCGCGGCACATCTCGTTCAGAAGATGGCCGTCCGGACCCTCAGCCACCCCCGGATGCGACAGCGCGCGCAGCAATGCATCGAAGACCAGCAAGCGCTGGTCATGGGTTACCCGGGCAGTCTGGACGTGGTCACCGAGCTGCGCCATGAAATCGCCAATGATCAGCCGGAACAGCACGTCCCGCAGCCGCGCGCGATCATGGCCCGGGACATCCTGTTCCAGCACAGACCCCCAGCGGCTCCAACACGCCACGTAGGCACCCGCCAGCCACTGGGGCTCCACCCCGAGGCGGTCGCGCAGCCGGCCCAGCTCGCTGATACCCTGCGTCCAGCCGGTGCCGAACCGCGTGCTGAGCAGTTCCTGCATGTGCCGGATTAGCTGCTGCGCGAGCTGCTCCAGCGCTGTCTGCGACCGGCTATCGGCCGCAGCAGTCCCGGCCACCTGCAGCTGCAGGTGGCCGCAGAAGTCGCGCGCCAGGGCCCGGTCGTCGCAGGCGATCAGTCCGCGATATTGGTCCAGCAGCAGGAAATCATCGTCGGTCAGCCCCAGAAAACGGGAAACTTCAGAACCGAACCCGGCAGCCTCGGCACGGTTCACGTCAGGCACCGGGTTCCCGTACCAGACTGACTGCATGCACCCACCGGCTGAGCGTGCCGCGGACGGCGACCGGTGAACCATTGTCGCGAAGAGGAACCGATGGCGCGCATCTGCAAATCTCCTGTCCCTAGGACCCAGTTGCCCGGAAACGGAGTGGTCGTGGCCCGAACAGAAACCAGTTCGATGTCCGCCGGCGCATCAGTTCGTGTGCAAGCATTGCAATGACATGACTAGAATTCCAGTGACCGCCCCGCCCCGCGCCGCGGCCGGGACCTGGATTCCTTAACCGACATCTGCTGACCGGCGTCAATCATCCGCAGCACCAGCCACCCCGGTCCGTTGCCGTCCCAGCACCGCCATCTTCGCAGCCGACGGCGCCTCGACCACGCCTACTTCCGTCACGATGGCATCGACGAGGTCAGCCGGAGTGACATCGAAAGCCGGATTCCACGCGCCGGCGCCCTCCGCGGCAGTGCGCGTCCCGCCGCAGCACAGGACCTCGGCCGGGTCGCGGATCTCGATCGGGATGTCACCGCCCTGGGCAATGCCCATGTCGATGCTGCTGGTCGGAGCGACAACCATGAATTTCACACCGTGGTAACGCGCGCTGACCGCCAGGCCATAGGTACCGATCTTGTTGGCGGTGTCACCGTTCGCCGCAATCCGGTCGGCGCCGACCAGCACCCAGTGCACGCGTCCCTCCTTCATCAGCTGGGCGGCCGCACCCTCGGCAATCAGTGTGACCGGGATGCCCTCCTGCACCAGTTCCCAGGCCGTAAGGCGTGCGCCCTGCAGCCAGGGACGGGTCTCATCGGCGAATACCCCGGCGATGCGGCCTGCGGCAACGCCGGCACGCACCACGCCGAGCGCCGTCCCGTAACCGCCCGTCGCAAGCGCGCCGGTATTGCAATGGGTGAGCACGCTGCTTCCGGGGCGGATCAGTGCTGTGCCGAAAGCACCCATGCGATGGTTGGCGGCGATATCCTCGGCGTGAATGCGGCGCGCCTCCTCCAGCAGGAGTCCCGCGGGATCGCCATCGCCGGCAGAACCGATGACCCGTCGCATACGCTCCACGGCCCAGCGCAGATTCACCGCCGTCGGGCGGGCCGCGGCCAGGGCGTCCAGATCCGGCCGCAAGGCCACACGCCACCCGCGGGGATCGGCCCGGTAGCGATCCCGCGCCGCCAGCACCACCGCATAGGCCGCAGTGATGCCGATCGCCGGGGCGCCGCGCACCGCCATGTCCCGGATCGCATCGATGCATTCGGACAGATGTGCAAGCGTGACGTGTTCCATGTGTCCAGGCAGGCGGCGCTGGTCGATCAGGCGCAGCCGATCATCCTCCCACTGCACCGCCCGTACGCGGTCGTAACGAATATCCTCTGCAGCCCGCAGTTCCATGATCGCCGCCATTACCCCCTGAAAAACTCTTGCTTTCGGTTGGGCCAGTGAATCATGTTCCCGCCGCTTTCGGAAGGGATGATGATCAGGATCTTTTGCATCTGCTTTCCTAACTCGCAAAGAGTCAACCAAACTTCGTTGCGAAGAGGGTGGTAATCACCGTATCCACAATTCAGATGACGGCGTAGATAACCGAAGCGCCCGTTATCGCCCGGGCCGCAAACCGGACGGCGTTAATGAAAGCGGTGGCAATCGAGACGACGAGCAGTCCAAACAATGCGTATTTGAGTTTATTTTTCATTTTTTTTTCATTTTTTTTCGACCTTGGCCGATTCCGGAATGTCGGCTCCCCGAACACCCGCCCCAAGGTCAGGCAAAGCGTTCGCGATCATACCAGAAGGGCTGCACCTGGCCGGTCACGTGGCCGACAGAACGCGCGTCCTAAGACAAAGCCGGATATAAGAATTCAAGCGACATATATATCACATATTATTGTTTTTTAATAGTAATTAATAGAACCACCCCACCCAATCAGCGGCCGCACCATGACCGGGTTGAGCCTGACCTTCGATAGCCGATTCACCCCGATCCCACCGCGGGTACCCCACCGCCCTCACCGCGCACCGGGGCCGCGGACCGCTGAACGGTCCTCTGCGGTGCGGGCCTGCACTATACTGCGCGCAGTACCCAAACCGGCCTGAGGACTCTGTGACCGACATCGAACTGCTGATCAATGCACGCTGGGTGATACCTGTGGAACCCGACGGCTGTCTTGCGCACCACAGCGTCGCCATCCACCAGGGACGCATCCTGGAGGTCCTGCCCACGGCGGTGGCGGCCACGGGCTACAAGGCACAGCAGACGGTGGACCTCCCCGACCAGGCTCTGATACCCGGGCTGATCAATGCCCACACGCACGCGGCCATGGGACTGTTCCGCGGACTGGCCGACGACCTGCCGCTCATGGAGTGGCTCAAGAACCATATCTGGCCCGCCGAGAGCCGCTGGGTGTCACCGCAGTTTGTAAGTGACGGAGCGCAGCTCGCCGTCGCTGAAATGCTCAAGGGCGGCACCACCTGCTTTAGCGACATGTACTTCTTTCCCGAAAGCTGCGCGCCTGTGGTACGCAGAGCCGGCATGCGTGCCTGTCTGGGCATGATCCTCATCGATTTCCCGAGTGCCTACGCCGACTCTGCAGCCGGCTACCTGGACAAGGGTCTTCGATTGCACGACGAACTGCGCGGAAACGAACTGGTCACGGTGGCCTTCGCCCCGCATGCGCCCTATTCGGTGTCCGACGAACCGCTCGCCCGGGTCCGCACCCTGAATGCTGAACTCGGTCTTCCGGTGCACATGCACATCCACGAAACCGCTCACGAGGTCGAGGATGCACTGGTCAGCACCGGCCGGCGGCCGCTCGCACGGCTGCAGGAGCTGGATCTCCTCGGACCGAACCTGGTTGCCGTCCACATGACACAGCTGCTGCCGGAGGAGATCGCATTGCTGGCGCGCACCGGAGTCAGCGTTGTTCACTGCCCCGAATCCAATATGAAACTTGCCAGCGGTTTCTGTCCGGTGTCTGCGCTGCTGCAGGCGGGCGTCAACGTAGCACTCGGCACCGACGGCGCGGCCAGCAACAATGACCTCGACATGCTCGGCGAAATGCGCACGGCGGCACTGCTGGCCAAGGCGGTGAGTGCGGATGCCACGGCACTACCGGCCAGCCAGGCCCTGCGCATGGCGACACTCAACGGTGCACGCGCCCTGGGACTGGAATCCGTGACCGGATCCATCAGCCACGGCAAGTACGCGGATCTCGTCGCCATCGACCTCACGCGCCTTTCGAGCCAGCCGGTCTACGATCCCGTGTCGCAGATCGTTTACACCGCCAGCCGCGAGCAGGTCACCGACGTCTGGGTGGCGGGCCGGCGGCTGCTGAACGGCGGGCGGCTGACATCCCTGGACGAGTCGGAAATTCTGCACCGCGCGCGCGACTGGGGTGATAGAATAGGCCGGCAACCCGGCCCGTGAACGTGCCGACCGGATTTTCGCCGGCAGGCTCAGGCGCCAGGACGATACCCGATTTTCGACCCGAGCATCCATGACAGCCACCGTCCATAACGTCGACGAATCCGAGATCGCCAAGTTCGAGAAGCTGGCTGCGCGCTGGTGGGATCCGGACAGCGAGTTCAAACCGCTGCACGACATCAATCCGCTGCGCTTGCGGTTCATTGACGAGCGCGCGGCGCTGCGCGGCAAGACCGTGCTCGATGTCGGTTGCGGTGGCGGCATTCTGGCGGAGAGCATGGCGGAACTCGGTGCCCAGGTCACGGGAATAGACATGGGCGAGGGGCCGCTCGCGGTGGCACGGCTGCATCTGAAGGAGACCGGCCGCACCGTCGACTACCGCCGTATGGCAGTCGAGGACCTGGCAGCACAGCGGCCACAGTCCTTCGATGTGGTGACCTGCATGGAGATGCTCGAGCACGTGCCCGACCCGGCGTCTGCGGTCGCCGCCTGCGCGCGCCTGCTCCGGCCGGGAGGGCAGGCATTCTTCTCGACCATCAACCGCAATCCCAAGTCCTGGCTTTTCGCCATCGTCGGCGCGGAATACCTGCTGCACCTGCTGCCGCGCGGCACCCATGATTACCTCAAATTCATCAGGCCGTCCGAACTGCAGGACATGTGCCGTCACGCCGGTCTCGATCTGCGCGGCCTGACCGGCATGCACTACTATCCTCTGACTGCCCGCTACACGCTCGGACCGGGGGTGGACGTCAACTACCTGGCCTGGTGCGAAAAGCCGGATGACTGAGCTGCGTACTGTCCTGTTCGATCTTGACGGGACCCTTGCCGATACTGCTCCGGATCTGGCGTTTGCCCTTAACGCGCTGCTCGCCGAACACGGCCGCGCTCCGCTGCCCTACGACCGGCTTCGTCCCGAGGCCTCGCACGGAGCGCGCGCGCTTTTGCGCGTCGGCTTCGGCGTGACTGCGGAAGATGAGAACTACACAACGCTGCGTCAGCGCTTTCTAGATCTGTACGAAGCAAACCTGTGCCGCGAGACGCGGCTGTTTGCGGGTGTCCGCGAACTGCTGTCGGAGCTTGCCGACCGACAGCTCAGCTGGGGTATCGTGACCAACAAGCCTGCCTTTCTGACCGAACCTCTGGTGCAGGCTCTGGGCCTCGGGGCCGCAGCCTGCGTGGTCAGTGGTGACACCACGGCCAAAGCGAAACCCCATCCTGCCCCCCTTCTCCACGCCTGCACGCAATGCCGTGCCACACCGGCGGCATGCGTGTACGTCGGCGACGCCGCGCGCGATATCGAGGCCGGCAGACTTGCCGGCATGCGCACCCTGGTCGCCACATTCGGCTACCTCCGTCCCGGCGATCAACCGGCGGACTGGGGGGCGGATGCCCTGGTGGGCAACCCCGGAGAAATCCTGGAGTGGATCGATGACCATCGCTGATCCTGGCCAGCTGGCGTTGCTCGGCCTGGTGGCCGTGGTGGCCGGCGCATTCGGCTGGCTGCTTGCACGGACGCGCAGCCAGAAGCGTATCGCCGAGCTGTCGACCACCCTGGACCTGGAGCGGCGCCAGGCCAACGAACGCCTGCAGGGACTGGAGCGCACCTTCAGCGCGCTCTCCCACGAGGCGCTGCAGCGCAACAACCAGGCTTTTCTGCAGCTCGCGGAGGAAACGCTCAAGCGCCACCAGGTGCAGGCGGTGGCGGACCTGGACCGGAAGGAAAAAGCGGTGGAATCCCTGGTGGGTCCGATTCGCGAAGCCCTGCATAAGACGGAACAGCAGATCCAGCTTATGGAAAACGCACGCAAGGAAGCCTATGGGGCGCTCACCCGCCACCTCGAGACCATGGCGCAGACCCAGGACCAGCTACGGGCCGAGACCCAGAACCTGGTGAAATCGCTGCGCCGCCCGGAGGTGCGCGGCAAGTGGGGCGAGTTGACGCTCAAGCGCCTGACCGAACTCGCGGGCATGGTGGAACACTGCGATTTCAGCCCGCAGGAATCGGTAAGCACCGATGACGGCCTGCTGCGGCCGGACATGATCGTGCGTCTTCCGGATGGCCGTGACATCGTGGTGGACGTGAAAACTCCGCTCGATGCCTACCTGAATGCCATGGAAGCATCCGACGATGCTGAACGCGCCCGCCACCTTGAACACCATGCGCGCAAGGTTCGGGAGCGCGTGACTGAACTTTCGCGCAAGGCGTACTGGAGTCAGTTCCGCAACGCGCCGGATTTCGTCGTGCTGTTCATTCCCGGCGAGCAATTTCTCAGCGCGGCGCTCGACATCGACCGCGACCTGCTGGAGGATGCGCTGCGCCAGAAGGTGATTCTGGCGACCCCGACGAGCTTCGTCGCACTGTTGCGCGCGGTCGCCTACGGCTGGCGACAGCAGATGCTGGCCGCCAACGCCGCACAGATCCGCGATGCCGGCGAGGAACTGTACGCGCGCCTTGCCACCTTCAGCGAACACCTTGCACGGCTGGGCGCCAGCCTGGACAACAGCGTCGGGCATTACAACCAGGCCGTCGGCTCATTCGAGAGCAAGCTGATGCCAGGGGCGCGGAAGTTCGCCGAAATGGGCGTGAGCGCAAAAAAGGCCGTCGAACCGCTTGAACCGGTCAGCAAAGCCGCGCGTCGGGTCGAACGCCAGGGCGGTGACGACCGGACCTGAGGGCCCGCGTACCGGTCAGAATCCCATTTCGGTGCACGCGCCGGGGAATGCTATATTAAGTAATATCGGTATTATTTCGACCCGGACGAAGACCTACGCGCCAAGTACAACCCATGGTGGAAGAAGATTTCTCGGGCACCCGTACCCGGCCCCGCATTCTGCTCGCAGAGGACTCCCAGACCTCGAAGGCGATGCTACTCAAGAATCTCTCCGAGAACTACGAACTCATTGAGGCGAGAGATGGCGAGGAAGCCTGGCAGATCCTGCTGGCCGACGAGCGCATAGACGTCGTCATCACCGACGTCAACATGCCGCGCCTGACGGGGCAGCAGTTACTGGTAAAAATACGCAAGAGTCAGATGCCCCGCATCGCGAACATACCGGTCATCGTCATGACCGCAGCCAATGACAGTGTCGACAAGAATCTGGCCTTTCTGAACGGTGCCAACGACTTTCTCATGAAACCGGTCGATGTCATGGAGCTCCAGGCACGGGTCAACGTACACTACAAGCTCACGCGCACAATCCGCGAGCTCGAGGAGAGCCGTCGCGCCCTGGCTGAGCAGGCAAGCACGGACCCGCTGACGCGGTTGCGCAACCGGCGCAGCTTCTATGACCAGGGTGCGCAACACATCTCCGCCGTCAAGCGCTACCTGGGCGAGCTGTCGGTCCTGCTGATCGACATTGACCATTTCAAGCAGGTCAACGATCGTTTCGGACATCAGGCAGGCGACGAAGTGCTGCTCAAGGTCGCGACCCTGCTGGCCGGGATCGTGCGCAACGGCGACGTCGTGGGACGCATCGGCGGCGAGGAGTTTGCCGCGCTGCTGCCCGAAACGAACCGTCTCGGCGCCGCGGTGCTGGCGGAACGGGTGCGCGCACGCATCGAAAAGGCGGAGATAACGGCCGCCGACACCCGCATCCGCGTCACGGTGAGCATAGGAATGGCAACCTTCAGCGCCGAGAGTGTCGACAGCTTCGATGAACTGCTGGCGGTGGCCGATCGCCGTCTGTATCTCGCGAAAAACCAAGGCCGCAACCGCATCTGCGTCAACGACGAAGGCAAAACAAGCTTCGCCTGAGTGCCGCCTGGCGGTCGCCGGTCAGCGCTCTGGCGGCTTCGCTGCGGGGCGGCGCGGCGGTGCCGTCGCCTTGTGGATCGCAGCCCTGGCGGAGTCAAAGAACTCACCCGCCTGCCGCTTCAGCTGGACAGACAACGCCGTCCGCGTCGCGAGCGGGTTCGTCAGCGGCGCGACCCCACGCCCGAAATTGTATCCAAGCACAAACGCGGCCGCCCCTCCGATCACCACTCCGAGCACAAATCTGCCCATCGCTCGCCTCCATTCATACGAATGAGACACTTATGATCCACTATAAAGTTCCGTAAAATCCACAGGTTGTTAACGCTTTTTTATCGCCTGGCCCAAGAAAGACGGGTTTCGAGAACAGAAAGCCGCCTCGGCCCCGAATATCGCAGAGACAGTTTGATTTGAGTCAGGTCACTACTATGGCCTGAGCACCAAGTTGCCGGCAACGGTTTGCCTCAGCTTCTGCCAGCGCGATATGCCCGATCGATTCGAGACGACGATGGTGGTTGAACCGGGACACTCACCGTGTAACGAGGGCTCGGGCCTCATGGCGCCCCAATTAGTGCGGCCCCGCCCGCGGCCGCAGGCCGGAACAGGCGATCGTATTCGAAAGGGCGGGCAACCCGGGCGTTGATCTGCAAGGCGTCCGGATGTCGAGGATTGATCAGGGCGTTGCGTTCTTCCGGGACAATCACGGATGGCACCAACAGGAGCAGAGAGTCATTCGACGCCAGCCAGCCGGAACCCTCTGCGACGCTGCCGGCTCCGGCGGGGATAGCGCACCATGTTGCCGGGAGCTCAGCGGGGTTGAATTCTTGACGCTTGTCCCAGACGCTGTCCGGCACGGCGATTTCCACCAGAAACCGGTTGAGCGGCAGCCCGGTCGTGTCGACATGGGCTGCGGTCTCGAGGACGGCAAGCGCGATCGACGTGGAGCAGTACACCACGGGCTGATTTTCATTATTCCAGCGCCCGGGTGCTTTGGCGGACCCCGCACCGCTTAAATCTGTTGCTTTGTAGTCGCGCGTCTCGGTGGCGATACGCCACAGCCTCATTGATACGAACCGCTCTCTATCGAGCGAAGCAATCGCGTGACGATCTCCACGCCGGTCGGTGTATCGAGGAAATCTGCAGGCTTGGCGCCGCCGAGCGCCGGCTGCGGGCGTTCAATCCATTGGCCAAGCCAGCGGGCTGCGTCGAAATCCTTCGCCTCGGGCGCGGTACTCCGCTCCACGATCTCCTTTGCAATACCAAGCAACTTCACCATGGCGATCGCGGCCTGCCCACCGCAGCCCCTGATGACCTTGCCGGCGGCGATTTGGCGCTCCGCGGAAGACTTTGGAATACCCAATATTCGGATGAGCCGGGTCGATGAGATCTCCATTCGAGCGGCGAGCGCTTTGATAAGAGCGCTGTTTACGCCCTCACGCTCAAGCGTGATTACCTCAGTCGGCGCAGCCACTGAGATTCTGTACGAGAACGAATCGACTCCTTCCTCAACATTAAAGGCAATGGCTTGTATGTGCCGCGGGACGGTGTGTTGGATCGCGAACTCCAGTTCAGGCGCAGTCAATGGCTTCCGCTCCGGCCGCGCCTTCGATTGCGTTCTCGATTTTTCATGACTGTGGGCCATATAGAAGTTACCACAATGTCTAATTTGGCACTAATTATAGCCCCATCTGGGCCATTTAGACAGATCTTGCTGCAATGCCTTCAAGATGGAAGCCCTGTGGTACATGCTGCCAATTGGCATTATATTTATGGCCAACTGGCCGATTTAACGAAGGAATCCAATGAGCGAAGCAACACGAATTGCCAATATCCTTGGTGGCCGTAGCGTTCTGAAAAAGGACATAAACGATATCGACGATTTGATGGAGATCACGCGCAAAGGGCTTCCTACCAAATCGGTGTTCATTCTCATGGGTCGCACTGGAGTAAGGCGCGAATTGTTCGAGACGTGGATTACGTTGTCGAGCCGCACCTTTACCCGGCGGATGGGCGAGCGCTACTTTAAACCCGATGAGTCGGACCGTGCCGTACGCATCGCGCGAGTGGTTGCCCGGGCAGAGGACGCGCTGGGTAGCCCGGAAAAGGCGAGAGCATGGCTGACGCGCCCGAATAGGGCGCTCGGTATGGTGCCGCCATACGCCATGTTTGATACGGACCTGGGTGTGCAACGTGTTATGGAGGTGCTTGGTCGTATCGAACACGGCACATTCAGCTGATGCATGTTTTTCGAATCGTGCGCCAGCGATTTGTGAGCGAGGCGCTGACGGGAGACGGTGCGCGGCGCGATGGCGGACGCTGGAATTCTCGTGGCAATGCGATCGTCTATGCGGCTGTCAGCCGGTCATTGGCAGTGCTCGAGCTGCTCGTTTACGTGGATTCCGATACCGCACCGGCCGATCTCGTATTGCTCACGGTGCGCCTCCCTGACGCCGCTCCGGTGGAAACTATGGCCGCAAACCAATTGCCGTCGAACTGGCGACATACGCCGGCACCGGGGGCATTGGCGGACATTGGGGACAAATGGGTGCGTGACAGCCGGTCCGGGGTGTTGTTGGTTCCATCCGCAATTATTCCCGAGGAACAGTGTGTCCTGATCAATCCGGGCCACAGCGGCCACACTGGAATAGGCATTGTCCACCAGGAACCGCTTATCCTGGATCCGCGCCTCCTATAACCATCCGATCTCGCCGCTGAGGGGGCGTGGCACACTGGTGGTTGCCTCTACGTACTCCGGTGAGCCTCGATGGCCTAGCGGCTGCCGCGGGGCTGGGGCGC
Source organism: Pseudomonadota bacterium (assembly GCA_021785515.1). GTDB lineage: Bacteria > Pseudomonadota > Gammaproteobacteria > Acidiferrobacterales > UBA6901 > JAJYCY01. Next base: position 90,363 of record JAJYEX010000004.1, on the reverse strand, counting down.
TTTGCGCTTCTGCGCGCTTTTCAACGCCGCTTCGGCTTGCCGCCGCATGCCTATCAGCTTCAGCTCAAAATCGAGCGTGCGCGCACGCTGCTGCGAAGCGGGCAGTCGGCGGCCTGGGTGGCAGGGGAACTCGGCTTCTGCGACCAGAGCCATTTCACGCGCCACTTCAAGCGCATTCTGGGTGTGACGCCGGGGGACTACGCAAAGTATTAGCCCCAATGGCACGGATATGTATCGACCTGTCAAATCGGCGATCGTTTCCATATATCACCGATGCAAGCAACTAACTGCCTTCTATAAACCTTCTTTTATGCAACCGGCCACCCCGCAACCCGGGGTGACGCGATTAGGACATCGCGGCAGGCACTACGGACGGATGGGGGGGTGTTTCACTTGCGGCCGGGCACGCCTTCGGGGACTGCGGTACAATGCGACACTTTCACGCTGAGCCCGCCGGATGGCCACACCGCAACCGCTGACTGCACCTGTTTCCTACAATCCGGCCACCGACCTGCTGACCGGCCGCATCGTGCTGGTAACCGGCGCGGGGGACGGTCTCGGGCAAGCTGCCGCCCGCGCCTATGCCAGACACGGCGCCACCGTGATACTTCTCGGGCGCACGGTATCCAAGCTGGAGCACGTTTACGACGAGATTCTCGCCGCCGGCGGGTCACAGCCGGCGATCACACCCATGGATCTGGCGCGGGCGACTGCCAGGGACTACGAGGCCATGGTGACCGCGATCGAGAAGGAGTTTGGAAGGCTGGACGGCATCCTGCACAGTGCGGCCGAACTGGGAACCTTGACCCCGCTCGAACTCTACGACCCCGAGCTGTGGACGCGGGTGATGCAGGTCAATTTCAATGCGGCATACCTCATCACGCGCCTGTGCCTGGATCTGCTCCGGCGTTCGAACGACGCCTCTGTGATATTCAGCTCATCGGATGTCGCACGCCAGGCGCGCGCCTACTGGGGCGCGTATGCCGCGGCCGGCGGTGCGCTGGAACGCTTGATGGAGATCTGGGCGGACGAACTCGAACAGAACACGCACATCCGCTTCAACAGCCTCGACCCCGGTCCGGTGGCAACCGGGTTGCGCGCCCAGGCCTATCCTGGAGAATCTCCTGACCAGCATCCGCGCCCGGATGAGGTGATGGGTCCGTATCTCTATCTCATGGGGCCGGACAGCCGCGGCATCACCGGCCGGGCTTTCAGCATCCGCTGAGCGGCCAGAACTCAACGGAAATAGTAGATACCGCGGATCGCGTAGACATCGCGATGACTCTGCGGCTGCACGTAGTAGCCGGATGGAACGCCTGAGACGGTCAGCTGCTCCGGGCTGGAACGGCTGAAACGGTAGCTGTCGTAGCTCAGAACCAAGCCGAAATGGTTGCGCGAGGCAGGCCCGAAATCCACCGTGAACCGGGCGAATCCCGACCACTGGCGCCCGGGCGTAAGACCGAGACCGTCCCCGAGGTTCACATATTCATAGGTATATACGGGAAGCGTACCGCCCACTTTGATGCGATACGACCAGGAGCCGCGGTCCCCGGATAAGCCCACACCCAGCTTGGAATACAGGACGGTGTACTGTTCGTCGTAACCGTAGGCCGATGTACCATTGACGGCGTTCGCATTGCGCAGGGAGCGGCTCCAGTATTCCCAGCCCACACCCCCGAACAGATCAATCCCGTGCTGCCAGCGTGTGAACTGGTATCCTCCCAGCCCCTCGATCTGCGTGCCCTGGTAGTCCGACAGGGTCGTCAGCGGGATACCGCCCTGGGTCTGGCCATCGTAGCCGATAGTCCCCAGATACACCCGCGCGCCGGCCCGGTAGATCGGACCCTGCCCCACCCGCGCAAAATTGGTCACGCCGGCACCCATCGTGGCCAGCTGGCCCGATTCCGCATCGAGGGTGCTGCCTGTAGGGGTAAATTCCTTCCAGTCGTACTGCTCCATCCCCGCCTGCACATAAGTCTCACGCGGCCCCAGATTCCAGGGTTCCTGCGCCTGGGCGATATGCCCGGCACTGGCAATGATCACTGCAAAACCCCAGGCCCGCCTGCGTGCCCTGTCCATTCCCACCCCGCTTCATGGTTATTATTCGTGCACCCGGTTTGACCAAGCAATGTTCGCGCCATCTCCCCATGGCCGTGAACACATCTGACCGACTTTAGGAGCCCGGAAGCATACCCCCCGTCGGTCATATGGACCCTGCCCCATGAATGTGCATATATTTAGAATCATGGTAACCAGCCTGATCGATCCGTTCAACCGCCGCATAGAGTACCTGCGGGTATCGGTGACCGACCGCTGCGAATTACGCTGCACGTACTGCATTCCCAAAGGCTTCACCGGTTTCGAGGAACCCGCACACTGGCTCAGTTTCGATGAGATGGAGCGGGTGGTACGTGTGTTCACCGAACTCGGCGTACGGCGCGTCCGCCTCACCGGCGGCGAGCCGCTGGCACGCCGCGGATTGCCGGAACTGGCGGCGCGCCTGGCGCAACTGCCCGGCCTGGACGACCTGTCGCTCAGCACCAACGGCACCCGGCTGCGCAAACTGGCGCAATCACTGCGCCGGGCGGGCATCACTCGTCTTAATGTCAGCCTTGACTCGCTCGATCCGGCCCGTTACGCGGAAATCACGGGGGGCGGCCGGCTCGACCAGGTGCTGGACGGGCTGGCGGCTGCCAAGAAAGCGGGATTTGCGCCTGTAAAAATCAACATGGTGGCAATGAAAGGCGTGAATGATCGGGAAATCAGTGACATGGTCGATTTCTGCATCCGCCATGATTTCACCCTGCGTCTCATAGAGACGATGCCCATGGGCGCCACCGGCCGCGAGGCTGCCGAGCACTACCTGGACCTGCAGGAAGTCAGGCGTGAGCTGCAATCGCGTTATGAACTGATCCCCACCGTGATGACCGGCGGTGGTCCGGCGCGCTACGTACAGGTCGGCGGAACCGGTCTGCGGATCGGTTTTATCACGCCCATTTCCCAGCACTTCTGCGCCACCTGCAACCGCGTGCGCCTGACGGTGGACGGGACGATCTATACCTGTCTCGGGCAGGAGAACAATCTGGAGCTGCGCCCGCTACTGCGTTCGGGCGCCAGTGACGAGGAGCTGAGGGAGGCCGTCTGCCGGGCGATCGCGCTCAAACCCGAACGTCACGAATTCACGACACAGCCGCACAAAATCATACGCTTCATGTCGGCCACCGGCGGTTAGGCGCTGGCGAATGCTGCGATCAGCTGATCTTCCAGTTCTATACGCACCGCGATCTGTTCGCCGAGCCGGGATAGCTCCTCTGAAAGACCGTCAAGCACCGGAAGATGGTCCTCCCGGTCGTACTTGTCGTTGAATTCGAGAGCAACGTCTGTGGTACGGGCGATCGCCGGATAGAGCTTTTCCGCAAGGACGGCAACCTCGCGCCTGCGTTCCGTACCGTCGATGATGCGCTCGTACAGCGCAAAGTGCCCGGCGGCGATGTAATCCACGAGAATCTGGCAGAAATCGTCGAGCAGTTCCTGCACTGGCCGGTTGTCCCGGGCATAGGATTCGATCCCTGCCAGACGACAGAAGAGCACCAGCATCTCGGTGCGTTCCGCAACGAGTTTATCCGTCAGTTCGCGACTGCGCCCGCGACGTTCCGGCACCTTGCGCTTCTGGGTGGTCTCCTTCACTGTCATCATGGAATGTGCTCCTCCCTCCTACCGCTGTCTGTGGTTCCCGCCCAAAACGCGGTTGTGCGTCGCTGACTGACCGCCCCTGCCCTGATTCTTAACTTATATATCAGGTCCATGCAGCCAATTCAACCGTCCGCCCGCAGCCTCAGAACGGAACCCCGGGCAGCTTGCCTCTCATGCTCCGCATCATCTTTCCGAGACCGCCCTTGCCCAGCCGCTTCATCATCTTCTGCATCTCACCAAACTGTTTCAGCATCCGGTTGATTTCCTGCACATGGACACCCGAACCCGCGGCGATGCGGCGCTTGCGGGATCCGCGTATGATGTCAGGGAAACGGCGCTCCTGGGGCGTCATCGAATTGATGATCGCGATCAGGCGTCGCGTCTGCCGGTCGTCCATCTGGGCCTTGGCGGCCTCGGGAATTTCCCCGGCCCCCGGAAGCTTGTCCATGAGACTCGCAATCCCGCCCATCTTCTCCATCTGCCGCAGCTGGTCGCGGAAATCCTCGAGATCGAAGCCCTTGCCCTTGGTGATCTTCTGCGCCAGTTTGCGCGCCTGCTCCTGGTCAACAGTCTGCTGCGCCTGTTCCACCAGGCTCAGCACATCGCCCATACCGAGAATGCGCGACGCCATGCGATCAGGATGAAACGGCTCCAGCGCCTCGGTCTTTTCGCCCACGCCCAGAAACTTGATCGGCTTGCCGGTAACGCGGCGCACGGACAGCGCCGCGCCACCACGGGCATCGCCGTCGGCCTTGGTCAGAATCACCCCGCTCAGGGGCAGCGCATCATTAAAGCTCTGGGCGGTGTTGACGGCATCCTGCCCGGTCATGCTGTCGACAACAAACAGGGTTTCCACCGGATCCACCGCCGCATGAATCGCCTGGATTTCATCCATCATCTCGCGGTCCACGTGGAGGCGCCCGGCAGTGTCGATGATCACGACGTCGATTCCCGACTTTCCGGCCTGCTCGACCGCGGCCCGGGCGATATCAACCGGCTTTTGCTGGGCGGTGCTGGGAAAAAAGGTCGCGCCAACCGTTCCGGCCAGTACGCGCAGCTGATCGATGGCCGCAGGCCGGTACACGTCGGCGCTCGCGACCAGTACCGAGCGGCGTTCCCGCTCGCGCAGAAAGCGGGCGAGCTTGGCCGCCGTCGTCGTTTTGCCCGACCCCTGCAGTCCGGCAAGCAGGATCACCGCAGGCGGGCGGGCGGCAAGCTGCAGACGGTCATTCGACTCGCCCATGAGCGCCACCAGCGCGTCATACACAACCTTGATCACGGCCTGGCCAGGCGAAAGGCTCGCGAGCACCTCCTTGCCGACGGCCCGCGCGCGCACATCGTCAATGAAAGCCTTGACCACCGGCAGCGCAACGTCCGCTTCGAGCAAGGCCATGCGTACCTCACGCAGCGCCTCGCTGATGTTCTGCTCAGTGAGGCGCGCCTCGCCCCGCAATTTTTTCATTGCCAGCTGCAGCCGCTGGCTCAAGTTGTCAAACATGTTCCGCCTACCAGTCGGTGTCATATCCGGGGGCCGTGCACGCCGAGCCCGACGCACCCCCCGGAACTGCCCATGATTTCCGGCCCCCTCCCGCCCCCTTCAATGACGGCGGCAGCTGTGCCATGATTCAGGGTTGAGTACATATTATGACCAATTGACCGATGAGTTTGCTAGCGGCTGTCCTGTATCTGTGCGTCGGCGCCCTGTTGTGGCTCAGTCTGAGTCACTCCGAGCGGCTCCGCGGTGCGGTACGCGTCGGGATCTATGCGCTGGCGATAGGCGGGGTCGCCGCACACGCCGCAGTCCTCTATTCCGGACTGCTGCAGCAAAACGGCCTCAGCTTAGGTCTGACCAATGCCATATCGCTGATCGCTCTGGCTGTCGTGGTACTGTTCCTGATTGCCGCGATCAGTCTTCCCATCGAGAGCCTTGGCATTTTTATCATGCCGATTGCCGCCGTGACGGTCCTGGTCGACTGGCTGGCGCCGCGCCGCAAACTTCTGGCGGTCACGGCGACGCCCCTGCAGTCGGCGCATATCGTCATTTCGCTTCTTGCCTACAGCCTCCTCAGCATCGCCATGGTACAGAGCCTCATGCTCGCCTGGGTCGAACACCGCCTCCGTCGCCGCCAACCCAGCCGGTTCTTGCGCGCCCTGCCGCCGCTCGAGACCATGGAAAAGCTGATGTTCCAGCTGATCACCCTCGGCTTCGTGCTGCTCACCCTGACTGTCATCAGTGGCGTGTTTTTCTCGGAGCAGCTGTTCAACGAGCCCGTGGCTTTGACCGATCACATCGTACTGTCCATAATCGCCTGGGTGGTATTCGGCGTGCTGCTCGCCGGCCGCTGGCGTTTCGGCTGGCGCGGGCGCACCGCGGTCCGCTGGACGCTCGGGGGCTTCACGCTGCTCGCCTTCGCCTATTTCGGCAGCAAGTTCGCGCTGCAAATTCTGCTGCGCCGCTGAGCGGTGCGGCATTTGCCTGCATGGATCCCGAGACACGACACCCGCCGGCCGGTACGCACCCTATCGGTCTGCAGTACGAATCCGAGGCATGAACTTGAACCACTTCCACACCGGCTTGCTGCTCGCGGTCCTGTTCCTGCTGATCCTGCTGTCGGCGTTCTTCTCTGCGGCGGAAATCGGGATGATGACCCTGAACCGCTACCGGCTGCGCCACCTCGCCAGCTCCGGACACGGGCCCGCGCGCATCGCCGCACGTCTGCTCGAACGTCCCGACCGTTTGCTCAGCGTGATACTGCTCGGAAACAATTTTGCCAACATCGCCGCCTCATCGGTAGCCACGCTGCTGGCGCTGCACCTGTATGGGACTCCCGCCATCGGCATCGTCACCGGCCTGCTGACCCTGGTGGTTCTGGTCTTCGCCGAAGTGGCGCCCAAGACGGTCGCCGCGCTGTATCCGGAGCGCGTGGCGTTCCCGATCGCATATGTTCTGGCGGTATTGTTGAAACTGCTCTCGCCTCTGGTGTGGCTCGTGAACACGCTGGCCAACGGCCTGCTGCTGCTCGTCGGCTTTTCGATCAACCGCCGCCGCGCAGACCAGATGAACACCGAGGAGCTGCGCACGGTGGTGCGCGAGGCCGGAGCCTTCATACCGCAAACTCACCAGCAGATGTTGCTTGCGATCCTGGACCTGGAAAACATGACCGTCGAGGACGTGATGGTCCCCCGCGGCGAGATCGAGATCGTGGACCTGGACTCCGACTGGGACCACATCCTCGCGCGCGTCACCTCCAGCCACTATTCGCAGCTGCCGGCCTGTCACGGCAGCTTCGATCGGGTTGCCGGCGTTGTGCAGATACGCCGGGTGTTGCTGCTGATGCGTTCAGGAAAATTCGGTCGTGAGGATCTCGAGAAACTGCTCGAGGCGCCGTACTTCGTGCCCGAGGGCACCACGCTCGGACGACAGCTGCTGCATTTCCGCCAGACCAAGCGCCGCATCGCCCTCGTGGTGGATGAGTACGGGGACGTCGTCGGCCTGCTGTCGCTGCAGGATATCCTGCAGGAGATCGTGGGAGAATTTGCCGCCCCCGTGCCGGGCCTGACCGACGATGTTCAACCCCAGGACGACGGCAGTTACCTCGTCAGCGGCAGCATGACGCTGCGCGACCTCAACCGCCGTCTCGACTGGGATCTGCCGATGACCGGGCCGAAGACCCTCAACGGCCTGATTACCGAGTATCTGGAAGACATTCCGGAAACCGGCACCAGCCTGGCCCTGGAAGGCTACCAGATCGAGATCGTTCGCACGCGCGGCACAGCCGTGCAACTGGCACGGGTGCGCCCGAAGACACCCGCTCCCGCCGCCGGTTCCGGTTCCGCCCCCTCCTGAGCCCCGTGATCCGCTTACTTGCAGCGCGCCGCGCCGTCTCTACCGAGACTGTCCCCGGGTGACGGGCATAACGTTCACCACTGCACACCGCTCGCGCTCTTGAAATTTTGCCGGCGCCATCATAGCATCGCCAGCGCTGGCGCCATCTTCCGCTAGAAACATTCCGGGAGATACCGCCAGGCGGGTCCCACTACCGACGACGAGGCAGATACGGCTACCCCCGGTCATGATGCGCGCGCAGCCCACCCTGTACTGAGGGCGACCTGACTTGTCGCCCATGCTGCTGGCGTACGGGGCGATAGGCGCGGCGCTGCTGTCAGGCGTGACAGCGCTGGCGGCAGACCGATTTCCCGCCGTGCTGCGCTGGATCTCGTTCACGCTTCTTGGCCTCTGCGGCCTGGGTGCGGTCGCCGCCGGCGGCATGGTGCTGCTCACGGGCGAGCGCATGACAGCCCAGCTTCCATGCGGCCTGCCGTGGCTCAACTGGCACCTGCGCCTCGACCCCCTGTCCGGCTTTTTCATGGCGATCATCGGCATTGCTGTGATTGCGGTCAGTCTCTACGGACCGGGCTACGCGCTCGAGTTCCAGCGCCCGGTCCGGATGCCCGGGACTGGCCGGGACGACAGCCGGGAACATTTCCGCCCGTCGCTGGCAGCGCTCGGGCTGTTCACCGGCGTGTTTGTGGCCGGGATGCTGGCTGTGCTGCTTGCTGACGATGCCTTCGTATTCATGATCTCCTGGGAGCTCATGTCCGTATCGAGCTACCTGCTGGTCGCCTACCAGCACCAGCACCCGGCAAACCGTCATGCCGCCTTTCTGTACCTGCTGCAAGCCCACGTCGGAGCCCTCGTGATCCTGCTCGCCTTCGGGGTGCTGGCCGGGTTTGGCGGAGGTTTCACGTTCCACGCCATGCGCACCGCACACCTCACGCCCGCGTGGTCTTCGCTCGCCTTCGCACTGGCGCTGTTCGGATTCGGCATGAAGGCCGGCATGGTGCCGCTGCACGCTTGGCTTCCGGAAGCGCATCCGGCGGCGCCGTCGCACATCTCGGCACTCATGAGCGGCGTGATGATCAAGGTGGCGATTTACGGCCTCATCCGCTTCGCGTTCGATCTGCTGGGACAGCTTCAGTGGTCCTGGGGGCTTGCAACGCTCACCGCCGGCACCGCCACGGCCCTGCTCGGGGTACTCTATGCGCTCGCGCAGAACGACATCAAACGGCTGTTAGCGTATTCGTCCGTGGAAAACGTCGGGATCATTTTTATGGGCCTTGGCTTGAGCATGATATTTGTCGCCACCGGCCATCCGGCCATCGGGGTGGTGGCCCTGCTCGCCGCCCTCTACCACAGTCTCAATCACGCCGTGTTCAAGACGCTGCTCTTCCTGGGTGTTGGTGCCGTCGTCTACCGCACCCATGAACGGGACCTGGACCACCTGGGCGGACTCATCCGGCGCATGCCCGCCACGGCGCTGTTTGTGCTCATCGGATGTCTCAGCATCGCCGCTTTGCCCCCGTTCAACGGCTTTGCCTCCGAGTGGCTCACGCTGCAGGCGGCGCTGCAGGTCCCGGTGCTGGCAAGCGGGGTGCTGCGGTCGATCATTCCGATCGCCGCTGCACTGCTGGCACTCACCTCAGCGCTTGCCGCCGCCACCTTCGTCAAAGTCTACGGCGTGGCCTTCCTGGGGCAGGCGCGCACCCGGCGCGTGGCACACGCGCGTGAAGTGGGCCTGGGGATGCAGGCAGCGATGGCCATGCTTGCGCTGTTGTGTCTCGCATTGGGCGTAGTCCCAACCGCGGTCATTCGCCTGCTCGAACCGGTCACGCAGGATTTGCTGCGATTGCGGCCGGCTGCCGCTACGGTACGCGGCTGGCTGTGGCTGACGCCGGTATCGCCGCGCGTCGCTTCCTATTCGGCGCCGCTGGTGGTCGCCGCGATGGTGCTCACCCTACTTGCCGGCTACCTGCTGATGCATTGGCGCCGCCCGGGCGTGCGCCGCGTTCCGCCATGGGACTGTGGTTTCGGCGGCCTGACTACACGCATGCAGTACACGTCGACCGCCTTTACCCAGCCGGTCCGCAGGGTATTTGCGCCGGTGTGGCACACTGATGAGCGGATCGAGAAGCATGAGGTGGCGCCAGCACGCATAGCCGGCTTGCGCTATCAGCTGCACATCGGCGACTGGTCATGGACGGCGCTCTACGAACCCATCGGCCGTGCAGTGCTGGCGGCCGCGCGCCGCGTCGGGCGCATACAGGCCGGCAACATCCGCCTCTATCTGGCCTACTCGTTTTTTACGCTCCTGCTGCTGCTATGGCTGATCAGCTGACCGGCTGGCTGTTCGCGGTGCTGCAGACGCTGCTGTTTGCCGGCACGGCACCGCTGCTGAGCGGCTGGATCAAGCGGCTGAAATGCCATCTCCAGAACCGGGCGGCGCCGTCCCTGTTCCAGCCCTACCGCGATCTGGCCAAGCTGTTCGGCAAGAACGTGGTTCTCGCGCAGAACGCGTCCTGGCTTTTCCGCGTTGCTCCGTACGTGGTGTTCGGGGCAATCCTGCTGGCGGCGTCTGCGGTGCCGCTGGTGGCGATCCCGCTGCCCACTGCCGCGATCGCCGACGTCATCGTGCTGGCCGGGTTTTTCGCGCTGGCGCGCTTTTTCCAGACCCTGGCATCCATGGATATTGGCACCACCTTTGGCGGCATGGGCGCCTCCCGCGAGGTGACGGTGGCATCACTCGCCGAGCCGGCGATGCTGATGGCGGTGTTCACGCTGACCATGACCGCGTCCACCACCAATCTGTCCGTGGCGATGCAGCACATACTCGATGCCGGCCTGGTGCTACGGCCTTCCTTTCTGTTCGCGTTTCTCAGCCTGGCCATGGTCGCAGTCGCCGAGACCGGCCGTATTCCCGTCGACAACCCGGAAACCCATCTTGAGCTCACCATGCTGCACGAGGCGACGGTACTGGAATACAGCGCCCGCCATCTGGCACTCATCGACTGGGCCGGCATGATCAAGCTGATGATCTACGCGGTCCTGATCAGCGACATATTCCTGCCCTGGGGCATCGCCCGGCAGCTGACGCTGCCCGCGGTCGCCGTCGGGGTGGTGGCAGTCGCGGCCAAACTCGCAATGCTGGCCGTGCTGCTGGCGCTGTGGGAAACGGTTCTGGCCAAAATGCGCCTGTTCCGGGTTCCGCAGTTTCTGGGGTTCGCGTTTCTGCTGAGCCTGCTGGGACTGCTGATGCATGTCATCCTGGAGTCAGCCCTGTGAACCACGACCCGCGCGCTGCACGCGCCTGACCCAAGGACCCGCACGCTCATGCATCCCGACAATCTCGGTGTCTTCAGTCAAGGCATTCTGGTGTCTGCGGCGCTGGTGCTGTTCACCTCCTTCGTGATGCTGGCCCAAGCGCGCATTCAGCCCCTCATCTACGCCTTTGCCTGGCAGGGGGCGCTGCTGTCAGTCACCACGGCGCTGGTCGCGCTCGTATCCGGACATGCGCATCTCTACATATCGGCACTGCTTACCTTCGGCCTGAAGGCGCTGCTGATTCCCTGGATGCTCTACCGCCTGACGCAGCGCCTGCACATCCAGTTTGACGTGGAGATTGTGTCTCACCCTTCACTTACGCTGCTCGCCGGAGCGGTGCTTGTGGTTTTCTGCTACTACGTGGCGCTTCCGGTGGCGCAGCTATCGACGCTTGTTACGCGCAATACCATCGCCGTAAGCATGGCGACCGTGCTCCTGGGGATGCTGCTCATGATCACGCGCCGCACTGCCGTGGCGCAGGTGATCGGGTTCATGTCCATCGAGAACGGCCTGTTCTTCGCGGCGGTCGCCTCGACCTACGGCATGCCCATGATCGTGGAGCTGGGTGTGGCGTTTGACGTGCTGGTTGCGGCCGTGCTCTTCGGCGTGTTCTTCTTTCAGATCCGCTCGAGCATCGATTCACTCGACGTCGATCGCCTCGACCGGCTCTCGGAGAAAGGGGATTGATCCCGCTGTATTTCCTGCTGTGGCTGCCGCTCGCCGGAGTCCTGCTGCTCGCGCTGTTGCCGAGCTACCGGCTGGCCGGCCACCTCAACATCGCTATTTCGGCGGCGACTTTCGCGGCCTCGGTGTGGCTTGCCTGGGACGTGCTGCACACCGGACCGGAGTTGTCCCGCGGCAACCTGTTCTATATAGACGCCTTCAACGTCTACCTGGTGGCGCTGACGGCCTTTGTCGGACTCACCACGGCAATTTTCTCGCGGCCCTACATGCAACACGAGGTCGAGCGTGGCCGCGTCGGTCCGCGGCGCATGCGCCTCTACCATTCCATGTACCAGGGCTTTCTGTTCGCGATGCTGCTGGCGCTCACGACCAACAACATGGGGGTGCTGTGGGTGGCGATGGAGGCAGCGACCCTGACCACGGTGCTGCTGGTGAGCCTGTACCGTACCCCGGAGTCGGTCGAGGCGGCGTGGAAATACTTCATCCTCTGCGGCGTCGGCATCGCCCAGGCTCTCTTCGGCACCGTGCTGCTGTACTTTGCCGCCGAGCGGCGCCTCGGTCCCGACCGGGGCCGGGCACTGCTGTGGAACGTCCTGCACAACCATGCCGCCCAGCTCGATCCCGCGGTGCTCACCATTGCCTTCGTGTTTCTGCTGGTCGGCTATGGCACCAAGGTAGGGCTGGTGCCGCTGCACAACTGGCTGCCGGACGCCCATTCCGAAGGCCCCACACCGATGTCGGCGGTGCTGTCAGGCCTGCTGCTCAACGTTGCGCTCTATGCGCTCGTGCGCGTGAAAATGCTGGTGGACGGTTCGCTGCACACCGCGCTCGCCGGCCATCTTATGATGGGATTCGGTTTGCTCAGCTTTCTGGTTGCGGTGCTGTTCCTGCACCGCCAGCACGACATCAAGCGCATGTTCAGCTATTCCTCGATCGAACATATGGGCCTGATGACCTTTGCCTTCGGCATCGGCGGGGCGCTGGCCACCTTCGCGGCGCTGCTGCACATGACGGTGCACTCACTCACCAAGTCCTCCATCTTCGTCACGGTCGGCCATGCCGCCCAGCTCACCGGCACCCAGCGCATAGAACACATACGCGGGCTCATCCGCACCCAGCCGACGGTCGGCTGGGGCCTGCTGGCCGGCACGCTCGCCATCGCCGGCTTTCCGCCGTTCGGGGTATTCATGAGCGAATTTCTGGTGCTGAATGCGACCATGAAATCCTGGCCATGGCTGACACTGCCGCTGCTGCTGGGTCTGGCGGTGGCATTCGCGGGGCTGTTTCGCTATGTCCAGCCCATGGTCTACGGGATACCGCCGCCCGGGCAGGTGCGGGTGCGGGCCAACATGCTGCCTGTAGCCATTCATCTGGCGCTTGTGCTGTGGCTCGGGCTGTCGATCCCGTTGTTCCTGGCCCACTGGTTCGAACAGGCGACCCAGCTTATTTCCGGGAGCCTGCCGCTATGAACGGCGGCCGCCACAGACCCGAGGCCGCACCGTGAGAAGCGAAGGACGCTTCGGCTGGCTTGATCAGCTCCTCGGACAACTGCTGTCTGAAGACCTGCCGGTCCGGGAGCTGGCGCCAGAACCAGGCCTCGCCCCCGCCCGTTCCATCAGCATCGACCCCGAACACTGGGGAAGGCTGGGACAGGCGACAGGCCACACCGGTTGCCGCTGGGTCGGCTGCTGGGGAGAAGACACCGGAGACGAGCTGATCGTTCACGCCTGTTTCGAGAAGGACCGCGGATACATGCTGGCCCGCACGCGGCTGCGCCGCCTCACACCGATCCTGCCGTCCCACACTCCATACCATCCGGCCGCCGACCGCAGCGAACGCCATCTTCAGGACCTGTTCGGCGTCGCCTTCAGCGATCACCCGGATCCGCGCCGCTGGGTCCGCCATCAGGCCTGGAGCGCCAGCGAATTTCCGCTGCGCCGGGACTTTCCCGCGGCCGGCCACCCGCTGGCGCAGACACCTGCGGACAACGGATACAAATTCCTCCACGCCCAGGGCAGCGGCGTGTGCGAGATTCCGGTCGGACCTGTGCACGCCGGAATCATCGAGCCTGGCCATTTCCGTTTCCAGGCAGTGGGTGAAACCATCCTCCACCTCGAAGAGCGGCTTGGCTATACACACAAGGGCACCGAGAAGCTGGCCGAGGGACGTGATGCCGCGGGATTAGCCAGGCTTGCCGCGCGTGTGTCCGGAGACGCTACGGTGGCACACTCCTGGGCAGCCTGCATGGCCATGGAAAAGGCGGCCGGCATCGAACTGCCGGCGCGGGCGCTGGTGCTGCGCGCCATCATGGCGGAACGCGAGCGCATCGCCAATCACCTGGGGGATATAGGCGCCATCTGCAGTGATGTGAGCCTCGGCTTCGGCTTCTATCAGTTCAGCCGCCTGCGCGAGGAATGGCAGCGCATCAGCCTGGCCGCGTTCGGCCACCGCCTGCTGATGGGATGCATTGTGCCGGGCGGCGTCGTCGCCGACCTCGAGCCGGCAATGATCCCTGCACAGCGCGAACAGATCCGGGCCGTGCGGCCGCAGCTCGGCCGGCTGATGGACATCCTCACTACCAGCCCGACAGTGGTGAACCGGCTGGCCGGCACGGGCCGGCTCGCGCCGGCACTGGCTGCCGGATTTGGGGCCCTCGGTTATGTCGGCAGGGCGAGCGGCATCGACCGCGACCTGCGCCGTGATGCGCCCTATGCGCCGTATGACCGCCTGAAGATCCCCGTCGCGGTCAGCAAGGATGGGGACGTGGCGGCGCGACTGCGCGTGCGCGCCGAAGAGATCAGCGGTTCGCTGGTCCTCATCGAGACCCTGCTTGCCGAACTCCCCCCCGGTCCGGTATGCGTGCCCTGGACACCTCCAGCGCCCGACGCCCAGGGTCTAGGCATGGTTGAGGGTTGGCGCGGGGAAACTCTTGCCTTCGTCCGTTTCGGCGACGAGGGCCGCATCGCACGCTACTATCCACGGGATCCTAGCGTGATCAACTGGCCGTTGCTGGAACTGCTCGTTGAAGATGACATCGTGCCGGACTTTCCGGTCTGCAACAAATCGGTCAACGGATCGTACTCCGGCAATGACCTGTAAGGCATCCAGCAGCGCAACACTCGACCGTGACATGCGGACCGCTGCCCGCGTACGGACCGAGACCGTCGAGGCCCCGGCTCCATGCTGAGAATTCTCGGAAAGGTCCAGCGCATCGGAATCGTCACGGAGGACCTGGCGCCCTGGAGCGATCGCGTCCTGACAGAGGTCGGGACGCAACTGAAAGCGGCGGTCGGGATGCGTTTCCGCGGCAGCCTCGCGATCCGCCAGATCGATGCGGGATCCTGCAACGGCTGCGAGCTCGAGATCCACGCGCTGACCAATCCGTTTTACGGTATTGAACGCTTCGGCGTGCACTTCGTGGCCAGCCCGCGTCACGCCGACCTGCTCCTGGTAACCGGTCCGGTATCGCGCCACATGGAAGAGGCGGTGCGGCGCACCTACGCCGCCACTCCCGACCCGAAGCTGGTCATCGCCGTGGGCGACTGCGGCGCGAACGGCGGCGAATTCGGCGTAAACTACGCCAGTGCCGGCGCGGTCGCGAACGTCATCCCGGTCGACGCCGTCATTGCCGGCTGCCCGCCCAGCCCGCTCGCGCTGATGCGCGGCATCCTCGAGGCAATCGGCGCCAACCGGCTTGCAGCCCGTTCTCCGTGAATCACCGACGGGCATTTCCCTTTCAGGACTGCGATTCCGGGGGTAACGCCATCGCTCGCAGGTAGGCCTGCGCGCGCTCGACCAGTTCGTCCGGAAGGCCGTTCCTGCGGGCAATGACCAGTCCGAGCGAACGCCCGCTCGCGCCGATCTCCAGCTGGTAGGTGGGCCGCAGCTGCTCCGCGTCGAAGGTCATGGCGGCATTCGTCAGGCCCTCGCGCTGCGCAGCGAAAGTCCGCAGCGGTCCCAGGTGCGTGGTTACCACGCCCTGGACCTGTCGGGCGACGAGCTCATCGAGTACCGCCATGGCCAGGGCCGCGCCCTCCTCCGGATCCGTGCCGGTCCCGAGCTCATCGAGCAGCACCAGCGTGCCGCGGCCGGCGTCGCGCAGAATGCGCACAAGCGTCGCGACATGACCGGCAAAGGTCGAGAGGTGGTGCTGCAGATTCTGCGGATCGCCGATGTCGACGATCACCCGGCTGAAATCGCCGACGGTGCACAGCCCCTCGGCCGGAATGTGCAGACCACAGTGCGCCATCGTCACCAGCAGGCCCACAGTCTTCAGGACTACCGTCTTGCCGCCGGTGTTGGGACCGGTGACGATAAGCATAGGCTGGCCAGCGTCGAGCTTCAGGCTGAGCGGCACCGGCGCTCGCTCCCCGCCGGCGGCAAACTGCAGCAGAAGCGCCGGATGGTAGGCCCGGTCCAGATGCAGCTGCGGCGTGTCGGTCAGCTGCGGGGCATGGGCGTTGAACTGGGCGCTGAGCTTGCCCGCCGCCGTAGCCAGGTCGATCCAGGTCAGGGCGTCGAGCATCCGGTCCAGCGCCGGCAGATGATCCCCGAGAAAACCGGTCAGCTCACGCAGCAGCGACAGGGTCTCGACTTCCTGCTGACCGGCGAGCGTCTCGGCACGGTTGTTGGCGGCGATGACTTCCATCGGCTCGACCAGCACATTGCCCTTGCCGCTCGCCGCGCCGCGGCGCACACCCCGGACCCGCTCGACGTCTTCCGCCGCGACCGCCAGCATCGCCCGCCCGCCCTGCCAGACCACACGCTCGGTTGCCGCGCCCCGCAGATCATGACGCTTGGCGCACGCCGCCAGCGCCTCCGTGACCTCCCCGCGCACCGTCCGGATCTCGCCGGCGAGCGCTTCCAGCCGCGAACTGGCGTCCTCCCGCACCCGTCCGGATGAAAGAATGGTCCGGTCCAGGCGCTGCAGCACTTCGGGTGGCGCGTCGAGATGCGCCGCAGCACCCGGATAGAGGGCAGGATATGCGGCCACTGCCTGCCGCAGGGTGCCGGCCGCTGCGATCACCTGCCGCAGGTTACGCAGCGCCGGACCCGACAGGGCCGCACCGGGCTGGGATGCCTGGCGCAGCGCAGCGCGTATATCGGGGACATCCTTCAGCACCGGCAACGCGCCGGTATCCAGCGCTGTGCGCGCGGCCGTGACCGACGCCAGCATGGCGCGTGCCGTATTCAGTTCCGGTGCAGGTTCAATGTGCCGCGCAGCCTCAGCCCCGTAGGGCGTGGAAGTGAGCCGCTCAAGGAGCTGTCGCACCGCGTCGAACTCCAGGGTCTTCAGGTCGCTCTGCATGCTTCAGCCCCTGCCTGCGCCACCCGCGCCATGATAGCCAGGTCAGCCGCCGGCTTTCTTCTTGGCGACCTCATCGCGCACGTACACCGGCAAGGCACGTTCAGCCGGCAGCGCTTCGCCAGCGGCCAGACCCTCGGCGCCAAGCGCTGCGACCGCGCGCGCGCGGGGATAGCGCTGCGCCGACCAGCCGCTCACCTGATCCGGCCAGCGCTCCATCAGCGGCGCGGCGTAAAGGTCCCAGCCGCTGCCCACCCCCCACCATCCGCCCCCTTCAGGAACCGACAGATCTCCGGGCGCGGCCACGTGCTCCAGGCCGACGAGGCGCAGACGCGGTCCATCCCGCAGATAGGCTGCCCAGTACAGCTGACCCATGCGGGCATCGAGGGCCGCCAGCACTCGTGTCTGCGGTTCATCGTGAGCCAGTGCTGCCAGGGACGACACTGGAACCACCGGCAGGTCTGCGGCAAACGCGAGGCCCTGGACCACCCCCGCGCCGATGCGCAGTCCGGTAAACGATCCGGGGCCACGTCCGAACGCCACGGCATCGAGCGCGCCGAGACCAAGGCCGGCGTCGCCGAGCAGGGTCTCGATCATGGGCAGGATGCGTTGGGAGTGCTGTCGGCCGAGCTCGAAACGTTCGTCCACCTGCCCATCGTCCCACAGGGCGACCGAACATGCTTCAGTGGAGGTGTCGAGAGCCAGTATCTTCACGGGCAGACCATCGCAGCGGTAATTGCCATGATAACACGCGCGCCAGCGGCCGCGCGGCAACACCAGTCAGCGGCCGGAAGCGAGAGGCCTGTGTTCGTCGAGAAAAAGCCAGCCTTTGATCACGCGGTAAACCACCCAGATCCAGGTGCCGAGCAGTACCAGATAACCGATGACGATGAGGTAGGTGACCACTCCCAGCAGCACCAACGCGAGCGCCACCCAGAACGTGCGTATCTGCCAGCGGAAATGGGACTCGATCCAGGTACCGGCGGTGTCCTGGAGTTTGACGTAATCGATGATGACCCCCACGATCAGGGCGACGGGAAACACCAGCCCCACCGCCTGCAAGGCATAGACCGCGGTAGCCAGCCTCAGCAGGCGCTTCGTCTCGCCGGTATCCCCGCAGGGTTCATCCGCCATTGCTGCCCTCCCCTTCGACCGTCTGCCGGCGACGCCGTCCCGGCATGCCGCGGCGGACGGGACTAGCGATATTCGCGGTCGCGCTCCAGCAGGTTGACGCGCCTGCCGAAATAATACCGGATACCGACCATAATTATATTGCTCGTGACCGTCTGGTGCCGCCTGGTATAAGCCGCCCACAGGCCGGAGGAATTGTCGAAAAATTCAGGCTGGTACTCCAGGCCGACACTGTAGGTATTCTTGAGGTCCTGGCCATAGGCCGACAGATCAAAGCGCAGGATATCGGTGGGATACCAGCTGCCGGTCACGCTGTCGCTGTCGAGCCGGTACAGGGAATTGAACCGCGTCTGCTCCCAGGCAACCCCGAGCGTGAAGCGGCGCAGATAGTACTGGGCCGCGGCGTCGTAACTCTTCGTGGCCGCTTTCGGACCGCCGCTTACCAGAAAGGTTGACTGACAGTGCGCCATGTCCTGGCCCTCGCCATAGCCGGCCGAGACCCGGCCCAGCGCGGGATCGCGCAGGAACAGATTGGCCGCGAGACCCTTGGCGATCATGGTGCAGTGCGGCAGACTGCTCGCCACGGTAAGCCCGCTGCCCTGGGATTCGAAATTCGTGGCCAGGGCGTAGTGATCGTAGTAACCGGACACGGACGCCCCGAGATAGCCCACGAGCGGGATGGTGACGCTGCCATCGAACGCGTTGACGCTGCTGTCAGTGCCGCCGGTGGTATAGATGTCACCCGACTGGTAGCCGAGCTGATAGTGGACCGCCTTCACCGCCTGCCCGGCGGCGAGCGTACTGCCGGCATATACGAACAGCAGCACCGTGAGCAGAAGACGTTTCATGGTGGTTCCCGTCACTGGCACTGGGAAAGCGGCGCCGGCAGTATCACGATCCCGCTGCTGCCGGCGATGAACAGCGTGCCCCCATCCGGGGTGATGGCCATCCTGATCGTTCCCCCGGTACCGGGACTGACCGCGGTGCCCGGCCCGGCCGCGGGGTAGGCGCCATTAGTCGGACCCGCGTTCAGGTTGTAGGCCAGAAGCTGGCCTGAGGAATCGTAGGTATAGGCGCAGTTCGAATCCGGGCTCAGCGCCACGGCCAGGGTACTGGAAGGGAGCGCGCCCAGATAACCGAAGCTGTTGTTGTACACGTTGGTTCCGTTCAGCACGATATGAACGGCCGATGGGTCGAGCGCCGGAGCAATCGCGCTCTGGGTCTGCGGGTTTTCGCTCTGATTGAGCGTCGCGCCCGTTGCGGCGAACGTCCCCGATGATGCCGTGTAGTCATAGACAACAGGCGGGGTGGAGGCCAGCGACGGATCCCCCTGCTGCAGGGCGACCAGCGAACCATTGGCGGACGCACCGGGGGTGGCGTTATCCAGGCTGGGCGCGCTCGACGGCTGGCTGAAGCCCGGGGCGCGCGCCGCAAACAGATAGGCCGGCGTGCCCGCACTGCTCGTGAAACCGTTTCCCGTGGTGACCACCGCATAACCATTATTGGCTACGGCCAGGTTCTTGAGCGTCACCCCGCTGGGTGCGGGGACCGGACTCGACGTGTACGTGCTATCGAGGGACAAACTGGTCGGATCGAGCTCGGTCAGCTGCTGCTGGGACAGCGCCAACAGCTCGTTACCGTCCGTGGACAGCGCGATGTCGACCAGATTCGGGACGGTCGCGGGGGAGGTGGCGCCGGTGTTGACCCAGGAGCTTCCGTTGTAGGCATAGCGCAGCACTTCCGCTCCTGAGCCAGGATTGGCGACCAGGAGCAGCGCCTGGCGCCAGGCATCGTAGAACAGCTGGCTGATCCCGGTCACGCCGGACGGATAGGAGATGAGGGTAGTGGCACCATTGGGGGTATAGGTCGAACCGGTCGCCGGCACCACCACGAGGTTCGCCCCAGGGTCCGTAAAGGCCGGACCGGGACTGCTGGGTGCTACGATCTGGACCGGTAACTGAGCCGGATAGGTACTGGCCGAAAGCCCGGGATAGCTGGCGTCGATCTGGGTGTCGCTGACAACGCTGAAGCTCGTGGCGGACGTGCCGCCGAAGGTGACGTCCTGCACCGGATAGGCCTCAAAACCCTGACCCTGTATGATCACCGACCCGCTCGTTCCCGCCAGTGCGACGTAGGGCGCGACATAGCGCACGATCGGCGGAATGTCATAGGTCACGGTGATGATCTGCGCATTACCGGAGACCAGCTGGCTGCAGTCGGCGTTTCCGCAACTGTAGCCGGTGACCGTGACCGTGCCATGGAATACCCCGGCGCCGAGGCTGCTGGGTGATGCCGGATCGACCACGATCTGCGCCGTATTGCCGGTCAGGGTGTAGCTGGCGCTGGTAATCGCCGAACCGCCATGGAGGATCGAGATCGATACCGTACCGGGACTGACGCTGGCGGTGACGGTCAGCGGAGCCGGGGTGGCGGCATCCGGGCTCTGGACGGAAAACGTCAGGCTGTTGGTGGAAGCGCTGGCAACCGGCTGCTGATTTCCGGTTCCGCATGCCGAAAGTCCGGCGACCATACCGAGCAGCGCGGCAGCGCGCAAAAACCCGACAGCAAAACGCACACTTCCCCCTTGAACTGATGTGACACGACGGCATCGCAACTGGCACACCGCCGGTGTCGCGGCCTGCCGTCCATCTTGCGGTGGGGCATTGTACCTGAGGCGCTCAATCCGCTGGAAGAGGCAGCGGCGTCCTGCATTGCGCCCGCCGCGCCGGACCCGGCCGCAGACTGCCAGTGCGGGCGCCTACCCCAACTCACGCAGAGGTGACGGACCCGCCCGGGCAGCCGTCCCGGCGCTCGGCTCAGCCATCCTTGCGCTGCTGCGCATCCTTGGTCGGGAACCAGTACTCCAGCATCCTCGCAGCCCACTGCTGCCCGCCCAGACCGAAGGCAAGCGCCGCCGCCAGCACCACTCCGCCCAGCAGGATCAGAAAGCTCTGATGCACCAGTTGAGCCTCCACCTGCACCTGTTCGAGCGCGATCAGCACGACGAACACCAGTATGGCGTAGCGCGCCAGCTGTCCGAGCAGCTCGGCGTCGGCCACCCCGACATTTTTCCCGTAAGCCGCGATGGTTCGCTCCACGAACCGGGCAAAGTAGCTGCCAAAGGCAAGAATCAGCACCGCCAGGATGACGTCCGGAATAAACAACGCCACCCGCCCCACCACCTCGGTCACCCGGGTGAGGCCCAGACTGTTGAACGCGACCATGAGCGCTGCCAGGATCACCAACCAGTACAGCAGCAATACCAGCACGCCGGCCGTATCGGTGCTGATACCCCCCTGGCGCAGGAATCCGTCGATTCCGGCGCGCTCCGTGAGCACATGAAAGTTCATCGCACGCAGGGCCTTGGCCACCCCCGCGCGCAGCAGCCTCGCCAGCAGCCAGCCGACCAGCAAGATGACCACAGCCAGAACCAGTTTCGGCAACAACTGCCCCACCTGGATCGCAAACGCATGCACCGGTTCCAGCAACACGCTCACCTTTGTCATGACCACCTCCTGTCGCATCAGCCTTGTTCACGAGAACATCCATCCGTCGCCCAAAACAGATCCGGCCGCCGCACCGGGTGTCCGGAAACATCCAGATCATCCGGCTACGGGTCCGACCCAAGCAGATCCAGGATCCCGCTCAAACTGTCAGTGACCTGTTCCCCGGGCTTTTCCAGTTCCGCGCGCAGACTGCTCACGGCCTGGTGCAGTTCCAGCATCCTGAGCAGCACCGGCATGATGCCCTTTCCGCCCAGCAATCCGGTGCCCTCGACCGTCTCGACGTAGGTTTTGAGCAGGGCGCGGCGTGCGCCCTGCTCCCAGGCCTGCAGCTGCGGATCGCAGAACTGTGCGGCCGCCGCGGTTACCGGGTTGACCGCACGCCGCGCCGCGTAGCGCGCCTGCGACAGCGAACGCAGCAGGCTCGCGACATCCCGCAACGGCGAATGCTTGCCGTGGTACTCGGAGCGCATGCGACCCCCCCCGCCGGTGTAACCAATGATGAAAAAATCGTTCAGGGCAAGCAGCGTCTTCGGCAGGCGCAGATCGCCGTGGATGCGTATGCGCTGCCCCCCGGGTACCACATCAACTGCGGAATCGATCCGGCCGAGCAGCTCCGACGTCCGTTCCAGAACCGCACGCGCCGCGCTGCCCGCCTCCCCGGCGAACTTCGGTTCCCGCCGTGCCAGTTCCGCCAGCGCGGAAGTCGCCTCGGCACGGGCATCGGCGATCCAATCGGTCAAATCGCGGCGCTCGACCGGCTCGGCGGACCACTCGGGGTCGGCGGAACCGGTCGCCAGCGCGACGTGCAACTCACCGATGCGTCGTCCCAGCACGCTCATGAGCGCCTGATAGGCGCCATATGTCGGCTCCGCGCCGTTTTCAGGTCCGGTCCGGCCGTGTTCGCGCCCAAGAACCCGCTCCAGATAGGACAGCGTGTGGACCCAGCCGTCGCCCTGGCTTTCCACAAAGCCCTGCAGCAGGGCGAGCGTAGTGATCCCGCCGTCGTCCGCGGCATACTCGATATGGCCGGCAAGCGCCACCGCACGGGGATAATGAGCCACCTCCACCAGAAAGCGGCTGAACTCGACTTCCGGATGCACACCCGGCCGCAGGCGTCGGTAGGCCTTGAGATACAGCCGGCTGCCGAATCGCCGCGCGGTGTGCCGGCCCCGCGATCCCACCACCGACACCGGCAGCGCTTCCAGAGACGCCGCGCCCTTGGTCTGACCGAACAGGGTCGTGGGCACAAACCGGATCGTACCCGCCGCACAGCGCAGCGTTTCACCCCGTCCGATCGCTTCCACGGTCGCCCGGCAGAAGCCGTCATCGGAAAACGCATCGACCAGGACGCCGGTTTCCGCCTGGTGACGCACACGGGCGAGCGTCGCCGACGACAGGCTGCGATCACGGCGCTCGTCACTGCTGTCCCACAGCAGTGCAAACGGCGCGAAATACGAATTGACCGGTCCGGTCGCCGACTCCACGCGCAGCAGCACCATCAGCCAGCGTGCGGGATCTCCCCCCCACTCGGCACTGTCGGCGAGCGCCACCCGCTCAGGCCGCTCCTCCTTCAGTCCGTACCAGCGCTGTGTTGCCATGAATTTCGGTAACACCTCGCCCTCGAGTTGCGCATGCAGCTGTTCGGCCATGCGTATGCGCCAGGGCACCACCCGGTCGCGGAACAGGCTGTGCAGACCGTCGAACAGCACCACCATCGGCAGCTCTTCGGGTGCCACCCGCTGCTCGTGCCAGACCGGCACCTCCGCATCCTTCACCAGACGGAACCAGTAGAAGCCATGGCCCGGCAGCGTCAGCAGGTACGGCAGGCCGGTTATCGGCGGAAAGGGAGTCCGCCCCATGAGTTCCACCGGAACCTGGCCGCGATAGTGCCCGAGATCAAGCTCCACCGGCTGCGCGGAGCCTGACAGATTGGCTACGCACAGGATCGTCTCGTCGTCGCACTCGCGCAGATACGCAAGAATCTTGCGGTTTCCGGGGCGCAGAAACCGGAAGTGCCCGCGCCCGAACGCGCGGCAGGTGCTGCGCACCGCAAGGGTGCGGCGCATCCAGTTGAGCAGGGACGAGGGATCGCGCGACTGCGCCTCCACATTCACCGATTCGTATCCGTACACCGCGTCCATGATCGGCGGCAGGTACAGCCGTTGCGGGTCGGCGTGCGAGAAACCGGCGTTGCGATCCGGACTCCACTGCATGGGTGTGCGCACGCCGTTGCGGTCGCCGAGGTAGATGTTGTCGCCCATGCCGAGCTCGTCGCCGTAGTAGATGATGGGCGACCCGGGCATCGACAGCAGCAGGCTGTTCATCAGCTTGATACGGTCAGTGTCATTGTCCATCAGCGGCGCCAGCCGCCGGCGGATGCCGAGGTTAAGGCGCGCCTGCGGATCAGCCGCGTACATCTGGTACATGTAGTCGCGTTCGCGGCTCGTCACCGTGGCGAGCGTGAGCTCGTCGTGATTGCGCAGGAAAATTGCCCACTGGCAGTTTTCCGGTATGTCCGGCGTCTGCTGCAGGATTTCGACGATCGGATGGCGGTCCTCCTGCGCAATCGCCATGTACATGCGGGGCATGAGCGGGAAGTGATACGCCATGTTGCATTCGTCGCCGTCACCAAAGTAGTCCCGCACGTCCTCCGGCCACTGGTTGGCTTCCGCGAGCAGCATGCGTCCGCGGTAGTGGCTGTCGATCTCGGCGCGGATGCGGCGGATCACGGCGTGCGTTTCCGGCAGGTTCTCGTTGTTCGTCCCGTCCCGCACGCACAGGTAGGGCACTGCGTCGACCCGCAGCCCGTCCACCTCCTGGTCGAGCCAGAAGCGCATCACCCGCGTCATCGCCTTCACCACGTGCGGATTGTTGTGATTGAGGTCCGGCTGGTGGGAAAAAAAACGGTGCCAGTAGTACGCCTGGGCAACCTCATCCCACGCCCAGTTGGACTTCTCGGTATCGCTGAAGATGATCGGCGTGCCTGCGAACTTCTGGTCGTTGTCGCTCCAGACGTAGAATTCGCGCTTGGCCGAGCCCGGCGGTGCACGCCGTGCCGCCTGAAACCACGGATGCTGGTCGGAGCTGTGATTGATCACCAGCTCCGTGATGATGCGCAGGCCGCGCTCGTGCGCCGCCCGCACGAAATTGCGGAAGTCGCGCCGTGTCCCGTAGGACGGATGCACGTTGTGATAATCGGAGATGTCGTAGCCGTCGTCGCGCAGCGGCGACGGATAGAATGGCAGCAGCCACAGGGTGTTGACGCCAAGGTCCTTCAGATAGTCGAGCTTGGACGTCAGACCCGGAAAATCGCCGATGCCGTCGCCGTTGCTGTCAAAGAACGCCTTGACATGCAGTTCGTATATGACCGCGTCCTTGTACCACAGCGGGTCTTCATCCATTGTCGTCCCGGGCGCAATGCGCTGCTGTTCCACCGCGAGTCTCCGCCAAGGTCGCTGCCGGTGGGGCACTGGCCGCCGCCCTGTGCGGTGACTGCCGCCCCCTGTGCGGCAACGCGCAGCGGCGGTACCACAGCCAATCTAACCTACCCACGGACCCCGATCAAACCGTCGTCGGCGCCAGCGTCCGCCGCCGCGTGCCAGAGCAGCGCCACCGGAAAGCGTGCGAACACCCGCGCAGCGCGCAACCACCAGCCCCCGCGTCGTTGCTCAGCCATCAGAATCTCGCCCGTAAACACGTTCCGGTACTCACCCGGCGCCGCCACCTCGACATCGGTGTCGCCCCAGATCTCCGCGCCGAGCGGCAACTGTTCCCGCTCCCCGGCGAGGCGGGCGCACCAGCGTGGCACCAGGGTAAGCGCGCTGGCTGCCGCGTCGCGGCGCGCGAATGCGCAGATATGCCTGGCCTGTGCGCCGCGCACGGCTAGCGGCAGATACTCGCCACTGCCGAAGACCTCCGGATGGCGGCCCCGCAGTTCGAGCACACGCCAGATGACGTAGAGCTTCACCCGCCCGTCCTGCCAGTTGTTGAGCAGAAGCCGGGCACGTGCGGCCAGCACGTCGGCACCGCCCGACACGAGCGCCTTGAGCTGTTCGAGCAGCTGGCGGCGCCGTTCATAATCCACCGGCCGGCGATTGTCCGGATCAACCAGGTTGAACTCCCAGATCTCACTGCCCTGGTAGATATCGGGCACACCCGGTGCAGTAAGTTTGACAAGATTCTGCGCCAGACTGTTCAGCATGCCGAATACGGCCACATGCCGCGCAAACCGCGCCACGTCGGAGCGGAACGCGCCCCTGCCCGCCGGCTCCAGTACGGCGCGCACAAACCCGAGCACCGATGCCTCATACTCCGCATCGGGATTGACCCAGCTGCTGTGGCATTTGGCCTCGCGCACCGCCTTGAGCATGTAGCCCGCGATGCGTTCCCCGAACCCGGAGACGGTTTGAACCCCAGACTCGTCGAGCGGCCAGGCGCCAACCAGCGTCTGGTAGAGCAGGTACTCATCCGCGCGTGCCGGCGTCGAATTCCCTTCAAACATGCGCCGGGTTTCCCCATTGAGTCGGCGCCAGCGCTGGACGTGGGTACGCCACGTTCCCGGCATTTCGGAGAGCACATCCAGGCGGGCACGCACGTCTTCGCTGTGTTTGCTGTCGTGGGTGGAGGTCGACAGCAATGCGTGTGGCCAGTCCTGCCTGCGCTCCTGCAGCGCCATATGAAATGCCCCCATGGAAAAACCGAATTGACGCGGATCGTCGCCAACCTCATTGAGCGCAATGAAAAAGGGATAGGCGTAGAAGCTCGTGTCTTCCATGCCCTTGGCCATGACCGGCGCCGTGTACTGCTGGAACTTCATGACAAAGCGCAGCCGCGCGGCATCCGCCGCCGGCGTGGCACCGTCTTCGAGCAGCAGGATACGTCGCACAAAATCAAAGACGCTGGCATCCGCTGCCGGACTGCGTTTCTTGGCCATGGCCACCGCCCGCTCGATGCAGCGGCGATCCTCCTGCGAGACACCGTCGGCCGAGATGTACGTACGGTATACCGGAAAGCAGGCGATCACCTCCATGAGCGCCTCGCGCAGCGCGTGCAGCGTATAGTCGCGCGTATGCCAGTCACTTTCGGATATCTGGTCCAGCAAGTTGGACAGAACCATGAGTTCGCCGGACATCAGCGTACGCATCACAAGTTTCTTGTTGTCGCACAGCACGTCAGTGAAGTCGACGACCCGTCCGGTAAAACGCTCATAGAGCTCGCTCAGCGCCGGACCAGCCTCCTGATAGATGAAAAGACCGTTCAGCTGGGCGCCGAAATCGTAGCCGGTGGTACCGTGCACTTGCCAGCCGGCGCGCAATCGCTCTCCGGCGGCCAGGATCTTCTCGGCCACCGTATAGGCCGCCACCTCCCCGCCGCAGTCCGGGGCGATCGCCTCCTGCAGCATGCGGAAATAGCCCGGCGGATCGAACAGGCCGTCGGGATGGTCGATGCGCAAGCCTTCGATCAGTCCTGCACGTACCAGATCCGTCATCACCCGGTGGGTTGCACGGAATACCTCCGGGCGCTCCGTCCGCAGTCCCGCGAGCGCGTTAATGTCGAAGAAACGCCGGTAGTTGATTTCGTCCAGGGCGACCAGCCAGTGCGCGACCCGGTAGGCCTGCTGTTCCAGCAGCTGGTGGAGGGCGTCCATGCTCTGCGGTTGCGACGGATGTCCGTTGATCGCCGTTACCGCAGCCGCAATGCATTCCGCGACTGGCGGCAGATCCCGACAGGCGACAGCGAGCGCCTGCTTGTGCTCGGCCACCGCCCGCAATCGCAGCTGCACGCGGTCGGCTGCCGTCTCTTCGCGCCCGGGCAGGGATTCAAACACCGCGATGAGCCTGTCGAGCGCCTGACGCGCCGCCGGGCCACCCGCATGCGCCAGCGCCGCGCGCAGCACGACGCAATAGGTCCCGGGATCCAGAGGGAAATAGTGCTCATGATAGGCGATGCCGAACTGCCCGAGCACGGCGTCAAAGCGCAGCACCAGCAGCCCCCTCTCGAGAACCCGGCCGTAGTGATCTTCGAGAAACGGCAGCAGAAGCTTGCCGCGCAGTTCCGCCTTGGCCGGGCGCCAGTCGATGTCGAAATAGTCCGCAAAAACCGACGCCTCCCCGTTCTCCAGCACATCGAGCCACCACCGATTGTCGGCACCACCCACTCCCATGTGGTTGGGAACGATGTCGACCACGAGCCCCATGGCCTGTTCCTTCAGAATCGCGACGAAACGCTCGAAGTCGGCGCACGTGCCGATCTCGGGGTTGAGTTCGCTGTGATCGACGACGTCATAGCCGTGACTGCTGCCTGCCCGCGCCCGCAGAATCGGCGATACGTAGCAGTGACTGACGCCGAGTTCACGCAGATAGGGGACTACCTGCGCTGCCTGGCTGAAGGTGAAGTCCCGGCTGAGCTGCAGCCGGTAGGTGGCAACCGGAATCCGGGACTTTTTCATGCCGGGGCCACGGCATCCAGCAGCCAGATCACCGACCAGGGCGACAGCGTTCCGGCACCGCTGGCGCTCTCGCCGACCGTGAAAATCGCCTCACCCGCCGGCCAGTCGGGAGCGGGCACCGGCCGGGCGCCGAGATTCGCAACCAGCGCAAGCCCGCTGCCATCAGCCAGCCGCCAGCGCACACTCAGCGCTCCGGCGGCGGAAATTTTGAACTCGCCGCTACCGCCGCGCATCCCCGCAATCCTCGGCGCGATCTCCCGCGCCCGCAGCGCGAGCAGCCCCTGATGCCACTGCCACCAGCGGCGTCCGGCACCTGCGACAGCGGCATTCCAGTCGAGCCTGGCGCTGTCGAAAGTCCGGGCATCATTCGGGTCTGGAATGCGGGCGCGCGCCTGCGGGTCACAGAACTCGGGAAAGCGCCCGAACTCTTCACGCCGCCCGTGTGTTACCGCGGCGGCGAGTTCAGCCCCGAAGTCGCAGAAAAACGGGAACGGCTGCGTCGCGGCCCATTCCTGCCCCATGAACAGCATCGGCGGCGAGGGGGCCAGCAGCAGCACCGCCGTGGCCGCACGCACCGCGGCTTCTGGAGCCAGCCGCGTGATGCGTTCGCCGAACGCCCGGTTGCCGATCTGATCATGCGTCTGCAGTGCCGAGACAAACGCCGCAAGCGGCCACTGCGAGGATGGCTCGCCCCGGGGCGATTCCCCGCGATAGGACGAGGGTTCACCCTGGTAGGAGAAGCCCTCGGTCAGACAGCGGCCGAGGTGCCACAAGGGCGCATCGGCATAGTCCTCGTAGTAGCCGCTGCGCTCGCCGGTGACCAGCACGTGCAGGGCATGATGAATATCATCGTTCCACTGGGCGGTGTACCCGCCGCCCGGGCAGGCTGCTGTGTGCGCCAGATATCGCACCTCATTCCGGTCGTTTTCCAGAATCAGATGCACCGGCCGCGATGCCCCGGGTCCGGCGGCCACCATGCCGGCCAGTTCCTGCAGGAAATCAGGGTCCGAGCAGTCGTGCATGGCGTGCACCGCATCGATCCGCAGGCCGTCCAGGTGGAACTCCTCGATCCAGTAAAGCGCATTGTGGATGAAGAACTGACGCGCGACGGACGCATCGCGGCCACTGAAGTTGATCGCCGCACCCCACGGGGTGGCGTACCGCGGATCGAAAAACGCCGGCGCATAACCCGGCAGATAGTTGCCGTCCGGACCAAAGTGGTTATAGACGACATCCAGGAACACCATCAGGCCACGGGCGTGCGCCGCCTGCACCAGCGCCTTGAACCCGAATGGATGGCCGTAGCTCGAATCCGGCGCAAACGGCAGCACCCCGTCATAGCCCCAGTTGTGGGCCCCCGGGAAATCAGCCACCGGCATGAGCTCGATGGCGGTCACACCGAGCGCGACAAGCTGGTCCAGCCGGCCCTGCACGCCGGCGAATCCTCCCTGGCGGGTGAACGCCCCGACATGCAGCTCGTAGATCACCGCCTGATTCCAGGGGCGTCCGCGCCAGTCGCTGTCGGACCACTCAAAGGCCAGCGGGTCGATCACTTCGCTGGGCCCGTGCACATCCTGCGGCTGGTAGCGCGAAGCCGGGTCGGGCACTTCCAGACCATCATCGATGCGGAAGCGATAGCGCGTGCCGGCGCGCGCCACAGCGGTGGTGAGGACGAACCACCCCTCCGGAAGGGATTCCATCGGCAGCGTCTGCAGTTCCTCACCGGGGTACAGGCACAGCGTCACGTTGCGCGCCGCAGGCGCCCACAGCCGGAAGCGCACCCCGCCATCCGTGAGCACCTCCGCACCGAATGGCATGAGGTGCCTGAAACGCACCGGACGGCGGGTACAGGTTGACGCGGTTGCGCTCATGATGCCTCTCCGGTTTCATCCGCCGCGCCGCGGGTCGCGACGCCCGCGTCCCAGAGCCCCTACCGCAGCCGGTCGATCTGATAGATCATGGTCTCGGCGTCGCTGACCTCGAATTTGCCCGGATCTTCAACGTTAAACGCCTTCACGATCCCATCGTCAATCAGCATGGAGTAGCGCTTCGAGCGCAGACCCATGCCATAACTGCTCAAGTCCGCCGGCACGCCGATGGCGCGGGCAAAATCGCCGTTGCCGTCGGCCAGCATCCGGATCTTGCCCTCCGTCTGCTGCTCCCTGCCCCAGGCACCCACGACATATACGTCGTTTACCGCGACACAGACAATATCTTCGACCCGGCGCAGACGCAGTTTGTCGGCCAGCATGAGATAGCCGGGCAGATGGCGCGCGGAGCAGGTCGGCGTGAACGCACCCGGCAGGCCAAACAGCACGACACGCCGGCCAACTGCCAACGCGGACATGACCACCTCGACGGGCCCCGCGGTGGTCATTTCAAACAGGCTCACCGCTGGAAGCGAATCGCCGATACCAATCCCCATAATGCACACTCCTCGGTCACCGCAGAATGTCGGCGCGGACAATCGGAACAGATCCGCGCTGGCCACCGCCCGGGCAGAGGCGCCACACCACGGAGCGCGCCCCGTCCATTATCCGCCACGAACGCGTGGGCGCAACCCGCCGCAGCGCTAAGCGGGCCCGGGAACCGGCCCGGACCCTTTCGCGAAAAACCGCTGAACGTCATCCAGAACACGGGTGCGTGGCATCGGCGGCAGGCTCGCCAGAAAGATCTTGCCGTAGCCCTTTTCCAGCAGGCGCGGATCGCAGAGCACCAGCACGCCGCGATCACTGGCATCGCGGATCAGACGCCCCGCGCCCTGCTTGAGTGCAATCACCGCCTCGGGCAGCAGCAGCTCCATGAACGCACTGCGTCCATCACGCTCCAGCGCCTCGCCGCGGGCGTGCATCACCGGATCATCGGGCGCTGCGAACGGCAGCTTGTCAATAATCACTGTCGACAACGCCTCCCCCCGCACATCCACACCTTCCCAGAAGCTGCCGGTGCCGAGCAACACCGCATTACCCGCCGTGCGGAAACGCTCAAGCAGCCGCGCCCGCGGAGCGCTGCCCTGCACCAGCAGCGGAAAGGGGCAGCGTGACTCGAAGGTTGCGGCGGCCAGCTTCAGCGCGCGATGACTGGTAAACAGCACAAACGTCCGGCCGCGGCTCGCCTCGATCACCGGCAGCACGGCTTCCAGCACGCGCTCGGTGTAGACGGGCGCCGTCGGCGGCGGCAGTCCCGGTGGCAGGTAGAGCAGCGTCTGATGCGCATAGTCGAAGGGACTGTCCCACTGCTCGGCCTCGGCTTCCTCAAGTCCGAGCTCATCGCGGAAATGGGCGAAACTGTGGTCGATCGCCAGGGTCGCTGACGTGAAGATCCATGCCTTCCGGTCCGCCTCGAGATAGCGGCGAAACAGCGGAGCGACCGCCAGCGGCGTCAGGCGCAGCACGAAGCCGCGGACCGTCGTCTCGAACCAGGACACGAAGTCTGGCGGCGGGTTTCCGGTCAGCGCTTCCAGACGCCCGCCGAAATCGAGCGCGCGGTACAGGCAGTTCGAGAGGCCCGCCCCGCGAGCCGACGCAGCCTCCAGCACACCAGTCACCTCGCCGAGTCGCGCGCGCAGCTGCGCAACGGCCGCAGGCAAACCCTCCCGTCCGGCAGCAGCGCTCCACGGACCGCGCCGCACGCCCGCGCCAAAGGCCAGACGCAGGTCGGCCACTGACTTCTCCAGCCGCTGCGCCGCCTCCTGCAGCCCGGAAACGGCGCTGTGCTCCTTGCGTTCCTCGGCGACCGCATCCCGGCACAGCGCCAGCAGCTGCTGACTGCCGAGGGCTGTGCCGAAAAAGCCGCTCGCAATCTCGGGAAGCTGGTGCGCCTCATCGAAAATCAGCGCCTCCACCCCCGGCAACAGCTGACCGAAACCCTCTTCCCGCAGTGCGAGATCGGCAAAGAACAGATGATGGTTCACGACCACCACGTCGGCGGCAAGCGCATCACGCCGCGCCCGGTTCACGTGACAGTCGCCGTAGTGACCGCACTGGCTGCCGAGACAGTTGTCGGAGGTCGAAGTGACCAGGGGCCAGAGCTCGGAATCCTCGGCGACATCACCAAGCTCGGCGATGTCGCCGCTGGTGGTGGTGCCGGCCCAGCGGCGAATGCGGGCGAGCGTTGCATCGGCGCGGCGGCCACCGAAGCGTCCCTCCGCCTCGGCACGGTCAAGACGCGCCAGACAAAGATAGTTCGGACGCCCCTTGAGGAGGGCGGTACTGACCGGCACCCCGAGGGCTGCGCGCACCAGCGGCAGATCGCGCTGGTACAGCTGATCCTGCAGATTGCGGGTTCCGGTGGAGATCAGCACCTTTTTCCCGGACAGCAGTGCCGGAACCAGATAGGCAAGCGTCTTTCCGGTACCGGTGCCGGATTCGACAATGCACGTGGAACGATCAGCCAGCACCGCCTCGATGCGCGCCGCCATCTGCTGCTGCGCCGGACGCGCGACGAATCCAGGGAGCCGCGAAGCCAGGGGGCCATCCGGCCCGAGACGCTGCGCGCTAGGCGAGTGCGCCATCACGCGCCAGACATTGATCCAGAGCCGCCTCCCAGTGCGGCAGACGGATGCCGAAACCGCGCGCGAGCTTGTCCCCGGACAGCACCGAGTAGGCGGGACGACGGGCCGGTGTCGGATATTCGGCGGTGGTAATGGGCGTAACCCGCACACGCCCACCCAGACCCGCCATTTCGATGATCCGCCGCGCAAAACCGCACCAGCTTACCGACCCCTGGCTGGTCACGTGGTAGACACCGCTCAGTCCCGAACGGAAACCGTCCCCGTCAGCCATGGCGACCAGCATCTGCGCGGTGGCCTCGGCGACATTGCGCGCATAGGTGGGGCTGCCGATCTGGTCATCGACCACGCGCAGTTCGTCGCGCTCTGACGCCAGACGCAACATGGTCCGGTAGAAGTTGTGTCCTTGACTGGAATACAGCCAGGCGGTACGCAGGATGAGATGATTGCAGCCGCTGGCCTGGATTGCCTGCTCGCCGGCAAGCTTGGTCCTGCCATAGACGCCGAGCGGCGCAGTGGGCGAGTCTTCGGTATACGGTGCGTGGCCCGCACCGTCGAACACATAATCGGTGGAATAATGGACGAGCAGCGCTCCAAGCTCGCGCGCCGCCTGCGCCAGAACTGCCGGGGCGCCCGCATTAACGCGCTGCGCGACCGCCGCATCGGACTCGGCCCGATCCACGGCCGTGTAGGCAGCCGCATTGATGATCACCCGGGGTTGCTCGCGCAACAACCTCTCGCGCAGCCGGAAACCATCGGCGAGATCGGCATCCGCCCTCCCATAGGCACATACCCCGGCACTACCCAGCACCGCGCCCAGGTCCCGGCCGAGCTGTCCATCGCGGCCCAACAGGACGATCTTCATCACACGATAAGCGCATCGCGCAGAAGCACGCCCCGGGCGTCCTTTTCGGAGAGCACAGGATCGGCGACCGGCCAGGCGATGCCAATCTGCGGGTCATTCCAGATGATCGTATGTTCGTTCCCCGGGCTGTAAAAATCGGTGCACTTGTACAGCACGCGCGCCTGTTCTCCGGTCACGCAGAATCCGTGGGCGAATCCGGGCGGCACATAGAGCTGCAGATGATTGTGTTCAGACAGCGTCACCCCGTGCCACTTTCCGAACGTCGGGGAATCGCGGCGTATGTCCACCACCGCATCGAAAATCTCGCCCTCCAGCACCGCCACGAGTTTTCCCTGGGCATGCGGCTCCTGGTAATGCAGCCCCCGCAGCACGCCATGCTTCGAGAACGACACGTTGTCCTGCACAAACGCGTCACGCACCACCTCCGCGCCGAATTTCTCGAGATGGTAGCTCTCAAGAAAGTAGCCCCGTCCATCCTCGAACACCTGCGGCTTTACAAGTTTCAGCCCTGCCAGCGGCAATTCCCAAACGGTCAGATTGCTCATGCGCCCTCACCCACTACGGCCCTCAGGTAGGCGCCATATTCATGATCCAAGGTTGCTGCCAGCCGCTCGAGCTGGGTACGGTCGATGAATCCCATTTCGTAGGCGACCTCTTCGATACATGCAACCTTAAGGCCCTGCCGCATCTCGATGGTCTGGATGAAATTGGCGGCCTGATGCAGCGCTTCGTGCGTGCCGGTATCGAGCCAGGCCGCTCCCCGCCCGAGCCGCTCAACATACAGTGCCCGATCCTCAAGATAACGGCGGTTGACGTCGGTGATCTCGATCTCCCCGCGGGCTGAAGGCCTGAGCCCGGCTGCGATGTCGCACACCCGCCCGTCGTAGAAGTAGAGCCCGGTGACGGCGTAGCGCGATTTGGGATTTGCCGGTTTCTCGACGATGTCGACGACCCGGCCCTCCGCGTCAAACTCGGCCACACCGTAGCGCTGGGGATCCTTCACGCGGTAGACGAAAACGGTCGCACCCTCGCGCCGCTCTGCCGCGGCGCGCATCTGTGCCGCCAGACCGTGCCCGTAGAAAATGTTGTCCCCGAGGATGAGGGCAACCTGGTCCCCGTCGATAAAACGACGTCCCAGTATGAAGGCCTGGGCGATACCCTCGGGGCGGGGTTGCTCGACGTACTCGAACCGCAGGCCGAGATGGCTGCCATCATGGAACAGGTCGCGGAACCGGGGCAAGTCCTGCGGCGTGGAGATGATGAGAAAGTCGCGGATACCCGCCAGCATCAGCGTCGACAGCGGATAGTAAATCATGGGCTTGTCGTACACGGGCAACAGCTGCTTGCTCATCACCCGGGTGAGCGGCGCGAGCCGGGTGCCGGCACCGCCGGCGAGAATGATCCCCTTCACCCGGCCGCTCCCGGAGCCGCCGCCGGATCCCGCCCGCCATAGTTCGTCTCGAGCCAGCGCTCGTGCGCTCCGGCGCTCACCGCGGCAACCCATCCGGGATGCTCCGCATACCAGCGCAGCGTCGCAGCCAGGCCGGCATCGAAACTCACCCGGGGTTTCCAGCCCAGCTCCTGCTGCATCTTGCACGCATCAATCGCGTAACGGCGGTCGTGGCCCGGCCGGTCAGCAACATGGGCAATGAGGCGCGTATGGGGTGCGCCTGCCGGATCGGCCTGGTCCAGCAGACGGCACAGCTCCTGAACGATGTCGAGATTGGTGCGCTCGCAATCGCCGCCAATATTATAAGTCTCGCCTGCCCGCCCGCGCTCGAGCACCAGGCGCAGCGCATCGCAATGGTCCTGCACGTACAGCCAGTCGCGAATCTGGCGGCCATCGCCGTAGACCGGCAGCAGCCGGCCGGCCCAGCCGTTTCCGATCATCAGCGGGATCAGTTTCTCCGGGTGCTGATACGGACCGTAGTTGTTGGAACAGTTCGTGGTCAACACCGGCAAGCCGAAAGTCTCATGATAGGCCCGCACCAGGTGGTCGGCCGCGGCCTTGCTCGCCGCATACGGCGAATTGGGGCGGTACTGGCTGTTCTCCGTGAACGGCGGATCCTGCGGACCGAGACTTCCGTAGACCTCATCAGTCGACACATGGAGAAAGCGGAAACCGTCCGCCTGGCTGCTGTCCAGGCTCTTCCAGTAGCGCAGCACACACTGCAGCAGCGTGTGGGTGCCCACGACATTGGTCTGGATGAATTCCTGCGGTCCGAGGATGGACCGGTCGACGTGGGATTCGGCCGCAAAATTGACTATAGCCGCAGGCCGGTACTCATCGAGCAGGGCATCTACCAGCGTCGCGTCGCCAATATCCCCACAGACAAAGTGGTGCCCGGGGTCGTCGGCCAGATCCGTAAGATTCTCGAGATGACCGGCATAGGTCAGCTTGTCCAGATTGACAACACCGAAACGGGCTTCGCGCCGCACACTGCGCACAAAATTCGATCCGATGAATCCGGCACCCCCTGTAACCAGCCAGTTCGGCTGCTGCATTCGCCCCTCGCCTCCGAATATTTGCTCAACGATATCTTTTCCAGATCACCCGAATATATCTTTTTCGGATTAGCAGCTTAGCTTAGTCACTGCGCGCCACATCTTAACAGCTTTGCGCGCGTGCAGGCAAAACGCCATTCAGTACATCCCGCGCGGGAATATCCTGCACTGCAAACCGGCCCGCGCCCCGAATGAGAGCGAGGTCGGGACAACCGGCGGACTACTTCGGACTGCGGGCCCGACGTCGCGGAGTCCGGCTCCGGACCGCGGGCTTGCGCCCGCCCGTGCCTTCGGCGGCCTCCATGCGCAGGATCAGGTCCTGGTCGTGCTCATCCCGGTAGGGCTTCAGATCCAGATCCGCGGGCACTCTGGTCAGCCGCTCATCACCGATGTCCTTGACGTAGCGCTGCATGAAACGGTCATAGGCGCTCCACAGGATACGGTCAGCACGCACCGCGGCTTCTTCCGCCCGCGTCGCTATCTGATGGGCGTGGAGATAATGCAGGTCGAGCTCATCAATAAGTGTTTTTTCCACCGTTTCGTGCAGGATCAAGTAGCGGTCGACTGCGATCTTGCGACCTTGGTGGTTGAAAACCTCCGGCAGGTGGCGATCGATATAAATCGTCCGGCCATCCAGGCTGTAGCCGGCCAGATAGGGGATGTCGTGACCACGGTCGAGCCGGATGCGCCGCAGAATGGCGTCCAGCGCCCGATCCATCATGAGGCTGGATACATACCAGTCGGGGCGTCTTAGCCGGCGATGGGCAGAGACCGGATGGCAGCTGTTTTTTGGCACGGAAACCTCCTTTTTTTGTCGAATAGATACTAGACTCTTACGGGAACAAATCGTTTCTCCCCCTGGCAGCAGGCCGGCTATCGACGGGGGGCGCCACAACCCGACGAGAGTATTGACTTGATAATCGGGTAGTTACATCCACCTCCCGCCGGATATAAGGCCGGCAGGAGCAAGACGGTACCGGTTGGCCACGGTATACCCAGAGTCATGGTATCAAACTTGCACGGGATTCCCGGAACATTATCCCATTGCAAAAAGGGATTTTATGGCAATGATACGGTCGCTGCGATCCCTGTCCTTACGCACCTACCTGCTGCTGCTGGTTTTGCTGATTCTGCTGCCAGCCACCGGCTTGATGATCCATGCGGCTTCCGCCCAGCGCCGGCTTGCGGTACGTGATGCCGAAGGGGAGGCACTGCAGACCGCCCGCATCGCGGAACTCGAGCAGTCTCAGCTGGTGACCGCTACTGAGGAGCTGCTGCACACCCTATCACAGCTGATGATCACGCCCAGCGGAGCGCCCCTCAGCAACTGCTCCCGGCAACTCGCCGGGCTTCTTAGAAACGAACCCGCCTATATCAACATTGGCATTGCTGCCGCTAACGGCCGCGTCCTGTGCAGCGCCGTTCCGACTGCCGGGCCGGTCTCCATCGCCGATCGCGCCTATTTCCGCCGGGCCCTGAAAACCGGCCGTCTTGCGATCGGCAACTTCCAGACCGGACGGATTACCGGCAGAAATTCGGTGAATTTCGCCATACCGGCGATGGGCCCCGGAGGCCATGACGACTGGGTCGTATTCGCCGCCGTGGACCCGAGCTGGATCCGCCGTCTCGTCCACCGGATCCCGCTCGTTCCGGGATCGACGCTTACGGTAGCCGACCCGCACGGCACCATCCTGGCCCGTGAACCGAAATCCGGCGGACAGACCGGGCGGTCCCTGGCCGGTACGCCCCTGATGTCCCTGCTGATGCGCAGCCGCCGGGCGGACACCACTGAACTCGCCGGACCCGGTGGCGCAACCCGACTCTATGGATTCGCTCCGCTCGAAATTGGCGCGCACAACGGCATGTACGTCGTCGCAAGCATTCCCAAGACCCTGGCATTCGCTCCCGCCAATCGCATCTATTTGCAGAACCTCGAGCTGTTCGCGATGGTGGCACTGCTGGCACTTGCCACCGCCTGGATCGGCGCCAAGACCCTGATCCTGCGCCGTGCCCGCGCCATCAGCAAAGCGGCCGGACGTCTGGCCCGCGGAGACATGGCTGCACGCACCGGCCTCGGCTACGACGATGGCGACTTCGGTCACGTGGCCTACGCCCTGGACAACCTGGCGGAAAAACTCCAGCACCACAAAGATGAGCTTGACACCGCCAACCGCGAACTGAAGCGGATCAACCGCGCCCTGCTCACCCTCGGGTCCGGAAACCGCACGCTGGTGCGGGCCATCGACGAGCCCTCGCTGCTCGAAGGCATGTGCCGCGTGATCGTCGAGACCGGAGGCTATCGTCTGGCGTGGGTCGGGTACATCGAACACAACACGGCCCAGACCATCCGGCCGGCCGCCCAGGCCGGATTCGACGAGGGCTATCTCGACAGCCTCAGGCTCAGCTGGGGTGACAACGAACGCGGCCGCGGACCTGCGGGCACGGCCATCCGTACCGGCGCTCCGTGCGTGGTCCACAATGTGCTGGGCGACGCACGCTTCGGGCCGTGGCGGGCGGATGCCCTGAAACGCGGCTATCAGGCCTGCATCGGCCTGCCGATCCGCGTACACGGACAGGTCATCGGCGCCCTGACGATCTACTCGGCGGAATCGGACGCCTTCGGCCCCAGGGAAGTGGACCTGCTCACGGAGCTGGCCGATGATCTCGCCTTCGGCATCGGTACAGTACGCATACGCACCGAGAGCCACAAGGCCCACGAGACGATCTGGCGCATGGCCTATTATGACGGCGTGACCGGCCTGCCCAACCATGCCCGGCTCGCCGAGTTCCTGCAGCAAATGCTGAACGAAGCCGATGCCGCCGGGGACCGGGCTTCGTTTTCGCTGCTGATCCTGGATATCGACCGCTTCCGCGAGATCAATGACGCGGTGGGCATCGAGCACGGGAACACGCTGCTCACAGAAATCGGACACCGCATCCGGAAAACCCTGCCGGAAAGCGAGATGGTGGCGCGCATGCGTGGTGATGAGTTCGCGCTGCTGCTGCCGGAATCTGGCCTGGATCATGCCGTGGCGACTGCCCAGCAGATTCTGGAGATTATGCGGCAACCCTATACCAGCGGAGTCCTGTCGCTCGACATCAGCGCCAGCATCGGTATCGTCCAGTTTCCGCAGCACGGTGCCCAGATCGACCTGCTCCTGCGGCGCGCCGACCTGGCGGTGCGCCGCGCCAAGCGCTCCGACAGCGGCTACGCGATCTACGAACAGGATCTGGACGATGACAGCCCGCGGCGCCTGGCGCTTGCCTCCGAGCTGCGGCGTGCGATCGACACCGATCTGTTGTTGCAGTACTACCAGCCCAAGATCGACATGAAGACCGGACAGCTGTGCGGGGTGGAAGCACTCGCCAGATGGACCAATCCGCAGTACGGCCCGGTCACGCCCGGTGAATTCATACCCCTGGCCGAGCATACCGGGCTGATCCGGCCACTCACCTACAAGGCGATCGACACCGCAATGCGGCAGCTGCAGGCCTGGTCGCAGGCAGGCCTCACGGTTCCGGTCGCGGTCAACCTCTCGGCACGCAATCTGCGCGACCCGGCACTGCTGAGCCGGATCAGCGAGCTGGTCAGCAAGCACGGAGTGGATTGTGGACAGCTGGAACTTGAAATCACGGAGTCGGCCATCATGGAGGATCCGGCCGGGGCACTCGATGTGCTCACCCGCCTCAGTGACATGGGCATATCGCTGTCCATTGACGACTTCGGTACCGGCTACTCATCGCTGAGCTACCTGAACAACCTTCCGGTGAGCGCCATCAAGATCGACAAGTCCTTCGTGATCGACATGCTGGCGAGTGAGGACGCAGCGCTGATCGTCCGCTCCACGATCGTGCTTGCGCATGATCTAGGACTGCGCGTGATCGCAGAAGGCATAGAGAGCAAGGACAGCTGGAAACGACTCGCAGAGCTCGGCTGTGATATTGCTCAAGGCTACTACGTGGCGCGCCCCATGCACGCTTGCGATTTCGACAACTGGGTCCAGAGCCATTGCCGTACCGGAATCTGGGTCGGCCGTGATTGCGCAGCCTGACACCTCCCGCCTCACGCGGACGGCGAACGTCCCTGGGTCGCAGACGGTACGCTCCGTCCCGGCACCCGAAGCGTCGATGCGCGGTTACGGCTCAACACCACGGCTCTCAAGCGGCTGCATTGGACGCACTTGCCCGGCGTGAGTCCACGCCTTGGCCATGAAAGCAGCAGAAGTACACCCGAAATACGGAAAACGACCGCATTGAGCGGCACGAAATGCCGCGAGGCGAGGCGGCGTCCAGGTCGGCATCTCGTTTTGAAAACTCGCGGCGCACAGTGTTATCCGTCTGGAATATTTTTTTATCGCCCTCCCGGAGAACCGAAAGGCCCACGGCCACCCCGTGCGGCGGGACTCCGGCGGGAGTCAGCCCGCGCCCCGATGCGGCATCAATCCGGATCACCACCAGCGTCCGCGGGCAACGGACCTGGTGCGCGGGTTCCGGGCGCATCTGCGCCCGGAGACCATTCGCGCCATCCGCGCATCAGCGGAAAGTACAGACCAAGCCGTTGCGGGCGCGGATCCATCCTGCCCAGGATCTGCGCATAGCGCTCCAGCTGCGGCCGATACCGTTCACGCTCGCGATCGAGAAACTCGTCCACACCACTACCTTCGTGCGCACTCGTCTTGTAGTCGATGATCCAGCGCTGCCCCTCGGCATCGACAAACGTGCGGTCCAGCACCACATTGCGCAACGCGCCCTCGATGTTGGCGCTGAGCGCGTATTCACAGCGGGCATCTTGATGACCAGGATCGAGAATCCAGCGCCCGCGTTCATCGGCAAGCACGCCGAGCAGCCCGGCCTCGCTGCGCCGGACCGCCACATCGATCTGGGGTGGAGGCACTCCAGCCTGCGCGAGCCGCACAGCAATGAGCGGCCGCAGCGCCCGTACGCGATCAGCGCTCCAGGCCTGGATACCCTCACGCCCGATCTGCTGCAGCAACGCGTGTATCACCGAACCCACATGCCGGATCGTCTCCCTGGCCCAGTCGAATTCGACGCGCGCCACACCCACCTCCTGGAGCGGTGCCACACCGCCCGTCCAGTTCACCGGTGGCGGTGGGCCGGGAAGCTTCCAGGCGAGCGGCAGGCGGCGCAGGAGTACCGGTGAACGGGCCTCGTCCGGCGCCGGTCCAGGGCGTGACGCGCATGGATTCCGCCCGGTAAACGTCCGCTCGTACTCCGCTTGCAGCGCCGGCCACAGCTGATGCAGCAGGGACCTGCGGTCGGGCAGTTTCAGGCGCGGCTCCGGCTGCTGATCGTCCAGTGCGGTGTGACCGAACAGATGCAGCTGCTCCCGGGCGCGCGTTGCCGCAACATAGAGAAGACGGCCGTCCTCGTGCGTCCCCCTGCGCCGCTCAAAGCTTTTCAGGTACCCGGAGATCGAGTCCGAATCGCTGCCACTGGCCCGTATCGGCGCGAGCAGCAAATCAGCCCCGCCGGTGCTCGCGTCCGGGCGTTCCGCCCATGCAAGCAGAGGCGGATCCGGCACGCGGGGGATCCTTCCCAGGCCGGGCACGATCACGATGTCGAACTCAAGCCCCTTGGCCTTGTGAATCGTCATGAGCTGCAGGTGCTCGTCGGCACCCAGGTCCGGCAGCGCAAACAGCCGGTCAACCTCTTCAGACAGGCCTACCAACTCCGGAACTTCTCCGCCCGCGCCGCATTCTTCGAGGAGGTCAAGGTACACCAGGGCATCGGCAAGATCCGTGCTATCGGCGCAGCAGGCAGGGCCGCCCACGCTGATCCACGCGCCCTCCACGCATCGCCTGAGCGACTCGTGGCCGACCCGCGGCAGGTAACGGACGAGCACGTCGCGCAGGCGCCCAAGCCGTTCACGGCCATCGCCACTGAGGGTGGAACAGAGTGCGGAATCGCACAGCAGTTCCCACACAGGAGTGATGTGATCGGCCCCGACAAGCCGTTCCAGATCCTCGAGCACCAGCCCGCACCATGGAGCGCGCAGCAGCGCGAGCCAGGAGAGCCTGTCTGCCGGATGAGCCAGCGCCCGGGTAAGGGCCAGCAGGTCCTGCACGACACTGCGGTGGCCGAGCGCCTCGATCTCCACGGCACGGAAACGCAGGCCCGCCGCCCGCAGTCGCGGTGCGATCTCAACGAGATGATTGCGGGAGCGCACCAGCACGGCAATGGTCTGGCGCCCGTCGTCTGCAGTCGCCTGGGCAATGAGCGCAGTCACGGCTTGCGCCTCCGCCACATCATCGCGCCCTATCGCCGGATGCACCACCACCGCCGGCGCGCCGCGTTGCGCATGCCAGGCTACCGACGGCGAATAGGTCACCGCCCCGGTGGCGATGTCCTCCTGCGACGGAAACAGCGACGCGAATGCGCTGTTAACCCAGTCGACGATACCCTTCTGTGACCGGAAGTTTACGCTCAGCGCGAGCGGCTTGAGGCGGACTCCACCGATGCCACGGCGCCAGGCCCGCAGAAACAGTCCCACTTCCGCCTGGCGAAACCGGTAGATCGACTGCATGGGATCGCCGACGACAAAGAGCGTCCGCCCGTCATCCGGTTCCCAACCGGCCGTGAGGGTCTCGACAAGCTCGAACTGGCTCACCGACGTATCCTGAAACTCATCGATCAGCAGATGACGGATACGGTAGTCGAGCACCAGGGCCAGATCCGTAGGCTCACCGGGACGGCCCAGCGACTGCAGCGCGCTCCACGCTATCTGCGTGAAATCGGCCTGTTGTCGGCGCCCGAAAATCAGCAGCAGCTCGGCCACTGCGAGCGGCAGAAGCACACACAGCGCCTCGACCACGGCCCACTGCGCATCCGTATACTGCGGCGGCGGCAGCAGGGATAGCAGCGCCAGCCGCTCGCCCAGGCCGTGCACGTCCCGCAGTCGCCCGATCAGCAGCTCGTACCGCCGCTTCGCATCTTTCCTGAGCGTCTGCTCGGCGGAACTGCCCGCGCCCGCCGCGGGAAAACCCTGCCGGATGTCGACCCTGCGGCGCCAATCGCCTCCGTCAGTCATCAGCAGCGATTGCAGCCCGCGCCAGATCTCGACATCCGCGGGCAGCGGCGGCGGCAGCGTCTCCAGGTCGCCGCAGCAGCACACGGGCGAGGTCCCGTCCTGCAACTTGAGATTGTGCGCCGCGTAGCGCGCCAGCCACAGCATCTCGGGCACCGCGTCTTGCGGAATGGCTGTCCGTAGCGCGGCGAGCGCGTCCTGAACCACCCGCGCGAGACCTTTTTCAATAACCGCCCGTTGCGGCTCC
Organism: Pseudomonadota bacterium; assembly: GCA_021785515.1. GTDB lineage: Bacteria > Pseudomonadota > Gammaproteobacteria > Acidiferrobacterales > UBA6901 > JAJYCY01. The sequence goes on along the minus strand of JAJYEX010000004.1, from coordinate 47,265 downwards.
GCGCCACCTCCGAGATGGCGCATCCACTGGTCCCGCCGCCCGAGCATGGCGGCAACCAGTTCTACAGCCCTGGGGAGATTGTTGTCCAGATGGCGCAGCAGGCGCTCCACCGCAGCACTGGCCGGCCCATCCGTTTCAAGGTGTGCAAACAGTGCCTGCGCCGCTTCGCGGTAGAGATCCTGCGCATTCTCGACCACCTCGGGCAGGACCCCGAGACCCGAGAGCACAGGCATCTGGCGGGCAAGTGCGGCACAGAATGCATCGATGGTACCGATGCGCAGCCGTTCCGGGCTATCGGTCAGATTCCAAGAACGTTCATCGTTGCGCGCCAGCACGGCGGATGCCAGTTGCCAGGTCCGCAATACTGCCGGATCCTGCGGACGCGGGCCGCGGGCCGCATCGAGCGCGCCCAGAATCCGGTTGCGCATTTCGGCGGCGGCCTTGCGCGTGAACGTGATCGCCACCACCTCCTCCGGCTGATCCACGATCGCCAGTAACCGCAGCACACGATGGGTCAGCAGCGTCGTCTTTCCAGAGCCGGCAGGCGCCTGCACGATGAAGGAGCGATCGGGCGCAAGCGCTTCCTCGCGCGCGCCAGCGTCCGCCAGTTCCGTATCAGAACCCATGCCCGTCTCCAGCATCGTCCGTTACCGGCGGCTCCTCCGCGGCGATGCGGCACAGCGGTCCCATCTCGCAGTTGCGGCAGGTATCGTGTCCGTCCTTCGGCGCAACCGCAGCGTCGCCACCGAGGAAGTCGCGGCCGAGCGCCTCCAGCGTGGTACGCCAGCTCGCCAGCAGATCGTCCCATGAGCTGAAATCGGCTGCGAGCTTCGTGTCCGCCAGGGACCGGATGCCGGGGGCAATGCCGTCGTCACGCGCTATCCCCAGAAACCCGATTCCATCCACCCGGATCCTGGCAAAAGCGAGCGCCGCGACCCGATCCTGGGTCAGGGCGTAGATCGGCAGCTGAGGGTCGTCCGGCCTGGGCCCGAACCAGCCGGCCAGCTGCGGCTCGCCTGTCTTGTAATCGATCACCACCCGTGCGCCGCCGTCAATCTCATCCACGCGGTCCGGAACAATGTTCACCTTGACGCCGCCGAAGCTCGCAGTCTGCTGCCGCTCCGGAGCGAGCACCGTAAAGTTGGGGCGCGTCTTTTCGAGTTCCAGCCACTGGCTCACCAGCGCCGCCAGCCGCTCCTGCTCGAGCTGGCGGAAGCGCGCGGTCATGGTCTGGGGTCTCTCCTGCGCCATGCGGACCACAGCGCCCGCAACCGCCCGTTCAACCCTGTCATTGAGCGTCTGCGGATCCAGTCCGACCAGTCCGTCGCGCGAACGCAACTCGGCCCACAGCCGTCCCATGACATCGTGCAGCAGGATGCCGCGGGACCGCGGGTCGAGCCCCGGCTCGGGGCGCACCAGGGTGCGGGCACCAAGCCGCCCGCGAGCAAACGCCCTGAACGGACAGGCTGCCTGGTCGCGAAATATGCCGGTACCGAACGGCGCCCGCAGCGTTCCCGTAATAGCCGGTGCACGCTCGTCGGCGAACACGTCCAGTGACGGGCGGACCTGGTGCATGTTGCGCACGAACGCGGCAACCGGATCCGCCGCGGCGGCGGGCGTGAGCGGCCACTGCGCGATGAGAGGGCTGGGGCGCAGATCCTCATCCTCGTGACGCAAGGGATGACTCACCACGACCTGCGGCGACGAGCGCAGCAGCGCGGCGGTGTGCGCACGTGCAAATTCATATTCCCGCGCAGCACTGGAATGAGGCAGACCCCGCGCCCGCTGCAGTCGCAGATCGACAAACGGATTCGGGCGCGGCGCCTGCGGCCAGACCCCGTCATGCAGTCCCGTGATCCACAGCCGGTCGAAAGCCAGTCCTTCGGCCTCGAACAGTCCCATGATCTGGACCGGCACTTCCGGCGTCTGCGGCTGGAAAATCCGCTCGCCCGCCATCCTCCGCAAAACCTCGAGCGCATCACCGTACCCAAGCGCCGGCGCCACCCGGTCCAGCGAGGAGAACTCCGCCAGCAATTCGCGCCACGCCTCCACAAGCTGGTATTCCGCGCTATCGAGGCTGCGGTCCCCAGGCCAAGCCATCGTCTTCAGCGCGGCCGCAAACTGTTCCGCCCAGGCACTCGCTGCCTGTTTCGCCGGCAACCGGTGCAGCAGCGCCCGCAGCGCCTCGAGACGGGTCGCCAGTGCGGGTGATGCATGCGCCCGCGGCCGTCCGGCGCCATCGGTCGCCCGTGCGATCCGCAGCACGTCCGTCAGACGCACCAGCGGCTCACCCTCGCGGCAGGCCAGATCGAGCAGCGCCCGCGACGAACGCTCCGCCTGCGCCTCCCCCACGAATGCGGATCGCAGCAAGCTGCCCACCTCCTCGCAGACCAGTCCGTTGCGACCGAATGCCAGAAGACCGAGAGCGGTGGATACGGCAGGGTAAGCGGCCAGAGGCAGGCCCATGGAGACGTTGAACGGCCGGGCCGCTTCGTTCTGAAGCACGGCCTGCGGCACAAATACATCCTCGAAGATGCGCAACACCTGGGCGCGCCGGGTACCGAGATCGGGCACGATGACGCCGATCTTCGTACACCCCGCCTCGCACTGGTCGCGGGCCCAGCTCGCAGCTGCGGCGATCTCCTCTGCCGCAGCGGGCAGGGCATGCCTGGTCACGTTTCCCTCGACGGTAGCAGCGCGCCAGTGCCGCACGGCGCTGCCACATCGCCGCACCGCCTCGATCAGTCCTTCCTGCTGGGGCGTCAACTCATCGAAGGCATAAAGAACCAGTTCCGGCGGGGCGTCGAGTTCAGCGGCGTCGTAGGCGTCCCGGAGCACATCGGGAAGTCGTGCGCGATCCTGCCAGCCTTCCTGCCGGCAGCGCTGCGCGAAGCGGCGGGCCCAGACCGCAAACGCCCGGACGTCCTCGTTCGGCGCATCGTCCGGCACCGGAATCGGCACTCCCCAGCTCCAGCTCAGCTCCCAGGCTTCAGCCGCCGTCGCCGCTGTGGTCTCGACCTGCAGCAAGGAATGGCCGGCGCCGACCAGCCGTTCCCACAGCCGGCGTTCCTGGGCCGTACTGAGCAGCATGCGCGCCAGCGCGCCCTGGCTGGCGGGCATGGAGTCCTGCCAGCGCATCCAGCAGCGCTGAAGCCAGCCGTCCCAGGAAATGATGTCCGGAGTGGGCCACGCGCCTCGTCCGCACCCGAGCATGCCGGCGCCGTACTCAATCTGCAATGCGCGCAGCTGGCGGTGGCTGCGCGCGATGACAGTCGCTCCCGCTTCAAGGCTGCGGAAAAGTCCGTCATCCACCGCTGCGAACCCCGCTGTCACCGTGGCCACCGGAGGACTGGACAGGGAATTGGCGGACCGGACGGCCAGGCGACCGTGGCCCGCGGCAGACGTGACCCCAGACCGAAATGCCACTCCACAACCCCTCTCTGCGGAAACCTGCCGTCATGCCGACTCCCACGCCACCCTGTCTGCCATGCCCCGCTCCGCCTCGCCTCGCATATGCCCGGTGCAGCGCCAACAGCTGCGGACTCTACCGAGGGCGCCACCCGCCAGGTTCCGGCACGGAAAAATAAGGGTAGCAACCAAGGCCCCACAAGGTAAAATCGAACCGAAGTCCGGACAATCTGTCCAATCCGCAACTGAACGGTGCACGATACCAGCAGACGGGGTTCCCAAAACGCATCGGGACCACTGGATTGCGGTGTGCCGGTCAGTCCGCATCCCTGACAATAAACCGAGGCCGGAACAACATCTAATGAATACGCCAGCCCAGCAGTCCATTGCCCCATCCCCTGCCGCCGTCAGTGACAACGCAGCCTTCGCCTGGCTGCGCCGGCTGCTGGGAGCGATCTGGTTGCTCAATGCCTGGTTTCAGTTGCGCGGTTGGCTGCTCGCACCCCATGACAAAGGGGCCGCCAATCTGCTCCATGCGTACACCAAGCCTGTCGCCCACGCCCCGACCTGGCTGCAATCCTACCTGACCGCGGTCATCCACGGCATCAACGTGCTGGAACCCCATACCGTCGCCATTCTTATGGTGGCCATCGATCTGCTGCTGGCCATTTCGCTGCTCTTCGGTCTGCGGGTCCGGCTGTTCTGCTGGCTCGGAATTCTGTACAGCCTGTTTTGCTGGACGACGCTTGATTCCCTGGGATATCCCTACGCCGGCGGCCAGACCGATCCCGGGGTGTTTGTGAACTACATGCTGGCGCTGTTCTTCGTGCTAAGCGCCCTGTCCGTGACGGATGCGGGGGCTGCAGCCGCCGAGTCGCCGGGACCGGACGCCAGCTTCGCGGTGGGCCGGATACTCTTCGGTCTGCTGTGGGCCTTTGACGCGATCCTGAAGTGGCAGCCCTACTTTCTGACCCACTTCATGGACCAGCTCACACCGGCCACCCAGGGTCAACCGGCATGGATCGCGGCGTTCATCGGGGTGGTGATCGCCATCGTGCGCTTCATCGGACCCATGCCGGTCGCCATCGCGACCGCGGTGATCGAGACGCTGATCGCAGCGAGTCTGCTGAGCGGTCGCGCACTGAAGCTGTTCGTCCCGGTGGGTGCGCTGTACTCGCTCGCGGTGTGGGTCACTGCCGAAGGTTGGGGCGGACCCTACACCGCCGCCGGCACCGGAGTGCGCGGCAATGTGCTCGGCAACGTGATCATCTACGCGTTCATCTTCGCCTATCTGTGGATCGTCACCAAGCCGTTCGCGAACTGGCGCCGGGCCGGGGCTGCTGCGGCGTAAGCCGCAGCGCCCCGAACCCGGTCAGCGCGCGGCGGACCGCCGGCCCGGTGCAGCCGATCCACGAGGACGGCGGTGCCGGGCCGCGTCGTTCCCGGCGGAACGCGCGCCCGAGCGCCCTGCCCGCTCTGCTGGCGCCGACCTGACCTCCCGCGCGGCACCGGTTGCCGTCGCACCGCTCACGGAGCGTCCCGTTTCATAGCCTGATACCGTCTCTCTGGGCAGCTGGCGCTTCAGCAGACGCTCGATCTGACGCAGCAGCGACTGTTCCTCCTGTGACACCAGCGACAGTGCCCGCCCTTCATTACCCGCCCGCCCGGTCCGGCCCACGCGGTGGACGTAATCCTCAGCCACCTGGGGCAGATCGAAATTGACCACATGCGGCAATTCCTGGATGTCGATGCCGCGCGCGGCGATATCCGTGGCCACGAGCACCCGCACCTCGCCGGACTTGAACTGCTGCAATACCCGCGTGCGTGCCCCCTGGCTTTTGTTCCCGTGAATTGCAGCGGCGTCGATACCATCGTGTTCAAGCTGTCTTGCCAGACGGTCGGCCCCGTGCTTGGTGCGGGTAAACACCAGCACCTGGCGCCACGCGCCCTCGCTGATCAGGAACGTCAGGAGTTCACGCTTGCGCTCCTGGGCAACCGGATGTACCACCTGGGTCACGAGGTCGGCGGCACGGTTGCGCTGTGGCGGCTCGATGAGCACGGGATCCTTCAGAAGATTCCGTGCGAGCTCCCGAATTTCCCCCGAAAACGTGGCCGAGAACAGCAGACTCTGACGGCGCGTCGGCAGCTTCGCGAGGATGCGGCGGATATCCACGATGAACCCCATGTCCAGCATCCGGTCCGCTTCATCGAGCGTCAGGATCTCGACCCGCGACAGATCGACCGTGCCCCGGGAAAGGTGATCGAGCAGTCGCCCCGGGGTTGCCACCAGCACATCCACGCCGCCACGCAGGGCGTTGACCTGCGGCTGCATTCCGACCCCGCCGAATACGGCGGCGTACCGTAATTTCATGAATTGCCCATAGCCCGAGACGCCCGTTCTGATCTGGGCGCACAGTTCACGGGTGGGCGCGAGAATGAGCGCGCGTACCCGGCGCGGTCCGGGCGGTGCGGTACCGCCGGCAAGCCGCTGCAGCAGCGGCAACACGAATCCGGCAGTCTTGCCGGTACCGGTCTGGGCGGCCGCCATGACGTCCCGACCCTCGAGGATCGGGGGAATAGACTGCTGCTGGATCGGCGTGGGTTCAAGATAGCCCTGCTCGGCAACAGCCTGGAGCAACTCGGCGCGCAGGCCAAGATCAGAAAATAACATTAAGACTCCTGCAGGTCCGGTGGCCACTGAAGGCCCCTGTCAGACCCGATGATGGATTGACGGAAATGATTGCGGCGCTGGCCGCCGGAAAAACTAGAGGGTCACCGCTAAACGGCACGCACTGTAGCACAAACCCGCCGCCCCGGCCACCACACGACAATTACCGGCGCTTCCGGCCGTACTGCGCCCCCCCGCGACACCCTGGCCGCAGCCGTAATGTTGTTTTTCACGCCACGGCGCGGCATGCTGCTCGGACAGCGCGGATGCGAGCCACTATGGTCAAAACCCTCACCATCGACTTCGTCTCGGACGTCTCCTGCCCTTGGTGCGTCATCGGTCTGTATTCGCTGGAGCAGGCCCTCTCTGGCATGACGGATCAGGTCACGGCGGATATCCGCTTTCAGCCGTTCGAACTCAACCCTAAAATGCCTCCCGAAGGTCAGGATATCGTCGAGCATCTCACACAGAAATACGGGTCGAACCTGGCGCAACTGACCGCTGCACAGAAGGTTCTCAGCGAACGCGGAGCGGCCGCCGGATTCCGGTTTCAGTGGCAGAGCAGACAGCGCATCTACAATACTTTTGACGCGCACCGCCTGCTTCACTGGGCCGGGCTGCCGGCGACAGAAACTCCCGGTCTGCAGCGCGTCCTCAAGAAAGCGCTCTTTGAGGCCTATTTTGTCCGCGGAGAAAATCCTTCGTCGCACGAAACGCTGCTGCGGCTCGTCGCTGCGACCGGTCTCGATGCATCCCGGGCGCGCGCGATCCTGGAAAGCGACGAATACGCCAGCGAGGTGCGCCGGGTCGAGGCCTATTACGTGGATGCCGGGATTCACTCAGTGCCGGCCGTCATCATCGACAGCCAGCACCTCGTTTCGGGTGGTCAGCCGGCGGAAGTCTTTCGCCAGGCGCTTACCCAGGCGCTGTCCGGCTGACGGCGACAGCCGGACAGGACCAGCGCACAAGGGTCCGGTCAGGAGCCGGTGCGGATCGCTCTGGCACCCATCAACTCAGGTGCTGCCCGGTCTTTCGTACCAGCCCTTCGTCGCCGTCACCACCCGCACCACCAGCAGCATGACTGGCACTTCGATGAGCACTCCGACCACGGTGGCCAGCGCCGCGCCCGACTGGAATCCGAAGAGGCTGATGGCCGCCGCAACCGCAAGCTCGAAAAAGTTCGACGCCCCGATAAGAGCCGACGGACAGGCCACGTTGTGCTTCTCGCCTGCAAGCCGGTTGAGCCCGTAGGCCAGCGCGGAATTGAAGATCACCTGGACCAGAATCGGAACCGCCAGCAGCACGATCACGAGCGGCTGCTGCATGATTGCCTCACCCTGGAAGGCAAACAGCAGGACCAGCGTGAGGAGCAGCGCGACCATCGACCAGGGACCGATCTGCGTCATCGCCCGGTTGAAAACCTCCTGTCCCCGGGCGAGCAGCGCGCGGCGCCAGACCTGCGCCAGCGTGACGGGGATAACGATGTACAGCACCACCGAGGTGAACAGCGTGCTCCACGGTACGGTGATCGAGGAGATCCCCAGCAGCAAGGCCACAATAGGCGCAAAGGCGAAAATCATGATGGTGTCGTTCAGCGCCACCTGCGAGAGCGTGAACAGCGGGTCACCATCCGACAGGCGGCTCCAGACAAATACCATCGCGGTGCACGGGGCGGCAGCCAGCAGGATTAGTCCGGCGATATAGCTGTTCAGCTGATCGGCCGGCAGCAGGGGCGCAAACAGGTGCCGGATGAAAAACCAGCCGAGAAATGCCATGGAAAACGGCTTGACCAGCCAGTTCACGACCAGGGTGACACCGATGCCCCGGAAATGCTGCCGCACCTCGTGCAGCGCCCCGAAATCCACCTTGACCAGCATCGGGATGATCATCACCCAGATCAACAGGCCGACCGGCAGGTTGACCTGCGCCAGCTCCATCTGTCCGATGGCCTGGAACAGGCCGGGCGCAAGCTTCCCGAGCGTGATGCCGACCGCGATACACAGCAGCACCCACAGGCTCAGGTAGCGTTCGAATCCGCCCATGGCGGTAGCGGACCCCGCCCTGGCCGCTGGCTGACATTGTGCAGACATGATGCTTCTCCTTCTAAGAAAGCGCGAGTGCGGCACGCACGGCCGGAACCAGACGCGCACGAATGTCGTCTCGCACCCGTACAAAGCCCGCGAGCGGTTCGCCGTGCGGGTCATGGAACGGCAGGTGAACGGTCTTCACCTGGCGGGGAAAGACCGGGCAGTTCTCCCTGGCGTTGTCACACACCGTCACGACAAGATCGATGGGTTCGTCGAGAACGGCACCGACATCCTTGGGATGCAGGCCCTCAGCCGGAAGACCGGCGAGGCGCAGCGCCTCGATGGCATGGTCCGCGACCCTGGGTTGCGGACTCGTTCCGGCCGACAGGGCGCGGACGCGCCCGCCAAACTCATGCCTGAGTATGGCCTCGGCCATCTGGGAACGGCAGGAATTTCCCGTGCACAGCACGAGTACGGTCTTGACCGGACTGCCGGCAATGCCCGGCTGCGCTGATTTACGGATATGCACGGTACCCACTCCCCCCGCGGCTCACGCCGGCCGGCCCGCCGCCCCGGCGCGCACCATCCGCCTGCGACTCTTTGCGCCGCCGACGGCCCCGGTTTTCGGGAGGCAGGCCTTACCCTGGCAACAGTCTTCAAGGAGGAAGGCAAACAGTGTGTCAATGACCGCATAATCGACCGAATAAAAGATGAAACGGCTTTGCTGCCGGCCAAAGATCAGTCCCGTGCGCGCCAGATGCGACAGGTGAAAAGAGAGCGTCGCAGGAGCCAGACCGAGCTGTTCCCCGATCACGCCGGCGCTCAGCCCTTCCTCTCCGGCCTGCACCAGCAGACGAAAGATCGACAGCCGCGATTCGTGACCGAGCGCGGCAAGGTATTCTGCCGCATTCAACAATTCCATATTTCCATTATTATCGAAATATAAGACCGGCGTCAACCCGATGCCTTGCGTGGTCTATGCTGGGAAAACAACCTAAACGGGAGATCTGCACGATGCGTTCCATGACGGTCCTGAGCATCCTTGCCGCCGCCCTCAGCCTCGGTCCATCGCCGGCGCTCGCCGGCCCGTTCGCCAACGACCTGGCAAAATGTTTGGTCCGGTCGACCACGCCGGCCGAGAAAACCGAACTGATGCGCTGGATGTTCGTTGCCATCGACCAGCATCCGGCGGTACGTGTGCTGGCGCAGGTCCCACAGGCTGAGCAGACTGTGATCACCAAGAGGGCCGCAGCCCTGTTTCAACATCTCCTGGTCGTGTCCTGTCGCACCCAGGCGAGACAGGCGATCAAGTACGAGGGCCCCGCCTCCATCCGGTTCGGATTCCAGATTCTGGGCGCCGTCGCCGCACGCGGGCTTTTCACCGATCCGCACGTCATCCGCTACGTGGCAAGCATGATGCAATATACCAACAAGAATGAGCTCGCCCAGGCCCTCAAACCACCGCAGCCCGCAGGCAAGTGAACGCCGGCGGGGCCTCTTCGATGACCCGGTCTGCTGGCAGCAGGCGCGTCGGAGCGCGTCCTAGCCTGTCTCGCGAGCGCGCTGGCGGCCGCACACCCTGGCCTGGCACCCCTGGGGGAGCGGGCGGCGGCATCCCTGCCCGCTCCGCCCACTGTGGACGCCGCCGCCGATTGCCGCCTCGGGCAGGCACTGACCTCAGGCAGCAAACTTCTTCGCCACGAAACCCCAGTTCACCACGTTCCAGAAGGCTTCCAGGTACTTCGGGCGTGCGTTGCGATAGTCGATGTAGTAGGCGTGTTCCCATACGTCCGCCGTCAGCAGCGGGGTAAGGCCATCGCGCAACGGATTGCCCGCATTGCTGGTATTGACGATCTCGAGCCCACCGGAAGCGTTCTTGACCAGCCAGGTCCAGCCGGAGCCAAAGTTGGTCGCGCCGGACGTCGCAAACTTTTCCTTGAATTCCGGGAAGCTCCCGAAGGCCTTGGCGATGGCCTTGGCCAGGTCGCCGGTGGGTTCACCATCGCCCTTCGGACCCATGCATTCGAAGTAAAACGTGTGATTCCACACCTGGGCACCGTTGTTGAAAATCCCGCCGGCTGGCGCCTTGCGGATGATGTCCTCCAACGAGGCATTCGCGAATTCACCACCGGCCACCAGCTTGTTCAGATTGGTGACATAGGTGGCGTGGTGCTTGTCATGGTGAAACTCAAGAGTTTCCGCCGAGATGTGCGGTTCAAGAGCATTCTTGGCATAGGGTAGCGGAGGCAGTTCAAATGACATCAAATCACTCCTTATTCAATTACCACTGTTGAAGAGAAAGCATCGCATCGTCCATGCAGCAGACGCAGATCGTTCGTAAGCAAACGACGCGTCTGCCACGGCGATGTTTGACACATTCTAAAATAAGACAGACGGATCGGCCATGCAACCATTGCGGGCGGAGTCGAGCCACGGCCATCCATTCGGGCTCAAAGCGCTGGTGGAGGCAGCGCGCGCCGCAGTTCGCCGGCTCGTTTAACCCCGGCTTTCATTCGGCTATACTGCCCATCATTGCTTCTGGTCTTAATCGAGGTCCAAACGGACGGCGGTTGGGTTGCGCCATTGTAGGCAAAAATCGGGGTTTCGGCATGCATAAACGAAACCGTCTTTTCGTCACCCTCAGCCTGGTTTACGCCCTGATCGGTGGGTTAGTAGGCATTGCATGGCTTTACGATCCGAGCCTGGTTCCGGGCGACGTCGCGAGCCTGCACGGGCACCTCATGCTGCTCGGCTTTGTCGGCATGATGATCTATGGCGTTGGCCTGCACGTCCTGCCGCGTTTCTCTGGCAATCCACTTTTTTCTGAGCGCCTGGCGAACTGGCAGCTTTACGTTTCCAATGTCGGACTGTGGCTGATGTCGGCGGGATGGGTCATGACATTCAATCATCTTGTATTGATCGGAGGCGCAGTGAGCTGGGCCGGCATCGGCATGTTTGCGCTTAACATCATGCTTACCGTGAAGATACACGGACCGGCAGGCTGATCGATGGTCGAATACCGGGGCTGCGAATTGCCGGAAGGGCTCTACTATGATCTGGACTATGTGTGGGTGCGTCCAGAGGACGATGGCGTCTATACGCTCGGCATCACCGATGCCGCCCAGACGATGGCCGGTCGGGTGCAGTATATCTATTTCAAGAAGCCGGGAACGCATCGCGACAGCGGCAAGCCAGTGGCACGCCTCGAGTCCGGAAAGTGGGCCGGAGGCATACCGGCTCCATTCGACGGTGAGATCCTGCGCATCAATGACCAAGTGGCGGATCGCCCCGGTCTGGTCAACATTTCTCCCTATGGCGACGCCTGGCTCGTGGTCATGCGTCCAGACGACCCTTCCACGGCGATGGCGCGCCTGCACAAAGGTGCGGCGGCGATAGAGGCATTGCGCAAATGGATAGATCGCTACGACGTCCAGTGCATGCGTTGCCAGGATTGATGCTGGCCGTAGGTGCCCTGCCCGGAGGGCCTGCATGAAGGTGCAGCTGTTGGTATCGGATTGGTGTACCTCCTGCCATCAGGCCGAGAAAGTCTGGCGTGAGGTGTCGGAAGAACGTGAGTTCGAATTCGATGTTGTGGACATGGGCCAGCCCGAGGGCAGGGAACTGGTCAGTCGGTTACGTCTGAAGACGATTCCGGCACTGGTGGTCGACGGGACGCTGATCGCGATTGGCGTGCAGACCCGGCAGCAGGCGCTTGCCATCGTCGCTGCGGCACCACCCAAGCCTGCGGCGCAGGCGCACCACGTGGGGCTCAGCATGGGATCCAGTGGGCGGGTTGCGGTGCATTCCTCGCTGGCCTATCTGGTTGCGGCCGGAGGATTTCTTGCTGTCAAGGGGTCATTTTTCCTGCAGGGGTTTGCGCGCGTGGCGCCTTTGCATCTGTTTACGCTCGGGTTCATTACGTTCATGGTCTATGCGCTTGGCGAACACATGCTGCCGCGGTTTACCGGCAACCCGATCCGTGGCGGGTGGCTGGCATGGACTCAGCTCGGCTTGGCTCACGCTGGACTCCTGATGCTGGTTTCCGGCTTCCTCTCGGTGTGGCGCTGGCTTGCGCTCGGCGGTGCGTGTCTCGCTTGGTTGGCGTTGCTTTTGTTCGTGGTGAGGCTGTGGCCGGTACTGTGGCCGCGACCGCGACCAGTCGGTACCGTTTCAGCGACCGATGGTGCGGTGCGCGCATAGACCCGCTTCGCTTTCAACTGGAATCTGATGCCACGCAGATCCGAAACGCGGCGCAGTGCCAGAAAAGCCTCCTGTTGCCGGGTTCCCGGGCTGGTGCGAGATGGGAACTGGTGGCGCAGCCACGGGACCGCCAGAGAGCTGGTTGGCACTTGGCAGGCACGCGCAGGTCACGCCGGACGGCAGCAGCTGATCAGGAATCCCAGGCACGGCGCCGGATTTCGATCCGCCTTCCGGTCAGTCGCCGGGACCGCGCTTCGCGAACGGCCTGCCTGCCCTGCCCGTCCGCCCACGGCGACCGAAGCCGGATGACTCAAGCGGTCTGTTTCACCCGCCGCGGCCACCAGCGGCTCACCGCCGCGTCCACGGAGAGGACTCCAGGTCCATGCAGCAACGTCACCAGCAGCATCAACCCCCATACCTTATGGTCCATGAAACCCGTTGACCACAGCGCGGGGGTAGGACACCACTGAGATGGGTCCCGTTTCAGGTCCGCTCAAAGCTGGAAAAAGTGGGCCTTTGTCGCAGAGGCGTTCATAGCAAACAAACCGGTATAGATAACGCGGAGGGGTGTCGTTCTTATTTGTCATCACCATATCCTCCAATGTTCGCGTGATTACCCCAGTCGTTTCACAAGATCTTCTGCCCGCAGATGTGTGTACCGCATCAGCATCTGGAGTGTCTTGTGCCCTGTGATGGCCGCGACCTCCATGGGGTTCAATCCCTTCTCGAATAACCTGGAGGTCGCTTCATGACGCAGACCGTGAAATCGTAAATCTACGAGTATCAGCCCATCCGGCCTGACCCCAGCCGCACCACATTCGTTTTCATAATCCGCACGAGCGCGAGTGCATGCACGTTCGAACGCCCGGCTGATGCTTTCCGGTCGGGTGTTCCACACCGCGCCGTCGATCCGCCGGGGCAGGCCCTTGAATACCCGTATGGCCCGGCTCGATAGCGGCACTTTTCGGGAGACACCGGTCTTGGTTTGGGGGATGAGCAGCACATGGTTCTTTTTGTCCAGGTGCTCCCATCTCATCGCCGCGATCTCCCCGCGTCGCATACCGGTTTCCAGGGCAAGCACGATGATCTCATAGATGTGTTCCCCCTGGTCCCTCCGGGCGACCTGCAGGATGCGCGCTTTTTCCGTGTCCCGAAGTCGCCGCTCACGCTTATCATCCGCCTTTGGGCGGCGAACAAGCTGAACAGGATTCCCCCAAGGAAGGTGCAGGTGCCACTCCTTTTTAGCGACAGCAAAAACATGGGAGAGCACATTCAGCTCCCTGTTGATCGTCGCAGGCGAGACCATTTTTGGCGTCCCTCCTTGTGTTGGCTCATCGCTTTACCGTTAATGGCCGAAAGGCTCAACCGGGCAAGCGGCAGGCCCTTTAGTACGCCGATCTTTGAACGCTCCTGCGCTGCCCCGTGCTTGCCGGGCGTGATTTCCTTCTGGTATTGGTCGAGCAGATCCCAAAGATTTGATTTTGCGAACGCGTCCGCGGCGACCCGCCTTCATCTCGCGCACGGATTGCAACAGCTCCTGCCCGAGATTGCGCTTGGCACCGCGTTCACGCAGTTCTTTCTGCGAATTAGGCATCTTCAATCTCCTCTTTGATCTGTCTTAATACATGGCCGGGAATGTTGTCCTGAACGTTCTTTGCATAGATCAAGAGTAGCCAGATTTCCCCGTTCGCCAATCGGTTAAAATAGATAACCCGCACGCCGCCGCGCTTTCCCATGCCCTTACGCACCCAGCGTACCTTCCGGCAACCACCCGATCCGGGAATGACATCGCCGTCATCAGGGTTCTGGCCGATCTAAGCAGCAAATCCACCACAGTCATCCTCGGTACAATAGTCAGCAACTAGTCGCACAAAGGTTGGGGTCTCTATGACGGTCAGCATATTGGACTAATTATACGGCGGAGAACTCTTGTCCAAACGCAGATGTTTGCTTCGTCGTTCCGGGGCAATACTGCATCACGTCATTGAGCACACTGACCCGTGTCGGCCGCAATATCCCGTGGCGATGCGTTACTAAGTGTGTATAATACACACTATGAACAGCCGTGAGCTGATACGGGAACTGGAGGCATATGGTTGGCGACTCGTCCGTGTCCGCGGCAGTCATCACCAGTTCAAGCATCCCCAGAAGGCCGGCACGGTCACTATTCCGCATCCGAAGAAAGACCTCGGCATCGGGTTGCTGAAGGCAATACGAAAACAGGCCGGTCTGAAATAGGAGATGATCATGCATTACCCCGTGGCTATCGAGAAAGGCGACAAGAAGCGCGTTTACGGCGTGGTCGTTCCGGACCTGCCGGGATGTTTCTCGGCCGGCGACACGCTGGACGAGGCACTGATGAACGCCAAAGAGGCGATCCTCTTGCACCTGGAAGGCTTATTGGACGACAAGCAGCCGATTCCGGAGCCGCGTCCGCTCGAAGAGCACACCAAGCGACGTCAGTGGAAAGGCTGGACCTGGGCGGTCGTGGAGGTCGACTTGAGCGAAATCGACGACAAGGTCGAGCGCATCAACATCACGTTGCCGCGGCGCGTGCTGCGTGTGATCGATGACGCCGCCAAGCGCGCCGGTGAATCGCGCTCCGGTTACATCGCACGGGTTGGCATTTCCGGGGCCAAATGAATACATGGCGCATCGAAACAAAGGGCGCTTCCCCCTATGCCCAGGAACTCCGTCCCATGGGGATCTGTTCGAGGGGGTCGGCCGGTGACGTCCGGCACGCAGGCCGCGGGTGCGGAGCCGAAGGGACCATGACCGGGATCATTCGCGCGCCCCGCCCCGAGCGTCATTACACCCAGATCCGCAATGACGTGGCACGGGATGACCGGCTGTCCTATCGGGCCCGGGGGTGCTGGTGCGCCTCCTGTCCAATGCCGACGGATTTCAGATGACCGCCGCCGACCTCGCTTGCGAGGGATGGGGCGCCATCCTGACGGCGCTGCGGGAGCTGCGCGACGCGGGTTATATCCGGACAATCAAGCAACAGGATGGACACGGTCGCTGGTCGACCGAGACGTTCGTCTATGACACCCCCCAGCCGACCGGAGTGTTGGCGCTAAAAACTTTTGACCATCTGAAGCCGGTTATGTACCGAATTGCAGCGTCATTACAGCAAGATTACAGCACAGAACCGACCTTATGCTACCGCACGCGGCGACAATATTTCAGGATCGCGGAGCACCTCGGGACGACTCGCAGCGATATGAATTGGGGTCTTCGCTGCCCCGGATGGCTCGCGCCGGCACCTGCTCCCCTTCGCCCCGTTATTCAATTCTACGAATCCATTCGTGCCCGGCAGCTTCGCGCCTTGCCGTGGCACATTCGCCGTGCGCTCACCGAAGTCAAAGAGCACGGCTGGCCTTATCTCCTGGACGTGGAACATTTCGTGCGCACCCACACCGTGAAGCCCGGTAAGCGGTTGTCGTTTCACGCAAGCGGTGGCGTGCATCAAAAAGGGCAAGGTGGGCCGCCCCCATGAGTTCGGGCTTGTGTTCCAGCTTAGGCGCATCGGCGGCAACTTCCTGATCGCCTTCGCCTGCACCTCGGTACGCATGGAGGACAAACAGGCGCTATCCCCAGCGATCGACGAACACCGCACGCTCTTTGGCGAAAACATACTGCAGCAGATCGGTACCGACAAGGGACTCGCCCTTCAGTCTGCCAGTCCTACGAAAACCTCCGATAATCGATCATGTCCGAGAATAATCTGGCAAAAATTGGCAGAGTGCCTCGGCTATTAATGCCGGGACACCGAAGCACGGTTCCCATTCAGCTTGCCTGGGTATCCCGTTATCGTGGTCTGTTTCATACACCGGTGGCTGCGTGATGACGTATACGCCACGGACAGGCTGCGAGATGGACTACGCGGGCAGGAAATTGAATATGCATATGCTTTACGTATCGCGTACTTCTTGCTAGAGTGTGAAGGCGTGATTCTCACCTATCGTGACAAGCGGACCCGCACTTTTGCTGAAGGCAAGAGGATCAAGGCGTTCGACGGAATCGCGCGGAAGGCGGAGATGCGACTGGACCAACTTGATGCTGCAAACTCGCTGCTCGATCTCGATTTGCCTGGGAATCGGCTAGAAGCCCTGAAAGGCAACCGTAAGGGCCAGTACAGCATCCGCATCAACGATCAGTGGCGGATCTGTTTCGAGTGGCCGAAGAATGCGAAGGGTCCGAGCAACGTCGGGATCGTGGATTACCATTAGGAGGACACCATGGCGCGTAGTGCAATTTATCCGGGCGAGCATCTCGCCGAGCAGCTTGAAGCGCTCGATATGAGCGCCGCGGAGCTTGCCCGCAAGCTCCGTGTGCCGGCGAACCGCATCACCGAAATCCTCAACGGCCAGCGGGCCATTACTGGGGATACAGCCCTGCGGCTTGGGCACTTCTTTCACACCAGCCCACAGTTCTGGCTGAACCTGCAGACCATCTACGAGTTGCGCGTTGCTGAAGAGAAGTCAGGCGAAGCGATAAAATCCCTGCCGACCTTGCTACGAACGGGCAAGAAGGCGCGTGGGGGGGGTCATCCGCATCCGGCCTAGAAATGGCCTATTTTATACTTTTCCCTGCGCCATAGTACATATAACTGCATGATTTTACGTAGCTTCACTATGCATCAAAGCATACCCAAACGTACCAAAATGCAGCGTCATTACAGCAAGATTACAGCACAGAACCGATCTCATGTTACCGCCCGCGGCGACAATATTGCAGGATCGCGGAGCACCTCGGGACGACGCGCAGCGATACGAATCAAAGTCTTCGCCGCACCGGATGGCTCGCGTCGGCCCTGCTCCCAGTCTTGGAGTGTCCGTACCGATACGCCGAGCAACTGTGCAAATTGCGCCTGCGACAACCCAGCTTTGGTCCGCGCCAACACAATGGCCGACACTTTGATTTTGCGAACGCGTCCGCGGCGACCCGCCTTCATCTCGCGCACGGATTGCAACAGCTCCTGCCCGAGATTGCGCTTGGCACCGCGTTCACGCAGTTCTTTCTGCGAATTAGGCATCTTCAATCTCCTCTTTGATCTGTCTTAATACATGGCCGGGAATGTTGTCCTGAACGTTCTTTGCATAGATCAAGAGTAGCCAGATTTCCCCGTTCGCCAATCGGTTAAAATAGATAACCCGCACGCCGCCGCGCTTTCCCATGCCCTTACGCACCCAGCGTACCTTCCGGCAACCACCCGATCCGGGAATGACGTCGCCGGCATCCGGGTTCTGAGCGATCCAAGCAGCGGATCCACCACCGTCATCCTCGGTCCAATAGTCAGCGACCAGTCGCATAAAGGTTAGGGTCTCTATGACGGTCAGCATATTGGACTAATTATACGGCAATGCCGTACTAAGTCAAATGGCAGCGTGGCCGAAAAGTGATCGATAACGGAATCCGGCAAGACATCAAACTTCTTCGGCATGGGCTTGATTTGCTGTTCAGCGTCGCGCGATTGCAAGCCATTTGACCGTACGTTGAGTTGCAGAAATCAGGCAGGTCGCTAACTTCTCCCCCCGTTAGTCCAAGTTTCTGTCCGCACCCCCCCCATCTCACTCAGCCAGGTGGATTACTCTGAATGCGCAGTAGTCGGCCTGAGCGGACGCTCGATGCCCGCGCGGTGGCCGTCAGATCCCTGGCGCTAAGCAGTCATTGAGACAGTCATTAAGCTGGATTATCTTGCAATCGTCACCCGATTGCTTTATGGCTTGTTTGCAGGAAAACCGTGACGTATAACAACTCAGTCGATATTAAAGAATCAATGAGTTACCGTAACCTCTCCCATGGTATTGGGCACGTCTCGCGGTGTTATACGGCATTTTTGCCACCGAATAATAGTTCAGCAGGCGCCCGATAAACTGGTTGCATGATGCGACAGAAAACGTGGACCAAAAATTTAAACCGTGGTATCAAGCGAAGCTTCGTTGCGCTGCGCGTCAACGAGTTGACGGCGACAGCGAAAGTACGCTTCGCTTCCATGAGTCAACACCTTGCTTCCCAGATCTTCTGCGGTTTACCGAACTTCGCTGGCGCGGCGCCGCTGAACTATTCGCTGGTGCCGACGCCGGAGACGACGTGTCATGTTTCCGGATAATTTCATGGCCGGTGCGGCACAGCTAAATTGTTAGACAGTGATGCCCAATCACACAACTATCCGCCCACTGATAATACTTTATCCACTGGCTCTTTCGCTGGTATCTGCGATGTTTGGCTTTTTTTTGGGCGTATCGCTGGTTCGTCGCTTCCGATCAAAGTTTTTGCTTCGGTCGCCAGTCTCGATTGCGTTTGTATCGGTTCTCATTGTTGCGGCGATTATCTCAAACAGCAATCAAATTCTCTATGAAGTCGGCCTGTCTTTGCGAAGTATTGCCTTTCTGAAAATTCCGATTGACGGGATTGTTGGTCTTTGCATTCCCTGCTTGTGGCAAATGTCGGAAAAGCTATGGTTCCGTGGGATGGTAGGAATTCTGGTTCTGGCAACTTTCATCCAGCCTCTGCTTTGGACATTTGCTTACGCCACGTGGACAATCGGAGGCTTCGCGCCATGAGCGATCACTGTCTAACATTTCATTTGAGCGGACCTGTGCGGAAATCCCAGCAGGCCGCTCAATTTCAGCGTTGGGCTGCTAAATGAGGATCATTGAAAACACATTAAAATGTTGGCGAAACACAAGAGAAATGCCTGCTCTATTGCGTATGTATTGTCGGGGCGGAATGGTAGTTTCTCCAATCGCTTTTGTGCTTTTGCTTTTACCGATGTCTCCATCTACCGTTAATGGGCAGCCAGTTTCTTATGCCGAGCTCTGGTCTTCCGGTATCGGTGAGATATTCGCTCTGCTTATCAGCCTTATTGGTATTGGTGCTTGGGGTATGGCGGCGCGTAGCCGTGCCGGTCGCTGGTTTATCGTGCTTGCTGGACTTCTTCCAGGAGCATTACTGATACTATTGCCTTCTATTCATAAATATTCGCCGGGATTAAGTAAAACAAAGTTATTAGCCGAGGCAGCAGCAACAGCAATCTTCCTATACGCATGTTTGTTTTGGATTCCCTCAGTCAAACGGTATTTCAATAATGAGCATTCTGTTCCATGAAGATGCAGCCCAACAAGACGCTCCAGGCGACGCGCCTGAACTTTGACGTTAGGAGATTATGAGACTGATAGTAACAGTTGTTGTCGTTGCGCTTGTCGCCGCCCTGGGGTTCGGCGGGGGGTATTGTTATAAAGCGAAACATCCGACGCCCCAAGCGGATCCCGAAGACTACGCCGTTGAGAACACAATGAACGCGCTTACGTATTTACATTATCTGGACAAAGGTCAAACCTCCGACCTGCGTAAGCTGCTGAATGTCAATCTTGATGACCACCTTACGCACATCAGGCGATATCAAGGTGCGAACAAAAACAGTGAGTTTCTGAAGGTAGAAATTAGAACTCTTAACGCTGTCGCCGTCTATTGGAATGAACACCCACCCTTCAAATCCAAAGAATTTCAACCAACGGAGTCTAACGCATCGTGGTATCCCGAGTGGCAGGAAATCATAAAGAAAAACCAAGAGTTGCTGTCTTGGGCCCAGGATCAGTGCGCAGAAACGCCGTCCCTAAAATGTGATGACCGGCCCTAAATGCGATCGCCTAACAATTCGTTCGAGCCAACGCCTTTGACAGCGCAACGCGCTGTCAAAGGTTCACCCGCCTGGCTGGCCGCGGCTCAACTCAATCGTTGGGCATAAGAATCATGGTACGAATATCAGTAGTCATTATTGGTTTAGTCGTGTTTGGCTATGCACAAGCCCCCGCTGTCAGAATACCTGTCGTCTCTTCGTTTAACCTTGAGGGGGCGAAAGGGAGTCAACCATGACGCAGTATGCAGCAGAGCGTAAGGAGTCGGTGGTCCGCCGGATGCTGGCATCGCCTGACCTGTCAATCCGGGAATTGTCGCAAGAGACTGGCATCTCCGCCTGGTCGCTGTACGATTGGCGCAGACAAGCCATGAAGGAGGGGCAGCCTGTGGCAGGCAAATCGACACCATCCGGCAAGAAATCATCGGGCGTGAAGCGCACCGCCGCGCAGAAGCTCGCGGTGGTCATCGAGACCGGCACACTCAACGAAGCGGAGCTTTCCGAGTACTGCCGGAAGAAGGGGTTATATCCTGAGGAGGTCAAAGCCTGGCGGGAGGCGGCCGAAGGCGCGATCCTGGGCGCGATGGTGCCGGCGAAGCAGCTTCGCGAGGCGCTCGCAACCGAGAGGAAACGCAACAAAGAGCTTGAACGGGAACTGCGGCGCAAGGAAAGAGCGCTCGCCGAAACCGCCGCACTCCTGACTCTAAGAAAAAAAGCGCAAGCGATCTGGGGGGAAAAAGAGGACGAATGATCGCGACCCCGGATCGCCATGAAGCCATCGCGCTGATCAAGGAAGCCGTACATGCCGGTGCCCGCAGGCAGCAGGCCTGTGCCGAGCTTGGGTTGACGCTGCGCACCCTGCAACGCTGGACGCAGGGTGGCGCTGTCAAGGCCGATGGCCGCCCCACGGCTTCGCGCCCGGCGCCCCGCAACAAGCTCTGCGAGACCGAGCGCACGCAGGTGCTCAAGGTGGTGAACACACCGCGCTTTGCAAGCTTGCCGCCCACCCAGATCGTGCCGATTCTGGCGGATGAGGGGACCTATCTCGCCTCGGAATCGAGCGTCTACCGGATTCTTCGGGAGGCGAATCAGCTCAAGCACCGCGGCCGCTCGCATGCGCCTTCGCGCCGCACGATTCCGCACCAGCGCGCGCAGGGGCCGAATGAGCTGTGGTCGTGGGACATATCCTATTTGCCGGGTCCGGTGAGCGGGATCTACTTCTTTCTCTATTTGGTGCTTGATGTCTACTCAAGGAAGATCGTCGCTCACGAGGTGCATGAGGCCGAATGCGGTGAGCGGGCCGCCCGCCTGATCGAACAGGCCTGTGCGCGCGAACGCATCGATACCCCGCTCGTGCTTCACCAGGACAATGGCTCCCCCATGAAGGCCTCGACCTTCGCCGCGAAGCTCGATGAGCTCGGGATCCACAGATCCTACAGCCGCCCGGGGGTCAGTGGTGTCAACGCCAACCTGATTTGTCCACTTTCTGCTGGGTAAAAATGTCACCTATTCGCCGGGGACGGCGTTGACCGGTTCCTCGACCTTCGACGTCTTGCCGAGGAGTCCCGCTTTGCGTTTTTCTTTCAGTCGATAGCTTTCTCCTTTGATATTTAATGTCGTGGCGTGATGCAGCAGTCGGTCAAGGATGGCCGTGGCAAGCACCTGATCGCCGAAGATCTCGCCCCAGTCGAGGAAGCTCTTGTTGGACGTCAGGATAAGGGGTGCCTTCTCATAACGCCGGCCGAGAAGTCGGAAGAACAGATGCGCTTCCTCCCGGCTGAGCGGCAGATAGCCGATTTCATCGAGGATCAGCACCTTGGGATAGCTCAGCTGCTGCAGCGTCTGGGTCAACCGCTGCTCGGTCGCCGCGCGCTTCAAACGCGTGAGCAGTTCCTCGAACGTGAGATAGAGCACGCGGTGCCCGGCCTCGCAGGCCTTGACCCCTAAGCTGATGGCGAGATGCGTTTTGCCGACCCCCGGGGGTCCCAGCAGGATCACGTTCTCGGCGCGCTCGACGAAGGAAAGCCCTGCCAGTTCGCGCACGATTCTGCGATCAAGTGAGGGCTGGAAGGCAAAGTCGAACTGCTCGAGCGTTTTCACCATGGGCAGGCGCGCCTGTTTCAGCCGCATCTCGGTGCCCTTGAGATGGCGGCCCCGCCACTCGGTGCCGAGGGCCTCGGTGAGGAACGTCTTGTAATCAAGGTCGCGTTTGCCCGCCTGCTCACACAGGCCATCGAGCTGGGCGGCCAGGTGATCGAGCTTCATCTTGGCAAACAAGGCTTCTAGCTCCATGACACCACCTCCTCATAGACCGCCAGATCGCGCCGCTCGACATTGAGCGTCTCATCCCACAGGCGCTGATGGTGTGCCGGCACCGTCACCCATTCGCTGCCGGGCCGGCACTGGCGATGCGTGGCGACACGGCGCTCGGCGGCATCGAGGACGTGGATCTGTCCGTTGAGCGAGATGTGCACCGTGACCGCCTGCCCACACAGCGTATCGGGTACGCTGTAGCGTGCTCCCCGTATCTCGACATAGCCATCCCAGGCAACGATGCGCCGTTCGTGGTAACTCGTGTCGAAGGCCAGTGGCGGCAGGGGTTTCAGGTGCGGTGCCTCGCGCGCGAAGCGCTCGGCGACCACTTCCTTCACGGTGCCATGCACCCGAGCGTCAGCCTCCTGCGCAAGCCAGGCCTGAAGCTGCTGATTGAGATGCGCCCACGACTCAAATGCCCGGTAGCGCACGAAGAAGTGGTGCTTCAAGTACCCGACCATGCGCTCGTCCTTGCCTTTGGTGCGCGCCCGGTACGGCCGGCAGGCCCGGGGGCTGAAGCCGTAGTGGGCGGCAAGCTCGAGGAAACGGGGATTGAACACGACCGCCTCGCCCACGCGATGCTGCAATACCAGGGCCTTGGGGTTGTCGATGAGTACTTCGCGGGTGACGCCGTTGAAGTGGGAAAACGCGCGCACGAGCGACTCATAGACATGTTCAGCATCGAGCCGATCGAACGCCCAGGCATGGAAGCGGCGGGCGTAACCCAGCGTGACGGCGGAGAAATAGACCTTCGTCTCAACCCCGGCAATCACCGTCATGATCTCGCCCCAGTCAAGCTGCGCCTGGCGCCCAGGTTCGGTCTCAAAGCGCACGGTCGCCCGCCCGGGCCGCAGTGTGCGCTTCGGGCGGATGTACTCGGTGAGCATGCTGTAGGCGCCGCGATACCCCTCAGCCTCGATCTCGCGCAGGATCACCACGGCATTCCACACGCCGTCGGCGAGTAGCTGATCGATCTTCGGCTTAAACGGGTCGAGCTGACTGCCGCGCTTGGGCCACCCGGCTCTCGGTGCGCCCCCGCGCTTCAGTGCGCGCGCCACGGTGCGGGGATGAACCCCGAGTTCCCGGGCAATGTCCTTGAGGGTCCTGCCTTGATTCTGCTTCTCTTGTATCATCATAAAGTCTCTCCGCTTGAGCACCGGTTGCGGTAGGGACGGTGGTCACCCACCGCCCCCCGCACAGATCCGTACGAGCGGAATTACCGCATACGGCTCTTGCCTAAGGTCGTGACGCGAAGAAGCGTTGTTCGGGATACGGATGACGAACCCGGCAGTACGGTATGAAGCGGCGGGCGATCCGATTGAAACGATCCCATGGAAGGCGGTGACGCTGGCTGCGACGCAACAGTGCGTGCCGCCACGCACGACAGACCTCGCTGCGGAATCCATCCAATCGTTTGAGGTTGCCTGGGACAGCGTGGTAGTTGTAATACCCCTGAACGAACCGGGCGAGCCAACTCCCCACCGTGGCAATGGCCTCATGTCGCCGACGCATCAATGTTTGCCGAAGGGACATCAACGTCGCCCGCATCCGCTTCTTCGCCGTCAAGCGAACGACTTGGAACCGGCCCTGCCGGTCCTTGCCGCAACAATGCGTGAAACCCAAGAAGTCGAAGGTCTCCGGTCGACCCTGTCCACGTAAACGCCGATCGGTTGCGGCGAACCGACCGAACTCGATCAGCCGCGTCTTCCCGGGGTGCAGGACCAGTCCGAACTTGGCGAGACGCTCCTGCAGTGCTGCCAGGAAGCGCCGCGCTGTCTTCTCGCTCTCGAAGCCGAACACACTGTCGTCAGCATATCGAACGATAATGATGTTACGCGAGGCGTTCTTGCTGCGACGCCATTGATGCGCCCACAGATCGAGGACGTAATGCAGGTAGATATTTGCCAGCAACGGCGAGGCCACAGAACCTTGTGGCGTGCCCCGCTCAGCCGGCATCCGGCATCCGTTCTCGACCACACCCGCTTTGAGCCACTTGCGGATCAGCGACAGTATCCGCTTGTCCGCGACCCGGTGTTCCAGAAACTTGAGCATCCAGTCGTGATCGAGTTCATCGAAGAACGATTGGATGTCGCCGTCCAGAATCCAGTTCACGTTGCGACTCTTGATCCCGACCGTGAGCGCAGCCAGCGCATCGTGCTGACCGCGTCCAAGTCGAAACCCATACGAGAAGCCAAGGAAGTCCTCTTCGAAGATCGCACTCAAGACGGTCACCACCGCCTGTTGCACGACCTTGTCCTCCAAGGAGGCAATGCCGAGCGGGCGCTGCCGACCGTCAGCCTTGGGGATAAACACCCGGCGCGACGGCTGAGCGCGATATCCGCCGGCATGGATTCGCCGGTGAAGATCGTGCACCCGCTCGTTGAGGACCGACTCATATTCTCGCCACGTCACGCCGTCCACACCAGCAGCCGCGTTTCGTTGGAGGGCATAGAAACTCTCCACCAACAGCGCAGGCGTGATGTGATGCAGCAGTGCCGTGAACCGTACCCGTTTATCCCGACGGGCCACTTCACGCACACCGTCAAGACCCATCGACGCGCAACCATTCCGGCTCTGGGTCCGGGGCGCGGGGGGCTTGTTGGTGTTTCCCTTGGCTACGCCCCTTTCCTCCGCTGCCTCCGCGGGGTACTCCTCCTTGTTCGGCAGCTTCTTTGGTCGTATGGGCGTATCCGACTTCTCACCGGCGTCGACGGCGGGGGTACGGCGATGAGCCTTTCCCGCCCCGCCCGCCAATGCTTCGGCGGGCGCCGATGAGATCTCCCAGCTTCCGTGCAAGAGACTTCCCGGCATGCACAGGGTCTTCGACCGCGCGGGATCGGAACATGGCTTGCGGTTGACGCCATGCCCCGTGTTGCCTTGCGCTTCGCTTAACAGCGTCGGCATCCCGGATTCCTGATTTCGCGGCTCAATACCTGGCCTGCCGGTTTCCCCTGTCAACGCTTCAACGGCACCCTCACGGGTGGCGCTGCATGACTCGGGGCCGGAATGATCCGCCACGTCTTTTCCGTATCGAACTTTCATCGACTATCTCTTGCCAGCTTGGCTGGCGCACTAAGCGTCCGGTCAGGACCACCTTGACCACGAGTCAGCTGTTGATTTCGTCGGTGTAGATATCGTGGTCGAATGCCACTCCGAGGGCGGCGTCGAGACGATTGAGAAGAGCGGTGAGACTTTCCGCATGGCGCCGCAGAAGCGCGGCATACATGGTGTGCTCGTCTGAGGCCACCGCAGCGCAAGGGATCGGATCAATCCGGCCGATCGAGATGCTGCCACCGCTATCGATCAACGCCTGGAGATTCGGCCAGGGCGTGGCTGGATTCCGGGTATCAACCTTCACGCGGCGCGATCGCTCACGGGAGCCAGTTTGGCGGCGACGTGCCAGGGCAGCAGTTCCTCGATGCGGTTGATCGGATGCTCGCTGATGCGTTCGAGCACGTAATGCAGGTAGCTCTGCGGATCGAGGCCATGGAGCTTTGCGGTGCCAATGAGGCTGTAAATTGCCGCAGCGCGCTCGCCCCCCGCATTGCTGCCGGCGAAGAGGTAGTTCTTGCGCCCCAGCGCCACCGCACGTAGCGCTCGCTCGGCGGCGTTGTTGTCGATCTCGATGCGCCCGTCGCTGAGGTAGCGCGTAAGCGCCTGCCAGCGCGAGAGCGCATAGCCGATCGCGCCCGCGAGCTCGGATTTCTTTGATAGCGTGGAGAGTGAGGCGGTGAGCCACGCATGCAGCGCATCGATCAAAGGGCCCGCGCGCGATTCACGCACGGCCTTTCGCTCACCGGGTGGCGCTCCCCGGATGTCAGATTCGATCACGTAAAGCGCTGCGATCCGCTCAAGCGCTTCTCGTGCCAGCGGCGAGCCGCTCGCCACGTGGACGTCGTAGAACTTGCGCCGCACATGGGCCCAGCAGGCCGCTTCGCGGATGGCTCCTTTGTCATAAAGCTGAGCGAAGCCGGCATAGCCGTCGGCCTGCAGGATGCCGCGGAAGTCCTTAAGATGGTCCTGCGGGTGTTCGCCCCTGCGGTTTCCCGAGTAACGGAAGAGCACGGCGCTCGCATCAGCGCTGCCTGCGGGCCGGTCATCGCGCACGTAGGTCCAAAGCCGCCCCAATTTTGTCTTGCCAGCACCGGGGTTCAGTACGGGCACCGGCGTGTCGTCGGCGTGCAGCTTTTCACCACCGAGTACGTGTCTGGCCAGCGCCTCAACGAGCGGATCCATGAGGGCTGCCGCCTGTCCTACCCAGTCAGCGAGGGTCGATCGATCCAGATCCACGCCTTCGCGGGCGTAGATCTCGGCCTGGCGATAGAGCGGCAGATGGTCGCAATACTTCGAGGTGAGCACGTGGGCGAGCAGCCCCGGACCCGGCAATCCCCGTGGAATCGGACGCGAGGGGGCGTCTGCCTGTATGATCGTCTCGCAGTGCTTGCAGGCGAGTTTCGCGCGCACGTGGCGGATCACCTTGAAGCGTGATGGCACGTATTCGAGCATCTCCGAGACGTCCTCGCCGATGGCCTTGAGTTCCCCGCCACAGCCAGGACAGGTGCACGCCGCCTCGGGCGGGAGCGGTGCATGCTGAATCGTCTCGCGCGGCAGGTGCGCGGGCAATGGCCGGCGGACCGGTTTATTCGTGGGGCGTATCGCAGGAGGCAGAAGCTTCAGCTCTGCGGGGAGCTCTGCTGCGAGTTCGCCCAGGGTGAGTTCAAGCTGCGCGATGCGCTGATCGACCCGCTCCGAGGAGCGGCCGAACTGCAGACGCTTCAACCGTGCGAGCTCGAATTTAAGTTTCGAGATGAGCAGTTCGTGGGAGCGAAGCGCGACTTGCTGTTCACGCACCAGGCGCTGAAGGATCTCGACGTCGGCAGGCAGTTCAGCGTTCGATGGATTCACGGGCGCATTATACAACGCGCCAGTGCACGGTGATGGCGTAGAGAGAAAAAAGTTTTACGCTGCGACGTCGGGTCGCAAGGGGCGCGAAGGCGCGCGCCAGTCGATGCCCTCGATGAGCATGGAAAGCTGTGCGGCTGTGAGCGACACGCAGCCGTCCTCGGCACGCGGCCACACGAATCGTCCGCGCTCAAGGCGCTTGGCATAAAGGCACAAGCCCTCGCCGTCCCACCAGAGCATTTTCACCCGGTCACCGCGCCGTCCGCGGAAGACGAAGAGATGTCCGCAGAAAGGATCCTGCGACAGGGTTTCTTGAATGAGTGCCGCGAGCCCGTCCATGCCCTTCCTCATGTCGGTGACGCCACAGGCGAGGAAGATGCGCGTTCCCTTGCCCGGTCCGATCATGTCAGCGCCTCGATGGCATCCTTGATGAGACGCGAGTCGATCTCACCACTCAGGCGCAGGGTGCCTTTGGCAAGTACGATGTCGACCGTCAACGCCTTCCCGGTCAGAGTCGCCGGGGACTTCAGGCGCACCGGCACGAGGTCCGGCACGCTCGCCGTTTCCGTGAGCAATCCCGCATGGTAGAGCTTGCGCCAGCCGAAGACGAGATTCGCGTTGACGTCGTGGATGCGTGCAACCACCGAGACCGAAGCGCCCGGCTCAAGGGTTTCCTCCACGATGCGCCGCTTCTCGGCGACGGTGCGCAGCCGCCGTGGCCGTCTCGATAGGCCGTGGTTGTGCCGTTTTGCTATTGCCTTGCTGGTCGTGTCCATCTTCTATCCTCATGGACACGGTGACCGTGTCCGTTATCATTAGGACACGCAGAAGTAACGCAACTGGGGTGGGAGGTCTAGGGTGTAGTTACCGGACGCTTACCTAAGATGATCTCCTCCCGAATTTGATCTTTATATACTGCTTCAAGGCCCGCGACGTCCGTCGAGCCTACGGCATTGCGCTGCATGGACCACAGGCGTTCCGTGGCCCGGCGCGAGGCCGGACTCGTCTGACCGAGGGCCCGACTGGTCTTGCCATAGACCCGATTCAAGGTGGCATCGAGGGCTCGCAACTTCGGATGGGTGCAGATCGTGACTTCGACCGGCGTGCGGGGATGGGTACAGAAGTCGTCGGCCAGCGCCGGGGTAAGCAATAGAAGCCCGAAGACCAGCGCACCGAATCGGTGGATCCGGTGCCTCCGGCTACGAGAAAAGGCAAAAGAAAGCGGCAACATGGCAAGGCTCCCATGACCTGTTGATGTGAGTGCCGGAATGACCCCATCACGTCATTCCATTGTATCGAGTAGTGACCCGCCCCGTCTTATCGGTTGATTCGACGGTGCAGGATGCTTCAGGTCAATCGCCCGGGTCAATAACCAGCGTAAACACGGGCTCGCGGTTCCGCGCAAGCCAACAAGCTGCTCCCACGCCGAAGCATTCGTGTAGAAGGCCCCACCCGCCGTTGCGACGGTGGCGTGTCCCAAAGGGATGTGAGTATGTGGTTAGGCGAGGACAACTAGCTGTGTTCAAGTCTGGCTGCGGACGGATGTCCGGTAAGCAGCGCAGAGCAGGCTCTGTGCACTCAGTACGCCACCGTCTGCAATGGCCGAACAGTTGACCTCCGCAGTTGTGCGCAGGACGAGTTGATTCTGGCCAGACGCTGCTTCAGGCGGTTGCGGTAGGGACGGTGGTCACCCACCGCCCCCGCACAGATCCGTACGAGCGGAATTACCGCATACCTGTCTTCCCTATACAGCACCGTGCGGAAATGAAGCGGCAGGAAAGCGCCCGGTCGAAGACGCTTTTGGCGCTGGACACGGACCGGAACGGACATGAAGGACAGCCGGCGGCCATCCGAGGACGGTTGGCGGACAGTTCGCGGACAGTTCGATGCGCCGTCCGTTCTTGTCCGGGTCGCGGGCGCTGCCGGACTCAAAGCGTCCTCTCGACGTCCACGCCAACTGCGCGTGGACTGTACACACAATCGCACCTGACGGTTGCCGAAATTGTGCAGGCCGGGCGTAGGCGGTCTGTCCGAGACGGGAAATCTTTTATGACGATGCCACTCGCTCACAGGAATTTCGTAAGCTGCGGATAACCTGGTGGAACTGATCGCCTGACACTGCCAAGCTACGCTAGCAGCTCGTCAGAAAAGTCTTGCCAAACGGATTGCGCAGATCACCCGCTTCCCGCAGCGCAAGGAACAGATCGATGCCACGCTGGCGCCACCTGCCGCATCGAACGATGTTTCATCCGTCAGGCAGGGCGGCGTCAACCGATCAACTCAACTAGATCCTCCGCCCGCAGGTGCGTGTAGCGCTTGAGCATCTGCAGGGTCTTGTGTCCGGTGATCGCCGCCACCTGCATGGGATTCAGTCCCTTCTCGAAAAGCCGAGAGGTCGCCTCGTGCCGCAGGTCGTGGAAACGCAGATCCTTGAGCAGATGCTCGTCCGGTATCTGGCCAGCCTTCTTGCATTCTTGCGCGTAGCCGGACCGGGCACGGGTTAGCGCACGGTCGAAGGCGCGACTGATGCTTGCTGCATGCACGCCCCACACAGGCCCATCAGTGCGCCCGGGCAACGTTTCGAGTACTGCGAGCGCGCGGATACTGAGCGGCACCTTACGCGGCTCGCCGGTCTTGGTTTCCGGCACTGCGAGCGTCCGCGCCTCTTTGTGCACGTGGTTGAAGCGCATTGCCGCGATCTCGCCCCGGCGCATGGCAGTTTCGAGGGCAAACCGGATGATGGCGCCGATGGGTTCTCCCTGATCGGCGTCGGCAGCAGCAAGCAGAAGCTTTTCTTCCTGCGGATTGAGACGTCGCTCGCGCTTGTCATCCGCCCTTGGTCGGCGGACAAGCGCGACGGGATTACCCCACGGCAGGTACGTGTGCCACTCCTTTTGCGCGACGGTGAAGACATGGGAGAGTACATTTAGCTCCCGATTGAACGTCGCCGGAGACACCTGCTTGAGCCTTTGTTTCTTGTGCTCCGCCATCACCTTCCCAGTAATCGCTGGCAACCGCAGATCGGCGAGCGGCTGCTTTTTGAGCACCGCAAGCCGCGAGATCTCCTGCGCCGCTCCGCGCTTGGTCGGCGTGATTTCCTTCTCGTATTGGTCCAGCAGATCGGTGAGTGTAGTGGTCTCAGACTGGGAGCGGTCGATGTGCGTGCCCCGCCGCATCTCTCCTTCGATCTCGTGGGCCCATGCCTCGGCGTCGGATTTCTTGTCGAAGGTGCGGACCTGAGCATGATGACCGCGCCGTCGGACATGCGCCTGCCAGACACGCTTGCCGCCGCGCCCGGCCCTCGGGATGAAGCTCGCCATACCGATGCCTCCATGCTGTCGCTCTGAGGTACCAGAAGTCTACCTTGTCTTCGGTCGGATTACAGCAGGATTACAGCAAAATGAGCCTAGTCTCGGCGGAATCGCATATAACTTATTGTTTGTATTGGCGTCCCCAAGGGGATTCGAACCCCTGTTACCGCCGTGAAAGGGCGATGTCCTAGGCCTCTAGACGATGGGGACAGCGACCAGACCATCTCTGCGTTTGGATGGCTACTGACTACGAGGCGGCGGTACTCTACGTGCCTAACCCCGCAAAATCAAGGACAAATGCCAAATTTCCGCGTTTGTCCACATCCCGGAATTTACCTATTACTACTGCCGTTACAAATGGTCAAATAACATCCCTTCCCGGCTGACATCCAAATATGACTATATGCTAGCGCATCACCCGGGGCCCACAAACATGCCGAACAAGTCATGTTTGCCGTATACAACCCGGTTCTCTCTATGCTTTCTCCAGGTGGTCATGGCTTTTGCGAAACCGTAAGATCACCCGCAATCCTCCTTCTGGCCGATTCTCGAAGAGCACCTCGCCGTCATGGGCCCGCGTAATGGTCCAGACTATGGCAATCCCCAGCCCCGTGCCCGACACACCCTGGCTGACGCCCGCAAACGGCCGGCCAAGCTGCGGCCTAAGGGACTCCGGAATGCCCGGGCCCCGATCTTCGACAGTTAGTTCGATCAGGTCCCCTACAAGGCGTGTCCTGACCGTAATCTCCCCCGGCGCGTACCGGCGGGCATTGTCGATAAGATTGTCTAGCAGACGGCGCATACCCAGGGGTTGGATCAGGACTTTGGGCAAAGGGGCACAGTCCCCAATAACCCGCAGACAGAATGGGGGATTCGAAAACCGCTCTACCGCGTCCGTCACAATGTCGTTGAACTGGCACAGCACCCAGTCCTCGCCCTGACCACGCCGCGAGAACGCGATAAACTGGTCTAAAATCTCATCCAGCGCCTGAATGTCGCGGATAAGCTCCTTCCGCGCATCCTGCGCCGAGTCCGGCAGAAACTCACAACCCAGACGCAGACGGGTCAAGGGCGTACGCAGATCATGGGAAATGCCCACCAACACCAGATCCCGTTCGTCCAGCAGTGCGCGCAGGTCCGTGAGCATCCCGTTGTAGTGCTGGATCAACCGCCGTATCTCGCGCGGCCCGGCGGGTGACGCGGTCACCGGCAGCCCGTGCGACCCGCGCTCCTCCATAGCGGCGACAAGACGCGACAGGGGTCGATTGATCTGCCGCAGAGCTATCAGTGCCCCGGCAAATGCAAGAAGCGCAATCGTGATGAATTTCCAGTACAAGAACAGCAGCCTGGCGGTACTCCACGAATACGGAGGCAGAGAGAGGCTAAACGGATGTTGCCCCTGCCATTCGAGCCACAGATGATTGTGGTCCGACAGACGCAGTGAAGCCCGTGACCCCAGCTGCACCTGCAGAGCTCTCTGAGCAAGCTCCAATTCGCTGCCGGCCGGCGGCGGTCTGCCGGCAACGGCACCGGTGACCAGGGGCAGCGTGCCGGCACCTGTGCCTGCCGGAGCCGCCACGTGGTTGCGTATCTCGCGCACTACATCGATCTGCCCGGCAAACAGCTTCCCCATCCGCTGCGCGCGCGCCGTTCCAACCGTGTGCCGGACAAACAGGTACAGGGCAAGCTGGTTGGCCGCTATCACCAGCGCAATCACGATCACCAGCCGGCCGAACAGCGTATCCGGCAGACGCCAGGCTGCCATGTCAGGACGGATCCGGAATAAACACGTACCCGACCCCCCAAACCCGCTGAATGTAGCGCGGATGCCTCGGATCGACCTCGATGCTGCGCCTGAGACGGTGCACGTAGACATCAATACTGCGCAGCGATGCCCGGTCGCGATCGCCGAGCGCCGCAACAGCCAGATGTTCGCGCGACAGCGGCTTCCTGGGGTGCGAAATAAGGCAGTCGAGCAACGCGTATTCCCGGTCCCCGATGGGTACCACCGATCCGCCCCGCATAAGACGCCGCGCCACGGGATCAACCACCAGATCCCCGAGCCGGACCTGACCAAGATCTGGCGCGGCTGTCAGCTGCGCCTGGACATTCAGTCTTCGCACCACGGCCCGTATGCGCGCCACCAGCTCATCCGGCTCGAATGGCTTGGCCAGATAATCGTCCGCGCCACTCTCGAGCCCCGCGATTTTGTCGGCCAGCGCGCCTTTTGCAGTCAGCATGATCACCGGGATGTTGCTGCCTTCAGCGCGCAGCGCACGGCATAGCGCAAAACCGTCACGCCCTGGCAACATCAGATCCAGTACGATGCAATCGAAATGCTCTCGCAGAAGAAGACGCTGCATGTGGTCACCATCAGCCGCATCACCCACAACCATTCCGTGTTCGTTCAGATAGCGCCTCAGCATAGACCGCAACCGCGGATCGTCTTCCACCACCAGAACCTTTATGGACGCCATGCTCGGGTCACATACCCGCGTCGTGCCATGCCATCGCGCGAAGCCCTAATCTTCCGAATGGAATATCCTCATGACCTACGACGTGCCATTTCGTCACCTGCAACGCGGCGACCTTGCAGACCGGTGAAAATGCCCCATGCGCATACTGCGGCCACTTCGCCGCGGAAGCAGGATAGTTCATAATCGTATCCTAGCGATGCGCTCTGGAGCTGTCGACCGCGTCCATGCTAGACGCATCGCAACCCACACTGAGAGCAGCGATTTATGACAAACTGTGACACTTTCCCTTTGCTTATCGGGTCCATGGTCAGCGCCTGCTGAGAAAGCACCGAATCCTGCCGTAATGATTCGTCACACTTTTCGGATTCCGGCTGCGGCCTTTCTGCCGCTAAAGTAATATTAATGATGCGTCGCATACCGATCATCGTGGGAACACTGGGGCAACATGGCGGCCGCGGCGCCGGTGCACTATTGCGCTGTGCCTCGGTGACGGACGACCCTTCTGCAAGCGCAGGGTTTTACTCCGCCCGCCGCCACTGCCTGCCCTCGGGCCGCGTCGTGCAAGCATCCCTGCTTTGCCTGCTGCTGTCCGCGTGCGCGGTTGGACCCAGATTCCGGATGCCACAGACGAGCGTTCCGGCACGCTTTGCGGCTGCCCCGCAGGACGCGCCACCGGCATGGCCGGACAAGGACTGGTGGCGCCGGTTTGGATCTCGGGAACTGGACCAGCTAATCACGGAAGCCGAGACCCACAACTTCAGCATTCGCATTGCCGTTGCCCAGCTGCAGGCGGCTAATGCCGAGGCCGAGGTGGCCGGCGCTCCGCTGCTGCCGTCGGTCGATGCCAATTTCAGCGCGACCGACCAGCACTACGGCAGCGGGGTGGCCGTATCGGCGGTGCCCGGAGGGAGCAGCCAGTACATCAACGCCCATCAGTTTTCGACCGCGCTGCAGGTGTCCTACGAACTGGATTTCTGGGGCAAGAACCGTGACGCCCTGCGTGCCGCCGAAGCCAATGCCGCCGCCTCGCGTTTCAACCGGGACACGGTCGCACTGACCGCGGTAAGCGCCGTGGCCACGACCTGGTTTCAAATTCTGTCCGACCGGGACGGGCTATCCATTGCGCAACGCAACCTGGCGGCCGCGGAAGGTCTGCTGGCGCAGCTGCGGGCGGAACTGCGCGCCGGCGTGGTCGATGCCGGGACCGTGGCCCAGCAGGCCGCCCTCGTCGCCGGTGAACGCGCGAGCCTTCCCAATCTGCAATCGCAGTTACGCCAGCAGGAAATCGCGCTCGGCATACTGGTCGGAAAACCGCCGGAACTGCTGAAGCTGGCACCCAAGTCCCTCGCCGGCCTGCACGTTCCACCGCTCATGCCAGGACTGCCGTCTGCGCTGTTGACGCGCCGGCCGGATATCGCACAGGCGCAGGCGACACTGATCGCCGCTAACGCCAATGTCCGCAGCGCGGTCGCAGCATATTTTCCGTCCTTCAGCCTGACCGGCTCCGGCGGCTGGCAGAGCAAACAACTCAACACGCTGTTCACACCCGAATCGCAACTGCTCAGCGCGACCGCCGCCCTCACCCAGCCGCTGTTCGAAAATGGCGCCCTGTCCGGACAGCTGGCGGTCAGCCGCGCCACCTATCGGCAGGATGTGGCGATCTACCAGCAGGCCGTGGTCAAGGCCTTCAGTGACGTCGAGACCGCCCTGACCTCGCTGCACTTTGCGACGCAACAGGAACACGAAGAACGGACCGCGGTACAGCGCGCGACCATAGCACTCGATGCCGTGGAGGCGCAGCTCAATGCCGGCACGGTATCGATCGGGTCCGTGCTGACGGCACAGCAGACCCTGCTGGGCGACCAGAACACCCTGCAACAGGCACGCCTTGCGCGTTTTCTGGCAGCCGTCAATCTCTATGAAGCCCTCGGCGGCGGCTGGCATGCGCCGGCCACTTCCCATCTGGTAGGAGGCTAACACCGTGTCGGTGAGAAGACGCTCTATCATCATATTCGTGATTGTGCTGGCCATCGTCGTGGTCGGCTACCGCCTGCTCCGTCACCGGAATGCAGGTCGGTCTTTACACGCCGAGCCGCCGATACCCGTGACCGTTGCCACCGCCGTGCGCAAGGATATTCCCATCTACCTCCACGCGCTCGGAACCGTTCAGGCCTATCGCACCGTGACCGTGCAGCCCATGGTAAGTGGCCCGCTGGCCTCGGTGGACTTTCACGAAGGGCAGGATGTGCGCAAGGGCCAGCTGCTCGCCGAGATTGATCCGCGCCCATATCGGGCAGCGCTTGACCAGGCCCTGGCAAAACAGGCCCAGGATGAGGCCGCACTGAAGGCGGCACGCATCAACCTTCAGCGGTACCAGATGCTGATCGCCCAAAAATATGCGTCCGCGCAGCAGGTCTCGGATCAGGAGGCAACGGTGGCGGAAGATGCCGCGCTCGTCCAGCAGGACAAGGCGGCGGCCGAAACGGCGCACACCAACCTGAGTTACACCCGTATTCTGGCGCCGATCAACGGGCGCACCGGAATTCTGCAGGTGAACGCCGGCAACATTGTCACGCCGAGTCTGAGCACGGGCATTGTCGTCATCAATACCCTGCAGCCGATCTATGTTTCCTTCAGCCTGCCGCAGCAGGATCTTCCGACAATACAGCAGGCGCTCCAGGACCGGCGACCCGATGTGCTGGCGGTCGACAGCCATGATGTTCCAATTGACCACGGAGTGCTCACGGTCCTCGACAATCAGGTGAATTCCAGTACCGGGACCCTGACCATGCGCGCCCGTTTCCCCAACCCGAAAACTTCGCTGTGGCCGGGTGCATTCGTGGATATCAGGCTGCTGGCGCGGACTGATCTCAATGTCATCACCGTCCCGGCAGTCGCGGTGCGTCAGGGCCCGGACGGCTCCTATGTATATCTCGTGGTCGCATCCCGGGCGTCCGCTACTGCATCTGCGCCCGTTTCTCGGGAGAAAGGCAAGCATGCCCGGCCGCAGGGCCCGCACGTCGTGGTCCGTCCGGTTCGGATCGGTTACAGCAATCAGGACGTCGCTGTGGTCGACGCAGGGCTTTCCCCAGGCAATGAGGTCGTGACGGAAGGCGGTTCGCGCTTGCGCGACGGATCATTGATCCGCATTGCGACACCCGCGGCACCGCCGACTGGACAGTCGGGTACGCATAGATTCAACGCCCCCGCTCCGCGGAAACCGCAGGGCTGACAGCGGCAGCGCCCCGGCATGAACATTTCCAAACCGTTCATTTCACGACCCGTTGCGACGTCGTTGCTCGCGATCGCATTGTTTCTGATTGGCGCACTCGGCTACCGGACCCTGCCAGTAGCCTCCCTGCCGAGCGTGGACTTTCCCACGATCCTGATCACCACCAAGCTGCCGGGCGCAAGTCCGGACACCATATCGAAGCTCGTCACCGCTCCGCTTGAACGCCAGTTCGGCGAGATTTCGGGACTGGCCGCCATGAGTTCGATCAGTTCCACCGGCACCAGCGCCATAACCCTGCGCTTCGAGCTGTCCAAATCCATTGATTCCGCAGCCCAGGACGTGCAGGCGGCGATCAATGCTGCGGCGGCCACCCTCCCGCAGAACCTTCCGTATCCACCGGTCTATACCAAGGTCAACCCGGCGGATGCGCCCATACTGACGCTTGCCCTGACCTCCCGCACCCTTCCGCTGTTCGAGGTGGCGAGCGCCGCCGAGACCCTTGTCGAGCCCAAGCTCAGCCAGGTCAGCGGGGTCGGCAAGGTCACGGTGGAAGGCGGCTTTAAGCCGGCGGTGCGGGTTACGGTCAATCCGACACGCCTAGCCGCCTACGGACTGTCGCTTGAGGACGTGCGCAACGCCATCGCCAATGCCAACCAGAACGGGGCTAAGGGAGAATTCGACGGCAGCGCACAGTCATTCCTGCTTGCCGCCAACGATCAACTGCCGGACGCGAAGGCCTACCGGCAGGTGATTATCGCCTACCGCGCCGGCGCCCCGGTCTATCTTACCGACGTCGGCACGGTCAGCGATGGCCTCGAAAACGACGCGACCCGGGCGAGCTACAACGGTGTGCCGGCCGTCGTTCTCGACATTCAGCGCCAACCCGGCGCCAACATCGTCAAGACGGTGTCAGAAATCCGATCCACCCTGCCAGAGCTGACCCGGTCACTGCCGACGGGGATCAGCGTGCAGGTGGTGGCGGACCGGACCCAGACCATCCGCGCCTCGGTAAAGGATGTGCAGATCACGCTTCTCACCTCGGCGATTCTCGTCATACTGGTGATATTCCTGTTTCTGCCGACCCTGCGGGCCACGGTCATTCCGGCAGTCACTCTCCCGCTGTCCCTGGTCTCCACCTTTGCAGTCATGCACGCGCTCGACTTCAGTCTCGACAACCTGTCGCTCATGGCCCTTACGGTGGCATCCGGGTTCGTTGTGGACGATGCCATCGTGATGATCGAAAACGTCGTGCGCTTCATAGAGGGCGGCATGGCACCGCTCGCTGCGGCCTACGCCGGGGCCGAGCAGATTGGTTTCACCATCATATCGCTGACCGTTTCACTGCTTGCCGTATTCATCCCGCTGCTGTTCATGCCTGGTGTGGTCGGCAGGCTGTTCGGCGAGTTTTCCGTGACGCTTTCGGTCGCGGTCGTCATTTCAGCCGTCATTTCGCTTACGCTCACTCCCATGATGTGCGGCCGTCTGCTGCGGCCGGTCGACGAGACGCACACCAGCCGCCTGTCGGCGAGAATCGAGCACGGCATATCCCGGATCAGGGACGGATACGGCCAGGTGCTGCGCAAGGTACTTGCGCACCAGAACCTGGTTCTGTGGCTGTTTGCCGCGACCGTTCTGGGAACGGTATTGCTATATATAGTCATTCCGAAGGGACTTCTGCCCCAGGAAGACACGGGGCAGATCATTGCGGTCACTGAGAGTCGCGGCAGCATATCGCTATCTGCCCTTGCCCGCCTCGAAGACCAAGCCGTGTCCATTGTCCGGCATAACACGGCGGTGGCAGGCGTCACCTCGCTGCTCGGAACGGGAATCACCAACCCGACACCTAACACCGGCCGCCTTACGATCACTCTCAAACCCATAGGTTCGCGCCCCCCGCTGCGCACCGTGATGGCTCAGCTGCAGCAGGCCCTGACCGCGATTCCGGGGCTGTCGGTGTACATGCAGCCGGTGCAAGATATCACGCTGTCGTCACGCGTGTCGGCAACCCAGTACCAGTACACGCTGGTCGACACGGATGCCAGGCAGCTCACATCGTGGACATCGCTTCTCACGCAGAAGCTCAAGACGTTGCCGGAGCTGACGGACGTCGCGAGCGATGCGGAGAACCGCGGATATGAGACCTATATCGACGTCAATCGGGCGGCCGCTGAACGCCTGGGCGTCAACATGCTCACGATCGAGAATGTGCTTTACGACGCCTACGGGCAGCGTCAGATATCAACCATATACACGCAGGACGGCCAATACCGCGTGGTGCTGGGGGTCGACCCGGCATTCGCTGTTTCGCCCGCCGATCTTGCGGAAATCTATGTTCCCGGGATCAACAACGCCCAGATCCCGCTGTACGAGCTCGCATCAATCCATCGGCGCCACACGCCGCTCGCCATCACTCGCGAGAACCAGTTCCCGTCGATCACGATCAGCTTCAACCTGGCCCCCGGCGTTTCTCTGCAGCAGGCCGAGAACGCAGTGCACAAGACCGAGAACCTGCTGCACATGCCATCGGCCATATCCGGAACATTTTCCGGCGCTGCCGCGCAGTTTGAGTCGGCACTCGCCTCCAATCCATGGCTGATCGTCGCCACGCTGGCGGTAATCTACATCGTGCTGGGCGTGCTGTACGAAAGCACGATCCATCCGGTGACGATCCTTTCGACGCTGCCATCGGCCGGGATCGGGGCACTGCTTGCCCTCATGGTCACTGGCACGCAGTTCACGATCGTCGCGCTTGTCGGCATCGTGCTGCTGATGGGCATAGTCAAGAAAAACGGCATTATCATGGTCGACTTCGCGATCGAGGCCGAACGCACGCGCGGACTCAGCCCGGAGGATGCCATCATGGAGGCCTCGCTGCTGAGATTCCGTCCGATCATGATGACCACCATGGCGGCCCTGTTCGGCGCCATCCCTCTGGTTCTGGAAGGCGGCGCCGGCTCTGAACTGCGGGTACCGCTCGGCATCACCATCATCGGCGGACTGCTGCTGAGCCAACTTCTGACGCTATTCACGACGCCGGTTATCTACCTCGCCCTCGACAGGTTCCGGCCACGGACTTACCCCTTGGCGGTTCCGACGGAGTAGCCGATGGGCTTCTCGACCCCATTCATACGCCGCCCTATCGGGACAGCACTGCTTGCAATGGGGCTGATGCTGGCGGGAATCATTGCCTACCGGCTGCTGCCGGTGGCGGCGGTTCCCAATATTCCCATGCCCGCCTTCGTCGTATTCGCCAGCGAACCAGGCGCGGCGCCGGCGACTATGGCCAGCACTGTGGCAGCGCCCCTCGAACGCACCCTGGGCCATATTCCCGGGGTTGATCAGCTGTTTTCCATCAATTCGACCGGCGCCAGTTCCATAATTCTTCTGTTTTCGGTGGATCGGAACACGGTCGGCGCCGCCTACGATGTCCAGGCCGCCATCAACAACGCGCTGCCCGACCTCCCTCCGGACCTGCCCAGCCATCCGTTCTACAAGGAATTCAACCCGGCGTCGCGTCCGATCCTGACCATGGCGCTCACCTCCCCCACCAGGACCCTCGGATCCCTGTATGCCGCCGCCAATACGATCCTCGTTCAGCGGCTCTCGCAGGTCTCTGGGGTCGCCCAGGTAGAACTCGATGGTGCGCAGTCATTGGCGGTCCGCGTGCGCACCCGGCCGGACGCCCTCGCGCGTGCCGGTTTGACCGCAGCGGACGTCTTTTCCGCCGTCCGCAACGCCAACGACCTCGTACCGCTCGGCGAGCTGAACGGACCGCAGGACACCGATATTCTGGGCATCAACGGACAGCTGCACACGGCGGCGGAATACCGCAAGCTCATCCTGAAAACCTCCGGCTCCTCGCTAGTCCGGCTGGATGACGTTGCCTCAGTCGTTGAGGGCACCAGCAACGCCCAGCTTGCCGCCTGGAAAAACACCACACCGGCCGTGCTTGTCACCATAACCAAGACTCCGGAAGCCAATGTGATCGCGACTGTGGATCATATCAAGAAGCTGCTTCCGGATATCCGGAAGTGGCTGCCCCAGGATGTGAATCTCTCGATCATGACCGATCGTACCGCCACCATCCGCGCAAGCGTGGCGGACATGGAGGTTACCATGGCCATAACCCTGGTCCTGGTACTGGCTGTGGTGCTGATGTTCATGCAGCGCGGCGCACCTACGGTCGCTGCGGCCATCACCCTGCCCCTGTCGATTGCCGGTTCCCTCGCCGCCATGTGGGTGCTTGGGTTTTCATTGGACAATTTCTCGCTGCTCGCGCTGACAATCTCGGTAGGATTTGTGGTCGACGACGCAATCGTGATGATCGAGAACATCGTCACCCAGATCGAGCGCGGTGCCGCCCCGATGGATGCCGCCATCAGCGGCGCCAAGCAGATTGGCTTCACAGTAATGTCGATCACCCTGTCGTTGATCGCGGTGTTCCTTCCGCTCACCCTGATGCCGGGCCTGATCGGCCGGCTGTTCCATGAATTCGCCGTCACGCTGACTGTCGCGATCGCCGTATCCGCGCTCGTGTCGCTTACGGTTACTCCCATGATCTGCGGGCATTTTCTGCGGAAACACGAACCGACGCAGAGCCGCGTCCGCATCGCCAGGCTGTTTGACACCGCCTACCGCAAGACCCTAGATGGCTACCGCCGCAGCCTGGACTGGGCTCTGGCACACCGCGGGCTGATGCTCGCCGCCACCCTGTTGACCGTGGTCATGACGGTGGTGCTCTACATCCGGATCCCCAAGAGCTTCATGCCGGAGGAGGATACCGGACTGATCATCGGTAACACCATTGCGAGCCCCGGCATATCCTTTGATTCCATGAAACAGCTGCAGAAGAAAGTGGTATCTGTGCTTCTGCATGACCCTGCGATCGCGAATGTCAGCTCCAGCGTCGGCGTGGTCAACGGCTTTTCCACTGCCAACCGCGGCAAGCTGTTTATTGCGCTCAAACCCAGAAGCGAGCGAAGCGTTTCGGGCCAGCAGGTCATCGCCCATCTGCAGCCGGAGCTTGCGCACATTGCAGGCATTCAGACTTATCTGTTCGTGGCCCAGGACATTTTCATCGGCGGCCGCGCCGGCAACGGCGAGTACCAATTTACGGTGCTCGATCCTTCAGTTTCGGAGCTTCAGAAAGTCATCCCCACAATCGAGACGCGGCTGCGGCAGCTCAAGGGAATTACCAACATTTCCTCAGACCAGGATCAGGCGGCACCGCAGATAACGGTCGATATCGATCGGTCCGCTGCGTCGCGCCTCGGGGTATCGGTTGCGGCAATCGATGCCGCTTTAAACAACGCCTATTCACAGCGCCAGATTTCGCGCATCTATGAGGACCAGAACCAGTACGAGGTCATTCTGAAAGTCGGCGCCGCCCTGCAGATGTCTCCGAACCAGCTGGACCGGGTATTCGTACCGGGAACCGGCGGCCCGGTCCCGCTGCGGGCGGTGGCCCGCTTCGTGCGCAGCTCCGCGCCGCTTTCCGTACGGCACGACGGACAGTCTCCGGCGGCATCGATCAGCTTCAATCTCGCATCCGGCACGGCACTCGGCCAGGCGGTTCAGCAGATCAAGGATGCAGTTGGGTCCATGCAGCTGCCGGCCGGGGTGCGAATCACGTTCTCCAGCAATGCCAAGTATTTCATGCAGTCCATGACGGATGAACCGCTGCTGATTTTGGCGGCGCTGATTGCAATCTACATCGTGCTCGGGGTCCTCTATGAAAGTCTTACCCAGCCGCTCACGATACTTTCGACGCTGCCCTCCGCCGGTGTCGGCGCGCTGCTGGCATTGCTGGTCACCGGCATACCACTGTCGGTCATCGGAGTCATCGGAATCTTTCTGCTGATGGGTATCGTAAAGAAGAACGGCATCATGCTTGTCGATTTTGCGCTGGAGGCCGAGCGCAAACTCGGCTTGGATCCTGAACAGGCGATCAGAACCGCCTGTATGGAACGATTCCGCCCCATTATGATGACGACCCTAGC
The DNA here is from genome assembly GCA_021785515.1 of Pseudomonadota bacterium. Lineage (GTDB taxonomy): Bacteria > Pseudomonadota > Gammaproteobacteria > Acidiferrobacterales > UBA6901 > JAJYCY01. Next base: position 5,086 of record JAJYEX010000004.1, on the reverse strand, counting down.
CGCCATCCTGGGCGCACTGCCGCTTGCCCTGGCGGTGGGCACTGGCCACCATCTGCGGCAGCCGCTCGGTGTGGCTGTGATCGGCGGTCTCATCGTATCCCAGGCGCTGACGCTCTATACCACACCGATCATTTACCTGGCGTTGGAACGGAAAAAGCACAAATCTCTGCGGCAACAATCCTCGCTGACCACGGTTTGAGACACCTGCCGACGGTATCTGGCAAAGCACGGTGCGTGGCAAACGATGTGGCGTGCGGGAGAGGTGGCGGGGTAGCTAAAGAAGGAACCGGCCCGCGTAAGTGACCATTTTCGGGTTCCGACCCATGTCGGAACCTGGGTCTGCCAACTAGTGCATTTCTTCTCTCAACGCAATGGGCTTAGCGCACACAGTCCTGCGTGACAAGTCCTTCCAGGTGGTGGTCCGGGAAATAGACGAGAGAGTCCGTCTTGTAGGTTTTGATAACGATGAATGGCTCCCCAGCCGGCATCTGGGTGTAAGGTCGAGCGCCGTCGGTGGCAAAGTCAAAATCCATGTAGACCGGGCAAATCCTGGCAAGCGGCTTTTTGGGTAGTTCACCGACCAGGGTCTGCACACGTGATGCGGCATCGTTGAGGTGGGCGTTCGCTGCCTTGATCATCCAGCTCAGCGCCATCGGCTTGTTCACGGGGACCTCTTTGCCCTCCATGTACATCCAGCCAAGCATATAGGCTGCCTGCCAAGAATTGTGGCCTTCCTTTTTGGCATAGACCGACTCCAGGATGCTGCGTGTCTTGGTTCGGTCGGCCGCAGAGCCATAACCTCCGAGATATAAACTCGCCAGTGCAAGTTCGCCAAAGGAATCCCCCGACTGCCCGGCGCGCTTAATCCAGGCGAAGCCTGCTTTAGGATCCTTGGGCATGCCCTTGCCTGTCAGAAGCTGGGAGCCGAGCCACACCTGTGCCACCGGGTAACCCGCCTTTGCCGCCGAGACAATCATCTGTTGGCCTGCTTGCGCGTTCTTTGGTAAGCCGTTGCCATGCTTGGTGAGCAGACCCAAATAGAACTGCGCCGGCACACAGTGGCGGCTCGCAGCGATCCGAATCCAGTGCGCTGCGTCGGTCATGTTGCTTCCGGGTTTCGCCTGAAGTACTTCAACCTTGCCAAGCAGATACTGTCCTTCGAGATTGCCGCCGGCTGCACTTTTTCTCATCCAAGTAAGCGCCTGGACCCTGTCTTGCTTCACACCAATGCCGTCCCAGTAGGCCAGCGCGAGCTTTTCTTGGGCTGCGGCATTGCCTGCGGCGGCGCGCTGTCGCAGATGCGGCACGGAGGCTGCTTGGGGCAGGACCGCATGATCGCCTTCGCAGCCGGCGGCCATAGCGATCTTCATCGCCGACAGTACGCTCAGGCCGATCAGGAACACCAAGATGCGGCAGAGAGGTTTAGCTGTATCCATCATACATTCCATCGAAGGATCGGTTCTCCACAGTGGCGGCTACTTGTCAGCACATTTAGTCGGGTTACCCGGTGCCGGTGGTGCCGGTGGTGCCGGTGGTGCCGGATTATGGGCGTGTTTCTCGGGCCATCTCAAATAAAAGCCCGGCCCAGACCCTGGACTCAAGGCAGGATTCAGGGAATTCGGGCCTGCCGGGGCCATTCCTGGCTGCACGGTGAAACTCGGGCCACCAAAATCGGACGTGCATCTACCGAGCGCGCACACATTCCACAGACCATACGGATCACTATGTTTTAAAGAATTGCCACCTGCGTAAAGATAGGTATTTAGTCCACCCCACAACCCCATCGGATCACTCTGATCAAATCCACGGCCGGATGCGAAGTCGTAGTAACAGACTGACTTTTCCCATTGCAATTCAGCGGCTAAGGATCGACTGACGAAGGCACGACTCCCTGTGTTTTGGTGGTGAGGCCCCTATGTGAGGTTCAGCTTAACGGGGGACCGGTGAAACGTCCGGGCCAGCCTGCTCACCCATGCATTGCACGACGCACCAATGACATCCCCGACCATCTTACCGCTGCAAGATTTGTTGGAGAACGGTATGCTCTATCTTTTGCACCCGCGCGTTATCTTTCGCGGACCATGTTATATATCTCTCCCCTTCTTGCGTTTTGATGCCATAGGCAATGTGCTGACGTTTTAGCGCATCGGTGAATAATTGCTCATCGTCCCGATGCGCATATGACACCGCGTTGGGACCAATGAGTACGCGGGTGATGATCCTGCCATTGATCGCGGCAACTCTCCTTTGATCTTTGACCTGATACCAGACCAGACCAGGCCATGGGAATCGATACGAAATGGGATATCCGCTTTCCTCAGATCGGAGATAAAAGCCCGTTGGGCTTCCGGCGCGACAAATTTTAGGCTCTCCCACATTCCACCCGCCACGCTGATGCCGACCGTCAGGCAGAAGGTGAAAAAGCCCGCTACAAACCTCCAAGATTTAACGTGCCTTGACACTGGTGGTTAATCCCCCATCTTGATTGCATTGTTGGGTCGCCAAAAACCGGCAACCAGTCTGTTTGTTCGCGTGTCCCGCTAGTCACAAAAAAGAGCTCTCTGCAATGGTCCAGTTGGCTTCGGCTTACTACAGTACGTGTGATTTTTCCGCAATGGGAACAAACCTTGAATACCACCTCCCGCTCCCTCTGGAGCTCAATTTCTTCTAGAAACACTTGTGACTCCTGGAAAGAAAAGGTTGGCGCATCAATAGCGCTAAGGATGTTCCCCGCGATGTTATTGCCCACACCAGAACGATAAGATACTGGTTTCCAGCCCCGCTCAATCAGAGTCCAGTGCTTGAGAACCTGAAGCCAGCACCGTAGCCCCATTTCGTCAATAAATCGCTCGGGATTATTGTTGGCATAGAGATAGGTATTGAGCCCACCCCACAACCCCACCGGATCACTCTGATCGTATCCACGGCCGGAGGCGAGTTTCGCCTTGGCGAACCTGTTTTCCTGTTGCAGTTCAGCGGCTAAGGATCGACTGACGAAGGCACGGCTCCCTGTGTTTTTGTCGTGAGGCCCAGATATGAGTTTTGCCTTAACGGGGCAGTTTGGCAAGAGGCAGGTTTGGTTTGGCGGGTTCGGCTTCGGGTGCCGCGCGGGTCTATTCGACGAGATGCCTGTAATGGTGCTTGATCAGCCGTACGTAGTCCTGCCATTCGGGGTCGAGCCGGTCCCAGGCTTCGACGACATCGGCGTAGAGGGCAGGCAGGAGGTCGGGACAGTTCGGCACGAAGGCGGCGGCGATCTGCTCGCCGGTCGAGGCCCCTGACGTGCCGCTGGCCTTGAGCGCGTTGGCGACCTCGATGATCTTTTCGATCTGCCAGGGCAGTTTTTCTTTTCGGTTCATGAACTGTTCCCTGTCACGCGGCGCGCGCCGCTCGCTCCAGGGATTCCACTCAAGGGGTGCCGCTTGCGTGCGCCCGCGTCGCAGCCAGGCTGCTCCGCACTGCAGGCGCCGTAGGCACGGGAAGCGACGCGTCCCGTCGGCCCATCGCATCAGGCATGCGCATTGTCGTCGCTCTCGGCGGATAAGGCGGTGATGAGTTCGCGCCTGGCCTTCGAGTTATCGCCAGCGCTCATATCGGCTGCGCGCGTCAGTCGTGCGGGATGCGTCTGCGTGTGCACGGCCTTCAGCTGCTCGATCGCGACGTGGGTGTAGATCGTGGTCGATTGGATGCTGTCGTGGCCTAAGATCGCCTGGATGATGCGAAGACTGGCGCCTGCCTCCAGCATGTGGGTGGCGCAGGCATGGCGGAAGATGTGGCACGATCCCTGTTTACCGACGTTGGCTTTCCTCACGTAGGCGCGCGCCAGATCGCTCAGGTGAGGTCCCATCGCGCTGCCATCGGCCGGGATCGGGGCACTGCTTGCCCTCATGGTCACTGGCACGCAGTTCACGATCGTCGCGCTTGTCGGCATCGTGCTGCTGATGGGCATAGTCAAGAAAAACGGCATTATCATGGTCGACTTCGCGATCGAGGCCGAACGCACGCGCGGACTCAGCCCGGAGGATGCCATCATGGAGGCCTCGCTGCTGAGATTCCGTCCGATCATGATGACCACCATGGCGGCCCTGTTCGGCGCCATCCCTCTGGTTCTGGAAGGCGGCGCCGGCTCTGAACTGCGGGTACCGCTCGGCATCACCATCATCGGCGGACTGCTGCTGAGCCAACTTCTGACGCTATTCACGACGCCGGTTATCTACCTCGCCCTCGACAGGTTCCGGCCACGGACTTACCCCTTGGCGGTTCCGACGGAGTAGCCGATGGGCTTCTCGACCCCATTCATACGCCGCCCTATCGGGACAGCACTGCTTGCAATGGGGTTGATGCTGGCGGGAATCATTGCCTACCGGCTGCTGCCGGTGGCGGCGGTTCCCAATATTCCCATGCCCGCCTTCGTCGTATTCGCCAGCGAACCAGGCGCGGCGCCGGCGACTATGGCACGGTATTCGAGCTCGTGAAGGGGGCGAGCGGCTATACCGAAACCATTCTGCACTCCTTCGCCGGCACGGATGGGCAGTACCCCTCTGCCAGCCTCATCATGGATGCGAGCGGGAACCTCTATGGCACGACGAGCGACGGCGGTACGGCCGGCTATGGCACGGTATTCGAGATCACACCGTAGCCGGTGCCTAGACTGTGTATTCCGCCGAATCTGGACACCCTATCCGGCGCAACATGGCCACAGGGTCCGCCGTAAGCGGATCAGCGCCATCGGACCCTAGCAACGCAGCGGAAGAACCAGCGATATCATCTTTTCCGGTCTCGCCGCCAGATTTACGCCGATCTGGACCGTCATGCACGCCCCAGAAGCTTACACAGGGACGGAGCGTTTGGCTCCAATATTGGGCAGTCAAGATTCATGGTGGCGCGGTCTGTGTCGCCCGATGGGTCAATCCTTGATGCAAAAGAATGGATTTATATCGGCACTCCCACGCACAAATCAGCACTATACGAACTTGTTGGCAATGAGTGTCGCAAACTCAGGTGTTGGGTGGCTAGATGTGTTTTTTAAGTAACTGATTTATGGTGGAGCCAGGCGGGATCGAACCGCCGACCTCCTGCATGCCAT
>JAJYEX010000017.1 GCA_021785515.1 Pseudomonadota bacterium | reverse complement strand
AGTTCGCCGAGATGATCGAGCGGCACTGGGACGGCATCGCCGCCTACTGCCAGCCCGAGAACAAGGTTGCGCTCGGTTTCGTTGAGGGCTTGAACAACAAGATACGCGTCATCCAGCGCCGTGCCTATGGCTTGCGTGATGAGGAATACCTCAGACTGAAGATCCTCACCTCGATGCTGCCTCAGATTTGAACGAGAAATGACCAATTTTTACCCACTCATTTCCACGATGACCCAAAAAAAGGAGAATCACATGTGGCATCACATCAAGTCCGGGCTGGCGATGCTCACCGTATTCACGATACTCACGGGCCTCGTTTATCCCGCCGTGGTGACCGGCCTCGCCCAGACGTTCTTTCCGCGGCAGGCCAACGGCAGCATGATCCTGCGCGGCGGCAAACCGGTCGGTTCCCGTCTGATCGGTCAGCCATTCAGCAATCCGAAGTATTTTTGGGGGCGACTGTCGGCGACCTCGCCCTATCCGTATAACGCGGCAAGTTCGGGCGGCTCAAATCTTGGTCCCTCCAATCCGGCCCTCATAGCCGAAGTAACGGCGCGCGTTCATGCGCTGCGTGCCGCCGATCCTGCCAATACCGCTCCGGTACCGGTCGATCTTGCCACGTCTTCCGGCAGTGGCCTGGACCCGGACATCAGCCCAGCGGCCGCCTATTATCAGGCGGCGCGTGTCGCGCGGGTCCGGCATCTCAATATCGGGCGCGTGCGCCGGCTGATCTCCCGTCATATCAGGGGGCGGCAGTTCGGGATTCTCGGTGAACCCCGGGTCAATGTGCTGGAACTGAATCTTGCGCTCAACGCACTGCGCTGAAGGTGCAGGTCATGGTTGATTGCGGTTTCTTGGAAATGTTGCGTGACCAGCCGGTCCGGAGACATTCCGCCGCATCTGGAGTACATTGTTCGCTACGGTACGTGACACTTCGTCAGGGCAGGCGCTGGCGTACAAACGTGGTGCGGCGGGTGCTGCCACAACGGATGGAGATAAGCTGCCCCCCTTTTTTTGGGCAGTTCGCCGCGGATCGACGGCGCACTGCGTCCCATCAGGCCGTGACGTCGTGAAGAGTCGTTCCTGTCCGGACCATCTCCCGGACAGTCTGGCTGCCCGCTGATGTCGGTTGCCGTTGCAATGCGGTACGACCTGGTTCGCGGGCGCGTGTCACACCTCCGCGCGGCCGGAACCGGACTGTCGAGACAAATGAGAAAATATCACCTTCGTACCGGGTCCCAGCGCTGTCATGGCGGACTCCGCTGTCGTCGCTGGAACCAAGGCGATGAATGAGCAGCGGCCCGATCCTGACCGCCTGCTGGAGCGGGTCCAGAAGGAGGAGACACAGCGGCAGCGCGGCCGGCTGAAGATATTTTTCGGCGCCTGCGCCGGGGTCGGCAAGACGTTTGCCATGCTGTCGGCTGCGCACGGGCTGAAAGCCCAGGGTGTCGATGTAGTGATCGGCCTGGTCGAAACGCACGGACGGGTCGATACCGCAGAACTGCTGAAGGGTCTCGAGACCCTTCCTCCGAAATCGGTCGATTACCGTGGCCGGGAGCTGACGGAATTCGACCTCGATGGAGTACTGGCGCGCAAGCCCGCTCTGGTCGTCGTCGATGAGCTCGCCCATACGAACGTGCCGGGAAGCCGGCACGCCAAGCGCTGGCAGGATATCGAGGAACTGCTCGACGCGGGCATCGGCGTATACACGACTGTCAACGTCCAGCACCTTGAGACACTGAATGACGTCGTCGGCCGGATTACCGGAATCCGGGTCTTGGAAACGATTCCCGATACCGTATTCGACCGCGCCGACGAAGTGACCGTCGTGGACCTGCCCCCGGACGAGCTGCTGCAGCGGCTCAAGGACGGAAAGGTCTATGTTCCCCAGCAGGTAGAGCATGCGGCCCAGAATTTTTTCCGCAAGGGCAATCTCATCGCCCTACGCGAACTGGCGCTGCGACGGACCGCGGACCGGGTGGACGCGCAGATGCGCGAGTACCGGGAAGACAAATCAATCCGCAGCGTGTGGCAGGCGAAGGAGCGGCTGCTTGTGTGCGTGGGGCCCGGTCCGGATGGCCAGAAGCTGGTGCGCGGGGCAGCCCGGCTTGCAGCCACCCTGCGTGCCGACTGGATTGCGATTTACGTCGAAACGCCGCGCCTGCAGCGCCTTCCAAGCGCTGGCCGAGATCGCATTCTCAGAACCCTGCAGCTGGCGCGCGATCTAGGCGCAGAGACGACCACCATGGGGGGATCGAATGTCCCTGCCACGCTGCTGAGTTATGCCCGCAGCCGCAATGTGTCGAAGCTGGTCGTGGGCCGGACATCGCGTCCTGCATGGCGCCGGCGCTTCGCGACCCCCATTGCCGAGCAGCTGTCGCTGATGGTTCCCGACGTCGATATCTACGTCGTGGCCTACGAGTCGGATGGCAAGGGGCAGGCCGTTGCGGAAAGTGCGGCCGCGGCACGCGGGTTTGACGGAAGCGGGAGACGGCGCAGCAACAAGCGCGGCTACCTAGTCGCCGTGGTGGCATGCGTGGTCACCACCGCGGTAAGCATGCTGCTCGCTCACCGACTTTCCCTCACCAATATCGTCATGCTCTATTTGTTGAGTGTGATGCTTGTCGCATTCCGCTACAGCCGCGGCCCGGCAGTGCTGAGTTCGGTGCTGGCGGTGCTAGCCTTTGATTTTTTCCTCGTTCCGCCTCAGTTGTCCTTCTCGGTATCAGATGCCCAGTACGTCATTACGTTCCTGGTCATGCTGGCGATGGCGCTTGTGATCAGCAATCTGGCCTATAACCTGCGCTATCAGGCACGGGTTGCAACGCTGCGTGAGCGGCGTGCCCGGTCGCTGTACGAGGCCGCACGGGAACTGAGCGGTGCGGTGCAGACCGAGCAGATCGTGGAAATTGCCAACCGCAACATCCGGGGGGTATTTCAGGCGGAAACGGCGGTCCTGCTTCCGGATCTGTCGGAGCACATCGTCTATACGCCGCCTCCGGATGGGACCGTGAAGACACCGCAGATTGACACGGCCATCGCGCAGTGGGTGTTTGACCACCAGCAGCCGGCCGGGTACGGAACCAACACCTTGGCGGGGAGTCCCTTCTATTATCTGCCGCTCAAGGCGCCGATCCGTCCGCGTGGAGTGCTGGCGCTCGCGCCACGCAACCCGCGTATGGTGTTCGTTCCCGAGCAACACCGGCTTCTGGAGACATTCGCGTCGCAGATTGCGCTGGCGCTCGAGCGCGTGCACTTCGTGCACGTGGCTCAGGAGGCGTTGATGAAGATCGAGTCGGAGCGATTGCGCAATTCAATGCTCAGCGCGATCTCCCACGACCTGCGCACACCACTCACGGCATTGGTCGGTCTGGCGAGCACGCTTGCGAGCGGTGTGGATCTGCCGAAGCACACCCGCCGCGAACTCGCCCAAGCGGCCGCGGACGAGGCGATGCGGATGAGCAATTTGGTCACGAATTTGCTCGACATGGCACGGTTACAGTCTGAAGGGGTATATCTCAACCGCCAGTGGCATGTTCTGGAAGAGATTGTCGGCGGTGCGCTGAACAAGCAGCTGGCAGATCACGACGTCCGCGTGTCTCTGGACGCTTCGCTGCCACTCATCTATGTCGACAGCGTATTGATCGAGCGGGTACTGTACAATCTTGTCGAAAATGCCGTGAAATACACCCCGCCGGCGAGCACCATCCGTATCACGGGGCAGATCCGAGACGGTGACCTGGCGGTATCCGTCGAGGACGACGGGCCGGGGCTTCCGCCCGGCATGATCGAAAGCGTTTTCGAGAAATTTACGCGCGGGGAACAGGAGTCTTCGACGGTCGGCATGGGGCTGGGGCTGGCGATCTGCCGGGCTATCGTCCAAGCGCATCACGGCCGGATCTGGGCGGAGAACATGCGCGCAGGCGGCGCACGGTTTACCTTCACGCTGCCACTGCTCGAGCCCCCACAGGTACCGGAGCAAATCGATACGGATCCAGATTAGCCTCCAGGAAAGGAATGACGACCAGCCAGCGTGTGGTGATTATCGTCGAAGACGAGAAGCAGATCCTGCGGTTTCTGCGGACGTCGCTCGAAAGCGAAGGCTTCACCGTCTACGAGGCCGACAGCGGCCGCAAAGGACTGACCGAAGCCGCAACGCGCAAGCCGGACCTGCTTATCCTCGATCTTGGGCTGCCGGACGGGGATGGAGTCGACGTAATCCGTGATCTTCGCGCCTGGTCGGATCTGCCGATCATCGTGGTGTCGGCGCGGACCGGTGAGGCGGCCAAGATCGATGCCCTGGATGCGGGCGCGGACGACTACCTCACGAAGCCGTTCGGTGTGGGGGAGCTGCTGGCCCGCATACGGGTCGTGCTGCGCCGCTCCAGCGCGCCACCGGGCGCGGTTGAGGACGCTGAATTCCGCTTTGGGGAGGTGCGGGTGGATCTGCAAAAGCGGCGCGTGTTCCGCGCCGATGCGGAGATCCATCTTACTTCCACGGAATATCGGTTACTGGGCATCCTCATCCGCAATGTCGGCAGGGTACTCACGCACCGCCAATTACTCCAGGAGGCCTGGGGGCCGGGACATGTAGACCGCAGTCATTATCTGCGCACCTACATGGCCCACCTGCGCCGGAAGCTCGAATCCGACCCCGCCCGGCCGAAACACCTCATTACCGAGACCGGCGTGGGTTATCGTCTCGTGGAATGACGGCTAGCGTGGCGGCCGTATCCACGCCCCTGCCCCGGCAGCCCCTGAATGACCCCGGGGTTGCCTTGTCGGCTGTCCCAGCGCTACCCGCCTCCGGCGGCTGATGACAACCAGTTGATGAGTGTATGACTCAGGGTATTATTTATATGCAAATCGTGGCTCATACAGGATCATTTTGAAATGCAAAAAAACCCATTTGTGCAATGAAAGATCTTTCCACACTGCCTGATAATCTTCCCATCCCTCAGGACGACGGCGCGTGCGCTCATCTGCTCGGGTCGCCAGTTCCATCGGTACCGCTGATCGCGACCTCGGGCAGGACCGTCAATCTCGGTGCACTGTCCGGGACCGTCGTTGTCTACTTCTATCCAATGATCGGGCGACCGGACAGTTTACCGTTGGTGGGTTGGAACGAGATTCCGGGCGCAAGAGGATGTACGCCGCAAAGCGTTGGATTCCGCGATCACCACGCCGCGTTGAACAGCCTTTCGGCGAAAGTCTTCGGAGTCAGCGCCCAGCCTTTGGAAGACCAGAAAGAAGCAAAGGTTCGTCTCGGACTTCCCTTTGAACTGCTCAACGACAGTGATTTTCGCCTAACAGAAGCAATGCGTCTGCCCATGTTCGAATACGAGACGTCACGCCTCATCAAGCGGCTTACTGTGGTTGTGATCGAAGGCGTTATCCGGAAGGTCTTTTACCCGGTGTTTCCTCCGAACCGGAACGCGGAAGATGTCGTTGTATGGCTCAGAGGAGGTGGCGCATAGTAGTGCCATCGGGGCGAAAAAGGAATCTAGTGAAATCTTCCGCGGGAGAATTTTCATCTGATCCGATTTCTGACCTTGTATAGCAACAACTGACAATGAGATCGACATGGAACGATATCTCGGCAGTAGCGAATACATTGACTGGAGCCACCCCTTGGTGACCGCCAAGGCGGCGGAACTTGCACAGGACTGTCATTCCGATGAGGCGATCGCAAAACGCTGCTTTGAGTTTGTTCGCGATGCCATCCAGCACAGCTGGGACTACCGGAGGAATCCGGTCACCTGCAAAGCCTCCGAGGTATTAATTCATGGCACCGGCTACTGCTATGCCAAGAGCCATCTTTTGGCCGCGCTTCTGAGGGCGAACTCCATCCCGGCAGGGCTGTGTTACCAACGGCTTACGGTCGGAACCGACGGCCCGCCGTTCTGTCTGCATGGCCTCAATGCGGTTTATCTCGACAATCATGGCTGGTATCGCATCGATGCCCGCGGGAACAAGCCGGGCGTTGCCGCGGCATTCCACCCGCCCACCGAGGAGCTCGCATTCCCCGTACTGAGCCCCGCAGAGCGGGATTTTCCGGAAATCTGGGTCGAGCCGCTTCCGGTGGTGGTCAGGGCTCTGACCGAGCACCAGACCGTAGAGCAGGTTAATCGGAACCTGCCGGATATCGAAGTCATCCAAGCCAAGGTGTTCAACGCCG
>JAJYEX010000016.1 GCA_021785515.1 Pseudomonadota bacterium | reverse complement strand
ATCGGTTACCACCCATGACGCCACACGCTTCTTTGCTGCCGGCTTCTCTGTCGCCATCCCCACCTCCCTCGCCGCGTTAGTATCGGCTCAGGAAGGCATTATATATTATTTACGGATAAGTTCTTAGTCTTGCCCATGTTGCGGCCGGGGTCGAGCTGGTAGTACCAGACCTTGCGTGTCTTGCTACCCTTGTCGAAAAACAGCACCACGGTCTTGACGCCTGCCCCCTGAAAGGTCCCGCTGGGGCAATCGAGCACCGTGTGCAGATTGCAGCTTTCCAACAGCAGCTTACGTAAGGAGACCGAGGCATTGTCAGTGTTGGAGAGAAAGGTGTTCTTGATAACGATGCCACCACGCCCACCGGCCTTGAGCATCTTGATGAAGTGCTGGAGGAACAGAAATGCCGTTTCGCCGGTCCGGATCGGGAAGTTTTGCTGTACCTCCTTGCGCTCTTTGCCACCAAAAGGCGGATTGGCCAGCACCACGTCATAGCGGTCCTTGTCCTGGATGTCGGCGAGGTTTTCGGACAGGGTGTTGGTGTGGATGATGTTGGGGGCCTCGATGCCATGCAGGATCATGTTCATGATCGCGATTACATAAGCGAGCGATTTCTTTTCCTTGCCGTAGAAGGTACGTTCCTGAAGGGTCTTGAGGTCTCTGGTGGTCAGGCCCTTCTTTGCCTTGAGGTAATCGAACGCCTCGCATAAAAAGCCGGCCGAACCACAAGCGCCGTCGTAGATGCGCTCGCCGATTTTGGGCTGGATTACCCGCACCATGGCGCGGATCAGCGGGCGCGGCGTGTAGTACTCGCCACCGTTGCGCCCGGCGTTTCCCATATTCCGGATCTTGGCCTCGTAGAGATGCGACAGCTCATGCTTTTCGGCCTGGGATCGGAAACGCAGCTCGTCGATGTGATCGATGATCTCGCGTAGGTTGTAGCCACTGTGGATCTTGTTTTTGATCTCGCCGAAGATTTCACCGATCTTGTATTCGATCGTGTTGGGGCCGCTCGCCTTCTGTTTGAAGTCGTGCAGATAGGGGAAAAGTTCCCGGTCCACGAAGTCCCGGAGGTCATTGCCGGTCAGCGCCCTGTTGTGGTCAAGCTTGCCGTCCTTGGCCCTAGGTGCGGCCCAGGACTCCCATCGGTAGGGTTTGTCGAGAATAAAAGTATATTTCTTGCCCTCCAGCTTGGCCTCCGTGGCCTTGTCCTGTTCCAGACCGTCCAGGTATTTCAGGAACAGCAGCCACGAGGTCTGCTCGGTGTAATCCAGCTCCGTGGTACAGCCCGCTTCTTTCCAAAGTACGTTGTCGATGTTTTTAAAGGCTTGTTCGAACATGGGTATTTCCTGATGGTGCTATGTGTCGTTGGAACGGCACATTTCGGCATCGCCGACCCGGCCGAAATAGTAACAGGAAGGGTGATGGATGGAACACCGCGGCGACTACAAGCAGACGCCAGTTGGAGCACCCCCTGGCGCAAGGGCTCGCATCCCAGCCGCGCCGCATCCCGGATCTGTCACACCGACGGCTATTGCAACCGCCCGCGCCAGGCGCTCGGGGCCAACCAGAGTGCAGCCTGGTACAATGTCGTCTCCCAGCGATTATCATCGACACTCGCAGGATCGGGGCTCTTTCCGACGTGCTGGCACTCACGCGCCTCGGCCGTCTGGCGCCTGCCCTGCGGATGACGATGTTGTTCAGGATGCGAATCAGCCGCCACCCGATGACTTTGGTCCAGCGCTCCGTCGCCGGACGATTCATGGTGGAACCTGGCTTTCCGCCTGGCTATTAATCAAGGCGCCCACCGGAACCTCAAATGCTCGGGCGATCTTCGCCAGCTGCACTACACTCGCATGGATCTCCCCGCGCTCGACATGCCCAATATAATTGCGGTGCAGTCCAGCCAGCTCCGCCAGCACCTCCTGGCTCCAGCCGCGCTCGGCACGCAGGATCCGGATGCGACGGCCAAGCAGCTTCGTGAGGGTGGCGGTATCGAAGACAGACCTGCGCTCGGCCCCATCTTGTACCGGATGTTGTGTGTATCCTGTCACGTCCTTTCCCTTGACCCTTTTCTTCGGTAGAGCCGACGATTCCGCCAAACGAGTGGCCGTTCATACCCGTATTTCAGGATAGCATGCATATGTTCACATGTGAACAATCTGCTATGGTTTTATGGAAGGCATGAATCTTGCCAGCAAGCTTGCGGAAAACCTTCGCGCCCGGCGGGGTAATCTGACGCAGGAGGCATTTGCTCGGAAACTCGGCATCAGCCGGGCGACCCTGACGCGCCTGGAAAGTGCCGCGCAGAACACGACGATCAAGACTCTGGAACAGATCGCGGGCGCATTGCGCTGCGGCGTGGCGGAGTTGTTCTCCGATTCGAACCCGAGTCGAAGGCGCTGACGGGCGGAGCGAAAACTCGTGGTTGTCGGCGGCCCCTCCTCCCTGTCTTCGTGATCCATTGGCCTTACACTTCCGGTGTCATCGAATGCACGGAGTCGGGGATTGGCATTGATCTGCTCGGCCGTATTTGCGACGCGCTCGACGTCACGGTGCCGGAATTCTTTGGCGACAACAGGTTATGGCGCCAGGGTCTGGTTGTCGGCCATTGGCAAGGATGATGCCGCAAAGGGACCTAGGCCAGATCAGCCGCATGGCCCTTCGATGGCAATTTCGTGGCCGTGAATGCTCATCTCGCCACAAGGCAATCGCGGCCGGTGGCGTGCAGCGATCTTCCGATGAACTCGAGAAGGTGCGCACACCGCGGTGAATGTCGTCTGCCCCCATTGTGCACCGCAGCGTGCCAGTTCTGTTTGAAGGTCATTACTCACCGGCTCCCTGATCACACCGATCCCTTGACGTCGGTTTTGGGAACGAGCACTTGGCGAATGCGCGCCAGATGCTCGTCCGGATCTGCCGGACAGGGCGGCGCCCTGACCGGGGAGACCCGCGACTTCAGTGGGCGCGGTTCTCGCGGACGTTCCCGCGCCTGCGCCACCCGGATCCCGACTTCCGGGGTGAACGTGCCGGATTCCGCCCGCACGATGAGCGCTCGCAGATAACTCAAGGGCGCCCCATGGATGGCCTGGGCAGCGAGCCGACCGGTGAGTTCATCCAGCAGTTCTTGTCCGAGTGCAGCGGGTAGCGCGGCCAGAATGCGTCGGGCGAGCACGACCTCCTTCGGCGAAAGCTGTTTCGGGTAAATCAAACCACCACCCTCCCCGGCTGGCGCCGATTGGCGTAGTGGTAGTGGTTTGGGTTGATTGGTGTGTTCTATGGTGGTTAGGGTGACGCGGGCGTCACCAGGTGGTGACACCGGTGTCACCACCTGGTGACAGGCTGCCGGGAGGGGTGGTGACAAATTGTCACCAGGGGGGTTAAGCCGGAGTCGGTAGCCGTTGCTGGTGGGGGAGCCGTCTTTGCGATAGCGCGGTTCGACCCGCAAGAGACCATCGGCCTTGAGCTTCAGCAGAATGCGCTGGACACTGCGGTCATCGAGGGAAGTCTTCCTGGCCAGGGTCGGCACGCTCGGCCAGCAGTAGCCGTCGTCGTCACAGGCATCCGCCAAGGCCATGAGCACGAATTTGACGTTCGGCTTGAGGCGCAGGCCCCAGGCCCAGTTCATGGCGGCGATGCTCAAGGCAGGCTATCCACCTTGTCGGTCTTTCTTGGCCGGCCAGGCCTATGACCCGGTTTATTGGAAAAAGGTACTGCGTCCTTGCATGGAGCTTCCTGAATGGGGGCAATGACGCTGGCCACCCATTTTTCGAACTCACTGACGGCGAACAATCGTCGCCGACCGACTTTGATCAACGGCGACAAATCCTGACCCAGCGCCAGGCGATTGCGTGCCGTGCCGAGGCGGATGAGCCATTCATACGAGATGTCGTCGAGCACAGAGAACGTCATGGCGCGTCCTTGCCTGGTGTGGTCACGGTGATCGCGAGTGGCTCAACTGACTCACTTGAATGCCTGCTCGCACGCTGTTGACAGAGTAAGCACGTCTGGGTATGCTGTCAAGCATGACTGAGTCTTTTCCTTATCACGAACGGGTTGGACTGGTGCGTGCGCACTTCTCCCTCTCCCAGACCGCCATAGCGGAGCGTCTGGGCCTATCGCTGCGCGCCTATCAGAACTACGAACGCGGCGAACGGGAGATCCCGGTGGCCCTGGTGCATGCGCTCTATGCCGAGTTCAAGATCGACCCGGTCTGGCTGCTCACCGGGAAAGGTCCCATGATCCTGGAGGTGGAGCATGCACCGCACCTCGACCAAGCACTACTCGACCAAGTGGTCGAGGCTGTCGAGCGGTTCGAGACCGGCCTCAAGAAAGCGCTGTCGGTCGAACACAAATCGAGACTGATCGGCCTGCTATATGAAAAATCCCAACTCCTCAGCGACGTGGCCGGGGAGACACTGAGCAAAGCGAAAATGCGAACTCTGCTGAAATTAGTCGCCTGACAAGGAGAAAACCGGTGAGCCGCGAGCAATGGAATGTGGATGAAGAACTGTCGCGCCTGAAAGAAGCAATCAGGGAAAGTCAGGCTGAACCACCGAAGCTGGAGCGCAGTACACCCGGGGATGACGGCCCGCAGCAGCAGATCCAGGGGAATCATAACGTGCAGGTGGGTGGAGATCTCACCGTTCACGCGCGCACAGCTGTCGATCCAAATCACCCCGAGGCCATCCGCTGCCCCCAGTGTCAGGGGCTGACCTATCAGCGCTCGGAGTGGTGTGCCGAGCGCCACTTCAATCTGCGGAATCACCGGATCGAGCGGGCAAGGCAAGAGAAAAGACGCCGGCTGCTGAACATGATCCTGTGGTGCAGTGTTCCGGGACTTCTCATCGTCTTCACGGAGACGAAGTATTTTGACGGTAATGACGTGCTGTATTTTCTCAGGGCCGGGGGCGGCCTGTTGGCGGCCGCAGGATTGGCGGCGTTGCGCCGTACGCAACTTTGATTCTTCAGCATGAGCTCAGCCCTGCGTGATCGACGATACGACCCTGGATCTTCACGAAGCGGCTGCCTTCCTCAAGTTGTCCGCCGAAGCTTTGCGCCGCAAAACAAAGTGCGGCGAGGTCCCGGGCGTCAAAGTCGGCAAGCGCTGGTGTTTTCTGAAATCCGACCTTGTCGATTTTTTGCGCTCGCGCTACGCTTGCCTTCGGCAAGCGTCGTCAAGTGGCACTAAGGAGGTTTCCTTATGTCACTATACCGACGTCAGACTGTCTGGTGGGTCCGATTCACCACCCCCGTCGGACAGCGAGTACGCCGCTCTACTGGGACTGCCGACAGACAACAGGCCCAGGAATTCCACGACCGCCTCAAAGCCGAGCTCTGGAAAGTCCAGAAGCTAGGCGAGAAGCCGAAGCGGACGTGGGAGGAAGCGGTGGTGCGCTGGATCAACGAAAAGGCGCACAAGGCCTCCCTCGATGGCGACCGGATGCATCTTCGGTGGCTGGATCCATACCTGCGGGGCCAGCAGCTGGTTTCGATCAACCGCGATGTGATTGACCGGTTGATTAATGCCAGACGATCCGAAGGTGTCAGCAACGCCACCGTCAACCGCCTGCTCGAGGTCCTGCGGGCGGTCTTGAGGAAGGCCGAGCGCGAGTGGGAGTGGATCGACCGCGCCCCGGTCGTGCGCCTGTTGCCGGAACCGAAGCGGCGGGTGCGCTGGTTGACGCGCACGGAGGCGGAAAAGCTCCTGGCGCAGTTGCCGGAGCACTTGGCGGCGATGGCGCGATTCAGCCTCGCAACCGGGTTGCGCGAGGCGAACGTCATCGGACTTGAGTGGAGCCAGGTTGAACTCAAGCGGCGCGTGGCGTGGATCCATGCCGATCAGGCCAAGGCAAGGAAGCCGATCGCGGTGCCGCTCAACATGGAGGCGATGCAAGTGCTGTGTGCCGAGCAGAAGAAGCATCCGAGATGGGTGTTTGTCTTCAAAGGTAAGCGAGTCACGAAGGCGAATAACCATGCCTGGCGAAAGGCACTCAAGCGTGCCGGCATCGAGAATTTCCGCTGGCACGACCTAAGGCACACATGGGCCTCTTGGCACGTGCAAGCCGGGACGCCACTGAGCGCGCTGCAGGAGCTGGGCGGCTGGGAGTCGTCCGAGATGGTCCGCAAGTACGCGCACCTCTCTGCCGAACATCTGGCCAAGCACGCGGAGACAATCGCCCAGCCGCACGCAGTCAGCGTACCGGTAATGCAGAAGGCGAAGGTGGCGATGCAACCGAGGCAAGGCGCGTGACACAAATTTGGCACAACCGCCTGGTTTTCGTGTCACGGAAAACGCGTAAACGCTTGAAAAAACTGGCGCGCCCGGAGAGATTCGAACTCCCGACCGCCTGGTTCGTAGT
>JAJYEX010000015.1 GCA_021785515.1 Pseudomonadota bacterium | reverse complement strand
CGCAGCCCAGATGGTAGTGGGCATCGTGCGAACGCGGCTGGATGCGGATGATCTGCCGGCAGCAATGTTCGACCCGGTCCGGGCGGCCCAGTTGCGCATGGATTCTGACCAGGGCGATCCAGCATTCAATATCGTTTCCGTCCGTGCGGCAGATCTCTTCGAACAGGCTGCACGCATCGGCTAGGCGATTGCCCTGCAGCAGGGCAATCGCACGCTGTTTCCTGTGGCGCAGCGGCACGTCGTTACCAGTCATGGGTTTGAAAGTCTCATGGGGATCCAAAGCGGATGAAACCGATATGTCGCCTCACAGCTACGCCGCTTCCCGACGCGCCGATTGCCTGACACGGACATGCCCCTACGCGACAATCTACCATCTAAATTCTTCGCCACGAACAAAGCGAAGGAATCGGTCCTGGTCCGGGACTCCCCGGCCCGATGCCGGGGCAAACTGCGCTGCTCATAGGCCAAGTTTCCTTCTGATTCGGCGGGCAATAGCTTAACAGGTCAGGAATTCGACCGCCGTTTCTAGGATGAACGCTGCCCATGCGGCAGGAAAGACGCGCGCTGCTGCCGAAGCGCGCCGCCCCAATACCCGGCCTTAACCGCTGCACCTGCGGCTGCATTGCGATGCGCATTGCGGCACGTCCGGGCTGTCGGTGTCGGCAAGCAAGACGGCCCCGGGGGTCGGTGACGCCGGGGCTGCCGCAGCTCATCGGGCGGCAGTGGGGGAGAATACATTGGGGCCGGCATGCGACTGACGGGCGATCTTCAGGCACTGGTTGCGGGTATCGGTCGCGGATGCGGGCTTCGCTGCTCGCCGATGCGCCACGCCTGACCCGCAAGCTGGAGGCTGCGTACTACAACAACTGGCGGCGATGGTGCGACGGACTAGGCGAGGAATGACCGCCGCAGCCCGCAGGTATCATATGCCTGGCGGTGCAAAGGGCGGTTTCCAGAATTACGGCTCGCAATAGCCGAAGTAGTCGATATAGGGAGCAAGCTCCGGCAGGTACGGCTCGAAATATCGGGCATAGCGCTTCCATCGGTACCGGGCGTGCTGGTAGATCGGCTGCCTCACCTGGTGGTAGCTGGGTGTGTTGATCTTGCGCGTCTTCGCGTGCTCGGAGTAGCTGAGGACCGCGTCGTCCCATTCCACCCCGAGGTACTCGATGAGCCGCCGCGCCTCGCCCGCGAAGTCGGCGACCAGATCCTCGTAGCGGATGCGGTGATAGTCGATGGGCAGTGTGGTGACGTAGCGACGCCACAGCCCCATGATGCGGCTGTAGAGCTCCATCGTGTCCGGAAAGGAATGAAATACCGTCATCGCGTTGTTGATCCCGAAGCTCTGCATGAAGCAGCTCAGGCAGACGTCGCAGGGATGGCGGATGGCGAGGATGAATTTCGAATGGGGAAAGACGCGCCAGATGAGGTGCGCGAGCGCAGTGTTGAGCGGCATCTTGTCGACGAGGCGCCGCCGCGGATCGATCTTCGCAAACCGCGCCGCGGCATCGAAATAGACCTGCCGAAGCTTCGCGATTTCACTCTCATCGAGATTCGTTAGCGGATCGGGCCGGTCCTTGACCAATGCCCAGAAGGTTTCCTTCATCGCGTTCACGGTCGGCGGCTCGGACAGGGTCTGCAGGCGGGGATGGCTGTCCAGGATCTGGTCGAGCAGCGTGGTGCCCGAGCGCGCAAAGCCCATCAGGAATATCGGTGAATCGTCCCGGAGTGGATCGTCCCGTCCGCTCCAGGCGGTAGCGAGCGCCGGAGTGAGGCAGTTCTCCGCCCGGTCCAGCTCGCGCTGATAGGCATGGTGGTCGTAGTCCGCCGGTAGCTTCTGGGCCGAGAGCCGGTTTCCTTCGGTGAAGCTCTGGAAGGCGCGGTCGGCATCGCCGACGCGGTCATAGAGCGCGCCCAGCGATAGATGCGCCTCGCCGTCGAGGATCGGATCGTGAGGTTGCGCCAGAAGGCGTTCCAGCAGATCGATTGCGTCTTGGTGGCGCCCTTCGCTGCGCGCGATTTTCGCGGCAACGGTAATGAGCGCTGTATTGTCAGGTGCGAGCGCCAGGCCTCGTTCGGTGATGACCTTTGCATCATCGAGGTGGCTTTCCTTCTCCTCGATCCCCGCGAGCGCGGATAGCGCATCCACGAAGTCCGGCTGGATCGCGAGCGCCTGCCGCAGCCGGCCCCGCGCCTCCTCGAAGCGGCCGTCGCGCTCGAGTATGGCGCCGACGTTGCACAGCACCTGCGGGGCATCGGGCGCAAGCGACAGGGCGCGATTGAGCCACCTGGCTGCCTCCACGGTCTCGCCCTGGGCGGTCAGAACCGCGCCCAGATTGCTCAGGGCGGCCACGAAGTCGGGTTGTAGCGCACATGCCCGGCGATAGCTCGCGACCGCCCCGTCCAGCAGGCCCTGTTCGCGCAAGGCGTTGCCAAGCAGGTAATGCCCCTCAGTAAGGTCCGGATCGATTGCGATGGACTCGCGGTAGCAGGTCACGGCCTCCTGCAGCCGGCCCTGGCATTGGAGCGCGGCACCTAGCGCCACGTGGGCAGTGGCGAGGCGCGGCCGGATGCCCAGCGCGGTTCGCGCGCTCGTTTCCGAGTCCGCATAGGATCCTAGCCGGCGATGGATGACCGCAAGCAGTACCCAGCTGTCCGCGTCCTGCCGCTGTGTCCGGACAAGAGTGCCGCAGAGATCGCGGGCTTCCAGAAGCTTCCCGGCGCGCATAAGCGTCTCGACTTTGGCTCTGCGGGAGCGCGCCAGTACGTTGTTTTTCGCCATTGCCATCGTTCATTCACGTTAAGTTGCGGTCGGGATCGACATGCCGGAATACTAACAGTCCGAGCCATGGTAGCCGAAGCCCTCGCGTTCTCGAAAATCCCTCGGCCGTATCGCCTGGTACGACCCGGATCAGGAGAGAGGGGGGTCTGGGAGGCCAGGTGTGTAGGCAAGATTCCGTGATGTTGAGCTTTTACTAAGGGTAATCCTTTGGTGCGAAACCAGATCTCGGGGCCGATAAGATGCCGGCCTTCCCGACTATAAAATCCGTTTTTGCTGCAAATACTTGAAGATATTTGTTTTAAATGGTTTTCCGGGGATTTGTCGAAAATATTTACAGAAATAGAAAAGATTAATAAAGGTAATTGCTTTGTTAATGTTTAGTACTTTGTTGATTTTAATAGAAGATATAGCCACTGCAAATCCAATTTCTTAGTCGAAAAATCTTACAATATTGAATCTTAATCGATTTGAGAATAGATCCATACGCTATATCCTATTGTTTTATAAAATATTTTATACCGATATACAATGCGGCACGGCGTTTGCTTGTCCCTTGCTCATGACAAATCTGGGATTGTCGTAACGCAGGCAATTTGGGTTGTCATTTCGTACGCGACGGCAACGCTAGGGCCGAGCTGTTGCAGAGGTGCCGTTCCTATCTGAAATTTCGGAGGAGGAGTGTTTCGATGAAGATGAATAAAACTGTACTCAGCACCGCAGTGGGCTTGGCGCTCGGTTTGGCCAGCCTGACCACCTACGCTGCCACGGTCAACAACACCGAGTACCTGACCATCACGACTGGCACGACAGTAGGCACTAACCCCGCAACCAGTGCCACCGGTTCATATTTCGGCATGGACACCAACGGCGACAGCAAAATCCAGCTGAGCGAACTGACCATGCTCAAGCAGGGCACGACGGGCTTGGTGTTCGGCGTCACCACCGCTCAGGGCGCAAGCCACAGCGGCGCGCCGGTGGCGGGCGACACCAACGCGATCGATGCCCCGTGGGCGTTCTTCGGCAACACCGGGTCGGACTATCTCAAGGTTGCGGTCAGCGGCAGCACCTCATCCGGTGCGTCCGCAGGCGGCCTCAACCTGAGCGGCTGGACGGTGACCTGGAATGGCATTCCGGCGATCAACATGGGTGGCGGTGCCTGGCAGCCGTTGAACTGCAGCGCCGCGTGGATGCAATGCTCCGGCCACACCTTCACCAATGGCAATGCCGAGTTCACCTGGGACGGCATCATCGGCGATGCCTATACCCTCAACTACGCCGCCACCGTGCCGGCGGGCGATCCCTCGGGCTTCGGCGGCGTGAAGTACTACCTGCACCTCGCGGGCACCGTGGAACCGGTTCCGCTGCCGGCCGCCGTCTGGCTGTTCGGTTCGGGACTCCTGGGTCTCGTTGGTGTTGCCCGGCGTAAGCGTTCAGGCAATGCTTGATCTCGCTTTCAGCGGGAGATCGGGAGCAGTGTTTTAGTATTTAAGTGATCGCCAGGGCGGAGCAGAGGATTGCTCCGCCCTGGTTTTTTCCGGACTTGCTTTTGCATTAAAAATTGCGCATAACCAGCGGGCTCCTGACGCGACATATGCCTGATGTGGCGCAACAGGATGGAGCATAGGAATATGAAAAACGTCCAGGGAAAGCATCGGAGATTTTTGCTGGGGATGTTGCTGGCCGGCTGCATGGCGCCCCTTTCGGCGGCCTGGGCATCGACGGTGAACATCAGCAGCATGCTGGTCAACAACGCTTCATTGGACGTTACGTACACCAGCATTCTTGGCAACGGGAGCGCCTCATTTTCTGAACCGGTCGTGTCGCCGGCGGATATCGTCATGGGCACCTACCAGGACCCCATCTATACCGCGAGCATTGCATCCGGGGCAACGACGGGTACCGCGACGATTTACTCGACAGGCGCGTACGGCAAACCGGCACCGAGCGGGTCAATCGATACCGGCAACGCTACGAATCCGATCAGTGTCGATTTCAGCAGCTTCCGGCTCAACGTGAACGTCACCGCGCCGATCACGCTGTCGTTTGACGTGCCGGCCTGGCCAGTGACGACGCCGAACAGCACCAGCACCTTCGATGCGCTCACCAATGCCTATACGCTGGGCTGGAATAATAATTTCAGTGTGATGGCCATGGTCGATGGTATTTCCACGCCCATCAGCGGAAACGTCCAGGTGACATTGGGCGGCACGCTCCAGCCGGTTCCGGTGCCTGCAGCGCTGTGGCTCTTCGGCTCGGGGCTGATCGGGCTTGCAGCGTTCACATGTCGCAGACGGGCGATACCGCTTGACCGGTCTGCTGCCTGAGTGCACCGGTGCGGCCGTCGCGGATGTGGTCACGGTTCGGGCAGTACGGCAGGGTTTTAAAGCAGGGTTTGGGTGAGGAGGAGCGAAGCGGTTGTCGTTAATAGAAAGATTAGGAGAGAGGAGCGCCGCGGCCAAAAGCCGGGTGAGTAGTGGTGAAGCTGGCAGTCAATAAAAGAAACGGAGAAGCGGGCGGCGTTAGCCGCCCGCCAACTCCTGGCTGACGCAGACACGGGGTGCAATCCAAGCCGGCCGGGATCGTTGCAACGTCATCGCGGGTTCAGGATCCCGGGAAAGACCCGGTAGTCCGCAGGTCGTGGAAGATCCAAGGCAGCAGAAAACACTGATTTCATGGGCGGGACCGGATGCCTAACGGGTTCTCCCCGGGCGATGTTCGAGAGGAGGAGTGTGTGAAGCCCCACACGCAGGGCCGGGAAGAACGAAGAACCGATCAGGGAAACGAGGGATGGCGGGGTATGGGGCAGCCTGTACCCCTTTTTTTGTCCGCTGAATCCGATCGCCGGTTGCATCGGGAATCGCTCCGGGTGCCGGAGTCTCCATGCTGGGCCCGGGCCAGAGCGGATTCGATTCCGGCGGTGATGTGGCCAAAGACTTTTGCTCCACGCATCGCCTGGCGCAGGGGCAAGAACGGTACGACGCGTCTTCCGATCTCGCCGCCGTTGCCCCAAGGCTGCCTGGGTTCATTCCGCCCTTCGGCTATCGAATGGTTTATGGTGACTGCGACGGCTGCGCAAAGCCGGTCCTGCGGGGATTGCGATGGGATCCCTGGCAGAGCGTCTCGGCAAGAGCGGGGCACCAGGCAATCGTGCGGGTCATTGCGGGCGACGTCTGCATTGATCATGCGGCTTCCGATTCCGCAGCACGGTACCAACCGGTCAGACGGGTCCGGATATTCTTCGCTGACGTATGCGGCGGCGGGGCGTTTCAGGTCGATACCTCCGGGCCTTACTTGCCGGTCGGCGCGGCGACAGTGCCGGCCATGCGTCTCAACGGGCACCGGTCAGTCACTCACCGTGGTTCGTGATCGACGTACGGGTTTGCAACCGTCGAGGCAGTGGCGCGGTAATTCCTAAGCCGCCTCAAGAACGGGGCACGCGCAATGGGTGCGCAACGAGATACTGTGTTTCATCGAACGGCCTGCGCCGACGGGACCCTGCTGCACATCATCGCGGGATGACGTCTTCGATTACGGGGATAGTGACATTTCCCTTTAAACGCGGTATATAGAATTCATCACCGTCACGGAGCGACGGCCATGCTGAGGAACGTTCCTCGCACAGGAATGCGGGCAGGGAGTGCCGGCAGCGGTATCCCCTTT
>JAJYEX010000012.1 GCA_021785515.1 Pseudomonadota bacterium | reverse complement strand
TGTTGCGCGACAGACTTGTGCCGCGCGCTGAATCTCGCTGATCGTGAGATGCTCGCGGAAATACATCCGCCTGATCTTTGCGTACATGGCCATGGTAATCACTCCTTTGTCCTCCTGCCCAACAAACGAGCAGGATACGGGGATTACCTGGTCAAAATTAAGCCAGCATAACTGGCTTCAGATGGTCAAAAGTTTTTAGCGCCAACAGTGGTGTTCAAAGACGGAGTCGCCGTACCCAAGAAAGGCCGTCAGGAGATCGCCGCCTGATCATGTCGGCGTACACAACATTTGACGATAACTCTCACACCGCGGTCAGATGTTTGGCCAAAGCGGGCTCCGAAACCTTATGCTACAGTGAATGTAGCCAAGCGCCGCGGATTCACGGTCAAGCGGATGCACGACCCCTTGCTCAGGTCTGATGCTGGTGCTTGAGCTTAAGGGAGATGGATCAGGCTGATCACACTAAAGGGAGATGGGAGATGAGAAGAATAATAATAGGGGTCGCGGCGACACTGCTGGCCGTGCTGTCGGTTAACGTGGGCTGGGCAGGCGAGATAACCAACGCCTCGCTCCATAAACTCCTGGTACTGTCGGGCACCTACCAGGAAGCACAGCGCTTGCCAGACCTGGTGCGAGCCGATGAAGCACAGGTCCAGGCACGAGGCCAGGAACAGGCGAAGGCCACCCACCAGAGGCCCCCCTCAACCCGATGAACACTGCAGGGAATGCGAGAGCTTCCTCAAGCCTGCCAACACGCTGCGGGCCATCTCCGAGCAGGTTAGGCGCAATATCTCGGAAGCGGATGCCCGCACCCTGCTTGTGTGGTTCGACTCCCCGCTGGGTAAGCGGATCAGTCAAGCCGAGGCGGACGCCTCGACCCCCCGCACCTACCAGCAGATCAACGCCTCGGCGACGAAGCTGCTGGCCGATAAGCCGCGGGTGCAGCTCGCCCGGGAACAGGACCGGGTGCAGCACACGACCGAGACCCTGATGCAATCGCGCAAGACCGTCGTGCTAGCGAGCTTTGTGAAGGTCCTGCAATTGATGTCCCCAGGCCAACCGCTGCCGGCCAAGGAGATCAACGCGTTCAAGGCACAGCTCGCGGCGCGCTTCCAGCAGGCGCGGCCACAATTGGAACGGGCGACGATCCTTCATTTGGTCTATACCTACCGGCATATCGGCACGGCAAGCCTCAGACAATACCTTGCCTTTCTCCAAACCCCACCCGCCCAGCGGTTCCATGAAGACGTGATAGCAGGCCTGGAAGCAGTCACACGCCAGGCACTGGTCAGTATGGAAACCGGAAGGTAGCCGGGAGGAGCGCGCAGCCCAGCTCGCCTGATCAACGTCACATAAGGACATGGGGAATCTCATGAAGGAAAAAGAACGTTCCATAAAGCTGCACGGCATCCGGATCCTGGTGGCCGTCGCCCTGTGCGCGCTGCCGCTCATCGCCCAGGGTTCACTGTTCAGCTGGCTGGGCTTCAAGGGCAAAAACCCGAAGGACGTCGCCACCAAGGTCGCCTCCCTGCGCGAACACGGCAATATTATTGGTCTCGCCTTCAGCCCCGACGGACACACGCTGGCAACGACGGCGTATCAAAATCCTCGGATCCACATCTGGGACTGGCGGACCGGCCGGATTGTCCGCACGCTCAAGGGGCTGCGGGGTTCCGGGAATGAGTACGTCACCGAGCCGCTGCGCTTCAGTCCCGATGGCCGCCTCCTCGCGCTGTGCGCCGGCGCGCTGGGTCACGTCGTGATCCAGGTCTGGAACCCCGAGACCGGGGCCGTGGTGCACGATCTCACGAATCCTCACGGCAACACCGGTTGCCAATCGATTGCCTTCAGTCCGGATGGCAGGCGCCTGTTCGCGGTGTTCGAGAGTACGGTCAATATCGGGAACAGCATCATCGCCTATAGCACCCGGACTTGGCAGCCGGTCTGGGGTTTGCCGACGCCGTCGTTGCTACTGGTCAACACGCTGGCGGTCAGTCCGGATGGCAAGTTCCTGGCTGTCGGCGGCCAGAAACTCGTTTCACCGAGGGGCAACCCTCCCAGGGGTGGATTCGAAGCACGGATCGCCATCGTCGACGTCGCCCGCCACGCAATCGTGCGCACCTTTACGGCTTTTCCGCCCCCCTTCTTAACCTTGAATCAACTCGCCTGGAGTCCGGATGGCGTGCATCTGGCCGCCGGCCCGTGGGTGGCCAACCCTGGCCCCGGCGATGCGGTGCGCATCTTCGATGCGCGCACCGGGGCCCTCG
The DNA here is from genome assembly GCA_021785515.1 of Pseudomonadota bacterium. GTDB lineage: Bacteria > Pseudomonadota > Gammaproteobacteria > Acidiferrobacterales > UBA6901 > JAJYCY01. The sequence goes on along the minus strand of JAJYEX010000012.1, from coordinate 28,382 downwards.
TCACCCGCGAGACCACGCCGAATGAGACCCATATCTTCGGCCTGCGCTACACCCCGAACGGCCAGTACCTCATCGAGAGCGCGATTGGGGGACAAATCCGCATCTGGGACGGGAAACATCAGCACCTGCTTCAGTCAATCGACGGTGTCGCCGAAAGCCTCGCCGTCTCCGCCGACAGCCGCTACCTGGCGATGGGCGGGACCGATAAAGTGCTGGTGTGGAAACTCAAGCAGGCCCAACCCATCCATCCCATTGACCACAAGGAAGAATAACCATGGCAACCATTTTGGAGTTGGCGCAACTGTGCAACGAATCACCGGGATGGGTCCGCGGAGGGTGTTGGATGTACGTCGCACTGCTGCGGTGGTCTTTTCCGGTTAGCGAATGGCAGTTAGGTGGTCTGCGGTAGCTTACCTCAGCGTTACGGCTACCTCCCCGGCATCCGGCTGCTTTGGGCTCATCAGCGGCCAGTAACCTCCGAACATTCGACCGACCGCAATGGCCGACATCCCGCCGTTGGCGCGTCCAACCGTCGCTTCCTCGGCCTGATGGAAAGCTTTGAACTTCCCCCGTTTCCGTGGACACCAGCCTAAGCAACATTTGTCGTCTCGAACTCAGCCGGTGAACGGTAGCCAAGTGTCGAATGACGACGTTGCCGATTGTAGAACACTTCGATCCATTCGAAAATGTCCTGTTTTGCTTCTTCCCGTGTACGGTAATGCCGGTGATGCACAAGTTCCTTCTTGAGCGTGCCGAAGAAGCTCTCGACAGAAGTTGTTTCAACCGGTCCTGATTCGTACATGGTGGCAAGTCATAGCATGATGGGTCATTCGTCTGGCCCCGCACAAAAAGCCGCCGCGTTTGAAAAGACGGACGCCTATTGCAAGAAACGCGGCAAGGTAATCCAAGTCATTAGGGCAAGCGATTCCGGTAGCGGCTATTGGAGCAAGATTTCAACCGCTGAAGTTGATTTCAAGTGTGTTGCCAGGACCGCAACAAATTAACATGATGGTCTAATAGAAATGCTGCGAAGTCACGGCCGACCCGGCTCTGTCAGGCGGCAGAAGATCTGTCGGTCACACAGGTTGTGAGCTACGCTGAAGCGGCCTCCGCTCGCTGTGGGCAAACACAGCTAATTCCGGATACCCTCTTTTATTTTGCCGATGTGCACCGAAAGTGCAATGTAGCTGACCCTTCATGTGAGAAGGGCACTGCATTTTGCGTTTGAACGTCAACCGTTTCTAGGACCTGGTGACGAGCCGCGCAGTAGGCGTTCGCCGTGCGGTAAATGTCGGCCTCCACGCCAGCGGGCGTTCCGAATACGCCTGCAGCGCTTTGCTTCGAAATCATGTATACGCCGTCGCCGACCGGAACAACCCCCGTGCTCGCACATGCTGCCAACACGACCATGCCCAACAAGACGGGAATTACACGACGCACTGCCATAACTTCCCTCCCAGATTCCCGAATTTTTCCTACACAACGCCTACACAAGACCAAGAACCAGGAAAATTCAGTGATGCTATATTAGGCAACTAATTGTTTTTATTGGAGCCCGCAGAGGGATTTGAACCCCCGACCCTCTGATTACAAATCAGATGCTCTACCAACTGAGCTATGCGGGCGCTGTAGGAAAACGAAGCAAACCGTCTAAAGAGCAAATCATAAAATCAAACACCAGCCGCCACAACCGGCTGTGCGCCAAACTCCATCAAAAAAAAACATCCCGGCCTCCCGACGCCCCAGCCTGCAATCGGTCTAGCCAAGCCGTATTAACGGCCGGTATTGCCTGGGGGCAGCGACCCACGCCCCGTCGGTACCGGAGCGTGGTCTCCCGCAGGCGCCCCTTGGGAAGCGGGTCGGTGACGAGCAGCCGCCTGCGACTTGACGGAAGCCGGAGGGGCACAGGATACGTCCCGCGCCACCACCCCCGGGGCGCCCCAGTTCCAGCCCGGCAAGCGTTCGCTTTCGCCCAGGCTCCGAACCTCGGCATCGAGCCAATAGCGCGTCCGGGTCCGATACCGAATCCGCTGTCGGGCATGCACGCCTTTCTTCGCCAGCCCATCCAGACGGTCCTGGGCATTCGCCGGCTTATCGTACAAACCGAGCGAGATTGCGTTTTCCAGCCCCGGCTGCCGCATGATGATGTGTTGCCGGATCCCCTTGCGATCCAACACTCTCAGCATACGCACAGCTGCGGCATGTGATGGGGCTGGCAGATATACCCAGTAACTTTGAGGCACCCGGTCCGTCTTGGTCCGATCAGCATAATCAATATGGGCCCGTTGTAATTCCTTCCCTGCGCGCTGCGCATCCGCGGCCACCTCGAACGGCCCGATGGTCACACAGCGACGTTCCGGCGGAGATGCCGGCGCAACATGGTCAGGCGCGACCACAACAGGACGCGCAACAACGTGCGCAGGGGGTGCCGGCCGCAACGGCTTGGCACGCACTGGAGCCGAAACGGTCCGCTTCACCTGCCCCTGCGACAGCAGCGCCATCCGTTCAGGATGAACCTCGGGCAGTGGCCGGGTGGGCGACGGCACTGCAGGTTGCTGATACCAGTTGGCCCACATCACGACTCCCACGTTCGCCAGCACCAGGGCGGCAAACAGCCACTGCAACACCGACCTCACGTGGCCACCTCCGCAACCCGCAACAATCCCCGGAGCACAAGATCTGGTTCTTCGATCAGTGGGCCCAGACGCCCTGCAAGACGTGCCACCAGCTGCCCCGCCCCGCCACCACTGACAATTACCTGCATCGTCGCCCCCAGCACTGGACGGAATTCTTCGGCGATCCGCGTTATCGCCCCGACCAGACCGAAAGCTGTGCCGGCCGCAACCGCATCAGCAGTATTGTGTGCCAGACAGCTGTCGTCACGCCCCTCCGCGCTGCGGATGCCGGCAGTGCCTGAAAGAAGACAACGGCGCATCAGTGTCGTTCCGGGCAGAATCACACCCCCCAGGTAAATCCCGTCGGCAGCCAGGGCGTCAAGCGTGACCGCCGTCCCGCAATCCACAATGCATGCGGGTCCAGGGTAAAGTCCACGCACCGCGATCAACGCCGCCCAGCGATCGGCACCGAGCTGAGCAGGATCGTAGGTGTTGGTGACCCCGAGCTGGTTGCGGCCCGCTTGCAGGAATTCAACGGTCAGCGCCCAATGCTGCCGAACCCAGGACGCCAGCTCCCGGGCTCGTTCCGCACCGGATACGTTCGCCACCAACACACGATGCGGCTGCCCGCACTCCGACCACCCGCGATCCAGGTCTGCGGACAGCCGCTCGCCATAGGCAAACCCGCCGGAGCGCCACACAGTGCCCTGCGCCAATGCCCACTTGAGCCGGCTGTTACCCATGTCTACGAGCAGGTTCATACCCGCCATGCTCCGACACCGGCCGCCCCGACTCCTGCAGCTGGACGCAGACTGATCTCCCCGGAATGAAAAGCCGCCAGCCGCCCCTCGTCGTCGCGCACCAACAGGGCACCGCTCTGATCAATACCCTCGACCACCCCCTCACGATCCGGACCCGCACCCGTCAACCGCACGCGTCGTCCCTGGTAGCAGTGCCATGCAATCCATTCCTCCCGGAACGGCGCCAGACCCTCCTGCCCGAACCGGCGCAACATCTGCGCCAGCTCCCGGATAAGCAGGGCCGCGAGCCGGTTACGGTCCGGGGTTCTACCCAGAATTTCGCCGAGATCGACCCAGGGCTGGCCGATTCCGGGACCATCGCGCTCACTGATCCGGCCGTTGATCCCGACCCCGACCACCACCAGACAGGGACCGGCCGCCTCACCGCGCAGATCGACCAGCAGCCCTCCGAGCTTGCGCTCATTCCACATCAAATCATTAGGCCACTTGAGTCCGGCATCCGTGACACCGAACGCGCGCAGGGCGCGCGCGGTGGCCACGCCTGCAGCGAGACTCAGGCCGGCAACCGCGGAGATGCCGTTATCAAAACACCAGCCCACGGACAGCATGAGATTGGCGTAGGGGGTGGCAATCCATCCGCGGCCCCGCCGGCCACGTCCATTGCTCTGGGACTCGGCCATGCACACCTGTCCGCGGGCACCGGTCCCGCGCATCCGCAGCAGCTCCAGACTCGTGGAATCAACTTCCTCTACGACCTGCAGGTCATTGATCAGTGTGGCGTCCGCACCCAGGCACTCCAGTATCCGTTCACGGTCGAGCGGACCGAATGCGCTCGGCACCCGGTAACCGCGGCCCGAGACCCGGTGAATTTCCGCGCCCGACTCCACCAGCACCCCCACCGCCTTGGATACGGCCGCGCGCGTCACACCGAGTGCCTGACCGATCTCCGTACCCGAATGAAAGGCGCCATCTGACAGAATCCGCATGAGAACACCGCGTATCGACATGACGGGGGGACCGGAGGGGATGCGCGGACTAGGCGCGACCGGCTGCGCGCACCACCTGATCGGCGGCAGGCACACTACCCTGCAACCAGGCGGTACGTCGTGCACAGACAGCAGGGCTGGCATCTTCGCGCAACACCAGCACACAGGTATCGGCGGGCGCCTCCTTCAGGGTCACGTCGAATTCCATCAGTTCGTCGCGGCGAAAGGCGTGGACATGTATGCGGCTGCCCGGCGTCCGGGTGTTAAGCATTTTTTCCACACTGGCAGCATCCACTCTCAGTCCGTCGACCGCCAGAATCACGTCACCGGCTGAAAGCCCGGCGTCCTGGGCAGCGGCGCCATCGAATACCTGACTCAAACGCGCCTCGCCGCCGGGCTGAAGCCGTGCACCCAGCACCGCACGCGGCTCCTTGCGGCCATCGGCGCTGCTTGCTGGCTTGCCGCCCCGATCACGCTCCGATTCGGCCGGCCGCAGCACGAAGTCGATACCGACATCGGCCAGCAGATCCGCCAGCAGCGGATCATCCGTGCCATGCACCACGCTCCCGAAAAACCCGCTGAGATCGCTGCCCGCAACCTCGGTGGCGGCCCGCTCCACCCCGTCTTCCGGCACGCCGATGCTCGCCTGGCCGTAACGCTGCCAGAGCAAGCGCATGACATCGTCGAGCGAGCGGTTGCCGCCGGTAAGGCGCCGCAGTGTAAGATCGAGCGCCAGCGCCACCAGCGAGCCCTTGGTGTAATAGCTGACGATGCTGTTGGGCGCATTCTCGTCCTGACGGTAGAACTTGGTCCATGCATCGAAGCTCGAGGCCGCCAGGCTCTGCTTGAACCGTCCGCTGCCGCGCCACACACGGGTGACCGTCTCGCCTAACAGTTCCAGGTAGGCCGCGGTCGTGATCAACCCGCTGCGCACCAAGGCCAGATCATCGTAATAGGACGTGATGCCCTCAAACGCCCACAGCAGCTCGGTATGCGCCTCACGGCTGAGGTCAACGTCCGGGAACGCCAGCGGCTTGATGCGTTTGACGTTCCAGGCATGAAAATATTCATGGCTGGCGAGGCCCAAAAAACCGCGGTAATCGTCGTTCACGCTCGAATCCCCGGTTCGCGGCAAGGTGTCACGCTGACACAGGAGGCTCGTCGAAGCCCGGTGCTCCAACCCGCCATAGCCCTCACCCACTGCGGCGATCAGGAAGACATACCGGTCCATGGGCGCAGGCTCCCCGAAAAAGCGGATATGGTGTTCACAGATGCGCCTGAGATCCCGGCACAGACGGTCAAGATCGGCCTGATGCCGTCCGCTGACCACAATCTGGTGCGGAACGCCACAGGCCTCGAACTCAGCCAGCGAGAAATTACCGATCTCCACGGGATGGTCGATCAGTTCAGCGTAGCCATCCGCCTGGTAGGTGCCGAATCCGCCAGGTTGCGCTCCCGCCCGCCTCAGGGCCGTGGCAACACGCCAGCTGCGCTCCGTGCCCGGGGGCGGATCGATATCCACCACGCAGCGGTTCTGCTCGTGCCCATACACCTGCAGAAAGACGCTGGTGCCATTGAAATAGGCATGGGTGATATCAAGGTGCGCGCCGCGCACTGACAAATCCCAGGCGTATACCTCGTAGATCAGGGTAAGGGGTCCGGCGCAGGACGCGCACAACCAGGTATCCTTGCCGGTCTTGCGAACACTGACCGGTGTACCCTGGCATTGTGCCTGCAGGCGCACGATGTGACGGGCAAAGTCCCGGATCAGATAGCTGCCGGGTATCCATGCCGGCAGACCTACCCGCTGACCATCCGGATCCGGATCGGCGACGGTGCACCGCACCTCGAACAGGTGTGCGCCCGGATTGCGTGGACAGATGCGATAATGGACCGCGGCCTCGCTCATGGCCGCATTGTACGCGGCCCGCACGCGGCCGGCGAGAACCGCCCTAGACGCTGACGGCGCCGCCCGCTGCCGCACCAACTGCCGGCACGGCGACGGTGGCATCCGTGCCCAGCTGCCGCCGGATCTGGCTCAAGGAGATGATCCCGCGGATCGTCTCCCCCTTTGTTTTGGCGTCCACATCGACCACCAGACCATGTCTGCGGTTGGCCCGCCGGAGCGTGGCAACAATGTGTCCGACCTTCGACTTGAGCACGTCCTCCATCAGCAGCACTTCCAGTCGTTCATGCGGGGTCATGATGTGATGCACCAGAATGTCATCATAGGTGCCGCCGCCCTGCTCCAGGAACCGCACCGGCTTCTCGCCCATGACCTCCGTTGACGTGATCAGACCGAGCACGCGATGACGCGCATCCGTCACCAGCAGAAGGTGCACGTCCTCCCCGCCCATCTTCTTGATCACCGAGCGCAGCGGCGCCCCCGGATCAATGGTGACAGCCGGAATCCTGCGCAGATCCGTCATCACGAACAGGGCCGGGCTATCCATGGTCACGGAATCAGGCAGTTCCTGGCGTGGACGGTGATAGGTCACTTCGGAATTCAGTGAATACTGCGGCAACGGCGCATAGAAGGATTCCATAAAGCCCCCTGGGACTGAACGAGGATGCCACCATATCGAATGCCTATGTGACTTGCAATGACGCGGAGCAAAACCTGCCAGAACCGCAATTTGGCCTCAAATTCAGGCCGAAAAAACGGGGTTCAGGCCTCGTCCGCCCCGTCCCGGAGCCGCACCGGGAGCATCCAGACATAGAACATGGGCCCCACGTAAAGGGACAGAAAAATGGCTACGGACAGCCCTCCCATCACCGCCGTGGCAAGCGGTTTAAGCAGGTCTGTACCGTGTCCAATCCCGACCGCCAGAGGCAGGAATCCGAGGACGTCGGCAAGCATGGTCATCATGATCGGCCGCAGGCGCCGACGGGCTGACAGCTCCACCTGGATGCGCCCGGGAACCGCCCGGCGCTGGCGTGCTGAACCAAAGATCAGAATTCCGTTGTTGACGACGATCGCGAACACCAGCAGCAAGCCCAGAAACGAGGTGCTGTCGAGCGGGATACCGCGCAGCAGGAGTGCCGCCAGGGCGCCCACCGCGCTCAGGGCCGTGGCAAGCAGTACGGCCAGGGCTGGTCGTTGCCCCTGGAGCTGGAATCCGACCAGGATCACCAGCACTCCGAGCGCCGCGGCGAGCGTAATCCCCATCTGGGTGAAGCCGCGGGTCTGCTCCCGGTAGTAACCACCGATGGTCGTGCTGATCCCTGCCGGAAGATGCACGGCGGCAACCACAGAGCGTGCTGCGGCAGCCGCCTGGTTCAGGCCTACGCCGCGGCGGGGACGCAGTTGGATGCGGGCGTACGGAACCAGGTTCTGGTGCGCCACAAACGGCACCGACGGGATCATCTCGGCGCGCGCTACCGTCGAGAGCGGCCGCCAAGTTGGGCCTTTCGGCGCATTGATCCACACATCCGGCAACAACTGATTCAGTGCCCCGCCTTCGGCCAGACGTTGCCGGACCGATATCGGCAGGACCTCACTGCCCCGCAACAGGAAGCCGGCGGACTCGCCCCAGAACGCCTGCCGCACCTCGCGCGCAACCAGGTCGGGAGTGAGACCGGCTTCGACACCGCGTCGCCGCAAAATGAGCTTGAGCTCCGAACCGGCGGACGGGGTTCCGAAGGAAACGTTGGCAAAGAGGTGGCTGCGCCGCAGCGCTGCCGTCGCTTTTTGCGCCCAGTAGGAGAGCTGTTGCGGCTGGCGCCCGAACAGATCCACATCGAGCGGGGAGTGGGCGCCCGACAGGTTGCCCAGCTGGGTCACCTCGATCTGGTGCATTTTGAGCATCAGCAGCCCCGGATAAGCGGCGCGGAACCGCTGCATTAGCTGATGGATGACCTGTTCGGTGGAGACCTTGCGCCGGCGATGCAGAACAATGACGACGTCCCCTTTGTTAGGGGTGGCGCGCGGATTTCCGAGGCTGCGCCCCACCACCAGCGATGCCGTGCGCACCACCGGATCCCGCAGGGCGATCGCCATGAGCCCGCGGCCTACGACAAGGGTATCGGCGACCGAGCGGCCAACCGGGGTGCGGTACGGCACGGCGATAAGCCCCTCGTCCCACGCCGGCAGGAAGGCCGTCGGGAGGTACCAGAACGCGGCACCGGCCAAGACGACCAATACGATCATGACCGGCAGGACCCGGCCCGGCCGGACTAGCGCCCGGCGCAGGCTGCGCGCGTACCCGATCCGCAGCTGGCGCGCCCAGCGCCAGGTTTTGCTCCGCGCCGTTTCCCGCTGCGCCAGCGCCGCTGCCAACACCGGGGTGATCGTCAGCGCCACGACCTGGGAGATCACCAGCGCACTGACCAGCGCGATCGCCATCTGCCGGAACAGGATGCCGATGGTCCCGCCAAGAAACACCAGCGGCACGAAGACCAGTGCCGAGGTGACGGTCGCCAGGGTCATCATCGGCAACACCGCGGCGGCGGCGGCCAGGGCCGCCGTGCGGCGCGCACGCGCATCCCCGGTGACACCGCTTCCGTGAAGCGCCTGCTCGATGACCACGATGGCGTGGTCCACGAGCACACCGATGGCCGCCGTCAGGCCGCCGAGCGTCATGATGTTTATACCGAGACCGAACAGATGCATGACCACCAGGGTGGCGGCCAGCGCCAGCGGCACGATCACCACCGTAGCCACGGCGGTGTCGAAGCGGCGCAGGAAGAGCAGTAGCACCACCCAGGTAATTACGGTCCCGAGGAGCAGGGCACCCCAGACATCCCTGAGACTCTGCCGGATCAGCTGCGAAAAGTCGTAATCCTTCACCAGATGGACATCACGCGGCAGGCTCTGGCGCAGGCGCGCCGCCGCATAGCCCACCTGCCGTGCCACCTGGTCAACGTCGGCACCAGCCTGGGCGGCGATGTCTATGAGCACGGCATGAGGCCAACCGGCCACCGCGGCACCCCGCACGCGCGGAGGCGGGGCGGCGCGCACGTCTGCCAGTTCGGACAGCGGAACCACGCCGCCGTGAACCGGCACCGGCAGACGCTTCAGTGCCGCGAGCGTTTCCGGTCGACCATGGGCGGTTAACAGAAACTGCTCATGGAAGACGCTGAGTGCGCCGGCGAAATACGGTCCCTGATGTGCCCGCAGAAGGTTCACGATATCGGCGCTGCCCAGCCCGTGGGTGGCAAGCCGCCGGGGATCGAGTATGACGGCTGCCTGGGTCCATCCGCGGCTGGTGCCCTGGACGGTGTAGACGCCCGGCACATCGAGCAGCTTGGGCTTCACCGCGAATGCATACAGCGGCATCATCTCGCTGCCGGTACGGTGTTTAGACACCAGGGCATATTCGGCGAAGGGATAGATATTGGGCATCATCAGCCGGATCGAGACATGGGCCCCTGCCGGCAGTGCAACCTGGGCAAGCTGCGCCTGCAGCATCAGGAAGGCGCGTCTCGGCTGGGCCGAGGAGTCAAAAAATACGTGAATCTTGACCACACCCGGACTGGTCTGGGAGCGCACGATCGTCACATCCGGCACCCCCTTCGCGGCGTCTTCCAGCGGCTCGGCCACCCGCGTCAGCATGACATTGACTGGAAGGAAACCATCGCTGACCAGTACTGCGACGCGCGGAAACTGGACGTTGGGAAATACGCTGCGGGGCAGCGCAAGGAAGGCCACATAGCCTGCGGCCAGCACCAGCAGTGCCACCACTGCAAGCGTGAAACGGTTTGTCCACAACGACTCGAGGTAGCGTCTCACTGCGTCTACCGGGCCTGCGGCTGTGGGGCAACGCGGGTACCGGCACGCACGGTTGCCGCGCCCGAAACAATAATCTGGTCTCCCGCTGTGAGCGCGCCGCCAATCCATACCCAGCGTGGTGTCGAATGCAGTATGGTCACGCGCACCTGCCGGGCGCGGCCGTGCACCACCTGGAACACGCTGGCCGTATCGGCATCCATGACGACCGCGGGCGCCGGTACCGCCAGACCCGGTCGGCCGCTGGCACGCGCACTCAAACGCGCGAATTCGCCGGCAAGCAGTGAACAGCCGCAGCGCACGTAGACCGCCACCAGCCCGCCGGACCCTGCGCGCCGCGCAATACCGTAGACCTGACCCGACCAGTGTTTGCCGCGCGCCGCGATCCGCACCGGATTGCCGGGCCGAAGCTGCAAGGCCACGCCCGGCGCCAGGCGGGCAGTCAGATAGAGCCCGCCCGTGCCTGAAAGCGTCGCGATCACCTCGCCCGGACTGACCCAGGCGCCGGCAGGGACCGGATAGCGGACCGTTCCTCCAAATGGCGCCCGGACCGCACCGCGGGCCAGCCGCCTCTCCAGACCCTGCAGCACCGCGCGGGCGTGATCCGTGCGCGCCTGGGCCGCCTCCAGCTGCGCGGCCGTGACCAGACCGCTGCGGGCAAGCACCTTGGTCTGCGCATAGGCGCGCCGGGCGGAGCGCAGATCCGCAGTGGCCGCTTCGACTTCAGCCGCTAACTGCAAAGGCAGGACGCGCGCGATGACCGTACCTCGATGCACCGCGGTTCCGGGAAGCAGCGGCAAAGGCGCCATCACCCCCGAAAAGGGGGACTCGATGACCAGATGCTCGGTGCTGCGGGCCTGGGCCAGAGCGCTGACCCGCGGATGGTACACGCGCAGGACCGCGGGAGCGGTGGTGACGGGAAGCGGCGCCGCCACGGCAACCGATGCCGCCAGCACGCCAGTCAACAGCAATAGTCGGTATGCCATCAGTCAGTCACTCCTTCCAGCGGGCGCCACTGGCGACCACAAGCCCGACGTAGCTTTCCGCACGCAGCATACGCAGGCTGTTGAACTGTTCCTGGACCCGTGCGCTGTTCAGCACCATCTGCAGGGCCAGACTTGCGTCGAGCGCACCCCCGGCGCGGGCATGGAGGGCCGCATTTCCCGAATGCCGGAAATCCCGTTCCTGCGGCCGCAGGCGCGCGATCTCGGCGGTGACGCTCGCAAACAGCGCCCGCAGCCGGTAAACGTCCGACCGGTCATGGGCGAGCCGCGCCATGTAAGCGTGGTACAGCACCGCACGGTTGGCGCGCGCCACCGCAATGGCACCGCGGTTGCCGTTGAGCGGCAGCGTGAAGCTGATCTGCCATCCAGCCGAGGATATGCCGGTGTTGTCGCGGGCGACGGCCAGACCGATGCCGATCTGCGGAAACTGGTTCAAAACGGCAACATCGAGACGGTTTTCGGAAGCCGCGTAAGCAGCCCGCAGCGCGACCAGGTCGAGACGCTTGCGAATCGCTGCCCGGAACAGGCGTGCCGGCGGTGGCAAGCTCAGCGGCAGCGGCCGCGGTCGGGCGATGTGCAGCCGGTCACCGGGATTCAGTCCGAGCAGGGCATTCAGCTCAAGGCGGGTACGCTGTACCTGCCTGCGATAGCTCGCCGCGGTGGTCTGCGCAGACAGTGCCAGCGCCTGGGCACCGGTGGTGCTCGCAGCCGGCAGGGCCTGCTCAAGCACCGCCTGCCCGACCTGCCGGGCATACCGGCGTCCGGCACGGGCGGCAAGGTCTGCGGCCGCCCGACTGCAATCCAGCCAATACAGACGTGTTGCCAGCAACCGCGCCTCATTGGCAACGCCCCATTCCTGCCAGGCAACCTGAAAGTCGGTCGCACGCGCCGATTCGCGTGTCGCACGCAGCAGCGCCGGCCGGACGAACAGCCGCGAGATGTCCCACAGGAACCCGCCGCCGTAGGTCGTCTTGGTACCCGCCGGGCGGGATCCAAAGGGCGCGAGCGCCTTTGCAGTCACCACAGGATTGGGCAGCAGGCCCGCCGCGAAAACCTGGGCGGCCGCCACCCGTTCGCGCGCGCGCAGCGTGATCAGATCCGGATCGGCCAGCACCGCGATCACTCCGAGCTCACGGGCCGAGAGCGGACGGCGGAAATCCAGGCGGATGGGTGCAAGCGGCGCCATCCGCAGACGCCTTGCCTCCCGCACCAGTGCCGCGTGCGCCGGGTCCCGCAGGGCAGCCTTGATGGCGGCATCAGACAGGGGGCGCGGACGGTAGCGCACGCATCCGGACAGCGCAAGGACCACGAGCGCCATGACGATCACGCCGGACGCATGGCCGGATCGATACCCATCCGACAGGGGACAACTGCGGCTACCGGAATCCCGGTCCGGCAATCCTGTACAGGGCCTGCCTGCGGATCGCCGCGAAAAGCCAGGACAGCGCATGCTGAGTATCACCCCGCCACCGGCCAGAGTCGGCCAGATAGCCCGTCTACAGAAGATTTGCGCGTTGCCACACCCGTCATGCCGTGTTGGTATCCGGCAAGACTACAACGGCCGGTCGATGAATCCCAGTATAGGGAACGCTTACTGACCAGACCCTGACGAAAAGATGACAATGCTGTCATCTTCGCCGCGGTCAGACCGGCGTAACGGGTGCCTCACGCGGGCGGCGGGCCTGCCTGCGGGAACTCCAGCGCGACCGTGGTTCCGCTGCCCGCCTTGCTCTCTATGCGGATTTCCCCGCCGTGCAGATCCATAATGGACTTTACGATGGCAAGACCGAGACCGACCCCGTCGGGGTGGCGCGACCGCGCCGGGTCAGTGCGATAGAAGCGCTGGAAAAGGTAGGGCAAGTGCCGGCTTTCGATGCCGCAGCCCGAATCACGCACACTGATGGCAACCCGGCCCGCAAACGCCGCGAGGTCCACCTCGACACGGCCGCCACGCGGTGTGTACTGCAGGGCGTTGGACAGCAGGTTGCTCACGGCCCGCCGGAACAAAGCCTGGTCGGCATCCAATACGGCATGTCCATGGCAGACCATCTCTACTCCCTGCTCCTGCGCCACCGCGTCATGGTATTCGATTACCGCATCGAGTTCCCGGCGGGCATCGAAACGGCTGCGCCTGAGATGCATTTCGGCGTTGTCCGCACGCGCCAGAAACAGAAGGCTGTCGATGGTGCGGGCGAGCCGCGCATATTCCTCCAGACTCGATTCCAGCACCTGCCGGTACTCTTCGGCCGTGCGGGCCTTGCTCAGGGCGACCTCGGCCTCGCCCATGAGATTGTTGACCGGGGTGCGCAGCTCGTGCGCCAGGTCAGCAGAAAACTGCGCCAGCCGGGTGAACGATTCTCCAAGCCGGTCGAGCATGCCGTTGAAGGCCTGTGCCAGCGCGCGCAGCTCCCGCGGCCAGCGCGCCAGCTCCATGCGTGCGTGCAACCGGCTGGCGGTGATGTCTCCGACAGTGGCCGTAATCCGCTGGAGCGGACGAAGGCCGCGGCGGGCAACCGCGTAACCGGCGGCGGCAGACAGCAGCATGCCGCACAAGAGCACCAGCAGCAGTTCCTCGCGGTACCTTGCGATGAACGCCTCCTCGCGTGTTACATCGAGGGCCGCCTGCAGGTCGACTGTCTGCGGGCCGTCGCCGACAAGCGCACGTGCCGCCATGAGCAGAAAGATCTGGCCGTGGGCGATACGGAGGTAGCGCTGTGCCGGCGGCGAGCTCAAAGTTGTTGGCGGATGCGGAAACATGCCCGCAGGAAGCAGTGCCTGCATCCGGGCAGTCTGCATGATCACCCGGCCGCCCGGACTGAGAACACGCTTGTAAAACTGCCCGTAGCGTCCGGTCGCCTGTTCCCACTGCACTTCCTGGGTCAGGCTGATCCGTTTCCCGGGGGGTTCCTTGAGGATGAGACGCAGAACGGTGATCTCGTCGGCCAGCGAATCCCGGTCTTCCTTTTCCAGATTGGTCTTTAGCGACCAGAACAGAAACAGCATGGCAAGCACCAGCATCACGAAGATCACGGCCGTATAGAGCACCGTGAGCCGCCCGGCAATCGACCAGGAGCGGGGGGAAAACAGCCCCCGGGTCACGGACATGCCGGCCCCCGCACGGCCGCGGCCCGGACCAGGACGCGTCGGTTCCTAACCCCGGACTTCCAGCACATAGCCGATACCGCGCACGGTATGGACGAGCTTGGGTTCAAACGGGTCATCCACCTTGCGCCGCAGGCGCCGGATGGCAACGTCCACCACGTTCGTATCGCTGTCGAAATTCATGTCCCAGACCTGTTCGGCGATCACCGTGCGTGACAGCACCTCCCCCGTTCGGCGCGCGAGCAGCGACAGCAGGGCAAACTCCTTAGGCGTGAGGTCCAGCCGGCGCCCCGTCCGTGCGGCGCGACGGCGCAGGAGGTCAATCTCGAGATCGGCGATGTGCACCACTTCGAGCTGCGGCGCCGGGCCGCGCCGCAGCAGAGACCGGACACGCGCCAGCAGTTCGGAAAAGGCAAAAGGCTTGACCAGATAGTCGTCAGCGCCGAGCTCCAGCCCTTTTACGCGGTCGTCCACCGCATCGCGCGCGGTCAACACCAGCACCGGGGTCTGGCAGCCGCCACCGCGCAGGCCCTCGATCACCGACCAGCCGTCCCGGCGCGGAAGCATCACGTCCAGCACAACCAGGTCATATCCGGCGCTGCCCGCGAGCCGCAAGCCTTCATCGCCATCTTCGGCAAGATCCACGACAAACCCGTGCTCGCTGAGTCCCTTGCGCAGATAGGCGGCGGTCTTGGCCTGGTCCTCGATGACAAGAATGCGCATCTTAACGCGGCCCGTCACCCGGATTACCGCCGCAGCCGGGCGCAAGCAGCGTCTTGGCGTCCGCACCCGCCTCCTCGCGCACCAACCGGGGAACAAGGTAGCCGGGAAGGTGCGCGGCGAGCTTCGCCATCAGGGTCCGGGCGCGCGCCTCATCGACGGCGAAATGGGCCGCCCCCTGAACGCGGTCGAGCATATGCAGATAATAGGGCAAGGCCCCCGCCTCGAATATCGCCTCGCTCAGCGCGGCAAGCGTCGCCACATCGTCATTCACCCCACGCAGCAGGACCGACTGGTTGAGCAGGGTCGCCCCGGTCTGCCGGATCCGTCCAAAAGCCTGCCGCACCGCCCCGTCGATCTCGCGCGGATGGTTGGCGTGCACCACCACGACCTTCTGCAGCGGCGTGCGCCCCAGCCAGTTCGCGAACTCTTCATCCACGCGTTCCGGAAGCACTATGGGCAACCGCGTATGGATCCGCAGGCGCCGTACCTGTGGCAATGCCTTGAGCGCCCGCGTCAGCTCCTCCAGACGCCTGTCCGACATCATCAGGGGATCACCCCCGCTCAGGATCACCTCGGACACCGTCGGGTCTGCGGCGATGTGCGCCAGGGCCTCTGCCCATTGGCCTGATGCGGCGCTCGCCTGGCCGTACGGGAAATGCCTCCGGAAACAGTACCGGCAATGGACGGCGCAGGCGCCGGTCGCCGTCAACAGGACGCGTCCGTGGTACTTATGGAGCACCCCCGGGGCAACCATGGCCGCCAGATCTCCCACGGGGTCTGCCCCGTAGCGCGGCACCTCCTGGCGCTCGGCCCCAAGCGGCAGGACCTGCCGAAGCAGCGGATCGTCCGGGTCGCCTTTGGTCATCCGCGCCACGAACCCGCGCGGCACCCGCAGCGGAAAGGCGCGCGCAGCGGCGCGCGCAGCCGGCAGCAGCTGCGCTCCGAGGTCCAGGACCTCCAACAGCTCCGCCGGATCGGTGATCACTGCCGCCAGGGCGGCCTGCCACGCGGATGGCTGCCGCAAATTAAGAGTTCCGGGTATTATATCGCGCAATTTTCTACCATTTCCGCTTTTCGGGTACCCAAATGACTACTTACAACACAAACGAATTCAAGCCGGGACTGAAGGTCATGCTCGACGGAGATCCCTGCTCCATCATTGAAAATGAGTTCGTCAAACCAGGCAAGGGACAGGCGTTCAACCGCGTCAAGATCCGCAATCTCAAGACCGGCCGCGTAATTGAACGCACCTTCAAGTCTGGCGATAGCATGGAGGGCGCCGACGTGGTCGACACGGAGATGCAGTATCTCTACAGTGACGGTGAGTTCTGGCACTTCATGAACCCGGAATCCTTCGAACAGATCGCCGCTGACAGCAAGGCCGTAGGTGAGTCCACCAAATGGCTCAAGGAACAGGACACCTGCATGGTCACGCTCTGGAACGGCGTTCCTTTGACTGTCGAACCACCGCATACCGTCGTACTCAAGATCGTCGAGACCGATCCCGGCGTGCGTGGTGACACCAGCGGCGGTGGCGGCAAACCAGCCACCCTGGACACCGGCGCCGTGGTCCGGGTACCGCTGTTTATCCAGACCGGAGAGCTGATCAAGGTCAACACCCGCACCGGCGAGTATATCTCGCGCGCGAAGGAATAGCGGTAGCGGCCGCGACTGCGGGTGGCACATGACCGCGGATGACCGCGCGGACTGGCGGCCAGCGGCATCCGTTGCGACGCTGCAGTTGCGTGCCCGCCTCATAAGCCGTCTGCGCGCGTTCCTCGACCGCTACGGGGTCCTGGAGGTGGAAACACCGCTGCTGTCACGCAGCGCCACAACCGATGTTCATCTGCGCAGTCTGACCACCCGCTACACCGGACCTGGAGCCCCTGAAGGCCGGACGCTGTATCTCCATACCTCGCCGGAATTTCCGATGAAGCGCCTGCTGGCAGCCGGCAGCGGTTCAATCTACGAGCTGTGCAAGGTCTTTCGCGACGGTGAGTCCGGTCGTCTGCACAACCCCGAGTTTTCCCTGCTGGAGTGGTACCAGGTAGGTGATGACCACCACATCCTCATGGAGCATCTGGCGGCGCTGGTCGCAGACGCGCTGGACGGCCTGGCGTCCCTGGCTCCGCCTCAGAAAATCACCTACCGCGATGCCTTCCGGCATTATGCGGGGATCGATCCGTTCACCGATGAGGCGACCGTATTCACGGACTGGGCACAGCACCACGGCATCCGGCCTCCCGCGGACCTTGGCCAGGCACCGGAGGATCTCGATGGCTGGCGCGATCTGATCCTGACCCATGCGGTCGAACCCAGGCTCGGACGGGGCAGGCTGACATTCATGTACGATTACCCGGCGTCCCAGGCCGCCCTCGCGCGCGTACGCCCCGGCAGTCCCCCGATTGCGGAACGCTTTGAGCTCTATGCGGAAGGCATGGAACTGGCCAACGGCTACCACGAACTGGCCGACGCGGCCGAACTCGCCCGCCGGTTCGATTCGGACCTGAAACGGCGGCGGCGACTCGGGGGGGTCGAGGTCCCGGACGACAAGCTGCTGCTGGCGGCCCTCGCGCACGGCCTTCCGGAATGCTCCGGCGTCGCCCTGGGCGTAGACCGGCTGGTCATGCTGGCGGCCGGAATGGACACCATAGACAAAGTGCTTGCGTTCCCGGTCGGGCGCGCCTGACCCCGGAATCCGCGCAGTCCGGTCGCCCGCGCGCGGCAACCGCGGTCATACGCGCAACCAGAACGTAACCGGACCATCATTCACCAGCGCCACCTTCATGTCCGCGCCGAACACACCCGACGCCAGTTCCGGGCAGTGCCCGCGCGCCTGCGCCACGAGAAAATCGAACAGCTGCTGTCCCAGCACCGCGCCGGCGGCCGGCGTGAAACTGGCGCGCATGCCCTTTGTGGTGTCCGCTGCCAGCGTGAACTGGGGAACGAACAGCACGCCGCCGGCAACATCGAGCACGCTGAGATTCATGCGCCCGGCGCCGTCGGCGAACACGCGGTAACCGAGGACACGATCGAGCAGGCGCTGTGCTCGCCTTTCGTCATCGTCATGCTCAACGCCGACAAATACCAGAATGCCGCGCCCGATGGCACCGACGATCTGGCCGTCAACGGTCACACTGGCCGATAGTACCCGCTGCAGCAACCCGATCATGGCCCCGGACCTGATAGGCGTGCGCGGATGTTAGCACAGGGCTCCTGCGTACCCCGCATCCGGGCGCAAAACCGGCGCTAGCGGCGGATGATCAGCCGGCTGCGAATTTCCGACAGAGCCTGATCGAGGCCAAGGCCCCCGCGGCGATTGCAGAACTCGAGCAAGGGCAGGACCCGCAGCGCCACCCGGTCGATCCAGGGTTCGAGCCGGCGGACATCGTCGTCCTCAAGCATGAGCAGCGCCAGATCGATGCTGAACAACCCTGCCAGCTCTTCGTCCGGCGCGACCGGTGCCGGCATGTCGGTCTGCGCTGAGCCGACCCCCTCGCCATCCTGGACGACAAGGTCCTCGGTGGGCGGTGTGCGAACCCCCTCATCGTCCTGCACAAACAGGTCCTCGATCTCCGCAAGCGGCAGCGCGGCCCCGTCCGCGGCATTCAGCAACTCCTCGACAGGCGGTGGCTCGTCCACCCCCGCCAGCGCGAATTCCTCCGGGGGAGGCACATCGGCCCCCCGGGCGGCCGCGCTCACCTGATCACCACCCTCAGATTTGGCGCGAACCAGGCGCCGCTCCGCCAGCGCCAGCATGTCATCCAGCGAACGCAGCCGGTCCTCGTCGAGCGTAACAAACCCCAGACTTACGGTGACATTGAGCGTTTGCCCGCCATAACAAAACGGCTCAGCCGCAACCGCGGTTCTGATGCGCCTGCATACCGCCTCACCCATCTCCTTCCCGGTCGTAAGCGCAAGCATGGCGAATTCCGCTCCGCCAACACGTGCGACGGTGTCTTCGTTGCGGCTCACACCCTTCAGCTTTCCGGCCAGCCACACGAGCAATGCGTCAACCAGGTCATCCCCATGCTGGACGTAAATCTGCTTCATGCTGTCCACATCCAGCCGCACCAGCAGGAAGTCTCCTCCGTGACGCACCGCGTGCGCCAGTTCCTGCTCGGCGCGCTGGCGAAAATAGCGGCGGCCGCACAGGCCGGTGAGCGGATCTATCACCGACTCGTCCTCGAGCGCCGCTTCCGCCTGCGCCAGACGGCGCGACGCGTCCGTGAATTTGACGTGCGCGTGCACCCGCGCGCGCAGCTGCATCGCATCTATGGGCTTGATGATGAAATCGGTGGCGCCACAGGCGAAGGCCCGCGTCTTGGTCTCGTCATCATCAGCACCGGTAATGGCGATGATCGGCAGGCTACGGACGCGGGGTTCGTCCGCTGCACGGAGCCGGCAGATGAGGCCATATCCGTCCAGCCGCGGCATTTCGATGTCGGTGACCAACACCTGTATGGCGGGATCACGAGCGATGATTTCCCAGGCGGTCTCGCCGTTATCGGCGAGCACCACCTCAAAATCGGACTTTAGGTGCTTCTCGATCGCCTTGCGAATCACCAGGGAGTCGTCGGTTATGAGCACCCGCTCTGCCGCGCCACGCTCCGGGGTATTGTCATAAGCCATGTGTCAACCTTCGGTCTTGATGGCCGCCAGCTATCGCCCCGAATCCGGGCAAAGCTTGAGGTCGGCCGCGATGATTACCAATCCTGGCGGCTGCAGAATGGCCCCCGGATCCCCCGTTTTTTGCGAGCTGTGCGTTCAGATTCTGTTCTAAGGTACCGTTCCTGCAAGTCTAGCAGACGCTGAAGCCGCCGGTCGGCAAGGACTAGCAGATTCGGAATGATTGCAACTGTCTGATCGGAAAACAACTTTTTACCAGACCTGGCCCTGGAAGGGAGATTTCCTGGTGCCCGAACAGTGATCTGCGCTGGGCGCGGCCCGCTGCCCGACCACGCTGGAGCCATACCTGCGGCGGTGAGGGGTCGGGGGTTACGTCGCGGCGATGTACCTGTGGGCAAGATCGCCACGGGAATTGCGGCCCCTCGCGCGGCCACAGACCCGTGCCGCGACAACCTGAGGCTGCTTAACGCCATGCCGGCGGAATGCCGGTTTACCCCGAACCCCGGCCACAGCTGTCGGGCCGCGGGCGTCCACGCGGCATAACAGGACCTAGACCCATTTCACATCAACGAACTGCCGAAACCAGCCCTTGTGGTATAGTTTTGGGCCGACTCCACCCCGTAACGGACCTTGAAAGCGGTGCCTTGTGCTACAAAAACAGCAAAATCAGTCGCAAACAAACCAGCAAATGCAACGAAAAACCAGCTTTAGTTACGAGGAACTCCTGCGCTGTGGCCGCGGCGAGATGTTTGGGCCGGGCAACGCTCAGCTGCCGCTGCCTCCTCTGCTCATGTTTGACCGTATCATCAGCATCACAGAGAACGGCGGTACGCATAATAAGGGGCAGATCATCGCAGAACTCGATATAAAACCGGACCTCTGGTTTTTCGGGTGCCACTTTGAGGGAGATCCCGTGATGCCGGGCTGCCTGGGCCTCGATGCGATGTGGCAGCTGCTTGGTTTCTATCTCGGCTGGCTGGGAGGGCCGGGGCACGGCCGGGCTCTCGGCGCCGGGGAGGTAAAGTTCACCGGACAAGTCACCCCAAAAAACCATTTGGTAAGCTATCGTGTGGACATCCGGCGCCTGATCATGCGCAAACTGTACATGGGTATTGCTGATGCCGTCATGGAGGTCGATGGAAGGCCGATCTACGCGGCCGCCGACCTGCGCGTGGGCCTGTTCGTTTCAACGGATAATTTTTAAGGGGGACCGCCTTGAGACGCGTGGTCGTGACCGGGCTCGGAATTGTCTCGAGCATCGGCAACAACAAGGAGGAAGTACGCGAGTCCCTGCGTCAGGGCCGCTCGGGAATCGAGCATCACCAGGAGTACGTGGACCTCGGATTCCGCACGGCGGTGCACGGCCCGATCCGGCTCAGCCCCGAGGAACTGATTGATCGCAAGATCTACCGGTTCATGGGAAACGGCGCGGCCTACAACTACCTCGCCATGCGTGAGGCAATTGCGGATTCGGGCCTCACCGCAGACCAGATCTCCAATCCTCGCACCGGACTGATCGTAGGGTCCGGGGGTTCATCTACTGAAAACATTGTGCGCGCTGTTGACCTCTTGCGTCAGAAGGGATTGCGCAAGGTCGGGCCGTACATGGTCACGAGGACGATGTCCAACACCAACGCGGCCTGCCTTGCCACAGCCTTCGCCGTCAAGGGCGTCAGTTACTCCATCAGCTCGGCCTGCGCCACCAGCGCCCACTGCATCGGCAACGCGGCCGAACTGATCCAGATGGGGAAGCAGGACATCGTGTTTGCGGGCGGTGGCGACGAGGTGCACTGGACCATGACGCTGCTGTTCGATGCGATGGGGGCGCTGTCGTCCAAGTATAACGACAATCCCACCGCCGCTTCGCGCCCCTACGACGCCGGCCGCGACGGCTTCGTCATTTCGGGGGGAGGCGGGACCGTGGTGCTGGAGGAACTGGAGCACGCGCGCGCCCGTGGAGCCCGCATCTATGCGGAACTTGTCGGTTACGGCGCGACGTCGGACGGATTCGACATGGTACAGCCATCCGGCGAGGGTGCGGTGCGTTGCATGCGTCAGGCGCTCTCCGGGATGGAGTCCACAGTCGACTACATCAACAGCCACGGCACCAGCACCTCGGTTGGCGACGTGCGTGAACTGGAAGCCATCCGCGAGGTATTCGGCAACCGGTGCCCGCCGATAAGCTCGACCAAATCCATAACCGGACATGCGCTCGGCGGCGCCGGGGTGAACGAGGCGATCTACTGCCTGCTGATGATGGAATCCGGTTTCATTGCGGCATCGGCCAACATCACCACCCTGGATCCCGCGGCCGAGGGAATCCCCATCGTCCGTGAACGCGTCGACCACGCCACGCTCGATACCGTGCTCTCCAACAGCTTCGGTTTCGGCGGGACCAACGCCTGTCTGGTATTCCGCCGCCTCCATCCGTAAGTGGCTGGCCGCCGACGGGGAACGGGCACGGAGATATCGGCGCGCTCCCTGCGCTTCAGTCCGTGCGCCTGTCCGCCGATGCGATCAGCGCCAGCTTGGCGTCGCGCGTCAGTCGTTTTATGGACCATTCGCGTTTCAGCGCACCTGCGTGCGTGGCGCAGTGCTCGCAAAAGCGCAGGGTGACTGGACCGCGTCCGCGGGTATAACGCGCCGCCCGGCCGGCGTTGTGCTGCGCCAGCCGCCGGATGACATCCCGTGTTACGCCCGTATAGAGCGACCCATCGCGGCACTCGATGATGTAGACCTGCCACACACCGCTGCGGCATGCATCCCCCATCAGCCGCTCTGCCTCTGGAGCGTGAAGACGGCGGGAATGACCAGCTGGGCTGCGCACTACCTTGTTTGCTGGCCGGCGAGATATAGCCAGGTCTCCACCACCGAGTCGGGATTCAGGGAAACGCTGTCGATACCCTCCTCCATGAGCCATCTGGCCAAATCC
Organism: Pseudomonadota bacterium; assembly: GCA_021785515.1. Classification (GTDB taxonomy): domain Bacteria; phylum Pseudomonadota; class Gammaproteobacteria; order Acidiferrobacterales; family UBA6901; genus JAJYCY01. Next base: position 5,902 of record JAJYEX010000012.1, on the reverse strand, counting down.
GGATGATCCGATGGCCCCTGGCCACAGATCCCCACGTATTTTCCCGCCTTGCGGCAGACCTCGATAGCCCGATGGAGCAGCGCCTTGACGGCCGGGTCACGTTCGTCAAACAGCCCGGCAACCAGCCCGGAGTCGCGGTCCAAACCCAGAGTCAGCTGGGTAAGATCGTTTGATCCGATCGAAAATCCGTCGAAATGCTCCAGGAACTGCTCGGCGAGCAGCGCGTTCGACGGAACTTCGCACATCATAATTACCCGCAATCCGTTGTCGCCACGACGCAGGCCATTCTCCGCCAGCAACTCAATAACCCGCCGTCCTTCGCCAACGGTGCGCACAAACGGCACCATCACCTCGACATTGGTCAGACCCATGTCATTGCGCACCTTACGCAGCGCCTGGCACTCCAGTTCGAAACAGTCCCGGAACTCCGACGCCACGTAGCGCGACGCCCCGCGAAAGCCGAGCATCGGATTCTCCTCCTTCGGTTCATAGCGGTCGCCGCCGACAAGATTGGCATATTCGTTGGATTTGAAATCGGACAGCCGCACGATGACGGGCTTCGGCCAGAACGCCGCTGCCAGGGTGGCCACGCCCTCGGTAAGCTTCTCCCGGTAGAAAGTGACCGGATCAGCGTAGCCTGCGCTGCGCCCGCTAATGAGCGCGCGCAGGTCACCCGGCAGCTGTGAGAAATTGAGCAGCGCCTTTGGGTGAAGGCCGATGGTGCGGGAAATGATAAATTCCAGGCGCGCCAACCCGATGCCCGCGTTCGGCAGCCACTGGAAATCGAAGGCGCGCTCAGGATTTCCGACGTTCATCATGACCTTGAACGGCAGCTGCGGCATATTTTCAAGACTGGTCTCGATGACCTCAAACTCCAAAATGCCGTCGTAGATCCGCCCCTCCTCCCCTTCGGCACAGGAAACCGTCACCGGCTGGCCGTCGGTGATGACATTCGTCGCGTCTCCGCAACCTACGACGGCAGGAATACCCAGCTCCCGCGCGATGATCGCTGCGTGACAGGTCCGACCACCACGGTTCGTTATGATGGCCGACGCACGCTTCATCACGGGCTCCCAGTCCGGATCAGTCATGTCAGTGACCAGTACATCGCCCGCTTTCACACGATCCATGTCCTGCGGTCTGAGCACCACGCAGGCCGGTCCGGCCCCGATGCGCTGACCGATGCTGCGCCCGGAAGCGATGATCTTGCCGCCGCTCTTGCCTTTCAGGCTGTAGCGCTGGAGCATCTGTCCGGAGGTGCGGCTCTTTACCGTTTCGGGACGGGCCTGGACGATATACAGGGTGCCGTCGCTCCCGTCTTTGGCCCATTCGATGTCCATGGGCCGCCCGTAATGCTCTTCAATGAGCAGCGCCTGACGCGCGAGACTCATCGTCTCCTCGTCCGTAAGTGCGAAACGCGACCGCTCCGCGGGCGGAACATCAACCAGGCGGGTAAGCTGTCCGGCGCCGTCGCCGTAGACCATCTTGATCGCCTTGCTTCCCAGACCGCGACGCAGGATCGCGAGCCGACCCTGCCTCAGCATCGGCTTGTGCACATAGAACTCATCGGGGTTGACCTGCCCTTGCACCACCGTCTCGCCAAGGCCGTAGGCGGCGGTGATGAATACGACGTCGCGGAACCCGGACTCGGTATCGAGCGTGAACATCACTCCGCTTGCACCGATGTCGCTGCGCACCATACGCTGGATGCCTGCCGACAGGGCGACGTGGCTGTGGGCAAAGCCGTGGTGCGCACGGTAGGCGATGGCCCGGTCGGTAAACAGCGAGGCAAACACCGCCTTGACCGCGTGCACCACCCCTTCGGCACCGCGCACATTGAGAAAAGTCTCCTGCTGTCCGGCAAACGACGCTTCCGGCAGATCCTCGGCGGTCGCCGACGATCGCACGGCAACCGACAGCTCAGCACCGTCTCCCTGCAGCTTTGCGTACGACTCGCGGATTTCCTTGCTCAGGCGAGCGGGCAGTTCCGCGCCCATGATCCATTCCCGGATCCGCTTGCCGGTGGCAGCGAGGGCCTTGATGTCGTTGACGTCGAGGCTGCCCAGCTCATCGTTGATGCGGCCTGCGAGCCTCCCTTGATCCAGAAAATCGCGATAGGCGTCAGCGGTGGTGGCAAACCCGGGCGGAACCCGCACCCCGGCCTTTGACAAGTGGTCAAACATCTCTCCCAGCGAGGCGTTCTTGCCACCTACCCGGGGAATGTCGCGCATGCCAATCGACTCAAACCACAGCACATAGTCGGACATTTCGACCCCTCCGTGTTGGCTCATGTATTGACCCAAAACCATTGTACACGATCCCCAAACCCGACCCCTTCTGGCACAATGGCCGCATGCGCGAACGCCAGGTATTTTTCGTCTCGGACCGGACAGCGATTACCGCTGAGGGGCTGGGTAACAGCTTGCTGACGCAGTTCGGGGAGGTGGCGTTCAACCGCATCACGCGCAGGTTCATCGATACCCCGGAGAAGGCGCACACTGTTGCAGACGAGATCCGCCGCGCCGGGGACCAGAGTGGTTCGCGACCGATCGTTTTCAGCACATTGATCGATGCTGACATGCGCAGCATCGTAGCCAAAAGCGGGGCGGTATGTTTTGATTTTGTCGACACCTTCATCGGCCGCCTGGAAGAGGAGCTGGGGCAGCAGTCGTCCCATTCGATCGGCAAGACACACGGTCTGACCGACAGCTCTACCTACAACCTGCGGATGGAGGCGGTGAATTTCGCGCTCGCCACCGACGATGGCCTCACATCCCGGATGTACGATCAGGCCGACTTGATCGTGGTCGGAGTATCGCGATCAGGCAAGACCCCGACCTGCCTCTACCTTGCCCTGACTTTCGGTATTCGGGCAGCCAACTATCCGCTCACTCCCGACGACCTCGGGGTGATGCGCCTGCCGATGGAGCTTGGCGCCCACCACCACAAGATCTATGGCCTGACCATCGACCCGGGGCGGCTGCGGGCAATCCGCACCGAGCGTCGCCCAAACAGCGATTATTCTTCGCTGCAGCAATGCCAGTACGAGGTACGCCAGGCGGAGGCGCTGTTCCGTCACAACGGTATCCCGTCGGTGGCGACCACGACCATGTCGGTCGAGGAGATTGCAACCACCATTGTTCACGAGCTGGGCCTACAGTGGCATCTGCCGTGACGGCCGGCCCGCAATCTCGCCGATCGGTCAGGCGCCGGATCGGACAGGGGGTAGCGGAACGTCCGGCCGCAACGCGCACTCCGGGGCCAGGCCGTAAACCGGTTCCGGGCGGGGCCCGGCGGGCCTTTCATGATCCGTCGATGGGCCAACCGTCGCGGTAACCACGACCGCCGGATTCAGACCACGCTCGCGTCCAGCAGGCGGGCCGCAACCAGAGCGACCTGCATCGCTTCCGCATTGAGAATGACCGGGATCAGCGGATAGGCCGCCGGAAGCATCTCGGGCTGGCGGCATGCGGCAGATTCCAGGCGCCGGCGCGTCGACGGCGAGAGGTGCTGGAGGCCCAGCAGACCGGCGGCGTGCCATTCATGATAGTCCTGCACCAGACACTGTTCAGCCAGCCCCTCCCATTCCTCCGTCACCAGCAGCTCCGGAAACTCGCTGGCCGCCAGGCGCCGGCCCACAAGGCCGTCTGGCAGGCGCACGCCCTGCAGCCCAGTCCCGCTTCCGTCCAGGTGCCGCTGGAACCACTGCGCGGCCGCTATTGGACGCGCCGCTCCGTTGACCTGACGTTCCAGCGCATTGCCGTGCGGAAGCGGGTGCGACCCTTCGGGACGTGCGGCATCAGTGGCCGCGAGGCTGGGCGCCACAAAGCGATTGTCGGCTACCGGAAATGCACGCCAGCCGAGATCATTTGGAAAACCGAGGCCCGCGGCGCGCTGCCGGCTGCTCAAAAGGGCGAGAGGCTGTGCACTCTCCTTGTCCAGCAACCACAGCTCGAAAGGGTCAGCCTGGGGAAAAGGCACGGACGGACGGGTCCGCAGCGCCGCGTCGAGTTCGGCCGCATCGCGGCAACGGTCCAAGAGATCGCGCACCGACTCAGACCACACGCCGATGGTCCTGAAGTGTCCGAAATGATTGCGGCAACGTACCTGCCAGCGCCGGCCATCCGACGAGTAGGCCATGGCGTCACCTACGTCGACCACCTGGAGCATGCCCTGGAAAGGGCTGAGACGGCGCAGGCTGTAGTAGCGGTCGGTCACTGCGGTCCTCGCCCGAAAACGGCCTGCAGTGACTATACCACTTTGGGCGTACGGACACGCAGAATCTATTTGGAGTCCGCACCCCAAGACCGTAAACAGGCACGGACCTCATGCCCGCAAACCCCTGGCAGCCCGCCCGGGCTGCAAAGTCAGGTGCGTGCGGCGAGCAGCGAAACGGGGGCTGTCACCGGCTGGAAATCCACGCCCTCCGGAAGCTCGATTTCCATAGCCACAGGGAGGTGGTCAGACAGGAAATAATTCAGCGCCTCGACCCGGTTCACCGTCAGCGAGGGCGATACCAAAATGTGGTCGATGTGATGCAGGGGCCGCCAGCTCGGAAACGTATAAAGATCCGGAATCGGATCCCGCATGCAGGTATGACGAAGCAGCCAGCGCACCTCCTGACTGTTCGAGCCGCAATTGAGATCTCCCATCAGCACGACATGAGGCACTCCGGAAATGATCTCACTGACATAGCCCAGCTGGCGCAGCCGCGCGCGGCGCCCCAGTGACAGATGGAGAATCAGAACCATCAGCGTCCCGTCGCCAGACCCGAACAGGGCGCCCAACGCTCCGCGCCCCGGTATGATACCCGGCAGTCTGTGCTCCGTGATTTCACGGGGACGCGTCCGGCTCAGCAGTCCGATGCTGTGCTGCGCCAGTGCCCCGAAATCGCGGTTGGTCTGCGCATGCCAGCACTCGAACCCGCCCATCCCGGCAAGATACTCAGCCTGATTGATGAAACCGCTGCGCAGACTGCCGCCGTCGACTTCCTGGAGACCGACTATGTCATAGCCCCGGATCATCCGGCCGATCGCGCTCAGATTGCGTGCCCGCTCCGGATGAGGCAGCACATGCTTCCAGCTGTGCGTGACATAGTGATGGTAGCCGTTGGTGGCGATGCCGGTCTGGATGTTGTAACTCAGAAGCCGGATGTGCCGTCCGACCTGGACGCCCGCGTCATCCGCGTCGGCCACTGCAGCGTCCTGGACCCATTGCGGATCGCGCCGCAATCCCGCACGCCGCGACCGGCCGGCAGTGTTCGTGAATAAGTTCAGCACCTGATGTACCCCTCCCGGAAAAAACGGATTCCGGCATCCCCCGGCCGGACCAGTCTCGCCCCGTGCAGCCGGTCCATGAAGGGGTCCCCGTGGGGCCCTGTTTTCCCGGGCCCAAGTCTAAACTTAGCTTTTTCTCCACAGGCTGCAAGCCGATACCAGACAGATGGCGACGGGAGGCGGGTCTGGAGCCGCGGGCGGCGGGGCCCGTTACGGAGGGCCTGCGGGACATGAAAAAGCCCCTGACGCAGAGCGTCAGGGGCTTGAGATAAAAAGCCTGGCAGTGTCCTACTTTCGCACGAGTAAACCCGTACTATCATCGGCGCTGAGCGGTTTCACTTCCGAGTTCGGAATGGGATCGGGTGGTACCCGCTCGCTATGGCCGCCAGGCAATCCGGCCACGAACCAAGCATCAATGCTCGGTTCGAAATAAAACCAATTCAGGCAGTTAGAGGCAAGGCGCGGGTATATTGCAGAGGCCGTCAACACCACCCAAATCGCTTGGGTGTTATATGGTCAAGCCGCACGGTCAATTAGTACGGGTAAGCTCAATCCATTACTGGACTTACACATCCCGCCTATCAACGTCGTGGTCTTCGACGAACCTTCAGGGGAGTTAAACTCCC
>JAJYEX010000003.1 GCA_021785515.1 Pseudomonadota bacterium | reverse complement strand
ATACATGGCCATGGTAATCACCCCTGTTAACCCCTGCTCAGAAAATGAGCAGGATAAGTGGATTACTTGGTCAAAATTAAACCGGCACAACTACCTCTAAATGGTCAAAACGAAAACAGCGCCAACAATCAGGATCCCGAAGGCGCTCGAGGCAAACTTCTACGACCCGCAGAGCCCCGAGGAGCGGCGGATCAAAGGTTCAACCAGCCCCTCGATCCGGCCGCCACCCAAATCGTTGAGACATCTTTGCCGGCAGAAAATTGTCACTTGATAGTGCCAGTCGCGTCGATGAGTGCCAACACCTCTGACGCACGCCAGACCGTCGCGCGCGGACCGAGCTTGACGGGCAGTGGAAATCTCCCCTCGCGGACGCCTTGCCACCATGTGGATTTGCTGATCGGGATGAGCGGCGGGACGCCGCGCTTTTTGTCGCCAAGAATCTGGGCGAGCCGCAAAAATCCTTACTTAGGGATGAATGGCCGCTGCATGTTTGATCACCTCGAAATTGTTCAGGCGATCACTATTATTATCCATCTCGCATAAAAAAATGCGCGCGATAACGTCCGTAATTCGTACGTTATCGGCTTTTCTTGAGCATCGCTGTCCTCGCCGGAACAGGGCATGCCGTGGCCTGCCGCTCGACCCGGCACAGCGACGGCCTCTAAAAGCGTTTCGGCAATCCTGCTTGTTTCAACACGGCATTTGCCGTATGGCGGGATTTGATCTTGTGGTCGACGGGGAACCGCACGCCCGTATGCGGGGAAAACCAGATTTCGTGATCGCCCTTGCCTTGCCGCTCAAAACGGCAATTGGCCTCACGCAACAACCGCTTTAGTTCTGTGGCAAAGTTCCCGCCCATCAAGGCGCAGCGCGATGACCCACGGAGAACTTGCGGGCTAGCAGCTCAAACAGCACATCAGAACCATCCGGATATCCGTTTGCATCGAGCAGCTCGGGCACCATGATTTCCAGCTTCGCCGATAATCCTTCCAGCGTCTCCGCTTCCGTCGCGAGCCCCGGCACATCATCCGACGTTGCTACCCAAACACCCGCTTCCGGGTCCCATTCCGCTCTAATGAATAACACTGGTGGTGTTTTCTGCCGCGCCATATCGTCCTCCGTAGTATATAGATACTATACCACCCGACCCCTTTTAGCGGTTTCATCTGCGAATGCGAGGGGGCTGGGGCAGACATCCAGTGGGGTAACTTTCGGGGTAACTTGCAAAGGCAGTCCTAGGTAAGACGTGCAATTACAGTATCGTACATCATGTATTCGGTTGTCGCCGCCCCACCAGTTAACTATCGAATCATATCCAGCGTCATTCCGCAGGCCGCCAAAGGGCGGTCTTTTTTCTGTGTTTTACGTCGGATGGGTTCAATGTCGATGATGGACGGCGGGATGATGGTATCCATATTCAGGATCACGGGACAGCATGCAGCGTATCTCGTGCAACAGCTGAATGATTTCGCCTCAGGCAGGCGGCAAGAAATGATGATGAACTCCATCGCCGGCTCCCTGACCCCGCCCGAGATGAAGGCCGTCGCCCTGTATCTGTCCGCATCTCCCTGATGCCCTTCGCTGCACGCCAGGGAGATGGCATGAACGCCTGACCACCGGCGGTCACCACACCGTACCGTCTGGCGTGGTGACCCCGCCGCGAAGGTAAATCCCGGGATGATACCGTTTAGGGCGTAAGGATGTATGCCCAGGCATTATCCAGGAATGGCACAGTAGTGTACGTTTCTGACTCACCGAGCAATACCGCGTAGCCCGTACTGCTCATGCTGAGGATCGGAGATCTGGCGGTCGGACTTAGAACGTTGAACGACGTGCCCCACCCTGCTCCCCCGGTTGCATCGTAATGATGCTCGATGGTGGTACCAGTGGTGGTATCATTCCAGATGGCTTCGGCGTTGCCGCTGCTGTCCATCCCCACAATCACGTTTTCCACGTCGTCGCCGTTGCCCTGATCGATTTCTTGCGCGTTACCCCAGGAACCTGCGGAGGCAGTATAGCTTGCGCTCTGCGCGACCCCATTTCCTGTAGCAATGGAATTCAAGGTCCACACCGCCATTGCATTACCCGTGCCATCGACAGCCACTTCCGGCCACGAGTAGTCGTCGGAAGTGTTCGCGGCAATCGATGTCGGCGTCGTACTCCACGTCTGATTCGCCGGATTGAACTGCGCAGCGTCTACCGAGGTCTGGGCGACGTTACTTGTATTATTCGACTGTTGTTCCCATACCTCGAACACATCCCCAAGCCCATTCGCAGCCGCGTAGAGAGCCTGCGCACCTTGATTATTTGCAAGAGTGGACAAGTTCACGCCGATGTAGCTGGGTGTGCTCCAGGTGCTTAAGCCCGAGACGACCTGGCTCGCATAGGGTTCCGGGTTGTTTACCCTGTTACTCCCGGTGTATACAGAGGAATCCTGGATCCATGCAGCAGTGAATACATTGTTGCCACCTACGACGAGCGTGGGCGTGTATACGAGGTCCGGCGAGTTGCTGAGCTGCGCGGGCGGGCTCCATGTTCCGGACGTAGCGTCGTAATATGATGCGTATACCTGCGTCCCAGTGTCCCACACGGCCATCACGTTGCCGTTGCTGTCGGAGACGGCCACGGGATCTTCCTCTTCTGTGCCCGTAGTGGCGCTCCCAGCGATAAGTGTGGGCGTCGTGCTCCATGTATTCGTGCCGTGGTCATAGAAGCGGCTATAGACGACCGAACTCGAGGCTGCTCCCGATGTCGTGGTACCCCAATAGGTGTAGATGTAGACGACCATTGCGTCTCCGGCAGGTGTCACGGCTACCGATGCCTGGTTTGTTTCCACTTCCGGGAACTGGAAGGGGGTACCCCAGGCGCCGTTCTGGTAGACATTTGCATACAAATCTTCATCCACGACCGTACCCGGATCTGGGTTGTCACCCCAGACTACCGCTGCCGTTCCCGTGGTGTTGATGTTTGCAGCAACAGTAAAGATATTGTCCGTTGAGGCATCAACCGAAGCGAGCGGCGTTGCGCTGCCCCATCCTAGCGCAGACAAAGACGATGTCGTGCTCGAGCCTCCTCCTCCGCTCCCGCTCGTGCTGCTTCCGCTTCCACCGCTTCCACCACCACCTCCCCCACCCCCGCCACATCCCGAAAGCACCAGCATCAGAGCCATACCAGCCATGGTGCCGAGGAACCGTAACGATAGCTGCTCTTTTCTTCTTTTCATTTTTTGCTTCACCTCAGGTCGAACTCAACACCAATCGAAGGGCAACAATCGTGGTTGCCATGGGTACCCATCCTGGATAGTGCTCTCGGGGGGGCTCGAGATTGTCGAGTGCATGCGGACAGTCGACCGCCACTTCAGGCAGCTACACTCGGGTGACCGCGCCCCGTGGGGATGCCCCTGGTTTTACCTACGAAGAGAAACAGCGTGACGATTTTTCCGGGTTTTTAATTTTCAGTTGTTGTGGAATCCTCGTGTTAAAAACACAATAGACGTGTGGTCATTGTTGTCAAGAAAGCGCGTGCGGCCATGGCACGGTCGATATTGATTTAGACAAGATTTGATGGTGGCGCGAAGGGTCATTTCAACAATTCGGTCTGAGCCACGGTGAGAGGTCGTGGCGGTCTCTTCCTAAACTAATTAATTATGGAGCAGGCATATGCCAATCAAGATGGGCACGGTGGTGCAATTTACCCGTATTGAATCGGGCGTCCGAGAGACCAGGCCCGGACCGCGAAGGCTATCTCCCTAAAGTTGCCGGGAACGCCTGGACAACCAATACGGCGCACTCGACCAACTCCACCAGCGCTCCGGCCGTGTCGCCGGTAGTGCCACCGATCCGCCGGATCATCCAGGACCGCAACCCCACAAACACCAACGCTGCGGCGGCGACCGGCGCCAGGGCTGCCTGGCCGTCCAGGAACACGATGGTTACCGCGGTAGCGGCTACCACCCCAAGCATGACGCGCCGCGGCAAATTGCTCGCCAGCACTGCACCGATGCCACCGGGCCGGACATAGGGGGTGGTGAGAAAAAGCACCGGAACAACCGTGCGGCCAATGACCGGCGCCAGCAAAAGCACCATGACATCATGGCGAGCCAGTATTTCGCTGAGTGCTGCAAATTTGATAAGCAGCACCAGTACGAGCACTACAACAGCGGCCGGACCGCTGTACGGATCTTTCATGATGGCAAGAGTGCGTTCTCGATTGCCGAGTCCTCCGACCCAGGCATCGGCGGTATCACCAAGCCCGTCAAGGTGCAGCGCCCCGGTTACCATGACCCACACTGCCAGGACCAGCGCCGCTTGCAGCGTCACGCCGGCCTGGCGAGTCAGCCAGCCTGCGGCCGCAAGCAGCGCACCGATAATCAGCCCGACGACCGGATAAAAAAGCAACGACCGTCCTGCCTCTTTCTCGGTGCCAGTAGCCGGTGACGGTATCGGCAGACGCGTAAGAAATCGCACGGCCGTGACAAATGATCGCCACATTTATTTAGAGTCGTCCGGCATGAAAAACGAGGCTTGCGCATATCCGGTCCGCCGGCTCCTCCCATACGCGCACCCGGCTGAGTGCCGCGTGCGGTACCTCCACGCGCGCGAGCGCCGGCGGAGCCAGCTCGAGAACCTCGCCAAGGATCACCCGTATCGGGCCACCGTGCACAATGAGCAGGACGTGTCCGTCCGCGGGCCGGACACAGTGCGATCTCCAGCTCTCCAGCACCCGATGCCGGAGGCTGGCAAATGACTCGCCGCCAGGGGCCGTATAGGTGGCCGGGTCCGACCACAGCCGCAAGACGGCCCCGGAATCCGCAGCGGGCGGTTGCGCGGTGTTCAGACCTTCCAGTTCGCCAAAGTGCATTTCCCGAAGACGGTCATCGATTGCAAACGGCAGGCCGTGATGACGCGCCAGCGCCCCGGCGAATTCGGCGCAGCGTCGAAGCGGCGAACTCACGATCCGGGACCAGGGGCAGGAGGACCCCACGGCCCCCCACATTTGCGCCCAGCCGAGGGGCGACAGCGCATCGTCGCGGGAGCCCCGCAGAAGCGCTCCGCCCTCGGGTTGGCCATGCCGGAGCAGATCGACTAACACGCCGGATTCCGGGTCATGCCTCGATCTTCTCCGCAACCCCGGCCTCTGCAAAGGTAGCCATGTCGTTGTGCAGGGCGCAAGCCATGCGCAGCAGCGGTACCGTCACCGCCGCCCCGCTTCCCTCCCCCAGCCTCATCCCCAGTCGCAGCAACGGTTCGGCGTGCAGCGCCTCAAGAACGAACCGGTGCCCGGGCTCTGCCGAACTGTGCGAAAACAGAAGCCATTGGGCCGCCTCGGGACAGAGCCGGACCACAAGCAGCGCCGCGGCACTGGCGATGAAGCCGTCCACCAGCACCGGCAGGCCGATCTGGGCGCTGGCGAGATACATCCCTGTGAGGGCTGCGATTTCAAAACCACCGAGGCAACGCAGAATTTCCACGGGCTCGGACAGCGCCCCGCGATGCCGGGCCAGCGCCCGGCGGATGGTTTCGGCCTTGCGGCCCACACCCTCGGCATCGAGGCCGGTTCCGGGGCCAACCAGACTGTCTACGGGCAGATCGAGCAGGGAACAGACTATGGCGGTGGCGGCCGTGGTATTTCCGATTCCCATCTCGCCACCGACAAGAAGCTCGGCCTTCTGCATCGCTGCACGTTCTGCCGCCTGCCGACCGATTCCGAGCGCCCGTGCAAGCTGCTCGGCAGTCATTGCCGGCGTCCGGGTAAAATTTTCGGTACCAGGACCAAGCGCTGCCGCCAGCACACCCGCCACAGGACCGGGATCGGCCACGGTACCCAGGTTAATGACTTCAAGGCTCGCGCCGAGTTCGCGCGCGAGCACCGAGATGGCCGCGCCGCCCCGGGCAAAATTACGCACCATTTCGGCGGTCACTGACTGCGGAAACGCCGATACCCCCTCTTGCGCGACACCGTGATCGCCAGCGAACACGACGATATGAACCCGATCAACCGCCGGCCGCGACCGCCCCTGCATGGCCGCGAACCGGATTGCAACATCTTCGAGCCGTCCCAGCGCTCCGGGAGGCTTGGTCAGGATACCCTGACGCATCACGGCATCACGCCGCGCTGCATCATTAAGGGGTGCGGCCGGAACGGCAAGCCAGTCAGCAGTCATGGTAGTGCTCCTTTAAGTAAACACGGTAGGCCCGATACGCATAAAATGACGCGGTCACAGTGCATCGCAATTGCCTGATGCAGCGGTCCGGCTTCGTCGCAGAACCGCCGGGCCAATGCGGCGGCCGGGATGACACCCATTCCCGTTTCGTTGGCGACAAAGATGATGTGACCTGGGAGCTGCGGCAGGCGCGCAAGCAGCGCGTTGCGTTCCCGGTCGAGCGCGCCGGGGTCGTCGTCGAGCAGCAGGTTTGTCAGCCACAGGGTCAGGCATTCCACGATCAGACATCGTTCCGGAGCGGCCAGCGCAGCGAGTGCTGCAGCCAGGGCGCGGGGTTCTTCAATCAGCGTCCAGGACGCGGGGCGACGCACGCGGTGGGCCGCGATGCGCGCCTCCATTTCCGCGTCTGCCGCCGCTGCAGTGGCGATATAGGTGACGGATTTGCCGCTCTCGCGCGCACTCTGTTCGGCCAGGCGGCTCTTGCCGGAACGCACACCACCGAGTATCAGCTCCTTCACGGTACGATCTCCGCTGTCGACAATCCGATCAGACGCTCAATGACAGCCAGATCGAGATGCCGCTCGATCGCATCCGCGAGCCGGTCGATCTCGGTCTCCCGGAGCCGCCGGTAGTCCGGACTCTGCGGCCGGCTCAGGCCTGCCCAGAGCAGCAACGCATCGCAGGCAGCCGATGACTCGAACAGCCCGTGCACGTAGGTGCCCAGTATCTGCTGATCTGCGGAGATTGCCCCCTCGCTGCGACCTTCCAGATCGAGCGCCGGAGAGGAAAGTCCCGCTCCGGTCGTGACCCCCGCATGGATTTCGTAGCCGAGGACTTCCGCCTGCGATGCGGCGAGCGTGCCCCGCACGACGCGCAGCTGCTTGTTCGGCTCGAGCGTGGTCTCGACATCGAGCAGCCCGAAACCCTGCGAAGAACCCGCGGCCCCTTCCAGCCCCAGGGGGTCATGTATGGCACGGCCGAGCATCTGGAATCCCCCGCACAGGCCGATGACGCGCCCCCCGTAGCGCAGGTGTCTGCGTATCTCCTGCTCCCATCCCTGGCCACGCAGCCAGGCGAGATCGGAACGCACGTTTTTGCTTCCCGGCAGGATAACCAGGTCCGCGCCCGGCACCGTCTCGCCTGCGCCCACGAAACGCAAATCGACCATCGGATGCAGCCGCAACGGATCGAAATCCGTATGGTTGCTGAGACGCGGCAGGACCGGAACGATTACCCGCAGCGCCGCCGCCGGCTTGCATTGGCGCTGCGGTTGCACCGCATCCTCGGCCTCGAGATGCAGATTGGGCAGGTAGGGAAGCACGCCGAGCACCGGCAGCCCGGTGTGTTCTGCAAGCCAGGAAAGTCCAGGTGTGAGCAGGGCGAGATCGCCGCGGAAGCGGTTAATCACGATCCCCTTAACCCGTTTGCGCTCATGCGTTTGCAGCAGTGCCAGGGTCCCGACGATCTGCGCAAAGACCCCGCCGCGGTCGATGTCGCCGATCAGGATCACCGGACAGTCGGCAATTTCCGCAAACCCCATGTTGGCAATGTCATGATGACGCAGATTGATCTCGGCAGGGCTACCTGCTCCCTCGACCAGCACAATCTCGAACCGGCTGCACAGCCGCCGGTAGGATTCGAGCACGGCGCCGCGGGCAACCGCCTTATAGTCCTGGTAGGCGGCAGCATCCAGATTGGCCACCGCGCGGCCCTGGATGATCACCTGGGCGCCAATATCGCTGTTGGGTTTGAGCAGCACCGGATTCATGTCGCTGTGCGCCGCAAGCCCGCAGGCCATGGCCTGGACAGCCTGTGCGCGCCCGATTTCACCACCATCCGCGGTTACGGCACTGTTGAGCGCCATGTTCTGCGGCTTGAACGGTGCGACACGCAGACCTCTGCGGTAGAACACCCGGCACAAGCCGGCAACGAGAGCGCTCTTGCCGACATCCGACATGGTCCCCTGGACCATCAGTGTCCTTGTGTTCATGCGCCCGCCCCGGGTGCCGGCAGTACGGCCAGACCCTCCGCCAGCGCCTGATCGAGCCGACACCACTGCGTTTCGTCTCCCGGCAATCCGAAACGCAGTCCTGCGGGACGGGAGAAACAGCGTGTCCAGATGCCACGGTCGGCGAGCAGGGCGTGCAGCAGCGACGCCTGGGCCAGGCGCACCCACTGGAACAGCTCCGTGCCTCCATCCGGCGCAAGCCCATGCGCGGCGAGCAGGTCCGCAAGCCGTCGCGAAGCGCGCCGCAGGCGCGCACGCGCGCCATCCTGCCAGTCGCGGTCACGCAGCGCCAGGGCCGAAACGTACCGTGAGGGTCCCGCGAGCGACCAGGGACCGAGATACTCCCCAAGCCGACGCAGCAGCCGTGCATCCGCTGCAACAAAACCGACGCGGGCACCTGCCAGCCCGAAAAATTTTCCGACAGAGCGCAGCACGATCAGTCCGGATGGGATCTGCGACGACATAAGGCTCTCCTGTGGTGCTGGATCCATGAAGGCTTCGTCCACGATGAGCCAGCTTCCGCGACTTGCGAGCTGCGCATGCCAGTCGAGCAACTGCGCGCGCGAAATGCGCAGGCCCGTAGGATTTCCGGGATTGACCACGACCAGCGCATCGAGCTTTGCGAGGTGGCGGCCGATGTGCGCGAACTCCAACCGCGATACCGCATGGCCGGCACGACGCCACGCCCTGGCATGCTCGGCATAAGCCGGAGCAATGATCCCGACATGGCTGCGGGGCCGCAGGAGCGGCAAGCCCTGGATTGCCGCCTGAGATCCCGCGACCGGAAGCAGCAACTCGGCCCCGTAATACATACAGGCGGCCTCTAAAAGCCCGTCATCCGGATCAGGCAGCCGTGCCCAGTGCACCGGCAGCTGCACGGGCACCGGCCACGGATGCGGGTTGATGCCGGTAGACAGATCCACCCATCCTGCCGCCGGTGCGCCGAATCGCCGGCTAGCCGCCGACAGGCGCCCGCCGTGCTCAAGCATACGCCCTCGCCAGACCGGCAATTCCGATGATGCCGACCCACAGCACGATCCCGCGCCCGACCAGTGCCAGGGCACGATCAACGTCCCGCGGCCGAGGTGCTGCCCCCAGTCCCAGCGCGGGTCGCCGGCGCCACCGCCCGTGATACAAGGCGCCACCGCCCAGGCGCACGCGCAGCGCTCCCCCTCCGGCAGCCATCACCGTTCCGGCATTAGAGCCTGCCCAACGCCACCCCTGCCGGCGCCAGCACGCAACCGCACTGCCGAGCTGGCCCGTGAATGCGTAGGTCAGCGCCGTGAGCCGCGCGGGAAGAAAATTGAACAGATCATCGAGACGCGCTGCCGCCCATCCGAAGCGTTCATAGCGCTGAGTGCGATACCCCCACATGGCATCCAGGGTATTGGCTACACGATAGGCCACGGCACCCGGTGCTCCGGCCACCACGAACCAGAACAGCGCCCCGAAAATAGCGTCGTTGCCGTTTTCGAGCACCGATTCCACGGCTGCACGCGCCACGTCGATTGCGGTCATGTTTCCGGTATCACGGCTGACGAGGCAGGCGACTGCAGAACGGGCAGTCTTCAGATCGGCCGCGACCAGTGCTGTACGCACCCGCACCGCGTGCTGCTGCAGACTGCGCGCACCCAGCGCCAGATAGAGCAGCATTACACTGGCGACCGGCCCGATGTCCGGAAGCGCGGCAAGTGCTGCGGCGCCGGCGGTAAGGGGAATGAGCAGAATGGCCACCGCAATCACGCCGCGCGTCCGGTTTTGAACGTTATCGGCGGCGCGCAGACGATTCTCGACGTGCTCGGCCAGATTTCCGAACGCAACCAGCGGATGCGCACGCCGCGGCTCGCCGAGCATCCTGTCGAGAATGAGCGCCAGCACCACGATCATCGCCTTATGCATGCGACACCGTCCTGACCCAGTCGGCGATGATCGTGTGCAGCCGTGTCAGCCCATCGCTCAGGGCGCCGGGCCCCGGTTGCAGGATATCGGCGGAAGCGATCTCGTGCAGGCATCCGGCCCGTACCGCGGGAATGGCTTCCCAGCCAGGCCGCTGGCACACGCGCTGCGGGCGGAATTTCTTGCCGCACCAGGAGCCGACGATGATGTCCGGCCGGCGGCGCGGCACTTCATCAGGGTCGGAGATCGTGCGACCACCGGCAAACGGTTGCCCGGCGAGATCGGCAAAGCAGTCCTCCCCGCCGGCCATAACGATCAGTTCCGACACCCAGCCGATACCGCAGATCAGGGGATCGTCCCATTCCTCGAAATAGATCCGTGGCCGCACCGGAAGGTGGCTCGCCCGATCCCGGATACGATCCATTCCCGCCTGCAGATCCGCCACCAGTGCCGCAGCCCGCTCCGGTACGCCGACCAGCGCGCCGAGCGTCATGATCATCGAGAGGATCCCGGCGATGCTGCGCTGGTTGAACATGTGCACCTCCAGGCCGCACTTCACGAGCTGCGCTGCAATGTCTGCCTGCAGATTCGAAAAACCGACAACGAGGTCCGGTTTCAGGGCCAGAATGCGGTCGATCTTCGCACCGGTGAACGCCGACACCTTCGGCTTTTCCCTGCGGGCACGTGCGGGCCGCACAGTAAATCCCGAAATTCCCACGATCCGTTGTTCGGCCCCCAGGAGGTAGAGGGTTTCGGTGGTTTCCGTGCTCAGACAGACAATACGCTGGGCCGCCGGAATGGCTGCCGGCATCGGCGCCAGACCGGGCATACCAGACCCTCCGTCGGCGGAATCGGTCATGGCCGGAAAAGATCCGCAGTTGCCTGCGGATTGGAGGGAAAGTAGGCATGGAAATAGGACGCGTGCAAACGCCCGACCCGGTATACCGCCTCCCCGCGCCCGCCATGGCGATCCACCGTCGTGAGCAAGGGCGCCAGCGTGGTGGTCACGCGGGAGTGATGGAAAGTATGGCCGCGCAGCGTTCCCTCCGGCAGATCCGCACTCTGCATGCCAAGATTCGCCAGGCGGTCCTGCATGACACCGTGTCCGGGCAGCAGGCCGACCAGCGCTGTGTTGCTCCCGCGGGCATCGGTCAGCGACTCGAGCAGATAGAGCATGCCGCCGCACTCGGCAACAATCGGTTTGCCCTCATGGTGATGGGCGCGGATGGCCTGGCACATCGGCTGATTGGCCGCGAGGTGTTCGAGATGCAATTCCGGATACCCGCCTGGCAGATACAGGCTGTCGGCCTCAGGTAACCGGTGATCAGCAAGCGGCGAGAAGAAAATGAGCGTGCTGCCCAGCGCTCGCAATAGGTCCAGATTGGCCTGATACAGAAAGGAAAAGGCGGTGTCGCGCGCTACGGCGACGCGCAGCCCCGCGAGCGGCGCCGGCAGGCTTGGAACCGGTACGGCAGAAAATGCCACCGGCGGCGGCAGCTCCGCCAGCCTGCTGCCCGCCACTGCCGCCGCAGCCCGCTCCAGACGCGTCTCGAGATCGGCTATCTGCCCGGGGTGCAGCAATCCAAGGTGACGGTGCGGCAAGCTCACCGCCTCATCGCGATGGAGCGCGCCCAGAAAGGGTGTGGCGGGCGCGATGCTGCCGCCGATCATGCGGGCGTGCGCCTCGCCCGCCACCCGGTTGGCCACCACTCCGGCAATGGGCAACCCCGGACGATAGGTGCACAATCCGAGCGCCACGGCGCCGAAGCTCCCCGCCATAGCCGACCCATCGATGACAACCAGCGCGGGAACATTAAAGCGCGCCGCCAGATCTGCGGTGGAAGGACTGCCGTCGAACAGTCCCATGACGCCCTCGATCAAAACCAGATCCGCCTCGGCGGCCGCCTCATAGAGCAGGGCCTGACAGTGATCTTCGCCCCCCATCCACAAGTCGAGCTGGTAGACCAGGCTGCCGGATGCCTGCTCGAGAATCATGGGATCCAGAAAATCCGGACCGACCTTGAACACCCGCACCCGCCGTCCCTGATTGCGGTGATGACGGGCGAGCGCAGCGGTCAGCGTGGTCTTTCCCTGACCCGATGCAGGCGCGCCGATAAGCAGCGCACGGCAGTGACGCGTGCCGCTGCCGGTCATTGCGCGCAACCCTCCCCGTCAGCATCCGCCTCCGGCCAACGGTTTTCCGATACAACGCCCGACAGCGGCCGGCGGTCTGCCCACCGCGCCGCCTCGAGCATCGGCCGCTTGTAGAAATTCTTGACCCGTCCTATGCAGAGGATGGCGATGGGGTGCGTCCCCGACGGCATGTGCAGCAGCTGCGCGAGCGCGGTGGGTTCGAAAAGCGACACCCAGCCCACACCAAGCCCCTCGGCGCGCGCGGCAAGCCAGAGGTTCTCGATCGCACAGGCGGCCGAGGCCACGTCCATTTCCGGCAGCGTCCGGCGACCGAACACGTGCGCATCGCGGCCTTCCATGAGCGCAACCACGATCAGTTCGCCGCATTCGCGGATTCCTTCCACCTTGAGACGCAAAAATTCCGCGCCCCGCTCGCCCAGCGCTTCGGCGGTACGCAGCCGTTCCGACTCGACCAAGGCATGAATTTCAGCGCGCAGCCCGGTGTCGGTGATGCGGATGAAACGCCAGGGCTGCATGAAGCCGACACTCGGAGCGCTGTGCGCTGCGCCCAGCAGGCGCCACAGCACTTCGGAATCGATCTTCCCTGGCAGAAAATGACGCATGTCCCGCCGCTCCGCGATAACCCGATAGATCGCATTCCGTTCTGCGTCGCTGTACCGATGCGATTTCATAGTTCAATACCCGCCTGCGCCCGGATTCCGGACTGATAGGCGTGCTTGATCTCGCGCATATCGGTCACTGTGTCGGCAAACGCAATCAGCTCCGCCGGTGCCCCGCGCCCGGTAATGATCACGTGCTGTGCCGCCGGGCGCGCAGTCAGTGCGCGCAGAATCTCTTCGGTCTGCAGATATCCGTGCTTGAGCACAACGTTCAGCTCATCCAGCATCACCATGTCGTATGACGCATCGCCCAGCCACTGAACTGCGGTGTCCCAGGCAGCCCGTGCCGCCCGGATGTCGCGATCCCGATCCTGCGTCTCCCAGGTGTATCCCTCGCCCATCACACGGTAGGAAACGGCGGGAACGCCCCGAAAAAATGCCTCTTCCCCGGTCGCGTGCCGTCCCTTGATGAACTGCAGCACACCGACCCGCATTCCATGTCCGAGCGCCCGCGCGACCATGCCGAATCCCGCGCTGCTCTTGCCCTTGCCGTTGCCCGTATGGACCACTACAACGCCCCGCTCGTGTGTCGCCTGGCGGATGTTCTGGTCGATCAGGGCCTTCTTGCGTCGCATGCGATTGCGGTGGCGTCCGGCGCGGGCTGATTCCGTGGTGCCGGACTCGGCATCGTCCGTCGCCATCACGGCATCCGGCCGGCGATGTTGGCACCCGAATCAGACCGCAGGCGCAAAGCGGTCACTGCGCTTGCAACAAGCAAGCCGATGGCGACATAAACGAGTGCACTGCCCACGTATTGCCGGAAATAGGTCCCGCTGTGCAGGAGATAGCCCGCCAGGGTTCCGCCTGAAACGCGCGCCGAAAACAAATAGAAGCTTCCGGTGGAAATTGCATAAGCGGCCATAGCGGCGATAAACGCCACTATCAGACGAAAAAATCCGCCGCGCCACGTCGATAGCGAACGCGCCACCACGCTGCGCCCGGCATACCAGACCACGCCGTACGCGGGGATCAAAAACGCATAGGCCGGCGACACGCACCAGGCACTCACTCCGCCAACGGTAATGGCCAGATAATCTATGAGTGCGGCTTCGGCCAGGAATAGCGGAAAGAACCACGCCTGCGGCAGGAATAACCCTGCCATAAAAAATACAGCGACAGAGGCATCGGGAATGGTGAGCGCCGCATAGGCGTGATGAAAACGGGTCGCGGCCATGAGAAGCGCCAACGCGCCGGCGGCCACATAAGTCGAAGCAGGTCGGTAGATATAAGCCATGGAAGAGCCCTCCGTGTGGTGATTAGGTGCTAGTGACATAAACCGTCTTTCCCCTGTTCGCCTCGCGCTTGCGCCCGACACGAAAACGTCCGCGGGATGAATGCGGACAATCCTGCCGCCCGGGTCCCGACGATCCGCAGACATCGTTGTTGGTGCAGGTTCCGCCCGCGGCGCAACAGGACCGGAGTGCAGGCAAACCGTATCCGACCGTGCAGGGCGGTGCCCTGAGCCGCAGTGGAACCCACTTCGCCGCTAGCTTGCATAGTGCAGCGACACGAAAACCGTGCGCCCCGGCTCGATATAGGTGTAGGCCGTCTGGTACTGCCTGTTGAACGCATTGCTGAGCGTTGTATCGAGCGTCAGCGTGCGACTGATCCGGTAGCCGGCACGCAGATCGACCAGGGCAAATCCGCCCAGACGGATGGTATTGGCCGTGTCATCGTAGCTGTAGCTCTGGGCGTAGACCGTAGTCCCGATATGGAATGCACCAAGCGCGCGATCCACATCGACCCGTCCGCTCTCCCGGCTACGTCTCGGCAGCAGCGTTCCGGTCTGCTGGTCCCGCGGATCGAGCACCGTCAGCGCCGCGTGCATACGCCACGGACCCTGCACTAGCAGATAAGAGGATTCCAGACCGTCGATGCGTGCCTGTGCGGCGTTTTCGGGGAAAAAATTGGGGCCGACAAAGACGATCAGGTCACTGACATCGGTGCGAAAAGCATGAACCTCCCAGCGTCCATGCGTCAGCTGCCCGTGCAGACCCACGTCGACGCTGTGCGAATGTTCGGGACTGAGGTTTGGATTACCGAACCCGGGGTAATAGAGATCATCAAACGTTGGAGCGTCAAATGCGGTCCCGTAGCTCGCGGTCAGCCGCAGGGCTTGCGCAAACCGGTATCCCCAGGCCAGCGCACCGGTGCCGTGTGTCCCGTAGCTCGAGTTGTCATCGCTACGCGCGCTCGCCTGCAGCCGGTTTCTGCCCAGATGAAGCTGGTCCATTGCAAACACGCCCGTATCGTGACGATGGGTGAGCGTAAAGGGCGTGTCGCTCGTCACATGGTCTCCGCTGTAGTCGGCACCGAGCGTCAGCTCCTGCGCACTGCCCAGGGCCAGATCATTCTGCCAGGAAGCGGTATTGATACTGGTATTGAAGGTGGATGCGTGAGCGCCGTTGTAGAGATCGTTATCGTCGTCAGCGCTTTCCCCAAGCGCGAACTTCGACATCCAGACTCCGGTCACCGGAACGAGCAGCGAGGCGCCTGCGGCCTGTCGCACGAAGTCGGTCGCATTGCTTGAGAATCCAACATACTGCGTCTGTCCCTGCGCCCTGAAAAAGTGGGCACCGGCGCGCGTACCGCCGTGGAAGACACGCGCCAGCGACGCGGAGACCGAGGTATTATGATAGCCGTCATTGCCGGGCTGATTGGGCGTGTTATAGCCATAACCGCTCGGCACATTGTTCTGCTCTACATCATAGCCATCAGTCTGGAACCGGGACACCGCCACGCTGTAACCCGTCTTCCCGGCCATCCCGCTGACACCGGCACTGGCCTCACCCGTACCGTAAGTACCGCCGCCGGCCTCGGCGCTGACGCGGGTCTTCCGGGTCGGGTGTCGCGTAAAAATCTGGATGACACCGCCCACTGCATCCGACCCGTAGAGACTAGATAGCGGGCCGCGGACAATCTCGATGCGCTCAATCTGTGCGAGGGGAATGAGCGACCACGACGCCTCGCCGGTCGTTGCCGACCCGACCCGTACTCCGTCAATCAGCACCAGCACCTGATTGGAATTCGTCCCGCGCAGGGACAGACCGGTGGTCTTTCCAAAGGCGCCATTGCTGCTGATCTGAACGCCGGGAAGTCCCGCCAGCAGCTGTGAAAGACTTGTTGCCTGTGATCGTTTGATTTCGGCCCGCGTGATTACCGTTACGGGCACCAGCGCCGCATCGGCCGTTTCAGGCATGCGTGTGGCAGTAACGACGATCGGGGAAACTGTGAGGACATTCTGGGCTTGCACAGCACATGCCGTAACGGCGGCGCACATCCCCAGAACAGCGGACAAAACCGGCCTGCAGTACATGGTGTTCTCCGTATCCGTGGCGCCCACCCGCGCCCATGACAGTAATGGGTGCAGTACGGAACACTACGGCGGGATAACACGCGCAAGACCCCGTCCGTGTCGCCCTCCGCAACACCCAGCTCGTTTCGCGTCAGGCCGGTCTCCGGGCTGATGAGTCGGACCGGAAAGGTCCGGTGCGGCCGCCTTCCCGTGTCCCGAAAGACACAGTGGCATATTGACCACACCTCTACTCAATCACCGTTGCGGGGGCAGCGCCGGGTTGGGATCCGCAGGGATCCGCACCGGCTTCCCGTTTCATTCCCGGGCACGAACGCGTCCGGGAACACCTGATGCATGATGCAGGGCGTAACGGTACTGGGTGCACCGCTGTTCGTCAAGGACTGGTCGGGCGACCTTCGACACCGGCTTTCCCGACTGCTGACCGCTGGCGCCTGATAAGACGATGAAATGGCGAAGTAACCGGGGTACTTGACGGATCGTTTCCCATCTAGCGTCTCAAACGGGCAGCCGTTTCAGTCCAAGGACGCACGACGCGCCGAGGACACCAGCGCATGCGAAGCCCCGGACATGCGCCGCAAGCGCTTACTGCGCAGCCCAGACAGGGCTACCGTGACATGCGTAAAAAGCTATCCGGAACTTCACATTGAGCCGGGTTGTTTTCGAGGCAACGTTGGTCTGCCCCGAAAACCAGAATATCGTTTATATCGATAGCTCAGCAGGCTGCAATCAATCCTGGGGCTGGTTTATTCCATCCGCGTGCAACGCCGCGATCAACGGACAGGCCACTGTCTTGTCGCTTTGACTGCACTGTTTAAGCAGGTTTGCCAGCGTTATCTCGATTCGACGCAGATCCTGCAGCCGCGTCCTCACGTCATTTAAGTGTTGAGCCGCCAATTTGGCCGCCGCATCGCATTGCATGCCCTCATCGAGTCGCAGAAGGTGGCGGACTTCGTCCAGGCTGAACCCCAGGCGCTGTGCCGATTTGATGAACTTCACTCGCGCGCCATCCTTGGGCGTGTAATGGCGGATGCCGCCCGGCGGGCGCGGCGGCACGCGCAACAAGCCCCTGCGTTGATAGAAGCGGATGGTCTCCACGTTCACGCCGATCGCTGTGGCAAGCCGGCCGATGGTCAATACGTTTTCCCGATGATTCATAAGCGATTGACTCCGTACTTGGGTACGGCAGTAAGTTTAGCCTATTCAGGACCGCCAGGATCTTTTGAACAGCCATCCAAGGAGAACTCATGCATGTCTGCTATCACTCGCATCATCGATAAAACCGGTGTTGTCGGCGCTATCGTCGGCAGTTTCAGTTGCGCCATGTGCTTTCCGGCGGCCGCAGGGCTCGGCGCCGCGATCGGCCTGGGCTTCCTCAGTCGCTGGGAAGGCCTTTTTGTGCACTGGTTGATTCCGACCTTCGCCGCCGCAGCGCTTCTGGCGACCCTGACGGGTTGGTTCTCGCACCGCCAGTGGCAGCGCGCCCTGCTGGGCTCGATCGGTCCGGTGCTGGCGCTGGTCGGGGTGTTTGGGCTGACCCGCCACTTCCTCGCCAGGGACCTGGCGAGGGGAGTTTTCTATACCGGACTGGTGGTGATGTTTCTGGCCGCAATCTGGGACATGGTCAATCCGGCCAATCGCCGCTGCGCGACCGACGGCGGCGACACATCAGCCCCGCGCAACTGAGCACGTAAATAATTTTGGAGAATCCTATGACCGGGAACGCAACCGCCGAACTCACCATCACCGGAATGACCTGCGACAGCTGCGCCACGCATGTGCGCAAAGCGCTCGAAGGTGTGCCCGGCGTACTCGAGGCGCGGGTGTCTTATCCGGATGCCACGGCCCGGATCGTGCTGGAACGCGAGGTGCCCGTGCAGAGGCTGGCCGAGGCGGTCGCCGCGCGCGGCTATGGTGCGCGTCCGCGGAACAATGACGCCACATCTGCGGGTGACGGACAGGGGCTTCACATCGCCGTGATCGGCAGCGGCGGCGCGGCGATGGCAGCGGCGTTGAAGGCCATCGAACAGGGCGCGCGCGTAACGTTGATCGAGCACGGCACGATCGGCGGCACCTGCGTCAATATTGGCTGCGTGCCATCCAAGATCATGATCCGCGCGGCGCACATCGCGCACCTGCGGCGCGAAAGCCCCTTCGATGCCGGCCTGCCGCCCACCTCGCCCACCGTACTGCGCGGTCCCTTGCTCGCCCAGCAGCAGGGTCGGGTCGAGGAACTGCGGCGCGCAAAGTATGAAAACATTCTGGAAAGCAACCCGGCCATCGGAGTATTGCGCGGGCGGGCGCGTTTTCTCGATGCACATACTCTCAGCGTGACGCTCAATGACGGCGGGGAACGCGAGGTGGTCTTCGACCGCTGTCTGATCGCCAGCGGCGCAAGTCCCGCCATCCCGCCGATCGTGGGCTTGGCGGACACGCCCTACTGGACCTCGACTGAGGCGCTGGAGAGCGACTCGATTCCCAAGCGCCTGGCCGTGATCGGCGCGTCGGTGGTCGCGGTGGAGCTTGCGCAGGCCTTCGCCCGGCTGGGTAGCCAGGTCACGATTCTCGCCCGCCACACCCTGCTGTACCGGGACGATCCTGAGATCGGGGAAACCCTGGCCGCTGCCTTTTGCGGTGAGGGCATCGAAGTACTGGAACATACGCAGGCAAACCGGGTGGCATATGCCGCGGATGAGTTCGTGCTGAGTCTGCCCTCGGGCCAATTGCGCACCGACAAGCTGCTCATCGCCACCGGCCGCCGTCCGAACACGCGCGAGCTAAACCTCGAAGCAGCGGGCGTTGCGGTCGACAAGCATGGTGCCATCACCGTGAACGACGGGCTGCGCACGAGCGCGGCGCACATTTATGCCGCCGGAGATTGCACCGATCAACCACAGTTCGTGTACGTGGCGGCAGCCGGCGGCACCCGCGCGGCAATCAACATGACAGGTGGCAAGGCGAGCCTCGATCTCACCGCTATGCCGGTCGTAGTATTCACCGATCCGCAGGTGGCCACAGTCGGTCTAAACGAGGAGGAAGCACATCACCAAGGCATTAAAACCGTTACTCGCACACTTACCCTCGACAACGTGCCGCGGGCGCTGGCGAACTTCGACGTCCGCGGGTTCATCAAGCTGGTGGCGGATGCCGAAACGGGTCGGCTGCTTGGCGTTCAGGCAGTCGCGGCGGAGGCAGGCGAACTCATTCAGTCGGCGGCGCTGGCGATTTGCAATCGCATGACAGTGCAGGATTTGGCCGATAAACTGTTCCCCTACCTGACGATGGTCGAGGGACTCAAGCTGGCTGCGCAGACATTCACCAAGGACGTTACCCAGCTGTCGTGCTGCGCTGGATGAATCCGGACAACACAGAATGAAGGAAGAAATCGCATGAACAAGCGTATCGAGGTATGCAGCGGCGGGGGATTCAGTCTTAGACAAATCGCCTTCGTGCTCCTGTTAGCGTTCGGCCCGTACATAACTGCATACGCCGGCACCTATCCTTTAGCTCCGGAGGCGCTTTTCACGACCGCCGCCGGACGAACGCTGTCGACGACGGGCCTGAAAGGTCACCCGACGTTACTCTGGCTTCTGTCCACCTGGTGCAGCAGCTGCGCTGCCGGGTTGCAAACGTTGGCGCGGCACACCGGCATCTTGCAGAAAGACGGACTGCGCGTCGTGGTGCTGCGCAACTACCGTAACGGCGGGTACACCGGTCCGCATATCGCCGCGTTCACTGCGAAGGTGCTACCGGGTTTCAAAGCGCCCCAGAACTGGGTATTGGGACAGGCCTCGCGCGCACTGGACAAACGCTATAACGCCAGACACTATCCGGACATCTATTTTCTGATCGATGCCAACGGGCGCATTCGGGCGGAAGACAGCGCCCCCTCGGCGACTTTCGCTCGAATACTTGCATTTGCGAAAAGCCAGGACAATCACTGAAAGTAAACACATGCAAGACATTGCGACCACACTCAAGCGTCTCTGGACAACACCTGCTGGACGTTGGAGCGCAGCGCTCGCCTTCATCGTCCTGTTTCCGCTCTATGCTGCCATCTTGCCGGCGTCTTTGACTGGCGGACACATTGGCTGGGTCAGTTTGCGTTTGCTCGCGCCCGCACAAGCGGTATTTGCCTTTTTGCTCGCTACGGTACTTGCACTTACGCTGGCCGCCATGGTGTTGTTGATACGGGACGGCCAAAAGGCAAGCAAGAGTTCGGCGGCCAGTGGCGCCCTGGTTGCGTTCTTTGCGCCATTGCTGTGTTGCACCCCGCTGATCCCACTGGGGCTAGGGGCACTGGCCGTAGTGTTTCCGGCCGTGAACGGGTTTGCGCCGGGCACCATTCAAGGCTTCATCGCGACCCACGAATCCGCGATCGAACTGATGGCGCTGGCCTTGAGTTTTGTCGCGTTCTGGCAGAACGCCAGGCTTTTATCGAGAGCGCCTGCATGCGTCATAAGGAAGGTCCAGGGAACGAAATATTAATGCAGCAGGGTCTTTAGGCTCCGCTGCGTGGATCACCCCGCTAAGATCTGTCCTAGGTGACGGACTATTTTACGCATGATCTTTGAACCACGCGCGAATTGCGGTAACCCCCATGGTCGTGCAGGTTCCGGGGATTCGGCAGGACTAGCGGAATGCCGTCTGTCCAGCGACCAACAACCGGTATTCCGGCCCTAGCCCAGGATCAGCTTCACGGCAAGCCGGCTCGCTTTCACTGCTCACCGAGCATGCGCCTCAGTTCCGGCAGACACGAGCCGCAATGGGTGCCGGCCTTGAGCACCGCGCCGATTGCTTCGACCGATTCGAGCCTTCGGTCCCGTATCGCAGTGCGTATGTTTGCCTCGCTGACGTTATGACAGGCACAAACCGTCGGGCCGGTGTCAGCATCGCCGTCCTTTGCGGTGCGGGCCGACAATATCCCAAGGCGCTCACCGGCGTTAAGCCGTCCGCGCAGAAAGAGCTGCTCCAGCCACCAGCGGGACGGCAGTTGGGGGCTACGGCTGACAAACAGACAGGACTCCAGCGTTCCATCGCGCAGTCGCGCTGCTCGATAGGTGATGCTCGCAGCATCGAAATATTCGATCCACTCACCGCGATCCGCTGTACAGAGCATGTCGCGCGCAAACCGTGCCCAGTCTGATGGCGGCGTATCCCCCGCGATGTTGTACATCCACACCTTCTTGCCGCGCGCACGCACCCAATACGGGCTGATGACCTTGAGCACCCGGCGTGATAGCAGCAGTCCGTACCAAGCAGGCCTATAGGCCTCGATCACCGCCGCGGCATGCTTCAATTCCGGCTGCCCCGACACCGGGTCCGTATGTCCTGGAATCAATGCGCCCACGCGGGCACAGCTGGCGTACACGTCGTTCCAGTGAATGGGCACAAACAGCGAACCGCGCCTCTGCCGGATATCGACCCTGGCGC
This sequence comes from Pseudomonadota bacterium, assembly GCA_021785515.1. Taxonomy (GTDB): domain Bacteria; phylum Pseudomonadota; class Gammaproteobacteria; order Acidiferrobacterales; family UBA6901; genus JAJYCY01. Next base: position 329,326 of record JAJYEX010000003.1, on the reverse strand, counting down.
GCACCACTACCCGTCCGAGCGGGCTGCTCACACGTACCAACGCCCCATTTTCTATATCCGAACGGGCCGCGTCGTGCGGATGTATCTGCGCATACGGCTCAAAACAGTGCCGCATAAGGCGCGAGATACCCCCGCTGCGGGTCATGGTGTGCCACTGGTCGCGCACACGGCCAGTATTGAGCGTCAGGTGCCTGTTCTCGTCGGTAGCAATCGGGTCGGCGCAGGGCCGGGGCGTCACCGGCACCAGCCGTGCCCGTCCGTCATCGGTATAGAAACGACCGTCACTAAAAGGCCGTCCTGGACGCTGTTTGCCAGCAGCGGGCTGTGGCCATACGGTGGGTGTCAGCGCAGCATAGTCCGCGGCGCCGATCGTTGCCCATGTGCTGATGTCGAATGCTCGCCCACCCTCATTCTCAAATCCTGACAACGCCGCGTGCTCGCGAAAAATCTCCGCTGCCTGGGCATAGTCGAACTGGGCCCCGTATCCGAGACGCTGCGCCACCTGGCAGATAAGCCACCAGTCCGCCTTGGCCTCGCCAGGGGGGCTCAGAAAGCACCGCTGGCGCGATATGCATCGTTCGGAGTTGGTCACACTGCCCTCTTTCTCGCCCCACCCCAGCGCTGGCAGCCGGATATCGGCAAGACGCACGGTGTCCGTGTCAGCCACACAGTCAGAGACGATCACCAGCGGGCAGGCGGCGAGTGCACGGCGCACCCGCTCGGCATCAGGAAGGCTTACGACCGGGTTGGTTGCCATAATCCAGATTGCCTTGATACGGCCATCGGCCACGGCATCAAACAGTTCGACTGCTTTCAATCCTGGCTTCTGCGCCATCCGGTGCGCCTGCCAGAAGCGGCCAACACGACTGACAGCGTCAGGCGTGAAATCCATGTGGGCCGCCAACTGGTTGGATAGTCCGCCCACTTCGCGCCCGCCCATGGCATTGGGCTGACCGGTGATCGAGAACGGCCCCATGCCGGGACGACCAATACGGCCTGCAAGCAGGTGGCAGTTGATGATGGCGTTGATCTTGTCAGTACCGCTGCTGGACTGGTTGACGCCCTGGGAATAGACGGTCACAACCCGTTCGGTTACCGCAAACAGATCAAAAAACTGCGTCACCAGCGTCCGGTCCAGCCCGCAGCGTACGGCCACCGCGGCAATGTCGGGACTGCTGCTGCGAGCATTCGCCAAGGCGGCATTGACGCCGGACACCGACGCGCTGACAAAGCTGTCGTTAAGTTTCCCGGTCTGCGCCAGGTGCAGCAACAAGCCATTGAACAGAACGGCATCGGTGCCTGGCGCCAGCGGCAGATGCAGATCGGCACCCTCGCAGGTGTCTGTGCGGCGCGGATCAATCACTGCAATCTGCATCTGCGGCCGTTCACTCTTTGCTTGCACCAGCCGCTGATACAGAACCGGATGGCACCAGGCGGCGTTGGACCCAACCAGCACCACCAGGTCCGCCTGCTCCAGATCCTCATAGCTGCACGGCACGGTGTCGCTGCCAAAGGCGCGCCTGTAGCCGGCCACTGCCGAAGACATGCACAGACGCGAATTGGTATCGATGTTGGCCGACCCGATGAAACCCTTCATCAGCTTGTTTGCGACATAATAGTCCTCTGTGAGCAGCTGTCCGGAAATATAGAACCCGACCGCATCGGGTCCGTGCCCGGCGATCACCGCGCGCAACCGCGCCGCCACGGTATCGAGCGCTTCGTCCATGCCGCAGCTGCGACCATCGACCATCGGCTCAAGCAGGCGCCCGTCGAGCACGAGGGTCTCAGCCAGCGCTACCCCCTTTGAGCAGAGCCGGCCATGATTGGCCGGATGTTCAGGATCACCCTTGATGCTGACGCTTCCATCATCGTCAACGCTGGCTATGACACCACAGCCGACGCCACAGTAGGGACAGGTTGTACGGGTTTGTGCCTGCATGCTTTTCGTTCTTTGGCGCCGGACACGCCGGCTGCCCCTCGGACTCTATCCGTCCCGCAGGCTGAGCAGCACCAACCCGCCCTCAACCCTAACCGGAAAGCGGGGAGCGCAACCGATATCCGGTGCAACCGCCTCGCCACTGGCCAGATCAATGCTCCAGTTGTGCAGCGGACAGGCTACCTGTCTACCGTAGACCATACCCTGCGACAGCGGACCGCCCCTGTGGGGGCAGCGATCGAGCAGCGCGAACACCTCGTCGGAGGATGTACGGAACACGGCGACATCGCCCTGTGCTGTTGCAACCACGCGCGCACCGAGACGCGGAATGTCGGTTAAGGAACCTACGTTGATCCAGTCAGGCATGAACATCGTCTCCGCTACTTTCCGTTCCAAGCCGGTGTGCCGGCCCGAAAACGGCTGATTTCCGCCTGGTCGGCACCCGGCCGCCGACCACCTGTACGGCAAAGCGGACTGCATGCTCGCGCGTAGTGTGCTTAAGCTGTAAGTCCATGATATGGTCCTGCTTGCGTCGGGGGTTGACCGACTGCGGATGCGTGGATCTGCGTCATCGGGACGAACTCCAGGCGATGCGCCTCCTCTGCATGTTCTGCCCATGGGTCGTTCTGCGCCGGCTGCTGGGAATCAAGGAATCTGCGGTACAGCGCGGCGCGACTTTCGGCGTCATCAACCACCTTCTGTCTGACATATGGTAGGCCGACCCGCTCCACCCAAGGCGCGGTGCGCTCCAGGTAACGGGCTTGCTCGCGGTACAGCTGCATGAATGCCCCGCAGTATTCCAGTACTTCCGCATCCGTCTTCACACGGCACAACAGATCAGTAACGCGCACCTTGAGACCGCCATTACCGCCGATGTGCAGCTCCCAGGCCCCCTCAATGCCGACCACACCGAAGTCCTTGATCGTCGCCTCGGCACAGTTTCGTGGACAGGCGGAAACCGCCATCTTGAATTTGTGGGGCGTCCACGAGCCCCAGGTCATCTTTTCCAGCGCAACACCCATGCCGATCGAATCCTGCGTTCCGAAGCGGCAAAACCGGCTGCCAATGCAGGTCTTTACAGTGCGCAGCGCCTTGCCGTAGGCGTGCCCGGACACCAGTCCGGCGGTGTTCAGATCAGCCCAGATGTGCGGCAACTGTTCCTTCTGCACGCCGACCAGATCGATCCGCTGACCCCCGGTAATCTTAACCATCGGCACCCGATATTTCTCCGCAACATCAGCAATGGCACGCAGTTCCGCCGGCGTGGTCACCCCACCCCAAATGCGGGGCACCACGGTGTACGAACGGTCCTTCTGAATATTGGCGTGCACGCGCTCGTTGACGAAACGTGACTGCGCGTCATCCACGGCCTCTGCCGGCCATGCCGCCAGCATGTAGTAGTTGAGTGCCGGGCGGCAGCCGGGACATCCGTCCGGAGTGCGCCAGTCCATATGAGCCATCGCCTGCTCGCGTGTGGTCAGACGATTGACGCGGATCGCCTCGCGCACTTCTTCGTGCGTGAAATCGGTGCAGGAACAAAGCGGTTTCCGTTCGGGAGCCGAGTAGGCGCCACCGACACAGGCCGCCAGAATCTGTTCTACCAGGCCGGCGCAGCCGCCACAGGACGATGATGCCTTGGTGTGCTTTTTAACGTCATCCAGAGTAAACAGTCCTTTGGTGCGTATGGCGTTGACGATATCGCCCTTGCACACCCCATTGCAATCGCACACCTGTGCGTCGTCGGCCATGGCGGCCGCCGACTGCTCACCGCCGTGACCGGCGTCGGCGATGTGCATGCGGCCAAACATCAGCTGATCGCGATGTGCGCTGACATCGGACTTTTCGCGCATCAGTTCGTAATACCACGCGCCGTCTACGGTATCGCCGTAAAGCACAGCACCCTCTATGCGGTTTTCCTTCAATATCAGCTTCTTGTAGATGCCGCGGGCGGTGTCCTTCAAAACGATCGCCTCGCTGCTGTCATCACCGCGAAAGTCACCGGCGGAAAACAGCTCGATACCGCTTACCTTGAGACGGGTCGCCGTGGTCGATCCGGTGTAGCGGCCGTAACCGAGATACGCAAGATGATTGGCGCAGACCCTGGCCTGCTCAAACAGCGGGGCAACCAGCCCGTAGGTCTGGTGACGATGCTGAACGCACTCGCCCACCGCATAGACGCGCGGATCGAATGTCTGCATGGTATCGTTGACCACAATGCCGCGCTCGCAGTGCAGGTTCGCGGCCCTGGCCAGGGCCACATTGGGACGAACGCCGACTGCCATAATCACCAAATCGGCAACCAGCTCGCGCCCATCCTTCAGCATCACCCTCTCGACGCGTCTGCTGCCGATCAGAGCCTTGGTATCGGCACCGGTGACGATCTTCAGACCACGCCGCTCGAGGGTCGCCCGCAGCAAACTTGCCGCCGCGTCGTCGAGCTGCCGTTCCATCAGCACCTCGGGCAGATGAATAACAGTGACCTGCATGCCATTGTTGAGCAGCCCGTTGGCGGCCTCCAGACCGAGAAGGCCGCCACCGATCACCACCGCATGATGAAAGCTTCTGGCCGCCGATACCATGGTCTCAACATCTGCGATGGTACGAAATCCGATCACCCCCTCGAGTTCATGGCCGGGCACCGGCAGAACGAAGGGAACAGACCCTGTGGCAAGCAAAAGACGGTCATAACCCGCTTCGATCCCGTCGCACGCCATTACCTTGCGCCCGACCCGATCGATGGATGTCACCGGGGTGCCCGCATGTAGAGTGATATCGTGCTCGTCGTACCAGCTGCGGTCGTTGAGCATGATTTCATCAAAACGCTTTTCGCCTGCCAGCACTGATGACAACATGATACGGTTGTAGTTGGAATGCGGTTCATCCCCGAATACCGTGATCGCGTAGCGTTGCGGTTCGATTTTCAGCAGTTCTTCCACCGTTCGGATACCGGCCATACCGTTTCCGACCACTACCAGCCTTTCTTTCATCGGTGCCCCTCCCGCTCAGCGCCTGACCAGCGGCACAACATTGCTGCGACCAGCTACCGGCACAATACCGGCCAGATAGCCGATGGGATCGTCCGGATTGAACGTGCGCCCATCGATAAACAAGTCACTGCCCAGCGTAATCCTGGAGTCGAACAACCAGGGCGCGGCATGTTCCCCTTCGGTCTTGTAGTCGACGCCCGGTGCCGGTATGCCGAGGAGCGCGGCGGCATCGCGAAACAGGTCGGGGCGATAGACAGTCTCGGCGATACGGCGAAAATTTACCTGCCCCCTAAGCTGCCGCCAGCGAACCATCTGCGTAAGAAACCAGATCGCATGGGAGCGCCACGGAAAATTGGCAGCGTAGCGATGAAACACATTGAAGTCAGGCAGGTCCCGCGGGACCTCGTCGAACGCATAGCGGTAGGCCCCATTCATCGACATCGCAACGATCTCCTCCGGCGCCTGCACGTAGCGTCCACACGCAATAAGCGCCGCCGCCTCACGCCGGCAATTCGGCTGATCCAGCCAGCGCGCCGCCTCCAGCAGCGCCATAAGCAGCGCCCGGTGCGTATGCGGATATTGCTCGGCCCATTCCCGGGTGACGCCCAGCACCTTCTCCGGACTGTTGTTCCAAAGCTCATACTTTGTAATCAGGGTGCGTCCGATCCCGGCATGCACCACCGCGGCATTCCACGGCTCACCGACACAGAAGCCGTCGACGTCACCGCTCTCCAGGTGTGCCCTCATCTGCGGCGGCGGCACCACCACCAGGCGTACGTCGCGATCCGGATTGATGCCGGCCGACGCCATCCAGTATCGCAGTTCGTAGGTATGGGTAGCCGTGGGGAACACGGTTGCAAAGCTGAGCGGCTTTTCGCCATTGTTGCGTCGCGCATCGATCACCTGTTTCAGAACGTGAGCGCTTCGATTTGGCAACGGCGCATCGTGCGGCGCACAGGCCTGCATAATTGCATACAACGCGTTTGAGACCGTAATGGCGTTGCCGTTCAGATCGAGACTAAGGGCGGTGACCATGGCCTTTTTCACCGGGCCGACACCGCAACTCATGCCCAGCACCATCGGTGCGAGCATCTGGGCGCCATCCAGAATTCCCAGCGCCACCTTGTCGCGAATATTGGCCCATGAAGTCTCCTTGGAGAGAGTCACCTCCAGCCCGTAGCGGCGGAAAATTCCTTTTTCCTGCGCTATCACCAGCGGCGCACAGTCCGTCAGCGGAACGAATCCCAGCGTAAGCTGAGGCTTTTCCAGATCCTGTTTCAGCACCACAGTCATTTCAGCACTCCTGTCAGCATGTGCAGCAGAAAACCGGTATGCGCGGTTAGCAAAAACAGGCTCACCGCCAGACCGGCCAGGCCGGCCGCTGCCACCAGCGGTATATAGCGGGCGACGGAAACCGGATTGCCGGTCGCGACGTGTTTATTCCCCTTGGCCGCGACCGGACGGTTCACTGTGGCCCGCCCCGACATCACGCGCTTGCCTATGCCGCTCATGGCTTGACTGGCGCTACAGACATATACCCATCCGAACGGCCCGATCTGGGGCATGCGACCGGCTTCGCAAGCGCGGGTTTTTTGGCGAATTCGACGTGTTTCTGAAACGCCACCGGTTTTCCGGACAGCCCCATCGCTATGGCGAAAACACTTATTGCTACGGCGATCGCCACTTCCATAAACAGCACACCGATGCCGTATTTGTACCATGGCTCATGCACATGAACTTCACCGTCAGTCACTGCACTGCCCATTCCGTATCTACGCATGATGTCGTCCCCCTCTTATTCACTGCGCGCCGGTTCCGCGATGCCATCGATGGCCGGCGACAGCCGCGCGCCCAGCCATCTTTCCTTGCTGCCGACCCCGTGCTCCTCGGGATGGACGTCCCAACGCATCGCCCAAACGAAGTAGAGAATGAACGGAATGAACAGGGAAAGTGCAACGATCGCATAGCCCAGGTGAATGGCACCTGGGCCGAATACGGTTGCCACCTTGCCGTAGATCAGCGGATAGACGATGCCCCCGATGCAGGAAACACCGCCGATGAAACCCGCTGCAACCCCGGGGCGCTCCCGGAACATCAGAGGCACAATGGCGAAGGTGCCACCGGTTCCGAATGCAAGCGCCACCCCGAAGAATGCCAGGATGATCACCGAGGCAACAATATGGCCCGACATGCCGGCGATGGTCAGCATCACCATCATGACGGTGATGCACAACAACGATAACATCAGCCAGTGGATACGCGGCGAGTATTCCAGCTTCTTGGACAGAAACGGGAATGGCGTCCACCGGTTACGCTGCCAGATATCCGAAATCCATCCGGACAACGGCCGAAACAGCGAGGCGTTGAATGACAGGACCGCGGCGAACGACCCGGCTGCGATCTGTACATCCTGCAGCGAATGGAACCCCAACGCCTTGATCGCCCCGCCGAAACCGATCTTATAGTAACCCGGCAACCAGGCGTCCATCCCGATCTCCAGGCCAAACGACATAGCGTAGGCCAGCATCAGCGCAAGGGCAGCGTAACGGGTCCATACGAACACGCCGTCGCGCAGCGTTGCCGACTTCTTCGCCATGCGCGACTGCTCAGCGCTCTTCGCCGGCACCCCGCGCCATACGACCCAGCCGGCGATGATGAGGGCGACGATACCCAGATGGATAAACGCGGTATTGTAATCCAGCCCGTAGAGACGCGGCAGAAGCAGGGCGCCAGCACCGGCACCCACGTTGCCGGTGCCCGCATACAGCCCCTCAGCCGTACCCATTTCCGCCGGCTCAAACCACTGCGCCACATGCTGAACACCAATAACGAACGATACGCCGGCGGTGGCAACAATGACCCGGGTCCAGAACAGAAAGTGGTATTGCGACATTCCCACCATCGGGGCAAGGGTCTTGGCCATGCCTGACAGGATGCTGAAGCTGCCGCACACCACTAGAATCATGACAAACGCCTTGGGGGCGCCGATCTTGTCGGCCAGCCACCCGGCCACCGGCCGTGCCAGCGGCGCTGTCCAGATGGCCGAACTTGCCAGCAGAGCCACCCCTTTGATGCCGAGATGGAACTGCGAGGCGATGGTCGGAACAAATGCGGCACTGGCGAACCACATCAGGAAACACCAGAAGAACGCTACCGCCGCCATGACCAGCTGCTCCACCTTATGCGTCTTGATAACTTTCATCGCTCCACCTCACCGTTGGAAGATGCATGTTTCATTCAAGGCATCCCACGTCCATCCGCGGAACCGGCAATGGCAATGGCAATGGCCATCGCCGCCCCCGGAACCAAAAAAAAGGCGTCCGGCCTGCCGCATGAGCCATGCGGAGGACGAACGCCTTTGTTCGCGCGCGGACCGCCATTGGTCCGCAAATTTCAGCCGGCCGTTATCAGATCAATATGTTGGCAACGGCCAGAATGTTCTCAGCTACTTCGGCGAGGCGCCTGTTTCCGTCCATCGCCATCTTGCGTAAGGCCTTGTAGGCCTCATCTTCACTCATTCCACGGCGCTGCATCAGCAGCCCCTTCGCCTTCTCGACCAGCTTGCGTTCCGCCAGCGAGACCTTGGCGTGCAGCAGCTCCTCGCGCAGCGCCTGGTATTCCCGAAACCGCGCGATCGCCACCTCCATCAGCGGCTTAACGCGCTTGGCCGACAATCCGTCCACCACATAGGCGCTCACACCGGCCTTGACCGCCTGGCGGATGGTATCGCTATCATCGTCTTCCGCGAACATCACCACCGGCTTGGGCCGGTCGCGACTGATCTCCCGCATCTGCTCCAGCATATCGCGGTCGGGCGACTCCAGGTCGATAATGATCACGTCCGGTTCGATCCGCTCCACTTCTTTGTAGAGGTTCATCACACCGGTAAGCTTCGCCGCGACCACGTAGCCGGCATCCTGCAACGCCCGCTCCAGGATCGCCGCGCGCCCGACACTGTGGTCTATCAACAGAACCCGCAGCTTGCGGACGTCGCTTCTCTTCACATCGGGCATCACCACCATATATCGATCGCACTCCGGAATCGAATGCCGCCGCAGCTGTCAGGCAGCCAGACCGCATCACCCGGCCCGGGCGTGATTGACGATGGCAATAGGTATTAGCACATTGCGTGCCAATCGATGCCAGATAATCTAACTTTCTGTTTAGATGAATAAACTGGCCGCACCTCGGGCCCCGGGGATGAAGCGTGAATATCAGTTTCTGCACAGCTCTTGTGCAGGGGGCAGGCCAGTTGCCTGAAAAAGGTGCACGGGCGAATACCGAGGCATCCGGATAACGCTACCAGACAGGCCTCATGCCCGGGCGCAACTTCCGGTCACGCACCCGCCCGGCATTCCGCAATCCGGAAGTACCGCAGGAAACTTTGAGCTGACATGGGATAAGAAACCGGCTGCTCTCTTACATTACAGAAAGGGGACGCGCGCACTCCTCCACCGCTTCTGCCAAGGCTGTTCCCTGCCGCATCGCAAGATCAGCGCCAGCCAGCGCTCAGACTGCGAGGCTAGTTCCCGGTCTTGGGGCCGGAAGACACCGCATTGTTGTTGGCATCAGCCCGCGATTTGATGAGATCCGTCTCGGCATTCTCCTTCCTCACGTTGGCACCGGTGACCTTATCTTCACGGGCCAGCCGGTCCTTTTCAGCCTGAAGCTTCAGTTCCTGCTGCTGGATCTTCAATGCCCGAAGCTTGTCGACATACCGCTCCCTACGTTCCTCATCAGCCTCGGCGTCGGCCTGGCGTTCCCGGGCAGCCCGCAGGGCCGCGGCATGCTCCGCCTTCCGCTGCGCTTCACGCTTTTGCTGTTCCGCACGCCGCGCCGCATCCTGTTTGCGCTGTACGGCGTAAACCGAATTGATCTGGTCCGACAGCGAGGACTGCGCAAACGCCGGGGCCGCCATGAACAATGCGGTGACGACGGCGATCAATATGCTGTTGCTTTGTCTGATCACGGTAAGAGCCTGTTATCAGGGAGCCGGCGTTGGGGGGGGACAGGTCGCATTGGGCTGGATGCGCGTATCCATGGGGGACGTCGACACCATCACAGCCTTGCCCGGGGTAAACTGGCACAATTCCCCCACCTGGGCCGAATTGAACGTCCTGCTTCCGTCTTCGTAAGTGATCGATACCCCATTCACGAGGACCTTGCCAGGCGCAAGCGACCCGGCACTGGCACCGACCACGCCTCCGGCCACCATTCCGACCACGGAATTGGCCGTCGAGTGAGCACCGACATTGTTGCCTGCAACCGCACCCAGGGCTGCGCCGAGCACACCCCCCAACAGCTGGGCGGTGTGCTTCGCCTGGGCGTTACTTACCTCGACCTTCGCGGGCATGACGGCCAGTATCGTGACGACCTTGGCAGCCTGACGGGTATTCACCTGGCTCGCCTGGTAGGCGTTCGCCTGCAGGTTCGCACCGGGGGTCTGGCACCCGGCCAGCATAACCGCGGCAGCGATTGCGCCAACGGCAAACAGACGGCTATTCATGTCCAGCTCACCTCGAAAATTTCATACCGGGAATATCGCGCGGGGATTTTTAACACAGGCGCTCCATGGCGTCAAATGCCCCCGGGAAGTGTCGAATGGCACGCATCTGCACCGTCATTGCGCTGCAGCCGATACCTCACGGTGCGAACGGCCGCGGTCGTCAGATCGTGGCGCGATCAGGAAACATGGACGGCGCGCGAAACCGAAAGAGAACAGTGCATGGTTGCGCCGGACTGGCAGACCGTTCTTACGCAAAGGAACTATTCGGCAGCTTGGGCGACTAACTGACAATCGCCTGCCAAGGATGTCCGCTTGCGAAACATCAATCCTGCCGCGCCGTCCGCGCGCCCGTACCCCGCAGGCCGGTCGCCCTATCGGGCAGCCACCGGAGGTTTCCAGGCAATCCGGATGGACAGGTATTTGCCTGCCAGCCCCGGTGCCATGGTTACTCAGGGCATCCGCAGTTCATTGCACCCTACAGTCCAGGAACTCCTGGCGGAGAGTCCATGAAGAACCCCGCGCCCCGCTTCGCCGCAATGACAATTGCCGCATTGCTATGTGTGGCACCGGCCTGCCGTGCGGCGAGCGGGGAACCGATGTACTCGACCTCTCCGGTGAAAGAAGTGAGCGCCGGAAATCACGTCTGGTCGAATAATCCGATCACGCGGCTGTACCGCAGCCGCAGCGTCCCCGCCGGTCTGGCCGGCAGCTATCTGGCGGGCGCAACGCTCGGTGTGCTGGACTGGGCCGCCCTGCACCGGCTCGACCACCCCGTGCACGAAGATACGAGTGGTATCTGGTCAGTGGCAAAGGTCGGACAGTTTCCTGCGGAACTGATCGGCATCACCCTGGCCGGCGCCGTGTGGGAAGGCGGCAACAACCGGATCGGCCGGACGCTGTGGCAAAGCCTGGACGCAGCGGCCATCGCCGGGCTGTCCACCGCCGGACTGAAATACACCTTCCAGAGAGAACGTCCATCCCAGACCACCAGCCCCGACCGCTGGTTCAGGGGAACACACGCGCAGAGTTTTCCAAGCGGCGATGTGTCGTCCATCACCGCCCTGGTTACGCCCATCATCATGGAATATCATCGCACCGACCCCTGGGTCGATGCGCTCGCCGCCGTTCCCGCATTCGACATGGCCGCCCGCGTCAAAGCCCACGGCCACTGGCAGACGGACGTCGTGTCCGGCGCCGTCGTGGGTATCGTCAGCGGCTATTTTGCACACCGCTTCAAGGAGCCGTTTATTCTTAGTCTGCTCCCGAATGGCTTTTACGTGGGACTCAAGTCGAAATTCTGAAACCGCGGGCCGCTTCCCGGACCACGGGAAGCGGACTGTGCTGTCGGCACTGATCAGTACACCGGCACCAGATTGTATCCCTTGGCCTGGAATCCGATGGCCGAAATGTAGCCGTTGCCGACGGGCTGTACGTCAGGGATGACATCGCTCGGCGCGATATCCATGCCCTTGAGCGCCACTCCACAGGCCTGGAGTTTCACGCCCATGCCTTTCAGTTTTTGCACAGCCTTCTGGACACCGGCGACTGCCCGTTCATCCATGTAGGAAATGCCGCGGCGATCCCTGGTCAGAAACGCGACATCGGGGCCGACAAACACCACCACGATTTCCGGCTTCACACCCTGGGCGCGCATACCGGTATCAGTCTTGCCCACCACCGCCAGCACATGCCCGACGCGCTGCGGGTTGTTGACGTCGATCATGAACACTGCCTTGGCCTTAGTCAGACCACGCAAGGCGTCGGTATCCTTCAGCACCGCGGCCCGGGCTGCAGCGATCGACAGAAATCCGACAAAAGCCAACGCGGACAGGACAAACAAAAAGGGCTTTTTGTTCATTTGGCAACCTCCTCACTAGGACATGGATGACTGCATGGGGACATGCAAACAGAATCCGTCAACACGGGTGCCGCAGATCATATCGCCGCGACGCCACGCCGGGCAATGTGAAACCGGGCACAAGGACAGCGTATCACCGTCACGCACCTAGTCACCGGCCAGACCCTGAACCATCGCCGCCACGCGTTCCGGATAACGGCGATGAATCCAGGCGAAAACCACCACACCCGACGCCAAGTACACCAGAAACAACACCGTCACCACACCCTGAGCGGCGGACGGAAACGGGTAGAGATTTCCCCAGAGCACGTACAGCAACACCGGCAATCCCACCAAAGTCGCCAATAATGATCCGAGCGGCAGCCGTCCCGTAAGCTTGCGCAGATAAAGCGGGGCCGCAACGCTGGCCAGACTGTAGATCACCAGAAAACCCATCGCCGTGAAGATTCCGAAAAGGTTCAGCGTCGCAAGCACGGACAGGTGACCGACCGCCATGATCGTGACAAAGACCACCATTGCAGCACCGAGCAGGTGCAGTGCCGGCACCGGCGTATGATGGCGGGCGTGCACTCCCGCCAGTGCGCGCGGAAGCACTCCGTGATAGGCCATGGAATACAGCACCCGGGAAATGCTGTTCAGGGTTGCGATGGACGCGCTGAAAGCGGCGGCGGTCATGGCCAGATCCGAAAACACCGCCAGCCAGGCTACGCCATTACGGGCAGCAATCAGATTAAGCGGCGCGGTCGTGCGGCCCAGCAGTACCGTATCATTCCCGAACCCGAGCACCTCCGTGTATGCCATGAACACGAAAAAGACGCCGACCACCACGACGCTGAGCAGGATGGCGCGCGGCACGGTATTCTCCGAGCCGCGACGTTCGCGCGCCAGATTGCCGGCAGTCTCGAAACCTCCGTAAGCCAGCACGGTCAGCATGCAGGCCAGAAAAAATCCGTGGCGGTTCACGCCACCGAACTTGAACTGGACAGGATCGGAAACACCATGCCGGACGAGCACCACCAGGCCGATGGCAACGATGCAGGCGATGGAAAAGCTCTCGACAATCAACCCGTAGCGGGCGGCAAGTTCGACGTCACGCACCGCGAGCGCCCAGGCAACGAGCGCCAGCGTCATGCCCACAACCCACGCCGGCATGCTCAGGTGCATCAGGGCCAGCGCCCGCGCGGCGAATGCAGCCCCCAGGACGGGAGCCGCGAGCAATGCACCGAGGTAGCCGCCGACCATCGCCCAGCCTGCGACGATTCCGGCCACCGGATGAAGGGCGCGGCTGAGATATACGAAGAGCGAACCGGCTGCCGGTGCAGCCCGCGCCAGACGCGCTACCTGGCCGGCAACCAGCAGCATCAGCACGCCGACCACCAGGTAGACGAGCCAGCTCAAGGCGCCGGCGTTGGCTACGACCAGCGAGACAGTCGCCGCCGCCATTGCCGAAGGCGTGATGTTGGCCACGGCGTGGCCCAGCACTTCCGTGAAGGACAGCCGGCCGCTGCGCAAGCCGGCGCCGTCGGGCAACTGTCCGTCAGATGTCGGCGACTTAATCAGGCTTGGCACGGGACGGCTCCTCCAGTCCAAAATAGCTTCGGCGCAGCACATCGTCGCGCTCCAGGGTGGACCGGTCACCGCTGAAACGCATGCGTCCGGAATCGAGCACGCAGACCCGGTCGGCCAGATCCAGGAAACCCAGATTCTGCTCGGCAATAAGCATGGACAGGCCCTCGGCGTGCAGGCCATCCAGTGTGGCAACCACCTCCTTCACATAGCGCGGCGACAATCCCGCGGACGGTTCATCCATCACCAGCAGCCGCGGCCCGCTCATGAACGCCTTGGCAAGACTCAGCATCTTGCGCTGACCGCCACTCAGGCTCGCGGCCAGCGCGCGCCGGTGTTGCACCAGGTCCGGAAACTTCGCGTACAGCCGCTGGGCACGCAACCGGGTCTCGTGACGCGGCAGGAAGTAGCCGCCAAGCCGCAGGTTCTCGTCAACGCTCAGATTGGGGAAAACGCCGATCTCCGACATGTAGGCAATGCCGGCTTGCACCCGCCGGTCAGTGCGCAGTCTCTCCACGCGACTGCCCCCGAACTCGATCTGTCCGCCCCATAGCGGAACCAGGCCGAGCAGGGACTTGAGCAGCGTGGTCTTGCCGGCGCCGTTGGGGCCGAGCAGGATGACGCATTCCCGGCTCGCGACCTCGAGATCCACGTCCCACAACACCTGCAGCGGGCCATAGCCCGCCGCCAGTCCGCTGGCGCGCAGCAGAATAGGTTCGTTCCTATCGGCCGAGGAAGACATCGATCACCTGGGGGTCGCGGGCGGCGAGATCGAGCGGCCCTTCGAATATCTCGCGCCCGGCATCCATCACGACGACGCGGGAGGCGACAGCACGCAGGAAGCCCAGCAGGTGCTCGACCACGAGCAGGGCCACGCCGGATCCGGCGATTGCCAGCAGGGTCTGCGCCATAAGCTGGAGTTCGGCCGGATTGAGTCCGGCGCCGATCTCATCGACAAGAAGCAGCCGTGGCCGCGCAACCAGGGCCCGCGCCAGATCAAGCCGCTTCTGCTGGGCGCTGGTGAGGCTCGCTGCCTCGCGTCCGGCGACCGAATCCAGCGCCAGGAGCTCGAGACACTCGCGGATCTGATTGTCGCCGGACCGGCTGTGCGCCGATGCGACCTCGAGGTTCTCGGTCACCGTCAGGCTCCGGAACGGCTTGGGCACCTGAAAGGTGCGGTTGATCCCGAGACGGGCGCGACGGTGTATTGGCAACCCTCCGACCGGGCGCCCGTCAAACCGGATCGTACCTGCATCTGCGGCATACACGCCGGAGATGACGTTGATGGCTGTGGTCTTGCCGGAGCCGTTCGGTCCGACCAGCCCGAGGATCTCGCCCGCGGCAACTTCGAGGCTCAGTCCGTCCAGGGCCCGATAAGCACCGAACCGTTTGCTCAGGCCGGAAACACTGAGCAGTGCGTTAGGGGACATCGACCCGGATCCTGCGCAGCAGGGACATAAGGCCGTTGGGCAGGAACAGCACCAGGACCACGATCACGATACCGAACACGAGCTGAAAGTACTCCGGCTGCGAAATGCCGATCCAGTTGTACAGGCCGTAAAGCAGCAAAGTGCCCACCACGGGTCCGAGCAGCGTCGCCGCACCGCCAAAAAGCGTGAACACGATGGCAAACACGCTGATGCTGAGGTCAAACACCGGTTTGGGATAGAACACCGATACGTGCCAGGCATAGACCCCGCCGGCAAGGCCGGCGAGCGCAGCACTAAGCAGCCAGGCACGCGTGCGCTCGCGTACCACATTGATGCCGGCGAAACCGGCGCTTATCGGCTCCTCTCGGATGGCCTGCAGCGCCAGACCCAGGTTGGAATTGCGCAGATACACCACCGCCCCCAGCGCCAGCGCCAGCACCGCCACCATTACCGCGTAGCTCTGTGCGGCATTGTAGGTCTGGACCAGGCTTATGCCGTACGGCCCCTGGGTAAGCGGCGTCAGATGCGGATTGGAGACGATATAGTAGACAACCTCCGACGCCGCGAGACTCGCAATGGCAAAATACGCGCCCGACAGTTTAAGCAGCGGAGCGAGCACCAGGCCCACAAGCATTGCGGCCGCGGCGCCCACCAGCAGGGCCGGCAACGGAGGCAGATGCAGCAGCAGGATGGCGAGCGAGGTTCCGTAGGCCCCGGTGCCGAAAAACCCCACGTAGCCGAACGGAAGATATCCGGTAAACCCGAACAGCACATTAATGCCCTGCGCGAGCACCAGATACATCATCATGTTGAACAGCAGAGCATGGTTGCCGTAGACAAACGGAAGCACGGCAAACATCAGCACCACGCCGACGCTGTACCAGCCACCCCTAGGCAAGCCGCACCCTCTGCCCGAGCAGTCCGCTCGGGCGCACCAGCAGAATCAGTATCAGCAGCACGTACGGCAGCAGGTCGGCCCACGAAGGATAAAAAGTCTCCATAACCATCAGCCCCACGCCGTAGACCAGCCCGCCCAGCACCGTTCCCAGCGGATTTCCAAGCGAACCGATCACGATCACCGCGAACGATGTCGTGGTGATGCCTATTCCCATATCCGGCTCGATGCTGCCCAGCATGAATGCGCTGAAGACCCCTGCGACTGCCGCCAACGCCAGGCCCGTGCCCAGGGCGATGGCCGATACCCGATGCACGTTGATGCCGGTACTGGCCGCCTCGTCCCGGCTCGCCATCACCGCCCGCGTCGCATACCCCAGCCGGCTGTGGTACAGATAGACGTACACCACCACCAGCGCAACGGCACTGACCGCGGCACTCACCACCCAGGCAACCGGGAAGGACTGGCCCAGCAGCAGGACCGGCCGGGAACCGAAGACGGTTGCGGGAATGGCGCGCTGGTTGTTACCGAAAGCGATCACGGCAAGCGCTTCAATGATCTGCGATACACCAAACAGCAGGATGAACGAAAGCATCTGCGGATCACGCGATGCCTGCAGCCTCGGTACCACCGCGTAGTAGAGCGCAACGCCCGCCAGCATGAAGGCGACAATCGCTGCCGGAATGGCATACAGCGGGTTCAGGCCAGCGGCTGCGTACAGCCCGTAGGCGAGGAACGCGCCCAGCATCAGAAAGTCACCATGCGCCAGGTTAATGAGCCGCATCACCCCGAACACCAGGTTGAGGCCGACCGCCACCAGGCTGAAATACAGACCAAACAGCAGCCCGGCAAGCAGCGTATAGCTGAGCACTCCGTTACGGCGCCGGGTACGCGGGTCTTCCCGTGGCGATGGCCGGGGGATAGACCATGCGCACCGTCAGACCCTTGCCAACGGGAATGAACTGCCCAACCGGCAGAGCTTCCCCGATCTGGGCGCCGGTTGTGGCATCGATCCGGAACGCCCCGTCGAGCGTATGCAACTTTCCGGAGAAACGCATCACGCTGCGACGCAGCGTCATCTGGCGCAAGTTGGGCGCCGTATCCAGGGTCTTCTGGATGATCAGACCGGTGTTGAATCCTGCAATATTCAGGAAATTGGGCTGTGTTCCGGTCGCCGCATGGAATGCGCGGCTGAAACGGTCGAGACCCATGCCGTAGTTGACCCTGTTGTATACCAGCAGCGGAGGAGTCGGATAGGTGTAGGTATAGGCAAGCGTCTGAGCTCCGACATTTTTCTGCACCAGCGCCAGCAGCTGGCCAGGAAATATCGTGAAGACCATCTTGAACTTGATGCCGCTGGCCTGCAGGTCGTGCAGAAACGCAATGTCGTTGTCCGGGAAACCGAACTCAATTACCGCGTCGGGACGCGAGGCCTGAATGTTGTGCAGCAGCAGCGCATAACTCGAGGTGCTGGTCGGAACACCGTGATCAAACACGAGCTTCACCCCGCTGCCCTGCAGGCGTGCGCGCAGGGTCTGCGCCTGGGAGCCGGTGAAGTCGTTGGTCGCATAGAGCAGCGCCACCCGGCGGATCTTGCCCTGCGCTTTCAGAAAGTCCGCCAGGGCGTACGGCCAGCGCGCCGATGTCGGAAGAGAGGTCAGAACGATATACGGATTGTCCCGGGTGAAAAATGCCGCGCCGGTACCGGTCTGGTCAAACAGCAGCATCTGGTGTTCCCGGGCAATCGGTACCGCCACCGAGGTCAGCACCGAACCGAAATCGGCCGCCAGGATGTTGACCCGGTCCTCGGTGATGAGCTGGTTATAGAGCGTGGCCGCGGTGGTCGTGGAGCTGCGGTCGTTGTAGGTGACAAGCCTGACCGGAATTTTTCTGCCGTAGGCCCTCACGAAGACGCCACCTTGGCGGTTGACCTCGTTCACCCAGAACTTCAGTCCCGCGAGCTGGGAAAGCGATGAGGTGGCAAAAGGACCGGAGTCCGCATACAAGGTACCGATCCGGATTTCCTTCGGTACCGCCGCCTGCGAGGCCGCAGCTCCTAGCAGAACCATGGGCAGAGCTGCGCAGGCAAGCAGCCACCGGCGTAGACGAAGATACTTGGTCATAGCGGTTCTCCTTTTCATTGGATTTCCGTTGATCTTTATGGTGCTGTTGGTGCTGCACGTACCACGCTACGTGGCAGCATAGAGAGGACCATGACAGGAATCAACACCCGGCCGCGCACTGACAGACCGGCAGCGACCGGGCAGCGCCGATGCCCGTCTGCGGCTCAGAAAGACGCCTCCTGGTAGTAATCTTGCAGCAGCACAACCGCTTCGTCCGCGGAATCGACCAGGGTAAAAAGACCGGCGTCGGCAGCCGCGATCACGCCCTCCTCGACCAGAAACTCAAAGTCCACCGCCCTCTCCCAGAAAGACCGGCCGACGAGCACCACGGGGATGCGCTGGATCTTGCGCGTCTGTATCAGCGTAAGCGCCTCAAACAGCTCATCCATCGTACCGTAGCCGCCGGGAAAGGCGACCAGCG
The DNA here is from genome assembly GCA_021785515.1 of Pseudomonadota bacterium. Taxonomy (GTDB): domain Bacteria; phylum Pseudomonadota; class Gammaproteobacteria; order Acidiferrobacterales; family UBA6901; genus JAJYCY01. Next base: position 310,604 of record JAJYEX010000003.1, on the reverse strand, counting down.
CCCGCGCCCGCAGCAGGAAATGCATCTTGCGCAACCCGAAATAGTGGAACCGGAAGCACAGATCAGGCGTAATGTACGGGTTGGGAGTCTGCTCCTGCGGCAGGGTGATGTTCAGGCCCACGGTCCGGGCACCGACATCGTGGGCGCCACGGTTGGCGGCCTCCATGATCCCGGGGCCACCGCCGGTCAGAACGACAAAGTCGCGCCGGTGTTCATGCTGAAACTGGCGTGACATGACGCTCGCGAATCTTCTCGCCTCTTCGTAGTAGCGCGACTGCCGCACCCGCGTGCGGGCGAGGATGATCGCCGCCTGCAATGATTCGTCCTGCGGCCGCTCGCGCTCCTGCCTGAGCAGCTCCTCGAGCCGGGCATTGGCCTGCGCCGGGGGAGGAATACGCGTACTTCCAAACACAACCACCGTGGAACGCACGTTGTGTCGGCGCAGAAACGTGTCCGGTTTCATCAGCTCAAGCTGCAGACGTACCGGCCTGGCCTCGTCGCTGTCCAGAAATTCCGAATCCTCGTATGCCAGCCGATACGACGGGCTGCGCGTGAGCTCCCCGACCAACGCATCGAGCTCTTCCTTCGAGTACTCATGCTCCGCGTCTGCCATATGCCCCTTCCCTTTCAAATCTCGATTCCCTCGCCCTCGGCAGGCGCATGTACCGGCCATCCGAGCTCGGCGCCAACCCGTTGCGCGAAGCCCACAGCAACGTCTTCCTCGCCATGCACCACAAAGGTCTGCAGCGGCGGGCGCCTGAAACCGTGCAACCACCGTAGCAGCGCCGGCTGGTCGGCGTGCGCCGAGAATCCGCCCAGCGTGAATATCTCCGCGCGCACGGCAATCTCTTCCCCGAAAAGATGCACGCTTTTCGCTCCATCCACAAGATGCCGCCCGAGCGTGCCTTTTGCCTGAAACCCGGTAAACAGGATGGTATTGCGCGGTGAATCCAGGTTGTAACGCAGGTGATGACGGATACGGCCGCCATCGCACATCCCGCTCGCCGAGACGATTATCGCTCCGGACTTGATGTCGTTGAGGGCAATCGATTCCTTCACACTTTCGGTAAAATGAAGCGTCGGCGCAGTCCCGCCTCGGGGCTGTCCGAAAACCTCCTTGGCCTCGCGATCGAAAAGCTCCATATGATGCATTGTGATCTGCGTCACGGACGTAGCCATAGGCGAATCGACATAGATATGGAGATCGTGCAGGCGCCTCTCGCGGCTCAGCCGGGTGAAATGGTAGATCAGCTCCTGTGTCCGTCCGACTGCGAATGCCGGCACGATGACGTTGCCGTGCTTCTCGTCGAGCGTGTTATTCACCGCGCCGACCAACTCGTCCAGGGTCGCAGCCAGGTTGCGGTGCGCCCGGTTGCCGTAAGTTGACTCCACCAGCAGCACGTCGGCCTCCTCGATGACCGTCGGGTCGCGCAGTATCGGCCGGCCAGGCTGCCCCAGGTCGCCGGAGAAGACCAGCTTGCGCTGCTCCGCGCCATCGCTCAGCCAGACCTCTATGATCGCCGAACCCAGTATGTGGCCGGCATCGCGAAACACGCAGCGCACGGTCGGGTGGGGATTGACCGTCTTGTCGTACTCCGTGGCCCGCATTTGAGCGAGACAGGCAAGCGCCTGCGCCGCCGTATAGACCGGCGTGGTCTCGGCGTGATCGTGGTTGTGACCATGATGCTGGCGGTGGTAGGCCGCACGCTCGGCCTCCATCTCCTGCAGATGACCACTGTCCGGCAGCATGATATGCAGCAGCTCTATCGTGGCATCGGTCGTGTAGACCGGTCCGGCGTAACCCTCCAGACTCAGCCTGGGCAGCAGTCCGCTGTGATCGATGTGAGCGTGCGTGAGCAGGACAAAATCGAGCGCCGACGGATCGAACGCGAACGGGCTGCGATTGCGCGCTTCCGCCATCCCGCCGCCCTGATGCATGCCGCAATCCACCAGGAAACGGACCTGCGACGTCTCGACGAGATAACAGGACCCCGTCACTTCGCGGGCAGCACCGAGAAAGGTAATCTTCATCAAATCTGGTTCTCCGGATGGTTCCGGCCCGCAGGCGGTCCGTGACCGGACACCACGGCATCCCTCCGGGCACGCCCGCCGTGGCCACCGCCGGCCAGGTTTTGCCGCCACCCGGACAGCGCCATGGCGAACGACCTGGCCCGACGCCAAGCACGCGCTAACTGATACTATTATATATGGGATGGACCGGCACCGTTCATCGCTGCGGTGCGGCAACCTTCGCCAAGCCCTGCACGGCGGCAGTGCATACACCGCGGTGGCAACGATACCGCTGAGGGATCTGCCGCCCCGGGGCCGTTGCTTACGACGACGTCTCGCCGTTGCCGTTGCGCTTTTCGGATTGCTGTTTCGGGCCGCTTCCCGGCATGCCGATCTCCGTGCGGTTGCGGCCGAGACGTTTGGCCTGGTAGAGCGCCTGATCCGCCCGCTCGATCAATGCATGCGGTAGCTCCCCGGGCACATACAGCGTGAGGCCTGCAGAAAAAGTCGGCAGGGGCACGGTCTGTCCAGCGCTGTCGCAGGAGCTTCTTGCCACCCGGTGCTGCACCTTGCGCAGCGCGCACACGGCTCCTTCCTGGCCGGTATTCGGAAGCAGCACCGAGAATTCCTCGCCCCCATAGCGCGCCACCATGTCGTGATGCCGGAATATCGACAGCACGTCCGCAGCATAGCAACGCAGCACCTGATCGCCGGTTGCATGACCATAGGTGTCGTTGATTGTCTTGAACTCGTCCAGATCCAGGATTGCCAGCGCGAGCGGGGTCCCGTAACGATCTGCACGCCCGATTTCGTCTTCCAGACGGCGCATGAAGGCACGCCGGTTCGGAAGGCTGGTAAACTCGTCGGTCAGGCTGAGCAGCCGGACCTTGTTCAATTCGTCATGCAGCCGCTCACTGTCGGACTTCACCAGCTGCAGGTAATCGTTTGACCCACGCAGCTTGGCGGCGAGCGAGCGTTGGCCCTTGATGAGTTCGTCTATACCGCCGATCAGGATCTGACGCAGGCCCTCGATCTCCTGGAGACTGTCAGCCTGCTGCAGGGCTCCGCGCTCGATTTCGAGCAGCGCCCCGAACTCCCGGTTCTGGGCGATAGCCTCAGCAACCTTTTTTGCGAGGGTTTCCTGCAGGCGATCGATTTCATCACGCTTGCGATCAAGATGCAGCCGGTAGGCCGAGTTCACGCGCCGCTCGACCTGGGGCGTGCTGGTCTCTTCCTGCTCGAGAATCTGCTGCATGATCTTCTCGCTCGAACGCGTCCGTCGCTCGGATGTGCGGCGATCCGAGGGCGGCGTCCGGTCGCTTGCAGGCGGTTCCTTTTCTTCCTGCGGGGTAGCCGGCGGCCGTGCGGCGGCCGGCTCGTTTACGACCGTTTCAGGTGGAGATGGCGGCGCGGCGGCAGGTGGCGGCTCGGCGGCAGGCGCACGCTCGAGGCTGCCCATGAGCCCGCGGATCGCGCTCTCGAAGGCATCCAGATCATCGCCAGGAACCGGCGCGCGCGTCTCGTCCGTGCCGACGAACTGGCCGCGCAGATCCGCCGATGTGGCCATCGACAACGCCGGCCGCAACTGGATGAGTTTCGCGGTCACCTGCAACACGTGATCGCTCGTCGGATTCTTGGCGTAGGCTTCGAGCAGGAAATACAGCAGTGAGACGTAGGTCTGTTCGACCTCGGCCTGCTCCAGCTCGCAATCCTGAAGCAGGCGGACAATCTGGTCGTATATGACGATGCCGGTCGACGACTGCTTCAGACCTTCAAGCAATCCTACGACGCGCCGAAACAGCTTCGATTCGACTGATGATGCCGAGTTGACCTGCAAAGGTGCCCACCCCTAGTTCGCATCCATGCAGCAAATCCATAACATGGACGGCTCATGTGCCCCCGTCGCACATGAGGACAGCTTATTTTGCCGGCTGCTGGCAAGCCTTCATGCCCGCCGGTCTGTCGTTGGTCTTTATCTAAACGGCTAAACTGCCACGATTTTAAGCAGAAATTTAATCCTAAAGCCCGGGAAATAACAATCGCAAGCGGGGCACCCATCAATCAATATCGCTGCTTCAGTCGGTTAGCGCTGGTTCTGAAGAAATCACTCGACATGCCGCCCTACAGGGAATGGCGGAATTCGGCCGGAACCAAGGCTTTTTCCGGAACAATCCACCGCGGCGCCCGCACCGCCCGCCGTTGGCTGCGGTCCGGGCGATAGGCTAAGGTAGCGTTTCCACCACCAGCCCCGTACGCAGCACCATGGCCGTGAGCAAGAACGTGCGGTTCACCTTCAGGAGCGCTGGTGCGTTCTTCTGGCTGTCCGCACTTTCCGAGATAACGTCCCCGACTTCCGGCGTCCCACTGTTCGGGGCCGTACACAGCGGCGCCGTGGCGGTGATCTACCACCTAGTCTACACAGCGATGTTCGCCGTAGTCGGTGTCGGTCTGTGGGCGGGGAAACCCTGGGGCGATAAAGCGGTACTGGCGGTAACCGCATTCTATACGCTGGATCAGTTCCAGAGCCTGCTGAACCCGGCAACCATGGCCGCCGCCTTCTACCAGGGCCTCGGCGACTACGCCGCATTACTGCCTGCGACCCCCCGCACGATCATGCCGATTATGGTAGACGTAACGTGGGTGGTGCTCGCCTGCTGGTGGGCCTTTGCCTGGTACGCCTACCGGTGGCGTGGCTACTTCCGGCAGGAGGGACGCTAAGCCGGCCACAAACCGGGGGCCTCAGCTCTCCCACTCTTCGAGCGGCGAAGAAATCTGGCGTTTCTCCGCGAGCAGGCGTCTGGCGTCATGCTCGGTGGCGGCAAACGCCATGCGGAACTGGTCGGTACCGCCGGCTGGCTGCTCTTGCCGGAGACTGCGGCAGAGATCCCGGGCCTCGGCGAACCGGGCAAAGCTGTTTACCGGCGTTACGGTCCGGTCTGCGGAAATGCGGAATACGAAATACGGCATGATATCAGCCCCGGGCATGGAGTATTCCCATTTTATCCTCAACCGCGGCAGAACAGGCAAGCTGCCTGCCTGACGGCAGGACTTCCGGGGTCTGCAGCATGACGACACCCCGTCCATGGAGTAACATGGCCGCCCGATGTGCGCATTCGGGATCTGACCGTGCCTAAAAAACCATCTACGCCGAACTTTGAAACTGCGCTTGCCGAGCTGGAACAGCTGGTGGAGAAAATGGAGAGCGGCAACCAGACCCTCGAGGACGCGCTGAAATCATTCCAGCGCGGCATCGAACTGACGCGCGCCTGCCAGGAAGGGCTCAAAGAAGCGGAACAGCGCGTGGAGAAACTGGTGCAGCAGAACGGCACTGTGACGGTGGAACCGTACCAGGACGACGAACCGGCTTGAGCTTTTCAAAAGACTTCCTGCCGCGTTACCAGGCGCGAGTGGAGCAGGCCTTGGACCGGTGTCTGCCACCGGTCGAATGCGAACCCCGTCTGCTGCACGAGGCCATGCGCTACGCCACTCTGGGCGGCGGCAAACGGCTGCGTGCAGCGCTAGTCTATGCGACCGGCGAGACATTCGGCGCCAGGACCGAGCAGCTCGACGTGCCGGCATGCGCGCTGGAGCTGATTCACGCCTATTCGCTCATCCACGACGACCTGCCGGCCATGGATAACGATGACCTGCGGCGCGGCAAACCATCCTGTCACCGGGCTTTCGACGAGGCGACGGCACTGCTTGCCGGGGATGCGCTGCAGACCCGCGCGTTCGAGGTCCTGGCAACTGACATGGATCCGGCAATCGGCGCGGCGCGCCAACTTCAGATGATCGCCCGCCTAGCCGAGGCCTCGGGTTCGCTCGGGATGGCCGGTGGACAGGCCATAGACCTGCGGTCAGTCGGCAGCACCCTGGGTCTCGGGGAGCTTGAAGACATGCATGCCCGCAAGACCGGCGCGCTGTTTCGGGCCGCAGTCGCGCTCGGCGCCCTGTGCGTTCCCCATCTTTCTGGCAGCGTGCTCGCGGCGCTCGACCGCTACGCCTCCTGCATCGGCCTCGCATTTCAGATTACCGACGACATCCTGGACGTGGAAGCGAGCACCGCTGCCTTGGGCAAACCCCAGGGCAGCGACCAGCGCCGGCGAAAACCCACGTATTCCGCGGTTCTTGGCGTGGACCGCGCCCGGGACCTGGCCCGCGCCCAGCACGAGGCCGCTCTCGCCAGCCTAGCCGCTTTGGGGGATAATAAGGCGTTACTTACCGAAATTGCCGCCTATATCCAAGACCGAACCCGCTGATGCCGTTTCAGAAAGATTTTCGCCTCCTGCCGCAGGTCGACTTCCCCGAAGACCTGAGGCGCCTCAGTGAGTCCGAGCTTCCGCTGCTTGCCGCGGAGTTGCGCCGGTTTGTGATCGGAACAGTGAGCAAGACCGGTGGCCATCTTGCCGCCGGGCTCGGCACGGTGGAGCTGACGATCGCGCTGCACTACGTATTCAATACTCCTGAGGATCGCCTGGTCTGGGACGTGGGGCATCAGACCTACCCCCACAAGATCCTGACCGGACGGCGCGAGCGCATGCTCGGACTGCGCCAGATGGGTGGCCTGTCAGGATTCCCGCGGCGCTCCGAGAGTCCATACGACACCTTCGGGGTGGGTCACGCCAGCACGTCGGTGGGTGCTGCCCTGGGTATGGCCGTCGCCGCCGCGCGTGCAGGGTCGGACCGCAACGTCGTGGCGGTCATTGGTGACGGCGCGCTCAGCGGCGGCATGGCGTTCGAGGCCCTGAACAACGCCGGCAACATGGACGCCAACCTCCTGGTCGTGCTCAATGACAATGACATGTCGATTTCGCCCAATGTCGGGGCCATGTCCAACTATCTCGCCCGCATCCTCTCCGGAAAGGTCTACGCCACCGTGCGCGAGGGCAGCAAGACGGTGCTGTCCACGCTTCCGCCCGTCTGGGAGCTGGCAAAACGGGCGGAAGAACACATGAAAGGCATGATCATGCCGGGGACCTTTTTCGAGGAGCTTGGTTTCAACTACTTCGGCCCCATCGATGGTCACGATCTGCACACGCTGGTCAAGACGTTGCGCAACCTGCGCAGCCTGAAAGGCCCACGTTTCCTGCATATCGTCACGCGCAAAGGCAAGGGCTACGAACCGGCGGAGGGCGATCCGTGCGTCTATCACGGGGTCACACCATTCGATCCGGCAACGGGAAAAATGGAAAAGAAGCCTTCCGGCAAGACCTATACCCAGGTCTTCGGCGAATGGCTGTGTGACGCGGCTGCCATGGACGAGCGGCTGGTCGGCATCACTCCGGCCATGCGGGAGGGTTCGGGACTGGTCGCCTTCTCGCAGCGTTACCCCGACCGCTACTTCGATGTAGGCATCGCCGAGCAGCACGCCCTCACCTTCGCCGCCGGCCTCGCCTGCGAGGGCCTGAAGCCGGTGGTGGCGATCTATTCGACCTTCCTGCAACGTGCCTACGATCAGCTGATACACGACATCTGCCTTCAGGGCCTTCCGGTGACGTTTGCCGTTGACCGTGCCGGTCTGGTCGGTCCGGACGGCCCCACCCATGCCGGCAGCTTCGATCTGAGCTACCTGCGCTGCCTGCCGAACATGACCGTCATGACCCCGTCCGACGAGAATGAATGCCGCCAGATGCTGTGGACTGCCTTCTGCCAGCAGGGACCGGCAGCGGTCCGCTATCCGCGCGGCAGCGGACCTGGCGCGGCGATCGACCAGGCGATGCGCCCTCTGCCGGTTGGAAAGGCGGAACTGCGCCGCCGCGGCAAGGGCGTGGCCATCCTGGCTTTCGGTTCCATGCTCGAACCCGCGCTTACGGCAGCGGAAGAGCTCAACGCCACGGTCGTCAACATGCGGTTTGTAAAACCGCTCGACGCGCAGATGGTACTCAACATGGCGCAGAGTCACGGCCTGCTCGTCACCGTGGAAGAAAACACGGTCCTAGGCGGCGCGGGCAGCGCAGTCACCGAGGCGCTCAACAGCGCCGGCGTCAGCACGCCAATCCTCCATCTCGGCCTGCCCGACAGTTTCATCGATCACGGTGAGCGTGAGGAACTTCTGGCCCAGTGCGGCTTGGATGCTGCGGGCATATGCCGGAGCATCCAAACGGCGATGTCTGCCGGTCTTGCCAGCATGTCTGACACGGCTTAAACTTGACCGGAATTGTCAACAATGACGACGTGATTCGTCGTCACCCACCGGGCAGCCGCATCGGCCGGTAACGGATCGGCGGGCCAGCATGGATGGGGGGCGATTCCGCCTCACTACCAATGCCTAACTGCCGCAGTGGGGACAAGCGGACGCGACTGTCGGATTTTTTCAGGCGCGGCAGGGCCCCGGTGTTCCGGTACACGGTTGCACCGGGTATCCGGCGGTCCAAAGCGACTCTCCCCTGACCGGGATCAAGCTATTTCACGCGGAGATTTCTTATGAAGGCCACTGTCAACAAAACCGGAAAGGCCGATGTCAGCCCGATTGCCGACGTTCAGAACGAGCCGGATACCCGCCACATCGCCATCGACAAGGTTGGCATCAAGGACATCCGTCATCCGGTACGCGTCAAGGATCGCAGTCAGGGCGAGCAGCACACGATTGCTCACTTCAACATGTACGTGGAGCTTCCGCACAATTTCAAAGGGACGCACATGTCCCGCTTCGTGGAAATCCTGAATGGCCATGATCCGGAAATATCGGTCGAATCATTCAAGGACATGCTTACGGAAATGAGCACCAGGCTCGAGGCAGACACCGGGCATATCGAGATGAGCTTTCCGTATTTCATCAACAAGACCGCACCGGTATCCGGTGTCCGCAGCCTTCTCGATTATCAGGTGACATTCAGCGGGGAAATCCGTCATGGTCAGCACGTCATGACCATCAAGGTGGTAGTTCCGGTGACCAGCCTGTGCCCGTGCTCGAAGGAAATCTCCAAATACGGCGCGCACAACCAGCGCTCGCATGTAACGGTAACGGTACGCACCAATGACTTCATCTGGGTCGAGGACATCATCGATCTGGTCGAAAAGCAGGCCAGCTGCGAGCTGTATGGACTGCTGAAACGCCCGGACGAGAAATACGTCACCGAGCGCGCCTACGACAACCCCAAGTTCGTCGAGGATATGGTGCGGGACATCGCTGCCCGCCTCAACAAGGATCCACGCGTTGACTCTTACCGGGTCGAGTCGGAAAACTTCGAATCGATCCACAATCATTCGGCCTACGCAATGATCGAGCGGAACAGCACTCGCGCGCGATAGGACGGCCCGGCGCGAAGCGCAAGGGCGAGGTCATGTAAACGCGTGCCTGGCGGACACCCTTGTCATGCCGAAGAACGACGGTTGCGGCACTCCCTGCCGCCGGCACCGGTATGGACAGTTCGACGCAGTGCATGGAGGCGCATTCCGGTTTACAGACATGGCCCTCCGGCCACTGCAACCGCTATTGGAGGGTCCAGAGCCGGGTGCCGATTCCAACGATTCGACAGGGACGGGAACACGTGACAGTCTTCTGGCCGGCTGATGTCCACAGCCTTTACCACCCATACCGATACCCATGTTATGCGTACCAGGCAGATTCTGGCTAGGCTGACGGAACGTGTGACCGCGCCCACTCTCGTGTCTCCAAAAAAGATCTCGTCGGCCATCCGGGTTCTCGTTCCGATCGTCGCGCTTGACAGCCGCCAAAACTCCGGCGTAGGGTTCGGCCCAGGACGAGGAGCGGTCGCAGAAACCTGTCCTCCAGGGTTGCCGTGGACGGCTATCATGAGGATTGCGCGATTCCGTGGTCATTTTCGTAGACTGTTCAGGTGGTCCTTAGAACTTTCCTTTCTAGCCTCTTCTGGTAAGGCCGTTTCCCATGAATAAATTGTCGCAACCTACGTTGGCCTGTGCATTGGCCTTTGCGCTGATGGCGGGGCCACGCTGCGGGTACGCAACAGAGCGCCATAGCCACAGCGGGACGGACATCCGTCAACTCAGTTTCAACGCCGACATTCACGTGCAGGCGAACGGCCGGTTCACGGAACGCGACGATGAGGTGATTGAGGCGCTGACACGCAGCGGCGCGCATTCCATGAACCCTTACCAGCAGACCTTCTCGAGCGCCCTATCGAAACTGACGGTGCTTTCGGCCTGGATCGAGACCCCGGAGAAAGGGCGCATCCCCGTGCCGGCATCGGACATTTTCGAGCAGCCGGCGCCGGCGACACAGGGTGCACCGATGTACAGCCACACCAAGGTGCTCAATGTAATCCTGCCGCATTTTTCCAAAGGCGACACACTGCACATCACCACCTTGCTCACGCAGGCCAAACCCTACTTCCCCAATGAGTACTTTGGCGTCTGGGGCGTAGGCGAGCGCGAGTCCGCCCGTGACCAGAACGTAACCGTTCAGGGCCCGGTGTCAATGCATCTGAAGGCAGCACAACGTGGCGGTTGGACGATGTCGCACCACATCAATGGTGCCACTGAAACCTTCACCGCCACGCTGGCCGAGCACCATGCGCATTTTCCGGGTCCGGCGACGGTGGATTCGGCCGACTACAGTCCGCTGTTCGAGGTGAGCAGCTTCCCGACCTGGGCGTCGGTCGGCAAGGCCTATTGGGCGCGCGCCAAAGCCGAAGCCGCAGTAACCCCGCGGGTGCGAAGTGTCGCCGACCGCGTAGCCGGGAAGTTGCACGGCCGGAAGGCTGTGGAGGCGCTGTACGCCTGGGAATCGGCACATATCCGCTATGTCGGTCTGGAATTGGGCGTCGGCGGTTACGTGCCGATTTCGGCCAATGAAACGCTGAAGACCCGCTATGGAGACTGCAAAGCCCACTCCACCCTGCTTGAGGCGCTGCTGGCCGCGCGCGGCATTACCGTGTATCCGGTACTGATCAACTGGAGCAGCGCCTTCAAGCTGACGCCACTTCCCGGCCCGAATTTCAATCACGCCATCGACTACCTGCCCAAGTATCATATGTTCCTGGATGCTACCGGCGAATACGAGACGCCCGGTCAGTTGGCCGTGGGCGAACGCGACAAACCCGTGGTGATTGCGGGCCCGCACTCCGAATTGCTGCGCACTCCCGGCGCGCAGCCTGATCAAAACAGCCTCAATTACCGCGCCACATTGCATCTGGCGCCTGACGGCACACTCACCGGCGAGGCACAGATGACCACATACGGCTGGTGGGCCTGGTTCAATCGCATGATTTTCGCCGAAGTTCCGCCCGGGGCCTACAAGCGCCTGATGAGCGAGCTGCTGAGCACCAGTGGCGGTGGCCAGGGCAGCTTCGAGCACGGCAATCCTTTGGTGCTGGACCACCCCTTCAAGGTCAGGGCACACTGGACCACAGCGGCCTACGCGGTGCCGGGCAAAACTCTGGTTCTGCGCCTACCTGCCGGCCCGTATCTCGTTCCTGGCTTGGGCGGTACCAACGATCCGGTCAGCGCCCTGGCGGCAGTATCCGGTCCTGACACGCGTACGCACAGCATCAACACCTACTTCGGCGGGATTGACTGGCATACCCTGCTGGTTTTGCCGCCGGGCTACACGCCAACATATTTGCCGCCGCCCATCGACGTGCACAATACCGCTGGGAGCTTCAGTTTCGCGGTACAGGACCACGGGGGCAGGATCGAAGCGCATTATCAGCTGCACCTGACCGATGTGCTGTATGCCCGCTCGCAGTACACGGATCTGCGTGCGTTACTGCTTGCCGATCTGCGCGTGCAGCATACCCCTTTGATATTCACCCACAGCTAATCTAGGGATCTGTCATGAATATGCGCAAATCTGCCCTGGCCGTTGTGACCGCCTTAATCGCGGGCGCACCGCTTCTTCAGGCCGGCGCGGCTTCGCCACCGCAGGTCAACTACCGGGTGATCAGCCGCCAGGTATCGCTCGACATTTCGACGGACGGCAGCTACACCAGGACCGTTTCCAGTGTGGTGCAGCCCATGACGCTATCCGGCGTCGAGCAGGTGGCCCAGGCGCAGATCTCCTATCCGGCCAACTTCGCCACCATAAAGATTCTGGAGGCCTACACCGAGACGGCTGCGCACAAGCGCATCAATGTGGCGCCGTCGGCCATTTTCACCCAATCGACGGCGAGCGCATTGCAAGCTCCGTTTCTGAGCAAAGGAACGATCAAGAACCTGATCTTTCCGGCCGTAACGCCGGGCTCAACCGTGCACCTCAAATATGTCGAGCACTTCGACAAGGCATACTTGCCAGGCATCTATACCGCATCGGTGACGCTGGCGCCCTATGTACCGGCACGCTCGGTCACCATCAGTGTCACCGCACCAAAATCGATGCCGCTGCACTTCCACGCGCGCGGGCCCTGGGTCGAGCATCGCCGTGCCGGCGATGGCACCGAGACCCTCAGCGCCACAAGCCACTGGTCGCGCGTCGACTTCCCGCCGCCCAATACAGCGGCCGTTACCCAGTATGCGCCGATGGCCGTCATCGGCACGGCTGCAGACTGGAAAACTGTGGCGCATGCGTATGATGAGCTGGCGTCTGCATCGATACAGCCGACACCCGCCATCGACAAGGCGGCTGCCAGGGCGGCCGGCGGCGCCCACGGCCGGGTGGCCGTGGCGCGCATTTACCGCTGGATTCAGCAACACATTCAGGTGGTGACCGTCGATTATCGCGAGGCCGGTTACAGACCACCGACAGCGGCCAGCACACTGGCGCGCGGCATCGGCGACAGCAATGCCAGCGTGGCTCTGCTCTGCAGCATGTTGCATGCCGAGGGCATCGAGGCGGTACCAGCGCTGATCTCCACTTCGTCACGCTACGTGCCGTATCCAGGCGCCGATCCATTCGCCTTCGAGCACGTGCTGGCCTACGTCCCGGCGTATCATCTCTATCTCGATACCGGTCAGCGCTATGCCGGTATCAACGCGTTGCCTCTGATGGATGCGGGCAAGCCGGTTCTGATTACCGGTCACGCCAGCGCACTGGTCCGGACACCGGCACCGGAGCGCAACCGCGTTCAGTACCGTGACGTGCAGTCCATGACGCTGGATCCGGATGGCATTATCGATGGCGCCAGTCAAATAACGGCTTCCGGCTGGCGCGCCATCGGCGTGCGCGAGTTTGTGCTGGGTGATCGCAGCGGCGAGCGGTTGTGGCGGCTTCTCCAGAATGATTATTACCGCGGAGGACAAACCGGATCGATGCGGGTGATCGGAATTTCACGCCGGGATGATCTGGGCCGGTCGGTGAGCATGAAACTGCAATGGCGCGACAGCGATGCCTTCGTTCCCGGTCCGCGCGTGGCGCTGGTGCTGCCTACGCCAGGCGAGATCAGTGGCGCGCTGGCCGGGTTCCTCAGCCAGGCTAAAAACCGCTATCCAAGCGTGCTTGCGCCGGAAACCATTGACGAGGTGGTGCATCTGCGTCTGCCCTCCGGCCTGACACCGGCGTATCTGCCCAGGAACCAGCATCTGGAGACGCCCTTTGGCAGGTACGAGGTAAGCTACCACTACGCCAACGGCAGACTTGACGAGGAACGCAGGTTGCAGCTCACCCGGTTTGTGGTCGAACCCCAGCAATACCCCGATTTGCACCGGCTGGCCATGATGGCTGTCGGCATCGCGCGTGAGGGCCTGTTGCTGCAACGCGGGTAACGGGGAGCGGCCGTATCGACCGCCCCGAGTCAGCGGCCGGCGTAATAAACCTGGCCACTGCGACCGGTCGTCCATCCGCAACACCACAGACGGACTGGTACGCCAACTCCATCGGCGGATGTGGACCCTGGGCTGCCCGGCCGGGTATGCGGCCGGTCATCCACGGGAACGCCTGACTCCGCCCAGCGGCGCCCGCGAGTCACGCGCAAGCTCCTCGAGCACTTCACGTTCCACGGATTGAATCAGCACCGGCATCGCCGCCGCCACCTTCGCGCTGAGGGACTCGCTGCCAGCATCGGCTGCAGCCATTTCCAGGCCAAACACCGTCACCTGGGGCGGCAACCATCCCATGGCCAGGCCGAGCTCAAGAGTCTGCGCCAGCCCAAAGCCATGACTCGACAGTACGCCGCAGACATGCGTCACTTCGCTGACACCCAGCCGGTGCAGGGTGCCGGCAGCCGCTCCGCTTCTGACCGCATCGACCACGATGAGCGCCGTCAGGCCCTCCAGGCCCTGCAGCAGGCCCATTCCGGGCCGGTCGAACCCCGCGATCGTTACCACCTGCGGAATGAGCACAGCCAGCGCCGCGCGGCGGCGCAACGCCCTGGCCGCAAGCCAGCCGAGCCGGTCATCGCCCGCAGGCGACCCCACACCCACAATACGGATGCGGACGGTCACGGCCGGATCCGCAGCGCAACAGCGTCGCCGCCCGGGATCCGGTCAGGCGCGATGCCGGCGCAGATCCAGAAAATGGGTCGCACAGGAAATGCAGGGATCATAGCTACGGATCACCATCTCGCAGTGCCGGCGCAACAGCTCATCGCTGCTGTCGACGCCCAGCGCTTCGATACTCTGACGCAGATCGGCCTCGATGCGGGCTTGATTCTGGCTGGTCGGGGGCACAATGCGGGCACGTCGCATACACCCGTCCTCCCCTACATCGTACCGGTGCCACAATGTGCCACGCGGCGCCTCGGTGGCGGCGATCGCCGCACCCGCCACCGCCACCGCCGGGACGTATGGCGCCCCCGGAACACGGTAGTCCTTCAGTATGCGCGCCGCCTCCAGGACCGAGTAATAGGTCTCCGCGGCGCGCGCGATGATCGAATGGAACGGATTGCGGCTCGGCCAGGCGATTCCGCTTTCATCGAGCACCGCGCGTACGGCTGCCGGCAGCCTCTCCAGGTTAAGGTTGACGCGGGCCAGCGGACCGACCAGGTACGGCTTGCCCCTGAACAGGCAGTACAGCGCAGTTGAATGATCCACCTGGTGCTCCGAAAAATGCCGCTCGAACTCCGCAACCCCCGCGTCTAGACCGGTACTCGACGCCAGCCGGCCCTCGTTCATCGGGTACTCGGCAGGATGCCGCAAGCCGACGCTCACGAATCGCTGCTCGGTCTCTGGCAGCTTCAGCGCCAACGTCCAGCGCAACAGCGCCTCGGCCTCGGGCACCGCGGCCGTCAGACGCACGTGCAGTTCAGCCACATCGGAACGATCCGGCGCATGATGAAACCCGCCCACACGAACCCCTACCGGATGCACCGAACGTCCACCGAACAGGCGGATGAGATCGTTGCCAAGCGCCTGCAGCACAAGTCCGCGACGCACGATTTCCGGATGATCCTGCGCCATGGCAATAGCGTTGTCGTAACCGAGCAGGTCAGGGGCTGCCAGCAGGTGGATATGCAGCGCGTGGCTCTGCATCCACTCGCCGCAATACAACGCGCGGCGCATGTCCCGCACCCAGCCTCCCGGGTCCAACCCGAACAGCCGTTCGAATGCGTGCACCGCGGTCATCTGGTAGGCCACCGGACAGATGCCGCAGATGCGTGCGACGAGATCTGGAATCTCGCCGAAATCGCGCCCTTCAAGAAACTTTTCAAACAGCCGCGGCGCCTCGAATATGCGCAGACTGAGCGCCGTTATCTCCCGCCCGCGGCTATGGATCTCCAAGGCGCCCTCACCCTCTACCCGCGCGAGCACCGGAACATTGATGGTGATGTTACGCGGCTTACTCATGATCCTGCGCCCGGCGCCGGCCGGCTTCGGTAAACGGCGGTGCAGCGCTGTTGATGGACAGAAACCGTCGGCCCGCTGCGGTCCGTGACAGCCCCACACCCTCCAGACGCCTGCCCAATGCCTCGACGTTGGAATTCTCCGCCGGACCGTAGCAGGAATAGCAGTCACGCCCGAACCTTGGACAGAGCGCTCCACAGCCGGTGCGGGTGACCGGCCCCATGCAGGGAAGTCCGCGGGTAACCATGACACACACCGTCTGAGAGCGCTTGCAGTCCAGGCATACCTTGTCCTGCTCCTCGACCGGGGACACACCAAAGAGCAGCGCGCGCACCGCCGCGACCACCCGGCGTCCGCTAACCGGGCAGCCCCACAGCTCCAGATCGACGCGAACGTGCTGCGCCAAGGCTGTCGACGAAGCCAGCAAGTCGAGCTCTGCCGGGACCGCATAGATGTCTGCGACCCAGGCGGCGCCATCCGCCAGGTTGCGCAATGCCTGCAGCCCGCCGGCCGTAGCGCAGGCGCCCATCGCCACAAGAAAACGGCTACGGCTGCGCACGCTCCGAATACGCTCGATCGCGGCGGCGGTGCTGATGCTGCCCTCGACAAAGGCGATGTCTACTTCAGCGTCCGGATCGACCGGGCCGGCTTCAGCGAAATGCACCAGCTCCACCATCGAGGACAGTCGCAGCAGATCCTCCCCAAGATTCAGGAACGCGAGTTGACAGCCATCGCAAGACGAGAACTTGTGCACCGCGACCCGCGGCTTCTTTGCCATCACGGCCGGCTCACCCACTACAACCCCCTCACCGGCAGCAGATCTTTGACCTGCGTATAATTGAATACCGGTCCATCCTTGCATACAAACTTTCCTCCTATCTGGCAATGTCCGCAGCGGCCGACACCACAGTGCATGCTGCGTTCCATGCTGAGCCACATGGAACCCTCGACGATACCAAGCGCGCGCATGTGGTCTGCCGCCACCCGCATCATCCCTTCCGGTCCGCACATCATCGCGACCGTGTCGGACGCGTTGATCCGGGCCTGCGCAAACAGTTCGGTCACCGGCCCCACATGCCATGGCCACAGCGCGGTCCCGACGTCGGCTGCCACCATGACCTGAGTGTGTTCCATCCTGCTCCAGCGGTGGTAGCGCTGCGCCCATATCAAGTCCTCCGCATGCTTGACCCCCTGCACGATGACGAGCTCGCCGAAGAGCTGCCGGCGCCGCATGACATAGTTGATCACCGATACCGCCGGAGCACAGCCGAGCCCTCCGGTAACGATCATCACATCGTGCCCTTGCGCCTGCTCCAGAGGCCAGCCGCATCCGAACGGCCCGCGGATGCCGAGCCGGTCACCCGGCTGCAACCGTGACAGACCACGAGTCACGCGCCCGATCGCCCGTATGGTGTGGTCGAATAGCGCATCGTCCTGGGGGTCGGACACGACCGAGATCGGAACCTCTCCGACCCCGTAGAGATAGAGCATGTTGAACTGTCCGGGCACAAAGCGGTAGCGTGCATGCCGCGACCCGTCACGGAAACGCAACCGCAGGGTAAATATGGTCGCAGACTCGCTGATGCGTTCGACGACCTCCGCTTCGTGCGGCACCATCAGGTCAGTCATGTCCGGTTCCGGTGCATATCGCGGCGGCCTCCTCGGTGATATCGATTCCGACCGGACACCAGCTGATGCAGCGGCCGCAGCCCACGCAGCCGCTGCGGCCGTATTGCTCATGCCAGCTCCCGAGCTTGTGGGTGAACCACTGCCGGTAGCGCGCGCGGGTATCGCTGCGTACGGTTATGCCGTGGATGTAGCTGTGGCTCTGGGTGAAACAGGAATCCCATACCCGGGCATGCACACTCGCGGCTCCGTCGAGTTCGGGGGTTTCGACGCCGGCATGGCAAAAACAGGTCGGACACACCGAGCTACAGTTTCCGCATGCGAGACAGCGTTCCGCCACCAGGGCCCAGCGCGGATGCTCGAGCCGGGCAAACAGCGCCGCGCGCAGGTCGCGCGACGGCAGCCGGCGCCTCTGGCGGGCGCGCGCCGCCTCGGCCTGGGCCGCGGCCTCGGACCGCATGTCACCGGTCACGGCATCGAGAGCGAGGCTCGCTGCAAGCTGCGCCCCGCGCCCGCTGCCGGATTCGACGATGAATCCGTCATCAAGCTCAGTCAGGGCGAGATCAAATCCGGTCGACGCCCGCGGCCCATCCCCGGTGGACGCGCAAAAACAGCTGTCCGAAGGATCACTGCAGTGTACCGCCACCAGAAAGAGTGACGCGCGGCGCGCAGCATAGCTGGCATCCTCCGCAGGAGGTCCAAGGAAATGCCGGTCCTGAAGATCCAGGGCCGCCAGATCGCAGGCACGCACACCGATGACGGCAAGGCGCAGCGGCGGCGGCAATTCGGGGATGAATCGGATCGTCGCATCCTCCGCACGCTCGGCGCGCCACAGCACTTCGCGGGGGGCGAACACCAGAGGCTTGAGTGCCTGGGGGCCATTGGCCCACCCGAAAAACCGCGGACCCGCCGTGCGCTCCAGCCGGTAAGACCCGGGCGCCTGAATATCGCGTACACCCCGCGGAAGCTCTTCGGCCGCGACCAGCGCAACGAACAGGATGGCGCCATCGCGCACCTGCGGGCCGATACACTGATAGCCGAGCGAGCGCAGTGCCTCCAAAAGATCCTGGAACCGGTCACGGCACAGAAATCCGTTTTCCATGAAAGCCTCCTCCGGATCGCGCAGTCGCCGCACAAGCTCGCGCCATCGCGTCCACTAAGCCGTCCGCCGCCGCAGTGCCCGCCCGAGCATGGGCAAATCGGCCCATTCAGGCCCGGCGCCCGGACTCACGCAGACGCCTTATCTGGAAAAGCGTCATGCGCTCATCCTCTTCCAGGATCGACTCGATAAACCGGATTGAGGCGCGATAGCGCGGTATGATGTTGTACCGCAGCGCATTCACCCGCCGCTGCGTGCGGCGCTGCTCGACCAGCATCCGCCACAGCGCCGTCTCCGCCTCTCCCAGTCGCACGAGCAAGACCGCAGTCCTTGCCAGCCCGCTGCGGGCCCGGTCAAAGCTCGCATCGGTTCCCATAAGCCCCACAGGCTGCAGCGCGATCTCCTCGGCCCGCGCCGCCGGATACTCGATGCCGACACTCGATCTGGGAAAGATCTCGACGCGCAGGGCCGGACCGGCGCCGAGCGCCGCCTGCCGGATCACGTCGCTGCCCATGCGCATCTGCGCGACCGCAAGCCAGCGGTAGGCTTCCACCAGCACCGCGCGCGCCTGTGAACGCAGCTGGCGATAGTGCTCGAGCTGCTCGCGCACCAGCCTGTTCAGCAGGTCCCGCTTGCGCTCGAGCATGGAATGGCCCTGCTGCAAAAAGCGAATCTGGCGCCTCAGGCCGAGCAGCGCGCTTTTCGTCGGCGGCGTTTTCAAACGCGTGATCATGGTGACAACACCGTCTGCGTGCGGACATGATGGGCCGCGAGATCGGATTCGCGCACCCGCGTGAGTTCCTCTGGCGGCAACAAGGACAGAAGCTGCCACGCTACCTCGAGCGTATCCTCAATGGAGCGTTCCTCGTTCTCTCCCTGGGTTACAAAACGCGTTTCCATTGATCCCGCAAAGTCGAGATAGCGGCGATCAGTATCGGGCAGGTCGTCCGTCCCGATGATCGATGCCAGATTGCGCACTTCCACTGCGCGGGCATACGACGCATACAGCTGGCTGGCTACCCGCGAATGGTCTTCGCGGGTCAAACCGGCACCGATGCCATCCTTCATCAGCCGCGACAGCGATGGCAAAATGTCCACCGGGGGATAGATTCCCTGGTTGTACAGTTCGCGTGACAGCACGATCTGCCCCTCGGTTATGTACCCGGTGAGATCCGGTATCGGATGGGTAATGTCATCACTCGGCATGCTGAGTACCGGCATCAATGTGATAGAGCCGGCACGGCCGCGGATGCGCCCTGCACGCTCGAAAATCTCGGCCAGGTCAGAATAGAGGTAGCCGGGGTAACCCTTGCGCGCCGGCACATCGCCGCGGGCCATCGCCACCTCCCGCAACGCCTCGGCATAACTGGTTACGTCCGTAAGTATCACCATGACGTGCATGCCGAGATCGTAGGCGAGATACTCGGCCGCCGTGAGCGCAGTGCGCGGCAGAATCAGCCGCTCGATCGCCGGATCGCTTGCCAGATTAAGATACATCACCACATTGCCGAGCACGCCGTCGCGCTCGAAATCGTCCTGGAAAAAGCTGGCATCAGCATAAGACAGGCCCATGGCGGCAAACACCACGACAAAGGTCCCGGGGGCGCCAATGATCCGGGCCTGCCGGACAATCTGCGCAGCCAGACGGTTGTGCGGCAACCCGGGCCCGGAAAATATCGGCAGCTTCTGCCCGCGCACCAGGGAATACAGTCCGTCGATTGCGGAAATGCCGGTCTGTATGAATTCACGCGGGCGGGTGCGGGCAGCCGGATTCATGGGATTACCATTGACGTTGCGCCGGAGAGTCGACACCACGGGTGGGCGGTCGTCGAGCGGCTCGCCGACTGCGTTGAACACGCGCCCCAACATCTCACGCGACAGTGCCACCTCGAACGGCTGGTCGAGAAACCGGATCCAGGTCTGTTCAAGATCCAGCCCGTCAGTGCCCTCAAACACCTGCACCAGAACCATCTCTTCGGAGGTTCTGATAACCTGGCCGTCGCGCCGGTGTCCGGCGGGATCCCGCACCGACACCCGGTCCCCCAGACCGATCCCGGGCACCCCCCGCACAAACATCAGGCCGCCCCGCAGCGCCGAGGTCAGCCGGTATTCCTTCGCGCTCATGGTGCCACCCGCTCGGATCCGCTGTACTCCTGTCCCAGCAGCCGGAACGCTTCACCCGCTTCCGTCGCAAACGCGCCCAGCGCTTCCAGCTGGGAGTTGGAATAAGCCGTTTTAGCCCGCTTGGCCCGGGTCAGCACGGGTAACTGCAGCAACCGCTGAACCGGTACCCCGGCGTCGACCAGTTCCTGGCCGTGGCGGTAGATGCCAAGCATGAGATCAAGCAGCGCAAACTGCCTCTGCGGAGAGCAGAAACTGTCCACCTCGTCCAAGGCACTCTGCTGCAGCAGGCCCTCCTTAATAAGGGCCGCACCCTCCAGCACCCAGCGCTGGGCGGCCGAAAGCGCCTCCGGGCCGACCAGATTGACGATACGGGCAAGTTCATCGGACTTCTGCAACAAACTCAGAGCCTCCGCACGCTGTGTGTTCCAGCGCGAATCGACGCGGTCCGCCCACCACCCGGCGGCGGCCTCAACATATCCGGAGTAGCTCTCGGTCCAGTCCACCGCCGGGTAGTGGCGCGCATCGGCCAGCTCCTTCGACAGCGCCCAGAACACCTGGACCATGTCCTTGGTATGGCTGGTGACAGGCTCTGAGAAGTCCCCGCCGGGTGGCGAAACAGCCCCGATGAGTGAAACCGATCCTGGCAGTCCGCACAGGGTCCGTACCTGGCCGGCACGCTCGTAGAATGCCGACAGGCGCGACGCCAGATAGGCCGGATGGCCCTCCTCTGCCGGAATCTGTTCCAGGCGCCCGGCAACCTCGCGCAGCGCCTCGGCCCAACGGCTAATCGAATCGGCCACCACCACAACGTCGTAACCCTGGTCGCGATAGTACTCGGCAAGCGTCACACCCATGTAAATCGACGCTTCGCGCGCCACCACCGGCATATTGGATGTGTTGGCCACCAGCAGTGTTCGATCCATCAGCGACCGGCCGGTATGGGGATCGGTCAGTCGCGGAAAGGTCTCGAGAATTTCCACAAGCTCGTTGCCCCGCTCTCCGCAGCCGAGATAGATCATGATTCCCGCATCCGCCCAGCGGGCGATCTGCTGTTGCACCATGGTCTTGCCGGCGCCGAACGGGCCCGGCACCGCCGCCCGACCCCCTTTCAGCAACGGAAAAAACGTGTCGAGCACGCGCTGCCCGGTGACCAGCGGCACCGCCGCCCGGTCGCGGCCGGCACAGGGACGCGCCCGGCGTACGGGCCAGCGATGATAAAGGCGAAGCGGTCGCGTGATGCCGTCGTGGCCGCGCACCTGCGCGATGACCTGTTCGACATCGTAATCGCCGGCCGGTGCCAGCTCCACGAGTTCGCCGCCAGTGTCCGGCGGGACCAAAATGCGGTGCATGACGGTCTCGGTCTCGGCAACGGTGCCGATAACCGCCCCGCCAGCAATGGCACCACCAAGCTGCAGGCCGGGGGTCGGGGTAAAATTCCAGCGGCGCCCGCGATCCAGCGGCGCGATGGCGAGGCCGCGCGCGACACGATCGCCGCTCTGCGCCATAATCTCGGTCAGCGGACGCTGAAGGCCGTCGAAGATGTTG
Organism: Pseudomonadota bacterium; assembly: GCA_021785515.1. Taxonomy (GTDB): domain Bacteria; phylum Pseudomonadota; class Gammaproteobacteria; order Acidiferrobacterales; family UBA6901; genus JAJYCY01. The sequence continues at coordinate 288,565 of JAJYEX010000003.1, read as the reverse complement.
CCGAGCAGTCCCGGGCCGAGCTCCGCGGCGAGCGGATGACCGAGCGGCGCAGCAGACTGTCCCGGTGCGAGCGATTCGGTCGATTCATAGATCTGCACGATGGCCCGCTCACCATCGCGTCCGATGACCTCTCCGACCAGAGCCAGATTGCCGACCCACACCTGCTCGCCCAGCGCGGCCTGCGGCAGATGCACCGTGACGATCGGTCCATTGACCTCCACAATCCGTCCGGGCGCGGCGCTCACCCTGCACCCTCTCTGGCAAGTTCCGATTCCGGAAACAACCGGGCCGCAATCACCAGCCGCAGCGGCTCCTGCATGCGCGCCAACCGCGCCTCGATCGTGAAATCGACGCTTACGGTATTGGCGAGATCTCGCACCCGGACTCCACCGCTGCTGGACAGCGGCTGCGGAGCAAGCCGGACCCGGCCGCCGACCCCGGCGTCGCGGCAAAATGCCTCCCATTTCGGGACCAGACGTCGGTGATCCTGCTCATTCAAATCGGCGACGAGCTCGCCGTCGCCGATTTCGGCCGCCGCCTTCGCCAGAAACCCCGTCAGCAGCGGAAGATACGCGCCTTCGTTCTGGACCAGCGCCGCCAGCCGCGCAGACAGGCGGGCGATCGTATCGTCGATCAGGCGCCAGCGCTGCCATTCCAGTTCCCGGCGCAATTTGATCTCGCCGGCCTGAACACGCTGCCTGTAGCGGCGTTCGGAAAACGCCCTGATGACGTGCGTCTCGCGCTCCTCGCGCAACCGCAGCCGTTCATTGGCGGCGGCAAGAAGTTCGTCGCGTGTGCGGCGGGCATCGGACAGGCACTTCTCCGACTGCGCCTTGGCACGCTCAATCAGGGCGGATTCCAGATCCACAGCCTGGGAGGACACGTTCATCGCGGATACGGGCCTTTGTGCACCTCAGGCATGCCGCGCACCATGGTCTCGATCACCGGCTGGTAGTCATCCGGCGCATTCAGCGCCGGAATCTCCACAATGATCACGCGTCCACCTCTTGCCCGCAGGCGCTGCAGCCAGGGACTGGCGCTGCGGGCAAGATCGCTTTCGATAAACACCACGGCCCGCTGATCGTCCGCGCTCAGCCGCGCTAACAGATTGTCCAGGGACCCGGGGCTGGCATCACGAATGGTTTCGATGCCGATCGTGGCAAATCCGTCCATCAGGGCGGCACTGCCAAGAGCAATAACCCGCGTACGCATGGTTTTGACATCTTTCGTGTTCATTACCGTCCTCCTCAGCCGAACTTGCCAAGCATGAGGATGGTGACCACCAGGCCGTAAATCGCGATACCCTCGGCCAGTCCGAGATACACCAGACTGCGGCCGAACGCCTCCGGCTTCTCGGCGATGACTGCCAGTGCAGCCGACCCCACGGGCGCAACTGCAAGGGCTGCGGCAATCGTGGCCGCCACCGTCGGCAGACCGGCGCCGATCAACGCCAGACCGTAACCGACCCCGATCGTCGTCGATGCGCCGGCCGTCACGGCCGGCGGCGACGCGGCCATGGCCTGGTGGACGCTGGCCAGCAGCAGCCCCGCCTCCGCCGCGACGAATACCACCAGGTTGGTTCCGATCGTCCGCCGCAGCCACCGCGGCAGATCCGGATTTGCCCGTGCGGGCCGCATATCGAGAAACAGACCAAAACCCACCGTGCCCAAAAGACTCAAGGTGATCAGACCGACCAGCCAGTACATGACACGCTCCTCTAGCTATGAACAGAAATTCATGATGCCGGTACGCCGCCTCTATCCAGCGTCAGCGGCCGGAACTCACGCCCGCTGCCTCCGAAATAGCGTGAGAGGCCCTCGTAATACTCAAGACGCAGAACCTGGATTGCGACGATTGCTCCTTCCAGCACCATAATGAAAATATTGCCCAACACCACTGCAATCCAGTTTCCGGCACGCCCTTGTGCCATGGATGCAAGCGCGAGGACCGCTGCCGCGAGCACCACATGATTCAGCTCGAACGCCGCCACGCGCAGGAAGGAAAGGGTGTTCGAAAAATATCCAATGACGTCCTCAATTGACTGGGCAAATGCTACCAGGACGCCCTCTGCCGACTTCCCGGAGTACTGGTACCAGTGATATCCGAACACCAGCGTCAGGGCGGCCGCAGCCGTGACCCACGCCACACCGCCCGGACCCGTGCCCAGAATCTGGTGGCGCAGACCGAGCAGCACGGCAGCGTAGAGCACCAGCCCGGCGAGACCCTTTCCGTCCAGCAAGGCGTCACGGTACCGGCGACCTATGATGCAGTTGCCCATGCTGAGCACGCCGGCGACCAATATGAAGCCGATGCCCCAATAGAGCGCAACGACCAGCATGCGCTCGGGGTCCGCGAGCGGCGCAATCCACAGGGGATGAACCAGCTCCTCGAATCCGAAGACGCTGCCATATGCCCAGCCGAATCCGGCGGACGCCAGGCCGCAAGCGATTACGAACGGGGCAAGACCGTGCAGCCGGCGCGCCGCCAGCGCCCCGACCACGGCGATGAGCACGCCATTGCCGATGTCGCCGAACATCATTCCGAACATGATCACGAAGCTCGCCGCAAACAGCAGCGTCGGATCGATTTCCCCATAGCGCGGGACGCCGTAGTTGCTTACCAGCGCGGCAAACGGACGAAGCAGTGCGGAATGGCGCAGCAGAGAAGGAACGCGTCCGGTTTCATCCGGTCGCGGCACCCTTGCGTTCAGCACGAAACGGGATCCAAAGCGATCACGCAGCGCCGAGCGCAAACCCGCAAGTTCCGACGCCGGCGCCCAGCCGCCGATTTGCGTCAGCCCACCACGGCCGCGCGCTACCTCCCCGAGCTCCGCGTACGGGGCGGCCATGGCCAGCAGGTCTGCCGCCTGCACCAGCCGGTCGCCGAATTCCTGCCGCATCATCTCTACCTGCCGGCAGCGTGTATTGGCCTCGGCAACCACCCGGTCCTGGTGTTCGAGCAACCGCCTCCTGACCGCCTGCGGGCCGTCTTCCAGCGAGGCCGGCAGACGCGCCGCCTCCCAGTCCGCCGCCCGCAGCGCCGCCCCGACCTCCGCCTCGCGCCCCTTCGGTCCGGCTACCACCGCCTGCACCACCCCCCGCTCCTCGGTGAGCGGCGTCAGCACGTAGCCGGCGAGTGCGACCGCCTCGCGGACACGGGCGACATGGGCCGACGGCATCATGCCAATGTGCACATCGAGAAACTGGCGGCTGCGCGTCAGCAAACCGAGGTCGATTCCGAGCACCGCAAACCGGTCGAGCATCTTCACAAGCTGCGCCACATAGCTGCGCTCCTCCTCCGCCCGGCGCGAGCTTTCCTGGCAGTTCGAGCACTGCAGCCACAACGTCCGCAGCCACGCTCCCAGCGCCTCGAGTTGGGCCTCATCCGGCATTTCTCCGGCAAGCCGCGGGCGGTCGTCCGACCGCGGACAGTGGGCGAGAATCTTATCCAGATATCCCCGCGCCACCCCGTAGAGCTCTGCGAACCGTTTCCCCGGCAGGTCCGGAAGCAGATTCGGCCACTCGGCCGCATCAGGATCGAGAATACCGCACCGCGCCACAACGACGGCGGCGTCGGGTGTATCGTCTTTCAGCACCAGCAGCGTGATCCATTGCATGGGCACGGGTCTGAACAAGGCGGCAGCGTTCCTCGGACGCAGATGACGGATTCGACGTCACCGCGCAACAAACGCAGCCGCGATGCCGGTTGCCTGACGTATGAGGTCTGAGGCAAATCCCAGACGCCGGCCTTTGCTCACCGCACGCAGCTGCCGCAGCAGCTTTTCCCTCAGAACCAGATAAGCCAGGATCCGCGCCAGACCGACGGCGCGGCTTTTCAGGATTTTCTCCGCCCTGCGCCACCCGCCGCGCTCAAGCACCAGGGTTGCATCGGTCACGGTAACCACTCCGGCAAGCGGCGCGGCAAACACACGCGGCAGGCGCGCAATGACCTCAGCCACAGACTCCAGCCTCGACAGCTGTTGCAGTAGCAGCGGCCGCAGCTGCGACCCGGCGGGAACCAGGAGGTAATAGGTCTGGGCCGGAGGCAGTCCATAGGAAAAGCGGTAGCGCAGCAGCCACAGCAGATTGGTCCGGTCGACCATGTCCGCAACCAGCGGTCCAAGCTCACGCTGGTCTGAGCCATCAAGAGACTGCACATGCTCTTGCAGTTCTGCGTAATAGCGCCGGTCCACCGCCGCATCCACCGCAAACAGCGCCTGCCGCTCCTCGTAGATGCGGCGCGCCTCGCGGGCCACCGCGGCGAAGGGAGTGCGTTCCAGGCGGCGCAGCAGTTCGGCGACATCCTGCGTACCGAGCAGGTCGTCAACCGGCAGGCGGCCATAGGGGCCCATGTCCACCAGCTGCGCCCGAATCTGCGCAGCAGGCTCGTTCACCATCTTGCCGCGCAGTATGGTCTTGAGGTTGCTCAGCTCGAAGCGGCAGCCCCAGTACACGAAAAAACTCCGCGCAGCCCCGTCCAGTGCGCGCACCAGAATTGCGAAATCCGCCAGAAGATTCGCGATCAGCCGCTGTTCCAAGGAAAGACCGGCATCGGCCGCGGCGTCCGGCTTGCGGCCGACAAGCGCCCCGGCCTGCAGGATCGCGCGCTGCGAATCGCTGTGACCTTCGATGAGGCTGTCAATCTCCTGGTCCGCCAGCAGGCGCGACGCCATTTCCGACACCCGGGTATTGAGATATGCGTAGCGCGCAATGGCCCGCATGGATCACTCCCAGTCAGGGTCAACGATCAGCGCCAGCGTCGCATCCACGGCTTCCTGCGCCCGCGCGCTGGCCATGGCCTGCAGCCGTTCTCCACGCTCCCGGTAGTGACGCTCCATCTCTGCCAGCGTCAGACCGGCGCGTTCATCGGCCCTGTCGACAAACGCCTTGCGCAACTCCGGCATATGCTCTTCGGCACGCCGCTCGGCGGCCTGCACCTCTTCCCGCGTCTGCTCGATCAGCCGCTCACACTCGCGCTGGGTCGCGTCAACCATGGCCTCGGCACGCGCTTCCGCATCGAGCAGCCGTTTCAGTTCATCGTCCATCGTTGCGCTCCAAGCCTGTCCCGGCGCGAGCACCCTGACCGGGCACGCCCACGCACCCTCGCGCACCGCAACTAGCTCACTTTCACCTCGACAAGCTCATTGCCGGCCGGATCAGCCACATGCACCGCACAGGCGATGCACGGGTCAAAACTGTGTATTGTGCGCAGTATTTCGAGAGGCTGTTTGGGGTCGTAAAGGTTCGTCCCCGGGAGCGATGCCTCGTATGGACCTTCCTTGCCGGCCGCATCACGCGGCCCGGCATTCCAGGTGGTGGGCACGACCGCCTGGTAGTTGTCGATCTTCGTATCCTTGATCACGATCCAGTGGGCGAGCGCCCCGCGTGGAGCCTCGGTGAACCCCACACCCCGCGCCGTTTCCGGCCAGGCCGAAGGATCCCAAAGCCGGTCATTGAAGGTGCGCACATCTCCATTCTTGATGTTGGCCATGAGACTGTCGTACCAGCCCTGCATTGCGTCGGCGATGATCTTCGCCTCCAGCGTCCGCGCAGCCGTCCGGCCGAGAGTGGAAAACAGCGCCGGCAATGGCAGGTCCAGCTTCTTGAGCGCATATCCGGCCAGCTCCCGGGTGGGCTCATGGCCGCTGGCATACAGCACCAGCACCCGGGCCAGCGGACCGACCTCCATGGGATTTCCGCGCCAGCGCGGCGATTTTAGCCACGAGTAGCTCTGTTCGGTGTCCAAGTGCTCGTAGGGTGGCTTGGGTCCGCTGTAGTGCAGCACCGTCTGGCCTTTGTACGGGTGCAGACCCTTGTTCTTGCCCACGCTGTAGTCATACCAGGAGTGGGCCACGAATTCCTGGACCTGCGCCGGATCGGTCAAGTCGACGGGATGCAGCTTGTTCAGATCACGGCCGAGAATGGCTGCCGGTGGAATCAGCAGACTGCCCGGATCGTTCATGCCCTTCTGCGGAAACTCACCGAAAGTCATGAAGTTCCCCACTCCCTCGCCCCGCGTGAACCAGTCCTTGTAAAACCCGGCGATGGCAAGCGTGTCCGGAAGATATACTTCATCTACGAACGAACGCATCTGGCGTATGACGTGCTGCACCAGCTCAAGCCCCAGTATGTTGACGGCGGTCGCTCCGGCACCGACGCCCGCACCGGTGTTGAATTCATCGACCCCGGCCTCCTTGCGCCCCGGGTGCACGCTGATGGCACAGGGCGCGCCGCCCACCACAAAATTCGGGTGTGGATTCTTGCCGCCGAAGACGGCGTGCAGCTTGGCCACCTCCCGCTGCCACGCAAGTGCTTCCAGGTAGTGACTCACCGCCAGAAGATTCGCCTCCGGCGGCAACTTGTAGGCCGGATGACCCCAGTAGCCGTTGGCGAACAGGCCAAGCTGACCGGACTCGACAAAGTTCTTGAGCTTCTTCCTTTGATCGGCAAAGTAGCCGGGAGAGGATTTCGAGTAGCTGCTGATCGACTGCGCCAGGGCCGAGGTTTTTCCCGGATCAGCCTTGAGCGCCGATACCACGTCGACCCAGTCAAGCGCGTGCAGATGATAGAAGTGCATCACGTGGTCGTGCACGAACTGCGCGGCGATCATCAGGTTGCGAATAAGCTGCGCGTTCGGGGGGATATCGTAATTGAGCGCGTTCTCCACGGTGCGCACCGACGCGATGCCGTGCACCAGGGTGCATACTCCGCAGATGCGCTGGGCAAATGCCCAGGCATCGCGCGGATCACGCCCGCGCAGGATGATCTCGATGCCGCGAACCATGGTTCCGGCGCTCGAAGCACCGGTGATCGTGCCGGCGGCATCGGTCTTGGCCTCGATTCGCAAATGCCCTTCTATCCGGGTAACCGGATCAACCACGACTAATTGGCTTGGCATCGTCTTTCTCCCAATGACGGACACACATCGCGGACCGCCCGCGGCCACACCCTTTCCCCAGGCGCGCCACCGGCTACCGCGCCAGATTATCCGCGACCAGCTCCAGCAGGCTGTGCGCCGTCTTGTCCCACTTGAAATGGGCCTGACCGTCGTCGAAGGTCTGGCGGCAATTCGAGCAGCTCATCAGCAGCATCTCAGCACCGGACTCGTCCACCTGTTTCATCTTTATCTGAAAGACCTTGTAGCGCAGCTCGTCCGCCCGGTGTATGGTCACTACCCCGCCGCCGCCGCCGCAGCACCAGTTCAGATCCCCGCCTGGAGACATCTCGTGCAGATCCACACCAAGCTTCGCGAGCACCTCCCGCGGCGCCTGGGTCGCTCCGCCGCGCCGTGCAATCTGGCAGGGATCGTGAAACGTCACCGACTTCGGCACCTGCTTGACCTTGAGCCGGCCATTGCGCAGGTTCCTCGCCAGAAACTCCGAGACGTGCAGCACCTCGAACGGCAGCGGTTTGCCGTAAATATTGGCACCGTCCCAGCGCATGGCGCCGTAAGCGTGTCCGCACTCAGGAAGAATCAACATCTTCGCGCCACACTTGACGGCGGCGTTGATGATTTTCATGCTGAGATCCTTCTGCCACTGGGCGTTGCCGGAGAGCATGCCGAAATTCGTCGCCTCATAGCCGTCGAGGCGGATCGTCCACTTCTCGCCGAGGGCGTTCAGCACCTTGGCGGTGGCGACAATCGCCTGGGGATACTTCATGATCTCGATCGACGACATGCTCACCAAAATATCAGCGCTGTCCAGATCCACCTGGATCTGCACGTCATACTCGTCGGACAACCAGTCAATCCGCTCCTTAAACACCTTGGGGGTCGCGCCCAGAGGGCTGCCCTCGCGTTCGGCGCGCTCGGCTACCGCCCACAGTTCGTGCGGCACCAGACCCGCCTGGAACATCCCGTGCCTGGCTTGCCCCACAAGCCGCGCAATATCGATGCCCATAGGGCAGATGAGTGAGCAGCGGCCGCACATCGTGCACGAGTCATAGATGAGTTCCTGCCACTCCTGCAGTTCGTCGACCGTCACCCGGTGCTTGAGATTGAACAGCCGGTAGAAAAACGCGAACGGACCGGCCTCGCGCTTGTATGCCTGCTTGAACGGTTCGAGCTTGCGCACCGGCGTATAGCGCGGATCGTCCGTCTGGACATAATACTGGCAGGCCTCGGCGCACATGCCGCAGTGGATGCAGGATTCCAGGTAGACCGCCGTGGTGGCACCGAAATCGTGCGCAAATGCACGCATAGCGGCCTCCATCCGGTCCTGGTCGTTGCGCTCGCCCTGCCGGTCATAGCGCTGCGCGGGATTTTTGATGCCCAGACGGGCCCCTTCGGTTTCCAAAGGGTGCAGGGTATCGATGTCGGCGATCATGTACTGGCCCCCCGGCGGGCATAGAACGCGCCGGTCTGGCCGCGCGCCAGCGGCAGCAGCAGTGAATGCATGAGCTTGCCGAACGGGAACCAAATCAGCAGCACTTCTACGCTCAGAATGTGTACCGCGAGCAGCGTCTCGTAGCGTGCCCCGAAATGTGCCACGACCAGCAGCCCGGAGAGCACCGGGGCGGCCGTCACCAGCCAGCTGAAGTAGTCGTCGAAATTGGACAGCAGCCGCAGCACCGGATGGGTCAGGCGCCGGATGATGGCCATCACCAGCGCGATCAGCGTCACTACCGAGCAGAAGTAAATCACTCCGCTGGGCAGGCCGTCCCAGCCGATCCCGATGAGACTGCGGATAAGCAGTATGTGCGGCACAAAACCGAATACAACAATTGCCAGTCCGATGTGAAAAACGTAACTGATTGCCACGCCGTAGGCGGTGCTTGCCCGGAATTCCTTGCGCGGCCAGGACCGGGTGATGATGGTCTGCAGCGCTCCGGCCACAAGACTGGGGCCCCGTGACTGCGAATAGTCGTGCGCGCGCCGCAGCAACAGCACGCCGACGAGGCGCCACAGCACGCCGAACAGAAACACGGCGATCGACCACTTCATGGCCGCCCCGCGGGCGAAATCGAGCAGGGTCATGACTGCTTTTCCTTTTCGCGCTGCGCCCGGCGACGGCGCGAGACAACGGCTGCGCCCACGCCTATGGCCACGCCGGCTGCGGCCGCCGCCCCGAGGACCGTCCCGCCGCTCCAGTTGCGCGTCGACAAGGCCGAGTAAAAGCTGCCCTTGTCCCAGAAATCGGGTTCCGAACATCCGAGACAGCCGTGGCCCGACTCGATTGGGTAACTTGTGCCCTGATTCCATTTCACCGTTGGACAGGCATTGTAGGTAACAGGCCCCTTGCACCCGAGCTCATACAGGCACCAGCCGTTGCGTGCGCCCTCATCGTCAAAGGTCTTGGCAAACTTGCCCTCATCGTAATAAGGCCGGCGATAGCAGCGGTCATGGATGGTATTGCCGAAGAACACGGTCGGTCGGCCGAGGTGGTCAAGCTCCGGAAGGCTGCCAAAGGTCAAATAATGTGCCAGTACGCCGGTAATGACCTCCGGTACCGGAGGGCAGCCCGAGACATTGACCACCGGTTTGTCCTTCACCACCGCGCTGACCGCGACCGCGCCGGTCGGATTGGGATTGGCGTGCGGAATGCCCCCAAAGGCCGCGCAGGTGCCCACTGAAACGACTGCGGCTGCACCCTTGGCGGCTTCGGTCAGTATGTCCGCTGCACTTTCTCCTGCAATGGTGCAGTAGGCGCCATCGATACCAAGCGGAATCGCGCCGTCGACTACAAGCAGGTACTTGCCCCAGTTTTCCTTCATTGCCGTCTTGCGTGCCGCCTCCGCCGCAGTTCCGGCGGCCGCCTGCAGGGTCTCGTAATAATCGAGCGACATCATGTTGAAAATAAGATTTTCCAGGGTGGGCGAAAACGAACGGGTCAGCGACTCGCCGCACCCGGTGCACTCCTGGTAGGACAGGTAGATGACCGAGGGGCGCCGGGCGCGCTCAAGCGTCTCTGCCATGACTTTGGCCATGCCGGGAGGCAGCGCCAGCAGCGACGCCGTCGCCGCGCAGAATTTCATGAAGGCTCTGCGGGATATTCCCTGCTTCCTGAGTGACTCCCCGATCGACTCATCGTGCGACATCGGACACCCCCTTGTGGTCCCTAAGCCCTGTGGCAGTCTTCGGCAAGCGTCGGCAGCTGCGTGCGCAGCGTCTCCAGTCCGTCTGCTATGTCATCCGGCGGCGTCTTGAGTATCTCCGGCATGTACGTGACCTCCACGAATTCGGCCGCGATTCTGCCGTCATCATCATGATGGGTGACCCACCACACACCCCGCACTATCGACTCGTACACCTCGGTCCTGCCCAGTGCATGAATGACAGCACGCACCTCTCCTTCCGCGAAGATTCGCCGCAGATGATCGCGGTCATCCGGCGAGATCGGCAGGCCTCGCAGATCGATCGATCCGCTACTGCCGTCGTGCGCAAGCCTGGCCAGCATGGATTCGATCTCGTTGACCACCGCCAGCAACTGACCGCGATTGCCGGCCTGCGGGACATCCAGCCGCTTGATTGGAAAAATTCCGACTTCGCTCATAGCCATGCCCCTGCAAGACTGATCACCTCTCTGCAGACCTGGGGAATGGCACGTGCGACCACCTCGCTCGGACCATCCGCCCAGTCCACAATCATGGGCTGGATTCCAACGAGCGCCCGCTGCCGCGGCAACCGCCCCGAGAGCAGCGCTACGGACAGCAGGTCAAGCAGGCTCACTTCGTGCACGCTGGACCGGCGACTGGCGCCAAGAAAGCGGTCCATTTCTTCGTTGAGAAACACCCGCAGCGTTCCCGCCGGCGCATACAGCTCGGCGGCATCCACGACGATGAGATTGTCGGCCTGCTCTATCGGGCCGGCGAGCGTAAAACTGAGCGTGCCGCCGTCCAGGAATTCGATGTCGCTACGGCTGCCATAAAGCTGGCGCAACTGACGCACGGCATGCACACCGGCGCCCTCGTCACCAAGCAGGGTGTTTCCGATGCCGAGCACCAGCGTCTTCGTTCCGGCCGCACGCGGCGAGATTTGTCTGGCTTCGAACAGTTGGCTCATCATTTCCGGCCCGCCTGCATTTCGAGTACCTTGCACCTGTGCGTTGATACTATTCCCGCATCCTCAGCAATCTTTTGATGCAAATCAAAATTTCCGGAAGACAGACCGGTACCATCTGACATGCGGCATACATACGATCACAGGTGCGCTGCAGAAAAATATGTGTCTAGGCATACCGATGCAGGTTCTTGAAATCGACGGCTACGTGGCGCGCTGCGCCGCGCGGGGCGTCGAACGCAAAGCCAGTCTGATGTTGCTGCCGGAAGGCGAGGTCGTGCCGGGTGACTTCGTGATGATTCAGCTTGGGCGCGTCGTGCAAAAGCTGGGCGCCGAGGAGGCACGCGCCGCCTGGGCGCTCTACGACGAAATGTTTGCCACCGATGCATGAACTGTCTGTGTGCCAATCCTTGATCGCCCAGGTTGAAGCGGTAGCGCTGCAGCACCGGGCGCGCGCGGTACGCTCGATCCGCGTTAGCGTCGGACCGCTGTCGGGCGTCGATCCGGATCTCCTGCGGCGGGCCTATTTGCTCGCCCGGGCAGGCACGGTGGCGGGCAGCGCGCTGCTGCTCATCGACCGGCCCCCCGTGCGGGTGCGCTGCCAAAGCTGCGGCTGCGAGTCTGAGGCCGATGTGAACCATCTGGTCTGCGCCCGCTGCGGGGATTGGCATACTCGTCTGGTCAGCGGAGATGAAATGCTGCTGGCAAGCGTGGAGCTGGATGCAGACGATCCACCGTCTGCGTCGCTTAAGCAGGCGGCCACCCCCTGATCGCGGCTTTTTTCTGCAAATACTGACGTTCCGGAGGCAAGTTATGTGTGACAGCTGCGGATGCAACATCACCTCTGGCAACAAACATCTGGTCAGCGACGGCGGGCGGCTGTCCCGGACTGCCGACGGCAAAGCCGCAGTGACGGTGCTCAAGAGCCTGCTCGACGAGAATGATGTCCAGGCCGGCCATAACCGCGCGCACTTCGACCGCCACAGTGTCCTTGCTGTCAATCTCATGTCCTCGCCGGGTGCCGGCAAAACCGCCCTGCTCGAGGCCACCATCGACGCGCTGCGCGGGGAACTGCAGATCGCGGTGATTGAAGGCGACCTGGAAACGGAAAACGACGCCCAGCGCGTGCGCGCCAGAGGCGTGCCGGCGATACAGATCACCACGGGCAGCGCTTGTCATCTCGATGCGCATATGGTTCACGAGGCCCTGCACCAGCTGCCCCTTTCGGGCCTCGACATTGTCTTCATCGAAAATGTCGGAAACCTGGTGTGTCCGGCAAGCTTCGATCTGGGCCACCACCGTAACGTGACGCTTCTCTCCGTCACCGAGGGCGATGACAAGCCGGCCAAGTATCCGGTGATGTTCCGCGCTGCTGACCTGATGGTGCTTACCAAGACCGATCTGCTCGCGGTTCTCGGAGATTTTGATCCGCAACGGGCGGAAGCCGCATTGCGCCACTTAGCGAGCGTGGCGCCCACAATCCGGCTTTCGGCCCGATCGTCCGATGGCCTGGAAAACTGGATTGCGTGGTTGCGGCAAGAACTTGCGGCACAGCGCAGGCGCGTGATTCAGGGCACGACCGCCCGACCGGCAATACAACCCGACGGCCATCGGCAGCACCCCGAAACCCGATCCCCGCACCCGGGATACGTCTTTCTTCCGGCAAAGTCCTGAGGCCCTGCGCTTTGTGGCACGAACTCCATGCGTGAGCGGGCGGGTTTGCCTTGACATGTCATTCGGCAGCAACAACACTGTCGCCACCTGACCGGCACGGGCCAGGCGGTATCTGCAGCCTGTGTTTTACCCTGGTCTTCGACGGCTTCGCCGACCGGTTCCGCGGCGACCCTGGCTGGAGCATCTGTGAGCATTTCAAGTCTTGCTGCCAGGCATCCGCGACTTGCCGCTGCGGCTGCTCTTTGCCTGCTGTCCCTGATCTGGGGATACAACTGGGTGGTGATGAAGCTTGCATTGCGCTCGGCAAGCCCGTTCGACTTCGCCGCCCTGCGCACGGTCCTGGGTACCCTCTGTCTTTTCATCATACTGCTGGCGCTGCGCCGGCGACTGCGTCCGCAAGCTCCCGGCCGACTCGCCTTGCTCGGACTGTTGCAGACCACGGGCTTTGTCGGGCTAACCATGTGGGCCCTGGAACGCGGGGCCGCCGGCAAGATGGCGGTGCTGGTCTATACGATGCCATTCTGGGTCATCGTCCTCGCCCGGACCACGCTCGGGGAAGTCATGACGGGCATGCAGCGGATTGCAGTGGTCCTCGGTCTGTCAGGTCTGGTGCTGGTGATCGCACCGTGGCACGCCACGGGCGGACTCGGCAGCGACCTTATCGCCGTGGCCGCCGGCATCTTCTGGGCGGCAGGCACCTTGTATGCCAAGATTCTGCGCCGGCACGTACATCTCGACCTGCTGGCGCTCACGGCATGGCAGATGCTGTTTGGAGCCGTCGGCCTGACAATCATCGCACTGGTCCTGCCGCACGCGCCGTTGCACTGGAACTGGGTGTTTGTCGGGGCGCTGGCCTACAATGCGCTCCCGGCAAATGCGCTCGCCTGGTTCCTGTGGCTCTATGCGCTCGATACCCTTCCCGCTGGAGTCGCAAGCCTCGGTACCCTGGCAAGCCCGGCAGTAGGTGTGCTGGCCGCAGCCCTGCAGCTGGGCGAGGCTCCCGATACACCGGAAATGCTCGGCATGCTGCTGATCGGGTCGGCGCTGACGTTCATTTCACTCGAAGCGATCCGCCGGCACCGGCGCACAAGCCCGGCCATGGGTCAGGAGTAAAGAACTGCCCGAGGTGCCCGTAATCGCCGGCCGGCTGGCATGCACCGTCCGCCGGGCATACCGTCGGCACAAACTGTCCGGGTTTCCGGCAGCACAAGAGTGCCGACCTGATTGTGCCGGGACCGCGGAGCATCGATGACATGCAGAACGAGCCGCAGGAAGGGTCCAACACGCAGCAGGTGCAGACCGCAACCCGGCTCTGGATCCTCGGCGGCCGGGTCCAAGCCGTGGGGTTTCGCCCGTTCGTGTACCGTATCGCGCACCGGCATGCGCTGCGCGGCTGGGTGCGGAACCGTGGCGGTCAGCTCGAGATCCTGGCGCAGGGCACGCCGGCCAGCCTGGATGCATTCGCCACAGCACTGCTGGCTGAGGCGCCCCCTCTGGCGCAACCCCGGCTGATTTCGGAAAAAAATACAACCCACCGTCCTCTGGACACCTTCGTCATCCTGGAAAGCAGCGAAGCCGCCGGCGCATCTGTCCACCTTCCGCCCGATTACTTCGCCTGCGACGACTGTCTGCGGGAACTTCAGGATCCGGCGGACCGGCGCTACCGGTACCCGTTCATCAACTGCACCCAGTGCGGTCCGCGCTATACCCTCATCCGCCGGCTTCCGTACGACCGGACCAATACAACCATGGCGGATTTCACGCTCTGTGATGACTGCCGGCGCGAGTATCTGAATCCCGGCAACCGCCGGTTCCACGCCGAGCCTGTGGCCTGTCCGGTCTGCGGCCCCATCGCGGAATTTTGCCGCCCCGGTGTCGCGGCCGCGCGCGCCGAGGCAGCGCTCACCGCCGCCGTCGCTGCGCTGCGCGCCGGGCAGATCATCGCGGTCAAGGGTGTGGGGGGTTATCACCTGATGTGCAATGGGCTGGACGCCGCGGCGGTCGGACGCCTGCGCCGATGCAAACCGCGTCCGCACAAGCCGCTCGCCGTGATGTTTCCGCTGCGCGGCCGGGACGGGCTCGATGCGGTGCGCGAAGCCGTGGTACTCGATGAGGAATCGGCAGCCTGGCTGCGGTCACCGGCCCGCCCGATTGTGCTGTGTCCCAGAAAACCGGGCGACAACCCCCTGTGTGCGGAGATTGCCCCGGGGCTTGCGGAAATCGGCGTGATGCTGCCCTACAGTCCGCTACACCACCTTCTGCTTGCCGATCTTGGCACCCCCGTGGTGGCGACCTCGGCCAACGTGAGCGGCGAGCCGGTCCTGACGGAACGCAACAGCGTCGAAGAGCGTCTGGGAACAGTGGCTGACGCAAGCCTGCATCACAACCGCCCCATCGAACGGCCGGCCGATGACGCTGTGTACCGCGTCATCGCGCGTCGCCCGCGGCCGCTGCGCCTCGGGCGCGGAGTTGCGCCGGTCGAACGCCATCTGCCGCTGCGCCTCGCACAGCCGCTGCTGGCTGTGGGCGGCCACTCGAAGAACACGGTGGCCATCGCCTGGGACGATCGCGTGGTGGTCTCACCGCATATCGGCGACCTGGATTCGGTGCGTAGCCTCGAGGTCTTTGCACAGGTGGCTGGTGATCTGCAGAAACTGTATGGTGTACAGGCGGCCGCGGTGATCTGTGACGCCCATCCACGCTATGGCAGCACGCGCTGGGCCAGGCGTTGCGGCCTGCCGCTGGCAGAAGTCTTTCATCACCATGCCCATGCTTCGGCCCTCGCCGGTGAATGCCCGCAGGTGGACAGCTGGCTGGTGTTCACCTGGGACGGTGCGGGCTACGGCGAGGACGGAACACTGTGGGGCGGCGAGGCGCTGCTCGGCCGTCCTGGAGGCTGGCGGCGGGTGGGGCACCTGCGGCCATTCCATCTTCCGGGCGGGGAGCACGCCGTTCGGCAACCGTGGCGCAGTGCGGCGGCGCTGTGCTGGGAGAGCGGATACGGCTGGGATTCCTGTCCCGAAGACACGGAGCTCCTGCACGCTGCGTGGCAGCGGCGTCTCAACAGCCCGCGCTCGACGGCTGCCGGAAGGCTGTTCGATGCCGCCGCCTCACTCACAGGACTGCTGCATCGCGCGAGTTTCGAGGGCCAGGGCCCCATGTATCTGGAGGCGGCATGCACCATGCCGGCCACCGGGCCGGCGCTGTCCCTGCAGCGCTCGTCTGACGGGATGTGGGAATGCGACTGGGCGCCGCTCGTGCCCTTCCTGGCTGATGCAGCCCTACCCGTCGGAGAGCGCGCCGCCGGCTTTCATGCAAGCTTGGCGCAGGCCATACTGCAACAGGCCCGCGCCGTGCAGCGCACGCACCGGTTCGATGCCGTCGGGCTTACCGGCGGCGTGTTCCAGAACCGGGTGCTGAGCGAGCAGGCGGCAACCTTGTTGCGGGATGACGGCTTTACGGTATACCTTCCGTGTGAGCTGCCCTGCAACGATGCCGGCATCAGTTTCGGCCAGATCGTGGAGCGGCAGGCCCAACTGGAAAACCGCTAGAATCCCCATGCCCGCCCGGCACGTGACAACCCCCATATGAAACCCGACAAACCTGCCGATACCCGTATATCCCTGGCACACGGAAACGGCGGCCGCTTCATGCGCGAGCTGATCGAGCAGCTTTTTGTCCGGCAGCTGTCCGGTCCGCTACTCGACGTCCGCACCGACGCCGCAGCCGTACCGCTAGATGCCGGCGAACTGATGGTCACCACGGACGGGTTTACGGTCCAGCCGCTCGAGTTTCCCGGTGGCGACATCGGTTCGCTGGCGGTACATGGCACGGTCAACGACCTCGCGGTCTCCGGTGCCCTGCCCCTGTACCTGAGTCTCGGCACCATCATAGAAGAGGGCCTGGAAATCGCCCAACTCGAGCGAATCGTGGCGAGTCTCGCCCGTGCCGCGGCCGCGTCCGGCGTGCAGGTAGTTACCGGCGACACCAAGGTCGTGCGTCGCGGCGAAGGTGGCGGACTGTACATCGCCATGACCGGCATAGGGCTGCGCCCGCCCGGCCTGTCCCTCGGCATGCCGCACATTCGCGACGGTGACACCGTATTAGTGAGCGGACCGGTCGGAGACCATGGCATCGCTGTGATGCTTGCGCGTGAGGAGTTTGGCCTGCGCAGCGACCTTCATTCCGACGCGGCCAGCGTGCTGCCGCTCACGCAGGCGTTGCTGCCGCTGCCGGGCCTGCGTTTCATGCGCGACCCGACGCGCGGCGGACTCGCTACGGTTGCGCACGAAATCAGCCGCGCCACCGGTCTCGGGGTGCGCCTGCACGAACAGCAGATACCGGTGCGCGACGCGGTACGCTCAGTGTGTGAAATGCTGGGCTATGACCCCTTGTATCTTGCCTGTGAAGGCCGCGTGGTAGCCGTGCTCGCCGAGGCCGACGCGGAGGCGGCACTCGCCGCCTGGCGAAAGCTGCCGCAGGGCAAGGAGGCGATGGCCATCGGCCGGATCACCGGTCCTGGTTCCGCGGTCAGTATGCAGACGGCGCTAGGTGGTGAGCGCTACCTTGAAGAACTCGAGGACGACCCGCTGCCGCGCATTTGCTGAACGGAGACGATCTCCCCGGGCGATACCCGACGGACGTTGCCGCGGGGCGGGTTTGTCATCTGGGATGACGATACCGTTTCTCCGGGCACGTTACTCACGCTAGAATGCCGACATGAAGGAAATATTGATCTTCCGTCATGCCGCCGGCGAAGGGCCCGGCTATTTCGCCCGTTTTCTGGACCGGCACAAGCTGCCCCATCGTCTCATTCGCATCGATCAGAACGAACCCGTTCCCGAACACATCGCGGACAGCAGCGCACTGGTGCTCATGGGCGGGCCGATGAGCGTCAATGACCCCCTGCCGTGGATTCCTCCGCTGCTGCGACTGATTGTGCAAACCATGGAAGCGGACCGGCCGGTGCTCGGCCACTGCCTCGGGGGACAACTCCTCAGCAAGGCGCTTGGAGGCTCCGTGGCACCTAACGGAACACGCGAAATCGGCTGGTTTCCGGTCAGACGGGCGGCAGGCGCCGCTGCCGATGACTGGCTGGGCCCGCTGCCCCGGGAATTCGAGGTCTTTCACTGGCATGGGGAAACCTTCACGATTCCCCGGGGCGCCGACCGCATCCTCACCAACGACACCTGCGCCAACCAGGGGTTTGTGACTGGCAAAGCCCTCGGACTGCAGTGCCACGTCGAAATGCTGCCGACCATGGTTCACAACTGGGCGCGCATCGGGCACGCCGAGATCTCCCGGCCATCACCCACCGTGCAGAACGCCGGACAGATGGCGGAAGCCCTAGAGGAACGTATCGACCGCCTGCACCAGGTTGCCGATACGATCTACACCCGCTGGCTGCAGGGTCTGGACTGAAGGCAACACGCGGATTGCCGGCAAGGGGCTTACTGCAGCGGAACCCGCATTTTCGGAACAGGCCACGGCTTATGAATACCCCAAACCCGCCAGCGCTGCGCATCGGCATCGACCTCGGCGGCACCAAGACTGAGGGTATTCTCATGGACCCGCAAGGGACCATCGTGGCCCGTGAGCGCCGCGCCACTCCGCGTCAGCAGGGTTACGACGCCATCCTGGAATGCGTCCGCGACTTGGCCCTTGAGCTGGAACAGCGGGCCGGCGGTCCCTGTCCGGTGGGCATCGGCACGCCCGGATCGGTCTCTGCACGCACCGACCTGCTCAAGAACTCCAACACCACCTGCCTCAACGGCAGACCGGTCCGGCGCGATCTGGAAGCCATGCTCGGGCGTCCGATCCGGATTGCCAATGACGCCAACTGCTTCGCCCTGAGCGAAGCGATCGACGGAGCCGGACGCGGTCAACAGGTCATATTCGGCGTCATCATCGGCACCGGGGTGGGCGGCGGCCTCGTCGTGCGGGGCCAGCTCGTGGAGGGCCTGCAGCACATAGCCGGCGAGTGGGGCCACAACCCGCTCGACCCGGATGGCCCGGCCTGCTACTGCGGCCGCCGTGGCTGCGTGGAGACGCTGCTTTCCGGTCCGGGCCTGGAGCGGGATTACGCCCAGCTGTCACCGGGGACACATGACAGGTCCCGGAACCCGCGCGATGCCCGGGGAGCAGGTCACGCCGGCGACAGCAGTACGCCCGATGCGCGCACCATCGTCACGCTGGCGCAGGCCGGCGATGACCGGGCGGAGGCGGCCATGCAGAGGTACCTCGCGCGCTTCGGCCGGGCGCTGGCCACGGTGATCAACATCGTCGACCCGGACGCCGTCATACTGGGCGGGGGCCTGTCCAACATCGCCCGTCTCTATGACGAGGGGCGGGCCCAGGTCGCCCGTCACGTTTTCAACGACGAGCTGCAGACCCTGATCCTTCCCAACATCCACGGTGACAGTTCGGGCGTGCGCGGTGCGGCGCGGCTGTGGCCTGCCGGGTTGGAGCGCTGAGCGCGGCAAACTCCGGCGATCGCCGGATGCCCGCCAGCGAACAACGTTGCCTGCGACCCGCTACCCGCATCAGGCGCGACGCTTCTGGCGTACCACCTGTTCTATCACTTCAAGTGGCCTGCCTACCGCGAAACCCTGCGCGTAATCAATGCCGAGTTTGCCGAGGATTTCGAGAACCGCCGGATCCTCGATGGATTTCGCGGCCACCTCGATGCCGAGTTCATGGGCCATCGATACCAGCGAGATCACCAGGCGCCTCATCTCATCATTGCCTGCAACATCGCACAGCAACCCGGCATCGAGCTTCAGCAAGGCGGGCGCAAGCTGACGCAGTTGGCCGAACGATCCCAGCCCTCCACTGAAATCATCCAGAATCAGTGCATGGCCGGCACCGCGGATTTCGCCAGCCAGCCTGCGGGCACGCCCCGGGTCTTCCAGCACGATGCGTTCCGCAATCTCAAACCCGATCCGCCGTGGATCAACTCCCGCGCGCTCCACCACGGTGGCGACGTGTCCGATGAAACCGGCGTCAGCGAGGGTCTTGCGGGAAAGGTTGACCGACAGGATGCTCTCCGGTTCCTGGTCACCCAGCACCGAGAGCTTGTGCGCCACCTTGCGTATGACCATCCGGTCTATCGACACGCTCAGATCGAACTGCTCGGCGCTCTCCAGGAACATGCCGGGCGTGATCAGCAGTCCATCCCGATCCTCCATGCGCAGCAACGCCTCGTAGTGATGCGTCTTCTGGTCACGCAGATCGACGAGCGGCTGGTAGAGAAGCAGGAACTGGTCGGCCTCCAGCGCGCGGCGGATGCGCCCCTCCCAGCTGGCCTTCTCCTGGACGTGCTTGACTTCCCCGCTGGACGCCGAGTACATCCGCCAGCAACCGCGACCGGCCTGCTTGGCTTCGTACATCGCCGCATCGGCACGTATCAAAAGCTCGGTCGCCGATGCGGTATGGTCGGGCATCAACGCGATCCCGATGCTTGCGGAGATGGGCAACTGTTTTCCGTCGACCGGCACTGAGGTGGAATTGAACAGCGCCAGCAGCTTGTTCGCGACCCCGGCGGCGGTTTCGGCCGTGGTCTCAGGCAGCAGTACCGCAAACTCATCCCCGCCCCAACGCGCAATGTAGTCCGTGGTACGCAGACCACGGTGCAGCGTTTCCGTCGCCTTAAGCAGATAGCTGTCACCCGCGGGATGACCATAGGTATCGTTGATCTGCTTCAGCCAGTCAAGATCGATAAAGAGCACAGCCACCGCACGCTGATGCCGGACCGCGTGCTGGATCCAGCGCTCGAGTTCCGCCTGAAAGCGTCTGCGGTTCAACAAGTCGGTCAGAGCATCGTGTTCAGCCATGTGGATGATGGTTTCATTAGCCCTTTGTGCCTCGTTCAGGGCGTGCAACAGCGACTCGGTCTTCTCCGCCACCTGCGATTCCAGCCCTTCTGAAAACTTCCGGATACGGTCCTGGCGCACGCCGGCAAACCAGGCGAACAGGCCGAGGAAAAAAGGTGCGGTGTCGATCACGTAGAGCAACGGGCAGCCGGCATGGGCTTGCACCAGGACACCCGACAGCCCGTGCGCCGCCGGTACCTGGCCGCTAAGCCACAGAAAGGCGAGTGAGCCGAGCGGAAAACACAGCCCGAACAGTGCGCCCAACAGCGTGTACTTGCCCGATTCCGACATGATCTGATCCTTACGTGGCCACCGGCAAATTGGGGTCGGTGCGTCACCAATGCGAGGACCGCACCATGCCCACTGCGCCCCTCCCGTGCGGGCGGCTTCCGGTACAGCGACTTCAAGACAATTGCTACAGGAAATTCGTAAGCAATATCCATGCCGATATCGGAACCGGGTCCGGGGCCTGCGGCCCGGAATTCCGGGATCCGGATCCGGACGCGGCCCGCAACCTCAGCGCTTACGGCGATGCACTTCCATGACATTCGGCAACCGGTCGATCTGGGCAAGAATCTGACTAAGCGTGCCGAGGTTCGGAATCTCGAGGGTGAGATGGATCCGGACCACATGCTGCTGCTTGTCAGACAGGGTGTTGGCCGCCGTGATACTGATATGATGATTGGCAAGCAGCGCGGTGATGTCGTGCAGCAGCCCGAGACGCTCATGACCGACGACCTCCACATCCACCGGATAGGTCGCTCCGCCAGATTCCCCCCAGGCAACCTCGATCAGGCGCTCATCGTGCTCGCCGTGGTGACGCAGGGAATTCGGACAGTCGCTGCGGTGGACGGTGACTCCCTGGCCACGGGTGATAAAGCCGACGATGGCATCTCCCGGAACCGGGTTGCAACAGCGCCCCATGCGGGTCAGCAGATTGCCAACACCCTGCACCGTTACTCCTGTCCGCGATACGGACCCGGGCTGTGCCCGGGCAATCGGCTCTGCCAGCGCCTCCGCCGCCCGGGCAGGGGCCTGTTCCTGGACCGCGGTCACCAGCTGCGCCGGACGCACCTCCCCCCGGCCGATCGCCGCCAGAAAATCATCAACCTCGGAGTACTCGAAGTGGTGCGCCAGCCGCTCATAGTTCACGTCGGTCATTCCCAGGCGCTGGAACTCGCGCTCCAGCCCGGCACGCCCGGCCGCGACACTGCTCTCGTAGTTCTGCTGCCGGAACCAGGCCTGGACCTTGGCGCGCGCCTTCGAGGTGTGCAGGTAACCGAGATGAGGGCTGAGCCAGTCGCGACTCGGACCGCCCTCCTTCACCGTCAGCACTTCCACGCGCTCTCCGGTTCCGAGGGTATAGGTGAGCGGCACGATCCGGCCATTGACCTTCGCGCCGCGGCAGCGATGTCCAACGTCGGTGTGAATATGGTAGGCGAAATCGAGCGGCGTTGACCCCTGCGGCAGATCGATGATCTTCCCCTTGGGGGTGAAGACATAGACACGCTCGACAAACACCTCTGACTTGAACTGGTCGACGAACTCGCTGGCCTCGGCAACCTCATCCTTCCAGTCAAGCAGCTGGCGCAGCCAGCTGATCTTGCGGTCGAAGGCCATGTCAGGTCTGGCATCTTCCTTGTAGCGCCAGTGCGCCGCCACACCAAGCTCTGACTGCTGGTGCATCTCCCGGGTACGCACCTGCACCTCGACGGTCTTGCCCTCGGGACCTATGACAGCCGTGTGGATCGAACGGTAGTTGTTCTCCTTCGGCGTCGCGATGTAGTCGTCGAATTCTCCGGGTATGTAGGGCCACAGGGTGTGTACGACGCCGAGCGCCGCGTAGCAGTCGCGGACTTCGTTCGCCAGCACCCGTACTGCGCGCACATCGAAAATCTGGTTGAAGTCCTTGCCCTTGCGCTGCATCTTGCGCCAGATCCCGTAAATATGCTTGGGTCGCCCCGTGACTTCCGCGACGATGCCGGCGTTTCTCAGTTCCGTGCTCAGGGTCTCGACAAAACGCTCAATGTACTGCTGACGGTCAACCCGCCGCTCTGCGAGCCAGCCCGCAATCTGCCGGTAGGCCTGTGGTTCAAGGTAACGGAACGCGAGGTCTTCGAGCTCCCACTTGAGCTGCCAGATGCCGAGGCGGTTGGCCAGCGGCGCGAAAATATCCATGGTCTCGCGCGCCAGACGCCGGTGACTCTCGTCGAGATGCGTCCCAAGCGTGCGCATCTGGTGCAGCCGCCCCGCGAGCTTGATGAGCACCACGCTCACGTCCTCGGCCATTGCCAGCAGCATCTTGCGCAGACTCTCGGCCTGGGCATGCTCCCGCCGCCGCCCGTCGGACGGCTCCTGGCTCTCGTGGATCATGCCCATTCTGGCCACGCCGTCCACGAGCGCAGCGACACGTTCGCCGAAGTTCTGCCGGATCGTCTCCAGGCCCGCGGGATCCGTGGCAACCGGGCCGCACAGGATGCCTGCCGCGATGGTCTCATGATCCAGATGCAGGTCTGCCAGAGTGCGGGCTATCCCGAGCGCCGCATCGAGACCCTCCGTACCGCCCTCGGCCGTCTGGGCCATCAGCGCCGCCCGGCGGATCACTTCGAGCTCTGGGGCTGCATACTCCTGGCGCAGGCTGTCGAGCCATGCCTCAAGCTCGACGGTATCCTTGCTGCCGATTCCCGAATGTCTGCTCGTTACGTTTACCATGCACCTACCCGCCGCCGGAGCCGTTCCGGTTCAGTCCACCGGTCATGATGGGGTCACCGTTCCGGACATCAATACTCCCACAATTGCCGGCCGTTTCATGCATTCCGCATCCGGTCTCCGGCCAGCCGGAAACCGGCAGCACTCGCCCCTTTCCAGACGGTCGGTGGTCCTGCCCCAGTCAGAACGGAAACCTTTAGAAGTTATATAGGGATAGCGCTCCACATTTAGAATTATTATAATTTCATTCGCGATTTTCTGCGGATTCCCGGACACCCAAGGTGTACCCCGGAGGGCGTAACCACCGGGCCATCAATGGCGGACTGCAGACCGCTCCGGCGGGTGGTTGCCGGGGCGGGCCATGACACAAAAATTACAGGCACAACATAAAGCCTGGGTGCTGGATACACCAGCTACGACTTTTCCAGTGTTAGGAGCGATGAAGAATGTACAAGCACAGCCTTTGCAGTCTGCTCACATGCGGCGTCCTGCTCGCCGTCTCGGGAACGGCCAGCGCCGTCGGCAATCCGGTCGCCGGTAAGGCTCTGGCCTTCGAGTGCTCGGGCTGCCATGCCGTGCGTGGCTACCGCTATGACTATCCTACCAACCATGTCCCCAGGCTCGGCGGACAGCACGCCGCCTACATCGTCAATGCGCTGAAGGAATACAAGGCCGGAGAGCGCCCCAACCCCACCATGCACGCGAATGCCTCGACCCTGACCACCCAGCAAATGGAGGACATCGCGGCCTATTTCGCCAGCCAAAAGGGCCAGTCCGGCAGGTAACCACCCGAGGAGCATCACAGTGATCAAAACAGCAGTTGTCCTGACAATGACAGGAATATTCGCCATGGCTTCCGCCAGCGTCCTGGCCGACGGCAATGCGGCCGCCGGTAAGATAAAATCGAAGGTATGCCAGAGCTGCCACGGCGTGGATGGCAACAGCACCAACCCCGAGTATCCGCGGCTCGCCGGCCAGTACGCCGACTACATGGTGCACGCGCTCAAGAATTACAAATCCGGCGCGCGCAAGAATGCCATTATGAACGCGATGGCCTCGCAGCTGTCTACCCGGGATATGGAAGATATCGCCGCCTATTTTTCCAGCCAGAAGGGTCTGCATACCCTGCACTACCACATGCCCAGGTAAATCCGTTGCATCCGGACGGGGCTTCTTCAGCGGGATGCCACCCGGCATCCCGCGCGGGGGACCCGCTCACGGACCGTCGCACCAACGCATGGTCCGTTCGGGCACCTGACGTCTTGAACCTGCAGCCCGTCGCCCGCATAGTTGAGCTCATCATTTTGATCGCGGTCTCACACGGAGTCCGGATCCATTCATGCAATACAAGGATTATTACAAGGTCATGGGACTGGCCCGCGACGCCAGCGCCGATGAAATAAAACGCGCCTACCGCAAGCTCGCGCGCAAATACCATCCTGACGTAAGCCGGGAGGCGCAGGCCGAGGAACGTTTCAAGGAGCTCGGCGAGGCCTACGAAGTGCTGCGCGATCCCCAGAAACGCGCGGCCTACGACCGGCTCGGCTCCTCCTGGCAGTCCGGCCAGGAATTTACGCCACCCCCGGAATGGCACGGCGGCGGCTTCGGTTTCGGGCCGGACAGCGAGGGGGCGGATCACCGGTTCAGTGACTTCTTCGAAACCCTGTTTGGGCACGCATTTCATTCCGGAGCCAGACCATCCACGACGATGCAGCGCGGACAGGATCAGCATTCCCGGATCGCGATCACCCTGGCCGAGGCCTATAGCGGCGCGACCCGCACACTGCATTTGACCACACCGGACTGGAGAGTCGGCGGCGCCGGAGCCCAGCGCGAACGCAAGCTTCAGGTACGCATCCCCGCGGGCGTCGTTCCGGGACAGCAGATCCGCCTGGCGGGCCAGGGGTCCCCCGGGGTGGCTGGCGGCCCTGCCGGAGACCTGTATCTCGACGTGGCGCTGCAGCCGCACCCCTTGCTTCAGGTCGAAGGACGCGACGTCTATCTCACCCTGCCGATCACCCCCTGGGAGGCGGCCCTCGGCGGCCAGATCACCGTTCCCACCCTCGGCGGCCAGGTGGATGTCCGGATACCGGCAGGCTCGCAGTCAGGACAGAAGCTGCGGCTAAAGGGTCGGGGTCTCGGCAGCGCAAATCCCGGAGACCAGTACATCGTGCTGCAGATCCTCACGCCCCCCGCAACGACTGCGGCCGCCAGGGAGACGTACGAACGGATGGCACGCGAACTGCCGTTCAATCCACGCAGCCACATGGAGGTGTAGGGTGCCAGACCAGGCTACGGCCGTCACCGCCACGGTACTCGATGACAACGTGACGTTCAGCCTCGCCCAACTGTGCGAGCTGCTCGGACTGGACCGGGACGACCTCGTGGCCTGCGTACAGGAAGGGCTGGTGGAACCGCGCGGCATCCAGCCGCAGACCTGGAGTTTTCCCGGCCAGGCACTGAAACGCCTGCACCAGGCATTGCGTCTCAAACAAGATCTCGAGATCGACCTCGGCGGGGCGATTCTCGCCGTGGAACTGCTGGAGGAGGCAGAACGGCTGCGCATGCGCATCCGCACCCTGGAGATGCTGCTGGGTACCGGGCGCTAGCGCCCGGCGGGGCGCGGAGCAGCGCTCGTTCGCCTTGGGGGGGTATACGGCGGCCGGATCCCGGGTGCTTGCGCCGGGAGCTCCCATTGTCCACACTTTGAGTGGAAACGAAGACATCTTCGACTCCGTGCAGGCCAGGCTGGTTTCATTCCCCGGCCTGCATGAGGGGGGGGTATTGCGCCCCGGCACGGGCGCCGACAGTACCGCGCAGAAATACGGAGGCGAGGACTTTGTCGAGGTTCAGAAAAACAATCCGCCTGTGCGCCCTCTGGGTGATCGTGGTAATGCCGACCCTGCCCGTCGCGGCCCAAGCCGCCGGACGGCACACTGCCGTCGATCCGGTACTGAGAGCACTGCTCCGGAAAGCCGTAAACGATCCGCGCGATCCGCACAGCTTTCACGACCGATACGATGCCGAGGTCTGGCTCATGGACATGTCCCAGCGGCTCAAGTCCCGCATCCCCAATGACACGTTCCGCATGAAGCTCCTTGAGGACGTGCATTATGAGGCGGTGCGGGCCGGCCTGAAGCCAGAACTGGTGCTGTCCGTGATTCAGGTCGAAAGCGGGTTCCACCGTTTTGCGATCTCGTCTTCCGGCGCTCGCGGTCTCATGCAGGTGATGCCATTCTGGCTGAAGGCGATCGGCAAACCGGGAGATGATCTGTTCCAGGTCCGGACCAATCTTCGCTATGGCTGTACTATCCTCAAGTATTACCTCGACAAGGCACATGGCAACCTGAATCGGGCGCTCGCCCTGTACAACGGCAGCCTCGGACAGTACCGATATGTGGCTCACGTGTATCAGGCCTTCCAGACGCGCTGGTACCACCAGTAATACCGGCGATTGCAGCAAGGCTGCCTGGGCCACACCAGACCGGCAGCGGTGTCTTTTCAAGGAGTCGCCACAGCCGAACGGGCCCGCGTCCCCCTAAAAACGCACGTCAAATCCGGCCAACGGTTCCGCCGATGCCGGGAAACGCACCACCATCGCCACACGGGCACCGGCAGGACCCCGCCACAGCCATTCCTCAAGCCGGCGAAGCAGCTCCTCGCCGCCGCAGGCAAACACCTCTACCGTGCCGTCATCCTGGTTTCTGACCCATCCGCGCAGTCCGAGTCGTTGGCCCTCCTGCCGGGTCGCAGCCCGGAACGATACCCCCTGAACCCGGCCGGATACGATAAAACGTGCGCTGGATGACTCAGCCATTTCGATCCTGACCCGCCTCCGCCTTGCGCCAAACCTGATTCGTCCGAAAATCCGCAACCGCGGACATCCACATCTAGACGCCTGGGATATAATGCCGTGCCGATGGTCCCCGCGACAATCCGGACCGTCCGCGCTGCGCCCTTTGCACCACAGGAGTCGATATGACCGCTTCTTTCCGCACGGAAAAAGACAGCCTCGGGGCCTTCCAGGTGCCTGGAGAAGCCTGGTACGGAATCCAGACCGCACGCGCCGTGGACAACTTTCCGATCTCCGGACGCCGACCCGACCGCGACTTCATCATCGCCCACGCCCGCATCAAGCAAGCCGCCGCGCGTGCCAATCACGCCTCGGGATGGCTTGACGGACGGATTGCTGAGGCCATCGAGAAGGCCGCCACGGCAATCGTGGACGGGAACTATCACGAAGAATTCGTGGTGGACCGGTTCCAGGCCGGCGCCGGAACGAGCCACAACATGAATACCAACGAGGTTATCGCCAACCTTGCCAACGTGGCTTTGGGCGGACATAAGGGCGAATACCGGCCGGTCAATCCCAACGATCACGTCAACATGGGACAGAGCACCAACGACACCATCCCGACCGCAATCCGGCTCGCCGCCCTCGCCAAGCTGCCGCGACTCATCGCTGCCGTCGAAGCGATGGCCGGAGAGTACGAACAGATCGGACAGCGGGAAGCCCGCACCATCAAGAGCGGGCGCACTCATCTGCAGGACGCGGTGCCGACGACGCTTGGGCGCGAATTTTGCGCGTACGCCTGGACGCTGCGCCGCTGTGCGGATGCGGTGCGGGCCACACGGCAGCTGCTGTGCGACATTGGTCTCGGCGGTTCAGCGGCCGGCACCGGCCTCAACACCTGTCCCGGCTACGTGGAACGGGTAGCCGTGGAGCTTGCCGAGCTCACCGGCGAACCGGTTCGCGCGGGCGCCGATCTGAGCGCGCAGATGCAGTCCATGTCCGATCTGATGCAGCTGTCGAATGCGGTCCGCGCGCTCGCGCTCGAGCTCACCCGCATCAGCAACGACATGCGCCTGCTCGCATCGGGACCGCGTACCGGTCTGGCGGAGATTCTGCTGCCTGCGGTGCAGCCCGGATCGAGCATCATGCCCGGAAAAGTCAATCCTGTGATGTTTGAGATGCTGAATCAGGTCTGCTACCAGGTAGTCGGTCAGGACACCGCCATCGCACTCATGGTTCAGGCCGGCCAGCTTGAACTCAACGTGATGATGCCGGCCATTGGCTCCGCGCTGTTCGATGCCATGGACTGGCTCACCAGCGCAGTGCGAGCCGCCACCGAGAAGAACCTCCGTGGGCTCACCGTGGATCGCACGCGTTGCCGCGCGTACGCGCACGGCAGCGTCGGACTGGCGACCCTGCTCAATACCGCGATCGGCTATGCGGCGGCGGCCGAGGTCGCGAAGGAATCGCAGCATAGCGGACGGCCGGTACGCGACATCGTGGCCGAACGCGGACTCATGAGCGCCGAGCGGTTCGAACGGCTGGTCGAAGAGGCCGCCATTCGCGGCAACATCGAGAAGCCGTGAGCGCGGAAAGCGCGCCGCACCCGCCCGCACCCCGGGTCACGATGCCGGCCGCTGCGCCATACCGCGGGCGGTTCGCACCCTCTCCCACCGGGCCGCTCCACTTCGGGTCCCTGATCGCCGCCGCCGGCAGCTTCCTGCAGGCCCGCAGTCGCGGCGGCGAATGGCTGGTTCGCATCGAGGACCTCGACCCGCCCCGAACCGTGGCCGGCGCCGCCGACGGAATCCTGCGTACGCTTGAGGCATTCGGCCTGACCTGGGATGGCGCGGTAAGCCACCAGAGCCGCCGGCAGGAAATTTACCGCGACGCCCTTTCACAGCTTGACGCGCTCGGAGTCCTGTACGGCTGCAGCTGCACGCGCAGCGAGATTGCGGACTCAAGCGCCCACGGCATAGACGGTCCGGTGTATCCGGGTACCTGCCGCGGCCGGCAACGCGCCGGCCGGACGCTGCGGGTACTGGTCGAGGACCGCGAGCTCGTATTTCAGGACCTGGTCCAGGGGGAGATCCGCTGTGCTCTGGCGCACGAGGTCGGCGACTTTGTCGTGCGGCGTGCCGACGGCCTCCACGCTTACCAGCTCGCTGCGGCGGTCGATGACGCGGATCAAGGCATCACCGAGGTGGTGCGCGGCGCCGATCTGCTGTACTCCACACCGCGCCAGATCCATCTGCAGCAGCTGCTGGGGCTGCCGACCCCCGGGTACGCGCACCTGCCTCTGGCTGTGGACACCGGCGGACGCAAGCTCGGCAAGCAGACGCAGGCTCCGTCTGTGAGCGGCCACGATCCCGTACCCACGCTGATCGAAGCCCTGCGCTTCCTCGGCCAGCCGGTTCCACCAGCGCTGCGGGACACCGATGTCGCCGGATTCTGGCACTGGGCCATCAGCCACTGGCAAATAGAGCGCGTGGCGCATCACACGCCTGCGGTTACGGGCAGGTAGCGCCCAGGCCAGAGCCAGGGAATGGCGGACAGGCACCGCGGCCTCACTGGGGCGGGCGGAACATTCCTTCAGGCCAGATCAAACACCAGCACCTCCGCACCGTGACCGGCCTCCATCCGGATCTGCGGTTCACCGGAGATCCCGACACCATCGCCCGCATTCAGCGGGTGGCCGCCGACCTCAATCGCGCCGCGCGCCACCTGGACATAGGCGCGCCGTCCGGGCTTCAGCGCATGGACGGCACCGTCACCATCAAACCGGCCCGCGTACAACGACACGTCCTGATGAACCAGGACGGATCCGTCCCGCCCATCGGCCGAGGCCACCAGCCTCAATCGCCCGTCGAGTTCCTGACGCTCGAAATGGCGCTGCTCATAGCCCGGCACCAGCCCATTGCTATGCGGGACAATCCAGATTTGCAGAAAGTGTACTGGCGTATTCGCTGACGGATTGTATTCGCTGTGACGCACCCCGGTGCCGGCGCTCATGCGCTGCACGTCTCCGGCCCGGATCACCGTGCCGTTACCCATGCTGTCCTTGTGTTCCAGCGCTCCGTCGAGCACGTAGGTGACGATTTCCATGTCGCGATGACCGTGCGTGGGGAAGCCTGTGCCCGGATTCACCCGGTCCTCGTTGATGACGCGCAGCTGCCCGAAACCCATGTACCGGGGATCATGGTAATCGCCGAATGAAAACGTGTGGCGGCTGTCGAGCCAGTCGTAACGGGCATGCCCGCGCGATCCCGATTTGCGGACTTCAAACATGACGCCTCCTCGCTTGCGCATCGATCCGGAAACCGCCGGCCGTCTGACGATCTTAGTTCAGAGTCGCAACGCAACCAAGCCGGCGTCCTCCCCGATCGGCCGACACACCCTGGTTCACCGCAGCCGCACGCCAGTACATAATGATTTGCTAAATTGCGCGCGGGGCAGCGTCGCCGAAATCCAGTCCTTGCAAGGACCAGCCGCGTTGCCTATCGTGTATCCCTCCATCAACCACGGCAAGAGAGCGTCCTCCCATGACAGCAGAAGCATCAAAACTGGCAAATCCTGCTCCGCTCGGTCTCGTTGGGTTCGGCCTCACTACGGTAATCCTCAGTCTGATCAATGCAGGGGTGTTACCGGCAGGCGGGGAACAGGTGGTCATTCCCCTGGCTTTTGCATACGGCGGCCTTATCCAGCTGATTGCGGGCATGCTCGAATTCCGGACCGGCAACACCTTCGGAACCGTGGCATTTCTCAGTTATGGTGCCTTCTGGTGGTGGTTCGCCCTGCTGGTGCTGCTCGGCGGTCACGGGGTGCTGGACCTGTCGCAGGCCGCCAGCACCATCGGTGTCACGCTCATTGTCTGGGGCGTATTCACGCTGTACATGTGGATCGCCACCTTCCGGTTGAGCAAGGCGCTATGGTGGGTGTTCCTGACCCTGTGGGTCACCTTCATGCTGCTGGGATTCGGCACGCTTCTCGGGCGTCATGGCCTGCAGGTTGCCGGCGGCTGGCTCGGCCTGGTGTGCGGCCTGCTGGCCATGTATACCAGCTTCGGACTGGTAACCAACGCCACCTTCGGCAGGACTGTGATCCCACTCGGCGCCCCGCAGAACTGAAACATCCCGGGGCCGGGACAGCAACCGCATGCGGGTCGCTGCCCGGCACCCGGGCGGACGCGCCGCCTTCCAGCAAGGTAAGCATGGCGACCGCGCGCCTGCCAGGACGCGTGTCGGCTTCGGCAGGAAACGTCAGCGCGGCTTGCGCGGACCGCACATTTGAGGAAATTCATCATGTCGAACGAGAAGATTTACGACGTCCCGGAGTCGATCTCCAGGACAGCCCATATCTCCGCTCAGCGCTACCAGCAGATGTATGCCCGCTCCGTGTCCGATCCGGACGGCTTCTGGGATGAACAGGCCAGGCTGCTGCTGTCATGGTCCAAGCCCTGGAACCAGGTTTCAGACTGGGACTTCAAGAAGGCCAACATCCGCTGGTTCGTCGGGGGAACCCTCAACGCCTGCTACAACTGCGTGGACCGCCACCTGGACAAGCACGGTGACCGCGTGGCGATTAT
This sequence comes from Pseudomonadota bacterium, assembly GCA_021785515.1. Taxonomy (GTDB): domain Bacteria; phylum Pseudomonadota; class Gammaproteobacteria; order Acidiferrobacterales; family UBA6901; genus JAJYCY01. The sequence continues at coordinate 256,935 of JAJYEX010000003.1, read as the reverse complement.
CTGGGAGGGGGATGATTTCTGGGCCGACCGCCGCATTACCTACCGCGAACTCCACCGGCATGTATGCCGGCTGGCGAACGTGCTGAAAAGCCGCGGCGTGCGCAAGGGCGACCGCGTCTGCATTTATATGCCGATGATCCCGGAAGCCGCCTACGCCATGCTCGCCTGCGCCCGCATCGGGGCTGTGCATTCGGTCGTGTTCGGCGGATTCTCGCCGGAATCCCTGAAAGACCGCATTCTCGACTCGGACTGCCGGGTCGTGATCACAGCCGATGAGGGCATACGTGGCGGAAAGAAGATCCCGCTCAAGAACAATACCGACAAGGCGGTGATGTCCTGTCACAACGTACACACCGTGCTTGTGGTCAAGCGCAGCGGCGGGGCGATAGTGTGGCACGAAAACCGCGACGTCTGGTATCACGACGCCATGGCTGTGGCCGCAGACGACTGTCCGGTCGAGGAGATGGGCTCCGAGGATCCGCTATTCATCCTCTACACATCCGGCTCCACCGGCAAGCCCAAGGGCGTGCTGCACACGACTGGCGGATACCTGCTATATGCGACGATCACCCACAAGTACGTCTTCGACTATCACGACGAGGACATATACTGGTGCACGGCGGACGTGGGCTGGGTGACCGGGCACTCCTACATAGTCTACGGCCCGCTCGCCAATGGCGCGACCACGCTCATGTTCGAAGGCATTCCGACATACCCTTCGGCGGCACGCTTCTGGGAAGTGATCGACAAGCACAAAGTCACGATCTTCTATACGGCACCCACCGCCATCCGCGCACTCATGCGCGAAGGTGACGGACCGGTAAAAAGCACGCAGCGCACGAGCCTGCGCCTGCTCGGGTCGGTGGGCGAGCCCATCAATCCCGAAGCCTGGGAGTGGTACTACCAGGTAGTCGGCGACAAACGTTGTCCGGTGGTGGATACGTGGTGGCAAACCGAGACCGGAGGCATTTTGATCACGCCCCTGCCCGGTGCCACACGCCTCAAACCCGGCTCTGCCACCCATCCGTTCTTCGGAATTGTGCCGGCTTTGGTTGATGCCGAGGGCAAGATCGTGGAAGGCGCCGGGAGCGGCAATTTGGTGATCACCCGTTCCTGGCCTGGACAGATGCGTACCGTCTACGGCGATCACCAGCGATTTGTCGATACCTATTTCAAGGCCTATCCGGGAATGTATTTCTCGGGCGATGGCGCGCGGCGCGACGCCGATGGGTATTACTGGGTAACCGGACGGGTCGACGACGTGATCAACGTGGCCGGGCATCGCCTGGGAACAGCCGAAGTGGAGAGCGCGCTGGTGCTGCACGAGGCCGTGGCGGAAGCCGCTGTCGTCGGGTTTCCTCACGACATAAAGGGACAGGGGATCTACGCCTTTGTGACGCCGATGGCGGGAATCGAGCCGACTGACCAGCTGCGCCAGGAACTGGTCGCGCTGGTGCGCAGCGAGATCGGCGCCATCGCCACGCCGGACGTCATCCAGTGGGCACCAAGCCTGCCCAAGACCCGCTCGGGGAAGATCATGCGCCGCATCCTGAGAAAGATCGCAGCAAACGAAGTGGACAGTCTCGGCGACACCACGACGCTCGCGGACCCTGCCGTGGTCGATGACCTCATCCACCACCGCGCCGCGCGTTAACACTGCGGCCGGGTGGAAAAGAACCAGGATTCGTCGGCCCCGCGCACAATGCACTTACCGTTTTGCCGCGACCGGTGCGGACTGCGCATGTGATATTCCGTATCAGAAATGCTAGATTCTGGGAATAATCCCGGGAGATGCCCGGTGAACAAAACCAAAAACACAATCGATCAGCACCCCGGAGGGGTCGGGATTTTCCCGGCTGAACCCCGATGCATGCAATGGTCTTACAATTGGCACTCCCGCCGCTGTCCGAACAGACACCGCTCGACATCGATCTGGGTGAGGCGGAACGCTGGATTGCCAACCTTCCGGTACTGAATGCAGCCGAATCGAGCCACCATCTGTTCACGGCGCTTACCGGCCTGAACCGCCGGACGCTGGACGACCGGCTCCGGCTCCAGCTGCTCGAACTGTACCGCCGCCCGATTCGGATCGTGTGCGCGGAACAGCAGAAACGCTATATCGGGCTGCCCGTACCGCTGTCGCACGACAACCGCCTGGTGGCCGAGCGAGTACGGCAGTTTCAGATCGAACTGGCCTATGGCTATAAGCGCGTGGTGGTCGGTCTCAGCGCACAAGACCGACGCGAGCCGCCGCCGGCCAACCTGCGCGCCCTGGCCACCCAGCGCGCGATCCGCGCTCTCACGCACATCCTCATCCGGTCCCACGAACTGTATATGTCGAGTCCGGAAGGGACCTGGCGCGAGATACACCTGCTCTACAGGCATGCCGAGGCCGATGGATTCGTCGATATGCCGGTTGCCGACGAGCTCAATACCGTACCCATGAACAGCAGCGTCGGACACGCGTATAAACAGGCGCTATTGTTCGGTTTCTGCGACCCCAATCATCTCCCGGCCCAACTGCTACAGAAGGTAGACCAGTATCTCGATGTCTACGCACCGCTTGCGCAACTGTCCCCGGGGGCGGCCACGCTCCAGCCCGAATGCCAGTTTCTGGTGGATCCCATAAGCGACCGGGCCGGACCGCCGGTCACGGAAGCGGTGCCGGCTGGCACCGAATCGCAATACCGGCTGCTTACCACAGGCGACCTCGTGCGCACCATGCACCAGCAGCTCACCGTTTTGCGCAACAACGGGCAGATGGCACCGGATCCGCTCGGGGACAGCTTCTATGCCAACCGCGGTTCGGAGATCCTCGTGCATCTCATCACATCGTGGGGCGTCCACCCCAAGCGGCTGTTCCCGCGTGCGCCGAAATCCGCAATCAAGGCGGAGCTCGTCCGGGGCATCGGGAACATCGGCTTGTACGTCAACCAGGGAGTTGCGTTCGTGCACAGCACGACCGAGGTGGGACCGCAACCGATCCGCGGCCAGATCAGCGGACACAATCCGGCGCCGGCGAGCCGGGACGCGGCCGGGACACAGGCGCACGAGATCTGGGACCTTCTGAATGAAAGCGCCGGGGGATTCTCCCTCACGGCAACGGGTTCCGGCGAACAGCGCATGCAGGTGGGGGAGCTCCTTGCGGTGCGCATCGGGGAACAAAAAGCGGGACGGGGGATCGCCGTAACAAGATGGGTGCGCAGTACCGAAACAGGCCGCATCGAGTTCGGCGCCCAGCGGCTGGCCCCCACCGCCGCACCGATTGCCGTCGCCGTGCGCGATGCCCCCGAGACCCGCTTCCAGCCGGCACTGCAGCTGCCCGAAATTGCACCGCTGCGGCAGCCGCAAACGCTGATTACCTCCCGCGGATTGTTCAAACCCGAACGCGTCCTGATCCTGGATGACGGCTACCGCACGCACCAGATTCGCATCGTCCGCCTGGTGAATCTCACCGGCTCGTTCGAGCAATTCGAATTTTCCTGGCTCGACTGAGCCGCAGCCTCGCAACCCTGTAAAAAAAGAAGGGACCCTTACGGGTCCCTTCTTCCTGCTCCGAAATTCCGGATCAGCCTGCCGTGACGATGTCCTTATTCGCCGGCCAGATAGGCCCGGTCAGCAGAGTTTTCCACACCCAGCTTCCAGGCGCCGCGCGTCTTGGCGTAGTGCATGGCGCGATCGACCGAGGCGCTGGACGCATTGCGATCAATGCTGAATGTCTGGCCCGGGAAGATCAGGTCAGGACCATGCTTGATTTCGGCGGTGTTCGCCTTGTAGATCAGAGGCCATTCATAGGGGTTGCCATAGATCTGGCTCTGGCCCGCAATAGTCCACAGGCAGTCGCCGCGATTCACCTGGTAACTGGAAGCCATGCTGCTGGAAGCGGCCGGCTGGCTCTGGGGCGCCGACGAGGATGCCGCCGGAGCCGTTGTTGCTGCCGGGGTCTGAGCGGGCGGAGTTGCCTCCGGCTTCGGCGTCGTCGCGCAAGCACCCAAGGTCACAGCAATCGCCACGAACAGAGAGGCTCTCAGGCCTCCCGCCAGCTTGTTACGCATTTTGGTATTTCTCCGAAACGGGGGTTGATTGTTCTACATTCGAGATCGGCCTACGAAAAAGTTAGCACTCCCATTGCGGGAATGTCAAGAAATCGCGTGTTCATAATCGATTCCAGCCGTACACGCTTCCGTAAAGTCTGCTGATACAATGCCGGGCACGGGACCGCCGATACCTGGCATGCACCGGTATCGGTGCGGATAAGCGGTACAAATGGCCCGCCAACGGGACAGGCCGGGGCGGGTGTGTGTGGACGCACACCGATTCAGGGCTGCCGGCCCTGAAGATCGAAGACATCCCCGTGCACCGGCACGGCCCATTCGTCCGATACCGGATCGATCGGACATTGCTGGAAGAGCGAATTGATGAGTGACGTGCTCGTCCTGTATTACAGCCGCTACGGCGCCGTCGCAGAACTGGCGCTCCAGCTCGCCCGTGGCATCGAAAAAGTGGAAGGGATGCGGGCCCGCATCCGTACGGTTCCGCCGGTCGGGCCGACTCACGAACCCGACGCCCGCAGCATCCCGGATGCCGGCGCCCCGTACGCGACACTCGAGGACCTGCAGGACTGCGCCGGACTCGCGCTCGGCAGCCCGACACGCTTTGGCAACATGGCGGCACCGTTAAAGCATTTCCTCGACAGCACGGGACCGCTGTGGCTGTCGGGGACGCTGGTCGGCAAGCCGGCCGCCGTATTCACTTCGACCGCAACGCAGCATGGCGGGCAGGAGAGCACGCTCCTGTCCATGATGCTTCCACTGCTGCACCACGGCATGCTGATCCTGGGCCTGCCCTACAGCGAGGAGGCCCTGGGAAAAACCGTGACCGGCGGCTCGCCCTATGGTGCGAGCCATGTTGCCGGCACGGGCAACGACAGGCCGTTGTCGCCCGAAGAGAAGCAGCTCGCCCAGGCGCTGGGAACGCGTCTGGCCACAGTCGCCCGGAGCCTTGCGGCCCATGAACCGCCCCACTGAACACGCGCTGTCGCCACGCACGCGCGCGCTTTATTTCATATGCGTCATCAGCTATATCGCCCTGATCGGCCTGACGGTACTGTGGGAGGGCTGGCTCGCGCCGGCCACCGACGCCCCGCCGGAACTGTGGCTGACCATCAAGTCGCTGCCGCTGCTGCTCCCCCTGTTCGGTCTGCTGCACGGCAAACCCTATACCTATGCCTGGGCGAGCCTGCTGGTGCTTCTGTACCTGACAGAGGGGGTGGTGCTCACCTACACCTACCGGCACCAGCCGTTTTCGATCCACGACATCTTCAGCTGCGCGGTGGCCGAGACCGCCCTGTCATCGGTGTTCGTACTGAGCGCCCCATTTTACGCACGCCTGCGTGTGGGCGAGCTGCCTGACGGGACCAGGTAATCAATACAGGGCCGGACCCACCTCGCAGCCTACGCCCCGTCTTCGTCGTGAATGGCCCGCAGCAGCGGAATCGTCAGACGTCGCTGCGCCGCGAGGGAGGCGTGGTCGATGCGGTCGAGCAGCCTGAACAGCGCGTGCGGATCGCGCGGATAGCGCGAGAGCACATAGCGCGCCACCTCCTCACTCATTTCCAGCCCGCGGTTGCGCGCGCGCAACCGCAGCGCAGCCAGCTTCTCTTCATCCCCCAGCAGCCTGAGCCGGTAGACCAGGCCTGCCCCCATGCGGGTCGCCAGATCCGGCAGCACCGCCCCGAGGTATGCGGGGCTCGAATCCGCGGTCACCAGCAGCAGGCCGCCGGCCGCGCGCAGGCGTTCGTAGAGCTGCAGCAACCCGGCCTCCCACGGCAACCGGCCGCCCACAGCCTGGATATCGTCCAGGCAGACCAGTCCCGAATCATCAAAACCCTCAAGCACATCGGACGGCGACGGGACATTCATTCCGAGCGGCACGTAGGCAGGCGTCAGACCGCGTTCCTGGACAAGGCGCGCCGCCGCCTGCAGCAGGTGGGTCTTGCCGCATCCGCGCCCGCCCCACAGGAAGATCTGCTCGAATGCCCTGTGCCCGCGACCCGCGTCGGCCACGCGCTGCGCCGCCGCCCGCACGCGCGTCAGGACCTCGAGGTTATGCCCGTCGTAGAAATTGTCGAACGATGAACCATCGCGCAACCGCACATCCAGCGGCAGCTGCTGGCCACTGCCCCATTGCCTGATCACTGCTGCGCCGCCGGCCCGGCACCGCCCCGCTGGTCGCGGCGCGCCAGCACATAGCGGCTGGCCACCAGCAGAACCGCGGCTCCCGGCAGCGCCAGCAATACCCCCATGAACCCGAAAAGCTGTCCGCCGGCCATGATCGCGAAAATCACCGCCACCGGGTGCAGGCCGATGCGTCCGCCGATCAGGTGCGGCGTCAGCACCATGCTCTCGAGCGCCTGCCCGATGCCAAAGACTACGGCCACCCAGACCAGCACCGACACATGCTGGAACTGCAGCCAGGCGGCCAGTCCGGCGGTCACCAGTCCCGTGAGGAAGCCCAGATACGGAACAAAGCTCGCGACTCCGGCCAGCAGGCCGATCGGCAGCGCAAGCTCGACGCCGACGAACCACAGACCGACCGAATAAACGGCTGACAGGGCCAGCATCACCGAGAGCTGACCGCGCAGCAACGCCGAGAGAACCCGGTCCGTCTCACGGGCAAACGCAACCGCCGCCGCCCGGCTGGTCTCTGGCAGGATAGCCGGCACCCGGGCCAGGATGCGGTCCCAGTCACGCAGCAGATAGAACGTCACAACCGGCACCAGGACAACATCCAGCACTACGCCCGCAAGGCTCGCACCGGAGCGACCCACGTACCCGAGGAACAGTCCGGCAATGCTGCCCACATCACGCCAGTGCTGTGCGAGCGCCTTCTTGAGGGCGTTCATGTCCAGATGCGGCGGCCCACCGATGATCCGGCTGATCCAGGGCAGCCAGCGCTTCTGGACCACGACCATGTACCCCGGCATCCGGGCGGCAAATGCGCCCATCTGCTTCTGCAGCTCCGGGATAAGCCCTCCGACCAGACCGACCAAAATCGCGGCCAGCAGTGCGAATGCGATAACGACCCCGAAAACCCGCGGTACATGCCGGCGCTCGAGCCACGCCACCAGGGGGCTGGCGATATAGGCAAGCAGCGCGGAGAGCAGGAAGGGCGTGAGCACCGGCCCGAGCAGACGCAGGAGCACCCCTGCACCCACTGCTGCGACCGCCCACCAGACCCAGGGCCGCTGCGTCGCGTTCACTACCGACCCCGCCCCGGCCGGTCACCGGCTGCCCGGGACATCGTCCCGGACGGCTTGACCGGCACCACATCCTTCATAACCCCCCAGATCCACAGATAATGCAGGCCGCTAGCGACCGTGGTGGCCAGCACCACGTAATCGAGAACGCGGTCGAGACCGAAGAGCGCAAGGCCCATGGCGTGCTGCGCCAGGATGATGCAGACCAGCGATATCTGCATCAGCGTGTTGACCTTGCTGAGATAGCTCGGACGCATGGTAACCGGGCCGTACAGCGAGGCATACACAAGGTAGCCGCCGACAATCAGCAGGTCACGGAACGCCACACCGAGCATGAGCCAGAAGGGAATATACTGCAGGATGGTGAGCATGACATACGCGCTCACCAGCAGGATCTTGTCAGCCGCCGGATCGAGGATCGCCCCGAGGCGGCTCGTCATGTTAAAGCGCTTGGCCAAAAAACCATCGAGCGCATCGGAAACGCCGGCCGTAAGGAATATCGCCAGGGCGGTCCCGAAATGGCGGCTCTTCAGCGCGAGAATCAGGGCTGGCACCAACGCTATCCTGGAAAGCGTGATCGCGTTGGGCAGCTGTGACAGATACAGCATAAGTTCGGCAACCGGTGCATTGGTGAGGGGACCACCGGTGATCACGCGCACCGGGGGGGGTGTCGCCCCAGGGGCGGCCCGCGCGCAAACGGCCTGCGTTCCCGCGCGCGCCATCCACGCTATGCGAAGCCAAGGCGGGAAGTCAAGGTTTGCAGCCCCGGCTATGGCAGCCTACCATTGCGTCCGTGCCCTGGAGGCTCTCGTGGACAAATCTCAAAATACCCCCCTCACCTACCGTGATGCTGGCGTCGACATCGAAGCCGGTGACGCCCTGGTGGAGGCCATCAAGCCGATTGCGGCCAGCACCCGGCGCGCCGGCGTGCTGGCGGGGCTGGGTGGATTCGGCGCGCTGTTCCAGATCCCGCCGGGACAATACCGGGAACCGGTGCTCGTTTCCGGGACCGACGGGGTCGGCACCAAGCTGAAACTCGCCATCGAGAGCGCACGGCACGATACCATTGGAATCGATCTTGTGGCCATGTGCGCGAACGACATCGTCGTGCAGGGAGCCGAGCCGCTGTTCTTTCTGGACTATTTCGCCACCGGCAAACTCGACCTGGCGGTGGCGCAAGCGGTCATTGCCGGTATCGGCGAAGGCTGCCGGCAGGCCGGCGCCGCGCTCGTTGGTGGCGAAACCGCCGAGATGCCGGGCATGTATGCCAACGGGGACTACGATCTCGCGGGCTTCTGCGTCGGCGTGGTGGAAAAATCACGCATCATAGACGGCACAGCCGTGCGGCCGGGCGACGTCCTACTGGGCATTGCCTCCAGCGGGCCGCATTCCAACGGCTATTCCCTGATCCGCAGGATACTGCGCGAGCGCAATGCCCGTCTTGACGAGCGCTTCGGGCAGGGCAGTCTGGGAGACGCACTGCTGGCACCGACGCGCATTTATGTCCGGCCACTGCTGCGCCTGCTCGGCAGCCTGCCGGTACACGCGCTGGCGCACATCACCGGCGGCGGGCTGCCTGGAAACGTGCCGCGGGTTCTGCCCAGCGGCACGCGCGCGGTGGTTGACAGCCGCGCCTGGGCGCGGCCGGCCGTCTTCGACTGGCTGCAGGAAGGCGGAAACGTGGCAAGCGGGGAAATGTACCGCGCATTCAACTGCGGCGTGGGAATGGTGGTCGCCATCGCGGCGTCCGATGCGGACAACGCCATGCGCATCCTTGCGGAGACGGGCGAAAAGGCATTCGTCATCGGTCATGTGGAGGCACACGACGGCGAAAGCGAGCTCGTCATGGTGGAATGATCGCGCAACTACCGGTCGTCGTCCTGATCTCGGGTCGCGGCTCCAATCTCCAGGCTATCATCGAGCAGCAGCAGCGCGGCGATCTGCCGGTGGACATCCGGGCGGTGATCAGCAGCCGTCCCGGCGCCCAGGGGCTGGATCGCGCCCGCGACGCCGGATTGCCGGCGGTCATCGTTGATCCCGGCCGCTTCCCGGCACGGGCGCTCTTCGAGAAGGCGCTCATGGAGGAGATTGACGCCCGCGCCCCCGCGCTCGTGGTGCTTGCCGGATTCATGCTCGTGCTCGGCAGCGATTTTGTCCGTCATTACTCCGGACGACTGATCAACGTGCATCCATCCCTGCTGCCCCAGTTCAAGGGCCTGCACACACACGAGCGCGCGCTGCAGGCCGGCGTGCGCTATCATGGAGCTAGCGTCCACTTCGTGACCCCGGACGTCGACGGCGGCCCGGTGATCATCCAGGCACAGGTCGAGGTCCGGGCAGACGATAATGCCCAGACGCTGGCGGTGCGGGTACTCAAGGAGGAACACCGCATACTGCCCGAAGCGATCCGCTGGTTCGCGCAGGGCCGTCTGGGGCTGGAACAGGGACGCGCGCTGCTCGACGGCCGGCCGTGCATGCACCCGGAGGGATCGGTCCCATGATAAAAGCCACTACCCTGGTCCGGGTCCTGCCGGCAGTGCTTCTGCTGGCCACATTCAGCGTCCTTGCCCAGGCCCCGCGTGCGGCCCCGTTCCCCAATCACATGGTGCTCAACTATGAGGTCTACTACGGGCCCATACCCATAGGTATCAGCGTTCGCACCCTGGATCGGGATTCGGACGGCACCTACCGCTATACCCTGCATTCCTTCCCGACGGGCGTCGCACGCCTGCTCACCCGCTTCCAATGGTTCGAGCAGGGCCGCTTCCGGGTCGTCAACGACCAGGTGTATCCGCTGGAGTACCTGAAGTACCGTACCGGCGCGCGCGACCAGCGCCGCAAGGAGGCCTGGTTCGACTGGACCCGGTCCCGAATCCGGTACGCCGACCAGCGCAGCGAGGCCCTGCCGCCAGGTACGCAGGACGAGAACACGGTGATCTTCGAGCTCATGCTGCATCCGCCGTCTACACGGCGACTGCGAGAGCTCCCTATCACCACGGGCAGCCAGATCATACTTTATAAGTACCGCTACCTCCGCACGGAGACTGTCGATAGCGCCCTCGGCCGGCTCCGCACCACCGTGGTCTACTGGGTGGAACAGACCCGTCACGGCCCGGGCAAGGAGTTTACCGCCTGGCTGGCGCCGGCCCGCCACAACATACCGATACGGATTGTCGCCAAGGATGGCGGCGACACGGCATCCATGCTGATTCGCTCCGCGTCAGGGATATAATGGTTCTGGTGCCCCGGAGAACACCGGGGACAGACGGGCGTTTGGAATAAAGCTACACGGATGGCCGTCCTTTACCCTTAACAGATACGAGTTAGAACTCCATATGGATTTTCTCAAACTGTTTGGCCAGCGTCGTGATCTTGCGGACTCGCTCGAACAGGCGCGGGGCCGGCTCTACCGCATGGCCTATGCCTGGTGCCACAACCGCGCTCTGGCGGATGATCTGGTGCAGGAGACGCTGACCAAGGCCATGCAGAAGTCCTCACAACTGCGCGATGTAAAGGCACGTGATGCGTGGCTTTTCACCATCCTGACCAACTGCTACCGGGATCATTTCCGGCGCCACCGCGAGACCGAGGACATCGACGAGCTGGATCTGCCGCACGACTCCACCCCGGAGACCGAACACAGCCAGATCGAGATCGTACGCAAGGTGCGCGCCACCATCGAACATCTGCCGGAAGGGCAGCGCCAGGTTGTCACGCTTGTGGACCTGGAAGGATTTTCGTACGTAGAGGTCGCAAACGTGCTGGACATACCGGTGGGAACCGTGATGAGCCGGTTATGTCGGGCACGCAGCGCATTGCTGCGCCTGCTCTCCACGGAATTCGGTGGCGCGGAGGCCCTCAACGCAATAGGGACCAAGCGCGAAGCCCGTCTTCGGAGAATTAAATAATCATGAACAATGAAGGACCATTTTCAGACGAATACCTGAACGCGTTCGTCGATGATCAGCTGGCGCTTGATGAAAAGGGCCGGCTGTACATCGAGATCAACAAGGACGAGGCAATGAACCGGCGGATCTGCGAACTGCGCAAGGTTCGTGATCTGGTGCAGATGGCATACAAGAATCCGCCCAACCCGGCCGGCTCGCCGGACCGGGCAGGGCACGCGGGCGACCGACACCGGAGATTCCTGAGGGGTGCGGCGGCGGTGGTGGGCGTTGTGGTGCTGGTAGGTGGACTGCAACGGGGCAGCACCAGCAACATCGGCCACTGGGGCGGATCCGCGCGGGTGGCACTGGTGGCACCGGCCTCACCCGCCACCAGGCCTGAACATGCGGGACAGATGGTGGCGAGCGCGGCGACGCCAGCCAGCCAGGTCATCAAGGTTCTCTTTAACCTGAACAGCGGCAATCCGGCGCACATGAAGGAGGTGCTGGACGAGACCCGCAACCTGCTCAATTTATACCAGCGCACCCATCAGAAGGCGCGCGTGGAAGTGATCGCCAATGGCGAGGGACTCAACCTGCTGCTGGCTGCCCGCTCCCCCTACCCGGACATGGTTAGCGCGATGCTGAAGCATTACAAGAATCTGCAGTTTGCGGCCTGCCTCAATACGCTGAATCGCTTTGGCGGCGAGGGTATCGACACCAAGCTGTTGCCCGGAACCACTATCATCGATTCCGGCGTGGCGCAGATCATCCGCCTGCAGCAGAAGGGCTGGATCTACGTTCAGGTCTGACCGGCACTCCGGGAGCGGCCTCGGTGCATAACGCCATGCAGACATTGCGGGAAGTGCCATGAGCCAGGAACCGGCATACGCCAGCCAGAAAGTGGTATACCATATCAACTCCGGCGACCCAAAATTGCTCAGAGGGGCGCTGACCAACATCCGGAACCACGTCAACGCAGTCGGGGCGGGCCGGATCAAGATCATCGTAATCACGCACGGCGACGGCGTGGCCCTGGTCAGACTTGCGGATCAGGACGAGCAGGCAAGGAACGCGATCGATGGGCTTAGGGCCCTGGGGGTCAGGTTCGGCGTCTGCAACAACACGTTGCTGGGCGCGCACCTCAATTACCAGACTGACCTCTACGGTGTGTCGGAAGTGGACATCGTGCCGAGCGGAGTGGCGGAAATCGCCAGACTCCAGCAGGAGGGTTTCGTCTACATCAAACCCTGATTCGTCGCAATTTCTCCTCTCTTCCAGCCCGCATAAGCGGGCTTTTTTTTCGAGGGTCCGGAATTGTGGATGAAGCCTGCCGGCGCGAATAAGGGCTGACGGTTGCCGCTATGGACGGACTGGACGGCCCCCGGTTTCCTGCCCAACGGGAAGGCTGACGATGTCATGGGGATGGCCGGGCAGCTGAAACACCCTCCAAGTCAGACGCCGGAAAGTCTGCGAACACGCGAACTGTGGCCATTCACGCCGCTCTGCATCAACGGAATATCGCGCCACGCCCCAAGCATCCGTCTCTGCCACCGAACCCCGGTCTCAGGAACGGGGGGCAGGAATCTCGCCGCGGAGGCGGTACGCCACGTAGTCGCTCAAAATCTTGGCGTGATCGAATGCAAGAACCTGCGGGAAATCGGGGGGAACAAACAGCCGCACGGCCGCCGCGTCGTCCTGCGCCACCGGCTCGCCACGCGCCTCACCGACATACACAATCGATGCCGTATGACCGCGCGGATCCCGCCCCGGGTCTGAATAACATCCAAGCAGCTGCCGCAGCTGCACTTCCAGCCCGGTTTCCTCGAGCGCCTCGCGCACAGCAGCCGCCTCCACACTCTCCCCACGGTCCACAAACCCTCCGGGCAAGGCCCAGCCGTACGGGGGATTCTTCCGCTCTATGAGCACGACCGGACGCGCTTCGCGGTCTACGAGCTCAATCACGATATCGGCGGCCAGAAGCGGAGTCAGTGGCGGCCCCATTCTTCACCTCAAAGACAGACTGCAGGGTGCGGTGATCATAACGCGATGCCGTCGGCATCTCTACCGGAAATACCTGTCCGACCGATTCCGGTCTGCCGGGATCACACAAAAAAAAGGCGGCGACATGTCGCCATGCCGCCGCCCTCCTCCTCGCCCTCTTAGTGGCGGTTCAGCGCTGATCGAACCGGAACATGGTCATCAGGTTGCCGATGGCCGGACCGTTTACCGGAACATAGGGGTTGCCCGGAGCGGTGACCGGATTCGGCAGGTTGTCGCGCGAACGGCCGGAGATCGGGGGCAGACGCCAGTTCGCCTCGACGAACTTGTCGAAAGAGACGTGATCGGCGTAGGTGTGGACCATGCCCACTCCGCGCGAGAAGCGCGAGACCACCAGCAGCGGGATACGGGTGCCGTCGCCAAAGAAGTCAACTGGCTGGATGTAGCCCGAGTCATAGTAACCTCCGCCCTCGTCGACGGTGATGAAGATGGCGGTATTTGCCCACAGCGTCGGGTTGGCCTTGACCTGATCGATGATCTTCTGACAGAAGGCCTCGAACAGGTCAAACTTCGACGAAGCCGGGTGCCCGTCGAGATAGCCATCCGGTTTGACGATCGTGACCGCCGGCAGGCTGCTCTGTGCGATTGCGGTGTACAGGGCGCGGATGCCGTGCAGATTCGCCCGCAACCTGGGGTTGGTCATGATCTGCGTCGAATAGAGGAATGGATTGCAGATGTTGCAGTATGTCGAGTTCTCGCCAGTCTCTGTCCCATGCGCCCAGCCCTCACCATAGTAACCCCAGGAAATATGGTGGCGGGACAGCAGCAGGCCCAGATTCTGCTGGCGGGTCGGCGGCACGGTGAAGTCATTCGCTCCGAGAGGCGCGGGCGCGCCGGTACCCAGATAGCCCGGGTTGTAGTTGTTGACGAGGTAATACGCTCCGGGAGCACAGTCCCCGTGGCGGAACACCGGGTATGGCAGCTTCGAGAGATAATTGCGTATCGAGGAGACGCCCGGGGCGGACGGATCGGAACAGTCGACGTATGAGCCCCCGCTGTAGCCATCCTGGGTGTAGAAATTGTTGGTGCCAGACTGGGCGTCGGGGTTCTCAATCTGGTTTGATGGCGGAGTGGCTGGACGGCCGTTGGCCCCGGCATAGTAGATCGCCGTGCCATAACCGATGGCAATGTGATTCGCCCCGGTACCGCCCATCACGGCCTGATGATAGTTGTCGCTCAGGGCATACTCATGCGCGAGCTCATCGAAGTAGCTTACGTCACCGGCGGCGACATTGTAGAAGCCCATCGAAATCGCTCCCTCATGATGGCCGTCCTCGGCATAGTCTGAGGGTTGTGACGCGCCATTGCTGCCGGCTCCAACGCTTGCCTCGACCCAGGCAAACAGGTCTTTCTGACATCCGCTCGGGTTTGCTGCGCTGGCCGTACTCAGATCGCAGTCGGCCTCCTGCCACATCTGGAAGAAGCGGTGCACAGGGCTGGCGGTGTAGTCGTCATAGGAAAGATAGTGCGTGATGTCATAGGGCCCATCCGGCAGATCCGCCGGAAAGCGTGGATCAACCAGCGTACCGGCCGCCAGTCCACTGCCACCGGTGGTCAGCAGGCCGTAGCTCGCAGCGGGCAGCGCCGGCTCGACCGCCGCCGCAGCGGCAGCGGTGGCAAAGGGCGCCACGGCGGGGGTGCCACCAACGTTGACGGGCGGCAGGACACCATAGGCCGCAGTCTTCTGGGGATGAATGCTGTAGGACCCCATGTCGCTCGCCTGCCACTGCGCGGCGTCCTTGAAGTTCGGTCCCGGATTGCCGTTGGCATTGACGATACCTTTACTCAGCAGGTTCCAGACATGCTGTCCCGGATTGGGCTGGAAGGTTCCGAAGACCTGGTCAAACGAGCGGTTCTCCCCGATGATCAAGATGACGTGCTTGATCGGGGTGGTTGTGGCATTGTCGTTCCAATTGAATTCGCCGGCGTACAGTGCTTGCGTGTTCAGCATTCCCGCGATCGCCGCACCTACGGCGGCCATGCGGGCCCACTTCCTGGCCTGGATGTACATCGCAAAACTCCTTGTGCGAACGGCTCCCCGGCGGGGAGCTTCTGGCAGACGATCCTATCCAGAATGGATTGCGACGCCGTGGCAGCGACGTGAAATCCCGATGAAGTAGCGATAGCAGCGGATTCTGGCCGACCCATCGACGCTCGCAGGACTTGTCGGTAGAATACGCAGACCCCTTGATTATCCGCACGCCTGCTACCATTACTGCAGGAGCTAAGAGAACTGCCGTGAACCCCCTTTACGTCCAGGAGTCCAGAACCCCATGTTCCACGGATTGATTGTCCTGCCTTGGTGGGGCTACGTGGTCGCCGCCATTGCCCTGACACACGTCACCATCGCGAGCGTCACCATCTTTCTTCATCGTCACCAGTCGCACCGGGCTCTGGATCTGCATCCCGTTGCCAGCCATTTCTTCCGCGCCTGGCTGTGGCTCACCACCGGCATGGTGACCAAGGAATGGGCCGCGGTACATCGCAAGCATCACGCCAAGGTCGAGACGGCTGAGGATCCGCACAGCCCGCAGCAGCACGGCATTCACAAGGTGCTGTGGCTGGGGGCAACCCTGTACCACCGCGAGGCCCGAAACGCGCAGACGCTGGCGCGTTACGGACATGGAACACCGGACGACTGGCTGGAACACCATATCTACACGCCTCATCCTCAACTTGGTCTGGCAGCCATGCTCGTGATCGATCTGCTGCTCTTTGGCGCGGCCGCCGGCACGCTCATCTGGATCACCCAGATGGCCTGGATTCCGTTCTGGGCGGCCGGGGTGATCAATGGCATCGGACATTTCTGGGGTTACCGCAATTTCGAGGTTGCCGACGCGAGCACCAACATCGTCCCCTGGGGCATCCTGATCGGCGGCGAGGAGCTGCACAACAATCACCACACCTTCGCGAGCTCGGCCAAGCTTTCATCCAAATGGTGGGAATTCGACATCGGCTGGATGTACATCCGTCTGATGGAGGCGGTGGGGCTCGCGCGGGTTCGCAAGGTGCCGCCGGCGCTGGCCTTCGATGCCGGCAAGGAGCACATTGACCTCGACACGGTGCGCGCAGTCATCGCTAACCGCTTTGCGCTGATGGCACAGTTTGCCCGCGAGGTCCTGCGCGCCGTCCACCATGAAGAACTCCTCAGGGCCGACCGCCGTGACCGCGTATCGCGGACACTGCTCAAGCGGGCGCGTCGCCTGATGGTGCGCGAGGGACGCCTGCTCGACCAGCGAAGCAGCGAGTGGCTCCAGCGCGCCCTGGAGCGCTACCAGAATCTGCATACGGTCTACACCATGAAGCAGAAACTGCAGGATATCTGGCATCGCTCGGCCACAACCCAGGAGCATTTGCTGCGGGCCCTGCAGGACTGGTGCCGTGAGGCGGAAGAAACACGGATTCACGCCTTGCATGATTTCGCGCGCAAGCTGCGCGGATGCACGCTCGCACGGACGGCGGCCTAGGTACGGCCGTACCGACGCACTGTTGGGGCAGATCGTCCGCAGTGCACGGAACTGCCTGGAGTCAGGACTGCCCCGCTGCGCCGTCTTGTCGTTTGTCACCGTGGCCAGCACCGCGTCCTTGCCGCCTGGCAGATCGCCGTCGGCCAGACGATTCGGGAGAAAAGGCTTTTGCGTTTACGCCGATGACCCCGAGAATCCGCGCCTGACCCGCTTCGCTGGGTCGGCGCTGGCCGCCGGCCGCGGCGGCATATGAGATGTCCGGGTACTGCGCAGAGACGACCGTCTCATCACCCGGACCATCCCTGGACGACCGGTTCACACCCCCTCTTTGAGTATCGACCGCCGTGGATGTGGCCGAGCGCGACGACGGGCCGGATGCGGCTGGACTGGCCGTAAGGCGGATGCGCCCGACCCCAATCGCACGCCGCACGGACATACTGGCCCGGGATCCCGCAAAGCCCGCGATCCGGCATATTTCTTGCTTCTACTATATGTCTACGGCAAAAAAACCGCTGCATGGAAGGCAGAACGTGGGAACCCGCATGGCCAAAAACGCTGATTTTCCGCGCAGGGATGGGGTATTTTTGTGCCAAAGGAACCCGGAATGGGGCCGCCCCTGGGCAGTGCCCTGTGCCGCGGGACGGCAGCGCGACATCAGGATGGAATATCAGCCGGTTTACGCCGTCTCTCCACCACGTCCTGTTTCTCCACCACTTTCCGCCGAATGACCAAATACGCCAACAAAGAGGGCAATACCTCATCGCCCGAGCATCAGGACGCCGCGTTCTATCTCGGTCTCATGCGCGCCTACCTGGACAGCGCGAATGACGGCATTTTCGTACTGTGTGATGAACAGAAATTTCTCGTCGCCAACCGCACCATGGCCGAATGGCTGGGAGAGACCGAGGAGCGGCTGACGGCCCACAACCGGCGCATGCCCATTACCGAGTTTCTCGGACCGACATCCTCCCAGGAGATCTTTGCCGCCCGATTTTCCGACGCCATCACCGGAAAGGTGGCGCGCTTCGAATGCCCCATCCATCCGCCCAACGGCCAACCGCGCTGGGTCGAAATCAGCATGAACCGGGTAGACGTCGGGTGCGGCGACATGGTCATCGCTGTGGTGCGCGACATCACGCAGCAGAAGCTGGCACAGCTGCGGCTCGAGCAGCAGGCGCTGCGCGATGATTTGACCGGCCTGCTCAACCGCCGGGGATTCATGGCTCACCTGGAAAATCTGACGCAGTCCGCCCGCCCGCACGGGCAAAAGCACGCGCTGCTGTGCCTCGACCTTGACCAGTTCAAGCTGATCAATGATACCTGCGGCCACTCCGCCGGCGACGAACTGCTACAGCAGGTCGCCATCGTTCTGCGCAATACCGTGCGCGGACACGATACCATCTGCCGCCTCGGCGGCGACGAATTTGCGGTTCTGCTCAACGACTGCAGCAGTGCCGAGGCAATGGCAATCGCCGCGCTCATCCAGGAGGCGTTTTCGTCCTTCCGGTTCGTCTGGCAGGATCGCACCATCCGTCTCGCCGCCAGCATAGGAGTGGCCGAAATCGACGACAGCTCAAAGGATGGCCTGGCGGTCATGATGCGGGCCGATGCCGCATGTTATGCAGCAAAAGAACGCGGACGCAATCACGTGGCGCGGTATGCCGACGATGGCACGATCACGAAACTGCACTCGGACATGAACTGGGTATCGGCGCTTACCGCATCGCTCGACCAGGACCGGTTCTGCCTCTACTTCCAGAACATTGTCCTGGCGGCAAACAGGGCCGACGGAATCATGCACCAGGAAATACTGCTGCGCATGATTGACGCGAACGGCCAGATCGTGGCACCGGGCAAATTCATGGCCACAGCCATCAAGTACAACATGATGACCGCCATCGATCGCTGGGTGGTCCGGCATGTGTTCGAGGACAACTACCTGCGGGGGCGAAAGTCGGTGCGACCGGAGGCAGGCGCCCACAGCAGCATCACCACCATCAACCTCTCAGGCGCGAGCCTGAACGATGACACGTTCTACGGATTTCTCAAAGAACAGATACTGGCGAATGATGTGCAGCCACACGCGGTCTGTTTCGAAATCACCGAAAGCGTCGCCGTACGCGATCTGGAGCGGGTGGGCCGGTTCATAACCGAGTTCAGGAAACTCGGCTTCAAGTTCGCCCTCGATGATTTCGGCAGCGGTATGTCGTCGTTTTCCTACCTCAAGGCCCTGCCGGTCGACTTCATAAAAATCGACGGCGGCCTGGTACGGGAGGTGGTCCGATCATCCCTCGACCGCCGCATCATCGAGTCCATTGCCTACATCGCCCGCGAAATGGGCGTGCAGACCATCGCCGAGTATGTGGAAAACCCGGAAATCCACGAATGCCTGGCAGCGATGGGCATCGACTATGTGCAGGGCTACGCGATCCATCGCCCGCAACCTCTCAAGAAGTCTGGCTGAAATCCTTGCAGGCCGTCGCCCGCGCCGTCAGCAGGACACCGGCGGCGGATCGGCGGGCTAGCGTCTGCGCGACAGGCGCTTGTGCAGCGGGCTGCTGCGGGGAAAGTGTGCCAGCAGGAATTCCATCTGGTCGGCCAGCACGCGCCGGCCCTGCAGATAAACATATTCAGCGTGGGTGGGAGTGAACGGCACAGCAAGCAGCGTCAGCCCAGCCTCCTCGGGCGTTGCGCCGGCCTTATGATTGTTGCAGCGCTTGCACGCCGTCACCACGTTCATCCAGGTGTCGGTGCCACCCTTGCTGAGGGGCGTGATATGGTCACGGGACAAATCGTGCGCGTAAAACTGGGCCCCGCAGTACATGCACAGGTGCGCGTCACGCGCGAACAGCGCAGGGTTGCTGAGCGGTGGAACGTAATGCTCACGCGACTTCAGGTAGGCATGATCCCCGAGGGTGGCGATTATCGAGTTGACCTCGATAACGCTGCGCCGGCCGGTGCTGGCGCTATAGCCGCCGTGAATCCGATACAGCGGAATGCCGCAACTGTAGGCCACCTGCCCAAGATGATAGATGCGGGCCGCGTCCTGATAGTCTATCCATTCGAGCGGCATGCCCGCCACGTCGGTCCGCAAAACTTGCTGATTCAGTGGGTACACAACTGACCTTTCCCGTATGCCTCGGTGTCTAGCCACCGCCCGATCCCGCAATGCCGAGACCGGCACCATACTGCTTCATTGCCTCGCTGTGCGACGCCTTTTATACGACAACGCGGCGTTGTTGTCCATTTTCCGGGTATACTGGCGCGCCGGTTGCCGCCCATTCAGCGCGGCGCTGGTGACGGACACCACAGCCGCCACCCCTGCCGACAGCAGGGCGGGCCGGCACGACCGGGCTTATTCTGGAGTGCGCGCGTGCAGACAAAACAGGAGCTGGTTCAATATTATCGCTGGCTGCGCCAGTACGGACTCAACGACTCCCACAGCGGCAATGCATCAGTACGCACCGGGGATCGCATCTGGGTTACGCCCACCGGGGCCTGCGCCGATACGCTCGTCCCGGAAGCGCTGGTCGAGTGTCACCTCGATGGTCGTATCGGAAGCGGCGCGTCACTGGATGCGCCCCTGCACCTGGAGGTCTACCGGGCCAACCCCGCGGCCGCCGCGGTACTCCACAGCCATGGGCCCCACACCGTGGCGCTCACCTTGAACGGGCATGACTTCGAGCCGCGGGATTTTGAGGGACAGCTGTATTTTCCGCGCGTACCCGTGATCCGGATACCCTACGATCGTTACCTGGCCGAGGCTCCAGGCGGCGTCGCATCAGCGCTTGCCCATCACCCGATCGCCGTCGTATGCGGTCATGGGGTGTACGCTTGTGCAGCAAACCTCAATCTGGCTTACAAGTGGACGTGTTCCTTGGAGCTTTCCGCCAAGACGGCGTTCATCGCCCGCATGGCTGCACTTCCCGGCTAAGAAGACCTGCCACAACAAAAAAGCCCGGCTCTCGGGCCGGGCTCTGACATGGACACCACTGCGCTATACAGTGCTATTTGATCTTCGCTTCCTTGTAGGAAACGTGCTTGCGCACCACCGGATCGTATTTCTTCATCTCCATCTTGTCCGGACTGGTTCGCTTGTTCTTGGTCGTCGTGTAGTAGTGGCCGGTGCCCGCACTCGACACAAGCTTGATCTTCTCTCGTACCGCTTTGGCCATGGCTGTTCCCCTTAGACCTTCTCGCCGCGCGCGCGAATATCGGCCAGCACGCTGTCGATGCCGTTCTTGTCAAGCGTGCGCAGACCCTTGGTCGACAGGCGCAGGCTCACCCAGCGCTTCTCGCTCTCCACCCACAGACGCCGATAGTGCAGGTTGGGCAGGAAACGGCGCTTGGTCCTGTTGTTGGCGTGGGAAACATTGTTGCCCCTCATGGGACGCTTCCCGGTGACCTGGCAGACTTTCGACATACTGGATTCTCCACACATCCCGCTGGCGGGAAAAGCTCGACTTTATACCAAATTCCCGGCCGTACGGATAGCCCCCAGTCAGCACACCGGGCAGGGCGACCCGGCCCCCTTGCGTCCGGTAAGACCCCCGGCTCTCGGCGGGAAAACCCGGTACTTTGGCGCTTACAGGACGGGTGGATCCCGCCTTCAGGGGCCGGCAGGTCCGGCCAAAATGCAGCCTGCGGCCGTTCCGGCAACCGCCGGGACGTCGCCGCCGGTCCCGAAGAACCGCCCGGTAACAACGCCCGCCCGGTGCGGCGCCCCCCGGAGACCGGCCACCACACGACCCGGCCCCTACAGCAGCCCCCGGTCACAGAACGACACCACATCCCGGTCGCCGATGACTAGGTGGTCCAGCACCCGGATATCGACCAGCGACAGCGCTTCCTTGAGCCGCTGGGTGAGCGCTTCGTCCGCCCGGCTCGGGTCGGCAACACCGGATGGATGATTATGCACCAGGATCACTGCGGCCGCGTTCCGGACCAGGGCGTGTCGCACGACTTCGCGCGGATAGACAGCCGTTCCATTGAGTGTCCCCCGGAACAGCTCTTCAAACGCCAGTACCCGGTGCCGGTTGTCCAGATACAGACAGCCGAATACCTCATAGGGCCGGTCACGAAGGCACGCACGCAGATAGCTCTGCGTATCCTGCGGCGAATTGAGGGCGCTGCCGCGGCGCAGCTCCTGCTCGAGGTGGCGTCGACCGATTTCCAGTGCCGCCTGGATTTGCGCAAACTTGGCATCGCCCAGTCCAGGCAGAGAACAGAAATCCCCGCGCGGGGCCAGCAACAGCTCCCGCAATCCTCCGAAGCGGGTCAGCAATTCGCGCGCCAGGTCGACCGCGGTCTTCCCGCGAATCCCCGTGTGCAGAAAGATCGCGAGCAGCTCGGCGTCCGAGAGAATCCGGGCGCCGTCTTTTAGAAGCTTCTCCCGCGGCCGCTCGTCGACCGGCCATTCACGGATCGTCATGCCTCACCTCCGCTGTGTGGTAACGATGTCCGGCGAGACACGCCGGTGGCGGCATCTTGCCCCCGCATCCCGCGGGGCGGGCCGGACGGATCCGGTCCCGGGGCAATGGCTATGTATTTGCCTGGCCACCCAAAGTACACTCTAATATCGTATGATTCCGATGACAAACAAACACATCGTGCTGGGCGTAACCGGCGGCATTGCCGCCTACAAAAGCGCCGAGACGGTGCGGCGGCTGCGCGATGCAGGCGCCGAGGTGCGCGTGGTAATGACCCGGGCGGCAACCGAATTCATTACCCCCCTGACGATGCAGGCCGTGAGCGGCCATCCCGTGCACCGCCAGCTTGTCGACACCCAGGCCGAGTCGGGGATGGATCATATAGAACTCGCGCGCTGGGCCGACGGGGTGCTGGTGGCGCCGGCAAGCGCCAACTTCATTGCGAAGCTCGCGCAAGGGATCGCCGACGACCTGCTCAGTACGCTGTGCCTTGCGACCGAGGCACCTGTGGCTGTGGCACCGTCGATGAATCGGCAGATGTGGACCAGCCCGGCAACCCAGTCCAATCTCTCCACGCTGCAGAACAACGGGATCAGGCTTTTCGGTCCAGCCAGCGGCGCCCAGGCTTGTGGCGAAACCGGCCCCGGACGGATGCTCGAGGCCGAGGAACTGGCCGCTCTCACCGCGGCCATGTTTGAAACGGGCGAACTGGCCGGACTGCGCGTGCTCGTAACTGCTGGCCCCACCTGGGAGCCCATCGATCCGGTGCGCATAATTACCAATCGCAGTTCCGGCAAGATGGGCTATGCGGTGGCGACGGCGGCCATGGAAGCCGGAGCACGCGTTACACTCGTAACCGGCCCCACCGCGCTCACACCACCCGAGCGGGTGGATTGCATCCGCGTGATGACGGCGCAGGAAATGTTCGATGCAGTACAGCAGCACATCACCAGCGCGCAGATTTTCGTAGGCGCCGCCGCGGTCGCCGACTACCGGCCGGCCCATGCGGCGTCCGGCAAGATAAAGCGGACCGCTGACAGCTTGAGCCTGAACCTGGTCCGCACCCCCGACATCCTGGCAAGCGTCTCGGCGCTCGATCCGGCCCCGCTTGTGGTCGGTTTTGCTGCTGAGACCTCCGACCTCGAACTGAACGCCACCGCGAAACTGCGGGCCAAGCGCGCTGATTTGATCGCCGCGAATATCGTCGGTCAGCCTGGCAGCGGGTTCGAGGCGGATGAGAACCGCCTGGTGCTCATCGATGAGCGGGGAACGCTGGCACTGCCCCTGCTCTCAAAAGCCGCGGCCGCACGCGAACTGATCCACCACATCGCCGTCCTGTACCATGCAAAAAATTCAGCTGAAAATTCTCGACTCGCGCATCGGCAGTAGATTTCCAATGCCGCGCTATGCCACCGACGGCTCCGCGGGCGTGGACCTGTGCGCCTGCATCGATGGTCCACTGCCGGTCGGACCGGGAGAGACGCACCTCATTCCGACCGGCATCGCCATCCACATCGGACTGCCACATCTGGCTGCGGTGCTGCTACCGCGTTCCGGGTTGGGTCACAAACACGGCATCGTACTGGGCAACCTGGTGGGGCTGATCGACTCCGACTACCAGGGTCAGGTGCTGGTCTCCTGCTGGAACCGGGGACGGGAGCAATTCGTCATTGAGCCGGGAGAACGGATTGCACAGATGGTGTTTGTACCGGTAGTGCAGGTGGACTTCCACGTTGTGGAAGAGTTTGAGGAAAGCGGCCGCGGTGGCGGCGGCTTCGGTCATTCGGGGCGCAAATAAGGCGCCCCTGCGGGCAGCCGGCAGCAAAACGCCCGACCGGCACCCGACTCAGAACTCGTACAGACCTTCGGCTGTCACCAGATTGAAGGTGCCGGAAGTGTACTCAGCGCTGCCGCCGACGCTCGGGTATATGTCGTACTCCACCCGCAGGGCCCAGTGGGGATGCCAGGGCACCGGGGTAAAGGGAAACTCGGCACCGACACCGATCATCGGCTCGTCCGCCGTATCACTCGCGGACGGACAGACGCTTCCGGTGACGAAACAGGTTTCCTTGTCGCGGGAATGTGCCAGCCCCAGCTTGCCGTACACCGAGACGATCCGGCTGACCGGATAGGTGCCGACCGCTGCAACGTAGAGCGCATCAACCCGGTCCGTCTCGCTCATGCCCACAAATCCTGCACCCTGGCTGGAGATGCTGTTGAGCGTATACCGCCCCAAATTGACGTAACCCGCTTCGACCGCAATGTAACGGTCAAAGCGGAAACCGCCGAACAGCTGGAACAGGCCGTGACTGGAATCGTAACTGCCGGCCACCGGCACAGCGCCGTTCGTCCGCATGGCTATGGAGCTGAACACATTGCTGTCGGCATCCGCCGCGTGCCCCACACCGAGCCCGGCACCCGCATACCAGCTATCGGCCTGCGCCGGTGCGGCAGCGGCCGCTACCATGGCTAGCAACATAAACAGCATTTTTCCGCGTAACGTCATGCTATCCTCCGGTGGTTTGCGCACAACGCGCCCACAAACGATTCAAGCCCCTGCCCTGCAGGCACCGTAACACAGGCCAGCGGTCATCAGCAAGACGGTGGCCACAGGCCTCAGTCGAGATCGGCTGCGAGCAACCGGCGCACGCTCTCGGGTACGGCCTCGACGGTGCAGGCATATGCCTCATGACTCAAGCCCATGGCGATCGCCGCGCCGCGCCGAACGGCCGCCGCCATCGCCGGAGTCAGCTCGAAACGCAGAAAGTGCACCGATGAAGTCTTGTCGCCGGTGGTGCGCTCGAGGTCCTCGTCGGCAACCGCATACACGCGCTCGAAGCCGCAGACCTGCGCCCACACTTCGTGCTCGATGCCGACGAGACGCGCCAGCGCTGCACGCCGTTCCCAGATGTCCTCGTATTCGATCATGAACGTGGCCTTCCAGTTACGGCCATCGGGTATCAAAGGGTTGTAGGCCACGAGCTCCTCCTCGATGCCAGCCGGCTCGAAGACGCGCTCGATGCGCAGCATCTCCTGCACCTGATACTGGACCGTCAGGCGGTCCTCGAAATAAAGCGTGGCGTGCGACCCGAGTGCAAGGCTGCGATCGCGCTTGTGTGCCAGGACTTCCGCGCGAAACTGCGGCCGCCGGGCAGCATACTGTTCAAGACTCATCAGGCTTTCTCGCGTAAGCAATTGCATGGTTGGCTCCTCTCGATAGGCTGGAATCCGGGGCGGCACCCGCCCCGGGACTGCAGTGCTGACAGGGTTACTTACCGAGGCCGTCCAGAGCCTTCTGAAAACGGTTGGCATGGGAGCGCTCGGCCTTGGCGAGGGTCTCGAACCAGTCGGCAATCTCGCCAAAGCCCTCGGCCCGGGCGGTTTTCGCCATGCCCGGATACATATCGGTGTACTCATGGGTTTCCCCGGCGATGGCCGACTTCAGGTTATCGCTGGTGCTGCCAATGGGCAGCCCCGTGGCCGGGTCCCCCACCGCCTCCATGTACTCCAGATGCCCGTGGGCATGGCCGGTCTCGCCTTCGGCGGTGGAACGGAATACCGCTGAGACATCGTTGTAGCCCTCAACGTCGGCCTTGCCGGCAAAGTAGAGATAGCGCCGGTTCGCCTGTGACTCTCCGGCGAAGGCGGCTTTGAGGTTATCGTGGGTTTTGGTGCCATTCAGTTTCATGTTCTTTCTCCAGGTCAGATTGGGATTGTCTATCGCCGCGCGCGATGGTGACACCGGAACGCGGCTTGGGATGAAGGCTACGGGAAGGCCGCGATCGCGGCCAATTGAACGTCATCATGGCGCTGATAGCGCCGGACTATCGAACGCGGTTCAGGCGCCAGCGCCGCCAACGTACGTGACGCAGCCGAGGGCGCAGGCCCTGATGGCCTGACGCACAGCCTCGATCGCCTGGGGACGCGGAAAGGTGACGCGCCAGGCGAGCGCCACACGCCGTTGCGGCGGATCGCTGAACGGAATGATCGCAGTCAGTGCAGCGGGGTCGTGCGACGGACCCGAAGTTGCGGTGCAGGGCAGCACGGTAACACCCATTCCCGACGCCACCATGTAGCGGATGGTCTCCAGGGAGCTGCCCTCCACGGCTTTCTGAAGTCCACCCTCCGCGGCCGGCGGCCCGACACAGCTCGGACAGGCGGCCACCACCTGGTCACGGAAACAGTGACCCGCTCCAAGCAGCAGAACCGTTTGCGTGGACAGATCACCGGTCGAGACGCTCTTTGCACCCGCCCAGGCATGGGCCGCAGGCACCATGACCTGGAACGGCTCGTCATAGAGCGGCAACGTCACGACCCCGGGTTCATCGAACGGAAGACAGACCAGCACTGCGTCGAGATCACCCTGAATCAGCTGCTCGCGCAGCCGGGCGGTGTAGTTCTCCTCAATTACCAGCGGCATGCGCGGCGCCGTTCCGTGCAGGATTGGCACCAGACGCGGAAACAGGTACGGGCCTATGGTGTAAATCGCACCGATGCGCAGCGTTCCGGCAAGCGGATCCTGTGCCTGCAGCGCAATGTTTCTGATGGCGTCCATGTCCTCGAGCACGCGTCGCGCCTGCTCGATGATGCGCACGCCCACAGGCGTGGGCGCGACCTCGTTCCTGGCACGCTCGAACAAGACAATGCCGAGCTCCTCCTCCAGCTTTTTCACCGCCACGCTAAGAGTCGGCTGGGTAACAAAACAGGCTTCCGCAGCCCGCCCGAAATGGCGCTCGCGTGCAAGTGCCACGATGTACCTCAGCTCCGCTGGAGTCATGCGCTGCAACACCTCCGTGCCGGACCGGCGGCCTGGTGTCCTGAGAACCGCCACCGTTCCCAAGGGCGCGATTCTGTCATCGCACGCTCAAGCCTAGCAAGTTCGGCATTCGGGCACACGGCGGTGGCCGGCCGCCACCGGCATGCTTTACACTTTGAGTTCACGGCATCGAACGCCCCACTGCTCCCCTATAACCGAGACGATCTGTCATGCATGAATCCAAGGCTACCGCGCGGCCCAACGAAATTCCGGCCGAAATCTTCAAGGCCTATGACATCCGTGGCATCGTCGGCAGGTCCCTCACCCCGGCGATTACCGAGCGCATAGGCCGGGCGATCGGTAGCGAGGCCCGGGCACGGGGCATGCAACGCATCGTGGTGGCCCGTGATGGCCGGCTTTCGGGTCCGGACCTGACAGCGGGGCTCGCCCGGGGCCTGATTGCCGCCGGATGCGACGCGGTCGATATCGGCAGAGTGCCAACGCCGGTACTGTACTTCGCCACCCATCACCTGGGTACCCAATCGGGCATCATGGTGACCGGTAGCCATAATCCACCCGAGTACAACGGCCTGAAGATGGTCCTCGCGGGTGAGACGCTCGCGGGCGCTGCGATCCAGGATCTCCGCCGCCGGCTGACCGAGAATGACCTGGCGTCGGGCCGCGGCACCCTTGAGGTCGCAGATGTCCGCGAGGCCTACCTCCAACGCATCACCTCGGATGTCCGGCTCGGCCGGCGGCTGCGGATCATCATGGACTGCGGCAACGGCGTTGCCGGCGAACTCGCGCCAGAGCTTGCGCGCCGCCTCGGCTGCGAGGTGCGCGGCCTGTACTGTGACATTGACGGACACTTCCCGAATCACCATCCCGACCCCAGCCAACCGCAAAATCTCGTCGACCTCATTCAGGCCATGCGCGACGGCAGCGCGGACGTGGGGCTTGCCTTCGACGGCGACGGGGACCGTCTCGGCGTGGTGTCGCCGGACGGCTCAATTATCTGGCCAGACCGGCAGATGATCCTGTATGCGCGCGACATCCTGTCGCGTCACCCGGGCGCCACGATCATCTACGACGTCAAGTCCTCACGCACCCTGAAGGCCGCCATACGCCAGGCGGGCGGCCAGCCGCTGCTGTGGAAAACGGGACATTCCTTCATCAAAGCCAAGCTGCGCGAATCGGACGCGATGCTTGCCGGAGAAATGAGCGGCCACCTCTTCTTCAAGGAACGCTGGTACGGCTTCGATGACGCCCTGTATGCCGGCGCGCGCCTGCTGGAACTGTTATCGCACGATCCGCGGCCACCGGCGGAAGTCTTCGGATCGCTGCCGGACACCGTCAATACTCCGGAGCTGCACATCCCGCTGCGCGAGGGGGAGCCCCATAACTTCGTGCGGCAGCTGGCCGAACGGGGCCAGTTTCCCGGCGCGCAGGTCACCACCATCGACGGTCTGCGCGTGGACTATCCCGATGGCTTCGGACTGGTACGCGCCTCCAATACGACCCCGGTTCTGGTGTTGCGGTTCGAAGGCGACACCACCGCGGCGCTCACCAGAATTCAGAATGAGTTTAAGAAGCTGATCACACAGCTGCGTCCTGATCTCCTGGTGCCATTCTAAACAGCACGGCGCCGCACACCCGCTCGGGTGTACCTCTTATCCGGGCCGCTGCCACCCGTCGTCCGGTACCGGTCAATTGTCGCGCAGGCGCCAGTGCGACATTGAAAATTCACCGGGCGGATTCTAAGTTTAAACGACTGCCAGGCAGATATCCGCGCCGTGCCCGGCAATCCGACCTCCCTAAAACTGAAAATAAGGAGCGCCTGCATGCCATCTCCACTGAATCAAACTGTCTCCGCGGAAGCTTTAAGCCAGACTCTTTCCCTGAGTAGCGGTGACAGCGCATCACCGAACGCTTCGGCAATGCATCGGACTGCTCCCAGCTGCAACACCTGCGCCGCGGACCCGGCGGCGAGCGACGCGGAAATTTATTTTCGCGACCATCCTGGCGATCTGCTGCACGGACTTTTGGATGCAACGCTCACCGAATTCGGAGATCCGGCGCCCAGCACCGACTGATCGCCCGCCAGGCCAGCCTGACCGGGACCAGGTTCCGGCCGGCCAAAAACTACATGTTTATCATATGTTTCCCGATGGTCCCGGGCTGTCTGCGAAGATCACTGACTGGTGATCCCGCAGGCAGCGTCTATTATTTAATCTGACAGCCACGCCAACACGGTAGACCCGCACCGATCCGGAAGCCTAATTTAGGCCGGACAACGGTCAGAGTAATTGCTGGTCGCCACGCACGATCTCACCGCCACGGAACACAGGCCGCATAACGAGGCTGGCCCCGGCGCATTGGCACAGTTTGTGCTTCGATTCTGATGAGGAATTAAACCAGACGCATTTGGGCAACAAACACACATACGGGGGGCCAGAACCATGGCATGCAGCCACACTAAAAACTGCGAACTGTTTCCGCAATTTGCGCTCAATCCAGCGCTCAAGGTCTGGCAGACCCACTTCTGCGAAGGCGAATTCAGCCAGTGTGCGCGCTTCCAACTGGCCCTCGAGGGCAAGGCCGTTCCACTGAACCTGCTGCCCAACGGCAAACGCGTCGAAACTCCACGCACGTCGAACGCCTATGGCGCGGCTGCGCTGTTCAACGCGATCCTGAAGGACCGGGCGCACATGGTGGAGTCACTGCTGCGCACCGGCGTCGACGTCAGCGTTCGCAATCCTGAAGGCATGACTCCGCTGATGGCGGCTGCCAGCCGCGGGAACGTTCCCATCATCCGCCTGTTGCTCTCCAAAGGGATCGACGTGAGCACCACCAACTTGCACGGGGTCAATGCCCACGACATCGCAACCCAGGCAGGCTTTTCGCAGGTGGTAAAGCTCATTGAGGCTGCCGGTGGCAAGCCAAGCGGCATGCCGGTTGCGGTCGGACCTGCGGAAGCACCCGTCACCGTCGACGTGGTCGAAAAGCCGACGGCAACCGAGCCGCCAATGGCCGCCGTGGAATCCGCGCCGGACGAACCGCACGCCGAGGCCGGGCCGCTTGAGACGGAATCCGAGGCGCGACCCCAGGGCGCACAGGTGGTGTCACTGGCGCAGGAACGTAATCGCGCCGTGGACCTGGGTCACAGCTACTGTCTGCGCATCCCGACGCGGGACGCCCAGGGGCTCGCCCTGGAAATCGCCCACGCCTGCGGCGACTGCTACGTTGCCATCGAGGCAATGGTGCGCAAACACGGTATCGGAGATCCCGGCGTCGCCTCGGTAATCGTGTTGACCGGACCGGTCGTGGATCCGGACGCGATCCATCGCATCGTCTATCGACTTCAGGGTTTTAATGCGGTATCAGGCCAGATCAGCTGCATGCGACTCGAAGCGCTAAGCATGCCGGACCTGGCGAGGACAGCAACATGACAAACTACTGGCCATGGTGGTTAGGATCGTTGGCGCTGGCCGCAATCACGGTCAGCTTCTGGCTTCTGCTGCGCAAACCGCTGGGCGTATCCGGCAGCTGGGCAAGCATCGTCGGCTGGCGTGAAGCCCGCGCGGTGGCGCGTTCCGAGGCACCCTTCCGCGTCAATGCGGCCGCCATGGGCGATGCGCTGCTGGCGGCAACGCTCGCGGAATTCGGCGAGCAGGCGACCCTTCAGTCGCTAACTGGGTCCGGTGCCGGCATCCCGTCACCGGCCCGGGCCGTGTCACCACCGGCGCGTGCGCCCTGGACAGTCCATCTGACCTTCCTGGTCGCGCTGTTTGTGGGCGGACTGGCCGCCGCGGTGATAAGCGGCAACCTGTCGCTGCACCTCACCCTGGGGCCGGTTTACACCAAACTGTTCGGGGCCGGGTGGCATTCCTGGCTGCTGCTGATGCTGGGCGGCACTTTGGTCGGCTTCGGTACCCAGATGGCAGGCGGATGCTCATCCGGTCATGGTTTGAGCGGCTGCTCGCGCCTGGTACCGGCAAGCCTGCTCGCCACGGCGATGTTCTTCGGGACCGCAGTGGCGGTCTCATTTCTCATACAGGTGCTGGTAAAATGAAAAGACCATCGAAGACGGTGCAGCACGTCATATACGGACTCATGGGTGTGGCCTTGGGATTCTCCCTGAGCCGAATCGGTTTCGCCAATTTTGGCGAGGTGCACCACATGTTCGTGTTCTCGGATCTGCGCCTGCTCTTTACGTTCGCCGGCGCAGTCGGGCTCACCATGGCAGGATTCCGGATCTTTGCCGGTGGGCAACACATTCCGTCCAAACACTTCCATCCTGGCACCATTCCGGGCAGCGTGCTGTTCGGCACGGGCTGGGCGTTGACCGGGGCCTGTCCGGCGGTCGCGATTGTGCAACTTGGCCAGGGCCAGCTGGCGGCCGTGTTCACGCTGCTCGGAATCCTGTTCGGCGTATGGTCGTACCGGCAGGTACACAGCCAGTACTTCCACTGGGATCGCGGGGCCTGCGAATAGACCGGGGGTGCGGGGCGGATCCGGTGATAGTGAAGCGGCTTGTGCAGTGCAACGGCTTGCGCGATACTCCGGCCAGGTGCTCACCGGCCACCTGGCGCAAAGGATGCGTTACGCACGCCTGATTGTTCTGCTCTTCGCCCTGCTGGGGTTGCTGCTGCCGGCCTGTGTTCAGGCCGCTGCAGCCCGCCGTCACGGCGTCGTGATCCAGGTCAGCAACGATGATCCCGAGTCCTGGGACTTTACCCTGACCAACATCCGCTACATCCAGAAGCAGCTCGGCAACCACCAGATGCCGATAGAGGTAGTCGCATTCGGCCCGGGTGTCTATATGCTCGCGCGGGACTCGGAAGTCCGCACTGACCTGCACAAGGCCATGGAGCAGGGAGTACGTTTCGTCGCCGGAGAAACCAGCATGCGCGCCCGCGGACTCAGTCCCAAAAACATGTATCCAGGTATCAGGTTCGTCCCGCTGGGAATCGCGGAAATCATCAGGCGGCAACGCGCCGGCTGGTCCTACCTGAAGCCCTGAACCCGCTGGCTGCGGACGGCACCACGCTAGGCTTTGGGGAGCGTCACTCCGGTCTGCCCCTGATACTTGCCGCCACGGTCGCGGTAGGACACTTCACAAACGGCATCTCCTTCCAGAAACACCACCTGCGCCACCCCTTCGTTGGCGTAGATCTTTGCCGGCAGCGGCGTCGTATTCGAAAACTCAAGGGTCACATGGCCCTCCCATTCCGGCTCGAGAGGCGTCACATTGACGATGATGCCGCAATTGGACACAAACACACCGGCCTCCAGCGCAAAGTTGCCTGCTTCCGGCACCGTGAGGCAGTACACATCGTGATCACCTGGCAGTTCACGTATGGTCGCGATGCGGTGATTACGGCCCGGCTGCGCACGGAACGCATCGACCACTTCCGGGCGCACCCGGAAGACCGATCCATCCGGCACCGAAGGAGAGGCCGTCCGCACCGCCAGTCCGCCGCCCGGATGGCGCTCGCGCCAGTCCGTCGCCAGACGCCGCACCGCCACGCGCCGACCGCTGATCGGCTGATAGACCGTCTGCTGACCGCCGACCCTGTCCCGGTACAACGGCATCAGGGCGTCTGCCGGGCGCAGTTCGGCGGCCGGCGCCGTCGTCCCGTCGCGCCGGATGAACACGTGATCAGGTGTGCACCGGATCAGCTCACCTGAATCGATCGCTATCTCGAGGAGCGCATCACGCCCTATCCAGCGTGGCGCCTCGAGCCGGGTGACAATGACCGACCCGGACGCC
Organism: Pseudomonadota bacterium; assembly: GCA_021785515.1. GTDB lineage: Bacteria > Pseudomonadota > Gammaproteobacteria > Acidiferrobacterales > UBA6901 > JAJYCY01. The sequence goes on along the minus strand of JAJYEX010000003.1, from coordinate 224,307 downwards.
TCGAGGCTGTATCCCCAGAACTCCTCACCCCGCTCCGACCGTCGTGCCATGTCCTCCAGCGCGATCGAACTGCCGTCGGCGAGCGCCACCCGCTGGTCGCCACGGAAGCAGCGCGCGTAAGTGCTCTTTCCGAGGCAGAGCACCAGCACGCCGCGGGGAACCCGGAAATATTCCACGGTGCGCGCCAACGCAAAGGAATTCGGCGGAATGATGCACACCTCGCCCCGGAAATCGACAAAGCTCTTGGCGTCGAAATTCTTGGGGTCGACGATGGTGGAGTTGATGTTGGTGAAGATCTTGAATTCGTCCGAGCAGCGGATGTCGTAACCGTAGCTGGACGTACCGTAGGAGACGATCGGACCGTTGCCGCTACGCCGCACCTGGCCAGGCTCAAACGGCTCGATCATCCTCTGTTCCAGCGCCATACGCCGGATCCAAGTGTCAGATTTGATTCCCATCGGGCGATCTTGCGCCCCGCCGGGTCCCGGCGGGGCGCCCCTGGTCAGGTATTCTGGATGACGATGTTGGGGAACTTGGCGCTGAAATCCTTTTTCTGCAGCGACAGTTTTGCCGCCACGCGCCGCGCGATATCGCGGTAAACCTGCGATAGACGCCCATCCGGATCGGAAACCACCGTCGGCTTGCCGTGGTCGGTCTGCTCGCGGATACGGATGTCGAGCGGAATAGCCCCGAGAAAATCGACATCGTACTGCTCCGCCATGCGCACTCCGCCACCCTCGCCGAAAATGTGCTCCTCGTGTCCGCACTTGCTGCAGATGTGGGTGCTCATGTTTTCGACAATGCCGAGAACCGGTATTTCCACCTTCTCGAACATCTTGAATCCCTTGCGCGCATCGAGCAACGCGATGTCCTGCGGCGTGGTGACGATCACCGCGCCGGTGACCGGAACCTTCTGCGCCAGGGTGAGCTGGGTATCGCCGGTGCCCGGCGGAAGATCGATGATGAGATAGTCGACATCGGTCCAGTTGGTGTCCTTGAGAAGCTGCTCCAGCGCCTGGGTCACCATAGGACCGCGCCAGATCATCGGGGTCTCCTCGTCGATCAGGTACCCGATAGACATGGACTGCAGGTGGTAGCTCACCACCGGTTCCATCTTGCGTCCGTCCTTGGTTTCAGGCTTCGCGCTGGCACCCAGCATACGCGGCTGGCTGGGACCATATATGTCCGCATCCAGGATGCCCACGTTCGCCCCTTCCGCCGACAACGCCAGGGCCAGGTTGACGGAGACCGTGGACTTGCCGACGCCGCCCTTGCCGGAGGCGACGGCAATGATGTTCTTCACGCCTTCGATCGGCTTTACGCCTTTCTGCACGCCATGGGCGGAAATCTTTGACGATATGTTCACGCTGGCTTCCGTCACGCCTGGAATCGCCGCCACCTTTTCCTTGAGCCTGGCCGCAAGAGCGTCCCTGGATCCCTTGGCCGGATACCCCAAGACCACGTCGACGCTGACCTTGCCCTTTTCGACGCCGATCTTCTTCACGCATTTGGAAGACACCAGATCCTGCTCGAGATACGGATCGATGACCTCCTTCAACGCTGTCTCGACCTGCAACTGGGAAACTTCTGCCATAGGCCTCTCCACACGACGATCGCTTTTTTGGACCCGCCATGCTACACCGGGCAGGCCGAAATGTCATGGTAGGCGCGGATTATCAGAGGCTTACCCATGCATGACCTATGGATGTTCATCGCCGGCACCTGCCGCGGCGGCCGGCCGCCGCGGCGCCCAGAGCCCCGGCATTTTGGTTTACAATGCCGTCCATGGTCTACCCGAAACGCCAGATTCTCGTCACCAGCGCCCTGCCCTATGCCAACGGCCCGATCCATATCGGGCATCTCGTCGAGTACATCCAGACCGACATCTGGGTCCGGTTTCAGAAACTCCGCGGGCATGACTGCTACTACGTCTGCGCCGACGACGCTCACGGCACACCCATCATGCTGCGCGCGCAGAAAGAGGGGATTGAAGCCGCAGAGCTGATCGCGCGCATGGGGAAGGAGCATCTGCGTGATTTCACGGATTTCGGGGTAGCCTTCGACAACTACGGGTCAACCGACTCGCAGGAAAACCGCGAACTGGTCACGCAGATATACCGCCGGCTGCAACAGGGGGGGCACATCAGTACGCGCAGGATCCAGCAAGCCTACGATCCGGTGAAGAACATGTTTCTGCCGGACCGGTTCATCCGGGGAACCTGCCCGCGCTGCGGCGCGCCCGACCAGTACGGCGATTCCTGCGAAGTGTGCGGCGCAACCTATTCACCCACGGAGCTGCGCAACCCGGTATCGGCGATATCAGGCGCCACACCGGTGCAGAAGGAGTCGGAGCACTACTTTTTCCAGCTCGGCAACTTCGCGGATGCCTTGCGGATCTGGCTCTTTCCCGACATCACCCAGCCGCGGCATGTTCAGGCGGAAGTCGCCAACAAGCTGGACGAATGGTTCGCATCCGGGCTCCAGGACTGGGATATCTCGCGCGATATCCCGTATTTCGGGTTCGAGATACCGGATGCACCCGGAAAATACTTCTACGTATGGGTGGATGCGCCGGTCGGCTACATGGCAAGTTTCCGCCAGCTATGCCAGCGCGTCGGGCTCGATTTCGACCGGTTCTGGGCGGCCGACGCCGGTACCGAGCTCTACCACTTCATCGGCAAGGACATCCTCTATTTCCACGCGCTGTTCTGGCCGGCGATGCTCGAGGGCGCAGGTTTCCGCAAGCCGACCGCCATCTTTGCCCATGGCTTCCTGACGGTGAACGGCCAGAAGATGTCGAAGTCGCGCGGGACGTTCATCAATGCACGCACCTATCTCGACCACCTCAACCCGGAATACCTGCGCTACTACTTCGCCAACAAGCTAGGGCCCCACGTCGAAGACATCGACCTGAATCTTGACGACTTCATCGCCCGCGTCAACAGCGATCTGGTCGGAAAGTACGTGAATATCGCCAGCCGTGCCGCGGGACTGCTGCACCGCCATTTTTCGGGAGTGATATCGGGCCCGGAACCGGACCGTGCGGGCACGGCTTCGGTCCTCGATGGCATCACCGGCAGCGCCCTGGCCGCATCGGAACGCATTTCGGACGCCTACGACGAGCGCCGCTTCGGGGCGGCCGTTCGCGAAATCATGACCCTCGCCGATGCCTTCAACCAGTGGTGGGACCAGCGGCGGCCCTGGGAACTGTCAAAGCGCTTCGAGGCGCCGGCCGCACCCGGGGACAATGCCGACCTCCACGCGATCTGCTCAACAGCGCTCGAGGGGTTCCGGATCCTGACGCTCTACCTCAAGCCGGTGCTGCCGGAACTTGCGGCCAATGCGGAGCGCTTCCTGAACCTCCCGCCGCAGAACTGGGCGGACCTCGCCACGGCGCTGCGCGCGGGCCACCGTATCCATGCTTACCAGCACCTGGCCACGCGCGTGGATCCGAAACAGGTGCAGGCCATGCTGGACCACTCCAAAGAGAGCCTGACGATGACCACACCGACAATTCCAGCGGCTGCAACGCAGACCGAGGCGATCAAACCCGAGATCACCATCGATGATTTCGCCCGGGTGGACCTGCGCGTTGCACGCATCGTCAAGGCCGGCTACGTCGACGGGGCCGACAAGCTGCTGCAACTGACCGTCGACCTGGGCGAAGGGCGTCACCGCAACATATTTGCCGGCATCCGCTCCGCCTATGCGCCGGCCGACCTCGAGGGCCGGTTGACCGTAGTGGTCGCCAACCTCGCAGCACGCAAGATGAAATTCGGGGTCTCCGAAGGCATGGTTCTCGCGGCCGGCCCCGGGAACAAGGATCTGTGGATCCTGTCCCCGGATTCCGGTGCCCAGCCGGGAATGCGCATCAAATAGGAATCGCGTTCCATCCGGACAGCACCGCGCCCCACCCGGCTCAGTAGATCCAGGGGATGAGCTTGCGCACGCGCTCGCGGTACCCGGCGTACGTATCGAACCTTCGCGTCAGCCAGCCTTCCTCATACGACGCCTTGCGGTCGAGGAACAGTCCCAGGAGCAAGACAGACACCGCCCCCGGCCAGCTCAGGGTCCACATCGACCAGCCGGTGGTGGCGAGGATAAGACCCCCGTAGAGCGGGTGGCGCGCCAGACCGTAGATGCCATGTTCGCGCAGGTGCGCATGATCGCGCGGACGGGGAAAGGGCGTCAATTGACGCCCGAGACTGATGGAAGCCGCAAGCACCATGCCGGCTCCGAACAGCAGCAGCGCCGCACCGCCGCCATGCACCAGACGTTCTGCCCGGTTACGGGCCGGAATCCGGAACCACAGCGGCAAGAACACAGCGAGTGCGAGCAGCGGGACTTGCGCCACCACCCACCAGCGGTCGGACGCTTTTTCAGGCTCCCGTCTGCTCTCATCCATAACCCCAACCGCCTCCCGCGATACCGATCGCCCCGACGCAGATGGCCCCCGACGCAGATGACCCATGGACCCGCCGCATGACCGGGATTATTGCTTCAAATCCGGCCCAAGGCCATACTCCGCAACCATGTTAAACCCGGATCCGCACGATCAATTGGCCACCGCTGCGACGCTGACCGCCCGGATCGACGCCTGCCTGCCCCAGACCCAGTGTACACGCTGCGGATACCCGCGCTGCCGCGCCTACGCCGAGGCCGTCGCTCGCGCAGAAGCCGACCTCAACCGCTGTCCGCCGGGCGGGGATAAAACCATAGGCGCACTGGCCGCCCTGCTCGACCGCCAGCCGAAGCCGCTTGACCCCCGATGCGGGCGCGAAACCGAGCGCCAGTGGGCCGTCATCGACGAGGAGCGCTGCATCGGATGCCGCAAATGTATCGACGCCTGCCCGGTGGACGCAATAATAGGTGCACGACGACACATGCACACCGTCCTCGCCCAGGCCTGCAGCGGATGCGAACTGTGCCTGCCGGCCTGTCCCGTCGACTGCATCAATCTCACGGCAGCACAGGCCACCGGCACCCGGACCGGACCCTGGCGTTTCTACGACAGTCAGGAGGCAGACAACTGGCGGCGACGCAACGAAGCGCTCATCGCACGGCGCCTTCTCCCGGCAGTACCAGCGCGGGTTCGAGCCGGAGAACAGGAGCGTGCGCTGCGCCGGGCCGAAATCAGGGCAGCACTCGAACGCGTACGCCGCAGAAAACAGGGGGTCTTGCGGTCCGACCGGCAGCCTGGCGGCTGACTTACGGGCCACACCGCAGGAATTGCCGCGATCGACAGCGGCGGCACGAATCATGAAGAAACGGATACTCAACTCGCTTGGCTCCCTGTTTGGCCTGCTGCTGTTCGGCATCGCGCTGTGGGCGCTGCATCACGAGCTAAGACACCATCAGTATCAGCAGGTGGTAAACCAGATCGGCGCCATTCCGACTACGCACATCCTGCTTGCCCTGGTCCTGACGGTGCTCGACTATGCGGTGCTCACCGGCTACGACACTCTTGCATTCCGCTACATCGGCCAACCGCTGGAACTCGGCAAGATCCGGCTGGCTTCGTTCATCGGATACGCCTTCAGCCATAATCTCGGCTTTTCACTGGTCTCGGGCGGATCAGTGCGTTACCGCCTGTACTCCTCCTGGGGGCTGTCGGCGATCCAGATCACCAAGCTGGTGGTGTTCTGCGGCGTCATGTTCTGGCTCGGCTTCCTGGCCCTCGGTGGAAGCGCGTTCCTGCTGGAACCACCCACCATCCCCGGAGGTCTGCATCTTCCGTTCAATTCGGTTCGCGTGGCCGGACTGCTGTTCCTGACGCTCACCGCGGCTTACCTGATTCTGTGCCTCCTGCAGAAGCGGCCGCTACGCATCTTCGGATGGGAGTTTTCGCTGCCGCGCTTCCGACTGGCACTCGCCCAGGTCGGGGTCGCCACCACGGACTGGGCCCTGGCGGCGGGCGTGCTGTACGCTCTCCTGCCCACCGGAAGCGCCTGGAGCTACCCGGACTTCCTCGGCGTCTTTCTGCTGGCCCAGGTCATCGGCCTGGTCAGCCAGGTGCCCGGGGGGCTGGGGATTTTCGAGACCATCATGCTGCTGTTCCTGTCCCCCGCGCTGCCTTCCGCCTCGGTCCTCGGCTCGCTGCTTGTGTTCCGCGGCATGTACTACCTGCTGCCGCTGGTGATCGCCGCCGCACTGCTGGGCGCCCTTGAACTGCTGCAGCGACGCGAGGGCATCCGGCGCGTGGGGCGCCTCGTGGGGCAATGGCTGCCGGTGCTCACCCCGCATGTGATCTCCTTTACGGTCTTCGTAGGCGGAGCGATCATGCTGCTGTCCGGCGCCACACCCGCTGACCACTGGCAGATCCAGTGGCTGCGCCGGTTCGAGCCGTTGCCGCTGCTGGAAATTTCGCATTTCACCAGCAGCGTGATCGGCGCCTGCCTGCTGATACTGGCGCGCGGCCTGCAACGCCGCCTGGATGCCGCCTACCACCTGACCGTGGTGCTTCTGGGAATAGGCGTCGTCGTATCCCTGTTAAAGGGTTTCGACTATGTCGAGGCGGCGACGCTGGCGCTGATGCTGGCGGTGCTGCTCCCGACACGACGGCACTTCCATCGCAGAGCCTCGCTGATCGGCGAGCGGTTCAGTTCCGGCTGGGTGGCGGCGATCATTCTGGTGCTGGCCGCATCGATCTGGCTTGGCATGTTTTCGTACAAACACGTCGAGTACAGCAACCAGCTGTGGTGGCGCTTTGCCTTCTCGGGGAACGCCCCGCGATTCCTGCGGGCATCGGTTGGCGCCCTCGGCGTGGCGCTGATATTCGGGATTATGCGGCTGATGCGCCCGGCACCGGCCGAGCCGCAGCTGCCGGGCCCGACGGAACTTGCGAACGCCCGGGAGATCCTGCAGCACTCGCGTCATGCCGCGGCCAACCTCGCGCTGCTCGGCGACAAGCATCTCCTGTTCAGCGACAGCGGCAAAGCGCTGCTCATGTACGGTGTGCTCGGGCGTACCTGGGTGGCCATGGGCGACCCCGTCGGGCCGCAGGAGGAGTGGGAAGAACTGGTCTGGCAGTTCCGCGGCATCGTTGACAGTCATGATGGCTGGACCGCTTTCTATCAGGTTCAAGCCGACAACCTGCCCCTGTACCTGGACCTGGGACTGACGCTGCTCAAGCTCGGGGAAGAAGCGCGGGTCGACCTCGGCGCTTTCTCGCTCGACGGCGCGGGCAACAAGGGCAAACGCAATCTGGTAAACCGGCTGGAAAAGGAAGGATGCACATTCGAGGTGGTATCGGCCGACGAGATGCCGGTGCTGCTCGACCGGTTCCGCGAAATATCTGACACCTGGCTGGCCCTGAAAACAACGCGGGAGAAACGCTTTTCCCTGGGCTTCTTCGACGATGCCTACCTGCGCAATTTTCCGGCGGCGGTCGTGCGCCGCGGCGGCAACATCGTGGCCTTTGCCAACGTCTGGACCGCGGCGGAAAAGGAGGAAATTTCGGTCGACCTCATGCGTTACCTTCCCGATGCGCCGGAGGGGGTGATGGAATACCTGTTCATCCGCCTGATGCTGTGGGGGAAAGCTGAAGGTTTCCATTGGTTCAACCTCGGCATGGCCCCGCTCGCGGGGCTTGAGGATCATACGCTGGCGCCGTTATGGACCCGTCTGGGCGCGATGGTGTTCCGGCACGGAGAGCATTTCTACAACTTCCAGGGGCTGCGTCAGTACAAGGCCAAGTTCGACCCGGTCTGGACTCCACGTTACCTGGCAAGTCCCGGAGGCATCGCACTGCCGCGTGTCCTCACCAGTATCGCCACCCTGATCTCCGGCGGCCTGAAAGGAGTAATCGTCCGATGAAACACACGTTGGCATGGGTGCTGGCATTGCCGGCCATTCTGCTGCGGATCGCCGCGGTGCCGGCGGCGCAAACCCAGGTGCGCTTCGGTCGCCTTGGTCCGATCGAAGTCTACCAGCCAGCAACGGAGCCGGCGCACGTCGTGCTGCAGTTGTCCGGCCGCCGGGGGTGGACCGCACGCGATGCGGCGCTTGCCCGGACCCTGGCCGCGACCGACACCCTGGTGCTCGGAGTCAACCTTAATCATTACCTTGGACGCGTGGCACGCCTGCATTGTGCCTACCCGGCCGGCGATCTCGAGGCCTTGAGCCAGTACATGCAGAAGCGACTGCGCTTTTCGACCTACATCCCGCCCGTGCTGGCCGGCCGAGGCCTGGGAGCCACGGTCGCCTACGGAACGCTGGCCCAGGCACCCATCGGCACTTTCCGCGGTGCGGTGGGTTTTGACTTTTGTCCGCAGCGCCCGCTGCCCCGCCCGTTGTGTCGCGGCGACGGCTGGCCCATGAAACGCGGTCCCGGTGGCGGTTACCTCCCCCAGACCGGCAGACTTACGGCACCGTGGGCGGTGCTGAACAGCACAGCAAACCCGTCCTGTACACCGGCTGATGCTGCGCACTTCGTCAAACAGGTCCCGTCCGCGCAGCTCACGGTGCTGCATGCTTCGCAGGGGGAGCCAGCCGAGAGCGATGCCGCGATGGCGCTGGTGCGTCAGGCGCTTCTGCGGATCGCGGGACGGCCAGCGACGGTGGGACTGCCAGGACCGGTCACAGACCTGCCCCTGGTCGAGGTTCCCGCCACCATTCCTGCTAACAATTATCTGGTCGTAATGGTCTCCGGCGACGGGGGCTGGGCCGGCCTGGACCGGGAGGTCGCGACAGCGCTGGCCGCACGCGGCTATTCCGTCGTGGGCCTGAACTCGCTGCGCTACTTCTGGACCCGGCGCACACCCAAGGGAGCCGGTCAGGATCTAGAACGTATACTCGATTACTATCTCGCCCACTGGAACAAGCAGCGGGTGCTGCTGATCGGATATTCCCGCGGTGCCGATGTCCTGCCATTCATGGTAAGACAGTTACCGCCTGCACTGCGCAGGCGCATCAATCTGATTGCGCTGCTCGGACTTGGCCGACACGTGGATTTCGAATTCCACCTGTCAGACTGGCTGCCCATCACGCACCGGCGATCCTCCGCGCTCCCGATCTTTCCACAGATCGAGGCACTCCACGCGGGCCGGCAGATACTGTGCATCTACGGTAAGGACGAAGCGCACTCCACGTGCCGGAAGTTCACATCCCGGCTCGGACAGACCCTGGAGCTCAAGGGTGGCCATCACTTCGATGGCGCCTATGCCAGGCTCGCAGACCTTATCCTCAAGGTCCTGCACAAACAGAACCAGACTCGATATTTGCAGCCGTGAGCGTGCACCTTCGGCAAACCGCGGGTTAGAGTCAGCTCATCCAAGAGGCGGGTGACCATCAGTCCACCGATCGCCCGTTCCGGTCGCGGGCCCGTGAGCTCACCGGTGGCGTCATCGACGATGGCGAGGAACCTGATGACCCGCCCATCGGCACTGCAGTCAGAGACAGAGTCCATGGACCAGGACTCATTCACCGCCGTCGGCCTTATCAGGGTTGCCGATCAACGATCGGCACCTTCTTGCATTTGCGACACATCAATTGCAGCTTTTCCAGCGCGTAAAGCGGATCCATCCGCTTGGGGTTGACTAAAAGTCCTCTCCGACACATCTATCAGATAGATCACCCAGGAACCATAGCGCCGGCGGCACCTGGCAGGTATGGCGATCTGCTCACGTAAACCGATATTGCATTACTAAAGGCGGGCCGATAGCGAAAACTGTTCACACTCATACCGACGATCTGCACTCGCGCGAACTGGGCTCTAAATCGAACGTGAAGTGGCTGGCTTTGGCCGACGGACTGAACCTCCTCTTCGATCGATTGAGCGGGCAGTCAGCGCTGGATGCTGACCGATATCGGCCAGCCGGAACGTCCGCTTTCGTCGATGATGAAGAAAACGCCAGAACCAACCTCCCCATTCGCCACGACGAACCGCGCTTAACTTGCTGGAAAACTGCGTGCACTCGATCTAAGCTGTAGAGGAAGTGTGGAAAAAACAAGAAATGCCCCTTCATTGGCGGACCTGGGTATGCCGAGCGGCAAGATTTACCACTTACCAACCCATGGCAGCGGAGTCTTGATGTATGCGCAAGGATAGCGGATATACAAAGCGAGCCGGAACAGTTGTCACAGCATTAGCGGTTCTGTTTCTTGCCTCTTGTCAGCCTTTGCCATCTGTGCGCAGGTCAACTCCAACGGTCTCGAAATCGACTGATGCCAATATCAATACCGAGGTCCGAACGGCCCGCCATTTAATAGACTCATGGAGTGGTCAGCCCGAGGTTCTTGAGCAAGCCCAGAAAATACTCGCGCGGGTCCTCCGAAAAGATCCCAGGAATTATCTTGCGCTCGCGGAATTAGCTCGGTCCCAGGTGAAGTCCGGGTACATCGATGAGCGAGTTATAACAAACGTATACTCGGTCGGAAATTTTGTTCCAGGCTCGCTGGAGGAAGCTACAGCGACAGTCCAAAGAGCCATTCAGATTAATCCGCAGTTTGCCGACGGCTATGTATTGCTTGCCAACATTGAGCTGAATCAAACCCACTTGCATGAGGCAGCACTGAATTTGGCGCAAGCCGAGGCCATTGGAACCGATAACCCATGGCTGCAATTAAACTGGGCGACACTCGATTGGGCGTTAGGCGAACCCGTGGCAGCCGAGAAGCGTTGCAAAAAAGTTCTGCAAAGCAAGACCGCGAATCGTCACGCAAAGGCAGTTGCGTACGACTGCTTAATAATCGGTTACAAACAGGCAGGCAAGGACAACAAAGTCGTGGCTCTCTATAAAGATGAGATCAGGCTCGATCCGAACGATGCCTGGTTACGGGGGAACCTGGCGAATTTCTTAAGCAACACACTCGGCAAAAATGATGAGGGGATCGCGGAGGCTCGCGCGGCCCTGAAAATTATGGATTACGGTGTGGGTCATCGCATCCTCGCGATGGCCCTTTACAGGAAATGGGCGGATATGGTTGCACAGGGAAACGTGGCCGCAGGAACGAAGTATTTCGACGAAGCCTGGGAGAATTACCCAGAGCTTAATAACGTCATGGCAATCGGGGGGACAAGACCGACGGGCGAAAATCTGGTAAAGGCATTGATCTCCCAAAAAGGGGTTTCGATCGATGCGCGAACCGAAAATGGCGCAACCGCCCTTTTTTATGCGGCCGACGAAAACCGTATCCAGGTAGTTCGTTTCTTGCTGGATTTAAATGCTAATCCAAACATTATCTCGAACACCGGATGGACACCGCTGCTTGCTGCAGCCTACGCCGGGAACACCGAAATCGCCAAGATGTTGCTGGCAAAAGGGGCCAATATTCGGATTACGCTGCAAGGACTGGACGCGGCAACTTTGGCTGAACGAAATGACCACACGGCTCTTGCTGCTTGGTTGAGAAAGCAGGAAAAAAGAACTGATGTCCCGACCGGACTGGTAGGTAAAGCGAGCGGGAGATCCCAATGAGCCCGCAGGCATGGGTTAAACACAAGTGACGTTCGCTCATGAGCACCGTCACCGTATCGCGCTTGGCCTGCAGGCTTACCATTTTCCGGTTGAGAAGATCCTTTACGTGCTACCTTGGCGAGCCCGATTTCAGCAAATAGTCCTTTAACCTTCTGGTTCTCCCGCTTAAATTACGTGCGGGTAATGGGGATCATGTCCTGATTGTTAGTTGGCCCCGGGTTGCCCTAGAATGGCCTAGCGCTACAACGAGGCTTGATCATTACGCGCGGGGACCAAGTGAACAACGCTGAGCATTGGGAAAACGTGTATCGGACGAAAGCGACTGACCAGGTAAGCTGGTTTCAGGAGCACGCCGGGCGTTCGCTAGACATGATCCGTCAAACGGGTTTGAAACCCGAAGAGGCCGCTATCATCGATGTTGGCGCGGGGGCGTCCGTGCTGGTCGATGACCTGCTTGATGCGGGCTACCGTCATGTCACGGCGCTCGACATTTCCATCTCCGCACTCGCCGCGAGCAAGGTCCGGTTGGCCAATCGGGCAGGCCAGGTGAATTGGCTGGTTGGCGACATCCGGAACATCGAACTGCCTCCGGCGACCTATGACATCTGGCACGATCGGGCGGTATTTCACTTTCTGACGCAAGACGAAGACCGCAAACGCTATGTTGATCAGGTCTGGCGATCCGTGCGGCCAGGGGGGTACGTTGTTGTTGCCACTTTTGGCCCGAACGGGCCATTGCAGTGTTCGAACCTGGACGTGCGCCGCTATACACCCGAGAGCCTGCATGGTGAATTCGACACCGGCTACGAGCTGATCTCACATGCGACTGAGCTGCACACGACTCCAGCAGGCAAAACGCAGGAATTTGTTTACTGCTTCTGCCGGCGCGCGTATCGCCGTTGATTATGGGTGCTTCCATGCCCGAACATGCGTCAGCATGCCTGCGGTGCTGGCCGGCTCGGTCAGCACGCTTTGCATAGTCGCTTAACGAGCGCTCATAGCAGGTTGGCGGTTCAGACCGACGGATGAGTCCACCCAAGGCAAGACCCCAACCGGGCCTCCCTATCGTTTCCACTCATCCGGACAATCAATGCCGGATAAGCGCTACACGCAACCCGTTGGCTTGGGCAAACCACCATACTTGGTGATGGGCTTCATCGGCCCCGTCAGCCAGAGCTTGAACATATCCTTCTGATCAAACTCGACAAACTTGGCGAATTTGCGAATCGGCGGAACGACGCCGAACTGCTCATAAAATTCGCGCGCCTTAACGATGTGTGACCATTTCAGGTCATCCAGCGCAAAACCATCGGCTTGCGCCATGGCTCGGGCAACCTCCGACGTCCATAAGCTGCGGTCAATGAGGTATCCGTCGCCGTCGCGTTGGGGAATTTCCATGACAAGACTCTCGCTAAAATTGAATACATTTAAAATTATGCAAAAGGTGAGTTATTTAGTCAACTATCAAGGTGCGGTGTCTGCGGTTCCGGCCATGCTCACTTCCGCCGCCGTCTCAGCCCCCCGGTCAAAAACTACCGGGTCGGCCGGCACGATGGCATTCGAGGTCTGCTCGGCGTTCACTCGCGTTACAGCCTGCACGCTCGCGCTGTCACCGTATCTTGCGACTCGCCCGCCGAGGCTTCGGCCATTTCGTTTCCGCATTGAGTTCAGCACTCGATGCCCTTTTTTAAGGGGGCTGGCATCGTGGCCCTGATGCCATCAGCGGGCGCCCGGAAATAGCGGGCTGCCGGGCCGTTCATTGGCAAATGGCTCGTCCACTTCTAAAATAGCGTGTCCGTCCCGTTAGGGACCTGAACACCAGCCAGCAGGAGGCCAATGCATGTCCGGTCATTTTCCGTTTAGCGGCAAGGCAAACCGAGTTGCCGTGTTTGCCTTCTTCGAAGACCTCGGTCTCAGCCTGGAACTGCAGGAACGGTATTACCGTTGGTGGCATGAGTGGGCCAGGAGTTTCGTTCTTAAGGATCCGGACCTGTCCTGCACGAAGGCCGTGGAACTGAGCGGTTACCCGTTCGGACAGCATGCACACGGAAATTTTCATCTGCACGACTACATGTGGGCGACGCCCATGCTGGATCTGGGGAAATTCATCGAGAACGTGATCTTTCCGAAACTGGACGAACACGCCATGCACGACCTCGAACGGCAACATGACCAGATGGTGGCTCAACTCAGTCAGGAAGCCACCCAGCATCCCCGGCCCGCCCCGCCAGAGATCGGGCGCTACCGTCACACCTGAAGACACGCGCCCGACAGCGACACCGCTCCGCAACGAGCCGGCAATCCGGCCGCGCGCAGCGCACCGCGCCGGCCAGCCTTCTCGCTCCGGCGCGGCGGCGTCTGCTGTTCGAGCGCCTGAAGGCCGAGAATCCGGCACCCGCCACGGAACTGCATTACCGGACACCCTTCGAGCTGCTGGTGGCCGTCATGCTTTCGGCCCAGGCGACGGACCGCAGCGTAAACAAAGCCACCGCCGGACTGTTCGCGGCCGCCGCTACGCCCCAGGCCATGCTCGATCTCGGGCTCCGGCGCCTGAAGAATCACATCCGGACAATCGGCCTCTATAACACCAAGGCTGCCAATATTATGAAAACCTGCGGCCTGCTGCTGGCCAGACACGGTGGCGAGGTGCCGTCTACGCGCGCCGCACTCGAGGCCCTGCCGGGGGTAGGCCGCAAGACCGCCAACGTCATACTCAATACGGCATTCGGCCAGCCCACCATCGCGGTCGATACCCATATCTTCCGCGTGGCAAACCGTACCGGGCTCGCTCCGGGTCGCACGGTGATCGAAGTCGAGAAAAACCTCCTCAAGGCGGTACCCGCCCGCTACCGCCAGGACGCACACCACTGGCTGATCCTGCACGGACGCTACACCTGCGTTGCGCGCAAACCACGATGCGGCAGCTGCGTGATCTATGATTTGTGCACGTACCCGGATAAATTAGACGCATGAGCCGATCTGTCGCTACCGGTATCAGCTACGGCGCACAGGCCGTACCGGACCACGCCGAACGTGCCGTGGCCGCGGCCCTGGAACGTGCCGGACTGACGACTGCCAATGGCGTACTGTTGTTCCTTACCCCCCATTATGCGGGCCGCCCGGAGGCCGCACTACGCGCCGCAGCCCGTGCCGCCGGCTGCCTGCAGATCGTCGGCTGTACCGGTGCCGGCGTTCTGACCGAGCAGGAATGGCTGCTCGACAGCCCCGGGGCGGCCGCGATGGTTTTCGGGGACGCATTGCAGCTCGCCCTGCCTGAGGTACAGGATGTGCAGGAGGGGCAGGCGGTACTGAGCCTGTGCACGCCGGCAGGCGCCACCGCCGAATGGTTTGACCGGCCCGTACCACGAATCGGTGCCGTATCCGGAGACATTTTCGGTCAAGGACCGTTCCGGGTATGGAGCGGCTGCCGGATTGTCGACGGCGGCCGGGCGGAGGCGGTGATCTCGGGATGCCGGGCAGCGATCTGGACCTCACAGGGAGTCCGGGCGCTCACCTCGCCGATCGAAATCGCGGAAGTACATGGGTACGACGTATTGCGCCTCGGCCATTATCCGGCACTCAACGTCCTGGTTCAGGCCCTCCCCGTCGGCGTACGTGAACTGGACCACATTCCGTTGCACCTGATCATGGGCGGCGTCACCTATGGCGACCCGCACACCGCGATACGGGACGGACGCTTCCGGCTGGACCATATCGTCTCGGCCAACCTGAATGATCAGTCAATCACGCTGTCGCATCCGCCTGCGCGTGGCGAGCGGTTGTTCTGGGCGATGCGCGATACGCTCGCTGCCGAGCGCGACATGCTCCTGACGATCGACCGCGCGCGCACGCTGCTCGCGGCCCCACCGGATTTCGCGCTTCTGTTTCCCTGCATGGGACGCGGCCCGAATTTCTATGGAAACCGGGATCGCGATCTGGACCTGTTGCGCGGCCACTTTCCGGACCTGCCGATCATCGGTTTCTACGGAAACGGCGAGATCGGACCGGTGGATGGCGGCAACCACCTCTATCAGTACTCGACGGTGCTCGGCCTGTTCCGGGTACAGTCGGCCTGAGCAGCTCATGTACACGCAGGACCGTACCCGCCTGCGGCTGATTTTCTTCCGCGCCTGGCAGCACTACCGTCAAGGCTTGCCACTCGAAGGAATCGAGCCTCTGATCGTGGCGGTGGCCGGGCGGCACCCCGAGTACCACACCTTTCTTGAGAACCGGGACAACCGCAGCGACCGGGACTACCCGGCCGAATCCGGACAGACCAACCCGTTCCTGCACCTTGCCATGCATATTGCGATCGCGGAACAGCTGTCCATAGACCAGCCTGCGGGCATTCGCGCGTGCTATGCGGCGCTGTGCGCCACAGGCAGCGAGCACGACGCCGAACACCGCATGATGGACTGTCTTGGCGAAACGCTTTGGCAGGCAGAACGCGGCAGCGGCATACCGGACATGAACGCCTACCTGGACTGCCTTGCGCGCGCCAGCGGTACCGATCCGCCAAAACGCTGAATCCATCCCCACAAACCGGCGCGGTGGGGGCAAGGTTCCGGCGCATTTAATCAGACTGCCGCCAGCCGACAGGCACCCTCGTCATCCCAGGGCCGCGTGGACCGTTACCGGGGCCCTTCCCCCAGCGCGATTCCCGCTTCCGTTGGCCAGCATGTCGGGCTGTCGGGTTCTACGAGCATCGCCCGGAAACCCGGCGGCCGACCTCCCGGGGCAGCGGCTTGCCGCCCGCACGACATCCAACACTGCCGCCGTCAGCCGGCGTTCAGTCGCCACCCGTTGCGTAATCACCGGACTACCGCCGACGCCCGCAAAAACCGCTTGCAATCGTCTACACTAGAGAGTAAATACCGACATCAGATCATGACTGCTTCTGTCGACTGCTGTAGTACCGGACTGAGTCCGACCTTCGCTGCCACACGCTTGCGAGGGTTTGCTGTCAACGCGCGCTGGACGGGGCTCCGATGCCCCGTTTTTTTATGCCATCCTGCCGCGCGCACCATCACCCTGAATACCTGAATCAATCTTACCCCCGGAAAAGGAGCCGCCGTGCCCAAACAGAACGAAAACGAACCTCCCGAACCTATGACGGCGCCAGCGTGCGCCAGGATCTGCGGCAGCCACGGCTGCGAAGGGGTCCGCCCATGCTGAACGCCGTCAACACTGTAATGGATATCCACTTTCTGACCCCGGTCGGCCCCAAGCCGCTGCGACCGGGCGGCGCCGCCGACGGTCAGCGAATTGCCCGCCAGGAAGCACCCCCCAAACGCTACCTGGCCGCCGGCAAGTACCGGCTCTACCCGTTTGATCGCGACGCCCGGGCCTACTTTGACGAAGCCTGCGCCCGCAGCAACGTGGCGCTATCGGATTACAGCTTTGCCAACAATGTCATCTGGCTGGCTCAGGCGAGCGGTTTTTACCAGATCATTGAAGGCTGTTTTTGCCTGTTTGCCCTCAATGGCAACGGACTGACCATGCTTCTGCCTCCTCTCGGGAGCAGCTCGCGCCAGTACCGTGCGCTCAAGATCTGCGTCAAAATCATGGACCTGTACAATCCCTCGCCGCTGCAGGCCAGACTGGATTATGTCTACAGGGATTTTCTCCAGGTTCTGGAGTTCAATGCTGTGACCGGTGCGGCCACGATCAACGGCGAACGCTGGCACGTCGAGGTCACCAATCCTGACTATATCTACCGCACCCAGGACTTGATCGAGCTCAGGGGCAATGCGTACAAGACAAAACGGAATGAAATCAACCAGTTCCGCCGCGCCTACCCCAATCATTCCCTGGCTCCGTTCAGCATCCACCATCGTGAAGAGGCGCGGGCTCTGGTAAACACCTGGATGCAGAACCGTCTGCGGACCCTGCCGGACGGACCGGTGGAGGAATTCCTGTATAACCTGGAAATGGAACGCAAGGCCATACAGCGCGCTATCGCCCTGTACGACGAGCTGGGCCTTGAAGGACTCAGCCTGTTCATCGATGGACGCCTGGAGGGCTTCACCTTCGGCGAGCGTCTCAACCCGAATGTCGCCAACGTTCTCATTGAAAAAACGAATTTCAACATCCAGGGCGCAGCCCAGTACCTGTTTCGGGAATTCAGCAAGGTCTTCAGCAGCTGCACCTACATCAATGTGGGCGATGATCTCGGCTTCGAGAATCTGCGGCGCGTGAAGATGAGCTACCGGCCCGCGATGTTCGGCGAGAAGGTCATCCTGAGACGCCCCTTGTCCGAATAATGACGAGCGGGGCGGCGATACGCCGCGCCAGGCCGGCGGACCTCGACCGGATCGAGGCTCTGGAACGGGAATGCTTCGGTACGGTCGACGGCGCCTTCTCGCGCCGCCAGCTTCGACGACTGCTCGCCAATCCGCGCGCCCGATGGATGCTGGCAGCAGACGGCCAGGCGGTCGCCTGCTGGCTGACGGCGGGCAACGGCCGGGCACGCTGGTTGCGCCTCTATTCTCTGGCCGTGCATCCGGGCCTGCGGGGTCAGGGCTGGGGTAAACGCCTGCTCAGCTCGGGCCTGGCCTGGGGGCGTACGCAGGGCTTCTCAGCCTGTCGCGCCGAGGTCAGGGCCAGCAATCACGGCGCACGCCGCCTGTATGAACAGTTCGGGTTCCGGGAAGCCGGCCGGCTTCCCGACTATTACGGTCGGGGCATCGACGGGGTGCGTCTGGCTCTGGACCTGCGCCGGGCCAGACCGGCCGCAGGCCCCAGGGCGGAAACCAACTCTAGGGTCCGGCGCTGAGACCGGCGTCCTCACGCACCTCCAAGGCCAGCGCCGACCAGTCCATTTCACCCCGATTGCGTGCGAGACCGGCAAGCAGGCGATCGTGCAGAAGGCTGGCGAAGGGCATGGGCACCCGGCTGTCGCTGGCAGTCTGCAGCACGAGATCCACATCCTTCTTTCCGAGCGCAAGCCGGAAGCCGGCCGGCTCAAATGCTCCCGATGCGATGATCTGGCCGTAGTTGCGGTACACCGGGCTGCTGAATAGCGTCTCGCTCATCAAGCTTGCGAACCGGACCGGATCGACACTGTTTTTCGCGGCCAGCGTAAAGGCCTCGGCCATGGCCTCCAGCGCGCTCGCAATCAGAAAATTTCCCGCAAGCTTGACCACGTTTGCAGCCGTCGGGTTGTCACCGAAGTCATAGACCTGCTGCCCCAGCGCATCGAGCACGGGTCGCACCCGGGATTTGGCATCCGGAGCTCCGGCAGCGCAGATCCACAATTTCCTCGCCGCCGCTGCCTCCGGCCGCCCGAATACCGGCGCCGCCACATAGCTGCTGCCGCGATCCGCATGATAGGCGGCCAGTCGTCGTGCGGTGGCCGGCGCAACCGTGCTCATGGACAGATGCACACCGCCCTCGCCCAGCACCTCCCCGAATCCGCCGATCCCGCAGACCACGTCCTCGAGAACCGGGTCGTTTGCCACCATGGTCACAACGATTCCTCCGGACACCGCGGCTTCGGCCGGCCTGGCTGCGGGCGTAACTCCGGCAGCCCCCAGACTCTGGATACGGCCTGGAGTGCGATTGTAGGCGCGCAGATGAAAACCCGCCTGGAGCAGGTTGGCGGCCATGGGCAAGCCCATCTGTCCGAGACCAATAAAGCCGATCGTCCGATCATCGCTCATTTCCACTGTCTCCATGGTGCTGTTCATCGCGACCCCCCCGGTGACCATAAACCGCACGATCCACCCCTCGGGCGGCGGCAATCAGACAACGTATGACCATGCCCTGCCTGCGCCAATCCCGCCTGCCGGCCGGCCGCCGGATGGCGCGGCGCACCCGAAACTGGCGACGCACGGGCGATACGACCGTTCGTGTTCCGTGACTCCCGCGATACCTGCCTGTGGCGCTACTTCCAGAACTTTGACAAAAACCAGACCTGCCCGACAAATCTGCGCGCACTCGCCGCGGTCTATTGCATCTACCGGCAACTCATGGCGTTCTGCCGCACGACGCCGTGGTCCGCGATTCTCGACATCCGCTACGCAGCCTTGTTACAAACCCGAAGGACAAGATCCGCCGGCTATGCCCGTTCTGCGACCTGCCCCGGGACGACCGCCTTCCGGCATTTCCCGAATCAAACCGCCATCTCAACACGCCGAGCCCTGCGCAGGCCCACCGTCCGCCACAGCGAAATTCCATCGGCCGCCGGCGGCAGCGCAAATCCCACAGCGGGCCATTCAATCAAAGTGGCAGACATAGTCGAGCAGATCATCAACCTCGATCTCGAACTGGGAGTTTCCCGGCACCGTAAAGCTCTCGCCCGCCTGATAGTCACTCCACGCCCCGGATCCGGCAAGCTTTACCCGGCAGTGCCCCTGCGTGATGTCCATACGCTCCGCCGCTTCCGTGCTGAAGCGGTACGTGCCAGGCAGCATGATGCCGAGCGTCTTCATCTCGCCTTCCGGCGTAATGAAGCTGCGGCTGGTTACGCGCCCCTCGTGGTAGATGTTGGCTCGGGTCTTGATCTCCACGTTCTTGAAACTCATCGTCGGTCTGCGCCTCATTCTTGACTGTCCGGGCTGGCATCATGCCACTGGGGAAGTTCGAAGTAAAAACAGGTGGCAGCCCCGGGGACGGTGTCGAACCCGACACTACCGCCATGGGCCTCGACGATCGCGCGCGCAATGCTCAGCCCCAGCCCGACCCCGTCGGATGACGGTACCCCGCACTCTTCTGCGCCCGGAACAAATACCTCAAACAACCGGTCGCGCAGACCGTCCGGGACGCCCGGACCGTGATCGGTCACGGACACCCGGAAGCTGCCGCTTGCCTCCTCCAGCTGCACTTCGACTGGCGCGCCGCGCGGTGAAAAATGCACCGCATTCGCCACTAGGTGGTCGATCACGTGGATCAGGCGTTCGCTGTCCACATACACGGGTGCTGCACCAGGACTGGGCATGAACTCCAGCGTCACCGCGGACGCAGCCGCCAGGCCGCGGCTCCGCTCCACCGCCTGCCGTACCAGATCCGCCAGGTCGGCGTGTTGCAGGTCAAGTTTCAGCTTGCCCGATTGCACGTCATTCACGTCGATGATGTCACCGATCAGGCGCGCCAGCCGCGCGGTGTTGTTGCGCGCGATGTCGAGCAGCGATAGTCCGCGCACCGACAGGTCGGCCCCGACACCCTCCGCCAGCAGACCCAGCGAGCCGACCAGAGCGGCGAGCGGAGTCCTGAGTTCGTGGCTCACGGTCGAGATGAACCGGCTCTTCATACGCTCCAGCCGCCTGCGCTCGGTCATGTCCCGTACGATTCCGATCAACATGTGCCGTCGGCTGAGCACGATATTGCTCACGGCCAGCTCAAGGGGGAAGACCGAACCATCGCGGCGCAGACCGCTGATTTCCAGACCAAAGCCGAGCATCCGCTGCTTCTCCGAACCGGCGAAGCCCTCGACATAGCCCTCGTACTCATCACGTTCCGGCTCGGGAAGCAACATGCGGAAGTGCCGGCCCGCCACCTCAGCCGCTGCGTATCCGAATATGCGCTCGGCCGCGGCGTTCATGGACTCGAGCCGGCCCTGTTCATCCATAGTGATGATCCCGTCCAGCACATTGTCCACTATGGTCCGCATGCGGACTTCGTTCTCGCGCAATCCCTCCTCTACCCGTGCGCGTTCGCCGATCTCCCTTCTGAGATCGCGATTGAGATCTTCGGTCGCCGTCTTCTCGCGCGCGAGAACTGCAACCAAGTCGCTGTTCTCAAAACGCAGGCTCAGTGAGGCAAGCGTGGTCTCGTGCAGGCGATGCGCCAGGACAAGCATCATGGTCATGAACAGGAAGGAGAGCGCCCCCATGACGTACTGCAGATTGCCGCCGAGATAAAGCAGGCGTGCGATAAGCGGCAACAGCGCGGGTACTACGAAGAACTGCACCGCCCGGGCGAGCGGAGAATAGCTCACCACGCTGCCGGCCGTCATTCCGGCCAGCACCAGAAGCACGAATACCTGTCCCGGAATCTGGTTGGGCAACAGAACCAGGCCCGCTGACCCCCAGATCAGGCCCGACAACAGGGTACCGTAGGTAAAGTAGCCCTCCCACGGTCTGGACGTGCCGGCCTGGGGAGGTTGGCGCCGGTAACAAAGAGCAATCAGATAGCGCCCCAGAGAAACCAGCGTCAAAACAACAAACCAGATCCCGAGCGTGAGATCGGGAATGGCGTGCCATTCTACAGCCACCAGTACGGCAGCGCAGAGCACGCCCGTCAACAGTCCGGCCGGGAGGTTCCTATAAAGCAGACTGAGCTGTTCCGCGCGGATGAGGGCGCCGCGATCCGGTAAAGGGGCCGCGGAAGTCTGCCCCGGCCCGTCTCCGTCCGGACCGCCGAAAACGTCAGTCATGGAAGGTCTCTGCCACAGGCCACCGAAAGCCGCCGGGGATGGCGGTCGCGCAAAACACGGGTGTGCGCCCGTTCAGGGTCCAGACCGGATCCGGATGGCAACTCGTCATGCCCTCATGACCGATTAACTTCTAGTTATTATACGGAAAACCTACTGACCGATTATCAGTGGTGTCCGGTTGATTCCGCGATGCCGTTAGGACCCGCCTTCCAAAACAGATCTTAGCTAAGGCCTCACAAGCGGGGTCTCGATTTCAATTTCGGTCGCAAAGCGGCAGCGACACGAAACAACATCCTTTAGACGTGATCAAGAATCCACTGGTTCATTAACCGGACCCGAGTAACAGATTATAGTTGGCTTTCCGGCGCACGCTGCACACCGCGCGCATGATAGCACCTACCCCGACCACAGGTCAGAGTTCCTCTAAGGGATTCGTTCAGATCAGATCAAGACACTGCATCATTCTTGCGCGCATGGCTGCGTCCGGCTGGCGGCCGCAGCCGGCTTCCAGATCGTCGCGCATATGTCCAGGCTTGTCGGTCGCCGGAGTAGCACAGGTAACCGCCGGATGCGACAGGACGAACTTCAGCAGCAACTGTGCCCAGCTCGAACAGTCTATCTCCGCAGCCCAGGGAGGCAACGGTCGGCCACGCAGTCGGGTCAGCAGCGCGCCCCCCTCGAACGGACGGTTGATCAGGACCGCGACGCGCCGTTCCTGCGCGAGCGGCAGCAGACGGCGTTCCGCCGCGGTTGATGTCAACGAGTAATTGACCTGCAGAAAATCCACATCCCCGGTTAGGATCGCGCGCTCGAGCTCCGGGTAAGCGCTCTGCGAATAGTGGGTCACGCCGATGTAGCGGATCCGACCCCGCTCCTTCCAGGCCTGCAGGGTCCGAAGATGGACGGTCCAGTCGAGGAGGTTATGTACTTGCATCAGGTCGATGCAGGTCGTGCGCAGCCTGCGCAGCGATTCCTCCATCTGCCGGATGCCCTGCTCACGACCCTGAATCCAGACCTTGGTGGCCAGAAACAGCCGACCCGCCAGTCCGAGCTCCCCGGTGAGATCGCCGACCACCGCCTCGGCCGAACCATACATCGGGGAGGAGTCGACCACCCGTGCCCCGGCTTGCGCGAACAGACGCAGCACTGCTTTGGGTCCGGCCCGCTGCGCCGCATCGGCGCCCACGTCAAAGGTCCGCCAGGTACCCAGCCCCACGGCCGGGAGCACCTCTCCCGAACGCGGGATCGTCCGCACCATCAGTTCCGCCGATTCTGCCACCCTGCCCCGCCCACCTTCGGCCACGCCGCGCAGTTCCGTCAAGGGTCGCAGTCCCGGCGGCCTCGACGACCGTCGCGGCCGCGCCCGGCCCATCGGCAGTATAAACCTGCGCAGTCACGGGGGAC
Source organism: Pseudomonadota bacterium (assembly GCA_021785515.1). GTDB lineage: Bacteria > Pseudomonadota > Gammaproteobacteria > Acidiferrobacterales > UBA6901 > JAJYCY01. Next base: position 201,111 of record JAJYEX010000003.1, on the reverse strand, counting down.
GACCCGCCGATAAGGCACCGGCCAGCCCCTTCGGCATCCGCGCCCTCAAGCCGGCCGCAGACGCCGCCAAGACCACGCGCCGTCAGCGGGACCACGTAGCGAGGCGTTCGTTCAGCCTGGTGTCCATGGCTGCGAGCAGGCTGCCACCGATCATGCCCGCATGGACGTGATAGATGTGCATGATGCAGGGTACCGGCTCGTGGAGGGCGCGCCCGGCACACGCAAATGCTGTCCATTCCACAAGCGGCAATTCACCGGCCGCCTGCAGGCAAAACCATGAGCGGTCTTCCAGGATCAGATCGATGCCGCGTGGCAACTCCAGGCACAACGGATTGCCCAGCCGCCGCAGTGCCAGCCGCACGCGATTGAAGCGAACCGCTTCCAGCGACAGCGGCAGACTGCGCAGCGGTGGAATATCCCTCAGCCGGGTTGCCATGTCACTCCATCGCGGAGTCAGGCCTCTGCTCGTCAGGCACGCCCTCCCGGAATACCCGGCTTGCCACGATATCGTCCGGCTCGAGGAGCATCAGGTCCCGCTTGGTCAGATGCCCGTCGGCGCGCGCAAAAAGCCGGTTGGCCTGGCGCAGTCGCGCACGGTCCAGAGCGTTTCGGATCGACCGCGCGTTGGCAAAGTGCGGCATCCGCATGCGCCGCCGGATATAGTCCTGAAATGCCGCCTCCGCCTGCGGACTGAAACGGTACTGCACCTGCTCCAGCATGAGCGAGGCGATTCCCATGAGCTCTTCGGCAGCGTAGTCCGGGAAATCCAGGTGGTGCGCGATGCGCGAGCGCATGCCGGGATTGCTCAGAAAAAAACGGTCCATTTTGTCCTTGTAGCCGGCCAGAATCACGACCAGGTCATCACGGTTGTTCTCCATCACCTGCAGCAGGATCTCGATGGATTCCTGGCCGTAATCGCGCTCGTTCTCGGGACGATACAGATAGTAGGCTTCGTCGATAAACAGCACCCCGCCCATCGCGCGCTTGAGCACTTCCTTGGTCTTGGGCGCGGTGTGGCCGATGTACTGGCCCACCAGGTCATCGCGGGTCACCGCCACCAGATGGCCCTGGCGGACGTAGCCGAGCCGGTGGAGTATCTCCGCCATGCGCAGGGCCACCGTGGTCTTGCCGGTGCCGGGATTGCCGGTAAAGGACATGTGCAGCGTCGGTGTGTCCGTGGTCAGCCCGAGCTGCCGGCGCAGACGGTCGACCAGCAACAGGGCGGCGATCTCGCGGATGCGCGTCTTTACCGGTTTCAGGCCAACCAGCTCACGGTCGAGCTTGTCGAGCACCTCCTGGACCTGGGAGTCCCGGAATGCTGCCTCAAGATCTACCGGGGTATCGTCCGGCGCGGGTTTTGCAACCGCGTCCCTGGCCGGTATTCCGATGTTGTTTTCGCTTGCTTCAGTCATGTTCCAGGCTCTCCGCGTTCACGTACTGGCGGTCGGATCCCCGCAGCAGCCGTTCGTGCCGTCGATGGCGCCCGCCGCGAAGGCGGGCGTGCCGGCGGCACGAACGGCTTACCCCGACACCTTCTGGTCAGCGATAACGCTCCCCTTCCGGCTGGTCGGCCGCATACGACTGCAGGGTGTAACGGACGTGGCGTCCCTCGACTTCCTGACGCACCAGGCGGAACCCCGGCTCGTTCTTGGGACGGTTCACGATAAAGGACAGCTTCACGCTTTCCGTACCGCGCGTGCTGTCAAACGCGGTGAGGCGGATATAGTGGCTCGGATAGGCCTTGCGGCACTGATTCGTCTCATAAAGGATTGCCGCCGCGTCCTTGATGTCAAACATGGGTATTCCCCACATTTCCCAGTAGGTATTGCGCGGATGCGGGTCGTCCGTAAATTCGACATTGAGCGCCCAGCCGTTCTTCAGACAGTACTGGATCTGCTTGGTGATCTGCTCGTCGCTCAGGTCCGGAAGGAACGAAAACGTGCCCTGCGTGATGCGGCTTCCGTGGTTGGTCATCATGACTGTAGCTCCTCGGTGTCAGACGGAGGTGGTCGCCGTGGGAACAAAATCGGCGGTGTCGGTGGATTCGTAGTTGAACGTGATGTCCTTCCACGTATCGAGCGCTGCCCGCAGCGGCGTGCACCACTTGGCTGCCTGCTCCAGGATCTGCGGACCTTCCTTGAGATAGTCCCGGCCCTCGTTGCGCGCCAGGATCATCGCCTCGAGCGCAACCCGGTTGGCGATCGCACCGGCCTGGATGCCCATGGGGTGGCCAATGGTCCCGCCACCGAACTGCAGGATCACGTCCTCGCCGAGGTAGTGAATGAGCTGATGCATCTGCCCGGCGTGGATGCCGCCGGAGGCAACCGGCATCACCTTGTTGAGCGACGCCCATTCCTGGTCGAAGAACAGGCCGTTCTCGAGGCTTACCGGTGTGCGCGTATCGCGCAGCGTATCGTAGAAACCCTTGATCATCAGGGGATCACCCTCGAGCTTGCCAACCACGGTGCCGGCGTGAATGTGGTCGACGCCCGCCATGCGCATCCACTTGCAGATCACCCGGAAATTCATGCCGTGATTCTTCTGGCGCGAATAGGTCGAGTTTCCGGCGCGGTGCAGGTGCAGGATCATGTCGTTCTTGCGTGCCCACTTGGCCATGGTCTGTATCGCGGTATATCCGATCACCAGGTCGATCATGACGATGACCGAGCCGAGGTTCTTGGCAAATTCCGCGCGCTCGATCATCTCGTCCATGGTTCCGGCGGTGACGTTCAGGTAATGGCCCTTGACCTCGCCAGTGGCCGCGCATGCCCGGTTGACCCCCTCCATGCAGTAGAGGAAGCGATCGCGCCAGTGCATGAAGGGCTGCGAGTTGATGTTCTCGTCATCCTTCACGAAGTCCAGACCGCCCTTGAGTGCCTCATAGACCACACGGCCATAGTTGCGCCCCGACAGACCGAGCTTGGGCTTCGTGGTTGCCCCCAGCAGCGGACGTCCGAACTTGTCGAGCCGTTCGCGTTCGACCACGATTCCGGTCGCCGGGCCCTGGAAGGTCTTCAGGTAGGCCACCGGCAGACGCATGTCCTCCAGGCGCAACGCCTTGATTGCCTTGAAGCCGAAGACGTTACCGATGATGGATGCCGTGAGATTGGCGATGGAGCCCGGCTCGAACAGGTCGAGATCATAGGCAATGTAGGCAAAATACTGCTGCTCGGTGTTGGTTCCGGGACCCGTGTTGGGAACCGGATCAACCCGGTAGGCCTTGGCCCGATACAGTTCGCAGGCCGTCAGCCGGTCCGTCCACACCACCGTCCACGTAGCGGTGGAGGATTCTCCGGCAACTGCTGCGGCCGCCTCTTCCGCATCCACGCCGCTCTGCGGTGTGATGCGGAACAGCGCGATCACATCGGTATCCTTGGGTTGATAGCTGGGCTCCCAATAACCCATCTTCTTGTATGGAATTACGCCCGCTTTGTAGCGGTCCTTGGCATTAGTAATTGTTTCGGACTTTCCCATCTTGCCCTCCTGCCTCTCGTTGGGTGAATACGCGACATTCGGTTGCCAATTGCAGCCACCGGTCGGACTGGGATCATCCTCGTCAAATTCATACATAAACAACAGTCAAATTTTTTTATTTGTATGATAGATTAAAATCTATGAAACACCTGACTCTCCGGCAGCTCGAGGTGTTCGCGGCCATCGCCCGCCACGGCAGTTTCACGCGCGCCGCCGAGGAATTGTTCCTCACCCAGCCAACCGCATCCATGCAGATCAAGCGCCTCGCCGAGACCGTCGGATTGCCGCTGTTCGAGCAGGTCGGTAAACGCATCCATCTGACCGACGCCGGGCGCGAGCTGTACACCGTTTGCCGCGAGATCTTCGAGCGGCTCGACCAGCTCGAAATGACGGTTGCGGACATGAAGGGACTGAAGAAGGGGCATCTGCGGCTCGCGGTGGTAACCACCGCGAAGTACTTCGCGCCGCGCCTGCTCGGACCGTTCTATCAACGCTATCCGGGCATAGAGGTGGCGCTAAAGGTCACCAATCGCGAGCGCATACTGGAACGGCTGGCGGACAACAGCGATGATCTGTGCATACTGGGCCAGCCGCCTGAGGAAATCGACGCCGAATACCAGCCGTTTCTCGAGAACCCCCTGGTGATTCTGGCGCCGGCGGATCATCCGCTCGCCGGCGCCCGGAAGATCACGCTCGCACGCATCGCCGAGGAACCCTTCCTCATGCGCGAACCGGGATCCGGAACACGCATGGCGCTTGAACGCCTGTTCGAGCGGCACCGGCTGAAGATCCGGGTACGCATGGAGCTCGGCAGCAACGAGGCGATCAAGCAGGCCATCGTGGGCGGGTTGGGGATCTCGGTACTGTCACAACACACCCTGGCGCTCGACGGCACGACCGGCCAGCTCACCATTCTTGACGTACAGGGCTTCCCCATCCAGCGCCACTGGTATGTCGCCCACCCTCGCGGTAAGCAGCTGTCGGTAGTGGCGCGGACCTTCCTCGATTACCTGTTCGAAGTCAGGCAACATTTCGTAGCACCGTCCATCCCGGCGGTCCGCGACGCGCCCCGCCGCAAATCCGGTGCCGGAGGCAATCGCCGACGCAGCCACTCTGCCCGGCGTTGAGGCCCGAACAAGCGGCAACGCCGCGCATGGCGTTATCACACCCTGCGACGCTCCGAAAAACCTGGGTACACGGCGAGACAGCTGGCAGATTTCAGGGGCAAAGACAACGTCTGACAGGCCGGCGGACCGATCCGCGCCGCAGCCCTTCAGCGACCGCCGGACCCCGGTGGCGCGTCTTGCGGCGAGGGAGTCCCCTGCGCTGCTTCAGTACGTCCGCGGACCAGCAGAACCGGCACCGGGGAGCGACGCACCACACTCTCCGACACGCTCCCCAGAAGCAGATGCCCCACACCGCTGCGACCGTGTGCGCCCAGAACAAGGAGATCGGCCGGCCAGGCCGCCGCTTCTGCGATAATGACATCGGGCAGACGCTTGCCGACTGTTTCCCTGAGCAGCGTCTCGGCTTTCAGGCCCGCCTGACTGGCCGCGGCCGCGGCCCGGTCAAGAATGGCCTGTCCGGACCGGCGCAAGGTGTCGAACACGGAATCGAGAATCACCCCGTCCGCGCCCCAATAGACCACGCCCTCGTCCACCACATGGATGAACCGCAGGCTGGCCCGCTGGTCGGCGGCGAACCGGACCGCCTCGTCCGCCACCAGCCATCCGGAATCACTGCCGTCGATCGCGGCCAGAATGTGTTGATACATGCCGGTCCTCCCCCGTTTCCGCCACCCATGCTGCGGTCGCTTCCGGAAACAGCCGTGAGCGCATCGCGCCCCGGATCATTATTAAACAACATGCTGGCATCCGGATTCCGGCCAAGTCACGGCAACCGCAGTCGACATCCGCTTCAACCATTCCCGATCACACGTGGTCGGTCTGCTGCGGGAAACCGGGCTGCTAGCGCCGGCGGCGGCGGGCGGCGATGCGCATCCGCAACGCATTGAGCTTTATGAAGCCCTCGGCGTCCTTCTGATTGTACGCGCCCTGGTCTTCCTCGAACGTCGCGATGCGCGGATCAAAGAGACTGTCGGTGTCGGACTTGCGGCCAACGACGCTGACGCAGCCCCGGTAGAGCTTGAGACGCACCACGCCGTTCACCGTTGCCTGCGAGGCATCGATCATTTCCTGCATCATACGCCGCTCCGGACTCCACCAGTAGCCGTTGTAAACAAGGCTCGCATACCGCGGCATGAGTTCGTCCTTGAGATGGGCCACTTCGCGGTCCAGCGTGATGGACTCGATCGCACGATGGGCCTTGAGCATGATGGTGCCCCCGGGGGTTTCGTAGGCTCCGCGGGATTTCATCCCGACATAGCGGTTTTCGACGATGTCCGCACGGCCGATGCCGTTCGCGCCGCCCACCCGGTTGAGCATCTTCAGTGCGGTCGCCGGGCTCACCGCCCGTCCGTTGACAGCAACGATGTCGCCTTTGCGATAGGTGAGTTCGACAGAGGTCGCGCGGGCAGGCGCCTTCTCCGGGGCAACGGTCCAGCGCCACATGGACGCCTCCGGCTCGTGCCATGGATCCTCCAGCACGCCCCCTTCATAGGAGATGTGAAGCAGGTTCGCGTCCATCGAGTACGGCGATTTGCGGCCGCGCTTCATCTCGACCGGTATGCCGTGCTTCTCGGCATACGCAAGCAGCTTGTCACGCGAGGTGAGGTCCCACTCGCGCCACGGGGCGATGATCTTTATATCGGGCCTGAGCGCATACGCACCGAGCTCGAAGCGTACCTGGTCGTTGCCCTTCCCGGTGGCACCGTGCGCCACCGCGTCGGCGCCGGTCTGTCTGGCGATCTCTACCAGGCGCTTGGCGATCAGCGGCCGCGCGATTGATGTTCCGAGCAGATACTCGCCCTCGTAGAGCGCATTCGCGCGAAACATGGGGAACACGAAGTCACGCGCGAACTCTTCCTTGAGGTCGTCGATAAAGATCTGGCGCACGCCGAAACGGCGCGCCTTGGCGCGCGCCGGCGCAAGTTCCTCGCCCTGCCCGATGTCGGCCGTGAAGGTCACGACCTCGCACTGATAGGTTTCCTGCAGCCACCTGAGGATCACGGAGGTGTCCAGGCCTCCGGAATATGCCAGAACGACTTTCTTGATCTTTGCCATTGGAATCCTGTACCCCGTTAGGCGCCCGGCCTTGCGGCGCGCCGCCCGCTACCTGCCGCCGGCCACCTTCTGCGTACGACGCAGGCGCGAAAGCAGGCGCCGGGCCATCTCGCCGAACAGCTCGGTCTGCGTCGGATGCGGGTGTATGGCCTGGGCCACCTGCTCGAGCGTCAGGTTGCCGGCCACCATCATCACCGCCTCGCCGATCAGCAGGTCGGCGTGATCCGCAAGGAAATGGACACCGATGATACGACGCGTGGCCTTGTCAGCGACGATCTTGATAAGACCATCGGTCTCGGCCGTAATCATGGCCTTGGCGTCGATGTTCATCGGGACCTTCACTTCGACCGCGTCGATGCCGCGGCTCTTGGCCTGTTCCAGGGACAGCCCCACGAACGCGGCCTGCGGCCGCGTGAAAATCACGCCGCAGTCCTTGTCCTGGTTGTACTCCATTGACTCGCCGAGAATCGTAGCGGCCGCCACCCGCCCCTGCTGGCCTGCGGTGTGCGCCAACATGAGCCCGCCGTTGACATCGCCCACGGCAAAGATGTGCCCGACATTGGTCCGGCAATTGCGGTCGACCGTAATCACGCCGCGGTCATCGGTCTTCACCCCTGCCTTGTCGAGCTGCAGCGGGCCGGTGACCGGCCGCTTGCCGGTCGCCATGAGCACGTAATCACACTTGAAGCTGGTGTTCTTGCCGGCGCTGTCCACATAGTCAAGCGCCATCTGCCCCGGCTTGCCGGAAATCCGGCTTACGCGTGCGGAGGTGACGAGCTTCAGATTCTTCTGTTTTGTGAGCAGCTCGGTCAGGCCTTTGGCAATTTCGCTCTCAACCTCGGGCAAGGGGCGATCCTGCGCCTCCAGAATGACCACTTTAGTACCAAAATCGGCGAAGATCTGCGCCATTTCGAGCCCGATCGCTCCAGCTCCCACGACACCGAGGCGCTTGGGTGCGGTCTTCAGGTTCCACACCGTATCCGAAGTCAGCACACCCTTGCCGTCAGCACCCGGGATCGGGGGGACAAAAGGCGGCGCGCCGGCGGCAATCACGCAGGCGCCGAAAGTGATGCGCTCGGTTTTCTTCCCGTCACCGCGCCGGGGACGTGCAAACGGATCCTTGCCGTTTCCGGACAGATCGACAATGAGGCTGTTGGCCGACTCGAAACAGGCGAACCCCTGCCGAAGGTCGATCCGCACACCCTTGTCGGTCTTGAATGCCATGTCGCCGCGGGTCTTGAGCACACCCTTGCGCATCTTCTCCAGACCCGTCCAGCTGAGCCGGGCGCTGCTTCCGACCACCCCGAGATGTCCATCGTGCTGCCGGTCGCGGATACGGTCAGCCGCCGCGCGCCAGGCCTTGGAAGGTATGCAACCCCGCCACAGACATTCCCCGCCCGGCAACGGTGCATCGTTGATCATGGCGACTTTCTTGCCGTGGTCGGCAAGGTCGCGCGCGCAGTCCTCTCCACCCGGGCCACCACCGATCACGACCACGTCGTAATCCCATTTTCCGGAAACGATCGCCGGACCGGACGCTGCCGCCGATACCGCACCTGCGCCACGCAGCCAGGGCGCCGGATCTTCGACCAGCAGTCTGAACGCATTCAAGAATTTGGCGGCGTCGGCACCGTTGACGATGCGGTGGTCGGCGGTGATGGTTACCGGCACTCCCTGCGGACCCCGGGTGGCAATGGCAAAGATCGCCGAGGTGCCCGGAGACGGGATGGCGTCGAAGTGGCTCACGCCGAGCATGCCCATGTTCGAAATGGTAAAGGTGGGATTGGAGTATTCCTGCGGCTTCAGCCGCTTCACCCGCGCGCGCGCCACCAGGTCCTTCCACTGTTCGTTCATCGTCTGCAGTTCCGTATGCAGCACGTCGCGCAGCACCGGAACCACCAGCCCCATGCCTTCGGTCTCGACCGCCAGACCCACATCGATCTGGTCGCGCTCGACGATCCGGTCCTCATGCTGGTAGACCGCGTTGACTCGCGGGAACTTCTGAATCGCGAGCGCTGCCGCTTTCGCAAACAGCACGGTAAGCGAATAACCGGCCTGCTTGGCGCCCGCCATCAGGCGGTCGGGCTGGATGTTCACCGTCGCCCGGAACAGCGGCATGGACAGCGAGTACTCCATATTGTGACTGACCGCCTTCTCCATGGCGTCCATCGGCCGGCCGCTGCCGGGCACCTGATAGATGCGCCGGGCGAGGGTCGGCGGTACCTGGCCCTTCGTCACATCACCGGCCACGACGGTGCTGGCGGGTCCCGTGCCGAGCAGGCTGTTTATGTCGATCCCGTGCGCGCCCGCGAGCTGACGGGCATACGGCGAGGCCTGTCCGGCACGCGGCCGCGGTGCGGGTGTGGCGCCATGGGGCATGGCCGGAATATGGGTTTTCGGCTTCTGGGTTCCGTAGGGGTCGAAGTGGCGCTCGGCCTGGCCCTCGGATTCGACCATCGCCTCCCTGACCGGCGCCCTGGCCGGCGCTTCGCCGCCCTTGACGTCCGCCGGCTCCGCCACCACGTAGGCGATCACCTCGCCGACCGGCACCACTGAATCGACCGGCACCACCGGTCCGGACAGATATCCGTCGCGGAAGATCTCGACGTCCATGATCGCCTTGTCGGTCTCGACGGTCGCCACTACCGTGCCGCGGCTCACCTGATCGCCGATGCTCTTTTCCCAGGACACCACCGTCCCTTCGGTCATGGTGTCCGAAAGCTTCGGCATTTTTATCGCGTAGGGTTCGGCCATTTTCCTGTCTTCCAATGAGTCCGGTTGGTTTTATGATTTCCGGCCACTGCCGCCGGCACCGTCACGCTTGCGCAGCTAGATCCGGCCCAGTGCCTTGAGCGCACCCTGGTAGACATCGTGCTCGTCCGGAATGGCGGCGTGCTCCAGATTCGCCGCATACGGCACCGGAACGTCCGCCGCATGTATGCGCACCGGCTGGGAGTCGAGGGCGAAGAAACAGTCCTCGATGATGACCGAAATGATCTCTGAACCGACTCCGACCGCGGCCTCATCCTCCTCGGCGACCAGCACGCGGTGCGTCTTCTCGACGGAGCGGCGGATGGTCTCGCGATCGAGCGGCTTGAGCGACCGCAGGTCGACGACCTCGGCGCTGATACCGTCCCTCTCCAGCATGTCGGCGGCCTTCATGCAGAGCAGGAAGCTCCAGTTGTATCCGATGAGAGTGATGTCGGTGCCCTTGCGCACAATCTCCGCGCCCTCCAGCGGCCGGAAATATTCCGTGTCCGGAACCTGCTCGCGCAGGTTGTACATGCGTTCGTGTTCGATGAAGATCACCGGATCGTTGCAGCGAACCGCGGACTTCAGCATGCCGCAGGCCTCCATGGCGCCGCGCGGCGTCACCACGCGCAGCCCGGAGGTGCTCATGAACACGCGTGCCAGACGCGCCGAATGCTGGGCGGCAAGCTGGTGCGCCGTGCCGCCCGGTGTGCGCATCACGATCGGGCAAGACACGCGTCCGCCCGACATGTACCGGATCTTGGCAGCCGCGTTTACCAGCGTATCGAGGGCGAGCAGCGCGAAATTGATCGACATGATTTCGATGATCGGTCTCAGACCGGCCATCGAGGCCCCGATGCCAATACCGGTGAAGGAATTTTCCGAGATGGGCGTGTCGATGATGCGCTTGTCGCCATATTTCTGGTACAGGCCGGAGGTCGCCTTGTAGGTTCCGCCCACCACGCCGATGTCCTCGCCCATGGCGAGCACCATCGGGTCATTGGCCAGTTCCTCGTCATGGGCACGGCGTATCGCCTCCCAGTATGCCAGCTCAGCCATGCATTGATCCTTAACTCGTTGACTAGTGCCCGACGGTCAGCCGTCAGGAGTTCTGCAGCGGACCGATCCAGCGCGGATCCGGCCTGTCATCCAGAACGTATTTGTTGAGATCCTCAACCTTGGGCGCCGGACTGTCCTCGGCAAATTTTACGACATCGTTCTCGATCTCGTTCAGGACATCGTGTTCGATGGCCTTGAGGTCGGCATCGGTCAGGACCCCCGCCTTGATGAGCTTGGCGCCGTACAGTTTGATCGGATCGCGCTTTGCCCACTCCGCTTCTTCTTCCTTGCTGCGATAAGCCGCAGTCTTGTCGGACATCGAGTGTCCGCGTTGGCGGTAGGTAAGAAATTCGATGAAATAGGGACCCTTGCCAGAACGCACGTGCTCCACCGCCTTGCCCGCGGCAGCCAGAACAGCGTCCAGATCCTGGCCATCGTGCTGGCTCGAAGCCATGTTGTAGCTGCACACGCGCTTGTATTGGTCAGTCACCGCCGTGGAGCGGTCGATGCGCGTGCCGATGGCGTACTGGTTATTTTCGCACACGAACAGCACCGGTAGATGCCACAGCGCGGCCATGTTCATGGTCTCGTGGAATGTGCCCTGATTGTTGGCACCGTCGCCGAGAAAACAGACTGCGATGTGATCAGTTCCGCGGTACTTGCACGCCAGCGCCAGGCCCGCCGCCAGCGGAAACGGCTGGCCCACCAGCGCGTACCCGCCCATGAAATGGACCGTGGGGTCGAAGATGTGCATGGAACCGCCACGGCCGCGCGAGGACCCGGTCTCTTTGCCGTACAGTTCCGCCATCACCTCGCGCGCGGGGGCGCCGGACTTGATGGCGTGGACATGATCGCGGTAGCCGGTGATCACGTAATCTTCCCCGCGCCGGACCGTCTCGAGCACGCCGGTGGCCACCGCCTCCTGTCCCGAATAGAGATGCAGGAACCCGCCGATCTTGTGTTCCATATAAGCTTCGAAGCAGCGCTCCTCGAAGCGGCGGAAAAAGATCATCTCGCGGAGCAGGCGTTTCTGGTCAGCGGCTTTCATGAATCTCCTGACACTGTATTTAAAGGATGCATCAACCCCGACAACCGCTCCCGAAAGCCGTGTGTGGCCGGTCGCCAGCGGGGGCAACTCGGGCGGATACCGGGCGAATTCAAGCGGCGTATGATCGTTTTTTTACCTGACGAGGTCAAGGCATTGACTTTCCAAGACGATTTGAACGGATCAACAACGACCGGGTCCGGAATGCCTGAAAAATAGAAACGTCGACTTTCCTCAAGATACCCTGTTTATCCACGAAATTCGCCCCAGTTACCGGCAATTACCAAGACGATCACATCGGCGAGCGCCGTCGCCAGGTGGACCGGATCACTGGGCGCGCGTCACCGTGGAAAAATAGCAGGCAGTGGACAGCCCGACCCCGGCTTTTTGTGCGGCTCAGGAGCGCCTCCCGCTTCGATGCGCTCTGGCTACCCGGGGATCCTTCATATAGTCGGACAACCCGAGAGGGGTTGTTTTGCCGCGCGGCGAAGCAGGACCTGCGGCAACGAACGCCCCATGCGCGCCGTCCGGATCTTCCTGGCCAGCCACATGGATGGACGCGAGCGGGAACCGCTGCCGGACGACATTCAGCGGTGGCACACACAACGAGGGCAGGTATTCGGGCCCGCGCCGCAGTCCGGTGCCTGGATCAGGGTCGACGCCCAGCACAGCCACTACGGCAAGGGCTTAGGCAGGCTGCCTTTCGGTTTTGCCCTACCCCCCCAGCGTCTTGGGCGAGCGCGGTCCGTCGGGTGATCCGCAGGGCGATGCCTTGGCAACCTTCCTCACCCCACCGGGGCAACCGCCGTTCCCGTAACGGAACCCGTGCCTCTTCTCGCCAGGCACGAACCCGCTGCTACCACCCCACAGCCACCCGTGTGGACTCAGGAAAAACGTACCCTGGGACGGAGGGATTGCAGCACGCTCTGAACGTTGACGCCGGCACAGCGCGAAACGAATAATGCGGCTACGGCGAAGCATTCGTAGCGCGGCAGGGCAATCTTGATCACTCTAATAGCCATTTTTGCTCCCCGATGTCTGCAGTCTTTGCAGCAGGTAAGGACACGCTTAACCGCAATAATTTGGGCGTACACTACTTCCAAATCTAGCAAAAAATCTGCCACCTGCAGCTGTGGAAACTGAACCGAGGCCATAATTCATGATTAGCTTTAAGAAACAGTATGTTACAGGAACCGTGGGTGCGCTGCTGCTATCGATCTCGCTGTGCGCCGCGGTCGCTCTGACGGCCGTCGCCCTGCTGGTACCCGACACGGCCCAGGCGGTGTCGGCCGGGTCTGAGACCGCGCAGGAACAGGCAGCCGCTTCCATTCTGCAAAATATCCGGCGTGGAACCTGGATCACAGAGGGCCGCAGTCCGCACATTATTTATATATTCTTTGACCCGAATTGCCCCTATTGCCACAAGCTGTACGAAGACCTGCGCCCCTGGGTCAACCACAACCAGGTCCAGATCCGGTGGCTTCCGGTCGGAGTGCTGATGGCGACCAGCCAGCGGAAAGCCGCCGCAATCCTGCAAGCCCGGAACCGGCTCGCGGCTCTCCGACAAAATGAACAGGGATTCAGCCAGGCGGCGGGTTTCGGACAGATCAAGGAGGAACCTATGCCAAAACCGGCGATCATAAAAGATCTGCGCGCCAATGAAGCATTGCTGCAGCGTGCCGGCCAGGAGGCAGTGCCGGCCATGGTCTTCCGGGTTCAGGGCGGCACGCCCATAGTGATCCAGGGAGCACCACCACGACGCATCCTGCAGCGCATCATCGAACAGCTTCAGTAGCGCCGGCACCCTTTGTCGGGGCTGCCGCATGCCCTTGTAATCCGCGGCCGGTTCGGCGCACAGTACGCAGGGGTGGGCAGCAGGGTGGATCAGGAAGTCGTAATCTTTACTTCTCTCATGGAGGGCATTGGCATGGCTAAGGCAAAGGCCGTATCCGGCGAACGGACGCCCAAAGCAGCACCCGTCGCTTCTCTCATCCTCTCAGTAGAGGAACGCCGCCAGATGATCGCGGAAGCAGCCTATTATAGGGCCGAACGTCGCGGATTCGTCGGCGGGGACCCCATCGAAGACTGGCTGACCGCGGAAGCAGAGATCGAGGGACGGCTCAACCGGGTACACTGACTGTGACCGGCTGAGCTTCCCCGAAGACAAGCCCGGGTTATTCTGTTCCGGGAGAGACTCTGCGCCACACAGACATCGTTCCGGTCGCGTGGACATGACGCGACCGGAACGATGCGCACCGGAACAAACCAGGAGTCGGCTAGAAGGATGCGTGGGTAGGCGCACCGGGATGGATGTATGCCCAGCCCTCTGATTCGCGCAGCGCGATCTCGCCCATTCCTGAGGGAACGACGGCCACGAAGGGATAGAGGCTGTTGCGGTTCACGTGCAATTCGTGCAGGGTGTTGTTGCACTGGGCCAGAATCACCCCTTCCTTCTTGAGCTTGAGCAGTTTCTTCTCGAAACCGTTATTCTTGACATAGATCGCGTAACCCTTGCTGTTGGCAATGAGCTCCACCTTTACCTTCCCTTTGAGCCTCGGATCCTGCAGCAGGTTTTGCACATTGTTGATCGTTTTCTTGATTGCCCCGTTGCTGCCGTTGTCGATCTGGAAAATCACGCCGTAGCTGGATTTGGTCGCAACGGCCCCATGGAATCCGGCGGCCGCAGCCTGCCCCGGAATGCCCAGCACCGCCACCGCCGCCGCGGCACCCAAGGTGCGGCGTGCTGCCTTCCAGCTCCAAACCCCGTCATTGATATTCATCATATGCTCCTCCGAAGACCATCGATTTTCACGGCCGCTTGGCGGAACGACACCCGCCCGATGTGGCGGCAAGATTCCTCGTCCATAAGGACCACTGGTCCGGCGCGTGCAGTCTGCCGGACTATCCAGTTGATGACGTACAGAGCATCCGAGTTTATTCCCTCGGCGTGACCGCCAGCAAAGGGTCGGCGGCACGCGTCTGTGGCGCCCGACACCGACCGCTTCGGGCCAGACCATAACCACCCCACCTTGGTTTCTGCCTTCGGTCAGCACGGGACGGCGCGGCGCGTGCCCTGCTATCATCGACCCTGGTTCAGGACAGGACGGGAAACAGATGAAGGATGTCCGGCTGATCGACCGCGCGTTGCTCGATGAGGTAGCGCGCGCGGCCAGCGAGTCGCCGCGGCGGCGCAAGAACTACAACTTTCACGGCACCGATGACGACCTCAGCCACCGCTTGCTCAACGCCATGGAACCGGATTCCTATATCCAGCCGCACTGCCATGGCGACCCGGCGAAGGATGAGACCATCATCGCGCTACGCGGCCGGTTCGGGGTGATATTTTTTGACCAGACCGGAACGGTGACCGGTACCGCCATGCTCGAACCTGGCGGCCCGACAATCGGCATCACGATTCCCTATGGCGTTTTTCACACCATCGTGTCGCTCGCGCCGGCCGGGGTGTTCTTTGAGTCCAAGGCCGGGCCGTACCGGCCGCTACGTGCGGACGAGCGGGCCGGCTGGTCGCCGGCGGAACAGGACCCGGCGGCCCCCGCCTATCTCACCCGCCTGCTCGGTCTGTTCGACGGCTGACCGGCGTCAGCGCCCGGTCAGCACCAGCGCCCAGGTCACCACCGCCAGAATCAGCGCAAGCGCGACGGCAGCCGAACCCATGTCCTTGGCGCGTCCGGCAAGCTTGTGCCATCGCCGCCCCACGCGATCCACGGTGGCCTCGACCGCGGAGTTGAGCAGCTCCACGACCAACACCTGCAGCAGGCTGCCGAGCAGCAGCGCCCGCTCCACGCCGTTGCGCCCGAGCCACAGGCCCAGCGGGGCAAGCAGTGCGAAGACAATGACCTCCTGCCGGAACGCGGCTTCCTTGCGGAAGGCCGCACGCAGCCCGGACAGCGAGTATCCGGCTGCCCGCACGATTCGGCCGAGGTCGGTACTGCGTTGCTCAGTCTTACGGAAACGCATTCCCTGATCTTGTTGGGTCGTCTGTACGGCCGCCACAGCACTGTTCCGGCGCGATGCCCAGGAACAGCACCAGTACGATAGCGAACGCTAACATCGCGGTGTGACCTGATTGTGACACGTCCTGGAGCCGGTCGTCACCGAACTGACGCAAGTCGGTCAAGATAGCGTCAAACAAGCCGCGGATACTTCGCCCGTGTCGAAGCGAGCGGGGTTCCAGCGATGAACACACTGCGATTCAATGCCATCTGGATCTCGGACATGCACCTCGGACTGCGGTCCTGCCGGGCGGAATTCCTGCTCGACTTTCTGAAGCACACCGAGTCCGATCATCTGTATCTGGTGGGCGACGCGATCGACTTCTGGAGCATGAAACGCGGCGCCTACTGGCCGCCGCTGCATAACAGCGTGATTCAGGCGGTGATGGACAAGGCCGCCCGCGGCACCCGCGTTACCTACGTTCCGGGCAATCACGACGAATTGTTCCGAAATTACATCGGGAATGCATTCGGCGGCATCCGCATCTGCGCCGAGGCAACTCATCGCACCGCCGACGGACGACGCCTGCTGATACTGCACGGCGACGAATTCGACGGCGTCGTCACCAACAGCCGCTGGCTGGCGGTGCTCGGCAGTCACGCCTATGACGTGCTGCTCGCCGTCAACCGCTGGTTCAACCTGGTACGTCGACGGCTTGGCTTTCCGTACTGGTCGCTGTCCGCCTATCTCAAGCACAAAGTGAAGAACGCGGTGAATTTCATCACCAACTTCGAGGATGCAGTAATACGTGAGGCCCGCAGGAGAAATTTCGACGGCGTGGTCTGCGGCCACATCCACCATGCCCTGATAGAAATGCGCCAGGGCATCCTCTACTGCAACGACGGCGACTGGGTTGAGAGCTGCACCGCTCTTGTTGAAAGGGCGGACGGAAGCCTGGCTGTAATCCGCTGGGCAGATGAAAGTGTCCTGCTTCTATCCGAGGGTTCAGATGAACATAGTGATCGCGACCGACGCCTGGTTTCCGCAAATTAACGGCGTCGTGACAACGCTCGACCACACCGAGCGCGAACTCAAGGCCGCCGGCCATGAGGTCACACTGCTCACGCCGCAGGGTTTTACGACCGTGCCCTGTCCGACCTACCCCGAGATCCGTCTGGCCCTGTTTCCGGGACGCCGGATAGATACCGCCCTGGACCGGCTGGCGCCCGATGCCGTGCACATTGCCACCGAGGGCCCGATAGGGCTGGCTGCACGCCGCTGGTGCATCCGCCATGGCTTCCCGTTCACCACTTCCTTCCACACCCAGTTCCCGGAGTACCTGAAACTGCGGACCGGCATACCGCTGCGGGCAGGCTACGCGCTCAGCCGCTGGTTCCACGGCCGCGCCGCAGCGACTCTGGTGCCCACGCAGAGCGTACGGTCACACCTGGCGCAACGCGGGTTCAGCAACCTGCAGATGTGGTCGCGGGGCGTGGATACCGGACTGTTCCGGCCACGCCCGAGACAATCCATGGACTCGCCACGCCCGATATTCATGTACGTCGGCCGCGTCGCCGTTGAGAAGAACATCGAGGCCTTCCTAAATCTGCATCTTCCCGGCACGCGCTGCGTGGTCGGCGGTGGTCCCGACCTGGACCGCCTGCGCCGCCGCTACCCGCAGGTCCTGTTCACCGGTTTCAAAACCGGTGAGGATCTCGCACAATGGGTGGCGGCCGCCGATGTCTTCGTTTTTCCAAGCCGCACCGACACCTTCGGCCTGGTGCTGATCGAAGCGCTGGCCTGCGGCGTGCCGGTGGCCGCGTATCCGGTGCAGGGACCGGGCGACATCATCGAAAACGGCGTTACCGGATTCCTCGACGAAAACCTGGAGCGTGCCGCGCTGGCCGCGCTGGCCCTCGATCCGCAGCGCTGCCGGCAAGCCGCACTGAACTATTCCTGGAGCGCGTGCACCCATCAGTTCCTGGACACCCTGCGCGCCAGCGCCCGTTCCCAGGCACGAACCACGGCGCCCTCAGTCACGGAGGATGCTTAGTGCCCGCCCGCAGCGGCATTCGCGACGGCCGGTGCCGTGATGAGTCCGCCCAGCTCCCGCTCGAGCTGCCGGATCTGGGCGTTCTGGGCCTGGGGATCTTTGGGCTGCTGCATCTCGAAGTTCCGCAGCTGATCCACCACGACGTTCAGGCGCGCCGGATCAACACCCGCCGCCTGCGCGTTCACCGCCGCCAGATCGGCTGACGCCTGCTCGATGCGGGCGTTGGCCGTCGCAGCGTCCTGCGCCCCGGAATCATTCGCCGCCTGGTACAGCGCGATCCGCGCCCGCAGCAGCGCCGTACGGCTCTCGACCGCCGTGAGGATTTCCTGCCCGGCGCGAACCCTGTCTTTCAGCTGCTGCTCCCGGCGCACCGCCCGGCTTGACGCATGACCGTATCCGGCGGCGTAGAACACGATACCGATGATGGCCGCCATGATGATGGCGGTAGCGATCTGCCGCGTATTATTCCCCGGGATCATGGCTCCTGTCCGACGGTAAACGCTTCCGGTGGGTGGACACCCAAGCATGCGGCAAATCCGCGAGCCGGGTGCAAAGAGACCCAGCATAGGCCGGTTTTGGGCGCATGTCTAAGCCTGCGCAGCATCGGCTGGAAGCCGCGCGGGCAATCGGGTTGGAAGGGCCGGTCTGCGCAGGTCAGTGTGCGCTTGGGCAGTCCGGGAAATTCCGGGCATCTAGGAAAACAATCGCGGAAACCGGCGTAGAGGATTCAACGCCACACCAGACGGGGCGGTTGCGACCCGCCCGTGGCGGCCCGCATGGTGCCGCATCCCGGGTCAAGACGGGTTGCGGAAGGTTTCAGGCGGCCCCTCCCCGCTGGTCTGCGACGCACCCTCGGGCACGCCTGCCCTATCCGTCGGTACGCGCAGCCCCGTGGGCAGTCCGTCTATGCTGATCCGGTTCTTTTCACTCTGGTAGGCCACAAGCCCCCGTGGACCTTTCTTTTCAGCCCAGCGCGGGTAGGTGTCCCGCTCGCCCTCGTAGCCGTAGCATGGCACGGCATAGCCGCAGGAGGTCTGGATTGATTCGATCTGCAGCCGCATGATCTGCCGCACGCCCGGATGCGCGATGAACTGGCCGGCGAGCTGCGGCCAGCCCTCATCGTCCGGCTGCAGCGCCTGGCCATGCCCGTAAAGCCGCAAGATGAGCGGGTCCGGATCAAAACTGCAGAACATGACCGTCATCCTGCCGTCATCCAGCAGATGGGCAGCCGTCTCATTGCCGCTGCCGGTCAGATCCTGGTACGCCACGCACCGCTCGTCAATGATCCGCAGCGTGTCGGCGCCCTTCGGCGAAATGTTGATACGTCCCGATCGCGCGGTGGTGGCGACAAAGAACACGTGCTGTCGCTGGATGAATTCCCGCAAGCCGGTGTTCAGGCACTCGTAGAACCTGGCCATGCGACCCCCCCCTGCGAAGTGGCTGCCGCCGACATCTTACCGCAAGCCAAGTGACAATCGCCACGGAGCCGGACGCAGGTTCCGGGCGTTTCGCGCCGGCGGTGGCAATCCTTCATGCCGGGCCGTGGCGACGACCAAGAAAAACCTGGGCGCCGCATTTGGCTAATCCCTGAGTTTGAGTTATTGTTAACAGCACCATTGTGACCGCTACTGGCGATGATCGCGGCGCCCTGCTTGCAGGGCGCTTTTATGTTTTTGGTGTTGGCAAAACTGATGACGACCTCCCACCAGATGCCAGTGTTCAGCCCGCTGCCCGTCGCCTTCGCGCGCGGACAGGGGGCATCGCTGTGGGACGTGAACGGCCGCAAATATCTGGATGCGCTGGCGGGAATCGCGGTGTGCGGTCTCGGGCACGCGCATCCGCGCATTACCAGCGCGCTGTGCGACCAGGCCGCAAAGCTGCTCCACACCTCCAACTGGTACGAGGTGCCGCTGCAGGCGCAGCTGGCGGATGAGCTTTGCAGTCTGGCCGGCATGGACAACGTATTCTTCTGCAACTCGGGCGCCGAAGCCAACGAGGCCGCCATCAAGCTTGCCCGCCTTTATGGGCATCAGCGCAAGATCCTCACGCCGGGAATCATCGTCACGGAAGGCAGCTTCCACGGACGTACCCTGGCTACACTCAGCGCCACCGGCAACCGCAAGATCCAGGCCGGGTTCGAGCCGCTCGTACAGGGATTCTACCGGGTGCCATACAACGATGCGGCATCGGTCGCGCAGGTCGGCGAACGCAACCAGGACGTCGTGGCCGTGCTGGTGGAACCCATAACCGGCGAAGGCGGCATTGTCGTGCCGGACGCGGGATACCTCCGCGAGCTACGCCGCATCTGCGACGAGCGCGGCTGGCTGCTCATGTTCGACGAGATCCAGACCGGCATGGGTCGCACGGGCAGATGGTTCGCCTGCCAGCACGAGGGGGTCACGCCAGACGTTATGACCTTGGCGAAGGGTCTGGGCAACGGCGTGCCGATCGGGGCCTGTCTCGCCCGCGGCACTGCCGCGGGTGTATTCCAGGCGGGTAATCACGGGTCGACCTTCAGTGGCAACCCGCTGGTCTGCCGGGTTGCGCTCGAAGTCCTGGACATCCTCCGCAGTGAACAGCTCGACCGGCGCGCCGCCGAGCTCGGCACGCGTATGCTCGACGGACTGCGGCAAGAACTGGCATCCGTGCCCGGGGTCAAGGACATTCGCGGCAAGGGCTTGATGCTTGCGGTGGAACTCGACCGTCCCTGCAAGGAACTCATGCGTCTCGCCCTGGACGCCGGGCTACTGATCAACGTCACCAGCGAACGGGTGGTGCGGCTGCTGCCGCCGCTGATCATCTCGGATGCGGAGGCAGACGAGATCGTGCGGATGGTGGGCTGGCTGACGCGGGATTTCCTTGCATCGGCCCCTGCCCGGGGCGCAGCATCGTGAAGCCAAGACACTTCCTCACGCTGCTCGATTTGAGCAGCGCCGAACTGGAACAGCTGCTCGGGCGCGCCATTGAATTGAAGGCGATGCACCGGCGGGGTGCGGCGCACATCCCTCTGCGGCAGCGAACCATGGCGATGATCTTCGAGAAGTCATCGACACGCACACGCGTGTCGTTTGAAGCCGGCATGAGCCAGCTCGGGGGCAGCAGTCTGTTCCTGTCCCCGCGGGACACGCATCTCGGCCGCGGCGAGCCGATCGAGGACACAGCACGCGTCATGTCGCGCATGGTCGACGTCATCGTCATCCGCGCCTACGAGCACGAGATGGTGGTTCGCTTCGCCGAGCATTCGCGCGTGCCGGTGATCAATGCGCTCACCGACCTCTACCACCCCTGCCAGCTCCTGGCCGACATCCAGACCTATGTGGAGGCGCGCGGCCCGATTGCCGGGCGCACCGCGGCGTGGATCGGGGATGGCAACAATGTGTGCAATTCCTGGATCAACGCCGCCAGGCGCTTCGGATTCAAGCTGATCATCGCCACGCCGGCCGGTTACGAGCCGGTCGCCGACATCGTCGCGACCGCCAGCGACTGTGTGACCCTGACGCACGACCCGCGGGCGGCGGCGCAGGGGGCTGACATCGTCATTACCGACACCTGGGCCAGCATGGGTCAGGAAGACGAGAAGGCCCAGCGCCTGAAGGATTTTTCCGGCTACATGGTGGATTCCAAACTCATGCGGCTGGCCCATAAGGATGCGGTGTTCATGCACTGCCTGCCGGCCTATCGCGGCTATGAAGTGGACGCAGCGGTAATCGACGGCCCCCAGAGCGTGGTCTGGGACGAGGCCGAAAACCGGCTCCATGCCCAGAAAGCCCTGCTCGAATTCCTGCTCGCCCCAACCGGCGCCTGTCGCGAACACTGAAGCCGGCGCCGCGCCTAGCGCATTCCGGGGAACGAGTACCCGATACCCCGGATGATGAATTCCACCGCAATGGCCAGAAGCAGCATCCCCATGATGCGCGTGAGGATGCGTGTGCCGGTCACGCCCATCCAGCTGAACAGCGGCTGGGCAAGGCGGAACACCGGGTAAAGTATCAAGGTCGACAACGCGATCACGGCGGTGAGCGTCAGATCGCCGCGCACCCCGTGCTGCTGCTGCGACAGCAGGATCACGGTAGTGATCGCCCCCGGACCCGAGAGCATGGGGATGGCCAGCGGAACGATGGAAAAGTCGTCCTTTTCCATGGTCTCCGCCCCTTCCGTGCGGCTGGTCTGGGTGCGCGATAGATTGGCGTGCAGCATGGACCAGGCCACCGAGGCGATGATCAGCCCCCCGGCGATCTGGAAACTCGGCAACTGGATCCCCAGCATCTGAAACAGATACAGGCCGCCGAGCTGGAACAGCAGCAGCGTCAGGAACACGGCGGACAGGGTCTTGCGCAGGGCGTACTCGCGCGCCCGTGCCGACATGCCGACGGTCAGCGTTACGTACACCGGCAAGACATTGAATGGGCTCAGAATCGTGAGCAGCGAGATCAGCTCTTTGCCCAGCATGGCGATGTTCGAGTGCATTGTTTCTATTTTGGTCGGTGGACCGCGCCGGGGTCAATGACGACGCCAGCCGGTGGCGTATCCGCCCCCCGCACCCGCCCCGCGGGCGTGTGTTATAATTGCGCTTAATCATCGCGATTCCGAACGGCTCATGCTCGCGAGACCTTCGTGGCCCGGAAGCCACCCGCAGACGCACGCAACCGCCCGCCACATCGCCGGAATTTCACGTTTTAGAGGTCGTTCGTTGGACAAGAAACTGTTGCACGTCTTGATCATTGACGATTCCCCGGATGACGCCGAGCTGGTTGTCGAGGCGCTGCGCCATGCCGGCTACCTGCCCAAGAGCCAGCGGATCCAGGATGTTTCCGGGCTGCACACGGCACTGGGACGGGAGTCCTGGGACGTGGTCATCGCGGAGACGGATGTCCCGCACCTTGCCGTTCCCGCCATTCTCGACGCCCTGAGGCACACGCAGCACACGCCCCCCTGCATCCTCATGACGCGCACGATCAGCGCTGCGGACATGGCCGAACTGATGGCGGCCGGTGCGCGGGACATCGTCTTCAAGAACCAGGCCTCCCGCCTGGCACCGGTCATAGAACGTGAGCTCGCCGTCTTTCGCGACCGCGATGCCCTGAACGAAACGCGACAGATGCTCGCGGAAATGCAGGAGCGCTACCAGGCACTCGTAGACGGTTCGCACGACGCCATCTGCTACAGCCAGGACGGCATGCACACCAGCGCGAATCGCGCCTATCTCGGCCTGTTCGGATACAACGATGTCAAGGAACTCGAGGAAATCCCGGTTCTCAATCT
Organism: Pseudomonadota bacterium; assembly: GCA_021785515.1. GTDB lineage: Bacteria > Pseudomonadota > Gammaproteobacteria > Acidiferrobacterales > UBA6901 > JAJYCY01. Next base: position 178,331 of record JAJYEX010000003.1, on the reverse strand, counting down.
GATCGACCGCTCCCAGCATGTGCGCCTGAAGGAACAATTCCGCAAGGCGGCACGCACCCCCGATGGCGTGCGGGTCGATGAACTCACGGCGATCCGCAAGGACGGCTCACAGTTTCCGGCCGAGATCACGATTTCGGCAATCCGCATGGACGGCGAGAGCTGGCACCAAATCAGGGTGACCGACGTCTCGCGGCAGAAACACATCGAGGACCGGTTGCAGTTCCTGCACGACCACGATCCGCTCACGGGCCTGTACAACCGGGACTATTTTCTGAAAGCACTGGGCGATGCCGTCACCACAGCAAAGGGGGGCGGCCGGACCGCGGTCGCGCTGCATCTTGACCTCGTGCAGCTGCGCGAGATCAACGACCGGCACGGATATGCCGTCGGCGACCGCCTGATCGTACAGCTGGCCGAGCACCTGCGCGCAAAGCTGCGCGACGGAGACATCCTGGCGCGCCTGGGCCCCGATGAATTCGCCGTGCTGCTGCCGGATTACACCGAACGGCCCGGGGCGGACGCGGCGGCCACGATCAGCGGCGAATTCGAGGAAATCAGCATGGCCCATGACGGCAAACCCCTCACCTGCCGTTGTGCCGCCGGGGTTGCCGTCATAGACGCTTCGATCAACGGCGTGGAACAGGTGCTGGCGCTCGCCTACCAGGCGCGGGCCGCGGAACTGCAGAGCGCGGCCGAGGCTCCGCCGGTCGTCGTCGAGGCCGTACCAGACCGTCCATCCGCCACGGTTCACCGTATCGATCGCGGCACCCCGATCCCAAAGGCCATCGAGAACGCGCTGCGCAATGACGGTCTGCGACTGTTATATCAACCGATCGTGAACTTGCACGGCAACCCGTCGGAAAACTACGAAGTGCTGGTTCGCCTGGCGACCGGCAGCACCGAACTGATGACCGCGGGTGAATTCATGCCCACCGCCGAACAGGCCGGGCTGTCCGGGGACATAGACCGTCAGGTGGTGCGGCGGGCTCTCGAGTCTCTGCGCAACCTGCGTACCGCCCACCGCCGGGCGACGCTGTTCGTCAACCTGTCGCGCGCGGCCGTGCTCGACGTGGAACTGCCGATCATCATACTCGAGGCCCTGCGCGAGACGGGCGTAAAGGGGGGATCGCTGGTCTTCGAAATCAACGAGATGGTCCTGGCCGAGGAAACACAGAAATCCCTGGGCTTCATGGCCGCCCTGCGCAAGCTGGGCTGCCGCTTTGCCGCCGATGACTTTGGCCGCAGGCTCGGCAAGCCACCGTTGCCGCAATCCCTGGATTACCTCAAGATCGACAATACGCTGGTGCACGCGCTGATCGAAAAGGTTGGTGGCGCAGCGGTGGTGCAGCAACTGATCGAAGACGCCGGCAAGGAAAACCGCCGCGTCATCATCAAAAACGTCGAAGATGCCGCCAGTCTCGCGGTACTGTGGAATTACGGCATCGAATACGTGCAGGGCAACTATTTCCAGCTTCCGGACATGGATTTGAACTACAATTTCGCCGGCGAGTCCATCGATTCGGACCAGGCCACGGCCGGCTGGACACGCCCCGAACGCTAACCCGCGGTCCGTGCCACGGATGCCGGGCAGAGGGTACCCTCTAGCCCCCGGACATCACACACCCCGGCCATTCCCTGCCCACTAGCGCTGAAGGCATCCTGTCACAGCAATATATCTATACCATGCACCGCGTCGGCAAAGTGGTGCCGCCAAAACGCGAAATCCTCAAGGACATTTCGCTGTCATTCTTTCCCGGAGCGAAGATCGGCGTACCCGGACTGAACGGTTCCGGAAAGGGAGCGCATGGACGCCATGGAAGCATCCGCGCAGTGCGCGCGGTAGCGGCGCGTGCGGGCCGTCTGCTTCAGGGGCTCTGGTAGCTGCGGGCGGTAACGCTGCGCTGCCGCAGACTGTCGTTTCCGGCACACATCCCCGCCACGCACAAGCCCCTTTGTGCAGTAGCGCCGGCAGACGACACGCAGCGCCGGCAGATGAGCACCCGAGCACGGTAGCGGACAGCACCTGCGTCTCCCGGTAAGCCGATAGGCACTGCTGGACGCAGGATTATCCTGGGTGGGATGCTGTCCCGTGATCCCTGGCATCCACGTGTGTGGCGCACGGTGCCGATACCAACATGCGAAGGCTTTGGATCGGCACCGTGCGCGGCTTTCCCGGTGACAGGCGCTTTATACCCGACTCTGCGGAAGCCTGCTATTTCGGCTGGTTCACCAGCGGCGTAAGCACGCCGGTTGCGGAGTTCATGATCTCGGTTAGGTTGCTCTCTAAGCTTGCGGTGCCGGGTGTGCCGTTGCCCCAGTTCGGCACCCACACGTTGCCGGAGCCGTCGATGGCAATCGCATACGGAAGGGCACCGGCGATGTAGGTATGAAGCACCGTGCCGCTTGGACTCAACTCCATGACATTGCTGTCCCCGGTCGCGGTGCCTGGCGTGTCGTTGCCATTGTCCACGACCCACACGTTGCCGGAGCCGTCGATGGCGAGCCAGTACGGATATGCACCCGCAACGTAGGTATTAAGCAACGTGCCGCTTGAACTGAACTCCATGACATTGCTGTCCCCGGTCGCGGTGCCTGGCGTGCCGTTGCCAAAGTTCACGACCCACATGTTGCCAGCGCCGTCGATGGCGATCATGACCGGATATGCACCCGCAACGTCGGTATTAAGCAGCGTGCCGCTTGAGCTTAACTCCATGATGTTGCTGTCCCCGGTCGCGGTGCCTGGCGTGCCGTTGCCATTGTTCACGACCCATACATTGCCGGTGCTGTCGATGGCGATCGAAGTCGGATGAACCCCGGCGGTGTAGGTCCCAAGATTCGCACCCGTCGGACTGAATTTCATGATGTTGCTGTCGCCGCTCGCAGTGCCGGCGACGCTGGTCCCCGTCGCGCCCCAGTTTGCGACCCACGCATCGCCGGAGCCGTCGATGGTGATGAAGTCAGGATGAACCCCAGCGATGTCGGTTCCAAGTTTCACACCGCTTGAATTCAACTCCATGATGTTGCTGTTCCCCGCCGCGCTACCGGCAATACCGTTGCCCCAGTTCGGGACCCACACGTTGCCGGAGCCGTCGATGGCCATCGCCCCCGGCTCACTACCCGCAATGTAGGTATTAAGCAGCGTGCCGCTTGAACTGAACTCCATGATATTGCTGTCCCCGGTCGTAGTACCTGTCGCGCCCGTCCCATTACCATAGTTCGCGACCCACACATTGCCGGAGGCATCGATGGCAATCCCCCAGGGATGCTCGCCCGTGACATAGGTCGCAATGGTGGGGCCCGTTGAGGAAGTTGAGGAAGTCGAGGACGTTGGGGCTGCTGCCGAACTCCCTCCGCCACCCCCACAGGCCGTAAGAGCAAGTGTCGTCGCCATGAGAAACAACGCCCGAAACGCAAACCAGACAGTGCGGAAACGGAATGACATAAGACTCCCCTCGATCGTTATGGATGGCTGTGTGTATCGGTTGTATATCATGGCCGGGATCACACTCTCCCTGAAGCCGGTAAGACTCAGCGCATGATCTTCTCACGTTCGACGCCAAGATCCTCATTCACGGACGATGTGTCCGGCCACGCGGTTGTGCAACGGAAAACCCGTCGTCCCAACCTCACGGGTCGCCCACAATTTTGGCTGTTTCACCGGTGGTGTGGGCACGGCTGCACTGCAGTTCATGAACTCGGTGAGGTTACTGCCCCTGCCAACGTGTCCGGCTTTCCGTTACCGTGGCTCCAAACCCCCACTTTGCCGGAACCGTCGACCGCGATCCCGTACGACAGGGCACCCTGGGTATAGGGCGCAGTCGTCAACGGAGACCGGGGTCCGATGAACTCCATCTCAGACACGGCAAGCATGCCGTCCAAGGCGTGGGTACTAGCGGAGCAGATCCTTAATTGTTATAAGCAAAGCATCTTTTCACTGCGGTCCAAAACAGCAGGGACAGCCGCAACGGTTGCAAAATGGGCATTTCTGGAACCCTTTGCGCGCCCTGATGCCCATGACGGGGCCAGCGAGACCCGTCAGATGCTGTCCAGGGCAGGTTTCTCAAGATTTGCGTTGGACAAGAGTGGCATCTTTTACTGACTGGTAAATCAAAAAGCGAGTGGATTATAAGATACCCCGGGTCACCGGGCAATTCATCAGCACGGAACCTGCACAGTCGGCGCCTGCGACGGTCCCACTGAAGCATGCCATTTAAGGGGTAAAAGACATTTAAGGACATGCTGAAGTGCGCCGCGAAAAGACGTTGCCATCCAGCGGACGAACCCCCCTATCCGGCAGCTACAAGCGGACCCCAATTTCCGGACAGCAGCCTAGTGTAGTGCTTGCTAATTAATGAAACCAGCTTACCGTTGCTGATGTCCTACGTGCGTCCCATGAGCGGAACGCACGATGAGAACGGCAAAGGCAATTGTGGTGAGCGAAGAACAGCAAGCCATGTTAAAGCGCATGCTTCGATCCCGGACGATTGATGTGCGGGCCGCCAGGCGAGCGCGCATTGTGCTGCTCGCCGGCGAAGGCTTGGGAGATCGTGACATCGCGCGGCAACTGGGCATCGGCCGGATTCAGGCGGCGCGTTGGCGCGGCCGGTTCGCTGCAGGCGGCATCGAGGCCATTCTGGCGGACTTGCCGCGCAGCGGGCGCAAACCGCGCATCGACGCGGCCGAAATCGTGCGCATCACCACACAGACCAAGCCGCAGGGGGCGGCCCACTGGAGCACCCGCAAGCTCGCCGCCGAGCTCGGCATCTCGGATACCACGGTACTCAAGGTGTGGAAGGCTAACAGTCTTAAGCCGCATCTCATCGAGCCCTTCAAGGTGTCGCGCGATCCAAAGTTCATGGAGAAGCTCGAAGACATCGTCGGCCTGTACATCTCTCCACCGCAGCACGCCTTGGTGCTGTGCGGCGGGGAGAAACCCCGGGCGCAGACACTCGACCGCACCCAGCCCGGTTTGCCGCGGAAGAAGGGGTAAGCGGAAACGATGACCCACGACTACAAGCGCAACGGCACGACCACGCTGTTCGCGGCAATGAGCACACTGGATGGTTCGGTGATCTCTTGCTGTGCCGAGCGCCACCGCCCTGCCGAATGGCTCGACTTCCTGCGGCGGATCAACCACGAGACGCCCAAGGACAAGAAACTGCATTTGGTCTGCGACAACCACGCGACGCACAAGCATCCCAAGGTCAAGAAATGGCTTGAGAAACATCCGCGTTTCCATGTCCATTCCGCACCAACGTCCGCTTCCTGGCTCAACATGGTCGAGCGCTTCTTCCGTGGCATTTCCACGGATCGCCTGAAACGCAGCGTCTTTCGCAGCGCGCCCGAACTCATTGCCGCTATCGAGGAGTACATCGCCGCGCATAACGAGAACCCCAAACCGTTCGTCTGGACCGCCAAGGCCAGTGACCTTCTCCAGAAGGTCATTCGCGCCAATCGCCGCATTGGTTCCAGGAAGAACGAAGCACGATAACTAGCGAACAGCCGTCCGTTCCGCTGTCCATGCACTGCCACCACCGAGGACATTGCCATGTGGCAATACGCAAACCCGCTGCCGATTTGACGGGTCAATACATATCAGTGACATTGAGGGTAATTCCACAATCCTTGCCACGGATGCCGGGCAGAGGGTACCCTCTAGCCCCCGGACATTACACATCCCGGCCATTCCCTGCCCACTAGCGCTGAAGGCATCATGTCACAGCAATATATCTATACCATGCACCGCGTCGGCAAAGTGGTGCCGCCAAAACGCGAAATCCTCAAGGACATTTCGCTGTCATTCTTTCCCGGAGCGAAGATCGGCGTGCTCGGACTGAACGGTTCCGGGAAATCCACCCTGCTGCGCATCATGGCGGGCGTGGACAAGGACTTCAACGGCGAAGCGCGCCCGGCGCCCAACATCAGGGTGGGCTATTTGCCGCAGGAACCGCAGCTCGATGCAGGCAAGGACGTGCGCGGCAACGTCGAAGAGGCGGTCGCCGCCAGCAAGTCGCTGCTGGACCGGTTCAACGAGCTGTCCATGAAGTTCGCCGAACCCATGAGCGACGAACAGATGAACAAGCTCCTGGAGGAACAGGCCAAGCTGCAGGAGCAGATCGACGCGGCCGGCGCCTGGGAACTTGAACGCCAGCTCGAGATCGCGGCCGACGCCCTGCGGCTGCCCCCCTGGGATGCCGACGTAAGCAAGCTGTCGGGCGGCGAGCGCCGCCGCGTGGCCCTGTGCCGGCTGCTGCTGTCACAGCCGGACATGTTGCTGCTGGACGAACCGACCAACCACCTTGACGCCGAATCGATCGCCTGGCTGGAGCGCTTCCTGAAGGAGTACAGCGGCACGGTGGTAGCGGTAACCCACGACCGGTATTTCCTCGACAACGTGGCCGGATGGATACTCGAACTCGATCGTGGCCATGGCATACCCTGGCAGGGAAACTACTCGTCCTGGCTGGAACAGAAGGAGAAGCGGCTCGAAGTCGAGGAAAAGCAGGAAAACGCCCGCATGCGCGCCATGAAGCGCGAACTGGAGTGGGTGCGTACCGCTCCAAAAGGCCGTCACGCCAAGAGCAAGGCGCGCCTCGCGGCATTCGAGGAACTGGCCTCCCAGGAATCACAGGCCCGCAACGAGACCAAGGAAATCTTCATTCCCGCCGGACCGCGACTGGGCGACCTGGTGGTAGAGGCCAGCAAACTCAGCAAGAGTTTCGGCGACCGGCTGCTGATCGACAACCTCGACTTCAACCTTCCACGCGGCGGGATCGTCGGCATCATCGGCGCCAATGGCGCGGGCAAGACCACCCTGTTCCGCCTGATCACGGGCCAGGAACTGCCGGACGCCGGCAGCATACGGATCGGTCCGACCGTGCAGCTGGCCTACGTCGACCAGTCCCGCGATACCCTGGATGGGAACAAGACCGTATGGCAGGAAATCTCCGGCGGGCACGACAACATCCTCCTGGGAAAGGTGGAAGTACCGTCACGCGCCTATGTCGGCCGCTTCAATTTCAAGGGACCCGACCAGCAGAAGCTGGTCCGGGATCTGTCCGGAGGCGAACGCAACCGCGTACACCTGGCCAAACTCCTCAAGAGCGGCGGCAACCTGCTGCTGCTGGACGAACCGACCAACGACCTGGACGTCGAGACCCTGCGCGCCCTGGAAGAGGCTCTGCTCGATTTTGCGGGCTGCGCGGTCGTCATCTCGCACGACCGCTGGTTCCTGGACCGCATTGCGACCCACATGCTGGCCTTCGAGGGTGAGAGCAAGGTGGTCTGGTTCGAAGGGAACTATGCCGACTATGAGGCTGACCGCCACCGCCGGCTCGGGACCGACGCCGACCAGCCGCACCGGATCAAGTACCGCCGGCTGACCCGCTAGCTCCGGGGACGTGGACGCTAGCCGCCCGACGCGCCCGGTTCATCAAGGTCGAGGGAACCCTGCGCTGCGATGGCGCCCGCAACCGTGGGCGGCCCCTTGAGTATCCACTCGAAGGCAACCCCGATCAGGGCGCCGACCACCGGCGCCACCACATAGATCCAGGTGGTGTGCAGGTCGCCGCGCACCAGATCGGGCGCAAACGATCGCACCGGATTCATCGAGGCGCCACTGACCGGCCCGGCCCACAGCCCCGCGAGGGCGATGTAGCCGCCTACCGCGATGGCCCCATTGGTGCCGATATTGCGCGCCCCCGAGGCAGTGCCGAGGATCGTATTCACCAGGCCTGCGGTCAGCACGACCTCCATGGCGAACGCGGCCGCATCACCGATCCCCCTGCCTGGCACGGTCGCACCGAGCGCCCCCGCCGTTCCGAACATCGTACGCAGAAACAGCGCCGCGGCCATGCCGCCAATCACCTGCGCCAGCATATACCCGGGCACCCGCCGCCACGGAAAATTGCGGCGCACGGCAAACGCCAGGGTGACCGCCGGGTTGAGGTGCGCACCGCTTACCGTGCCCATGAAATAGATGATCGCCATCACCATCAGACCGGGCGCGACCGCCACCATGCCGGCGCTGACAGCACCCCCGCTGCGCGCGGCGACAACCCCGCCGCCGGCGGCGACCAGGACCAGCAGAAACGTCCCCCAGATCTCGGCGAACAGCCGCCGCCATTCCAGCGTCGGGTCGAGAAAATCGGGCACCACCTGCTTCAGCACCATGCGCCGGCGCAACGCCGCCCTGCCCTGCTCTTTGCCAAGTGATGCCATGTGCGCCTCCCGTAAATAGCCCTGTCACCGGCGAATCGCCGCCGTCATCCCCCACACCCCCGAACGCATGCGGGTCCGACCGCCCTCCCGCAGCTAGCGGGCAAGCTGCCTGCGGATCGACAGCAGCTCCCGTCTGCGCTTGGCACCGAAACGCGGATAGCGCATGTCGAGCGCGTCCAGAGTGTCGAGAATGATCCGGGAAATGATCAGACGGGCGTTCTCCTTGTCGTCGGCCGGAACCACGTACCAGGGCGCATGGCGCGTGCTGGTCGCCGTCAGGCAATCCTCGTAGGCCTGCATGTACTGGTCCCAGAATTTCCGCTCCTGGATATCGGCCAGACTGAATTTCCAGTTCTTCTCGGGGTTGTCGATGCGCTCGAGCAGACGCCGGCGCTGCTCTTCCTTTGAAAGATGAAGAAAGAACTTGATGATCCGCGTCCCATTGTGAAACAGATGCCGCTCCAGATCCACCATCGAGCGGTAACGCCGCTTCCATATGGTTTGGTCGTCGAGCAGTTCCGGCGGCAGATTCTCCCCGCGCAGGATTTCCGGATGGACCCGTGCCACCAGCACCTCCTCGTAATAGGACCGGTTGAAGATCCCGATGCGGCCGCGCTCCGGCAGACTGCGGGTCGTGCGCCACAGGAAATCGTGTTCAAGTTCGGTGGCGCTCGGGTGCTTGAAGCTGAACACCTGGCATCCCTGCGGATTCACCCCCGACATCACGTGCCGGATGGCACCGTCCTTGCCGGCGGCATCCATCGCCTGGAAGATCAGCAGCAACGCGTAGCGATTGGACGCATACAGGAGCTGCTGCAGAGAACTCAGCCTCGCTACGTCCGCATCCAGATGTTTCTGGTACTGCTCCTTTGAGCGGTACGCCGGCCTGACCAGAGTCGGCCAGGCGTCGAGCCTGACGCGCGCACCCTCCTGCACGCGGAACTTCGCGGGATTGATCTTCATTCGGCCTCCCTTGAGAGATGGTACCCGATCAGCTGTGCGGGCCGCGATCGCCGCCCTCACCCGCAATGCCCACGGGCGGAATGCCGACCTGGGCGCATTCCCGGACGACTTCAGGCGCTAGTGTAAAGCACGAGCCACACGAAAAAAGGGGGTATGGGACACGGCGCAGATTCCGGCCCCGGGGCCGCACCGATGGCCGCCCGCCCCGGCGGGGGTTAGAATTACAGATCAGCCAGGCGCCTACAATCATGCGCATCACCCATACCGGAAAACCACCGTCCGACCGCAAAGACTGGAAGACGATCCGCACTCTCCTGCCCTACCTTTGGGAGTTCCGCGGACGCATCAGCCTGTCCATGATCTTCCTGATCCTGGCCAAACTGGCCAACGTGGGCGTCCCGCTGCTGCTGAAGCGCATCGTCGACGCCCTCAACCGCCCCAAGGCGCTACTGATGCTGCCGCTGTTCCTGCTCATCGCCTACGGCGGCCTGCGTCTGTGCAATACGCTGTTCGCTGAACTGCGCGACGTGGTGTTTGCCAAGGCATTACAACGTTCCATACGGCGCGTGGCGCTCAAGGTCTTTCGCCATCTGCACGATCTGGCTCTGCGTTTCCACCTGGAACGCCAAACCGGCGGCATGTCACGCGACATCGAACGTGGTACGGCGGGCATCCGCTTCCTGCTGAACTTCATGCTGTTCAACATACTGCCCACGATGTTCGAGATGGGCCTGGTCATGGTGATTCTGCTGGTCAAGTACAACCCCTGGTTCTGCGGGGTAACCCTGATCACGCTCATCGCCTACGTTGTCTATACGCTGGCCATCACCGAGTGGCGCATGGTGTTCCGGCGCACGATGAACGAGATGGATTCCAAGGCCAACACGCGCGCCGTAGACAGCCTCCTCAACTACGAGACGGTGAAGTATTTCGGCAACGAATCCTATGAGGCGCAGCGCTACGACACGACCCTGTCCACCTGGGAGAGCGCGGCGGTACGCAACCAGACCTCGCTGTCCGTGCTCAACGTCGGACAGGGCACGATCATTGCCGCCGGGGTGACCATACTCATGATCATGGCCGCCAAGGGGGTCACCCGGGGAACGATGACGATCGGGGACCTGGTTCTGGTCAATTCCTTCCTCATCCAGCTGTACATGCCGCTGCACTTTCTCGGTTTCGTCTACCGCGAAATCCGCCATTCGCTCGCCGATATGGAGCGGATGTTTAACCTGCTGGAGCAGGCGCCGGAAGTGCGTGACAAGCCCGGGGCACGCGCCCTTGATATCAGGAATGGCACCATCCGCTTCGAGCACGTCAACTTCGGCTACGATGTGCGGCGCCAGATCCTTGCGGACATCAACTTCCAGGTACCCGCCGGCCACAAGGTCGCGGTGGTCGGCGCCAGCGGGGCCGGCAAGTCGACACTGGCCCGGCTGCTGTTCCGCTTCTACGATGTCGGCGACGGCCGGATCCTCATCGACGACCAGGATATCCGGGATGTAACCCAGGCGAGCGTGCGCGCCGCCATCGGCATCGTGCCCCAGGACACGGTGCTGTTCAACGACACGATCTACTACAACATCTCCTATGGCCGTCCGGATGCAACACGCGCGGAAATCATTCAGGTGGCCAGGGCGGCCCACATCCACGAATTCATCGAGTCGCTGCCGGACCGGTACGACACGCTCGTCGGCGAACGCGGCCTGAAGCTCTCCGGCGGGGAAAAGCAGCGTGTCGCGATCGCACGCACGCTGCTGAAGAATCCGCACATTCTGATATTCGACGAGGCCACATCGGCCCTGGATTCCAAGACCGAACGCGCGATACAGGCCGAACTGCAGGAAATCGCCCGCAATCACACCACGCTGGTCGTCGCCCACCGCCTGTCCACGGTAATGGATGCCGACCAGATCCTGGTCATGGACCACGGACATATCGTCGAGCGCGGCACCCACGCGGAACTCATCGCCCGCAAGGGCGTGTACGCGCACCTGTGGGCGCTGCAACAGCAGGAAGACCGGGAACCACAGCTGCGGGCGGTGGGGAGCCTGGCGCCGGCGGGCTGAGCCGGACCGGGGCCTGCTGCAAAACTAGACCAGGAACCGCTCGACCAGAGCGGCGAGTTCCATGGGCTCGGCGAACAGATGACCCTGACCCTCATCGCAGCCGAGATCGAGCAGGATGTTGCGCTGTTCCTCGGTTTCCACGCCCTCAGCCGTGACACAGATGTCGAGACTGTGGGCCATGCTGATGATGGCGGCAACCAGCTTGCGGCCCACATCGTCCACCGTCAAGCCACGGATCAGCCTGACATCGATCTTCACCCTCTGCACGTCCAGCTGCGTGAGACAGGAGAGCTTCGAAAACCCGGTACCAAAATCGTCGACCACAATCTTCAGACCAAGGTCCTGCAGGCTGCGCAGGGTAGCCTTGAAGGACCGTCCGCGACCCATCAATGTCGCCTCGCTCAGCTCGAGCTCGAAACAGTCCAGCCTGAGGCCGGAGCGCTCCAGCGCCTGCAGGATGTCGCGTTTCAGCACGTCTCCGTCGAACAGCTGCGAGGCGGAGATGTTGATCCCCAGACGCATGGGTCGCTGCCGGAATACCCGGGCGAGACCGGCGGCGGCCTCGGCCACGGTATCGAGCATCCAACTGCCAAATTCGGGCATCAACCCGGACTCCTCCGCCAGACGTATGAAACGGGTCGGATCCACCTGGCCCTGCTGCGGATGATGCCAGCGGGCGAGGGCCTCGAGTCCGACCATCTTGCCGTCGTCAAGGCGTACCTGTGGCTGCCACACCATGCGCAGCGCGCCGCTGCGCAGACCGGAACGCAGGGCGCTCTCCAGCGACAGGCGCTCCGAGACCTGCACATTCAGCTCCCCGGTGCAGAAACAGTAGCGGTTGCGGCCCTCCTGCTTGGCGCGGTACATGGCCGCATCCGCGTTCTTCAACAGGGTATCGATGTCCCCGCCGTCATTGGGATAGCGCGCAATCCCGACGCTCAACGTGACGAATATCTTGCGCCCCTCCACCTCGATCGCGGACTCGCCCGACTGCACAACCTTGGATGCGATCGCCGCAACATCCCGCTCCGAGCTGGCCTCGGTCAGAAGCACCGTGAACTCGTCGCCACCAAGACGCGAGACGGTGTCTGATTCCCGCACAACCTGCCCCAGCCGGAACGCCATCGCCTGCAGCAGTTTGTCTCCGAAGCTGTGCCCGAACGTGTCGTTGACCAGCTTGAAGCGGTCGAAATCAATGAACAGGACCGCAAACCCGGTGTTGTCGCGTTTGGCATGCACGATCGCCTGTCCGATCCGGTCGTAGAACAACTGCCGGTTCGGCAAGCCCGTCAGGGCATCGTAGTACGCCAGCTGGTGCAGCTGGCGTTGCAAATGGTGCTGGCTGCTGATGTCGGCGAAGATGCCCACGTAGTTCGTGACCTCGCCGCGTTCATTGCGTACCGCGTTGACGCGCAACCACTCCGGATAGATTTCCCCATTCTTGCGCCGGTTCCAGATCTCCCCGCTCCAGGCGCCCGCTTCGTTCAGCGACTGCCACATCGACTGGTAGAAATCCCGGTCATGGTGACCGGAACTGAGCAGGCTCGGTTTGCCTCCCCGGACATCCTCCAGCGTGTATCCGGTGGTCTGGGTAAATGCGCGGTTCACGAGGACGATGTTGGCAAACGCATCGGTCACCACGATGCCGTCGCTGGTATTGTCGAACACGGTGGCGGCGATCGCGTGATGCCGCAGCACCGCCCCGATCTCGCTACCCAGGGATGCGAACAGCGACGCCCTGGAGACCACACCGAGAAACCGACTCTCTCCGTCGACCAGCGGAATGTATTCCTCGCGGGTTTTGGCGAGGTAATCCAGCGCTTGATCCAGGTCGGCGCTGCTCGGCAACGGCACCACCGGATGCAGCACAACCAGGTCGCCAAACCGGGTTGCCGGCGCCCGCACCGCGTGGTGTTCTGCGACCAGGCCCAGATAGCGATGGTCGTCGACCACCACAAAGACCACGGAGGCATCGGCACCGTCCGCGGCATCACCATAGCATTCATCAGCCTGGACGTGTCGTGCGCGCAGGAACGGCAGCTCGGACACGGTGCACCACGTCATGGGTTTCGGCTCTCCCCATACGCAGCGGCACGGCGCTGGCCGGCAACTCCGGCCTCCGACCGCCTGGACGGCCCCAGGCGGCGCATTGCAGCATGAATCAGGCCCGGGCATTCATCCCGGACGGATGTGGGCACACTGCAAGACAAAGCCGCGGTTTTGCACATGTTCAAGCCTTCTGCTGATCTGGGTTCAGGCCCTTATCGGGCGATCTGGGCGCGCCTTGCAAGATAGATGCCGGATATAGCACACCGGGGTGTCAAAATAGATCCGCCGGCTCCATACCTGCCCCAGCCAGCGGGCCCCATCGCTGCCTCACAAAAGCCGCCCTCTCTGCCTGTTGTAACAGCCCTATGACAAGCGGCGACCGCGGTTTTCCCGGGGCCACACGCAACAGAACGTCGTCCCGGGGACCACCGGGCACTGACGTCACCAGAAATCTCAGGAAAACGCGAAATAATGAGCTGTGAACCACCGTTGCGCCTGATGCCGCTGCAGAACAGCCCGGGAGTGCCTGAGGGTCACAGGAACATGCCCGCACCAACGTCACTTTCGGTCGTTTTGTGCCGTTCCGCCCGCAAAAACATCAGTGAAACGCCAACGTGTCGTCCATTCCATTACAACACGGGTCCAGCCGGATTGCCACAAACGCCCCGGGCCGCATCCACCGGTGCGGCGAGTGCGGCTCTGGCCGGCGATGCGGCCCCGGCTCAATGCGCGGCGAGATAGAGGGTCAGCAGTACCAGCAGCACCGTGATCGCCTGGGTCGCGACCCGCATGCTCATCAACTGAACCTCATGCTTGCGGTCAAAAGTCCCGCCATGAGCCATCGAGGTAATTCCGGTTGTCAGGGTCGCTATGGTTGCCAGCAAGCCCAGAACGATGAACCACGTCAGAATCGTCATGACCATTCCTCCTGTCCGCTACCCGCCCGCTCCTCCGCCGCTGCGCATAACACGAAACCGGCGGCCGGGGAATGTAGATCACTATTGCTATTCTAAACTTAGGCCGCCGGGCGGATTGCGCATTGACCTGGATCAAGCAAGGCGCATTTGGTGGGACCCCACCCGCATCGTCGGGACGGCGCCGCCGGACCGCCCACGGATCACGGCCCGCACAGGGCATGCCTCATCATCCCGGAAATTGTCCGCCGGCAGAATTCTCCGGGGCGGCCGCAACCGCGGTTGACCCTGAAGACGAGGGGCGCACAAAGGCAGGCCGGTGAAGGCGTAGTACGCCATCCGTTCCGGCCGATGTCAGAACGACATCTGCCACTGCAGGGTGGTTTGGGTGCGATCGTAGCTGTAGAGACTCTGGTTCGAGCGATTTTCCGTCAGCGTTGTGCCCAGCGAAATCTGGCTGTGGTGAAACCCGGGCTGATATCCCAGATTGGCGGTCAGGGTGTAGGTCTTGTCGTGCCGGGTGCTGCCGAATGCGGGGTTGAACGCATGGTAATGGAGTTCGTTCACGGCCGGGACAATCCACAGTGAAAATCGCGCGCCCAGTGGCTGGAACCAGGAGAGCAACCCGCCCACCTGGTCATCGCCATAAAGGGCGTTGCGGGCACTCTGGTCCGCGAGCACAACGCTGGGTTCGATATAGGCTGCCGTTCCCGAGAAATGCCATTGCAGCCCCGTGACGGAATACGACGACCAGCCATCGGTAAGGCTCGTACTGTAATAGCGGTTCTTCTGGATGTTGAACTGCTGATCGAAACGCACGCTCCGCGACACCTGGACGTAAATGGCGGGCGAGGCGCCCCACGAGGTGCTGTACCGTACATTGCCGAGGCGGGCCAGATTCGCTCCGAAGTTGCTCAAAATGCTCATCCGGTCGGTATGAAACGCGGGCCCTGCAAATATCGAGTACGAATCGAAATCGTACTGGGATGCCCCGGCATAGGTCACATCGTTCGCCGCCGCATTTGCCGTCCACGTCCACCGGCTGTTGACCGGATAGCTGTAATTGAGGTTGACGGTCGGCAGTACCGCCCAGGCGCCAACCTTTCGGGGCGGTTTGCCGACCAGCTGGACGGGTGCACCGAACAGGGTGACGACGTTGTTCAGCGGGCCAAGGTCGGCATTGCTGTCATACATCAAGCCGAGCGAAATCCCCCCCGACCATTGCGGTCGCCGCGGAATTGTCCGCAAGAGTGCCTGAAGCCGGACACGCACCGCGGACGGCAGCGGATGAGCCAGCACCCGCTGCAGATCGGTCCGGGCGGCCGCGGTATCGCCCGCCGCGAATTCGGCGGAAGCCATCTCGGCACGGACGCGCAGGGCCTGTGGCTTGCGGGCCAGGATGTAGCGATACTCGATAATGGCGGCGCGGGGGCGGCGTTCGCCCGCCAGACACTGGCCGATCAGAAAGCGGAGCACGAGATCCTCTGAGTGCGCCGCGAGCTTCGGCTCCAGGATGGCGCAGGCCTGGCGGGCGTGACCGGCCTCCAGCAGCTGGCTTGCCTGCGCCTTCACTGCCGTGACGTCGGCCGCGGAGGCAACCGCGGTCCTTGGCAGCCATACGGTTGCCAGAAACACCGCGATGAAAACCCTCCCGGCTGCAGCGCTGCACGCAGCGTTTTTTTTCATCCCTCGGTTACCTGTCGACTGCGGAACCTTGAAAACCGGCCGAACGCGACCCGCGTTACACGCGTGGCGGGGGCGGCGGGGGTGGGGGCGGGGGCTTGGCATTCTCCACGATGGGCGCCTTGCTGAGGTCGCCGATGCGCGACGCCGTGTAGTCGGGCCCGTTATAGATCACCGGAGCCTTGTACCGGCTGGCGCGATGCGCAAGTCGCGGGAAGGTCGGGAATCCGTACCGGGTGGTGAAATGGCTGAGTGGAGGCGGCGGGGTCACTGCGCGCGCCCCACCATGCGCCAGGACCGGAGCTGCAAAACCCAGCATCCCTATTGTCGCGGCAATACGGAACAGCACTTTCATGCCGGTCTGATTCCGGCAGATTCCGCAATTTTTCTGATGCCGCACGATACCCTCCTGCGCGACCAGTCCATCCGACCATGACCGCCAGCGCGCCTGCTCCGGCAATCCTCCCCGCCCAGCATCACTGCCGCCTTGCCGCCCCATCGGCTGTGGACCGATGGCGGGAACCGGCGCGCCGGGTCTGCTGTCCCCGAATTTCTACTTTTGGGGCTTTGAAGCGCCCCAGGACCATCCCACTCCTGTCTCCTTGCTACCCGGATGGCTTGCCGAACCCGAACTCGGGCGCTCGTGCGGATCGCCCGACAAAGACTCGCGCGCCTTCTGGACATTGGCCGTTCCCGAACCGCGAGAAGCCGGCGTCGGCGGGGCTGGCTTGGACCCGTACTCAAAAGAAGTGTCGGATGAGGTCCCAGATCCTGGTTGTGCTCCAGTCTGGCCCGACGAGTCCATTTTTAGATAGATCGCCTCGCCATTGGGGGCATCCACTTTGCGGGTAATCGTCTCACCGGTACCACCGGGCGATGGAGCCGAATGTTGTCCGTTGACACTGTTTTGCGGATTCGGCGCTGGAGCATGCGGTTGGCCCTGGGCCGCAGGGTGAACGCTATAGCTGTCGAACGCCGCCTGCGACGGCACGGCATACATCCCCAGGGAAATACCTATTGCCGCGGCCGCCGCCGCGATCTGGCCCGGCCGAAGCTTCCGGCCATCCACCGTTGCCGCAGAGGCGGCCTCATCCGGGTGCTGCGGAATGTCTGCGTTCATCGTTGCCTCCTGCGACCTCTTCGAGTCGCTGATAAAGAATTTCGAGATGAAGATCCTTGCGGACCTCGATATCACCGGGCTCTGCCTGCTTTAGCGCATCGCAATAGGCACTGATTGCGGCATCCATGTCGGTCAGATCTGCAAGCGCTTCGCCCTGTTCACCATCGCCATCGGGACTGCCTTGACCCAGGACTTCTGCGGCCCGGAGCACCCACCGGTGATACTGGTCGCAGGCATCCATGAATGGCTCTGCCCCCTGCGTAGCAAGAAAATCGGCGATGGTGCCCTCATGGGTGTACCGGCCCTCCGACAGAAAGTGCGGCGGCACATGCGACCAGCGTTCCGCGCCGGCCGCCGACACGTGCCGACCCAGGGGATAAATTCGGCAGACCAGTGGCCGGTCGGCGTATACGCCGCAGCCAGCGGGTGTGAGAAATACACAGGTACCGTCGGGGTTGCGCCGCAGATAGTTGCCGGCACCCGCGTCGGTCCAGGCGGTGCGAAACTGCGTTGTGCTCTGCTGCAGGCACCGCGCGAGACGCCCGACCTCGTAGGGATTGACCTGAATCAGTTTACCGCGGCAACACTTTCCGCATCGGCCACAGCGATAGCCGAAGCGCTCATCTCTCCCCCCGTTGTCCCGCACCCTGTTCGTCATGACCAGCCCTCGCGAGCATCTCTACGCGTCTCGCGACCTGACAGGAATACGTTGCCCAAAAAAACCTAGCGCTGCAGACATTCCCTGTCAATAGCAAGGGTTATTGCCGGCTCCTGATTCGTGTCACATTTAGAACGGCAACAGAATCACGGTATCGCAGGCCATCTGGCTGCGCGGCGGAGTGAGCCATCGCTATCCCGAAAGTGCGCTCACACGCATGTGGCCCCGACCGCGCTATGACTATTGGCCGGACAGAGTCTACCGCTGTCGGACAGGCTTACGGTCGGATACGGGTAATCAGCCAAGTGCCATAGGTGCACTGTGGACCCTGGTCGCCGTTGTGTACGACCGGGCGACCATGGAACAATCTGGGAGTCCGCCACACATTGAGCTGCTTCCCATTGAGGCAACGAAACGGCGGACGCGCCGCCGCGGGCTCGAATGCCCGGAAATTCGCGATCTGCCCCACCTGTCTCACCCCCGGAAGGCGCTCGACCGTCACGTTGCGTACGTTGCGCAGACACACGCGCTGACCATGCCAGGCTCCGGAGAAGACGCAAAACGGCGCCGCCGATGCACTCGCTGCGCCGAGAACGAAAAGACTTCCGGCCAGCAGACCTTTCTTTATCGCTGATAACATTATTAATCCTCCGTGATGGACTGTTCCCGGCGCCTGGGTGCCTGGCGCCATCCGGACGCATAGGCCAGCGGCCTGCGTCGCAGCGTGAGTATAGGGCGGGCCAGACAAACCGTGTCAAGCCCGCGCGTCAAACACCGGTGAGAAATATGCTTTGCTGCGCTCCGACCCCGCGCCAACACCCAATCGTGGTCAGTCCCATCGCGCGCTGCAGACCCGGACGAACAGAAATCGTGAGCACGGAGTGGCGCGCGACGGACGACCGCAAAGTCGGCCCCACGGACGACGATCCCTGGACAGGTTCCAGGTACGCGGTCTTACGCTGTCGGCACCGGCGGGGGTTCGTCCTTCGGCAGGGTCCACCGCACCAGGACCGGCTGCACCAGAACGACCAGCGGCAGCTGCACCAGGATGCCCGCAATGATCGCCACCGCGAGCGGCTGGAGCATCTGGTCTCCGGAACCGCTGATCGCCGCACCGAGCGGCAGCAGCGCCAGGATCATCGCCAGCGTGCTCATGATGATCGGGCGGAAGCGGTTGAGGGCTGCTTCGTAGATCGCCTGCCGCGATGGCATGGTCTGGCGGAGATTCTGAAACTCGGAGAAAAGGAAAATCGACATCTCCACCGCAATCCCGAGAATCATCACCATGCCCATCATCGCGGTGATGTTGAGCTCCACACCCGTCACCCACAGTCCGAAGAAAACCGCGCCGGCAGACAGGATGGACGTACCCAGGATGATGACCGGGAACCACCAGTTCTGATAGAGGAACAGCAGCAGGATGATCTCGGCCAACACCACCGCGGCGAAAACCATCATCATCCCGTGCGCCGCCTTGGCCTCCTGCTTGTAAGCGCCGCCCAGCGTGTAATAGACCCCGTGCGGAACCACCTTGTTTAGGATTCTCTTCACCGACGCGATGGTGGTGCTCAACGCCAGTTCACCGCTGGTCTCGGCCGTCACCGGAATGATCTGCGCCAGGTTTTCCCGGAAGAGCGCCGGCTGTCCATAGACGAACCTGACGGTCGCCATCGACCCGAGGGGGAAGGTACGCCCGTTCGGCGCCCGGATCAGCAGGTTCCCGATATCCTCGCGGTACAGGCGGCTGTATTCCCGGTAGCGCGCATCCTGCGGCTGCGACCAGATCCGCACGCCGACCGGCTGCACGACCCCCATGTAGTCCGTCACCACATCGCCCCTGAGATAGCGGGCGATCTGATCCTTGACCTCGGCCACGGTAAGGTCGTTCATGGCCGCCTGCGCCTCATTGACGTGGATGTCCAGGGCGTCGCCGGTCGGAAGCGTTCCCGGATTCACGGATGATGGCTGGACGCCAGGGACACGCGCAATCGCCTGTGCAACCTTGGCGGCCACACCCGGCAGAACGTCCGGATTCTGCGCGCTCAGATTGATCACCACCGGCTGTCGCCGGCCGACCATGTCCCCGATCATGTCGCTCAGAAGCTGATGGGTGTCATAGCTCAGTCCGGGAACAGCGGCGTTGATCTTCTTGCGGATCTGGGCCATCACGGTCCAGATCGGCGGCCGCTTGGATGGCGGAACCAGCTCGACAAAAAAATCGCCCTGGTAGGGCAGGTTGAGGTCGCCCCCCAGACCCGCTCCCGTACGTCGCGAAAAGGTATCGACGTACGGATCCTTTTTGAGGATGGCCTCGACCTTCTCAAGTTCCCGGTTGGTCTCGAAAAGCGACGTGCTGGGCGCGGTCTGGTAATCGAGCACGAAGCCACCCTCGTCCATCTTCGGAAGAAAGGCCGATCCAACGTGGCGCTGGCCGACATAGCCGATCCCGGCGACCACGGCGAGAATGATCACGGCCAGCGATGGCTTTGCGAAAAGCCTGTGCAGCAGGCGCGCATGCGCACGCCGCATCCAGTTCTCCTGGTCGTGCGACGGATCGTGCCACTTCGTGAAATCGATGAGTCCGCGCGCCATCACCGGCACCAGCAGGGCGGTAAACCCGTAGGATATGATGAGCGACGATGCCATCGTGATCGACAGGAACTTGAAGAATGCCCCGGTCAGTCCGGAGAGAAACGCCAGCGGGACAAACATGATGACGGTGGCGCTGCTGGAACCGGTCAGCGGAGCCAGAAACTCGCGCGCCGCACCGAGTACGGCCCGGTGCGGCTCATCCAGTTCCGGAACACCCGCCCGCCGCGAGATCTGCTCGACCATGACGATCGCGTCATCGATCAGCAGACCGATGGCGGCAGCGATACCGCCCAGGGTCATGATGTTGAACGTCATGCCGAATGCGAACAGCAGCACACAGGTGGCCAGCACGGACATGGGCACGGTGATCATCGCCACCAGTGCCGCCCGCCAGTTGCGCAGGAATCCGAGCACCACGCAGGCGGCGAATATGAGGCCGATCACAATCGCCTCTTCCATGGCGCCGATCGAGGAACTGACGAGATCGGTCTGGTCGTACCACTTGTGGACGGTGATCCCTTTGGGCGCCCTCTTCATGAACGCGTCGAGCTTGGAGATTACCTCCTTCTTCAGCTTCAGCGAGTCCGCGCTGTCCTGCTGGAAGACGCTGATGTTGACCGACGGCTGCCCGTCATCGTCCACCAACAGATACTGCGGAATCGACCCCATCTCCACCGTGGCGATGTTGCCCAGGCGTACGATGTCGCCATTTTTTGTGCGCAGCGTAACGTTGCGAACCGACCGGATCGACCGGAACTGGTTGCTCGTCAGCACCAGATAGAGCAGATCGTTGTCCTCAAGACGGCCCACCGCCGCCAGCGAGTTCGACCCGGATATGGCCCGGGCAACGTCGCCCGACGTCAGCCCGTAGGTCTGGAGCTGCTGGGGGCTGACATAGACCTCAACCTCGCTGGTCTGTCCACCGAGCGTGCTCACCTTCCGGACGCCCGGGATTCCCGTCAGCAACGGCGCAATCTGGTATTTCGCGATGGTCTGGAGCTGCGCCGGCGGCACGGTGCGGGAAATCAAGGCGAAGGAAATGAACTGCATGAGCGCGTTCGGCGCCATCTGGAGCACATGGTAGGCCGTCCCCGGGGGCAGGTCCGGCAGTTTCTGCGCGAAGGCTGTCTCGACCCGCAGGAAGGCATTCGTCATGTTGCTGCCCCACGGGAAATCGACGTAGATCTGGGCCGATCCGCGGGTGGTGGTCGACTGGACGTTGACCGCACCCGGCACGGCGCGCGCCACCTTCTCCAGGGGCTCCGTCACCTTGATCAGCATGGTTTTGGCCGGCATCTTGCCGCTGTCGATCTCCACCCGGATCCGCGGAAAACTGACGGTCGGGAACAGCTGTATCGGCAGCTTGATCGCCGCCATCGCCCCGGCGACGGTCGCGCCAAAGGCAATAAACAGAAGAACGCGCCGGTGGCGCTCCACCATGTCGACAAAGTTCATTGCCCGCTTTTCCCGGACGTCGCGCTGCCGCGGTCAAGTGTACCCTGATGGTCGCCGGTTGCGCGTATCTGCGTGCCGTTCTCGAGCTCATAGTTGCCCGTACCCACCACCGGCGCACCGGCAACCAGATTGCCTTCGACCAGGATCCGGTCGCCCCTCGAACTGACCTCGGTGACCGGAACCAGCTTGGCGACGCCGTGAATCGACTGCACGACATAGGTCTGCCCGCTGGTGTTGAGCAGCAGCGCGTCGTGCGGAACGATGTACCCCTTGCTGATGCCCGTGTCGATGACGACCTTGCCCATTTCTCCGGTGAGCAGCCGGCCCTCGGGCAATGAAATCTCGATGGGCACGAGACCGTTTGCCGCCGACACCATGGCCCCGCTCAGGACCACCTTGCCGTGATAGCTCCCGCTTCCGCTGAACGGCGTGATGGTGGCCTGGTCGCCCTGCTTGATCCGTGCGGCTTGCGCAGGCACCACCCCGGTCTTGAATACCAGCTCCGTCGGGCGGGCCAGTTCGATCACCGGCGCACCCGGCGCAATGAATGAACCGGAACTCGCATCAATGCGCATGACCACCGCGTCGAATGGCGCTCTCAGCGTATTCGGGCCGTCCGCGCCCTCCGCCCGCAGGGTTTCCAGGACCGTCTGCGCGTCGGCTTGCGTCTTCTCGTCCTGCGCCAGCTGGGCTGCCGTTTCAAGATGGGCGGCGGCCAGCTGGCGGCTGCGGGCCAGCAGCTGCCGGGCAACCTTGAGCGCCAGCTCGGCCTGCCGGTAGGTCGAGCGCGTCTGCGGACTCGGGACCAGCGTCAGCAGCGGCGCACCCCTGTTTACCCTCTCCCCATCCCGGACATCGACCTCGCTTTCCACGGTGGCAACCGGCGCGGACAGGGTTTCCCGCGCCTTCCGGGACGGCACCACGCGGCCGTAGGTCATAACGCTCGTCGGGAGGCTTCCCTGCTGCAGGGGAATCAGATCGACCGCCACCGCGACGCCACCCCCACCGGCAAGCGCGGCGGTCGCGCCCATGATGAAGGCGCCGACAGCGGCGAGGGCGATAACGGAAAGTTTTTTCATCGGCGTTTCACTTTGTCTGGGGAAGCGGACAGTGTCTCGGGAAAACCGGTACCCAGCTCGATCGACAGGGCAAGGGTGGTCTCATCGAGCGCCCGCTGGTAGGCGAGCACATCCAGCTGGCGCTGGAGCGCCATGGTCTGATAATCCGTCAGCGAGCGCTCATCAAGGTTTCCGTCCTGGAGGGCCTGTAGCGCGGAGCCTGCCAGCGAACCGGCGGCCGCCGAAGCCGACCGCGCCTTCTTCAGACCGGCGCTGATCATCCGTATGCGCGTGACCAGGGCTTTGCTGGTGCCCACGGCACGGTCAAGCCGCGCCTGATAATCCGCATGCAGCACGGCCCGCGTCGCCCGGGCCGAAGCGATCTGCCCCTGGTTACGGTTGAAGATCGGCAGACTCATGCTGATGATGGGCCCTGCGGAATAGACGTGCGAGGTATCCCAGCCTCCGGCCGGACCGATCGCGAAAGCGGGAAACTGTCCGAGAATGGCCGCGCGCACGTCCTCATCGGATGCCTCGTACCCGCGTCGTAGCGCCACCAGATCCGGCCGGCGCTCCGGCAGCGTCCCGATCAGGGAATCGATATGGGCCGGCAGACCGACGGGAACCGGCCGGCTGATGGCAAATTGCACCGACGGGTCAAGGCCGATCAGCGCATCGAGATGCTGCCAGTCCCGGAGGAGCGTCATCCGCGTCGCAGCGGTGGAGATCTGCGCGCTGGCCCTCGCCGCCAGCAGTGGCGCTTCGGCCGATAGCGTCAGGTTGCCGGCTGCGGTCGCCGCGCGCACCCGCTGCACCTCGTCATCCAGAAGTCTGAGCTCCCTGCTGCGGATTTTCAGCGCGCGCCCGTCGGAATAGATGTCCACCGCAAGCAGACGCGCCCGCTGGGCGACCAGCCAGTCCTGCCAAAGCAGATCCGCCCGCACCTGCCGGAGCCGGGCCCGGGCAGCCTTGACGCGCGGACGGTACGTGACAATAGAGCGGAGATCCTCGGTGAGGGAGGCGGCCAGCGAGTTGCTGGTACCGGGGCCGCTCAGATAAAACTCATAATCGACGCTGAGCGCAGGATTGGGCAGGATCGTCGCCGAGAGCAGCTGCGCCCGGGCCGCGCTGAGCTGTCCGGGCTGAGAGGCGAGATACGGGCTGTTGAGTACCGCGAGCAGCCCGACTTCATCCGCTGAGAGCGGTTTTGCCGGATCGATCCGCATCGGGTTCTTGTGCGCACCCTCAGACGGCATCGTGAGATCAAGCTGCCCGAGGCTGGTCCTGAGATTCGATCTTTTTGCCAGCGGCAGGGCGTGATAGGTCGCGCAGCCCCCCAGAAACAGGGCAAGCCCGATGACAGCTGCGCAAAAAATCCGGTTTGGCTTCACGACATGCAACCTGAATGAACCGTCTCCATCGAGAATCGTGCGATGCCTCATGCGTGAACGGGACAGGCCCGAGGACACCACCGCCGCTTGCGCGGAAACGCCCCCGCCGCCCGGATCCCTATCCGGTCGGCTGGCACGGCTGGTGGTGCACACCGCACCCCAGATCCCGCCCGCCTGCGCCGGGTCGCGACCGCCGCCGCGGGGATGATGGGGCGAACGCTCCGAATGAATTTCGCATGGATCAAATAATAGTCAACCGCACCGGACCCGCCGCCCGCATCCGGGGATGCAATCACCGTTGCGGCGCTGCACGCGCCCCTGGCCCGTGGATTTCCACCGCGCTGAAAACGGTACCGCCGGGAACCCAAGACATCGGGTTGTCGGAAATGGGTCAGTCAATCGGACTGACCGCGGCATGCCGGCCCACTGCTTAGAGGCAGCATACCGATGTTTGTTCAACGCGCAGACTGCACCGCACGCGCCCGTACCACCGCAGCGCACCTATATATGTACTTCCTTCCCAAAAATAGCACCGGATTCTTAAGGAATCCTGAGCGGCGGTCACACCGCCCGAATAGAAGCCCCTCCGGTGCCTGGAACACAGACCACGCGCTGGCGGATCCAGCGCCTATAGCCTATTATGGCTCAATGCAACCGCCGCTGCGTTCCGTATTCCGCCTCTCCCTGCTGCTGTGCGCTTTTCTGCCCCGAGTGTGCGCGGCCGCGGCACGGGCTGCGGATTCCGTGTTTCTCCAGAATCTTACCTGGACCGAGCTGCGGCAGGATATCCGCTCCGGCAAAACGACCATCCTCATTCCGATCGGCGGCACGGAACAGAACGGGCCGTACATGGCGCTGGGCAAACACAACATGCGCGCGCACCTGCTCTGCGAACGCATCGCGCAGCGCCTCGGCAATGCCCTGGTCGCACCGGTCCTCTCCTATGTCCCCGAGGGCCACATCCATCCGCCGACGGGACACATGGGATTCCCGGGCACCATCACCATCCCGGTGGATACCTTCGAACAGACGCTTGAGTATGCGGCGCGCAGCTTCAAGCATGCCGGCTTTCAGGACATCGTCTTCCTCGGCGACCACGGGGGCTACCAGCGATACGAGGCGGTGGTGGCAGACCGGTTGAACCACCGCTGGGCGCACACTTCGGTGCGGGCGCATGCCCTGCTGACCTATTATCGGGTCACCCAGACCCAGTATGTGCGCACGCTGCGCCGCCTCGGCTACAGCAACGAACAGATCGGAACCCACGCCGGGGTCGCCGATACCTCACTGACACTCGCACTCGATCCGGGCATGGTCCGCCTGCGCGCCCTGCGCTCGGCACCGGAACCGGGTCCGGCCGACGGGGTCTATGGGGATCCACGCCGATCCAGCGCCGCGCTCGGTCGGCTGGGCGTCAGAGAAATCGTGTCGCAGACGGTGGCCGTAATCAGGCGCGAGACCACCCGCCGTACACAGACGCGCGCCAACTTTGTCAGAGGTAGCCGGAAATGAACAGAAACCACTCGAACATGCAAACGCACAGGCCCGGTGGCCGTGCCGCAGGGACCCTGTGCCGGGCCCTGCTCCTGGGTCTGTGGGGATGGACCGCCGGGGCCGGGGCGGCTACGCCCGCGATTGACACTGTGCCGGGCATGCCGCCGGTCGTGAACCCCGACAATGTGTACAGCCAGACTGCTGCCGGCGACCTCAGTCCGGCCGTTGCCGGTGCGCTGGCGCGCGTCTACGTTCCGGATGTCTCGTCGAACGATGTCTACGTCATCAATCCCGCGACCCTCAAGGTGGTCGATCACTTCAAGGTCGGATTCAACCCCCAGCACATCGTTCCGTCCTGGGACCTGAAGACCCTGTGGGTGACGAATAACGCCGAGAACCGCAGCGACGGCAGCCTCACACCGATCAACCCCTGGACCGCAAAGCCGGGGCGCGCCATTCCGGTCGACGACCCGTACAACATGTACTTCACACCGGACGGCCGTTCGGCCGTCGTCGTGGCCGAGGCGCGCAAGCGCCTGGATTTCCGCAACCCGCACACCATGGCGCTGCAGTATTCCATCCCGACCCCCGGATGCAGCGGCATCGACCACGGGGACTTCTCGATCGACGGCCGCTATGCCATCTTCACCTGCGAGTTCGACGGCAGCCTGGCGAAGATCGATCTGGTGCACCACAAGGTGCTCGGCTATCTGAGGCTTGCGCGCCACAGCCGTCCCCAGGACATCCGCATTGCGCCTGACGGCAAGGTATTCTACGTGGCCGATCTCGTGGCCAATGGCGTGTTCATCGTGGACGGCCGGACGTTCCGCAAAGTCGGCTTCATTCACACCGGCATCGGTGCGCACGGGCTGTACCCCAGCCGCAATGCCAAGTACCTGTACGTTTCCAACCGCGGATCGAACACCATACCGGCTCCCGCCCATGGCCCCGGCAGCATATCCGTCATCGACTTCGCCACCAACAAGGTCGTGGCCAACTGGCCGATTCCCGGCGGCGGCAGTCCGGACATGGGGAACGTGAGCGCGGACGGCAGATATCTGTGGCTGTCCGGCCGGTTCGACAATGTGGTCTACCGTTTCAACACGGCCACCGGCCACGTCCGCAGCGTTGCCGTAGGCCGCGAACCGCACGGACTGACCGTGTGGCCGCAGCCGGGACGCTATTCGCTCGGACACACCGGGAACATGCGCTAGGCCGCGAACGGGCGGCACGGCGGCCGCTAGGCGCGGGCCGCAATCCGCGTCAGCACCTTGTCCGTCACCGCTCCGCGCGCAACCAGTTGCGTTGCGCCGGCGGCCTTCGCTTCGCGAAAACGGTCGGCATCGACATGCGGACCGAAGGCCAGAATTTCCATTGCCGGATACGCCTCGCGCAGGCTGCGGATGCGCTCGAGCGCTCCCCGGGCACCGAGATCCACCACGATCAGATCGGCATCGGCCGCGGCCCGGTCTGTGAGCAGCTGCGCACCGGCCACCTTCCAGCGTGACTCGATGCGCACACGGCTCATCAGGTCATCCGTCAGCAGCAGGATCTTCATGGCGTCTGCCGGTGGTCCAGGTCCGCGTCAGACGCTGCACCGGCGGCCGGGTCGCGGGCCCTGGGTACCGCGCTTCCCGGCGAGCGGCCCTCCACCAGCATCGGCATGATCACCAGCGGCACGCCACGCAGGTGCAGCTTGCGCTGGATGGCGAGCGCGGTGTAGTTGTGCAGCATGCGCGTAAGCCAGTTCTCGCGGCGGAATACCAGCGTACCGGCAAAGAACACGCTTCCCGGGAAGCGCTGCAAGGTGCGGTCGGCAAGCCGCAGCGCGACCTCGACCGGGTCGGTGCCGAAGCCGACGTAGCCGGTGGCCGCAAGGCCGTGCGCCCGGCAGAAATTCACGTAGTTCTCGATCTGTTCATCGGCGTTCTGCTGCAAGCGTTCTATCGTCTCGTCCTCCTTGAAGCCGGCAGTATCCACCTCGCCTACCGTCAGGAACACGAAATTCCGGAACCGGCCCGGGAACAGGCGCTGCGAGTTGAGCAGGGTGTGAATGCCGATCCCGCGGTAGCTCGAGACAAAAAACACCGCCGCCGGTTCGCCCTCGGCAAGCTGCGGCGCCGCGCTCCGGGCGGCCGGCGCCGGCAGCGAGGTGAGCACCTCGTCCAGCGATTCGAGCTGGTGGTGCACCATGTCATAGTGGCGGCTCACCAGCACGCACAGGCCGATCAGCGAGCCGGTCACGAGCATCGTCACCCAGCCGCCCTGGTAGAACTTCTCCATGAGCGTGACCACCAGGATGCTGGCGGTCACGACCAGTCCGAGCAGCGACAGCGGCAGGCGCCAGCGCCATCCCGGCTCGCTGCCGCGGTGGCGCCACCAGTATACGGTCAACCCCAGCAGGGTGAGGCTGAAGGTGAGAAACACGTTGATGCTGTACAGCACCACCAGCAGCTCGACCCGTCCGGCAGTCGCGAGCAGGATGATAAGCGCCGACAGGCCCATGAGCAGAATGCCATTCTTTGTCACCAGCCGGTCCGACAGCTGCGAGAAGCGGTGCGGCAGCCAGTGGTCCACGGCCATGTTGGCGAGCACCGCCGGACCGCCCAGGTAGCCGGTATTCGCGGCCACGAACAGCAGCGCAGCCTCGAGCAGCATGGTCACCACCATCGCGGCATGACCGGCGTTCACCCCCCCGACATGCCAGCCCGAAAGGATTGCGGAGAACACCACTGCGTTTAGGGTCTGCCCGGCGACCGGGTGCACATGCCACAGGAGGTAGAGCAGGATGATGCCGCCCGCGGTGAACGACAGCGACAAGGCCATGTAGAACATGGTCCATTTTCCGGTCCTCACCCGCGGTTCCTTCAGCAAGTTGACGCTGTTGGATACGGCCTCGATGCCGGTATAAGTACCGCCACCGAGGGCATAGGCCCGCAGAATCACCGCCATCGCCCCGACCCAGCCCAGATCGCGGGACATGGACCCGAACTGCCCGACGCTCTTGTGCAGCACGGTGGACAGATCCCCGACGTGCCGGCCCACGCCATATACGATCAGAAACGTGTGGGTGAGGACGAAGCCCAGAAACAGGGGAAGCAGAACCCGGATCGACTCCTTGACGCCGCGCAGGTTCAGCACCAGGAGCACGACCAGCAGCAGGATCTTCGCTTCCAGTCCGTACGCGTCCCAGGAGCGCGGCAGGAAGCTGAACAGGGCGTCGACACCGGCCGCGATGGAAATGGCGATCGTGAGCATGTAGTCGACCACCAGGGCGCTTCCCGAGACCAGCCCCACGTGCCGGCCGAGCAGCCGGGTCGCCACCTTGTAGCCGCCCCCGCCACCCGGGAACAGCTCGATCACCTGATTGTAGGCAACGGCGATAATGAAAACGGTGAGGGCGGTGGCAACCGCGAGAAAGATGGCCGGGTCGGTGCGCGGCAACAGCGCGAGAAAGGATTCTTCGGGACCGTAACAGGAGGAGGACAGTCCGTCGGCGCCGAGTCCAACCCACGCCAGGAAAGCAATGAGGGTGATGTGCTGGCGGGTCTCGGGCGAAAGAGGGTCGCGGGGCGGTCCCAGCAACAGCACACGCAGGAAATGCAACACCCGCGTTACCGGGAAGGCGCTGTCGTCCGTCACCGGCGCTGGTGGAATCGAATCCTCGGGCCCGTTCGTGTCAGACATTGCTCCACATCAAAGTGAATCCGGCGGGCCTTAAACCCGGCGGCGGTGGCGCATTATGCAGAAATCTGCCGGGAAATGGGATATCCCGCTGGCGGCCGGCCAGAACTGCAGCCGCAACCACGGGGCTTCGCGCGAGCCCGGCACGGGCATCCGCTGCGACGCAGCGGCACGGAACGCCCGCGATGGGCCGCACTGCAGACACACACCTGCTCGGCAGGTCGGTGGCCGCCCTGCGCGCCCCAGTGACAAATGTGCAGAACCCCGCCGGAGCGGGGTTCTGCGATGCTGTCTGTTGGCTTAGGTCCGGAAATCCCGCAGGGGATCCGGACAGGCCTGCCTCAGCGTGGCACGACCTTGGTTGCCTGCATGCCCTTAGGACCCTTGGTGGACTCGAATTCCACCTGCTGGCCCTCGGCCAGGCTCTTGAAGCCCTCGCCCTGCACCACGGAGAAATGCACGAACACATCCGCGCTGCCATCTTTCGGGGTGATAAAGCCAAAACCCTTCGCGTCGTTAAACCACTTTACGGTACCGCTTTGCATAATTACCTCTCGTTCCTCGGAACATAAACGGGAATATCCCGGATGATTGCGGCGGAAGAAGAGACTAAGAAAGGTGACACAACCAGCTCGCTTTTTATAAAGCCTGGGACGACAACCGGTCTTGAGTACAGCTGCTTCAACGCCCTCCCAACCCCCATACAACCAGGGCCGGCGGAAAATACTACGCAAACCCGCACCCGGTTGCAAGCAACAGACACTGGAACCACCCCCGGCCAAAATGGCCCACGCATAGACCCGGTCCACCCGCCGGCCCACAATGAGGCCACAGCCCTTCAGGAATAGCGCGCGGATGGTCCGTGCGGGAGGTACGACCGGTGCGATCCCCCTACTCGCCCATACAGCTCGCCCTGTTCCTTTTTGCCGTGGGCATGCTGCTCGCCCTGGTGCAGCTGGGGGTGCTGTCGATCGCCTTCGGCAAGCTCGGCCTGTCTCTGGGCTCGACTCTGCTGTTGCTGTTTGCCTCGCTGTTCGGCAGCGCCCTCAACCTGCCGCTGCTGTCCATCCGCACCGAGATGCCTCCGGATGCCGCACTGCCGCCACCCCTGCGCGGACTGTTGCGCCAGGCTGTCAACGAATACCGCGGCCGGACGCTCATCGCCGTGAACGTCGGGGGCTGCCTGGTACCCATCGGATTCTCGCTCTATCTGCTGGCACACCAGCCCCTGCCGGCATGGAAGGTGCTGGTGTCGGTACTGGGTGTGGCGGCGGTGAGTTACCGGATGAGCAGGCCGATACGCGGCGTAGGCATCGGCATGCCGGTCTTCGTCGCACCCATCTGCGCGGCGCTCATCGCCCTGCTGCTCGATCCATCCCGTTCAGCACCGCTCGCCTACATCGGCGGGACGCTCGGGGTCCTCATCGGCGCCGACCTCCTGCACCTGCCCGACATACGGCGCATGGGGGCCCCGATCGCCTCCATCGGCGGCGCCGGAACCTTCGATGGAATCTTCATCACCGGTATCGTGGCCGTGCTGCTCGCCTGAACAGGCCCCGGCGGGCAGCATGCCGGCCGCCTCGGGCGGCGGCGGGAACGGCAGGTCAGCGGGAGGTCAAACCGCTGCCTGAGTAGTAGCGGCGGTCACGCAGCACCCGGCGCACATAGGCCTGGGTCTCGCCGTAGGGCGGCACCCCGCCGTAGCGCAACACCGCGCCGACGCCCGCGTTGTACGCGGCGAGCGCCAGGCGATGATTGTCATTGAACTCGACCAGAAGGTCCCGGAGATAGTAGACGCCGGCGCGCAGGTTCTGCGCCGGACTGAAGACATTCAGTACACCGTAACGCGCAGCGGTGGCGGGCATGAGCTGCATCAGCCCGGAAGCCCCCTTGGAAGACACGGCGTCGGGATCGAATCCCGATTCCACGTGCACCACGGCCTTGACGAGCGCCACACTCAGATGCGCGGCCGCGGCATCACGCCGGATCAGCCGGTCGTAGGAATATGGGTTCGGGATGAACGGGACCCCGCGCTGCGCCAGCAAGGCGCCCATGCCACGTATCGAGCCGCTCTCGCGGATGATGCGATAGCCGGGACGACCCAGAACATGGTCCGTCAGCAACCGGGAGCCGTCCGGCTTCTGATAGACATACCACTGCGCATGGGCCGTCGCCAGGCCGAAGCCGGCAACCGCGACTCCCGCCATGAACCACCTGCGCACATGTTGCGGTCCCCGCACCATGCCGTGCCACCTCCCTTGTCGCTACGGGGCGCTGCGAACCCCACGAGAAAGGCGTGCAATGCCTGTGCCACAAGCCGGTCAGACCCGCCCTGCTCTGCCCAGAGCTCTGGATAAGTACATGAATAAAAATGGATTACAGGACCAGGCGAGAACCGGCCGGCCGGCATACGGAACAGGCACCGTACGGATCTTGGACGGGCAAGGGCACTTCCGGACGGAAATCGACCCCCCCGCAATCGATGCGCCGGAGGTCCAGTTGTATTAGAATAATCTTATATAGGCTAGGGCTGGTACTATGATGTCCAGCCTGTCCTTGATTTCCCGGCTGCCCCCGGAACCGACAACGCAATAGGAGCCCGCATCGTGAGCATCGTGACCATCACCAGCGAGAACTTCAACGACACCATCAATGGCAACGCCATGGTCATCCTGGACTTCTGGGCGCCATGGTGCGGACCCTGCCGTTCCTTCGCACCGGTATTCGAACAGTCCAGCGAGCAGCACCCGGATGTGGTCTTCGCGAAGATCAACACCGAGGAGCAGCAGGAGCTTGCGGCCGCGTTCCAGATCCGGTCCATACCGACGCTGATGATCTTCCGCGACCAGATCCTGATCTTCTCCCAGCCGGGAGCCCTTCCGGCCAGCGCGTTCGAGGATCTCATCGGCAAGGCCAAGGCGCTCGACATGGATACCGTGCGCAACGACATCGAATCGAAGAAGGCCACCAAGGCCGGCACTGCAAACTGATGTCCGCCCGGGCGGCGTCCGGTGGGCGCCGCCCGGGCTGTTCAGGCCAATGCGGACAGGTAGGAACCGGTGCCGTCTTCCAGCTTCAGAAGACCGGCAAACTCGCTGAGATCGTGGAAATCGAGAAGCGCGTGCACCTGCATGTCGAAGGCTTGGGCGATCTTCTCGATATGGTCTAGGCCGGCGTTTATCTCGGCCCGCTCGACGTGGCCGATGTAGTTGCGGTGTACCCCGCTCAGCTCCGCCAACACTTCCTGCGACCAGCCGCGCGCTGCCCGTAACAACCGCACGCGGCGCGCCAGCAGGTCCCGTGACGTCTGGGAATTCAAGTCGGTCATCGAAAGCTCCTTACAGTCGAATGGACCGTCGGCACAGAGGTGCGGATCCCTGCTTGCCCGGCTGCGGGCCGGACCCGGCGCTCCCTGTACCCCGCGGGGATCATACGCGCGCCATCCGGTCGAAACAACCGCAGTCCGGCCGCAGCGCTCAACCCACCCACAGCCGGGCGTTACGGAACATCCGCATCCACGGACCGTCCTCGTGCGCACGATACGCATCCGGCAGCCACGAATTCGACGCCGAACGCACCACGCGTTCGGGATGGGGCATGAGTATCGTGAACCGGCCATCTTCCGTGGTCAGACCGGTCACGCCCTGGGGTGAACCGTTTGGATTGGCGGGATAAGCCCCGGTCGTCCGGCCACGGTTGTCCATGAAGCGCAGTGCCACCAGCCGTGCATCGAGCACGGCGTCGAGGTCACCGTCGCTGCGGAACTGCGCCCGGCCCTCGCCGTGTGCCACCACCACCGGCAGAAACGATCCGATCATGCCACTGAAGAATATCGAGGGATTCTGCGGGATCTGCACCATGCACACCCGCGCCTCGAACTGCTCCGAGGTGTTGCGGACAAACCGCGGCCAGTGTCCGGCACCGGGAATCAGTTCGTGCAGACCGGACATCATCTGACAGCCGTTACAGACGCCGAGCGCGAAACTGTCGGATCGGGCGAAAAACGCGCTGAACTCATCGCGGGCACGGGCATTGAACAGGACGGATTTCGCCCACCCCTCCCCCGCCCCGAGCACATCCCCGTAGGAAAATCCGCCGCAGGCGGCGAACCCCGCGAAATCCTCCAGCCGCGCCCGCCCCGCCATGATGTCGCTCATGGTCACGTCCACCGCGCGGAAGCCGGCGCGGTCGAAGGCGGCCGCCATCTCCACCTGTCCGTTCACGCCCTGCTCACGCAGAATCGCAACCGACGGCCGCGACCCGCGCGCGATGAACGGGGCGGCCACATTGTCCTGCGGATCGAAGCTCGGATGCACGCTCAGCCCGGGATCAGTGTCATCGAGTATGCGGTCGTACTCCTCCTGGGCGCACTGCGGATTGTCGCGCAGGGCCTGCATGCGATAGCTGGTCTCGGTCCAGATCCGCTGCAGACTGACGCGGCTGTCGCTGAACACGGTACGGCCGTGGCGCGTGAAGCTGATGCGGTCCTCGCCGTTGACCGCGCCGATGCAGCGGGTATAGCGCAGCAGGCCGGCCTTCTTGAAGGCACCGAGGATGCCGTCGCGCCGCTCGTGCGGTACCTGGAGCACCGCGCCCAGCTCCTCGTTGAACAGCGCCGCCACCGGGTCGCGCCCGAGATCGCTCAAGTCGACGGAAACCCCGGTGCGTCCGCAGAACGCCATCTCGCAGATCGTGGCAAACAGTCCGCCGTCTGAACGGTCGTGGTAGGCGAGCAGAAAACCGAGCTCGTTGAGCGCCTGGATGACCGCAAAAAACAGTTTCAGCACGCGCGGATCATCGACATCCGGAGCCTCGCCCCCCGCCTGCTTGTATACCTGCGCCAGCGCCGAACCCCCGAGGCGGTTGCGGCCCTTGCCGAGATCGATCAGGATCAGATCGGTTTCCCCGCAGTCGGTGCGCAGCTGCGGCGTGAGTGTCTTGCGCACGTCCGTTACCGGCGCAAAGGCGGACACCACGAGCGACAGCGGCGCAGTCACGGCGTGCTCGGCGCCTTCGGCATCGCGCCATACGGTTTTCATCGACATGGAGTCCTTGCCGACTGGAATGCTGATGCCGAGCGCCGGACACAGTTCCTCGGCCACGGCGCGCACCGTGTCATAGAGTGCGGCGTCCTCGCCGGGATGGCCGGCGGCCGCCATCCAGTTGGCCGACAGCTTCACGTCCGGAAGCTTCTCGATGCGGGCGGCCGCGATGTTAGTGAGAGCCTCGGCAACCGCCATGCGCCCGCTCGCGGCCGGATCGATCAGCGCGACCGGCGCCCGCTCACCCACCGCCATGGCCTCGCCGGTATGCCCGCGGTACCCGCTTGCGGTCACCGCCACATCGGCCACCGGAACCTGCCACGGCCCCACCATCTGGTCGCGGCAGACCAGGCCGCTGACGCTGCGATCGCCGATGGTGATGAGGAAGCCCTTGTGGGCGACGCCCGGCAGGCGCAGCACGCGCTGCGCCGCATCGGCGATGTCGATCCTCGAAGTGCTGAACGCCGAGCCGCGCCGCCGGACCCGGCGCACGTCGCGCAGCATCCTTGGAGGCTTGCCGAGCAGCAGCGCCATGTCCATGTCGATCGGACGGGCTGCGCGCTGCGCATCGGCCGCAGGTCCGGCGATATCCCTGAAGTAGCTGTCCTCCACCACCAGGCGCGGCTGCGGGGTGGCATGACCGATCACCGCAACCGGACAGCGCTCGCGCTCGCACAGCGCCTCGAATGCGGGCAGACGGCCGGCATCCACCGCCACGACATAGCGTTCCTGCGCCTCGTTGCACCAGATCTGCATGGGCGACATGCCGCGCTGGTCGTTGGGCACGCTGCGCAGCTCGAAATGGCCGCCGAGCCCGGCGTCGTTGACGAGCTC
The DNA here is from genome assembly GCA_021785515.1 of Pseudomonadota bacterium. Lineage (GTDB taxonomy): Bacteria > Pseudomonadota > Gammaproteobacteria > Acidiferrobacterales > UBA6901 > JAJYCY01. The sequence continues at coordinate 143,105 of JAJYEX010000003.1, read as the reverse complement.
CGGTACGGCGTTCGACAGTCCGCCGGCTCCGACGTCGTGAATGGAAAGAATCGGGTTGTCGGTCCCGAGCGCCCAGCACTGGTCGATCACTTCCTGGCAGCGGCGCTGCATTTCCGGGTTACCGCGCTGCACCGACGCGAAATCCAGCTCCTCGCTGCTGCGGCCCGTCGCCACGCTGGAGGCCGCGCCGCCGCCAAGGCCGATGAGCATCGCCGGACCGCCGAGCACCACGATGCAGGCGCCGGCACCGAAGCGCGTCTTGTGCACGTGTTGCGCGCGGATGTTGCCGAGGCCGCCGGCCAGCATGATCGGCTTGTGGTAGCCGCGCACCGCGCCGTCCACCCGCTCTTCGTAGGTCCGGAAATAGCCGCCTATGCCCGGCCGGCCGAATTCATTGTTGAACGACGCCCCGCCCAGCGGCCCATCGATCATGATCTCGAGGGCGCTCGCGATGCGCCCCGGTCTGCCGTGATCGGTCTCCCACGGCTGCTCCGCGCCCGGTATGCGCAGGTTCGATACGGAAAAGCCGGTAATTCCCGCTTTCGGTTTCGCCCCACGGCCGGTCGCGCCTTCATCACGGATCTCACCGCCGCTTCCGGTCGCCGCACCGGGAAACGGCGAGATCGCGGTCGGATGATTGTGGGTCTCGACCTTCATCAGGATGTGGGTGTCGTCGGCCTCATAGGCGTATTCGTGCGACGCCGGGTCGGCAAAAAACCGGTCCGCGCGGACCCCCTCGATCACGGCGGCGTTGTCGCGGTATGCGACCAGCGTGCCGCGGGCCTGCAGTTCGTGGGTATGACGGATCATGGCAAACAGCGAACGTTCCTGGCGGCGTCCGTCTATGATCCAGTCGGCGTTGAAGATCTTGTGCCGGCAATGCTCGGAGTTGGCCTGCGCAAACATCATGAGTTCGACATCGGTGGGGTTGCGGTCAAGACGGGTGAAGTTGTCCAGGAGATAGCCGATCTCCTCGTCCGACAGGGCCAGCCCCAGCGCCCCATTCGCCTCCTCGAGCGCAGCCCGGCCCCCGCTGAGGATGTCGACTGTCGCGGGCGGGGCTGGCTGGTCGTCGCGGAACATCGCTGCCACACCCTCGAACCCATCCAGCACGGACTCGGTCATGCGATCGTGGACAAAGGGCAGCAGCGCTGCCTGTTGCGCGGGCGTGAGCACACCGGCGGCGGTGACCAGGTGCCAGACCACGCCACGCTCCAGCCTCAAAACCTCCCGCAGTCCGCAATGGCGGGCGATGTCGGTGGCCTTGGTGGACCAGGGGGAGATGGTGCCGATGCGCGGCACGACCAGCAGCAGCCGGCCGCCGGTCTCCGGCGTCGGCCCGGCACCGAGCAGCCGCTCGAGCACCGACTGCTCGTCGGCACCGGGAACCGAAGGGAATGCGGCGAAGTGCCAGTAGCGGGCGTGGACACTGACCAGTTCCGGAACCGCCCGGCGCATGCGTTCGAGCAGGCGCTGCTGGCGGAATGCCGACAGCGCCGGCAGGCCGCCCAGCTTCACGATGGTCGCGGGCGCCCCACTGGCCTGTGTGGATACCGTCCTGGAAGCTGTGTCGATCTTGGCGCTTTCCATGAAATTTCCTTCCGGCATTATACGGGAGGGTCGCTCAGGGCAGAAGCGTCACCGCAGGTCGCGCCACGGCAGCCCATCGTCCTGGTCCGCGACCTGCACCCAGGAATCAAGACAACCGACCGCGGCACTAAGACACGACCGCGCCAGATAGGGGGTGTTGTTCTTCTCGCTGAGGTGGGCGGCAACCAGGTGCTGCAGCCGCGAGGTATCGAGCCGCGCCAGCAGCGCCGCGGCCGATTCATTGTCCAGATGACCCAGGGGGCCACCCACGCGCTGCTTGAGCGCATCCGGGTAATCGCCGTGCGCCAGCATGTCACGGTCGTGGTTGCATTCCAGGATCAGCGCATGGCAACCGCTCAGGCTTGCCTCGATGTGGCGCGTTGCACAGCCGGTATCGGTCAGCACACCCAGCCGGTAATTCCCGTCGGACACGACAAACTGGCTCGGTTCGCGCGCGTCATGCGGAACCGGGAAGGGCTGCACCTCGAGGTCACCGACCGCAAACGGTTCGTGGCAGCTGAACAGCCTGATGTCGGGCAGGTCGCCGAACGCCTGGTCCGTGACGGCGCACAGTGTGCCCGGCGTCATCCATACCGGCAGCCCGAACTGCCGCGCACAGGCCGCCACGCCCCGGATATGATCGCCGTGCTCGTGGGTGACGACGATGGCGCTGAGCTGCGAGGCGTCCCGCTGCAGGCGTGCGAGCCGTCGCGTAAGCTCACGCACGGAGAACCCGCAGTCTATGAGCAGGCAGGTAGAACGATGCTCGACCAGCGTCGCATTGCCGCGGCTGCCGCTGCCCAGCGACGCGAAACGCACAGCGCAGTCCGGTCCGGGCAGCTGCGCGTCTCCGCTATCGCAGCTGCTGGTAAAGCTGCTTGAGCAGGGGTTCGGCCACCGCCGTGGGCACCGGCGTGCGGTCGGTCTGGGTGAGCACCACATGGACCCAGCCACCGGCAGCCGCGCTCAGCACCACCCGGTATACCGGTCCGCCGCTCACGCCGTGGTGGCCGAACAGCCGTCCGAAGAACCCCGGCTTGCCGCCGCCGGAGCGGGCCCGCTGTACGCGATAGGTCCATTCCGAACGGTTGCGGTCGCGCACCAGCCACCCGCCACGCTCAAGAGCGACTCCCACCCGGCGCCAGCCGTTGTCGAGGCTGTCGCGGAAGCTCAGCACCGTATTGCCCTGGGCATCGACCTGCAGCGAGACCTGCTCCTTGGCCAGGGCGGTAGCCACCTGCATCTTCGCGCCTGCGAACACCATGAAGGCCTGCAGCATGCGCGCTTCCGCGCCGGGATCAGGCGGCGCCGACTCCCACACATTGCCATGCCCGGTAGCCACCTCGTAGACACCGCGACGGCTGATGTACAGTTCGGTATTTCCGGGATGCATGCCGCGCTCGAGCCGGAACCGGTAGGCGGCGCGTGCGCCCAGCACCCTGGGCGTGGCGGCGGTGGCAGCCGCGGCAAACGGCTCGACCGGCTGCCAGTCGGTGTCCACGGTACCGTCGCGACGCGATTCCTGGGCAACCTTCAATCCCTGTTTCTTCACAAACTGCCGGACCATATCCCAGAGCTGTGCCGGCTGCGCCTTGGCCACCAGCCAGCGCTCACTGCCGGCGCGTACGAGCTGCATGTCCGGAATCTGGGGCAGCACCGGCTGGGTCTGTTCGTTCCCGAAACCGGCGCCGAGGGCGGACACGCCATTATCAAGGCCGTCCTGGGTCACGGGATGCGACAGCCCCGGGGGCACTTCCAGCGGCGGGCGCAGGAAGCTGTTCTGGTAGGCGGGCGGCATGGAGGACGAGACGGTCCCGCAGGCGCTCAGCAGCAATGCCAGGGCGCAGACAGCGCCCGTAGCGATTCGTCGGTCGTTCATAGGCAAGTTTCCCTTCTGGGTGGGGCGGTCGCGGCTCGTGCCGGACAAGCGATCATGACACCAGGCCAGCGGTGCGCAGCGACTGTCGCACCACCTGATGATATTGCGGCGACAGCACCGTCAAGGGCAGACGAATGCCGCTCTCGATCAGCCCCATCTGCTGCAGGGCCCATTTTACCGGGATCGGATTGGCCTCCACGAACAGGTTGCGGTGCAAGCCCATGAGCCGTTCGTTGATCGCCCGCGCCGTCTTGGCGTCACCGCCCAGGGCGGCAGCGCACATGTCCGCCATGGCACGCGGCGCCACGTTGGTCGTCACCGAAATGACGCCCTTGCCGCCCAGCAGCATGGTCTCCAGCGCGGTGGCATCGTCTCCCGAATAGACCTCGAATTGCGGGCCGCAGCCGGCGATCAGCTCGCGGCTACGGTCAAGGTTGCCGGTTGCGTCCTTGATGCCGATGATGTTGGGGATCTGCGCGAGGCGCGCCACCGTCGCCGGCAACAGGTCGCAGGCAGTGCGTCCGGGCACGTTGTACAGGATTTGGGGAATGGGCACCGCCTCGGCGATGGCGCGGTAGTGCAGGAAAAGCCCTTCCTGGGTCGGCTTATTATAGTATGGGGTGACCAGCAGACAGGCATCGGCCCGGGCGGCCAGCGCGCAGCGGGTCAGCTCGACGGCCTCGGTAGTGCTGTTGGCTCCGGTGCCGGCAATGACCGGAACCCGTCCGCGGGCGTATTCCACAGACAGGCGTATGACTTCGCAGTGCTCCTCCATGTCCAGGGTGGCCGACTCGCCGGTCGTGCCGACCGCGACAATGGCAGTCGTACCGTTCTCGATCTGGAAATCGATTAACCTGCGTAGCGCCCCCCGGTCAAGCGCGCCGTCCGGATGCATCGGCGTGACCAGAGCAACCATGCTGCCATGGAACATAGAATTTTAACGAGATGCCGAATATGACTGAGGTCGAGCGGCGATAGTACTTTTACCCCTCATTCAACACAAGTGCATCCGGAATATTGCTGATCTGCATCAAATCAGCAACCGGTTGCGGAAGCTAGACTAGCGGTCGTTTGCCGGCCAGACCGGCGTATACAAAGGGGGGATTTGTGCGTCGATTGTCACGGGTAGTCATGCAAAGGGCAGCCATGCGGGTCCGTACCTGCGGGGCGGTCGCGGTGATTCTGGGGCTGGCAGCAGCAATGCCGGTGGCAGCACTGGCCGCCGGCCCGTACGCCGCGCTTGACGCCCGGCTGCAGACGGTCGAACAGAATCCCCCTGCCCTGCAGTCCCTCCTCCAGGCCGGCCGCCACCAGACCGACAGCTTCTGCGTATATTGTCACGGGAGCGCCGGCAACAGCGTCAACCCCGAAATCCCCAATCTCGCTGAACAGAACCCGGCCTACCTGCTCGCACAGATGCGCCAGTTTGCCGACGGCCAGCGCCGTGATGAATACGTGGGCGTGATGCAGAAGCTCGCGGGCACCTTCACACCCGCACAGGAAGTCACGATTGCCCTCTACTTCGCGAGCGTGCCCCTCACCCGGCACCCGGTAGCGAACGCCACCCTGGCAGCCCAAGGCGCTCCACTCTTTGTCCAGCATTGCGCGGCCTGCCACGGCGGCAGCGGCATGGGTCGCGGCGAATATCCGCGCATCGCAGGCCAACAGCCAAAATACGTCATGCGCACGCTCCGCAATTTCCGCCGGGACGCGGCTAGCCGCCCCTCTGTGGTGATGTCGAGCGCGACCGCGAGCCTGAGCGACTCCGACATCCAGGCGCTCGCGGCCTACGTCTCCAGTCTTTCGGTGCCTGCGGGGAGCTACCTGGCACACTACCCGAACCCGAGCTTTCCGGGCGATAACTAGCCCATACGCCCGGCGCAGACGACCGCCCCGCAGACGACCGGATATCACCCCGGGTCGTCAGGGTTGCGTTGTCCTGCAAGACCTCAACCGACAGCGCTCCGCTGGCATGGCGCTCATGGCTGATTCGGAGCCGTCGTCCACGGCTCGCAGACGCACCGACCGCACAGGGTTAGCGGCTTACGAGAGTGCGGGGACGGATACTGCCGTTAATCGGAGAATCTCACGGACTCCACTTGCCGCCTGTCGACCCGGCCACTGAGATCCGCTTCATCCCGGCGCCAATCGCCCTGGCATATGCATCCTGCGGCAAAGGCCAGTCGCAGGGCCGCCACCTTGGTAATTGTCGTCTGTCTGCCATACGAGCCAATTCCTCCGTTAAACGAATGATCAATCGAGCCAAGACCGGCACCCCGAATAAGAAACAAAAATCGACACATCAAAAATCTTGATAGTTGTGAACTGATGCAGGCAACGAGTCCTTAACAACGGGCACTCCGATAACCTGGCTCCCCGGAAATTGTGCACCGCGGGTCTTGTGGCACGACCCAGACCAGGCAGATAGGCGGGTTTGCGTAAGTCCTTACATATGCCTTATTCATCGATCGTTCCGGATGAGCAGCCAAACTCACGTCGAGGCGCTGCGGGCACATTGACCCATTAGAAAAACGACCCGCGTTCTAGTATGCTCCTGCGCGGACCGTGCCCCAGCAGGCCGCAGCCGGTCCGGTCCAGCCAGACCCGTCTCGTTCAGCGCGAATACCGGTGGCGGTGCCCGCCGCGACTCCCTACCGTATCCGGGCCCATGCGCGGACCTGTTTTGCGCCCCCTGCCCAGACATCGAGTCCATGAAAACCGAAAAAGTCGTCCGAGAGATCCGAATCAATCCCATCGTACCGAGCGAATCGGTGCTGGTCGCCACGGCCCGCAGCATGCGCCCCAAGAAGGATGAAGCTCCGGCACCGCGCGACACCCGCCGTCATGTCGACACCTGCCCGTTCTGCGTGGGCAATGAAGCCATGACACCGCCGGCGATCGCCACCTACCCTGCACAGGGACCGTGGAAGGTCCGCATCGTCGAAAACCTCTACCCGGTGCTGGGCGATGACCGCGAAAACCCCAACCTGAACCTCGGCCTGCAACAGACGATCGACGGCTACGGGCGCCACGAAGTGATCATCGACCACAACTTCCATGGCGTAGCGGTGCACGAGATGACCGCCGAGCATCTGACCCTGCTGTTCGGTGCGTACCGCGCCCGCATGGAGCAGCTCTACCGCTCCAACCAGCGGCTGCGCTACGTGCTGGTATTCAAGAACTTCGGGCCGGCCGCCGGCGCCAGCATCGCCCACACCCACAGCCAGATCATTGGCATGCCGGTGGTGCCGGACAACGTGCAGATGGAGGTGCTGAACAGCCGCGCCTACTACACCAAGAATCACCGCTGCATCTTCTGCAGCCTGATCGACGAAGCGCTGACCTTCGAGGCCACGCTCTATGACCGCGAATCCGGCGAGATCCGCCGCCGCCTCGACGTCGGCCAGTTCGTGATTGAACGGGGGGAACGCTTCATCGCCATCAAGCCCTTCGCCAGCCGCTATGAATGGGAGGTGCACATCCTGCCGCTCGCGCACCAGGCCGATTTTCTGCAGAGCAGCGCCGCGGACCACGCCGACATGGCGCGGGTACTGCGCCGGACCATGGCGCGCCTTGACGCCGTCCTCGGCGGAGCCCAGTACAACTACTTCCTGCATTCGGTACCGCATGGCGAAGACAGCGGCGGAAACGCCGCAAGCTTCCACTGGCACCTCGAAATCTGCCCGCGCACCACGATTCCCTCCGGCTTTGAGCTGGGATCGGGGCTGTTCGTCAATACCATCAGTCCGGAAGAAGCGGCCGAGACCCTGCGGGCGGTTGTGCTGGATTGACCATCCCCTGTAATCTAGAAGCGGGCCGGGCGGGCGTTCACGCCGTAGCCGGCTGACGGCAGAAAGGGTATTGGGGGGGAGGCAAAAACAATGGGCAGTATCGCAATCGGACAGCCGGTGCCAGACATGGAACTGCAGGCCACCGACGACCAGACCATCCGGTTTTCCGACCTGCGCGGAAAAAACCTCGTGCTTTACTTCTATCCCAAGGACAGCACTCCGGGATGCACGACCGAGGGACAGGACTTCCGCGACAGCTTCGAGGAGTTCCGCAACCTGAACACCGAAATACTGGGCGTGTCCCGGGACAGCATCAAGTCCCACGAGAATTTCAAGGGCAAGCAGTGCTTCCCCTTTGATCTCGTCTCAGACGCCGACGGCAGCCTGTGTGCACTGTTCGATGTCATGCGGGAAAAGAAACTCTACGGAAAGACGCATATCGGAATCGAGCGCAGCACATTCATCATCGACCGCGACGGCATACTGCGCAACGAGTTCCGGGGCGTCAAGGTCGACGGCCACGTGGCCCACGTGCTCGACGCGCTGCGCGCGCTGTAACTGCAAGTCCTTCCCTGCCATTCATGCCTGAACCCCGGAAAAAGATCTTCGTGCTGGACACCAACGTCCTCATGCACGACCCTTCCGCGATCTTCCGCTTCAAGGAACACGACATCTATCTGCCGATTGTCGTCCTGGAAGAGCTCGACCACGCCAAGAAAGGAATGTCCGAGGTGGCGCGCAACGTGCGCCAGGTCAGCCGGTTCATCGACGACCTCATCGAGAAGCGCGACGCCGACATCAGCAGCGGCCTGAAGCTGCCGACGGCCGCGGAATCGCTGCCATCCGGGCGGCTATATTTCCACATGGAGGCCGTACACAGCCACCTGCCCAACGGCATGGCCGACGGCAGTCCGGACAACACCCTGATCGGCGTAACGCTCGACCTGGGCAAAAAACACCCCGAGGCCGACGTGGTGCTGGTGTCGAAGGACATCAACCTGCGCATCAAGGCGCACGCGCTCGGGATCCGCGCCGAGGATTACACCAACGATCAGGTGCTCGATGACGCGAACCTGCTGTACACGGGCATGGCCAGGCTCGGCGCGGATTTCTGGGAGACCCATTCCAAGGACATGGAGTCATGGAAAGCCGATCACGGCCGCACGTTCTACCGTATCCGCGGACCGCTGGCGCGCAGCTGGCTGCCAAACCAGTTCCTGTTCGACGAGAGCGAGCGCGGCTTCGAGGCCGTGGTGCGAAAACTCGAGAACGACAGCGCGGTCATCGAGGTCGTCCAGGACTATGGCGGCGCCCATCACAGCGTCTGGGGAATCAGCGCCCGCAACCGCGAGCAGAATTTTGCGCTCAACCTGCTGATGGACCCGGAAATAGACTTCATCACCCTCATGGGGCAGGCCGGCACCGGCAAGACCCTGCTCACGCTGGCAGCCGCCCTGACCCAGACCCTCGAGGAGAAGCGTTACAGCGAAATCATCATGACCCGCGTCACCATTCCGGTGGGCGAGGACATCGGCTTCCTTCCGGGCACCGAGGAGGAAAAGATGGGGCCGTGGATGGGCGCGCTCGAGGACAACCTGGACGTGCTCAACCCCAGCGACCACGCCGAACGCGGCGCCTGGGGCCGGGCGGCAACCCACGATCTGGTGCGCAGCCGTATCCGCATCAAGTCGCTCAACTTCATGCGCGGACGCACGTTCCTCAAGAAGCTCATCATCATCGATGAGGCCCAGAATCTCACCCCGCACCAGATCAAGACCCTGGTGACCCGCGCCGGCCCGGGGAGCAAGATCGTCTGCCTCGGCAATATCGCGCAGATCGATACGCCCTATCTCACCGAGACCACCTCGGGGCTGACCTACGCGGTCGACCGGTTCAAGCACTGGGAGCACAGCGGGCACGTAACGCTGCAGCGGGGCGAGCGTTCACGCCTGGCGGACTACGCGGCAGAGATCCTGTGACGCCCTGACCGACCGCGGTCGCAACGGCCGGTGCCGCCGGCCGCAACCGGAATCACTTCCGGCTGTCGACAAACTTCTCGTAGTGGCTGCGGAACAGAACCTCGAGTTCGTCGATCACCTCGGTTGCATCCCGTCCCTGGATGACATGCTGGGTCATGAGGGTGGAGGTCTCGTTCAGCATCTTTGAACGGTCCAGCATCGGATAGGTCACAGCCAGGCGCTTGATGGCCTTTACCACGCTCTCCTGCGGCGGGCGCGGAATGTCCCCGGGCGCCAGCACCGCCGGTGGTTCCGCCACCGCCAGTCCGGACCCCGCCGCCGGCTGCACCGTCCGCGCATCCAGGAATTCGGCAAATTCCAGCAGGGTACGGGCCTGCGCCTCCGGCAGCCTCTTCAGGATGTCACGCAGACGTTTCTCGTCGGTCTTCGTCACGTTTTCCGCTCTCCGCGCAACGCTGTCCATGTTCAGGAATTATCCGGGACGTTCAGCCGGAAGACGGGCATCTTGTGCCGCTCCCGCATGAGATCAAGTTCACGCACCAGGGCGACAATCACCCGGTCCTTGGTCTGTTCGGTGTCCTTCCATTCCCGGCGCGCCTCGGCCAGCAGCGCTTCCACGTTGTCCGGAACCGGGCGCTTGGCCTCCATGATCATGTCCTCGATCATGCCCGGCTTGAGTTCCGGACGGAAGAGCATGGCGTAGCATTCCTTCTGCGTGCGCACCGCCAGCCAGTTGCCGTCATCGTCGACGACGATCGGTTCCATGCCCGGGGGCAGGACCGCCCGGCCATTGTACATGACGAACAGCCGTCGTCCGTCCACAGCCTCGGCCAGGGCGTCACCGGCGCCGGCCGCAGTCTTGTGGCCGGTTGTCCAGTAGGCGGTATGAAAGGGTTCGGCCGATATCCTGGCGCCCGCGTACTCGGCCAGCACCATGGCACCGAACCCGAAACCCACGACTGGCCGCTGCGCCTGCAGGAACATCCCGACCAGCCGCAACTCGTCCTCGACCCAGGGGCAGGCCTGGCGATCGGCGGTCGGGCGCGACCCGCCCAGCAGAAACAGCGCGTCGAACTGGCCGGCGCTGCCGGGCAACTCCTGCCCCACGAATGGCCGGAAGTAGGCGAATCCGATGTCGCGCTTTTCCAGCTGGTTCTCTATGGTGCCCAGGAATTCGGAATAGGTATGCTGTACGACAACGAACTGTTTCATGACGAAATCCCGTGACCGCGTCCGGCCCAGCGCGCAGGCGCGCGCCTCAGTCCGCGGCCGTGTCCTTGGACTGCGCGACGCGGCGCTCGCAATGCTCGTGGGCAAACTTCATGAACTCGTCCACGGCACGCAGCCGGAACTTCTGGCGCTGGTATACGAAGGAGAACGGCCGCTCCAGCTGTGGGCGCAACGGCAGCGCCACCAGAGTCCCGAGCTTGAGCTCCTTGCCCACAGTCGCGCGCGATACGATCGACACACCGAGCCCGGCCTCGACCGCGCTCTTGATCGATTCCGGGCTGCCGAACTCCATGCACAGGTTGAGATCCTGCAGCTGGATGCCATTCTGGGACAGATATTCGGCGATGACTTCACGCGTGCCCGAACCCTCCTCCCGGGAGAGAAAGGGCAGGTCCGCGAGTTCGGCCACCGTAATCAACTGCTTCTTGGCCAGGGCGTGGTGCGGCGGACAGATGAAGACCAGCTCATCGTGCCAGCAGACCTCCACCGCCAGATTCTTGTTGGTCACCGGTGACTCGACGATGCCCACATCCACCGAGTTGTTCTCGACCAGATGGACGATACCGAGCGAATTGGACACGCTCAGGCGCACGTTGACATCCGGGTAGCGCACCTGGAATTCTCCCAGCAAGCCGGGCAACACGTACTCGGCGATGGTCGTGCTGGCGCCGATGATCAGGATGCCGCTTACGTCGCCGGTCAGCTCGCGCACGCGGCTGTCCATCTCGCTGTACAGCACGATGATCTGTTCGGCGTATTCGTACACCCGGTCCCCGGCGGCGGTGAGGCTGATGCGGTTGTGGGTCCGGTCAAAGAGGCGGGTATTGAAATGCTCTTCGAGCTGGCGGATCTGGAAGGTCACTGCGGGCTGCGTCATATGCAGCGTTTCCGCCGCCTTGGTAAAGCTCAGGAGACGCGCTACAGTGTGAAAAACTTGGAGTCTGCGATCAGCCATGGCGTCTTGTCAGAGGACCGGGCGCCATCAGGCGCGCTGGGACAGGGGTGAACATTTCAGCATAAACACGGCTTATTGCAAATATTTTTCGTTAATTGCGACTAATTAATGGCTCCTGCCTGGCAAAAACTGGACCTCGAGGGAGGCGGCGTGCAGAGCGCGAACCTGCGCCTCGTCCAGCACCTGAAACAACGAAAAATCGCGTATTTTCTGTGGCTTTTATTCCCCGTGGGCGCCCACCGGATCTACCTCGATGACCTGCCACTGGCCCTGGGGTACACCGGCCTCACGGCGCTCGCCATCATCCTGCGTCTGAGCCTGCCGGGGGCGGCATGGGCGCTGATCCCGGCCGCGGCAGCGGTCCTCTGGGCCGTGTACGATCTGGTCTGGATCGAACGTCGCGTCACCCGCCTCAACAAACGGATCCGTCTGGCGGAATACCTGCGCCCGGGCAACCAGGCGCCGGCCGGGTTCCGCGGCCACTTCACCGATACGGAGGAGACGGCCGCTGCGCCGGCGGCGGGGGCTGAAAGCCGCCGTGTCCTGTCGTTCGCCGAACAGGAGCGCCTGCTGCGCGAACTGACCCAGAAGAAGTAACTGTACTTAATCTAAAAGACTCATAAACCTTGCGCGTTTCACAACGCCAGGGTTCCAGGACCCGGGACAATAGGCGATTCACCGCAGCGCAAGGTGTGCCTCGACGATCAAAGCTCGGCAATTTTAAAGAGACGAGACGGATCTCTTTAAGGAATATAAAAGTCGCGGTTTTCCGCAATCCTGGCCAGCCCCCGCTGTCAGGACTTTAATCCCAGCCACTGTTGCTCCCAAAGCAGTTCGTGTTTCTTGGGCACATCCTGTACGGGATGACACCTAATTGATCGGCGATTGCCGGGTAGTTGGTAGTTGTGCGGGCTGTGATCTGGCCATAGCTCCAAGACGCATCTTAACCCGCGCGACCATCCCGGCGTGGGGCAGATGGAGGGTCTCGTCGTCTGAGGGATCGAACGAAAATATCAATAATGAGTTTAAGAACCCTGCCCGCCCGGACCAGAACTGCGCCGTCTGTCAGGCACCTCCCCACCCATCCATAATGCCGGCTGTCCCCGATAGAAAAATGTTGTCCGTACTCACCAATCTGTAAGCGATCCGTAAGTGGCCTCTCATTATCATGGTCACCACTCATGGCATGAACCATCAAGCGCCATCGTCGGATGCGCCGGGGCGGGGGTGCCTGCGCATCGCGCGGTGTCACGACAGAGGCTGTCGCTGAGACGGGGTGCCTGCGTGCGCTCCACGACCGGATAACGGGTGCAAGGGCCTTGGGTGGCGCACGTTACACGCCACAACAGTTTCGACAAAACTGAATGATGCTTCGAAATATAAGGGGGACACACACCATGACTACCTGCAACCCATCTGACGTCCGCGCTGAGCACGTTCATCTGTCTGCCAGGATCCTGTCCGGGAGCGCCCTGGCCTTGAGCCTCGTGCTTACTGCCTGCGGGGGGGGTGGGGGAGGGTAACCGAGTTGCGGGGGTAGCAATAGCAGTAGCGGGAACGGCGCGACGCCGACCGCGATCGTCAACCAGTGGACCTGGGAGGGTGGGTCCAGCACCGCAAACGCCCAAGGCGTCTGTGGCGCGCTCGGCACAATCGCCCCAGGCAGCATCCGCGGGGGCGCGAGCTGGTGACGCGTCTTGGACCGATGGCAGCGGCAATTTCTGGCTCTTCGGTGGATACGGGTATGACGTGAACGGGACACAGCGCTCGCTCAATGACCTCTGGGAGTATCAGCCCTAGACTGATACCAGGAGCGGCCATCATTGCGACAATGGACTGCAGGGCATCATTAAATATGCATTTTTGTCCCGTTAAGTTTAAGAAATCAGGCAAAACTAATTCTAAGCTAATCAGGAGGGGGAAAATGAAAAGCACTTCCAGGCGTACCCACTACAGATTTTCCGTGGTTGTTTCAGCGACGTTTCTACTGGCAGGTTTTCTAACCCTGTCCGGTTGTGGCGGTGGAGGTGGAGGTGGAAGTGGGGGTGGCAGTACAAGTACTTCTCCCCCTCCTCCCACAGTTCAATCATCGAGCACGTATCAATCAGGGGCCATGGGGGTTGCTGTTGTGGACGGCACGACGGAAACCAGCACACCGTCCGCATCTTCCAACGGAAGCGCTTATCTAACCACTCTTCCCAATACGGGTGCCGTCACCGGCTATACGGTCAGCTCTGCACAGTTTCAACCGATCAGTGTTCCGGATTTGACGGCTCTCGTTTCTGGAACCAGTCTGGATTGTGCAAACAGCATCGGCGCTACATATTCATATAATAGCTCCGTTATTGCATTCTTTGGGTTTCCCTCCAATTGCGCGCCAACCACATCCACATTAACTGAAGTCGGACATTTCAATACGACATCGACCAATACGCTTGCATTTTCCGGAGCCAATCCCGCCGTAGGGGGTGTTATCCTGGATTCCGCCGACAAGTGGGCCATCGTGTCTACCGGGGACGGCTTTCAGATCATTAGTTATTCAACCCCTTCAGCCCCTACTCTAATCAAGGAGATTCCGTCAAACGTGGCAACGGGTACCGGCATTGACATGGCGGAGAACTTCGCCTTCGACCCGACTTTTAATCAGAGCGGCATAACGGATCCGATGATTTTGAGCGGTGGATATTCCGATAGTTCTCTTTACGGGACTTCTTATGATAACAACTCTTTTGAGCTTGCCGATGCCAAAACAAGTATAATTTACAAGCCTGATGCCGCAACGGTCAGCAATTTCAATGCCGCGGCGAGCGCTTTTTATGCCGCACACCCTGCTGATGTTTCATCAGACGACCCTTCCGCTACATCCTGCAACACAGATCAGATCGGAATTGATACGTCTTATCAGGTCGTCGTTTTGGGGTGCGAAGATCAGTCTTTCGCAATGCTTTTAAATCTGAATGCCATAACTCTTACCGCACCTGCGACTTCCGGTGGAGATGGAACTTACACGCTGCCAGCCTCCGCCATTACCGCGTTTCTGACTCAGAATATATCGGCCGGATATGATATGGATAATGCTGTAGTCGAAAGCAACACACACACGGTGTTTATTGGTGGTGGCGGTTTATGGACCGCCGGAGACGAATTTGTGGTTGGAGTGCTAAATAATCCGGCGACGAAATTTGGATTTGCTACGGCTCCCACGCTGGTGACGATGCCGGTTACCAGCTCGGCTAATACGCAAAACTGCACCTTTTCGGGGTGCTCCGCCATTAGTTCGGGAATCACGTGGCTTGGTGCAGGTGACCCGCACGCCAACACCGCCTATCTCAATGCCAGCGGAAATGCGATGGTTCTTTGGATGTCGTCTGCTTTTCAGGGCATGGCTGTCATCAATTTGACGTCCGTATTAACTAATCCGAGCAGCCCCCCAGCGGGGTCTGTCTGGTATCAGGGGCTTCCCTAGTTAAAATGACCCACGGCAAAACCCTTGGCATTACCCACATCTTTCCGCTGCGCGAGCGGTACTGCTGAGGGCGGCAAGCGCCGTGGGCAGGATCTGAGCTATCCGGTAGGCAGGGGCATGGCAGGAGGCAAGTGTTGGCATGTATATCGAATGCATGCCGGCCATGTTGTCGAGACTTTGGAGGTCACGCCAGATGACCTCTGCGCCGCCGGGCAAGCTGCACGTTGGTGATGCGCGCCTCCCGCATCACCGTGTAGAGTGCGATCTTCGCCACCGTCACCTGGCGCGGAGCCACCAGGCGCTCGCCCCGCCGCGCCCGGCTCGGCGGAGGAAAGGCGAGCCTGTTCTGCATGTAGGCGGCGAAGACCTCATCCATCGCGCGGCCCGATGCCGCCAAGGAGTCGGTCAGATTCTCAACTCCGGGTCACAAGCTGCGGCAGGTCACGACGAACCCGCCCTCCTTCGCCGGTCTCAGCACCACGGCATACTCGAATCGTTCCATCACACACCTCCGAGATCGGCAGGCTTGATGTCCAATTGGATGCACATTCCGTGGAACGTGCCATCCTTGAGTTCATCCTTCGGGTTGCGCACCACAGTGAACCGTCTGCCAAAATAAAGCGTCTGGTGACTCCCTTTGCCTCACGAGGCGTCCAGCCTCACCGCGACGCCTCGACATTTACCGAGGGTTCTCATCCACCCGCCGGATGGCCGGCCGAAAGGCGGTCGGGGAACCGGATAACACCCGACTGCCTGCCAGCAGGCCTGACCGGAACCGCCTCGAAGTCAGAAACCGTCGAGCTTCAGCCTGAGGTCGGTCGGGCTGCTTGCATACTGCAGTGCCGTCTCGACATCAATTTCGCCGGCACGGCACAATTGCAGCAGGCTCTGATCGAAAGACAGCATCCCTTCGGCCGCAGTACCCTTCTTGATGAGGTCACCGATTTCCTTGATCTTGAGGGGATCGAGGATGTATTCGCGCACCAGCGCGGAGACCGTCATGACCTCGCAGGCGACGGTGCGGCCATGCCCGCCCTTGCGCGGCAGCAGGCGCTGGCTCACCACCGCCATCAGATTCTGGGCGAGCTTGGCGCGCATGGTCTGCTGGGTCTCGGGCGGGAAGGCCGAGATGATGCGCGACACGGTTTCGGCGGCCGCCGGTGAGTGCACGGTCGACAGCACCAGGTGTCCGGTCTCGGCTGCGGTCAGGGCAGTCTCGATGGTTTCCGGGTCACGCATCTCGCCCAGCAGGATCACATCCGGGTCCTCGCGCAAGGATGCCTTCATCGCATCGGCAAAGCTGTTGGTGTCAACGCCAAGCTCGCGCTGGGTGATGATCGAGCGTTTCTCCGAAAACAGGAATTCGATAGGGTCTTCGATCGTAATGACGTGTGTGGTCTGGGTGGCATTGATCTCGTTGACGAGCGATGCCAGGGTGGTCGATTTTCCGGACCCGGTGGAGCCGGTAACCAGCACCAGGCCGCGCGGAAGCCGCCCGAACTTGCCCACCATCTCCGGCACCTTGAGTTCCGCCAGAGTCGGCACGTTCGTGCTGATCACCCGCAACACCATGCCAATCGAGCCGCGCTGATGAAAGACGTTGGCGCGCACGCGCCCGATGTCCTTGAATCCGATAGACAGGTCCACCTGGTGGTCACGCTCGAACTGGGCGGCCAGACGCGCCGACATCATGGTGCGCGCCAGGCGTTCCATCAGATCGGGCGCCAGTGGCGGAAACTCGCGTACCGCCCGCAGAACGCCATCGATGCGCATAATGGGATGATTGCGCGTGCGCAGATGGACGTCGGAAGCGTTGTGGCGCGTTGCCAGAACCAGAATCTGGCCGAGGAGTTTCAGCGGATCGCTGGTGGCTGGACTGCCGGTGGCCGATGCGGCGGCATCCACCGCCGTGACTGCATTATTGGGATCGCTCATACCAGCTTAGTGTAGCCGACGCGCCCGCCCCTGCAATCCGGCATCCCGCCGGCCTCAGCCGGCCCGTTCGTACAGGGCGAGGTAGCGTGCACGCTCCATGGGCGGTATGCGCGAGACCGCCAGCAGGTCGTCCAGATGGGCCGGCGTACTGACCCCGACCAGGGTGGTGCCCAGGCCGGGCGTGGAACGGTTGAACTGGATGGCGCGCGCCGCCGCGCCGGAAAGCTCAGGCAGGGCCTGCCGGACCCCGTCGATCGACTGCGTTCCCAGGTGGCCCTTGAACAGGGTGTGGCTCGCCATGACATAGAGGCTCAATTGCATCGCGGCCCGCAGCACCGAGGCCTCATTACCCTGTCCGGTGACCTGGTTGAAGCGCGTAAAGGCCTCGGGCATGACCTGGTTGAAGGGCAGCTGGATGAGTTTCAGGTGGTGCGGGGCGCGCTCATCGGCCCAGACCCGGGACGCCGCCTTCCCGGCCAGCCCGAGCAGCGAGGCCAGCGACAGAAAGGCCGGATCGTCCGTGTGGACCCGCAGGGCGTGGAAGCTCGATATGCCATAGTACCGGATCTGTCCCGCCTGCACCGCTTCCTCGAGCGCTGCGAACGCCGCCTCCAGCCGTTCCAGCATCTGCGCCTTGCCGACCGCGGCAATCTGCACCTCCGGCTGGTCGATGAGGAATGCATCCAGCGTGCGCACCCCGAGCCAGGCACAACTCAGGTCCAGCTGATGACGGAGGTAGGCCGGCGACAGCAGGTGCGCACCGGCGGCCAGCTCGGCATAGGTCCCCAGTCCGCGGGCGGCCACCTCCCGGTCGAACCAGGCCGGCAGATCCCCGGGGGGGCCGTCCGGAAACAGCAGAAACCCGCCTTTGGAGATGAGAAACAGGCCGTCGCGTTCGACCCCGGCCTGCATCGCCGTACGCAGGCCCGCACCCACCGCCCGCAGTGACCGGCCGTAGCGATAATGGCTCGCGGTATCGATGACGTTGATCCCGCCCTGCAGACCGCGCGCAACAATCGCGGCGATCTGCCGATCCACCGCATCCGTCGCCGCCCCCGGAAAGGTGCCGATGCCGATGGAGCTCAGCCGCAGTCCGCTGCCCGGAAAATCGCTGTAGTGGCCGGGTGCGCAACGGGCATCTGCCGCATAGGCCCGGGTCGCGGCTGCCGTGGCATACCCCGCCACCGCGTCCCCTGCCCCGACCGGCGCTGCGCCCTCGCTCACAGACTGGCCATCAATGGATGGAGGCGCCGCACCTGGTCGAGCAGCGCGTAGACCTCGGCGCGCACCGGTCCGCGACGGTCGGCGTCGAGGCGTGCGCGCAGCAGCGTTTCCCGCCGCTCCTCGGCTTCGTCGGTGTCATCGTCGTCCTCCCAGCCCGTTGCACGCATGAGCGCCTGCCCGGCTGCGGGCAGCGCCACCGGCAGCTCGCGCCCCGACAGCAGCGCCCACACTCCCGCCCAGCAGCGCGCGAGCAGCAGCGGATGGTAACCGCCGCCGCCGATCACCAGCAGGCGCGGGCTGTCCCGGACGATGCTCGCCACCACCGCCAGAAACTGCTGGGTCGACACCCGCAGCTTGCCGAGGGGATCGCCATAGAGCACATCGGTGCCGGCCTGCAGCACCACGGCTCCAGGCGAAAACACGGACAACACCGCCGGCCACAGGCTCTCGAACACAAGCGCGTACTCACTGTCGTTGGTCGCACGCGGCAGCGGCAGGTTAAGGCAGGTCCCCGCACCCGACGCCGCCCCCTGATCGGTCACGGCACCGCCGCGAAACGGGTAGGCATAACGGGTGTCCATGTGCAGCGACAGGGTGAACACATCCGGATCGCCGGCGAAGGCTTCCTCGACCCCGTCGCCGTGGTGCGCATCAATGTCCACGTAGAGCACCCGCAGCCCCGCCTGCCGCAGGCGCCGGACGGCCAGCACGGCATCGTTGAAATAGCAAAACCCCTGGGCGCGGTCGGGTCGCGCGTGGTGCATGCCGCCGGCGGGACTGAAGGCCCGGCGCCCGCCGAGCACTTCTTCCGCGCCCTGCACGCTCGATCCCGTCGCCAGCGCCGGCGTGCTGAAGAATCCGGGAAACCAGGGGTTTTCCAGATTTCCGATGTTATGCCTCTGGCGATAGGCGTCGCTGACACCGCCAAGCGCTTCGCAGCGCTTGAGCGCCTGCACGTATTCCGGCGTATGGAAGCCGCACAGTTCAGCGTCGGAGGCCAGGCGCCCGTGGCGGTACTCCTGCGGCAACATGGCGCCATAGGCATTGATGAGGTCGAAGGTGAGCGACACCCGGGGGATCGACAGGGGATGATTGGCGCCATAGCTGTGACGCCGGTACTCGTCTGCCCCGATGAAGACCGCCGCAGCCGTCGGGGAAATCCGGCATTCATTCAGGGCATCCATGGGGCCGGGCTCCGGCCGCCTAGTTCCGCGCAGGCCGCGGCTGCTGTTCCCAGCGGCTGTGCAGATACAGATAGATATGGCGGACGGTGCGCACCGCCATGGCGTCCGGGCGCGCCGGCAGGGCGTCTTCGCGATTCATGTCAATGCAATTGCGGTAGTAGACCAGCTCCCGGATATTGTCGCGCACGGCATTGAGACTGGGGTCTCCGCGGACGAACTGCTTGAACAGTTCCAGAATATCCCCGTCGGCGCCCGCCGGCACGGCCTCGGTGCGGCTGGCGAGGTGCGCGCGCAGCAGCTGGCGCACCAGATCGAGGCTGTCGTCGATGAGGACGGACAGCGACGGGCTGCTGCGCTCCCGCAGCGCCTGCTCGAGCGCGCGCAGGCGTCCGTCCACCTGTTCGAAGACCTGTTCCAGTATGGGCTGGTCGGGCACGTTTTCCGTCCGCAGGCACCGGCCGGCCGGACCGCCGGCCTTGCCGTCATATTAGGGAATACTTATAATACTTGACAGTCGGCGTCGGCGATAGTTTTCCGCCGCATCGTCATCACCGGAGCCTCATCAGATGACCAAACTGGTTCGATCCCTCAAGCTCAACAACCTCCAGTACAACCCGAACCGTGACCCCCAGGTCTACCGCAGCGTGCCGAAGAGGCCGTTTCGCGTCCAGGCCCGGCTCGATGGCCAGGGTACCGCGCGCGCGAAGGTGGAAGTGAACGGCACGATTCCGTGCAACCAGAGCATTGAACTGCCGGGCAGCTTCGAATGCGATCTGAGCTTCGATACCCCGGGTGTGCGGGTGGCGACGCTTTTCGTCGAAACCGCTGGAGAATCCTTCAGCCAGGACATCCGCCTGGATGTCATGGAGCACGACTGGATCGGCTAGTCGGGCAGGGGCCACGCCCCTGCGCCAGCTAAATCCGGATTCACTCATCGGCGCTTGTCGCGCATGCGGCGAGTATCGCTTGGCATTGCGTGTGCCGGTCGCAGCCGCCGGCCTTCCCTGTCAACATTCCAGATTCAGATTTGATCTCGCTATCCGTCGGCTTACTCTGGCAGACGGAACAGGGAACCACTGAAACGGAAGTGGCCTGGAAGCGGCAAGGCACCGAGACGGATGTCGGCACCGTCCTTTCCGTGCAGACCCTCAATGGGGTTTCTGCAACACTTGATCACGTCGCCTCGACTCCATCCAGGAATTCATGCCCCAGTCCGGGGCCGCTGTTCTTCGTACCATGCAGCCGCGTCGGCCAAGTCCTGCGCGGCTTCCGGCCGGAGCAGGACCTCAAGCATCACCGCTTGCGGCGAATATCAGAGATCGATTCGCCCGCCAAGCGGCCCTGGTTTCGGTCGGCCTCATAGGCATCGAGACGTCTATCGAGTTCAGCCTTTTGTTCGACCGTCAGGAGCAGCACCTTCTGATCCGCGGCGATGCTATCCCATAATTCCTCCACGAGCCTGATGCGCTTTTCGATCGGGAGTCTGCTTAGCCTCGTATTCATCGCGATGCCCTCGAAATTCTGTTCCCTTAGCCTAGCCGCGAGAACTGAAATTTGTACACAACCGTGGACCGTGTTCAGTTGACAGAACGAACCGGGCTCATCGGGAAAATTGACCGAAGGCGCCGCCAAACCCTTATGGCCATACCCTGTGATCCCAAAACCAATTACGGACCGACCCCGCATCATGGTGTGCGCGAGCAGTTCGGCCATTGCCCGCCGCTCAAGCCACGAGAAATCAACGACCGCCGGGGCGTCTCACGCTGCCGGATGCATGAATAGAAGGCATTCCGCGCGCCCCGAGCATCGCTCGCTTTGGGATAAAACGGCTCGATCGGTGCTGGATCCGTTTTGCCCCCTGTCAGCACAATTTTTGTTAGAATCCCGACGCAGGCGATTTGCGCTTATGTGACTCTAAAACAAGAACATATATTAGGTGTGAAATAGACGATCAACCAATGCCTATCACGCCCCACGAGAAGCGCCGCAACGCCCTTCGGGTCGACCGATTCCTTATACGGACGTTCAGACGCTTCAACACCAACCACGGCTTTCTTCTTGCGGGCGCCCTCGCATATTACCTCCTTCTGTCCTTGATCCCTCTCGTCACGCTCCTGGCCGTGATCCTGTCCAAGTTCTTGCCCGAGCGGCTGCTGCTGGCGACCGGGGCGCACTATTTGCGCATGCTCCTGCCCGGCGAGTCGGCATCGCTGCGCACCCAGATCCGGGTATTCCTCGCAAAACGCACGACCATCGGCTATGTGCTCATCGCCGATATGCTTTTCTTCAGTTCCCTGGCCTTCAGCGTGCTGGAAAAGGCTATGACCGTTATTTTCCATGGAAACGTCAAGTTGCGCCGCCGGCATTTCCTTGTCTCAGTGCTGCTTCCCTACGTCTATATTTCGCTTCTTGGCGTGGGGTTGCTGGTGGTCACGCTCGTGACCGGAACAATCCAGGCCATCGTGCAGACAAAGGTCGCCCTTTTTGGTTATTCCCTTTCTTTGTATCCAGAGCTTCTCCATACGTTCGGCTTCCTGGGAGCGGCCCTGATGCTGAGTTCGATTTATTTCGCCATGCCCCTGAATCGGATCTCACTGCGACATGCGCTCCTCGGGGGCATCGCCGCTGCCGTCTTGTGGGAGATCACGCGTTCCGTCCTCGTGTGGTATTTCACCCATCTCTCGCCCGTCAACGTCGTTTACGGGTCACTCGCCACGGTAATCATTGGCTTGCTAACCCTCGAAGCCGCAAGCATCATCGTGCTTTTCGGTGCACAGGTGATTGCCGAATATGAGCAGACCATGGCGGCTCTGCAATAAAGACCCGCGCGACTTTTCCATACCTTTTTTCTCACTGGAGCGCTTATTGCTTTGTGTGTTTTATGCAAACGTTGAAAGTCAGCTTTTCTACAGTGATTAAGATTGATCGACAGGCAGCTCCTGGCCGGTAGTACGCGTTCGGCTTACCTTCTTGAAAGCTGCCCTTGGCCTACCGATGCATTTGCCCATGTCTGCAATGCGGTGCACTTCCCGTACTGGTGCTGCCGGCCGGGACCGGCCGTTCGCATCACCAAGCAGCGGACAGTCACGGTGAAATTAGTGTCAGTTTCGGAAAGTATGTCTTGTACCGATTCGCTTCGCGCGTCAACAACGCCATGCCCTGGATCGCGGCGTGTGCGCCAATGTAAAAATCCGGCAGCGGCGAGCGTCGTCTGCCGCCCGAATGGCGATATCTGACGAAACATTTTCCGGCGAGAAATCCCGCCTCACACAGCAAGGAGTCGCGACGGAAAAAATCCCGCGGCAAAGCGTGATCGAGGTCTTCGATTCGGTCGAAACCGATGGAGATTTCGCTATAGATGATGGGATTGATAACGAGTGTGTACCTTTCTGTCAACCGTTCCAGTTGACCCGCAGACCATTCGTACCATTTCGGGTCCTCGGTAACAACATCAAGAATGACGTTGCTATCGACCAAGATATCGGCCATCAGCGGCCTCGTTCTCAGGTGCCGCGGGTCATCGCCATGATTTCATCAGTACGCAGACGCTTGGAAGCCTTGCCGCGCATGACCGCGAGCAGGCGACGGCCGCGACGAGGAGTTTTCTCCGCTTTTCGGACGATGACGGTATTGCCCCGGATGACGAACTCCACTTCGGTATTAGGCAGCAGGCCCGCCTTTTGCCGGACGTCAATGGGAATGGTGACCTGACCTTTACTGGTAATTCGCATGACGGCCTCCTCAAAATGCGATTCTTACTTGTAAAAGTAATACTCTGTCCAGGACGGATCAAGTGACTCGTGACAGGAGGGCGTGCCGCGCTTTTGTTTTGTCGGATCGACTGCATCCGGTCGCCGCCAGAAATTTGCAGACCTGACCAGCGGTCGTTAAGCAATTCGACGAGTTGATGGGTCAGCATCGGCCATCTGCGATCCTTCACCATTGACGAACGCAGTCGCCCAGCTACTGTTCTGCGTCAATGTCAGCAACCTGTGCGACACCGGTCATTCGACTGAGCCAACGCCACTGTCAGCAAAGGCCGAATTGCTTGCATCGGCGAACCGTCGGGTTTCCAGAACAAAGCGGGGGAATTCGCCTTTTCAGGGAATTTTTCTGCCGTCCCCGAACTTCCCGGAAGGGTCTGTGCGACGCTGGACGGAACGCCGCGGTACATATATATTATTAATATATATTATATGAGGATTACCGCCGTGAAAACCGCCAAATTGTTCAAAAACGGTGATAGCCAAGCTGTGCGGTTGCCCAAGGAGTTCCGCTTCGCTGGGGATGAAGTACTGATCAAGCGCGTTGGCAATGCAGTCGTGCTTCTGCCCAAAGCTAGATCCTGGGACACTCTCGTGCAGAGCCTGGACAAGTTTCCGGCGGACTTCATGAGCAGCCGCGAACAGCCGCGTGAGGCAGAGCAACGAGACTCGCTTCCGTGAAATGGATGCTCGATACGGATACCTGCATCGCCATCATCAAGAAGCATTCGGTCGCGCTCAAGAAACTGCGCGGCAAATCGATCGGCCAAGTCGGCATCTCCTCGATTACGTTGGGCGAACTTGCGTTCGGAGCGGCAAAGAGCAGTCGTCCCAAGGATGCACGCGAGGCTCTGGCTGAGTTCCTGTTGGCGCTTGAGGTGGCCGCATTCGATGAGCGTGCGGCGACGAAATACGGAGACACCCGGGCGTTACTTGAGCGCCGCGGCAGACCGATCGGGCCCCTCGACACGCTCATCGGAAGCCACGCACATGCGCTGGACGTAATCATCGTCACGCACAACCGCCGAGAGTTTTCTCAGATCGATGGGCTTCGGGTCGAGGATTGGACGGCGTCATAGCGGCGGCATGTCCGCCGGTGTCGCACTCCTTGAGGATCGCAAATCGTACGGCAGGGCCAACTGCCACTCGTTGTTTCCGCAAACCGCTACTTGAGAGACGGCTTCGGAACAGCAAGCAGACCTGCTGGGGATGCAGCGCGACTGGCCGCTCAGGCCGAACAGCACGCGTCGCCTATCTGTCAGGTTTCGGAAGTGACGCGTCCATTCAAATAGCCAGGCTGGAGTACCACGCGAACGGACGACTCGCCATTTTTCCAACATGTTAACGAAACGCCTGGATGCGTATCGAACTGATTATCGTTGAGACTGGTTGGTTTCTCTGCGACAGCTATCCTGCCTTTCTGGAAGCTGACAGGATGAAATCAATTTCGTCGAAAGGAACCCAGATGCCGGCCTCGTGGTCTTCCACAAGGCCGATTGCCTTGAGCGCCGTCACATCGGTGTCCACGTTCTTCACATCGCGGCCGAGCCGCCGGGCCATGGCCCGAACGCTGATCGGCCCATGAGCAAGCAGTACATTGACCACCTGCCAGCGTTTGCTGGTCAGGGTCTTCAGCATCACCTCCTCCGACTCGAAGGTAATGGACTCGCCTTGGAATTTGCCCGTCTTCCAAACGGTCCTGAATCGCTCCAGTCCCGAGCGAAGCCCTTCCGTTCGAATAATCACTTTGCGCATTGTTTCGCCTCCACTCGTTCAATGTCGGTCAGAAAGTCTTCAATCAGTTGATCGATTGACACAAACTGGTAACGTTCCTCGCGCTGACCGACATGTTTGTGGTCGCCCTTACTTCGTTCATTGTCGTAACCTACGAGCCGTCGACCACCTTTTCCGTAATAGGGCCGATACTTATAGCCGTGCGGACGATCGGCGCTGGCGGCCGGCAGTTGCCAGATTACCATCTCTACGATGGCGCCATTGGCGAGGATCTTCTTGTCCCTGAAGAGGAGTCGCGCCCGCATGTTGGTGCGTGTACCAACATGCGGGTATTTAAGTCAAGCGCTACCGCGTCAGACTGACGTTGTATCGTTACCGCAGACCCCAACCACCACAGCCAGCCCATGCGAGCGCGAACGAGACCCGTTTGAACCGCATTTCTGCGGTAGCGGATGCCTCAGATACCCGCAGGGCTGTTGATTTGCGCGCTGAGCTGACCCAGTAACTCCCTTCCTTTGCATCGAACACTGACCCGTCCAGCTCGATCGATTCATGCAGTTATTCAAAGCACTGCCAACGATCCGAATGGATACGTAACCCGTGCAATCGTGGATTCATTTTTTTGTGCAACTCAACAGTCTGACAGCGGGCTGTTTCCGGTAACTACGGCGGCCTCGGCCAGGCGACATCACCATCCGTACTGACCGATAAACGATCCAAGGCGCTCCACGATCTCGTCGCGCCCGAAAAACCGGTCGGCGCGGTTCAAGCGCATCTCATCGCGCAGCGGCGCATCACCGCCAAAGCAGAATACCGCGGTCTGCACCATGTACCGGGTGCGCAGGTCGCGGATAACCTCCACCGGATCAAAAGCCCCCTTCTCGTCGAGATCGAGCAGAATAAACCGGTAGAGCAGAATGTCCGCCCAGTCCCCGATCTCTTCGAGGTCCTGCGTGGTCCGCATCTCCCAGCCCGACGGTACGGCCGAGCGCAGGCGCTCCTCGATGATGGCATCGGCGGTGAGGAGAATGAAGCGGCGCTCAAGCCGTTTCGCAATGGTCGGTTCACCCATCAGTCGTTCTCCGCAGCCGCATCGTCGGCGCCGGCACCCGTCAGACACAGTTCGACGCGCCGCGCCCAGTGGCGCGCCGCCGATGGCGTCAGCACCCGGCCCAGGCCATCTTCCAGGTCTGCAAAACGGGCTGACCTGCCCACACAGCGCTCCAGGGCCGCGGCCGCGACCGCATCGTGCGTATCGATCCGCGCAATGCGTCCGTTTGCCAGCAGCACCCGCAACCAATCGTCCCCATCGCGCGACTCGACGAGAAAGGTCCGGGCGTTGATCTTGATGCCGTTGCGGATGCGCCGGCGTTCTTCCACGGCATCGCCACTGGCATCGTCCGCCTGCAGTTCCTCTTCGGCCTCGTGCATGGCATGCCGCTCCTGCGCAGAGGGCAGGTCCGGCTCCAGATCCCAGCCCAGATCGGCCGCCACCGCGGCGCGCAATATCTGCACGAGAATCGCATCATCCGGAACGGCACCGACCCTGGCCCAGGAGGTAAAGGCGCAGGGTAGCGCCGCACCCAGCCACGCGCGGAACTCCGGCGACGGGGCACGAACCAGGCGGCAGAACAGCGCTTCCGGAAACCGCAGAATGAAACTGCTGGCAAACACGATCGAGTGCCCGAGGGTCGCCGCACCGCTGCCGGCAATCTTGGCGTCGGATACCCACAAATCCGCGCGTCCCACCTGACGGGCGTCGATACCGAACGAACGGTATGTGCGGGCCAGCGGGTCCAGACAGTAGCGGAAGATGCGCTGGGGACGGGCTGCCGCGAGCGTCAACGGCAGAATAAAGAACACGCAGCGCTGTTCGTCATCCAGAAGCACCGTCCCCCCGCCCAGGGTCCGCCGGACCACGGCCACCTGCGCCTGCGCGCAGGCTTCCAGGTCAAGCTCTTCGGGCGCCGACTGCGTCTGGCCGATGCAGACATGCGCCGCAGCGCTGCGCGCCCAGGCCAGAATGGGCCGCGCCCCCTCGTCCTGGGCCAGGGCCAGACCGTGATAGGCGGCGTGCAGGGCCTGCGGCGCAAGGGTACCCAGGTCGAGAAAACGCGCTTGCACGGGATCGGATGGAGACCCGCTAGCGCCCCTGGTCCGGATCTTCGGACTCGGGGCGATAGAACTTCCCGAAATAAAACTCGCGCCGGTCCAGATCCTGGTAGAGCGCCGCGCGCTCGCGCACGCCCTGCTCGACGATCTCGGCAAGATACTGGCCCTGTTCCGCATCCAGCACAAAAATGTGCCCGACCAGATCCTCGTCCACATTGAGAAAATGGCCGGAAAAGGGATCGGGATGGTCCAGATAGACAAGAAATGACCGGGTGTCCGGATCCTCCGGATCCAGCGGCATCATCACCGCCTTGCCCAGCCAGGCAAGTCGTGCCGCCTGATTGAACTGGCGGATATCGAGCTTCCTGCCCTTGCGGTACTTGTTGAGCTCATTACGGAGCTGACCGATGTCCGTCACATTGATGCGTTTCATGGTCCCCGCTCCAGTCCGCACGCCACAATCCGGCCGCACTGCCCCCTCGCGGACAGACCGGCCTCGCCGCAAAAGCCGCGACTAGGGTGCCGACGCGACGTCCGCCGGGTTCGGTCTGGCGACGTCGGTAAGCGAGTCCAGAATCGCGCCCGGTGCGCTCATGATGTTGGTGAATCCGTGTGTCCCGATCATGCGCGTGTCCGGAAAGAATACCGCGATTCGGTAGCGCGCGGGTAGCGCGATCGCCGTGCGTCCCTCTACCATCATTTCATACGGCAGGAAGGCGGTGGCACGGTTGGGGCTGTAGTCGATGACCGACATGATCTTCTGGTCGGTGTTCTTCGCATCCGAATGGGGATGAGCCCCCTTGTTGATGCCCACCCCGAACACGGTCTCCTGCTTGCCGGGGATATGGATCTCGTACACCTTGACCGTGCCCCCGGCATGAATGGCGAGATTGTGCTCCACGGTCGCAACACCCGCCGCATAGCTGGTGTAGTGAGCGAGTGTATCGACGTCGTTGAAGTACGGCATGCCCATCATATAGTGATATTCACCGGGACCGAGATCCTTGGCCGAGATCCCGTCCTTCGACCCGAAAGCAAACTGGTCACCCAGCGCCTTCTTGAGCTTGGCCGTCACCCCCGGCAGCTGGCCCAGTCCATAGGCGACACCCATGTAGGCCGGATTCACATAGGACACCTGAACCTTCCCGTTCACCCGGGTGATCGCCACGTGCTCGCCCGCCCCGAAGCCCCCATTGCGGGCCCGGGCCGCGGCGGTCTTCAGTTCCCGGTTGGTAATGACCACCACGCGGGCCGAGGGATACGGCGTGTAGTGACCGGCCACATCGAAACCCTGCGACATCAGCTGCAACTCGACGAGATTCTCGATATCGAGGGTACTCATGCCAGGCGGTGGCGGATTGCCCATGATGTAGGGCTTGAGCCGGTCCGCCTGCGCCGGTGTGGCCACCATCAATCCGAGCACTGCTCCATACAGAACCCCCTGCCACGCATTCTTATTCACAACGTCCTCCTCCGAGATGGCAAAATTCGAGCAACAACACGGGCATGCTGGAACCGGGAAACCGAAATTGATGCGCCCGGTATTGGACCATTGCCGCGCACCGGAACCGCGCACAGCCTGACATCGTTCCAGTCCGGTTTCAATATCAAGTCACTGGACGGATTGAACCACATCCTGGGCATGGGCGGACCGTCGTTGGGCGCGCCCCGGCATCGCCTCCCTCGGTCCGCACACGGCTCCAGGCGCCTGGGCGTGGAATCCCGGCTGCCGTAACGATACCGAGCGCCGGTGCCATGGACCCAGTACCCCCCCCCGATCCGCGTGTACTCCGATGGGATACATCGCCCCCCGCTCAACGGTGCTTCATGTTGATACCGCACCCCAAATGTCTGGCTTCGCCGATCCGTACGGGATGGCGTTGCGCGCCGGTCTGTACCGGCGCATGATCAGGAGTGCGGTGACCCGCCAGGCGGGAAACGGATCTTGAGGACCGGCCCGCCGGCCGATATATTGCAAGAATCCTGACTGCGCATCCGTTGCGGCCGGTCAGGGACATTCATGGAAGGTCGTCAAGCGCTCCCGATGAGCACGGAATTCCAGAAAGATTCTGATGCAGCTCCCGGCATGGCGGGCCCCGGCCCGCTGGCCGTCGTCCTGCACGTGAATGGGCACGCACACAAGGTGGTGATCGAACCGCGCACCACCCTCGCCGAGGCGCTGCGCGGCCCGCTCGGTCTTACCGGAACCAAGATTGCCTGCGATCACGGCGCCTGCTCGGCATGCACGGTCTGGCTGGACGGGCTTGCGGTCGCCTCCTGTAGCGTCCTGGCCATCGAGGTGGGCGAACGCCCGGTCACCACCATCGAAGGCCTGGCCGGGCCAGACACCCTGCATCCGGTTCAGGAGGCCTTCATTGCCCATGATGCCGTGCAGTGCGGTTTCTGCACGCCCGGCATGATCATGTCCTGCGCGGCGCTGCTGGCGCGCAACCCCCGCCCGGACCGTGCGGACATCGAGCAGGCGATCAGCGGGCACTTCTGCCGCTGCGGCACCTACCCTCATGTGGTTCAGGCGATGCTCGCCCTGGGCGCAGGCAAGAAAGGAACTTCCCGTGAATGACGACAACCCGCGCCGGCGCGCGCAATTCCCGGTCGGCTTTGCCCACCTGGGTCTGGATCAGGTGGAGCGGGAGATTCCGGCGGACGAGCCACCGGCGCTCGCTCCCAATTCCGGGCTCCGGCAGATCGGCAAAAGGGTGTCGCGCTGGGATGCGCAGGCCAAGGTCACCGGCACGGCCCGCTATACCGTGGATGTGGCGCTGCCCGGCATGCTGTACGCCGCCGTGTTGCGCTCGCCGCACCCCCATGCCCGCATCCGTTCCATCGATCTGGCCCGCGCCGCAACCGCACCCGGCGTGCGGGCAGTGCTTGAGGTGGCCGAACCACTGCTTGCCGGTGCACCCACAATCCTGCGTTATATCGGTCAGCCGGTCGCGGCGGTGGCTGCAGAGAACCCGGCCCAGGCGCAAGCGGCCCTGCGGCGGATTGCCGTGCACTACGAGCCCCTGTCCTTCGTCGTTCATCCGGACCTGGCCCGGCAGCCCGGTGCACCAGCCGTCTATCACCGGGAGGAACTCGAAAAAGTGCCGGTGGCCGGCCTGCCCGCCTCGGCCTCGGCCTATCCTCTCGACGGCAATGTGCTCGGACCCGATACCCGCAACAGCCGTGGCGACACCGCCGCCGGTTTTGCCGACGCCGCGGTCGTGGTGGACGGCGTCTACCACACCCAGGTGCAAACGCATTGCTGCCTGGAGCCGCACGCGATCGTCGCCTCCTGGCACGAAGGTAATCTGGACGTGTGGATGTCCACCCAGTTCACCGCCGGCGTACGCGCCCAGCTCGCCCGCTATTTCGGCCTGCCGCTGTCCCGGGTGCGGGTGCAGGTGCAGGCGATGGGCGGTGGCTTCGGATCCAAGTCGCAGATGGGTGTATACGGACGCGTGGCGGCGGCGCTCTCGCGCCAGGCGGGCGCGCCGGTACGGCTGGTCCACCGCCGCGATGAAGAGCAGATGGACACCGGGAACCGTCCGTCGAGCGAACAGCGCCTGCGCATCGGCGCCCGGCAGGACGGCACGCTGACGGCGATCTCGCTTAAGTCCCAGGGCGGCGCAGGCATCGCCTTCGGTGCCACCGTCGGGGGCATCACCAGCGCCATGTACGCCTGTCCGAACCTGGAATTCGCGCACTACGATGTCTTCACCCATACCGGGCCCGGCTGCGCGATGCGCGGTCCCGGCAATACCCAGGGCGCCTTTGCCCTGGAACAGAGCATCGATGAACTCGCGGAAAAACTCCGCATCGATCCGATTGTGCTGCGCGACCGGATCGATGCCAGCCCGGTACGCCGGGAGGAACGCCGTATCGGCGCCGAACGGATAGGCTGGACCCGGCGCCAGGCACCGGCCAGCACCGCGGGAGCGGTCAAGCGGGGCATCGGCATGGCCCAGTCCCTGTGGCCCGCCAATGTCCAGATCAACTCCGCCTGCGAGGTGCGTTTGTGGCGGGACGGTACCGTCGAGGTACTGTCCAGCGTGCAGGACATCGGGACCGGGGTCGGCACCATTCTGGCACAGGTGGTGGCGGAGGAACTCAGCCTGCAACCGCGAGAGGTGCACCTGCGCATCGGAGACACTGCGTTTCCCTCGGGGCCCCCTTCATACGGCAGCCGCACGACGGCCTCCATCACCCCGCCGGCACGCACTGCCGCCTGGCGGATCCGGGAGGCGCTGCTGCGCACGGTCGCATCGGCCTGGCAGGTCGATCCCCAGTCCCTGGAGCTGCAGGATCGGGTGATCCGCAGCCGCAATGATGCGGGACGACAGCTGTCCTGGCGCGAGGCCACGGCCATGCTGCGCACCGATCGCATCAGCGCAACCGCCGGACGGTCCGATGACTATGCCGGATTCCGCAGCCGTTCGGGGGATGCGGCCATTGCCCTGAATGATCTGGGCGGGGTGCAGTTCGCGGAAGTCGAGGTGGATACGGAAAGCGGCGTCATCCGCGTGCTGCGGGTGGTGGCAGTGCATGATTGCGGCCGCCCCATTAACCCGATGCTGCTCGAGAGTCAGGTGCAGGGCGGAGTACTCATGGGGATTTCCTATGCCCTGATGGAGGAACGGGTCCTCGACGCCCATACCGGCTGGATGCTCAACGCCAATCTGGTCGACTACAAACTGCTTGGAGCGCGCGACGTTCCCGAGATCGAGGTGGTGCTGCTCGAGTATTACCAGGGACTCAGCGCCTCGGATGCCTACGGCATTTCCGAGCCGGCCAACATCGCGACGGCAGCGGCCATCGCCAATGCGGTCTACAACGCCACCGGCGTGCGCATCCGGTCCCTGCCCATGACGCCGTCCGCAGTGCTCGGCGCCCTGGGGCGGATACCGGGAGGACATCGCTGATGGAGGATTTTGCCTGGCAACGCGCCACCTCGACGGAAGAAGCGGCGGCCGCCTCGACCCACACCACCGCCGAGGCCATGGTCACGCTCACCGGCACGCCCGGGGACGCCCAGGCCACCCTCGTCAAGGCCGGCGGGGTCGATCTGCTGGACCTCATGAAAGAGGGTCTGGTCCGTCCGGCGTGCCTGATCGACATCAGCCGGCTGCCGGACCTCTCGGGTATCGAGATCCGGCCCGACGGCAGCGTACGCCTGGGCGCCCTGACCACGCTGGGCGACATTGCGGCGCACGCGGGACTGCGGCGCAGCCACACAGCCCTCGTCGAAGCCGCCGCCCAGGCGGCAAGCCCCCAGATCCGCAATCGCGCCACGCTGGGCGGCAACCTGCTGCAGCGTCCCCGTTGCTGGTATTTCCGTTCCGCCGCCCACCACTGCCTGCGCAAGGGCGGCGCGCACTGCTTTGCGTTCCGCGGCGATAACCGCTATCACGCCGTATTCGCCAACAACGGCTGCGCCATCGTGCATGCTTCGACGCCCGCGACAGCGCTGCTCGCCCTCGGGGCGGAGGTGGAGCTTGCCGATTCAGCCGGTCACCGTCGCCGGGTTGCACTGGAGGACTTTTTCGTCCTGCCGGAAGCCGACATGCGCCGCGAGAACATCCTCGCCATCGGGGAACTCCTCACGGCGGTGTGGCTGCCGCCGCTGCCGCCGTCCAGCCGCACGCGCTACCTGCAGGTTGCCGAACGGGCGGCGTTCGACTGGCCTCTCGCTGCCGCAGCCGCCCTGCTGGACATCGACGCGGCCGGCATTTGTCGCGCGGCGCGCATCGTGCTCGGCGCGGCGGCTCCGGCTCCGTGGCGGGCACACCAGGCCGAAGCCCTGCTGGTCGGGACCCGGATCAGCAGCGATACGGCCGCTGCGGCGGGCGAGGCTGCGCTGACCGGCGCCACGCCACTGTCGCAGAACAGCTACAAATTGCCGCTGCTGGCGACGCTGGTGCGTCGTGCCGTTGCGGGCGCCGCTGCGCTGCCGGCGTATCCTGGTGCACCGTAGGCAGGATGCCTCGCCCCATCGCAACGTGTCGATCGCCAGAAAATGTCGGGTTTTCTTAAACGCGTTACACCAGCCAAAATCAACAAACGGTGGGCATGGAAAGTCGACCGGTGAGCTATGGACCGGAAGATGATCCGTCGACGCAACCTAGCGGCCGGGATCCCACCCATTCAGCCTGAGTGATCAGGACTCGAATACGCTGCGGGGCAACCCGCTTTGCCGGGTGACGGAAAGCAGGGTACCAATTTTGAGCTCCGGGCGATCCGGAACGGGAACGGGAACGGGAACGGTGATACTGCCTGTCTGCGTCCGGCGTTGCATGACGATGTGGCTGCCTTGTCTTCGACGCCTCCACAAATCCCTGCTTTTCCAACATACGGCAGACATCGCGCCCTGACAGGACGCGCAGTTTACCCCTGTGCCGCTTCGAAGGTCGTCACAAGTATCGGGGCATGCAGACGCTGCTGGACTTCGGCAGGGTCGGCTGTTTCCAGGAACAGTTCTACCGCCTCTTTGAGATTGGCGGTGGCCTCTTCTATGGTCTGCCCTTGACTCGCGATATCGAATTCCGGGCACAAGGCAACGTACAGATCGTCTTCACGCTCCAGAATCGCAGTATAGAAGTTCCTCGCCATCGGGAATTCCCTGGTCAGTTGCCAGACATTAAGGATCGCACGTTCGCAATTCGGAATGTCACTTGCAGTCTTTATCTTCTTGAAACGCCAGCGCCTTGCTGAACACGAAGCGGCGCGAGGCGGTGCAGCGGCGCATGTCGCGCTGCTGGTCACCGGGCCGCGTGAGTTGGAGCGGCAGAAGCAGGTGCCGGAACTCTACTGCGCCCGGCAGGGCTGGACGTTTGAGGTGGTTGCCGACTCAGGATCGGGTTTGATCCGGGGTGGCCCCGGACACAGTGCAGAAAGCTGAAATAAAAGGCATTCCCGTACGCGGCTTTGCGCCGGTTCTCTCAAGGACCGGTCGGCATTCCAGGATTCAACGTCGGGACACCTCGGGTCGCGGATTGACCTCAATGGGTTCTGTCTAAGCCATGCATCGGGCGGCGGATGCACGTCAGTTGCTCAAGGGGCTGCTGGCGCGCATAATCGTCGCAAAAAGCAGTTTCCATAATCAAAATCAGACAGCGGGAATTCAATCATCCGAAACGGCGCTGCATGCGCCCCCGCGCGGAGGAGGATTCATGTCTACGTGGCGTCAGAACGTCGCGCTTGCCGTTTTGCTGATCGGTTTGGCGACATCCGGATCGGTTCAGGCCCTGAGTTTCAACGTGACCTACGACTCGAGCGTCAACAACGCTCCGGCCGGATTCACGACGGCGTTCCAGGACGCCATCAACTATTACGACAGCACATTCACCAATCCCATTACGATCGACCTGAGCGTCGGATGGGGCGAGGTGGGGGGATCAAGCCTGTCGTCGAATGCGCTGGGTGAAAGCGAGATATCCGGTCTTTACAGCACGTCGTTCAACGGGATGATAAACCTGATGAGCGGCAACCCCGGCTTGTCTGCCTACTACACCAGCAGCCCGACCAGCAATCCGAACACCACCAATATCCTGATTTCCGACGCTGAGGTGAAGGCAATGGAATGCGGCACCAATGCGAAGGGCGGGTGTGCCGCCCCGGTCTCTGGCGGAGCGGTAGGATTCAGCAGCAGCTCCTCCTGGGATTTCAATTCGGGTACCACCCCCTCTTCCGGCCAATACGACTTTACCGGCGTGGCGGAGCATGAAATCAGCGAGGTGATGGGCCGCATCAGCCTGCAGGATTCGTCTGCATGTTCTTCGCTTACCGGTACGGCTCCGTGTTACGCCCCTCTCGATCTCTTCCGGTATGACTCGAACGGAGCCTTTGATCCTGTCAACGGAACGAACTTCTCGATAGATGGCGGCCAGACCGTGATCAACACGTTCAACACCAACTCCAGTGGTGACTACGGGGATTGGTCGGGATCGACGATGGACGCTTATAATGCTTTTGCGAGCCCCGGCTTGCTCTACCCGGTCTCCAGCGGGGACGTCTCGGAAATGAGGGTTCTGGGGTACGACTCCCCGGTTCCCCTGCCTGCCGCAATCTGGCTTTTCGGTTCCGGCCTGTTGGGGCTGGCGGTGGTGGCGGCGGCGCGGCGTCCTCGGTCGTCCGTCTGAAGAGCCGTCGTCGTGGCCGTCGCTGGAAATGGGTGACCAGGGAGCGCGGACTTCTCCCCTCCGCCATCACGATGCTCTCTTCGCCAATCGGCCGCGGACCGCGCCGGGCGTTGCGGCCTTCGCCCTAGGCGCAGGTTTCGGGCCTGCGACCTTTACCTGGCGGGTTGCTGACCCGCGCGGTCTGGCGGAAGACCGGGCTGGCGCTTTTGCCTTCGCCGACTCTTGAACGGCCGCAGGCGTCCTGGCGGCTTTCCTGTTCCCGGTGGTCGCTGCCTGACGGGGTGCCGTGGGGACCGCCCTGGTCGCCGTCGATTTGGGACGCCGGGTCATTGGGTTCGCCTGCGGCGCGACATCCGCCATCTCGATGCCGAACACATCACCCAGCAGGGCATCATCGAGCACCTTGCCGGCTCCCGGACCATGTTTTGATTTCGGAAGTCCGGCGCCCGCCTGCGTGACAAGGTCCCGGGCGTCGACACCCCGCAGAGCAAAAATCAATTCGGGCTGTCCATCGAGACGCGCGCCCACGCCGTAAAGCGCTGCGGCCACGTGTTTGCACATGGAGGCCCAGTCCGGGCAGCTGCAACTGAATTCGATGTCCTTCGGAGCCGGAAACAGGCCGGTGTTCGGCGCGCAGATGCGCTCCATCACCGCCTTTGATAACCGTCCCTGCAGCAGCTCGACCAGTGAATCGATCGAGCCCGCGCAATCGGCGCTGACAGACTTCCATTGCT
Organism: Pseudomonadota bacterium; assembly: GCA_021785515.1. Classification (GTDB taxonomy): domain Bacteria; phylum Pseudomonadota; class Gammaproteobacteria; order Acidiferrobacterales; family UBA6901; genus JAJYCY01. The sequence goes on along the minus strand of JAJYEX010000003.1, from coordinate 107,390 downwards.
TCGCGGGAACCGCAGCGACGCTGACCCGCACCGTGTACAAACGCGACCCCATCACCCGCGCCTGCACCGCGCCTTCCGTGACTGCGAGATCGATCACCGCACCGTTGCGCACGTAGGTGCGCCCGCGCGGCAGGCGGTTGGCGTAGTCACTGTACCGTTCCAGGTTGTCACACCAGGCCTTGCCCCAGAACGTCTTGGCGATGGCTCCGCGGGAAGCGGCCACCGGCGCCAGATCGGCCCCCGCCTTCTTCGCCCTGACGGCCGCCTTTTCCGCCCTTTTGCGGCGCTGGGCCACGGGAACATAAGGTTTCCAGCGAAAATAGCTCATCGAACTCCTTCTATGATCAGCCGTCCTGCGCAGCGTGAATGTCGAGCTTCACCAGGTCGAGCAGCTCGCGGTCGCTTATCTCGGTGAGCGACAGCTCCGTACCGCCCTCCAGCACATCCTTGACCAGCTGCTGTTTGGATTCGATCAACTGGTCGATACGCTCTTCTATGGTGCCACGGCAGACGAACTTGTGCACCAGCACGTTGCGCCGCTGGCCGATGCGAAAAGCGCGATCGGTGGCCTGATTTTCCACGGCGGGATTCCACCAGCGGTCGAAGTGGATGACGTGCGAGGCAGCGGTCAGATTGAGTCCCGCGCCGCCCGCCTTGAGCGAAAGCACGAAAAAGGGTATCAGCTCGTCCTCCTGAAACCGCTCGACCAGCGCGCGGCGCCTGGCCACCGGCGTGGCCCCATGCAGCACCAGCCCGGCGCGGCCGAAGATCGTGCCCAGAAAGGCCGCCAGCGGCTCCGTGGTTTCCCGGAACTGGGTAAACACCAGCACCTTTTCCTGCTTGGCGGCAATCACCTCGGCAAGTTCGCGCAGGCGCGCAAACTTGCCGCTGTCCTGCGCGCTCCAGGCGCCGTCACCCAGCCATTGCGAGGGATGATTGCATATCTGCTTGAAGCGCATCAGGAAGGAAAGCACGATGCCCTTGCGACCGATTCCCTCCTCACCCTCCAGCGCGACGGCCAGATCCTTTACCGCACGCTGATAAAGTGCGGCCTGCACCGGGCTGAGGTGGCACCAGGCGTTGAGTTCCGTCTTGTCCGGCAAGTCGGTGATCACCCGCTTGTCAGTCTTCAGGCGCCGCAGGATGTAGGGTTTCACCAGGGCACGCAATGGCCCGAAGTGTTCCGCCTTGGCCCATCGTTTGGCAAAGGTGGCAAAAACCTTCTCCGTGCCGAGCAGACCGGGGTGGGTGAAGTCGAATATCGACCACAGATCGGCGAGGCGGTTTTCCACGGGCGTGCCGGTCAGTGCGATGCGCGACTGTGCGGTCAGCTTCTTCACCTGCTGCGTCTGCTTCGCTCCCGGATTCTTGATGGCCTGGGCCTCATCGAGCACCGCCACCCGCCAGCGCACATCCGCCAGGGCCGGCAGACGCAGGAGAGAACCGTAGGACGTCAGGACCAGATCGACACCGTGCAATTGCGCGGCGTCCAGCGCCCGCAGCTCCGCGGCCGGAAGCTGCGAGGGGTGTGCAATCAAAAGACGCAGGCCCGGGGCAAAGCGCCTGGCTTCCGCAGCCCAGTTGGCCAGCAGCGACGCCGGGGCGACCAGCAGGCTGGGGCAGCACTCGCTGCGCTCGCGTTTGAGCACCAGCAGCAGGGAGAGCACCTGGATGGTCTTGCCGAGCCCCATGTCGTCGGCAAGACAGGCCCCCAGCCCCAGCCGGGTGAGCAGATACAGCCAGCGAACGCCGATTTCCTGATAGGGGCGGAGCGTGGCTTTGAGCTCCGGACCGGGACTGACCTGCGCCAGACCCTCCGGCTGACGCAACCCCTGCAGGGTATCGGCCAGCCACGGGCCGGCGACCAGCTGGGACCAGTCGGCGGCCGCGGAATCGCCGCCTTCATGCAGCGAGACCCCCGCCACCAGACGCATTGCCTCGGCGTAGGACAGGCCGCTGCGGGCTGCCACCTGTTCGATGGATTGAAACCGTTCCAGCATGTGCCGGAGCTTCTTGCTGTCCACCTCGACCCACCGCCCGCGGAGCAGTTGCAGGCCGTTGCCACCGGCCAGCAGCGCCTTGATCTCGGCAGCGCTGAGCCGCTCGCCATCGAGGGTGACCTCCATGCTGAAATCGAGCAGTGCATCTTTTCCGAGCAGCGAAGGCGGCCGTGCGCCGACGCTCGCCCTGACCAGCGCCCGGGCGGGACGGCCTGCCTGCCACGTGCCGGGAGCACGCACGGTGATGCCGGCCGCCTCGAGCTTGGGCACATCAGCAAGGAACTGATAGGCATCGGCGGGCAGCCAGCGCAGCGGGTGATAGATTTCGCCGGAGTCGATCATCGCGCGCAGCCAGCTGCATTGCTCGGCGGCACGCTGCACCGGCATCAGCAGGGACAGCAGCCGCGCCTGGCTCTTGCCGTCGGAGAACTCCGCCAGCGCCCGTGACAAGGGCAGATGCTGGGCCGTGCCATGCGCCGACAGGCGTGCGGTGTACGTCGCGACGAAGGCGAATGGCGCCTCCGGATCCCTGCGGTTTTCCGCGAGATTGAAATGCACCCGGCCAACCACGTTCCAGACCGGGTGACGGGCCTTGAGAAAGTCCTGCAATGAACTTTTCGATGCGGCCAGTTCATCGCGTAAAGCCACATCGAGATCAGCCCAAAAGGCGGTCAACACCGCTGCCGTGAGGTATTCCACACCGGTCATCGGCGGGGCGTCAGCGATGAGGGCATTGAGGGTCTGATCGTCAGGGGTGGCGATAGCCTCGCCCTCGGGGGTAGCGCACAACGCGGTCACATAGCGCGCGGCAAACTCACGCCACCAGGCCCAGGCGGGAGGCAGGATGCTGCCAACCTCGGCCGCTCCCAGATGTAACAGGCCATGCCCGACACCCGCGGCGAAGGCATCGGCGAGACGCCGTTGCAGTGCAGCCGGCAAGGATGACGCATCGGCATCCGCAACCGCCAGCAGGTGACCGTGCGGAGTCAGCAGCGGTGCGAGAAAGCCAGTGGCGGCAATCGACATGGCCGCGATTATACCGGCATATTGAAACGGACTGCAGTTGGCGGGTGGCGTGTCACTGTTTGCGCAATGCGGCAAGAACCGCTGACAGCGTATCGGTCAAGTGGCTCGATTCCGGCCGCAGGCACGCCGCATCGCATGCCACACCCGCTTGGCGTATGACCGATTTGGCGCATCCATCCACGAAGGCAGTGGCAGACTTGCCATGGAATCAGCAGCGGGCTACGCACGCAGGCTGCCGGTCACAGCGGGTCTGTGCGATTACAGGCGCTGGACCAACTCAGTTGGCGTGAGAATGGGGTAACGGTCGCGCAGCACGAGCAGATCCGCATCTCCGGTAACGAGGCATTCGGCCGGGCTCGCGATCAGTGTCGCCAGGACAAAATCATCCCTGGGATCTCTCGGCACAGAAGCCGCGACATTGGCAACCTCGACCAAAGCGGATCTCAGGTACAGTTGCTGGACAAAGCGCTCGATCGCGGCATGGCCCCATTTCAGTATCTTGCGGATCTTGGGGTAGCTCAAAACCAGGCCAACTTCAGCGAGCTGCTCGATTGACAAACTCAGCTCGAACCGCGCTTTACGCCATGCCTGAATGATCCTGCCCGGCGTACCGTCCGGGCACATAAGCCCCGACAAAAGCACGTTCGTATCGAGCACCACCCTCACCTGCGTCGACGCTTCTTCCGGGCGGCATGCACGGCCTCATCAACGAGCGCCATACCCTTCTCCGGCGACACGTCGGTGAATGCCTGCCTGATCCCATCAAGCAGGCGGTCGAAATCCCCATCCAGTTTGCGCAGCTTCTCGAACAATGCCACGTCGATCAGCGCCGCCACCGGTTTGCCGGCCCTGGTGATAAGCACTCGGTCGTGCCGGTACTGAACCTCGTTGAGAAGCTCGCCAAACTTCTGGCGCACGGCCATGGCGGAGGTTTCGCGAATCATAGTGGCTGACATAATTAGTTGAATTATGCCAACTATATGAACAACAGGGTTGTTGGATCAACCCGCTGTTCGGGCCACGGGCGATCCCGAAGAATTCATCGCCCCGGAAACGCAGATTGAAACCGCCATGTTTGTGTAAGCCACCGTTTCCGCAGCGCACTCCGTGACGACGGCGCGCACCCAATGAAAGAGGCGGAAAGACGGACACATTCGGCAATGTCGGCGATCAGTCAGGCGGTCGGGGTCGAGGGGCCCCGCGGCCGCATTCCGGTGCGCTGGGACGGTAAGACCGCGGCCACCCGCTTCGGCCAGATGGCCTTCTTCCTTGAATTCCTGCGCTGCACCGGGTTGTACGCGTAACTAAACGGGTTTTTGTGATGTCGTATGCGCAACAAGCGCGACCCGATCATGCCGCGATGCCCGCTTCTACAGGGTGATACGCGCTGACAAGGCGCAGAAACTTGTACAGGATGGGCGGACGCATGCACCGACCGCGGGTTGCACCCGCTGCCAGGTATCGAAGGGATGTTCGACGATCACACGGCACGTCTCATCGCGCCTGTTCGGCGGGGAAAACGGTTTGGGGCGACTGCGGCACGGTCCCTCGCACGACGGACGCCCCGACGTCCTACCCCGGCGGGCGCAGCGGGGCAACCATGCCCGCGCCACTCGTCCCGCCTCTAGTGCCAGGCGTGGTCGGGGCGCGCTCGACGCGTGATGGCTGCAAGACCGATCAGCCCGATGAGGCCGGAGCCAAACAGGATGAGCGATGCCGGCAGGGGAACTGGCTGGACCTGGAAATTGCTGGTGAAGGCCATGCTCGCGCCCGGAGTAAGCGCGAACTGGATTTCAATCCCGATGCTGGAACCCACGGCAGGCCCTGGGAAGGTCACGCCGGGCAGACCGAAGTCGGCGGAAAAGACCTGGGTGCCGCCGGCCGGCGCCGTCTGGCTGTAGTTCGAAAGCAGTGTCTGAAACGGAGATCCATCGATCAGTGCCGTGTATATGGGCGCACCGCTTACGCTGCTGCCCGTAGCCGGGCTGCCGTCATTTGACGTGAGCGACATGCCCACACTGCCGCTTGTGACCGTGGACGGTGCGACCGCGCCCGTGGCCAGGGTGGTCGTCATCGAATAGTCCTGCGTCGATACGGTGTTATTGGTGATTATGGAATCGTTGGTCACCACAGGGTCGGGATTGACCTGCAGTGCGCGGATCACTGCGGTCGAGCCGGCCACATCGGCAGCGATGTTGGACCAGCTGCTGACCGTATTCGCGCCCCATACGCCATTCCAGCAGCCCCCGCCGGAGGCGCACAGATTGACGGTCACCGTGCTGGCATCCGCGACTGAGGAAACGCCAAACACGGCAAGGATAACGAAGAGGAAAAATCCGAAACCGGATCTGCGATTGAAGTCCATGGCACCCCACCTAGTCCTAGTAACGTACGGACGCCTGCCGCGGCGGCGTACGATTTAAACCACGCGTCTTTCATCCCTGGTACCGCTCAAAAGGTGTGCGGTGCGTAGAAATTCTTCTTGTTGGCTGCTTAGGATCTAACGACACCGCAAACATTAACAGAAGCACAATTCATGCCTGCGTATTAGGTCGTACGTAATCTATTGTTATGCCAAATATTGTTACGTCGCATCCCACCCTTCAGCGCCAATACCCAATGAATGCGTAAAGAATACCGACGGTAGAATGGCAGGATTTTCGGCTGGTTCTCGGTGCTGGAAATAAAAAAATTCTGAGAATCAATCATATCAATGCTTACCGTGACAACGGACACCAATGTCAAAACCCCCGACATGCTGCCGGGATGGCGCGGGCGGACCCTTCGTGACGGAGACTTGCGATACGCCAAACGCGCCCACAAAAAAAATGGGGCTGCGGTTTTTCCGCAGCCCCGAGCAACAGCGGTCCGGCTCAACCGCGCCGGGTCTTGTCAGAATGCGTAGTTGACACCGAGACCGAAGGCGGTCTGGGACATGCTGACCTTGGTGCCGGCGGGAACCGGCCCGCCCGAAGTCTGCGAGGTCATCGTGGCGGTCTCCGTGACTGACGGCGCATACAGATAATAGGCGTTCAGCGTGGCCTTGCGATCCAGCTTGTAGCCGATGCCGAGCGTGATGTGGCTCTGGCTGATCGCCGGGAACGGGTAGTTGGCAAATACGGCATCCATGCTGCCGTTCACGGCCGGCGTCCCGCCCTGGATGGGCGACTTGCCGTAGTCGTAGCCGATACGCAGCGCCACGCTGTCCGTCGGACGGTACTCGGCACCGATCTTGTACACCGGCTCGCTCTTCCAGCCGAAGAACTTGTAGAGATCGACACCCGCCCAGTCGTCGTACATCACATCCGTGAGGAGGTCCACGTTCGACGCCACGGCGAACTTCGCGCCGACGCCGTACTCGGCGGGCAGATCAAGGCCGCTGCTACCCGTAAGCCCGAAATTACGCATGAGCGTCCCGAAGGAATCCTGGTTGCTATGGTCGGCCATGCTGAGCTTGGGCTGGTACACGGCACCGAGATCCACTGCATCGGTGACTTTCGCATTGATACCCAGCTTGACGCCTACGCCGGTAGCAGTACGCTGCCCGGTGCCGGCCGAGCCCTGGCCGAAGAGGTTGTCCGTCGTGAGCGTCTCATAACCCAACAGTACCGAGATACCCCCCGCGATGTCCGGGGTAAAGTCGTAGCTCAGTGTCGGCGCCACAATCACGCCCTGAAGGTTAACCATCTGGGAGGTCGATCCGCCTGGTGCGCCTGGAAACGGCCCCGTCGGATAGTCGGTATTCATGCCGCCCATGGCGTAGGCCATGATGCCCCAGTTCATGTCACTGTTGATCTTCGCCGTGAAGGCCGCCTGCGGGATCGCGAACATCGTGCTGTCGCTCTTGACCACTCCGCTATAGGGGCCATAGCCCGGTACGCCGGTGGTATCGATCTTGCGCTCCGGGCTGAAAATGGACCAGCCGGCACCGATGGCATCGCCGGTCTGGCTGATCAGGGCAGGATTATCCATGCCGGACGCCGCTTCACTCGCATTCGCTATCCCCGCCCCGCCCATACCCTGGGAAACCATGCCGTTGCCCACCGGCAGGATGCCGTTGGTGGCGAAGGCAACGGCTGGCACCATGAACAGGCCCGCAACAGCCAGGGCCAACTTTGTTTTTCTGATCGACATGTAGATGTATCCTCCTCAGATTAAAGTACGTTATCCGATTCTGGCCAGTCACTTAGCCGCCTTTGTGGCATATAAGTCTCCTTAACCAAGAGGTATAGCAGATCCGGGGGCAAATGGAGAACTTTTCTTGGGCTGCGGGGTCCAGATTGGCCCGCCTGCCCGGGTGGTAATGCACGATGGGGACCTGGGCAGCACCGCCCCCTGCAGCTCTTCGTCGTGTGACATCATGGCCCGACTGACCCCTGCGGCGCGCCGGTGTCCCGGCCCGGCATGCCGGAATCCGCCGAATTGGCCGGTTCGATACCATAATACTATATCGACGGCCCAGGCACGACCGACCCGGGCACCCCGCCGACCTGGGGGTTTCCCCCACGCCGGGGAGGGGAGCATTCCCGAGAAAACCCGGCACGGTCGGGCGCCCCGGGTTTGGAGTCGGTTTAGCCCTTTGCCTCAATACCATCCCGTGAGACAGGCGGGACCGGCGAAGGAGCTATTCCCTTGGGTATAGGTAAAATGATCCACGTTCCCGGCCGCATCCGTGACCGTGATGTCAAAATCCGGCAGGACGAGACTGCTGCTGTCCGGGATGACCCAGCTGCCGGCGGTGCCGCTCGGGGGCGTCAGGACTGGATGGTAGCCATTGACCGTCATCGACACGACACCGGAGAGATCATCGCGGTAGTTCCCGCTCCAGTCGGCACTGCCCTGCGGCAGCGGGTAGAAGCCGCTGCTCCCGGCCCAGTAGCTGTTGACGCAGAACTGCGGCGGACTATGGTCCACGTTGAGCGGAAAGTCGGCGGTGGCGACCGCCCCGATGTAATCGGTCGCCGATACGCTCAGCACATGGCGTCCATCGGGGATGGCGGCGGCATTGAGATCCGCGGTGAATACATAGTCACCGCCGAGCACCGGAGGGGGCGCCGGATCGGTCACCGCGAGCGGTGCGCCGTCCAGCAGAATCTCGGGCGGTGCCGCAAATCCGAACGCGTCGTCAAGCGTCAGCGCGAGCGTCGGCGTCAGGGCCTGCGGACCCCCTACCCAGCCGGTCGGAGCCTGCAGGCTGATGCCCGGTCCGCCCCCGGCGAAGGGAATGACCGGACGCCCGCCGAACACCGGGCTGGTGCTGTCGTTGTAGGCTTCGGCCGCCGCCGCCAGCTCCGATGCGGTCACGGACGTCCGGTTGATGGCGCTCTGCGCCACGCGGATCATCTGCACCGCCAGCCCGTGCCGGTAGACGTCTTCATTCAGCGCGAACGTGCCGAGCGTGACCGGCACCGGGTTGCCGCTGGCATCGGCACTGTAACCGTCAAGCATTCCGTCAGCGGCGATATCGTCATACATGAGCTGCGCGAACGACAGGGCGTTGAACGGCGCCTGGCCCGGCGACACCTGATCAACGGTGGCGGCGTAATCGGTCCAGCTCGAGATCGCGGCCACGGCAAAAGCATAGCGCAGCCCCGGCGTCAGGGCGGGTGCCGCATTGGCCGGGTCGGTGATATCGACCGGCAGCGTGGCGATGATGTCGACGCCGACAAGCTGCGACACCATCTGGTTGGCCTGGTCGACCGCCGCGGCCGCGGTCATGCCCTGATCGGCGATGTAATACTGGGCGAGTCCGGCCGCAAGCTGCGTGTAGGCCGTGATGGCCACGGTCAAGGGCGTTCCCGATTGGTAGTTGGCCACGGCGGTGAGCGCCGCGCCCTGCGGAAACGGGATGGTCTGGCCGCTGACTTCATCCACATAGGTTCCACCGGTCACCGTCACCAGAACCGGCTGGTCGGGCGCGCGGACGGTCATGGCGTAGCGGCCCTCGTTGTCGGTGGTTGCGCTACCCAGCAGACTGCCGGCACCTCCGGACCCGAACCCGTACACCGATACCTGGCCATGCATGACGGGGCCATCGAACGCCACGCCCGAAATCACGGCATCCGGGCGCTCCGGCGGCAGCGCGCCCGGTCCGGAACCGCAGGCCGACAGCAGCAGAAGACTGCTGCCGAATACAATGATCGCGGGCAGGCGCATGGGGGTCACTCCTCTGCAGTCAGAAAATGCGGCGGCTTAGCATCACACTGGCCCCAAGGGCCGTGGCGGCATGGGCAGTGAGCGGTGCCTGGTAACACAACACCATGCCGATGCGCCAACCCCGGATCCACCGCCAGCTCTCGTCTGCCGTCACCACCGCGTCGTAGACGCCCTGCGCACGGTCCGGATAGGCGGCGGCCAGAAAACCGCCGCTATCGATGGTGTGGCGCAAGGTGTCGACCTCGTGCGCGTAGCCCAGACCGATGCCCAGCCAGGGCTTCAGGTGGTAACTCAGGCGCCAGCGCTCCTGGTAGGACAGGCTCACCCCGGTGCGCTCAACCCGCTCACCGACGTCGGTCGTGCTGGCGGCCAGCGTGGCGGCCTGCCGGTCCGCAGCCAGCTGCAGCCGGGTGTCTCGGGCCCAACCCAGCATCGCCACCACGCCGAAATCGGGGGCGGTGGCCTTGGCGGTCGGACCATCCGGGTCGGCGACCGACAGCCGCGCCGCACCTGCGGTAAGCCCGAGCCGCAGCGGCGCGCCCGCTGCCGGGTTGCACGCGCACATCATGGGCACCACTGCCCGCATCCATTTCCGCTTCATTTCGAATTCCTCCCTGTCCCCTTGCCGGACCCCGGCATCCAGCGCATCAGAACGTCGCCGTCACCCGCACCAGCACCGGCTGCGGTGCGACATAGATGATGGAACGCCGCCGGTCAGCCGGGCCGATCCACCGTCCGGCCGCGCTCAGCAGCGAACCGCCGGCCGCGGCGGCGGCCGTCGCACCCGCTCCGCCCTGCGCCACCAGCCCTCCGACCGCGTTGCCGCCGGCGGCCAGCGCCCCGGCGCTGGCGCTGCGCCTGAGGATGCCGGCCGGGTCTCGGGTCATCATTCCCGCAAGCCCCGGAATCCGGGCGGTGTCGAATACCCGTCCCTGCATCCGGAACTCCAGTCCGGACGGAGTGATCCCCTTCACGGCCAGAAGCTCCAGGCGTCGGGCCGCACTGTTGAGCTCCTGCCTGCAGAACAGCAACGTGCCCGCTGCCAGCGTCTGCCAGCTGCCATGCACCGCCCGGCTGACAACAAGCTCGACGAGACCGGGATCGACGCTCGAGACCCGGGTGGGCAGGCGCGCCTGCACCCAGGTGCCCAACCGGATTCCGAAAGGATGACGGCGGTCGGGCATCACGGCATCCGAATAAAGCGTCTGGCGGGCTGGCGCCGCGAGTCTGGCCATGCGCTTCGGCGCCGGCACCGGATTGCGCGGGAGCGCGCCCGGTTGCGACCGCGGCATTTCGTGGCTCACTTCGCCGCCCGTCCGCTCGCCTGAGGCCGGTGGCAGCAGGGCTGCCAGGTCTCCGGGATGCAGCCGGCGGGCACGGGCCTGATTCACCGCCGCGGCGGCGCGCACCAGGGCATGAAGCTGCGCTGGCGTGATGGCGGCCGCGCCGGGCATCGCGGCCATGAGCATCAATGCGCCCAGCCAGCGCGGCACTACCATTGCGCCTCCAGGGAACCTTGATCCGTCAGCACCTCCAGGCGTAACCGGTCGCGGGGGTCGAGGCCAGCCTGCATGACGGTGAGCACGCCGCGCCCCTCCCTGCCCGGGGCTATGCGCTGCGGCAGGCGGGAGGCCGCGGATAGCGGTTGTACCCGGCCGCTGGCGGCGCTGATTTCAAACAGCAGCGCGCTGTCGATCTTCAGACTGTGGACCGCGCTGTCATTGCGCAGCCTGAAGACAAACGCGGTATAAGGACCGAAACTGAGCGACTCAGGAACATAGAGCGCCACGCGGTCGCCATTGAGCATCCGCTCCTGCTCTTCCTCGATACGTCGCCGCCGCGGCCGGTCGAGGGCCAGCACGCCAATGCGGCTGCGGGTGCGGGCCACCACCTCCTCGTGCAGAGCCGCAAGCTTGCGGCGGTAACGCGCCTCAAGTGCCCGGGTACGGCGTGCGACCGCGCGCTGGATCCGGCTGGCTTGCGCCTTGGCATCCCGCTCGAATATCACGTCACTCACGTCGCTTGCGCGATCCGTCGTGGTGCTCAGCGCAATGCTGAGCTCGTAGCCGCAGACGGTAACGTAGAGCGTGCCGTAGGAACGCCGCTGCTCGGCTCCACGGCGCGCCGTGATGATGAAAAAATTGCGGCCCGAATCCCGATGGGAGGAAAACACCGCGGGATTCGTCAGATCGAGCGAAAACGGAATCCAGGGTCCGGGACGGTCCAGCACGAACGGAAAGATGAAGCGCGTCCCCAGATTGGGGACAATACGAACGCTGAGCGTGGTATAGGGCTTCAGCACCACCCGCCGTTGCCGCGGACCGGCCAACGTCCGCTGCGACAAGATAAGCAGCAGCACCAGGCCTGCGTTTGCCACACCGCGCCCTGCCATGTCAGCGCTCCTCGATGCCGGTCACCTCAAGTCCCGCGGTGTTATGCAGGGAGCGCGCGATGATGACCAGATTCAGCGTGATGTCGAAGGGTCGAACAGTGGCCTGCCCTTCGCGGTCGTGGACATGGATTTTTCCCTTAAGCCGCACCCGTGCGGTCAGTCCCCGGCGCTCAAGAATGCGCACGCCCTGCGGCCGGGCATCGAAACTCAGGCGCGAGCGCACGCCTGCGGCCCGCACGCGGGCCAGATAGTCTCCTCCATCTGGATTGTGGTCACGCCGCAACGCATGGATCGCGCTGCGGCGCAGCGCCGGAGACATCATATTGAGCGCCGCCGCGTAGTCATCGAAGATCGTGGCGCTGTTGAGGCTGAGATAGTCGTCGAGAAAGCGCTTGGCGGCCGCCGCGATCTCGATGTTCGAGCGGCTGTCGGGACCCAGATACTCCATGCGCCCCAGCACGCGCCCGGCGGCATTGACCGCCACCACCGGCTTCGGTGCGAGCGTGCTGGCGAACACCAGCAGAATGAATACGGCCAGCAGCAGGAAAAAGGCGATCCAGCCGGTCAGCGCGTAGCGCTGCAGGCGCAGGATGAGCCACCCGGTCGGACCGTGCCGGCCAAGCAGTTCATTCGGCTCAAGACGCTTTGGGGCGGTCACGGGACGTTCCGGTCCGGTGGGCCTTGGGGCGCCGGCGCGGGCCATTCGGGTGCGCAACCGACGGGGCCCCGGAAACCACGCTTAATGGCGCTTCGGCCGCGGGGCGCGCGGCATCCGGGGGGCGCCGACCTGGCACCTGGGACTCAGCGACAGGGGCGTATGGACTGCGGGAGAATGCGGCGGCCCCCGAGGTCAGTTCCACGCGCCGCGCAAGCCCCGTGCCCGCCGCCACTGCAGCGGTTGTGAAGGGGCCGACCAGGCCCCCGACGGCGCCGCTCGCGACCAGGGCATGGGCCAGGAAGGGCGCCGCCAGCAACAGCGCCGACACGATGAGATTGAGCACGCTGTAGAGCATGTAGATCATGCCGCCGGTATCGGCTGCGGTCACCGCCCGGGCCGCGACGAGCGTTGCCGCGGCATGCTGGAACACCGGCGCAAACAGGGCCAGCATCAGCGCCTGCACGACCGGCCATGCCAGCACCGTGCCGAGCAGCTGACCCCAGGGACGAAGCAGGCGCGTGCCGCCTGCGATCGACAGCGGAATGGCAATGAGGCCCCAGACAAACGCCACGCCGTAGGCGATCGCCTGCGCCACCTTCAGAAACGCCGCCAGAAACGCCACGATAAGCAGCGTCAGGTAATAAAACATAAACATCACGGCCTTCACCAGATTGGCGGCCAGATTGTCGACCAGCCCCGCCACGCTTCCGGCCCCGCTACCCTTGGCGTCGGCCGCGGCAATGAGCCGGGCGAGCTGACCGGTGATCAGCTTGAGCGACCCGATCCGGTCCAGGCTGTGATAAACCGCGTTCATGAATCCGGCGAGCAGCGTCGCCGCCGCAAAATACACGCCAAGCACCGTGCCCCACAGCGCGATGTCGAGCAGTGTGCGGGTCCAGCGGCCCGCCCCGGACAGCGCATCGAGCTCAGTGCGAAGCGTGCGCAGGTAGATGGCGATGATCAGAAGGACCGGCGTGCAGGTCGCGGCGACGTAGCGCGCCGCCACGGCGGAAGCGTCGTAGACGGGCTGGGGGTCGAGACTGTCGATGAGCTCTACGACACCGCTCATGGCACGGTGCCCAGCGCGCGATAGATCGTGCCGGATGCCGCCACCACGCCCCGCTCATCCGCCTGCCCCCTGGCCTGCTGCAGCGCCGAGACCCGGGCCCGCTGCTGGGCCATCACGGCAAGGGCGGCCAGCGTCGCCGTGGACTGCGCAGTGAGCCGGGCACTGGCGCGCACACCGAGGTCGGTCGTGGACTGCCGGACATTGCTGTCAGCCGCCTGCCGCAGGCGTGCCAGTTGCCGCAGACCGGCGAGCTGTTGCAGTTCGACCGCGTACACCCCGGCACCGGCCGGATCCGCGGCGCGCAGCGCGTCGATACGCGTCTTGAGCGCGCTCAGCGGAACGGACGGCGACACCCCGCCAAGCGCGCTGGCCAGCGCATTCAGTCTGGGGTTGCGCACCCGGGGATCGCTCTGCTGCGCCCGCTGCATCTGAATCCGGAGCACCTTGAGCGTATGAAGCTGATCATCGAGGGTCGCCGCCGACTGTTGCAGTTCGCCGTATATGGACACCAGTTCCCCGTAGCTCTGCGGATCGAAGCTCACGTCGCCCACACCGAGAAAGGCGTGCGCCGGAAACGCGGCACACAGCAGCACACCGGCCAGCATCCGGGCGGCGTTTCTCATGCCCCTGCCTCCGAGCGCCGCGCGCGCAGCCGACGCAGCCGCTCCAGCGGATCACGGGTCGCCGCGCCAATCTCATTCTTGAGATCCAGGTCTGCGGGCGAGGTCGAGGCCAGGTCCAGGATCAGGTCCGGAAAGCTCAGATGCAGGTGATAGCAGTCCGGACCCACCGATCGGATGGCCGGCCGCCAGGGATCATTCAGCGGGTAGCGGAAGCGCCGCCAGACGGCGAGCGCGCCCGGCGGCATATTGATGCGCTGCGCGATTTCCTCCCATTCGTCACTGCGGTAGAGCAGCGAGCGCAGCGGCATGCTGTTGAGAATCTCCTTTTCCAGACAGTCGATTTCCCGGATGCCCTGGGTGACGAGGTCGACCGCCGCACGGTCCTTGCGCCCCATGCGCGCCAGCTCCGAGATGAGCCGCCCCACGATCTGGGGCGCATCCGCCACAAACTTGTGCATCTCATCGAGCAGCACCCGCGCATCATTGCGCCGCGCAAATGCCAGGTGCTTGAAGCGCAAAGCGATAAACACCAGGTAAAAGCGCAACAGCCGCGGACTGGCGCGGTCCACCTCCTTCAGATCACAACCGGTGATGCCCTCGCTCAGCTGCAGATTGTCGCGCCGGGCAAAAACGCGACCGGCGGCCGTTGCGAGAAAGCTGTGCAGATTGGCCGCCATGCGCTGTGCCGCCGCGCGCTGCTCCGTGCTCTCGAAATCGCTATGCTCCAGCCAGTAGAGGTAGTCCGGCAGCACCGGCGCCTCGGCGGTCGGGTCGGGTCCGGCATAGAGCCGCTGCAGCGCCTGCTCGGCGGCCGCGCTTTCGTGCACATCGAATTCGGTGCATCCATCGGTCAGCAGAAACGCGAGCGCATTGAGCGTGCCGCCGGCAATCAGGGCGTCGAGCGGCAGCGCCGTGTTCGGCTCGGCAACCGAATAGGGTGGCAGGGGGTTGACCGCGGTTTCCCGCGGATCGATGGTGGTATAGGACCCCCCGAATCCCTCCACCACCCAGCGGTACGACCCGCCGATCTCCAGAATGTACCAGTCGGTGCCAAACGGATAGGTCTCGGCAATCGTGGCCACCTTGTCGACCCCTTTGCCGCCGCCGGTCATGGCCACCGTAAAGCTGTGCGCCACGGGCTGGTTCGAGAGGCTGAAGCCGATGAGCGCGCCTGAGGCCCCGAGACGCAGGGATTCCGGTGCGCTCTCGCCGCTGCGGTACACCTGAACCGGCAGCATGTGGGCGAGCTGGCGCCCGTGGTCCGCCCGGAACATCGGCGCACGATAGCCCTGTCCTGGCTGGCCGGCGCGAAAGTACGGCAGCTGCACGTACTCGGCAACGCGCAGCTGGCCACCCCCTGCCATGACACGGTCCCCCACGAGGCGGCCCTGCTGGGTCAGCTCCTCAGGGGTCCCGTGCAGATGCACGATGTAGCTGTTGCGGTAGACCCGCAGATTGTGCTCGGCGACGTAGGTACGGAAATCAGCAAGATCGCGCACCGCCTGCAGCTGGCGGTCACGGCCGCGACGCCCGAGCGTGCCCTCGGCCAGGTCGCTCTGGCGCTCGGCCGCGCGCATCGCGGTACGCGTGTCGAGCGGACACAGGATGGCGACAACGTGCATTGCGAGCGGCAGCGAGGCGAGCGTCAAGAACCAGGCCGGGTTGGCCTGCGGATAGAGATGCAAGAGCGCCACCTGGGTGAACCGATCCCCCATCCGCACCCGGGCATCCGCGACGCCGGGTGCGGTGCGCAGCAGCTGTTCGGAAAGCAGCAGCTGGGGATCGTATACCACGCGCGCGCCCCGCTCGAAGGCATCACGGTCGTAGCTCTGCACGATGCGCTGCAGGTATTGCCCGGCGGGCGCGATGCGGGCCTGCGGAAGATGCGGGAGCAGGTGTTCCGCCTGGACACGCAGGGCTTCGGCCTCCGTAGCCTGTTGCCGTAACGCGTGGCGGGTTCCCAGGAACGGCCTGCGCCGGGGCAGACGGACCAGCACGACCGCCACCGTGTTGCGGATCCCGTAACGCCGCAAGTGTTCCGCCTGGGCGCTGCGTATGGCGGTGGCGAGCGCACTGCCGCGGCGCAGGTCCTGCCCACGCTCTAGGTACTCATCGGCCAGACTCGCGTCCCATTCCCGCCACCAGTGAAACTCGGCGCAGTACCCCACATCCAGCGCCGCCAGCGCGTTATCAAGTGCCGTCCAGACCTCGGCGCGTTCCATTTCAGACAGGAGTTCGGCGTCTATGCCTGACCATTCAATGAGTACCGACACCGCTCCATCGCTGTGCGCAAGCACGTCCTCACCCAGCAGATGCGACCAGGTGTAGAGCGCAGGGTACTGGCGCAAGCGCGGATAGAGTCGGGGGGCGTGCCGCATCAGTCGTCCGTCCAGGTTTCGCTCGTTACCCGGCCGCGCTCGCGGCAGGCGGCGAACATCAAGGTCATGAATGGCAGCTCGTCGCCAAGCCACAAACCGGCACCGGCCACAGCGAGCGCGGCAAGCATCAGCATGCCGGTCACGGGGCGCACGGCCTCGGGCAGCAGCAAGGTACACAGCAACAGCGGAAGCGCGGCTACGACTGCGACCGCAGTGATGACCGGCACACCGAACAACTCGCGCGGTTCATAGCGGCGGTTAAAGGCGCTCATTGTCCGGCCACCAGGGCGGCAATGCCGTAGGCCAGCGCGGCAACCAGTATGCCCAGCGCACCCCAGATCACCTGACGTTTGCCGCCTTCCGGGTCACCGGCCCCCATTTTGATGGCACCCACGATGATTCCGATGATGCCGACTATGCCGGCGACAAAGGCCAGGACATCGCTGATGGCCCGGCCGCGCGCCTCGATGGCGCCACGCAGGTCCGAGCCCTGCGCGTAGCTTGGCAGGATGATGCGGTCGGCCCGCACCGGCGGGCTGGTGGACAACAGGACAAATAGGGACAACAAGATCAGCATGAGCGGTTTCATCGGATCCCTCCAGATAAACTGCCAAGCGGGCTTCAAACAGCCGGTTGCCCACAAGCCTCTTTCACTGCCTGCGCAATCTGCGCCGTGACTCCAACACTGTGCAGGTTCTCTGTCGCCGGCGGCCATCGGCCCTGCCGTGCAGGGTAGGCCTGCGGCCACCCAGGACTACCTCCGCCGGGACGTTGCGATCGAATCCTTCCTGGATCCAGCGCGACCTAACTTCCGGTGTCTTGCAATCGCCTCGGTGCCGACCTTGGCCGGGCGACAGAGAAAGAAAAGGGTTTTTTATAGCGGGTGCGCGGGCGGTCCGAAATCGATGCGGCCACCCTGCAGTGCAGGACCCCTTTGCGGCAACGCCCACACGGAATCGTCCCGACCAGCGCCGGGAACCCGCTTGAATTGAAGGAAGGGATAACGCGATGCGACTGCCGGCGATCCCTGCCTGCATTGTCCTGTGAGGAGTCTTCCTCAGCATGGCCGTCACTCTTTGACGGTGATGAACGCTATATACCGCTTCCGGGGGGAAATGTCACTACCGGAGAGAACAACCCCACTTTGAACAGCGCGACCACGATACGGCCCCCCGCCGCGTACGGATCCCGCCGCACCAAGGCTCTCATCCTTTCCGGGACCACACAGGTAGCGGCCCCATTCCTAGACAGACTCCGCGCATGAAAGATGAATCACGGTTACGCGCCCCCATTGCGCCAGAAATCCGCCGGCGAGAGAATCGGTATCCCCCTGGAACTTTCCCAGACCCCGGCAGATCCTTGTCGCCTGTCACGATGCAGTCGCGGTGTCCGCTCACGGCCGAAGTGGCGCCAGATTGGCGCCAGTTAAGCTGGGTCGCTGAGGTGTTCCCTGGGAAACCGGAAACCCGGAGCAGGCGCTCTCGCCGTGTTCCGCGCGCTTCTCCGGGGCAAATACCGATAAAATACGTGATGCGTCCGCAACCGGGCACGCCGCTGAGCGCAATCGCGCGCCTACGGTTCCCGCTGTCCGGCCTACCCCTGCTCTTGGTTACACCAGCGTTCCCACATCCACCGATAGCTCGCCTCCAGGGATGCGGCACAGCGCTTTGCGTCCATCAAAGGCGATTCTTGCATGAGCTGACGAAGTGCTGACCGTAGCTGGCGCAGTCCGTTGCGGTCCCGGGCGAGAGCCAGTGCCTTGCTCTCATAATCCGCTTCGTCGTGCGCGATCAGCTGAGTTAACCCGATGGTCGAGAGGATGCTTGCCCCGGTGCGCGCAAAGCCGATGCGCCCCGCCAGGGTAATTACCGGGACCCCCATCCACAATGACTGGCACGTAACCGTTCCGCCAGCGTACGGAAACGGATCCAGCATAATATCGATGCGTCCGTAACTCTCCAGATATTCGATCCAGCCGCTACCTTTCTCAAACTGTATGCGTGGCGCCTCGATTCCTTGTTTGCTGAACAATTCACGATAGCGTGACAACGTCGCATCATCAGAAAACTGTTTTGATTTAAGCACCAGACGGGCGTCGGGTTGCGCCCGGAGAATGCGGCTCCACGTTGCAACCACAGTCGGCCCGATCCGGCGGCTGTTGCTGAAACATCCGAATGTAATGTGACCGGCGGAATCGGCCGGAAGCGGCGCAACCTCCGGGCATCCGGCTGGCGCACTGAAACAGAGCAGCCCACTGGGCAATCTGACCAGGGTTTCGCAGTGGAGACTGTCAGCCTGCCCTGGCGGGTCGGCCCAGGCGTCGGTAATGCGGTAGTCCATCGCCTTCATGCCGGTGGTGTTGAGGTAACCCAGATAGGTTGCCTGGACCGGCGCCGGCTTCCGGGCAAACACACCAAGTCGTGCTTCACCCGTGTGTCCGGCGAGATCAACCAGAATGTCGATCTGGTCGTCTTCCACCAGCTGAGCCGCACGTTCATCATCCAGTCGAACGATGTCGCGCCACTGATCGACCCGCTCGCGCATCCTGGCCGTCATGGCGTCCGGATGGGCGACGCTGGCATACCCATAAACCTCGACCGCCGTGCGATCGTGCGCCGCCAGCACGGGCTCGATGAAAAACCCGACAGAATGAAAACGGAAGTCCGGCGACACGTAGCCAATCCGCAGCCGGCGCCCGGTTGTGTGATCACGGGAAGGACCGCGAGACCGCCTGAGCAGCGGGTCAGCGTGCTGCTCGCCCCAGCGCAGATGTTCCGCAAAAGTCACCGCTGCGTCGGCACCGGCCATATGGTTGAGCGTAAATAGCAGGTTCCCGCGTGCCTGAGCAGAATTGGCATCGATTTCAAAGGCCCGGCGGAATTGCGTAACGGCGCAATCCAGTTGTCCCTGATCCGACAGAATGAGGCCGAGCGTGTTGCAGGCCTCGGCACAGCCCGGGTCGAGCACCAGCGCCTGCCGGCAATGCGCCTCCGCTTCTTCGAGCCGGCCTGCTTGCCAAAGCGCCAATCCGAGATTGCCCTGGGCCCGGGCGCTGCCGCTATCCAGCTCCAGGACCTTACGGTAGCTCTGCGCGGCCTCTTCCGGGCGATTCAACGCCTGCAACGTCGCGCCGAGGTTATTGTGTGCCTCAGGACTTTCCGGATTGCATCTCACAGCCGCGCGATACTGAGCCGCTGCCGATTCCTGGTCACCCATCTGCTGCAGCACGATGCCCAGATTGACGTGAGCCTGAAACGATGAAGGATTCAGCGCGATTACCGTCCGGTAGCACTTTGCCGCCCCGTCGTGATTGCCCTGGCCCTGGAGCACGGTTGCCAGCCCGAAATGCGCTTCCACATAGGAAGGGTTGAAATCGATCGCCCTGCGGTAGTACACCGCTGCCTGGTCGGCGCGACCGTCGTTCTGGAGCAGGGTGGCGATGTTGAAATGCGCCACAGGCATGGCGGGGTTGATCGCAACCGCCCGCTCGAAACACTCACGCGCCTGAAGCAGGTCCCCACGCTGACCGTTGATTGCACCCAGCAGATACCATGCTTCGGCATCACCAGTGTGTTCTTGGCAGAACTGCTCACACTGCAGTTTCGCCTCTTCCAGCTGTCGCCCCTGAACCAGCGCGATGATGTGCTGTTTTGTTACCGGCATGGAGGCATTGCATTTGTCATTGTGACCACCCTTACAGGACTCGGCCGACCAATCCAGCGTTCTCAGTATTACTGCGACGACCCCGCTTCGCGCCGATGGAACGGCAACCACGTGCTGCATTGTTCCTGAACTGGACCATTCTGACCAAGTCGCCCCCGACTTTCCAGGTCGACGGGGGGCGTGGTGGCCATCATCGCCCCCAATCTCTGACCTGCAGACACGACGTCTCGCGTCGCGGCACAGAAAGCCTCTCATGTCGGCGCACCGTCGTCTCAACCCAGTCTTAGATGAGGTCGAAGTATTTGCTGGGGCGTCGCACCGCGAGGCAGCTGGCCCATTGGCGCAGAATCGGCTTCAGTTCGACCGTTCGATCGACCGGCTGGCACTCAAACCTCCAAAGGATATTCTTTAAAGTTGGTGCCGCAACGCCGTGCGTTTCGTCAGTTTGAGCACACAATGGATCCGCCGCACCTTCTGCTTGAAACTGCGGACGGCGTAAATCGAATCCCGGAAAGCCCTCTCCGGCAAGAAGGGCGGCAACCGGCGACGTAGGACGGCCTCCTCGTTTTACACCGTAGCCAAACCCCAGCATCCTGTTCAACTTCGGTACTGCGCAGCCATACCCATCCAATCCCCGGATTGTCGTGGCGGTTATCCGATTGAGGCCCAGGGCGGGTCTTGCGACGGGCGGCACAGCACCATGGCGACGGCCGGGAACAACATGCCGGCGCCTCGTGGAAACCGGAAATTTTTACCCGGTACCGGAAAACTTCCGGATGTACGGTCTACCGCACGCGATCATCTTCCGACGCCGGGATTTTCGCCTGCTCCCTTTGGGGCAGCCTGCCGGTGGCAAAAAAGACGGGGTATGCACATGCGGTCACATACCCCACATCCCTCGCTTCCGTGATCGGTGTTTGTTCTTCCCGGCCCTGCAAACGGGCTATGCACGCTCCTCCTCCGAAAACCATCCCGTCCACCGTATGCTATGGATCCTCGCGGAATCGTCCTGGGCTGATCCGTGCGGCACCACCGCAGTGCGGCCACTAACAGATCAGCGTTCCGATCCGGCCACACCGATCAACCTGGCGCCTACCGTAACATGCTCCGCCGCGCGGATCGGGAGATCGCGGGCGGACATACCGCCCGCTTCTCCACTTCTTTTTCTTAAAGTGCCACTCGCATCATCTGCAGTCTTCTTAACTTTGGCTGCTTATCTCAACTCACTGCTTATCTTAGGGCGTTTGCGCCCTATCTCCTCTCTCTCCAAACCTTAGCACTATTGCTCCATGGGCAAGTCTGCACGCAGGTTGGCATCGGCTTACGACACGGACCGGCGACCGCGCGCCACCCCCGCCAAGCCGATAAGGCCGGAACCGAACAGCCAGAGCGCTGCCGGCACCGGAACCGGCGTCAGCGTGCCACCCAGGGTCACGTTGACCGTGCCGCTCACCGTCCCGAGCGTTGAGCTTACGTTAAAATTGTTGGCCCAGCTCACGGTGTACGCGTTGTCGGCGCTATTGAACGTGCTGCTGTTGTTCAGCTGCGTCACGGGCCAGGCCGGCGCATCAAACGTCAGCGAAAACGGTGACGTGATGTCCACGCCCAGACGAAAACTGCTGAAATTGACCTTTACCGGATTGGCGGTATTGCTCGCATCGACTGTTCCGCTCGGAGCCGGCTCATTGTAGGCGCCGGTAGAATAGATTGTGACCGATCCGCTTGCCCCGGAGGTCGTAACGGTGGCGGTGTAGATGGGATCCTGATACTGCCCCATCAGAATATCCGCGGGCGGCACGACCGGTCCGGAAAAGCTGTAGGGCCCGGCACTCACGCCGTTGATAACCAGGTTCGACAGGGTCAGCGACGCATTATTGACCAGCATGCTGCTGATGCTGACCGGGCTCGCCCACGCGGCTGTCAGGGGCGCGGTACTCGCCAGCAACCCGATCAGCCCGAGTATCCAGATCTTTCCTCGTGCAGTATTCACACGTACCCCTCCTTCCGGAATCCTTTGCCTGACAGCACAAGTAAACCCCGCCTGTCATGCAACGACTCTCGTGACGGCAACATCCTGGCAGGTGATCCCTTCCAGACCTGTGGTCCTGGGGATTTTCTTCTAGCCTGCGCTGTAGCCTGAGGAAAACAGGCGGGACGAAGACCGTCCCGCCTGTGTGCTGCTCAGCTTGAACCTGGAACTCAATCTCCTGCTAGGAGCGAGATCAGCTCTGGTCCGAACGCTTACGCCGGGCGACACCCACCAGACCCAGCAGGCCTGATCCCAGCAGCCAGACAGCGGCCGGTACCGGCACCGGATTGACGATACTGCTGACCGTCATGCTGGTGATGTCGAAGTTGGCGTTATATCCGCCAAACGGCCCGGCAATCATCGGATTGCCGCCGATGCCGGTTGTCGCCACCGAGTAGCCGCTCGGAACAACGGTATCGGCTATGAGCGGAAGGCCGCCGCTCGGGCTGCGCCCCATGCAGCTTGCGCCGTTGGTGCCGGTGCAGGCCGGCCCGACCAGTGTGGTGTTCCAGGTCGTGGTCGCGACGGGTACGACGCCAATCGGCTCCTTGCCAGCCTTCATGTAGTTGCTGGCGGGCAGCACGTCACCGGTCTGGGTCTGGCCGATCGTCTGACCGACTGTCAGACCGGAATTCATCGCGTCGAACAGACCGGAGCCATCCAGCACGATCGATACCGGAATGCCGTTGTTGCCGTTCCAGTTGAACAGCATGTTGCCCAGCACCAACGTTCCGGCGCCGCCGGTGCCGTTGCCGATGGCCTGCAGGTTAATGCCGGTTGCCGCGGCCGGGGTGCTGCCATTGAAGAAATTGAATGGCACCAGAGTGCCCGATCCGGTTCCCGTCGCCGTGTTAAAGCTCATGGTGCCGGAAATGTCAGTGCGGGTTCCTGACCAGCTGTTGGTCGAGGCACTGCTGTTGACCAGCGGGGTTCCGGCTGACGTCAACATCGTGAACAGGCCGCTCCAGTTGAAGTTGACCACCTCCGCGTTGGCGGCACCCGAGACGCCCAAGGCAGCCGTTACGGCCAGGCACAGGGCGGTCTTCTTCACTGCGCCTTTGATTGCTACTTTTTTCATTTGCTCCTCCACATAAAGTTTGAAGGTATAAATCGCTCGAGAGATTTAGTCCTCTAGCACAAAGCACCGGCGAAACATCCTGGTCCCGACCGGCAGGGGAGACAAAGCAATCCGCGTGCCAATGCAAACCATTGACTGTAAGATCAATGGGTTAGGTATACTTATGGCTCTTTCGATACGGTAACGGAGAAGAAAGTGTAAATATTCTCGACAGACACTATGAAATCCCCAACTATCTTCTGTCATGCACAAATTTCTACATTTCAGCCACTTAGGAATTGAAGCTCCAGCGGAACCGAAATATACAGCCCGCCGCATAGGCACAGGGTCTGTTGGCGAATGTCGACGCGGAATTATAGGAGCTTATTTCTTGCGGTTATCTATGGATCAATAAGTTAAATTGATCCGATGATGTAAGAAATCCCGACAGATAATGGAATTTACCGTAACGTCGCGTACGTATATTAGAATCAGTTGAAACATAGCTTAGCCAGCCAAGGGGCTGTCTCAGATTTCATCCGAAGGCGAGTTACCCATACGCGTTACGGCGACTGCGCCCCGTTCAGCGCACCACTGGCGCCACATCGACCGGTACTGGTTCTCGAGAGCACCCGCAAAACGCTTCGCGTCCATCAGCGTCGACCGCTGCATCCGCTGTCGCAGACTGGCCCGAAGCTCGCCCAGCCGATCAAGATCGCGGGCCAGTCCGAGGACCCGCTCCACGTAGTCGTCACACGAATCCGCGATGAGTTCCTGCAAACCGATCGCCGAGAGAATGCTGACCCCGGTGCGCGCAAAACCCAGGCGTCCGGCCAGGGTGACGACCGGAACGCCCATCCACAAGGCGTGACAGGTGACGGTACCGCCCGCGTACGGAAAGGGGTCGAGCGCGATGTCGATGCGGTGGTGACTCTCGAGATAACCACGCCAGTCACTGTTACCTTCGATCCCGACGCGTTCCGCACTGATCCCGTGCTCTTCGAACAGCCCGGTGTAGTAGCGCCGGGTAACCATATCCGCATAAGACTTCGACTTGAGCACCAGATACGAATCAGGCAACGCCTTGAGAACCCTGCTCCATACCGCAATGACCCCGGATGTGATCTTGGTGCAATTGTTGAAACAGCCAAAGGTAATGTGGCCCGTTTTCAAGGCCGGGAGTCCGGTCACCTCCGGACTGTCATGAGGGACATCCAGACACAACAACCCTCCCGGGATCCGCACCAGCGTTTCCGTATGCAGCGCATCGCTCACGCCCGGAGGATCACACCATTCATCGGTAATGCGGTAATCCATTGCCGTCAGGCCCGTCGTATTCAGGTACCCGAGATAGGTCGCCTGCACCGGTGCGGGGTGTCTGGCAAAAATGGAGAGGCGATTGTTGGCGCTGTGTCCCCCCAGATCCACCAGGATGTCGATACCGTCCTGACGGACCAGTTCGGCTACCTCGACGTCTTTGATAGCCGCGATATCACGCCAGTGGTCGGCAAGCCCCTTTAGACGTTGGGTGGTCGCATCCGGGCGCGCAACGCTCGCGTAGCAGTACACCTCAACGTTCCCCCGATCATGGGAAGCCAGAACCGGCTCGAAGAACAGGGCCACGGAATGCTGGCAGAAATCCTGCGACACGTAGCCGATGCGCAACCGGCGATCTGGATCGGGATCATTCGCGTGCGTGGTGAATCGTGCTCCGGCATAGTCCGCCTGTTGCCCCGCCCACTTCCGGTGTTCCGCCAGCATGGCGTCTCCGTCGAGACCGTCCAGATAGTTGAGCGTGAACAACAGATTCGACGAGGCGCGCGCCAATGACGGGTCCATCCCCAGAGCCTGGCGATAATGCTCTAGCGCTTCCTGCGGACGTCCCTGAAAGTTGAGAATCGTTCCCAGGGTGTTATACGGTTCTGCCACCGAGGGTTCGTCCGCGATTGCCCTGCGGCAATGTCCGGCCGCCTCGTCCAGACGGCCTATTTCAAGCAGGACCAGCGCCATGGCATTGTGTGCCAGGGCGAATCCCGGTCGCAGGGCGATGGCTCTCGCACAACACTCAATCGCCTCCTCAAATCGCCCTGCTGTCCACAAGGTCAGTCCCAGATTAACATGGGCCTCCCCGTGCTCCGGTTTCAGGGCGAGGACACGTCGGTAGCTCTCGGTCGCCTCGGCAAGACGGCCCAGCAGCTGCAACGCGGCACCGAGGTTCTGCCATCCATCTATCAGATCGGGCCGGGCACGAACGGCCTCCCGGTAACATTGCACAGCGGCTTCGACTGCCCCCTGCTCCCACAACACCGTACCGAGGTTATAGTGCGCCAGGGCATGATCCGGCTGCACCCGCACGGCATTGCGGTAACTCTCCATGGCTTCATGGGTATGGCCAAGCTGCTGCAGGGCGTGTCCGAGGTTGTAGTGGGCCTCGGTCAGAGACGGGTTTAAAGTTATCGCCTTCCGGTAATTGTCTGCCGCGGCTTCCAACGCCCCCTGCATCGCCTGGGCATTACCCAGGTCCTGATAGGCTACGGCCAGTCCAGGACTGAGCCGGATGGTCTCGGAAAACCGGTCGCCGGCCTCTTTCGGCCGGTTTTGTCTCAGAAGGGCGATACCCAGATTGTAATGTGCCGCCGGATTACGCGGTTCGAGCTGAACAGTCCGGCGGCAACAGACCTCTGCTTCTGCGAACGCTCCCAACTGTCCGTGAATCGCGCCGAGCAGAAACCACAGCTGTGCATTGAGCGGCTCCCGCCGGCTCAGATCCTCGGCCATCAGCCGGGCGTCCTGCCATCGGTTCTGCCGGACCAGTCCCAGGATTTTTTCGAGCGAAGCAGACACGCCTAGTCCTGCAGCGCGCGCAGCAACGGTTCGAGATGCCGCTCATAACGCTTCCAGCGTGCCACCGATTTGCGATAGATCGGACGGCGCACCTGATCGTAGCTCGCCGTGGTGACGAATCGGCGCGATTCGTAGAAATGCAGACAGCGCTCATCCCATTCCAAACCACAGAACTCCACCATGCTGCGACTGACCGCCTCCTGGTCTTCCACCAGACTCTCATACTGCAGGTCCATGACCGGAATCCGAAGCACCGACTTCCAGTGCGCCATCAGGCGCCGGTATTGTCCGTAGTGGCGACCGAGCGACCCAAGGTCACGGGCATATCCGTGAAAATCATTGAAGCGCTGAAAATAAATCGACAGGCAGTTGTCCACCGGATCCCGCATGCAGTGGATCACGCGCGCACCCGGAAACAGCAGATCGATGAGCCCGAGAGCCATGAAATTGTGGGGCATCTTATCGGTGACGCGCGCCGCTCCGCCCCCCAAGCGGCTGAGATAGTCGAGATGCCGCATGGCCACCCGGTCGAGCCCCTGGCACGTACACTGATCCAGGCACTGCGGATAGGATAGCGTTGTGCCGAGGACGGACGGGAGCTCCGATGAAATGTCAAAGATTGCAGTGAGCTCTCCGGCACCGTGAACCAAGGGATGGCTGGCCAGGATCTGTTCAACAAGACTTGTTCCCGAACGCGGCATACCCACGATGAAGACGGGCAGCCTGGACCGATTCGACGCACGTGGCCGGCGATTGATTCGCTCGGGAGAAAATGCAGCGATCAGGGCATCAAACCCCCGGCGGTCTGCAGGTTCGTCAAATTCCTTGGCATCCAGCGCATTTCCCTCATGATAATGATGAAACGCCTGATGATAGTTTCCAGTTTCATCATGCAGCCGTCCCAGGGCAAAGTGCGCATCCACCCGGTGCTTGTCTTCCATGGGCCGTTCTAGAGCGTGCTCCAGCAGCGCAATGGCCTCCTCGCGCCGGTTCTGATGCCGTAACAAAGCCGCATGGCTCAGCACCAGCTGCACCTCATCATGCCCGGTATCGATCAGCGGCTGCACCAGACCCATGGCTGAATCGAAATCTCCCACCCTCTCCAGAAGGTTGGCAAGCGCGGCGGTAGCGAGCGGATCCCGGGGTTTGAGCTCCAGGACCCGGCGGTAGCTCGCCTGCGCCTCCCGGTCCCGCCCCAGGTCACACAAGGCCGCGGCCAGGTTGAGGTGGATCTGCGGAGCCTCCGGTATCCAACGTAAAGCCTGACGGAAACAGTCCACCGCCTCTTCCCCGTATCGCGGCCCCTGATCCCGATCCAGCAGGGCATTGCCGAGATTGTTATGCGCCTCCCCAAACTCCGGTTTGATGCGAACCGCGTGCCGGTAATGTGAGATGCCTTCGTCCCATTTGCGCTGGGAGATGAGGATGCCAGCCAGCTCCGCATGCACCTCCGCCCACTGCGGCCGGAGCTCTATGGCTCGCCGGAAACTCAATACCGCCTCATCAGGTCTTTGCGACGCAGCCAGCACGCCACCCAGCCCGCGATGAGCCTCGGCGTAGCCGGGATTAATCCGGATTGCGTCCCGGAAACAGGTTTCAGCCCGGCCGGAATCGTTGCCCGATAAATAGCACAGCCCCATATTGAAACAGGCTTCCGCGTAACCGGGCCGAAGTGTGAACGCCCGCTGAAAGCACTGGATAGCATTATCGGAAGCTCCCCGATCCCTGAACAGCAGCCCGCGCGTATTGTGCGCCTCGGCCAGATCAGGCTGGAGCGCAATAGCCCGCGCGCAGCACTCCATGGCTTCATCCCGCTGGCCCAGCTCCCGCAACGCCAATGCCAAGTTTGCCAGAGCCATGGCATGGCGAGGCTGAATCTCGAGCAGCCGGCGATAGGATCCTGCTGCCTCCCCCGACTTCCCGCGGCTCTGCAGGGCCACCCCAAGGTTGTACCAGGCACCGACGTTCCCGGGCTCGATCGCGACGACTTGGCGGCAACAGCGGACCACCTCGTCCAGTTCGCCGAGTTGCGCGCAAATCCCGGCAAGCAGAAACCAGGCCTCGGCATCGGTTCCATTGCGCGCGCAAAGCGTCGCGCACAGCTTTCGTGCCTCGGGTATCCGGTTGCCGTGCAGGAGATTGAGGATCTGTTGCTTATCGGACATGCTCGAGAAATTCCATTGCCGCGTAATAGCCTTCCGTCTGCGGCGGCGGATGACGGAACCGGCGTTCAACCCACAAGTGCCGACGGACCCTCTATAATATTGCCCGATAACCGGACCATAAATCCATCACAGCCCCAGAAACTGATGATTGGAATGGCCGCGCTGCAGCGAGCCGCTATGGCGGCTTGGACCGCGTCCATGCTGCAATCTGGCGCGTGTAAATGAGAGGCTGCCCGAGTCCGCGACAGATGAGGGGGAATCGGCCTTGGGGCCTTAAGCGGGCTCCAATTTTTCCAGGAAAATGGGATTTAAGATACGCTAGTAGCGAGCGTAGGTTCCGAGGTTTTGACGAATGACCGCACCTGCGGTTCGTACACTGGATTACGCAGACATTTGTCCTCTTCAACGCCGTTGCGCCGACGCGCAAGCTGGCCGCGTCCATGAGAATTTCCAGGCCAGCATACTGGCCATTGCGCACGAGGAAGTCACCGATGATCCCGGACGAACAAGTCATCACGCGATTTCAGCCCGCACTCGCTTCTGAAGGCGTATTTGGTGGTTTCGGCTCGCTTCAGGTCTACCGCGGTATACCGACCAACCTGTGGAAAGACGCCCATCCTGGCGGCTGCATCCGGCACCTGAAGGTATTCGAACGATACCGCGCCATCCCGCAGTACTGTTTTGAATGCTACAAGATCCTGGTAGAACCCCGCAGCGTGCTGGAGCTCTTCAAGCTGCTGATGGTCTTCGAGGAGATCGTGCTGCCGGGCAACAACGCCAGAAAATGCATGGTCGAAACACGGGATGACTGTTCTGGGGAATATAAGGGTTTTGTATTCTGCCGGGGGATCGAAGAAAGTCGGGAGATGCGCAAGATCATCCGGAAAGCGGTGGGAGACGCGATCTCTCCTGAAATCGCGATTACGCTCAAACGCGGCTGTTCCGAATACTCTAACGCTTACCCGGGCTTCGGCCGCATGAAACCGGGCGTCGCGCCTATGACTTATCGGAACGAATGGCGCGCTCTTGAGGAACAGTTCGACCGGGATTTTCCGAGCGTCCCGAATCGGGAAGCCGTCGAGGCTGACCCGCTCAATAGCCATGATGACCAGATTTCGTATACGCCGGCCGAGATTTATGCGATGAACTATTGGCTGTGTTATGCCGCAACCATCGGGGATCCCAGTTATCTTCGGCTTGCCGGACGGACCATTCCGGGCTTGCCAAACCTTAAACGCCCGCCCTTCAGATCGACGGTTCCGTACGTAAAAAACAGATGAGCGCGTAAGCGGCCACAAGCACGAAAGACAGATCTCACGGCAGAAAATTACCCGAACATCCGGAAGCAGACGTCCCCTCTACCCGGGAAGGCGCGCCCACCTCATTGCACCGCGCTACGGCTTATCGTGCGAAAAGCGAATGCACTCGGATCCTACGGCATTCGCCGTATGATGGGTCTTTCGGCGGTAAGGCCGTCTCTCGGGCACACGGACCGGCAGACACATGATCATTCCCCAGATGAATCTCCACGGGGAATCGCCGCAAGTGCGCCATTCCGCGATGGGTCATTGCGCCATCAGGCACCGGCTCTCATCTTGGGCAATGCACCGAAATTGCTGTGCCCGATGGCCTACATTAGGCCCTGCCGGTGTGATATTTTGTTATCCGGCGATCGTCGCCAAGACCAGGTGTCAGCTCGCCGCAAACAGTGGAGATCGCATCACGGAAACAAGACTCCTTAAAAAATCCTTCATTTGGCTCGCCGCAAGCTGCCCGGTACTTGCGGTGATCCCATCAAAATCGGCGCCCGATCGTGGTGTTCAACCCGTCGCAGAAAGCAACCCTTCGAGGTCCGCACAATGACGACAAACGTGCTGGTGATAGGCGGCGCCGGTTATATCGGCTTGCACATGGTCAAGGAGCTGCTCGCTGCCGGTTACGGTGTCGTCACGCTCGACAACCTGAGCCGCGGCCATCGCGAACTCCTGCCGGGCGGTGAGTTCGTCGAGGGCGATATGGGGGATCCGGCGCTGTTGCGGACCCTGTTTTCCCGGCACCGTTTTGATGTGGTAATGCATTTCGCTGCCTGTTCGCTGGCGGGAGAGTCTGTCAGGCAGCCCCTCCCCTATTACCGCAACAACCTGGCCCGCACCGTTGAGCTTCTCGATGCGATGATCCGGCATAACGTCGTGCGTCTCATTTTTTCCTCGACTGCTGCGGTTTACGGCGAGCCGGAACACACCCCGATCATGGAAGATCATCCCTGCCACCCTGCCAATCCGTACGGCGAAACCAAGCTCGCCGTGGAGCATCTACTTAGGGACTGCGCGGTGGCTCACGGGCTGCGCTACATCTCGCTACGCTATTTCAATGCTGCTGGCGCCGATATTTCCGGAACACTGGGCGAGCGGCACCGGCCGGAAACCCATCTCATTCCGCTGCTATTGCAGGTGGCGGCCGGGTTACGGGCGGAAATCGAGATTTTGGGCACTGACTACCCGACTGTCGACGGAACCTGCGTGCGGGATTACGTGCACGTCAGCGATCTCGCCCAGGCGCACCTCCTGGCATTGCGCTCGCTGATGCAACACAGCGAAAACATGGTCTACAACGTGGGCAACAGCAGGGGTTATTCGGTGCGCGAGGTCATAGACACAGCCCGGCGCATTTCAGGACACCCTATCCCGGCCGCTGCCGCTGCCCGCCGCCCCGGCGATCCGGCGGTCCTGATCGCCGATTCCTCCCGAATCCGGCGGGATCTCGGCTGGCGGCCGCGTTACGAGGATCTCGATTCGATTATAAAAACTGCGTGGGCCTGGCACAGGCGTGAGCACGGACGATGACCCCCATGCGCCTGGCGGTCCCGGCTGCCGATGCCTCCCTGTCCCGCGTACGCGCATGGGCGTGCATAGGGATTAGCCGCCGCCCCCGGGAAACAGCTCACTGAAACATCTCTCAAATTCCCTCACAACCGTGATGTCTTCCCAGATGGCGTCGCTGGCCGCCAGGATCCGGCTCCCGATCTGCGACCGGTAATCCGGATCCGTCCCGAAGCGCACTGCAATATCTATGTATTCTTCACTCGTGTGCGCAACGCAGTCCGCAATCCCGAGTCTTTTGTAAAAACTTGCCGTGTGCCGCCCGCGCATGAACCGCCCGGGGAGCGTCACCACCGGCGTCCCTACGGCAAACGCTTCCAGCGTCGTATTGAACCCGCAAAAATGCACGGTATCGAGCATGACGTCCGCCACCGCAATCAGGTTGATGAAATCGCCACCGCGCTGCTGCGGCAGAAATAGGATTCTTTCCCATTGGTCCGGAATCGTCGCCCTGAAGCGAGTTCTAAGCTGCTCTCCCCAGGGTTTGTGAACCCCCTCGATCAGGACAATCACAGCCCTGGGGTCGGCACGAAGAATTCCCGAAAGCACGTCGTCAAGATCCGGATGAAACTTGAACAGTGTCTGCGGACAGAGGTAAATGTGATCCTCTTCATTCAGGCCGAAGTAACTCCTGCCTTTCAGGGAGGCGGGAACTTCCGGCTTGTAGTAGTACGCCACCGAAGCGACGTTCCGCAGCCGGATCAACTTTTCAGAGTAGTGCTGGTCAGCATCCGGCGGCTCCCAGTCCTCTGTCGAGATGTAATAGTCGATTGTCGGAATCCCCGATGTCACCGGATGGCCGAACGACGCGCACTGGACGGGCGCCAGACGCGCCATGGCGAGCAGGGACGTGAAGGAGTCCATGCCGATGTCCTGATAGAACAGGATATCCAGCTCCTGTTCGGCAATACGCTCGCGCGCTGTCGCCAGATCTGCCGGAAGCACGATGGATCGGTCGGCATGGCGCTCGATGAATTGTCCGGTCTCATCCCGGGGTGCATCGAGAAAAATGACAAACACCTCGAACAGATCTCGCGAGAACAGCGCGATGAGCCCTTTGGACGTCCTGCCGATACTATGATTCCGGAAGAAGCGAGACAGAAATCCGACCCTTATCTTCGCGCGCCGGATCCGCTGCTCTGGCTGCCGGCAATGCGCCGCGGTATAGGTCAGCGAGGGACAGGCGCGTAGATACAGCCGTGCGAGCTTTGTCTGCAATTCCCTGTCATTTCTTCCATGGTAGGCCAGAAAGAAATTCGTATAGGCGAGCTCGCGCACCGGGTCCGCGACCTGGAGATCTTCATCCAGCAACGCGTCCATGCTGCGGCTCTGGGAATCGCGCAACGTGTCGACGGCTTTTTTGTCTGGCACAATCAACGGAAGAATGGTGGCCAGCTGAATTCTGGCCCCATCTTCATGAGGAAACCCGGCCAGCCTCCCGTAATATTCAGCCGCGAGCGCAGCCTCCCCGCGCTCGTAGCATATGCCGGCAAGGCGTCGGTATGCCTGAACCGCGCCACTGTCGAGTCTCAGGACCGCTTCACACTCCCTTACTGCCTCGTCGAGCCGCCCTCCGGTATAGAAAAAGTCGGCAAGAGCCATGTGCAAGTCCGCCGAATCAGGGTTGCCACGAACCGCTGCCTGATAGGTCAAAAACGCTTCATCCCGCCTTCCCAGCGCCAGCAGCACGGATGCAAGATTCCGGTGGGCCTCCGTAAATCCGGCGTTGATCCGGATCGCCATGCGGTAGCTCCCCAGCGCCTCTTCAAATAATCGATGCTCCCACAGCGCGTTTCCCAGATTGAAATGCAGTACTGCGTTGTCTGGCCGTGACGCCACAGCATGGCGGAAACAGTGGATCGCCGCGGGGAGTTTTCCCTGCCCCTGCAGCAGGCGCCCGAGATTGTTGTGCGCCTCCGCGAAGGATGGCCTGATGGCGATGGCCGTTGCATAGCTGGCTTCTGCCGCATCGATACGGTTCTCGAGCTGCAACGCGTTCGCAAGATCATGATGTGCTTCCGCAAAATCCGGTTTGAGTTTCAGTGCCTCCTCGAAACTGCCGACTGCTTCCTTGGTCCGGCCCTGATTCAGCAAGGCAACGCCCAGATTGTAATGAACGACCGCCATGCCCGGAGCCATGGCAAGAACGCGCCGGCAGCAGCTCTCGGCCTCCTTGTAATCGCCGAGCTGCCCGCAAATACCGCCGAGCAGAAACCAGGCTTCGGCGTCCGTGGGGTCACGCGCGCAGACCGCTGCGCACAGTTTCCGCGCTTCCCGGGGTTCGTTGCGGTGCAAAAGGGCGAGAACCTGCTGCTTATCGGACATGCCGCAAAACTCTTTCGGTCCTCATCGAATACGTCCTGTGCGCCGGCAACCGGTCACGACCGTGAGGCGGCGTCGATTTCCAGGGCCTCCGTCAGAGGCCCCAGGAACTGCTCGTATCGCTTCCAGCGCGCTACGGATTTCCGGTACATGGGGCGGCGCACCTGATCATAGCTTGCTGTTTTGACCAGACGGGCCGTTTCATGAAAGCGCAGGCACCGGTCATCCCAGTCCAGCTCGCAGAATTCCACAAGCTTCCGGCTCATCGCCTCCTGGTCCGCCACGAGTTCCTCGTAGCGCAGTTCCAGCATGGGGATCCGCATGACGCGTCTCCAGTGATCCATCAGGCGCATATACTGCCGGTAGTACCGGCCAAGACTCCGCAGATCACTGGCGTAGGGGTGAAGCTTCTTGAAATTCGCGTTAAAGGGCTGAAAATAGATCGACAGACAGGTATCGATCGGATCACGCAGGCAGTGGATAACCCGCGCGCCCGGGAACAGGATGTCGATCAGCCCCAGAAACAAAAAGTTGTGCGGCATCTTGTCTACGACACGCTCGGCGTCGCTCGACAGACCCGTCAGACGGTCCAGATAACGCTGCGCCATGATGTCGCAATTGCGGGGCGTCAGGTCATCGTAACAATGCGGATAGGGCTTGGCGCTACCTATTTTCGCCGGGAACCCGCGCGCGATGTCTGTGATATCCGGCAGCTCTCCTGCGCCATAGACCACAGGATGACTGGCGAGAATCTGTTCCGTCAGACTCGTTCCCGATCGAGGCATCCCGACGATAAACACCGGCCGCTTGGAACGGTTGGACGCGCGCGCCCGGCGTCGCATGCGCCCGGGAGCGAAGGTGGCAATCAGTGAATCAAAATCCCGCCGGTACTGCGACTCATCAAACGGCATGCGGGCAAAGGAATTGGCCCGCCGGTAATGCTCGAAGGCCTGCGGATAGTCCTGCATCTCATCGTACAGCTTCCCCAGGGCGAAATGGCCATCCGCCTGCTGCTGCACATCGCGCGGCTGTTGCAGCATTTTTACCAGACGTGTTGACGCCTCGGCACGACAGTCGAACCGCCCCGCGAGCGCAGCATAGGCCAGCACGATGTAAAGATTGTCGGTCCCGGCATCGACCATCGGCTTGACCAGCGCAAAGGCTTGCTCGAAATCGCCGTTATGCTCCAGGAGACTGGCCAAGCCCGCAGTGGCGAGAACAGTATCGGGCTTGAGCTCGAGCGCCCGCCGGTAGTGCGTCTCGGCTTCCGAGACCCGCCCCAGATCCGTCAAGGTGAGCGCCAGACTCAGATGGATCTCGACCGATTCAGGCTTGTGTCTCAAGGCCCGCGAAAACCACTCCGACGCCTCCCTGATATTGCGCGGGTCGGGATCTGCGTCCAGCAGAGCGTTGCCGAGCTCATAGCAGGCGTCAGCGAAATCGGGCTTGAGTTCGACGGCGCGCCGGTAGTGGGGTATCGCCTCGTTCCAGCGGCGCTGGGACGCAAGCAGGGCCCCCAGATCCCGATGTACCTGCGCTGCGTCGGGCCGGATACGGATCGCCCGCTCGTAACAGAGCACGGCATCCGGTACCTTGCCGAGCGCGACCAGCACGCCTGCAAGACTGCAATGGGCCTCGAAATAATCCGGCCGGAATTTGATCGCTGCCCGGAAACAATCGTGCGCCTCGAAGTTGGACCCCGTCCGTTGCCGGCAGAGCCCGAGATTGAAGTGCGCCTCCGCGTACCCCGGGCGCGAGGTCACTGCCTGGCGAAACCAGTCGATCGCCTGCCCGTACTCGCCCTGATCCATGAACAGCAGGCCCAGAGTATTCCGGACCTCCGGAAGATCAGGATGAAGTTCCAGCGCCCTGCGACAATAGCGGTTCGCCTCCTCCAGATCGCCCAGTTCGCGCAGCACCAGCCCCAGGTTGGCGAGCACCGGAACCGTATCGGGCTGGATTGCGAGCAACCCGCGATAACCCTCCGCCGCCTCTTTGAAGGATCGACGCATCTGTAGTGCGACGCTGAGGTTAAACCGCGCGGCACTGTTGCCCGGATCGAGGGTCACTACCTGCCGGCAGCAACGGATGACTTCGTCCATATCCCCGAGCTGGGCCTGAACTCCGGCCAGCAAAAACCATACCTCGGTGTCTTCCGGCGACTGCGCGCACAGCGTCACGCCCAGCTCTCTGGCCTCCTTCAGGCAACCGGCACCCAAAAGGGCGAGAAGTTCTTGCTTGTCAGCCATATTTAAGGACACCACGAACACTGGCGCAAAACCGGTTGTCGTTGCGCTTGCCTATCCAGTTTGCCCCATGAATACCACGAAAATCCACCGATACCGCACAGAGCAAGACGGCCCATAACTGCGGGATTGCACTCCCTTGCAACATCACGAGATTACACCGTGAACTGGGACAATCCGTTCGATGCCGCCCTGGCCACTGTCGGTTGCGATCGGACACGTCCATCGCCTGAATTCACAGTTTCGTTGGCGACTTGAGAAATTCCTCCAGGGATCGGACGGCCCGCTGGTTCGAAAATATTCTGCCTGGCGCCCGCTCGCGGATTTGAGCCGATAGCCTCCCGCGCAGCCCGTGGTCACTGGCCACAGCGACAGCGCGCTCAATGTAGTCTCCGCGGTCGCGCACAATCAGTTCGGTCAGGCCGATTTCACGCAGCATGCCGTAAGTCTGACGCCCCCGGCTGAACTGGCCCGGCAGGGTAACCACCGGCAAACCGGCCGCAAACGCGTCCATCGACGTACGCCCCCCGGACCAATGCGGGGTGTCGAGCATCACGTCGGCCACCCGGTTTACTCCAAGATAGGCATCGTGCCCCATGCGGGGGAGGAAGCGCAGGCAGTTATCGACGTCGAGTCCGTGCGCATCAAATACGCGCCTCATCCGCTGCCGGAAAGCCTCATTTACCGGTGCCTTGTAATCCTCAAAAAACAGAATCAGCGCACGTGGGTCACGCGTCGCAATTCCCGCAAGCAGGTCATCCGTATCGACGTGGATCTTGAACAGTGACTGCGGGCAAAGATAAAGTCTGCGGTCCTCCGGCAGACCCAGCTGCGTTCGCGTGGCGTCGCTCGTCCAGCTGGGTTGTTCACAACACACCCCTATACCTTCCAATTTGATCAGCTTCTCGCTGTAGTGCCGTGCACCGGA
Source organism: Pseudomonadota bacterium (assembly GCA_021785515.1). Lineage (GTDB taxonomy): Bacteria > Pseudomonadota > Gammaproteobacteria > Acidiferrobacterales > UBA6901 > JAJYCY01. The sequence goes on along the minus strand of JAJYEX010000003.1, from coordinate 70,955 downwards.
GTCAGGCTCCATGGCGTCTGCCGACAGAAAATAGTCAACGTTGGGCAGGCCGGTGGTCACGGGATGGCCCCATGCAGCGCACTGGACCGGCGCCAACCGCAATGCGGCCAGCCACATCTCCTTCGGATACATTCCGATGGCCGGATAAACGAGCACGTCCAACTGGTCGTTCTTGATGGCGCTGGCGATCGCGGCTATCGACCCGCTCAGGGCGCGGTACTGGTCGCAGGCGGCCGCCAGCCGCTGGCTGGTTTCATCCGGAATCGGATTGATGTGATAGACCACGGTCTCGAAACGGTCCCGGTCAGCGCCTTCGATCCAGCCGCTGAAATATTGCGAAACGGTATGGCGGTGAAAAAAGTGCGATGCATAGCCGACGCGCAGGCGGCGGCCGGCCAACGGCCGCTGTGAAACCGGCTGGAAAAATTGCGGCAATGCGGACCGGGCCATGTCGGTAAAGAAGCCGCCAAAGCGCTCCTGCAGCGCCCGGTCGTCCAGACCCTGGTAGGCAAGATAAAATCCGTTGCTCCACTGCAGCTCATCGATCAGCGTCGGGAGCGTGCGAAATCCAGCGCTGCACGAGATGATCCGATCGAGGCCGTCCTGATAGCGCTGCCGCGATTCCCGTAGATGTCCGGCGTCCCGGTAGATCTGCGGCAACGACAGGTGGTAGCCAAGCGCGGATTTCAGGCTGCGGGGGTCTGCGGCGACGCCTTGTCCGTAATCGGCGACAGCGTCGTCCCAGCGGCCAAGGAAATACTTGAGATTACCAAGGCTGGCGTAGGCCCCGGCGCTGGCGGGATTGATCTCGATGACGCGCTGATAGGATGCCAGCGCGTCATCATGTCGTCCGGCCGCCTCCTGAGCCTGACCCAGCCGGACCCAGAGCTCGGTGTGAAGCGGCAATCCTGCGCACAGCCGACTGAACACCTCGATCGCGTCGCCAAATCTGCCCACATAGACGAGCATTTCCCCAAGGCGCAGAGCGGCTTCATTGAATCCCGGGTCAAGACCGAGCGCCTGGCGCAGGCAATGCTCCACCTGCTCCACGTGGCCAAGCCGACCGTTCGCAATTCCAAGACAGTACCAAACCTGCGCATCAGCAATTCCGGTCTGGCAAAGCCGGTCCAAAAGATCCCGAGCCTCGGCAAGACGTCCGGCATGGAACAGGGCAAACGCTTGCTGCTTCCGGGCAAGCACCTTTGGATCGGTGTCAGCCATAATCCGTGATCAATGGGTCCTAGACCTGATAAAGCCGGTTGCCACAACGATGTGACCTCCTCAACCGCTGCAAGAGAGATGGCGAACCGCCTGCCGGCCGACAAAACCGGCGTTGTCCCGACATGTCGTAAGTTTAAGTAAAACGTCCACGATTCCGCCAGCCAGCCCGCCACGCGATCACACCGCTCCCGACTTCTCCTGCTGGGCAAATGCTGGCCTATTCAGTGTGTCAGCCCAGACGACATCCCGCACCAACATGCCATACCTATGCCCCCGCGGGACTGCAACACCGGCCAGTTGGCACTAGAGAAACGACACCCAAGAAAATGCACTACCCTCTTGGCAGCGGCGACCATTTATCTCGGGGAGCCAACCTCTCCCTCTGGTTGTGGGCCACCAGAAATAACGTCTGCGTGATACCGCATCAGTCGATGTCATCGTACGGGAATATTCACAAAATCGAGTGCATTTTCGTGCGGAAATCAGGCTGAAAGACTCTTGACAACGACCATATCGCTGTTCACTATGCCATCACGTACTGCATCGTGAAAATACACAAGTAGAAGGGGCGCGGAGGAGACAGACCGTTCGATCTAGCCTCGGGAACGCGGCAAAATTACAACAGCAGGACAGTTAGGATTTTCGGGCGCGCATCCGGGATCCCGACGCAGAGAAAGTCGAAGCCGTTGTGTGATGTCGCGAAAGCCTGTGGGTAGGCGCTGGTTTTGGGTCGCATTCTCCGAAAGTCACTGACAACCAGTCCGTAGCTGGCGTGGATGTGTCGCGTCAATCGGGGCGGTGAGAAATGCGTTTCTGCGCCACTTGCCAAGCAGAACAAAACTGCCGGATTCACGCTCCAGCCCGCTTGGGCGCCCATCGCGGTAGGGCATGGAACGGAAGTTAAATAAATACTGCATATAACTCAAAGATGCTGGTTCATCGCTAGAGAGGAGAGAGAAAATGAAATCGGGTTCCAAAGGACTGCTGCTCGCAGCGGTTGCGATCGGGCTTATCCTGCCGGCCAGGGCCTTCGCAACCAACGGCATGTTTCTGATCGGTTACGGCGAGAAGGCCAACGGCATGGGCGGCGTCGGCGTCGCCTTTCCGCAGGACGGACTCGCTCCGGCGTACAACCCTGCGGGCATGACTCAGGTGGGCAGCCGCTTTGACATGGGCGGTGAACTGTTCCGTCCGGTCCGCTGCATTTACCACAACAGCGCTACCCTGCCGGTAGATGAATGCAGCCAGGGCCAGATTTTCCTGATTCCCAACATGGGCGGGGTATACAAGGCGAGCCCCCGCCTTGCCTACGGCTTTGCGGTCGTGGGTGCCGGACTCGGCACCAGCTACCAGCAGCAGCAATCCAATTACTTCTTCAATTTTCAGGGACGGGCAAGCAATCCGGCGGGCGTCTCGCTGATGCAGATGCAGATGCTCCCGAGCGTGGCATACAAGTGGAACCGTCATAACAGCTTTGGCGTGTCACTCGCGCTGGCTGCCCAGGTGTTCCGCGCCTTCGGACTGCAGGCCTTCGGACCCGCTCCGGCCGGCTTGGGCTTCACCGCAAACCAAAATGCCTCGAATCTCACAAACAAGGGCCCGGACTGGTCCTACGGTGCCGGCATCCGGCTGGGCTGGCTGGGCACGTACTTCCATCAGCGGTTGAACCTGGGTTTCGACTACAACTCCAGGGTATACATGACCCGCTTCAAGAGGTACTCGGATCTGTTCGCCCAGAACGGCAGCTTCGACATTCCGCAAAACTTCGCGGCGGGCCTGGCCTACAAGGTCACACCGAAGGTCGACGTGGCGGTGGACGTGGAACGGATTTTCTGGCACAGCATTGCAGCAATCGGCGACCAGGGGCCGGATGCGGCGAATCCGTCCGACTTCTGGCCCTCATACTGCCCATCCAATCAGGCCCAGGCTCAGGCCGTCTGCGGACTCGGCGGACCCATGGGGCTCGGATTCGGCTGGAACAACCAGACCGTCTACAAGTTCGGTATGGACTACAAGTGGGATCCCCGGGTAACCCTGCGCTGGGGTATCAACTATGGCAAAAATCCCATTCCGGCCAATCAGATCCTGTTCAACATGCTGGCACCCGGCGTCACGGAGTACCACCTGACCTTCGGCTTCACCCGGGTCACGCACGACGCCCTGACCAAGTATCTGGGCGGCAAGGAGGGCGAGGTTACTGTGGACTACCAGCACGCCTTTACCTATACGCTTAAGGGCCCCACAGCGTTTGGACCGTCAGGCTCAGTGGTCAATGGTACCAACGCATCCATTGCCATGAAGCAGGATATCGTCGGTGTGGGCTACGGAATCAAATTCTGATCCGAGGCTGAAAACACAGCGTTTTCGGGAAACCAGCAACATACAAGCGCCGGCCGGAAAAATACCTGCCGGTGCAGAATGAGGAGAGGAGAACACCATGAACAGCATGCAACGGGCAAAATTGAGCAGGAGCGCGCTAGCGGCAGCGGTTGCCCTAACTCTTGGTGCAGCAGCCACGCCTGAACCGGCCCACGCGACGACTTACACGTTCGGCTTTTCGGGCTACTTCACGATGCTCACATCGACCGGAACACCGCTCGACAACAGCAGCTACTCAACCAACAGCTGGTCCGGGTACCGTACCGACATCTCGGGTAGCATGACCTTCAATACGGCGACGGGAACCGGCTCGGGTACCTTGGTGCCGTTCAACTTCTTCAATGGCACCAGCCCGGCCGCGGCGACCGGTATCACCTTGGCGGCCATCGGCAACGGGACCTGCACGGGGGGCACAGCCGCCGTGCCCACAGGCTGTGGCAGCGGAACACTGATCCTTGGCAACATGCTGTTCAACTGGAACGGCAATAACGGTATTCCGGTGTCGATCGTGCTGGATGGCTCCGGTCTGTTCAACGCGATGGGGTCCGGTCTGACAGGAGGTCAGATGATCGGCCAGACCCAGACCGGTGACGTGCTGCCCGCCAGCAACTACATGAAGAACGGCGGGTTCCCGATTGGCCCCGTACCCGTCGCGACCACGACCTGGAATACGACGCTGATCGGGGCAGCCTGTACGGGCACCAACGGCGCAAGCTGCATGGGGCGCACCCCGAGCGGCGGCGTTCCGCTCGTAGCCGATACCGTTGTTCCGAGCGGCTACTCGGTGGCGACAACCGGCATCGGCGGCAATCCGATGATTGCCGGGCCGTTTGGCGGGTATAACGCCAACTTCGACATTACTAGCATGACCGTGACCGCCATCAACGGCGTTCAATACCCGCCAACCGTTTCGCAGACCTCTCCGACCATTGGCACGGCCAATGCCAACCCGCTTGCAAACCCGCCCGTCACGATCACTTTCGATGAGCCGGTAGAAGACAACACAGTGGCTTCGGCCTTCAGCCTGAGCGTCACCGGCGGAGCCGTGGTGCCCGGAACGGTGAGCCCGAGCGCGTCAGGGTCGTATGCCACCCAGTTCAGCTTTACGCCGACGACGGCGCTGACATACAGCACCGGCTATACGGCCACTGTGGCAGGCGGAGCAGTCCTGAACGGGGGTGGTCAAACGATGACATCCCCCTATACCTGGAGCTTCACCACCATGGCGGCGCCCGTAACGACCAACTGCACGGGTGGCGGACCCGCCCCGACTCCTTACACAGCAGGCAATTTCACCATGCTGACCCCGACAGGAACTCCGTTCGGGGGCACGAATGACGTGGTGTACACCTGGGGCGGAAGCACGAATACGGCGGTCAATGGGACGAATTTCAACATGACACTGGCATCCGCAACTCCGGAGCCATTCTTCGGATTCGACTGGTCGGCGCACGATATCCGGGTCTTCGGTCCAGGTTCCTACACCTTCAACACCGGGTGCTCCATCACTGAACTGCACGACGGCGTGATGCCCACTGCCTGCGCCATACAGCCCCCGAATCCTGCCCCCAACGGTAACGCAGCATGGCTTACCATGAACGTCGGTGCCGGACAAGTCGGCGCGCTTATGCTGTTCGACTGGCACGGGAATGACAACATCTACGTAGCGGAGGTCTGGAACCAGAACGCCTCCTGGCTATCGGGTCCCGGAACCGAGAATGGCATGTGGACTGGCCCAGCCTGGGGCGGACCATCCGGTTACGAGGTCGATCCGCAAGCAAGCTGGGCCCTGGCCTCTACGCCCGGCACTAACAATGGGATCAATGGCATCCCCATGGCGAATGGACCATTTATCGGCTTCAGCGCCAATTTCAATCTGAATGCCAGCGAGACCTGCAAGGTCGCGGCGTCTGCGCCGATTCAGGCACACGACACCGGGGTAGCAGGATGCTCGATCAGCGCTACGCCGGTGAATCCGTTCAAGCGCGGCGATTGGTTCATCCTGCTGGGCTTCATTGGCTGGCTCGGCTGGTACCGCCGCAAGCGCCGGAGTTAAGCATATCCCGGCCCGAAGCAGCACTGCCGGCAACGCGCGGGATGTGGTCCATAACCAGGCCGGCCACCCGTGTCGGCCGGGAATCCTGTCTAGCACCTAAATACCCCCTTCCTGGCATATGCCGGAAGGGGGATTTTTTCGATTGAAAGCGTCCCGCCAAAACCTGGTCCCATGGCTGGGTGCTGTAATCCTGGCTGGTGGTGCCCTTGCAAGCTATGCGGGGCGGGTCTACGTACTCGACGGCATCATGCTGTTCTTCCCGCTCACAGACCCGCACTGGAAGCCGCCGGCGATTCCATGTGGACGATACCATCTTCTTGGCTGGACGGTCGTGCTGCTATCCGCAGCAGCATTGCTGACCTGGAGACCAGGCTATGGCACCTACACGGCCGCCATGATCATAACGGCCGCGCTGCCGGAGGAGTGGTTCTTCCGCGCCTATTTCATGACCCGCATAGGCCAGGGCTGGTGGCCCAACATCCTTGCCTCGCTCCTGTTCAGCCTGATGCACGGAATCACCTGGGGATGGATCACCGCGATCCTCGTATTCATCCCCTCCTTGTTTTACGGCTGGCTGTACCAGCGCACCCGGGACTTTCCCTTGCTCATAGCCACACACGCCCTCTCAAACATCGTGTTTATGATGTTCCTTGCGGGTTTGATCCACCGATGGCTGCCTGTAACAGTGGTCCGTTGAATGGTGGGCGACAAGCGGGATCAGCACCCGCACACTTTCCGGTTCCATCTGGATTACCTCACATCCGGGACGGAAACGGTCGTCACCTGTACCGTGCGCGGGACAGATGTCACGGTCGCAGGCCAAGCTTAGGCGAATATTTGTCCATTCGCCGCGGATGATCGGCTACGGAAGTTCTCATTAAGCCAGCGCCAAGCGCGTCACGCGGGGATGTGTTCATCTTTCTACCCTGGCAGAAGTCGCGAAACGTCCGGAACCTTCCGTGGTGTACTGTCAGGCTTGTCGGGATCGAATACTCGCTCCCCTTACCCACGCCAGCCCGACCGCTCAATGGCCGCTCATCCACAGAACCCAGCTGCGCACCGTATCGGCTTGACGGTACATTGCGCATCTGGTCCAATAAAAACATAAGCTATCCTAATAATGACATTATGGGTAATTTGAAGTCGATTTTGCGGCAGGTCCGGCTCGCCTCCCAGACAACCCACTAGGCAGAACGTCGAAATTATGAAATCCCGCGCTCTTGTTGTGCTGTTCGTCGCTGGGCTGGGCTTACTGAACCCCGCCTTTGCCCGGGATGTACACCGGGCTCAGCCCACCGCAAAATTTCAGTCGCCTTACCTCATCCAGCCGGGTGATGTGCTCACCATTTCTGTCTGGAAGGAAAAGGATCTCGATGGGGACGTACTGGTGCTTCCTGATGGTACCGTGTCCTTTCCTTTGACGGGAGATATCCACGCAGCCGGCAGGACCATTCCGGATGTCCAGCAGGAAGTGGCCACCGCGCTCGCGAAGTACATGCCTGACCCGGTGGTAACGGTGGCGGTCAAACAAGAGAATGGGAACAAGGTGTTTGTGCTCGGCGAAGTGAAGCAGCCCGGCGCATTCGTTGCCGATCGCAATCTGGACGTCATGCAAGTGCTCAGTGAGGCGGGAGGACTGACCCCGTTCGCCTCGGAGAACAGCATCAAGATTCTGCGCCGGGTAAATGGAACGGAAACAGCCATTCCGTTCAAGTACGGTCAGGTCGAAGACGGTGAACATCTTGGACAGAATATTGTCCTGCAATCGGGCGACGTGGTGGTGGTACCGTAGGGACCCGCGTAGCCCGATGGAGTGCAACACACAGGCACGCTGCACTGCTGCTCGATACGCCTGCCCCGAATCTGCCGGATTCCACACGCAGGCACGATTCCAGGGCGGTCGATAACCCGGACCGGCCCTCCACTATACCCTTAAACCGAGCAGTGCCATGACCAGAATGCACCCGACTCCGCACCGGTTGATCCCGCCGGCGCTGCTGCCAATACTTGGGTTTGTGGCGGCACTTGTCGCGGCTCCTGCTGCGAGATCGACCGAGTGGTCGATAACCCCTGCCGTCAGCCTCCAGGAACTCTACAACGACAATATTTTGCTGACTCCGGTTCCCGGGCCAGCCGTCACGGGGACGATTCTGAGCCCGAGCGTGGACGTCAGCGCACAACAGGAGGCATGGAATCTGAGCGGGACTGCTCAATGGCAAAGTACCCGCTACGGGGGACACAGCGACCTCAATACGAACAACCAGTATTTGAACCTGCAATCCAATTACCAGACTCTCCGTAGCACCTGGGCCCTCACCGGAACTTACGCCAAGGAGTCAGTCCTGACGGGCACAAGTTATGTGGCTGATGTCGGACTGGTCCACACACAGGTAGAGCGTATTACACGCACCCTCTCTCCAACCTGGACCTGGATAGTCACCCCAAACGTGAACCTCCAGCTCAGCTATCAGTACGATGGGGCCGGCTACCTCAAAGCCGCGACGGCTGGGCTGTTCAATTACAGTCAGAACGCGGTCAATGTGCAGTTGTCCGATCAAGTCACCCCGCGTAACCAGATAATCGGGTCCGTAGGCTACTCGTACTTCAAAGTCCCGGTACTGCAGTTTGCCCAGGAGTACGACAAATCGAATACGTCCACGGCCATGATTGGTCTTAACCACCAGTTTTCCAATACGCTCACGGGCAGTCTGTCTGTTGGCGCACAAGGCACCCGTAGCGCCGAGAGGCAGTGCAATCCATTCATATTGGCCTATTTCGGGCAATGTTATGCCGAGACAGCATTCAGCAAGAACTCCGGCACGATCTACAATGCGACCCTGACAAAGCAGTTCGAACGAAACACCGTAAATCTGGCCTTTGGCAGATCCATCTCCCCCAGCGGTGCCGGAACCCAGGTCCTGATTGATTCCAGCACGCTCGGCGATAATTGGCAGATCTCACCGCGCCTGCTTGGCCTGGCATCCGTCAATGCCTACCGTATCCGTGCAGTAGGCACCAGCGTGACTGAACTAAATCGCGACTACTACGGTGCCTCGACTGAACTGCGATGGGAGTGGACACGGAACCTTAAGGTAAGCGCGCAATACCAGTACATATGGGTGAAATATGACTCGGGCGGCCCGGGATCGAATAATATGATACCGGCCAAGTCCAGTTCTGTTTACCTGACGCTGAAGTATAGCTGGCCCTATCTAACTCTTTCGAGATAACAATCAGTGGGTTATGGGTTACCCCGGAACAAAGTTGAGGATTTTTCGAGAAATCCGCCCGGAGTTGATAGAATATACACAGGTCTAGACGGGCACCGCTAGCCGCATTCAAAAGCCTGTATTACGGCGACAGATTCGCTCCGATAGCGATCAGTCGCAAAAGGCCGCCAGCCCAGAAGCTCTGGCATAGGGTACAAAGTGGCTGGGTATTAAACTAAAACTACGAGCCGTCCCCGCCGGTAACCCGAAAGAATAGCCGCTGGGGATACGGACCATAACGGCGGCCAACTCCGCGGGCAAACGCGGAGTGTGATGCAAGTACCGTTACGGCCGGGATTTTGGAGGATAGCCCCCCGAGCTTTCTAGCGTAGGCCGGTGGAATCCGAGAAAGCCTAGGCACCCGGTATTGGAGCACCGCAACAACTTTAACACTATTATTTATAATGCATTGGTAACCGGTATTCGTGGTGAACGGACTGAGAGGATCTGTCCTGACCGAACCCACGATACAAAGCCACCACACCGTGGCAGTGCCGACAACCGTGAACGAGCTAGCAGCATGAACGAAGAAACTACAGAACCAACCAAGGGTTTTGGCGATATCCTGGACGCCCTGCGGCGGCGACGCAAGGCAATACTGCTGGTCAGTTCAGTATTGGTGATCATCAGTATAATCGTCGCATTTGTAATTCCCCCGGTGTACCGCTCATCGGCAACGATCCTTATCGAAGAGCAGGAAATCCCGAAAGCCCTCGTCCGCTCGACAATCACCGCCTACGCCTGGCAGCGCATCAAGGTCGTCAGCCAGGAAGTCATGACGCGCGCCAACCTGCTTGGCATGATTAAGCAGTTCAATCTCTACCCGAGCAAGCGCAACAGCGACACGACGGAAGAGCTCATCAAGCTCATGCGTCACGACATCAAGCTCAAGCCCATTACCGCCAAGGTGGTCAACCCATCGACTGGCCAGCCGCAGGATGCGATTATCGCCTTTAAACTGTCCTACGACAGCGACCAGCCAGGCATCGCGCAGAAGGTGGACAACGAACTGGCTACGCTGTATCTGAATGAAAACCTTAAAACCCGCGCGGCGCAGGCAGCGGGCACATACGACTTCCTTACCGGTCAGGTCAAGAAACTCCAAACTCACATCAATCAGATTGAAGCAAAGATAGCCACATTCAAGGAAAAACATGCTGCAAGCCTCCCCGGACTGCAGCAGATGAATATGGAGCTCATGGATCGGAACGAAGATCAGATCATTGAAGCGGATGACCGATTGCAGTCACTTGAGGATCGTAAAACCTACCTGCAGGGGCAGCTTGATCAAATCGACCCATACCTTCCTATTGCCGGACCGGACGGCCAGGCCGTCATGGATCCCGCCAGCAGACTGCAGATGCTTGAGACTGAGTACGCCGTGGCGAGGGCAAAGTATTATCCTGACTACCCGGATGTAGTGCGCTTGAAACGCGAAATTGCCAGTCTCAAGAAGCAGGTCGGCGGGGCTCCGGACACCAGCGCGTTAGTAAAGGAAGAAGCGCAACTGCGCACTACTCTGGCCGCAGAGCGCCAGAAATACTCGGCCAAGTATCCAGATGTGGTACGGCTACAGATGGAATTGACTGCGCTTCAGGCGGAGATAAAGAAAGATACCGCCAAACAGTCTTCAGCTCCGGCAATGAAACCCCAGAACCCGGCATATATCACGCTCAGCGCACAGCTTCAGGGCGTCAGGACCAACATTGCATCGGTGACCAAGCAGCGCGACCAGCTGAGAGCCAAGATCACCAACTTCGAGGAGGATCTCTCGGCGACACCTGAAGTTCAGCGCAAATATCGTGACCTTCGACGCGATTACGAGACCTCCCAGCTGGAATTCATGAAGTTGAAGAACAAGCAGATGGATGCCGGAATCGGTGAGCAGATGGAGAAGGCCCAGGAGGGTGAACGGCTTGTGATGATCGACCCACCAGACCTGCCACAGAAACCGATCAAGCCCAACCGTCTGGCTATTGTGGCCCTTGGGATCATTTTGTCGCTGGCCAGCGGTCTTGGATATGCAGCTGTGGCCGAAAGCACCGACAAATCGGTTTACGGTGCGCGCGGCCTGTCGGCGGTCACCGGCGCCGCGCCATTGTCCGTGATCCCCTACATCGAAAACGGTGTGGATCGTGCGCACCACGAGAAAGTGAGGCGCATGGCGGTCGTTTCCAGTATTGCGGTTTTGGTCATCGCTGTGGTGCTTATCCAAATTCTGTGGATTCCCTGGGACGTATTGTGGTTCAAGGGCGTTCGTGTTCTCTCCGGGTTTGTGCACAGCTGAGTCACCGTAGCGGGCAGAACAATAAGATCTGCTGAAACCTATACTCCACTTTCATGAGACCTGCGCTACAAACGAGGGGCCGCGATGTCTGGAACTGATCTGGCTGTCGTTTCTTCGATACAGACCCCGCGGTGTTCCGCCATACATATGAAACATGGGGCTGATTAACTATGGAACGCATCAAACAGGCGCTTGAAAAAGCACGGACGGAACGCCTCCAGGCCGGCGGAACGTTGGTGATGTCCGACACCGCGGGCAATCCGGCACCTGCTGCTGACCGGATCGTTTATACCCAGACCCGCACGGAGGAAGTCCCACTCCATTTCTTGCGGGAGATGCGTGTACTTACTGGGCTTGACTCGGGAAAATTTGCGGAATCCTACAAGATTCTCCGCACCCAGGTCCTGCAACGTCTGCGCGAGAAGCACTGGAATACGCTGGCAGTTATAAGCCCCGTGGCCGGCGAAGGCAAAACCCTGACCGCCATTAACCTGGCCATCAGCCTTGCACGGGAGGTCGACTACACCGTGTTGCTGGTCGACGCCAACCTGCGGAGCCCCAGCATCCACACCTATTTTGGTATCAATCCGGAATTTGGTTTGAGCGACTACCTAACCGGTGATGTACCGATTTCGCAGCTACTGGTGCATCCCGCGGGTATAGGATCATTTGTCATACTTCCGGGCGGCAAGCCGCTGGAACAGTCTTCCGAGATGCTCAATTCACCGAAAATGGTGCGGCTGGTGGAAGAACTGAAATCCCGCTACAACTCCCGCATCGTTTTGTTCGACCTGCCTCCGCTGCTCTCTGCTGCCGACGCCATCGCGTTCTCTCCCTACGTGGACGCGGCGCTGCTGGTCGTTGAAGAAGGCCGAGCCACAACACACGAAATAGAGCACACCACTGAGCTTCTGATACAGAATACCCAGCTTATCGGAACTGTTTTAAACAAGTCGCGCACGAAAATCCGCGCAAAAGAGAACCAGTCCAGCCGCAGCACCGACACTGCAAGCGCTGGCGGATTTTTTGAAGCAATCGGCAAACGCTTCCGGGCGTGGACCAGCCGTAGACCGGAACGGACAGACGGCTGACTGGGTCGAATTAGCGTGACGGCTCCGCAGCACAGGCTGGGCTCGAGTCGGCCGGCTGGGCCGGTGACAGGAAAATGGTGCGCAAGAACTTTGATCAGCACCCGCAGACGCGCAGTTTGTCCGACCGGCTGCGCGGGACTCCCTGGGTTTTAGGAAAAAGGCCGGCACAGAAGCATTCCGCAGGGGTTTGGCCGTGCAGGTCAAACTGGACTGCCTAGAGGCATTGCGAATATGTACGAGAAATTCTACGGGTTCCGGGAAAAGCCGTTCTCGCTTCTGCCCGATCCGAGCTTTCTCTATCCCAGCCCCAAACACGGCATGGCGCTGGCGTTGCTGGAGTACAGCCTCATGAACCAGGCGGGCTTCAGCGTCATTACCGGGGAGATAGGGACCGGAAAGACCACGCTGATTCGCCAGCTGCTGAACCAGCTCGGCCGTGAGGTAACAGTGGGGCTAATTTCGAACACCCACCGGTCCGGCGGCGAACTGCTGCAGTGGGTGCTGATGGCCTTCAACCTTGAGTATGCGGGCAGGGACAAGGTGTCCTTGTATCAAACATTTATCGATTTTCTCATTCAGGAATATGCCCGCAATCGTCGCACGGTTCTCATCATCGACGAGGCTCAGAATATGGAGGCCGATACGCTTGAGGAACTGCGGATGTTGTCCAACGTAAACGCCGACAAGGATCAGGTACTGCAGGTCTTTCTGGTGGGGCAGGCTGGCCTGCGTGACATGCTGCGCAGGCCCGACCTAGAGCAGTTTGCCCAGCGCATTTCGGTTGACTACCACCTCGAGCCGCTGAATGCCGAAGAAACGCGCAACTACATCCGTCACCGCCTTGTGACAGCCGGTGGCGATCCGGAACTGTTCGACAGCGCAGCCAGCGAGACTGTGTTTCGCAATACCGGCGGTGTACCGCGACTTATCAATGTGCTGTGCGACACGGCGCTCGTGTTCGGCTACGCCGAACAGGCCAAGCGTATCACGGCGGTAATGGTGGAAGATGTGGCGAATGAGAAGCGTAAAGGGGGTCTTTTCCGCAGTCCGGCGATAGAAAGCGCTTAGCGACCATCCCGGCGCATCACAGGATAAATATCCGGGGCCTCGGACATGGCCCTATGACGAGCTGGGCGGTGGACCTCCCAGATCGCGGTGCGCTTGAACCGCTCGCACACCAAGCCCTTACCTGATCCACCCTCAGCCCAAAAAACCTGCGATACACTCAGTGCGGAACATAATGCACAGGGAAACAGAACACCATGCGCCGGATACGACGCATGGTGTTCTGCATAAGTACCTACAGCCTGGATCGCGGGATCAGATGAACAAGCAGACATCCGACTTAGAGGCAATCGGCAGGAACGACGCGGCGCCGACATAGTCCTTCACTTCCGGGATGAATTCGTCTTTGCTGAAACCGAACACATCCACCGTCATCTGGCAGGCAATCATTTCGACGCCCGCTTCGATGCACAGGTCGCGCAGTTCCTTGACCGAAGCCACACCTTTGTTCTTGAAGGTTTTCTTCATGAGACTGGTTGCGACCTTCTCGAATCCGGGGATATTGCCCATGAGCAGGTTGGGCATCGGCCACTGGATGTTCTGGAACCACTTTGGCCCGAAGGGCATCTTCATGGGCATCGCCGGATTGCCCAGGGGGCTCACTTCTGCCCCGATCTCCTTTTTCAGGAGCAACAGACCATAAAACGTGAAAAATACCTTGACGTCCCAGCCCAGTGCCGCACCCGTGGACGCCAGAATGAACGGAGGATAGGCCCAGTCCAACGTACCCTTGGTCGCGATCAGCGCCATGCTCGGGGTCTTGTTGGCCTCAAGCTCCGCGAGCTTTTTGGGAAGCGTCTCTTCGAGGCGCAGGTCGATGAATTTCTCAAGCTGCTTGGTATCGAGCTGCGAAACCTTTTCTGCGGTCGTAGACATCTTTTCTCCTCTCCTTCTTCATCAGCGTTGACAATGGCTCGTGTCCATCCTTGCCTGCACCCCTCTGCGCGAGCGGTGTCTGGTCGGCCGCGCAACCTGCGCACCCTGGCCTTTCCAAAGATCCGGCACGAACAACCCTGCTTTCAACTACTACGCCCAACATGGATCGGTATTTTATGTAGTCATTCTTTACGGTGGCCGGCATCATGCGCCGCGCCGGACAGACTGTGTCGGGCTACTCAAATCAGCCCTGACTGGGCTGATTTTGCTGAGGATTCGCGGATTAATTATCTTTATCGAACCCTCAACCTATACTAGGCGCTACAGAAGCTCAAAGTCAACACAACAGATGATTCGAAACATTCCAGCACTTCGGTGCATTATTATTGTTTTACAGTTAGTTAGCATAACTCCACTTATCGCTAAAGCGGCCCAGCCCAGCCGCCAGACGCCGCGCCTCGGGCCACAGGATCTCGCAGTCATCGTTAACGACGATGACCCGCTCAGCGAGCGAATTGGTGAGTACTACCAGGCAATGCGCCACATCCCGAACGCCAACATGATCCATATCCGCTTCAAGCCCGGCTCAGCGGTGATGGCTCCTGCCCAATTTCGCGCCATCAAGACACGGGTCGACGCCCGCACACCGCCCAACGTCCAGGCGTACGCGCTGACCTGGGCCGCGCCCTACCGGGTGGGATGCATGTCCATCACGACCGCATTTGCCATGGGCTTCCATCGCGCCTATTGCGCGAGCGGCTGCCGGCCCACCAAATATGACCCCTATTTCGATTCCCCGAGCCATGCCCCCTATACGGACTTCGGGATCCGTCCGACCATGGCACTTGCAGGAACCAGCTTCCGGGCAGTCCGGCGCCTCATCGATCGGGGTGTAGCCTCCGACGGCACCTTTCCGCGCGGCACAGGCTATCTCCTGAGCACCTCGGATCAGGCACGTAATGTGCGCGCCGCGATGTATCCGGAAATTGTCAGCGAACTGGGCAAGAAGATCCGGCTTCGGATTGTGCGGGCGAACTACATCACCGGCAAGAAAGACGTGCTGTTTTATTTCACTGGTATTAAGCGGGTGCGAGCGTTGCGCAGCAACCATTTCCTGCCAGGCGCAATTGCCGATCATCTGACGTCCACCGGTGGCGTGCTGATCCACAGCGCCCAGATGAGCAGTCTCGCCTGGCTTGAGGCCGGCGCCACAGGTAGCTACGGAACCGTAGTGGAGCCGTGTAATTTTCTGGACAAATTTCCGAGCCCTGGTGTCGTAATGCGCTACTACCTGAAAGGCGAGACCTTGATCGAAGCCTACTGGAAAAGCGTGGCTATGCCTGGCCAGGGCATCTTTATTGGTGAACCTCTAGCCACCCCATTTTCGCCTCGCAGTCACCCGTAACTCCGCTGATTCAAACCCGGTCAACATGAGGCCGCGCAGGACGCTTGTAAGAAAACGGAAATGGCTTTTCTTGTGCGATCCATCGGGTTGCAAAACAGCCCGATTTGTCAAAGCCCCGCAGGACTCTGCTAGAATGGACACGAGGGCGCTGCGTGGTGGTCGCGCTCAAAGTGGGTCTCGGGGAAAGTCGAGCCTACACCATATATAAGCTTTCATGATGTCTTAGGGGGATGGTCTGTTTACCACGCCTCATGGCGGTAGCGTGCCCACAGCAGGGTCGTGCGCACCGGGTTCCCGGTACGGCACTACCCCGGCCCGCCAATGACCTAGCAGTCCTTCGGATTTTTCCCATCTGACACGCTCGGAGGATTCCCTGACGGATTTTGCGCCCGCTCAGCGGGCTCATCCTCCGATTGTTATCGCCTATCCGGTCACACAAAATTGGCCCACCGGATGCAACAGTTGTGAGTTGCATACAACAACCCCCGGAAGACGGAACACCGGACATGCGGGTGATCACCAGACAGACAGCCTCCCTGCGTTCGAGATATTCTGTGTATTCGCACCTTGGCCGATACGTACGTCGCCCCGTCATTATCGGCTCCGTGTCCACTGAAGGTTCTCTCCCGAGACCATAGATATTGCATCTGCTGATGCAGGCAACAAACCCAGACCCGATCGATCTTGTACACCGGGGAGTTCTGACGATCCAGTCCCGGTTTTTGGAGATCGGGCTCGGCACCTGCTCTCCGTTACTCAAAATCAGGCGCCACGTCCGGCAGGTCTGTGCCGTGAGCCCTCGAACGGAAATGCCCGATACCTTTTCAGGTTCGTGATGGTAAGGCGCTTCGCAGGGTCCATCGACGCGGGCGGCGAGATCCATCGGATATGCCTGAAACCGGGAATCCACGTGGCGTGCGTAAATCGCCACTATCCGATGCCATGGACCACCTGCTAAAAAGGGAGGCCGCCCTGAACCGTCAGGACTTTCGGTACGCCATCACGGTTTTCACGGCGACCTACAATCGTGCGCACTTGCTCCAGCGCGTCTATCGTTCCCTTGTGTTACAGACCTTTCGGGACTTCGAATGGCTGGTGGTTGACGATGGATCCACGGACAATACCGAAGAAACGGTGCGGAAACTGAGCGCTGAGGGATCCATCCCAATCCGCTATGTTCGTAAACCCAATGGCGGCGTGCACACAGCCATCAACCGTGGCGCGAAGGAGGCCCGTGGGTTTTTTCTGGCTGGACTGGACTCGGACGACTGGTACCGTCCTGATGCCTTGGAGCGGTTGATGCGGCGCTGGGCTGAAATTCCCGGGGAACAGCAGATTCGCTATGCTGGGGTCGTCGGCCTATCGGAATTCGAGTCTGGAAAAATCGAGGGAAACCACCCGGCCGAAGACATAGTAGACTCCGATCCGGTCGGGATCCGCCTATATTACGGCATGTCGGGAAACCGTGCAGGCATCATGCGTACGGAAGTGCTGCGGGAATTTCCCTTTCCGGAAAACCAGCGCGCCTTCGTGGGCGAACAGCTGATCTGGAACCGGATCGGGCGCCGGTACCTTACCCGCTATGTAAACGAGCGCATTACCGTAAAGGAGTACCAACAGGAGGGACTGTCGGATCGTGCCCTCGCACACCAGATCGACGGCGCCCCGACTACAACACAATACTACAAAGAGCTTCTCGATTACCCATATCGTTTCCCGCTCAAGTTCATGATCAAGTACTATGCAAATTATGTTCGCTTCTCGCTACACGCGTCCATTCCATTGTCACGTCAGATGGCGGACGTGCCCTCCCGGTGGAAATTTCTCCTCCTCTATCCGCTTGGATACTGGCTCTATCGCCGCGACCGCCGCAGACTTGAGAACGAGCTTGCATCCATTCACCATTCTTAAGGACTAGGTCACGATGAAATCGATTACGATTACCGGAGGTTGCGGTTTCATCGGCCGCAATCTGACACGAATTCTGCTGAATCGTGGCGACCGTGTCCGGATTCTGGACAATCTTTCTGTCGGAACACAGGGCGAGCTCGCACGCGTGGCTACCGTTCAGCAGGCGTCCGGCTGGCCTGCAGATAGCACCAAAATCGACCTCATGATCGGAGATATCCGCGATCCGGCCGCCTGTGCCGCAGCACTCACCGGGGCCCAGGCAACCGTGCACCTCGCCGCCCAGAGCGGCGTCATGCCAAGCATCGAATCACCGCTGTTCGACTGTGAGACTAACGTGCTCGGTACGCTTAATTTGCTACAAGCCTGCGTGCAACAGGGCACACGACAGTTCGTTTTTGCCTCCTCAAGCGCCCCGCTGGGCGAAACTACGCCTCCGGTGCACGAAGGTCTTCCGGCCCGCCCCATGTCCCCCTATGGAGCATCAAAGCTTTCCGGGGAAGGATATTGCAGCGCATACTTTCACTCATTCGGAATCCGCACCACCGCTCTACGCTTCTCGAATGTCTATGGTCCCGGATCGGCCCATAAAGGCAGCGTTGTTGCCCGTTTCTTCCGTTCAGCGCTTGAAGGAGAACCGCTTATTATTTACGGGGACGGCGAACAGACACGGGATTTCATCTATATCGACGATCTGTGCTCCGCCATCCTTGGGGCACTTGATTCCGACACGGGTGGCGAAACCTTTCAGATCGCGACATTTCACGAAAGCACGGTCAACGAGATCGCTGCACAGGTGCGTCGCGTCGTGGAACGCGATCTCGGGATCCAGGTGGAAATCCGGCACGTGGGTGCGCGTAAAGGTGAAATCGTCCGCAGCTTTTCCGACATATCCAAAGCCCGCCGCCAGATCGGCTATGAGCCGAAGATGTCACTGCACCAAGGCCTGGAGCAGACGTGGGCATGGTTTCGAGAAAACTACCATGTGGGGGCCAAGCTGTGAATCGCGACTACTTCAAAAACCAGACCATCGTGGTGACGGGCGCCTCGGGTACCGTTGGATCTGAACTCGTGGACGTTCTGCTGCGCGAGCACCAGCCGGCAGAAATCCGGATCCTCGACAACAACGAATCGGCGCTATTCCTGCAGGGGCAACGCTACACTAATGGCGGCCGCGTAAGCGCATTCCTCGGGGACGTGCGGGACCGGGATAAACTCGAGGAAGTATTCGTGGGCGCGCACACAGTATTTCATCTTGCTGCGCACAAGCACGTCTATCTCGCCGAATACAATTCATTCGACACGGTACAGACCAACATTCACGGGGTGCAAAACGTTATTCATGCCGCGCGCCGGGCGGGCGTGGCCAACGTACTGTTCACGAGTTCCGACAAGGCGGTCAACCCGACGAGCGTCATGGGTACGACCAAATTGATGGGTGAAAAGCTGATTACGGCGGCTAACATCACCGGCTCGCACGGTTCCACCGTGCTTGCAAGCGTCCGGTTCGGAAACGTACTGGGTTCGCGCGGCTCCGTAGTGCCGATCTTTGCGAAACAGATTCGCGAAGGCCAGGCACTGACGGTCACGGACGAGCGCATGACGCGCTTTATCATGTCGGTATCAGAAGCTGCCGCGCTCGTGATCCGCGCGGTGATGCTCGCACGCGGCGGTGAAGTGTTTATCACCAAGATGCCTGTGGTAAGAATTCTGGATCTTGCGCAGGCGATGATCGAGCTGCTGGCACCGCGCTATGGACGGGATCCCGCCGATATCAAAATGACCTATATAGGTTCAAAGCCAGGCGAAAAACTCTACGAGGAATTGATGAGTGATGAGGAAACCCACCGCTCCCAGGAACTTGAAGACATGTTTGTGACCCTTCCTGCGCACCGTTTCATGTACAAGCATGTTGATCACGTCTACCCGAACCTGGTTCATCCTGGCGTAGAAAGGGCTTATATCTCGTCTTCCGAGGACTGCATGGGCATCGAACAGATCAAGGACTTTCTGATTTCCTCTGGCATTCTTGACGAGGCAGCACGGTCGGAGGCGGCCGATGGCCGCTAAGCCTCACAGACGCGGCGGATTCACACGCTTGGGACATCGATACTGCGCCATAAGAATATGGCCGCAGTATCGGAGGGCGGCGCCGTGAAAATTCTGATTCTCGGCGGTGATGGTTATCTCGGCTGGCCCACTGCGATGGATCTTTCGGCACGCGGCCACGAGGTGACGGTGGCGGACAATTACCTGCGGCGCAAGATGTGCTTGGAGGAGAATGTTGCACCTCTCTACCCCGTACCGCCACTGCCGGAGCGCGTGAAACTTTGGCAGAAGCTTTCTGGGTACACGATCCGGCATGAGGTTGGCGATCTGCGTGAATGGGAATTCATCTCATCTGTCATGGCATCGTCACAGCCGGAGTGCATAGTACATTACGCTGAGCAGCCTTCCGCCCCGTACTCAATGCTGAACCGTCGAGCCGCGATGCTGACGCTGCAGAACAATCTCACTGTAACTGCGAACGTAATCTTTGCGGTGCGGGAATTCTGCCCGCAGACCCATATCGTAAAACTCGGAACCATGGGTGAATATGGCACCCCGAATATCGATATCGAAGAAGGCTGGCTGGAAATCGAACACAAGGGCCGACGGGACCGCTTCTTGTACCCACGCGCTGCTGGGTCGCTGTATCACACGACCAAGATCCAGGATACTGATCTGATCTGGTTTTACGTACGCACCTGGAAATTGCGTGTCACAGATCTCATGCAGGGGCCGGTTTACGGCGTTTTTACCCCGGAAAACCGCCAGGAACACCGGCTTCTGCCTTTTCTGAACTATGATGAACTGTTTGGTACGGTTTTGAACCGGTTTGTCGTTCAGGCGGCCGCCGGGTATCCACTGACCGTCTACGGAGAGGGCGGACAGACGCGCGGTTATCTTAACCTGCTTGACACCTTGCAGTGCGTGCGCCTTGCGATCGACACACCGCCATCAGCCGGCGAACTGCGTGTGATGAACCAGTTCACCCAGACGTTTTCAGTTCGTGAATTGGCGGAACAGGTGGCGAATGCTGCAAGCGCGCTCGACCTTAAGGTTGAAATCCGGTCGGTTCCCAATCCGCGGATGGAATCGGAAAGTCATTATTACCACCCCGCGCACGCTGCCTTCGATGCCCTCGGCCTTCGACCTCATCTTCTGACCGATGAGGTACTCATGGAGATGCTCGTTCTGGCCCGAAATCATCAGGATGATATCGACGCGTCCAGGTTCATGGGCAAAAATGCCCGATGGTGAGCGGGGTGCGCAGGCCAAGCCGTCCGTCCACGCTGATCGCTGGACTAGGCCGGGCACAACAGCCTAACGTGGCCAACCGGGAAGCTGCCCATGTGAACCCGGAGGGCGCGACAAGGCGGCATGGCCGAAACTGGATCGTGCTTCTGACCAACGTACTCTATCCCTGCCACACGGGTGGCATTGAGATCTTCCACTATTACTTTGCCAAAACGCTCAGCAAACATTTTCCGTTGGCGGTGCTGGCCGAGTGCGACCGGCGTTTTCCCGAATTTCGGATCCGTGTCCGCGATATCCGCAGTCCTTTCGGCCGTCTGCAAACCGTGTTTACTCTGGCGCACCACGTGGACTTCATACGGCGTAACCGTGACCGGATTGGCCTGATCCATATCCCCTATTCGAGTGGGCACCTCTTTCAGTACTACCATGTAATGGCGCTGGCACGACGGTACGGCATTCCGTATGTCCTGCGGATTTCGAGCGGCCACATGCTTCCGGCGAAACCCGACTGGCTGCATAAGGTCTATTTCCGCCACGCGGCGGCACGTATCGGAGTATCGGACATGATCTCTGATGAGTATATGCGCCGGTACGGTTACCCGGTCGAAACAATCCATTCCTACCTGCCATTTCTGCGCCCGAAACACAGCCGCGCGGAGCTAAGGGCTTTGCGTCATGTTCCGCCCGATGATCTCGTATTTCTGTGCCTCGGTACCGTAAAAACCTTCAAAGGTCCCGACGTTCTGGTTGCCGCACTCGAGCGACTGGGCGCTGAATTTATGCGACAACACCGGATTTACGTTTTGTTTGTTGGCGACGGAGGGCTTTTAGAGCCGTTGCGCGGCCGGATCACCGATTCCGGACTTGCAGATCGGGTGCAGTTTACTGGCAAGGTTCCACATGAACGCGTACATGAATACTACGCGCTCTCGGATGTTTTCATCATTCCATCACTGGCCGAGGCGCGTCCGCTCGCGCTCTCTGAAGCACTATTCAATGGGCTGCCGGCGATCGGAAGTGATATCACGGTCATTTCAGGCATGATCGAAAATGGGCGTAACGGCCTTCTTTTTCCAAAAGGCAATGCAGAGGCTTTGGCCAAACACATCCGCTGTATGGCAGAGACCGGCGATCTTCGTGAACGGCTTGCGGCTGGTGCCGTTTCCGGACGTCTACGCTACGATCAGTTTGCATCAATGATGGAACGCTACCGCGCGCTGTACGGGCAACTAATCGCGGATGCTGAGATGCACATACGACGGAGGAACCCCAAAAATGGCGGCGCGTGACTTGGCCAAATACATTCTTCCGCGACGCGTATACGAGCACCTCAGGTGGGAGCGACAACTGATCGGCTGTTCCGGATTCGGCGCCAAGTCGCTTGAAAAGACCTATCGCTCAATTTTGCACGAAATCGATGCTAAAGCCCTGGATCGGCTACGCACGCAAGTACGATCTGACTACGAGCGCGATCCTAAGAGTGCGGCCAAGTATCCGGATCACGCCTTCTGGCTACGGAGCGCGATTGTCCAGGCGGCTCGGGCCGGTCTACACGCCGGACCCAGCCGACGTATCCTTGATCTTGGGTGCGGACCAGGCTATTTCCTGGCTGTGTGTCGGCATTTTGGACACGAGGCTCTAGGCATCGACATCCCGGAGAATTTCTTTTCAGACATCGAAAGACTGGTTTATGATCAGATGTTTTATGCTCATCGGTGCAAAAAACAATCATTGCTGATACGCCCATATGAGGCGCTGGCAGTCGACGGAACATTTGATCTCATATCGGCGTTTCTGGTGTGCTTCAACAACCACAAACGGTCCGATGAGTGGTCTCGGGCGGAATGGGAATTCTTTCTGGATGATGCACTTTCGCATTTGCGCCCGGGGGGGCGGCTATACCTGGGACTGAACAACAACGCCGCGCGCTACGGCGCCATGACCTGGTATGACGCCCCGACAAAGACGTTATTCAGTGAGCGGGGTAACGTGAAGGGAAGCACGGTTGTCGTGGAACGGCCGGCCTGAAACAGGTTCCCCTCCGCGATCCGAGGATGGAGGGTAGGCACCCAGGATGCTGACGAAGAAGGCCACGGACTCTCTGGCGATCGTGGTGCTCAGCTGGACCAACAGGCTGAAGGGCATCTTTCTGATCCCGATCATCCTGCATGCCCTAGGGCTTGCCACCTACGGCGCCTACGTCCAGGTCACGACCAACGTACTTATCCTGACCGGTTTTGCGCAACTCGCGCTCGGCCAGGCAGTGCTGCGCTATGGCTCATCGGTGGATGAACATGAGACGGAGCGGCTACGGGAAATCTTCTGGTCACCGATCATTTTCAGCACCATCATTGCACTGGCGCTCTGTACGACGCTGTTTCTTGCGGCCGGAACACTCAGCCACCTGTTTTTGGGCGGAAAATTTAAACTGGCCATTGCCGTGGCGGCCCCATTGATTGTATCCGAAAGCATCGGATCGCTCTTGCAGATTTACCTCAACAGCCGTCGGCGGCTGAAACAGGCTGCCTTTTTCCGGTTCTTGAAGGACATCCTTCCGTATCTGGCCTTTGCCGCAGCCATCTATGTCTGGCGCACCCTGACCCCGGGCATAGTTGTCATGACTGCAACCTCGTGGACGGTGGTTGCAGTCATGTGTCTGATTCTCGGTCTGGAAGTTGGGCGCCCACGATTCAACTGGCGGGTCATCAGGACGTACTTGCGTTTCTCCTGGCCATTCGCGGCTATGGCGATAACGGAGGGCAACCTCGCTGCGGTGCCGCGTCTCGTAGTGCCGTATTTCCTGGGTGCACGAGCGCTTGGAGCATTTAATATCGCCTACGTCCTTGCCCGCTTCCTTGCGGCTACCGACGAGCCACTTCTGGTCTATCTCAATTCCCATCTGCCCCGTCTCTGGGATACCGGCAGTCGTGCACGCGCGGCGTTCGTCTGGGAGCGCTGCGAGCTGTACTTCCTCGTTCTGGCGTGCCTGGGCGTGGTCATGCTCGCTGACGTACTTGGGCCGCTATTGCAACTGTGGTTTCCCCAGATAGTTCTGGCCCTCGGTCAACACATGCTCCTTATTCTAACGGCGCTTGGCATTTTCGGACTTGGGTACGGTCTAAACGAACTCACCTGGGTCGCCGCGCGACTTGAGGAGCGTCCTTTGCTAATCCTCGGTTCCAGCGTCACAGCGCTGGCCGTGGATGTTCCGCTTACTTTGCTGCTGACACATTCGTATGGACTCCCGGGTGCAGCTGTCGCCCAGGCCGTTACCGTTGTAATCGTCCAGATGCTGCTGCGGAAGGCGCTCGCTCTGCGTCCGTCAGGTGACTTTCTGTCCGCTTTCGTCAAAATCGTGACTGCAGGAACATTTACCGCTGCAGTGCTCGCCATAGTACCGAAAAATGGGCTTTTGACCCTTGCGTTTTGGTCGATGGCAGCAGTGGCAACATTTGGCCTATTAGTTCACCTGTCTCGTGCGGTGACGGTGGGCGAGATTTCGACTCTGATTCTGCGACGGAAAGAGTCGCCATGAACACGGCAAAGTACTTCGTACTACTGCCACGACCAGTCTTTGCCATTTCACCAACCTTTAAAGTGACAAGGATTCAAAGAGTAACTCGATGCGCCCCCTGAATCAGATCCTGTTTTTCGGCGTCCTGGCTATGATCGTGGTTGCAAAATTGTACGTCGCGCCTAGCGCCATTACCGGACTGAGCATCAAGAACGTGGTCCTCTACCTGGCCTGCGTTTCGATTCTTATTTTCTACATGAACCGTCTGTCGCTGCTGAAAAGCCTTCCCGGGGGCAAAGCTATGGCGGTGCTGCTCGTACTGGCCCCACTCAGCATGCTTTACGCACCGGTGCTGGCAGACGGTGCTCACCTTGTGGCCTTCAACATGCTGGTTGACTACAAGAACGAACTGTTCGACCCGTTCCTGCTGTACGGAATTGCCTACCTGCTCACCGCGCGGCCCGAAGCCGGTCTGCGCCCGCTGCGCGCCGTTGTCATCACCTTCGGTCTACTCAACATTCTGGCGCTCAGCTATTACGTTACCGGCATAAATCCCTTCTACCAGCATGTGCTGTCACAGGGCCACACCCGTTTTGCCAGCTACGCGAGCTACTCCAACCAAGGGGCATATTCGCTGGCCATGTTCATACCGCTGACGTATTATCTTTACGTGCGTTCCCGTTTGCAGGGGGCGCGTCTGCTGTATCTGTTCCTGATACTGACTTCCATTGCAGGGATTGCCCTTTCCGGTTCCCGGGGCGCAATGCTGGCACTGGCGGCAGAATTTTTCCTGTTGATGATCTGGACCCGACAGTACGCGTTCTTTCTTCGGGTATTTGCGCTCGGCGCTGTCGGAGTTCTCACGTTCGCCCTGGTCACTCACGGTCATTTTCTTAAGGATGCGCTTGACCGGATGAGGCTCTTCGCCGGCAACCACCACACGAACCAGCTGCTGCGCAGCGAGGGCTTTTCGACTATTGACATCATCTCCTCTGGTCGCACTTTCGTATGGGCAGCAATTCTGCGTCTATTTACACTGCATCCACTCGCCGCGTTCGTGGGCTTCGGCTGGGGCACATATCACGCCCACATCTACCAGATTCTGGGAACAGTGATCGCCACCCATAACATGTTTCTAAAAATGTGGGTCGAAGTCGGATTCGCGGGCCTGTTTTTGACGGCTTGGCTCGGTCGGGACGTATTTCGCTTTTTTCGCAGAACAGTGCGCCCCCATGACCGGCTTCTGTATCAATGCATTCTGTCAGCCATGTTCATCGTGTTGTGGACATTTATGCTTTCAGTTCCAATTAACGTCTACATAATCTGGTCGTTTACATTTGGCATCCTTGCCGGCTATGCGCGTTACGTGCGCGAACGCTCAGAGGCGCGGGCCAGCGCAAACACACCAGTTATGGCTTCCACGCGTAACGCGGCACCTGCTACGCCTCAGTTTCGTCGGGCTCGATGAATGCAAACCGCTGCATGTTCGTTCTCTCAAGCCTCTGTGTCGGGGGGTCGGAGAAGAAAACCGTTTCCATGGCGAACCGTCTTGCCCGAAGAGGGTGGGAAGTGCACCTGGGTGTGCTCGGAGACCCCCAGGACCTGCTGCCAATGGTGGCAGCCGAAGTGGAAATTCTGCAGCTTGCGCGGCGAAAACGTGTCGATCGTGACGTACTGGGCCGGCTACACGATTACCTTGAGCGGCGACGCATCGCACTCGTTTGGAGTGTTAACCAGTTTCCCATGCTGTACACACGACTAGCAGGACGGAAGCTTTCTCTACCGCTCCGCCACGTTGTAAGCGTCAACACGACTGACTTTCATTCCTCATATGAGCGCTTACAGATGCTGCTGTACGCGCCTCTGATGCGGCACGCTGACACGGTGGTCTTCGGCAGCTTTGCGCAGCAACGGGCGTGGGTCCGGCGCTATCGCTTGCACGCTGACCGGACCACAGTGATTTACAACGGTGTTGATTTAGACTATTACACCCCAGCCGATCTGACTGGGACTCCGCCGCGGTCAGGCAGGGAATTGACGCTCGGGATGGTTGCGCAATTTCGTCCGGAAAAAGGCCATCGGGTATTGCTGGACGCCATCGCACGGCTGCGTCAGGAAGGTCTTGCGGTCCGGCTTTTGCTAGTGGGCGACGGCCCACAACTTGCCACGGTGCGTGGACTGGTGCACAGCATGGGGCTTGGGGAAGCGGTTCAGTTCACCGGACGATCCGGGGATGTCAGACCGCTTCTCAGCTCCATGGATCTTTTCGTTCTTCCATCGCTTGCGGTGGAAACGTTTTCCAACGCAGCGCTTGAAGCAATGGCCACTGGCTTGCCCGTAATTCTGTCCGATATAGGCGGAGCATCCGAGATGATTGTTCACGGGGAATGCGGATTTCTCTGTCCGCCCGGCGACAGCATGGCTTTGACGGTCGCGATACGCCGGCTGACGGATCCAGAAACAAGGCGGGCATTCAGTGCGGCCGCACGGGCTCGCGTGGCCACCAGATTTTCGGTCGACACCATGGTTCAGCACTATGAGGCGGTGTTGAGATGCTAGGGCGCACATTGGGAATCTGCTTTGCTGTTCTATCTGTCACATTTGGATACGCCACGCTGGCGGGCGCCGCGGAAACCGGGGGCAACGGGATGCCTCAGCATATCGTTGGGGGAAGCTTCGAGCTTGGAATGGTCGATATTCAAGTGCATCGTTACCCCAGGTACCTACCGGCCGAAACGGTGGCGCCACTGGCGCGTTTGGATCATCGCTCCGCGCTGGACGGCGCCTACTCACTTTATCTTCCGGCGCTTCCCGATGGAGGATACCGTATAACGCCGCAGGTAATGTCACTCGTTTCCGGCCGGACCTACCGAATCGGGCTGCTCACCCGCTCATCTGCGCCAGTGGCGCTGACAATCCAGGCAAACACACGGGACGAACGGGTATTTTCGAAAACCTTGCTCATTAAGCCGGGCGAACACCATACCGACGCAACATTTCGCGCCGCACCAGGACGGCCACGGCCCTACCTTGTGTACATCTGGCTATCTTCGAAGGACGCCGTCCTAGTCGATGACCTGAGCCTGCAAGGCCCGACCACCGCGGGCACGAAGCCCTGGCATCCCAATCTCTGGATGGAGCCGCAGCTCGATCAAGCACTTGGGGTTTACGCTGTCGGCAGCCGTACGCGCTTCATACTGCGTGGCCGAGGGCCGGTTCCTGAAGAGATCCGTTTCCGGATCACAAATCCGCTTCAGCGGATCGAGGTTGCTCATGGAACAGCGGCGGCACATTCGCTCGGTTACGGAATCTGGAAGGCGGACATCCCCTTGGCGACTGCGGAACGCGGTTATTTCCAGGTCGATTCCGTCACCGTCCCCCATGCAGGCGATCAAGCTGCCAGTACCACCCGCAGCTACGCGGTCATCACTCCGGACCCCGGATCGTCCGCGAACCACAGGCTGTTTGGCCTGTGTATGGAAGAGCCTGGCCTGCAAACCTTTATCAGCGCCTTTCTGCGTCCTCGGGATCTCTACGGGCTGGTGCGGAATATGGGCATAGGGAGCGTGCGGATATTTTCGCTGCTGTCGCCGGATCTCCTCAGCCCGAATGGGCAGACCTGGAATTTTTCTCAGGCGGAAGGCGCGTTACGAGAGATCGACCTGAATGGCTTGTCGCCGATGTTTGAGCTCGGATCCAACACACCGGACCGGATTCCGGCGTGGATGCGCAGCCGTGCACCCGAAGGCCCGGGATTCAACCTCCTCACGGGCATCGGACCACGCCCACTACGCAGGCAGGTTGCCGGACAGGGGCGCGATTACCTCGATCTCGATCGCTACCAAGCGTACCTGGAGACGGTCTTTCGCCATTTCGGAAACCGCATTCCTTACTATGAAATATGGAATGAGCCAGGCTGGAAGTTCACAGAACCGGATTTTCTGAAGATCGTGCAGCTGACCCGTACCGAGCAGCGGCGCTACGCACCCTCGTCCCACCTGGTCGGATTTTCCAGCACGATAGCGGGCCGCGACGGCGATTTTGCTCCAGGGCCTCGACGCATTCCATCTTTCCTGCGTCAACTTGCCGCAGACGGTGCGCTCACCGAGATCGATGTCCTCTCCTATCATGGGGCCCACGCATTTCAATTCTTTGGTCGAGACTACGATCGGCGTAATCTTCAAGGCGGATTTGTACACCGCATGCGCCGTTCCCTTAAGGAACACGAGCTTCGCACCATGCCCATCTGGGACACAGAAATGGGGATCCCATGGGCTGAACCCGGATCTCACCTGAATGACTTTCGCGCCAAACGTCAGCTTGTCGGACACAACCAGAAAACGACAACGCCCTGGAACGTCGCGAGACAGATCCCAATGGTATACGCGGCAGCGATGGCTTCCGGAGTACGCCGGGTATTCTGGTTCGGCTTAGCCCAAAACCTGCCGACGATTGCCTATCCTGAACGAGGCTGGGGACTGTTCGATGCAAACTGGCAACCTACGCCACAAATCCCCGCATACAACGCGATGACGGTGCTGCTTGGATCTGCACAGTATCGCCGCACCATGACCGACCCCGGAGGCGACCGGGCCTATGTGTTCCAGACCCCGAACGGGTCCCTCATACTTGCCTATAACTGGAAGAAGCAGCAAGGAACGCTAAACCTGCAGACCTCTCACGTTCGCGTTCTAAACATGATGGGGGATCCCATACCGGACGCCGTGCATGCCGGTGATGTGACACTGGCAGCATGGCCGGTGTACGTGCAGATCAACGGTATCTCACCTGATTCTTTGCATGTCTCTGTGGGTCCTTAAGGCGTTAAGCGCTTCCCGACAATGGTCTCCGCCCCCCACGAAACGCAGGTCCGCGACAGCACCACACCCGCTCTGCGTGACAAGGACGCTTTGCGATCAACCCACGTATTATTCGCCTCCGTGGCGTTTGCCGCGGTGCCAACCCTGACCGATCATCTGGCCAAATATTGCCGCGTTAAACTGTTGCCACTTCGCCGACCTGGACGCCACCGCGCCTTTTCCGGAAAATTCGGTTTGGGCATATCTTCCGCACTACAGTTCTTCCGCCTGCTGTTCAGTCCGGCAGCCTGCAATCCTCACACATTGCTGATTACAGACTCCGCGCATTATCCGTGCTTGCTGATTGCCCGGATTCTTTCTCTGTTTGGCGTCCGGAAGAATATCTATCTTTTCAATTTCTATATCCATCAGATGGGAACAAGACGTGCTGTGCGCCGAATTCTCGCCTGGTTGCTCCACGGTAACGTCGCACTCATGGTGCAGTCGTCAGGCGAGCGTGACTACTTTACCGCGTTGTCACCCGTGGCCAACGTACGGTACTTTCCATACTGTCGCGGCCCGATAGAGGCCGTCGATCCGGACGCGATCCGGACCGGGGATTATGTTTTTGCCGGCGGATACACAAACCGCGACTATGAGACACTCGTAGCCGCGGCTCGCGGGCTTCCCGATGTTCCGTTCATTATCGTCAGCTCGCGACTAAATCATCTCGCCCGAACACTTTCTCCGAATATACGGCACTTCCAAGATATCGATCTGCGGCGCTTCCATAACCTGCTCGCAGGTGCCCGACTGGTGGTCATTCCTCTGAAAGAGAACGTCGGCTCGTCGGGGCAGATGGTCGCACTGGCGGCGATGCAGTTTTCGAAGACGGTGGTTTATCCCGGCTTTGACGTGGTTGCTCAATACTTTGTCGACAGAGTAAGCGGGATGGAATACGAAGCGGGCTCGTCGGAGTCACTGCGCGACACAATCCGAGAGCTGTACTCAGGCGCAGATCGCCTGCGGACAATAGGGGTACGCGCACGGAAGCGTTGGGAGACTGAATTCAGTATGGCACGCTTCGAGTCAGCACTGGTAGACCACATCAAATCCGTGCTAGAGAATCAGCATTAACCCGATATTCCAGGCCGGAGAACGATCAATGGCTATCCGTAATCTGTGTACACGAATCCTACGCAGATTTTGTGTGCAACAGAGAATCGGGGCGATCCCCATTCCCGACCCAAAGCTCAGTACCCTGGATCCATGAATCCCTGCCATTTTCCTGCCGCGAGGATCGACCGCCTAGTTTCGGATCGAAACGAGTCCACGAGCCACAACATGTTTCGTTCTATTTTTTAGCTTTGAAACAGTTATGCTGATACAGCCAAAAATGCCAGAACTACCAGTCGTATCAAGTTTTTTATATGCTTGCGCAACACATCAAGAGACAACGACTGACCCACGCGTTGCGCCGGACAACCGCGGCAAATTCTTCCGCTGTAATCGGGCTCACCTTTGCATCATCCGCCTCCAATCAACTTTGGGCTTAATCTGCTTGGTGCATTCTTGTCGACACGCAGACACAACTGGTCGCCGGTCGGTTGAGGGAATACGGTTTTAACGGCCATGTGTGGAATCACCGGCATAATGCATTTCGGACAAAAGGTGGTACACCATGACCGGCTACGGGCCATGACGGCTGCCGTGACACACCGCGGGCCCGACGGGGAAGGTACGTATGTGGACGACAGGCTAGGTTTTGGGCACCGACGCCTTTCGATAATCGACCTGTCGGGCGGCCACCAACCCATGCTCAACGTTGATGGAACACTTGCCATCACGTTCAACGGCGAAATATACAACTACATCGAACTGCGCGAAGAGCTGAAGCGGCTGGGTTACCGATTTCAGACTGAATCCGATACTGAAGTCATATTGCACGCGTACGACGCCTGGGATACGGCATGCCAAACCAAATTCAATGGAATGTGGGCTTTTGCGATCTGGGATCGTCGGCGCCGAAGGTTGTTTTTGTCCAGAGACAGAATCGGCGAGAAACCTCTATATTACGCCACGTTCGATAACTCGCTTCTATTCGGATCCGAGATCAAGAGCATTTTTGCATACGGCATGCCATGTATACCCAGGACCGAGCTGCAGGAAATCTATCTAACTCTCGGATACATCCCGGCACCCAATACCTTTTATAAAAACGTGCTTCAGTTACGTCCAGGGCACTACTTATTGGCTGAGGATGGCCGCACCTCCGTGCATGAGTACTGGCGATTTCCGCAAGTCCATGAATCCGACATGCTTACGGATGGCGTTAAGGTCTGTGCGGAATTTTCTGAATTGCTGCACGACTCGGTGCGGTTGAGAATGCGCAGCGATGTGCCGTTTGGCGCATTTTTAAGCGGCGGGCTGGATTCTGCAAGCATAGTTAGTCTGATGACTGAATATACTGATCATCCGGTCGAGACATTCACCATCGGCTTCGATGAACCAGATTTCGATGAAAGGGCTCTCGCACGCGATGTCGCGCACTGCTTTCACACCAACCACCATGAATATGTTGTTCGCCCGGAGATTCTGGAGGATTCGGTTATCGGAGTTCTGCGTCATTACGACGAGCCATTCGGTGATTCTTCGGCAATTCCAACGGGGCACATTTGCCGCTACACCCGACAATACGTGAAAATGGCGTTGACCGGTGACGGTGGTGATGAGGTGCTGTCTGGCTACACGGTATACCAAGGCGAAAAATTTGCTCATCAGTACCAAAAGCTTCCGGAATTCGTTCAGAAAGCGATACCTTGCATTGCTTCTTGGGTGTCTCGTCCTATCACAGGCAACCTACGTTACACGACCAACCGGATTGCGAGCGTGTGCTCTGCGGCCGCGACTACCTTCGCCTCTCGTCTGATAAACAAGCTGGCATATGTTCGCCCGGCAATTATCAAAGAGATAGCAAAGGGGCTTCCGGGCATGTGGCCGGTTGAGGACTTCATTAACGGCATTTTAGGTGAGTGCTGTTACGCCGATTCCTTCTACAAGCTGATGTATTTTCAATTCACGGTAACGCTGCCGGATCAGATGCTGAGAAAAGTTGACCGGATGAGCATGGCCAACTCCCTTGAAACACGCATACCGTTTTTGGATCATCGCCTGGTAGAATTCATGGCAACAGTGAGCAAGGACCTAAAAATGCCTGGTTATCGGCGCAAACATGTGCTCCGGCGCTCTGTCGCCAGATCGCTCCCGCCTTCTTTATTGTCCGCACCCAAGAAAGGGTTTTCTGTTCCGCTACGGGAGTGGTTCAAGGGCAACACACTCGATAACCAGCTCGAGCAGTTGCAGCGGCTGGATTTCGGCTTACGCAATGATGTAATCCGCCGGGTGATTGACGATAACAAACAAGGCAGATCAGATAACGGCAACTTTATCTGGATGCTGATCCTTCTGGCACGGTGGTCTCACACTGCCGGCTATGGCTAACCGGGCGACCGGAAACGCGTTGCTGCATACATGACACCAATCCGTGTATTAATTACCGGCCCGTCGTTACGTGATCAAGGCGGCGTAGCTAACTATTACAATGCCGTTTTGCCATTTCTTAAAGCCGACTCCAGATTTGCGGTCGAGTACTGTGAAATAGGCAGCACTCGAGGCTCTTCAGGGAAGCTACACGTGCTGGCGGACCAAGCAAGATTCCGGCATGTAATTCGCACGTTTTCCCCGTCTATTGTGCATGTCAACCCCTCTCTCACTGTCAAAAGCTTCTTTCGCGATGGCGCCTTCGTCCACCATGCGCGCCAACGTAAAATACCGGTTATGGTTTTTTTTCGCGGGTGGGACAGGCACATGGAGGCCAGGATTGATCGGTATCTAAATTGGTTTTTTCGCGTCACCTACGGGCGCGCGGATGCTTCACTGGTGCTCGCATCAAGATTTAGGGAAAAATTACGTGAATGGGGAGTATCCACGCCGATCGAGACCGAGACCACCACCGTACCGGATGGATTTTTGAAGGATTTTTCAATCGCCGAAAAAATGGAAAGCATCCGTTCGACCCCGGTCGTAAAGATTCTCTTCATGGCCAGGCTCGAGCACGCAAAGGGCGTAATAGAGACCATGGAAGCCGTAATGGCACTTCGCCAGGCCGGAGCACCAGTCTCTCTGACGATTGCGGGTGATGGCCCTGCCCGGAATGAGCTCGGCCGGATGCTTGATCGCTCAGGTGCGCACCGGGGATTCATCGAACTGGCCGGGTATGTGAGAGATCAGCAAAAACGTGATTTGCTTACTAGTCACCACATATATTGTTTTCCGTCCGACTACGCGGAAGGCATGCCCAATTCTGTACTGGAGGCAATGGCGTTCGGAATGCCGGTGATCACTTGCGCCGTAGGCGGACTGACAGATTTCTTCGAAAACGGACGTATGGGATATTTGGTCGCTAGGCGTGATACGGCTTCGATTGCCGAAAAACTTGGCGCGCTCGCCAGAGACAGGGTGCTGGCCAGCAGTATTTCTAACTTCAATTACGGCTATGCGATACGAAGATTTTTGGCTTCCGATGTAGCAGCCAGACTCACAAAGAGATATCTGGCATTAAGCGATAGTTCGACAGCGCGGAGTTTTCAGGTTAATCCGAACCGGTAACATAAATCAGATGCAGCCATGACAGAAGAAGAGATTCGACAATTCTGGAACGCACACCCATGCGGTGATCATCAGGTTAGTGGCCTGAATAACGATTATGAGAAATTTTTTCAGCGCTATGACGCTTTTCGCTATCGGAAGGAAGCTCACATCCTGGATTGTCTGGATAAAATCGATTTTCGCAATAAACGCGTTCTTGAAATCGGACTCGGTCAGGGCGCTGACAGCGAACAGCTTATCCGGAGAGGTGCGATCTGGAGCGGGGTCGATCTCACTCAGGAGTCGGTGGATCGAGTGACTCAGCGGCTGAAATTGCGAAATCTTCCACACGAAGAACTTGTCCGAGGAAGCGCGTTGTCGCTGCCTTTCTCTGACGGTCGGTTTGATATTGTGTTCAGTCACGGAGTACTTCATCACATTCCAGAAGTCAGACAGGCCCAGAAAGAAATTGCGCGCGTACTGAAACCTGGCGGAGATCTGATCGCGATGCTGTACGCACGGCGCTCCCTGAATTACTGGCTCGCTATCGGACTCATCCGCCGGGCAGGTTTGCTTATGCTTTACGCGCTCGGTATCAATCCCGGAGGGGTCTATGACCAGCACCTAAAAAATGCACACACTCGCGGTCTGTGGCGTTACTTGAAGATCAGAAACTTTGTTCACCATAACACGGACGGACCGCTTAACCCCTATAGCAAAGTATATGATTTGCCCACGGTTAGGGCTGATTTCCCGGATTTCACAATCATGCAATGGCACCAGGAGTTCATGCACGCGCCACCCCTGCCGGTCTCGCGGTTGCCGTTAGCGCGAGCCTTGGGATGGCACCTTTGGGTGCATATGAAAAGAAAATGATGTACCTGCCAGATCGCGGATTTTGTAGTTCTATTCAGCTCCCTTAGATGTCGATGGCCAGAACATTTTGGTCGCAACTGGTTCTGGATGGTTAACAAAACAGGTCGAGAACGAAGCTATTGCCGTTCGTCACGCAGGAGATCGCTGCCACTGACTGCAGAGGCTGAATCAGGCCAGGCAAAACCCAAGTGTTTTTCCGCACACCGACTTACTGCATCAACATAAGGCTCGAAACGCCGTCGCAAATGTGAGCCACCTTTCTGGGAAAGGAAAGAAACATTGAATCAGCGATCAATCGTAAACTGCGGATTATGCGGTACGCCGCGCACTCGTCCCAAGATGGCGGGGCAAGACTATCGCCAGACGCAGGAGACGTTCACTTTGGTGCAGTACCTGGAATGCGGGATCGTGTTTACCAATACATCTTTCGGGCCTGAGGTAGCTTTTTACGTGCAACGCCGTTCCGATGCGTCGCAGCAACAGTCTTCGAAAAGCCGGTACAGGTAAAGGGTAGCGCAGAACATGTGCGGCATTGCCGGATTTGTCAGACAACGCGGAGGAGATCCGATGGATCGTATCTCGCGGATGACGGATGTGCTTGCCCATCGCGGTCCGGACGACAGCGGCGCCTATACCGGTACCGCCTCCCATGGAACACTGGAGGTTGCGCTTGGACATCGGCGGCTTTCCATCATTGATCTGGCAACTGGTCATCAGCCGATGGCCGATGAGTCCGGCCGGATTCAGCTCGTCTTCAATGGCGAAATCTACAACTATCGGGAGATTCGCAAAGAACTTCAGAAGCGAGGATACGTATTTTCCACGAATTCCGATACTGAGGTACTGCTCCGTGCCTACCAGGAATTCGGCAACCAGTGCGTCGATCATCTTTCCGGGATGTTTGCCTTTGCGGTGTGGAATGGACACACCGAGACGCTTCTTCTTGCGCGTGATCGTTTCGGCAAAAAGCCACTGTTTGTGGCACAAGGCGATGGCTTTCTTGCGTTTGCTTCGGAAATCAAGGCCCTGCTCGCCTACAGCGCTGCTTTAAATACCGTCAACACGGAGGCAGTCTGGGACTACCTGGCCTACCGCTATGTCCCCGCGCCCGCCACACTCTTCCGTGGAATCCGAAAGCTTGCACCCGGATCATGGCTGGAATGGCACGCAGGAAAAATAATAGAGCACCGTTACTACGCTCCACCGGACGGAAATTCTCGCCTGGATAGCACACTACCCAGAGACCCGGTCGGCGCCTTCCTGGAGCGGCTGGACAAGGCAGTGGAGTGCCGGATGGTCAGCGACGTGCCTTTCGGTGCCTTTCTGTCGGGCGGTATCGACTCGTCAGCGGTTGTGGCCATGATGACGCGGCATAGCGCCATACCGGTATCGACCTTCTCTGTCGGCTTCCGCGAAGCCCGCTACAGCGAACTCGCCTATGCCCGGGTAGTGGCACAAGCCTTCGGTACCCAGCACCATGAGCTGACAATTTCCGAGAACGACGTGATAACGCACCTGCCCGAGGCGATTCACTATCGGGACGCGCCCGTATCCGAGCCTTCAGACATTCCTATCCTGCTGCTGTCGCGCGAAGCTGCCCGCTCGGTAAAAATGATTCTGACCGGTGAGGGCAGCGACGAAACGCTGGGCGGTTACCCGAAGCATGTATTCGAGCGCTACGCGGCGCCCTATCAGCACATCCCGCGCCCGCTGCGCGACGCGGTTGTGGCGCCTTTAATCCGCGCTCTCCCCTATCGGTTCCGCCGGATCAAGACGGCAGTTGCCAATCTCGGGCTCTCCTCCTGGCAGGAACGGATGCCTTGCTGGTTTGGCGCCATGACGCCGAGCGCGCGCGATCGACTGGCGCCGGACCTGACACCAAAATGTCCTTCGGTTACGCAGCAGGACCCCGCCGAACACAATACGGCCCTGCGACGCATTCTCTATTTTGACCAGACCAGCTGGCTTCCCGACAATCTTCTTGAGCGTGGCGACCGCATGACCATGGCGGCGTCGCTGGAGGCACGGATGCCGTTTCTTGATCATGAACTGGTCGCCTTTGTCTCCTCGCTTCCAGATCACTACCGCGTGCGCGGCACCCAGACCAAGTGGATTCTCCGGCAGGCGATGCGGCGAGTGCTGCCAAAGTCCATTCTCGATCGGCCCAAGGTGGGTTTCCGGGTCCCAGTGAACGAGTGGTTTCGGGGCAAGATGCGCGAGTATCTCTGCGATCACCTTACTGGCGAGACCTCTCTGACACGGACTTATTATCAGCGCAGCGAGCTGAATCGCGTTTTGAGAGAGCATCTGGACGGACGCCAGAATCATGAGAAACTGCTGTGGTCACTGCTGAATCTGGAACTGTGGCACAGAATTTATGCAGCACCCGGGCACAGATCAAAACATGAAAACACTCGCGTGGAAGCTTAACCGCCTTCGCGCCATGGGCGCGGGAGAAATCTGCCATCGCGGAACTCAGTGGCTCGCACAGGGCCGGGAACAACTGCAGCTCGCCCGCAACCGGGTCCCGGAGCCTTCCAAGCCTGTGCGTCCGGTACTGAGCCTGGTGCCGGCCGTAGACGGATGGCTCGAGTGGTGGCAGTCGCACTACCGGCTGGATCACGACGCCCTTCAAAATATTGTTGCAGGACGTATACCATTTTTTGGGCACAGCACACTCGATGTCGGAAATCCCGTTGACTGGCATCGAGACCCGCTGACGGGCGTGCGGGCGCCTCTGCATTACGGCAAGACAATCGACTATCGGAACCCGCTGCTGGTCGGCGATATCAAGGTTCTGTGGGAACTCGGTCGCCACCAGCACCTGTTGCCTCTGGCTGTGGCCTATGCATGCACTGGTGAACCGCAATATCGCGCCGCGATCACCAGCCAGATAGGCTCCTGGATACAGGCCAATCCGTATGGACGGGGCGTACACTGGTGCAGCGCGCTGGAGGTTGCACTACGTCTCATCTCCTGGTCGTTCTGTCACAGCCTGTTGGCATTGCGTGATGGAGAAGATGGCCTGTTTGGCTGTATTGCGGACCGCAATCAGCTGGGCACCTCCATCTATCAGCATGCGGTGTTCATACGTGGACACCTTTCCCGCTATTCGTCTGCCAACAATCACCTGATCGGAGAGCTCACGGGGCTGTGGATGGCCACGCAGATTTTCGACATGGGACCTGACGGACAGCGCTGGGCAAATCTCGCGCACGCGGAACTCGAACGCGAAGCAGCCCGCCAGGTCTGGCAAGATGGAGTCGACAAGGAGCAGGCGGTGTATTACCACCTATGGGTTTTGGAATACCTGGCGCTGGCGTCGCTGACCGGATTGCGGTGTGGTCACCCATTTTCGGAATTGTTTCGGGATCGTATTGTAGATATGGCCAGATTCCTTGCAGCCGTTTCCGCACCAGGCGGCCGCCCTCCGCAGTTGGGGGATGCGGACGACGGGCTCGCTGTACGCTTCGAGATCGGATCTGACGAGGATCCCTTTTACGCAGCGCGCGCAATGGTCGCTGAGCTGTTTGATGCCCCTGCGGTTACGGAATCGGGTCGGGCGTTTCCGCAAAAAG
This sequence comes from Pseudomonadota bacterium, assembly GCA_021785515.1. Lineage (GTDB taxonomy): Bacteria > Pseudomonadota > Gammaproteobacteria > Acidiferrobacterales > UBA6901 > JAJYCY01. The sequence continues at coordinate 32,684 of JAJYEX010000003.1, read as the reverse complement.
CCTTTTGGATCACCCTGGGCACCGGGCACCTGCCCGCGCGGGTGGCGGCCGAGCCCTCGTCAGTCCGATTTCCTGACGCGTTTCCGCAGGGGGGTTATGTCCTGCTGGGCACAGACACGATTCGAGTGCTGTTCGATGCCGGCTCACTTGGTTATCCTTCCATTGCGGCTCACGGCCATGCGGACGCGTTGAGTGTCTGTCTGGCAATCGGGTCCGAGTGGTGGCTGGTTGATCCCGGCACCTATGCCTATCATGGCGAAACCCAGTGGCGCAATTATTTCCGTGGAACATCCGCACATAATACCGTCACGGTCGACAACCAGAATCAGTCCAGGATCGGCGGGCCGTTTCTCTGGCTCGATCACGCACCGGTCCGGCTGGACGGCTGGGGGTCTGAGGATCGCATGCAGTGGGTGACAGGAACGCATGACGGGTATCACAGACTCGGAATCCGGCACCAGCGCCGCCTGGAGCTGTCCTCCGCTCCGGCCCTGCTTCAGGTGCTCGACACGCTGGAGGGCACGGGCCATCACGACTTCCGGATCCGATTCCACTTTGCACCCTTTGTGTCCATCCGAAACCTCGGCCTGCCGGGTGACTGGATGGCGGAACAACCCGGGGCGCCACGACGACTTTGTATCAAGGTCGACGACCGCTGGGCATGGCATGCCATTAAGGGCCAAGACCATCCGCCGCTCGGCTGGTATTCCCCGGCTCTGGGCCGCAAGGAACCGGCAACGACCCTCGAGGGAAGCTGGTCGGGACAGGCTCCGGTCAGCGTCCGGACCGAATTTCAGATACAGTCCGCATAGCCGCGGGCTGGTGGAGTCTGCTGTCTAACCTAATGGGTGTACGATGAAAATTGCAATTTTCGGACTTGGGTATGTGGGGGCCGTATCGGCCGGATGCCTGGCAAAACTCGGCCACACCATCATCGGAGTCGATCAGAACAAGGTCAAGGTCGACCTGATCAATGCCGGCCATACGCCGGTTATCGAAATGGATCTCGACAAACTGATCGCCGAAGGCGTTCGATCAGGTCTGTTGCGTGCTACCACCGTTGCAGAGGAGGCACTGGCATCGAGCGACATCTCGCTCGTGTGCGTCGGCACTCCAAGCCAACCCAACGGAAATCTGGACCTCAAATACGTCCGGGCGGTGTGCCGGGAGATCGGCGCATCCATGCCCCGCTCATCGAAGCACCACGTCGTGGTCATGCGCAGCACGATGCTGCCGGGAAGCATGAATTCCGTTGTCATTCCCGAGCTCGAACGGGCGTCAGGCCGGCGGGCGGGCGAGGATTTTGAGGTCTGCATCAACCCGGAATTTCTCCGGGAAGCCACGGCCATCTATGACTTTTTCCATCCGCCTAAAACGGTGATCGGCGAGATGGGCGCCCGCGGGGGGGATGTCGTTGCGGCGCTCTACGAAGGGATCGATGCGCCGCTGATCCGCACCGCCATCGAGACCGCGGAGATGGTGAAGTATACCGACAACGTTTGGCATGCGTTGAAGGTAGGTTTCGCCAATGAAATAGGGACCATATGCAAAGCGGTCGGCATCGACGGGCGTGAGGTCATGAACGTTTTCTGCCAGGATCTAAAACTCAACATATCGCCCACCTACCTGAAACCCGGGTACGCGTTCGGAGGATCATGCCTTCCAAAAGATGTCCGCGCCCTCACCTACCGCGCACGGAGTCTCGACCTGAACGTTCCAATTCTTGATGCCATCCTGCCCAGCAACGAACAACAGGTAGCCCGTGCATTCCGGATGATCATGGACCGGCCAGGCCGGAAAGTCGGATTGCTTGGTCTGAGCTTCAAGGCGGGAACAGATGACCTGCGCGAGAGTCCACTGGTGGAACTGGCGGAGCGGTTGATCGGCAAAGGCCGTGAGGTGCTGATCTATGATCACAACGTTCAGATGGCGAGCCTGGTCGGAGCCAACCGCGACTATATTCTGAATCACATTCCGCATATTGCCCGACTGTTGCAGAACGAGATCGGGCACGTACTCGATTCCTCTGATACGATCATCATTGGAAACGGCGCTCCTGAATTCCGCGACGTGCCAGGCCGGCTCCGTCCCGGACAAACCATGATTGACCTGGTCCACCTGGACCCCAGTTCTATCACCACCGGCAGCAATTACGAAGGCATATGCTGGTAATAACGGCTTGCGCGGGGCGACTCCCGCACCAAGAGCCGCGCCAACGGCAGACACGTCGGTGACCGGGCAACCGAAAGACACAGGGATCGGAGACACGGCGCTCGCTCGCCCCAAAACGGCGAGGCGTGTTCTTATTATCGTGGAAAATCTTCCGGTGCCGTTTGATCGCCGGGTATGGCAGGAGGCGACCACCCTGGTCTCGGCCGGATATCAGGTCAGCGTCATTTGTCCCAAGGGAAAGGGTCACCTGCAATCAAGGGAAGTGATCGACGGAGTCCATATTTACCGCCACAATCTTCCGGTCGAAGCCTCGGGACCGGTTGGCTATGCACTGGAGTATTCCGCCGCATTGTTCTGGGAGTTCGTGCTTGCCGTGCGTGTCGCGCTGGGGCGCGGCTTTGACATCATGCATGCATGCAATCCGCCGGATACGATTTTTGTCATCGGCCGCTTCTTCAAGTTGTTCGGAAAGAAGTTTCTTTTTGATCATCACGACATTAACCCCGAACTCTATGAGACGAAGTTTAACCGGCGGGACTTTTTCTACCGGCTGATGCTAGCGCTGGAGCGCTGGACCTTTCATGCGGCCGACGTATCGATTGCAACAAACGAGTCCTACCGCCGCATTGCCATAGAACGTGGGGGAATGCGGCCGGACCGGGTCTTTGTGGTGCGCAGCGGACCCGACCTGCGCCGGCTGCAGCGTCTTCCCCCGACAGAGCACCTTAGAAACGGACGCCGCTATCTCGTCGGCTATGTAGGGGTAATGGGCAGACAGGAAGGAATAGATCTGCTGCTGGACGCGGTTAAGTACATCGTGTATTCCTTGGGCCGGAAGGATATCCAGTTTGGCCTGGTTGGAGGCGGCACCGAACTCGAAAACCTGCGCGACTACGCCAGGCGGGCCGAAGTGGCAGACTACGTCACCTTCACGGGCAGGGTGCCAGACCGGGAAATGCTCGAAATGCTGAACACGGCCGATGTGTGCGTCAATCCCGACATCGCCAACCCGATGAACGACAAATCCACCATGAATAAGATCATGGAATACATGGCGCTGGGAAAACCGATCGTACAGTTCGAGCTCACGGAAGGGCGGGTGTCTGCAGGGCCTGCCTCCCTGTATGCGGCCCCCAATGATGCTGTTGATTTGGCCCGCAAGCTGACCGAGCTTGTCGATGATCCGGTCAGACGGCAGGAAATGGGCGCTCTGGGCCGGCGGCGCATCGAGGAGCAACTTGAGTGGAAATACGAGGCACCGAACCTGCTGAAGGCATATGAAGCGCTCTATTGAAAAGGCAAAAATTTTCGTCGGATCCACAGTGTGGATTTTGGAAGGAAACCTTCTGCGCCCTAGAATGAAATGTGGCCTAGCAATACATGAGGAGTTGGATTACAGATGACGGGCAACACTGAAAATTCTACATCCTACTGGCGTACCACCCCGCTGTTCTGGGCACCAGTTATCGTGGCGCTGGTCATCGTCTTCTGGACCTTCCGGCACAGCCTGGAGGACATGATCCATCACTGGAATGTCTGGAAGGCATACAGCTACGGCTATCTGATCCCAGTCATTACTCTGTACCACATCTGGCAGCGCAGATGGGAGCTTGCGCGCATCCCGTTCGTGGGATCGCCTTGGGGACTGGTGGTGGTTGCCCTGGGGCTCGGGCTGTACCTTGCCGGGACACTGGCCACGGTTTTCCCGGTAGTGCAGTACGGAATGGTCGTGGTGCTGATGGGGCTCGCCCTGTCCGTAATGGGCTGGAAGGCATTTCGCCTGATCTGGGTGGCGTTGTTCTTCCTTTTCTTCATGATCCCACTCCCGGGGGTTGTATACGCCGGCATGTCGGCCCGGTTGCAGCTCCTGTCGTCACAGCTCGGCGTCTGGGTGATCCGCCAACTGGGTGTCGCGGTATACCTATCTGGAAACGTCATCGATCTTGGCACTTACAAGCTTCAGGTGGCACGGGCGTGCAGCGGCCTTCGCTATCTGTTTCCTCTGATGAGCCTCTCCTTCATTGCCGCGTATCTCTTCCGGGCATCCTTATGGAAGAAGGTCGTCGTTTTCCTGTCGTGCATCCCGATAACGGTCATCATGAACAGCGTCCGGATAGGGGTGATCGGTGTACTGGTAGATTACGCGGGAATCAGACAGGCCGAGGGATTTCGGCATATGTTCGAAGGCTGGCTCGTATTCATGATCTGTATTGCGATGATAATCGGGGAAATGGCGATTCTTTCCCGCATCGGATCTTCTTCCGGGCACGGTCTGTCGGAGACATTCCGCCTGGACTTCGGCGAATCGATCCCTGCCAACGCGAGCAGCCGGCCGCGTTCCGCGATCCGTTTCCAGTATCCGCTGTTTGTGATGCTGGTAGCTACAGCGGGCGCATCGATCACGATCGGACAGCACCAGGACATTGTGCCGCAACGGCTGAACTTCTCCGAATTTCCGCTTAGGATCGGACCTTGGGTCGGCAAAACCCATCGCATACAAGACGTTTTTCTCAACCAGCTCAAGCTCTCGGACTACATTCTCGCAGACTATGTCGCACCCGGAGCAGGTACGGTAAATTTTTACGTGTCCTACTACAATACTCAGAAGCCAGGCGATGCCGCTCATACCCCGCGCACTTGCATCCCAGGCGGCGGGTGGGAAATCAAGAAGCTGGCGCAAGTCCGGATTCCCGGAGTCACGATGTATGGCATGCCGTTGTGGGTCAACCGCGCAATCATCAAAAAGGGCAACATAAACGAACTGGTGTACTACTGGTTCCAGGAGCAGGGGCGACTGCTCACGAATGAATATGCGGTGAAATGGTATCTGTTCTGGGACGGTCTGACCCGGCACCGTACGGACGGGGCTCTGGTGCGCCTTGTCACCTTTATTCCGCCCGGCGGATCAATTGCGTCAGCAGACCGGTCGTTGCGCACATTTGCCAAAGAAGTCGCTCCGATCCTGCCCCGCTATGTTCCGCACTGATAGACCTGGATTTGCGTTTCAGACGGACACATTTCGCTGCAACCCCCTGGGCAGGCAGCGCTGGCTGCGCATCGTCAGTCTGTCCTGACCGAACCGCAGCTGCTGCCGATTGCCGGGTACGTCCTACAGAGAAGCGGTACACAGACCACCTTTGGATCTGGTACATACGGCCAGGAGGAACGTAGGAACGATTTAATTTTGCTCGACCGGTTATGCCAGCCAGACTCTTAAAAAAGACGAAAAGATGCCAAGTATCGGACGGACAGGCGCCTCGAAATCCTGGCCAGAATTCGGCTGGGACACTGCCGCCAGGATTGCCGAACAGCCATGACGCGAGACTTTTCGGGCACTTCAGCCTCCCGGATCAGGCTCTGGGCGGCATAGAGTATGCCTATGCTTTCGGTGACGAATTTTAAGGGATGCCGCGAAACACCATAGGCCAAGAACATTGAACACCGCGTGCCAAATCTAAGACGAGATCCCGCTATTGAACTACTTACTCGCCTTTTTTACCGCAATGCTTGTCAGCGTTGCCATTACACCGCTGATGATCCAGCTGGCACCACGGCTCGGCATGGTCGACCTGCCGGATCCGCGCAAGGTGCACTCTTCTCCCATACCCAGGGTCGGCGGAATAGGCATTGTCATTGGGACCCTGGTCGCGGTACGCATTTGGGTTCCGATGGACAGCAGCATGTACGCCTACCTCTTCGGTTCCGTGGTCCTGCTTGCCTTTGGCATGTGGGATGACTGCCGGGAACTGGGTCACTACGTCAAGTTCATTGGCCAGTTCATCGCGGTCATAGCAGTCGTCTATTACGGCAACACCTTTGTCCACCAACTGCCGTTCCGCGAAATGAGCCCGATACCGCCCGATATCGGCAAACCCTTCACAGTCTTCGCGATGGTCGGCATGATCAACGCCGCCAACCACTCAGACGGCCTGGATGGACTCGCGGGTGGGCTCTCAGTTCTGAGCCTGGTCTGCATCGCGTATCTCGCACTGCCCGTTAATGGGAGCCTGATTATAACGATGGCAGCCGCCACACTCGGCGGCGTGCTAGGCTTTTTGCGGTACAACACCCATCCCGCGCGCGTCTTCATGGGCGACGGTGGCAGTCAATTTCTGGGGTTTACACTCGGTTTTTTGGCCGTCGCGCTGACCCAGAATGTAAATACCGCACTCAGTCCGGCCCTGCCTGCCCTGTTTCTCGGTCTGCCCATCATCGATATCCTGGCCGTATTCGCGCAACGCGTTTACCACCGGATGAACTGGTTCCGGGCCTCGAAGAATCACATCCACCACCGCCTGCTGGAGCTTGGTTTCGATCATTACGAGGCAGTAGTGATCATCTACTCCGTCCAGACGCTATTCGTCGTCTCGGCCATATTCCTGAGATACCAGTCTGGCTGGCTGATTGTCTCGCTCTATCTCGGGGTCTGCGCTGCGATATTTGCGCTTCTGACCCTGGCCGAGCATCACGGCTGGCGTGCCCACCGGCACCAGAACCGGCTCAACGCCCAGACCGTCATAACATTCTTCAACCGACACGGTCTTCTGGCCGATCGCCCGCTAAAGCTGGTTACCGCAGCCATCCCGGTGCTGTTCCTGGTCGTCAGCGTGAGCGCCACACGGGTCCCGTACGACTTTGGAGTCGGCGCATGCCTGTGCGCAGCCCTGCTGCTTCTGCAGCTGGCGTTTTCGCGGCAACCGGGTTCCGTCGTATTGCGCGCCATCAACTACGTCACGGCCTCATTCATCATCTATCTCAATGATCGTTACACAATTGCCCGGTTTCCGCATTTGGCTACTGCCGAGATCGTCTACTTTATCGTGCTCGCTGCCGCTATCGGGTTGGCAGTACGTTATACCAAGCATGTCGATTTCAAGACCACACCCATGGACTACCTCGTGCTTTTCGTGGTTCTGTCTGTCGGCATTCTGACCCACGACAGCAGACAGCAAGCGGAGCTCGGGGCAATGGCCATGAAACTTGTTGTCGTCTTCTATGGCTGTGAACTCATCACTTCACGCATGAAGAGCCGCTGGAATCTGCTGAATATGTCCTCCTTTGCGACATTGCTGCTTCTGGGATTGCGCGGTCTTGGCCTGGCGTAAGTGCCCGGAAATCTGTCGCTAACCCACACGTACGGATACGTCCGTGAGCACGGCCTATCCGTGGCAACCGGCTTTGTGTTTTACTATGACCCGGAATCACAACAGGGCGCATTTTTAATTAAAAGTCATTTGACTGTGTTTAGATGAATTCAGAAGAACGTAATGGTTTGTAGGAGGCATGACGCTGTGAAGAGAAAAGAAACTGCTGGTGCGCTGCTGATGATAGCCCTCGTTGCTGTCCTTCTTGGTGCCTGTGGCGGCGCCGCCAGCCGGGAGGCGGCCTATCTGAAACGCGCGAAAGGTTACATGGCCAAACAGGACCTGCCAAAGGCTGCAATCGAACTGCGGAATGTGCTACAGATCAATCCGAAAAATGCGCAGGCCTGCTATTTTCTTGCAAAAATCGAGGAGAAAAGAGGCAACCTTCGTCAGGCGGTCGGCTACTATCAAGAGGCGGTTCAACTGCAGCCCGACTACCCGGCGGCGCAAACGAGGCTCGGAACCTTCTACCTCCTGTCCGGCAACATTTCGAAAGCCAGCCAGATCGCCGACTCGATTCTCGCTAAACACCCAGCCAGCACCAACGGGAAGCTGCTCAAGGCGGCGATCATGGCCAAGCAGGGGAACACCAAGGGCGCGATCAAGGAAATCAACTCCATCATTGCGGTCGATCCGGCAAACTACCGCGCGGCTTCGCTTCTGGCTGCGATCTATAATCGCCAAGGCGATACCGCCAAAGGTATTGCGGTGCTTCGGGCGGCAATCTCCCATAACCCGAACGATGTTCGTTTGCGCGGCACGCTGATCAGCTTTTACGCGAGGAATCCTGCGAACTATGACATAGTCGGGAAACAGTTCCAGAAAATCATCGCGCTTGAACCCAGCCGACTGCAGCCGCGCGTCTTGTACGCCTCATTCCTGGTGCATATCAAGCAGATCGATCAGGCAGAGCAGGTGCTGCGTGATGCGGTCCAGGCCAACCCGAAAGACGTGCGCCGGGAGGTGACGCTTGCGCAGTTTCTTGCCATAAACCGCGGCATACCCCAAGCGGAAGCGGAACTTCAGCAAACCATCCGGTCCTATCCGGACAAGGACCGCGCGCGGTTTGCGCTTGCGGCACTTTACGAGCATACCGGCGCCCCCGCCAAGGCAGAGGCCGTATACCGCCGGATCATTTCGCGCGATGACTCGAAACAGGACAAGTTGTCAGCGCGCGACAGTCTGGCCAGTCTGCTTTTTCAGGAAGGCAGAACCGATGAGGGAATGAAGCTGGTTAAAAAGATCCTGAAAAAGAACCCACAGAATGACGAGGCATTGCTGCTCGAGGGAACGAACGCGCTACAGCACAATGACCCGCTGACGGCAACGTCGGCGTTCCGCTCCATTCTCAAAGACCAGCCTACCTCGGCCAAGGTGCTTGCTTTGCTGGCCGAAGCGAACCTGATGAATCACGCCCCGGACCTTGCGCGGCAGGATTTGCAGCGCGCTGTGAGCGACAATCCGAACGACGCCAATGCCAGGCTGCGGTTTGCTCAGTTTCTGATGCAGCAAAACGACAGCGGCGCTGCGCTCAAGGAAGTTCATCGGGCACTCAGCATCGCGCCGAATGACGCCAACGCACTCGAGGCGGAAGCGGCCGTCCTGGTCGCCCGCCATGACATCGGCGGCGCTGCGCAGGCGCTGAGGCAGCTCAGTACGGCCTTTCCCAAGGACCCCACCGGCCCCTTCCGTCTGGGACAACTGTACGGATCGCAAAAGCAATATGATCAGGCGGCAACCCAATTCGAACTCGCACTTCAGCGGGCACCTGGGGCACCGCAGGTGCTGACCGCACTGATTGATACCTACATGGCGCAGGGCGCTTCGGGGCGGGCTGTGGCACGTCTGCAACAGCAAATTCACACGGACCCGAATGACGCACCTGCACATGAGCTGCTGGGTGAGGTGTACATGCGCCTTAAGAAGTACACTGATGCCGGGAACGAACTGCAACGCGCCATAACGATCGCCCCGAAATGGAACGTTCCTTACGTCAATCTTGCGCGACTCGACCGGTTGCGCGGCGACCATGGCGACATCCTTGCGGTGTACCAACAGGGACTGAAGGCAATTCCCGGAGACCAGCAATTGCTGCTCGCGCTGGCAGGTTACTATCAGGCGGAACATCAGGACCAGAAGGCGACCGTCACCTACCGCAGCGCGCTGCAGGCGGACCCGAACGACGCAGTGGCCGCAAACAACCTGGCGGTCCTGCTTGTCAAACGCGGCGGTACTGCCCGGCTGAAGGAAGCGCAAACACTTGCGGCACACCTGACCTCATCCCCGGTTCCGGCATTCCTCGACACCGCGGGCTGGGTGAGCCTGAAGTCCGGCAACACGGATCAGGCGATCACTCTGCTGACCAAGGCGGTCGATGCACAGCCACAGATTCCAATCTTCCAGTACCACCTGGGCCTGGCTTATCGCCAGAAAGGTGACGTAGCCGCTGCCCGAATTCATCTCGCCAAAGCGGCCGCGGCAACCCGATTCGACAGGGCGGCGAAAGCACGCGCGATACTGGATTCGCTGCACTGAGCGGCACCATCCAACCGGACGGCCCTGGAAAGCGGCAGGCGGACAGGCTGTATACCACCGCATCCCTTTCCGGGAGCCATTCCGAACCGGGGCCCGATGTATCCATGGATGGGTGCGCTCGAGGACAGCGGTAATTTAGCCTGCGAAACAATTACCAGCGGTACCGGAGGACTGCCTGAGAAGCCTGCAGTGGTCTTGCCCATGACAAATCCGGGCGGGAACCCCGACAGTGTCACGAACGTGGCATGCAGCTATCTCAGGCAGGCCTGGGCTTATTGAGTTCTGTGCCTGGGGACGGCGATGTCAGCAGACAAAAAGTATAATTTAACAATTTAATAATATATTAATGTTTACGATATGCTTCGCGCATTCAATCCGATATGCGCGCCATGCAGCCGGATGACCGAGACGCTTAAACCTAGTGTAATATTCCGATGCTAGTATTATTCATGTGAAAGGAAGCGGGTGTAGCACTACCCTGCCTCTCCCGTCTCAAAAATCAGCTGGCGGCAAGGACAGGCCGGAACAACAAAAACAGCGAGACCAGAATGGGCACGCAGGGCGCATTAGGGGAACGGGGACCGGATGGCAAACAAGGGATGGGTCGCCGGCGCGGGGGCCCGCGGACAGGGTATGAACCCTTGACGTCTATTCCAGGCCACTCGGGTACGCCACGGCCACGCTGCCGGGCAGCACAGAGCCAACGGGGTCGGAACAGTTGCGGGGCCCAAGATCGCACCACGCAATCCCCCGGCCAGCTTTGCATGCGGCGCGCATCGGACGCCGGCCCGAACGATGCCGAAACGGCACTGCATGTTAGCGGTCTGCGGTTTCCGGCCACAGGACGTACCCCGGCACGAAACGTCAGGGAACACCCGATAGCGGAACGGCGAACCGGTTGCGCCGGTGCGCCGCATAGCGGCACCGCTCTGCGGCACGCATGCCGGCGGCGGCGATCAGGCAACACGGGAGCACGAAAGCGCCCATGATCAACGTAGAAGTGATCAGCTACTCGACCACGGCCGTCGCCTTCCTCGGCCTCGGCCTGCTGCTGCTCACCGGCCGCAAGGGGCAGTTCCGCAAGTCCCTGCTGGCGGTGGCGTCACTGTCCACCGTCGCCTGGGCGGCCGCCATCGCCTATCAGGGCGCCTACGGCGGCCTGCTGATCATTGCCCAGATGCTTGGGCTGCTGCGCGGGCTCGCGTGGTTTACATTTCTGCTGGCGATGCTGCGCGCTGTTTTTCCGGACGATTCCACCACGAACCGCCGCTTCATGATCGTGTTCGGATCGGCCGCGGCTTTTACGGCTGCACTCATGCTGCTCGACCTCTACCGCATCACCGGCGGGTCAGCGCTTGGATTCATTGCCGGCAACGATGTCCTGGCCGGACATCTGCTCATGACGGTCGCCGGCCTGGTGCTGGTCGAACAGCTCTACCGCAACACACCACCCGAACAGCGCCGCGCGATCAAGTACCTGTGCGTCGGCGTGGGCGGCATGTTTGCCTACGACTTCTATCTCTACTCCGACGCGCTGCTGTTCCAGCGGGTCAGTTCCACGCTCTGGGATGCGCGCGGCTTTATCCATGCCATGGTGGTGCCCGTGATCGGCGTGGCGCTGGCGCGCAACCTGCAGTGGTCTCCCAATCGCGATGCGATCGATGTCTATGTTTCCCGGCGCGTGGTCTTTCACACCACGGCACTGGTGGGTGCCGGCATCTATCTGTTGGCCATGGGTGCCGGCGGCTACTACGTGGATGTATATGGGGGCAGCTGGGGTCTGGTATTTCAGACCATCTTTCTGTTCGGCGCGGTGCTGGTACTGGCCATCCTGCTGTTTTCGGGGCAGCTGCGGGCGGCCCTGCGTGTGTTCATCAGCAAACACTTCTTCGGATACAAGTACGATTACCGCGATGAATGGCTGCGTTTCATTCGCACCCTGTCATCCGGCGAACCCGCCACCCAGCTGCGGGAGCGGGCGATCAAGGCCATTGCCCAGATCATCGACAGCCCCGGAGGAGTCCTGTGGATGCGCCGCGACAGTGGACGCTTTGAACCCGTGGCACGCTGGAACATGAGTGATCCTGTGCCGCCCAGCGAACCGGGCGATGGACACCTCGTGCGGTTTCTCGAACAGCGCGAATGGGTCATCAACCTGGATGAACACGAAAAATCGGTGCGGCGCTTTCACGGCATCGAGGCGCCCGCGCTGCCCGAATGGTTGCATGGCATGTCGGGAGCATGGCTGGTGGTGCCGCTGATCCTGCACGAGAAACTGCTCGGATTTGTCGTGCTGGCGCGCTCTCCGCTTGCTCCGCTGCGGCGTGAATTCAACTGGGAGGACTGCGACCTGCTCAAGACCGCCGGTCGCCAGGCGGCGAGCCACCTGGCGCAGCTCGACGCCACGCGCGCGCTGGCCGAAACCCGCCAGTTCGAGACGTTCAACCGCCTCTCGGCATTTGTCGTGCATGACGTCAAGAACCTCATCGCACAGCTGTCTTTGGTGGTATCGAACGCCGCCAAACACAAACACAATCCCCAGTTCATGGAAGATGCTATCCATACGGTGGAGAGCTCCATCGCCAAGATGAACCGGCTGCTGGCGAACCTGCGTCGCGACCACGCCACGGAAGAACGCGCGGAAGCGGTAGACCTGCCGCAGCTTCTGACCGATGTGGTCAACGCCCACGGTATCCACGATCCGGAGACGACCCTGGAGTGCCAGGAGCACAAAATTTCCGTTTCCGCCAACCATGACCGTCTGGCGGCCGTGATCGGCCATATTCTGCAGAACGCCCGGGAAGCGACCCCAGTCAACGGACGCGTGACTGTCCGCTTGCGCTCCGGCCGTGGCCACGCCATTGTCGAAGTCGAAGACACCGGCTGCGGCATGGATGAAGCCTTCATCAAGGAGCGGCTGTTCCGGCCGTTTGAGACCACCAAGGGCGGGGCCGGCATGGGCATCGGGGTCTACGAAACCCGCGAGTTCATCCGCTCGCTCGGCGGCGACATCGACGTCTTCAGCCGGCCGGGCCACGGCACCATCTTTCGCCTGCATCTGCCACTGACCAGTCATTCCGACCTGCCGATTGCATACCGGACAGCCAGCAATTAGTATCGCTGGATGACCGCACCCGTTCGCAAACTTCTCGTCGTTGAAGATGATCCGGGACTGCAGAAGCAGCTGCGCTGGTGCTTTGACGGTTACGAAGTGCTTACCATGGGCGACCGCGCCCACGCCCTCGAACAGGTCCGCCGCCACGAGCCACCGGTGGTGACCCTGGATTTGGGGCTGCCACCCGACCCCAACGGCAGCAGCGAGGGATTCGCGACGCTGGAGGAGATCCTGCAGGTGGCCCCCCGCACCAAGGTCATCGTTGTCACGGGAAATGACGACCGGGAGAACGCGGTGCGCGCAGTCGGCATGGGCGCCTATGATTTTTTCAACAAGCCGATCAACGCCGAGCTGCTCGGCTTTCTCGTCAACCGCGCCTACCGCATGCACGAGCTCGAGACCGAGAACCGCCGGCTGCTGCAACAGCAGGAATCCTCGATCGACGGGGTGATCGCATGCAGCGCCGAGATGCTTAAGGTCTGCCAGACCATCGAAAAGGTCGCCCCGTCGGACGCCACCATCTTGCTGCTCGGCGAGAGCGGCACCGGCAAAGAGCTCTGCGCCCAGTCCGTCCACACCCGCAGCCCGCGCGCGGAGAACCGCTTCGTCGCCATCAACTGCGCCGCCATCCCCGAAAACCTGCTGGAGAGCGAACTTTTCGGATACGAGAAGGGCGCGTTCACCGGAGCCGGGAAGCAGACCCGCGGCAAGATCGAATACGCCGATGGCGGCACCCTGTTTCTTGATGAAATTGGCGATCTGCCCATGGCGCTGCAGGCCAAGCTGCTGCGCTTTCTGCAGGAGCGTACCTTCGAGCGGGTTGGCGGACGCGAGGAGATTCCAGTCGACGTGCGGGTGGTGTGCGCCACGCACCAGGACCTGCCGTCCAAGATCCAGGCCGGCACCTTCCGCGAAGATCTTTTTTACCGGATCAGTGAGATCCGGGTGCAGATTCCGGCACTGCGCCAGCGCACGGGCGATACCTTGCTGCTGGCACGCTCATTCCTCGACCATTTTGCGCGCGAACAGGGGCGGACATTCCGCGGCTTCTCGCGCGAGGCGCTGTCGGCACTCGAGGGCCACAACTGGCCCGGAAACGTGCGGGAGCTTAAGAACCGCGTGAAGCGCGCCACGATCATGGCGGAGGGAGCCCATATCGATGCCAAAGACCTGGAACTCGACGCACCGGAGGGAGCGCCCGCGACGTTCAACCTGCGGGACGTGCGCGAGCAGGTGGAACGCCAGACCATTGTGCGCGCGCTCGGCCACGCCGGCGGCAAAGTCACCCAGGCCGCTGATCTGCTCGGCATCAGCCGCCCCACCATGTACGACCTCATCAAGAAATACGGCCTGAAGGTATAGGTGGATTCTGCGGTGCCGTCTTCTTCACTGCACTGAGCCTGATCGCCTGCACCTGAGACATACAATCCGAATGCCACGCCCGCCAGGACAGGTGGCCGCGCGTGGTCGCGCGGCCCGCAGATGCCAGTGTCCGAACGCGTTGCAGAACCGGTCACCTCAGGATCCCGGGGTCGGGAGACGCGCGCCCCGTTCCCCGCCGGTTCGCGAAATCATGCGGCTTTCGGTGCAGGCGCCCGCCCTGTACAGCCTTTGCCGCTACAGACCAGCCTGCAGACCAGGCATACGTCCATCTATAGGCGTCGGTGATGATTATGAAGAGCGAAATTGGTTCGTACGAGGCAAAGGCTCGGCTTTCAGACTTCTGCGGCAGGTAAATACGTATTTCGCCGATTCCTGTCACCGATTTTGGCCTGATTGCTGCCAGGCATTCCGGTCATTCCTGCCGCCCCCATCGCAGCGCAGCGACACGGTGTTGATTTAGGTGGTTTCGGTCTTTAGCAGCGTGTTCAGCCTATGGCGCGGCAGCTACTATTGTCCGACGCCAAGGCGCCTGCGAAGCCCACACTCCGTCAATCCCCACCCGACGCACCGGCCGGTGACGGACAAACCCGGGATGAACAGGGAAGTCCAGGTTCACCGCCCCGCCTCGATCAGCTCGATGTCCTTCTTAAGCAGCTCATTGACGAGCTCGCTTAAGGGGATGCCGCGGGCCTGGGCGCGCGCGGCGAGATATTCCAGCACCTTGGGCTCCAGGTGTACCGGCGGAATGAGCTTGAGATCAGGCTGGTAAAACTTCCCGCGTTCGCCCTTCGAAAAATCATATTCCTGCTTCATGGTCTTGTCTCTTTAGCCGTTACGCGGCCTGCTTGAGGGCGCTTCGTACTGTTGCCGTTCGCGGTTCGTCGCCTCCCGCGCCGAGATAATCCGGATGAATGCACTGCCGGGCGTAGTCGGGATGAAGGTATGGACCACGAGGACAGTACTCCGCTTTCAGTCCGGCCGATCATCACCCAGCGCTCTTCCTGCTCGCTATGTGCTTCATCATAGACCGTCAGCGCCAGCGGGTCACGGAATACCGTCATCGCATTCTCGAAGGTGACGCCGTGCTTGCGGGTGTTGGCCTCGGCCTTGGCTGCGTCCCAGTCGAACTCGTAGGTCGCATTCACGCGGCTGTTATCCCATCTTCTTCTTGAGCTTGCCGCGCTCGATGAAGGCATCGAGCACCTGCAACACCTGTTATGCGCAACCCCCTTGACAGGGTTCAGCCCGGAACCCGAAAAATGCCCCGCCTCCCGCCTGACGAAATCGACCGGCTCAAAGCTTCCGTCTTTCTCGTCAGCCTCATCAAAGCCGCGGGCGTCGCACTCGAGGCCCACGGCAAGGACCTGCTCGGGCTGCGCCCCTTCCACGACGACCACGAACCCAGCATCGTCGTGACGCCCGACAAGAGCCTCTGGCATTGCCTGGGCACCTGCCGAACTGGCGACAGCGTGATCGACTGGGTGATGAAGTGGAACGGCGTCGGCTTCCGCCTGCTAATGCGCTTCTTGAAAGAGAAGACAGGCGCTCACAGTAGGCCGAGGCGTGCCCGGCCACCGCACCGGCGGTCCTTCTGGGCACAGCACCATCGCGGCATGGCAGCAACCGCCACCCACCCTCTTCGGCCCGCATCCCACGCCGTTACTAAGCCGTCCCAGGATCGATCCGCGGGAATAGCGGCTGCGATGGACGGCAGTCCGGAAACTCGATGTCCGGCTCCGGCTTAGAGCGTCCCGATGTCCTCTCCGTCCATCTGGCGCCGGACAGTACGCACATCGCCGCGGTTGAGTGCGAACGGGAAGGAACGGATGTCGGAAGGGCTGGAATCCCCATAGGGCCGGTTGCAGGCCGAAACTTCCTCATCACTCTTCCCCGGGCAGCCGGACGTCTGGAAGGGTTTGCCGGAATCGATGAGCACGGCAAGCTCGTTCTCCGGCAGGCCAAAGTCGGTCACCCGGCCGGTGTCATCGAAACCCATGCGCGAGACGTGCCCTCCGGCATAGTCGATGATGAAGCGGCCGAGCTGGACGCGGCGCCACTGGTCACGCGGCGCAGCCGCCCAGTCCTCCATGAGCGAGCCGCGCTCGGGGAAAAAGGCGAACATGTGGTTGTGTCCGCCCAGGTCCGTGATGCGCTGGGCGACTTCGAGGATCTCCTGCTCAGTTTCGCCCATGCCGCAGATCAGGTGGGCACCGAACTTTTCCGGTCCGAACACCTCGGCCGCCCACTCGATCGCCCGCCAGTACTTGTCCCACTTGTGCGGGCTGTCCACGCCCTTGCCGCGCGTCCGGTCGAAGATCTCCGGCGTCACCGCATCGAGCGCCACCGTGAAAATGTCGGCGCCGAGGTCGTGCAGCTCGACCAGGTCCTCCTTCTCCATGGTCGTGGGATTGGAGAGAATGGACACCGGAACCTGCGGGACCTCCGCCATCCAGCGCTTCAGCAGCACGCGCGTGTCGGCGTCGGAGTCGGGATGCGTGATCATGGATATGCACATGCGCTCGAACTGGCCCGAGTCGTTGCCCGATTTGACGCGCTCGATGATCTCCTCGTAACGCACCGCCGGCCAGTCCACGCGTATGAAATTGCGGTCGGCGTAATCGCGCGCTTCCTCGCGGTGTCGCGCAAGACCGCAGTAGGCGCAGTTCGCCCGGCACCCTTCCGGATAGGTCACCAGCAGATTCAGGCAGTGGGTGCAGGCGGTGCGGTGCATGACCCCGGGGATCAGGCCCAGGGTGATGGCCGCCGCGGTGGACAGCTGCACGTACTCCGGCGAGCGCATATGCGGCGTCTTGACGTGGTAATCCGGCCGGTAGAACGTGACCGGCGCAACGGCGTCTTGCTGGGCACCCATGGTTATCTCCTCAATGCTGGAATTCGTCGTCCGTCCGATTGCCGGCAGCTCACCGGCCCTAAGCCGCAAAATACTCCGCAAATGCGATCCATCCGCGCCGCATCGTCCGGTCTTCACCGGCAGCCGGCGTATGCCAGTGGCATTCGAGTTCCCGTCTGCGCTCTGCGGCACGATCGAGCGCCGCCCCATACAGCTCGCGCATCTCCTCATCGTATCCATCCAGGACTGCAGCATCGCCAGTGCACGCAAAACGCGCTGCAGCCCGGCCCGCAGCCTCACCCGATTCCACCGCGGCGGCGATGCCCGCACCGGTGATGGGATGGGTCAAACCGGCCGCGTCGCCCACAAACAGCACGCAGCGATGCACCAGGCGCGCGCGCAGGCCGCCGACCGGGATGGCGCCACCGGTGCGGGACAGGATCTCGTCCCCGACCAGGCCCGCCTCGACCAGATGCCGGTGCAGCCGATCGAGCGGCGCCTTGAGGTCGTCCTCGAATTTCGGGTCGGCCCCCAGGCCCACGTTCGCGAACGATCGCTTCGGGAACAGCCAGCCGTAACCCCCGGGAAACTCGTCCGACAGCCAGATGTCGGTATCCGTATAGGGCTTAAGCAGCCGCACCGTGTACTGCCGGGTGTGCACCACCGCCAAGGCCGGCAGGCCGGCCAGTCTCGCCACCGGCGAATGCGGTCCATCGGCTGCAACGAGCGCACGATACCTGACGTCGATGCGGCCGGCGTCGGCCGCTTCCAGCTGCGCCGTACCCCCGGCGATATCCAGTGCGAGCAGCCGCGTGCCCGTCAGCACTTCGGCGCCGGCGCTCTGTGCCCTGCGCGCCAGCGACCGGTCGAACGCGGCCCGGTCCACCATGAGCCCCGGAAACGGCGAATGCTCCATCGCGCCCGACGGCAGATAGCTTTTCATGCCCTCGACCGTCTGCTGCAGCACATCCTCATCCTGCGCGCAACGCCCGAGCGGCCTCGGGATAAACTCCGCGCACTGCACCGGTTCACCGATGCGCGCCTTGCGATCCACGGCCAGCACGGCCGCGCCCTCCTCCGCCGCGCACCGGGCAGCCGCACCGCCGCCGGGCCCGAGTCCGACCACCAGCACATCGACCTCGCGCCGTCCCCGCGTGGTCATGCTGACCGGATCGGACGGACCCGTCACGGCTCAGCCCGGGGCGGCGCCTGCGCCACGAAGCTCCGGGCGCGGGACGAGAGCCTGAAGCGCGTTGTCGAGCGCCGCAGTGAAATCCTCGCGGCGCAGCAGCAGCATCTCCGCCGGATAGCCCCCGAAAAACCGGTCCACCGTGGCCCGGAACTCCGGAAGCGGCGAATCCCGCAGCGCCGCCTCAAGGTCGGCAATCATGCGTCGCGGATTGACGAAGAAATCCCCGGTAAACCACGCCTGCTTGATCCGCCCGCGCACGACATCCACCAGAAGCGACACCCGGATGAGGCCACCGGCCGAACGATGCACCCCGTCCAGCGTCGGCGTCTCGCTCACCGGCCGGCTGACCTGTTCCACCCACTCCTCGGTTTGCACCTCGGCCAGGGCGGCGCGGAATTTCTCGTTCTCGGGCGGGCTCAAGCCCGCGGCGCGCTCGAAGTCCACACCGAATTCCTCCGAGAATGCCTCCACCATGACGGCCAGCACGCGCTCCATGGACGGCGCCTCGCCCAGCAGCTCCCGCAGATTGGCTACGCGCTCGCGCGCCGAGGCAATGGCCTTGTCCTGCAGTTTCTCGGCCGGAATCCGCAGGACCCGCAGCATGCGTTCGACGTCGAAATCAATGAGCAGGGAGCCATGGTACAGGAGCACGTCCCCGTCATAAGTGCCGCCGGTGCCCGCGATCTTGCGCCCGCCGACCTCGATGTCGTTGCGGGGGCGGAATCGCGCATCCACGCCCAGGGCGCGGATGCCGCGCGCCGCCGCCTCGCAGATGCGGCGCGCGATCTCGAGCATGTCGTTGGAACCGGCGCTCCGGCGGTCCAGGTAAAGCTCCCAGCCGATCACGGTGGGGTCGACGTAGAGCGCCCCGCCACCGCTCACGCGCCGCTGGATGGTGATACCGTGCGCCGCACAGTAGTCACGCCGCAGCTCCTGATCGACGCTCTGATGGAAACCCACCAGCGCTGCCGGTTCGCGAAAACTCAGAAACGAAAGCGTGTTCGGCGCCAGCCCCTGCTGGCGCGCCTCGAGCAGGGCCCGGTTGGCGGCGACATACTCGGCCGCCGTGCGCGGCCCGAAGTCGATCACCCGCCAGCGTGGCCGTCCGCTGCTCATGCGCAGCCACCGGCTCCCGGACCGCCGCCGCCCACCACCTTGATCGACCCGAACACATCACGGCGCGACAGCGCCAGGCGCCGTTCCCGTTCGTGCGCGACGATCGCATCGAGATCAAGCTCCAGACCGGTATCGCGTGCAGCACCCGCCATGACCTCATCGCCCACCGCAATCGAACAGCACGCGGGCGTGACCCGCACCTTGCGTCCCAGGCGGGCGGCAAGTTCCACCACGCCCTCCGAGGGGTGAGCCATGCCGTTCATGCCGGCCATCACGGCATAGGTATCGATGAGCGTCTTGACCTGCCCGCTCGGCCGGGCGCACCCGAGCAGCAGCGGAATATCCCCCAGGACCGCGCGCGCCTGCATGAAGAACCGGCCCACCTCGGCCGCGTCGGGCGTGACAAATGGCCGGTGGGCCGGCGCGTAGAACGGCATCACTACCACCAGCACCACGGCCGCGGGGCGGTGGCGCGCGATGATCTCCAGCGCATTGCGCTCCCCGAGCAGCCGTCCATAGTGCAGCCCGATGACGATGTGCGGCACGACTTTCATGCCGGTGGCGACCAGCGTCTCGAGGGTGCGCTCGAAATCGTCCACCGTGCGCTTCAGGTGATAGACCTGGGTGATCGTGTCCTGGGATCCGATGACATCCATCATGGCGACGTCGATCCCGGCGTCGGTCATCGCCCGCGCCCCGGGCGCATCGACCAGCGCTGTATGCACCGCAATCCGGAACCCGGGATAGCTGTCCTTGATGCGGCGGATGGTCGGGTAGAACGGACCGTATTCGACTTCGTTGCGGTGATTCGACCCGCCGGTGAGCAGCATGCCACCGGCCCCGTCGGCCACGATCCCGCTGACCACGTTCCACAGCGCCTCGGGACTGCGCGCCGCAATCATGGGCTCCAGGATCTTGGCCTTGCAGTGATCACACTTGAGCTTGCAGTCGCCGCCGGTGATGGACACCGCCGGCCAGGCGTTGCGACCGCAGCCCGAGATCTCCGAAGTCTGGAACGATTTGAACGTCGGCGTGTAGAAGTTGATCGCAGCATCCGCCCCGTCCGCCGCCCGCGGGGCGCTGTGCTGCAGGGCGTCCACCAGTCCGACATCAAGCGCCAGCCCCTCCATGGCCTCCACTTGCGCCACCACATCGAGCCATTCATTCATCTGCCGCTTGCCCCCGTGATCCGCCGCTCGAAGCCGCCCCGCTGCCTGGCGCCGCCGGTCTGCAGCCCCAAGGTGCAGCCTTAGTGTCGCCGGGCGGCTAGCAGCCCTTGAAGCCGTCCGCCTGCATCTTGGTCTCGAAGGCGCTGAGCGCTGCCGCCCCCTGCTGCAGAGCAGCCGAGTCCCCATCCCAGTTCGTGGGCTTGATACGGATGACCCAGCCCTCGCCATAGGGGTCGCGGTTGATCAGGCCTGGCTTGGCCGACACCGCATCGTTGACCGCCACCACCTCGCCCGCAACCGGGGTTTTCACCGGGCCGACCCACTTCCCCGATTCGACGGTCGCGCAGGACTTGTCTTTCTCGATGGACTTGCCCACCTTCTTGGGCGTGTAGGACACGATCTCGCCGGCGAGCGAGCAGGCGTAGGACGTCACGCCGACCGTGACTGTCCCGTCGCTCTCCTTGCGTGCCCAGGCATTGTTTTCGACGTTATAGGACAGACCCTCCGGGATGTTGCATCCGCGCACTGCGCCCATTGTCACTCCTCCAATGCTGCAAAAAAGTTGAACCGCACAAGAAATCCGTTATATATCCCTAAAGCGCGGCCGGGATCAATCCCGCCGCGCCAAACTCAGAAAAACAATACCTTGTCGGAAGACAGGATCATGTCCGCCAGCACGCCGCCGCTCGAAATCTCGTCCACCTCCGCGATGACGTCGGATTTCGGGTCGATCGCATAGCCGGGCAACGCCGGCGAGCACAGATAGAGCTTGGCGCCGGCCGCCTTGGCATCCCGGATGAACTCGATGATGCGCTTGCCACCGGGCATGGCCGTGAGCGTCTCGGGCACCCCCCGCTTCACCAGGTTGACCCCCTCCATCGTGAAGAAAATGCTCACCTCGGCGTCCATGGACGCGAGCAGCGCGCCCAGATAGAACGGTGTAGCGCACCGGTGGGGCGTGGTCGGCCCGCTGGTCATCACGATGACCACCGTCTTGCCCTCGTGATCGAGGTATAAGTTCTGCGGCGACTGTTCTGGTGTGGAATCCATGCGCGTTTACCCCCTGCCGCGTTTGCACTGAATGTCTTCCCGGCGGCAGCGCTCGGCATAGCCGGTGGCCGCTTCCTGCCCGGTAACCAGCCGTGCCAGCACCTGTTCGGCCCCGGCATCCGGCCGCACCCGTGCCACCCAGGCTCCGTACGGATCCGAATTGAGGAGGGCCGGACGTGCCAGCACCTGCGGATTGGCGGCTTCGATCACGCAGTCGAACAGGTTCGGTACCGGTCCGGCCCACTTGCCGCTCTCAATGGTCGCGACCGGCTTGCCCGTCGGGCGGGCAGTACCGGGCCGGCGCACCCGTACATGCAGGATGCGTCCGGCGATCGTCTGGGAGATATCAGTCATGCCAACCACAAGGCTGCCATCCGGTTCGGGACGAATCCAGATCTGGTAGTCCTTGTCGTAATACAGCCCGGGACGGTACTCGCAACCGTTATACTCGATCATCCGGTTCGGCCCGCGGCAGCGGCCGCGTTCCTCCGTTGCACAAGCCCTTGTGCACCGGCGGCACCGGCCATGCCTCCTCCTTTCGTTATCGGTTCAGCCTGCCGCGCGCGCCGCGTCGGCCGCCTCAGGCTACGCCCTTCTCCTTCAGGAAATCCATCGAGTCACTGATATTCTCGTGGATCCCGAGCTTGCGGGGCGACAGGCCCAGCGCCAGGCCCAGGAGCTGGGTAAAGTACAGGATCTTCACCCGGGTCGTGATCCCGAACTCCTTTTCCGCCCGCACCTGGTGCATTTCAAGCCCGGAATGACAGGTCGGACATTCGGTCGCGATGACCTCGGCACCCGAATCCTCGGCCGCCTGCAGCAGATTGAGCACCAGCTGCGTGGAGGTATCGGCATCCGACAGGGTATGGGCACCGCCGCAGCACGCCGTCTTCAGCGGAAAATCCACGTTGACCGCGCCCGCCGCCCCCAGCAGGTCATCCATGTAATGGGGCTTGTAGCTCGACTCCGAGCCCGGACCCTGGTCTTTCTCGGGAAATATCTGGCGCGGCCGCGTATACATGCAACCGTAGTAGTTGGCGATCCGGATCCCGTTGAGGCTGCGGCTGAGCTTGCTCTTGATGCCCTCGGGGCCGAGCTCTTCCATCAGCCACTCCAGCAGGTGCAGGGTACGCACGTCGCCACGGTAAACCGGATCGTCCGCCTTGTGCGCGAGGTCCTGCACCGTCTCGAGCGCATGAGGCGAGGTCGCAAGCTCGTACTCCGCCTTCTTCAGGTTGTGATAGCAGCCATTGCACGGCGCCATGACCGTGTCGTAGCCCATGCGCTCGCCGGCAATGGCGAGGTTGCGCGCGGACATGTAGGTCTGCAGCATGGGATGAACGTTCTTCGCTTCCATCGCCCCGCAGCAGTTCCAGTCCACCAGGGTGTCCATGCTGAGCCCGAGCGCCTTCACCAGCACCCGGGTCGATTTGTCGTACGGGCCGCCTGTCCCTTCCAGCGCGCATCCCGGGTAGTAGGCCACCTTAGACATGGGCAGCCTCCTTCATGCGTGCGTGTGCGGCTTCCTTCTGCTCCCGCACGTATTCCCGCAGCACGTCTCCGGTGCGCCCCCAGGAATGGGTCTTGGGGGTGAACACAAAATTCCACCCGAGCACGATCAGCATGCGCACCGGCAGGTGCCGCATGAGGCGCTTGACCGTCTCGATCAGCCAGTCCTGGAAATAGGACTGCTGGGTCTTGCGCAGAAAATTGAGCAGCACGTGCGCGTCCTCGATGCGGCCGTGATCGAGCACCTGGCCGGTGAACTCTTCATCGAATATCGACGAGCGGGTCTTGGGGGTATGGCCCTCATCCTCCAGCCAGTGCGCCAGCGCCTTCATCACGCCTTCGGGGCGCACGTCCTTCGGACAGATGTTGGTGCACTTGTTGCAGGACACGCAGGTCCAGATGATGTCCTTGTCCTTCAGGATCTCGCTCTTCAGGCCGAGGTTGGTGAGATAGATCCAGTAGCGCGGATTGAAATCGGTGTTCTGCGCGTACATGGTGCAGGAATTGGTGCAGGAACCGCACTGCCAGCAGCGGTGCACATTCTCGCCGCCCGGGTACTGCCGGATGATCCGGTTGAAATCGTCGTCGTAGTCGCCCAGGAAGCGCGGCGCCACCATGGTGTTCCAGTGTCCGGAGACATCGACACCGTCCACGACCAGCGACTCGTGCGTCATGATCCGGTCCGGATCAATCAGCGATTTCTCATGTATTGCCATTCACCACCCTCCGCAGGTCCGCACCCAATCAGTGCAGCGTCACTTTCTTAACCCGGGACCCGCCGCCGCGGCGCGGCCCGTCTATGCCCAGAAGCTTGCGCACCGGCTCCAGGGGATCGGCCCGATCCCCGAAATCCGCATTCATCAGCCCCATTCCGCTCGACATCGCGCGCATGTAGTCGGCATAGGCGTGCGCCAGAAACAGATCAACCGTAAACTGCGGCTCACGGTATACCCCTTCTTCCGCCATCTGCTGCGCGACCCATACCCGGGCCGCCTCGTACAGCCCTGGCTCGCCCCCGAGCCCGATGTCCGTACGCGAATCGCCACCCGGCAGCAGTTCGCGCACCGCCCCGCTCAAGGTGGACGGATCCCAGACCCAGCGGGTCATCAGGGGATAGCGCTGCGGCGCCCGAAAATGCAGCAGCTCGGCTGCAAAGTCCCAGCCCGCACGCCGCGTCTTCCGGGTGGATTTCTCGTCCGCATCGGCCGGCAGCGCCTCCATAAATCCCTGCATCCGCGCTTCCAGACCACCCCGGCCGTAGAGCAGGTCGCGTACCGCCACGGCCAGCCGGTCCGCCTCCATCTGCGCCAGCACGGTACCGAGGCGCTTGCGCGCCGGCATGACCGTCTCCAGCAGATTCTCGATTCCGTCCCGGTTCAGGGCCTCGATGGAGCCCGGACCCAGAAGCTCCTGGAACAGCTGGCTCTTCGCGCCGAGGGCCTCGAGGTAGAAGTCGACACCGCCGTTCTCGTCGAACAGGCCGAGCAGCACACTGAACTTGCTGCGGAAAATGTCCGCGTCCATCGCCGCCCCCATCGGCAGCGCCACCACCGCTTCGCTGTCGCCGCCGGAAGCGGCCGTCTCAGGCTGTCTTCTGAACCAGAGCATACAGATCGGCCACCGCACGCGAGGCGGCAGCCTGTCCCTGGGAGATCGAGTCGTCTATGGTCTCCGGCCCGAGCGCTGCTCCTGCCACGTAGATTCCGCGGCGGGTCGTGCCGCAGGTATTGGTGTAGTGCTCGGCGCGGTCGATAAACCCGTGCTTCTCCAGGCCGATGCCGAACACCCGTGCGATCTCCGTGTTCTCCAGGTTCGGATCCATGCCGATGGCATGCACCACGATATCGAAGGGAATCACGATCGGGCGCTTCACCAGCGTATCCTCGCCCTTCACGAGCAGGCGCTTGCCGTCGGGGGCACGGGTGACCTCGGCGATACGCGCCTTCACGAACTTGGTCTTGAATTCCTCCTGGGACTTCCAGTAGAACTTGTCCTCGTACAGGCCGAAGGTGCGGATATCCATGTAATAGATGAACACGTCGGTCTGCGGCGAGATCTCCTTGATCTCCATGGCCAGGTTGGTGGAGACGGTACAGCAGATCTTGGAGCACCACTCGCGGCCGATCTGGCGGTCGCGCGAACCGACACACAGCAGGATGCACACGCGTTCGGGAACCCGCCCGTCGGATGGACAGGCGATCTTGCCGCTCGCCACCATCTGCTCCATCTGGGTGGTCGTCATCACATCTTCGAAGGTGCCGAAGCCCCATTCGGGCTTGTTGATCGAATCGAAATGCGTGAAGCCGGTCGTGAGCACGACCGATCCGGCACTCACCTTCTCGCCATTGCTGAGCGTCGCGGTGAAATTGCCGGGCCCGCCATCAAGGCTGACCACCCTGGTGCTCTTGTAGACTTTCGCGGCCGGCGAGTCCTCCACATGCTTCACCATGCGGCCGATCGCATCCTTGGCCCATTCGCCCGAGGGCACCAGCTTGGCGTAGCCCGACAGGATGGGCGCTCCGCCCAACCGGTCTTCCTTCTCCACCAGCACCACGTTCCTGCCGGCCCCGATCACTCCGGCACAGGCTGACAGCCCCGCCGGACCACCGCCCACTACCAGCACAGTATTCTGCATTGTCAGGCCTTTCCTCCCAGCGCCAGTTCCGGATCATAGAGATACTCGATGTTGCCCTGCTCCACCTGCTTCAGGTAAGCCTCAAAACCGGCCTTGGCCGCGTTCCAGTCGATGCCGATCTTCTCGACCAGCTCCTCGCACGGCGAGGCGTGCCACTGCAGCTGCACGATCTTGAACGGATCCGCCCCGCAGGCCAGGGCCGCAAACTGGACGTCCGCCATGATCGGGACCTGGAAGTTCTTGCCATGCGCCTTCCCGATCCACTGATTCTTGTCCATCGTGGTGATGCACCCGGTGTCGTTGCCCAGCATCACATCCGCCCGCGCCTCCTCCTTGGCCACCCGGATCTTGCGGTCCATGGTGAAGGAGCGCACGAACTCGCGCTCGGAAATGATGTGCCGGAACCCGAATCCGCAGCAGTCGTACCAGGTCGAGTAATCGATCACCTGGGCGCCGAGCGCCTGGGCGAGCGCCGTGCCAATTGCAGTGCGGTTACCGCCCAGGGTCTCGGGATCGTACACCGCGTCCTCGTGGATCATCTTGTAGTAGTGGCAGGCCACATGCATGGTCACCCGCAGGTGCGACATGTCGATGGTCTGAAGCTCCGAGGCGATGCGGTTGCGCATCACGTGCACCCATTCGGAGTAGTGCACGATCTCCTCCGGTATGACGATCTTGCCGTCGACCAGCCGGCCGAGCCGGCCCAGAATCTTGGTGACCTTCTCGCGCAGCTCCGCCGACTCGACCAGGTACTTGCGGATCTCCTTGTAGTTTCCGAACGAGGTGCCGCAGTGCACCAGCGGAAAGAAGTGCCCGAGCTCGAAGCCGTGCTGCTTGCCCGAGACATACGCCTGGTGGAAGTTGCGCAGGAACACGGCCGCCAGCGACTCGACGTTGCCGATGCCCGAGCCGTGATAGTTCCAGGCGGTGCAGGAGGTCTGGTCAGTCTCGTCGAGATAATCCTTGCCGGGAACAAAGCCGAACTTGTTCATCAGCCACAGCAGCGAGGTCGGATAGCCGGGAATGTTGCCGCACTGCCCGCAGGACTTGTGATGCCACAGCTGCTTGGTCGGAATCCGCTTGTCCCAGCCGAAAAGCGTCTTCACCACCTTCGGTTCGTGCTGATCGCCGATACGATGAACGATGATCTGGCCATCCTTCTCGAGCTCACGCATGTGGTCGCGCACATCTTCCATGCGTTCACCGAGGTCGATGGTGCGGCGGTCGACATGTTTGCGCACCCACTCCGTCGCTTTCGCGGCATCCTCGGGTGAGAGATTGGTGGGCTGGAAGAACGACCCGTGACCGGCAATGCCCTGCCCGTCGGTATTGTGGAAACCCGGTTTCATCGCTCCCGGGCCCGCCCCCTGGGCGCTCATGTTGTGGTTGCCGGGGGTAAAGTCTTTCGGATTCATGGCTGGGCACTCCTTACGGTTTCAGACGGCATATCGGCGCCAGGCGGCTCTCACTTCTTCTCCTTGTCTTCGTGCTCCTCGAGCCAGTCCTGGTAGTCCTCGCGTTTCTCGTCGATGAAATCCTGAATGACGTCAAACAGGTTCTCGTCGACGATCTCGAGGGAGGTGAGCACGCCGGTCATTTCCCAGATGGTATACATCTCCACCGAGGTCTTGAGCGAGACGTCCCACGCGGTATCGGTGGTCTGAAGCGTGCGCATCGGAATGGCCTTGCGCAGCAGCTTGAGATTGCCTTCCACTTTCTGGATGTTCGGACCCCAGTCGGGAAAATGATCGGGCTGGATCATGTCGGGCGACAGCTGATTGCCCGTCGTGATGAGCTTGAGCATGACGCGTCCGAAGGGACGCAGCACGTCCTTGGCAGACTGCATGCCATGCTTGATCGATACTTCACGCATGATGGCGATGAGACCGCCCGGGGAATTCTTGAAGGG
Organism: Pseudomonadota bacterium; assembly: GCA_021785515.1. GTDB lineage: Bacteria > Pseudomonadota > Gammaproteobacteria > Acidiferrobacterales > UBA6901 > JAJYCY01. The sequence goes on along the minus strand of JAJYEX010000003.1, from coordinate 4,904 downwards.
ACAGCGCGCGGCGCAGGTCATGCACTGGGCGCAGGCCCAGATCTTTTCCTGCATCGCGTCATAGATCTGTTCGACGTTCTCGGTCCACAGCAGCTGTACAATCTCGCGCGGACTGAAGTCGTAGTACTGGGCTGCCGGACAGGTGGCGGTACAGATCCCGCAGTTCAGGCAGCCATTGAGTTCGTGGTCAAAACGGAAATCACTGCGGATGTCATCGTAGATTTCCTGCATTTCGGCATACGTCGCCATCGGGATCTCCGAAAATATATTAGAAAATCATTATTTACTTATATCTAATCTGACTCCTGCAGTCAAGTATACGCGCCTTCAGGAAAATGGGTACGTCTGAGGAAGATCCCCCTTGCCTTGAATCCACCCCGGAAATATCGCTGGCCGGTGCACGGACGGCTCCGACAAGAGACCCAAGAACCCGAAACAGCCCGGGCGAACTACTTGCCCGATCGCCCAGACCATGCAGCGCTTCGCAGCGACCACCCGGCACCGGACCGCACTGTCAGCGGATCCGGTGGGCCGGACGGTGCCTTAACCCTGACTCAAATGAACAGACAGACATCCGACTCGCCTGCAAACTCGAAAAACGTCGCCGCGCCACCGAACTCGAGACCGTCGATGAAATCGCTGTGGTCGAACCCGAACAGTTCCACGGTCATCTGGCACGCGATGAATTTGACATCGGCTTCGCGACAGAGTTCGCGCAGATCGGGAATGGACGCCACACCGTTGTTCTTGACCGTCTGCTTCATGAGGGTCGTGGCGAGGGACTCATACCCGGGAACCAGCGACTGCACCAGGTTCGGGATATTCCAGTTGATGTTCTTGAACCACTTCGGCCCGAACGGCATCTTCATCGGCATGCCGGGATTGCCCAGAGGACTGACCTTGAGGTCCAGTTTCTTGCGCAGCAGCTGCAACCCGTAGAACGTGAAGAACACCTGCACATCGTACCCGAGGGCGGCGGCTGTAGAGGCCAGGATGAACGGGGGATAGGCCCAGTCGAGCGTACCCTTCGTCGCTATGATCGCCAGTTTCTTGGCATCGGACATGACTTAAAACCTCATTTCATTGCTAAACACGATATCCCAGCCCGCGCAGCCGTCGCCGCACGGAACCCTCAGGCCTTCTTCTTCAGTATGAACGTGTATTCGCCATTGGCCTCCGCGGACTCGAGCAGCTCATTGCCGGTCTGCTTGGCGAAAGCCTGAAAATCCTTCACGGCACCAGGATCCGTCGCCACCACGCGCAACGTCTGGCCACCGGTCAGATCATTCAGCATCTTCTTGGTCCGCAGAATCGGAAGCGGGCAATTCAATCCGCGTGCATCAAGTTCTTTGTCAGCCATTTTTTTCCTCCTGTTCGGAATTAGGCAATACCCTGATACCCCACCTACCATTACTATATTGATCCGCACCGATCGTACCGCATCCTCCATTAGACCGCCCTATCAGGCGCCCTGCGGACTACCGAATGCCTTACCGCCTCCTTACCCCGTACTTTGTACAACAATCCTGCGACTCAGGCCACCTCAACGACCGATCCCTCGCCGCTGCGCTGCCATGCACGAATGCCGCCGCGCAGATTATAAATGTTCCGCCGCCCCCGCGCCGCCAGAAAGGCGCAGGCCTGCGCCGAACGGGCTCCGGTCTGGCAGTAAAATACCACGCGCTGCGCGCCATCGAGCTCCTGTTCGCGCAGCGGCAGCAGATGCAGCGGGATATGGCGCGCGCCCGGAATCGCGCCACGCGCAACCTCCGCGGGCGTGCGCACGTCAATAAGTTCGATGCCGCGTTCGCCGGCGTCCCGCCAGGCTTGCAGTTCGGATACCTCCAGTTCATCGAAGCCGTACATTGTATAATTCCTCAACAGGAAATAGAATTATCACTCAGATTAAGTATATTAGTAGATTCAGAATTTCTTTAGTTTCTTAGCTTAGCCGGTTCCGGCACCAATTGCCATAGACCCGAACCGGTAAGGCGATGGCTGTGGGCTGAACCCACGTTTTCTGAATGGTTATCAGGCATCGGGGAAAAGCGACGGTCCGGATCTCGGCCGGCTTCCATCCCCATCCCGCCCAAGACCTGGAGGTGACCGCGTGAAGAAAGAAGACTTTGCACCGCATACCCGCTATACGATCACCTGGCGCGATCCGGCAGGCAAGCTGCGCCCCGCGAACATCTATCCCTATTGCCTGTATGACAAGTTCATGGTCGCACGCAGAACAGATCAGGGCGGCGCGCTGGGCAAATTCGCCTACGACGACATCATCCGGATCGTCCGGACCACCCCGGTTTCCGCAGAGAACCGGTTCGTCATCCCGGACGCCATCCTGAGCGAGAGCAACTGGGCCGATCGCACCAGCATGGAACGCTATTCCTCCTCGCCGCACATGGGTAAATAGGCGGACGCCCGCGCAACCCGGCAGCCTTTTCCGGCCAGTCCCCCAACCGGAACCGCTGTCCAAAGGAAGAGCGGCGCCATGACGACCGCAACGCGTTGCGCTACCATATTGATGGCGCGGCACATCCCGCCACCGATGCGGGGTTTGCCCGGTCGCGCCGGCCGCAGACCACCCGGGCGGCCGCGAACCGTCCCCTGAGCCACCAACCGACACAACGCTGCGCGAGGCGCAGACCGGTAACGACATGATGGGCCGATCCTGGACACGCACGCTGGTCCTCACCGCGACCCTCGCGGCAATGCTTGGCAATGCCCAGGCCGCCACCGGGAATCCGACCCTGGGCACCAATCTCCCGAGCCTGGGCAACGAGGCCTACGCGGTGGTGACTCCACAGCAGGAAAAACAGCTCGGCGCGGATTTCATGCGGCGTGCGCGCCACGAGATGAATATTGTCCACGATCCCGAGCTCAACCAGTACCTCGAAAACCTCGGTCAGAAGCTCGTCGCCCACACCAGCGCCGCCGGTCAGCACTTCCATTTCTTCATCATCAACACCCCGACGATCAATTCGTTTTCGGTCCCGGGCGGATACATCGGCGTGTATGCGGGCTTGATCCTCACCGCCCGCAGCGAATCCGAACTGGCCGCGGTGCTGTCGCACGAAATCGCGCACGTCACCCAGCACCACGTCATCCGCGAAATCGCCCAGTCCAAGCGCTTTTCGCTGCCCGCCATGGCAGCCATGCTCGCCGGCCTGGTGCTGGCCGGCACCGGAAGTCCGGAAGGAGGCATCGCCACAATCGCGCTGAGCAATGCCGCCGTGGCCCAGACCCAGCTGCATTATTCACGCGGATTCGAGGCGGAAGCCGACCGTATCGGAATGCAGACACTCAACGCCACCGGCTACAACGCCACCGCCATGCCGCGCTTTTTCAAGCTGATGTGGAACGCGACCCGTTTCGAGCCGAACATACCGGCATTCCTGAGCGATCACCCGACGACCGCATACCGTATCGCCTACCTGACCAATGAGGCGGAAAAATTCCCGCACCACCCTCCCGCCAACAATACCGCATTCTTCGACGCCCAGGCCGAGGTGCGGGTGATCTCCAGTAATGACCCGGACGACCTGGTCGTCTACTTCCGCAAGAATCTCGCCAGCGGGCACTACCTGCAACGGGACGCCGAACAGTACGGCTACGCCCTGGCCCTGGCGCGGGACCAGCAGTTCGCCCCGGCTTTGCGACAGATTAACGATCTGGTCGCGCGCCATCCGCACTACCGGCTGTTCCGCCTGGCGCAGGCCGAAATCGAGATGTCGGCAGGCGAATACGCCACCGCCCTCGGACGCTACGCCGCGCTGCTGCGCAGCGCGCCGGATGATGTCGCGGTCATGCAACGCTACGCCGCCGCCCTGCTCGAAACGGGTCATGCGCGGCAGGCACACACCCTGCTGCGGACAGCGCTGCGCGCGGATCCGGACAGCGCTACGCTGCACAAGATGCGGGCGGTGGCCGCCGGCGACACCGGCCGGCTGCTTGAATCCCACCGGGAACTGGCCGAGTACTACTATCTCAATGGCGATACCGCAGCGGCGATCGAGCAACTCACCATCGCGCGCCGCTACGCCGGCAACAACTACTACTACGTCTCCAGCGTGGATGCCAGGATCCGGCAAATCAAAGAACAGGCGGCACTCGATACCGCCCCGTAAACCGGACCACCCTGGCACATTAGCAGTTGCTGTAATACCGAATCTGGATTTTATTCCATCAAAATTTTCCGGCGCGGCGGCTTAATTTCTTGCCACTGCCCGGCTGTGGTCGCTATCCTACAAAACGTTTTCGGCTTGCCGCGGCCCTGTCGGACGACGCGACGCGGCCCGATTGCAATTTAACAACCCGTCAGGAGGAGCAATGCGGAAGACCGCCAGAGTCATACTCGGGACAACGGCCGCGGTGCTTTTGGCGGGCGGTGCGGGCGGAATCACATCCGCCGCGGCCGCCGGTCATGTGCCCACCAGCGCGCAATGCCATAACAAGGCCCATCCGCCCACCGATCCTGCCGTGATCGGCGGGTGCATCGTCATCAGCCGCAAGGAAGGCAACTGCCTTGCCTGTCACGAGATCGCGGGCGCCATCGAACCCGGCAACATCGGACCGCGCCTGGTAGACATTCATGAACATTTCCCCGAACCTGCGACGCTGCGGGCCCAGATCTGGGATCCGACGGTCGCCAATCCGCAGAGCCCCATGCCGCCGTACGGGCGCGACAAGATTCTTACCAATAAACAGATCAATGAAGTCATTGATTTTCTCGAAACGCTTTGAGCCGGTCCTGCCGGCCGTGACCGTACCGGGCGCCACCCCGCCCGCCGTCACCGTGCAGGCCGCAGCGGACCGCAATAGGTGTACCCGACATCCCAGATGACTGTTCAGGAGACCACTGTGACCACCGTAACCCGCAGGACCTTTCTCAAGGGCAGCCT
>JAJYEX010000002.1:22835-356434 GCA_021785515.1 Pseudomonadota bacterium | reverse complement strand
TGGGCTATCTGCCGTTCTCTCAGGCCGGCGGCGCATTGCTGTTCCACCTGCTCTCCAAGCTCTACGAGCGGACCAGCGTCATCATCACGACTAATCTGACGTTCTCGGAATGGAGCAGCGTGTTCGGTGATGCCAAACTCACCACGGCGCTATTGGATCGGCTGACCCATCATTGCCATATCATCGAAACCGGCAACGATTCCTACCGGTTCAAGCAAAGCAGCGCCAGCGCCAAGGATCGGATCCGTTCTCGCGAAAAGGCCAAGCGTTCTTCCCAGGCCGAGAAGCAAGCGTTCTGACATAGCAAAGGGCTCGTCGTCTCACCGCCGCCAGCCCGCTGCCCGATACCATCAACCACGAAAACAGGAGGCCAACACCCACGACAGTCTGGTCGACTTATCCACAGCTGCGTAGTACCTTATGCAGCAATTCGACCTGGTCAATTTTAAACCAGCACGGCTGGTCAATTCGTACCCAGCGCCGACAGGCCCTGGCCAGGATCAGCGCTGACCGATCAGCGGCAACCGGTGGCGGGACACACCGGCCTCGCCGGACTCACGCGGCCCAACCGCGCAACCGGTAATACCACAGCCCGACCCATTCGTGCAGCACGTCCTCGAGTATTACTGGCGCCTTGTTGTTGGGCATCCACGAGTACACGTTCGCGTGCGCGTCACTGCGGCGGTAGCAGGGATAGGGAATCATGCGCAGACCGAAGCGGCGTGCCACAGCCATCGATCGCATCATGTGAAAAGCGGTAGTTACCAGCCAAACCGATCCGTGGAAGCGGCGTATCTGCCGGCGGGAAAACTGGATGTTCTGGTGGGTATCCAAGGAATTCGGCTCAATTCGGATGTCGGCCGCTGGTACACCCTCGCGCCGCGCGACCCGCGCCATCTTTGCGGCATCCGAATCCGCATCATCCGGAGTCGGCGCGCCCGAGAACAGCAGAATGCCGCCAATGTGGCGCCACAACCGTATGCCGGCGTCGGTACTCACCCATCCGGCTTCTCCTAGTTCCGGGTCCCATCCATGACGCGTCACCCGCAACCAGCCTCCCGACAGTACAACGATGAGATTCTTTCCATGCACCACACCCTGCAGTGATGGCCGCCGGTAGTGATTCTCGAGACGACGCAGCAGAATATTAGGTAGAAACGGAGTGTCCACCAGATAGGCCGCGACGGCCGCAGCTGCCAGTATGTACCGCCAAGGACGCAGTCCAGACGTCCGGCGCACGATCCCGACAATCGCCATGACCGTCAATGCCGCGATGACGTAGAACATCGGAACAAACAGAATCTGTGCCCAATCTCTGATCGATGGCATTACTGAGTCCGTAGTTGTGGTCCTGTACTTGATAAAATGAATGGCTGTCGGAGCCAAACGACGCGCAGTGTTTTCGCGCATAAGCCGGCAAACCCAGCACGCCGCAACAAAAACCCTTCACGGCACTTTGCAGTCTGATCCGCAACTGTCCTGACAGTCCTGCCCACCATAGTCCGCGACCTTGGGCCCACTGAACCGCATCTCAGCAGCAAAAGTTTCAGTGCACGATCGGAACCGGGTCCGGGCGGCGGATGGCGGAGCCAATGATATAAAATTTTTATGGTCTTGCCACGCTTGCGGCGGCACCGTACACTTTGCAGCATCAGAATTACGTCCTGCCTGTGGAATTGCCCGGGAGTGATCTCTTCAGTCCGACAGACTGCGCGCATGCATCCTGGCGCTGGGGACCATGGCCAGAACGTGATACGCGCAGCCCCGAAGCAGATCGCGGGTCTCACGAAGCCGCAGGCGGCGGAATTCTGAGGCCAGAACCCGTATCCTCCACCCCGGATCCTGCTCCCTGATGCATCAGCTCCCGCTCTGCGGCCAGCCATGAATACTTCCCAGACCACGCCGAGTGTGCTTGTGCTTGACGGCAACCAGCGCAGCGCGCTGGCCGCAACCCGTTCACTCGGACGTCGCGGGATTGCGGTCACGGTCGCCGATGAAGCTGAGCACTCTCTGGCCGCTGCGTCACGCTACTGCAACGCGCGCTTCTGCTATCCATCACCTTCCGATCGACCGGATGAATTCCTTGATGTGGTTCAGCACCACGTCGCGGCCGGCGCGATCGGCGTCATTTTCCCCATGACCGAGGTGACGGCATATCTTCTTGCTGCAAACCGCGAGCGGTTCGCGCCGGCCATGGTCCCCCTGCCTGAAAGCGGAAACTGGAACTCGGTTACCGACAAGTGCCAGCTGCTGCAACTGGCAGAAGAGATGAAGGTGCCGGCACCCACCACGCTTTTTCCGTCCGACCTTGATGCCCTGCACGCCGCCGCCGAACACATTGGCTATCCGGTGGCACTCAAACCCTGCCGCTCGAAGGTGTGGCACCAGGGCCGATGCACTGCGACCTCAGTGCACATTGTCCACAATCACGATGAACTTGCAGCACTTACACGTGGACACGAATACCTACGGGTTTTTCCGCTCGCGGTCCAGGCCGTCGTTCCAGGATCGGGATTGGGAGTATTCGCGCTCTATGATCGTGGCAAGGCTCTCGCATTCTTTGCGCACCGCCGGATCAGGGAAAAACCACCGTGCGGCGGGGTGAGCGTGCTGAGCGAGAGCGTACCGGTACGGGCGGATCTGCGGGATTATGCCACACGTCTCCTGGACCAGGCCCGATGGCACGGAGTGGCGATGGTGGAGTTCCGTGGAACGCCGGACGGCGTGCCCTACCTGATGGAGATCAACCCCAGATTCTGGGGCTCACTGCAGCTAGCGGTGGACTCCGGTGTCGACTTCCCCAGCATGCTCTACGATCTTGCGCTCGGCCGACATCCGGCGCCACCCGCCACATACCGCACCGGCATCCGCACCCGTTGGTTACTCGGCGACCTGGACCGCCTTTACCTTGTACTGCGCCAGCGCGAAACCGGACCTTCTGATCTCTCACGACTACAGGAAGTGCTACAGTTCCTGCGGTTCTTCAGCGCCGGCACGCGTTACGAAATCAACCGTTTCGGAGACCTCAGGCCATTCTTCTATGAGCTGCGTCACTACCTGAATCAGCTGATCCTCTAGCTGTCAGATTTGATCCTTCGCGTGCGCGCTACCCCTCGCGAAACGCGATGGACTCCCGGGTCGCCCTCGCTCGGTCTTTAACCCGAGGTTCCCGACAGGCTTGCGTGCCGTTTTCCGATTACCCTGACGCATTCGTCGGGCCACGCGACACGCACTTGCCGAGGGTCCGTGCAAGACCGGCGTCTGCGCACCGGCTCAACGGCATTCCAGATATCCTTGCACCGAAGCGACCTCACGGCCGCCCGCTTGAGACCCTGCGCTTGACGTTCAAGGACTGCGTATCCGTGTTTTGTTCCCTCTGACGCGTAGTGGTGGTGTTGCCCCCAAGCAATTCCGCGTAGAGCGTCCGGTAACTGTCCAGCATCGCCTCAAGCGTGTACCGCGACTGCGCCAGCTCGAGCGCATTAACTACCAGAGATTCACGCAAGCTGGTGTCCTCAGTGACCCGCTGGATCCCCGCCGCCAGCTGGGATTCCGCCCGGACATCGACGAGGAGCCCGGTCACTCCGTCATGCACGATCTCCTCGGGGCCACCGCTGCGCGTCGCAACTACCGGCACGCCACACGCCATCGCCTGAACGGTGGCGAGCGAGAAACCTTCAGAGTCCGAGCTCAGCACAAAGACATCCAAACTATTCAGCACCTCGGCGATATCCTGCCGAAAGCCAAGAAAATGCACGACATTCTCCAGCCCGAACTGCGTGCGCAGGCGCATAAGCTTGCGCGCGAGGATATTTTCGTAGTCACCTGCAATGACAAAATGGTACCGGGCATCGGCGCTGTGCAGCAGCGCCGCAGTACGCAAGAGTGTATCGTAACCCTTGCTTGGCCGGACGTTTCCGACCGCACCGACGATGATTGCCGTGTGTGCAAGACCCAGTTCCTGTCTCAGTGTCTGGTTGTGTCGCACCGCAAAGGCGGTCGGGTCTATGCCGTTATAGATGGTCACCGCCTTCAAGCGACTGATGCGGGAACGTTGAGTGATATCTTCGCGCAGGGAATCCGAGACAAATACACAGCGGCTCGAACCGCGGTTCAGCACAAATGTCTTCAGCGCGACATGACGCTCGGTGGGATGCAGATCGACCGACCCGTGAAACGTGGACACCACGGGTACACGGCAGATTGCCCCGGCGAGACTGCAGTAGACATTTGAGCCGAGCAGATGGGACTGGACCAGGTCGATGCGATGATGGCGGATGAAGCGCACCAGCGTGCCTAGATAGGGGATGTTGAACGATCCATGGGCCGAAACCAGATGTGGGGTCACACCCCTGCGACGAAGCTCATCCTGCACCCATCCAGGGCCAGTAATCAGGACAAAGTGCTCATCTAGCGATCCTGTCAGCCGGGTGGCGAGATCAACAAACACGGTCTCGGCGCCTCCTGGCCCAGTGGTGTCGATGGCATGCAGAAATCTGGCCATGATCTATATTCCAATCGCAGCTGCGATGGTGCCGGACCGTACTGGTCGCACGCTCCCTCGTGACCGCTGTAAGTCAGAACGTCGCATTACTAGAGATCCGTTTGGGATCCACGACGCGGGTGCCGATCCCTGCGTCCGCAAAACATTCGCGCATTGTCTGGATGTCGCTTGGTCGGACTCGGCTGTGCACAGGAAGCGTCATGATGCGCTTGGCGAATGAATCGGCCTGCGGGCAAGATACTCCGGCAAAGATCTGCTCGAGCCCGGCCACCCGCGGTAACGTCAACGGATACATTGCAGATGCGCCCAGACCACGGCGTGCGCAACATCGGAACAGGCGTTCGCGCACCCGTGCGTCACAGACTAGCAGCGGATAGCGCAGGAGCCTGAAATTGGCCCCCTCCCACCCGCACGCCTGTGGCAAATCCACGATGCAAGCATTGGCCCAATCCCCCAGGATCGCCTGGATCGCAAGCTGATGGCTTTCGTTGCGTCGCCAGTGTGCCCGGAGGTTGATCGGAAGCCACTCCATGAGCTCTGGATCCGCTGCTTCTATTGCCGCCAGCGGCCGGTAGTGGGTCTGCCCGAGACCGAGGAACGGCAACCCCGCCGGCAGCCAGTATAGCCAGGCGGAGGACAGTAGATTGTACAGCCTCGCCCGCGATACTAAACTGCCGTGCGTCCGCCTAGCACCCGCTTCCGGCGGGCGCGGAAGTGCGCAAAGCAGATTTTCCTCCTGCGCGAGGACTGCCCCGCCGTGCAACAGGCTGACCGGCTTACCACGACCGAAACTGAGGATCACGTAATCCCCCGCCCAGCCACTATCGTTAGGTGGTGGTAGCGCCTGAGCACTATCCTGGATCAGCACAACTCCGGTGTCGGCAAGCACCTCGCGGATCGCTGCGTAGCGTTCTGGTATTCCAAACAGATCAACCGCGACAACCGCCGCCGTATGTCGACCCAATGCCGACCGCAATGCATCAAGGTCCATCCACGGCCGGTCCGGCTCGAGATCCACTAGCCGGGGCCGGGCGCCGGCGAACAGCACGGCACTTACCAGTGCCGGACATCCGTACGCCGGCAGCAGCACCTCGGGCGTCGAGGTATCGGTGCGCGCGACTGCGGCAACCAGACTGGCGGCGAGCGCCGAGGTCGCAGAACCGTAGAAACACGCACTATAGGGCGCGAATACCGCGTCCGCGTCGGTCACTCCCGTGTCGTAACCCGGGATAATCACCGGTTCTCCCGCCGGCGGCAGTCGGTAGAAAATACGGGTCAGCGCCGCGACGGTTCCCATACTGTCATCCGCCGACCAGCCAGAAACAGCAACGACGCATGCGCGATCGCAATGTTGACCTGGACAAAATAGTAACCGATCCGCAGAAACACGCTCTGTCTTAGTCCCGGCGCCATGTATGCTGCCGCGATCCCGGTGTAGAAAATGAGCTGCAGCGACGCCACCAGTCTAAAGAACGGTCCCGCCCCCCACAGCAGCAGCGAACTGGCGAGCGTCATCAGCATGAACCAGGGCACCAGCCAGCGCATGACCTTGTGCCCCCAGATCTGCACGGAGAACAGGCCGTAAGCAAACGGATTGAGAATCTCCCGGTGACGCGCCAGACCGACGATGCCACGCAGAACCGTGCGCAGTTTCCGGCGGTATTCCTTGGCCGCATCCTTGATATCCGTATAGTATCCAATCACGTCGGGATCGGTCACCGCGATGAGGCGCCTGCGGGTGCATCCGATCGCGGCGTTGAAGTCGCTCGGTGTCTCCTCGTCCCAGGTCTCGCACACTGTCCGCCGCGCAGCAAAAAACGACCCGCTCAATCCGACAAGACCGGCACGCCGTGATTCCAGCCGCCGCAGCCACATCTCGTACTTGACGTATGCGCCTTCTCCGACCAGTGAACCGTCGCGACTCACGAACCGGTCCTCGCTAGATACCGCCCCTATCCGTGGGTCCAGGAACCTGTCCGCCAGGCGCGTCAAGGAGTCAGCCGGAATTTTGGTCCCGACGTCCGTGAACACAAGAATGTCGCCGCGTGCTCGGGCGATGGCGAGCAGTTGCGCATGCTCCTTGCCCCTGCGTACCTCGGATCGTACCAGCTGTACGCCCTGGGTCCCGTATCCAAGCACGATCTGATCCATGTCATCGTTTGACGCATCAGATGCAATAATGATCTCCAGCCGGTCATGCGGATAGGCGAGCGCCAGCGAGTTCTCGATCTTCTGCCTGATCCGTCCTTCTTCGTTATACCCCGCAATGATCATCGACATCATCGGGATTTCCGTCGCGGACTCTGGCAAGCTGCCCCGCCTCTGCGGCAGCAGCGTGAGCAGCAACGGATAAATTAGGTAGCTGTAGATACAACCGGCTACCCCGACCCAAAAAACCGTTTCCACCTAGACTTCTCCTTATTTCGACACGCGCTACTGCAGACCCTTCGGCAATGACAACGCTCCCGAGGGAGCATCCGTTTTTAGTCCTGCCACCGGCCAGTCTTCAACGCCCCGGAGGACGGGTCTGCATCAGACTGGCGACAGCGAAATTGTACAGGAACGCTGTCACCAGTGTCCGCTACCGATTCAGATTTCCCTCGGTATGTGCGTTGGCACACACCAAACGCAAGCGCCGCAGGCGCGGATGATAAAGCGGGCAAGTTGCGAGATCATGTAATACCTTGAAGACCTGCGCGGCTGCGGTCAGCGGGGTAAACGGCATGCGGAGATCCCGGAGTTTCGCGAAAACGAAATCGGTCAGGTCCGTGCCCAGGAGACGGTATCCGTCACGGCCTCGCACCGTTTCCAGTTTCGGGTGATCGAGTGCCATGCGGAGAGTCTTCTCGCCGGCCCCTACCGTCGCTTCTGGCAAGTTCGAGATGATCAATCCCGCCGCACACCGGACCATCCTCTTCGCCAGAACGGGCCTATGGCCAATTGCTCGCGTACTGGAAGCTAGGCCCGCAATTTTTTTGATGGTCGACGCACATAACCAGGCGCGGCCGTACCGGTCATCCAGACGGTACCAGGCGAACGTCTGCAGATTCCCCGGTGGCCGAGGGCGTCTCGCACCCTGGTATCTCCGGCTGGCCAGCAGTCACAGCCCCCTGCTGCCGGTACCACGTCTCGAACATCAACACGGCCCACAGCGACAGCGAGTAGTCGCGCGCACCGGAGAGATGTTCGTTCCAGCGCTGGCGCACGCGTCCAGCGTCGAGATAACCCTGACTCGACAGCATGGATGCCTCCAGCAACTCTTCCGCCCACGGTCGCAGCTCGGACCGCAACCAAGCACCGACTGGTACTGAAAAACCCATCTTCGGCCGCTCGGTAAGCGCGGGAGGAACATAGCGTGCCAGAACCTGACGCAGTATCCACTTGCCCTTGCCGTCGCGGATTTTCAAGTCGCGTGGCAGGGACCAGGCGAACTCCACGATACGCGTATCGAGCAGCGGTGCACGAACCTCCAGGCCTACACGCATACTCGCCCGGTCGACCTTGACCAGGTTGTCGTCCGGCAGGTAATGAACCAAATCGCGGAACATGGCCTCATCGACCGCATCGGCCACCCCCCCTAGCATATCTAAGCCGCCCAGACGGGCCTGCCACCCCTCGGCGCCAAGCACCACCGGCTGGTCATCGCCCCAGTAAGAAACGAGCGATTCGTACATCTGCCCGACGGAACGTGTTTCGATCGCCCGTCCGAGCTTGTGCAGCTTGTTACCAAACTGCGGAAGCCGACCACTCCCCGGCGAACCACTCCAGACGGACCCAAAATGGTCCCAGGTGGTCGGTTGCACGCCCGTAAGCAAGCGCGCCAGCAGGCGTCTCGCTGGCAGCGGAATCCAGCGGACCCCATTCCAGACTGTCCGCAACCACCGGTAACGGTTGTATCCCCCGAACACCTCATCGCCCCCGTCTCCAGAAAGACAGACGGTGACGTGTTCCCTGGCAAGCTTGCAAATCAGGTAGGTCGGCAGCTGCGACGCGTCGGCGAACGGCTCGTCGTAGAGCTCCGGAAGCATCGGAATTACATCACGGATCTGGGTGGGTTCGAGATACAGTTCGGTATGGTCTGTGCCGAGGTGTGCGGCGACCGCGCGTGCATACTCAGCCTCATTGAAATCTCCTTCGCGAAACCCAATCGTGTAGGTCTTGATGGGTCTGGCGGACTGGGCTTGCATGCATGCCACTACCGTTGTCGAATCGATACCGCCAGACAAAAATCCGCCAAGCGGCACATCGGACAGCATCTGCTGGGAAACGACCTTCCCGAGAACCGCATCGAGCGCCGCGACCGCCTCCTTCGGTGATTGCAAGTGCACTGCGGACTGCGCAACATCACGCGCCGACCAGTACCGGCGTGGCGCCACCGACATTGGCTCGACAACATCCGGGTCCGGACAGAGTACCCCTGGCCGCGACAGGGCAGCGGCATCCAAAGACAATACACAGCCCGGGACAAGCTTGAAGATCCGATCATAAATCGACCAGGGCGCCGGAATATAGCCGTAGCGCATCTGAAGCGCCAGGCTAGCGCGGTCCAGGGTCCCGCTCCAAGTGGGCGCCATGCGCAGTACCTTGAGCTCGGAGCCAAAGATGAAGAGCTCCCCTGCCCATCCGTAATATAGAGGCTTCTCTCCGACCCGGTCACGCGCAAGGTGCAGTACGCGGTCCCGGCGGTCCCAGAGCGCAAACGCAAACATTCCGAACAAACGCGGCGTAGCCGCCGCAACACCCCACTGCTCTATCGCAGCGAGCAGCACTTCCGTGTCCGAATGTCCTCTGAACTCGTGCCCTAGGGCCCGTAACTCCTGCATCAATTCGAGATAGTTGTATATCTCGCCATTAAAACAGACGCAGTACCGGCTGGAGGCTGATTGCATCGGCTGGTGCCCGGCCTCGGAGAGATCGATGATCGACAGCCGCCGGTGGACCAGTCCTATACCGCGGTCCGAATCAGTCCAGACCCCCTGATCGTCCGGACCCCGGTGCGCCATCGACCTAGCCATGCGCCCGGCGAGCGCGTCGTGGTCGATCGCCGATTTGCTCCCTGCTGAGTCAAAGAATCCGCCTATCCCGCACATTGCCGCGTCAGCCTCTGCTTTGCCGTTGGGTTCGCGACGGTCTGTTGCCGGCAAGCCCCCGCCCCCCGCGAACACCGCTGAGCATGCGATAGAGTCCGAGATACTTGGAGGCACAGGCCGCAGCCGTGTAACGACTCTCGATCTGCCGCCGAGCCCCGGTCGCGCGGTCCCGCAGGGCCTGGGAATTATCGAGCGCGGCAGTGATCACAGCCACGTATTCCGCGATGTCCTGCTGGCCAACCAGGATGCCAAAGTCTCCGTGACCCAGCACTTCCGGAATACCTCCGACGGCGTGCGACACCACCGGAACCTCAAGAACCATTGCCTCCAGCAGCGTCATCGGCAAACCTTCGTGGTCAGAAGTAATGACTACCAGATCCATAAGTCTCAGCCAGGATGCGAGATCCTCCTTGAATCCCATGAAGTGGACGTCATTTTCAAGTCCGAGACGCTGTCGCAGCAGGCGCATTTCCCCATCCTGCGGACCGTCGCCGAAGACATAGAACGCGAACCGACCCGGAAACCGACGCACCAGTTCTTGCGCGATTTCGATAAAAAGATCCACACGCTTCACCGGAACAAAGCGGCCGATGAGCGCAATCCTGGTGCAGGATGCCTGGGCTGGAGGCAACTCGACATGTGCGGCGGCGCTCTCTAGGGCCTCAACGTCAATGCCGTTCTCAATGATCACAATCTTTGACTGGTCCAGAAACACTAGGCGTGAGGCCAGCTCCACCGAGACCGCAACCACGGCCACGGCGAGCAGCCGGGAAGATAGACGATCGAGCCATGCGTACGCGCGCCTAGCGAGAGACACGGACCGCCGGTGCTCCTCGGGCAGTCCGTGCACCGTCTGCACCAGCACCTTACAGCAGGCAAGCTTCGCAGCCACGCCCCCAATGACGTTTTCCTTCCTGCGGTGAGTGTGGACAACGTCCGGCCGGATTTTCCGAAGAATTCTCCATGTCTCGAAGAATATACGAGTCCCGCCCAGCCGGGACTCGTCCAGAACATGGACAGTGACACCCAAGCCACGAAGACGCGTCTCGAGGATACCAGAATTCATAAGGATTACAGTGACTGCACATTGGCCACCACGATGAAGTTGGCGCACAAGCTGGTAGAGCTGTACCTCCGCACCTGCATACAGATCGCCGGATGCGATTTGCACCACGGTCAGTAGCTCAGAGACGTGTGGACGCATGCAGGAATATCCGGGGGTGGCGTGACTGCAGTTGTCTCGCGTCCCATACCGCCCTATACTTGGCTAGGCACTGCTCGCCACGTGGGCGGAAACAGACCGCCGGTTCTCCAGTCAAATTGCCAGACCCGATTACCATGCGAGCACCGCACGCTCCGGCGAAGTACCTCCCTTCCGGCATCCCGCAACCCGCGCCGCCACTCGCATCCGAACGTGACATGCTACCCACAGTAACGCGGCTGGTCCCTCCGCTATGATCCGCCGGACCGCCAAGGCCACGGTGAAGCGCCTCGTGGAACGGGCCGCTGCCGCAACCGCACCGGCGTTCTGGCGTGCCCGCCGCGGAACCCTGATTGTCCTCATGTACCACCGCGTGCTTCCTCCCGGGGACTCTCGCCTGCAAGCGGAACAGCCGGGAATGTATGTCCATCCCGAGACCCTGCACCGTCATCTCAGAATACTCAAACGCCACTTCGATCCCGTGCCACTCGACCAATGGATTCAGGCAGCCCGGAACGGCGCACTGTTGACGGAACGCGCGTTTGCCCTCACGTTCGACGATGGATGGGCCGACAACTTCGAATATGCCTACCCGGTGCTGGCGGCGGAACAGGTGCCTGCAACCATCTTTGTAGTTTCTGACATGGTCGGCACCAAGCGCCTGTTCTGGCCCGAACGCCTCGCGGGACTGCTGCGCCGTGGGCTCGACCGCCATGGGGACCAGACCTATACCCTCGGGGAGTTTGCATGGCTGCGAGGACTCGGCATTCCGCTGCCGTCGCATCCCGCGCAACTCAACCCGGAGCAGCTGGATCTCATCATTACGGCCTGCAAGCACCATGATGATGCCACACTCCACGCGCACGCCGACGCCATGGGTGGGCAGCTTGGCGACGCGACGCAGCCGGCTGCCGAACTTCTCGACTGGGAGCAGATTCGCACGATGACGGCCAGTGGTCTCATCTCTATCGGCTCCCACACGCGCCGGCACACACGGCTGTCCGATTCGCTGTCCGCGGAGCAGATGTATGACGAAATCGTTGCGTCCCGGCATGTTATCGAGAATCATACCGGATGCACGGCCCCGCTGTTCTGCTATCCGAACGGGGACACCACCCCGGCAGCACGTGCCCTGGTCGCGAACCATTACCTCGCGGCCTGTTCGACCCGACCTGGCTGGCACAACATCCACGACGACCGTTACATGATCCGCCGGGTTTCGGTGCACGAAGACATCAGTCGCGACGAAATCTCGCTCTTGGCGAGACTCGCAATTGCCGCATACCAGGGAGCGCGAAACACGGGCGCGTAGTCCGCGGAGGGCGTACGTTCCCGGCGAGGGGCCGTTAGACCATCCTGCCAAGGACGTCCGAGATGCCGCTGGGTCATCGCGCATCGAATGCCTGGCACGCACCGGAAAGACGCGCCACTCCATAAGCGATGTGGCCGAAACACGCCGAAGCCAACACGCAGAAGCAACAAGCGCGCCTGAGGCTGAGGGCGCGAACGCGACTCCGGGATCCGATGGCACATCGCCAGAGCCGGCACACAAATCGTT
This sequence comes from Pseudomonadota bacterium, assembly GCA_021785515.1. GTDB lineage: Bacteria > Pseudomonadota > Gammaproteobacteria > Acidiferrobacterales > UBA6901 > JAJYCY01. The sequence goes on along the minus strand of JAJYEX010000002.1, from coordinate 344,081 downwards.
GATCCAGGAAGGGCATGTCTGCCAATCCGGCTCAGCGTTCGATAAGGGCCAATATCGCCGAGACACCTGCATCGATGCGCGAATAGCAGGTCTGGAAATAGTCGTCCTCACACCCGAACGGATCCGCGATATAGGGTACCGCCGGGTCAATCCAGAGTCCGAGCAGCGTCACCTGGGGAGCAGACTCACCCACGCCCGCGCTGCGCTGAAGTTTCCATGCCTGCGGCGGCTCCATGCCAATGAGCAGGTCGGATTCGTTGATACTCAGATCATCTATGCGCTTGGCTGTATGCAGACGCAGATCGACGCCGCGTCGCTCCGCGTTGCGGATGGCATCCGGATGCGCGGGCACACCAGTGTGGGCGACGAGACCTGCCGACACAGCCCGCGCACCACCAGCAGAAGCCATCGCCTCGGCGTAAGGGCTGCGGCAGATGTTGCCCATACACACAAACACCACACGATCGACTCGTGACCAGTCAATGCGCCCAAGTTTTCTTCCGAATCCTGCGTGGTAAGCCAGCAGATAGCGATAGTAGGCCGCCATCGCCCGCTTACCGCCGTGTTGGCACGCGACCCTTTGCGACCATCTCCGCCACGGTACCATGCGCTGAGCCAGACTTGACGGAAAGCGATCGAAACCTGTCCGAACCGGATCCGCCTTCATAAAAGGCGCATCTTGGAACGAACCCATTGCTTCCCCCACTCAATCCATGTGCTGTACTGCAAAAAATCCTCAAGCGTGTCGGGCAGAACAAACCGGTCAAGGCGCCACGGAAGACTCGTAGACCGCGTATCGCGGCAGGAATAAACGTAACCCGCCTCCGTGGTCACAAACGCGAAAAACCCGGCATCGCGCACAAAGCCAACCTCGCGGACCCCGAACCGTCCGCTCGGAAAATTGAAAACCGGTAGCGGGTTAGATAGCTCCTGCTGCAAACGCTGCCAGGATTCCGTAATCTCGCTCCGCGCAGCATCGTCCGCCATACCGGGGAGGATCTGATGGCTTACCGAGTGTGGCGCAAATGAAAACAACCCACCGCGTTCCAGGACTCGCGCATCGTCCCAGGTCATGGCTGCGTAACCGTTCGGCACCGCTTCCGGTATGATCATGCTCGTCGCCTCGGGTAGACGCTCGAGCACGGCATGGAATTCCGCCTGCGGTAGTAACTTGCAGCGCAGCCGCAGATCATCGAGTGCCGCAGCGCGTCGCGCGTCGGTACGAAGGTCGTATGACAGGGTTTCTCTGCCAGCCTGAACCGTAACGGATGTACGAGTGGTTTTCTGGATGGCATAGGCAACACGGTCGTCCCACGGCCACAACTTGTTGTCTACAAACCCAGTAATCAGAAACACTGTAACCGGACAGTCGTAGCGACTGAAAACCGGTGCCGCAATTTCCGCTTGATCATAGGTGCCATCATCAAAGGTGAAGGCTACGCTGTGCCCTAGCGGGAGGGATCCGCGATTCAAACCATCGATAAGATCCCGCAGGGATACCAACGGGCAGTTCCGGCGTCGCAGATGCTCCAACACCTGCCCCACAAACGCTACTGGGTATCCGGGCATGCCCCGATCCGGATCCTCGAAGCGGTGCAGCATAAACACCGTCCCCAGGCATCCGGTAAGTGGGTTGACGACCGTGCATACCCTGGGGTGGGCCAGAGCACGAACCGCAATCTGTTTCAGAACTCCCTTGGCGCGCTGGATCATCGCAAGGACCTGCAGTCCAATCCGGAACGGTTGCGGAAACCCGTGCTGATCCCACGTCCAAAAGCGGTCCGCGACCCGTACAGTCTATACGCAGCCCAGGCGCGTGTCATTGGCACCGCTGGCAACCCCAGGACTCCATCGTTCACCGGCTCAAGTCCTTAGTTAGGATGTAGAAAAGAACACCCATCAATTTTTGTTCTTTTCTGGCATATTTTCATTTTAAAAGACAACCCGCCAACATCAAGGCCAACAGCAACGTCTTCGCCTGAAAACCGGTCTGCTGAGTACGTTCGACCGATAAGGCCCATAAAACGCGTGCAGACTCGGCACACCCGGTCATCGAGATATGGCCACTCCCCCCTGCCGCCCAGGTTGCCTGCGCGGACCGAAAGATTCTCCATGTCCGGCGGCAGAAGAAAACCTCCGATCCGATCTGCCTCGTCGCCAGTCACAACACGTGATCACGGGCCGGGCGAAACTCACGGCCAGAAACCGGGGACGCTGAATCATGCAAAACCATCTGCATCGGATGCAAGACATGGCCAGCGGCAAGGGCCGAGCGCACGGGGTGCGCAATTTCGCCTGGATCCGCCGGCGTCCGCTCCACTAACCCGACATCACAGCCGCTTTACAATAACTGGGGGCAAGGTCTACTTTGTACCTGATAGGCCCTGCGGGCATCAGCATTGCGGCCCTCCCGGCCCCATGAGTTCTCGGATCTCCCGGCCGGTTCTCCGTGTTTCGATCACCCTGTCCGACTCCTAGACATCATGCCGTTCGGGTGTGATCTTGACGGGATTCTGTGCAGGCACACGGTACCTGTTGAGGTAATGCACGCCGGTTCGAGCCCCTAGCGGTAGAGTGTGATCCACTCATTGAAATCCCGCCCCAGCAAAGATCTGATCTCCTCAACCCGACCCCGCAGAATCGGCCGCAAATACCGTTGCGCGGCGGTCTCATCCTGGGACGCACGCCCCACCGGTTTTTCCGCTAGAAAAATCCCGAGCCGCCGCAGCCTGCCCGGCATGGCCGGCGCCAGCCTGTCCCAGGCGCGCGAATAGCGAATGCGATTGAGAATACCGAGACCACGCACACGGCTCAATTCCTCGGGTGCCGCGTTCCAGCGCCTGTGCAGATCTTCCGGTTGGAAGCTTCCATCCACCCGCAGCCAGCTGAATATCTCGCCTACTACGCCAGCCGGATCCGCAACCATCCGTTCGAAGGTTGCAACGAATATCCGCTCACGCCCGAAAATTTCCATATAAGGTTTCAGTTGCATCGCATAATCGCTGAATGCCACGTACTGTGGATCGCGCTGCATAGCCGTAAGCATGTCCCTCCGCTCCCGACCCGACGTCAGATCGCGCACGTTGTGCCAATAATGGCTTACGGCGCGGTCAACGGGATCACGCATAAGGTAGATGAAGCGCGCATTGGGATTGAATTCCGCAATCCGCTCGGGCACCCCCCGATAGACTGGCAGCTTGGTGTAATGCGTGCTCGACTCTCCGACCACTGCCTTACCCTGCGCATCAGCAAACAGGCTGCGGTACCAATCCAGCCCCTTGGCCCAGGTCAGCTCTTCGACAAAAAACCCGGGCTCCTTCGGCTCACACATGAATATGTCCGGATGTGTCGCAAGATAATTGTGCAGCGACGTTGTGCCCGATTTCATGGCACCGATAATAAACAAATTTACCTCCGGGGATTCTCGCATAACCATCTCAAAAGACTTTCCTGCTAAGAAACTGACCTGGAAACCGTCGCGACGCTTGCAAACGGACCGTGCACCGACTTTACGATTCCCTGACCTCCGTAAAAATGGCCCGAATCGCGCGCGGATTGCGGATTAGCGCCAGGATCCGGGAGCGCTCCTGCTCATCAAAAACTGGGAGCATAAGCAGCAGCGCAATGAACACCACCATCTCCACGGCATGCAGTGCAATTGCCCAGACAATTCCCGCCGGAACAAAGGGCGAGACCAGATAGACCGCGACCGCCACGACGCCGATCTTGATCACCTTCCACCACCTCAGCCCCATGTTGTATGCGGACTGCGATGCGCTGTATATCCACGTGAACCGGGTGATAAATCCGAACAGCGTTGCGATCGAGGCGCCAATTGCTCCGTATCGCGGAATCAAAATCACATATCCCGTACTGGCAACCAGAGCAGCCACTATGGTTGCAAAGAACATGTGCAATGTCTTGCCGCGCAGCAGCAGCCCAACGTTGCTGAACGACGTCCATGCCTGGAAGACGTAAGCAGTGACAATCATCGGTACTACCTGATAGGCCCTCCAAAAGTGGCGGCTGGACATAATCCGCAGCACGTCCTTTGAAAAGATCGAGATGCCCAGCGCCCCAAAAATAAGAATCGCGCTCATTACGACGAACGTGTTGTTGAACAGCCTCTGCGGATCAGCGCTCTTCAGCACTACATAGCGTTGGCTGTCCCAGATTCCAGCAAACGGACTCCAGCCGACGGCAAGCAGCATGTAGCCGAACTGGTATCCAAGGCTGTATATACCCACTTCCGCGACATCGCCGAAATGACGCAGGAAATATCGGTCACTGCTTGTAAAGAAGAATGTAGCGATCGCAGACAGGACCAGTGGCCAGCTGAACGCCACAAATTCGCGCGCCTTGTTGCTCGAAAACCGCAGCCCTGTCCGCGACAGCATATAGACCGTCAACACAGCAACCATGATGCTGCCTGAAAGCAGCGCGCTGTACACCACGCCGATCACTCGCATCTGCTCGAGCACAACAAAGTAGATATTGAAGCCGAGCTGCAACGTCAGTCGCAGGGTGCTGAGCACGACAAACGACCACGCCCGCTGCTCAGCCCGCAGACTGATAAAAACCAGCTCGATAATCGCGGCAAGCGGAAGCGTGAGGCCGTAAAGCCGTAGTTCCGTAGCGCGCCTTGTCGTGCCAAACGCCACAAGCGAAAGCTCACGACCAAAAACCCAGATCAGCAACAGGCCGAACAGCGTCAGGCCTGCCACAAGAATCAGGGCGGTCGATATCACCTCGTTCTTGTCCCGTGTCTCCTGGTAGTTCGCGTGGTATCGAAATATCGCCTCTCCGACCCGCAGACCAAATACGACTGCAAACAAATCCACTGTCGTCGACAGCAGTTCGATCACACCATAGTCCGATGGACTCAAGTGCCGCGTATATATCGGCAGCATGATAATGCTGGCCAGATTGCGCAGCAATGTTCCAACCGTGTAGATCGCTGTATGCCGCACCAGCGTTTTGGTTTCGCGACTCACGCCGCCACTCGGCAACGGCTGTTGGCTCACAAACAAATCGTGCTACCCATCAGCCAATCCTTGTCAAGAAGACAGCTTGTTTCAAAACGACGCCCTCTCCCGAAGTAATTCCACATAAACCCCAAACTTTCCATTTGGCCCTCGCCTACGTCGCAAAAACAGATGAATGGTGTATCGGTACTTCGCATTATCGAATGAGCGTCGCAAAAAGCCGCGTCAAGTCGCCCAGTAATCGCCACTCATAGAGCACCTTGTCGGTTTCCACGCACACGATGATCATGCCATTGTTCAATCGTAGATCACTTCCGCCAATCTCCTGTGCCAGTGGCGTCCCGGGGCCAGCGCTGTCAATGGCCACGTGCGCCGCAGCGGTACCCGACCACCCCGCTACCTGACTGGTAGAGAAAGCTGGCTACCTAACCATCAGCACATCCCCATGGCGCGGCGATAAACTCCCTCCATGCGGCTCGCGTATTCTTCGGCCCCGTATCGGCTCAGCACTTTCTGGCGGGCCCGCTGCCCCATATCCCGGCGCAGAGACTCGTTCCCGAGCAGATCCAGCAGCGCCTGAGCTAGAGCCGGCGTATTCTTCGGGTCCACAATCAAACCATCCTTGCCGTCATCTATGATCTCGCTTGGCGCCCCGAGATTGGACGCAATCACCGGAATCCCACAGCCCATCGCCTCGATGATGACAAGACCGAAGGGTTCGGGCCACGTGGAAGCGTGCACCACCACATCCATGATTCCGTACAGCTCGACAATACGGGCAATATAGCCAGTGAACACGAACCGATCGGCAAGACCTTGTTGCCGCACCAACTCCTGCAGATCGTCCCACAGCCGGCGGTCCCCATCCGAGACATCGCCGACGATGAATGCGACCGCCTCCGGCATGCGCTTGACCACCTCGCTTGCCGCAAGCACGAATTCGCGATGACCCTTCCAGCCGACGATCCGCCCGAAAATTCCGAACACCCGCTGCTCGGGCCGCAGGTGATAACGGGCCCGCACCGAGCGCACCAGGCCCTCGTCTATGGTCATCTTCTCGGCTGGATTGGGGATCACTTCGACATTCTGCGCAGCGACCCCGTGCGCGACCAGATAGTCCTTGATATGATTGGATACCGCCACATACCCATGCGCCCGGCGCACCAGAAAACGGCGCAGCAGCCCCATCGGCGCCGGCCCGTGACAGTGAACCAGAATGCGGCGTCTGAGCAGCCATGTCACTAGCGCTGCCTCCGAGTTGTCCATCCCGTTATTCATGTGGACAATGTCAATCCTGCCAATAACGATCCGCAATGCAATCCGCCAGACATAGACAACGTTGGCCACTGCCGACACCAGCGATGTGGCATACATGACCGGACGCATGAGCAGGCCGGATAACGGCATCTCACTGACCCAGCGCATGACGCGGGCATGATGGGTGTAAGTGACGGTGTGCCGCACGACATCCACACGATCCCAATCGCCAAACTGGACACGCAGGATCTCGGGATCCATTTCGCTTACCACGCGGCTATCGACCAGATTGGGATCCAGCGCACGCACCAGTCGCGCGGCCACCACGATGGATCCGCCGAAGGCGATCGCTTGATCGATAATCAGTACACGGATCTTACGATGTGGCATCTCCCTGCCTGCATCTGGTAACGTAGTCCTCATCACATTCACGCCGCACCGCTATGGATCTGTCCGGGATAGCACGCGCATGCCTGCGCCATCAAAACTGATCCGGCACCGCTCCATCCTCTGGCAGCCGACGTCACTTTCCGTCCCCTGTTCGCATTCGCACTTACCTCGCACCGTGGCACGCGCTGCCCCGCCCCGGATCCGAGGTTCGCTCACGGCAGATACTTGACAATCCGCGGTCCAAGCCGATTTGCAACACATACCGGCAGCCGCTGCCAGGCCGCGATCGCGAGCCGATACCGGGGGTTGTCCGGTGTGAGCCGCGGCAGTTCCCGGTTTTTGGGCAGCCAGTAGTGCCAATACAGCTGCCGCGGAGAAGCGCCCCACTGTTTCTTAAACCGATAGGTTCCACTATCCACCGAACTGCGGCCAAAATCGAAAATCCGGTAGCCGCGCTCGATGGCAGTCCGCAGGGCTTCTGCGTACAACAGCATATTCACACCCAACGAATTATGCTCCCTAAGGGACGACGCCCAAGGAATTTCGAGCACACCCCGGAATCCGAGCAGCAGTCCGGCCGCAACGGGACGCCGCTCGTGCCGCACAAGAACAATTGTGGCCCGCTCCGGAAAGGTACGCAAAATAGCGTCGAAAAACGAGCGCGGATATACCGGCGTTCCGAGATCCCGCATGTTACGCGCGAACACCGTATAAAATCCGGACAGCAGATCCGCGCCGCCGTGCAGTACTTCACAGCCTTCCTTCTGGGGCCGGCGCACCTGTGCGCGCAGTTTCGATCCGAGCGCGCTCCATAGCTGATCGTACGTACCGGGCAGTTCCAACTGCATAGCAACCTTGTCGGTCCGAGCTGCCCAACCGTCACGCACCACTGTATCCCGGAACTCCACATGCCCGCACCCGGCTCTTTCGGCCAGCGCCGCGCCTGCAGTCATCAACCGACCTGCAAGCGCCGCCGATGTGGCCAGGGCACCACCATAATTGAAATACGGCATCGACACCATATAGTCGCCGAACAGGCGGCTACGCAGCCGTACAAGCGGCAACACCCCTGCCACACCCGCCGCATTGCGCGCCGCAAGACCGATCACCTCGTGCCCGAACACCTCACGGATGATCCCGCGCCATGCAGACAGGTGATAAAGACTCGCCTGCGGCTGGCGATCAACGAATGCGTCCCATTCCGTCTCAGATCCGGAATCAACGGAGGCGATTTCCATCTCCTGGTCCTGCAGCACAGCTTCAGGCTGACCTAGACACAGTCCGCACATCGGCGGCGGGCCACAGACCCAGTCCTGCAAGACTGTCACACACCGTCCCGAAACGAAATTCGCCCAACAGTTGATCCAGCCGCCATTCACATTTCGCCAAATTCGTGTAGTGGCGGAAACGGGACAGGCGACTCGCAGCGATCCGCGGCTGCCCGGGATCGACTTCCCAGGGATGCAAGTAAAAAATGAACGGAAGCCTTTCTCTTCGATTGATGCTGGCAAGCGCGGTGCGCGTTACCACATACGGAAACAGCCGGAAATAGCCGCCACCCGCAACGGGTAAACGCACCGGCCCAAAATCCTTGGTGCTGAGCGGAAACTCCAGAAGCCGCGCTCCGTGCGCACCCTGCACATAGTACGGCATGCGTGACGCGCCCGGAATGCCGTAGCGGTCATGTCGTATCGGAAATATGCTGGAATCGTACCGGAAGCCGAGTTCGGCGAGGATATCGATGGCCCACAGGGACCTGGCGGTAATGGAGTAACTGGCCGCACGATAACCGTTGATCGCTACCTGCACAATGTCCTCCAACAGCATCTTGGCGGTCTGCGTTTCCTCACGGAATTCGCGCGGCGTCTGTTCGTACACAAGCCTGTGCGTCAACCCGTGACAGGCAATCTCATGTCCAGCACCAGCAATTTCGCGCACCAGCGCCGGGCAGCGCTGCGCGACCCAGCCAAGAACGAAAAACGTTGCCCGGACATCGTGGCGGGCCAGCAGACGGAGCAGCCGACGAGTGTTGTCTTCCACGCGCCAGTTGTAGCGGTCCCAGTGTGCTGGATCTATGACCTTGGCGAAGGCAGAGACGTGGAAGTAATCCTCCACGTCCACGGTCATCGCATTCGTAATCACGGCCTCGCTGGCCTCCGAAGTCGCAGATGTACTTCGGTGGCGCGAGCTGTCAATCACATTAGCCTGTTGGTTGTTCATCGAATTCCTATCCCTGCGGACCCGCCTGTGGTAACGAGCGGACCCTGAGACCCAGTCACGCTACCGCATGCAAAGCCACGCTTCGCACTGAAAAACACCCACAACATCGCGCAGGCACGCCGTCACGCGCGGCTGCTTCTGCACTCCACCTGCAACGCTGCTATCGTGATCCCTTGCCGAAAAGAATCACCTGTACGGTCTGAAAAAGCACGACCAAATCGAGGAACAGGCTGTGGTTCTTGACATAGTAGAGATCATACTGCAGTTTCTCGATTGCCTCTTCCACAGATGCACCGTATGAGCAGCGTATCTGGGCCCAGCCCGTGATCCCAGGTTTCACGTTGTGACGGCACATGAAGAAGGGAATCTGCTGCGACAGCTGTTCGACGAAATACGGCCTTTCCGGTCGTGGTCCGACGAAACTCATTTCCCCTTTGAGGACATTGAATATCTGCGGCAGTTCGTCGATGCGCAGCTTGCGGATCATGCGGCCCACCCGCGTGACACGGTCATCGCGCTGGCTCGCCCACCTCGGCTTGCCGTCCTGTTCCGCATCAACACGCATGCTGCGAAACTTGAGCACATCGAACGGAACATTGCCCAGGCCAACCCGCTGCTGCCGGTAGAGGATAGGCCCCGGACTGTCGAGTTTGACGAGAAAGGCAGTGATGAGCATTACCGGCAGCGCGACCACGAGCAGCGCCACGCTCGCGACCACGTCGAACAGCCGCTTGCTAGCGTCGCGAAGTGGACCACTATCGAAACCGTCAGAGAATATGAGCCAGCTGGGATTCATCGACTGGAGCTGCACGTACCCGGTCTCGCGCTCAAAAAAGGATGGCAGGTCTATGATGTCGATGCCGTTGAGCTTGCACGCCAGGACATCATTTATCGGCAACCCCCCGCCCCTGCGGTCGCGCACACCGACCACGATCTCATCGATCTCGTATTTCTGTGCAATGGTGCACAGCGGCATGTCCTCCTCAAGGATTTTGTCCTTCGGCACAAAGTGATGCCCGACCTGAAGCGCCAGGTACCCGACAACATGAAATCCATGCCGCCCGTTCGCCGACTTCTCCAGAGCGTCGATCTTAGCCGCCCGCGTTCCCGTTCCGAGCACGAGCACACGCCGCTTGCTGGCACCATCGCTGGTCAGATTAAAATAGGCTAGGCGGGCAAGGGCGATACCCCCAAAAGCAACGATATAGGCAATACTGAACGCCCCACGGCCAAGAAACAGCTGCGGCACCGCATAGAAAATCAAGGCCATAGCAGCCAGTCCGGCAAAGAAGCTGACTCCCAGCCGCCCGTAATGCCAGGATTGCGGCTGATGTTCGCGCTGGTAGAGACCCGTCCCGATCATGATCCCGAGCATCACCGCTGCGAACACGATCGCCTTGGGGTAAATCGGAAACACCAGACCGAAGTGGATTGCTGCCGGAAACTGCCCCCAAAACCGGATCGCGGCCCCGGCGTACATCGACAGGAACAGTATGGCAGTCTCCACAACCCCGAGAACCAGCAGCGACGCCGGCATGTAATGCTTGAAAATTCGGATCATGCAGCACACCCCTAGACGCCCAATACTGCGTGACAGCGAAACCGCTGCAATACGGGGCCCCGTTTTCTCTTTTTTTAATAGTCGCTTGCCATCCCTCTGCCGCGCAGGCATGGGCATCGGACGGCGGCTACCCTGCTCTCCAAACCAGACAAACCTGCGCTGGCCAGCGCAATGGTTGTTAATTAAATGTACACCTTACCCGTTGTTATACCGGTCACTGCTACCCAATCAATCGCTATTACGATCCCAGCGCTCTGTGTCCCCGAGGTTTTGAATTGATTGCCGTTTCATTTTTGTGCCCTCCGGATACGGCGCTGGATCGGGCAAATGCCCAAGCCACCTGCACCGGAACGCGAGCGGAGTTACAGCCAGCAAACCGCATGTGCACCGCCCCTCACGGACACACGACGCGACCTCCAAGCCGCCCTCGCGCACCCGAGTCCTTAAGTGCATTCATTTTGCCTACACATCCACCCCCATGAGCCTCGGCTGTTCGTTTAGAACCCTGCGTTTAAGCTTCGAGGGCTCCACGCATCGCCCATCTCCGCGCCCAGCGAACACCTGCATGAAATGCGATAGACTCAGCCCCTATCCATGTTGAGACAGATTCCATCAGATTAATCGCTTAACCGCCCCCTCATCACGAATGCCATTCAAGCGTTCTCCGCTAGCCAACGGACGTCGTTTTAGTAAACGTCCGGACACTATTCATTTTAACATTAGCCTAAATCAACCTTGTCCAGAGCCAGTCTCGAGAAATTCATCTGGGCCCTGGGGGTGTCGTCGGCTGCGTCATAGGCACCAGAAAAGTTAAAAGGTTCCAAAATGCCCATTTTTGCAGCAGTTGTGACGGTCCTTATCTGTTCGAAGATACTCGTCATCCGCCGACAGCCTATTCTGTGGCAGACAGCAGGATCGGCGGATCAGGAATAATACCATTGAAAATCAATTGTTTGTAAAACGGGTAAAGCTGTTTGAACGCAGTTCGAACCGGCAATGAGACTAAACTCAAGTTGCCCCGAACGAAACATGTTTTCCTTCGGCCTCTCAAGGCGTTGTGAGAGGAGCGTTGTTCCGCGCCCTGCCTACACGGTAAGGGTGTCGATGAGATCCAGGGCGCGCCTTTGCAGCGGATTGGATTGCGTCGTCACGGAGAAGGTCGGCGCATCCGCTTCAGCGGACGTGCGGCAGGTGTTGCGCACGATCGTGGCGAGCTGCGCAAGAAGTGTCGGGAAGCTGTGGATGGGTGTGCCGTCCCCGTGGTGCCGACGGGCGACCTTGGCTTTGGCGCCCACCGAGCGCTCGGCCGGGGCGACCGGATCACGAATGGCCTTGGCGGCTTGATCCTCATCGGCGAAGAGCAGTGGGCGCCAGGCCTCCTTCAGATGCCACTCGACATGGTAGGCGAGCATGCAGAGAAAGATGTGGGCGCGCACCCGATCGCTCAAACGGTGGTGGATCGGGCGGACCTTGAGATCGACCGTCTTCATCGAGCGAAACGCCCGCTCGACCTGGGACAAGGACTTGTAGTGGCGCACGCAGCTCGCGCTGTCCAGGCGGTCCGCTGTGACCGAGGTGCGGATGATGTAGATCCCATCGAGCGCCGCCTCGAGGCAGATGGCCTCGATCTTGCGGGCAAAGACCAGGGTCGTGTCGGTGATGGTGAGGGTAAAGTGCTTGGCCATCTTGTAGCGGTTGATCACACGGCCGACCGCCAAGCCGATCTTGTCCTGCCCCGCAAGACGTCCAGCGGCGATACGGGTAGCGATCTGGATGAGACCGTCTTCGGTCGCCTGCAAGAGCTCCTCGCGCTTATGGCGCCTAAGCTTGGCAAGCTCGGGGTTACGGCAGGCGATGAGCCGCTCTCCCGGATAGTCGGGGTGGGTGATCTCGCAGAGGTTCTTCTCATCGAAGAGATCGGGTTGCAGAGATTTGTCCTCGACCAAGGCACGGATCGAGGGGCTCTTCAAGGCCGTGATCCAGCCGATGGCGCCCTGCTCCCGCAGATCGGCGATCGCGGCAGCGCTGATCATGCCGAGGTCGCCGACCATCACGAACTGCGCGATGCCGAAGTTGTCCTTGATGCGCTCGATCTCGGGCAGGAGGGTCGTGGGGTCGGCGGTGTTGCCCTCATGCACGGTGACCGCCACCGGGCAGCCCCGGTCGTCGGTCAGAAGCCCGTAGTTCACCTGCAAGGTCCCGCGCTTACCATCGCGCGAGTAGCCCCTCTGGGCTAGAGGACAGGTCGCGCCTTCAAAGTAACTGGAAGAAAGATCATAGAGCACGAGCCCATCGGCCTTGAGGTGGCGGGTCGCCAACTTCCTCTCGATGCGGTCCTGGCGCGCAAGGAGCCAGTCCATGGCGGCATAGCAGTCCTGCTCATCGGCCTCGGTCACCCCGAAGGTCTCCGCAAGCGTGGTGGCCTGCCAGGAGCGGGTCATGGCGAGCTTGGTCTGGGGGTCGAGGATGCGGGAGGCGATCATGGCGAGCACCAGGTCCCGCTCCCGGCACGGCCTACCGGCGATCAGCGCAGGCAGGCCCAGGCGCGCCATCATCCTGCGCACTGCCTCCACATGCCCCTGGGCTTGCGAGCGCTCCACCACGAACCCCAGACCTGCCGGTTGCAGATCCGCGCCCTGAAAGACCGCGCGCAGGAGTTCGATCTGGCGCATCGGCAGATGCGAGAGATTGGCGATTGTGCGCTTCTTCACCGATTTCCCCTCGCGGTAGGATTCCCGCAACAGGATGGTGGGGCGCGAGCCACGATTGGGCACGATATGGATATGCATGCCTACTACATACCACAACTAACATACAATATAAAGCATGATAACAAGCATTACATGCCTACATTCCCACAGATCAGAAAATGCCCAAGCGCTTGATTTCCTGAGCGTTAGGGGGGCTTTTTTGGGGGGTTAGGGAGGCAACTTCAGACTAAACATAATACCTAACATGTGGTTATTATGCACCCGGTCTGTCTGCGCCTAATCATACTTGATCGCATTCTAGCCCAGCATAAATCTGACGCTGCGCGCCAAGACGAGTGCGGCACGGACCCGTACGCCGTCGGAGACATAGGGCAACCCGCATTTTTTTAAGTGCCGCGCGAAGCGGCGTCAGGCCGCCGCCACATCGGTGATCAGGCACAGGGTCCTGCTCGCCTGCTGGCGATCTGCGGGTCATGACTGTGACCAGTACCGGTATGCCGTGCAGGCCAAGGTGCAGAGGTCACGGCCAACACGCCGTACTGATTTCCGCCAAGGATTAAGTACGCCAAGCTACTCGATGAAGATTCGCGAAGGTCCCTTCAAACCGACGGCGGATGCGCGATAAATTCGCCCGACACATCGGAGGCAACTGCTTTGTTCCGCGCGGCGTGTTCCGCCACTGCCCGCAATGCAACGACAAAGGACAGGTCTATCCAGAAGTAGGGATAATAAAGCACTGTAATAAACGACCCGCTCACGAGCAGTCCGATCATCGCCGCATCGAGCCCTTGTGCGGTACTGTACAAGAATGGGTTTTCCGACTTTGACACAAGCTTGCGAACCTTGTAGTTGTTTACGAACGCCCCGATGATCAGCATGATGAACGCGGCAAGCCCGAACGTGCCCAGTTCGGCGCCCGCTTGTATGAAAATATTGTGGGGGAGACCGAACCCACCCCTAATAGTGGAGTAATGGTCTTCATAGTACCGGTCCCAATTAAAATATCCGATGCCGAAATACGGATGCTTTTCGTACATGCTTATGCCGTCTTTCCAGCGTACAAGCCGCTCAATGGAAGTCTTGTCGGTGCCGGAGCGGCCAAAACGTGCCATGAATTGAGGCGGGATAACAACGTAGGAAATGGCCAGGACTCCTGCAGCAACCAGGAGCGCCCGGACGCGGTAACGGCGGCTCTGCATCACTATGAATAAGACGGCCGCGCCGCTGCCAAGCACCGCACCTCGTGACGACGTGGCGAGAATCGATCCGATAGCCGTTAACGGGAACAGCAGAAAGAACAGACGCTTTATCTTTCCCCAGTATGGCCACAACGCGGCGATAAAGTAATAGGACAACGGGAGGAAGATGCAGAGTTCAATCCCGAACTCGCCGGAATTCTGGAAGAAGCCCGGGGCCCCGGTTACACCCCAGCTCTCCCAGGCAAAATCCCTTTCTGCCCAGCTTCGGAATCCGTGCAGGGACATCTTGAAATTGTAAACAAGAAAGGCGAGAAAAAATATGAAGAACCGTCTTTCCGACACGACAATCCGCGTTATAAGAAAATAAATTACCAGCCAATCTATAAAGCCGCTCATCAAATGAGCGTATGCGATGGACGGATGTGTCGCCAACACCGAAGATGAGAGAACAGCGAAAAGAAAAAGGATCATCAGTTTGTCTGCGCCATTTCTGACCGTGGCGACACGCGGTTCGCTCAAGTACGAGACGAGCGCAATAATGAGCGCGACCTTATCCCACGGAAGAATGTCGAACGCTGGGTAGGACGATTGCGGCCGGACGTACTCTAGCAGCAAGTACAGGTTGATGGCCCAGAACGACAAGGGCTCACGTTTCACCGCGGCCCAAATTTTTCCCATCCTGACGGCGTAAAACTCCCGCGCACCGGGGTTATCAGTACCGCTGGAGTCGGTCAGGTCAGTTTGAATGTTCGCCATGATTCTTGCCCCGGGATTGCGTCACCATCGGCGCACCCTTAAACGTGACGCCTTATCTCAGCCACGCCGTGTCTCCAGCCCCGCTACCTCAAACGGAGCGGGGGGATTTCGCAAGCCGTTTCCTGTATGTGTCGCACCAGGCCTTATGAGGCCCATCATGCCAGGCATGCTTCCGGCGCAGCCCATCGCACCCGGTAGCTATCGAACAACGTCAGGTTCTCATGTAGCAGCTGAGCACGCTGTCTTGCCCAGCCGAGGCCCAGTCATCCTCGAACGTACGTTACGATGACGCTTGATCTTCGACTCGACCAATCGCCTAATCGCAAACTTCCTGCGATGGCCCACATGAGTACCGTACCCTTAAATATACAGATGCGGCGTTAGTCGGACCCACTGTGTTTCATGACGGCTGAACCAGAAAGTCAAACGCCTGCCAGTTTATTATGAATTGCGGGCATAACCAAAAGATATCCTGATTTTCCAACCGTAACCGGTTCCCGCATAGCCTGAAAACACAAAACATACCGGCAAGCAGTTTGCCGCTATCTCTACGACTGACTGACCCTGCCTCGATTTGACGTACACCAGGCTATACAGCGTTGCACTGCTTTTCCAACTGGTTCGGTGCCTGGTAATCGATCGCCGAATGCAGGCATTGCGAATTGTAGAAGCCTTCGATCCAATCGACCAGATCGATGCGTGCCTGCGCCCGGGTTTCGTACCGAACCTGATTCACGCGCTCGACCTTCAGCGTCTTGAAGAAGCTCTCCATCGCCGCGTTATCCCGGCAGTTGGCCCTCCGGCTCATCGATTGAATCAGGCGGTAGTAGTCTTTGATCAACTGCCGGTAGCTGTGGCTGGCGTACTGGCTCCCGCGGTCGGTGTGCATGATCAAACCGGCGCCGGGTTTGCGCCGCCAGTACGCCGATTTGAGCGCCTGGCAGACGAGATCGGCTTTGATCCGCTCGCTCATCGACCAGCCAACGATACGGCGGCTGGCAAGGTCCGTGATGACGGCCAGGTACAGCCAGCCTTCGGCGGTGGCGATATACATGATATCACCCACCCAGGCACGGTTCACCGGCCAGCCAGAAAACCGTCGATCCAGGAGGTTGGGGGCAATCGACTTGGTGTGATTCGAATCGGTCGTCACGCGGTACGGCCGCCGGTACACCGGGCGAAGCTTCTGGCGCAGCAGACTGCGGCGTACCCGCTCATGGCCCGGCGTTGTTCCCTGCTGACGCAAGGCCCGAAGAATCCGATTGCGCCCATAGCTGCGGCGGCTGCCCGCGTGGATCGCGGCCACCTGCACGTCCAGAACCGAGTTGGCGATGGTCCGCGAGCTCGGTGCCCGTTCTCGCCACTGGCAATATCCTGTGCGCGAAACCGTCAACAGCCGGCACATCCGGGTGACGGCAAACCGGTCGCGATGCTCGTCGATCCAGGCGTACTTCACCGCGACCCCCTCGCGAAGAACGCCGCCGCTAATGGGATGGTCCGCCCCTCTTCTTTCGGCCTCGAGGGGGCCATACTGGTGGGGCTTCAATGTACCCACCCAACCGAAGGAGGCAAACCATCCATGGACATTACAACACTGGGCATCGACATCGGCAAATCCACCTTTCATCTCGTAGGGCTCGATGGGCGTGGACATCCTGCGTTGAAGCAGAAGCTCACCCGCGAGAAGCTCATGCGTTTCATCGCCAATCTTCCCGCCTGTCTCATCGGCATGGAATCCTGTCCGGGCTCCCAGCACCTGGCACGGCGCTTTGCGGAAGCCGGCCATACCGTGCGCCTCATGGCCGCACAGTTCGTCAAGCCCTACGTGAAGGGCAACAAGTCGGACTTCCTCGACGCCGAGGCCATTGCCGAGGCGGTGACGCGCCCTACCATGCGCTTTGTGCCGATCAAGACCCCAGATCAGCAGGATCTCCAGGCGCTGCACCGGGTGCGCCACGGGCTCATCGCAAACCGCACGATGCTCATCAACCAGATCCGGGCGTTCCTGCTAGAGTACGGCCTGCCCGTCGCCCGGGGGGTTGGGCAGATCCGCGGTGCGCTGCCCGGGCTGCTTGAGGATGCCGAGAACGGGCTTACCGACCGCATGCGCACGCTGCTCTGTGAGCTGCGCGAAGATCGACATAGGTAGGCAGTCGCCCGCTTTCCCTGTCACACCACCCGGCATACGGGTCACGTACCGGGCGGTTCGGCGGGTTGAATCATCGGCGTGAAGCCAATCGCGGAATCCCGAGCGAGTCGAAGTAGGCATTGGGCAGTGCGATGGTGAGGGCCGGGCTTTGCGCCAGCCGCCATGGGCCGTGGGCGCTGCCCGCCGTTTTTGCGGGCCAAGCTCCACGCGCACGCCCCGTGTGCGCAGCTCAGCATAACGCACCTTCCCCCGCTTCCACTGCGTCCAGATGACAGACCGGAGTCTGTGCCGGATCCATTCCTCAAGGCCTCGCAACACCCCGGGCGTTTCGCACTTACCGAAATAGCCGATCCAGCCCCGCAGATACCGGGTCAGGTCCTTTGCCATTCGCTCGATGCTCACTGCCCGTGTCCGACGCGTCAGTTCCCGGACTCGTTCCTTGAATCGGACCAGCGCCTGGGGCGCAATGCGCCAGCGCGGCTTGCGATGCGAGGAGAAGCTAAAGCCCAGAAACTTCCGTTCCCATGGCCGCGCTACCGCGCTCTTTGTCTGGTTCACCTTGAGCCTGAGCTTCAGCGTGATGAATTGCGTCACGCTCGCCATCACGCGTTCTCCGGCCCGACGGCTGCGGACATAGATGTTACCGTCATCCGCGTGAGCCGTACGAACCGAAGTCCACGATGCTCCAACTCCCGATCGAACTCACACGAGCACGATATTGCTGAGCAACGGGGACAGAGGACCGCCTTGCGGCGTGCCCTCATCCACCGGACTCACCAGCCCGTTCTCCATCACTGCGGCTTGCAGAAACGCCCGGATCAGTTTCAGCAATCGCTTGTCACCGATCCTTTGCGCGATTCTCACCATCAGCCGGTCGTGGTGGACCCGGTCGAAGAATTTCTCCAGATCGAGATCCACCACCCAACGGTAGCCTTCGGCCGATGTGTTGCCGTACCTTTGCCACCGCCTGATTGCTCGCCCGGCCGGGCCGAAACCCATAACTCGACTCGGAGAACGTCCGGTCCCATCTGCCCTGCAGAACCTGCATCACCGCCTGCTGGATGAATCGATCCAGCACCGTCGGGATGCCGAGATTGCGCTTCCCACCGTCTGGCTTGGGGATTTGCACCCGCCTCACCGGTTGCGGCCTATAGGTTCCACCCAACAGCTGTTCCCGGAGGGCTGGCCAGTGTTGCCTTAAGAAACTCGGGCAACTGCTGGACGGTCATCCCATCCACGCCAGCGCTTCCTTTATTGGCCTTGACTCTTGCCAACGCCTGCTTTAGGTTTTCCCGCCCGCAGACTTCCTCCATCAACTGTTCACCAATGACCGGGCTTTCTGCTGCGTGTTTCGCCGTGGGCGATTCGGTCCCTTCCGAGAAGGACTTGCGGGCTTCACCCTCAGTCCCTCCCGCGAAGGCCAGTTGAGACTGGTTCTTCTGCCGCTTGTCGCCCATGAGTCGCACCGCTTACTCGCCGCTCCCATTACCCTCGGCTGCGCCGAGGACCGTTTGGGCCTTCGCCGGAGACCCGGCTACTATGCCCGCTACTGACTTCTGCCGCCCGGTCAGGACCGATCACTCGATCCTTAAGTCCAGGGTATCCCAGACCGACGGCAGATCTCCCGATGGTCAAGCTCGACCGCCTTCCGTACGCAACCGCCGAATCTACACCCAGTGCCCTTGATGGATATGGGCTTCGCGGTCAGTGGCCCGCTCGCCCGGCACCGATGCCTCACATCCGGTTCTTGTACATCGGCTCGTACGTTTGCTCCGCGCTTCTTTCAGACCCCGCCTCGCGGCGACGCCCTTGCGCTTCGCTATCACTTCACCTCCATCAGGTTGTGAAGGGGACTTTCACCCCCGAGCTGTCGAGCATGCTCGGCACACCGCTTGCAGCGGTCGATGTGCACATCGACCGCCTGAGTGGCGAAATTGAGCGCGAGGCGCGCAACGATCCCGCCTGCAAGCGCCTCATGACGATCCCAGGCATCGGGCCACTCACGGCGAGCGCCATGATCGCAGCGATAGGCGATGGCAAGGCCTTCCGCTCAGGTAGGGAGCTTGCCGCCTTCCTCGGGCTCGTGCCCCGGCAATACTCGACCGGGGGGAAGCCTAAGCTCCTCGGGATCTCCAAGCGCGGCAACAGCTACGTGCGCATGCTCTTGATCCACGGGGCGCGGGCAGTGCTCTCCCACAGCACGGGGCGCACCGATGCCCTGGGCGGGTGGGTAGTGGCGTTAGGCAATCGCGCGCATTCCAATGTCGTAGCCTGTGCGCTGGCGAACAAGAACGCGCGCATCGCCTGGGCCGTGCTGACGAAAAGCGTCCCCTATGAGGCCAGACCAGCCGCCGGGGTGGAGTGCGCCGCAGCAGCCTGACACCAAGGCGTCAAAGAGATTACGACTTACCTGCGTTTGCGAGCGTTCAAGAGGCGATGGCGATAACCGTTTAGCGGCAGGGTCGAGAACCTGAGAGAAAAAGTGGACCGAAGTCGAGTCCGGGTCGCTTTTTAGGACGACTCTGCGCGGATTCCCATCAGGGCCCGGAGGCGGAAGCCTCCATCGAGAGGCCGGATACATTGGTGCGAACGGGTTTATCTCATCTTCGAACGGACGCTTGCCAATGGGGGGCGGACCATACATTTTTTTAGTACTTCGACATCCAGCTTCGCGTCCGCCAATTCCCGTCGCAGCCGAGCATTCTCGGCTTCCAGTTCGGTGGGGGCGCGCCGGATCGGCACCGCCGAAGGATCCGCTGCTTTGAGCTTGCCCGCGCGGCTCAGCCGGATCCAGTTCCAGATGCTGGAATCCGGGATTCCCAGGCGCTTGGCCGCCTGGTTGCCGCCAATGGACTCGGCCAACCGCACCGCCTCAACCTTGAATTCCAGCGTGTACTGCCGGTTCGGTACATTCTCTTTCCTGCCCATTCATTCCTCCGTTCATCAGAAAAATACCAAGAATCTGATGTACGTGAAACTGGGGCAGGGTCAGACAAAATGGTCTGCCAGTTCGGTCCCGTCGAAGCGATAACCCTTACACGAAGAACCGAAGTGTGCGCCGGATGTCATTACAATAACCTCTGAATGCACAATACTGCGTGGCAGTCCCACCCCCGAAATTCGAAAGAAACTGTTCCACTTCGCCGTTCATGTTGCCCATCACCAAACACGCACATCGTTGCGCCTGCAAGCCAGCACAACGGTCGTGCTTGTTAGGATTGCATCAATACCCTATTCTCGAATTCCGCGCGTCCGCGAAAACGATGATCTTCCTGTGTCGCAGAATATTAAATCACTGCCGGTTCAAACGGCATTAAAGCAGGCTTGCTCATATCCCAAACCGTTGATTCTAAATGATGCTATTCCTAATACGCCGATCCTACGCGCTGTCTCGGAATAGGCTATCCAAGACGATAGTCTGCACGTTCGAACAGGCAAGGACACCTCAACCGCTGCGCGCCATGGAAAGCGAAGCGAGGGCGCGTAGTCCGCGGGAGGCGTAGGGTCCGGGCGGGTGGCCAAAGGCCACCTGCAAGGACAACTGAAACGCCGTCCAGCCATTGTGCAGGCGAGCGCTTTGGCGCGCATCGGAAATGCGTGCCGCTCGCCGCAGCAGGGCGGCCGCGGCAGTGCCGAAGCGCATGCGCAGGCACAAAGAGTGCGCCGAGACCGAGTGCGCGAGGGAGACTTGGACGTCCCGTCGCGTTTATCGAGGGCCGGCGCACATACGTGCGGTAAAGATGGGCGGCGTTCAGGAGCACCGTCCGGGCATTTTGCAATCTAAATTGCGCCCCATCCTGGCGCCGAAATCCGGTGCGGAGGGTGAACACTGCGCCCGTGTAGCCACACAGCGCCCTACCGTACATTGCTAAATGTCCGGGTCCGAAACCATTTGGATCACTTCGGCAGCACAACGGAACATAGTCGGCCGTCGCGCACCTTGATGAAAGGAATTACGAGGCACAACAATGGGTTACTGGGTCGCACCTACCATCCAGTACTTTTGCGCCAAACGCAGACTCATGTAAAATTATAAGTGATTGTAGACTAGGCATGACCATATAGTTACCGATGTTGGCTGCCTGTACGCTGGTTTTCGCTGCGGGAAGGGAAAGCCGTACCGAGCTTGCAAAATAGGCAATAGTCGGTCTGCACACAACGCCGTAACAGTCCGGGGCCTATCCTCTACCGGCAGCAGCGGGTTGGCCTGGGCAATGTTCCGTTCGATGTGCTCAAGTTTCGCAGCATGCGTGTTGATGCGGAACAGGACGGCAAGCCGAGGTGGGCGAGCCAGCGCGATGACCGTGTCACGCGGGTGGGCCGCATGATCCGCAAGCTGCGCATCGACGAACTGCCGCAGATATTCAATGTCCTCAAAGGGGAAATGAGTTTCGTCGGACCACGACCGGAAAGGCCGTATTTCGTCGAACAGCTGTCGCAGCAGATTCCCTTCTTCATGTGCCGTCACAACGTGAAACCTGGGATCACGGGCTGGGCCCAGATACGCTGCTCATACGGTGCATCTGCATCGGGAAGTAATAGAAAAGTTGCTGTATGACCTTATACTACATGCAGAATCGCAGTCTATTTCTGGACCTGGCTACCCTGTTGCAGACGGCGCAGGTTACTCTTTTCGAGAAGGGTTCGAAGTAGCTGAATTCGGTGGTATGCCCGCGTCCGCGCCGGGTTGCGGACGGCCGCAAGGCGATGGCGCTGCGCTGAGGCGCATTGGATCGGGACTCCACACTGGCTGCGCGACAGCGTTAGAACGGTTGGTTCGGTGCGAAGCGCGGCTTTGCATGCGGTAGCGTACCCTGGCGGCACGCTTGTGGCACGCAGCGCCCCACGGATCATAACGTGGCGCATGGTTGCAGTACGCATGAGCACCGTCCCGCCGGCAATTACGTATGGTAAATAAGTACGACGAGAATACCGTAGGCCGGGAGACCGCAGGTTTTGTCGATTATCGAGATGGCGCCGGTTTCAATCCTGGAGTTGCACATCCGTAAGTATCAGACGTTTCCGGCTTGAACAAGTCCCAATACTTTATATGGTCAGACACTAGTGACTAGTGTAGTGCTTCATTCTGTCTGGAACTTAAGCGCCGATTGGCCCGGATCACCTTCTCAAGGATGTCCCCGGCCTTGGCCGTCCAGATGAAAGGCTTCGGATTCTCGTTATGTACGGTGATGTACTCTTTGATGGCGGTGGTCAATTCCGGCACGCTGCGAAAGACGCCGCGACGCAGCCGTTCGGTGGTGATATCGCGGAAGAAGCGCTCGACCCTGTTAAGCCAGGACGCCGAGGTCGGCGTGAAGTGCATATGAAAGCGCGGATGTCTGGCAAGCCAGGCCCGCACCTTGGGATGCTTATGGGTGGCATAGTTGTCACAGACAAGATGAAGGTCTCTGTCTTTTGGGGTTTCGTGGTCGATCTGGCGCAGGAACGCCAGCCACTCGGTGTGGCGGTGACGCTTCTGGCATTGACCGATGACCTGACCGTCCAGCATGCTCAAGGCCGCAAAGAGGGTGGTGGTGCCGTGACGCTTATAATCATGGGTCATCGTGCCTGCCCGGCCATTTTTGAGGGGCAGCCCCGGCTGGGTCCGATCGAGCGCCTGCACCTGGCCCTTCTCGTCACAACAGAGCACCAGCGCGTGCTCTGGAGGGTTGAGATACAACCCGACGATATCTTCGAGCTTCTCGACGAAGGCGGGGTCGCGCGAGACCTTGAAGGATCTGACCAGATGGGGTTTCAGTCCGTGGGCACGCCAGATACGCAGCACCGTGGTGTCACTTACCCCCACCTTCGCGGCCAGCGTCCGGGTGCTCCAGTGCGTGGCCCCCTCGGGGTTGGTCTGGGTGGTGAGGTGCACGATGCGGGCACTATCTACTCGTACCGGCCGTCCGCCTCGAGGGCGATCCTTCGCAATCGCCGCCAGACCGCCTTGTGCATACCGCTGCCGCCAGCGCCCGACCTGCACACGCCCGACACCGAGTGTTTCTGCGATCGCCTCGTTGGACTCTCCCTTCGCCGCGCGCAGGATTATCTGCGCGCGCACAGCAAGCCGCACACTGGCTGTGCGCGATCTTGCCAGCTGCGTGAGCTTGGTCCGTTCCTCGTCGGTCAACGTGATGGGGGCGGCGGCGCGCATCGATGGTCTCCTGTTTTGTACTCTATCACTGAGACAAGAGAGGACCATATTAGTTCATTTAATTATGAAGCACTACACTAGTAGTATTGATTAAATCGGCCGCATCGGCGATGAGCGGCCATGCAATTGCGGTTACAGGAGAGAGTAAAGTGCACGGACGGAAAATCCGCGTTTTGATTGTTGATCAGGCAACCTCATTTGGTGGCTCCATCGTTGTGGCTGCGCGTCTGGTGCGCGCACTTGATCCGGCGAAAGTCGAGAGTCACGTGGTTAGCGAAATGGACGTCTCGATTCTAGAGAACCACTTTGGCGATTGGGGAGACGTTGAGGTTATTAAGCATCCAATGAGCTATGCCGACCACGCCCGGATAACCCGATGGCTGCGCCGGATGCCTATGTCCAGTCTGATCATGCGTCCAGCCATGTACGCCGTGTCTCTGGTTTCAGCGGCGATTAATTCAGTGTACGTATGGCGGCTCGGAAAATGCGTTGTTCGTGAAAAACCGGACATCATTCATCTGAACAACGTACTCGACAATACGCGGGCGGGTCTAGTGGCCTGGGCACTGAGACGTCGCATCATTGTTCACGCCCATGGATCCGGTCACTTTGGATTCCTGGAACGTTTCCTAGCGCGCAGGGCTGATGAATTTGTGGCAGTATCGACTCATATCAAGTCCGATCTAATAAAAAGCGGCGTTCCGGAACAGATGATCACGGTCATCCCAAATCCTGTCGAGAATATGAGCGTCGATCCTATCGTGGCGCAGTCAGTCAGAGCCCGTTATGATCTAAAACCAGAACACCGCGTATTCGGAATATTCGGACGCATTGTGGGATGGAAAGGCCATCGCGAATTTATCCTGGCAGCAAGCGAGGTACTAAGAAGTATGCCTGAGGCCATTGCGTTCGTGGTCGGGGATGTGTCAGATGGCGACGAAAAACTGTGGGACTGTCTGCATGATCTCGTACGGGAACAGGGACTGGAAAGTCGGTTTGTCTTTACCGGCTACATAACCAAGGTCGCCGAACTCTATGCCATCATGGACGTAGTGGTTCACGCGTCAACCCGTCCGGAGCCGTTCGGCCTGGTGATAACGGAAGCCATGGTCTGTGGAATTCCGGTGGTAGCATCCAATCTTGGTGCTCCACGGGAAATCATTGACGACGGCAAGGACGGGTTTATCGTTGATCCGACGGATACCCCCGCATTGGCCGAATCCATCCGCACTTTGCTGCAAGACAAGCAGTTACGCGACAAGATGGGAAAATCCGGACAGCACAAAGTACTCGCCAAATACAACGCGGATGAGTACGCGCGGCGAATGGAAGAAGTCTATTGCCGTGCAGTGTCAGGTGTTTAGTGCTGCAGCATCAGGGACACTTCAACCGCCGTGTGATGATGCGTTCGAATGAAAGTCCGGGCGGTACAACATAGCTACAACGAGCGGCACTCTTTACACACCCTATCCGGGATAAACCACGGCTCGGGGTTAAAGTGTTCTTTTGTGCGGAATCAGTCGGTGCGGCGAGTTTTCACTTCTGACCTGACCCATCGAGCAAAACCGACGCCAGCCACAGGACGCTGGACATAAGCACACCGGCGTTGTCGGAAAACAAGTCATGATCGCATAACCGCAATCTCGATTCCGGGACCGTGCGCGCCGGTAACGCAGCGAGGAGGGGCGAGTGACTGGTAAAACTCGGATCTGAATCGCCGTGCCAGTTCACGTGCCCGTCACGATTCTCATAATAATGACTGGGTATTCCCGTCCCCTCTGTATAAATCCTACAGATGTCAAAATTGACCATATTTGCGCGAATCCCGCTTACTCAGCGAACTGTTTCGAGCAAGAAGCGGCTAGCCAACTGAATTTGTTGGAGCAACATCAGGATCTCCATGCAAGACGCTACCGTCTGGATCGTCCGTTCACGTCTGCGGTCTGGCACATCGCCGATGACCACTGCGGAAAATGCACGCGAGTGACGCTATACCCGTATTACTGTCTCTCGCCGTCATGTAGTGCGTAAAATCACGCCAGAATTCGTGCACCAGCCAAAAATATGAATTGCGAACGAAAATTCAAATTTCTGTCGACTAAGAAAGTCAAAAACTTTCTTCCGACGCAAATAGACCTAGATTACGTGCAGACATCGTCATCTGGAAAATGGCAGCATGCACTTAACAGCGTGCGTCTACTTGCCCAAGTCAGACAATATGACGCCTTTATTGCATTTAATCCGCGTATTGACCACATGCTTGTGGCGTTCGTGATCAAGCGGATAATGCGTCGAACGACGTTATTTGTATTTTTTGATGCGGTGTTACATCGTCCAAACGGTCTACGCGGACGAATCAAATGCTGGTTAACCGGGATATTATTGAGCGGCGTGGACAGATTTATTTGTGTCCACAAGGATGTCAGCGGTTACCAGAAATATTACAATTTACCAGCCACTAAGTTCTCATATGTCCCGTTCAAGGCGAACAACTACAATGACCGGGCGCATTACGCATCGAAAGATGGAAATTATCTTGTTTCTGGTGGCGTAAGTCATCGTGATTACGAAACGCTTTTTGCGGCTGTTCGCACGCTGGGCGTCCCCACAAAAATTGTGATGCCAAAGATAGATCTGGCCCGATACCATGGAACATTGGTAAATGAAGAGGATATTCCAGAGAATGTTGAAATCATAGTGGATCATCAATTAGATAAACGCCTGTGGTACCAACATATAGCCGAAGCACGAATAGTTGTTATACCTATACAAAGGGACGTTATTCAGGCTGCCGGGATAAGTGTTTGTTTGGAAGCGATGGCTTTGTGCAAACCGGTAATAATTACGGAGGGGGTTTCGACACGAAACATCCTGACGAAGAATGAAGCGGAGATAGTACCCCCGAATAATGCGTTGGCACTGGCGGAGGCTATCGTTCATTTGTGGAATAGCCGCGCGCGCAGAGAATTATTAGGGAAGACGGGTCAGCGGTTTGCGCTCTCCCTCGGAAGTGAAGAGCGAATGCTAAAAGACATATTACAATGCGCCTGCACAGAATTACAAAAATAGGACATCTTCTTGCGGCTAATTATTTCGGGTCTTCGTGATTTCGTATGGGTAAAAAACGCTGCACAATCATGCTGCGATGCCTATTTCTACAGGGTTTGATGCCCGTTGAGAAGGTGCGGAAATTTGGCATGATGGGCGGATGGCCAAATCAATCAAACGCCGCCGATTGGCGGATGCATATACTTTCCCCGGTTTTCGCCCGCTGCAACGCGTGGAGGGGATCTTCGGTGATCCGGGTGCTCGCCTCATCACGCTCGTGCGGCGGGGAAAAAAACGGTGTGCGGTGCCTGTGGCACGGCGCATCACGCCTGGTACGACCGCAAGCGCCGGCGGGTGCGGGATCTCGCCTGCGCCGACTACCGCATTTACCTCGACATCGAGGTGCGGCGGATGGCCTGCCGCCAGTGCGGCACGGTGAAGCGCGAGCGGCTGGATTTTCTGCTCGACAATGCCCTGCACACGAAACGCTTTGCGCGCTACGTGGGCCGGCGCTGTCGCGCCGGCACCATCCGGGACGTCGCCGCCGAGCTGCATTTGGACTGGCAGACGGTCAAGCGGCTGGAAATGGACTACATGCGTGAACAGCTGCGACGCATCGGGACTCCGGGACCAAAGGTCCTCGGGATCGATGAGGTCTCGATCAGGAAGGGCCACACCTACCGCATCGTGGTGAGCGACCTCATTCGCCGCCGCCCGATCTGGTTCGGCGGTGAGGACAGAAGCGAAGCGAGCATGGATGAATTCTATCGATTTCTCGGGGAAAAGAAGGCCCAGCGCATACGGCTCACCGTCATGGACATGTGGAAACCGTTTCGCAATTCGACAAAGAAGAACGCCCCGCGCTCGGCGATCCTGTTCGACAAGTTCCACGTCATGAAGCACCTGGGCGAGGCGCTGGATAAGGTCAGAAAATCCGAGTACGCGCGCCTTCAAGGCAAGCAACACCACTTCATCAAGGGACAGAAATATACATTGCTGTCGCATCCGCAAAACCTCACCGGCACGGCACACAAGAACCTGAAGCGGCTGCTGGCCGCTAATAAGCGCCTGAACACCGCCTACCTGCTCAAAGAGTCCTTCGGTCAACTCTGGGACTACGAGCGCGAAGCATGGGCGCGCAAGTTCTTCGAAAACTGGCGGGCAAGCCTCAAGTGGCAGCGCCTCTCGCCTTACGAGAAGTTCGCCGAGATGATCGAGCGGCACTGGGACGGCATCGCGGCTTACTGCCACCCCGAGAACAAAGTCTCGCTTGGCTTCGTCGAGGGGCTCAACAACAAGATCCGCGTCCTCCAGCGCCGCGCCTACGGATTGCGCGATGAGGAATACCTGAGGCTCAAGATCCTTACCACGATGCTGCCTCAGATTTGAATGAGAAATGAGCAACTTTTACCCACTCGTTTTCACGATGAGCCATTATTTCAGGATGGGGGCCTTGCCGAAAGGACCCATAAGCCACCAATAAAGTCCATAAAAGAGAAACCTCATGGTCGTCTTTGACGCTCCAAGCAACGTTTTTCGTGAGATTGCATATACCCCCTCCTATTTCAACGACAACCCTGCAACACGGGTGAGTTCGCCATCGATGCCAGGCGGAATCGACATCAATTTCGGTGTGGCAGGTCAATGCGTGTCCATCGGAATTCGCTCAAGATCTCCGTGCGCGAGGATAATGTGGAGGTTTCATCGCATTTTGCGCGGCCTCGCGCACACATGCTTCAACCTTATCAATGGTGGCGCTCTCGGTGAATAGCAAATACAACGTCAGTGTAATTCGCACAGCTGAAGACTGGACCGTGCTTGCCAATCAATGGGACGCGCTCCTTGACAGCTCGATGGCTAAGTCGATGTTTCTGACTTACGACTGGATCCAAAGCTGGATTCGCTGTTTTCTTACGGGCAATCGCCGCCTCTTTGTTGTCGTTATCCGGGAAGCCGATCAACTGATAGCGGCGGCACCATGGTATATCGAAGTTACGCGCTGTGCGGGGCTAAAATCTCGAGAAATTCGCTTCTTGGGAACACCGGAAACGGGCTCGGACTATCTGGACGTCGTTGCACGGCACGGATGCGAACAGGATGCGGCTGAGGCAATTTATGGATTCCTGTTCGGAGATGGCCATGGGGAATGGGATCAGCTGTCACTCAGTGACTTTCTGTCAGACTCGCTGTTCTTGTTCTACTTCATGAACCAGCTAGATGAGGCAGGGAAGTTCTTTGAGATTCAGCGCCACGCGTATATACCGCGGGCGATTTTGCCGGACAGTGTCGAGAGTTTTTTCGCGAAAATGTCCGCTGCGCGCTATCGCCGGTCGTGGAGACGCCTGGACAGGCACCAGGGGGTAGGCCTTGTCAGCCTTAGCGGACAGGACTCATCTGAAGCGCTCGCGCGGTTTTTTAGGTTATACGAGGCAAAAAGTGGCTATGACGGCGCCTATCTGCGTAAATTTCTTGAACAGTTTTGCCGTCCGGAATCCGCTGTAACGTTGCAGATCGACTTTCTTATTGCCGAGAATAAGGATGTTGCCGCGCTCGTGCATCTTGTTTACGAAAAAACCCTGCACCTACTACTCATGGCGACAGACAGAACGTTTGATCATCGCATCAGTGTCGGAATCGCGCTTATCGGGAAAAGTCTTGAGACTGCAATCGAGAAAAAGTATACGTGCTATGATTTTCTCAAGGGCCCAGAGGAGTACAAATTCCATTGGACCGATACCGCAAGGCTTTCGCTGCGTCTTTTCCTTGGACAGCGAACTGTCCGGTCGCGTGTGTGCACTGCATACCGCCTGCTGCGCTATTTTGGGAAAGCGATGCTGAGATGAACGAGGATGATTGCGGCCTTTGACGGTCGTGGGTGTATGGCATTCAACATAGCAATATGAATAAAGCAGTACAGGGGCATATTCTGACCGGATTTTTTGCATGAAAGAGCATCGATGCTCGATCGTCTCAGTTGAAGTCGAGCCACCCGGCAGCGGTCCTCTCGATTCGGGAGGTAACCGCGGGCTACATCCCCTTTTCACTCGTCATACAGTTCATGCTCTCCGTGTGGTGCGAGGTTAAACCTTTCAGACACGTGAAAGTTGGGCACCACAAGCTTGTGGTGTGGCCCCGTTCCAACTGGAAGCTAACCGCGAACTTCGAAGTCCTGATGCGGTGGTTTTGCGAATTTTTTATGCGCGCCATAGGGTGGTGATGCCATTGCTCATATGTTGGTGGTTCCCGCAATTCTTGGATGATCGGCTGACGCTCGATCTTGACTGTGCCGCGATTACACGTCGTTCTACAAACTATTTTTCGGGGCTGACTTACTTGATTTATTTGGGATCGCCCCCCCGAGGCTGATGCTCGGCATACGCCAACGCGAATAGTTCGCGGACCTGCAAAATCGCTCGAAGCGGTTCGATCTACTGGTGTATTGTTTGCGTGTATTTAGTATCTGGGTTCGGGTTCAACGAAAAATACGGGTTCATTACGAGATGGCAAATAGATGAAAATAAAGATGATTTCCTGCTGGTATGCTACTTCGTTCGGTGAGTATACGGACGGTTTGCGAGGCGCTTTGGAACGAAAGCTTGGTTCAGAAGTGGGTGTGATAAGTTCTAATTGCGGGTGCGGTGACAGTATGGAAATCAAAGGTCAATTTCAGGATCACCGGTGCGAGTTTTTCCGATTTCCGCATGTCTACTACTTCAAGTCCTCAAATCCCGTGAAATACTGGCTGAGAACGAAGGCATTTCGGTTTATGTATCGGGAACGGGCAAAGCGGTATCTCCACCACGCCGACGACGCAGAGATTCTCCACTTTCACCAGGTACTCAATGCCTTCGGATCGGCAGCAGTGTTCAGTTGGCTCAAGTTGCCGGCACATGCTGCTCGGGTTGTTACGGTTCATGAACTCGACCAGTATCAACTGGACTGCGTTGACTCCAACCTGGCCTATAACCTCGCTGACCGTATCATCGTCCACGCGTCCGACCTGCGACAGAAACTGCTAGATATGGGGGTGGATGGCACGAGAATTGATCTTGTGGAACATGGAATTGAGCTCGGGCCACCAGCAACGGGCGTCAAACACGGCATTATTTTCTATGGCGGTCACACTATTTATCGTGGCAAGGGGCTAGACAACCTGTTTCAGGCTATGGCCACAATTAGAAATAAATTAGGTGACGATACGCCTCATTTGGTCATTCACGGCCACTACGGAGATGTGGCGCCGGAAAGCACACTGAAGCTTGTCGAACAATTCGATCTGACCGGTCTGGTACACTGGCGCCATCA
The DNA here is from genome assembly GCA_021785515.1 of Pseudomonadota bacterium. Taxonomy (GTDB): domain Bacteria; phylum Pseudomonadota; class Gammaproteobacteria; order Acidiferrobacterales; family UBA6901; genus JAJYCY01. Next base: position 313,346 of record JAJYEX010000002.1, on the reverse strand, counting down.
GATAGGCGTGAAGGAAACGGCCGACGCATATCGCGAAGCAATGTTATGTGTGCTTCCCTATACCGGCAGCTTTGGTGGGTGGCCAGCGGTCAATGCTCTTTCGTACGGTGCCACGGTCATTGCAACAAAATGCGCGGGATTGCCGGATCACTTGGGTGACGCGGCACAATGGATTCCCCAAAATGATACATCGGCCCTGGCGGAGGCCATACTGAATTTACTGTCAGACGAACCGACCAGAAAGACCCTCAGCACCCGTGGTCGCGCGCGGGCCGAAGCGATGTTTGGCTGGGACACGATTGCCGCCAAAACAATTGAATCTTATCGGGCCGCGTTGGCACACAAGGCGGCTTTATCCAGAAAATAGATCGTGAACTTCCGTGCTGGCGTAGATGACAAGAAACGCGACAACGCGTCGGATTCGCAATGCAGCCTCGTCCTGAGCGTCGCCCCCCTGGTACCACAAGACAAGACACACTGGGTATCAGCGCTGAAAGAAAACGCTTGATACCACCTCCGTAAACTCACGATTTGTCTTCTCAATAGGGTAGTCGCTTGCCACTGCTGCGCCTGCAGCAGTACCTAGCCGCCTTCTCAGGTCGTCATCGGCGATCAGACGACGCAGCGCGTCACAGGCCGATTCCAACACGTTCTCACGATACAGCACCCCGGTCTGGCCATCGCGCGTAGCGCCACAGACAGACGGATTGTCGGAAAGTACTGTAGCCAGGCCGGCGCTCATGTACTCGAGGATGGAAAGAGAATAGCCGACCTCGCCCTTTGAGGGATGAAAACCGATATCGCACGATTGGGCGATTTTCGTTACATCAGTGCGATTTCCTGCGAACAAGAAGTGGTCCTCCAAATGAAGAGACTGGGCGAGATCGTGCAGACGGGTCATATCGGGACCGTCGCCACAATAGACAAAATAGACCCGTTCAATCCGGTCACGATTCAGCAGCACATCGGCACAACGAATGACAAAATCAATCTGCTTGTATCGACTGGCGCGAGCGGTAGTCAGGACCACGATGGCATCGTGCGGCAGTCCAAATAAGTCGTGACAGTAATAGCGCAGCGCTGGATCGCGGCCGATGGGAGAAATGCCGTTGGTGACCAGACGCGACTTGCGCGCGGGAACGCACAATAAGTTGACGTGGCGGTTTTTTACGTAGGGAGTAACCGCGATGATTGCATCCGCGGTAACCCACGGCAGAGCGTTCATGACACATTTGATCAGATGCTTTACGCCCGATGATGTGGTACGTTCTCCCGGACTGTGATCGTGAACAATGATTCTGCGGACACCCAGCGTCCTAAGCATCAGGTATTTCAAGCTGAAAAACGGTTTGTCGGTCAGGTATATGTACGCGATGCGATACTTCAGTATGAAGCGCGCCAATCCCAGAAAACCCGCCAAGGTATTCTGGCCGTAATTCAGGGTGTGTATCTCAATTGGCGATTTTTCAATGGTCTCCGGTATTGTTCTGATTTCAGGGTAGATCAGCTCGCTCTTTATGCCCCGTCCTTCCGCCATTACCGACAGCTGCACCCAGAAATTTTCCATCAACCACCACGCATACCCGACGTCCGACTTCCAGTTTGCGACCAGCAAAACTCCGGCCATCGCCAACGACTCCAGGTATTTGGTGGATGGAATCTGAACTCGGTTCTGTTAGACAATCTTCTGTCACAGACACCATGCCCGACCGAGCCCTGCATCCGTAAATATACGGAGTTACGAAGCCGTCACCATTGGTGCTGGGTAATAGGTCGTTGCGACGACAGCATAACATGTGCAGGTGTACCTGCGCATGTGTTCGGTAACGGCAGGGAATGGGCTGACCGGGTATCTTACCAAAGAATTAGGAAATCGGAAAAACGTGTTGCGTCGAGCTGCTGGTTACCGAAAGAAGTTGGGAGCGACTATCGATGGGCCAGCACCAATGACGCCCATTTGTTGAACAAATCCGCAGGGCGGTACGGGACAGCACACCGGCCGACAAGGTGATGCCTCCGGCTGCAACGACGGCTAGAACTCGCATTTCTGTCGCTTAATCCGTTTGCAATAAGGTGGCAAATAGAGAGAAAATCGAGGCACACCTTCACTGTACGTGGCGACCGCACTGTGCGATCCGGTCACCGACGACCGGCGCGGCTGGCGATGACACCGACCGCGCTGGGTGAAATTCAGCGGCCACACCGGCCCGCGGTATAATGTACATTCGGGATGCGGCCGTCCATGGCGCCCCGATCGGGTTGCGTTCCCCAACATCTTGAGTTGGAAAGCGCGGCTGCAAAAACGCAGAGCAAGCACATGCAAATGAACCAGGAATGGCTGGAATTTTTGAAGACGGCTGGCGGCGTGCTGGCCGATGGCGAAGTCAGCCACTTTGGGGACTCGCAATTGGAACGCCACCGCGTTGCCACCGGCAATGTCGTGACAGACCTGTCACACCTGTCCCTGATCCGGGCTACCGGTGAGGATGCCGGCAGCTTTCTGCAGGGCCAGCTCAGTAACGATATCCGACTGGTCAGTGCCACGTCCGGCGAGATCGCCGCGTACTGCAGCCCACAGGGGCGCATGCTGGCTATTTTCCGGATATTCATACGCGACGACAGCTATTTCTTGCAGCTGCCCGCCGACCTGATGGAGCCGACACTTAAACGCCTGCGCATGTTCGTGCTGCGGGCCAAAGTAACACTTGAGGATGTCGGGACCCAATGGGTACGTATCGGCGTCGCCGGGCCGGATACGGCAGACATCCTGTCGGCAGTAGGGCTGTCAGTTCCTGACCTGGCCAACGCCTGCGTGACGCATGCGCAAATCACGGTCCTGAGGTTTGCCGGACCCGTGCCTCGTTTTGAACTCATCGGCCAGGCGACTGCGATGATGCGGTTGTGGACTCAACTGCGTGCGCGGCTTTTACCGGTTGGCGCGTCATCCTGGTCGTGGCTCGACCTGGCGGCCGCCACGCCGACGGTATTGCCCGGCACCGTGGAGCAGTTTGTCCCGCAGATGGCGAATCTCGATCTCGTCGGGGGAATCAGTTTCAACAAAGGCTGCTATCCCGGGCAGGAGATCGTGGCCCGCATGCATTATCTGGGTCGGCTCAAGCAGCGTATGGTCCGCGCACGGGTCCAGACCGAGATACGTCCGCAACCGGGAGCACCGGTCTATGCGCCCGATTTTGTGGAACAATCGGCGGGAACGGTCGTGGATTCCCAGTCAGGCCTCGAGGGCGGCTTCGATCTGCTCGCGGTAGTTCAGATCAGCAGCATCCGCAATGGGGAATTGCATCTCGACAGCCCTTCTGGCCCGAGACTGACGCTCCTTGAAATGCCCTATCCGCTCGAACTAGGATCGGCGTCGGCCGGTATCTGAGGGCATCACCCCAGGGTCACGGAACCGCCTGGCTGCGTTGCAGCTCGTCACGATGCGAAGGGTTCGCACTGTCGCGCTGGACAATCTGGAAGAAGGTTTCATTCTTCCTCACCATGCCGAGCTGAGATCGTGCGAGATCCTGCACTGATGCCAGCCCCTGCCTGAGATCAAGCACCTTCGCGTCAAGCGCCTGGTTACGCTCGCTTATCTTGGCATTCTGCACCTTCTGGATAGCGATTTCGCGCTTCAGCCGCCATAGACTGACTGCCCCTCCGGTACCGAACCACAGCGTGTATTGCAACAACACCAGCAGCAGCCCGGTCAGCAGGTAGATGGCGATTCTCACTGCAGCGCCATCCGGTTCCATCCCGGGCAGATGGACCCCGTGCCGTAACACCTGCGAGACAAATGGAAACCGAGCGCGATGCACCGTATCAGCCGTGTTCTGCACGTTCCGCCTCCTTAACTCCGTCTCGGTCGTACCATCAACAGACCTGTAAAGTCCCTGCACTGGCACGCGAGGCCCGCCTACCCGCACACCTTGGCCACCGCCCCGTCCCACCCTCCATCGCGCGCCCTCCGGTCCAGGTGACACGGTTCGCCGATGACATCAGCCGATCCGGGCTGCCGCCATACCACCGCGCCCGAGTGTCGGGAACGCCGACCGGCCGGGAAACCGCGCCTCGGCGCCAAGCTCTTCCTCGATGCGCAGCAGGCGATTGTACTTGGCGATCCGATCCGAACGCGACATCGATCCGGTTTTGATTTGACCAATGCCGGTAGCTACCGCGAGATCGGCGATGAAGGTGTCCTCGGTTTCCCCGGAGCGATGCGAGATCACAGCGGTGTATCCCGCGCCACGCGCCATCTCGATCGCCTCCAGGGTCTCAGTCAGGGTTCCAATCTGATTCACCTTGATCAGCACCGAATTGGCGATGCCCTGCGCGATGCCCTGCTTGAGAATTGAAGTATTCGTGACAAACACATCATCCCCGACCAGCTGTACCTTTGAGCCCAGGGTCTGAGTCAACAGCGCCCACCCCTGCCAATCGTTCTCGCCCATGCCGTCTTCAATCGTAAGAATAGGATATCGTTCCACCCATCCGGCCAGTTTATCGACAAACTGGGCCGAGGTCAGATCAACCCCCTCCGAGGCGAGCGTGTACATCCCGTTCCTGTTGAACTCGGAGCTGGCCGCGTCTATCCCCAGAAAAAGATCCACTCCAGGCCGATAGCCCGCGGCCTCGATACCCTGAAGAATCGCCTGAATGGCTGCCTCATTCGAAGACAGATTAGGCGCAAATCCGCCCTCGTCCCCGACAGCCGTGCTGAGCCCCATGCCGTGCAAAACCTTGCGCAGCGCGTGAAAAACCTCTGCCCCGTAGCGCAGCGCCTCCGCAAAACTGCCGGCTCCGGCCGGCACGATCATGAATTCCTGCAGATCAACGCTGTTGTCCGCATGTGCGCCGCCATTGACTACGTTCATCTGCGGAACCGGCATCACCGGCGCGCGACCGCCCGCCAAATAACGGTACAGCGGCAGCCCCGCATCCTGGGCCGCCGCCCTGGCGCTGGCAAGCGAAACTGCCAGTATCGCGTTGGCTCCGAGCCGACCCTTGTTTGGCGTGCCATCCAGTTCGATCATGGCGCCGTCGATTCCCGACTGGTCACGGACATCTCGGCCGCGGAGAAGCCCGCCGATATCCTTGTTGACGTGCCCAACCGCCTTGCGCACACCCTTCCCGCCGTAGCGCTTCGGATCCGCGTCGCGCAGTTCAACCGCCTCGCGTTCACCGGTCGACGCTCCCGAGGGAACCGCCGCCCGACCACGGACACCCGACGCCAGAACGACGTCGGCTTCAACCGTAGGATTGCCGCGGGAATCAAGAATCTCGCGTGCATGAATTTCAGTGATCTTGGTCATCGCTCTTCTTTAGACACAGATAGTGCTGCTTGTTATATCCCCGATTTGGCCGGCCGGGGAATCTCAGCCGTTCGGCAGGGACAATTCAGCGAACCCGGCGCGCTTGACCGCAGCATCCAGCTCCATGAGCGTCGTGAGCAGCCCCTCCATCCGGTCCAGCGGCCACGAATTGGGTCCGTCACTCAGCGCCCGCTGCGGATCCGGGTGGGTCTCCATAAACAGCCCGGCAATGCCTGCCGCCACGGCCGCGCGCGCCAGCACCGGCACATGCTCCCGCTGACCGCCTGAACGTGTACCCTGACCGCCCGGAAGCTGAACCGAATGGGTGGCATCAAAGACCACCGGGCAGCCCGTTTCACGCATGACCGCCAGCGCGCGCATGTCCGACACCAGATTGTTGTAGCCGAAAGAAACTCCCCGCTCGCACACCAGGATCCGCCCCGTCCCGCCAGCGGCATTGGCCTTCTCCACCACGTTTTTCATATCCCAGGGCGCGAGAAACTGGCCCTTCTTGATGTTAACGGGCTTCCCGCTCGCCGCAACCGCTTCGATAAAGTCCGTCTGGCGACAGAGAAACGCCGGCGTCTGCAACACATCCACCACCGCAGCAGCGGCCTCAATTTCGCCCTGTGCATGCACGTCAGTGAGTACCGCGACACCGATGTCCCGCCGGACACGCTCCAGAATATGCAGCCCGCCGTCCATGCCCAGCCCCCGAAACGAGCTGGCGGAACTGCGGTTGGCCTTGTCGTACGAGGACTTGTAGATGAATGGAATTCCGAGACGGTCGGTGATCTCCTTCAGGCGCCCGGCAGTCTCCTGGGCTAGATCCAGCGACTCCACAACGCAAGGCCCGGCGATGAGAAACAAAGGCCGATCTAGCCCGACCTCAAATCCACAGAGCTTCATCGTGTCGCCACCTGCTGGGGCGTGCGAGCCGCCCGATGGGCCCGCGCGGCCAGAACGTACCCGCTGAACAACGGGTGGCCATCACGCGGCGTCGAGGTGAATTCCGGATGAAACTGAACGCCGATAAACCAGGGATGATCCGCAAGCTCGACAACCTCGACCAGGTTTCCGTCGGCGGAAAACCCTGACAACACAAGCCCGTGCTTCTGCAGAACATCCCGATAACCGTTGTTGAACTCGTAGCGATGGCGGTGCCGCTCGACGATGACCTCCCGCCCGTAAAGCGCCCGGGCCCGGGTGGCAGCAACCAGATGGCATTCCTGCCCTCCAAGCCGCATCGTGCCGCCCAGATCGCCGGTACCACTGCGCGTCTCCACGGCACCATCGGCACGTGTCCATTCGGTGATCAGGCCAATCACCGGCGTCGGGGTCTGTGGATCGAACTCGGTGCTGTGCGCGCGCTCCAGCCCGGCCTTGTGACGCGCGAATTCTATCACTGCAAGCTGCATCCCGAGACAGATACCCAGATAAGGAATGCCGTGCGTGCGGGCATGGCCGACGGCCGCGATCTTGCCTTCAATCCCGCGCTCGCCGAATCCCCCCGGAACCAGCACGGCATCAACACCATCCAACGCACCCACGCCATCGCGTTCGATAAGCTCGGAATCCACGTAGCGGATCCGCACCCGCGTGCGGGTATGCAGTCCTGCGTGTGACAGGGCCTCCGACAGCGATTTGTATGACTCCGTCAGATGCACGTATTTGCCCACAATCGCGATCTCGACCTCGCCACTTGGATGCTCCATCGCTTCGACGACCTGTCGCCATTCGGCAAGATCGGCCGCGCGCGTCTCAAGCCGGAGTTTCTCGACGACGATCTCGTCCAGTCCCTGTTCGTGCAGCAGCAGCGGAATCTTGTAGATGTTGCCGACGTCCACCGCCGAAATCACAGCTTTCACCGGCACGTTCGTGAACAGCGCAATCTTGCGGCGCTCGTCCTCGGGCAGCCGGCGGTCGGCACGGCACAGCAGGACATCGGGCTGTATGCCGATGGAGCGCAGCTCCTTGACTGAATGCTGCGTCGGCTTGGTCTTGATCTCGCCCGCCGCCGCGATGTACGGCACCAGCGTCAGATGCATGTACACGACGTTCTCGTGACCGAGCTCAACGCCCATCTGCCGGATGGCCTCGATGAAGGGCAACGATTCGATGTCACCTACCGTGCCACCGATCTCGACCATGGCGACATCTGCCGCATCCGCCCCTTTCATGATGCAGCGCTTGATCTCGTCGGTGATGTGCGGAATGACCTGGACGGTGGCGCCAAGATAGTCGCCATGACGCTCCTTGCGTATCACATTCTCGTAGATGCGCCCGGTGGTGAAATTGTTGTTGCGCCCCATGGTGGTGCGCACAAACCGCTCGTAGTGCCCAAGATCGAGGTCGGTTTCCGCCCCATCCTGGGTAACAAATACCTCACCATGCTGATACGGGCTCATGGTGCCGGGGTCGACGTTAATGTAGGGGTCGAGTTTCAGCAGGGTAAGCTTGAGTCCGCGCGCTTCCAGGATGGCCGCGAGTGACGCCGATGCGATGCCCTTTCCAAGCGAGGACACGACACCGCCGGTGACGAAGATGAATTTGGTCATGGAGTCCGTTTTCTGGGGCTTCCCTAAAGAGTTTCCGGTGTCGCACCGGTGAAGCCCGAACGGAATCACAGATTACCAGATGCCCGGGTCACACACAACGGAAACGAGCGCCACCCATTACCCCGTACTAACAGTGTTCCCAGACAAAGACCACCGCAGGCTCCTCGGCCCGGGCGGCGTAGGGCTCGCACACCCACAGATCGGCCGCCGCCGCAAGCTCCCCGTCCACATATACCAAAGGCAGGCGGTCCCGCAGCCAGGGTTCAATCCCACGGGCCTGCAACAGCTTCTTGAGTTTCTGATGGTGCGCCCTGCCCGGAAGCCGGCAGGATTCGCCCCCGCGGCGCAGGCGTACCTGTACCGCCCGTCCGGCAAGCCGCTCCAGCGCCAAACCTCGCCCCCAGGCCTGCATGGGCCGCAGCCGGCAGCCGGTCCCTGGAATGACCAGCGGCGCGCGCAGATCCCAGCCGAGCTCCAGGTCGGCGGCCATGGCGGCCATGGGCACCATGAGATGCAGCTCGTCGCGGTAGCGCCAGATCTCGGTCTGCGGCCAGGTGATGCGCGCGTGGCGGGACACAGGCTGGTGCGCGAGCTGGCGCTCGATTTCCTCCAGATGCGCGGCACTCGGGGCAAGAAAGCCCTCCGTCCTCATCCAGTAGCGCAGCACATTGCGTCTGCGGGCCGGCGACAGGACCGTAAGCGCCGTGACCGACAGAGGCGCTGACCGCCGTTGCCCACATGTGTCGCGGATGTCGCGTGCCAGGCAGCGATCGAGGTCCAGGGCCCCGACTTCATCCAGGAGCTGGGCCGTCTCGGACGCGTGCACGGCACTACGCGCCAGCACCGCCTGCACGCTCGGCCAATACATTTCCAGCTGCGGGATGAGCTCCTGGCGCAGCCGGTTGCGCCGGTACCGCGGGTCGATATTGCTGGGATCCTCGATCCACGCCAGGCCCTGGTCCAGCGCATAGGTACGCAAGGCTGCGCGGCTGAAACCGAGCAGCGGCCTGGCCATGCGGCCCGATGCAAATGGCGCGACCTGCGGCATTCCCGCAAGCCCGTGCACCCCGCCTCCCCGTAGCAGCTGCAGCAGCACGGTCTCGGCCTGATCGTCCTGATGATGCCCCGTCACCAGCACTGCGTCACCGCTCAAATGCCGCGCCAAAGCCGCGTAGCGGGCATCGCGTGCCGCCGCCTCCAGCCCCTCTCCGCGCAGCGGCCGGACTTCCAGCCGCTCCACGCGGCAGGGAACCTCCAATCCTGCACAGACCTGCAGGCAGTGGCGTGACCATTCGGTAGAAGCCGCCTGCAATCCGTGATCGACATGGACAGCCAGAAGGCGCAGCGGCGTCACCGCACGCAGCGCCGCCAGCGCGTGCAACAGGGAATGGGAATCGAGACCCCCGCTGTAGGCAACCACGAAGGAGCAGTCCGCCGCGAAGCCCAAATCCCCGAACAGCACCTGCCCGAGGGAACCGGCCGAGAAGCGTTTATCGGGTCTCGTCAAACTTGCCGTACTGCATGAGCCGCGCATACCGCGCGGCCAGCAGCTGCTCGACCGACATGCCACGCAGCTGCTCCAGACTCAACAGCAGAGCCTGCCGCAACGATGCAGCCATGGCACTGACATCCCGGTGGGCACCGCCGAGCGGCTCGGATACGATCTTGTCGATCAGCCCCAGCCTGAGCAGGCTGTCGGCAGTAATGCCCATCGCCTCAGCCGCCAGCGCGGCCTTGTCCGCGCTTTTCCAGAGAATGGATGCGCAACCCTCCGGAGAAATCACGGAATAAGTCGAGTACTGCAACATCATCACGCGGTCGCCAACGCCTATGGCCAGCGCGCCGCCGGACCCCCCTTCGCCGATCACAGTGGCGATGATGGGCGTCCTGAGCGACGCCATCGTATACAGGTTGCGGGCGATCGCCTCGCTCTGCCCCCGTTCCTCGGCGCCAACACCGGGATACGCCCCGGGCGTATCGATGAGGGTGATGACCGGCATCTGAAAACGCTCCGCCGTTTTCATCACACGCATCGCCTTGCGGTAACCCTCCGGCCGGGGCATTCCGAAATTGCGTCGCACCTTCTCGCGCGTGTCCCGCCCCTTCTGATGCCCGATTACCGCGACCGCGCGATCGTCCAACCGCGCGATGCCGGCCACGATTGCCGGATCGTCGGCAAATGCCCGGTCGCCGTGCAGCTCCTGAAAATCGGTAAAGATGCGCTCAATATAGTCGAGGGTATAGGGACGCTGCGGGTGACGCGCCAGCTGCGAAATCTGCCACGGCGTGAGTGACGTGAATATGGATTCCGTGAGCTTGCGGCTCTTGAGTCGCAGGCGGTTGATCTCTTCGTTGATGTTCAGTTCGCTGTTCTTGTCAGCAAAACGCAGCGCCTCGATCTTGGCTTCGAGATCGGCAATAGACTGTTCAAAATCGAGAAAATTGGGATTCATGACTAAACCTGCGGCGGCGCCCCGGCGTAGATTAAACGTACATGCTCTTGCCCTGCAAGCTGCGACAGCCGTTCCAGCACCGCGGAGCTGGGGGTGATCCGCCATTTCTCGCCGAGAACGATCTGGGCTTCGGCGTCCGGCCTGCTGTACTGCAGGTGAACCGGGCACCGTCCGGGTGTTGCCGGCTCCAGTATCTGTTGTAGTTCACGCGCAAAGCCATTGCCCGCCAGCTGCAGGTCGACGTCAATTTCCAGGCGGCTCGCCATCGCCTCGCGCGCCTGATCGATGTCGTAGATCTTCTCCGCGCTCATGCGGAAACCGCCGGTATATTCGTCAACGCTTACCCGCCCCTCAACGATCAAAAGGTTGTCCTTTCCCAGGAGCTCGCGATGGCGTTCGTACAAATCCGAAAATACCGCAAGCTCCACCTGCCCGGTGCGGTCATCCAGCGTGATGAACGCCATGCGGTCCCCGCGACGCGTCTGCATCGTGCGCATGCCGACCACCAGACCGGCCACGACCACTGAACGGTCATCCACGGGCTTGAGGTCTGACAAGCAGTTGTCCGTAATATGACGCAGTTCAGCTTCGTAGCGCCTGATAGGATGCCCGGTGAGGTACAGACCGAGCGTCTCCTTCTCCCCCTGCAGACGCTGCTCCTCGCTCCACGGGACCGCCTCCACCTGACGAGGCGCCTCTGCCGCGGCATTGGAAGCCGAGAACAGGTCGTCCTGCCCGGCATCGCGGTTCTTGCTGTACTGACTCGCGGCGGTAAGCACGACGCCAAGGGAAGCCATCATGGTTGCGCGGTCCGGACCGAGCCCGTCCAGCGCACCGGCGCGAACCAAAGACTCAAGCACCCGCCGGTTCACACGCCGCAGATCGATGCGCCTGCACAGGTCAAACAGGTCGCGGAAGTTGCCTCCGTTGCGACGCGCATCGAGGATAGCGTCTATGGCCGATTCACCCAGCCCCTTGATTGCGCCGAGACCATAAAGAATGGTCGGGCCCGGTTGCGACTCGCCGTCCGCCGCCAGCTCCCCAGCCGTGGCGTCCGGTTCGAGCGGCACGAAAGCATAGTCGCAGCGGTTGATGTCCGGCGGCAGCAGACTGATGCCCATGCTGCGGCACTCGGCGATCATGGTGACCACCTTGTCCGTTTTATCCATGTCCGCCGTCAACACCGCCGCCATGAACGCCGCTGGATAATGGGCCTTAAGCCAGGCGGTCTGATAGGTGACCAGCGCATAGGCCGCGGAATGCGAGCGGTTGAAGCCGTAACCGGCGAATTTCTCAATCAGATTGAAGATGTCGCCTGCCAGTTTCCGGTCCACTCCGCGCGCACCCGCACCGTTAACAAAGACATCGCGCTGCTTGGCCATTTCCTCGGGCTTCTTCTTGCCCATCGCCCGCCGCAGCAGATCGGCGCTTCCCAGCGTGTAGCCGGATAGCTCCTGAGCAATCTGCATCACCTGCTCCTGATACAGGATCACGCCATAGGTAGGCTTAAGAATAGGTTCCAGGGCGGGGTGCGGGTACCGAATCCGCTCCCGTCCGTGCTTGCGGTTGACGAAATCATCAACCATTCCGGACTGTAGCGGGCCGGGACGAAACAGGGCCACGAGCGCCACTATTTCCTCGAAATTGTCCGGCTGCAGCCGCTGGATAAGATCCTTCATGCCGCGCGACTCAAGCTGGAACAGCGCGGTCGTACGGCAGGACTTCAGCAGAGCGAATGTGTCGTGATCGTCTATCGGGATGCTCTCGATGACCAGCGGCGACTCCTCGCGCCTGGCGCGGGCGGCGTTGACGGTCTTTACCGCCTTGTCGATGATGGTCAGGTTGCGCAATCCCAGGAAGTCGAATTTCACCAGGCCGACGGTCTCGACGTCCTTCATGTCCAGCTGCGTCACGAACTGCCTGCTTCCCTGTTCGCAGTACAGCGGCATGAAATCGGTAAGCGCGCTGGGCGCGATCACCACGCCGGCAGCGTGTTTTCCGGCCGAACGCGCCAGACCCTCAAGCGCGCGTGCCGTGTCAAGCAGAGCCCGTACGTCCTCCTCACCCTCATAGCGCGCCCGCAACGCCGGCTCACGTTCGAGCGCCTTGTCGAGCGTCATGTCGAGCTCCATCGGTATCAGCTTGGCCAGCTTGTCAACATAACCATATGGGTGATCGAGCACGCGACCGACGTCACGCACCACCGCTTTTGCCGCCATCGTGCCGTGGGTGATGATCTGGCACACTTTTTCCTTGCCATAGCGCTGGGTGACGTAGTCGATGACGCGGTCGCGTCCTTCGATGCAGAAGTCGACGTCAAAATCCGGGAGTGAAACACGTTCGGGATTGAGAAAGCGCTCGAACAGAAGATCGTACTTGATCGGATCGAGGGCCGTGATTCCCATGGCATAGGCCACCAGAGAACCCGCCCCCGAACCGCGCCCCGGACCCACGGGCACACCATGGTTGCGGGCCCACTGGATGAAATCAGCGACGATCAGGAAGTAGCCGGAAAATCCCATCTGCACGATGACACCGAGTTCCAGTTCGAGCCGCTGCTGATACTCGGCAGCGCGCGACTCGGGCTGCTCCTGTGTCTGGGACCCCATGCGCCCCGCCAGCCCTTCGCGCGCCTGAACACGCAGCATTTCGTCAACGCTGCTGCCTGGCGGCAACGGAAAATCCGGCAGGTAATAGCGCCCGAACCCCAGGCGCAGGTTACAGCGGCGGGCGATTTCGACGGAATTCTCGAGCGCTTCCGGAAGGTCCCGAAACAAAGCGGTCATTTCCTCGCCCGAGCGGAAATACTGCTGTTCGGTATAACGGCGCGGACGACGGCTATCGGTCAGGATGCGACCATCCTGGATGCACACCCGCACCTCGTGGGCCTCAAAGTCTTCGGGCCGCAGAAACTGCACGGCGTTGGTCGCGACCACCGCCAGGCCATGACGCTGGGCAAAGCGCACGGCCGCGCGGTTGTACTCTTCCTGCAGCGGCTGTCCGGTCCGCTGCAGCTCCACGTAATAGCGGTCGCCGAAGGCCCGCCGGTAATCCCCGGCCAGGCTGTCTGCCAGCTCGCTGTTGCCCGCCAGCAGCGCCTGGGCCAGATCCCCATCCAGCGCGCCGGACAGCGCCAGAAGCCCGTCACTGCGGGCCCAGAGCCACTCCTTCGTGATGCACGGCCGGCCGGCCGTCTGGCCGTCGCCGTAGGCCAGCGTGAGCAGCTGGCACAGGTTCCGGTACCCGGTGGCATCCTGACAGAGCAGTACCAGCCGGCTCGGCTTGTTGCGGTCAGCCGGATTTTCCACCCAAAGATCAACGCCGAGGATAGGTTTGAGGCCTGCCGCTACGGCGGCCTGATAAAACTTCACCATCCCGAACACATTGGCCAGATCGGTGAGCGCCACCGCCGGCATGTCCTGCGCTACCGCGCTCGCCACCAGCTCATCGATGCGCACAATGCCGTCGACGAGCGAAAACTCAGAATGGACGTGCAGATGGACGAAAGATGGATTCACGAGGCCTATTTCAGCGCAAAAACGGCATCCGGAAAAGGCTGGAAACGCAACCCGCCGGACCGGCGCCGGCGTCTCCCATACCCCGAGGCAAAACGGGTGCCATCCGCCCGGCTGCAACCCCCCTCAGTCGCCTGCACGCCGCGCTACCAGAATCCGCCGCACGGGCGCAAAACTGCGCCGGTGCACCGGACTGACGCCGTGTTGTTCCAGGGCAGCCAGGTGCTGTACCGTCGGATACCCCTTGTGGCGGGCAAAATCGTAGCCGGGATAGACTGCGTCCAAAGCGCACATCTCGGCGTCCCGCGCGACCTTGGCCAGAATCGATGCGGCGGAAATCGCAGGTTCAGTGGCATCTCCGCGTACAATCGCGCGGGCCGCACACTGCAGCCGCGGAAGCTGGTTGCCGTCGATCAGCGCCTGCACTGGCGCCGGATCAAGACCGGCAACCGCTCGGCTCATGGCCAACAGGCTCGCCTGCAGAATATTGAGACGGTCGATTTCCTCGACGGAAGCGGCTGCCACCGCCCAGGCCAGGGCCCAGGAGCGGATTTCCTCAGCAAGCTCGGCGCGCCGCGCCGGCGTCAGCGCCTTCGAGTCCGCCAGCCCTGCCACCGGACGCCCTGGATCCAGGATCACGGCGGCCGCCACCACCGGGCCCGCCAGGGGGCCGCGGCCGGCCTCGTCGACGCCGGCCACCAACAGCTCACCGCAGGCCGGGTTCATGTCGCGGACCGTCCGAGCACCTGCATCACCGCGTCCGCCGCTCGCTTGCTTGCACCGCGCCGCAACTGCGCGTGAATCTGGCCGAAGGTCGCAAGCGTCTCGCTTGCCAGCCCCGGATGGGTGAGCTGATACTCGACTTCCATTCCGAGCTTCCTGGGTACCGCGTCGCCCTGCAACAACTCGGGAACCAACGCGCGACCAGCCAGATTGTTCGGCATCGAATAGCGTCGAATATGTGAAAACATCTTGATCAGCACGTAGCTTATGCGCGATACGCGGTAGGTAACAACCATCAGGCGCTTGATCAGCAGCGCCTCCAGGGCTGCGGTCCCCGAGGCCAGCAGCGCCACATCCGCCGCACCCAGGGCATCGCGCGAGTGGCCATGAAGACGCGTGAGCGGCAAATCCCAGGCGCTGTGCCGCTTGATCGCATCCTCGAATATCTGGCGGGTCTCGCGGTTTACAAACGGCAGGATGAACTGCATGTCCGGGTGGCGGTCGTGCAGCCACAGCGCAGTCTGGACGAAAACATCGGCATGGGCGCGCAACTCGCTGACGCGACTCCCCGGCAGGAGCGCAACCAGGGTCCGGTCCAGCGGCAGCTTCAGGCGTGCCCGCACTTCATCCCGGTTCACCTCCTGCGGAATCTCATCGGCCAACGGATGTCCGACAAACTCCACCGGCACCTCGTGCTTCCGGTAGAACTCCTCCTCGAACGGATACAGTGTCAGGATGCGATCCACTGCCTTGCGAATCTTGTGAACACGGTAGCTGCGCCATGCCCATACCTGCGGACTGACGTAATGAACTGTACGTATTCCCGCACGCCTTAGGGCCAGCTCCAGACCCAAGTTGAATCCCGGGGAATCTATCCCGATGAACACGTCGGGCGGATGCTGCAGAAAATGCCGTCGCAGCTGGCTACGGATGGCATGCAGTTCGCGGTAACGGCCAAGCACCTCGGTCAGCCCCAGCACCGACAGCCGCTCCATCGGAAAAAGCGTGCGACAGCCGCGCGCCACCATTTCCGGCCCCCCGATACCTTCGAATTCCACCGCCGGCAGCCGCTGCTGCAGGACCGCCATTAGGCGCGCGCCCAGCAGGTCTCCGGACATCTCGCCGGCAACGACGCCGATGCGCACGGTCGGATTGGATTGCGGCATTTCTCTTTACGTGCCCTAGCGTATGATGCCGCGTTCCGACTGCCTGATGAAATCCGCGAGATGCCGGACTTCCTCGTGCTCCGCTGCGAGAACATCGAGCTGCTGAAGCGCCTTGTCCAGCTTGAGCCCCGACCGGTAGATGATCTTGTAGGCATGCCGCAATGAATCGATGGCGGCCTCGGAGAAGCCACGCCGCTTCAGTCCGCGCAGATTGAGGCCATAAGGTCTGGCTGTATTCCCGGATGCGAGAAGATAGGGCGGCACGTCCTTGAAAGTTATGGTCGCGATGCCGGTCATGCAGTGCGCACCGATACGGCAGAACTGGTGAATGCCCGTGAATCCGCCGAGAATCGCATAGTCCCCAACCGACACGTGCCCGGCCAGACTCGCGCAGTTCGCAAATATGGTCTTGCTTCCGACATGGCAGTCGTGTGCGACATGGACGTAGGCCATGAACAGATTGTCGTCGCCGATATGGGTTACCCCGCCACCGCCAGCCGTGCCCCGGCTGAACGTGCAATACTCGCGCACGATATTGCGATCGCCGATTTCCAGGTGTGTCGACTCGCCTGCGTACTTAAGGTCCTGCGGGGCCTCCCCGAGCGACGAAAACTGGTAGATGCGGTTCTGCCGGCCGATGCGCGTCGGACCGTTTATGACGACATGCGGACCAATCCACGTGTCGTCACCTATCTCCACTCCAGGACCGATGACCGAAAATGGACCGACATGCACGTTCGCTCCCAAACGTGCCGCGGGATCTACGATTGCCTGCTGATGAATCACCTACTCGAATTCCTTGTACGTGCACATCAGTTCCGCGCTACAGCACAGTTCACCTTCCACTCTGGCGTCGGCATGGTACTTGTATATCCCGTGCATCCTCCGGGTCAACGACACCTGTATGTACAGCTGGTCACCCGGCTCAACGGGACGCTTGAAGCGCGCCCGGTCGATGCCCACGAACAGGTAGACTGAATTCTGCGTCGGCAGAGCCTGGGCTGATTTGAAGGACAGCACGCCACATGCCTGGGCCATCGCCTCGACCACCAGCACTCCGGGCATGACCGGACGGTTCGGAAAATGACCCTGAAAGAACGGCTCGTTGATGGTAACGTTCTTGATCGCCACCAGGGACTCGTCGGGCGTGTATTCCAGAACCCGGTCAATCAGCAGAAATGGATAGCGATGCGGGAGATGTTTTAGAACGTCGTAAATATTGAAACTAGTCAAGTTTTTCTCCCTCAATAAGCATCTGCACCTTGTGTTCCAGTTCTCTGACCCGACGCACGAGCGCATCCAGCTGGCGCAGCCGCGCCGCATTCTTGCGCCACGAACCAGCCTCTTCCGAGGAGATCGCCGAGGAATAAACCCCCGGTTTCGTGATGGATCCGGATACCAGTGACGTGCCGGTAACGTGCACATCGTCGGCTATTTCCAGATGTCCGGCAATTCCGGCACGCCCACCAAAGGTACAGCGTTTGCCGATGACAACGCTTCCGGCGACACCGACAAACGCCGCCATGGCAGTATGTTCGCCGATTTGAACGTTGTGCGCAATTTGGATCAGGTTGTCGAGCTTTACGCCATCCGCGATGAGGGTATCACCCAGCGCCCCGCGGTCTATAGTGGTGTTCGATCCAATGTCGACGTCATCACCCAGCACTGCCCGTCCAAGCTGCGGCACCTTCACCCAGCGCACCCCATCGCGCGCATAGCCAAAACCGTCACTACCTATGACCGCACCCGGATGTATTATGCAGCGCTTTCCCACGATACATCCGCGACACACTGTCACCCGCGCCACCAGGCGACTGCCGGCACCGATTACGGCTCCGCGGTCAATGAAGGAGCCGGGACCGATGAACACGCCGTCTTCCACGACGGCTCCCTGCTCCACCACGGAATGCGGTCCGATCCATGCGGTCTGCGCTACCTGCGCGCCGTCCGCCACGGTTGCGCTGGGGTGCACTCCCGCCTCCCAGGGGGGCTCCGGATGGAGCAGCGCGGCGACCCGGGCAAAACACAGATGCGGATTGTCGACGATCAGGGCGTTCCCGGAAAAATGCCGGACATCCTCTTCCCCGAGAATCACGGCAGCCGCACGCGTGGTAGCGAGGTAACGATGAAACTGCGGATTTGCCACAAACGCGGCATCGTGCGGACCGGCGTCCGCCAGGGTCGCGACACCGCGAATTTCGCGCGACCCGTCCCCCCGCACCTGCCCGCCAAATCGTCGCGCAAGCTCTTCTAGAGTCACCACCGCCATCGCCGATCCGGATTATCGCACACCCTGCACCCGCAGCCGCCGGCAGCACCTGCCGCCGCCTCACCATCCCCGATTCCGAACACGCCCGTGCGCCGGTCTTCGGTCACTGGAACGTCGTTCCCAACGTAAACTGGAACAGTTCCGTATTGTCGCCGGGCTTCTTGTTCAGTGGTTCCGCCACACTGATACTGAGCGGCCCCACCGGAGAATACCAATGGAAAGCAAGGCCCGCCGCGTAGCGTAGCTGCCCGAGTTCCACCGGCTGGCCCGTGCCGTACACCATACCGGCATCCGTGAACACACTCAAGCGCATGGATTTGTTGTCCGCCGCGGTGCCGGGAACCGGGAACAGCAGTGACGCGTTGGCAAGCACCCGTCGGTCGCCGCCTACTGGAAGCGTCGGGTTCGGCCCGCCCACGTCCTTCGGCCCCAGGGATTCCGGACTGAAGCCGCGCACCGTGCTGCTGCCACCTGCATAGAAGTTCTTGTAGAACGGCAGATCCTGAGTATTTCCATAGCCGCCTCCGAAATCATATTCGGCGCGCCCCTCCAGGGTCAGGCGCGAACTGAGCGGCTGATAACCGCCGGTCTTCAGCCTGATCAGATAGTATTCAAGGTTGCTGCCAGGCACCGTCACCTCGGCCCCTATGTTCTGGTACGTACCCTTCCTCGGGAAGATCGGGTTGTCGAGGGTATTGCGGTCCCACCCCAGGGTGCCCTTGACCACACTGTTGTCAGTGCCGTATTTGGCAACGAAATTCTGGGCAACCAAGGCGCTGCCGGCGTCAACACCCAACGCCACCCGCTCGACACCGAGGCCAATGTTTACGGTGCGAAACTCCCCGACCGGTATGCCGTAAAGCACCGCAGCACCGACGGTACTGGAATCGTAGGCTGCAATGTAGGCCGCCGATGCGTTGATCTGCTGGTCGTAGATCGACAGGCTGCGGCTGACCCCGTTCAGGGTGTAATAGGGGTTGGTGTAGGTGACATCGACATGCTTGTCATAGCTGCTGGTGTCTACGCTCGTACTCAGCTGCCGGCCGGTGCCAAACAGATTCTGGAAGGTCACACTCGCCGTAAGCAGCAGATGATCCACGTCGGAATACCCGATTCCGGCCATGAAGTTGTTGACCAGCCGTTCCTTGACCTTGACGTTCATGTCCACCTCGTCGGAGGTGCCCGGAACCGCGGGCGTCTCGACGTTCACGCTGTCGAACAGGCTCAGACGTTGCAGGAGCCGGCGCGAGAGCTTGATGTTGGAAGATGAAAACGATGCCCCCTCGAATTGCCGCATCTCGCGTCGCAGCACGTCATCGTCGGTGCTGTTATTTCCAAAGAAGTTGACGCGCCTCACATACACGCGCCGGCCAGGATCAACGTAAAAAGTAAACGCCACAGTGGCATTCTTGCGATCGATCTCCGGCATGGCGTTCACGTTCGCAAATGCATAGCCGAGATCGCCAAGACGCGTGGAAATCCGTTTTTCACTGTCGACCACCTGCTTGCGCGAGAACACAGCGCCCGGCTTGACGCTGATGAGCGTACGCATGGTCTTCGCCGGAATGATCAGGTTTCCGGCCAGCTTGTATCCGGAGACCATGTAGCGGCGGCCCTCGGTTATGTTCACGGTGATGTAGATCTGGCGCTTGTCCGGACTGATCGACACTTCAGTGGAGTCGATGTTGAAGTTGAGAAAACCCTGGTTCTGGTAAAAGGCACGCAAATTCTCCAGATCCCCGGTCAGCTGCTGCTTCGAGTACTGGTCGTTCTTTGTCAGAAAGCTGAACAGGGTCGGAGTGCTCAGCTTGAACTGGTTGAGCAGCTTCTTTTCCGAAAAGCTGTGGTTACCGACTATGGTGATCTGCCTGATCTTGGCAACCTGTCCCTCGGAAACCGCGACATTGACATCGACGCGATTGCGCGGCCGGGGCGTCACAGTGCTCTTGATCTTCACGGCATAGTAGCCGCGGGCAAAATACTGGGCCTTGAGATCCTGCTCCATTTGGTCCAGAACCGACTTGTCGAGCACCCGGCCTTTCGCGAGTCCCACCTGCGCCAGACCCTTCTTGAGCGCGCTCTTGTCGAGCTCCTTGACCCCTGTGAGCTTGATGTTTGCGATCGATGGGCGCTCCACTACCCGCACGACCAGCGTATCTCCCTTTCGGTCGATGATGACGTCGCGAAAGAATCCGGTCTTAAACAGCGCCTTTATCGCCTCGTTCGCGCTCGCGGTGGTAACAGTGTTTCCGACCTTGATCGGCAGGTAGTTGAACACCGTACCAGCCGATATCCGCTCCAGCCCCACGACCCGGATGTCCTTGACGACAAAGGACTCGAACGCGTAGGCAGGCGCGGCAAACAGCATGCACAGAGCCAGGACCGCTGGGAGTACTTTCATTATCTGTATTATGTCGGAATGTGGTAATTGTGGTTCGGCTACTGAAGCAGTCTGACAAAGTCATTATAAAACGCCAGCAGCATCAAAGCGGCCAGGAGCAGTACACCAAGCTGCTGGCCCCAGTACAGCGCCCGCTCCGGCAGGGGACCGCCCTTGATCGCCTCGATCAGGTACACCAGAACATGTCCTCCATCCAGAATCGGGACCGGCAGCAGGTTGAGAACGCCAAGGCTCACGCTGATCACCGCCAGAAACATGAGAAACCGCCCCGGGCCCATGCGGGCGGTATAGCCCGCGTAGCGGGCTATGGTGATCGGCCCGCTTATGCTGTGAGTGGACACCTTAAGCTCGACCATCTTTGCCAGCATTCTCACCGTGATGGCGGACATGAGCCAGGTATCCTCCACGCTCTGGCGCAGCGCGCTCAGCGGATTGAGCCGGACACGCACCTGCATGTCGGGCGGAATCCGCGGCGGTCGTACGCTGACGCCAATACGCCCGATCCGCTGGCCGTCACTCACGATCGCTTCGGGTATCAGGCTGACCGTGATTGCGCGGCCACCCCGCTCGACCGCAAGGTGGATCCGGCGCCCGGCACTCGCCCGTATGGTCGAGACCACGTCATCCCATGAACTTAGCGGCTGACCGTCTATGCTGACCAGGCGGTCGCCGGGCCTGAGGCCCGCCTTCGCCGCCGGACTTCCGGCAATCACGGTGCCGACAACCGGCGTCACCTTGGGCACGTATCCGTACAGACCGGTCACGGTCTCCAGCATGCCTGAGCTGATCTGCGCCGCGGAGATCGAGGACAGGTCGAGTATCCGCGTTCTGATCCGTCCCTTCGGATCGCGGACCTTGAAGCGGACGCGCGACCTGTCCAGGGCTTTCTCGAAAAGAAACAGCCGCTGCTGGTTCCAGCTCAGCGTCGGCCGTCCGTCAATGCTGAGAATGTCATCCCCGACCCGGAATCCCCCTTTCTGGGCGATCGACCCTGCCACCACCCGCCCGACAATCGGCTTGATCCCGGCAATACCCACTGAAAACAGCACCCAGTACACCACCACCGCGAACAGAAAGTTAAATGCCGGGCCTGCCAGCACCACGGCACCGCGCTTGAGCAGAGGCTGGCGGTTAAATGCCCGGTTCAGTTCTGCCGGTGGCACCTCGCCCTCATTCTCATCCAGCATTTTGACGTAACCACCGAGCGGCAGCGCCGCGACCACCAGTTCGGTTTGGTCTGCACCGAAGCGGCGGGACCACAGCGGCTTGCCGAAACCGACCGAAAAGCGCAGCACCTTGACGCCAAGACGGCGCGCCACCCAGTAGTGTCCAAACTCGTGGACGATGACAAGCACGCCGATCGCCACCAGAAACGCCGCTGCTGAATAAAAAAAGGCTGTCACTGCACACCTCGTTTGAGCCGGCCTGGGTGCCCGACAATGAAACGTTCCGCCGCCTCGCGGGCACGCGCATCATCTGCCAGAATCACGGCGAGTTCGTTCTCCTCGCTCATCGAAACTCGCGACAGCACGTGCTCGATAACCCTCGGTATATCTGTAAACCCGATGGTGCCGCCAAGAAACGCGGACACAGCCACTTCATTGGCAGCATTGAGGATGGCCGGCATAGTCCCGCCGGCGCGCGCCGCCTCTGTCGCGAGGCGCAGACACGGAAAGCGCTGGGGATCGGGTCGTTCAAAGTCCAGCTGCGCCACCTCTATCAGGTCGAGCTCCCTGACACCGGATTCAATCCGCTCCGGCCATGCCAGCGCATGGGCGATGGGTGTGCGCATGTCGGGATTTCCGAGCTGCGCCAGGACCGATCCGTCGGCGTAGGAGACGAGTGAATGTACCACGCTTTGCGGGTGGATCACGATTTCGATCTGGTCGGGCGCAATACCGAACAGGCGGCTGGCCTCGATCACCTCGAGCCCTTTGTTCATGAGCGTTGCCGAATCGACCGAAATCTTCCTGCCCATAGCCCAGCGTGGATGGGCACAGGCCTGCTCCGGTGTGACACCCGTCAGCGCTGCAAGCGGCGTGGTACGAAACGGTCCGCCGGAACAGGTCAGCAGGATCTTGCGTACTCCGGGGCTCGGAACCCCGGCCCGGTATCCGCCCGGCAGGCACTGGAAGATGGCGTTATGTTCGCTGTCGACCGGCAGCAGCTCGGCCCCGGAACGGTTTGCCTCCTGCATCAAGATATGGCCGGACATCACCAGCGGTTCCTTGTTAGCCAACAGCACGCGCTTGCCGTGACGCACCGCGGCCAAGGTCGGCATCAGACCTGCGGCGCCCACAATCGCCGCCACCACGATGCCGCTTTGTTGCAACGCTGCGGCCATGGCGAGTCCCTCCTCACCAGACAGGACTTCCGTCGCGAGGCCTGATTCCCTGAGTCGGACCTCAAGCTGCCCGGCCGCCTGCCGGTCGCGCATAACCGCGCACTGCGGCCGGTGCTGCCGGCACTGCTCAAGAAGCCGCTCGACCTGGGTATTGGCAGTAAGGGCCACAACGCGGAAACGGTCCGGATGGCGCGCCAGCACATCGAGGGTGCTGACCCCGATCGACCCCGTCGACCCCAGAATCGTTACGCCTCGCGGCCCTTCGGCGCGCCGACGAGGCGACTGATTGGAATTGTGCATGCTCATAGCAACGGCCTCAGCAGCAACCATCCAAACACGAACACGGGGGCGGCGGCAGTAAGCGCGTCCACCCGGTCGAGCACCCCGCCGTGTCCCGGTAACAGGCTGCCGCTATCCTTGACCCCGGCGATGCGCTTGGCACGGCTCTCGACCAGATCCCCCAGCACGGAGAACAGTGCCGCTATGACCGCAATCGCCAACCAGAGCACCAGGGACGAGGCTTCCAGTTTCCATATGTACTTTCCGCAGACCAGCGCCAGCACCGCCACCATAGCGACGCCACCGAGCAATCCCTCAAGACTCTTCCCGGGACTGATATGCGGGGCAATCTTGGTCCGGCCCCATGGCTTGCCGACAAAGTATGCGCCGGAATCTGCCATCCACACCAATACCAGGATGAACAGCGTGAGCCGTGGGCCGCCGTCGCTGCGCGCATGCACGGCGAGCGGAGCAATCCAGGCGGGAATCAGAATGAAAAAGCCGCTCAGACGCCGCCCGAAAGAGGTTGCCAGAAAGCCCTGCCGAAGATCGGAATAATGGACCAGTTCGTACAATGCCCAGAGCCACCAGGCGACGCCGGCGAACATCACCGGCAGCAGCGGTACCTGCCACAACGCCAATCCGGCGGCGACCAGCGTAACCACATACAAAACACGCCATGGCCATGCGGTCAGGCCACATAGCCCGGTCCATTCCCATGCTGCCATGATGAAAAAAATTCCAAACACGGCCCCGAGCTCGGGGGTGGTGAGGTAAAACGTCGCCCACACTATCAGCGGCACCAGAACCGCAGCCGTGAGGAGCCGCAACTTAAGCACGCTTGCCTGTGCTCCCCGACGCTGCGGCCTCGATCTGCTCGCCTGTGTGACCGAAGCGGCGCTGGCGCCCGGCATACGATACCAGCGCGGCTTCAAACTGGCTGCGGTCAAAATCCGGCCAGAGCACGGGCGTAAAATAGAGCTCAGTGTAGGCCAGCTGCCACAACATGAAATTGCTCACGCGCTGCTCGCCGCCAGTCCGTATAAACAGGTCCGGTTCGGGTATCTTGGACATGCTGAGGTAGGGTTCGAGGCTGTCGGCAGTGATCGATTCCGGATCCAGCGTTCCGGCGACCGCCTGGCGCGCCAGTTCGCGGCATGCCTGGCTGATATCCCAGCGTCCGCCATAGTTGGCCGCAATGGTCAGAGTCAGCGCCGAATTGTCACGAGTGAGGGCCTCACCCTGGCGTATGCGCTCTACCAGCTTTTCGCCGAATGCCGACAGGTCACCGATCACACGGAAGCGGATGTTGTTCTCATGCAGCTTCTTCACCTCCTTGTCCAGGGCAACTCCGAAAAGCTGCAGGAGTAGGCGCACTTCGGTTTCAGGACGGCGCCAGTTCTCGCTGCTGAATGCGAACAAGGTAAGGTAGCGGATGCCCTTCTCCCCGCAGGCGGAGACGAGCTCGCGGACCGCTTCAACCCCGCGACGGTGGCCCGCGACCCGCGGCAGGCCCCGGCTCCGGGCCCAGCGCCCATTGCCATCCATGATGACCGCAACGTGCAGCGGCAGCCGTGCAACCGGGGGAACCGCGGTCGTTGGAGTGGACGACTTGCTTGACTCGGACATCTCGCTAAAACGTGATTTCAAACCCATTCATCGGACGCAGCACCGGGCCGGCGACACTGCCGCCTAAATCGCCATCAGATCGCGTTCCTTGGCGGTGACCAGCTTGTCTACATCCGCGGTAAACCGGTCGGTAAGCTTCTGTATCGTCTCGTGCGCACGCTTCTCATCGTCCTCGGATATCTCCTTTTTCTTCAGCGCTTCCTTCAGATGTGTCAGGCCGTCGCGGCGGACATTGCGGACGGCGATCTTCGCGTCCTCGCCCTCGTTGCGCACGACCTTCCCGAGTTCCTTGCGCCGCTCCTCGGTAAGCACCGGAAGGGGAACGCGTATCGTCTGCCCGGCTACCGCCGGATTAAGCCCGAGCCCTGACTCCTGGATGGCCTTCTCGACCGCCTGGACCATGGTCTTGTCGTAGGGCGTAACCGTAAGCGAGCGCGCATCCGCCACGGCGACATTGGCCACCTGATTGAGGGGCGTCCGGCTGCCGTAGTATTCCACGTGGATGTGTTCGAGCAGGCCAACATGGGCTCTGCCCGTCCTGACCTTCTCAAGCGCCTGCTTGAGCGCGTCGATCGACTTCGCCATCCTGGCCTCGGAGTCCTTACTGATCTTGCTGATCACCTCGTGCATGGCATCAATCTCCGCGTTTGACCAGCGTGCCTTCGTTTTCACCCCGTACGATCCGCATCAGGCTCCCATGCGAGTTGATGCTGAACACGCGCAGCAGCATGTTCTGCTCGCGACACAGCGCGATCGCGGTGGCATCCATCACGCCCAGCCGGTTCTGCAGCGCCTCATCATAGGTCAGCACCTCGTAACGTCGCGCATCCGCGTGACGCACCGGATCCTTTGTATAGACGCCGTCGACCTTGGTGGCCTTGAGCACCAGATCCGCCCCGATTTCCGCACCCCGCAGACTGGCAGCCGTGTCGGTCGTGAAAAAGGGGTTCCCGGTACCGGCACCGAAAATGACAACCCGCCCTGCTGCGAGATGGTCAAGCGCCGCCCGCCGCGAGTACGGTTCAGCTACGGTATCCATGGCAAGCCCCGTAAGCACCACCGCCGGAACACCCGACTGCGTAAGTGCATCCTGCAACGCCAGCGCATTCATGACGGTCGCAAGCATGCCCATGTAATCGGCCGTCGCCCGGTCCATGCCACGGGTGCCGGGAGCGACGCCGCGGAAAATGTTTCCGCCGCCGATCACGATGGCGAGTTCGACACCGGTACCGGCGACGTCCTTGATCTCACCGACAATCCGTTCCAGCACCTGGCGGTTGATCCCATAGGAATCTTCCCCCATCAGCGCCTCACCGCTCAGCTTGAGCAGGATCCGGCGATATACCGTCTTGACACCATCCGGGGCGGAACGACCCAACGACCTAGCCTCCCCTGACCTGCGCCATCACCTCGGCGGCGAAATCGCTGGCACCTTTTTCAATGCCTTCGCCCACCTCTAAACGGCTGAAACGTACCACCCTGGCCGCGGCCTTCTTGAGCAACTTGTCCACCGTCATATCGGGGTCCTTGACAAAAGGCTGTCCGACCAGCGTTATCTCGCTGATGAACTTGTTCACCCGGCCGGCCACCATTTTCTCAACGATTTCCGCCGGCTTGCCGCTGTCCGCCGCTTGGGCGGCGAATATCGCCTTTTCCTTCGCAATCACCTCGGCCGGCACGTTCTCCCGTGCCAGGTACGCCGGCCGGCTTGCGGCCACATGCATGGCAAGATCGTGTCCGAGCGTCTCGTCCCCGCCGACGAATTCCACGAGTACACCGATCCGCCGTCCGTGGAGGTAGTTGGCGATATGCCCCTCGCTGGATGCATACCGGACAAACCGCCGTACCGCTATGTTCTCTCCCAGTTTGGCCACCAGCCCTTCGCGCACCTGCGACACCGTCCGCCCACCGTCCAGCGTCAGGGCGGCAAGCGCCTCGAGCGACTTCGGGTCGTGCTTTGCCACACAGGCCGCGACAGTCGCGGCAAACGCCCCGAATTCATCACCTTTGGCAACAAAATCGGTTTCAGAGTTCACTTCCACGATGGCGGCCAGTCTGCGATCAGGACTGAGATATGCCGCAATGGCGCCTTCCGCCGCCGTCCGACCCGCCTTCTTTTCGACCTTGGCGCCAGCCTTCCGGCGCAGCAGTTCTATTGCAGCCTCCATATCCCCATTGGTTTCCGTCAGGGCGCCCTTGCACTCCATCATCCCGAGCCCGGTGCGCTCCCGCAACTCCTTGACCTGACCTGCGGTAATCGTCATACGCATCCCCGAAAAATCGACATAACCCGTTACATTACGAAAAAGGGGGCAAGGCCCCCTTTATTCATTCGCCCTGACCGGCTTTCGTCCGTCCCCGGTTCGCCGGGGCTTTGGCCTTGGGACGCGCTGTTCGGTGCGCCGTCTTGTCTGGCTTCGCCTCGCCGTCGTCGCGGTCGAGCGCCTGATCCGGCTCGTCTTGTGACGCACTGGCAGGCACCGGCTTGCGCCTCGCAGCCACCTTAACCTTGGCCGGCTCTTCGGCTACCTCGACGAACTCCTCGTCATCGGCCGGCAACGGGACCACCACCGTCTGCCGTCCCTGGATGATCGCGTCCGCCGCTGCCCGGACATACAGGCGTATGGCGCGCAACGCATCGTCATTGCCCGGAATGACGTAATCCACGCCGTCCGGCTTGCAGTTCGAATCCACCACCGCCACCACCGGAATTTCCAGCTTGTTAGCCTCCGACACGGCGATATATTCGTGGCCGACATCAATCACAAACATCGCATCCGGCAAACCACCCATTTCCTTGATGCCTGCCAGGCTGCGGTTCAGCTTGTCGCGTTCCCGCGTCAGCAACAGCGTCTCTTTCTTGTTGAGCTTGCTGAAGGTCCCGTCCTGCTCCATAGCCTCCAAGGACTTCAGCCGCTCTATGGACTTCTTGACGGTCTTGTAATTGGTCAACATCCCGCCAGTCCACCGATGATCCACATACGGACTACCGCAGCGGATGGCTTCCTCGCGGATGATGTCGCCCGCCTGGCGCTTCGTGCCAACGAACAGAATCGTTCCCTTGTTCGACGCAAGCTTGCCGAGAAAGCCCATTGCCTCGTTGAACATGGGCAGGGTCTTCTCGAGATTGATGATGTGGACCTTGTTGCGCTCACCGAAAATGTAGGGGCGCATCTTGGGGTGCCAGAAACGCGTCTGGTGGCCGAAATGAACGCCGGCTTCCAGCATCTGGCGCATAGTAACGTCACTCATGGATATACTCCGGTCGGGTTTTTCCGCCGTGATCCCGGAACATCCAACCCCCCGGCGCAACGCGCCAGGCAGCACCCGGATGGCCTTCGACGGATCACGTGTGTGTTCCGGCCGCGGGCGCCACAGCGCCAGAGGCCAGAGATTAACGCCTTAAAAACGTCGCTTTATACCACAGGCGAGGGTCTGCCAGCAATGTGTATTCTGCCAGCCCGGGGCCGGAAAGCCCCCCACCGGCAGCGGGGACCCGGGCAGACCAGGCTGCCGGTACAGGGGATGCGGAAGAGCTTTACCCGAGTCCTATGGTAAAGTGCAGTTGTACTGGTTCCACAACCCGAACTGAAGCCTGCGCACGCTCCGCGACCACCCAACGACCATGGCCGTCACGATAAAGACCCTCGAAGAAGTGGAAAAAATGCGCGTTGCGGGACACCTGGCCGCAGACGTACTGCGGATGATCCGCCCGCACGTCCTTCCGGGCGTGACCACCGGCGAGCTGGACCGTATCTGCCACGATTACATCGTCAACGTCCAGGGTGCCATTCCGGCACCGCTCAATTACCACGGCTTCCCGAAATCCATCTGCACCTCCGTAAACCACCAGGTCTGCCACGGGATTCCAGGCGACCGGGTCCTAAAAAAAGGGGACATCGTCAACATCGACATTACTGTCATCAAGGACGGCTACCACGGCGACACCAGCAAGATGTTTTTCGTCGGTGAGCCGTCAATTCAGGCGCGGCGCGTCACCCAGGTGAGCCATGAATGCATGTGCAAGGGCATCGAGATGGTGCGCGCGGGTGTACGTCTGGGAGATATCGGTCACGCCATCCAGGTGCACGCCGAGAAGAATCACTGTTCAGTGGTGCGCGAGTACTGCGGGCACGGCATCGGCCGCCAGTTCCACGAGGACCCGCAGGTGCTGCATTTCGGCAATCCGGGTACCGGCATGGAACTCGCCGCCGGCATGACCATCACCATAGAACCGATGATCAATGCGGGACGGCGGGAGATCCGGATGCTGCCGGACAACTGGACCGTGGTTACCCGCGACCACAGCCTGTCGGCACAGTGGGAGCATACGATACTGGTCACCGAGACGGGTCACGAAGTGCTGACTGTCCTGCCGGGAGACAGCCTTTAGGCAACCGGCAGATGCCGCCGGCAAAGGTGGCGCGGAGCAGTACCGCAGATTCGCTGCCACGATCCGGCTAGGGAGCGCTGATGCCTCTGCAGAAACAGGACATATTCGATTCGCGGCGGTTTGACGCCGATCTCAACGCGCTTTTGCCGGACGAAGCCACGACCGAGGCGCGGACGAAAATCCTGCCGCTGTTCCGCGAGGCGCTGCGGTCCGGGCGGGAGCTGCTCAAACAACGTTACCTCGACGGTGCTCCACCGCAGGACGTACTCGGCGTCCATTCGTGGCTGGTCGACCAGTTGCTGAAACGCGCCTGGACGCTGCACCAGGCACTCGCACAGGACTGCGGCCGTGTCGCCCTGGTAGCAGTGGGCGGTTACGGACGCGGCGAACTCTATCCAGCCTCCGATATAGACCTGCTGCTCCTGCTGGAGAAGCGGGGACGTGCCGGCGCGGATGAATTCGCCAGGCGCCTCCTCAGTTTCCTGTGGGATATGGGACTTGAGGTCGGACACAGCGTCCGAACGCTCCGCGACTGCGAACGCGAATCCCGCAAGGACATCACAGTTGCCACCAATCTCATGGAGGCACGCTGGCTGGCGGGTGACGCACAGCTGTTTGAGGACATGCGCACGAATACCGGCCCCCAGCGGATCTGGCCGAGCAGCAAATTCTTCGCAGCCAAATGGCAGGAACAGATCGAACGCCATCATCATTTCGGTGATACCGCCTATCGGCTCGAGCCAAACATCAAGGAAGGCCCGGGCGGACTGCGCGACATCCAGATGATCGCCTGGGTGACCCAGCGCCACTTCGGCAGCGCCACGCTCCATGACCTGGTGGCGCTGGAGTTCCTGAGCGAGAGCGAGTACCGGAGCCTCGTTCGCGGCCGGCATCTGCTGGCGCAACTGCGCTGCGGTATTCATTATCTGGCTGGACACCGCGAGGACCGTTTGCTGTTCGACTACCAGGTCGCGCTAGCGGCGCAGCTGGGCTACACAAACCGCCCGGGCAGCCTGGCCGTCGAGCAGTTCATGAAGCGCTATTACCGTGTCGTCAAGGAGCTCGCGCTCCTGAACGAAATCCTGCTTCAGCATTTTCAGGAAGCCATCCTGAGCCCCGGCCGGAAAAAAGCGGTGCGTACCATCAACCGGCGATTCCAGGCGCGCGATGATTTCCTGGAGGTAACGCGCGCGAATGTCTTTGAAAAATCCCCGTACGCGATCCTGGAGCTGTTTCTGGTACTGGAGCACAATCCGGATCTCAAGGGCGTGCGGGCCCAGACGATACGTCTTCTGCGCGAAAACCTTCACCGCGTCAACAACGGCTTCCGCCAGGACATCGCCTGCCGCGGGCTGTTCATGGAGATTCTGCGCCAGCCCCAGGGGCTAACCCACGCGTTGCGGCGCATGAACGCCTACGGCGTACTGGCCGCCTACATACCGGCGTTCGGACACATCGTCGGACAGATGCAGCATGACCTGTTTCATGTCTATACCGTCGACGAGCACACGCTGTTTGTGGTGCGCAATCTGCGGCGCTTCACCGTACCAGAGTTTGCCCACGAATTTCCGCTTGCCAGCCGCCTGATCCAGCACCTGGTGAAACCGGAACGGCTGTACCTGGGAGGACTGTTCCATGACATCGCCAAGGGACGAGGCGGCGACCACTCCGTGCTCGGGGAAACGGAGGCACGCAGTTTCTGCGAACGGCACGGGCTGAGCGAGTATGACACGCGATTCGTCAGCTGGCTGGTGCGCAACCATCTGGTCATGTCCTGGACCGCGCAGCGCCAGGACATCACCGATCCAGCAGTGGTGCTGGAGTTCGCCCAGAAAGTCGGCGACCAGGAGCGCCTGGACAACCTGTACCTGCTGACCGTAGCCGACATGCGCGCCACCAGCCCCGACGTCTGGAACGTATGGAAAGACCGGCTGTTGTCGCAGCTGCACACCGCGACCGCCCGCGTGCTACGTCGCGGCTTTGCGAGACCCATCGATCTCGATGAGCGGATCCGCGATCTCAAGGACGAGGCGCTGCGCATTCTGGCGGACCGGGGTGTGAATCCGGAACTCGTGCAGCGGCACTGGTCGCGCATGGAGAGCGACTATTTCCTGCGTCATGACGCCGATGCCCTGGCGTGGCACGCCGAGCGGATGAGCGCGACGGCCGCAGCCGACCTGCCCCTTGTTGCGGTACGGTCCCATCCTGACGTCGGCGGCACGGAGTTTTTTGTGTTTACGCCTGATCGCGACGATCTGTTCGCGGTCATCACGGGCGGCTTCGACCGCCTCAATCTCTCCATCGTTGACGCACGCATACATACCACTGGATTCGGTTTCGCGCTGGACACATTTGTCGTGTTGGACCATGCCGGCAAACCCATCACCGATCCGCAGCAGCTGGAACAGCTGGAGGCGGCGATGCGTGCCCAGCTGCTCGCACCAAGGCCGGGGCGCGATCTGCGGAGCACCAGACTGCCGCGGGCGCTGCGCCACTTCCGCATCGCTACCAGGGTGAGTTTCGCTACCGCGCCCAATGGCCAGCAGACTATGATGGAAGTTGTGGCACAGGACCGTCCTGGTCTGCTCTACCAGGTCGCGCTCGCCCTGCAGCATTGCCGGGCACGTCTGGTGACGGCCAAGGTCGCCACCTACGGGGAAAGGGCCGAGGACATCTTCTATATCGTCGATCGCGACGGCAAGCTGATTGCCGACAGCGACCGCCAGACCTGCCTGGACACGGGCATCCGGGAACGTCTTGAACCCGAACACCGGGACGCCAGCGACGGCGCCGCACGCGGCAGCGAGGTCATCGAGATCTGACGGAAAAGAGGTCCGCGGTCACCCGTTCAGGGCGCTGTGATGGCGGGAGTAGCCGAAATAGATGACCAGGCCGATGGCCAGCCAGATCACAAAACGCAGCCAGGTGACGAGCGGTAGGCTGGCCATGAGATAGAGGCAGAACGCCATTCCCAGCAACGGAATCAGGGGACTCCAGGGTGTCTTGAACGGGCGCTCCAGATCCGGGCGCGTGCGGCGCAGGATCACAACTCCGAAACATACCAGGGCGAACGCCGCCAGTGTCCCGATGTTGACAAGCTCCGCCACGTCCCCGATTGGCGTAAACCCGGCGATCGCCGCGATCAACAGGCCGCTCGCCACAATCACCCGCAGCGGTGTATGGGTGTGGGTGTTGACCGCCGAGAACGCCGGCGGCAACAGACCGTCGCGCGACATCGACAGGAAGATGCGGGTCATCCCGTAGTAGAGAACGAGCATCACGGTTGTCAGCCCGGCGATGGCGCCGGCGGCAACCACGGCGGACGCCCACCGGTACCCGATCCGCAGCATCGAATCGGCCACAGGCGACGCAACGTTCAGGGTCGCATACGGGACGATGCCGGTAAGCAGTCCGGCAACCAGCATATAGATCACGGTGCACACCGCCAGCGACACCAGAATGCCTATGGGCAGATCGCGCGCCGGGTTGATGGCTTCCTCGGCTGCCGTGGATACGGCGTCGAAGCCGATATAGGCAAAGAAGATGAGCGCGGCACCGCCCATCACCCCCTTCCATCCGAAGGGCATGAAGGGATGCCAGTTGACCGGGTGCACGTTGGGTATCGCCACCGCGATGAATGTGGCGATCGCGAGAACCTTTACCAGCACCATGATGGCGTTGAAGCGTGCGCTCTCGCGCACGCCGATCACCAGCAGACCGCTCAGCACCAGCACGATAAGCGCGGCCGGCAGGTTGACGAACCCGCCATGCCCGGGCGTATTCAGCAGCACCGCCGGAATATGCACGCCGGCCGCGGTCAGGGCATTGTTGACGTAACCGGACCAGCCGATCGCCACTGCCGCCACGGCCACTCCATACTCCAGAATAAGGTCCCAGCCTATGATCCAGGCCACCAGCTCGCCCAGTCCGGCGTAGGCATAACCGTAGGCGCTGCCGCAGCCGCCGATGGCTGACGCGAGCTCGGCGTAGGACAGCGCCGAGAACGCGCAGGCCAAACCCGATACCACGAAGGACAGCACGATTGCCGGGCCGGCCTGGGTGGCCGCCGCGATGCCGGTAAGCACAAAAATGCCGGCGCCGATAATGGCGCCTATGCCCAGCAGGGTGAGATCGAAGGCAGTCAGACAGCGCCGCAGTCCGGTATCACGGTACATATCAGCATTGATCGGTTTGGTTCGTAGCAGGCTCATCGCTTCTCTCTTTCTCATTATGTCTGGTTGTGAAAGGCAACCTTTCCGACCAATCGCAGGCCGCCGGACTCCCGCATCCGGTGACCGCGCACCGCCCTGCCGCCACTCATCCCGGGCTCGCGGGCGCCGGGATGCGCAGCTTCAGCCCGACCTGGATATTGTTGCCAACGAGCCTGTTGACGTCGCGCAGCGCGGTCACCGAAATATCGTGACTGTGCGCGATGCCATCCAGGGTGTCGCCGGGACGCACGATGTATTCGCCCACGAGCGGCGCGTGGCGCTCCTCCAGCGGCACTTCACGCCTGGCCAGCAGCCAGGGCTCCGCGCGCTTCAACCCGTTGAATATCGCACGGGCAGTGGCTTCCTGGAAGCGCGGATTGACCAGCCGGCGTTCGTCCTGGCGATTCGAAATAAAGCCGGTTTCGATCAGAATCGAGGGAACCGGCGACTTGAGCACAACAAAACCCGCCTGCTGTACCGAGCTCGAGTGCATCGGCGCAACCCTGCGCAGGTAGGGAAGCACATCATCCCCGAGCCGCAGACTGGCGGCAATGGTCGCTGATTTCGTCAGGTCTCCCAGAACCTGGCCGACGCCGCTCTCCAGGTCGTTCAGGTTCACCCCTCCGATCCAGTCGGATCCGTTTTCACTATTGGCCAATGCCCTGGCCAGCGCGCTGGTCGCCCCCCGCTCGGACAGGGCAAACACCGTGGCGCCACGGGCTGCGTCCTCATGATATGGTTCGGAATCCGCGTGGATGGAAACAAACACATCCGCCCCGCGCGCCATGCGTCGACGCGCCACCAGGGGCACATAGTAGTCCCCGGTGCGCGTCATAATCGCTTTCATGCCAGGCTGGGCCGACACCAGCCGGTCCAGGTCGCGGCCAATGGCGAGCACGATGTTTTTCTCGTGCACCCCGTCCGGACCGGTCGCCCCCGGATCCTCACCGCCGTGTCCGGGATCAATGACCACAGTGAAGGGCCGCGATGGCGACGCCCTTTCCTCCGCTCTCAGGAGCACGCGGGCACGTGCCGCCTTGACCGGATCGTAGAGGTCAATGACCAGACGGTTGCCGTAGGGTCCGGCCGGCTTCAGGAGGAAACTGCGGGGCTGGGCGTTAATCTTGAGATCGACAACGATGCGTACGGTGTGGCCCCGACGCACCCCGGTACGCAGGTCGGCGACGATCGCGCTACGGCCGGCCAGCCTCGGCAACGGGCTACGCAGACGCGCATCGTGCACGTCGATCACAAGGCGATCGGGCTGGGTGAGCGTGAACAGACGATAGGTGGTCGACGAACTGAGCGCAAAGACCAGGCGGGTATAGTCGGGCGCTGGCCACATTCGCACACCGTCGATCGATACCAGACGCGCCCAGCAGGAAACTGGAAACAGCAGAAAAATCGAGAGGAAGAGCGTCCGTACCGGTCTCATTCCAAACCGCTCAGGAGAGCTGCACCGTCGTCACTGTTCAAAACCAGTCGCACGCTGCGCGCATGATCAACCCTATCAATGAAAACGTCAACATCCGCCGCCGGCAGAATACCGACACCACGCTCCGGCCACTCCACGATACAGACGCCCTGCCCTTCAAGATAATCACGGATTCCGAGAAATTCCAGTTCGCCGGGATCTTCCACACGATACAGATCGAAGTGGTAGATCGGACCACTGTCGAAATCGTATGGTTCAACCAGCGTGTATGTGGGGCTTTTCACCGGTCCGGCGTATCCCAGCGCGCGCAGTACACCCCGGACAAGCGTGGTTTTCCCGGCTCCGAGCTCGCCGTGCAGGAACACAAGCTGCCCCGCGTGTAGTCGCTTGGCTAGCACCGCGCCTAGCGCCTCCATGCTTTGGGCATCCGGCACCACACGGACGATATTCATGGCTGAGCCAGTGCGTTGACCGTGGAACGGATTCCCGGGAACAGGTCCTGCGCCAGCAGCCCGCGCTCACCGCCAGCCGCGCTCGCCTCGTCGGCCGCAACGGCGTGACACCAGACCCCGAGCCGCGCAGCATCCATGGGCGCCAGACCCTGGGCGAGCAGGCCGACGATCACGCCGGTCAGCACATCGCCCATGCCGCCACTGGCCATCCCGGGGTTGCCGCGATCACACAGCCAGGTCGCGCCATTCGGGCCACCCTGCACCAGGCTGCCGCAACCCTTGAGCACGCACACGCCGCCAAAGCGGCGGGTGATCCCCTGTACCGCCGCAAACCGGTCGTGCTGGATATCGGCCCCCTGACACCCGAGCAGGCGCCCGGCTTCGCCCGGGTGGGGCGTAAGGATCCAGTGCGCACGCTGGGTCGCCCCGGCAGCCAGCAGGTTAAGCGCATCCGCATCGACCACCAGCGGCTGGGGGATATCTCGCACTGCCAGCCACAGCTCCTCCGCCCAGTCGTCCTGACCGAGGCCGGGCCCAATCGCGACCGCATCCGCGCTGGCCAGCAGCGGCCGCAACGGTCCGGCGCCATCGACCCCCCGGACGATGAGTTCCGGCCGCGCCTGACCGAGCGTGGCGGAATGATCGGGATGGGTGGCCACGGTGACCAGCCCGGCCCCGGCACGGTAGGCGGCCACCCCGGCAAGATGGGCTGCACCGGCCATTCCCGGCCCCCCGCCAATCACCAGCACCCGACCGGCGTCCCCCTTGTGCGCACAGCGCGAACGAGACCGCAGCAGACCTTGCAGACTCCGCGCCGAGAGGCGCCTCGCGAGCGGGTTTACCGCCTCGAAGTGCTCGGCGGCAACGCCCAGACTGTCGTGACAGATTTCGCCACAGTGGTCGCGCCCGTAACCGGTAAACATCCCGGCCTTCAGTTCGATCAGTGCGAGCGTGACCGTGGCACGCACCGCCTCACCGAGAACGCGCCCGGTATCCGCATCCAGACCGGAGGGCAGATCCACCGCCAGCACCGGCGCACCGCAGCGGTTGACGGCCCTGACGGTGTCCAGCCATTCGCCCTGCAACGGCCGCCGCAGACCAGTGCCAAACAGCGCATCTACCACCACATCGGCCCGCGCCAGCCCGGCCGCATCCGCAGGACCAGGCAATACGCCGCTGGCGAGCAGCCGTTCGCGTGCGGCGGCTGCATCGCCCCGCAGCTCGCCCAGCCCCCCGGGGCACATAACGCGGGGCTCGATTCCGGCCGCCTGCGCCAGCCGTGCCAGCACGTAGCCATCACCGCCGTTGTTACCGGGTCCGCAGACCACGGCGATCTGCCGCGCCCGCGGCCAGCGCCGGCGGAGCAGGTCGAACAGTGCCCTGCCAGCCCGCTCCATGAGCGGCTCGGTCCGCGGAGCACGAGCACCATCGACCCGGCGGTCGATCTCGCGCGCCTGTTCGCTGCCATACAGCGCTTCGGGCAATTCCTCCATGGCGCTATCATAAAAGCATAATGCCGGCGACTCCATTGCAGAGCATCGATCTTGATCGCCTGTCCCGGGACATCCGCACCTGGGGGCGGGAACTCGGGTTTGACCAGATCGGCATCGCCGGCACCGAGCTTGGGCGGGACGAACTGCAGCTGCTGGACTGGCTGGCACGCGGGCGGCATGGCGCCATGTCATACATGGAGCGGCACGGCGTGCGGCGCAGTCGCCCGACGGAACTCATGCCCGGAACACTGCGGGTGATATCAGGACGCATGAACTACCTGCCAGCCGACGCGGCCGACATGAATCGGGTACTGGGCGATGGCGCGCTTGCGTACGTGGCCCGTTA
Source organism: Pseudomonadota bacterium (assembly GCA_021785515.1). Classification (GTDB taxonomy): domain Bacteria; phylum Pseudomonadota; class Gammaproteobacteria; order Acidiferrobacterales; family UBA6901; genus JAJYCY01. The sequence goes on along the minus strand of JAJYEX010000002.1, from coordinate 276,370 downwards.
TGCACTGGGGCAGGACTACCACCGGCTGCTTCGCCGCCGGATGCAGGCGCTGGCGAAGCGCATCGAATCGACAGCGGGCCCATTCGGCTATCGCGCCTTCTGCGACAGTGCGCCGGTGATGGAAAAACCGCTGGCGCGCAATGCCAGTCTGGGCTGGATCGGCAAGCACACCAATCTAATCAGCCGCGAGGCCGGCTCGTGGTTTTTTCTTGCGGAGCTATACACCGACCTGCCACTGCCGCTCGACGCTCCGGCCGCAGACCACTGCGGCAGCTGCAGCCGTTGCCTGGAGGCATGCCCAACCGGCGCCATCGTTGGCCCCTACCAGCTCGACGCACGCCGCTGTATCGCCTACCTCACGATTGAACTACGCGCCGCGATTCCGGAGGACCTGCGGCCGCTCGTCGGCAACCGCATCTTCGGATGTGACGACTGCCAGATCGTCTGCCCCTGGAACCGGACAGCACAGACCGCCACCCTCGCCGAATTTGCACCGCGCCATGGTCTAGATGCCTCGAAGCTGCTGCAGCTTTTCGCCTGGACCGAGGAGGAATTTCAGCATCGCACTGAAGGTTCGGCCATACGGCGCACCGGCTACGAGTGCTGGTTGCGTAACATTGCGGTAGCGCTCGGCAATGCCCCGGCCGATGCCGCCGTCAGGGCTGCGCTGCTGGCCCGCTGCGATCATCCGTCGGAGCTGGTACGCGAACACGTACGCTGGGCCCTGGCACGGCAGCAGGCCGGCACCGTTCGCGCCGTCTAAACCGCCGGAAACCACGGCACCCGGTCTTACGACAGGCGCAGGAAGTGCTCGCGGTAATATCGCAGCTCTGCCACCGATTCCATGATGTCGTCCAGCGCCTTGTGCGTGTTTTTTTTCTCGAACCCGCTATACAAGGACGGTCGCCAGCGCTTCACCAGTTCTTTGATCGAACTGACATCCAGATTGCGGTAATGCAGCCAGCACTCCAGCTGCGGCATGAACCGCGCGAGGAACCGCCGGTCCTGGCAGATGCTGTTGCCGCACAGCGGCGAGCGGTTCTTCGGCACATGGCGCTGGATGAATGCCAGTGTCTGCTTTTCGGCGTCCGCCGGGGTCAGCGTGGACGCGCGCACGCGATCGACCAGACCACTGGCGCTATGGGTGCGCGTGTTCCACTCGTCCATGGCCGCAAGGACCTGGTCAGACTGATGTATCGCCAGCACCGGGCCCTGGTCGATAACCTCAAGATTGGTGTCGGTAATGATCGTTGCAATCTCGATGATATGATCCGACTCCGGATTCAATCCCGTCATCTCCAGGTCCATCCAGACCAGGGCATTGGGGTCCTGCGGCATGAGTTTTCTCCCGGTTTCTCTTGATGCTAAACTGCGGCTGCTTTCCATGATATCACTGCCCGACTGATGAACGGCTTTTCCATACTTTTCCTTTGTGCGCTGGGCGCCATGCTCGCAACCCAGATCTGGCTGGGGCGCCGTCACGTGCACCATGTCCAGTCCCGCCGTGACGCCGTTCCGGCGGCATTCAAGGGCCGCATTTCGCCTGCCGACCACCGCAAGGCGGCCGACTACACCGTCGCCAGCGCACGGTTCGCGCTGATCGACGACAGTGCCGGTGCGCTGCTGCTGGCACTGTGGACCCTGGGTGGCGGGCTGAATCTGCTCGACCGGCTGTGGCGCGGGCTTGGCTACGGGCCGCTCGTGACCGGTGCTGCGTTCATTTTAAGTCTCTTTATCATCACGGGAGCACTGAATCTGCCGTTTTCGGCCTACCAGACTTTTGTGATTGAGGAACGTTTCGGATTCAACAAGACCACCGTCCGGCTGTTCATTGCCGACCTGGTAAAGCAGGCACTGCTGCTGCTCGTGATCGGAACACCGCTGGTCTTGGCAGTGCTGTGGCTGATGCAGAAGATGGGCGCGCTGTGGTGGCTCTACGTGTGGGCGCTGTGGGCGGGGTTCACGATGCTCATGGTCTGGGCCTATCCAGTGCTGATCGCACCGCTGTTCAACCGGTTCTCGCCACTAGGCAATGCGGAAGTAAAGGAACGGATCCAGTCACTGCTCGATCGCACCGGCTTCCGCAGCCGCGGAATCTTCGTGATGGACGGATCGCGCCGTTCGGCTCACGGCAACGCGTATTTTACCGGCTTCGGGAAGAACAAGCGCATCGTGTTCTTCGACACGCTGCTCGGAACGCTTGGGGTCAGCGAGATCGAAGCAGTACTGGCGCATGAGCTCGGCCATTTCCGTCGCCACCACGTCCTCAAGCGTCTGCTGGTGAGTTTCGGCCTGGCCCTGGCTGGCCTCTATCTGCTCGCATGGCTGATGCACCAGAGCTGGTTTTATCGCGGACTGGGCATGTCGCAGCCCTCTACCTATGCGGCACTGGCACTGTTTCTCATGGCCGGACCGGTGTTCATGTTCTTTCTGCACCCCTTGCACTCATGGAGTTCGCGGCGACACGAATTCGAAGCGGATGCCTATGCCGCCAAGCAGGCGGACGCGCACGCCCTCGTCAGCGCACTGGTGAAGCTGTACCGAGAAAACGCCAGCACGCTCACTCCGGATCCGGTGTATTCCGCTTTCTATGATTCACATCCTCCGGCGCCGGTGCGTATCGCGCACCTGGAAGCACTGGCCTCCTGAGTCGCGGTCCACGGCACCCGTAACTGCGCGGGGTGTGGCCGCGATTCCGGCACATGCCACCAGGCCGTGGACGCCCCCTCCCTGTCCGAATCCGGAGCCGCCGCCGTTTGCAGTGTGCCCTCAGTCGGCAATCGAGCGGATAACCCGTGCCGGGTTTCCGCCGACCAGGGTATCCGGGGGAACGTCCCGAGTAACCACGGAACCCGCCGCCACCACGGCGTTTGCGCCTACCCTCACCCCGCCGATGATCGTTGCGCCCGCGGCAATCCAGACGTTTTTTTCAATCACGATCGGTCTGGCAATCACCCGCGCGCGTCGCTCGGACGGCTCAAGCGGATGGCTGGACGTGATGATGCTGACGTTCGGACCAATCATGACGTCGTCGGCGATATCGATCCCGCCGAGGTCATAAAAAGTACAATTCTGATTGACGAATACGTTGCGCCCGACCCGAATATCCGCTCCACCGGTGGTATAGAACGGCGGAATCAATAAAAAGCTGTCGTCCACCTTCTTGCCGGTAAGTTCGCTGAACAGGGTCCGGACTTCGTCCGCATCGTTGAATGTCAGACGGTTGAGACGGGCAGTGATCGCTGCGGCCCGCTTGACGCTTGTCAACATGGCTGCCGATTCCGGCGTCCTCGTCGGAATTATTCGGGTACGGTCATCATCGGCCATTTGCGGTTTTCCTGAACGTTGCGCCTCTTGAAGCCCCGCGCGGTCGAAATTTCAGACCTGGACATTACCGTCCAGGAGATGCGCTAGACTCGACCAGACACACGTTTTAGCATGTCGGCATGGTCATTTCGGATCTCAGCCGCAGGCGGTGCCAACCCCTCCCGACGGGTGCCGCGGCGCTCAGCCGCGAGCAGGCGCAGGCGCTGCTCGCGCACACGCCCGGCTGGTCCCTGGATGCAGATGCCAGGTCCCTTGAGCGCCTTTACCAGTTTCAGAACTACTACGAAACCATGGCATTCGTGAATGCACTCGCCTGGGTCGCCCACCGTGAGGATCATCACCCGGACATTGAAGTCGGATACAACCGCTGCCGCGTGCGTTATAACACACACACGGTGAAGGGTCTTTCCGAAAATGACTTCATCTGCGCCGCCAAGCTCAATCTGCTGCAGGAGGCGTGAACGCAGGCGGACCGTCTGGTTCTCCGTACAGCCCGTCGATGACGGTCTGGATGTCGAGCATCCGGACTGCATCCAGGGCGTACTCAAGGGCGCCCTCAGCACATAAGCCACTGATACCGGCCTCTTCATAGCCTGTTACCAGCGCCTGGATACAGGCGGTCCTGACCGCCTCTGCGAGGCGACGTCTCTCTTGGTCGTTGCGCCATTCGCGGCTCTGTGTCATGAGCTCCCGCCTCCGCCGGAAAATGCTGCTTCGGCCCGCCGGTGATCGGCTCCGGCGGTCTGTCCAAACTGTAACGCCGCCAAACGCGCATACAGGCCGCCCTCGGCAATGAGATCGTCGTGCCGGCCACTTGAGACGATCTGGCCATCAAGCATCACCGCGATGCGGTCAGCCTTGAGCACGGTCGCCAGCCTGTGGGCAATAATGATGGTCGTCCGCCCCACCATAAGCCGCTCGAGCGCCTGCTGCACCATGCGCTCGCTCTCGGCATCGAGCGCGCTCGTGGCCTCATCGAGCAGCAAGACCGCCGGATCACGCAGGATGGCCCTCGCAAGGGCAATGCGTTGGCGCTGACCTCCCGAGAGGCGAACGCCGCGTTCGCCGAGCTGGCTGCCGAATCCCTGCGGCAGACGGTCAAGAAAGTTCGCCGCATACGCCGCCTCTGCCGCTGCCCGCACCTCGGCATCGCTCGCACCGGGCCGTCCGTAGCGAATGTTTTCCCAAGCGTCGGTCGCGAAAATCACCGGATCCTGGGGCACCAGCCCGATCCGGCTACGCAGATCTTCCGGCCGCACCGTGCGTACATCCACTCCATCGAGGCACACGCATCCGTCCTGCGGGTCATAGAAACGCAGCAGCAGCTGGAATACAGTGGTCTTCCCGGCGCCCGACGGTCCGACCAGCGCCAGGCGTTCGCCGGACCGGACGTGCAACGTGAACCGATCAAGCGCCGGCGTCTCCGGACGCGTCGGGTAATGGAACCGTACCTGCTCGAATTCGATGACGCCGCGCACAGGATGCGGCAAGGCCTGGGCGGGAGACGGTGCACTTATATCCGGACGCGTGGCCAGCAGTTCCAGCAGACGCTCCGCTGCGCCCGCTGCCCGCTGCACATCGCCGACCACCTCGCTGATCGCACCGACCGATCCCGCCACCAGCACCGAGTAAAAAACGAATGCCGAAAGATCTCCGGCGCTGAGACGTCCGGCGATCACCTCCCGGCCGCCGACCCAGAGTATGACACCGACTGCAGTGAAAACGAGCAGGATCACAAAGGCGGTGAGCAGAGCGCGCTGCCGTATGCGGCGGGTCGCGGTCCCGAAGGCGGCCTCGACTCGCTCCTTGAACCTGCTGCGATCGATGTCCTCGTGGCAGAACGCCTGTACCGTCCGGATGCCATGCAGGGTCTCCTCGCCGAAAGCTCCGACATCAGCAATCCGGTCCTGGCTGGCGCGCGACCACCGGCGCACGCGTCGCCCGAAGAAAATGATGGGCACGACAACGACCGGAACACCGACCATGACCAGCGTGGTCAAGGCCGGACTGGTCACCGCAAGCATGACTGTTCCGCCTACGAACAGAAGCAGGTTGCGCAGCGCAAGGGATGCGGAAGACCCGACTACAGTCTCGAGCAGCGTGGTATCGGCTGTAAGACGTGAAATAATTTCGCCGGTGCGCGCGAGCTCGAAAAATCCAGGACTGAGGCTCAGCACATGACTAAACACCGCCTGGCGGATATCGGCGCTGACGCGCTCTCCGATCCACGAAACGAGATAGAAACGCGTCCCGGTGGCAATCGCCATTACCACTACCAACGCAAGCAGCACCACCAGCATCTGGTCGAGCACGTGTGGGTTGCCGCCGGCAAACCCACGATCCACCAGTAGACGCAGTCCTTGACCGACGCTCAGCACCATAGCGGCGGCAACCACCAGGGCCACTGAAGCAACAACCACACGCCCGCGATACGGCCGCAGAAATCCGAGGATCGGCGCCAGCTGCCGTATGGAGGCCGCCGGACGATCCTGGGACGAGGCGCCAATAGGCGCTGACCGGGAATCGGGCATGGTTGTTTATGGTATCAGGATTCGATTGCCGAAGAAGCCAACACGCCCACCCTGACATCTGTCTCAAATCCCAGAATCAGGGACTAAATCTGGTTCGACAGAAGGATGCAATTTGCTCTTCCAGGGCTTTTAATCGTTGAACGTCAGCGTCAGTTACATTCAGACCGTAGCCGCGCTCGCTAAGCTTCTGGTATTCCTGCTGAAGTTTTTGTGCCTGTTGTTCCAATTTCACGAGCCCTATTCCTGCAGAGGCCCATTCGGATGCATCGTACACCGCGCACCGTGTACCGAGAACGAGCCCTTGGCCGGTCCGATCTATCCATCTCGGCAAATTAACGCCCGTGCAACTATATGGATCAAACTCGAAAGGTATCTGGGTCTGATCGGGCGCGGACGTGAGGTCCATATCCGAACTGATCGTTGGCAGAATCTGTGGGAGCCGCATCTCGGTAAGCGTTGTCGGGATGTGCGTCCCCACACTCACCGGGTCTACCCCCGTCCCCGGATCACGGTACCGGTTCCAGCTGTCGAAGAGCTCCTCTTCGGCGTTTCCGCTATTTTCTGCCTTGCTCTTTTCGTCTATTTGCTCCGGCTTTCAGATCGTTAATAACGCTTCCTGCCACTGCCCACATCGCACCGACAACGGCGATCACCAAAATAACCTCATATATCAGAGGTGGAATGGTTAGACTCCAAGTCGCATGGACAAAACCCCGTACCCAGTGCACCACGTACCCCGCCAGCCAAGTTGCCGGTACGGCCAAGGCAACACGCAACACGCGTTCCAACTTATTCATTTCGATACTTTGCACAAGCAGTGGTTTTCCGCCTTGAGTGCCGCTGCTACCGCGGCTGAGATGGCGGCCCCAGGAAAGTCCATTGAGCCCTCCCGACCGAGCGGTTTGCGCCGCAGCACAAAGGCCGTTGGACATCTCATCCGGCACGTTGGCAGAGAAGAACTTCGCGATAAAACTCGCGACGTATTCGCCTGTCCCGCCACCGGCGATGCCACTGTAAGTGTCAGGCACCCCTACGGAGTGCCGATGATTGACAACCCCTGCACCGACCACACTCCGCCAGCCCCATAGGATCACTCTGATCATACTGAGATGAATCCCGTTTCACAGGCTGACCTGAGTCCCATTTTTGAGGTCAGCCTTCAACCTACCGCGCCCCGGCGCCTTGCATTGTGAAGTCAAAACTCGATAACCACGGGTTTCCAAACAACCGAGAAGGTTTTTATAGAGAGCGGTCGACACAGCGTATCTGTCTGTTCTAGGGTTCAAGACGGCGTTGGTAATGATACCCAATTTTGTTGTACCCCTCTTTCTCCCAAAATGCCTGGCCGGACTCGTTCGTAATGTAGCAGTTTAGTTCACTTGCAATGCAACCCTGTGATCTGCCGTACTCACACACCCAGGAAATTAGCTGCTTGCCGAAACCCTTTGCTCGATGTTCCGGAAGGATAACAACGTTATCCGGTTCAATGTGACGACCGACGTAGTACTTGGTTATGATCCAAAGGCCGCAAATTCCGATTAACTCTCCACCAAGATACAGCCCGGCACATTTGTAACCTTGACGCACCATGTCATCGAGCCGGTCTCGTAGCGTTTGTTCGGGAATGACGTTGTTCAAGAGCCTGAGCAGCGGAATAATGGCCGTAATTTCCGCATTCGGAATCAGCTGTATGTTGATCTCGCAGTCCATTCCGTGTTCCACTCTAACACTTGAATTCCGCAGACGGTGAAAAACTCGGATTTTTGACGGTCCGCTGGAATTATGGGTTGGGCATTATTCAATTAACCCGCGTTTTCTTGCTTCGTCTTCACTGGGCATAATTGCCATGGCGGTAACCATTTTACGGAACCCGAATCGTTCGTAAAACTCGGACTTGCCCGGTGCCGCATACAACATGATGACATCGACTTTTGCAGAATCAATTAAATGGCGAACGATCATGCTTCCAATGCCCCGGCCCTGATATTCAGGAAAAACCGCAACATCGTATATTGCGGCACGCCAAACCCCATCAGACAACGCACGCCCAGCACCAATGAGTTTTTCCCCCTGGAATGCAAAGACCTTCAGCATGCTGTTCCGAAAAGCAATTTCGAGCTGCTCCGGTTCGCGCTTTTTACCCAATGGCGCCAGCTCAAACAGACGAGCCAACTCTTGCCATGAAATGCGGTCAATGTCTGTTGAGAGGTCAATTTCCACGGCTAGTACAGCGTAATGGTTTTAATGCTCAACAACGAGTGATCTGGATTCATTGCAGATCTCCCGCACAGCGCGGCCAATCATATTACGGCTTGCTTCACAATTTTCGCGAACCGCTCTTTTGACATGGGACACTCATCAACCAACCTAGATTCGTAATCGGCGCGTGCAAAGAGGCCTGCGTTCTTCCATGTCTGATGGATCGTGCGGTTAAGGTTTTTCATGTCAATTCGGTTTCGCGTCCAGAGCCCGTTTAATCATCCTTTCCACGCCCTTGTCCTCCATGGGTGAGGGATACTTCAAGCGATATGTGCAGATCGAAGCCATTGAATCAATGGCTTCCTGGTTTCGCAGAGAAGACGCTCACTCTTCCAGCATTGCAACGTTCAAAATATCGGCGTTGAGCATAGATTCGAGTATGTCGATGACGTGCCAACAATTTCAGGATCAAGAAACAGGCTGTCTCACGCGAGCGCCTCCCCCTTGCTTCATGTTTCTTGCACTGAGCAACCGTTCTAACCCTGGAGTCAAAAACGAGGCAAAGGAAGCCGTAATGTGTAATTCATCCCTGAATTCCGGCTGCCCGTCACGTTCGGCACTGCAGATCCCGTGCGGACAAAGTAGTTTGTTGACTACGATCAACGAGACGTTCGAATAGCCAGATATTGCCTGCTTCAAATAGCCGTCGACCCTGTGCAGGGTCGTTGCTTGTTCCGGCGCCGAACAGCGCCTGCCCGCGGCAAGCCAAGTTGGCCATACATCATGTTCCGACAGGCACTCTAGACCATTAAACCTAAGGCTAGGTGCCGGCGCAAATAGCAGGACTTTCCGGCTAGATCCGCTGAGCGAATTAATCGTTTCTCGCGTCCCCTCAATCCATTGTTCCGGCGTAAACCCATATAACGTCGATCCCGCGATAACCAAGCGAGGATGGATCTTCGAAATATAGCGCAATGCCCTTTGACGCCACGTCGAGCAAACGGTGTACGTTCGTTTGATACGCGCATAGTAATAGGTTTCGTCCTGCACGGCACAGGCCGACTTCGTCAGCACGATCAACCGCCAATCGCGCTGATCAACGTATATTTTATACAGCGCTGGAAACCATTGCGCCATTACACTGTCCCCCAGCACGACCACTGTGTTGCCAGCGTCTTTGGGTCCAAACTTGCAGACCGACAACATACTACTGTGATACCACGTGTCGCACGGGCTGTCGTAAAGCACGGGGACGCTAAATGCTGCGATCAGTAGGCGCTTTTGAGTCTGCGAGCGCGCTAAAACATCCACACGTTTGCTCCAGATGCCGATGCCATGGAAGGCTATCAGTATGGCGGCTGCTGTAGCTCCCCATGCATATAGCGGCTGCCTTAACGGCATACGATGCAAAGGACGCTCCACGACATAGTACGCAACAATTGCCAGCACCAACCCAACCACTACCAAAGCGCCGCGAACGACCGCACTGTCTCCGAACACTTCGGTACCAAGAAGCAGGATCGGCCAATGCCATAGATACCAGCTGTACGATATATTGCCAAAGAACTGAAAATAGGCCCCCGCTAAAACGTTACGGGACAACCATGACTTATCTGCTGGAGCCGGCATGTCCAACAAGGCCAACGCCGTACCCAAACAGGGCACCAAGGCCCAGGCGCCAGGATAGGCAAGACTAGGCGGATAAAGGACAGCCGAGGCCAGAATCGCGATAATTCCGATGAGGTTCAGAAGCGAGCGTCCAGCCCACCGACTTATTCTGGGATAGAGTCCATTAGCCATATTCCTCCTCCCGAGGAATACGATAGCGCCAAGCGCGAATTCCCAAGCCCGGGAAGGCATCAAATAAAACCCAGCCGTGATAGAAGTGCTAGTCAGAAACAAATTTATGGCCATGGAAAACACCAGGATTAATAGCATCCCGATGAAAAGCCGCCGCCGGTTTACCCCGCCTCCGCCGCCCTGCCAGCTCCAATGGGCTATGAGGAACAACATGATCCAGGGCCAGACCACATAAAACTGCTCCTCAACACCCAATGACCATGTGTGCAAAAGAGCGAATGTGTTCAGTCCTTCTGAGAAATAGTTGACGTCATGAGCAGCAAAAAAGAAGTTACTCAGCCATAACGTCGTGGCTTTGGCGGATGCGATTTCTGCGCGCTGATGCCAGGGGCTATTCAAATGCGTCACTAGCAGTGCGGTAACGGCGAGCATCAAAAAAAGTCCGGGAAGCAGCCGCTTCATACGTCTTGCGTAGAAATGTAGCGCCGCAAACCGCCCTGTTTGCTCAACTTCCGTCAAAATGAGTCCGGAAATCAAGTACCCTGAAAGCACGAAAAACACATCGACGCCAACGTACCCACCTTTAAACAGTGACCATTTTGCATGTGCGGCCACAACAAGCATTACCGCCAGGGCGCGTAGCGCCTGAATATCCTTGCGATGTTCCATGGATCTCGATGCCTCGCTCCTTAGAATTTTCCTGGCGCACTAGCCCCGCGCTATAGATCAACTGCTTTTATCGTCCGAGCCGCACCGGCGATTGCTGTAGGCTGGCGATATTAAACACGTATCCTGTCAACAATGAATTGTCAAGGATCCCGGTACCGGCGTGCATGCTGGGAAGTTGACTGCATTTTCTCGGTTTCACCGATGAGAGTGGACTCGAAACCGGTGCGCTACTTAAATCGGAGAAGACGTCGCACGAACAACGTGTTATGTGGCATTTTTCTGTGCCTCTCGGATGATTTGGTAAACCTGCTTTGAATTATTGATTGTATCAAGACGCGGACCGGAAAATCTTCCCATTCCCGGCCACGACATGCCGCCAAATAAAGACGTTAACGGAAATGAATTGCCAAATGAAATTGAACCGAAACCGTCTTTTGATTCAGTCAGCGATACGTCCGAAAGTGTTCGAAGCGCGAGTGATTGAATTTTTTGTCCACCCAATCCGGAAATGATAAGCACGCGGTCTGTGGTAACGGCATAAACTGTCCTTGCTCTTTGTTTTGCATCGACGTAAAAACGACCCACGATCAAGTACAGACCTATCGCTACGAACACTACGCCAAACAACAAGAAGAACGGCGGTGCTCCATGAATAAAGGCACTGTACTCCCAGAAGATTGCGAACCCACCCCACAACATGCTGAAAGGAATTCCCAATAAATCAGAACCACGCAGCATGATGCGTTGCCGCGGCTGGCCGGACCACAAAACACTTTCCCTCGAATCGAGTTGCCTCTGGATCTCATTTGTTGTTTGTTGATTCATGCTCCTCCCAGTACCGCATAACCAACACTTGAGCGACGTGGCCAACAACATTACACGCTGTGCCGCGCAACTGTACCTAAATAATAGTGTTGTCACGTTGCCGAAAATGAGGACCGGAACCCACTCAAGGCCCTGACCGGCCGGAAAACAGCTGGTCGGTACCGCAAGCGGTGAGGATAATGGTGCCGCCAGAAGTGATGATACCGAACCGCCGACGCTGCTGATTGCGCCCAGGCGGACCGGCCTGCTCGGGCAGCGCTCTTAGACCTCGCGCCGGCCGCTGAAGGCCCGCGCCAGCGTGCCGCGATCCGTGTACTCAAGCTCCCCGCCCAGCGGTACGCCGTGCGCGATCCGGGTGACCAGAATATTCCTTTCCCGGGCAAGTTCGCCGACGTAGTGCGCGGTAGCCTCCCCCTCTACCGTCAGGTTGGTCGCAAGAATCACTTCCCTGACTCCACCGGCATCAAGCAGAGCTTCGAGCCGCGGAATACCCAGCTCATCTGGGCCGACCCCGTCGAGCGGCGACAGGTGGCCCATGAGCACAAAGTAGCGGCCCGTGTACGCCCCGCACTGTTCCAGCGAGGCGAGATCAGCCGGCGACTCCACTATACACAGAAGGCCTGCGTCGCGACGTGCCGAGGAACACAGCGCGCAGACTTCCTGCTCGCACAGGTTATTGCAGGACCGGCACTGCTGCACACGCTCGAGCGCGCTGCCCAGCGCCTCAACGATCAGACGGGCCCCGTCCCGGTCACGTTCGAGCAGATGAAATGCCATGCGCTGGGCGGTCTTCGGTCCCACGCCGGGCAACCTCCGCAGGGCCTGCTTGAGGCCGTCGATTGCGGGAGTATCGGACATCGGCGGTCAGAACGGAAAATTCAGGCCTGGAATATTGAGGCCAGCGGTCAATCCTGCCATCTTCTCCTGGCTCGCCTGTTCGGCCTTGCGGACAGCATCGTTCATCGCCGCCGCAATCAAGTCCTCCAGCACCTCTTTGTCGTCCTGCATGAGCGACGGGTCAATCTGAACGCGCCGCACGTCGTGACGGCAAGTCATGGTCACGGACACCATCCCGCCACCGGCATTGCCGGTGACCTCGACCTGCGCAAGCTGTTCCTGGGCCTTGCGCAGGTTCTCCTGCATTACCTGGGCCTGTTTCATCAGGTTGCCCAATCCGCCTTTCATCCGAGTCTACCTCCCGTCAATTTTGAGCACCGTCACACTTTCGGACGAACCGATCCAGGACTGATACGGGCGTTGAAAGTCTCAGCCAGCACCTGCACATTCGGATCAGCTTCAATGGCGCGCGCCGCCGCACGCTGGCGTTCATCGCTCTCGCGCACCTTCACCTGCGCCGGGGTTTCAGTGAGCGGCACCCCTATTCGCACGCGCAACGCGACCGCGCACTGGAGGTGCTCACCAAGCGCTGCACGCAATGCCTCTTCCCGCTCCCTGTTGAGCAGATGCCCCATGCCCTGGTCCAGCGTCACGTTAAAGGTATTACCTTCTCTCGAATCAAGAGTCATGTGACTGGCGAGCTCGCGCATCAGCCCTGCGATCCGCAGCTGCGTGACCAGGCCCGTCCAGTCGCCGACCACAGGTGCGGCGACCGGGGGTGGCGGGGAACCTTCTGGCGCCGCCGCGGCGGCGACCTGCCCTTCCGGGCGAACGTTACCACCCCGCGCGCCCTGCGCCGAATCAGACCCGGCCGACAGGGCGCCGGCCGGCCGGAAGGCCAGCATCCTGAGCAGCACCATCTCCAGTCCGCTGCGGGGATCAGGGGCCAGAGCCAGATCGCGCCGGCCAATGAGTCCGGTCTGGTAATACAGTTGCACGTCCTCAGGCGTCATATCCCGTGCGAACCCGAGCAACTGCGCCCTGTCCGGCGCATCCGCACGCAGCACATCCGCCGCGGTCTGCGCCAGTGCCACGTGGTGCAGCCAGCGCAGCAACTCCTGCAATAGGCCGTCGTAATCGACGCTGCGCTCGGACATGTCGGCCACCACGGCAAGCACCGCAGTCGCATCACCGGCGGCTAGCGCCGCCAGCAATCGTTCGATCGTGGCGTTGTCAATGGTGCCGAGCATATCCCGGACTTCGCGCTCAGCGACCGTGCCGCCACAGTAGGCAATCGCCTGATCCAGCAGACTGAGCCCATCACGCATGCTGCCGTCCGCGGCCTGCGCCAGCAACGACAGCGCCGGTACCTCATTCGGGATACCTTCTGCGGCCAGTATGCGGCTTAACTGCAACTCGATCTGTTGCGGCTGCAGACGTTTGAGATTGAACTGAAGGCACCGCGACAGAACTGTCACAGGCAGTTTCTGCGGATCGGTTGTCGCCAGCAGGAACTTCACATGTGGAGGCGGTTCCTCGAGCGTCTTGAGCAGCGCATTGAAGCTGTGGGATGACAGCATGTGCACTTCGTCGATGAGATATACCTTAAACCGTCCCCGCGTCGGCGCGTACTGTACATTCTCAAGCAGCTCGCGCGTGTCATCGACTTTCGTGCGGGAAGCCGCATCGACCTCTATGAGGTCAACGAACCGCCCCTCGTCAACCTCGATGCATGCCGGACACGAGCCGCATGGCCGCGAACTCACACCGTTTTCGCAGTTGAGGGATTTGGCAAGTATGCGCGCTACCGTGGTCTTGCCGACACCGCGCGTACCACTGAAAAGAAAAGCATGGTGCAGACGGTTGCTGTCCAGGCCATTGACCAGCGCGCGCACCACGTGCTCCTGTCCTACCAGATCCGCAAACTGGCGCGGCCGCCACTTGCGTGCCAATACCTGATAGCTCATGCCCGAATCTTCCTGAACATCGCCACCTACCCGAATCCGGAAAATGGGTGGCGGTTCCGGCCGGCCGCACTCCGCACCCGAGCGGACTGCTGCGGCTGCTTCCTTCCGGACCTGACCGGGTTCACAACCCTTCGTCGCGGAGGGACCGACCGTCACCGCCGTAACCGCTGGTGATCAGTGATACATAAACAATATATATGCTACGGGGCTGATGCGCTGGCAGTCTGCCGGTCATAGCGATGCTGTCTAGTGTACCTGTCCCGCAAGTTCGGGTAAACGCGATCGCGGTCATGCCGCGGAGCGTGCGCAGGGCGCGGGTAAACTGGGTGAGCTCGCCCTCCCGGTCGGGACGGTTGAGGCGGAAGATGCTGTGCCTGTCCGAGTAAAGCGCCACGGGGCGGCCGTGCTGGTGCAGGTACACACCGAGGGTGCGCATATACGCCTCGGTGGTCTCGGCCGGGGCAAAATGAAGCGCCATCAGGCGGCTTGTGGCGTCATCGATGAAGACAATCAGGCTGCAGTATCCCGCGCGGCCTTCGAACCAGTCGTGGGGGCTGCCGTCGATCTGCACGAGCTCACCGAGACAGGCCCGGCGAGGACGGCGCTGATGGATGCGCGCGGTTTTGCGCGACCGGCCCGCCCACAACCCATCGGCCATCATCCACTGGCGCAGGGTCTCCCTCGAGAGGCGATAGCCATGCCGGCTACAGAGCTTCTCGCAGGCCAGTGTGGGACCGAAGTCGGCGTAGCGCGTGCGCACAAGATCGAGGATCGCCCGGCGTTGCGGGCGCGCCCAGGCATTGTTGGGCCGCCTCAGGCGATGCCGCGAGATAAGCCCAGGGGCCCCCTCCTGCCGATACCGGCGTACCAGGCGTTTGATCTGGCGAACCGTGAGTCCCAGGCGCTGCGCTGCTGTGGCCTGTTTCAGCTGCCTGCCGGCCACCGCCTGGATGACCCCCAGCCGATCCACCTCTTTGCGACTCATCGTCACGAGCTCCTCTGTCACGATCCCCCCGAAAGCAAAAAGGGGACATTTTAGAATGGGACAGAGGGGACATTACTGCTTTGCGCTAACACCCCCTTGCGTGCGGGTTGCCAGGTACCGGGCTGTTGTTTAAAATGATGCCAATACGTTGTTCCTATCACGGCTTGCCTGAGGCATCGCAACGATTCCGGACATGGCAAGCCGACGCTGTACCCGAGCTGTGCCATAAGCTTTCTAGGCGATGTGAAGATCCGGCAATACTGATGTGCCCGGCAAGAAGGGCGGTGACTTTGCAGCCCGACCATACGGCGCGGGATTTGTCCCGCAACCGAACGATCACACAACGAGCGCTCGGCAGAGCCGCTCAGCCAGCACTAAGGGAGCGCCGACTCCCGATCGCTGCGCCCCAACCACCCGGAGGCACGCCGAGACCATGGCCCAGACGATCCCGAGGCAGGATGGTTTCGAGGAATTCTTCCGGGCACTGCGCGCTGCACGGGAATCCGCGCTGCTGCTCGACTACGATGGCACGCTTGCGCCATTCCGGATCGACCCGGGTACGGCGCTGCCCTATCCAGGAGTGTGCGAGCAGCTCAATCGCATCATGCGGCAGGGCCGCACGCGCGTGGTGCTGGTGACAGGCCGCTGGATCAAGGATCTCCTGCCGCTGCTAGACCTGGACTGCATGCCGGAAATCTGGGGATCGCACGGGTGGGAACATCTGCGGCCGGACGGCGAATACCGGACCTCTACCATACGCGAGGAAACACTGCGCCCACTGCTCGATGCCGACAGCTGGACCGGACGGATCGAGGCCGTCGGCGGGCGCTGTGAACATAAACCTGCCGCCCTCGCGATCCATTGGCGTGGACTGTCGCCTGAGCGGGTCACCGTCATCCGCGATATCGTCCGCGAACAGTGGTTATGGCAGCGCATGGACGAACACCTCGTCTGGCACGACTTCGATGGCGGCATCGAATTACGGGCACCCGACACCAACAAGGCGCATGCGGTGGAGGCCGTACTCCGGGAACTGGGCGTCGGTACCGCCGTGGCCTATCTCGGTGACGATGAAACCGACGAAGATGCCTTCTGTGCTCTCCGGGGACGCGGCCTAGGCGTGCTGGTACGCCCTGCCCCCCGCCCGAGCGGCGCCGACCTCTGGCTGCAACCACCGCATGAATTGCTGCAGTTTCTGCAGCAATGGCACAACGCGCACGAAGTTTGACGATGAACTGGCCGCTGGCCAGCCAGAATGGAAACCCGCCAGACTGCACGACGGAGACCCATCGGACAATCACTCTCTCCGCGCATGCGCGCATTGCCTGGGAGCGCACTGGCTCTGCCCTTCCCGCCAGGACCCAGCATGCTCCGTCGGACACATCGTCTGCCAGGTTCCGCTGACCCGTGCAGCAGCGATCGCAGTCGCGGCTACTCGAGCGATTTTCTGAAGCGCAATACACTCACGGTGAGCATGACACCCGCGAGCGCCGCGAGCGCCAGAAGCTGCGGCCACAGTACATCAACTCCGACGCCCTTGAGAAAAACAGCCCGGATGACCACCAGAAAATACCGCAGCGGGTTGATCATCGTGAACCACTGCAGAAACCGCGGCATGGCCGCGATAGGAAAGGCAAATCCGGAAAGAATGAAAAACGGGTTGAGCAGAAAGAAATTGAGCGCGAAGGCCTGCTGCTGCGTGCGTGAGAACGTTGACAGCAGCAACCCCATGCCAACGGCCGCCATCAGAAACAGCGAAGACCCGCCCAGCATCACCAGCGGATCACCGACAAAAGGCACGCGAAACCACAGAAGTCCGAAAGCAGTCACCAGGGCGATGTCGCCAAATCCGATCAGAAAGAACGGCACGGTCTTGCCGAGTATGAATTCGAATGGGCGGATGGGGCTAACCATGATCTGCTCCAGGGTACCGACTTCGCGCTCGCGCACGACGGCAAAAGCAGTCAGGCTCACCACCTGAAGCAGCGTCAGGGTGCCGATCACGCCAGGAATGAAGAACCAGCGCTCATTGAGTCCTTCGTTGAACCACGGCAGCGGTTCAAGCCGGATTCCGGTCTCCGGCCTCACGGCGCTCACGTTCAGGGATATCGCCCGAGCCGCCCATTCCGCCGAAAACTGCGACGTGATCTGGCTGAGGTATCCCAAAGCGATCAGTGCCGTATTCGAGTTCGTGCCGTCCACGATGACCTGAAGCGGCGCGGCGCGCCCGCTCTCGAGATCCTGGCTGAAGCCTGCGTGGATCACGATCGCGACCACCGCCCTGTCGTGAACGATGTCTCTCGTGATCTGCCGCTGGTTTCTGGCCATGTCGACGATGTCGAAGCGGGAAGTCGCAACGAAATGCGAAATCAGGCTGCGGCTGGCCTGGCTCTGGTCCAGATCGAGCACCGCCGTGGCGACATGGTGCACGGTGAACGTTGCCGCATAACCAAAAACAACCATCTGGATAAACAGCGGCACAATCAGCCGGAACATCATCCAGCGGTCACGTCGCAGCTGGATGAATTCCTTGAACAGCATTACCGACAGACGTCCGAACATATGCTAAAGCCGTTTTTGAAATGCCCGGGCAGCGAGCCATATGATTCCGGCCGCGTACAGCGACAGCCCGATCATCGGACCCCAAAGATCCGACAAGCCGCTGCCTTTCAGAAAAATGCCCCGCAGTATCGTGACGTAGTAGCGAGGATAGACGATATAGGTAAGTGCACGGATCGGCGCCGGCATCTGGTCGATGGGAAAGGTATATCCGGACAGCAGTGTTGTCGGCAGCATTGTCACCAAGAGCGCGATCTGGCTTGCTCCAAGCTGGCTGCGGATGCGAACTGAGATGAGGTATCCGATACCGAGCACTACCAGATTGAACAGTGCAGTCGTGACAAAAAGCGTCGCTATCTCCCCCCGGAATGGCACGTCGAACCAGAATATGGCCACACTCAGGCAGAACGTCGCATCGACCAGGCCGATCAGGAAATACGGTATCAGTTTGCCCAACATCACCTCGAGCGCACTGATCGGTGTGGAAATGAGCTGCTCCATGGTACCCCGCTCCCACTCACGTGAAATGGTAAGCGATGTGAGCTGGGCACCCACCAGCGCGAGAATCACCGCCACCACGCCGGGAATGATGAAATATCGGCTGTCGAGCGTCTCATTGAACCAGACCGTGGGATCGAGCTGGACCCCTGAATCCGCAGACGACTGCACCCCATGGGCAGCATCCCATTGCGCTACGATGTCAGCATTGGCCTGGGCGACCACACCCTGCGCGTAGCCAAGCGCGATATTGGTGGTGTTGACATCAGTGGCGTCGAAGATCGCCTGAATCGGAGCGCTACCGGTGGCCGACAGTGTGCGCGAGAAATTCACCGGTATCACAATCGTGGCGATGCACGCGCCCCGGTCCATGGCCCGACGGATACCCGAATAGCGCGTGATGACGTGACTTACCGAAAACCATCCGGAAGATATAAAGCGGTCGACCACGGCACGGCTAGTCTGGCTGTTTTCCTGGTCGTACACGCACAGCGGGACATGCTTGATGTCCAGGCTTACTCCGTAACCAAGAATGGCCATCTGCATTAGCGGCATCAGCAGCGCAACCGCGAGGCTGCGTGGGTCACGCCAGATTTGCAGTGCCTCCTTCAGCGCCATTGCAAGCAGTCTGCGCAGATTCATGCCGTCACCCTGTGTTCCGCTCCGCGCGAAACCAGCTGCACGAACACATCCTCGAGGCTTGGCATGATCCTGCGCGGCAGATCGGCCTGTATTCCGTGTTCGGACAGAAGCCGCCGGATATCGGCTCCAGCGGGCGCGTTTTCCGCGAGTACCACGTGCAGCCGATCACCGAATATGGCGGCCTCGACCACTCCCGTCACGCCCCTCAGCGCCTTCAGGGCACCGCCAAGCGGGGAACAGCGCAGTTCATACAGCTGGCCACTGAGGCGATGACCACGCAGCTCGCTTGGCGTACCCATGGCAATGAGAGTTCCCCGATCGATGAGTGCGACCTGGTTGCAGTATTCGGCCTCATCCATGTAATGGGTCGACACCAGAATGGTGACGTGTTCTGCGGCAAGATCATGAATGAGATCCCAAAACTGCCGTCGGGCCTCGGGCTCCACGCCGGACGTCGGCTCGTCGAGAAACAGAACCGGCGGGCGATGGAGAATGGCGCATCCAAGCGCCAGACGTTGCTTCCAGCCCCCGGCGAGCGTGTGCACCAGCGCATTCTGGCGGCCTTCCAGTCCCGCCATGGAAATCGCGAAACGCATGCGTTCGGCAAAATCTTCCCTGCGCACGCGGTATATTCCCCCGAAAAACCGCAGGTTTTCCCGCACAGTCAAATCACCGTAGAGCGAAAACTTCTGCGACATGTAGCCGATGTGCTCGCGTACCGCTTCCGGTTCGCGGCCAACATCGAAACCCGCCACCGATGCCCGTCCGGAGGTCGGCAGAAGCAGGCCGCACAGCATCCGTATGGTGGTGGATTTTCCCGCGCCATTTGGACCGAGAAATCCGATGACCTGCCCTCTTTCTATGCGCAGATCGAGATGATCAACCGCGGTGAAATCGCCAAACTTCTTGGTCAGGGCCTCGGCCAGAACAGCCGGCCCGCCGCTGGCGCTCATGTCACTTGGCCCCGGTCCGGCTGGCTGCAGCCTCTGCGCCTACTCCGCCGCGACCACCTCATGAGCGGCTTCCTCCGCCCACCAAGGCTACAAATACGTCCTCGATACCCGGCTCGGCGCGCTCGATCGGTGCAGTGGCAATGCCGCGCTGTTCGAACAGCGCCTGCAGTTCGGGGATACGGTTGCCGGCATCGTCGACCCGCACATGCACCCGGTCACCCATGAGCAGGGTCCCGAGCACACCCGGCTTGCCCGCGAGGGCTTCGCGCACGCCACGCGGATCCGCGGCCGAAACCGACAGCAGTGCTCCCGGCATGGCCTCCTTGAGCCGCGCCGGCGTATCGCAGTAGCGGATTGACCCGGCATGCAGCAAGGCCAGCCGCGAACAGCGTTCCGCCTCGTCCATATAAGCGGTGGAGAGAACGATGGTCACACCGCTCTCGCGGAGGTCATAGAGGATGGCCCAGAAATCGCGCCTCGATACCGGATCAACGCCAGTTGTCGGCTCATCGAGCAACAAAACCTTCGGGGTATGGATCAGCGCACAGACAAGACCCAGCTTCTGTTTCATGCCTCCCGACAGCTGCCCCGCAAGCCGGCGACGGAAGGACAACAGACCAGCGGCATTGAGCAGTGTCTCACTACGGGTTGTGCGCTCTGTGCGCGATACACCGAATAGTTCGGCGTAAAAAAAAATGTTCTCCGAAACCGTGAGATCGTCATAGAGACCAAACCGCTGCGGCATGTAGCTCAGGCGCCGCTTGACGCGCTCCGGCTCGGCGGCGACGTTCACGCCATCGATGATGATCTCGCCTTCGTCGCTCTGCAGCACCGCCGCAAGCATTCGCATGGTGGTTGTCTTGCCTGCCCCGTCCGGTCCCACAAGGCCGAAGATCTCGCCCCGGACCACGTCAAAACTGATGGAGGCCACTGCCCGCACCGATCCGAAGCTTTTGCTCAGCCCCTGAACCCGGATCGCAGTATCTGCCGGGGTTGCCATCATCTCCCTGCCTGCAGCAGCGGAATCGTCGAATCTGCCGGCATTCCCGGAAGCAGTTCATGGGTGGGGTTGGCGATATCGATGCGTATCCGGTACACCAGAGATACCCTCTCTGCATGCGTCTGGACCGTCTTCGGCGTGAACTCGGCCTGCGAGGAAATAAAGCCGATCCGGCCATGATAGACCTTTCCCGGATAGGTATCGGTGGTGACGGTTACCGGTTCGCCGAGCCGCACCTTGCCGAGATCCGTTTCGTTCACGTAGGCCCGAAGCCAGACATGGTCGAGATCATCGAGCGTGAAGATCGCCACCCCGGGTGCCGCCAGTTCGCCGAGCTCAGCCTCGCGCACCGCAAGCACGCCGCTGAACGGAGCACGCAGGCTCGTGTAGGACAGGGTCACCCGATCCAGATGGACTCTGGCAGTTGCCGATAAGAGGTTGGCGCGCGCCAGCCGAATATTCGCCCCGGCAATACCGACCAGCGCCTGATCGCGCGCAAGTGCGGCCCGGGACTGGTCTCTGGCGGTAAGTGCCTGGTCGTAGGTCTGTCGCGAAACGGCACCGTATTTCAGCTGGACCCTGTCACGCAGCAGATCCCGCTCCTTCTCGACCAGATCAAACCGGTCACTCGCGACAGTATTGCGTGCAGCTATCAGATTCTTCTGCGCCACGACGACCTGCGCCCGCGCGACGTTCTGGTTGGACTGGTCTATCTGGTACTGCTGCTGATAGTACCGGTCGTCGACCCGCGCAAGGACAGTACCGGCCTTGACGTAGTGCCCTTCATCAAACGGCAGATAGACAATGGGTGCCTGGATCTGTGTGAAACTGAGGACGCTCTGATGCGCTTCGATGTTGCCTGATACGGTAACCGTTGCGGGTCCGGATGGTGGGCCAAACAGCAGGTTTCTCAGCGGCTTCCAGGACAGGTAGGCGATAACCAAAACTGCCGCTATAAGTGCGGCGGTAATAAGACGTATGCCGGTAGGCTTGGCCATTCAGTTCCTGTTGCAGGTTCTGGGAATCGGGCACAAGACATCCTGTCCGCGTGTGTCGCCAGGCCGCTCACTGCTGGCCGCGATGCTGCACCGAATCGGAAATTTCCCTTGCCCCCCGCGCCGGGGCAGCGAAGATCCGCATTGGAACGCTTCCCGTTATTGATCTTGTTCGTCTGACGTACCTGCACATTCGGCTGTTGTGCAGTCCATGCAGAACATTTCACCACTAACGCGTCGCGAAGACCAGATTGACGAGCAAATTTTTTTGGCAGGGACGAACAGCGCGCTGATGGGTCTATTCCACTTCTAGCGGTCACGAAGCAGAAACACCCTGCAGGACGGATAACATCGTGACTTTGCACGGTCCGGAAAGAACTGCAGGCGTTGCGCGGCAATCGGCAGAAACCGCCCGCACTGCCGAGGCGTGTCACCCGTTGTGAAATGAGGCCGCACCCATTCCTGCCGGAACAACCGACCGGCAGCACATCGCAGGGAAAGCCGCTCACACCACCACCAGCCTGCGCCACGCCCGCAGCAGCCCCCCACTACCACAGACTAACCCCGTATAGGCCTTGCTCCAGGCCCGCGCTCCGCGCGTGACCGGAGGCTGGGCTGCGTTTCCTCACCTTCCTCGCGGTGCAGCGGTGGCACATCGAGTTCCGCCGCCCTCAACTTCACTCAGATTCGTAATCCACACCGGCAGTGTGATCCTTCCCGCGTGCCACTCCCAGCGCATTGAACACCACGGTAAACACGGCTGCCACAACCAGATTGATGACCAAGGCGTACAGCGCCGCATAACCGGGCACCACCAGACCGTCGATGTGCAGCGGATAGACTGTACCCGCGAAATGCAGCTTTGCCACCATCCACGTTCCGCTGGCCATCCCGACCGCCCACCCGAGAACGAGCGCCCAGCGATGCAGCCAGCGACTGAACAGGCCGATGACGAGAGCCGGAAGTGTCTGGATGATCCACACTCCACCGAGAAGCTGAAGCTGAATAGCGTACTTCAGCGGCAGGAATATGACGAACGCCAGCGCGCCGACCTTGACAACAAGCGAGACCAGTTTCGCCATACTGGCTTCCTGCTTCTCGGTGCAATTTGGCTGCACGTAGGGCCGGTATATGTTACGCGTAAAGAGATTGGCGGCCGCAATGGACATGATGGCGGCGGGGACCAGCGCACCGATCGCGATGGCGCCGAATGCAAACCCCGCGAACCACGCCGGGAACGAATGCAACATCAGCGCGGGCACGGCAAAGTTCGGTCCATACTGCTTGAAATACGGCGCATACTGCGGCATATCGCGCACCCCGGACACAATCGCCATGTATCCCAGCAGCGCAATAAGGCCAAGCAGAAACGTGTAGGCCGGAAGCAGCGCCGTGTTGCGCCTGATGACCTTGCGGCTGCTGGCGCTCAGGACACCGGTGACCGAGTGCGGATAGAGAAAGAGGGTCAGCGCAGAACCGAATGCCAGCGTACCGTAGGCACTGTACGCGCCCCAACTTCCTGCCGGCGGAGTCGCGAGCAGGAGCTTTTTCGCCGGAATGCTAGCGAAGATGTGGCCATACCCTCCAAGCTGTTCCGGAATGATGATGACGGCGGCGATGACCGTTATGTAGATGAGCGTATCCTTCACCACCGCGATAATGGCGGGCGCACGCAGACCGCTCGTATAGGTATAGGCTGCCAATATGGCAAATGCGATGATGAGCGGCAGGTCGCCGACCCATCCGGTCCCGTTGAATCCCATCGCGCCGATCACCACCTGTATGCCCACAAGCTGCAAGGCAATGTACGGCATAGTCGCCAGAATACCGGTCAACGCGATCAGCAAGGCCAGCGCCGGGCTGTCATAGCGGCCATGCACGAAATCGGCGCCGGTGATGTAGCCGCGCTTATGGGCCACCGACCAGAGACGCGGAAAAACCATCAGCACGAACGGATAGACAACGATGGTATACGGCAGCGCGAACAGCCCGATGGCACCAGCCCCAAACATCAGCGCCGGCACGGCGATAAAGGTGTAGGCAGTATAGAGGTCCCCGCCCAGCAGGAACCATGTCACCACGGTTCCAAAACGCCGTCCTGCGAGCCCCCACTCGTGCAGCTGGTTGAGATCACCCCTGCGCCAGCGCGCAGCTACAAACCCCAATACGGTGACAACCGCGAACAACAGGATGAAAACGGTCAATGCAGTCCAGTTCACGGAGATCTCCTCGTTTGGCTCTCAGTACCCAGGCACCGCGTTTCAGTTCATCAGGAAAGGATGATTATTAATCCCTATTAAAGTTAAGCAACGGAATTGCTATTCCGTTGCGCGGTAGACAATCCACGTCAACACCGCGCTGATGATGACCCAAAGAAACTGGTACCAGTAGAAAAAGGGTATGCCGTTGAACTCGGGCTGCAATGAATTGTAGAACGGAACCCAGAGCACACCGATATACGGAATGATCAACAACAGATACCAGAGCTTGCTACCACGACGGGTCGACGCACTAGTCATGCCGTTACCCCCTTTAGACTCTTCTTTATGGCTCACCCACATGCTGAGCGATGGTTCTGGCTGACACAATTAAAAGCGTACACAGCGCCCTGCACAGTTTCAAGCAATTTGCACCAGTTTCGCACCACATCCCGGTAGCCGGAAAAAATTGCCGTGGCATCCAAAAGTTACATTGAATAATCAATATGTTAAATAGATATTCGGACGACAGTGGCTGCAATATCGTCCCGCGCCACGCACCATCGCAACGCCTTCCAGACAAATTGTTTTTATAACCCATTCGACGTCCGTCAATGATGTCGTGCGTCCACCACCAGGCAACCGGGTTTTTGACGATCGTTCTCCGTGGCTTTAAAACACGACAACCGTCAAATCAGCGTTCGAGGCCACGTGAAGCACGCTATGCTGAGGACTGATCTCCCCGAGCGCAGACTATCGCAGCCGCCTGCAACCAGGAGACGACGGGGAGACGGCAAAGCGCTCCCACCATTCCTGGCGCCGGCATGGTTGTTAAGCTGGGGACCCGATGTCACACCCACTCCCGGCACCAGACGGGCAGACAGGCTCGTCGAGAATGCGGCGGCAACGGACGTCGGATTGTCTGACTCGGATTTGACGCATATCGATGAGGCGGCCGGACGGACCACCTGCTCGGGCGATAGACGTTACTTCGCCGTGATCCACATGCATCAAAAGTCCACCGGGCTGAACCACGGACGTCGGATTGTCTGACTCGGATTTGACGCATATCGATGAGGCGGCCGGACGGACCACCTGCTCGGGCGATAGACGTTACTTCGCCGTGATCCACATGCATCAAAAGTCCACCGGGCTGAACCATGGATTGGGCCGGGATGCCTGAGACGACTGGACAACGCCCGCGTCGCACACCGCAGCACGATACATCGTCGTCAGAAATCCGCGGCGAACAAACCTCCTACACCAAGACGCGGCAGGAAAAGAGATGGCGGACTGGTTTCGTCCATTATCGGGCAAACAGCACCGGGCGCACGCACACAAAACCCGTCCGGCGAAGGCCGGCTGACCACTGGCATGTCTATCCTAAGATATTGATGAGAAGGTATTGTCCTAAAGCCCGCTCGGAGGAGGCACTTTGTCACCTCGGGCGGGTGTGGACCTGGGGCCAGAACGGAGGAAAATAATAATCCATCCCATGCATGCCCCTGATTCCCATGGGAAACCCTTCCGGAACTGGCGGAGAGGGAGGGATTCGAACCCTCGGTACGCTTTTGACGTACACACACTTTCCAGGCGTGCTCCTTCGACCGCTCGGACACCTCTCCGGAAAAACGCACCGGGTTTGCTACCCGGATAGGACGCGCAAGGGTAAACTACTCCTGCGTCTCACGCAACGGAGTATACCCGACATTCCGGTCAGTAGTCAGGAAACCCAAGGTCCCGCGCATGCAGCCCTACTCCCCGTCAAACCTTGTGGAGCAGCTAAGCCGCAACAGCACTCCATACTTTGACCCATTGACGAAGATTCACTGGGACCTGCTCACCACCAGCCAGCTGTGGCTACCGCAGGAGGCCATTTCCCTGCACGGGATACCGGCCTTCATGAACCTGCCACCGGAGACGCGCCGCCGGCTTTCCCAGTACGAGTTTCTGAACTTCGTAGACGCCGGCTTGTGGCTGGAGGGTATTTTCATGGAACGCATCGTGCACTCCCTGCGTTCTCGCCACCACAATCTCGCCACCCTGCGATACCGGCTGCACGAGCTGCGCGAAGAGGCGGGTCACAGCCTCATGTTCGTGGAACTGATAGAGCGTAGCGGCCTCGCCACGCCCCCGAGGCGGCTTCCCCGGTTCCTGCTGGCTGACTTGTTCGGCCGCCATGCCCCTATGGAGTCAGCCGGCTTCTGGCTGGCCATCCTCCTGGGAGAGGAGATGCCCGATCGGCTAAACCGGTATTTGCGCCGCCACAGTCACGATATCTGTCCGGCCATCGTAGAGATGTCCACTGCCCACGTCATCGACGAAGCGCGCCATATTGCCTACGCGCTCGAGGTGCTCAAGGAACGGCTGGCGGATCTTTCCCTAGCAGCCCGCGTGGCCCTGAAACCTGTTGCGCGCAAGATGATCAGCCAGTTCGTGCAGCTGTTCTACTACCCATCGCCAGCACTGTACGAGGCTGCCGGACTCACTCCCGGACACCGCTGGGCACGCGCGGCCCGCTCCAGTCCTCAGCGTGCCGCATTTGTTGGTCAATGTCTCGAACCGACCCTCCAGCTCCTGCGGGACCGTGGCCTACATCTACGCTGGCGCCGTCCCGTCTAGCTGCCGACATGCTCCGGCCCCTCTGCCGAAGCCAGCGCTTCGAACTGGGCCGAGTTCACTTCATTTTCTTCACGCGGGTCAAGCCCGAACGAGCTGCTCATCGGAGCCGTCGCACTGCGGCTTTCCAAAATAGTATCCCTGCGCCCACGTTATACCGATGTCCCGCAACTGCTGTGCAGTAGCCGCATCCTCCACCGACTCTGCCACGGTAGTGATGCCCAGCTCGCCCGCAAGCACGGCAATGCTCTGAAGGATGCGTCGTATGTTCCCGTTTGAATTAAGGCTGCGCACCATCCACCCCTCGATCTTGATGAAGCTCACCGGCAATTCAGCAAGATAGAGAAACGATGAATATCCGCTCCCGAAATCGTCAAGCGCAATGCGACACCCGAAATCGAGAAGCGGCTGCAACTCCTCCCGTAGGCGCCGAATGTCGAGCAGCGTCGGGCGTTCCGCGATCTCCAGCACGATGGGGCTTGCTCCGCTCGCGCCGGTCTGCGTGCACACCGGGAAGGCGCGTTTGAGCTCCGCCAACAGCTCGATCATGTTTTGCCGCTGGGCAAGGAACTGCGGCGACAGATTCAGAAAATAAGCACGCCGCGCACTTCCGGACGACCCGTCTGCGAATCCGGCGCAGCGCGCGATAGCCTGACGGGTAATCGTGGTATCGACAAGGTGCGCTACATTTATGTCTTCAGCCGCATCGATGAATTCCGCGGCGATCGCAATACGCCCGTCGGGCAGTAGAATGCGCGCGAGGACCTCTTCGGCAACCGGCTGCCCCGAGGCCAGATCCACAATCACCTGGTACGCAGGCACCACCCGGCCCTTCTGCAGCGCCTCACTAAGCTGGCCCGTCTTCCACGCGAGATTGCTCGCTATCTGCTCAGCGTGAACCACGCGATCGCGGCCGTTGCGCTTGGCTCCGTACAGGCAATGATCAGCCTCGGACAACATTTGCGCCAGATCACGTGTCGCCTCGCGCAGAGTGCTGAGCCCGCCACTCGCGCGGATCGCCATTGGAACACCATTGAGCTCAAAAACAGCTGAACGGAGCGCATCGCAAACGCGTTCCGCGGCCGCGTGCGCGTCCGCCAGTCCGGCATCGCGAAACACCAGAAGAAACTCCTCGCCGCCCCAACGTGCCGCCCAGTCGCCCGCACGCAGGGCGCTACGCACTGTGGCAGCACTGTGCTGGAGCACGTAATCTCCGGTGTCATGCCCATAGCGGTCATTCACCGCCTTGAAGTGATCCAAGTCAAACAGTGCCACCGAAAGTGACGCTCCCGCGCGGCGTGCGGCCGCAAACTCCTCCTTCAGGCGCGCCTCGGCAGCACGACGGTTCGGCAGCCCGGTCAACGCGTCCGTCATCGCCAGATTCTGCAGGGACTCGTTCAACTGCGAGACCGACTGCACCGCCCTTTCATGCTTCTCCAGGGCGTCCTGCTGGCGCGCAACCATCCGATTAAAGGCTTCCTGCAGTGCGCCAATCTCGTCCGCACGGTCGACCTTGACCCGCCGCGAAGAGTCCGCCGACCGGCTGATTTCTTCCGCTGCGACAGTGAGCCGCCGGATAGGGTCTATGAATCGGCGGGTTGCCATTCCGATGAGAACTGCCATGGGAATCGTCAGCACAACTCCCAGCAGGCCGATCTGCTCCAATGCCAGACGTATGGGGCCCGTGACTTCTGCACCGGAACTGGCAACCGCCACTATCCATCGCGGTGTAAATCGGCCGGCAGGCATACGCACGCGGGTGACCGCGTAGGTCTGCCGGCCCACTTGCAGCCGACCGCGAGCCAGAGCCTGTCGCATTGCCGGAGCCGACAGCCCGGGAAGTGTGGAAAATACGGGTGTTCCATTACTGCCTGCAATCAGCAGATGAACGTTTCCAAACGACAGGATCGAACTGACGGCGGACCAGCGGTAGGCAAGCACCAGGGTTCCGATGCGTGCATGCGAGGAATAGCTTGCGTAAACAGGCGCGCTGAATGCGACAACCTGCTGGCCACCGTACGGATCGGTCGACTTGTCAACAAAGCGAACCCCTGTACCAGATCGCGGGTACCAAAGCCGCGGCATGCGCAGTTTCGAATCGGGGACAGCGGTGCTCGCAGCAACCAGCTGGCCGGAACGGTCGAATGCATAGAGCGTTCCGGGAATGGCGTAATCACGGCCCATCTGCCGCAGCGCATGGGCAACCCGCTGGTCAATGTCATCAGTCACCAAGTCGTTCATCTCATCGAGCCTGGCCCATGCACGAATATTGGTGACCTGCTGGGCAAATAGCCTCCGAACGCTTTCAACCCGCAGCCGTGCACCGTCGACCTGAGCGCGCATGGCGGCGTCCTGCAGATGATCGCGCACGCGGGTAAGAACAATGGCGGAAATACTGAAATAGGTCAGCAGAAAGATGCCTGCGAGAAGCGCGAGCATCCGCACTGCGATAGAGTGGCTTAACCCGCTGGTCCACTTCACGGCAGACGTCTCAGAATCTTGACGCCAGGCAGCCGCGCAGGCGCCGCGACATAGCCGATTGCTCCGGATACGTGCGCCACGAACGACTCCACGTCTCGGTCGGACCCGAGCACCAGCGGCGGACTCTCTCCCTGGGCATGCAGACGTATCCAGTACCGGGCGAAGTCACGGGGCGGCGCGTCGAAAACCAAATGCGAGAAGCGATCACGCAACGCGCTCTCACTGTCGCGGTTAACGGGCACGATCGGGGTACCATCAGGCCAGCGGGTCATCTGCATCAGATAAATAGCGCGCAAGCCGGTCATGGACACCGTGCTGACAGGCACCGCAGGATTGGCGATCACAAGGATGCCACCGGACGCCGCAGCGCACGCCCCGGTGAGCAGTATCCAGATCCACAGTCCGAACACGAACCGCACCATATAATGTATCGGGACAGCAACAGGACGCCGATACACCGCCGGAATTTGCACCCGGGCCTGCGCGGGTCGCACGCGGAGCGCAACGCCCACCACACTCCACGGACTCAACCGGCTTAGCCTTTCGGGGCGGCGCAATAGCATAAGCAGGGCATCCCAGCTGTTTCTCCTGACCGGCAGCAATTTTAGTAGAGGCCCAGGATCCATGCTGGTCCGTCCGCACCATCGAGCCGGGCAGCTCATCGCACCGTGGCGTCGGCCATGCCACGTGCCCTCAGCCGTCCCAGGGGTCTCACTGCATTCTACGCGCCGCCCGATTGGGCGCAAATCGACTGGCGTCATCAATATCGGTTCCATCAGCCGGGGTCGGCACCGTATTCCGTTGGCAGGCGATAACATCCGTCTTCTTGCCTTAAAATATAGACTGATGCCGGACAAAGTCCTTGGTTCCCTCAACTCACAGCCGGGAAAAGAGGAAAAAGCGGTGCCAGAATCGGCGGGAAAGACAAAATCAATTGGATGCGAATACGCGCCGATTGTGCACCGGCCCTTGCGATGCGTAACCGGACGACCGGGCCGCACCCGCGCGGTTGCGGGTAACCCAGGGGAATTTCACCCGGCGGTGTTCACGGATCCGCACATGAATCTCTCGATTCATACGGCTCGCGCCATCGTTGGGGAAGGCTGTCACCTTCGGGCGAAGAAACGTGGTTTCTTGCGGTCGCCCGTTGGCCATTGGCTCTGCGCCGGATGACCCCCTCCCATTTCGCGCCGCACCCTTTTTCAGAGACTTCTTCACCGTCGCCCTGCTTAAGCCAGGCGACCCGCGTTTCCGATGCGTACCCGACGCTCGATATGCGCCGGCTCAACGACGTTGCGGCTGTCCTTGGCAAGGTGGCCTTCGCCCACCCGCCTGGTCCCCGTGCGTGACCTCAGGACCAGACACCCGCGAACATCCGTCATGCAACCAGCCGGGAGGGCCATGCACACGGTACGTTCCCGTCGACGGGCTCGCATGCGGTCCGGCTGACCCGGTTCTTTCGAACCGCACAGAAAAGGGGCAATGCAGCAGGCCCGCCACAGGCTCCGGCCGCATTGCCCCAAGGCTTCACGTCAACAATCTGATATGCACACTCAGTTGGCGGGCAGCGACAGCCACACCACCACAGCAAACGCCCAGCCGATAATGGCAAACGTTACGAGCGGCCAAGGTATCATGATAACCTCCTATTTTCGTCGTGTTGGTTCAGGTGTATCGATGCATTCTTCTTCAGAACGGACCCTGGTGTCCCGGCGGCATGGACCACAGTAGCGCCGGCACAGCGAACGTATAGATCGCGGCAAATGTTACGACCCAACCAAGCAGTTTTTCGTTCATGCGACCCTGCATGAACAAACCGGCAAGGTTCATGGCGATAAACCACACCAGCGCGATCGTGAAGTGGTAAACCCAGGTTCCGCCACCAGGGGCGGGTGCCTTGAGAAAATACCAGGCATAGGCTCCGGTCAACCAACCGATGAAAATCGCCACCGCTCCGAGCTGCTTTTTGGGCACCTGGAAGATCTGCGACAACCCGAGCGCGATGAAGAAAAACGAGTACATCCCCGCCAGTCCAGTCACAAAGTTGGTGAGAGGTCCAAGTCCCTGGGCCATAATCATGGCGATCAGGAATGGCCACCACATCAGCCCCGCCGTGGCGGTGATGATGCCCACACCGAGTTCGCTGGCGCGCTTGCGTGCAGGGTCGAGGTGCATCAGCCCATTGGCAAGCAACGCGAAGGAACCGATGTACATGAGCGGCGCAATCCACTTTCCGACCGACGTTGTGAACGCTGGCTTGGCCGGCTTCAGCTCACCGGCAATGATCCCCAGTTCATGGCTCGCCGTGGCTGCGTGTGCAGCCCCCGCCTGAGCTGCCGCAGTGGCGGCGGCAGCATCTCGGGTTACCACCATCAGCGCACCCACAGCCAGTGTCGCAAGTGCTCCGGACCACGCGGACGCCCTCAACCTGCCGTTGCTCGAAAAACTCATCATTTTGTTGCTCCTCTTTTAATCCAGACAGTGGTTGAATCGTTTCGCCATTCGGACAAAAGGGAAGTGTCATACAAATTTCTTTTCTCCCCATAGACATTCTTACGCTATCGGACCGGCGCGTGTCTGTACCAATTGCCACAATTGAGATCGTGTCCAGAAACACGTTTACGCGGCGGCATACACTGTGCCACCCGCTCATGAACAGGCCGCCTGAAGCTGCACGGATCTGCACGAGGCCTTTCCGCCAACAACAGAAGCGCGCCCGGGCATGAACTTCGGCCCGGAACCCCAATCAGGTCCCGCTGAATTTAAGAATTAAACTAAGGACCAACAAGATGCCGGTAATCCATCACCCTGATCGCCGAAAACTGCCGATTCTATTTGCCAATCACGCAGTCGCCTGTTCAATCCCGGGACACGAACGGCTGTACGTTCTACCGTTCGGCAGCAACACCAGCAACACCAGCAGCAGCAGCAGCAGCAGCAGCCGAATCACCAAAATTGACGTGACCGATGGAAAAACACAACAAACGCGAAGACCGGCATCATGTGAAAACCTCCAGACCGCGGTCGAGGTGCGCCTGCCGAACGAAGCCATCACGCGCACGCTTGCGGGAATTGCCAGCAACCCGTCAGTTACATGGCAGCGGAATGACGTGACGTCGCGTCCCGGGCTGTGGCCGGCCAGAGGCGCCCGCCCGCCCGCCTGCCTGCCGGCCGCGGTGCCAGTAGCCCCAAGGCAGGCTTCCGGGAACCTGCTACACTCAGCCGGTAAAACTGCAGTTCACAGAGGGTGCGGCAGGCTTCAGGGACCAGGAAAATGGTTCGGCGTTTCCGGAACCGGTCACCTAGGCCATGAACGGCATCCGAAAAACCCCCGCAATCACACACCACGCATAGGAGATTCACATGGCAGTTACCCGTACCGTCATCTCAACCATGCGCAATGACGGCACCGACGTAATGGGGCTCGAGACGCTCGCATGGAAGTATCCCGACCCCAACATCGTCTCCGGATCCCTGCTCACGGTGGAAAGCAATCATTTTGCCGTCCTCAAATCGCGCGGCGCGGTGCTTGATGTGTATGAAACAGGCCAGTACCCGATACAGACGCCGGACAAACCTCTGCTCGGGAGCATCACCAAGGCCTTCTTTTCCGGCCAGTCGCCGTGGGAGTACGAACCAATTTTCGTTCAGCGCAGCAAGCTACGGGTGCAGAACAAGGGGTTCGCCACCTCCTCCGAGATGGCCATGATGGAATACGTAGTCGATTACTACGTTCATATCGATTCGAAAGAAGATGCCGTCAAGCTCATCACGCACATGCCTTTCAAAAAGGATTCGATCCTGGTCGATGAGCTGGCGAACTACGCCGGTCCGGTAATAGAACAGTCCATCAACCAGATCGTTCAGGTCACGCCGATGGAGCAGATCAACGCACATATCCGCGAGATCATCGAGCTTGCGCAAGGACACCTCAAGGATTTCCTCGCCATTTACGGCGTGCATCTCAATGATCTCAAGGTTCTGATCCTGCCGGCGGACCCGCGCATGCGTGAACTCATATCCCTGCGTGCCTTCGGCATGTCGGAGATGGATGCCGCGCGCATGTACCTGGCGCTCAAGATGGCTGAAAAGGGACTGGTTTCTGCCCCGAATGCTGCGGTCGGCAAGCCGTACTTCGTCGGCGGTTCGATTCAGGGCTTCTGGGACGCCAATCCGTCGGCCAACCCGTCGCCGTCAAAACAGACCTAGCGCCATGCCGCACGATTTAGCGCTTTCTGTCGTACCGAATTCGATCGACGGCGCGCCGGCGTTGCGGCGGTTTGTCGTCAATCTATTCTACGGCTACGGATACAACGCCTACCGGCAGGAAAACAAGGATCGCGCCGATGACTTGCTGGTCCGCGCCGAAGTTTCACACTGGCTCACGCAGGCACGTGCCACGCTCTCCGGCAGGGAATCGGACTATCGCCGCAACCACTTCAGAATGCCGACCAGGGAAAACCCCTTCCCCGACAGCTCGGCCGTCGAGAAGGCACAGAGCTATGTTCGCGCCCAGCAGGCCATCGAAGCGGTAGAGGTGGCGGTGCGCAACGCCCCGGTTCCGGAAAATGACAGGGTATGGCAGCGTCACCGCAATGAGGGCGACCTGCTTGCACGACTGACGGAAGCCGACATGGACGTCGCACAGTGCGCGGCGCAATTCCTGCGAGAAGTCTCGCAGGAGCCATTCGACCCTGACCAGGTAATGGCGGCACTTGCGCCGGTCCGGGCTGCGCTGGAGGCGCGTTCCACGCTGCTCTCCGCGCTCGGCTAGAACACCGCACCATCCGGCCGTCGTGGCCGGCGCGGCCACACTACTGCGCGCGCAAACCGGGGCGCAGGATAATCTCGGTACGCATCTGCTCCTGCCTGATCGCGATTTCCTGCCGGCTTAGGCCAAGCCGGCACCCGCCTGGCCGCGTCACCGCGGCAAACCCCGCTGCTCAGGCGAAAATCTCTCCAAAGAACCCAAGCATCATGGCCCAGCTGCGGCGCGCTGCGCGTTCGTTATAGGCAAAACCCTTCCCGGGCTCGTTGCCGGCACCAGGATTGCTGAAGCTGTGCACGGCATCGCTGAATTGCACAAACTGCCAGTCGGCCTGCGCTTTGCGCATTTCCGTCTGGAAGGCAGCGACTTCCGCTGCCGGCACAAAAGGGTCCTCGGCGCCATGGAGGGCCAGGATCCGGGCCTTAAGGGTACCGGCGGCAGCCGGACGCTCAGTGCCCAGACCCGCGTGGAAGGTCACCACCCCGCGCAGATCGGCACCGGAACGCGCCAGTTCCAGCGCGACCGTGCCCCCGAAGCAGAATCCGATGGCGGCAATCCGGCTCCCGTCGCACAAAGGGTGCGCACTCAGGGCCTTCATGGCCGCCACTGCGCGCTGGCGCATCAGCGCACGGTCCCCGGCGCGGTAGCGGTTGGCATTTTCCGCAGCCTCCTGCATCGTCGACGGGCGATTGCCTTTGCCGAAGATGTCCCCCGCCAGGGCGATGTACCCGGCCCGGGCAAGACCGTCGCTGGCAGCCTTTTCATGGTCTGCGACACCCATCCATTCATGGAATACGAGAACGCCCGGGCGTTTTGCCGGCTTGCTTGAATCGACAGCGAGATAACCTTCCAGCGCGGTGGAGCCGTCTTGATAGGTGTAGGCGGTGCCAGTCATGGGAATATCCTCCTTTGAAACTGCGCATTATAAGACATATTCCCGCAGAAACTTGACCGGAGGGTCGTGCCACCGATCCCGCCGAACAGGCTGACATCAACCACTCAACGGATCGGGACCGAGACGCTACCCCGGCTGTCCTCGTGGGGCTGTACTGACCGAGTGTTCGCCTAATTAATTCTTTCAGTCAGGGTCGATGGGCATCAAACGAAACCCATGGTCTAGTCATGGTGCTCTTGGATTGGCTATAAACTGCATTAGTATATGGTTATATTATTTTTAATTTAACTTCTTATTTAGACTCACCCATACTCTGCACATGCCGTAGGTAATCACGGTCTGTTTTGGGTAGGGGAAAACATGATAACACCTTATTTTTTAACCGTTAATCACGCATTCAGTCCAACTTGGATCCGAGTTTTGGAAACCTTACGTGCTTCGGGGGCATCACGATGATGAACCCAGGCCACCTAGACACTTCCAGCCCTGAACTGCACCAAACCCCGAGCCCCACCTGTTCCTCGCGCCGATATGGCAAGCCGGTCTCGGCGCTGATACTGATGGCCCTGGGGGCAGTACTGACAGGCTGCAGCACCCACAGCCTGACCCTCCTTCATCCCAGGGGACCCATCGCCGCCACTGAACTGCACATGATGGCCATCGACGTCGGCATCATGCTCGGCATCGTCATCCCCACCGCCTTGCTCGTCATCGGCTTTCTATGGCGCTACCGCGCTTCCACGGGCAAAGGCCGCTACGATCCGAAATGGAGCCATTCCGTAGCGGTCGAAGTGGTCGTCTGGAGCATCCCCCTCATGGTAGTCGGGGCACTGAGCTACTACTCCTACAAGGGCACGCTTCAGGTCAATCCCTACCATCCGCTGGTCCTCGCACACCAGGACCACGATCCGCTCGAGGTCGACGTCATCACCACCGACTGGCAGTGGGTGTTCGTCTACCCCAAGCAGCACATCGCGTCTGTAAACGAACTGGTGATCCCGGCACACACTGCAGTCCAGTTCCACCTGACCTCGGCGACGGTTACCAACAGCTTTTTCATCCCGAAGCTGGTCGGCCAGATTTACGTGATGCCCGGGATGCCCACTGAACAGACGATGCTCGTGAGCGATCCGGGAACCTACCGGGGGTTCTCCGCCGCCCTCAGCGGCCCCGGATTTTCGTGGATGCAGTTCTCGACACGGGCGGTTTCGAAGAAGGAATTCCTGCAGTGGACAACGCAGATGCAGGGAGTCCCGCGTCACCTGACCTACACGGCGTTTAACACGCTCGCCAGGCCCACCATCAACCTCCATCACACGCCACTGTACTACTCCCATGTACAGGCTGGCCTTTTCGATCACGTCATGAAAGAGGTCAGGATGGGCAAGGTTTTCGTCACGCCTATGGCGATGACCGTGCACATGTAACCGATACCGGACAGAATCGAGGAGACATACCGTATGCTCGTTCACCTGCAAGGCCCCTGGACCCCGCTTTTCGGACGCCTGACCCTAAGTCAGGTTCCCTACGACAACCCCGTCATCATCGGCGCCTTTCTGTTCGCGGCCCTTGCAGCCCTGGTTCTCGTCGGCAGCGTCACCTACACCGGAAACTGGCGATATCTCTGGCGCGAGTGGCTGACCACGGTTGACCACAAGAAAATCGGCGTGATGTACATCATTATCGGTCTCGTCATGCTGTTTCGCGGCTTCATCGACGCCGTGCTGATACGCACCCAGCAGGTGATGGCCGTAGGCCCCGAGTCCGCCGGACACCTGGGGGCGGTGCACGGCTTCATGCCCCCATACCACTTCGACCAGGTCTACAGCGCCCACGGCGCCATCATGCTGCTGTTCGCGGTGACGCCGGTCCTGGTCGGTCTGATGAACATCATCGTGCCGCTGCAGATCGGCGCCCGCGACATGGCTTACCCTTACCTCAACGCCGTGGGGCTGTGGCTGACCGCGGTCGGAGCCGGGCTGGTGATGCTCTCGCTGTTCCTGGGCGACTTCTCGCATGCTGGCTGGGTTGGTCTGACGCCGCTCACCGAGTTGCCCTACAGTCCCGGTGTCGGCGTCGATTACTGGATATGGTCAATACAGATCAGCAGTATCGGCACCACCCTGGGCGCGATCAACCTGATCGCCACGATCGTCAAGATGCGCGCTCCCGGCATGACCTGGATGCGGCTGCCGGTATTCACCTGGACGACGATGGCCACCAATATCATCGCCCTCACCGCCTTTCCGGTGCTGGGCGCGACCCTCGCCCTGCTTTCGCTCGACCGCTATCTCGGCACCCACTTCTTTACCGCCGGCATGGGCGGAAATCTCATGCTGTACACAGACCTTTTCTGGGTATGGGGTCACCCAGAAGTCTATTTTCTGGTGCTGCCCGCATTTGGCATTCTGTCCGAGATCATTCCGACATTTTCGGAAAAGCCACTGTTCGGCTACACCGCCATGGTGCTTGCATCGCTGGTGATCGCCGGTGCCTCGTGGACGGTCTGGCTCCACCACTTCTTCACCATGGGCGCCGGACCGCTGGTCAATACCTACTTCAGCATCGCCACCATGCTGGTAGGCATTCCTACGGGCGTCAAAATGTTCAACTGGGCGTTCACCATGTACCGCGCGCGGATACGTTTCGACACGCCGATGCTGTGGGCAATCGGGGCCCTGTTCCTGCTGCTCATCGGCGGCCTGACCGGAATGATGCTGGCAGTACCCGCGATCGATTTTCAGGTCCACAACAGCGTGTTCGTGATCGCCCATTTCCACTCGATGGTTCTGCTCATTGCCTTTGCCATCATGGGCGCGGTCAGCTACTGGTTCCCGAAAGTTTTCGGTTTCCGGCTGGATGAACGTCTGGGGCGGCGCGTGTTCTGGTACTGGGTCGCCGGCTCCATCATGGTATTTATTCCCATGTACACGCTTGGCTTCATGGGCATGACCCGCAGGCTGGACTACGTTGCTCATCCCAGCTGGATGCCCCTTATCATCGCCGAAGAAGTCGGTATCGGACTCTACTGGATTGCGCTGTACTACCAGGCCAAGCAGTTCTACGTCAGCATCCGCGATCGCCGCCGGTATCGCGTAAACGTGGATCCATGGCGGACGACGCGCAGTCTGGAATGGATGACTCATTCTCCGGTGCCTTTCTACAACTTTGCGGTCACGCCGGTGATTCATGCCCGCGACGAATGGGCATGGCGCAAGGAACAGGGGTTCACGAGCCTGCGGCCCGAGCGCTACCAGGATATTCACATGCCGAAGAACACCGCTGTTCCGGTCATCATCGGCGCCCTGTCCTTCATCCTCGGGTTCGGAATGGTGTGGCGGATCTGGTGGCTCGCGCTTTTCGGTCTGGGGGGCATTGTGGTTACGCTCATCCTGCGGTCCTGCAATCAGGACACGGATTACGTCATTCCGGCGGCGGATGTAGAACGCATGGAACGGCGCGGTTCCTTCGTGTCCGTGGTACCGGGCACCACGCGATCACCTGGAGATGGCGCGGCACCGGAAGGCCCGTTCCATCCGACCGGACAGGAGACCTGATAGTGAACGGAACCGCATTTTTTGTGGCGGAACCAACGTCCGGGGTCGCAAACGTTCCCGGACACTCATGCCTTTTCAATTCAGTGGAGTAGCAACTCATGGCTCTAGCAAAAACCAAGATCGCCGGCCTGGACTCCGATGCACTGTGGGATCGCGGCTATCACCCCGACGGCACGCTGTCATCAGGCACAACGACCCTGTGGGATGATTCGCATCACGAGCACGATACGATCTCGACCCGCACCTTCGGGTTCTGGCTCTACATGTTGAGCGACGCCATGATTCTCGCCGCCATGTTCACTGCTTTTGCGGTGCTCAGCCACAATTACGCAGGCGGTCCGACTGCCGCAGACATCATGCATCCGCGCTTCGCCTTCCAGGAAACGCTGCTGATATTCTCCAGTGTTTTGGCTGTCGGTCTGTCCATGTCTGCCCTCAAGCACGGCAACCGCGCCGGACTCATCGGCGGCATTGCCGTGGCTTTCGCCATCGGCGTGGTCTTTCTGGGTATGGAGTTCCGTGAATTTTCTGGTTTGATCACCCACGGCATCACACCCGAGCGCAGCGCCTTCCTGTCGGCCTACTTTGCGATGGTGATGGCACACAGCCTCCATCTTATTTTCGGGCTGCTGTGGATGGGCGTCATGGTCGTCCAGATCCTGCGCCAGGGGTTCACTGACAAAGTCATCTACCGGCTGCTGAACCTCAAGATCTTCTGGCAGTTCCAGGCGGTCATATGGGTCTGCGTCTTTACCTTCATCTATCTGTAGGAGGCTTACAATGTCATCCAGTCACAGAAACCCGCTCGACCATCCTGAAGTACAGATGGCCAAGGCTGGCAACTATATGGCCGGGTTTATGCTGGCAACTGCTATGATGGGGGCGTCCCTGATGCTGGTTACCCGGCATACACTGCCCCCCATAGCCGAGAAAGTCACAGTCTCGCTTATCGCGCTGGCCGCGGTAATCGCCCAGCTGCGTCTGCTGTTTCATCTGGACTGGTCCCCGACGCAGCGTTGGCACACCATTGCCCTGGTTCTGACAGTACCTCTTTTTGTGCTGCTGGTCGGGCTGTCGCTTTGGATATTCCACTCTCTTGACGCCCACATGATGGCCCACGGTTTCGGATCGCCGATGTAGCGCTGCGGATTGGAACCGGGTCCCCCAGACCAGGTTCCCGACGCCGGCGAACGGCCCCATCTGCTGCCTTCTGGCCGATGAACGAACAAGAAGTCCTCGCCACGCGGTGCGAGTACCCGGTGTACGGACGGTCCTGTAGCGCCAGCGGTTGATGCCGGACTTGGGAGCAAGACCGGGTCCGGAACATTCCTTGGGGCGCTCCGTTCCACCTCCAGATCTCTAAACCGAACCAGGAACCCAGGGGGCTGCGGTGTCCTGGGCTTCAGGTTCCGGGTCATCTCCAGCCATCAACGATTCAATTCTCCGCAGTCTGCACATAACACGAATGGGCACACCAGGCAGGCTCTGGCCTGCGACGCGCGGCTTGACCCAGTCGATCTCCGGGAGGGCGGTTTCACCCGGTCCCACCCGGTGTGCGGATCTGGTGACCAAAATCCAGATCCAGCGGCGATTTCATTGGCGGGAAACCGTACGACATCACCATCCGGCGGTTCGACGTCGCACTTTCGCCCCGCCCGTCCAACAGAAGTTGGTCGCGATTAAGCCCAACCGGTTGCTGGTGACCTAGACGGTGATGATCGCCGCCCGTTAACGCACGTAAACGTAAATAGGATTCCGCGTTTGCGTTGGTTATTGTCCCAGGTGATTCCCCACAAACCGCCTGAACAGACAAACGGACCGTCCAGTCTGGATGGGTCAGCGCTTAGTACATGGGAATGGAATTACGGGGAAATTCCAGCATGCATATCGACACGCCCCGAACGCAGGCTTTACCCGATGGTCAGACCGGTTCTGCCTAGCCGACACGCGGCCAGGACCCGTTTAGCGAAGGAAATCACCTGCGTCGACCGGAATCAGACCCATTTTTTTCATCCCGATCGGCGATCTGGACAACTTCAAAGTGGTCATCGACTATTATTTATCAATATAGACATCCAGCTGGAAATCTTGTCTTGCACCACATCTTCAACGTCCCGCGCAAGACACTACAGGCGGATGTGCATCTCGCCCGCTGGGGTGGGGACGAATTCATCATCCTTTTTCGTGAGGCCAACACGGCACAGACGTTCACTGCAGCGGAGAGACTGCGACAAGCCGTGAAATCTCATCCATCTATTATGGATAGTCTGACATAGACCTCACTGCGAACCGGGGTATCGCTACGTTTTCTGACAAACAGACGGACGTCAGCCGGCTGTTGACGGCCCGCCAACCGATGTCTGGGCGGGGCCGGACAGGGAGGGCCGGAACCACTTTGTGATAGGGAGGGAGATCGGACCCATGAATGCCGCTTGGGACACCCAGAATGAGGTTCCACAAACGTGACCGACTCGCGGCCTCAAGCTGCTGCAGATCGATATCGGGGATAAAAACTAGACATCATGAGAGCGAAAACGTGACCTCAGCAAGATCCGCCCTTACCGATGAACCGGCTTCGAACCACATCAAACCAACGGCACGCCCGTGGAGGGGTTTTCTGAAACCGGAGAACACGCGCATACACCTTCATGTGTCCTACGTCTTGTCCGTTCTGGTCCTTCTGATATTTGGCACATGGTACGGACTGTTCGCCTGGCAGGTCACGAAACGTGTGACACTTACGCGGTTTTCCTTGCTCAGTGAGGTGGTTGCCAATGCCTTGAACACTACCTTCGGACAGTACGGCAGCGCGCTGCGCCTGTTAGGCATGGAGCTGCGACACACACACGGATGGAAACACCCGCTGCGCGCTCGGGTCTGGCTGAAACATTTTCAGCGAATTTATCCCGGCGTCGCCAGCGTTAATCTGATACGGCCGGATGGACAGATCATCACCTCCACCGCCATCCCGCCGGGCCATTTACTGCCTAACTTCCATCGTAATCCCGATCTGTGGCCAGGATTGAATCGGGCCGAGGAACAGCGCGGTCTGGTGGTGGCCCGGCCGGCGCATGGCCCGCTGATCAACCATTGGGTGATTCCGCTGCGCTACGCCGTTCGAACCCCTTCGGGTTCGGTACAGTTCCTGCTCACTGCACCCTTACGTCTGCGCCGCCAGGAGGCCCAGTGGGGGAGTTTGCAGCTCGACCGCATTCCCCTGAAAGGCCTGGTGATCGGCATTGTGCGCGATGACGGCGGTCTCGAGGAACTATGGCCAAGGCCACGACAACATGGTTCCACGCCGCTCTACCACCACACGCTGGACAGAGCGCTGCAACAGGCCGTGCGCAGCCATTCGCTGAGGGGTAACGGCACATTTTACGACGATCCGGACTTCGGGCCGGGCTGGATGATCGGCGCATATCGTCGCCTCGGCCACTTTCCGATGACAGCGCTCGTGGCTGCCCCGATGACGTCGGTCGCCGCACTCTGGTGGCAAGAAACCCATCTACTTTTTTTGCTAATCGCGATGATGCTCGCGGGAAGCGGGGGATTTTATTATTGGGTCCTCCTGCGGGAACGTGCTGCAGATGCCATGCAGGAAAAAACCATGGCACGACTCGCCCATCAAGCCCGTTACGATGCGCTCACTGGCCTGCTCAACCGGGGTGTCGCGCAGGAGATGCTTGCCGCGGAGCATGCGCGGGCCGAAGAACTCCATCAGCCGTACTGTCTGATGCTGGTCGACCTCGACTATCTCAAGCTGATCAACGATGGGTATGGACATGCAACCGGTGACTGGGTGCTGGTCAACGTCGCCCGCGCACTGCAGGAAACCCTGAGAAAAAACGACTGGGCGGGACGATGGGGTGGAGACGAGTTTCTGACGCTGCTGCAGGGCGCGGATCTGGAGGCAGCCAAGCCCATCGCGAACCGGATGCAGGAGCGGATTTCCACGCTGGCGACCAACACGGACAGGCGATCCATACCTCTGTCCGTCAGCATCGGTCTGGCCAGCTACCCCCGTGACGGCACGCAGATCGAAAGCCTGCTGGCCCATATCGATTCCGCCCTCTACCAGGCCAAGGGCCGCGGCCGCAACCAAATTGCCACAGCAGCCGAAGAGTCCGCCGGGATCTTCTTCATCGGCCATCAGATCGAGGAGGCGCTGACGCAAGAGCGGATACGGCCGGCCTTTCAGCCCATTGTCGATCTGCGCAAACGTCAGGTGGTTGCGGAAGAAGCCCTGGCACGTCTGCGGCTGCCGGACGGAAGTTTCATGCCGGCCGGGCAGTTCATCGCGTCCGCCACCGCCCTGCGGATGATTCACCGGATCGATCACGCCATCATTTCCCAGGTCATCGCACACCACGACGCGTGCCGGCAAGAAGGCCGACCGCTGCATCCCTATTTCGTGAACATCTCGACAGGACTGCTGTACCACACCGATCTGGTGGACAGGATCCTGGAAACACTGTGCCAATTATGCAGCGTCACTCACGGCATCTCGGACATGCCTCTGGTGATCGAAATCACGGAACGCGAGTTTTTGGAAAATCCCCAGCAGGCCTTGCGAGTGCTGCAACCATTGCTGGATTTCGGACTGAAGCTTGCGGTGGACGACTTCGGCAGCGGTTATTCGTCGTTTCTTTATCTTGCCGACCTGCCGGTATCATTCCTCAAGATCGAGATGGCACTGGTGCAGCGTGCTGGCAATGAATCACGTGTCCTGGCCATGGTCAACGGGATTCAGCGTATCAGCCAGGATCTCGGCCTGGTCAGCATCGCCGAAGGCATCGAGAACGAAACCACTGCCCGGCTTGCCGAGGACGCGGGCATCAGCTGGGGTCAGGGGTATTATTTCGGACGACCCGAAGAGATAGACTGATAATCGTCTTTGCATATACTCGGGCACCCGCCCGTAATAGAGCTGTACCCGTTTCACCACTGGACGAGCCGGCGCATTGCCGAGCTGCCAGACCGGCTCATTGTCGTCGAGGTGCAATATGAGGATGTATTACGGGAACTGCCACTGCGGACAGGTTCGGTTCGAGATTGAGACTGACCTTAGCACCGCCACGCAGTGCAACTGTTCGGTCTGCACCAAGAAGGGCGCGCTGCATCACCGTGTTCCGCCAAAACGATTCCGGCTACTTTCGGGACAGGAGTCTCTCGCCCTCTACCAGTTCGGCAGCAAGACCGCCAAACACTGGTTCTGCAAGGTCTGCGGGATTCACCTCTTCAGCAATCCGCGCGCAGCACCTGAGCAGTACAGCATCAATGTCCGCTGCCTCGACAACTACTGGGATGTGATCGAAAACGTCGAAGTCAGACAGTTTGACGGACAACACTGGGAAGAGGCCGTCAAGACTTTCAGGTTTTAGCCTGAACACCGCTGGGTATGACGGTTCCGGCTCCGGGATCAAGCTCAGCAGACCGGTGGCCGGGTCCTCCGTCGTGGCCAAAGGTGCCGTTCAGGTCATTTCCAGCCAAGAGATCAGATGACCTGGATCAGGGCCTCGGGCTTCCAGATCGCTACCCCGCCAGAAAATTGGTTGTCGGGCGAAGACAGCCCAAGCACGGGCATGCCGGATCGGCGACAAAAGGCCAGGGCGGATTCCAGA
This sequence comes from Pseudomonadota bacterium, assembly GCA_021785515.1. Lineage (GTDB taxonomy): Bacteria > Pseudomonadota > Gammaproteobacteria > Acidiferrobacterales > UBA6901 > JAJYCY01. The sequence goes on along the minus strand of JAJYEX010000002.1, from coordinate 232,441 downwards.
TGCTTTTAAGGCAACCCGGCCAGATGGTGTATTTATAACATATAGTTTAATATGTATTAAATCGCTATTAGTTAATTAATAGATATAAATATGATCCTTGTATCATATCTGGAAACAGGGTATCCTTATTATATAAGGTGTTATGACCACTATTTCCGCCATTCTGAATCCGGCCGCCATCACCCGCGAACTGGGTGATCGGTTGCGCCGCACACGCTTGCGCCTCAACCTGACACAGAAGATTCTGGCCGGGCGATCCGGATTGTCGGTAGGTACGATCAAGGCGCTCGAATCCGGCCATGGCACGCTGGATTCCCTGGTTCGCGTCCTGTCTGCCCTATCCATGCTGGATGCCCTTGACACCTTTCTGCCCGATTCTGGCGTAAGCCCCATGGAGACCCTGAAACTGAAGGGGCGCGAACGGCAGCGGGCATCGCATTCCAGAGACTGAGCCGATGCCCCCCGGTTCCCGTCGCCGAGTCCCCGGACACATCGAAGTAGCGGAGGTGCGCATGTGGGAGCGCACCGTCGGGGCTGTGCTATGGCGCGAAGGACGGGGCTTTTTCGAGTATGCTCCGTCGTTCCTACGGGATGGACTTCCCGTGGCACCACTGCAGATGCCGCTACGTTCTCAGGTGTACAGCTTCCCCGGACTCAGCATGGAAACCTTCCATGGACTGCCGGGCCTTCTGGCGGATGCCCTGCCCGACCGTTTCGGCAACGCGCTCATCAACCAGTGGCTCGCCCGCGAAGGCCTTACACCGGACGCGCTCAGTCCGGTTGAGCGGCTCTGCTACCTGCATGACCGGGCCATGGGTGCCATGACGTTCCATCCGGCACTGCCCACCGGCCGGCTGCCGGAAACCACCCTTTCGATTCAGCTGTCGTCGCTGGTCACGGGCGCCCGGGCGGCGCTGCGCGGCAATTTTGCCGAGGCGCCCGAACGGGCGCTGATCGATATCCTGAGCGTCGGGACCTCCGCAGGCGGCGCGCGCGCCAAGGCGGTGATTGCCTGGAATCCGCAGACCCAGGAGATTCGCTCCGGGCATCAGGATGCTCCAGACGGGTTCGAACACTGGATACTTAAGTTCGACGGGGTGGGCGCCGATCCGGTCCTGGGAGAGGGGCACGACTGGGGACGCATCGAGCGCGCCTACACGCTGATGGCCGCCGCTGCCGGGATCGATACGCCGCAGACTGCGCTCCTCGAGGAGCACGGACGCGCTCATTTCATGAGCCGCCGCTTCGATCGCGAAGGAAATCGCCGCCTCCATATGCAGACGCTGTGCGCCCTGGATCATTTGGACTTCAACACACCCGGCGCGCACGGCTACGAACGCTGGTTCCAGTTAACACAGATTCTGACCGGACACCATGATGCGCTTCAGCAGGTCTTTCGGCGCATGGTATTCAACGTGATCGCGCGCAACCATGACGACCACACCAAGAATGTCTCGTTCCTGATGGACAATCTGGGGACATGGCGCCTTGCGCCTGCCTACGACCTCGTGTTCGCCCACACCCCGGGTAACCGCTGGCTAGACCAGCATCAGATGACCATTGCCGGCAAGCGCGAAGAGATCACGGATACAGACCTTGTTGCTGCCGCGTCCGGCTTCATAAAACCTGCCCGCGCGAACGCATTGCTCGATGAGGTGCGCAGTGCCTGCAGGCGCTGGCCCGAGTTTGCCGGCGCTGCTGGGCTTAACGAGACGGCCACGCGCCGGATTGGCCGGGAAATTATGACGGGCGCGCCAGTGCATCCGAAGATCTCATCCGGTAAGCCGTAATCCCGGACTTCGGGTGCGGGCGGGATTCCGCCAAACGAACGATCAACTGGAAAACTTCCGTCCTCAACCAGACCGATATTCTCTGGCCCCTTGTGCACCGTTCAGGGTAGCGATCGGTATGTTTGCGCTAATGGTAGTTGATCTGGGAGTGTTTGCCCGGATAATCCTGTATCAGATTCCGGTCCGTCTGCTTAGAGTCGAGGGCATAGCACAGGCTTTTCTTGTGTCTGCTGCTTCTTAGAGATCCTCCGCCAGGCGGCGGCTTTACCGCCAGGATCGCCGCTCACGCCCGCCATGCCAACGGTATCTGCGGATCTCGGCATGATACTTCCGGTACATTGCTTCCCAGTTGGTCGCAATCTCCCGCTGCGCCACTCCTAAAGGAATCTCCCCGGCACAGATCATTCGCCAACCGGCGTACTCCAGGCGGTCTTTGCGCCCGGCGTTCCAATACCCATAGCGGGGTTCCGGCCAAAGATTATCCGGACTTGCCGGGCTCCCTCCCCACGAGAGCGGCACAAGATGGTCCTCCTCGTAGTCACGCCAACGCCTGTCCCGGTAACCATAGGCCCGGATACCCCGCCCTTTGAGGTGTTCCGTGTAGGACTCCGGTGGGCGTATGGCACGGCTGTAGCCGGACACGCAGATGGTCTTCTGGATAGTGGCAGGAGTGACCGCCGGATTGATCGCCCCCGGTGTAAGCCTATGATAAGGCAATCCGCCGGCCGAGGACGCCACTGGAACCTGGAATGCCACGGTCAGCAAGGCCAGAACCTTCGTATTCATGCCCGGTGCTCGTAATTCTCAGAACAACTTACACTTCCTGACTTTAACTATCATATCGCTAACCCGACACAGGGTACCATTGGCGGAGCGGCCTGGTATCCAAAACCTATGCCGATACTTTACCCAATAAATGGGCATTACCCGCCAGCCGCCGACCGAGTCGACGGTGGCCTGAGCAAATTCACCCCGGTCAACGTGGCCATCAAGAACGCGCACACCCAATGCCCTATGGCATAGGGGTTTGATTAATATGTGCTCGCCGAGCGCCCCAGCATAACCCCACGTGCGTCGTTTGAAGTCTTGCACCTGCAGGCGCAGGCATACGCTATCATTAATACCAGAGCTCACCACAACACCCATCACAAACAGGGAGCCTCCATGACAACGACTGCTGAGACGCTCGGTCCTATGACGAACCGTGCAACGCTGTCCCTGGCCTGGCGGTTTGCGCGTGCCCGGTATTGGCGCTCCCTGCCCTTTTTTGTTGTTTTTCTCGTTTTCACCGCGATTTCCCTGGCGCTGCAGAAACACGTTCAGCCAAGCATCTTCGTGATGCACCCGGATCCTAGGACGTATCCGCCATTCCCGGACACCGCCTTGGTCATAACGAGCGTGCTCATGGGCTTTGTGGTCGGATTGGTGAGCCTCGGACTCTACCGCAGTATCTGGCTTGGACTGTCCGCAGACGAATTCCGGATCGCCAACCTCCTGTGGGGAGCGAGATTTCCGGAGCTCTGGTTGCTGCCAGTCCTGTCTGCAGTGGTTACGCCCCTCCAATTCATGGCACAAGCTGCTACCCGCGGGCACGCCATGCTGACCCTGCTGTTCATGATTTTTGTCTGGTTGTTGAGCATCGTTCTCGGATACGCCTACGCCTTGGTGGCGCGTGAGCCCCTGCCGGCTGCAACAGCCGTGCGTCATGCAGCCGGTATATTCCAGCGCGGCCGGCGGCGGCTGATTGGATTGGTCTTTCAGGCAGCAGCATGGGCACTACTCGGTGCAGTCGGCTTCGCCGTCATTGCCGTACCCTTGGCGTTTGTTGTGAAGGCGCTGCATATCGCACACCCAATCTTCGCTTTAATCATCGTGACTGTGCTCATCGTGGCCGCACTCGGGCTGTTTTTACTGGCGGTCGTGTATTGGACAGCGGTCGCACTTCTCGCTGCCGGCTCCCTTGTGGCCGGACGCCTCACACCCACGGTGAATGGACTCTCCGACGTCGAATGAGCCATTAACTGGCTTGCCCGTCAACACAATGCGGGACATCCCGCAAGTACGTCATGGTCCGGTAGCCACTCAGGCCACTCCCGCCTGGCCTCGTGCGAGCATCTCAACGGCGCGTGCTGCGGCACACGCAAAACGCTCCCGCGTGGCGACAATCGCCGATCCGTCTTCATCATCCAAAAACGGTCCCCAATAGAGATCAAGCGCCTGCTGATAACCGGCGCGTGACGATGCCTGGTCAGCGACCCCGGCATGCCTGAGAAGCCGGTCAAACGCTACCGCATCGACCCATACCATCTCCGGATTGAGCGAAAGACGCTTGTTGCTGACCCTGATCAGGACGGGATCGCCAAGCAGTTTGCGCAGGCGCGATAGCGTCGTGTCGAGGGCGCCGAGCGCCGCATCGCCCTCTGCCTCGGGCCACAGTTCATCGATCAGTCGTCGCTCCGAAACGTCGACTCCTCCGAATGCGATCAACGTCTGCAGAAGCGCCAGTGGCTTCGCCGGGCTTTTTTTCTCGAAAGCCAGCGCCTCGCCGTTGCGCAGCACCTTGAGCCCACCGAAGGTACGGATGGCCAGCGGCCAGGGCCAGTTTGACGGAGCACTGCGGGGATCGGGGGGCACGAGACCACGACGACGGATTAGGCTGACTGCATAATCGGTCTCGATGCCGGCCTCCAACGCCTTGGCACAGACGCGGGCCATCAGCACGCCATCCCAAAAGTAGCAATTCCAGACACTATTCTCGCGACCGATGTCAAACAGGTGGGCAATGTGCTCCACTGCCTCGGTATCGCGCCCGAGGTCGAGAAATTTCCGGATCTGGGCGAGAAGCGCAACGAACTCGATGACCGTGCTCTTTTGGCGCCGCGCGTGCGCCATGGCCTCCTCTAGATTGTATTCGTATGCAGGATCCTCGTGGCCCATGATTATTGCGTATCCGGCCCGGCACAACCCGATGCCATAGGGAAGCCCGAGCACGCAGCAAGTTTCAAGCGCGCTGGTAATCCGCTCGCGAGCCAACCCAATGTCACCCCGTGCCTTTGCATTCCATGCAGCCAGTCCCGAACAAAGAGCCGCATCAACGCGGCGGTTTTTCGCCAACACGCGCATGCGTTCAAGCAGGCTGTCGGCGGTATCTAGATCACCCTTGCTGATCGCAGCGGCGACGGCGTGCCCGACGAGGTGCCCATCCCACACATGCACCCCCGTCTCCTCGGACCTCCGCAATGCCTGGTCCATGGCCTCCAGACCAAGATCAAACTCGGCCTCGACAAGCCAGTGCGTCATCGCAGTCTTGACCTGCGTCATCTGCATTGTCAATGGCTGCAGCGTGCGATCGCGCGTCAAGGCGCGCAGCGTTTCTGTCAACGCCCGCACCTTGTGAAACATTCCGGACCAGCCGTAGTAGACGTTGAGATGGAAACAGCACGCGACCTGCGCGTCCTGGTTGGAACAGGTGAGAAGCGAACCACGAACTCGCTGCTCCAGTTCCGCCAATCGGGGATGATCGGGTGAACGCATGAAAAGTGCAATAAACGTATTCATAAGCAGATCGTGACGCAGGTTCGGCGGCAGATTGATGAGCCTGTCATCGGCCAGAATTGAATCCAGCTGCATCAGCGGTTTGTCGAAATAGGAGAGATCCTGGGAGATCTGAACCGTGGTTTCCATGACTTTCGACCAGGATGCCGCAAACCCGATCCGGTCCCCGGACTGGTCGAAGCAACTCAGAGCGTCTTCAAACGCCGCGCGTGCTCGCATCGGGTCATACGGCAGCAGGCAAACACCCGACCAGAAGGAAAGCCACGGTTGCTGCTCGCAGAACTCGGTCGGAACCGCCGACAGCCAACGATCGAGCGTCGCCAGTCGCCCTTGTGCCACAAGCGATGGCGCATGCTCAAGAAGCAGGGGAATGAGCTCCGACCAAGCGCATGCCTCGGCCAAAAGCTCAACCGCCGGATCAACGCCATGCGACTGCAACGACACCAGGGCGGCGCGACGACGAAGAGACCGAATAGTATCGCTATCAAACCGTTTTGGCACTTCATCCAGCAGGAAGGCGCGAAAAAGAGGATGAAACTGATAACTGTTATCATGTTTCGTCGTGAAATAGTTGCGTTGACAGAGCCGCTCGAGCAGCCCGCCGGCGTTATCTGCACCGGTCAGGTTGGCGACGTCTTCCGAGGTCACCGACGGCAAAAACGCGGAGCACAGCAGCATGTCGCGTTCTTCCGGGTGCAAGTGGGAAAGGATTTCCGTTGAAAAGTAATCAGTAAGAAGCGCTTTCAGATCGCCAACACCCGCGTCCGATCCTGCAGCGGAGGCGTTCTCGGAGAGCAGAACCAGACCCGCCACCCAACCGTGGGTGGTCGCGTGCCAACGCTCGATCAGCTCGGGTGCCGCATTCGCGCCGAGATGGAACGCCAGCTCCCTCGTCTCTTCGATGTCGAGATCGAGATCCGCTTGCTCGATCACCGCGGAATTGCGCGTGATGCGCAAACCTGCCAGCGATGGAGGCAGCGGAAGACGACTCAAAACAATCAGATTACAGCCGATTGGCAGCTCAGAGGTTGCGATACGAATGATGTCATCAAGCGCGCTGCCGGCATCCTGATGATTATCGATGACGATGACGTCAAGCGCGGCCAGCCCGCCGGACAGGTCACGCAGGAATGCGCGGGCGAAGGCATCCACTCCAGAAACTTGCGCGGGGGAAAACTGGGGCAGCGACACGGGCGTCGGAGTCAAAGTGCGTGTGACTGCCATGCCGAAATAATGAAAAAAACTGGCTACATCAGCATCCCCCGGGTCAATCTGGTACCAGAACGAGGCCAGTTTGCGGGTGTCGATATAGCTGCTGACGAACGTCGTCTTACCGGATCCCGCGGGCCCCGAGACCCAAATGATGCGACGCTTCCGGGCGCGGTCCATGCGGTCGAACAGCCGCTGCCGCGGCCATGCCGCGCGGGCATCCGGTCGAGTGAACTTTGACAGGGAAGGCGACGCTGCCGAGATGGCGGTGGCGCTCATTTTTGTTGCCTCCTCCGAAACTCCCATTCGGCAATTTTTGTTATTTACGTCACAGTCATAATCTGCCTGATGTGAACCCTCCCCGCAAGCACGGCGCGTTGATGTGCGGTCCATAATGTTGTTCAGCGCATTGCAGGCCTGAGGGCCTCTGGCCGATGATGATTTACGCCTCGGCCGAATACCTGCTCATGGACATTGCTGTCGCTGCGCGCGTCAATGCAAGTCAGCACCGTCGCCCCATTTTCAGATGATTTGCGCCGTTTTATGACGCCCTCTGCGATGCGGTTGACGTTCTCAGAAGTCGGGGCTCGAGAGGAAACCCCGGTAACGCATTAACTGCCTCGACAGGCCGGCGGCTCTCCACGCGACCTCGAAGATTTCCCAGGCAACTCGACAACGAGGAACCCACGCAGGGGTCCTGCTTCATTCGCGACTTTGACGTGGTGCTGAGCAATGCGGCAGCACCCCGGCCACTGGCGCATCGGGCGGTGGCGGTTATTTCGCGCACCGGTACTTGCTAATGATAAAGACAGCAGCTTACCGATCGCTCACGGATTTGGGTTTCAAACGACATATTCATTCCGGATTGTCCATTATTAGCCTCGGGTTTCTTATGGGATGGGTTTTTACAAGTACATGATTTTGTGTTGTTTCATGGATGGCAGGTCGTCCCGCACGCGCCTTTTTCTGGTGATCCAGGTCCAGAAATCGGTGGACGCCGAGTTTCAGTTCAGGGGCAAGTAAGTTTGCGTTCTGAGGGCGGAATGAGCTTCATGAAGCGGATGCTGGATTGCGTCGGTTTTGACGGGGCGCCGCGCCCCTGCGGAGCGCCCGAGCCAGACAGAAACTGCGGCTACCGTATCAGGCCGCTCAATCGTGCGATTCAAGCAGGCGGTGGACTGCGGAGCCAGGCGCTTTGAAAGCCCGGAAAGTCCCGCACCTTGATCCGGTGCGCAATACTTGCCCGGCATCAAGCGCACGGTGAACTTTAAAGCGATAATGCGGCCGTTTTTGCAAGTGCGCCCAGATGCACGATGAACGGGCGATGCAGGGGATGTATCGCTGGTACGGGTCAGTCCTTTGCGAATAGCCAATATCTCAACATATCCCCGTCTCTCTAGTTCGTCACTGGAATCTAGACCAAGGCTAGGCCGCTGGCGTTTGCACTTAAATACTGTTGTCGCAACCCGTCCCGCGCGAGCTGTAAGCTATCTGTTAGTCCTCGTACGCTATAAATATCGCCATATCTCATTCATAAAGGGATTGTGCAGAGCTGGGGAACTCTCAACTAAGTCCTGTAAGCGAACGGCATTCCCCCGATGAGGAGTGGACTGCCGGCCATCATCTTAACAGGCGTGAAACTGATAACAGCAATCGAGGCAAACTAAATGACCTTCTTTTTCCGCATTACTCGGCTTGTGATCGGCACGATCCTCATTACCGTCGCCACTTTCGCGCTCACCGCCTGCGGGGGCGGGGGCGGAAGCAGCGGGGGCGGATCATCAGCGATGATCACGTATACGGTAGCCGGAACGGCCACGGGCGGAGCCAATCCCATAAGCGGCGCAAGCGTCAATCTGTTTCTTGTGGGGACTTCCGCGTCCAGTGCCATTGCCTCCTGCGGGACCACCACTTCAAACGGGGGCTTTTCCTGCACCTACACCGTTTCTTCGCAGCCATCTTCAAACCCGCTGTTTTACGTGGTGATCAGCAAGATTCAAACCGCTCTGGGCACCAATACGCTGTATGCCTTTTCCCAGGGTTCCACTTCCGCTCTTACAGTTAACGAGCTGACCACAGCAGAGGCGGCCGACGCCCTGGTGCTTAGCGGTGGCACCATGAGCGCTACGGGCGATTATCTTATGACCTCGTATTCATCGCTCACTGCGCTTACGGGCCAGATAGGCAATCTTGAAAGTTACACTTCGGCGTACATAACCAACATCTCCAATGTGCCTGCTTCTTCCCTTACCCCGTCTGAATCGAATATTGCTGCAGGGGTGATAAAGCTGACCACCGGGATACAGTCCTGCATTGAAAGCCAGAGTTATTGCGCGTCCGTTACGCCCTTCGTGACAGGATACAGTCCGGGAAATGGACGGCTCGCCTACGGCCTGGCCACGGCGTACAACAACAAGGCGTCAGGTGTTGCCGGAACCCTGTATTGGGTAAACAGCGAAATGGCCTCTTCAAACAACACAAACAACATCCACTGGGTGCTGGCCTCCAAGACGTATCCAGCCGGCAGCCAGCCGGACGCCTTGGCGATCGACTCCGCCGGCAACATATGGACAGCCGACTCGGCGGACACCAACGTTAACGAGCTGATCCCTTCCACGGGCGCAACCACCCCGTACAACATGAAATACAACCACCTTGCAGCCTTGGCCATAGATGCATCCGGCAACATATGGAGCAACGGCGAAAATAGCAACTACGTGCTCAAACTGGTTCCATCCGGCGACTCAGTTAATACATATTCTTCCGGCGGCCAATATCCGGACCCATTGATCCTGGATTCCTCCGGCGATATTTGGGTGGGCAATACCGCCGGAACGGCTAATATCGCGGTATTGGACCCGTCCACCGGCAGTCCGACAAACAACAGCCCATATACGTTCTCCGGAACTCCTGCGGTATTGGCGATGGATGGTTCGGGAAATTTGTGGATAGGCGATGTGGGCAACTGCGCGGTTAAGGAGTTAAGCCACTCTGGCGCTCTCTTAAACACCATCTCATTCGGCTGCTCCCCCGCCTTTTCCCCCGGCGCCCTGGCAATAGACAGTTCCGGAAACGTCTGGGTTGCCGATTCCTCCAGCACCAGCACATCCGTTATCGAATTGACTGCCTCGAACGGCTACCAGAAGAATACGTTTACGGTAGGGACCGCGCCTGATGCGCTGGCCATTGACTCTACCGGTGACATCTGGGTGGCCAATCGGGTCGACAATACCGTTACCGAGCTCAGTCCTTCCGGCACGGCAATCGGCACCTATTCCGTGGGCAGCGGCAATCTTAATCCAGGACCTATCGCCATAGACAATTCCGGCAACGTCTGGGTTATTGACGGCGGCAGCAACAGCGTTACAGCATTCTTCGGTGCGGCTTCCTCCGGAGCAGGAGCTGGCCAATATTTCCCCTACAGCGGTCCTCAGTGGCCATAAGGCATGAGAGAGACCAGGAGCGGTCATATACACCGCTGCCAGATCCAAATAGGGAGATTTCCGTTGGCGAGTTGTGTAGTCTGTTTTACAGGTGCGACCAATTGGACACGCGGAAGGTTTCGGGGAGTGCCGGGTTATTTTTTTCAATACCCGCGACTTTCTGAAATTTTTGGACGCGCTCCAGCGCATGTCGCGATTCTAGGGGCCTAGATATAAAGGAAAGGCAGGAAAGCACATGAACAAAATCTTTGCGACTATATATTTGATCGCGGCATTAACACCTTGCGCCTTCGCTGCACCTGCGCATATGCAACCGGGAGAATGGCAGATAACCACCAGGATGGTGATGCCGGGGATGCCGGTGGCCATGCCGCCAATGTCGCACAGGTACTGCTACACGAAGCAGCAGATCGAGCAGAACAAAGTAGTCAAGCACCAGGGAAACTGTAAGGAGCAGCACACCAGAATCAACGGCAATACCATGTCATGGAAGACGATTTGCGCCGGAGAAGGCGGCGCGATGACTATGACCGGGGAAATAACCTTAATGGGCACTTCCTACACCGGCAAAACGACCACTGAAATGCCGAATGGACGAAAAATGACCTCGTACATCAGCGGCAAGAGACTGGGACCTTGCAAATAATCGCCGGCTGACCGTGTAAACCGCCAGCGCAACTGATCATGCACCGATTGTGCGCCAGCGCTACCTGCTCCACCAGATCCTCAGCCTTCAGAGGCGGAGGTTATAGGGGGCCGGGAGAACCGTCAGCCCCAAGGACCCGATGGTAATCACAATCCCACTGCCAGCAAAAAATTTTCAGACGGGCGTCGCAGGATCCGGGATGGACCATTCGTTCTTCACGACTTCGCGTACGGAAGCACCGAGGCCGAAACACGGAAGTGATGAGCCATATACCCCTTTCAGGCTCCCGGGGGCATCTGCGAACGATGCATGGTCGGGTCTCCGACCCTGTATCCTTTCACTGCCCATCACGTTTTTCAACCGGATTCGCCGACTATTCGTCAAATACGCGCGAATTTGCACCGCCACTAACACCGATCGCCTGAAGTGGCACCACCCGCCTACGAGCCGCTTCACACCTTACCGTGCGAGTCGATGGCGGACGCTTACAGGTGCGTGCCCGGAACCCGGCATAACTGCTATAGCCTCCCGCGACCCAGCATGCGTTTTGTGCCCATCGCAGAATCGGATCTCCGACGTCATGTTACCAACCGCGAGTTAATCGATCGCGGCCACCCTGCTGCGCCGGGACCGCTCTTCCCTATTCGCTAACATGCCCTGACAGCTCTCCGCGGGGTCGCGGTAGGGGCGGTGGTCACCCACCGCCCCCGCACGGATTCGTACAAGCGGAATTGCCGTATGTGGCTCTTGACTAATTGGTCCCTTTTCCATTGGGATCCCGCACGCGCGCCGGATCGTCCACGACCCCGTAGTGGGCGAGCGCCATCGCATAGAGGCGATTGAGTTGCGGCTCACAGAGGTGAGAAACGTCCGCGGATTCTGGTGACGATAGATGGTCGATCATTCAGCCTCCGCAAGGGTGAACAACTCGCGCGCCTGCATACTCAGCGCTGGACCATCGAACTCGACCTGCGCAATATCAAGACTACGCTCGGCACGGAAGTGTTGGGCTGTATCGCATCTGCCAGTGGATCGTGAAGAAGCTGTGGGTATGCCTCCTTGCCTATAATCTCATTCGTTTGCTCATGGTGCAGGTTGTGGCCACCTCGTGCGTCGATCCGCGGAATCTGCGCTTCACGCATGCCGTGCGATTGTGGAGCGAACGGACGACGCGCTGCCCGAGCCAAGCCATGGCGGCGGATGTCGGGTTCTTTGCGCTCCTCGCGCAGATCCAGCGCAGCAGCCGACTTCATCGCACCGAGTCGCGAATCCGAAAACGAATACTCAAACCCCATCCGTGACTGCAAAGTTCCCAGCGCCGAGACACGCCGACAGATCCGTCTCCATGGCCATCTGCTCGATGCATAAAGTAAAGTGCCATCGCACTGTCCTAAGCTACCGTCCAAAAGTTGGAATTTTTTTCGTACAGCTGGAACGTCAACAGGACGCGAGAAGCACTTCGTGGTCCTTAACGAGCTCAATGGATACTTTCGGGATTCTCGCTGCGCAAGCGGCGAGGAAACAATCAAGGGCGGCAGCGTTTGCAACCCTCCAGATCTTCCGAAGCTCCTGCCCCGCGTTATCCTGCGACGGTCACGTCCGTCCATCGGCAGTCAAAGAGCGAATATCAACTTCTTCTTTATCAATCAGAAGCCTGCCTCTAGCTTACCCAATGTGACTACAGATCCTATTGCTTTCATAACGCCGCTTGTATACATCACGAGGCAAGAGCTGTTACAGCAAGATTTCCCCGTGTCGATTGTGCAACAACGACGCGATGCATGACAGGACTTCCCGGCCGACCTCGCGCACTCGATCAGGGCAGCACTCGTTGTGTCTGTGCATCACGCGTCTGCACTCCGCCTTCCTGGTGCACAGTGGAAGAGGACATGGCATGAACGATTGTATCCGAATTACGCGATTGTGCTTTTACTGATAGCTCTAGCGTGGAAGAGGTTTTTAGGGTGCACGTTTGTTGCATTGCGGTTGGACTTATTGTCAAACAATTATTTTCAGAAACATGAAAATGGCCAATAATGCTGGCATACGCTCTCAGGCTCTCCGTTTGCTTGCGCATTTCGTTGTAACTCTGATACTGCCCCTTGGACTTGCTGCTTGTAGCGCCGGATCCAGCTCAAGCCCAGCCACCGGATCCACCCCAGTTACTTCCTCCGGAAGCAGTACGAATACGTCCTCAACGCCTGCAATCACAGAGCTCAACGGTACCTGGACCCAGAACGTGACTGTGACAGTGACGGGGTCTGGATTTGGTACCAAACCGACCGCTGCGCCGCTTGTATGGGATAACGGATCCGGCACGAATATTTTCGACAAGTGGTCTGGCGCCTGGCCGGATCAAGATCCGACTTACAACGCCACCTACCGAGCCCCGTTTAACGGAGTGCCGCTGCCTGATCCACATGACACGCAGTACATCGCCGGCTCACATTACGGCACCAATGGGGCGGATGGAGGCTACAACGTCATCGTTTTCAAGGATATCTACAATGTGACGTTCCCGTATTACATCTACGCGAGCTGGTACCAGAACTACGCTCCCAATTGGATTTTCACTACCAACAGAACGGACAACAACAAGAATTTTGCCTACTCGGTCTGCTGCGGTCCTTACGGAGACGGGAGCGGGGTCGCAGCGAACTGGTATACCGGCTACGCGGAACCCGCGCTTGACAACGCCACGACCGCGCCAGCCCAGTGGGGGATCAACGACGACGGGACTTCGCTGCAGTTTCCCGACGACAACGGTAATGGCCACTATTGGAATTTCGGGACCAATCCGTTCGGCCGCTGGCTGAAGATCGAGGTAGCCATGAAGCTTACTCCAAACTCCGACGGCTATGTCAATGTCTGGGAAAATGGAAAGTTGATGATTGGCTACGCCGGTCCCACCGACAAGTATTCCGGCAACAACCGCACCGTGGGTATCGGCGGCTATGCCGTGCCCTTTGGCGAACCCAACAACTGGCGATATTTCGAGGACATTTATCTCGACACAAGCCTTGCACGGGTCATGCTGGGGAATGCCCCATCACTTGCCGAGTCGACCATCCGGGAAATGCAGATCCCGACAGCGTGGAGCGACGGTTCGGTGACGTTTACGGTCAATCTGGGGCAGTTTACGAGCGGCGAAACCGCCTACCTATATGTTTTCAACGCTTCAGGTGTGGCCAACACGGTTGGCTATCCTGTGACCATCCCATAATCCTCGACACAAACCACGCACTTGCCCTCCGACGGTAATCTGGGACGTCCCATTTGAGCCATTCAACTTCCCTCCGGTTCAGTATATTAATCGGAAGGTGTTGCATTCACCCCTTGAACCTGCCGGCGCTTTTTTCGCTTAAGGCGCAAGCTCGACCGCAAACTGAAGTCATAAACGCCTACATCGACCGGTACCGGCAGACTTACGGGGTCGGGCCGATCTGCAGAGCTTTGCAGGTCGCCCCGTCCGCCTACCGGCGCCATGCGGCGAGAGCACACAATCCGTGCACTACGCTCTGTCCGTGCCCAGCGCGATGAGATCTTGATGCCTGACATCCATCGCTTCTGGCAGGCGAATCCGGTGTCTACGGTACCGACAAGGTCTGGCGTCAGATGGCCCGTGAAGGCCTCCTGACGCCATTTCTCACGGCAACTAGAAATGGGGGATTACCGTGCCGGAATGTGGGTAGCAATGTAGGTAGGCTGCGGAAACCGGAATAAATTTAAATAATAACAATCAGTTACAATCGGTATTGGCGGAGAGGGTGGGATTCGAACCCACGTGGGGCGTAAGCCCCCAACAGATTTCGAGTCTGCGCCGGTATGACCGCTTCGGTACCTCTCCGAGGGCGTGTAGCTTACGTGTACTCCGAGTACGAGACAACCCCTCTTCTAGCTTATAATCTTAATAATGTCTGCAAAATCATCAATAAACCGCATTCCTCGCACTACCATGGGGGTGCTGGTACTTGCTGTGGGGCTGCTTTCCGGCTGCACGCCGTTTGGCGAAAGCAAGCTCCAGATGGTAAAAAAGGCCGGGGAGCTCCTGGTGCTGACCCGGAATAGCCCAACCACCTATTACCAGGGTCCGGTCGGGCCTGCCGGAATCGAATACGACCTCGCCAGGGCTTTCGCCAAACACCTGGGTGTTGCATTGCGGATCGAGGTTGCAGACCGCTCGCGCGACATCGTACCCATGATTGCCAACAACCAGGCGGACTTCGCCGCTGCCGGACTGGCAATCACGCCCGATCGCCTCAAAGTGGTCCGCTTCACGCCGCCGTATCAACATGTCTATGAACAGCTTGTTTATCGTGATGGTACGACGCCACCGAAGAATCTGGATGCCCTCCAGGGACAGGTGATCGATGTAGTCGCAGGAAGCAGCTACGTAGAAAGGCTTAAGCAGCTTCGCCAGCGCTACCCCGGCCTGACGTGGAAAACTGTGCACGATGCCGAGGCCGAGGACCTCCTGATAGAGGTGCAGCAGAAGCAGGCGCTTTTCACGGTTGCCGACTCCAACATCGTTGCGCTCAACCGTCCGTTCTATCCTGACATCAAGGTCGCCTTCAACCTGGGGCCTGCGGACAATCTCGCCTGGGCTTTCCCGATCAGCAATGACAACAGCCTGTACAACGCGGCCGTAAAGTTCCTCGATCACATGCGTCGTTCGGGCAAACTGGCTGCACTGATCCGGCGCTATTACAGCATCCGCGAAAGCTTCAGGCCTATGAATATCGAGGCCTACAAGCAGAAGCTCAAGACCACACTGCCAACCTATAAGCCGCTGTTCCAGACCTTCGGGCGAAAATACCACATCGACTGGAGGCTGCTCGCTGCCATGGCCTACCAGGAATCCTTCTGGGACCCGAACGCCGTGTCACCCACCGGCGTGCGCGGCATGATGATGCTGACCCTGCCGACTGCCAGCAATCTCCACATCGCCGATCCCTTCACTCCGGCAGGCAGCATCGACGGTGGAGCAGAATACCTGCGAGACATGATCAACCAGCTGCCGTCCCATATCCCCGAACCCGACCGGACATGGATGGCTTTGGCAGCTTACAACGTCGGCATCAACCATCTCGAGGATGCGCGCATCCTCGCACAGAAACTGGGCGGCAACCCGGACAGCTGGAAAGACGTCCGCAAGCGCCTTCCCCTGCTGGCCATGCACGCCTGGTACCCCAAGACCAAGTACGGTTATGCGCGTGGCTATGAGCCTGTGGAATATGTCCGGCGCATCCGGATCTACTACAACGTGCTGGTCAAACTGGACCGGGAGTTGCGGGCAAATGACCGCAATGGTGCGCTCCATCTGAGGGCACCTGCCATGTGACGCCTGCGGGCTAGGTCTGGCGCAACACCGATCTGGTCAGTTGCGGCGCCCCCTGAAAAAAGCCCGCAGACTGTTCCCGCAGTCCTCCGCGAGCACGCCGCCCAGCACCTGGGGATGATGATTCAGGGTGGGCGCACTGAAGATGTCGAGCGCCGTTCCGGCGGCGCCGGAAAGAGGATCAGCCGCGCCGTACACGACACGCGCCACGCGCGCATGCACCATGGCGCCGGCGCACATCGGACAGGGTTCGAGCGTCACATACAAGGTCGCTCCATTGAGCCGGTAATTGCCGAGATGGAGCGCCGCGGCCCGCATCGCCAGGATCTCCGCATGCGCGGTCGGATCACAAGCTGTGATCGGTCGGTTCCAGCCTTCTCCGACGACACGGTCTTTCAGCACCACCAATGCGCCAACCGGCACCTCACCTTCCGCTTCGGCCCGCGCCGCTAGAGACAGCGCCAGCCGCATCCACTGTTCGTCGGCACTGCACGGCGTGGCCGGCGACGGGAGACTGTCTACCTTGTCTGCCATGTTTCACAATCCATTACACACCAGCTGCAACGCACGCCCGCAGACCTCCTATCGGCCGCACAGAGGCCGGGACCGTCGACTCACGCAAGCGACGGACACTCCGCGACCAGGACCGGATGAGATTTTTCCATTTCTGCACGATGGTGCATGAACAGTCTTTTGAACAGTCATCCCGAAGCACCGGCACAACTGAAACAACAATTGATTTGTGTGTCCCGATGAGTTCAGGCGCCAGCGGGCGCTGGACACGTGATCATTCCCACTCGATGGTCGCGGGCGGCTTTCCGGAAATATCGTATACCACTCTCGAAATCCCTCGAACCTCGTTGATAATCCGGTTTGACATCCGCTCGAGCACCTCATAGGGCAGGTGCGCCCAGCGCGCGGTCATGAAGTCCACCGTCTCGACCGCCCGCAGCGCAACGACGTAGTCGTAGGCCCGCGCATCGCCCAGCACCGCCACCGAGCGCACCGGCAGAAAAACGGCGAATGCCTGGCTCACCTTGTCATAGAGCCCGCCCCGGTATAGTTCCTCCAGATAGATGGCATCAGCCTTGCGCAGGATGTCCGCATACTCCTTCTTCACTTCCCCGAGAATGCGCACACCGAGGCCCGGACCAGGAAACGGATGGCGGTAGACCATGGCATGCGGCAGACCGAGCTCGGTACCGATTGCACGCACCTCATCCTTAAACAGCTCGCGCAGGGGTTCGAGCAGCTGCAGATGCATGCGCTCCGGCAGGCCGCCAACGTTATGGTGCGACTTGATCACATGGGCCTTGCGGGTGCGTGCGGCCGCCGATTCGATCACGTCCGGATAGATCGTGCCCTGGGCCAGCCACTTTGCGCCCCGGATCTTCGCCGCCTCTTCCTCGAATACCTCGATGAACACGCGGCCTATGGCCTTGCGCTTGGCCTCCGGGTCAGCGATACCGTGCAGCGCCTCCAGGAACCGGTTCTCGGCATCTACCCGTATGACCTTGACGCCCATATGTTCCGCAAAGGTCGCCATCACCTGGTCACCCTCGTTCAGGCGCAGCAAACCGTTGTCGACAAATATGCAGGTGAGCTGCGGACCGATCGCGCGGTGCAGCAGTGCCGCCACCACCGAGGAATCCACTCCACCGGACAGTCCGAGCAGCACTTCATCGGCGCCGACCTGGGCACGCACGGTGCCTACCATGGATTCGATGATGTTGCCCGGCGTCCACAGCGCACCGCAGCTGCAGATATCGCGCACGAAGTGCTCCAGGATGGCTGCGCCCTGGGTCGTGTGGGTCACTTCCGGATGGAACTGGACACCATAGAAATTGCGCTTCTCGTCAGCGATTCCGGCAAAGGGAGCGCCATCACTCGAACCGATGACCCGGAAGCCATCAGGCAGGCTGGTGACACGATCGCCATGACTCATCCATACGTGCAGGTACTCCTCGCCGCCCTCGGCAACCTCGTCCCGTATACCCCGGAACAATCGCGAGTGGCCGCGCATGCGCACCCGCGCATAGCCGAACTCGCGCTTGTCAGCGGACTCAACCGCGCCGCCGAGCTGGGCCGCCATCGTCTGCTGACCGTAGCAGATACCCAGCACCGGGACACCCAGCTCAAATACCAGCTGCGGCGCCCGCGGCGCCTCGGCCACAGTGACGGATTCCGGACCGCCCGACAGGATGATTCCGCGCGGGGCGAACCGCCGGACCTCCTCGGCACCGAGGTCGTAGGGATAAATCTCGCAGTACACACCCGCTTCCCGCACCCGGCGGGCAATGAGCTGGGTGTACTGCGCACCAAAATCCAGAATGAGAATTTTCTGTGAATGAGGGTCGGTCATGGCAGCAACTGTACGCTGCGGCACCAGGCTCGCGTGGCGCGGTCGATACGGCCTGCGACCGGCACCCGTCGCCTAGTCCCGCTGATAGTTCGGCGCTTCCTTGGTGACGGTGACATCGTGGACGTGCGACTCGCGGATGCCGGCGTTGGTGATGCGCACGAATTCCCCGTCCCTGCGCAGCGCTTCGAGATTCGCAGAACCGGTATAGCCCATGCCTGCGCGCAGGCCGCCCATGAGCTGGTGAATGATATTCACCATGGGCCCCTTGTACGGCACCCGGCCTTCCACACCTTCCGGGACCAGTTTTTCGGAACTGGCGCCTTCCTGGAAATAACGGTCGCTTGAACCTTCACCCATGGCTCCAAGGGACCCCATGCCGCGGTAAGTCTTGTACGACCGTCCCTGATAGAGCTCGATCTGCCCCGGAGCCTCATCGGTGCCGGCCAGCAGACTCCCGACCATGACAGCGTGGGCACCGGCCGCGATCGCTTTGGTGATGTCTCCCGAAAAACGGATACCACCATCGGCGATCACGCTGACCTCGCTGCCTGCGAGCGCATCGGCAACATTAGACACCGCGGTGATCTGCGGCACACCGACTCCGGCAACCATGCGGGTCGTACATATCGAGCCGGGTCCGATGCCGACCTTCACTGCGTCGGCCCCCGCATCACGCAGCGCACGGGCGGCCGCGGCCGTCGCGATATTGCCTCCGACGACCTGCATCGCCGGAAAGTGCTTCTTGATCCACGCGACCCGGTCGATCACACCCTGGGAGTGTCCGTGGGCCGTATCCACCACGATGAGATCGACCTCGGCTTCAATGAGCTGCTCGACGCGTTCCTCAGTACCCTTACCGACACCGACCGCCGCACCGGCAATCAGGCGTCCCGCTGAATCCTTGGCCGAACGCGGATATTCGCTCGATTTCTGGATATCCTTGACCGTGACGAGGCCCTTGAGCCCGAATTTCTCGTCGACAACGAGGATCTTCTCGATCCGGTGGGCGTGCAGCAGCTGCAGGATCTGTTCGCGGCTGGTGCCTTCGCGAACCGTCACGAGACGTTCCTTGGGCGTCATGATGCGACTAACGGGTTCGTCGTAGCGCGTCTCAAAACGCAGATCCCGGCTGGTGACGATGCCGACGAGCTTGCCGTCCTGGGTAACCGGGACGCCGGATATGCGCTGCGCCCGCGTCAAATCCAGCACCTGCCTTACTGTGGTGTCGGGAGTGATCGTGATCGGTTCACTGATGATCCCGCTTTCGAATTTCTTGACCTTGCGCACCTCGTCAGCCTGCCGGCGCGCGGTCATGTTCTTGTGGATAATACCCACCCCCCCTTCCTGGGCGAGGCTAATCGCCGCCCGCGATTCGGTGACTGTATCCATGGCCGCCGACAGGACCGGGATATTCAGGCGCAGAGTACGGGTAAGGGGTGTGGAGAGATTGACGTCTTTCGGCAATATCTTCGAGTGCGCAGGCAACAACAGCACATCATCAAAGGTCAGGGCTTCTTGGACAATACGCATGCTGCATTATACGGATTGACTTGACAGTCGTAAACCAGGCATCCCGCCGGGCCGGCATCTCGTCGCCTGCAGCACGGCGGAGGCGACGTTCTGGCCGGTTGTAATATTCCCCGCTCCCGGGCCGTCACGGCAAACTTTTCCGGTTGACGGCACCGCGTTGCTACCCTTTAATGATGCCCAATACCACCCGAGGAGGAAGCCTGATGATGAAAAAGACCGTGCTGCTGGTCTCGCTGGCGCTCGCCGCCGGGGGCTGTGCGACCCATACCACTCCGAAAGAGCCGTCCGTAGCAGACACTATTGCCGCCGCCAAGCAGGCCGTGGCCCAGGCGCATCAGGAGCATGTAGACCTGTGGATCAATACTGCCAAGTACGTCAAGAAGGCCGAAAAACTGAACGCGGAAGGCAAGAGCGCCCAGGCCAGGAAGCTTGCGGAAACTGCCCTGGAGCAGGTCAAGCTTGCAGAGGCCCAGGCACAGAGCCAGATTGACGCCAAACCCGTCTATCCGCACTGAACCGGCCGAGTCATCCAGAAGATTTTCAAAGGCTTGTCGCAACGGCATTGAGACTGCTGTAACCGCCTGAGGCACGCCGGGCTCCCGGGTTCCATGCAGCGAACCGGGACCCGGTTTGCCGGCTGGTGCCCGTCACGGATGGCGCCTCTTCACCCCTGATGAAAGGCGCGCCGCACCGGAATCCGGATAAACCCGGCGGATGCGGCCCGATGCCCTCCCGCTCCCCGTCCTGACGGCACAGCGCACCACGGTCCGGAACCGGATATTGGGGGACATCCGGGGTCTTTTCTATTCCCGGGCCAGAGGTTATGTTTACACCATGCCCACCCGTAACCCGCTTTCGCCTCTGTCCGCAACCCTGCCTCTTCGACAGATTTACTCGGTATCGCGGTTGGCCCGGGAAGCCAAGGCCCTGCTCGAAGAAGGCTTTCCGTTGCTGTGGATCGAAGGTGAAGTCTCCAACCTGGCGCGGCCCGCTTCTGGCCACTGCTACTTCACCCTGAAGGACAGTCAGGCGCAGGTCCGTTGCGCGCTGTTCCGGGGCAACCAGCGCACCCTGGGTTGCGTCCCGAAGGATGGCATGCACGTGGTACTGCGTGCCCGCGTCAGCCTCTACGAGGGCCGCGGCGAGTTTCAGCTCGTCGTCGAACACCTCGAAGAAGCGGGTGAAGGGGCGCTGCGACGGGCCTTCGAAGCCCTGAAGAACCGGCTCGCCATCGAGGGCCTGTTCGATCCTGACCGCAAGAAGGCGCTCCCCGCACTGCCCCGGCGCATCGGGGTGGTCACCTCACCGAGCGGCGCGGTCATCCGCGACATCATCACGACTCTGAGGCACCGCTTTCCCCTGATCGAAGTACGGATTTATCCGGTCCCGGTACAAGGGGCCGGCGCGGCGGAGCGGATCGCGGCTGCTATCCGTCTGGCCGGCGAGCGCCGCGACTGCGATGCGCTCATCGTCGCCCGTGGCGGCGGATCACTGGAAGATCTGTGGCCCTTCAATGAAGAGGTGGTTGCCCGGGCCCTGTCGGAGTGCCCGCTGCCGGTGGTCTCGGGTGTCGGTCACGAAACCGACTTCACCATCGCTGATCTGGTGGCCGATGCACGCGCTCCAACCCCGACCGCGGCCGCAGTCATGCTGAGTCCCGATTACCGGGAATGGTTGGCGGAACTGGCCGCGGGCGAACAGCGGCTACGGCGCTGCATCAGCAACCGCCTGGACAGCACGCGGCAGCGGCTGGACTGGCTCGCCTCCCGCCTGGTCCATCCGGCAGACCGTATTGCCCGGCTGAAGCAGCGCCTCGCCGACCTTCTGCGGCGCCTGCGTCTGGCCCAGACCGCGCACCACAACGCGGCGGCGGCGAAGCTGCTTACGGCGGCGGCACGCCTGCACGGCCTGTCGCCCACAGCGCGCATCCGCCAGGCGCAGCTGCGCGTCGCGCACCTGCATCAGCGGCTCGGGCTGACCGTACACCAGGGTCTCGAACGGGGCGGACATCGCCTCGCCGCCGTTTCCGGCCGGTTGGAAACATTAAGCCCGCTGGCAACCCTGGCGCGGGGCTATGCGATCGTTCAGAGCGACGATGACGGGACGCTGATTCAGGATGCAGCACAGACACGGCCGGGCCAGCGAATCCGGGTGACACTGGCGCAGGGACACCTGAAAGCCTTGATCGAGAAACCGGGACAGTGACTGCCGGACCCCGATGTGGAACGGCCTTTCCACCGGACACCCTGTACCACAACTGCGCCACGGGGCGCTGAAGCGGCAGATCAGAGCGAGGATCCGCCCGTGCAACAGTCTGCTCACCTGGTCGTTTCCATCTCCGCCCACGGCTACGGCCACGCTGCACAGGTTCTGCCGGTCATCGAACAGCTGCGTCGGCACAACCCCGGTCTGCGTGTCAGCCTGCGTACGACCCTGCCGCGCAGGCTGCTGGACGCGAGAATGGGTACAAAATGGGATTATTTCCCCGAAGCCGGCGACTTCGGCATGATCATGGAGTCGGCGGTAGCCGTACGCGTGGAAGAGAGCGCATCGGCCTACCGCGCGTTCCATCACAACTGGGAACGCAGGGTTGCGGATGAGGCACGACGACTGCGCACGTTCGCTCCCGACCTGGTGCTTGCCGACATCGCCTATCTGCCGCTCGCCGGGGCCGCCGCCGCAGGCATACCGGCCGTAGCCATGTGCTGCCTTAACTGGGCGGACATCTACCGGCACTACTGCGGCGGGCGGCCGGAGGCACCGCAGATCACCGAACAGATGCTCGCCGCCTACAACAGCGCCGCCGCCTTCCTCCAGATAGAACCCAGCATGCCGATGCCCGGGATCCGCAACGGGCGGGCAACCGGCGTGATTGCCCAGCTCGGCATCAACAGGCGGGCCGCGATCAATGAGCGGCTGCAGTTCGGCGGCAATGAGCGGCTCGTGGCAGTCACCCTGGGAGGTATTCCCCAGTCACTGGATCTTGATCGCTGGCCACGTCTTCCCGGGATACACTGGGTAACCGACCAGGGCGCCACCGCGCGGGAAAGGGGGCACAGCAACATCGCCTCGCTCGGCATGAGCTTTCCCGACCTGCTGTGCAGCTGCGATGCCGTGGTCACCAAACCCGGATACGGAATTTTTGCCGAGACCGCCTGCAACGGCATACCCGTGCTCTACATACGACGACCCGACTGGCCGGAAGAGCCCGCTCTTGTGCACTGGCTCGGGCAGCATGCCCGCGCCCTCGAAATCAGCCGCGGCGAGCTCGAAAGCGGCGATATTGGGGACGCCCTCGCACTGTTATGGTCAACCCCACGCCCACCACCGGTCGCACCCCTCGGGATCGAGCAGGCCGCCGCCTACCTGGAACAATGGTTGCCGCAAGGACTGGAAGTCCGGGTCTGATCCATAGACCCCGGCTGGCAGCTCAGCCGTACTTCTTGCGGGCAATGCGCCGCAGGCGCTGGCGCTTCTCGAACTGCCGCGCGGTCAGCCGGTTCTTCCTGCCCTCGTAGGGATTCTCGCCCTGCAGAAACTCGATGCGTACCGGCGTGCCCTCGAGCCCGAGCGCCTGGCGGAACATGTTGGACAGATAACGGCTGTAGTATGCCGGCACTGCTTCGGTCTGGTTGCCGTGGATAACCAGAAGCGGTGGATTCTTGCCTCCCTGGTGCACGTACTTAAGCTTGATGCGACGGCCACGCACCATAGGCGGCGCCGTGACCTGCACGGCCTTCATCAGGATGCGGTTCAGACGTGAAGTCGGGAAGGTGCGCCGTGCGGATTCATACGCCCGGTCGATGGCCGGAAACAACGCGCCGACACCGGAACCGCGCAGAGCCGAAATGAAGTGCGGCGGACAGAAGCTGAGAAACATCAGTCTGCGCTCGAGCTCGCGCTTTATCCAGTCGCGGCGGCTTTCGTCCAGACCATCCCATTTGTTGATGGCCAATACCAGCGAGCGCCCCTCCTCAAGAATGTGGCCCGCAAGCGTCACATCCTGCTCGCTGACCTCCTGGCTGGCATCGAGCACCAGCAGCACCACGTTGGCGGCCTCGATCGCCTGCAGTGTCTTGACGACGCTGAATTTCTCGATCGCATCGTCGATGCGTGCGTGCCGGCGCATGCCCGCCGTGTCGATCAGCACATAGCGCCGGCCGGCCCGCTCGAGCGGGACATATATGCTGTCACGTGTGGTGCCGGGCTCGTCGAAGGCCACTACCCGCTCTTCGCCGAGCATCGCATTGACCAGCGTGGACTTGCCGACATTCGGCCGGCCCACGACCGCAATCCGGGGCACCTCCGTCGGCTCAGGTTCGTCCTCCACCCTTGCCAGGGGTCCCAGGACCTCATGCATCAGTTCCTCGATGCCATGGCCATGGGACGCGGAAATCGCCACCGGCGGCCTGCTCACCATGTCGTGAAACTCCGCGACCGCCAGTGCCGGGTCCATACCCTCGGTCTTATTGACCGCCAGGACCGCGTTCTTGCCGAGCCGCCTGATGTCGTTGGCGATGGCACGATCCGCCGCATTGGGGCCGGCGCGCCCGTCGACCAGCAGCACCACGACATCGGCCTCAGCGACAGCCTGACGCGCCTGCGTCGACATGAGCCCGCTCAGTACGCCGTCATCATCGCTGATCCCTCCGGTATCGACCACCAGATAGGGGCGATCCCCTACCCGGCCGTTACCATACAACCGGTCACGGGTGAGGCCCGGGGTATCCGCAACCAAGGCGTCGCGGCTGCGCGTGAGCGTATTGAACAGCGTGGACTTGCCGACATTCGGCCGGCCCAGAAGAACGACTACGGGTTTCATGACTCGGTTTCCGGGCGCCGGACAGGCGTGCTAGGGCACCTGCCCGTTTTTCGCCTTAAGGCGCAGGGCGGCGATTTCCCCATCCTGGTTCGCGACATAGAGGGTATCGGCATTCGCTGCGGGCGTGGCCAAAATAGCCGAGCTTCCCAAATGGTAACGTGCGACAAACCGGCCGTCATTTACTGACAGGAAATGGACGTATCCGTGAAAATCACCGACGGCCACGGCATCTCCAATCACTGCCGGTGCGGTAGGCCAGCGCCCGTGCAGACCGGTCTGCCGCCACACGCTGGCACCGGTCGCCAGATCGAAGGCCATCACATTGCCGTGTGCGTCCGAGATATAGATATTATTGGCGTCCACGGCCATGCCCGCATAACCTGACACGTCGCGCGACCACTCGATGCGGCCGCTCGCCAGATTGAACGCGACGAGCTTGCCGTGATAAGCGTCGGCATACAGCGTTTCCCCAACGACTACCGGCGGCGCGTCGACATCGATCAGGCGTGCGATCTCGTTTCGCCCGTGCGGCTCGGAAACCGGGATTTCCCACAATTGCCGGCCATCGGCCACCTGATAGGCCGCAAGCTTGCCGTTGGCCAGTCCGGTCACCACGACGTTATCCACGATTAGCGGCGTGCAGCTGCCGCGGAGGGTGAGCGCCGGAACCGTGTGTTCCTGCATCCACAGCTGCTTACCGGTCTTCGCGGCCAACCCGAAGATGCTGCCATCGACGGTCTGGGCCACCACAACACCATCAGCGCCACGGGGCGGGGCCAGCACTTCACTCGACACGGGCGCCGTCCACAGCAACGCACCGTTCGTCGCACTCAGCGCAACCACTTTCCCGCTGCCGGTGCCGAGCAACACCATCCCGTCGGCATAGCCGGTGCCACCCTCGATCTCGGTATGCTTGAGGTGCCGACCCCACACCTTTTTGCCTGTGGCCGCAACATATGCGCGCACCTGTCCGTGCGGCTCCGATACATAGAGCACACCATCATGCAGGATCGGCGAAAGCCTGATGAACTTGGCACCGGCACCGCCACCGATGTCGGCGCTCCAGGTCCGTTCCACCCGGTAGATGGCCGCAAAGTGGTGGAGTTTGGCCGGCGGCGCAATGTTGCTCGCGCCACCGTGGATCCAGTTCATGATGCCGCAGCCGCTCAGACCGGCTGCCAGAATCAGCGTCAACAAAAACCGCGCGCTGCGCCACAGGGTCCGCTGTCTCACCCGCTGGCTCCCGGACCGAGATCATCGAGCTTCATCTGCAGCACCGGTGCGTACGGCGACTGTGATCCGGCCTCGGCGAGGGCCGCACTGTAGGCCTGGCGCGCTTCACTCTTCTTTCCCTCAGCCACAAAAATGTCGCCGCGAAGCTCGTCGAAGTTCGACGCAAACCCGTCACGATCCCGGCTGTTTGCGAGCTTCAGCGCCTCATCCAGCTTGCCCTCTTGCATCAGAATGCGGGCAAGCCGCAGGCGCGCCACAATACGTACCCCGCCTCCATTCCCGTGCGCTATCGCCCACCGCAGATGGGCCCGTGCCGCCGCGGCGTCGCCGGAATCCGCGCTAAGGCGCGCGAGCACCAGCGCGGCATCGCCGGCATAAGGGGTGGCACTGTAGCGTTTTATGATCAACTCCCCGTCTGCACGGGCGGCCGTCACGTTCTTCTGGGCGAGCTCCCCGAGCATGACGTCGTAGACCGAGGACGCGGCATCCGCGCTGAGCGTCCGGTGTCGGAACCAGTAGTTGGCCCCCACGAGCACCAGCACGCCAAGCGCCACTCCGGCGATCAGCGCGTTGCCGTAGGCGTTCCACCAGGCTTTCAATCGTTCAAGCTGTTGGTCCGAATCGAACGTATCCAAGTTTCTCTCCGTCAATCTGCATAGGGCGCGCAGACACCCGTCAGCACGCCAGTTTCTGCCTGAGCACCTGCGTCAGACGATCGTCGGGAACCTGCTCCTGCGCTTCCTCGGACCGCAGTGACTTGAGGCTCACCAGCCCGGCACTAAGTTCGGCGTCGCCGATCAGTGCTGCATAGGCCGCCCCGCTACGGTCCGCGCGCCGCATCTGGCTCTTGAGCGAGCCACCCACGGCATCGCATTCAACCGTGATCCCGTCGTCCCGCAGGCGCTCGGCCAGCAGCACGCCGCGCCGTTGCGCCGGCTCTCCGATGAGCACCATGTAGAGCCAGGGTCGTCCGCCGTGCGGCTGCGACCCGCGTTGTGCCAGCAGCTCGACCAGGCGTTCCATGCCAAGCGCGAAACCAGCCGCTGGCGTCGGCCGCCCGCCGAGCTGCTCGACCAGTCCGTCATAGCGGCCGCCGGCACAAACAGTCGCCTGCGCACCGAGATCCCCGCTCACCCACTCGAATACCGTTCGCGTGTAGTAGTCGAGACCCCTCACCAGCCGCGGATTGACCTTGTACGCCAGCCCCGCGTCATCCAGCAGGCTGCGCAACCGTCCGAAGTGCGCCGCCGATTCCGCATCCAGGTGATCCAGGAGGCTGGGGGCGCGTTCGATCATCCCCTGCAGCGCAGGATTCTTGCTGTCGAGAATCCGCAAGGGATTGCTCTCCAGTCGCCGCAGGCTGTCCTCGTCCAGCGCCGCACGCTGTCCCTCCAGGTAGTCCACAAGCAGTTTGCGATAGTCCGCGCGGCAGGCCGGCGTCCCCAGGGAATTAAGCTGCAGGCTTACGCCATGCAATCCGAGTTTACGCCACAGGCGCGCACCCATCAGGATCAGCTCGGCGTCCAGCTCGGGTGCCGGCATGCCGAATGCCTCCACGCCGATCTGGTGAAACTGGCGGTAACGGCCACGCTGCGGACGCTCGTGGCGGAACATCGCACCGGCGTACCACAGACGCTGGATCTGGTTGTGCAGCAAACCGTTCTCGATACCTGCACGTACACAGCCGGCGGTGCCCTCCGGTCGCAGGCTCAGACTCTCGCCGTTGCGATCCTCGAAGGTGTACATCTCTTTCTCGACAATATCCGTGACCTGCCCAATCGACCGCACGTAAAGATCGGTCTTCTCGAGCAGCGGCAGCCGGATCTCCCGGTAACCGTAGGCCTGTAGCACTTCCGCAGCGCACCGCTCTGCGTGCTGCCACAGCCCAACGCTGTCAGGAAGGAGGTCATTCATGCCCCGTACGGCCTGTATCGCCCGACTCACCGGGGCGCCTCAGCCGATCTGCTTGACAGGGAAGACGGTACCGGCAGGGGCGCCCGCCGATTCACGCCCCTGACTGAGCCGGGCGCGTATCACCCGCTCCAGTTCGTCCACGAGCTGTTCCTTCGAAACCTTGTGGTCCGGGCGGCCATCGACATAGAGCAGGCAGGGTGATCCCCCGGCAAGACCGACGTGCGCCTCGCGCGCCTCTCCCGGTCCATTGACCACGCAGCCGATAACCGCAACATCCATGGGTTCGGTGATATCCTCCAGCCTCGCCTC
The DNA here is from genome assembly GCA_021785515.1 of Pseudomonadota bacterium. Lineage (GTDB taxonomy): Bacteria > Pseudomonadota > Gammaproteobacteria > Acidiferrobacterales > UBA6901 > JAJYCY01. Next base: position 204,290 of record JAJYEX010000002.1, on the reverse strand, counting down.
CAGCGCGTTCACCGTCGCGATCACATCGAACTCCTGCCGCGAGCAGGAGGGACAGGCGATCAGGTTTATGCCCTTGCTGCGGACATGAAGGCTTTTCAGAATATCAAAACCCACCCGCACCTCCTCGACCGGATCGGCTGCGAGCGAAACGCGAATGGTGTCGCCTATGCCCTCGGACAGCAGCATTCCGAGACCTATGGCCGATTTCACCGCCCCCGCACGGGCACCGCCAGCCTCGGTGATACCCAGATGCAGGGGGTTCTCGGTCTGGGCCGCCAGCATGCGGTAGGCCGCTACCGCCATGAACACGTCCGATGCCTTCACGCTCACCTTGTAGTCGTGGAAACCGAGACGCTCCAGGATGTCGATGTGCCGCAGCGCAGAATCGACCAGCGCCTGTGGGGTCGGCTCGCCATACTTCTTCTGCAGGTCCTTCTCGAGCGACCCGGCATTGACTCCGATGCGGATCGGAATGCCCTGCGCCCGGGCGGCATCAACGACCTGCCGGATGCGATCCTCACGGCCGATATTGCCGGGGTTGATGCGCAGGCAGTCGGCTCCAAGCTCCGCCACCCGCAGCGCAATCCGGTAATCGAAATGGATGTCGGTCACCAGCGGAACGTCGACGCGGACCCGGATCTGTCCGAACGCCTCGGCCGCATCCATCGTCGGAATCGATACCCGCACGATATCCGCACCCGCGCGTGCCAGGGCCTGGATCTGGGCGACCGTGGCGTCGACATCACAGGTGTCGGTGTTCGTCATGCTCTGCACGCTGACCGGGGCGCCATCGCCCACCGGCACTCCCCCCACCATGATGCGTCGGGTATGGCGCCGGACGATCGGGTTGTGCTTGTCCATGTCAGTGGCCGCCAGTCGCGCCCAAGATGAAGCGCGCGACCTGTCCGCGTATATAGGGCGTCTGGTTGAACGGCTTGCCATCGAATTCGACCTGGACACCGGCGGCATTGCCAAGAAACACCTTCAGCGGCGTATTCCCGTCAAGCGTGACGACACGGCCCGCCGGCACCGTCTCATACAGCAGCTTGTTACCCTGCGCGTCACGCACATCCACCCAGCAGTCCTGGGTCGTCGTCAGCACCAGCAGGGCCCGGCCGCCCGCTGCCCCAGGCGCTACGGCCGCCGATGTTGAGCCGGTCACGACAGTCCTCGTGGGCGCTGCAGTCGTTTTCGATAGCGCGGCAGCGGGCCGTACCCGGACCGGCACCGGCTGTGCGGAATGTCCCGGCACCGGAGCTGGAGCTACGGTCGGCGACATTGAAGATGCCGCATGAGAGCCTGCCCGCTGCGAAACCGGCGCAGACCGCTGCGAAACCGGCGCAGACCGCTGCGGGACCGGCTCAGCCTGCGGGGGCACCGGCTCGGACGCAGCCGGAGCGGCCGGTACCGTCGCGTGCTTCCTCACCGCCGTCGCGGCAACACGGTGGCGCGAACGTCCCTGCCACCAGCTCGCCGCCAGCGCAATAATGATTGCCACCAGGGCGTAAGTCGCGAGCCGAACGTGTCGGTGCTGGCTGGTCACTTCTTCCTTCGGCGCGATGCTGTCCAGATTGGCGGTTCGATTTGGGGTCGGTACATGGCTGTAGGCCTCGATGATCGGACCGGAGGCCAGGCCGACCATCTCGGCATAGCTGCGCAGATAACCGCGAACGTAGGTGGGTCCCGGCAGATGACCATAATCATCCGCCTCCAGGGCCTGAACCTGTCGGGGTGCCAGGCGCAGGCGCTCGGCAACCTCCTCGTGCGTGAGCCCGAGACTCGCACGCGCCTTGGCGAGCGCAAGCCCCGGACCGAACCCGGAGGATGATTTTTTATGAGGAGTTTCCGTTTCCATGGGACGCTATCTTAAACTTCCATCTCCCAGCGTATCCAGCTGTTTGGCCTCTGGCGAATCCGGGAACATGCCGCGCAGCGAGACCGCATAGCTGGCTGCCGCATTGACATTATGCAGCGCGCGCTCGATGCGGACCGCCAGCAGCAGCGGTTCGGGCGACGGTTTCGCCACACCGAAATAGCGGTGTATGTAATTGCTTGCCGATTGCGGCTGACCCTGATCCAGGCTGATCTTGGCCATGTAATACAGCGCCGCCGGCACCTTCGGATTGGATTCAAGCGCTGCCCGGAAATATTTCTCGGCCTTCAGCGCATTAGGTACCTTCATATAGCATATGCCGGCATTGATGTCGGCCCGCTCCGGCGTCTTGTAAAGCGGATTCGACAGGGCCGCCCGGAAGTGTCTCGCGGCGGATCGGAGTCGGCCGCGTTCACACAGGAACACCCCGTAATTGTTCTGAGCGTCGGAATTGTCCGGCTGCAGAGAGACAGACCTGCGGAAATAGCGGTTGGCCCTGTCGTAATCCTTGAGCCGCCAGTAAAGCAGGCCCATGATGTTGTTGGCCTCGGAATTGTCCGGATCAATCGCGAGCGCGCGCTTGAGTTCATGGTGGGCAACATCATATTCGCCACGCGCCATATAGCCCGCACCAAGCTGGGTTCGGGTAGCGGCCAGCGCCTTCTTGTTCACCGGGGGCATCCCCGGCGTTACCGTCTCACAGGCAGCCAAAAACAGCGCCAGCGCCACCGCGGTCGCACCGCGCATCGGGTGATTCATGGTTGGGACACACTCCCCTGTCTGGTTCGCAAGGAACGCCGGGTCCGGTCCTCGATGCGGCCGGCCAGCTGTCCGCAGGCAGCATCAATATCATCGCCGCGCGTCTTGCGCGTGACAGTCATCAGGCCGGCATTCATCAGCACATCACGGAAGCGGTCGATAGCGGCCCGTTGCGAGCGCTCATAGACGCCTTCCGGAAACGGATTGAAAGGTATCAGGTTGACCTTGGACGGAACGTCGGACAACAGTCCGACCAGCTCTCGCGCCTGGCCGATGCTGTCGTTGACACCGGCAAGCATCACATACTCGAAGGTGACACGCCGTCCCCCGTCACCGGCCACATAGCGGCGGCACGCGTCGAGCAGCTCGGCGATAGGGTACTTGCGGTTGAGCGGCACCAGCCGGTCGCGCAGCGCGTCGTTCGGCGCGTGCAGGGACACCGCCAGACTGACGTGACAGGTATCCCGCAACCGGTCGATGGCCGGCACCACTCCGGCGGTGCTGAGCGTGACGCGGCGTCTGGACAGGCCGTAGGCCATATCGTCCAGCATGAGCTGCATGGCGGCAATGACATTGTCGAAATTGAGCAACGGCTCGCCCATGCCCATCATCACCACATTCGTGATGAGCCGCTCGCCCCGCGGATCGCGACCGAGCGCCCGGTTGGCCACCCACAGCTGGGCGATAATCTCGGCAGCCTCGAGATTGCGGTTGAAACCCTGGTGTCCCGTGGCACAGAAGGAGCAATTGAGGGTGCAACCGACCTGCGAAGACACACATAGGGTTCCACGCCCCTCTTCGGGGATGAACACCGTCTCGATGCAGTTGCCGTCGGCCAGCCGCAGCAGCCACTTGCGGGTACCGTCCGCCGCTTCTTGGTCCAGAACGATCTCCGGAGCCATGATCTCAGCCACCTCGGCGAGGCGCTGACGCAGCGGGCGGCTGATGTTGGTCATGGAATCGAAGCTGTCTGCGCCGTAGTGGTGGATCCACTGCAGCACCTGCGCAGCCCGAAACGGTTTTTCGCCCATGCCGACGAAAAACGCCCGCATTGCGGACGGGGCAAGCCCGAACAGGTTGGTTTTAGCCGCGGTCACCACGATCTCCGGCTCCCCTCAGCGGGTACGCGCGCACAGCTCCATGGCGCTGAAAAAATACGCGATCTCGGTACGCGCCGTTTCCGGACCGTCCGAGCCGTGCACTGCGTTCTCCTCGACGCTCGCCGCAAAATCCGCGCGCAGCGTCCCGGGGGCCGCGTTCTTGGGGTTGGTGGCCCCCATGATGTCGCGATTCTTCTGGATGGAACCCTCGCCCTCCAGAACCTGTATCATGACCGGTCCGGAAACCATAAACTGCACCAGGTCCTTGAAAAACGGACGTTCCCGGTGAACGGCATAGAAGCCCTCGGCCTGGCCGCGGCTCAGGTGAATCATCTTTGCCGCCACAATCCGCAGGCCGGCCTTTTCAAAGCGCGCGTATATCTGGCCGATCAGGTTCTTTGCCACAGCGTCGGGTTTTACAATCGAAAGGGTGCGTTCAAGGGCCATCAATAATCCGTCCGGTTAGTGTGTCGCCCAAGGGCAGTGATTACCGGATGCGGTGTCCTCCCGGCCCTTAAGCATTTAAACCAAGTAGTTTAACGGTTTAGAGGCACACGCACAACGAACCGGGCTCAGTCGGCGGATTCCTCGATCCAGGCCATCTGGATGGCCTCCAGTATGCGCTCGCCACAGCGTTCTTCCGTGTCATCAAAATCCTCAAGCCCGCAGGCCCAGGCCATCAGGTCGGTAAACCGCACATATCTTGGGTTCACCTCGGGATATTTCTCGCTCAGAGCCACGGCAAGCTCCCGGGTGTCCGTCCATTTCAGGCCCATCGTCGCCCCCTTTTTCAATCAGGACTTTTCCGCAACCATATTGATGGTGTATTTCGGAATCTCGATCACCATCTCCTCTTCGCCAACCCTGGCCTGGCAGCTGAGCCGCGATTGCGGCTCGAGGCCCCATGCCTTGTCGAGCAAATCCTCTTCCTTGTCGCTTGCCGGTTCCAATGATTCGAAACCGCGGCGCACGATGACATGACAGGTCGTGCAAGCGCAGGACTTTTCGCAGGCGTGCTCGATGTGGATACCGGCCTGAAGCGCGGCATCGCAGATGCTGGTCCCGGGATCCGCCTGGATGGTGGCCCCCTGCGGGCAGATTTCCGCATGCGGTAGGAACATGATCTTGGGCATCGGATGTGTCCTAACTGAACTCATCCAGGCGGTGCCCCGACAGCGCCTTGCTGATCCCAACATTCATGCGTCGCGCCGCGAACTCCGCGGTTGCCTGATCGAGCACGGCAATGCCATCCCGGATCTGTGCGGCATTCGCGTTCGCGCGCAGCGACCTGAGCCTGGCCAGAGCCCGGTCGATCTCCTCGCGTTCCGGCGCCGACAGCAGTGTCGCGCCGTCGGCGGCCACGGCATTTTCGACCGCAGCCAAAACGCGATCGGCCTCTGTCTGCTGCTCACGCAGATCGCGGGCAACGCTGTCCTCTTGCGCATAGGCAATGGAGTCACGCAACATGCGTTCAATCTCGTCATCAGAGAGTCCGTATGACGGCTTGACGACCACGCTGCTCTCCACACCACTGGTCTGCTCCTGCGCCGAAACGCCCAGCAGCCCATCGGCATCGACCTGGAACGTTACCCGTATGCGTCCCGCTCCAGCGACCATGGGCGGAATCCCCCGCAGCTCGAAACGCGCGAGCGAACGGCAGTCGGAGACCAGCTCGCGTTCGCCCTGAACCACATGGATCGCCATCGCCGTCTGTCCATCCTTGAAGGTGGTGAAATCCTGGGCTTTGGCAATCGGAATGGTCGAGTTGCGCACGATGACCTTCTCGACCATGCCCCCCATGATCTCGATGCCGAGAGACAGCGGAATGACATCGAGCAGCAGCATCTCGTCGGACGCCTTGTTGCCGGCCAGAATGTCGGCCTGGATCGCAGCTCCGATTGCCACCACCCGGTCGGGATCGATGTCGGCAAGAGGTGTGCGGCCGAAGACGAGCTCGGCGCGATGGCGTACGCGTGGCATGCGCGTCGACCCGCCGACCAGCACCACTTCGGCAATGTCGGATGCGGAGATACCGGCATCGCGCAACGCCCGTTTACAGGGAGCAACGGTGCGCTCAATGATCGGATCAACGATGGCTGCGAACTGCTCGCATCCCAGACGGCCTTCCCATACCGTGCCATCCGCGCGCACCACCTGCACGGCGGCTTCGGCGGATTCGGACAGAACGTGCTTCGCAGTTCGCGCGTCGCGCAGCGCGCGTCGCGCAGCGCGCAGGTCGGTGGCGACATCCACTCCTGCCTGCCCCAGCATCCAGCCGGCGATCGCATAATCCATGTCATCGCCCCCGAGCGCCGAGTCGCCGGCCGTTGCCAGCACCTCGAATACCCCCCGATTGAGACGCAGAATCGAGATATCGAACGTGCCGCCGCCGAGATCGTAGATCGCGAAAACCCCCTCAGCCTTCTTGTCCAAGCCGTAGGCAACAGCCGCGGCCGTCGGTTCGTTCAGCAGCCGCAGCACCGTCAGGCCGGCGAGCCGTCCTGCATCCTTGGTCGCCTGCCGCTGGGAGTCGTCGAAGTACGCCGGAACCGTGATGACCGCACCGCTCAGCTCCCCTCCGAGAGCGGCCTCGGCGCGCTGCTTCAGGGTCCGGAGGATTTCAGCGGAAACTTCCACGGGACTGACCAGACCCGCAGCCGTACAGATACGCGGCATCCCGCCATCGCCCGGCGCAAAGTCATAGGGAAGCACACCACCCAGTGTTTTTACATCATCAACGCCGCGCCCCATGAGCCGCTTCACCGATGCGATGGTATTGAGCGGATCATCGGCAGCTGCCGCGAGCGCCGCCTCTCCCACGATGACATCAGCACCGTCGCGATAGCGCACCACCGAGGGCAGAAGGTGTCGGCCGGTGGCATCAGGAAGGGTATCCGCCAAACCGCTGCGCACTGTGGCCACGAGCGAGTTCGTCGTCCCAAGGTCTATGCCCACCGCGAGGCGGTGCTGATGGGGGGCCGTCGACTGGCCTGGTTCGCTGATCTGGAGCAATGCCATATTGATTTGACAGATGGGGCCGCAGCTTGAGATTCGCAAGCCGCCAAACGGGCAGCGGCCCGTCTCTAGCCCGCCTCTTCCAGGTCCTCAATTTCGCGTGCGAGTTTCGCCAGGAACTGCATCTCCCGTACCAGCCCCCGTGCACGCTGCAGGGCTGCCGGGTCGCTGCCCGCAAGGCTCTGAGCCAGCGCCCCGGTACGAACCTTCAAAAGCCTGTCCGTCTCGGTGGCCAGGTGCGCCAAGCGCTCACCGCGCTGCGCCGACTGGCGCGCTTCGTGCAGGCTCTCACGCAACTCCATCTGTTCTGCAAGAAAATCGGCATCCATCCGAGTATCGGTCTCTTCGCCCGTATCCACACCCTGCAAGGCCAGCAGGTAACGTCCGCGCGACAGCGGTTCCTTCAGCGTCTGAAAACCCTGGTTGATGCGGGCGGTGATCTGCAGAGACAGCAGGCGTTCCGGCCCGCTGGCATTGGCATACCGGTCCGGATGGAACTGGCGCTGCAGTTTGCGGTAACGGTCCGCCAGATCGGCGGTATCGAGCTCGAAACCCACCGGCAAGTCGAACAGCTCGAAGAAATTTTTCTCACCGATGGCCTGCATCGTTCCCACCGTCGGCGTTAGACCGTGAAACTTTCCCCGCAGCCGCACTCGCCCTTCACATTGGGGTTGCTGAACTTGAAGCCCTCGTTGAGGCCCTCTTTGCCATAATCGAGCTCGGTGCCGTCAAGGAATACCAGACTCTTGCGGTCCACGATGACCTTGATTCCGTGGTTCTCGAACACTTCGTCGTCCGGCTGGATGGCGTCCGCGAACTCCAGCACGTAGGCCTTGCCCGAACAGCCTGAGGAGCGCACACCGAGGCGCAGACCTGCACCCCGGCCACGGTGCGCAAGCGACTTGCGCACATGCTCAGCGGCCCGTTCAGTTATGGTAATGGACATGGGGGTTATCCTGTCTTCATCGTGGCCGCTAGGCGGCCGAGGCCTTGTCGCCGTCATCGCCGGCCGTGTTCTTCTTGCGATAGTCCGCAATAGCGGCCTTGATCGCATCCTCGGCCAGCACCGAGCAGTGGATCTTAACCGGCGGCAATGCCAGCTCCTCGGCGATCTGCGTGTTCTTGATCTTGCCGGCGTCTTCCAGGCTCTTGCCCTTGACCCATTCGGTCAGCAGTGAGCTCGAGGCGATGGCCGACCCGCAGCCGTAGGTCTTGAATTTCGCGTCTTCGATTATGCCCTGCTCGTTCACCTTGATCTGCAGCTTCATGACGTCGCCACAGGCCGGTGCCCCGACCATCCCGGTACCTATTGAATGGTCGGACTTGTCGAAAGAACCCACGTTCCGCGGATTCTCGTAGTGATCCAGTACCTTGTTGCTATACGCCATGTTCGTTGCTCCTCGTCAGAACAATCCGGATTTTGTCACCTGCCGTCCGCGCGCACCACGCCATCAGTGGGCCGCCCACTGGACCGTGCTCAGATTGACCCCATCCTTATACATCTCCCACAGAGGGGAGAGTTCGCGCAGTTTACCAATTTTCTCCTTCACAAGCCTGATCGTATAGTCAACATCGTCCTCGGTGGTAAACCGGCCAAGGGTGAAGCGGATTGAGCTGTGCGCCAGCTCATCATTGCGTCCGAGCGCCCGCAGGACGTACGAGGGCTCGAGACTCGCCGACGTGCATGCCGAACCCGAGGACACGGCGAGGTCCTTGAGCGCCATGATCAGCGATTCGCCCTCGACGAAGTTGAAACTGATGTTCAGATTGCCGGCCACACGCTGCTCCATGTCGCCGTTCACGTAGACCTCTTCGATGCCCCGGAACCCGGCCAGCAGCCGGTCGCGCAGCGCGCGGATCCGCACCATTTCCGCGGGCATCTCTTCCTTCGCGATACGGAATGCCTCGCCCATACCGACCACCTGGTGGGTGGGCAAGGTCCCCGAACGCATGCCGCGTTCGTGGCCCCCGCCGTGCATCTGCGCCTCGATGCGGATACGTGGCTTGCGGCGCACGTACAGGGCCCCGATCCCCTTTGGACCGTAGACCTTGTGTCCCGAAAGCGCCATCAGGTCCACATTCATGGCATTGACATCGATCGGCACCTTGCCAGCACTCTGGGCTGCGTCGCTGTGAAACACGATGCCCCGCGAGCGGCACAGCCTGCCAATCGCCGCAAGGTCCTGGATGACCCCAATTTCATTGTTAACGTGCATGACCGACACCAGGACGGTGTCAGACCGCATTGCCGCCTCCAGCTTTGCCAGATCGAGCAGGCCATTGGGCTCCGGATCGAGGTAAGTCACCTCATAACCCTCCCGCTCCAGCTGGCGGCAGGTGTCGAGGACCGCCTTGTGCTCGGTCTTGCAGGTGATGATGTGCTTTCCCTTGGACTGGTAGAAGTGCGCCGCCCCTTTGATGGCCAGATTGTCCGATTCAGTAGCACCGGAAGTCCAAACAATTTCCTTCGAATCAGCACCGATCAGCGCTGCCACCTGGGCGCGCGCCTCCTCCACCGCCTCCTCGGCAGTCCAGCCGAACTGGTGGGAACGGGATGCGGGGTTGCCAAACTCGCCATCGGGCGTCAGATAGTGCCACATCTTCTCGGCGACCCGGGGATCAACCGGAGTCGTTGCGGAATAATCCAGGTAAATCGGCTTTCTCATTTCATTCTCCGAATCGACGGGCGTTACGTACGCCCGCAATCCCTACCCTTACTAGCCGGCGACCGGACTCCGACGGCCCGGCCCTGGCGACTGATCACTGCGACGCTGTCGCCCGGTTACGGTCTTCCTGGCGCCGCGCAACCTCCTGGACAGCAGGCCTGCCGACCAGGTCAGCCAACGTGATCCCGCTCAGGAACTCATGAATGCGCTCACTCAGGCCTTCCCAGAGATAATGGGTGAGACAGCGTTCTTCGCCGCTACAGTTCTTGTCTCCACCGCAGCGCGTGGCATCAATGTTCTCGTTGATGGCAATGATGATTTCCGCAACCGAGATCTCGCCTGGCGCCGTGGCCAAGTTATAGCCGCCACCCGGGCCACGCACGCTCTCAACCAGTCCGCTGCGGCGCAACCTTGCAAACAGCTGCTCCAGGTACGACAGGGAGATGCCCTGGCGGCCAGCGATATCCGACAGCGTGACCGCCCCCTGTTCGTAGTGCAGCGCCAGATCCAGCATCGCCGTCACCGCGTAGCGACCTTTCGTAGTCAGTTTCATTTGGACTATCCTGTTGTCGGGAACTGGCTAGGTATTGTACATACCCGACAAATATAGTCAACTACTGCCTGTCCCAGTCTCATCTTCCTTTGGCGCCCCGTCTTCCAGGCGGCAGGCCTCAATTGCCGGCAGTTCGGCCCCCTCCACCTTGACCCCCGCCTCGCGCAGCGCGGTGCCAATGCGCTCCATTTTCTGGTCGACCTGGTGGAGATGATCCAGAATGCAGTCAATCGCATAGGCAACCGGATCTGGCATCTGACCACGCTGACCATAGGCGTCGAAACCCAGCTTGCGCGCGAGCGCTTCCCGGCGCCGAGTTTGCTCCTCGTTGCGGCTCTCTACGATATGCCCCGGAATACCGACGACCGTCGCTCCCGGCGGCACATCCTTTACCACCACCGAGTTGGAGCCGACCCGAGCATTATCACTGATCACAATGGGCCCGAGAATCTTGGCGCCGGCACCCACCACCACGTTTCGGCCCAGCGTGGGATGGCGCTTTTCCTTTCTCCACGTGGTCCCGCCGAGCGTAACCCCATGATAAAGCGTGCAATCATCCCCGATTTCAGCCGTTTCGCCGATAACCACACCCATGCCATGATCGATAAAAAATCGCCGGCCGATGACAGCACCAGGATGAATCTCCACGCCCGTAAACCAGCGCGCAAGATGCGACAACATGCGCGCCAGCCAGTACAGACGCCAGCCCCACAGGCGATGCGTAAGCCGGTGTGTCCAGACGGCATGCATGCCGGGATAGGCCGTCAGCACCTCCAGCGTCGATCGGGCAGCCGGATCGCGATCGAATACGCTGTGGATATCTTCTCGAAGACGGTCAAACATTAGAACATCCTAATTTTGTGATTCCCGAGGGATTTTGTCAAATATTGCGGGCGTTTGCGACTGCTGCACCGCAGTCAATATGCCGCGCAGAATATTCAATTCATTGTTGTCCGGCCGGCTGCGGTTGAAAAGCCGGATGAGCCGTCGCATGAGCTTGCGCGGATTGGCTGGATCCAGAAACCGGATCGCCACGAGGACCTCCTCGAGGTGGACATAGAAACGCTCGAGGTCCGCGCTGCTCGCCGCTTGGGCACCGGCATCAGTACCGACATTCTGGGGCGCGCTGGCGGCGGACTGCGCCGCTGCACACCAGACCTCATAGGCCATAACCTGGACCGCACAGGCGAGGTTGAGCGAGGAAAATTCCGGGTCAGCGGGAATGTAGACCGTATAGTGGCAACGGTCGAGCTGCTCGTTGGTCAGGCCGGTGCGTTCAGCACCGAAGACAAGCGCCACCTCCCCCTGCAATGCCTCTCCGACAAGCCTCGCCGCCGCCGACCGCGGATCGAGCGACGGCCAGGCGATCGAACGTGTCCGGGCGCTGGTACCGACAACCAGCTGGCATCCAGCGACCGCCTGCTCGAGCGAACCACATACGACCGCACCATCAAGCACATCGTCTGCGCCGGCGGCGCGGGCTCGCGCCTCGGGGTGCGGAAATCCGGATGGCGCCACGAGAACGAGTCGCCTGAGGCCCATGTTCCGCATGGCGCGGGCCGCTGCACCGATGTTGCCCGGATGGGTCGGGTGCATCAAGACCACCCTGATATTGGAAAGGGACATGTCAGATCCTGTATGGTGCACGCAACAACCCGAGCCGTCTGCCGTGCCGGTCAGGCAATTGCCCTTAAGCCTACCACTATGACGAATGAGTTTCCCGGCCCGCCGAAGATGTCTGCACGCCGTATTGGCTGCCAAAAGCGGAATTTCCTTTTCCAGATGTGCTGGTAACGGTTAAAATGCGCCCCCTTTCTGCGGTGGACGACGGCGGAATCCCCCATGCATCCGATGCTTAATACGGCGGTCAAGGCAGCGCGGCGCGCCGGCAAGATAATCATGCGCCACTACGAGCGCCTTGAACGAGTCGCCGTGGAAAACAAGGGCTACAACGATTACGTAACCGAAGTCGATCGCATGGCGGAAGCGGAAATCATCGGCGTACTGCAGAGTGCCTATCCGGATCATGCGGTGCTCGCGGAAGAGAGCGGGCAACGAACTGGCAACGATTACCTGTGGATCATCGATCCGCTGGATGGCACGACGAATTATCTTCATGGCTACCCGCAGTTCGCGGTATCCATCGCACTGCACTTCCAGGGACGCCCCCACCAGGCAGTGGTGTTTGACCCCCTGCATAATGAGCTGTTTACAGCGAGCCGCGGGGCGGGCGCACAGCTCAACGACCGGCGCATCCGCGTCAGCGCGGCCAGCCGGCTTGAACGCTGCCTGCTCGGCACGGGATTTCCCTTCAAATCCATGGCCCATCTAGAGAGCTGGATCAGCACGTTCCGCACCCTGCTCCCCCAGACCAGCGGGGTACGCCGCGCCGGGTCAGCAGCCCTGGATCTCGCACATGTCGCCTGCGGTCGCCTGGACGGATTTTGGGAGTTCGGCCTCAAACCCTGGGACATGGCGGCTGGCTGCTTGCTGATCGAAGAAGGGGGCGGACTGCTGAGCGATTTTCGGGGTGAACAAAATCATCTCGAAAGCGGAAACCTGATCGCCGCCAACCCGAAGATCTACCCGGAACTGCTGCGTCAGATCCAGCAGAGCATCCCGGAAGACTTACGGTGCTGACTTACGGGACTGCAACAGGCTCGAATGCTGCCTGTTCAAACGATGAGGTGCGCCGGATCACCTTGGTGATCCGGACGCGCTGCGACGAGATACCATCCGCGGATTCCCGCAGATCGAGCTCCTTACCAACCGGCGCCAGTCCGCGCTCCAGCAGCAGGGTCCTGGGCTGACCAACTGCCGGAACTTCCGCCAGCTGCAGAGCCGGGACATATCCGCCCTGCCTTGTCCCGTCCACGGACCTCACGGCCACCGGCGCTGCGATCGGCGCCAGAAGCTTCACGCCCAGGTCGACACGGCCGCTTTCCGGGCTCTTGATCCAGCGCACAACACCCACGCCCCAGTTGCTGTCGACCGGCGAGCGGATACCGAGCAGTTCCCCGACATGAACTGAGACGTCCCGGCCCCGATGCACCAGCGCAAGTCCGCCAGCACTCTCATCGCTGATTGCCCACCGGCGGCTTTCGTGTCTGTCCCACGCCGGCAATCGCGTTCTGTGCTCAGGTGCTGCATCCGGGAACCCGACACCACTGTCCAGATCGATGAAGATCTCGCCAGAGCCGTCGCCTGCCGGGGCTGGACTGGCCGTGTAGGCAGGCTGATCTTCGGGCCGGCCCGCAGAAAAATCCTTGCGTCCGCTGCTGAAAAAATGCAGCGACTTCAATCCGACACACAGAGACAGTTCCGATTCAAGCGCTCTGCGGCGCGGGTACTGACGGCAGACTCCCGCACCCCAGAAGCGAACCATCAGCCACAGCAGATCCAGGCACCCGGAGTCCGAACAGTCAAATCCAACCTCGGATGCAGCCGGGAACTGGCCACCACGCAGGCGCTCGATGATTTCGTACGCAGACCGCGCCAGCACAAAGGTGCTGAGGACCCGCAGATTGGGTCCGGCCGCCGGTGTCGCGCCCTTCGGGATGGCACGGGCCGGCACATCGGACAGCAGATCCACTTCAAACTGCCCCGCGGGCACGGCCACATCCGGGCGCAGCGCCAACGCCGCCTGGTCGGCCCTGGCCCGCAGAAAGGCGTTGACCCTAAGACAGTCATTCTGCGGCAGCTGATACGGTCCACACAGGCCCAAGGCCAGCACCCGCAGGTAGGTGCTGCGAACCGTGGTACGTCCCCGAGGCTCCTCGCCGGACCGAGATACCGGGTGATCCAGCAGTCCCTGCTCCTCAATCAGCCGGTATACCCCATGAATCTCCCGCCACACGCCAGCAGGGATCGGCATGTAGACTTGATAGGTCCTCAGGAGCACCTCTCCGAGCTGATCGATTGCCCTTTCGGCGGCCAGACACACCGAGGCTTTGCGATCCCAGGTGTGGTGCGCCTTAAGCAGATCTTTGATGGCAGCCTGGTATCCGCCAGCCATTTCGCCATGCAGATTACGCAGGAATTCAGCAAGCCTCCGGGCCCTGGGGGCCATCGGCAACCGCAGATAGACCCATGGGGCCTGCAACGCCGCGGACACAGACGCTACCGGCTGGGCATAGAGCTCCATCAGATCCAGGCGCTGGCCCGGATCAAGATCACGTCGGTTGAGCTCGAAAATGGCCTGATAAAGGCGCTCGGCACTGGTAGCGCTGCCCGCAAGCGGCAGCGAAGCAATCCAGGACCTCACGTCCCGGATCCGGACCTGCGACTGCCCCGTACCTAGGGGCGCGCTGGAATCAGCCGAAGCAGCATGACTCATAAGCGGACTCCGGATCGTAGCCACCCGCCACGTATTTTTTACTTGTTCGAGGTAATGTAACGCATGCGCGGCGCAATGCCTAGCATCTGATGCACTCCGTCCGGCGTCGGCGCACACACACTATTCAGGATAAGGATGCAATTCCACTGGGCCGCGGGCAGCGTGTATCATCCTGCAGTCGGCGCCCAACCCGCGATACCGCCACCAAAAGGCCTGGCGGGCAGGAGCCGCGCCACACGGATAACAAGTTATGTGGGAGAGCCCAGAAAATGACCTACGTGGTCACCGAAAACTGCATCAAATGCAAATATACGGATTGCGTGGAGGTGTGTCCGGTCGACTGCTTTCACGAAGGCCCCAACTTTCTCGTGATCGATCCAGACGAGTGCATAGATTGCACACTCTGCGTGCCCGAATGCCCGGTCAATGCCATCTTTGCGGAGGACGATCTGCCTGCGGACCAGGAACAGTTCGTAGCCATCAACGCGGAACTGGCCCGCACCTGGCCGGTGCTGACCGAAAAGAAACCGGAACCCCCCGACGCCAAGGAGTGGGAGAATGTTCCGGGCAAACTCAAACACCTCAAACGCTGACCGGCTTGCCGATCTGGCACAGCGCATTCGTGGCCCGGACATCCCGGATCACCGCCGCCTGCCGGTGCTCGGATCCGGCCACCCGGCGATTCGTCTGGCGGCCAGGACGTGGACTGGGCACAGGAAACTTCGGTTTGAAGACTTAAATTAGAACTTCGGGGTGGAAAAAAAAGAGGCGGCCTTGCGGCCGCCTGCGGGTGATGGACTACTACTTTCCGGCGCTTCCCTGCACCGGAATCATCCTTGGTGTGCAGAAGACCTCCGGTGTCGCTTAGCTCCTTCAGCTACAGTTTCCCTACCGTCCGCATAGAACTATAACGAGGCCGCTTAAAAAATCAAGAACTGTTCGTAGTTGGGCTCAACCGCATATTTTTGTCATTACAAATCATTTCATTACGTGTTTTTTCAGTTTTTCAAAAAAATGAATGGTTTTTATTCACGCGTGTCTTTGCGCCTTTTCCCGAAAACGGATCAGCGGCTGAATGCAAGCCCTTAGGATGATCACGGCAATGCCGTCATCGACCCGCTACAGCCTGTCTGGCAACCATGACCTGGTTGCGCCCTGCCGCCTTTGCCCGGTAAAGCGCCTCATCGGCCTGGCGCAACAACCACATACCGGCACCGCCCCCAGGTTTGGATTCCGGACCTGTTCCCGGGGCAAGACAAGCCACACCGATCGACGCCGTCACCGCCACCGCCTCAGCATGCGGACCGTTGATCGCCAGACTGGCGACCTGGGTGCGCAGACGTTGTGCAATCTCAATCGCGGTGTCGACACTGGTATCCGGCAGCAGCAACGCAAACTCTTCCCCGCCATAGCGGACCAGCACATCGCTCACCCGCAAACCTTGGCTGAGGGCCAGCGCGACCTGCTGCAACACCTCATCCCCCAGCTGGTGTCCATAGCGATCATTCAGATCCTTGAAGTGGTCCAAATCCGCCAGCAATAGCGCAAGGGAGTTGCCACGCCGCTCCCTCAGGCTCAGTTCCTCGCGCAGGCGCCGCTCAAAGAACCGCCGGTTAGCCACACCGGTGAGCGCATCAGTGAGCCCGTCGCGCTTGAGCCGCTCACGATTGACCACATTGTCGATACACATGGCCGTCACCGCGGCCAGGTGTCCGAGCAGGTCGGTAGCCGAGTCGGCGCTGAAATGACCGGCATCCTGGCTCCCCTGATTGAGGCAGCCGATGAGTCCTCCATGCACCGTGAGCGGAGCGACTGCACACGAACCGACGCGCAGACCGCAGGCGGCAAATATACGGGCCTGCAGCTGCTCGTCACAGCGTCCGAGCTGGGGTTTGCCCCATGGAGACACCAGCCCTTCCAGCCATGCGCGATCAGCGGGAATGAAAAAGCGTGCAGTCTGACGGTTCGAAAAGGTCGCCATCAGGCGCGACAATTCGTATTCCTCGTCCAGGCACGCCAGGCTGACGCAATCGACCGCCGGAAACATCTCCGGAATCCGCGTAACCAGCGTATCGACCAGCTCACCCAGTGACTGCGCTCCGATCAGCTGGATCTCTATCTGACGGAATCCGCCCCAGATACGCTCATTTTGCCGAACCTGAGCTTCCAGATGACGGCGTGACTGTGAAAAACTGCGCTGCAGATCAGCGAGTTCCTTGTCGCCTGGCGAGGCCATCCCGCGCGTCCGCCTTCAGCAGACAACCGCCGGCTTTCGCCGGCACGGCAAGGGGAACAGCCGGACCGGTGCGGCCAACGGCGGCTGCTCCGGCAAGAACAGCGTGTTCACGGATGCAGTTATGGCTTCCGGAAATCTGGCCACAGTTCCTCAGCGCCTCAGGTTAATCTTCAGGTTACACCTTTAAAGAATAACCGAAATGGCCTGCTTCGGGTAACAACAGAACCGGCGCCCGCATGCCGGGCGACACCCAGATATCGCCCGTCTCCAAACCTGCCGCACCGCGCATCCAGCCGCCCGGATATGCCCGGGTCGGTAAACGGCGGTCGTGCTATTTGTTCTGGACCAGGGTGCTCCGCAGTTCCCTTCCGATCCCGAACAGAAAACGCATCACTTCCTGGTTTTCGCTGTTGCCCAGCAGCCGCCATGCACCGCCGATGCCGCCTGAGGCCGGCGCTTCCCGGGCCAACGCCGCCGCCGACCGCTCAATCGATTCCAGCATGGTGTTCAGGCGCTCCAGCCGTCCCATGAGATCCGGGAGGACGCCAGCGATACGCCCGAGCGTCCCGCTGGTGTTCATTTGCTCCAGTACGCCGATCAGATGACCCGCGCCCGCCCGGTTGAGACGGTCGAGCAGAGACAGCCCTTCGCCGACGGTCTCCGCCAGCCGCCCCACCATGTCGTCGGTCACTGCATCCTGGGCTGAACTCACAAGTCTCGCGAGCTGCACGATGCGATCGAGATCGCCGTCGGCAACGAGCCGCGACAGCACCGGGATCGCCCGCTCGAAACCCGCGCGCGCCACCTGATCCATCAGGTCGAGCCCGCTGCAAACGGTCTGCGACAGGCGTCCCACCACGTCGTCCGTCAGCGCATCCTGGGCAGATCCGACGAGGCGCGCCAGATGGGCGATGCGCTCGAGATCCCCATTGTGTACCAGCGCCGCAAGTACCGGAACAGCATCCGACAAACCCGCCCGGTTGACGCGATCCACGAGATCCATGGCGCCGGTCGCAGTCGCCGCAAGGCGCGCAACCATATCGTCAGTCAGCGAGTCCTTGGCTGCCTGCGTGACGCGATCGAGCTCGCTCCCGTTTTTCGACACCGACTCCGCATGTGTTTCCATGGGGACCCCCGATTACAACAGTCCGCGGGCTGACGCCCAGTACAACTTGTTGTAGGCCACCTTGAACCAGTGTACCGCGCGCGTGGGCGCCTTGGGATCAGGTGGTGTCGTATAGTTGAACATCGCGTAGGTTGCCCGGTCCTTTCCGGCCTCAATGAAGCAGAACACCTTGCCGTCGTAATCGCGCACGGCCGAGCCCACCTTCACCATGGCGGCGATGTTCTCGCCGAGGGTCTCCGCCTCGAAATGTGCCGTAGAACCGGCTTTGCTGATCGGCAGGTTGGTCGTATCACCCAGCACAAAGACGTTTTCCTGCCCCTCCATGTTCAGCCGCGTGCGGTTGGTGGGAATCCAGCCGTTCTGGCCGAGTCCGTTCTTCTCCACCACCTCCATACCCTTGTGGGCAGGAATCGCGATGAGCAGATCGTAGTTAGTCGACCCGCCCTCCTCGCTCTTCAGCACCTTGTTCTTGCCGTCGACTTCCTTCATGTTGAACAGCGTTTCATAGGTGATACCCAGCCGGTCGAATTCCGGCGCAGCCCACTTTGCAACGTTCTCAAGACTGTGAACACGGCCGATGGGGTAGGTGTAGTGCAGCTGTACCTTATCGCGCATGCCACGTTCCTTGAAAAAGTCGTGCAGCATGAATGTGATCTCGAGCGGCGCCATGGGACATTTGTGCGGTACACCAACGGTAATCACGACCCGGCCACCCTGGAACTCACGCAGCCTCTTCAGCATCTTCACCGCCGACTCTTCCGTGTAAAAGGTTTCGGCGTTCTCCGCAAGGCCAGGGATGGTCTGCATGACCGCACGCGAGCCGGTGGCAATCACGAGCACATCGTAGTCATGGACCGCGCCGCTCTTGGTTTTGACCTGGCGCTTGTCCAGCATGAAGTTCTCGACTGGATCCACATGAAAACCGATCCCCGGCTCAAGCAGGCCCGCCTGATCGCGATAAAGCTCATCAGGCATCATGCTTCCGACGGCCACATACAGCAGACCTGGCTGGTACATGTGCTTCTCTGACGCCGACAGCATGGTGATGCGGACCTTTCCGGTCTTCAGCTCATGGTGCAACCGGCGAGCAAGATTGTTGCCCAAAATGGTTCCACCCATGCCTCCGCCTACGATCACTATCCTCATGGCAGCCTCCTAGCCCTTATAAAGATGCTCTTCATTAAGATTCTTGATTACCCAGCTGTCACAGCAGGTACTTTATTTCGCCTTACGCACCGTAATGTGCCAGACACCGTTCTCCTCGGTCGCCGAGAGCAGCTCGTGACCGACCTTCTTGATCCATTCCGGGATGTCCGCGGCCGAACCCTTGTCCGTGGACAGAACTTCCAGTTCATCACCCACATCAGCCGCCTTCATGCCGGCAATGAGCTCCATCAGGGGTCCAGGACAAAAGCTACCGCGCGCATCAATCTGCTTCTTTTTCGCCATCATTGCCGTCCTCAGTGCTGTAAATTCTCTAAAAGGACCAGACCTGGCCGCCCTTGGCGTCACCCAGAAATTTCGTCAATCCCAAGGGTTCCTTCATGAAAGTCTCGAGGTCTCGCCATTCGACACCGAGAATGTCCATGGCCATGGAGCATGGATGAATCCGGGCTTCGCCCAGTTCCGCCGCCTGCTCGAAGAGAGTCCTGAACGATGGCGCCTTCTTGCGCTCCAGTATCTCTCCCATCTGCCCGGCAAACGGCGCCTTGTCGCTTGCACCTTTTAGAAAGTATTTCAGCGCATTCATCGAAACGAGAACCGACACGTCATTCCCGCTGACCGCCCCGACCGATGCGATCATTCCCGCCATCTGAAGATCCTCGCGGTGTTCCGAAATCAGGACAATACTGATTTTTTCTTGTGCCATTGCTCCTTCTCCTGATGAGGCAGGTCGGCATACGTCGAACCTCATACCCCGGGCGCGAACCCGAGCACACTTGTTCCATACAGCTCCGGCTACCAGAGATTTCCATTCGACAATTCTGGCCGGACTGCGGATCAAACTTGTATCGAGCCGCTGTAAATTAGAAATCCGCCCGCAGTTCTAGTTCACCGTCTTCATCATACGACAAGCACACCAGCGGAACGCCTGCATTCAACCGGATCGCTGCGCCCAGCCTGCTCCCGACGGTTAGTTATTAGGTATTTTTATATGAATCAACGCCGCAACCTGACAGGGGAACGGCGTAATTAAAATGGTCTAAGCAAACCCCATGCCAAATGCTATCTAATTGATAATACGGGATAATACGTATTGATTAACTCGACAGAAACTGCCGATCTGTCATTTCGTCATGACAATTGAGCCATAAACGGGCCGAGAGACAGCGCCCAAGGGGAACTGCCAGCCCAACTACTACCCCGGTGCTAGCCGTTCAATAGCCACCACTCTGTTGATAAACGCGCCATGCTGTCCAACATGCCAGCGCAGCAGGCAGCAGCGCGGCCACGCCCGCAACGATGATGCCCCACTGCGCAGTATTGCGGCGCGACCGTATCCATCCGATTGCCAGGCTGGCGGTCACCAGAGCCGCCGTCAGCCACGCCATCACCACCCAGGGCGCGCCGGCGTAGAACCGCAGATCAACCATCAACGCCCCCAGTATCATCACGGGAACATCGCCGGTGGGTGAATCCCAGCGCCGGTCTCTCACGAAAACCGGAAAGACGAGACTGACTCCGAGGGCAGTGGCGAGTGCCCCGCCGAATCGGCCGATTTCAATACTGCCCGAGAGTGGCGCCGCCAGCGCCAGCGCCGCAGCGACCACACACAGCGCCACGCCTCCGGCTTTTTGGTCCACATGTGGCAGCGCCAGCGCTGACCACAGTGCAAACCACACAACGGCGGTCCCGAACCATGAGATAAAGGCGGTGGACCACGGTTCCTGATGCAGAAGCGGCCGCAGAAGAACATAGGCCGAGACGGCCACCGCCGTCAGCCGCACCCCGGCGATCCATACCATGTTGGCGCGGCGGGCCACCAGCGCCACCGCGACCGCCGCCCCGACAACCAGCCACGGCAGCCACGACAGAACGGTGCGCGGCGGAACGGAAAAATCGTGGTAGGTCACTGCATAACTGGCAAAGAAACCGCCTGCCAGTCCAGCAGCCCAGAGCGCTCCGCGGCGGTCCGGGGCGGCGCGCGTAAAACGGAGCAGGCCCCAGCCACAAAAGACAACGACGGCCGCGGGCAGCAGCACAACATTTTCGATCAGACCACGGACAAATGCAGACCTGAACATCTCTTCCATGACCGTCTCCCGGAACAGCGTGCCGGGCACCACCCTGTCAGGCAGTACCCGGCACCGGCTGAACTATTTTGAGGTGCGAACACCCTCGATATTCACGTGCAGCCGCACCACATCGCCGATCATCCCCGCGTAGGCACTCATGCCGAAATGGCTGCGGCGGATCGTGGTCGTGGCTTCATACCCGGAGAGATAGCCTCCCCAGGGCTTGGGCAGCGCCATGACCGGTCCGGCACCGATTTCCCGCACCCGGAAGACCACCGGGTGGGTAACCCCGCGCAGGGTCAGCTTCCCATAGAGCAGACCGGTTTTCGGGCCGGTCGGCCGGAAGCGCGTGCTCGAGAAGTCTATCGTCGGAAATTCCCTGACGTTAAAAAAATCCGGGCCCTCCAGATCATGGTTTCGTGCCGCCAGATTGGTGTCCAGGCTCGACGCCTCAATGCGGATGGACGCGTGATCTTTGGCAGCATCGGCAGGATCGACGGTATAGGTGCCCGTCATTCTGTTAAAACGCCCCACCACCACGGCTACCCCGGCGTGGCCAATTGTGAACCAGGCGAGCGAGTGATCGGGGTCGATCCGATAACTGCCAGCCGGACTGCCATTTGCCGTATGGTAGGCTGCGGCTTCCGCGCCCGGCGCAACGACCAGCGCGAGACCCAGACAAAGAACCGCTGTCTTCATTAAAGCGGAAAACCTGTAGTGCAACATGACACACCTCCTAATATAACGACGAACATCGTGGTTAGTGACCAGCGTCGGCTTTATGACTTCCGTCGCAGTATGGCCGCGTCGCCGACCGGCCGCAGGCGCAGATGGCAACGTTCTGCGGCTCGGACACCGCAACAACAAACGGCTGCACCGCGCTGCCCTGGTGCGAACCGTCGCAGTAGGGCAGATTGCGCGAACGCCCGCAGGCGCAAAAATAATAATTGCCAGGCTCGAGATCCAGCAGATGTGGTCCGGTACTCATGTTTACCTCCTTCACTGTCAGGTCTGTTAATTCGTGAATAGATAGTTTCAACACGAACTATTTAAGCACACAAAAAGTCTTAATGCAAACTATCTGTACTAGTTTTATCTGGTGGCTTCGCGGAACCGCTGCTGAAGGGCACGCAACAGGCCCGCCATTTGCTCCAGCTCCCCGGGCCGGGCATCGGCAAACGCCCGTCTGAGATAGGCAATATGCTGGGGGAAAACCTTCACGAACAGCGCTTCCCCGGACGCAGTCAGTACCGCCCGAAAACTGCGGCGATCGCCGGCAAGCACTTCGCGGCGCACCAGGCCCTTCGCCTCCAGACGGTCTATGATGCCAGTCAGGGTGCCCTTGGTGATCAAGGTCCTTTTGGCAAGCTGATTGAATGGCAGTCCGGATGTATTGCCCAGCGTCGCGATGATATCGAATTGCGCCGGCGTCAGGTTCATCAGACGCACGTGCGTCGCAGAATAGCCATGGAACGCGTGATACGCCTCGGCCAGCGCCCGCAGAACGCCGATGAATGGTTCCTGCCCTTCACGCTTTGATCCCGTATCCACGCCGGCCTTCGCCGTCGTCTTGACCGATCGCCCGCCCATGCTCTGTCACCCGATATTGTTTGAAGTATGACAATTATACATCAAACTATCTTCCGCTTAGGATCCCCAGATCGCCAGCTGAAGCACCGCCTATTTCTGCCCACTTATATCCATTAGTACTGATATGGGTATTTAGAAAAACCCCTAAGTCATTCAATCATTACCGGAGGCTCCGGATCCGGCCTTTAGACGGTTCCGTTACTGTTCCAGTAAGCTGGTCGCCGGCAGTTCACCACGGCCGGCTACTTGGGGTCACGGTCATCGACGGCGGGACGCCATCACGGGAACCCAACTCGGCTGTCCGGATTTTTCCTGGAGGAGAACACCATGAAATGCTTGAAGCTTCTCGTGCTGTCCCTGCTGATGCTGACCGCGGGCCCGACCATGGCGCAAAGCTCCGCGCCCCGGGTTCTGTTCAATCTGCCCCGGCTGTCCATGGACACGGCCCTGCGCATGGCCCAGGCGGCAATAACGGCCTGTCGCAAAGCGGGTGTAAACGTGACCGTAACTGTGGTGGATCGCAGCGGTCACCCGCAAGTGGTGCTGCGTGACACCCTGGCGATGAATCTGTCGCTGGTGGTTAGCCGCGACAAAGCCTATACCGCGATGACGTTCGATACCCCGACATCCCGGCTTGAACACCGCTTTCCGGACCGCTATTCCGTACCCAAAGAACCCGGAATAATCATCAGTGCCGGTGGCCTGCCAATCACGGCAGCCGGTTCGATCATTGGCGGTATCGGGGTCAGCGGATCACCTTCAGGCGTGACTGACGAGCAATGCGCACAGGCCGGACTCGACGCCGTCCGCACCGATATTGAAATGTCGGGAATGTGACCGGACCCGCTGTCGGGCACCGCGGCCCGGTCCTGTCAACGTATATCGGCGACAGCGATCAGCGTCACGCCCACAAGTACAACCAAGACCGCCAGCACCTCGCTCCACCGCGTCCGCTGCTTCAAAAAGTGGTGGCCGAAGAGAAACGCAAACACGATCTCTATCTGTCCAAGGCCGCGCACAAGCGCCGGATGGGTAAGCGTGAAACCCGTAAACCATCCCCATGACCCCAGCGCTGACAGTGCTCCGACCGGCGCGGCACGACGCCAGGCAGCCATGCTGCGACGCAGCTGCTCGGGCTGCCGCCACACCATGTAAGCGCCCTGGGTCACGGTCTGAAGCGTGTTAGTGACTAGCAGAACCAGCAGTGCCCGGATCATAACCGGGCTTGACGCAGACAGGACCTGACTCGCCGCCCGCAGCGCCAGCGCCGTCACCGCAAAGGCGAACCCTGCACCGAGACCGCACAGGGCCGCAGGCTGCAGGGACGCACGAATCAGAGCGTCCCAATGCAAGCGCTGACCGGCAAAGGAAAGCGACAACACGCCGACCACCGCAACGAGAATACCGACAACCGCCAGGGGTGGCAGACGCATGCCAAAGACCACTACCGAGATAAACACGAGCTGCGCCGCTTCGGTCTTGGCATAGGCAGTGCCCACTACGAAATTGCGCAGGTGAAAGGCGGTGAGCAGCAGAATGGTGCCGGCGATTTGTCCGAGCCCGCCCAACAGGCAGAACAGAAGAAGCTCCACAGGCAGGTGCGGCAGCGTGCGCCCGAGCGACCACCACGCGCCGCCCAGCAGCAGCACATCCACCGGCAGGGCATAGATGTACCGGACGTAGCTCGCGCCACTGGCGGACAGTTCGGCATGCAGCCGTGACTGCAGTGCCGTGCGCCAGACCTGGAATACCGCTGCGGCGAGGGTGACCGGAATCCATACCGGCACGGTCACGCCCAGAATAGCCACGGAATGCTCATTCATTCGACAATCATTTCCCGACACAGATCGAAACGCAGCGTAGAGAGCCCGCTGTCATAACGCAAATCCATTGCGGCATGCACCGGATTACCGGTTGGAATCCCTCCGGTCTGGCCGTCCGCGGCCCCGTGACCTTGCATCCCGATCCAGCCACTTCGCAGACAGGTGCGCGGGGCCTTTCGACCCGGACCCGGACCTCCGGAAGAGAGCCCGCAGGCGCGGCGCCACCCAGCCGGTTCAACCGCCAACCCGGTCTCAAACTGGTGCGGCGGTGAAACCGGACGCACCGCAGCGGCGCATACAGCAGTGAACCATCGCCCCGCACGACTCGAGACCGGTTGCCGGATTCCGCGAAAAGCCGGCACATTAAGACTGACATCGGCTATCGCAGCGGCTGGCACGGCGCTTGCTTAGTTGGGGGAGCGTCACAGCCATTCACCTGCTCTGCCCATGCAACTGCCGTCGGCTGCGGCGATGGCGGAACCCACTGAACCAAGGAGGTCTGCGATGCAACCGTCTTTCTCCGTACTGCCCTCATTCTCAGTACTGCCAGCCGTTACGCTGCGGCCGCAATCCACGCTCGGCCGACGCAGCCGGGGTGTTGCCGTCATCAGGCTCGACAGTCCGGCCACCACGGTAATGACTGACTTTGCATCAATCACACCAGTGACGACAGAACCGGATACCACGATCGACGCTGCGCTGCGCAAGATGAAGACTGCGGGTGTCCGGCTACTTTTCGTGGTCAATGACATCGACGAAATCATCGGCCTGGTCACCGCCACAGATATCGCCGGAGAACGGCCGATCAAGGCCGCACAGCAGACGCGGCTGCCGCGCGCCAAACTGACGGTCGGATCGATCATGACACCCCAGTGCGATATCCAGGTGCTGGATGCCAACCGGGTCAATATGGCGACGGTCGGAGACATCGCTGAGACCCTGTGCGAGCTCCACCGCCAGCATGCGCTTGTCGCGATATTCGACCTGGCCACCGAGACGCACCGGATTATAGGCATGTTTTCCACAAGCAACATCAGCCGCCTGGCTGGTCACGACATCGTGCAGCGTGCGCAACCGGCCTATTCGCTCGCCGACGTTGTGGCAAAGCTCGGTTGATCTCCGGAAACCGCATCCCGGCGGCCGCGACCCGTCGCCAGGTTGCCTGAGCTGAACAGCGCACGCAGAAAACTTCATGCGTGGCATGAAGCCGTGCCCAGCCACCCCCCGTAAGCCGTTGACTGTCAGAAATCACGGAGATATGTCAGCAGCAGGAGAACCGGCAGGGTAACCACCCATCCTGGCGTCCATCGGATCATCGGCCACCAGGCCTTCTCCTTTTGCAGCCATGACCGCAGACGGGCACTTTTTACAAATGAATCCTCCATGCCACCCGGAGCGCATCGTGCAAGGCATCTCTGGTCGGATTGGAATCGCCGAGCAGGCGAATCATTGTCGTCAGCACGCGCCCGGATTCAGAATGATACCGATGGCCTAAAGTCGTTGAGATATTCCAACGCAGCCACAACAAGCCCCTCAACCGGTCCGCCAATTCAATTTCGCGTGCCGCACGGATGGCGACATGCCCTTGAAGGACATTGAATTTCGCTGCCGGGCGAAAGCCCAAGAGTTCACCGCCGAGCCTCGTGGGACCGCAGCCCCAACAGAGGTTGCAGTACGCGCCTATGCTCTTGCTTTCTCACCCTCGTAACGCAGGACAACTACCGCCAGCGGAGGGAGGGTCAGCACAATGGAATGCAGGCGGTTCATCCAGGGAAATGCCTGCGCCGTGATGGGACTCGTGCCATTGCCGAGGTTGCTGCCACCGTAATAGACAGAGTCGGTGTTGAGAATCTCCCGGTAACCGCCTCCGCGGGGCACGCCGATACGGTAGCCCTCCCTCGGCACCGGCGTCAGATTGACGGCGACCACCAGCAGATCATCGCCGTCACCCTTGCGCAGGAAGGTGAGCACCGACTGCGCCGAATCGTGGCAGTCGATCCATTCGAAACCCTGCCAGGCGAATTCATAGCGGAACAGGGCCGGTGCCGTCACATACATATGATTGAGGTCCCGGACAAGCCGCTGCATGCCCTGGTGCAGCGGGTACTGGAGTACGTACCAGTCAAGCACTCCGGCGCTGTTCCACTCCCTGCCCTGACCAAACTCCGTCCCCATGAAAAGCAGCTTCTTGCCCGGGTGGGTAAACTGGTAGGCATAGAGCGCCCGCAGGTTGGCGTGGCGCTGCCACTCGTCTCCGGGCATCTTGTTCAGCATGGATCCCTTGCCGTGGACCACCTCGTCGTGCGAGAAAGGCAGCATGAAGTTTTCAGTAAACACATACAGCATGCTGAATGTCAGCAGATCGTGGTGATACTTGCGATGCACGGGATCATGGTGCATGTAACTTAGCGTGTCGTTCATCCAGCCCATGTTCCACTTGATGTCAAAGCCAAGCCCGCCTACATACGTCGGCCGGCTGACCTGCGGCCAGGAAGTCGACTCCTCGGCAATCATGAGGATGCCCGGACACTGTTCGTGCACCGCCACATTGAGTTCGCGCAGAAAATCAATGGCTGTCAGGTTTTCCCGGCCTCCATACTGGTTGGGCACCCACTCCCCCTCCCTGCGCGAGTAGTCCAGGTAGAGCATGGAGGCAACGGCATCCACCCGAAGACCGTCCACGTGCATTTCCTCCAGCCAGTAGATGGCGCTGGAGGTCAGGAAACTCTTAACCTCGTTTCGTCCATAGTTGAAAATGAGCGTGGACCAGTCCATGTGTTCGCCAAGGCGCGGGTCGGCGTGTTCGTATAGGGGGGTTCCGTCAAAACGTGCCAGACCATGCGCATCCTTCGGAAAGTGGGCAGGCACCCAATCGAGCACAACGCCGACGCCATTGCGGTGGCAATAATCCACAAAGTAACGGAAGTCGTCCGGCTCCCCGAAGCGGCTGGTGGATGCGAAGTAGCCGGTCGTCTGGTATCCCCAGGACAGGTCGAACGGATGCTCGGTGATGGGCAACAGCTCGATATGGGTGAAGCCCATGTCCTTGACGTACTCCACGAGCTGATGCGCCGCCTCGCGGTACCCTAGAAACTCCCCTTCCTGTCCGCGTCGCCATGATCCGAGGTGCACCTCATACACGGACATCGGCGCATGCTGCCAGTCGTGGTGCCGGCGACGCTCCATCCATTCGCGATCACCCCACTGGTGTACGCTGCCGGCGGTAACGATGGACCCGGTATGGGGACGCAGCTCATGGCGCTGGCCGTAGGGATCAGCCTTGAGCAGAATCATGCTGCTCTGACGGTTGCGGATCTCGTATTTGTAGATGTTCCCAGGTTTAAGGTCGGGAATGAACAGCTCCCACACGCCGCTACCGCCGCGAACCCGCATCGGATGACAGCGTCCGTCCCAGTCATTGAAATCACCAACTACGCTGACGCGCTCGGCATTCGGTGCCCAGACGGCAAATAGCACGCCCGCAACCCCATCCGCCTCGTGCTCGTTGGCCCCGAGAAAGCGGAATACATGCCGATGCCGTCCCTCGGCAAAAAGATGCAGGTCAAAGTCTGCCAGTTGCGGCGCAAAGGTGTAGGGATCGCGCGCGATATGCTCGCGGTGCTGCTGGTCCCGCCATATCAGGCTGTAGTGTTGCGGAAGATCCCGGCCGTCGCCCCGCCACTCGAAGTGGTCGCTCCCAGGCAGGCGGGTCATGGTCAGACCACCTTCGGATATGCGTACCTCGGCAGCACGGGGAAGAAAGGCCCGGACCACCACGCCGCCATTTTCGCGGTGTCGCCCGAGAACAGAGAATGGGTCGTGATGACGGGCTTCGCTGATACGCCTGATTTCGGCATCAAGATTGCTTCGTGTCATCCGGAAATTCCTCCCCGGCATGCGGCCTCAGAAATCGTGGGCAAGAATGGCATCAGCCCTCCGGATCAGCTCGCGGCCATAGTCGGTCCAAATTCCCTCTCCCCAGTAGCGGTAGCAGCTGGTTTCAGCGCAGAGCAGGTAGAACAGGGCATTGCGGTAGCGCCCATCGCTGGGCGGAATACCGGCCCGGATCACAGTATCGTAAAATCGCGCGCTGACCGCCTCCATCGGCTTCAACACCGCCTCATACCCGCGCACCCAGGAACGACTGTTAGTCCAGCTGCCCCCCTCCATGTGAAAACGATGATCCTCCCGTCTGATCTCCTCAATGACCTGGTGCAGCCTGTCCGGCCCATCACCGGGCTTCATCCGTTCCCAGATCAGCCTCTGGAAAAGCGGCCGCACCACCGGCAGATCCTCGATCGATACACCGAGCGCAAAAAGATGCTCCAGATATTCGGTAACGTTCATTGCCGGCGTATCCGACCCGCTTGCCTCGCGCATGACATCCAGATACTTCGGCGGAAACTCGTTCATCATGACCCCGCCATTCTCGCCGTCGGCAATCTGCGTCACCAGCGGCGGTACGGTCTGCCCTCCCAGCTCCACGACGCCCAGGCTGCGGGCTTCGTAACAAGGCTGCATCTGGGCCACCAGTTTAGTGTCCGACCCCTGGGTCTTGATGATGGCAAGAATACTCACCGTCTCGCCGTGCGAGTTGGTGCACACAAGGCGGTACGGCAGATGAGGCCGATGCGGGTTGGCTCCATCGGCAGGCTCCTCAACAGTATGCTCCTGCACCAGTACCCATTCGTAACCGCAGTCCCGCAACGTCCTGACAAATTCATAGGCCACGTCAGGGTGATTCGGCAGCGCCATTTCCGATGGCGAGAATCCCCGTACCCGCCCCACGGCTTCTAGACCGAAAATGGCCGCGAAGTGCTGCTGCCAGGCCTTCACGTGCAGGCGATAATCATGCACCGGCGTCGAGGGCGCCACCGCATGCCCCCAGGGCGCGCCGAGCCATTCCACGCAGCGCCGGTATTCCGGATTGCGCGTAATCGTGGTGAGCGAATCAATGACGTCATGGGCTCCCATCTTGCGCAGACCATGAAACAGCGTGCCCGAATATTCGAGCATGATGCGCGGTTCCTTGCTCTCGTGAACGAGTTGCGGAATGAACTCACCCATCCGCTTGTAACACCACAGAAAAACGGGGGCGTTATGATTGTCCCCGATACCCGGGTGGTCCATCATGTACTGGAGATTTCCGATGACCTCCGCCGTATGGAGATCACCCCCCCCGGCGGGGATCAGCGGCTGGTGCATGTGCAGGGCGTTGGCGAAGGCGCTCTTGATCCGCCGGAAATCGATGCGGCTGTCGGCAAGAAACACCGCCGAGTCGCGGGCCATGGCAACAGCCCGTTCGACGTCCCCTTCGGAGCCGCAGATATTGGGCAGTCCATCCACGTATTCCGGCAGTTGGGTCATCGCACAAACTCCTTGACACGTGCCACGTCACTTGTGACGGATCATCTCATATATATTAAGGTAATCGGCTCCCGACCGGTTCCAGGAGTAATCGCAGCGCATGCCGCGCATGGCAAGCTGGCGGAACTCCCCGCCGTCATCGAACCAGAGTGATATGGCACGATCCAGCGCCGAGTCGATCGCCAAATTATCGGTCTGGTGGAACACATAGCCGTTGCGTTCCTCCACAGGCCGGTCTGAGTAGTCTCGGTCAAAAACCGTGTCAGCCAGTCCGCCGACCCAGCGTACGACCGGCACCGTGCCATAACGCAGGGCAATCATCTGGGTAAGACCGCAAGGCTCGAACAGGCTCGGCACGATCAGAATGTCGGCACCCGCATAGATCAGATGGGCGAGGTCCTCATCATAGCCGATTTCCAGATGGCAGTCCGGATGGTCGTTGAGCTCGTGTTTGAGTTGCCAGAACTGGGCGTTAATGCCCTGCTCCGGACTGGATCCGAGCAGCACGAACTGCGCCCCCTGCCGCAGCGACCGGAACAGTCCATGCCGGATTAGTGCCACTCCTTTCTGCATGTCGAGACGACCAACATAGGCGACCACCGGCTGGCGCGTCTGGCGCAGCCACAGGCGTTCCCGAAGCGCACGTGTATTCTGCCGCTTGGCCGAAAAATGCGCGACCGTATAGTGCGCCGGAATAGCCGGGTCGGTCTCCGGATTCCACATCTCGTAGTCGAGGCCGTTCAAAACACCGCCGAACTTATTCTGGTGCACATGCAAGGTATGGCCGAGCCCGTAACCCCACTCGCCGTGACGGATCTCCCAGGCGTGCCGCGGCGACACGGTGGTTATGAAATTCGAACACACGATCGCACCCTTAGTGAAGTTGATCGCACTCGGGTTGAAATCGTCGCCCATCCGCTCGCGGCCATAATAGTAATCCGGCCGGCCGAGCCCCGTGAACCAGAGAACATTCTCACCCGCTATACCCTGGTGCTTCACATTATGCAGGGTGTGGCAGGCGCGGATGTTTCCCATACCTACCTGCTGATATATCTCGTACAGCATCACCGGTACCAGCGCCGTCTGCCAGTCATGGGTATGGATGATCTGCGGACGCTTCCCCGCATGATACATGAATTCCAGCGCCGCCTTGGAGAAAAAGGCAAACCGCAGGTGCTCGTCAGGAAAGCCGTAGTAGGCACCGCGACTGAAGAAATTATCGGCTGAATGCGGCTCTATAAAAAAACACTTGCGGCCGTGGACAAACCCGAAGTATACCGTGCAGCGGACATGATAGTTGAACCACGGCACCCACAGATCCTGATACGTGACCTGCAGCCCCCAGATATGGTCATAGCGCATGCAGTCGTACTTCGGCAGGATAATCTCTACCGCATGACCACGGATCTCCAGTTCACGCGACAGTCCGAAAACTACGTCGCCGAGGCCGCCGACCTTGGCAACGGGCGCGCACTCCGATGCGATCATCATGATGTACATGATCAGTCCCGCCTAGCATTCACTTTAACTACAAATGCGCGCAGCCACGGGCTGCGCTAGACCGCGCTGCGATCACGGACAAGCCTGAGCTTCTCCCAGCTGGCATCCAGATCCTCGTGGGCACGATCTACCCAGGCCTCCCCCCAGAAAAAATTGCAGCTGGTCTCGGCCCGCAGGAGCCGCCACGTTGCCTCCTCCAGCAAGCGATCGAGCTCCGCGTCTGTGTCCGCAATTCCCCCAATACGTCCGCGCTCCTTGTCGACCGCCCGGCTCGTGTCGACGACCCGGGCCAAGGCATCCCGCTGTGCTGCAGTCCCGGTCCACTGCAGAAAACCGCCGCCGTGATGCCAGCCGGTGTTCCAGGCACCGGTTGAAACCTCTACCTCACCGTGAACACCATAACGATCAAGATAGCTCTCGATGAAATCGGGTCGCATGGGGCTTGCGCCGGACCGGATGCGCTCAAGCAGCTCCCGGTACAGGCCCCAGAAGTTGGCACGGGAATCGGGGTTGCGAAACCAGCCGCCATTGTCGCCATCGGTTGCCGTGGTCACCAGCGGCACAAAATCGCAGTGCCTGGTCCGGTCCTGCAGCTCCCGAATGAACCATTCGGCCTCCATGCCGGACTGTTGCGCATTCGAAAGGTCGCGGTCGCGTACCACCACCACGATCTCCGCCCCGTCATGACGGGCACGGTGCGGCCGGTAGCGGAGCTCCGGCCAGGACATGGGGGTCACCGGCCTGATGTGCTCGCTGTCCACCACAACATAGCGATACCCCAGTCGCGCGAGTAACGGAATCAGTTCCATGCAGAACCCCATCTCGGGCGGCCAGAACCCCTGAAAGGCAGTGCGCCAAAACAGGTGCCGGCCGATCCCCAGCCAGCGCCGCAGTTGCAGATCCCGGTCAGGCTCCGGAATCAGCGGTAGTACCGGATGGTAATAGGCCGTACCCAAGATCCGGAACAGGGCCTGATTCTGGAAGTACCACAACAGACTGCCGCAATCGACGGTTCCGTAGGCGCGCGCCTGAAAGCCCGGATCCGACAGCGTCTCCAGCAAAGTGCCGGAAATGGAAAGATGGACCCGCGCCAGATCCTCCTGCCCCCACAGCGAGCGGGCGATCCGGTCCATGGCACAGAGGATCTCCCCCGCTTCCCAGGAGCGCTGATCGAAAAGCCGCTCCAGATTTCCGGCAGGCTGATGCAGGTTGAGCACAAGGGCGTGATGTATGCCTTGCTTCATGTGCACGCTGTCTTGCAGATTGCGGAGACCGTACAGCACGGTACCGGATCTCAGCATTAATGGAACCGCTCAGTAGATCAGTGGTCATCATCGTGCAATGCGGCGCACCGCATAATGACCGATTACACTGGCACGGCAAGCCTCGCGCTGTGCCTTTTGTAAGTGCGAGATCTGCGCAAAACATACTCCAAACGGAAGAAGCGAACAATCGCCCTGATCGGTCAGGACGCGCCTCGGTTGGCGCGACGCACGATCACGCCGCTGCTTAGTAAGCCCCTCCTCTGGCTACGATTCGACGACAATGCGGTCGAAATCTGCACTACTGTCGACGCGCGGCCTGCAGTACGTGCCCGAGCTGGGTATCAACGCAGACCCGATATCATTCGCGGACGTAAATCAACATTTGCGCTGCATCCGGGTTGGCGGATTTTTCCGAAAGCGGGCTATCTTAAGTTGGCACACCGCATCGCGGAGAGGAGATCGGGGCTGGAACCGAAAACTCCGCAACTCCGGATCGATTTGGCATGCCAGGGAATCTGTCTGATTTCGCGGCCCACTCACGGCACGACACCACCGATCAGCGTCGGGCGGCGGCCATGCCTGGGGATTCCCATTTGATGCTCTGCGCCTGCGCATTAATTCCCGAGCCCGTGCCTAGCCTCTTGGCAACGCAGCCCGTGGTGGGCTAGCCGTTACGCTGGAACCTCGGCTCCAAGTCTGCCCCGCAGTGACGGCACAAGCGATACATCTTGGCACACTGGATGCATATGACACCGTTATTTACGCCTGAAAACAACTGCACCTTGCCGCAGCACATGCATAACTCCTCCGAAATTGCCGGTCTGCCGACGCGAGGGCCGTAGAAACATGCAATACATTCGCCGACCGCCAGTCGCTCTCGATAGCGGCTGTCGGCACTCACTGCATCTCCCGGATTGCGGATCAGGCCTGCCCGCGCGTTCGCTTGTTGGGCAATGGGGGACCGGGAAACGTTCTTCATTTGTGATGAAGGTTCCTTCATGTGGTGACTCCTTATTGATTATTATTTGATTCCACAATGGGGCGGGAACACAGGCAGGAAAATCGCCCCACTTCGAGAGCAACCCACATGCGGCTGCTCATATCCTAGACAACGGATAGCACACATCTTTTCCCTGTCAATCGAAACGGCGCGACCATACTGCTTCAATTTCATCTCTCTTGCCTTGCGCGGCCACGGTTTACAATCCACGTTAAGGCCGGATGCATTGTAAAAAACAGCAGGCTCATCACACCGAGTTCCACCCGCATTCCGGGTGGCGATAACTGCCGACGCCTGCCTTCCGGAGGGCGACCGGGAATCACACTGCAATCTGGACACATTGCTGAAAGGACAGGTCCGAAAATCGCCGGTACGTCACATTCTTGTCACGTGGACAGCGTTTCAGCGAGCAGCGAAACGACGTTGCCTTTTACTGGCGTCCCGCCGCTCGATGCCATACTCTGACACAGAGCAGTTCTCCCGAAGGATCTTTAGGTCTTTGTTTCCAAAATATGGATCTGCCCCGGAACATGGCCAGGTCAAATCGACAAGGAATTAAGGGGGGGTGTGCTTTCCATGGAGACCCTCCATTGCCTGGATTCCTGGCATGGCCAGCGTGCCATATTGGCAGTGCGTCTCGGCATCCACGTTACAGGCGGCCTCAAACCATTTTCCCGGGCCGAACCCCTATCAGCGATGATGCACTGCCTGCCCGACCCGGTGACAACACCCCCCGGATCATGGACGACTGGGGGCAGCAATCATGCCGGGCCGGGCTGGCCATTGCCCCTATTGTAGGGGCAGGAACATAGTAACGGGGGTGACATTATTATGGAGATTGACATGATTACAAACAGACCTGGTTTGAGCGGCCGCGTTGCCCTCGTCACGGGCGGCAATCGCGGCATCGGCCGGGCCATTGTTCTCGCGCTTGCCGAAGCGGGTGCGGACATAGCCGTCAACTACCGCAGCCGGGAGACCGACGCCGTGCAGGTGAAGGCTCGCACGGAAAGCTATGGCCGCCGCTGCATTGCGGTGCAGGCCGACGTGTCGGTCGCTGCCGAGGTATCCCGGATGGTTCAGCGCGTTGAGCAGGAACTTGGCCAGGTGGCCATACTGGTCAACAACGCGGGCATCGCCCGTCCCCAGCCATACGAAAACATTACCGAGAAAGATTGGGACGAGATCATCGACGTTAACCTGAAGTCGGTCTTTCTGGTCACGCAGGCGGTACTGCCCGGGATGCGGGCTGCTAAATGGGGACGCATCATCAACCTGTCATCAGCCGCAGTGCAATTGGGCGGCATTATCGGACCGCACTACACTGCGTCGAAAGCGGGAGTTCTGGGCCTGACCCACTCCTACGCGTCGCTGCTCGCCAAGGAAGGTATCACAGTGAACGCGGTCGCGCCGGCCCTGATCGAAACGGAAATGATTGCCGGTCTCCCGCAAGCCCAGCCGGAGCGGATTCCGGCTAGGCGTCTCGGCACAACGGGGGAAGTGGCCGGGGCGGTTCTGATGCTTGCACATAATGGTTACATCACGGGGCAGACCATAAACGTCAACGGTGGCCTGTATATGAGCTGAGACGCATGGCCGGTCGGCTGCCATGGCAGGTCCATCTGTAGCGGGACCACATGAGCGGAAATGACTCCGTATTTAAAGGTACGATTAACCGTCGCTGTCCGGAAAACCATCGGCGATTTTCCGGTAACTGTTGATCAACATGCCGGACAGCCCGGAAACAAAGACGATCCGCATCGAGTGCTGACGCTGCGGCAGACGGATCATAACCACATACTTCGGTCCCTGATCACAGGATCCCTGGTCGGTAAAATGCAGGGCCATTATTCCGGTGCAAATCACCCGGATGACTAGCGTTTTGTCTGGTTTGAGCTAGATTTTCAGCTAGCTTCTTCCGCAAGGTATTTTTCGCACAGGAAGTTGTGGATTTTGCATAGCTTGAGGCTTGTTCCCGCCCGCTGATACCGGTTCCCGGAACCGCTAAGGAGACAGAATCATGTTGCCCGCCACCCACTCGCTCAACACTGGCTCATTGCTCAGCGCCGCCGGTCTGGGATCGGGATCTTCGGCCGGAATGCTGTGGTCCATCCTATTTGGCACCATAGGCGGCGGCTACTTCATCTACGGCAAGAAGCAAAAACGCCTTGCCCCGCTGTTTTCCGGTGTGGCTCTGATGGCCTACACATTCATGATCTCAAACACCTACGCCATTTTCTTTATCGGGATTGCGCTGATGGCGGCTCCGCGCTTCTTGGATTTTTGATGAGCGGCGCCGGGTCTTGAAGAATGCCGTAAATTTAAAGACATCGCACTACGCATGCAGGCAATACACCGCCACCCGATGCCGTGAATGGTCGGTATCAGCTGAGCCCCCAACGTTTGGATAAAGAATCACAATCGCCGCCCTGAACTGGTCAGCTCGCTGTCACATTGTCTCAGGATTTTCAGGCCACCGGCTGTGGCGAAAATCGCGACTTGCCATGGGCACGCCCGACTGTACCGAATACTGCGTTGCCGATGGCTGGCTTCCGACCAAAGAAAACCGGGGTAGTTCGATACCACGGGTGCCGAGGCGAACCGCAACGGTGCGCAGGTCACACCATCAGGTCCGATCCGCTCGGCACCCCCAACAAAACCCAGTTCACTCTTTAAGGCATCTAGCCGGGTTGCGGACCAACCACTAGAGGCTTGCGGGCTGCCTTCCATCCGTTGACGCCGCCGCGCAGGGCATAGGCGTCGTAGCCGAGGATACGCAGAACCCCTGCTGTCTGATTGGAAAGCTGACCGGTTGGGCACATAACCACAACAGTTTTGCCGGTCGGAATCCGATGGTCTTTGATGGCGACGGGAATCTGTGGATAGGGAATGTTGATTGCCCCCGCCACGTGCCCCTCGCGATAACCCGGGATGCCGTTCCACGTCGACTGGGTTCGAATATCTATCAATACATACTTGCCAGGAGCTTTGCGAATGGCCGAATACAGCTGATTGTCCGTGAACTGATACGTGCCGTAAGGAGCGTTGTGTTGAGCAGCGAAGAAGTGATCAACCCGCTTTACGACCGCCCGCTGAATCATTGCCGATTTAGCCTCCGATGAGGCTGCATTCGCTACATTGCCAAGCCCGACAAGAAGTACGCTGGCAACTGAAATAGCGGTCATGACCCTAACACGATGTTTCATGCAGAATCCTCCTTTCTGATCCAATGGTGTGGAGAACCTTATGGTTCGTACAGCTCTGTGTCTTATACCCGGACCGGAGGATTTTTCCAACAACGACAGCCTTTAAGAATCAATTAATTACATGACAACTGTCACATAAGGCAAATACCGAATCCGCGTACTGCTGCGGCGCACCCGGTGCGGCTGTCTCGCCGGTGACGTTACGCTCAAAAAGCCGGTTCCAATCGTGCCCCGAGTCGGTTCCTGGATCTCAACAATGCGTTTATAAAGTTGCCGCAGGCCGAAACGCTTGAGAACGACAGGCTATTGCTGCCGTCGGGCTGGCTCGAGACCACCGGCTGAACGTTAGTACTCCTTAGTTGACCCAGGCGATTCCTCTGAAACATCTTGAGCAGATGAACGGATCGATCGGGCGGGATGGGTCAGCGCTCGATGCAAAAGAACACAGTTATTGGGTCACTCCAGCACGCCAATCAACACGTGAAGCTCAAGCTGCGCGCGTGTCCGCCCGAAGTCGCCGCCGCCTGCACCATAAGCAGGCAAATCTGTTACAGGCATGGCGCCGCCCCCGGGATACGTCACCACCTAAGGGCATCACCCTTCAGGAAGACTTTGGACGCCGCCGACCGATCACGCCGAGCGCACCAAGACCCGAAACAAGCAGCACCCACGGAGCCGGGATGGGCACCGGTGCCGCCCCGACCAGGAAATCCATACCCGATCCCTTGATGCCGCTCGCCGTGAGGCTGTAGCTCAGCGTGAGATCGACATTGCCGTTCAGGACTGCAAGCACCAGCGGATCGTCGGTGAAGAAGGTCTGCGCCGAGGACAGGCTCGTGAAGCTATCGGAAAGCAGATTGGTATTGCCGTTGTTGTCGTGCACCGTGAAACTCAGGCTGTCGAAGCCACCTCCATAGGAGGCAAAATCGAGCAGCCCCAGCGTGATCCGCTGGCTGCCGCTCGTCACTTCCCCGAACTCATCGGCTGCTGTATAGGTGAATGTCCCGTTGACTCCCGAGACATAGTTGCCACCGAGGACACCCGCCCCAAGGATGGTTTCGCCTGCGAGCGCGCCGCCCGCATTCGGGTGCGTCGTCCCAAGGATAGAGTTCACCGTCGAGGCACCCGGTCCCGATAGCCCATAGGCATAGGATGCAAAGCCATTGCTGAAGGGGCCAGGGCCGCCGAACCAGGCGCCGCCGAGGTTGGCCTGGGTCAAAACCCGCGTAAGCACCGCGCTGGTGGGCGCGGTGGCCATAGCAAGCGCCTGCAGCGGCCCACTGCCCCCCTGGCTCATCGCCTGCGCAGCCCCCGATGTCCCCTGGGTCCTCGCTAGCGCAGAACCGGTGACGCCGCCGAGGGAGACGCTGCTCGCCGTGGCATTCGCAGTCCCGCCCGCGCCTACGGAGGAATCATAGGAGGTCGCCGTGGCGCTCGCGGAGACCGTCGTACCGGCCTGGGTGCCGAACGCCGTAGCCGAGGCCGCTGCATTTCCGGTGGCGGCGCCCCCGCTGCCGTCGCCGCCCGTGGCCGTGCTGACCACATCATCCGAATTGCCACCGCCCGAGCCGGTCAGGCTGGACGTGGCGGCGCCGCCTGCGCTGCCTGAACCTGCCGGATTGAGCGCGCCGCCGCTTCCGCCGGTGGCCATCCCGGTCAAAGACAGGATTCCAGTACCGCTCACGTTGCCATCGACTGTGGCGGTGCCGCCGGTTCCGGATGTACCCGCCATCGTCTGCCCGCCGTACCCGCCGCTGGCACCGAGGGTCACGCCCAAAGATCCCGCGGTCGTGTTCGTCAATATGAGCGCGGAACTCGCGTTGCCGCCCGTCCCCGCCTGGCCCGAATCGGTCGAACCACCTATGCCGCCATAGGCAACCTGCCCCAGGGCGAGGCTGCCCGACGTGCTTCCCGCCACCGCATCCGAGAGACTCGATGCCGCGCCGCTCCCGCCATTGGCGCCCGAATACCCCGACCCGCCGGCTCCCCCGGACTGGGAAACGGTCAGGTCTACAGGCCCGCCGCCGGACGAAGTGCCGCTCGCCGAAGCGGTGGCCGTGCCGCCCACGCCACCGGTGGCGCCCGCTCCTATCGCGCGGCCACCGATGCCGCCGTTGGCCGTACTGTCCACTGCGACACCACGGAGATTGCTGCTGTTGCTGCCGGTCAGGCTGGACGTGGCGGCTCCGCCCGCGCTGCCCCCGCCAGTCGCATCGACCTCGCCGCCGCTGCCGCCGGTGGCGATGCCCTGCAGGATCAGGCTACCAATGCTGCTGACCGTACCGCCGACCGTGGCGGTACCGGCCGTCCCGGCCGTACCGGTCTCCGTGCCGCCCCCGACACCCCCCGCGGCGGTGAGATTGACGTCCAATGCGATCGCCAGGGTATCGTTCAAGTTCAGCACCGAGTTCGCATCGCCACCGGTCCCCGCCAGGCCTGACACCGAATAACCGCCAGCACCCCCTTGGGCGTCCTGGTTCAGGCTCAGCAAGCCGGATGTACTTCCCGCCGCGGCGTCGGTCAGGCTCGAGGCCGCTCCAGTTCCCCCGTTGCCCGAGGAAGTGCTCGGCCCGCCGGCACCGCCGGTCTGGATAACATACACAGTCACACCGCCGCTGCCCGAAGCGCCATTCCCCGCGGCGCTGGCGGTGCCTCCAGCCCCGCCCGCTTCCGAGGCGCCACCGCCCGCGCCCCCGGTGGCCGATGCGGTTACAGTGCTCAACGAACTGCCCGTCGCGCTCCCGCTCGCGGAAGCAGTCGCCGCACCGCCCGTGCCACCGGCTCCCGCCCCGGCACCGCCGCCACCGCCACCTCCCATCGCGACGCTGTCCATGTTGACACTGGCGGGTGGCGTACCGCTGCTGGTCAGGGTGCTGCTGCCGGTCAGGGTGGATGTTGCGGCGCCGCCTGCGCTGCCGGCACCCCTCGAGTTCGCCTGGCCTCCCCCACCGCCGTTCGCGGATCCGTTCAGTGTCAGGGTTCCGACACTGCTTACGTTGCCGTTGACATAGGCGGTACCCGCAGTCCCGACCGCGCCTGTCCCGTACGATTGCCCACCCATACCGCCCGTGGCCCCGAGATACACGCCGAGAGCGCTTGCAGCCGTGTCGGTCGCCGTGAGCGCGGAATCGGCGCTGCCCCCCGCTCCTGCAAACCCTGAATCGGTACTGCCGCCATTTCCGCCGGATGCTTCCTGGTAGAGACTCAGATTACCGGTCGTGCTTCCCGTCACCGCATTGGTGATGTTCGAGGCGCCGCCGGCCCCGCCGTTGGCACCCGAGAGCCCCCACCCGCCGGATCCACCGTCCTGCACCGCTTCCACCGTCACAGTTCCCCCGCCCGACGACCTGCCGTTGGCCGAAACCGTGCCCGTGCCGCCATTGCCTGCGGCATTCCCTCCGCCGAACGCAGTCCCTCCAGTACCGCCCTCCGCCGCGCCATCGACCGTAACGGCGAAGCTGCCGCTGCTCGCGCCCTGCACACTGCAGAGGGCGTTGCGGCCCACGCTGCCGCTGCCGAGGCCTCCTGTGAGGACAAGACCACCTGCGCCTCCGACGGCGGATCCGAGCAGATCCAGGGTTCCACCCGTGGAAACGTTGCCGCTGACCGTACCCACGCCCCCCACCCCGACCGCACCCTCGGACGTGTTGCCGCCGCCACCGCCCGCGGCAGAAAGGCTCACGATGAGGGATTGTGCGAGCGTACCGTTCAGCGAAAGCGCCGAACCGGCGTCCCCGCCGTCCCCGGCCGCACCGAAGCCGGAGATCGTCGGCCCGCCGGCGCCTCCGGTAGCATCCTGGGTCAGATACAGGGTGCCCGACGTGCTTCCCGTCGCCGCATCACTCAAAAGCGACGTGACGCCATTCCCGCCGCTGGCGTCGAGATAGCCGCTCCCGCCCGCCCCTCCTTCCTGGGTCACCGTCACCTGCACCACGGCCGCTGTCCGAGTTGCCGCTCGCCGAAGCCGTGGCCGTACCGCCGGCACCTGCAGATCCGGCGGTCGCATTACCCCCCATGCCACCAACGGCTGAGGCGGACGCTGTGGCCGAAGCGCTGCCGGACCCAATCGCGCTCGCCGAAGCAGTGGCTGAGCCCGCGCCGCCGCCGGCAGCGCCCGCCCCCCCGGAAGCTCCCGGCTGCCCCGCGTTCCCGCCCTGCCCTCCAGTGGCGGTCGCTGTTCCCGAAGCCGATCCGCTCACTGGATCATCGGGTGCGTTGGCCGTGGCATTCCCGGCCGTCCCGCCGGCGCCGGCGTTGCCCCCCGCGGAATAACCGCTGCCGCCGGCGCCTCCGGCGCCGCCGGTTGCGGTCGCGGTGTTGGAACTGTCCGACAGCGTGCTGGAGGTATCCGCGGTGGCGGATCCACCCGATCCGCCAGCCGTACCATTGGGACTGGTCGCGGTGCCGTTGGTGCCTGGCGTCCCCGCGGTTCCGGTCTGGGTGACGGTTGCTGCGATCGCCGGCACCGAGAGCGTGAGAGAAACCAGGAGCGGCAAAATCCCCAAGAGAATCCTGCCGGGGAAAAGCCTGACTGGGGTAGCGGGGCGAATGACCTTGTCCATAGAAAACCTCCTCCGGATGTCTCCGGCGGACACGTGTTCGTGCTAGAACACTATTTCAATCTATGCACATCACTCCAGGCCGTCTGTCCCTGAACCTGGCCTTTCTGGAAGTGGGTCCAGGCCTGGCTCAGAAGCATTATTGTACGGAACGCCCGCTCACCGATCGTTCACCAATAGGTACCAGAAGCCGATCTTTATAAAGAATGAGTTTTCGATCAACTCTGCCAAGGATGACGTGGGTGCCGCGACATGACCAAACAATATGCGCCGCAGCGCCGCGCTCTTCCATAGCCCAAATGACCTAGGCGCGGTCCCTGCGGCATGGCCGGGCGGAAGCTGGTAACCCGGTGCACACGGGGTGCCTGGTATTGAATCGCAGCTAATACTGACCCGGGTTTTCCATTGATGCTCGCCGCCTGTGCGGTGGGCCATGACTCTCGGCCCGTGGACTTAGGTGAAGTGGCCCGGCTTATCCGACTTCCGGAAGACCACGTCATCGCGGCAGTTCGCAACCGGAACTGAGCCAGCCCTGTGCTTGTGCAGGCACAAGAAACGCCGCGACTCTGACCCGCACCATGAGTTCTGCACAGACAACCTGGCGATCGTTCTGCCCGGCACGCGGCTGCAAGAAGACCTGTCGATACTGGAACATCTCGAATCTCCGTCGAGCCATCCGCCATCCCCCTGTGGTCCGCAAGACCCCAGAGGATAGCAACGACACTTCAGTTCGAGATGCCCGTTCCGAAACAGCGACGCGGCTCGAATATGCGGAAAACGCGGCGGCTCCATTACGCCGGAAAATGACACACCGAGGCCATCCGAAAGCGGATCAAGGTAGCCGTCGGTGCTAGCCCCGATGCAGCCGACGTCACGAAGCCGCCATCATCACGGAAATCCAGCGGGGCTACAGGCCGCCGTCCGTGGGCCCGGCGGCGACCGGCGCCGTTCCGCCATTTCCGTCTTGGCGTCGCAGTACCTCTTCCCCCCGGATCTGGATGAGCGCCAGAACGGCGGGCCGGTAGCCGGCATAGGCCGCGAGACCGTAGAAAAACTTCGCATGGTCGATGTCCTGGTCCACGCCGATTCCATTCTGGTACAGGTAGCCCATCTCGTATTCGGCCAGCACATAGTGCATGTTGGCGGATTTCCGGAACCAGGCGACCGCCCGGGCGTCGTCCTGGCGGATGCCGAGGCCGTGAAGGCGCATCAGGCCCAGGTTGTACATGGCCGCGGGACCATGGTGGGCTGCGGCCTTCTCGAACCATTGCCTGGCCTTGGCATAGTCCTGTTCGATTCCGCGGCCCAGCAGGTAATCGAGCCCGAGTTGGTTCTCGTCGGGCACGTTCCCGGACTCCGCCCTGTGTTTCAGCGTGGCAAGTCCCAGGGTATCGGCATGTGCCGGGGCGGCGGCGGCAAGCGCGCACACGGCAAGGCCGATGACTGACTTCGCTACATTCATGGGGGCCTCCCAGCCGGAAAATTTGTGGTTCTCAAGCATTCATTATAGCCATGTCACGGCCGGGGCAATGGCCACGCTGAAACCGTGTTACCCCACCCCTCGATCGGACTGTGCCGACTCTTTCGGCGTTCAAGTGGACAGCCCTGCTGGGTAGAGCCTATTGATCCGGCACGAAGAAGTCTTCACAACATGTGCACAAGCGGTCTGTGCGCAGGCCTGCGGCCCTGACCGGACGGCTGGACCGCTTCAGGCGGCCTGCCTACACACGGGCATGTCATGGCGACGTAATCCATTTGTCATCCATCAAAGCGGATAATGGGGCTGCAATGTCCGATCAAGGGGCGAGAAGGCGCCGAATGCATTTTGCGGATGCAATACCCTTTG
Source organism: Pseudomonadota bacterium (assembly GCA_021785515.1). Classification (GTDB taxonomy): domain Bacteria; phylum Pseudomonadota; class Gammaproteobacteria; order Acidiferrobacterales; family UBA6901; genus JAJYCY01. Next base: position 161,234 of record JAJYEX010000002.1, on the reverse strand, counting down.
TGATCTTTATCAACACCGGCATCAGGCGCCGCCGGCTGGCCGACGACCCGACAGCGGGGAAACTCGATTGCGCCGCCTAGCTCCTCTTGCGGCCGTCATCGGGGCTGGACTGGCCATCGGTGCTCCGTTTGTGCTGGGCGGAACCGCCGTTCTGGGAAACCTGCGCGCCGTTCCGCTGCAGATGTTCGTGACACTGGCGTGCCTGTCCCTGGCCAGCAGTATCGCAAAGGCCGGCAAGCTCCAGATATTGATGGGCAGTCTCGGGCAGCGTCTCCCGTTCCTGCGCACGATAGCGATTACCCTGGCCTCGGATTTTGCCTTCCTGTCCTCCCCGGCAGGCGCGGCCGGCTACGTCACCACCGTGGTGCTGCTGCAAAAAACTGGCGCCACGTGGGCCGTCTCCACTGCCGTTCTGGGCGCTGAACAGGCGCTTGATCTTCTCTTTTTCGCCATAACCATCCCCGTGGCCACCATCTGCGGCCTGGCTCCACTCAGGCATCTCGCGCCCACACTGCCGCAATCCGCGGGCATGATCGTCATCGCCGCTGCGTTGCTGGCCGGGTTTGGCCTGTGGTGGGGGCGTCATGCCGTCGTTGCGGCACTTCGTCGCGCTGTTGATTCCGTATCGCGGATTCGGGCAAGGCGAGAGCAGTTCGGAGCGTTCATTGCGACGCTCCGGAAACAGGCCGGCATCCTGATCAAGGGTTCGCCGAAAAGAAGTGCAGCCCTGATACTGCTGACGACCTTACAGTGGATCCCCAGATATGGCGTGCTCTGGCTGGTGCTGCGGGATTTCGGATACCGGGTACCATTCGGATTCGTGCTGATAGCACAGGTAGTGATCCTTCATCTTGCGCAATGGACCGGAATCCCCGCTGGCGGCGGCAGCGCCGACGTCGGGCTTGCGGCTGCCCTGGCGTCCTGGGCCGCAAATCCGGCGATGGCAACGGTCCTCCTTTTGTGGCGCTTTTCCACGCTTTACTTCCCTCTGGCTGTCGGCGCGATCAGCCTGGCAACGTTGACCGGCAAGAGAAAGACCCGAGCAATTGCAGCATCGTGAATACCGATCCACATTAACTCAAACCCGGGATACATGTATGAACGGCGGTTCTGCTGACCAAAACGATATCCGAATTTCCTGCATTATATGCGCGTACAACGAGGCACCGAGAATTGCCGCCGTACTGACAGCGGCCTCGACGCACCCGCTGTTGCATGAGGTCATCGTAGTCAATGACGGCTCGACCGATAACACCGCCGAGGTCGTTAGGCGCTTTTCTTCGGTAAAGCTCATATCCCACGAGGTAAACCGCGGCAAGAGTGCTGCCATGGCAACGGGCGTCTCGGCGGCAAAATACGGCCTTCTCATGCTTCTTGACGCCGACCTCTCGGGGCTCGACGTCACGCACATTACGGCCCTTGCCATGCCGGTGTTATCGGGCGAGGCGGATGTCGCCCTCAGCCTGAGACGAAACAGCCTGTTGATATTCCAGTTTATCGGTCTGGATTTCGTCTCGGGCGAACGGGTCATTAGGAAGGAGCTCTTGAGTGAGACGCTGGGAGAGATTTCCAGATTACCGCGCTTCGGGATAGAGATATTCATGAATCGCAGGATCGTTGCGCGCCGGCTTTCGGTCGCGGTAGCCTCCTGGCCCCAAGTCACGCAGGCCAGGAAGACCGAAAAGCTCGGATACTGGAAGGGCATTTGGGCCGAATGGCGCATGATTGCCGATTTGCTACAGGCCGCATACCCCGTATTGCTCATCTCGCAGACCTTTCATCTGCTTGCATTGCGGACCAATCGGGCGGGTACCACGGAGCCGACGGTGCGGACTGGCTGACATCGCCCGGTCCGGTTACACGGACGTTTCCCGGGCAACCGGCCGCACCCTCATTGGCGGCAGTTAAACCCGAAATTTCCAATAGCGCTACGGTTGTTCCCTGCGCTTAAATGAAAGCATTAGCAGTAGAGTCTACGAGTGGCGTCGGGACTGTAGAGGAAATCAAATCGATTCCGTATGCACGCATTTCACATCCCTTTGTCGAACGGCTGATTGGAACCATCCGGCATGAATATTTCGACCAGGTGCATTTCTGAAATGCGCGGGACTTGGAGAGAAAACTGCGCAAGTTCAAGGACTACTACCACGGATACCGCGTGCATACCGCGCTTAATGGCAAAACGCCGGAACAAATGGCCGATGGCCGAGTCATCGCCTTCGCCCGGACTCAGTCCGATTGATTGGATGTCACGCTGCCGTGGGACGTTTCAGACGCCGGTGGCGGCGTGAGCACGAATTCGCAAGGCACGCACGTGCATAATTCGGAATCCCCCGACATCGATGCAGTGTGTCACGTCTTTCAACCGCGGAGCCGGCGACCCTGGGTTAGCGGCGCCGCGCGGGTCGCAGGGGTGTTTACAACTGCCGGCGGTCCGGGATCCGTTCCAGCTGCACTTTCCTCGACCGGCAATCCGGCCAGGCGCCACTCCGGGAAACCATCCTCTAGGCGACGCGCGCTGAACCCCAAGGCACGCAGCTGGGCCACAGCCTCGAACGCCAGCACGCAGTATGGTCCGCGGCAGTAGGCCACGACTTCCTGCTTACGCGGCAGCTTGCCGAGCTGTGCCTCGAGTTCCCGCACCGGTACGTTGAGCGCGCCCGGTACGTGGCCGGCGGCATACTCTACTGGCGGACGCACGTCGAGCACCGTCACATCGCCGCGCGCGGCCCGTTCGAGCAGGTCGGCGCGCGACACCGGTTCGAGGCCGTCCTTGGCGGTGAGATAGCTGCGCACGATGCGGTCAACTTCGGCGAATTGACGCTCGGCGATACTCTGGATCGCACCCAGCAGCTTGGAGACCGCTGGGTCGGCGAGCCGGTAGTACACGTGCAGGCCATCCTTGCGCGCCGCCACTAGGCCGACGCGCCGCAGCTGCTGCAAGTGCTGCGAGGTGTTGGCCACCGACAATCCGGTGACCTCGGCGAGCGCCTCGACCGCGCGTTCGCCCTGGGCAAGGAACTCGACCAGTTCAAGACGATGACCGTTGGCCAACACCCGGCCAACGCGCGCGAATTGCTCGAACAGCTGCTTCTTGAAGCGCTCTCTTGACATCAGCGTACACCATATATCTAATATTCAATAGAATTATTGAACATTAAACGATCACTGTCAATATTTCTGCGGTTTGAATGTTAAATGCAATTCACCGCTGCAAGCCACGGAGATGCGAAGCATCGAGGCGAGTAATTCACGGTAGTCGCACCTCGACGGGCGAAGCATGAGAGGTATAGCGACGTTAGGTCTTAGTGGGCCAGGGTTTGGTGTACCCCGGAAGCGTGCACCGCTCGACCACAAGGCTAAGGTACAACGAGTGCGTCTGCCCAAACCGGGCGCAAGGGACACTGGGAGGCCCGTCACGCGTCACGAGGGGCCGGCGCGCAGTCACATGAAAAGAGGACTTAGGGTGTCGCACGGCACCGGACGCTTTCCCGGCCGATAGTGACAGACTGGGGCGCAAGCCCGGCCATCGCGATAAACACAGCCGTCCTGCTCCCACGAGGTGATGCCAGCATGTGCGAATTGTTCGGTTTGAGCAGCAGCCAGGCCCTGCAGCCTCGTGAGCTTCTGAGCCACTTCGGCACGCACGGCGGCGGCGTCGCAGACAATCCGGACGGATGGGGGCTCGCCTGGATCGAAGACGAATCCTTTCACGTCGAAAAGGAAGCGCAGGCAGCGGTAAGCAGCAATCGGTTCCGGGAGCTGAGTGCACGCATCCGCACACCCCTCGTCCTCGGACATGTGCGCAAAGCTAACCCGCCGACAGCACTTGTCGCGGCCAACACCCATCCCTTTCGTCATATCTGTTGCGGCCGCGAATGGGTATTTGCGCACAATGGCGTCATTCCTTATGACGCGCTATCCGCCGCGGGGGATGCAACGCCGATGTGCGTGCCGAGCGGAGACACCGATTCCGAGCATGTCTTCTGCATCGTGCTTGAGCGCATCGCCGCGGCCTTCTCCGCGCCGCAGGCGATGAAAGACGGATGGTGGCTCGACGCGCTTGCCAACGTCGTCGAGACGCTTTCTTCGCGCGGACGCCTTAATTTCCTGATGTCCGACGGCCTACACCTCATCGCCTACGGTCATGACCGGCTGTGCAGCCTGGCCCATCCATCGCCTGCCTGCTGTGACGGCAGGGCGTCACAGATCGCGGTAATCGCCAGCGAGCCGCTTACGGATGAGCCGTGGTCACACTTTAACCCAGGGGAACTGCGGGTTTATCGCGCAGGAAGCGAAGTGGCGCGTCTCATCACGCGCAAGCGGAGCCAGCCACTTGAGCGCAGACCGGACGATACTGATCTGTTATCCGTCGGCCTCGAAGAACGACCGAATTGCGCATCATGCCCCGGCGTTATGCGCCACAACTACGAAGCGGAAACACCGGAAGAATAACGAGTGAGAGTGAAGACTGCAGCAAGCGCTCGCCGGAAATTTCGGCTTGGCTCGGTCGCAGCCGGCTTTCGTATCAACTTCGCGTTGTAGCCGCGACGTTGCTCGGCGCGAACCTGTGGCTGCTCGTCGCCATGCAGGCCCGGCCAGCCCGTTTCAACCACGCACGTGCGGCTAGGTCGGCGCGGTGCTCGCGTGCGATTGACACAATTCGGCATGGACGCGCGCCGTTACACCCAAGCTATCTGGCTGAACACGAATGAAGGCCGAAGACTACGAAGCGTGGTACGAGACCGCCAAGGGTCGACGGATCGCGCTAGCCGAATACCAAGCACTCAGGCAACATCTCGATCCGCGACCTGCAGATTCGATACTAGACGTCGGTTGTGGCACCGGACAGTTCACCCGGCGGTTTGCCGAAAGGAATCGCGTCGTGATTGGCCTTGATAGCGACGTAGCGTGGCTACGTTTCGCCGCCAGCCGACAGACCCACAAAGAAGCCTATGTCGCCGGCGATGCGATCTGCTTACCGTTCGCCGACAAGAGCGTTGATCTGTCTATTTCGGTTGCGGCTCTGTGTTTCGTGGCACAGCAGCGCCAAGCGGTTCTGGAAATGATCCGCGTCACACGCCGGCGCGTGGTACTCGGCCTGCTCAACCGTCGCAGCCCGCTTTTCCTCGCAAAGGGTCGAGACGGAGGGACGGGCGCCTATCGAGGCGCACACTGGCACACGGCAAACGAAGCGGTACGGCTTTTCAATGAGCTACCGGTGGTTAACATTCGGACACAAACCGTCGTTGCCTTTACGGGCAACAATACGTTTGTTCACGCTCTGGAGCGGTTGCTGCCGGTAAGTTGGCCGTGGGGCGCATTCCTGGTAGTGTCGGGGGACATTCAGGCTGAGAAATAGCAGCCTTGCCAACTGGGCCGGTTGTTCATTCTTGACCGAGCAACTGATGAATACGTCCAGCGTGCCGCCATCTCCTCTTTGCATCGCTGTCGGATAAAACTGTACCTCAGAGACAAGGCGGAAGAACGCCCCCCGTCGCCATCGAAACTCCACAGTCGGCCTTTTTCGACGATCTCAAACCGCGGCGTTGGGCGTGAGGTCCTCGAGCCGAATCACGGCATGCAACGGTCCGGCCGCGGCCGTCTCATGATGCCATCGCGGATCCGCCACCACGCGGCACTCAGCCCCCATGCACGCTCAGTCGGTGCATGGAATCCGCATCACCTGAAAAAAGGTGGGTTTTGGACCGGGCGCTGGCCTTTGGACTGGAACCACGTCCACACCGCTGGTGCCCGATGGCCGAAGTCATCATCCAAGGAGGCAATCCACCCGGGAAGCCCAGGATTCATCGATGCGCCGCCCGTTTCCGCGCAGAACGGGATTACCCGCCCTCAACGGGCACGGACCGGACCAACCGCCGGACGGCCATACTTACTATATATACACATGAGATCCTTCCGACCAGGCAGGGAGTCTTCGTTCCGGCGCGGTTCGCGCATCACCGGCGGATCGTGCACCCCTTCTTTGGCTGAATGAATTGGAATCGGGATTTTGATGGATATCCTGCCGATTAGCCGGGTTTCAATCAAGGCAGGCTGGTCGCTTGCCCTAATTCCTCCAGGCTACCCTGCCGCGCGCCACTGCGCACATGCACGCTGCCCCGCCAGCCCGCCCTCAGTTCTGACCAAGCCTGTCATGCGGAGGTGCGCGCCCGCACGCCTTCTCCCTGGGCGCGGCGAAAGCCACCACCCACGATGGCGCTGCGCATCGGATACGGTAAGGGGCGCAAAAACCACTATGCTATGCTAGCGTCAGTGCTGCATGAACGGTTGAGCCTGCGGTAGCGCATCGCCCGCGCCGAGGGAATGATCCTCGATGGCGGGTGGCTTTTCCCGGGACAGAACCCGATCGAGTCGCTCAGCACCCGGCCAGCTCAATCGCACCGCACACGCCACGGCGGCCGTGGCGGGAATCGAGAAGCGGGTCTCGATGCATACGCTCCGCCGCCTCGCTACCCATCTCCTGGAACCGAAGGTCGACATCCACGTCATCCATATGCTTTTCAGAAAAAAATTTGAGACAATCAGTGATACTCAAAAACCGCCCAGCTCACCAGTACCGCGGTTGTGTGCATGGCCAGGCCGGCCGCATTGCCTTGCGAACGATCGTCATAGCAGCTGCTGTTTCGGTTCCCTGACTATACAATGGGTCAATCGGCAGCTGTCCGCTATATCGGATCAGAACGTAAGGTTCATGTCTGCCGCAATCACGATATCAGTGTAGTACTTGGCCGGATCAGCCACTGTCACGCCGTCTACCAAATCCCGGGATGTCATGCCGAATAGCGATAGATTGAGCGGGCAGGCAAGCACCGTCGCTCCTTCGGCGATCAGCATGACAAACAGATCCTCGATCAACGGCAGGCCCATCTCGTCCATTTTGGCCATGATTGCCGCTCCGACCTCTTTTGGTTCATCCGGCAGGCAGGTGAGGGTCTTCATCTTCTCTCGGTGGACAGCGTTAATGCCGCGGGAGCCGAAAAACAAAACCACATTAGACCCCGCGCGCAGCAGGCTGAGGGCCGTCATGAGCGCATTGAAAACCTGGCAAAGCTCGTCATGGAAACACATCACCGATACTTTTCTCATCGGAAGATTCCTCTGTCTGTTAAGGCCCGCGGTCCACAAACATACGGTATGCATGCTTTGCTCCGCAGGACTGAATGCATTCGATTTTCGGACATATTTCCTAAGGCCTAATGTGTCACCATTGCACAGCCCAGTTCCTTTGACCCCTTTTGGTTCCGCAACGAACCCCATGACGACCTGCCGCTTGTCGCAGAAATGGGGAAGTTTGTACCGCGCACTTCCGGCTGCTGGCGCCCATCCACGTCAGGGGCGGCCTGCGCGGCGCCGGCAATCAGCCGCGCACGACTGGAAGCCTGCGCATTCCGGCATTTTTTCCGGTGCCACGGTTCAGGTAAGGTTCTTGAACAGCATGAACGTCGCAACCATGACAAGAAATGCACCAAAAATGCGCCGTAGATGCGCCGCATGGAGACGCTGACTGATCCGCGCACCAAAGAAACTTGTTACGATAGCCGCTCCTGTCAGCCCGGCAAGCATCGGATAGTTGATCGGCACCGCGCCGGCATAACCGAGAAAGCCGGACGCGGACTGGGTGGCAACAATGCTGAGCGAGGTTCCCACTGCGCGGCGCATCGACAAGCCCGACAGAATCACGAGCGCCGGCACAATCAGGAAACCACCACCCACCCCGACCATCCCTGCAATGATTCCCACGGTCAAGCCATGCCGGGCGACATGGCCATAGGGAAAATTGCTGCAGTCCCCCTCCTCGCAGTCGGCCACCGCCTTGGCGCCTGCCGACCGATGCACCGGTGCCCCCCGCATCATGCGCCAAGCAGCCGCATACATCACGAGCGCGAACAGCACGAGTTGAACTGTTTCCGGGAGCTTCAATCCGATGCGCGATCCGACGAAGGATCCGAGGGCCCCGAACACACCAAATATTGCGGTGACGCGCAGATTTACGTCTCCGCGCGACCAAGCCTGGATGGCGGCAAGAAGCGCGGTAAGCGCGACAACCCCAAGGCCCATGGCGATGGCAGATTTCGGTTGCTGATGCATAAGGTATAGCAGTGCCGGCACAGTCACAATGGCCCCGCCACTACCCAAAAGTCCCAGCACCAAGCCGGTGGCGGCCCCGCCCAAAAGAACATCAAGAATCATATCTTCCCCATAATTAAGCATTAAGTCCGAACGCCGACTCGATGTCCGACACGGATCGACCTGTGCTGCGACGCCATCGCTCCTGCGCAAGAATGACTGCACCAACATTCTCATACTGCCTGCAGAAACCCAGACGCGTCCCGATTGCCGGTGCCGAAGACAACAGCAAAAAAATACCCTTTAGCAAATTCATTTATGCTGTTATAATTCAATTATTCAATTGAATACTATATTTTTGAAAATTGCGGTGTCAAGAACTTTTTGCCTAATGGTGTTTCCAGCACACAACCATTCATGCGGCGGGCACAAGGCATCGGTTGCGGCCATCCAAAATGCCATGCCCCGAGAACCGGCCGGTCGGGAATCCGGGATCGTTTTTGAGGTCGCCGCTGTTTGCTGCACATACAAGGGCTCACCCCTTTTGCCCAGGCATTCCGGATCCACGAATGGAGCCACGTCGTCTTCAACAATGGCTTCGCCGGCATGCCGAATTTCGGAGCGGCAAGTTATGGTCTGTTGAATCGCGTTTCAACACGGCACGACATTTCCGACGACAGCCTTTACACTATCGAACCGGGCAAATTGCGGTTCGATACTGTCCCGATTCAATACGATCAGGCTGCGTGGTTGCGCCGATTCGAAGCAACCTGGCCGCCGGGCTCGCGGGCCCGCGACCCCTATTTCCGGCGCATCACCGCCGGTTTCGACTTCGGTATCGTCCAGCCGGGACAAAGACACACCATTGTCGTTCCAGACATCGGGCGTCAGAAGTACTGAGAATCGCCTTTCATTTGCTCGAACCGACCGACTTCTAAGAACATTGGCGTGTCATCTGCCGGGGGTGTCTGACAACGATTTCTGACCTGCACCAGCACGACGACGGCGTCGCTGGGGTACACCGAAGCCATCAAGATCTGCCAAGAGGAGCACCGATTCATGACACAAGGACTCGCGACCCGCACCATCCACGCAGGGGAGACCACTGACGTTCACGGCTCCCCTAGCATGCCAGTCTATAACACCACCACCTTTCGCTTTGCCTCCACGGCGGCGCTGCTCGACGTGGTGGAAGGACGCAAACCGGGAAGCCTCTATACGCGTTACGGCCTCAACCCGACCATTCAGTCTCTGGAAGCGCAGCTCGCGAGCATTGAGGAGGCTGAATCTGCGTGGGTGTTCTGTTCCGGCATGGCCGCCGAAACGTCCGTGTTTTTCGCGTATGGCAGAAAGGGAATCGTGTGCATCGGTGATGCCTACGGCGGAACCCTGGAGCTGCTTGACGCCCAGTTGCCCCAGCTCGGCATCGAAACACACCTGATACTTGGGCGGGAGCTCGACCGGCTCGAGCCTCTGCTGGAATCCGGTCCGCGGCTCGTGTTTCTGGAAACACCGAGCAATCCGGCTCTTGAAATTATAGACATTGCGGCCGTGGCGGATATTGCCCATCGCCATGGGGCACTTCTTGTCGTGGACAATACCTTCGCCTCACCGGTGAACCAGCGGCCTTTGGAGCTCGGAGCAGATCTGGTCGTTCACAGCGCCACCAAGTACCTGGGAGGACACAGCGACATCACCGCCGGCTGTTGATTTGCACGCTAAAATGACCCCATAACTTCATTCCTTTGCATCGAACGCTGACCCATCCAGCCTGATCAATTCATTCATCTATTCAAAGCGCTTCCGACAATGCATCTGGATCCATAACCCGCGCAATCGTGGGTTCATATATCGGTGAAATTCAACAACCGGCTGGTTAACCCGCGTTGATAGGCCTCAACTGGCCCCTTACCGGAGTGGCAGGATTGGGCCGGAATACGCAGAAAACCCAAGCAAGGTCGCGGCTATGGTAATCCGCTTGTCCATTTTGAGTCGTCAGAACGATTCGGCTGTCTATCCCATTGTCGGGGATCTTTCAGATTCCGGTGGTGCATGTGAAGGAATTCGACACCGGCAGGGCATGATACCATCCCTATCTCCCCCATTTACCACCAGTCCCAACGCGCTGGAGCTCCCCAAACTTGCGGTAGTCCCATAATGGGACTACACTCTCCATAATGCGAGTGATCGCGTTACGTACATTGAAGTCCTTCTGGGAGCAGAATGCCTCCCGTCTGGACGCCAAGGAACCCATCCTCGCGTGGTACCGGCATACGCTGAAAGCAGACTGGAAATCGCCGGCGGAGCTGAAACGCGATGTCCGAACCGCCAGTATTCTCAAGAATGGGCGGGCCGTGTTCAATATCGCGGGCAACAAGTACCGAATCGTGGTCTGGATCAACTATAGCTATCGCGTGGTCTATGTCCGGTTCATCGGAACGCATGTGCAGTACGATCGGATCGATGTACAGACAATCTGAGGATCCATGGCAATGGACATCAAACCCGTCAAAACGAAAGCCGATTATCAGGCGGCGCTCAAGGAAATCGAGGCGCTCATGCAGGCCAAGCCGCGCACGGCCAAGGGTGACCGCCTTGAAGTGCTGGTCACGTTGGTGGAAGCCTATGAAGCCAAGCACTACCCGCTGGACCTGCCCGATCCGGTCGAGGCAATCAAGTACGCCATGGAAAGCAAGGGTCTAATCGTGAAAGACCTGGAGCCTATGATCGGCCGCACGAACCGCGTGTATGAGATTCTCAGCCGCAAGCGGCCGCTGACACTAAGGATGATCTGGGAGCTGCATCGAAGACTGGGTATTCCCGCCGAGTCCCTGGTCCGGCCAACGCGCAAAGCAAACGCCGCTTGAGTGACTGCTTCTTCACCATTCTGAGCGAAGCAACTACGCGCAGCAATTACCGATTCTTATGCTTGTGTGCTGCATGTCGGACCCATGTAACAACATGCATTGGCACTGATACCCGATCCATCTCTCCCTAGCGAATTGATATTCGCTATCATAACCGGTGACGAATTAGCAGTCTTGCGTTGGTACGATCGATCAGTAGCATCGGCACCATGCGATCGCTGCTGCTTCTATTGGTTCATGCCGTAACGACCTTCGCGCGCCTCTTTGGCCCTGGCGGTCTGCGGTCGGTGGTGGCGGAGAACCTGCTTCTGAAGCAGCAACTTCTGGTTCTGAATCGCGCCCGGTGCCGCTCACCCGGGTTATTGCCCATGGACCGATTGGGCTTATCTAAGAATGAGATCGGCCACCAGGCGCTTTAACTTCGCGTTCTCTTCGCACAGCACACGCAGCTCGCGCAATTCTGTCGAGCCCAGGTTGGCGTATTTCTTCTTCCAGACGTAGAAGGTCGCCTCGCTAGACGCCGAGCTGCAGGCAGATATCGGCTACTGCGCTGCCGCTTTCTGCCTGGCGCAGCGCGTAGGCAATCTGCTCGTCCGAGTACCGTGAACGCTTCATGGTCCTGCTCTCCTTATCGGTCCTGCGGACCGCCTGTGGAGGACTGATGAGCGCCACTTTAGTCCAGTTACAGACTGACCTAAAAAAAGGGACTCAGGTCAAGTCAAGAACCAGTGGTGACGTGAACAATAATTCGCCATCCACTGGCAAAACACCGGAACAACTAAGCGAGAACCGGAACATCGCACCCGCATTGCTCGATTTTCTGGTTGTCCCTGCCGGCGTTGTTTCAGCCGCTGGTGACCGCGTGACTGCGAATTCGCCATGCACCCGTCCGGTCCGGTCACCTATGTTCCAGACGCACTCTGTTGGCTTCAGGGCGTGTCCGCGAGATAGTCGGAAACGTTCTGCATTTCTTCATGAGTCAGCGATGCCGCGACCGAATTCATCATCATGCTCTGCCGCCTGCCGGATGCGAACTCCTGCAGCTGCCTCACGAGATAAGCGGCATGCTGCCCATTGAGTTTCGGGATAGCGGCCATCATGCCCCGCATCATCGGCATTCCATGCATCATGCCTCCCATCATGGACATGCCGCCTGCGGAGGCGCCGTGGCACATGGCGCAGGCCGGTGTGGCTCCATGATTTGCGCCGTCATAGAAGATGTGCCTACCTGCGGCAACCCCGGCTTTATCGCGGACCTGGTCTGCCCGGATGGACTGGCGCGCAAAGTAACTTGCAACATCAGCCATGTCCGTATCCGACATATCCGTCGCGATCGGCGCCATGATGCGGGATTGCCGTCCGCCAGCCTTGAATGCACGCAGCTGGCCATAAAGATAGTCGGGATTCTGGCCTGAAAGTTTGGGAAACAGCGGATTCGTGCTGTTTCCATCCGCTCCGTGGCAGGCAGCACACGATCGGGAAACAATGGCATGTCCCCTCTCCGGGCTTCCATGCACTCTTGCGTCAGGGTATGCCGACACTGTGGCAAAAAGCAGGACAGCCAGTCCGGTTGCCGGTGCTATCAGGCGGCGCCGGGTCATCGTCCAATTCATCTTCATTGTGGGTCTCCAGGGAACCAAAGTGTACGTCGGGCGGGGCGGCTGCCCGCCCGACAGGCCAGAAAGCGCACCGGCTCCTCTGTAAGGAAGCCGCAACCGGCGCGTTTCGCCCATACAGTTTCTACCGCATCAGATAGCCATGCGCCCGCCAGCAGTCGTAAATGTTCGTGACCGCGGGTTTAGGCATCAGCTTTCCATGTTCGCGAAAGCATGCCTCCATTTGCCTGATGGTCGGGTCCACTCCGACATGCGGTGACGCAGCAGCCGTCGCCTGCGCGAAACCGGCGGCCAGTACGACCACGAGAGGTGATAACAGAGTCCGGATACGGAATTTCATGAGATGTCTCCAGTTAAAGGACCTGCCGTGTCCGTTCATCAAGACCGCGCGGGTTACGGCAGGAAAACCCGTGCGGCTTCGCCATTCGTGTGAACTGAGGCGCACATCAGATGCAACTCCCGTCATCCCTAGTCGGCCGGAGCGATGCCGCTGATCGCATATTGGCCGTTGGGCCTGCGGATCAGATCAAAGTCCACTGGCTCTCCAGGCCTGAGGCGGGCCAATGCCGTCTTGTCCAGCACTGGGAAGCTCATAGTCATCCCCGGCCAGCCCAGCGCCGAGATAGGCCCATGCGTGATGTTGACCTCCCCCGCGGTCTTGTTCACGTGGTTGATCCGTCCATGCGCCATGTAACGGTTTACTGTGCTCGACGTACTTGTTGTGTTGGGGCCGCCCTTACCTCCCATGGGCATGTTCCCCATGCCTTGCATGCGCACTGTAGCGGCGCTTGCGGCCAGGGAACCGGTAATCGTGCAAATCAAGGTGGCGACAGCATAATAACTTTTCATCAAGGGCTCCTTGTTGGATCCAGCGCGGGTTTTGCATTTTCTTTAAGTATTTTCTGCTCGCGCCCGGCAGACATTTCCTTATCTACGCGCCGCCACTGCCAGAGCGCGTACACCACAGGGATAACCAGTAGGCTGAGCGCCGGGGCGGTGATCATGGCCCCCATGAACGGAGCAGCGATTCGCTTCATCACGTCGGCGCCAGCACCGCGGCTCAGAAAAATCGGCAGCAGGCCGACGATGATCACCATCGCCGTCATGTTGATGGGTCGCAGCCGGCGCGTAGTGCCATCAAGCACCGCGTCGCGCACGTCCTCCCACGTGCTCAGACGGCCCTCCGCCCGACGCCGGTCCAGCGCCTGGTTGAGATAGAGGAGCAGGACGACCCCAAACTCGGTGGCCACGCCTGCAGCCGCGATGAACCCGACCGCGACGGCCAGCGAGAACTTGTAACCGAGCACATACAGGAACCAGATGCCGCCCACCAGACCGAACGGCAAGGTCAGCAGGATGATGAGAGGTTCCCCTATCCGCCGGAAGTTTAGATACAGCAGCAGAAAAATGACGAACACCACGACTGGCACGATGAATGTGATCTGGGCGAGCGTTTCCCGGTAGAAGCGGTATTGGCCTGACCATCGAACGGTGTAACCGGGCGGTATGGTCACCTGTCTGGCAATGGCCGTCTTGGCCTGCGCGACATACTGGGCAAGGGAGACGTTGCCCGTATCGATGGTGACGATGTCATACATCTGGCCACCCTGCGTGTCGATTTCCGTGGGTCCGTTCTCACGTGCCACTCGCGCGATCGCGCGCAGCGGCACGCGTTCTCCGTCTGGGGTGACGATCAGACTGTCCTCCAGGGCGGAGAGCGATTGCCGCAGGTGCCGGGGGTAGCGCACGACCACTGCGTAGCGGGCATATCCCTGTACGGTTGTAGTGACTGTCTTACCCGCGATCGCGGTGCTGACCAGACGGTCCACGTCGGCGACACTGAGGCCGTAGCGGGCGGCGGCCGCGCGATTCACGTGCACCACGATGTAACGCCCCTGGTCGATACGCGCCGCATAGGCGGAGCGCGTGCCGGGTATGTGCTTGACGGCGTTTTCGATTTGTATCGCCAGGCGCTGGATACTGGCAAGACTCGGGCCGTAGACCTTGATGCCAACCGGTGTTCGGATGCCGGTGGAGAGCATGTCCACACGTGCGGCGATGGGCATGGTCCAGTCGTTGGCGAGCGCCGGCGTCCGTACCGCTTGATTCAGGGACTTCTTGAGCTTGCTCAAGGTCGTTCCACGCGGCCAGGCGGCGCGCGGCTTTAGCCGGATGATGGTCTCGAACATCGACAGGGGCGCGGGGTCCGTGGAGGTGTTTGCCCGCCCGGCCTTGCCGAACACCTCTTTCACCTCGGGGAAACGGGCGATGACCTTGTCGGTCTGCTGCAGAAGATAGGCCGCCTCTCCGACCGAAACGTTGGGCAGCACGGTAATCGGCATGTACATCAGGTTGCCCTCGTACAAGGGAGGCATGAATTCGCTGCCCATCCGGCCAGCTGGATAGAACGCGCTCAGCAGCAGCGCGCCCGAGGCGGCGAGCGTCATGGCGCGGTGGCGCAACACCCAGCGGGCGAGCGGCTCATAGGCACGGTGCAACCAGCGGTTGAGCGGATTTCTGTCCTCGGGAACGACGCGGCCGCGGATCAGGTAGCCCATGAACACCGGCACGAGGGTAATCGACAGCGCGGCGGCCATGGCCATTGCGTAGGTCTTGGTAAACGCCAGTGGCCGGAAGAGACGACCTTCCTCGCCATGCAGCGCGAAGATGGGCACGAAAGAAACGGCGATGATCAGCAGCGAAAAGAACAACGATGGACCGACTTCCTCGGCCGAGAGCTGCGCGACCAGCCAAGGATCCGCCCCGGGACCTTGCAGCTCCAAGTGCTTGTGCATGTTCTCGATCATCACGACGGCGCCGTCCACCATGGCCCCGATGGCAATGGCAATACCGCCCAACGACATGATATTGGCACCCAGCCCCTGGGCCTGCATGATGGCCAATGCTGCCAGGATGCCGACCGGGAGCATGACGATAGCCACCAGCGCCGAGCGCAAGCGGAACAGGAACACCACGCAAACCAGGGCCACTACCAAGGATTCTTCCACCAGCTTGGAGCGCAACGTTGAGATGGTGCGCTCAATCAGATGGGAGCGGTCATAGGTGGTGACGATGCGTACACCCGCCGGCAGCGATTTGCGCAGCGCTCTGATTCGTGCGCGTACGTTCCGGATCACTTGCATGGCATTGGCGTTGGTACGGGCGATCACGACTCCACCCACGACCTGTCCTTTGCCGTTGAGATCCGCCACCCCGTAACGCAGGCCTGGCCCCGTGTGGATTCGGGCGATGTCGCCGAGTCGCAAGGGAAATCCGCTCGGACCCATGTCCAGCGGAATATCGCGCAAATCCCGCCGGGAGTGGATGTAGCCACGGCTGCCGGTCTGTACCAGGTAGGAAAACCCCCCACCGGTATCCACCACACCGCCGCTCGTTTCGCCGTTCGCGGCGCGCAGCATGTTTGCCACGCGCGCCAAAGGGATGCCATAGGCGAGCAGCCGGCTGGGCCGCACGTCCACCTGATATTCGCGGTTCATGCCACCCACCGTTGCAACGCTCGCCACGCCGGGGATCTGCTCCAGCTGATAGCGCAGAAACCAGTTCTGCAGACTAGTGAGGGCGCCCAGGTCATAGCCGCCCTTGGAATCAAGGAGGGCATACTCATACACCCACCCAAGGCCGGTGGCCGGAGCTCCAAGCGTGGGGGTTACTCCGCGGGGAAGCTTTCCCTGGACTTGATTGAGGTACTGTTGCACCAGGTTGCGCGCCGCATAGAGGTCGGTGTTGTCCTGGAAAATCACGTACACCAGGGACTCACCGAACATGGAATAGCCGCGCACCGTGCGTGTTCCGGGTACTGCCAGCAGGACCGTAGTGAGGGGATAGGTCACCTGGTTCTGCACGACCTGGGGGGACTGTCCCGCATAATCGGCCTTGACGATGACCTGGACGTCCGACAGGTTGGGCAGGGCGTCGAGCGGGATGCGGTCCAGGGCGTATATGCCCCACAGGATCACAGCCGCGGCGCCCGCGAGCACCAGAAAGCGGTTGCGCACAGACCAGGCAATGAGGCGCGCGATCATGGGCTGCCTCCCGGCATGGCCGCACTCTGCACGGCGCGGGCGCCTTTCTGCGCTGCGTCTGGCGTGGGATCATTCGTGCGTGCCGCGATGCCGTGAATCTGCGCATCCGCATCCAGCATGAATTGCCCGTGGGTCACCACCATTTCTCCGTGCTGCAGTCCGGCGAGGATCTGGGCCCGCCCGGGCGTCTCGATGCCGGTGCGCACCGCCACCAGCCGAAAGTGGCCCCGGCCCCGGGCGATGAACACGTAAGCCCGGTCGCGACCGTCATGCAACACCGCCGAGCGCGCGACATAGAGGGTCCTCGCAATCGGATGAGCGTCGATGCGGACGCTGGCGTACAGACCTGGGCGCAGCACACGGTCCGGATTCGGAAAACTCAGCCTGGCCGTCACCGTGCGGCTGCGGTCGTTCACGGTGGGATAGACGAAGGCGATGCGGCCGTGCCACACGCGTCCTGGAACGGAAGGCAGACGCAGCGTCGCAGCATCGCCCAGCCTCACCCAGGGCGCCTGGTCTGGGTAGAGCGCCACGTTTACCCACACGCGGCGCAGGCCGGTAACCGTCAGCAGCGAGGTCGCCGGTGTTACGTAACCGCCTTCGCGCGCCCCGAGCCGGGTCACGATGCCACCATGGGCGGCCAGCAGCGGCGTGGTGTACTGCGCCCTGCCCTCTTCCGCCAGCCGGCGCACCTGTGTGTTGCTCAGCCCGAGCAGGCGCAGCCGCTCCGCCGCCGCCTGGCGCAGCGGGTGTGCGCCGTCTGGGCCGTCGGACCGCCCGGCACGTAGCACCAGATAGTCACGTTCCGCCTGATAGAGCTGCGGCGAGTAAAGCGAGGCCACCGCCTCGCCGCGATGAACCGTGTCGCCTACCGCACGCGGAACCAGGCGAACCAGCCATCCGCTGACCCGCGGATTGAGCGTGCTGACCAAGCGCTGATCGACCGCCACCGTACCGGGCGCATCGATCGCGCGGCTCAACGGGCCCTCGGCCACCGGCGCTGTCTGCACGCCGAAGTTCTGCACCAATCGGGGGTCAATGCGAATCAACCCCGGCTGCGACGGCTTGGATGCCGTTCCGGCATAAACCGGGATATACGGCATGCCCATGCTGTCTTTCATCGGCACCGGCGAGTGAACGGCCGGGTTCATGGGAGCGCGGTAGTACAGGATTTTGCGTCCTGTGGCAGGAGGAAGCCGGTTTACACCGACTGTTTGCGCTGGCCGCGGATCCATGCGTCTGAGCAGCCAGAGCCCGGCGCCTCCGGCAGCCACACCGGCGATAAAGATACCCAGCATGATCACCACTTTCTCAGTACGCATGGAAATGCCCCTCGGTAGATGTTGCCAGGTAGTCCAGGTCGGCAATAACGCTTGCCAGGTCGGCCTTTAAGGCCCACAGTCGAAGCGTCTGGTTGAGTACGGCGCGCTGTGCGTGCAGTACCTCGGTCAATGACAGCGCGCCCGCGCGATAGGCCGAGAGGCTGACTGTCACCGTCTCTCTGGCATCCGGTACCAACCTTTGCTGCAGTAACTGGACGCGCCGCGTGAGGGCGTCATACTCCGCATAGCGTGATTGTGCCTGCCGGCGGAGGCTCAACAGCAGGTCGTCGCGCTGATCGCGCGCGGCCTGTGTTTGCGCCTCCCGGCGGTGCAGGCGAGCGTCCTGGCGCTCGCCGGGGAATAGCGGCAGGCTCAGGCTTACGCCAACGGATACTAGGTTGGGCGCGCGAACCCCGGGGGTAGCACGATGTGCATATCCGGCACTGATCTCGTAGGACGGATAAAAATCCCGGCGCGCTGCGGCAACATCGAATTGTGCGGCACGGATGACGTTGTCCTGGGCGACTACGACGGGATGGTGACTCAGATTTGTCAGCAATGTTTGTAGCGGCGGAATCGCAGGCAAGCGGGGGAATGTCTGTGCGACAGTGATGCCGTCAAACGACGGCAGATCGAGCAATTGAGCCAGGCGGCTTTGCGCCTGGCGACGTTTGGAGCGCCACGCGTCTTCTTGGTCGATCAGGTCCTCAGCCGCCAGCCGTGCTTTGAGAACGTCGGCGGCTTGTCCTCGACCTGCCCGGTAGCGGGAAAGCGCAACCTGTTCAATCCGGCGATACAATGCCTGGTTTTCATGGAGGATGTGGAGCGCGTGGTCGTCGTAATAAAGCGCCAGCCAAGCGCGGCGTACCGCGCGCACGACCCCGGCCTTGAGATTCTGCATGCGGTAGCGCAGCACAGCGGTGTCCCGTTCCAGTTGCCGGTGGATCAATCCGAGCTTTCCGGGCGGCGGGAATTTCTGGGACAGACCGATGCCCAGCATGGACATGCCGCTTTGATTCAACGCGAGCGTATCCGCGGGAAGGTTCTGAGCACCCAGCGTAAGCACGGGATCCGGTAGCTGGCTGCGATATTTCTCCTCACTTTGGCCCGCCTCGATCTCGGCGCGTGCCTGAGCCAGTGCCGGGGAGCGAGCAAGCGCCAGCCGTAGCGCATTGTGCAGGGTTAGTGGCGAGGGAATGAGACCGGAAGACCGCAGGATCCGCGCCCACACCGGAACACTCGTGGCCAGTGCGGCCACGAGCACAACCGTACGACAAACGTATCGAGACGACATGTGAAATCCTCACGCAGCGAAGCTGCCACGCAGGTGCGTGGCGCGCACGGTTACGAATGAGGATCGGTTAAATCAGGAAACGGCCGTGGCGCAGATACAACGCTTGGGAGGAAGGAGTTCGAAAATCAGCGGGTTCGGGTGACCGACCCCTACTCTGCTGCCGTAAACGAACAATGCGGACCGCAGTAACGGGAAGAATTGCCAGCGCGCTGCTCGACGCATATCCCGGGCTGGTGTCCATGGCGAGGGATTGACCGGCGCAAAGCACTAAATGTCCAGGCTGGCAGCACGCAGGCACTTGATGGCCCTGAGGCACACCGGCAGGCCCGCAGTCTGCGGTCATGGCCGACATCGATGCTGCAGACGCTGCCGCTTTGGGTGTGAAACAGACCTGGAGCAAAATAACGAAAACAAGCGCCAAACCGCCGAACAGGACAATCGGGTTGTGCCGTAACCGCCGCAGCATGGCAAGCGCCGAGGTCATATGGCAGTCTATGATGGGTGAGGAACATGCGCCATGCGCGGATAATATCTTTGATTCCGATTGACTGTCAAGCTGCTTGCGAATTGCCTCATCCAAAACCTAAGCAAATCGCATCGTTGCCTCACGTAAGAACTTTGTGTTGATTAGCACGCTAAAATGTTTCCATGATTTCATTCCTTTGCATCGAATACTGAACCATCCAGGCCGATCGATTCATTCACCTACTCAAGTTGCGTCTGACGATGCATCTGGGTCCTGTCCTTGTGGATCAAATCCGGAAAGTTATCACCGCCATTAAATCTCTTTGCGCTATGGAACGATCTCGAACACCGTGCCTGTTTTAACATCTGAAGCGTCTTGTGGCCAGTGATGCTCGAGACCTCCATGGGGTTCCGTCCTCTCTCGAAGAGCCGCGAGGTTGCTTCGTGCCGCAGATCGTGGAACCGCAGATCCTTGAACATCTTCTCATCCGGCTTGACGCCGCTCCTCCTGCATTCGCTCTCGTATGCTTCCCGGGCACGATCACCAATGCGCTCAAACGCCTGGCTCATGGACTCCGGCTCGACAGACCGCACCCGCCCATCGATGCGTTGGGGTTACTCATCCAAGGCTGCCAGAACCTTTAATGACAAGGGTACCCGTCGGAGCGTGTCGGTCTTAAACTTTAAAATGAGCAGCACGCGCACCGTTCGGTTCACGTGATCCCAGCGCATGGCTGCGATCTCGCCACGGCGCATGGCCGTCTCAATGGCCCAAGGGATGATGCGCACTATCTCACCGCCATAATTCTGCGCGGCGGCGACAAGGCGGGATTCCTCGTCACTCACAAGGCGGCGATCCCGGCCGGATGGGAGTTTCGATCTGCGCACCATCTCGACCGGATTTGATAGTGACTCCATGCCCCATTCTCTGCGGGCGATAATGTGGCTACGCTATTGATTATATGGCACGCCCGGAGAGATTCGAACTCCCGACCACCTGGTTCGTAGTTAGTTCTTGAATTGGTAACCGGTTGTTTTTTTTCAACCAACACCGGACGCCCGTTGCGCATTTTGCAGGACTTTGCAGAACCATGCACAACTAATCCCCGCAAAAGTCCCGCAAGAAAATGATGGCCACTACTCCGGAAACTACGGCAACTAGTAGATAAGTCCCGACTGTTGATTTGTATTTTCGCTTGACCTCAACTAGAAATTAGCCACCCACATCGTGATTTATTTCCAAGCGCCTTGATGTTCTGCCCCAGAGGCGCCTTTGTACCGTTTTACGATGATCGACTTCTCATTCTTGCGTGCTTGCGCCAGATCGAACGCTGTCTGGAGCGCAAGCCAGCCTTCGGCCGTGCCGCCGAAGGCCTTATCGAGGCGGATCGCCATTTCTGGTGAAATTCCCGCCTTGCCGTTCACAAGGTTGTTGAGCGTCTGGCGCTTTACGCCGAGAACCTCCGCCCCTTTCGTAACGGAGAGCCTGAGCGGCTCCAGGCAGTCATGGCGCACCGACAATCCGGGGTGCGGCGGGTTTTTCATCGTCATTTCACTACCTCCATCCCGGTCAGTGATAATCGACCAGATCAACATCACATGCGTGGCTTCCATCGAAGCGGAAGATGATCCGCCAGTTGCCCGTGACCCACACAGCCCAGAATCCTCTCAGCTCTCCTTTCAGGGGATGCAGGTTCAAACCCGGCAGGTTCATCATCTCCGGTCTAGCCGCTACGTCGAGGCGGGCCAGTACCCGCGCAATCTTCGGCTCTATATCCGCAGAGAGGCCCTTGGCGATGTCCTTCTCATAGAGCCGTTTCAGTCCCTTGTGCCGGAAGCTCTGAATCAAAGCGCCTGCCCTCCCTGCCTTTGCTTACCCTAATCTGACAATAGATAATTGTCAATATACATTAAGGAAACAACCACAACAAGACGATCTCCCTGGCGAATTGAATGAACGCTGGATGATGCAGGTGGCGCGCAACCTCACCGACGCGACGGATGGGTTCCCCCTCAACGGAAAACGAATTCTCACCCTGGATCGGGATGCCAAAATATTCCGCTGCCTTCCGCCGCCTGATCGAGGACAAGGGCATCAAAATCATCCGTCTGCCCCCACGATCCCCCAATCTCAACGCCTACGCCGATCGGTTCGTGCGCTCGATTAAAGAGGAGTGCCTGAACTGAATGATATTCCTGGGGGAAGCCTCACTGCGGCACGCCGTTAAAGAGTACATGGCCCACTATCATACCGAACGAAATCACCAAGGGATGGAAAATCACCTGCTGAAACCCATTACCGTGGCCCCTCCTCTGTGCCGTGACACCGTCCACCGGCGCGAGCGCCTCGGCGGAATGCTCATTATTACTACCGTCAGGCAGCGTGAATCTTGGCGATGCAATTTTTGGACAATACGCCCTCGCGTTTGACTGGGTGGCACATTGCCATGGGCTGTTTCAGACACCGGTGGCAGCGTGACTATGAATTCGCCAGGGACAGGTGGTAGCGCATCAGGAGCAGGAAGCGTGACACAAATCTGGCACGACCGCTTGGTTCTTGTGTCAGCGAAGAAATGTAAGTGTTTGAAAAACTGGCGCGCCCGGAGAGATTCGAACTTCTGACCTGCCTGGTTCGTTGGACGACTGATGCCCTACACTGTTAATTAAATCAATGCTTTGCGACGCCCAACGGTTTTCCAGTCCTGTAAAAACCTGCATAAATCTGCATTGCCCGGGATCCCATTGGCAAAAAATTGGCAGAGTGGCCGGTACCACCACCAAATACCATATTTGAATATGGTATGCTTTATGGTGTTATTTTAGCGCATAACTTTTTCTGGGGGTTTGCTCAATGGCCTTGAAGAAACTTACGATCCAGGTTCCGGAAGAGCTGTTGAAGCGCGCTACTGCGGCCTCCGGCCAGGGTATTACGCCGACCATTCGCCGTGGACTGGAATTGATGGCCGCCAGCGGGGCCTACGCCAAGCTCCGGCAACTCAAAGGCAAGGTGAAATTCCACGTCACACTGGCTGAGCTGCGCGAAGACTGATGCTTTGTCTTGATACCAGCTCGTTGATCGCTTACCTCGAAGGCGCAGAGGGTGAAGATGTCAGCATTATTGATCAGGCATTCGCCGATCAGGTTGGCGTCGTCACTCCGATCACGGTCACAGAAGTATTGAGCGACCCATCGCTGGACAAAAATGTGCGGGAGGTCATCTTACAGCTCCCGGTCCTTCCCCTGTCGGAAGGATTCTGGGAGCGCGCGGGATTATTAAGGGCGAAGATTTTGCGCGGCGGCCATAAGGCTAAGCTGGCTGATACGCTGATCGCGCAATGCTGCCTCGACCATCGCGCAACGTTGGTCACGCGCGACCGGGATTTCAGGATTTTCGAAAGGACGGTCGGGCTCAAATTGCTGGAAAAAGGTTAGAGCCCAGGGGTGTCCGTCAGCGTAACCCTCGGTTTGACTGGATGGCACATTGCCATGGTCTGCTTCAGACACCGGTGGCGGCATGACCACGAATTCGCCAGGGACAGGTCATAGTTCCGTGCAAATCAACAAGCATCCTCTCGATGGTCTTCAAACTGGTGAAAAGCGCCGAGAACCGCTGGTGCCACATGAAGGGATCCGAACGCATCGCCCAGGTCATCACCGGAGTGGTGTTCAAAGACGGAGTCGCCGTACCCAAGCAAGGCTGTCAGAGATCGCTGCCTGATCATGTCGGCGTACACAACATTTGGCCATAACTCTCACCTGCCTGCCGCATGCGGGCAAATTCGCGCGAGATAAAGTCTATCGCTAGCCGTACCTTGGGCAGGTGG
This sequence comes from Pseudomonadota bacterium, assembly GCA_021785515.1. Taxonomy (GTDB): domain Bacteria; phylum Pseudomonadota; class Gammaproteobacteria; order Acidiferrobacterales; family UBA6901; genus JAJYCY01. The sequence goes on along the minus strand of JAJYEX010000002.1, from coordinate 137,712 downwards.
CGGTAACGCTTGTGGCAGACGAGGTAGAGAGTCCACACTGAATCCGGACCAAGGTCGAAAGGGAGTTCCTGCCAGCACGCCTGCTCATGGGGGCCAAGGTAGAGGTGCATTGCTTGCGGTAACAACATTGCGCCCACACCTGCCCTGCACGCCGCGAGCTGTACAATAAAATCATCCGACGAAAATGCAGGCATAACGCCAGGAATAAGCGTCTGCAGATCGAGACTGGTGCGCAGCTCGTGATAAGGAGCGGCCCAACCAATCCAGTCGAGGTCGGCGAGGCTGGCATCTGCAGGTAGACGCGCGGCGTAATCCTTGCTCACGAATACACGCATGCGGGTGGAAACTTGGTCCACACATACCGTGTCCTCGTCGCCGGGAGGCACGGTGCGCAATGCCATGTCTGCCTCGCCGCGCCCGAGATTGAGGGGCTCTATGCTGGCTAGCACCTCGATGCGCAACTGCGGGTGTCGCTGCCTGATTCTTGCCGCAAGCGGGGCCACCAGATGGTAGGCCACCCCGGGAGGTGTTGCGATGCGTACCTTGCCTTCGGGAAGGTGGGTTTGGCTGCCCAGGTTCAGCGCCGCTTCGCTGGCCCATTCAGCCATGCCTCGGGCTGCGGGCAGCAGCTTCAACCCGACGGCGGTGAGCGTGGTGCCATGGCTTTGCCGCTCGAATAGCGGTTCTCCCACTGCCTCTTCCAGTTCAGCAATGCGCCGGCTCAGTGTGGGCTGGCCGAGCCTCAGCGCCCGCGCCGCGCCGCTCAGGCTGCCCGCTTCGTGTACCGCAAGGAACAGCCGCAGGTCATCCCATTTCAGGTTCATGCTCACCTCTCCTCCGCAATCCATCCGAAAATGGATGATGCTATCAGCATTTTGTCAATTGCCAACTGATTTTGCATGGGAGAGTATCAACAAACCAAACGAACCGTATCGAGGATTGCATGAAAACCACGTACGCCCTTTTTGATGCATTTGTGTCCGCGCCCACCCTGCTGCTACGAGGCTGCGCGGTGACTGGCCATCCGGTGACGGACGCTGCCATGGGCAGGCTCTCGGGCAGTGCTGAAATGGAACGCCTGCTCGACCAACCCGGACCGGTGACGCTGGAGACCGTGGTCAGCGCCGACTGGTCGGTATCACTCGCGGGCATGGTCAATCTAAAGCGGCCCGCCGCGATTGCAGCCGGACTGCAAGATCGCGAGGAGCCGATACAGGTATATGTCCACGTACTGAAGCATCCGAAATACGGCAACTTTCTCGTGGACACCGGCATCTCGAGAAAGCTGGTGGACGATCCGACCGGCTCAGGCGTGGGCTGGTTAGTGCGGGCGGTGATGCACACAAACAAGCTCAGGATCCGGAAAAGCACCGTCGAGATTTTGCAGGAGTTGAACGGTCCGCTGGCAGGTGTTTTCTTTACCCACCTGCACCTGGACCACATCGCAGGCACACCGGATGTTCCCGCCGGCACACCCCTGTATATTAGCTGGCCGGAAGCCACCGCAGAGCGCAGCTTCAAATACATCTTTACCAGACGCAGCACCAACAATCTGCTGGCAGGAAAGCCGCTGCGCGAATGGCGCTTTCGGCCGGACCCGCAGGGTAAATTCGACGGGGTGCTGGATGTATTCGGCGACGGCTCCGTATTCGCCATCAGCGTACCCGGTCACACACCGGGCAGCGTGGCTTATGCAGTGCGCACCCCGCATGGCCCGGTGCTGCTCAGCGGAGACACCTCGCACACCCGCTGGGGCTGGGAGCACGGCGTGGAGCCTGGCACCTACACCGACGACAATGACCGCAACCTGGAAAACCTGCAACGTCTGAAAGCGCTGGCCGACCGTCACCCGAACATGGCAGTACGGCTTGGGCACCAGCCCTGAGAGCACCCGATTGATGCCGTCACGTGAACAGGCCTAAGCCATGCCACTTAAGACTATTGGATCGTCCACGTGGCTGACCTCCTCCCCACAAACCGAGCAGTGGGAGCTAGAGATTTCCGGCAAGGCAAACGTGTCGGTAAGGCAAACAACCACGCCTGGCGCAAAGCGCTCAAGCGTGCCGGCATCGATAATTTCCGCTGGTACGACCTGAGCCACACCTGGGCCTCGTGGCACGTTCAGGCCGGAACACCCCGGAGTGCGTTACAGGAGCTGGATGGCTGGGAGTCATCCGAGACGGTGCGCAAGTACGCACACCTCTCTGCCGAACATCTGGCCAAACACGCGGAAACGATCGCCCGGCCGCATACAGTGGACGTACCGATAATACGGACACTGGAGTTGGTAACGCATCAGGGGCAGGAAGCCTGACACAAATCTGGCACAACCGCTTGGTTTCTGTGTCGCCGAAGAGATGTAAGTGTTTGAAAAACTGGCGCGCCCGGAGAGATTCGAACTCCCGACCACCTGGTTCGTAGCCAGGTACTCTATCCAGCTGAGCTACGGGCGCAATTTAGGAATACACAGGGTGCCGAATTATCCGGAGGGCACACAGACGTGTCAACAAACAACAATACAATTACCGACTTGGGTCTGTGCCTACCACCTGAACTAGAGCCATTCCGTACGCCGAGACCCGATGGCTCACCTCAAATACCGTTCAACTGAGGCTCAGTTTTGCACCTAAATCTGGCGGGTGAAAATTTCCTCCGTCCTGCACGTGACCCACTCAGGTCCGCCACTTGCAGGAACTGGCGGAGAGAGAGGGATTCGAACCCTCGATGGGGCTTTTGACCCCATACTCCCTTAGCAGGGGAGCGCCTTCGACCAGCTCGGCCATCTCTCCTTTAGTTGCGGTCGCAAGGATACATGGACCCGGCAACCGGGTAAAGGAATACCCCACTGCCATCAGGCACAATCAACCCGTATGCTGCTTATCGGTGTCCTGCACCACTACGACACCAGTCTCCTTTTCCTTCTTGATCCGCTCATAGATTTCTTCGCGATGCACTGGAATTTCCTTCGGTGCGTTCACCCCGAGACGCACCTGATTTCCCTTGATCCCAAGTACCGTAACCTGAACGTCGTCACCGATATTCAGAGTTTCGCCTATCCTTCTGGTTAGAATCAGCATTGCGCTGCGCTCCTTACAATTCGTTCAGTAGCTATCCAAAGAATCAACCCGCAAGCAAACGTTACGGCCTATCGATCCAGATCGACCGCTCAACCATCCCTGTTGTTTTTGAGCCTTGTTTGATGCCGCCATGGCAACCTTCCATGATTGGCGGCCGAGATAACCCTGAAACACCTATACTCTGGAACCATTCCCACAGCCGGCAGGCCGGCAGCGGGAATCGCCTTTCCGTCCATTCGCCGCCAACACCGGTTTTGGGCTTATCCGCCTAGCATGCAGCTTCCGTGCCAACCGCCTGAACTTATCTATCCGACGGCCGGCTGTTTATCGAGTTCGAACGCAGCATGTAACGTTCGTACCCCCAATTCCAGGTATTTTTCGTCTACCACCACGGAGATTTTGATCTCCGACGTGGAAATCATCTGGATATTGATACCCTCTTCCGCCAGGGCCTTGAACATGGTACCCGCAATCCCGGCATGGGAACGCATGCCGACGCCTACCACGGATATCTTGGCGATCTTGTCGTCCCCCGTCACTTCGCGTGCCGCTAATTGTCCAGCGGTCTTTTTGAGTATTTCTAAAGCCTGGCGGTAGTCTCCGCGATGGACGGTAAATGTGAAATCCGTGGTCCCATCCGCGCCAACGTTCTGTACAATCATGTCGACGTTGATGCTGGCGCCGCCGATATCGCCCAAGATACGTGCAGCGATGCCCGGTTTATCCGGGACGCCCCGGACCGTTACCTTGGCCTCATCGCGACTGAAGGCGATGCCCGAAATCAGCGGGGCTTCCATCTCGTTCTCCTCGTACGTAATTAGCGTTCCAGGCCCCTCTTCGAATGACGACAGCACCCGCAGCGGCACCCGATACTTGCCCGCAAACTCCACGGACCGGATCTGGAGAACCTTGGCGCCAAGACTGGCCATTTCCAGCATTTCTTCCGCGGTAATACGGTCCAGCCTGCGCGCGTTCGGAACGATGCGCGGATCAGTGGTATAGACTCCATCGACATCGGTGTAGATCTGACACTCATCGGCCTTGAGCGCCGCAGCCATGGCCACCGCCGTGGTGTCCGATCCCCCGCGGCCCAACGTCGTTATATTTCCGTCCTCATCGACACCCTGGAAACCTGCAACCACCACCACCCTGCCCTTGCCGAGATCCTCACGAACGCGAACGTCGTCAATACCCAGAATTCGGGCCTTTCCGTGCACATTATCCGTGCGAATATGCACCTGACTGCCGGTGTAGGACCGGGCCGCACACCCGCAGCGCTCAAGCGCCATACTGAGAAGGGCGATAGTCACCTGCTCGCCAGTCGAAATCAGCACGTCGAGCTCGCGTGCCGGAGCCTGCGGATGAACGCTTCGGCCGAGCGCAAGCAGGCGGTCTGTTTCCCCGCTCATCGCCGAGACCACGACCACCATGTCGTCTCCCGATGCGCGCCGACGCGCCACCTTCTCGGCGACCGACTGAATGCGCTCAGGGCTCCCCACTGAGGTGCCACCGTATTTCTGAACGATCAATGCCATATCTTCTTCACAACACCACCCTGCGCCGGCTACCATTCGGACGCTAGCCGCCCGCAACCATGGCCCTGGAAAAAAACCGCAGATTAAACCCTGTTTTGCCTAAAGAGTAAACACATGCGGCGGTGTTTTTCACCCGCCCCGGGGACAGGGGGTTTACTGAAGTTTACGTGCAATCCAATCGTGAACCTGGGCTAGCGCCGCGTCCAGTGCCGCAGGGTTGTTACCGCCGGCCTGGGCCATATCCGGCCGGCCACCGCCCTTCCCGCCCACACGACTCGCGACTTCATTGACGATTTCTCCGGCGTGCAGCCGGCCCAGCAGATCCTTGGTGACGCCCGAGATCAGGGTGACCTTGTTGCCATCCTGCACCGAAGCCAGCACGATTGCGGCACTGCCAAGCTTGTCCTTAAGCCGGTCCATCGCTTCGCGCAGCGCCTTGCTGTCAGCCCCGTCCATGCGTGTGGCAACGACCTTGATGCCCTTGACCTCGCGCACCGAGTCAGCCAGAGCGTCGCCCTGACTGACGGCGAGGCGTCCGCGGAACACGTCGAGTTCTTTCTCCATCTGCCGCAGCCGGCCACTCAGCTGTTCCACCTTGCGCTCGACATCATCCCGGTTCCCGCGTACCAGATCCGCAACTCTGGCAAGCTTCTGCTCGATATCGCGGACATGGTCCAGCGCTCCCTGACCGGTAACCGCTTCGACACGCCGCACGCCGGCGGCCACGCCGCCTTCGGCAAGGATCTTGAAGAACCCGATATCGCCCGTTCGGCGCACGTGAGTGCCACCACAGAGCTCGGTTGAAAACCCGCCCATGCCCACTACCCGCACGTCGTCGCCGTACTTTTCGCCGAACAGCGCCATGGCACCAGACTCCATGGCCTTGGCAATCGGCATGACACGCGTCTCCACTAAATCGTTGGCTCGTATCTCTTCGTTCACCAACCGCTCGATCTCGTCGATCTGTGCGCGCGTAAGCGGCTCATTGTGACTGAAATCGAATCGCAGACGCTCGGGCTCGACCAGAGATCCCTTCTGCGTCACATGCGATCCCAGCACGGCTCTGAGGGCCGCATGAAGCAGATGCGTTGCCGAGTGATTGAACGCCGTTGCCAGGCGCCGCCCGCGATCCACGTCGCAGGATACGCGCGCGCCGACCTGCAACGTACCGCTTTCGAGCCGGCCGATATGGCCATAGCCCTTGTGCGTGTCCTCTACGAGGAACCGCCCCGCTCCGGACAACACCCCCCGGTCACCGACCTGGCCACCGCTCTCCGCATAGAAGGGAGTGCGGTCAAGGAACACCACACCCTCTTCCCCGGCGGCCAGCTCCCCAACCTGGGCATCGCCGCGGCGGATCGCCATCACGGTGGACTCGGTGTGCAGCGTGTCATAGCCTGAAAATTCGGCGACCGCTACCCCGGCGTCTTCAGGAAGGACTCCGACGGCCTTGAACGTAGACGCCTCGCGCGCGCGCTGCCGCTGCGCTTCCATCTGCTTTTCAAATCCCGCGAGATCGAGCACGAGTCCGCGTTCACGCGCGATGTCCCCAGTGAGGTCCACCGGAAATCCGTAGGTATCATAGAGCCGGAAAATCGTCTCCCCGGGAATGACATCGGTTTTCAGGGCGCCGAGATCCTCTTCGAGGATGCGCAGTCCCTGCGCCAGGGTCTCGGCGAAGCGCTCTTCCTCCAGACGCAGAACGTGCTCCACCTGTCGACGGGCACGGCCGAGCTCCGGATAGGCCTGACCCATCTCCCGAACCAGAGGTTCCACCAGCCGGTAAAAAAACGGGCCTTCTGCTCCGAGCCGGTGCCCATGGCGTACCGCACGGCGGATGATGCGGCGCAGGACGTAACCCCGGCCCTCGTTGGAAGGCATCACGCCATCGGTAATCAGAAACGCGCACGAGCGGATATGATCAGCGATAACATTGAGAGACTTGTCCCCGAAATCGCGCGTATTGACGATTTTCGCCGCGTCACGGATGAGGCCCTGGAACAGATCTATATCGTAATTGCTGTGCACTCCCTGTATGACAGCGCTGATGCGCTCCAGCCCCATGCCGGTATCCACAGATGGTTTCGGCAGGCTGTGCAGCGTTCCATGCGCGTCGCGGTTGTACTGCATGAAGACCAGGTTCCAAATTTCGATGTAGCGGTCCCCGTCTGCATCCGCGCTACCGGGCGGCCCCCCGGCCACTTTGGGGCCATGATCATAGAAGATCTCGGAGCAGGGTCCGCACGGCCCAGTATCGCCCATCGACCAGAAATTGTCGGTGCCGCTTATGCGCGCAAACCTGGCAGGGTCGACCTTTATCTCCTTGAGCCATATGTCCGCTGCTTCAGCGTCATCGACATACACGGTCACCCACAGACGCTCTGGCGGCAGATGCAGCTCCTCCGTCAGGAACTCCCAGGCGAACCGGATGGCCTCGCGCTTGAAATAGTCACCGAAACTGAAATTCCCCAACATCTCAAAAAAGGTATGATGGCGCGCGGTATACCCGACGTTTTCAAGATCGTTGTGCTTGCCGCCCGCGCGCACGCAGCGTTGCGCGCTTGCCGCCCGCACATAGGAACGCTTTTCCAGCCCGAGAAAAACATCCTTGAACTGCACCATGCCGGCGTTGGTGAACAGCAAGGTCGGATCGTTGCCCGGCACGAGCGAGCTCGAGGCCACGACGGTATGGCCGTGACGTTCGAAGAAACGCAGAAAAAGCTCGCGGATCTCGGTACTTTTCATGGGATAGGAATCAGAACCTGCCTGTTCAGTCCAGGTCGTCAGCGTTCAGCGCCCGCCTGATCTGATCATGGGTATAGCCACGCTGCTGCAGGAAACGCATCTGGCGCGCCCGCTCTGCGAAGTCTCCCGGTTGCTGCCTGCCAAACTTTTTCTCACGCACCCGTCGAACCTGTTCTATCCAGCCGGCATCCGCATCATCCAGACACCGATCAATGAGTTCCCCGCAGACACCTTTCTGCTCCAGTTCGTAACGTATGCGCACCGGCCCATAACCGCGCGCACGGCGTGCGGTCAGCAGCGCTTCGGTGAAACGTGCGTCGGAGACGAGCCCCTCGCGTTCGAGCGCCGCAACCGTCACCTCCACCACCCCTTCCGGATACCCTCTGGCATAAAGCTTTGTCTGCAGTTCTGCGCTGCTGTGTTCGCGCCGCGCAAGCATGTCGAGCGCGGCCTGCCGCGTCTGCGTCCGATCCGGCGGATTGCCGGCGGTCCGCCGACCCGCTATCAGGCTTCAGCCTCCTGCGGGATACCCGGCTCCTCATCGGCGGTCGCGTTCCCGCCCTGCGGCAAGTGGCGCGTCAGTTCGCGGACACGCGTTTCGATCTCCGCGGCAATCGACTGATTTTCCTTCAGAAACTGGCGTGTATTATCCTTGCCCTGGCCAATACGGTCTTTGCCGTAGCTGTACCAGGCGCCCGATTTCTCTATCACTCCGTGGGCGACGCCGAGATCGATCAGCTCGCCTTCCTTGGAAATGCCCTCATCATAGAGAATATCGAACTCGCACTGCCGGAACGGCGGTGCCATCTTGTTTTTGACTACCTTCACACGGGTCTGGTTGCCGATGACCTCTTCGCCCTTCTTGATCGACCCGATGCGACGGATGTCCATGCGCACTGAGGCGTAAAACTTCAGCGCGTTTCCGCCCGTTGTGGTCTCGGGATTGCCGAACATCACTCCGATCTTCATGCGTATCTGGTTGATGAAAATGACCAGCGCATTGGAACGCTTGATGTTGGCGGTGAGCTTGCGCAGCGCCTGCGACATGAGCCTCGCCTGCAGGCCCATATGCGAATCGCCCATCTCGCCCTCGATCTCGGCCTTGGGCGTGAGCGCAGCCACCGAGTCCACCACCACCACGTCGACAGCGCTTGAACGCACCAACATGTCGGTGATCTCGAGAGCCTGCTCGCCCGAATCAGGCTGCGACACCAGCAGGTCATCGATATTGACGCCAAGCTTCTTCGCGTACGACGGGTCCAGCGCATGCTCCGCGTCAATGAACGCCGCCGTGCCGCCCAGCTTCTGGACCTCGGCGATCACCTGCAGCGTGAGTGTGGTTTTGCCCGAGGATTCCGGACCATAGATCTCGACCACCCTGCCGCGTGGCAGGCCGCCCACGCCAAGTGCAATGTCCAGACCCAGCGAACCGGTCGGCACCACCTCGATGTTGGTGATCGCCCCACCGTCGCCGAGCCGCATCACCGAACCCTTGCCGAACTGCTTCTCGATCTGACTTAATGCTGCGCTAAGCGCCTTGCCCTTATTGGTGTCCATTGCCGGTCCTCGCGATTACCCGTGTCGAGTGTGGTCTAGGGCGCGCGTCCGTCGCGCCCTGTGGCTGTCCGTACATCGAGACGGCCGTGTCAGAAAATGGATATCTGGCGGATTATTTCATAACTGGGCCGGTAAGTCCTAGCCCCCGGCAGAGACCGGATGACAAGCCCGGATGCAGGCCCGCTGGAAACGGTCCTCAGCGCCGCATCGCGTAGTCGCGCAGGCCTTCCAGGGCCGCCGCCACGGACTGCCGGCGGATCTGCTCCCGGTCTCCGGAAAAAAGACGCGTGACGCTGTGGCAGGCGTGCTGCCGCCGCACCCAGGCGAAGCACACAGTTCCTACGGGTTTCTCCGGGGTGCCCCCCTGGGGGCCTGCGATCCCCGTCACCGCGAGCGCGTACTCGGCACGGCTTCGGGCGAGCGCCCCTTCTGCCATCGCCCGGGCGGTCTGTTCGCTCACCGCACCAAATCTGACCAGCGTGTCGGTCTTGACCCCGAGCAACTCGCGCTTCGAAAGATTGCTGTAGGTGATGAACCCGCGCTCAAACCAGCGCGAACTCCCCGGTATGGACGTCAGAACCTGCGCCACCCACCCGCCGGTGCAGGACTCCGCCGTCGCCACGGCGTGGCCGGCGTTCCCCAGATCGTGCCCGACCGCGCGGGCCAGGCTGTTCAAGCTATCGTCCATGGCGCACCTGTGGCGAGGCTGTGGTCCCGGCCGGATTGGGGAGTATGCCAGCATGCCCCACGTGCCATGCTGCCGGGTCCGTCCTGAGCCGGGCTCCTGCCGCCAGACCACCCCAGGACCGTAAAGTCCCCGTTTGCTCAGGCATATCGACTCCAGTCGATCGACCGGAAAGGACGTCAGCGGTCATTCACGGGGCCGAGAAATGGTTGAAACCCGGGACATTCGGTCGGTACATCGCCCCGGAGGGTTCGATCAGGCGCAGCCCCGGCTGCGCTTCTACAGCCCCTATGCGCCACAGACGGCAACCCAACTCATCCGCCAATGCCTTAAGCCTGGACTGCCGCGACGGAGGGACGGTAAAGCACAGTTCGTAATCGTCTCCGCCAGACACCGCCGGACCCCAACCGACCTGCTCCTGGAGGGACTGATAGACCGGCGACAGCGGCAACGCCTCAAGCTCGATACGGGCGCCCGTGCCGCTCGCCGCCAGCACGTGGCCCAGATCCGCCGCCAGGCCGTCGGAAATGTCGATGCACGCCGAGGCCACACCGCGTAAGGCCGCACCTTCGCGAACTCGCGGAACCGGACGCTCCAAACGCCCGATGACATGGTCCCGTTGCGCCTTGGACAACGACACCCCCCCCTGTAAGCCCATCAGTCCGAGCGCCGCGTCGCCGAGCGGACCGGTGACGTAGATGCCATCCCCGACCCGGGCGCCGCTACGGAGCAGGGCCTGTCCGCTGGGCACAAAACCGGTGATCTGGATACCGACCGTGAGTGGCCCGCGGGTCGTATCACCGCCCACCAGTTGCAGGCCATACGGACCAGCCAGAGCGAAAAGTCCTCCGCTGAAGCCTTCCAGCCACGAAGAATCGGCCCTTGGCAGGCTGATGTTGAGCGTAAACCAGGCAGGACTCGCACCCATCGCCGCCAGATCGCTCAGATTGACCGCCAGCGCCTTGTAGCCCACGGCCGCCGGTGCTGTGTCCTGCGGAAAATGCACGCCGGCAACCAGCATGTCTGCCGACACGGCCAGCTGGCAGCCGGCCGGAGGATCGAGCACCGCCGCGTCATCACCGATGCCAACTGCCACGTCCGCGCGCCGTACCGGCTGTCGCGCGAAATACTCCCGGATCAGCTCAAATTCGCCCAAGTATCTTACGATGCCCGGCGGCTGATCTCGCTGGAACGCAGCTTCGCTGCCACCTTGTCGAGCACCGCATTGACAAATTTGTGGCCATGCTCCGCCCCGAAAGTCTTGGCCAGTTCGACCGCCTCGTTGAGCACAACCTTGTAAGGAATCTCGGGATGAAACTCAAACTCGAAGGTGCTGATCCGCAGAATGGCGCGCTCCACGGGGTCGACTTCATCGATCACCCGGTCAAGATGGGGAGCGAGATGATCGTCAATCTGATGCCAGTGCCTGGGGATCTCGCGTACCAGGTGATGAAAATAGTCCAGATCAACACCGCTCAGTTCATGATCGCTTATGAAGTGGTTTTCAATCTGATCGGGGGGTTGCTCGGTCATCTGCCACTGGTAGATGGCCTGCACCGCCGCCTGACGGGCCTGGCTGCGGCTCCCCTTTTCAGAGCGCGTGGTCACGTCTTCAGTCGCTTGAGCAGGTTGACCATCTCTATGGCAGACAGCGCTGCATCTGCACCCTTGTTTCCCGACTTCGTACCGGCACGCTCAACTGCCTGTTCGATGCTGTCGACCGTGAGCAGTCCGAATGCCACTGGGATGTCAAACTCGACCATGACCTGTGCCAGCCCCTTCGACGACTCCCCCGCCACGTACTCAAAATGCGGTGTGGCGCCACGAATAACCGCCCCCAACGCGATCAGGGCATCGTACTTCCTCCCCGCCGCCATGGTCTTGGCCACCAGCGGCATCTCGTACGCGCCGGGGACCCGCACCACCTCGATCTGCGAGCGGTCCGCACCGTGGCGCACCAGGGTATCGAGTGCGCCTTCCAGCAACCGATCGCCGATAAAACTGTTGAACCTAGCAAGGATGATGCCGAAACGCGCACCACGTGCCGTCATCTCGCCATCGATGCTTTTCACTTCCGCCATGGTCATATTCTCGTTATGTGCATCAATTGAGGCTTTTCGCTGCCGGTGTGGCAGCTTCTTCCGGAATTTCCGCCGGACTGATGTACTCGACGATTTCGAGCCCGAAACCAGACAGCCCAGGAGCCTTGACCGGGTTACTCAGCACCCGCATCTTGCCAACCCCCAGATCGGAAAGGATCTGGCTACCGAGGCCATAGGTACGCAAGGCCTGATGCGGACGCCTGACCGGCAATTCTATGCCCTGTTCCTGGCGATGAAAATGCTGGATCTGGCGGATCAGGTCCGCCGGGGACTCCTCCTGATCGAGCACCACGACCACACCTGTACCTTCCATGGCAACGCGCTCCAGCGCGGCCCTCAGGGTCCAGGACATCCCGCGGTGCGTCACGGTAAGCAGGTCGAGCAGGCTCGACTGAACGTGGACGCGCACGAGGGTGGGCGTGTCGCGCACAATCTTGCCCTTGACCAGCGCCACGTGGGCCGTATCGTCGATCTCGTCGTGGTACGCCACCATGCGGAATTCCCCGAACTCCGTCATGACGTGGCACTCGGCAGCACGCTCGACCGTCGATTCATTCTCCATGCGGTAGTGTATTAGGTCGGCGATGGTGCCAATTTTCAGGCCGTGGGTCGCGGCAAATACCTCGAGCTGCGGCAACCGCGCCATGCTGCCGTCCTCGTTCAGGATCTCGCAAATGACGCTGGCCGGCGACAACCCGGCCAGACGGGGCAGGTCGATGCCCGCCTCGGTGTGCCCGGCACGCGCCAGCACACCGCCGCGTCTGGCCATCAGCGGAAAGATATGTCCGGGCTGCACGATGTCTCGCGGTCCGGCATCCGGCTTGATCGCGGCACGCACCGTAGTTGCGCGATCCCCCGCCGAGATTCCGGTGGTCACGCCCTCCGCCGCCTCGATCGATACGGTGAAGTTGGTGGTCATGCGTGAACCGTTTTCAGTTACCATGAGCGGTAACTGCAGCTGCCGGCACCGCTCCTGAGTGAGCGTAAGGCAGATCAGTCCGCGCGCATAGCGCGCCATAAAATTGACATGTTCCGCACGCACGTGTTCAGCGGCGATGAGCACATCGCCCTCGTTCTCGCGGTCCTCGTCATCCATAATGATGACCATGCGTCCGCGTCGCAGTTCGTCGACAATTTCAACAATAGGACTGATTGGCATAGTTTTTCGGCCTGAATTGTACGATTATCCGCTATTTTCACCCGGCTTGTCGCCGCGCGGCGTCCGCCCGCATATCCCGCCGCGTCGGATCGACTATTATATATGGATATGGCGCAGGAATGCGCGCAGCGAAGAGATGCGAGGCCGGTTCGGGGAGACTGCAGGCCGCCGCAAGAGAGACAAAAAACCGTGGATTTATCAAAGAAACTCGACCAACTGCCGGACGCCGCCAACGCCACATTCGGCCAGACCGAGCCGGCCGTGCCGTTGAAGGTGCTCGCAGCCGGCTCACTCGAAGCCGGCGATCACATTGCAGGCTATACCATCCTCGGCAAGCTGGGGGTAGGCGGCATGGGTGTGGTGTACAAGGCCCATGATACGGCGCTCGAGCGTACCGTGGCACTCAAGCTCCTCCCGCCGCACTTGTTTCATGACTCGGGATTTCTGCAGCGATTCCGCACGGAGGCGCTGGCGCAGGCGCGCCTGAACACACCCAATGTCGTCACCCTGTTCCAGATGCTGGAAATCCCGGCGGGTCTGGTGCTGGTCATGGAGTATGTGGAGGGCGAGACCCTCGGACAACGCCTTCGCGAGCAGGGTCCCCTTACCGTGAAGGAGGCGGTCTGGGTATTCGATCAGGCGTTGAGCGGTGTAGAGAGTGCGCACGCGATGGGGATCATCCATCGCGACCTCAAGCCCGGCAACATCTTCATCACGCGCCGGGGCGAGGTAAAGCTTATGGATTTCGGGATCGCACACATCGTCGGCCACCGCGAACCCGGACATGGCGGCGCGGTGGTCGGCACGCTGCTCTACATTGCGCCGGAGCAGATCAACGGGCGGGACGCCGACTTCCGGTCGGACCTGTACACGCTCGGGGTCAGCCTGTTCGAAGCCGTCACCGGACGCCTGCCGTTCGAACGCAGGACGGACTACGGCCTGATGCATGCTCATGTCCTTGAGCACCCGCCAAGCCCGCGCACGTTTCAGCGCGATCTGCCGCCCGAACTGGAATCCGTCATCCTCAAGGCGATCGAGAAAGACCCGGGTCGCCGGTTCCAGAGCGCCGCCGCGTTCCGCAAGACCCTTCGTGCCTGCGTCGGCAAGGCAGGTCCGGACCCCATGCCCACGTCCACCGGTTCGGCATCCGGTCGCCCGCAGGTAACGAAAACGCCATGGCTGCCGCATGGCCGTGCGCCACTGCGCCGACTCTGGAACACATGGGGGTTTGAGCTGCTGCTGCTGACGACCATTCTGGCGCTGGCCCTGCATCTTGGCCTAGTCCCGCGCCTGGACTTCATCCCGGCAACTCGCCGACCGCAACCTCCTGCGGAAGTGTCGGTCCCCGCGCACGCGGCAGCGCCGATCAAGACGGTGGTCCCTGGCCCCGCGCCTTCCGACACGGCGGCCGCTGCCCAGGTCCACAGTATGCCCCCAGCCATCCGGTCGGCGCGATTGCCCTCGAAATATAACGTCCTGCGGCAGGCCTGGGGTGGGAGCTGACATCGGCGGGCCCCCAAGGTAGAGTACCGGCGTCACCCAGACAGGGAACCCCAAATGACCATCCGTACGGCCGTGATCCGCCGGTCCGCAGCGCCGGCGCTGCTCGTCAGCCTGATCCTTGCGTTACTGTCCGGATGCGCCACCACCCCGCCAAACGAGTGTCAGGTCCAGGCGGCGGAATCCGGCCGGATCGATCTTGCGACCCACTATCATCGCGCCAGTCCGTTTCTGGCTTTCGGTCCCCTGCCCCGTGGCATGCTAGCGCAGGCGACGGTGTACCGGGTCAACGTCAACCGCGACGAGATCCGCCCCTGCGAATATCTCAAGATTCACAAGGAGCTGTACCTGCGCCGTGATCCGTACGCTGATCTGACATTCACGGAAACGCGCGAATTCTACGCTCAGGACGGAACCCTGATCGCCTCCCACAGCGAGTCTCTAGGTCAGAACCTGCGCGCAAGCGGTTTCTATACGGCGACCACCCTGCTGCCCATCCCACCGGGCGCACCCGCGGGAAACTATCTCATCGTCAGCAAACTCTTCTTTCACCGCCGTGGCTACGACCGCTCCGTGCGCCTGGCGCGGGCCGAGGTGACCTTCACCATCGAACCGCGCCACTCCGGGGCGACCGCAACACCCTCTAGCAGACGGTAAGCGGCGGGACGGGGACTGGGCGACAGACGGTACAGCGCCAAGTCATTGATCAAGCGTAATATCCGTTTATCTGACTGGCCGATCCTTCCATCCTGTTCGGCCCATCTCTTGCACCGGATCTGAGGTAAGATCAAGTCATATAAGAAGTCATCGCCGTCATCGACCGAGGGGTGCATTTAAGTCATGTCCGATCTGCGATTGGTGCGTGGCCGGCCGGGTGCTACGAAACAGCAGCCCGCGGCCAGCTTCGCCAAAACCGCGATCTTGGGAGCAGGCTCCGGGCACAGCAGCCCGCCACAGACCCTGCTCGATACCATCGAAGCCGGCAAGACGGTGGGGAACTACCTCATCGTCAGCAAGCTCGGCGAAGGCGGCATGGGCGTGGTGTACAAGGCGCATGACACCACCCTCGACCGCACGGTCGCACTCAAGGTGCTGTCCCCGCACCTGTTCCGCAACCAGGAGTTCCTGCAGAGATTCCGTATCGAGGCGCAGGCGCAGGCACGACTCAACGGCCCCAACGTCGTCACCCTGCATTCGCTGTTCGAACTGTCCGGCAGTCTCGTGCTCGTCATGGAATACATCGAGGGACAGACCCTTGCCCAGCGGCTGCATAACGCCGGCCGCCTGTCGGTCGCAACCACGGTGTGGGTGTTCGAGCAAGCGCTGCTCGGAGTCGAGCGTGCCCATCGACTCGGTATCGTCCACCGTGACCTCAAACCGAGCAACATCTTCATTACCAACGGCCATGAGATCAAGCTCATGGACTTTGGTGTCGCCAAGATACTCGACAACAAGGAAGTCACCGAGAGCGGCTCGATGATCGGCACGCTCATGTATGTTTCTCCGGAGCAGGTTACAGGCAAGGAGGCGGATTTTCGCTCGGACATCTACACCCTGGGCATCACGCTGTTCGAAGCAGTCACCGGACGGCTGCCCTTCGTGAAACAGAGCGACTACGAATACATGGATGCACACCTGCACGAACAGCCGCCCAGCCCCGCCAAGCTGCAGCCTGACATCCCCCTGGAGCTGGAACTGGTAATTTTGAAGGCCATCTCCAAGAATCCCGACAAACGCTTCCAGAATGCACACGAATTCCGCAGCGCCCTCATTAAGCTCGGCATGATTCACGTGCGCGCATATCGGCGCCTGAAAGCCATCAGAAAAGACAAGGACCGCGCGCTGCTGACACATTACGTGGAAGCAGACCGTTCCAAATTCGGCAGACGCACCCAGGATGCATCCGGGCCGTTTACGGGGCAGTCGCTGCGGGCGCGCCTGCGGCGACCTGCCGCGATCGCGATGATGAGCCTGCTGCCCATCACGGCAATTGCGTTGGTAGCGGGGTTTTTCTACATGGTCCGGCCCGAAGCTCCGGCCACACCCACTGCTCCGCCGGCACCCGTGGTCCTCGCGCCCGCTGCCCACCCGGCTATCCAGCCACCCGCAGCACCGATTCTGCAGGCACAGTCGCAACCGGCGCCGGCCGCAACCAAGCACCCACTTGCGCTGCAGCACGGAGCAGTACGGCGCCTCCTGATACGACGTGCGCGACTGGCGCGCGCGATGCGCAGAACCGCAAAGCCTGAGCCGCGTGGGACGGGGACGGTCCCAGCCGGTGGTGGCAACACGAAATACGAGGTACTGACGCGGGCCTGGGGCGAATAGCGGCGGCAATACCGCGGGACGATCCTCAGCGGTCGTCCAGTGATCCAAAACCGTGGGCCGCGAGAAAATCCCGGTCCAGCCCCGAAACCGGGTCCGGCGCACGGGCCGTCAGCAGACTCTCCAGATAGCGGGCGATCAGGTCCACCTCAAGGTTCACCCGCTGCCCCTCGTCCAGAGCCGACAGCGTCGTCTGTTGCGCCGTATGCGGCACGATGTTGAGCTCGAAACGCACACCGTCGACGACATTGACGGTAAGGCTCACTCCGTCCACACAGATCGATCCCTTTGACGCGATATAGCGCACCAGCGACACCGGTGCCTCAATCCGCAAGCGCAGTGAATTGCCGTCGTGCCAGCGGGCGCATACCGTACCCATGCCGTCTACGTGGCCGCTCACCAGATGTCCGCCCAGACGTGCACCCACTGCCAGCGCCTTTTCGAGGTTGACGCGCGCTCCGGGACGCAATCCCGACAGAGTCGTATGGTCCAGGGTCTCGCGCGATACATCCGCAACAAATCCGGCGGCGGAACACTCCACCACAGTCAGACATACGCCACTCACTGCAATGCTGTCGCCGATGCGCACGTCGGAAAGATCGAGCGCGCCGGCATCAACCCGAAGCCGCAGGTCTGCGCCTATCGTCTCCGCCCGCGCGATGCTGCCTACCGCCTCGATAATGCCCGTAAACACGATCCTGACCCTCCTTCAGCCCGGCGCATCCGTCGATCCGCCGGCACCCACTCTTGCCACCACCCGCCAGTCGGCACCAACCGCACGCACGTCACGCACCTCCAGCGCCACCCGTTCCTGCATGCGTTCCAGTCCTGGCACGGCAAACATGCCACGGGCCTGCGCGCCCATCAGATGCGGCGCAAAATAGATCACGAGTTCGTCCGCCAGGCCGGCCGCCAGCAGGGCCCCGCACAGGGTGGTGCCGGCCTCGACCAGGACCTCGTTCATTCCGCGCCCCGCAAGGTCGCGCATGAGCGCTGCCAGGTCCACCCTGCCTTCCGGATTTGGCAGGCACAGCACCTGCGCCCCGGCCGCGCGCAGTCGGCTGGCCCGGTCCGCATCCTCACTGGCAGCGACAAGCAGCGCCGAACCTGGCGGCGCAAGTACCCTCGCTGTGACTGCGATGCGCAGGCCGGAATCAACCACCACTCTAAGCGGCTGACGTCCAGTGGCCATGGTGCGTACCGTCAATGATGGATCGTCCGCCTGTACCGTCCCGATACCGGTCAGAATCGCGGAACTGCGTGCCCGCCATCTCTGCACATCAGCACGCGCGGCCGCGCCGGTGATCCACTTGCTCTCGCCGCTGGCCATGGCAGTACGCCCGTCCAGGCTGGCTGCAATCTTGATGCGCACAAAAGGGCGCCCGTCCTGCATCCGCCGGATAAAGCCGGGGTTCAAGGCCTCGGCCTGGGCTCGCATCAGTCCGACTTCCACCGCGATTCCGGCGCGCCGCAGCAGTTCCAGACCGCCCCCGGCAACCAGTGGATTGGGATCCGGCATGGCCACAACCACCCTGGCCACCCCGGCAGCGACCAGGGCATCGGTACAGGGCGGGGTGCGCCCGTGATGGCAGCAGGGCTCAAGTGTCACGTAGACCGTGGCCCCGCGTGCCGCCCCGCCCGCCGCCTGCAGGGCGCGCCGTTCGGCATGGGCCTCGCCGGCGCGCTCGTGCCAGCCCTCGGCGACACACTGCCCATCCTTGACGATCACGCACCCGACACGCGGGTTCGGATCCGTGGTATAGAGGCCCTGTTCTGCAATCTGCAGTGCACGCGCCATGGCCCGTACATCGTCGACTGCGGTGCTCATCTGCGGCTGCCGCCGGTACCTGGGCGCCGTGGTACATCCCCGGGACTGCCCTCCGGGGAATCACCGTCGGGAATGAGTTTCAGCTGCTTGCGCCGGCTCTCTCCGGTGGGCTCGTTCTGCAGCCGCTGGACCTCTTCACGGAAAGCGTTAAGGTCTTGGAAGCTGCGGTACACCGACGCAAACCGCACGTAGGCGACCGGGTCCAGGTCCTTGAGTTCTTCCATGACCCATTCGCCGATATCGCGCGACCGGACTTCCCGGTCGCCACCAGCCAGCAGCTTGTGCCGTATGCGCCCGACCGCTTTCTCCACGGCCTCAGCGTCGACGGGACGCTTTTCCAGCGCCCGGGTCATGCCACCGCGCAGCTTGTCCTCGCTGAAAAGCTCGCGCCGGCTGTCTGACTTGATTACCTGAGGTAGCCGCAACTCAGCGCGTTCGAAGGTGGTAAACCGCTCGGAACAAACCTCACATTCGCGCCGGCGGCGCACTGAATCGCCGTCATCAGCCAGGCGGGAGTCGATTACCCGGGTCTCGTCCGCGAAACAGAAAGGGCAACGCATGCCGAATCAGGCGGGCAACCGGTCCGCCACCGCCACACCCCGGATCCGCACGCGCTCGGACCTGCGTGTGCGACTAGCAGGGAACGGATTCATACACAGGGAACCGCGCGCACAGGGCCTCGACGTCAGCCCGAACCCTGGCACGCACACTCTGATTCTGCAGGTCAGAGAGGATATCGCATATCCATCCACCCACTGATGCCACCTCCCGCGCGCCAAACCCCCGGGTCGTGACCGCCGGAGTGCCGATACGGATGCCACTGGTCACGAACGGAGACTGCGGATCGTTCGGCACCGCGTTCTTGTTCACCGTGATGTGCGCCTCCCCGAGCGCCGCCTCCGCATCCTTGCCAGTAATGGCCATCGCCACCAGGTCCACCAGAAACAGGTGGTCGTCGGTGCCGCCGGAGACGATCCGGTAGCCGCGCTGCTGCATGACCCCCGCCATGGTCCGCGCATTCTCCAGCACCTGCTGCTGATACTGCTTGAAGCCCGGCTCAAGCGCCTCCTTAAAAGCGATGGCCTTGGCAGCGATCACATGCATCAGCGGTCCACCCTGGGTCCCGGGAAACACCACGGAATTAAGCCTTTTCTCGATGTCCGGATTGGCGCGTGCCAGAATCAGCCCGCCGCGCGGTCCCCGCAGGGTCTTGTGGGTCGTCGACGTCGTGACGTCGGCCACCGGCACCGGATTGGGATAGAGGCCGGCGGCGATCAAACCGGCGGGATGCGCCATGTCGACGAACAGGTATGCGCCGACCGCGTCGGCAATGTTCCGGAAACGCTGCCAGTCGACCACCCGCGAATACGCGCTGAAACCGGCCACCACCATCTTGGGCTTGTGCTCATGCGCCAGCCGCTCCACCTGCCCATAGTCGATCTCCCCGGTTGCGGCATCGAGGCCATACTGCACTGCGTTATAGATCTTGCCGGAGAAATTGACCTTGGCGCCGTGGGTAAGATGGCCTCCGTGGGCCAGGCTCATGCCGAGAATGGTGTCGCCTGGCTGCAACAGCGCCATGTAGACCGCCGCATTCGCCTGCGACCCGGAATGCGGCTGTACATTCGCGTAGGCGGCTCCGAACAGTTGCTTGGCCCGCTCGATCGCGAGGCGTTCGGCAACGTCCACGTACTCGCAGCCACCGTAGTAGCGCTTGCCGGGATAACCCTCGGCATACTTGTTCGTGAGCACCGAGCCCTGGGCTTCCAGTACCCGCGGACTGGCGTAATTCTCGGAGGCGATCAGCTCGATATGATCCTCCTGCCGGCGGCGTTCGTCCTGCATGGCCTGCCACAGTTCCCGGTCGAAACCGGCGATTTTCAGGTCTTTCGTAAACATCGGCTCACTGATCCCCTCAGGCTGGTTCCAGACCTCGCCGCGCGGTCGCGCCAGGCGATATCGGACTGGAAAAAGGGGTTAAGGATAGCCGATTCGGCCCATCATGCCTATTCGGGCGCTCATGTGCCGGCGCTTGCCGGTGCCGCCGTCAGGGCGCGCTGTCGAGCTGGGTGGTGTCTTTCTTCGAAGGAATCATGTCCTCGCGTGAAATGCCGAGCCACATGACGATCGGGCTCGCTACCAGCGCCGAGGAATAGATGCCGAACAGTATGCCGATGGTAAGGGCAAGGGCGAAGTAGTGCAGCGCCTCGCCTCCGAAGAAGAGCATCGACAACACCGCCATCTGGGTGCAGCCGTGAGTGATGACCGTCCGTGACAGCGTCCTGGTGATCGCGTTATCGATGACCTGGGGAACCGAGGAATGACGCATCTTGCGGAAATTCTCGCGAACCCGGTCAAACACGACCACCGATTCGTTCACCGAATACCCGAAAATCGCCAGTACTGCGGCCAGCACGGTGAGCGAAAACTGCCAGCGGAAGAATGCGAAGAAACCCAGAATTATGACGACATCGTGCAGGTTCGCGATGAGCGTCGCAACACCGAATTTCCATTCGAACCGAAACCACAGATAAACCACTATTCCCACCGCAACCACGAGCAGCGCCAGCGCGCCGTTATTCAGCATCTCGCTACCGACCTCGGGCCCGACGAATTGCACGCTGCGCAGCTGCGCCGTTGGGTCCTGCGTGTGCAACGCCGCCATCACCCGGTCTGACAACGCGCTGGCCGCCTTGCCTCTGGCGGCCGGCAGGCGGATCAGCACCTCGCTGGATGTCCCGAAATTTTCGACGCCGGCGTTTTTGTAACCGAGCGGACCGAGCGCCGTGCGGATGGCGTGTATGTCAGCCGGGTGACTGTAACGCACCTGCAGGACCGTGCCACCGGTAAAGTCAACGCCCAAATTCAGCCCGCGCGTGATCAGAAAAAACACCGCCAACACGAACGTGATCGCGGAAATCGCGTTGAACACCAGCGCGTGGCGCATGAAGGGGATATCTTTTCGTATCTTGAAAAATTCCATGGTCCGTAGCTACCGTGGCGGAGGCCCTACTTCCAGGCCGTATTGCCGATGGAAATGCGTTCAAGCCGGCGGCGACTGCCGTACATGAGATTCACCAGCGCGCGCGAGCCCACGACGGAACTGAACATGGAGGTCAAGATTCCCAGACACAGAACCACCGCGAAGCCCCGTACCGCGCCGGACCCGAACATGAACAGCGCCAGGCCGGCGATCAGGGCCGTCACGTTTGAATCCAGAATCGTTCCGAACGCGCGCTCATATCCGGTCTTGATGCTCGCTTGCGGCGTATTGCCATTGCGCAGCTCCTCGCGAATGCGCTCGTTGATAAGCACGTTCGCATCGATGGCCATACCCACGGTGAGCGCGATGCCGGCCATGCCTGGCAGAGTAAGCGTGGCCTGCAATACCGACAGCAGCGCGATCAGCAGCACGACGTTCACTGCCAGCGCAATCACCGACACCATGCCGAACAGGAGATAATACGCGCTCATAAAGACAGCGATCGCCGCGAAACCGATCCAGGTCGAATGAAAGCCGCGCCGGATATTGTCGGCCCCGAGACTGGGGCCGACCGTGCGCTCCTCGATGATCTCGACGGGCGCCGCCAGCGCACCGGCGCGCAGCAACAATGCCAAATTGCGCGCCTGCTCGCTGTTTTCCATGCCGCTGATTTCAAAACGCGCCCCCAGCTGCTGGCGGATGACAGGCGCGGTGATCACCCGCTCTATGCGCACCGCCTTCTTGACCGCACGGCCGTTCTTGTCGAGTACGGGCTTGCCCGCCGAATCGAGCACCGTCTCGTGCCGAATCTCGATATACACCACTGCCATGCGCCGCCCGACATTCTCGCCGGTGATACGCTGGTTTATCGCTGCGGCGCGCGAATCGAGCGTGATGTTGACCACCGCCCCGCCCTGCTGCTGGTCGATTCCAGCGGCCGCATCCACGATGTCATCGCCCGAGTAGATGACCCGGTTCTTCAGCAGAATCGGGTGGCCGTGGCGGTCATAATAGATCTTGTCACCGGGCGGCACCTGCCCGGCCACCGCTGCCGCCAGGCTGTGCTGATCGTCAACCATCATGACCTCAAGCGTTGCCGTACGGCCCAAGATCTCCTTGGCCTTGGCGATGTCCTGCACGCCGGGAAGCTCGACGACGATGCGGTTGCTCCCTTCCTGCTGGATAATCGGTTCAGCCACGCCGAGTTCGTTCACCCTGTTGCGCAGCGAGGTAATGTTCTGCTCAAGGGCGAACTTGCGCTTCTCCGCCAAGGCTTGCGGACCCAATTTGGCGAGAATGTCGTACTCCCTCGGCTGCTGCTGGTCGGCAAGCACCAGTTCCGGAAACGTCTTCGAAATCACATTCTGGCCGTGATCGCGCTCCTTGGCGGTCCGGAAACGGATCAGTATGCCGCCGCTGTCGGGACGGGTAACCGACAGATAGCGCGCATCCTTCTTGCGCAGGGTATTGGCGATATCATCGACGTAGTTCTGCTCGGCCTTCTTTATCGCCGAGGCCATGTCCACCTGCAACAGAAAATGCACGCCGCCGCGCAGGTCGAGACCGAGGTACATCGGCTCGGCGTGCAGCCAGCGCAGCCATAGCGGCGTCGCCGGCAACAGATCCAGCGCTACCGTGTAGTTGTCCCCGAGAACCTGTTGCAGCAGGTCGCGCGCGCGCAGCTGAACGGTCGTGTTGGCAAACCGCAGAATAACCACCTGCGGTTCGAGTGCGGCCGATTTGTATGGCAGGTCGGCACGGGCGAGTATCTGTTTTGCTTGCGAGACGGTCTGCGCATCGACCTTGCCCGTGGCATGGCTCGCCGAAATCTCCACGGCCGGATCTTCCCCGTAGAGATTCGGGAGCGCATAGATCACCCCGAGCACGACGATCACGAGGATCAACACATACTGCCACAGCGGATACCTGTTCATGACCCGCCGTCAGAAGTGGCTTGGGAGGAGCCGGCCGGACCCGACACCAGTCCACAGATCCGGATCCGCATGCGTGCGGTGGAGGCAGGAATCGGCGATCACCATCATCAGCTCGACTTGATGGTACCCTTGGGCATCAGCGACGCGACCGCCGGCCGCTGCACCTTTACGGACACCCCGTCGGCGACCTCAATCGTTACGAATGCCTCACCCACTTCGGTGACGCGCCCGAGAAGCCCCCCGTTCGTGACCACCTCATCACCCTTGGCCAGGGCCGCCACCATGGCCCGGTGTTCCTTGGCACGCTTGCTCTGGGGCCGGATGAGCAAAAAGTAAAAAATGACGATGATGGCAATGAGCGGGGCAAACCCCAGCAGACCGCCACCGACACCGCCGGGCGCTGCCGCGGCGGCGTAGGCATCGGGGATCAATAAGTTCATCATGAGTCGATCAAGGCTGCTTGGTTAATATAGTGGATAATCGGTCGCGGACTGCTTTTCCGTCGTATCATCGCCGCCCGGCCACGCCGCCAACCCCGGAATGCAGCGGCAGGACCGCATTCATTCCTCCGGCGGGCGCCGCATACAATAAAACTTCTTGATGAAATCATCCAGTGTTTTCGTAAGGATCGCCTCCCGCAGCGCCCCCATAAGCGACTGGTAATAAGAAAGATTGTGAATCGTGTTAAGACGCGCACCCAGGATCTCGTTACTGAGGTGCAGGTGCCGCAGATAGGACCGGCTGTAATGGCGACACGTGTAGCAGTCGCATACAGGATCAAGCGGCCCGGTGTCGCGTGCATGACGGCTGTTGCGGATGCGGACCACGCCCTCGTGGGTGAACAGCCAGCCGTTGCGGGCGTTACGGGTAGGCAACACGCAGTCGAAAAGGTCCATGCCCCGGCGTACGGCCTCCACCAGATCTTCAGGAGTGCCGACTCCCATCAGATAGCGCGGGCGATCGGCGGGCATGCGTGGTGCCAGATGTTCGACCACGCGCAGCATCTCCGCCTTCGGCTCCCCCACCGACAGACCGCCCAGCGCATAGCCGTCGAATCCGATCTGCGTCAGCCCCACCAGGGAGATCTCGCGCAGGTGCTCGTACATGCCGCCCTGAACGATGCCGAACAGCGCCCCTTCGGTGCCCTCAACAGCAGCCTTGCTGCGCTCGGCCCAGCGCAAGCTGAGTTCCATCGAGGTACGCGCCTGCGGCTCACTGGCCGGGAACGGAGTGCATTCGTCGAACACCATCATGATGTCTACGCCGAGCGCGCGCTGCACCGCCAGCGATTCCTCCGGTCCCATGAAGATACGGGCCCCGTCCACCGGCGACTGGAACTGCACACCCTGCTCGCTGATCTTGCGTATCTTTCCGAGGCTCCAGACCTGGAATCCACCGGAGTCGGTGAGGATCGGCCCCTCCCAGTGCATGAACCGGTGCAGGCTGCCGTGCCGACGGATCACTTCGGTACCCGGGCGCAGCATCAGGTGGAAGGTGTTCGCGAGAACAATTTCAGTACCCAGTCCCCGCAACTCCTCCGGGGTCATGGCCTTGACCGTTCCATAGGTGCCCACCGGCATGAATGCCGGTGTTTCGACGCTCCCCCGCGAAAACATCATTCGTCCGCGGCGCGCGGCGCCGTCCGTTGCCAGCAGTTCAAATTTCACGTTCGTTCTTCAGGAATCCGGGAAGCAACAATCCAGGTCACGGCGCGCGCCCTTCTGCCAGCACCGCGCAGCCGCCCGCCAAGCACCCGGGATATGGGCCACTCCTGGACGGCACCTGCCAGGCTGTCGTTATACCGGCACTGACCGCCGCCGACAACCGCAAGCCGGACATTACTTGCCGGTCCCCGCTGCAGGGCCTGGCGACAAGGAGGCGATGAACATCGCATCACCGTAGCTGAAGAAGCGGTACCTTTGCTCGACGGCGTGGCGATAGGCCGCCAGCATCCGCTCTGTACCGCCAAAAGCGCAGACCAGCATCAGCAGGGTGGACTGCGGTAGATGAAAATTCGTGATCAGGCCATCGACAGCGCGGAAACGGTAGCCCGGATAAATGAATATATCGGTCTCGCCGCTTCCGGGCGCGATGCTCCCTCGGCTAGCGCCCTGCGCCGACGCCTGCGCCGCGCTCTCCAGGGTACGCACCACCGTGGTGCCGACCGCGATGACCCGACGCCCCTCGCAGCGGGCGGCGTTGATCTGCGCGGCCGCCTGCGTGCTTATCTCGTAGCGCTCGCGGTGCATGCGGTGCGCGCCCAACTCAGCGGCACGCACCGGTTCGAACGTTCCCGCACCCACGTGCAGTGTGACCGCACAGAGCCGCACTCCTCGCGCCTCCAGGCGGCTGATCACGGTGGACTCGAAATGCAGGCCGGCGGTCGGGGCGGCCACCGCACCGGGCTTGCTGGCAAACACCGTCTGATAGCGTTCCCGGTCGGACAGCTGGTCGGCACGGCGGATATATGGCGGCAACGGAACGTGTCCGATCCGTTCCAGAATCTCCAGAACCGCGCCGCCGGCCTCGACCTCGAACTCGACAAATACATCCTCGCGCCCAACCACGCGCACCACCACCCCCGCCTCCAGATTGAGCGCCTGGCGCGGGCGCAATGGCTTGCTTGACCGGCACTGCGCCAGAAACCGCCGTTCATCCAGCACGCGCTCGATGAGCAGCTCGACCCGCCCGCCGCTGTCCTTCATGCCGTAAAGGCGTGCCGGCACGACCCGCGTATCGTTGACGACCAGCAAGTCGCCCGTCCGCAACAGCCCGGGCAGCTCGGCAAATGTCCGGTCGTGCAGCAGCCCCGTATCACGGTCGAACGCCAGCAGACGGCTTGCGCCACGCTGAGGTGGAGGCTCCTGCGCGATAAGCTCCACCGGCAGATCAAAATGAAAATCGGACTTGCGCATGTGCTCACATGAGGCGCCGCCGCCCCTTTTTTGTGCCGGTCTGCCACATTGCGCCGACTATGATCACGGCGCCAGAATCGATATACTCCTACCCAGCAGGCCGGGGTGGCGGAACTGGTAGACGCGCCGGACTCAAAATCCGGTGGTGGTGACACCGTGTCGGTTCGATTCCGACCCTCGGTACCAGATTCAACCTGCAGAAGCGGCATGGCCCGGTCATGCGTCACGCCAGCGATGGGCTGGCGACTGTAGCTGCTGTCTGGCCTTGTCGCAACCCAGATCGACTGCTCGAGCGAACCAGTTCTATGAGCGAGACTCCACCACGCGCAGGAGAAACAGCCGCACCGGGCAGCTGCTTCACCATAGAAGTCCAGCCCTCGATTCCCGCGCGGCTGGAGCGGCTCACGGAACTCGCCAACGACCTGCTGTTCAGCTGGGACCGCAGGGTACGTGGCCTATTCTACCGTCTCGACTCGGACTTGTGGGACCGCTGTGGCCACAACCCCAAGGTATTTTTGCGCCGGGTATCGCAGGGCCGGCTCGATGAGGCGGCCGATGACCGCGTCTTCATCGAGGAGTACAACCGCGTCCTGTCGGCCTACGATACCTACAACCAGCAGCACGTAGCCCCCGGCATTGAGCATTACCTCGACCCCAAGCAGGACCTGGTTGCCTATTTCTGCGCCGAATTCGGATTTCACGAGAGCTTCAACATCTATTCCGGCGGTCTCGGCATCCTTGCCGGAGACTACTGCAAGGCGGCGAGCGACCTGGGGATCCCGTTCGTCGCAGTCGGCCTGCTGTACCGCCAGGGCTACTTCACCCAGACTATCGATGGCCACGGCAACCAGCTGGCGCACTACTACCCGGCCAACTTCGACGATCTGCCGATCGTGCCGGCAACCGGACCGGACGGATCCGAGATTCATGTGCACATCGACCTGCCGGACCGGCGGGTGGTGCTGAAGGTATGGAAGGCAAAGGCCGGACACATTAACCTCTACCTGCTCGACAGCGACCTTCCGGACAACGCCGAGGCCGACCGGTCCATCACCTACCAGCTGTATGGGGGCGATGTGCACACCCGCATGCAGCAGGAAATGGCGCTGGGCATTGGCGGCGTCCGCGCATTGTCGGCGCTCGGGCTCACCCCTACGGTGTGGCACATCAACGAGGGACACGCCGCGTTCCAGATCCTGGAGCGCTGCCGGGTCCATGTCGCCAAGGGGCTCGATTTCGACAGCACGCTGGAGCTGGTGGCCGCCGGCACCGTATTCACCACGCACACGCCGGTTCCAGCTGGACACGACATATTCGATCACGGCCTCATGACGAGCTATTTCCGGAACTTCGTTGAAGAACTGGGGATCAGCATGGAGCGGTTTCTCCAGCTCGGCAACAGTCCGGCCAGCCCGGAAGGCTTCAACCAGACCGCTTTGGCTCTGCGCGGTTCGCGCTACCATAACGGCGTCAGCCGCATCCACGGGCGGGTGGCATCACGCATGGAGGGCTACGTCTGGCCACAGATTCCGTATTCGGAGAATCCGATCGGTTACGTGACCAACGGCGTGCACGTACCGACGTTTCTGGCGCGCGAGTGGATCAATCTGTTCGAAATGCGCTTCGGCAGCGGCTGGCGCAGCGAGCTGCTGAACGAGGACTACTGGCAGTGCATTGACAGCATTCCCGATTACAGCTACTGGAGCACGCTGCAGTCGCTACGGACCGAACTGCTGATGGAAACCAGGCGACGCATCATCTCGCAGCTGCGGCGCACCGGCTGCAGCCAGACGCTGATCGATCGACTGACCCACCGGCTCTCGCCGCAGCAGTCGGACATGCTGGTGATCGGGTTCGCCCGGCGCTTCGCGACCTACAAGCGCGCCACGCTGCTGTTTTCCGACCCGCAACGCCTCGCACGCCTGCTGAACGATCCGAACCACCCGGTGCTGCTGATCTTCGCCGGCAAGGCTCATCCCAGCGACAGACCGAGCCAGCAGTTCATCAAGCTGATTCATGAGTTCTCGCGCCGTCCCGAATTCGAGGGCAAAGTCATACTTCTGGAGAATTACGATCTGGCGCTCGCCCGCAAGCTGGTAACCGGGGTCGACGTATGGGTCAACACTCCGGAGTATCCGATGGAGGCAAGCGGAACTTCAGGTCAGAAGGCCGGTATCAACGGGGTGATCAACCTGAGCGTGCTGGATGGCTGGTGGGGCGAGGGCTACAACGGCGTGAACGGCTGGGCCATCACGCCCCACGGGCCGGAATTCGAGCCCAGCTACCGCGATCGCGAGGAAGGGCAGGAGCTGCTGGACATACTCGAGAAGCAGGTCATACCGCTTTACTACAGCCGCAACGGCAACGGCTATCCGGAGGGCTGGGTCCACAAATCGAAGGAATCGATGAAATCCCTGCTGCCACGCTTCAATGCCGAGCGCATGGTCATGGACTATATGCGCAAGTATTACGGACGGGCCAGAAAACAGGCTCTGGTGCTGGCGGCCAATGGATATGCCCGCGCCAAGGATGTCGCAGAGTGGAAGAAGCGGGTCCACCGCTCCTGGCCACGGGTAACGATGCGGCGCCTCGACGCCGCACCGACGGAAATCCGCTCGGGAAGCTCAATCAACATCCGCGTCGCGGCGAAACTGCAGGAATTGCACGCCGACGATGTGCTGCTCGAGTGCCTGGTGGGCACCTTGTCGGAAGACGGGGAATTCGTCAGCCACCATGCGCACATATTCAGTCCTGACGAGTCGACGGCTCCGGGCGAAACCCTGTTCCGTCTCGACCTGCGCCCGACGCTGGCCGGCCAGCAGTGCTACAAGATACGGATGTTCCCGTTTCATCCGGCCCTCGCGCACCGCTTCGAGACAGGCTGCATGTTTTGGCTGTGAGACGGCCGGAACTGCGGAACTAGCCGCCGGCCGGCAACCGGCCGTAGAGCTGTGCGATATGGCGCAGACGTCCCACCGTCTGGGTCGTGAGCTGGTCCCAGGTGAAACGCCATTGCCAGTTGCCGACCGTGGTGCCGGGAGTGTTCATGCGGCAGCCGGCACCGAGCGCCAGCACGTCCTGCATCGGGACTATCGCGAGGATTGCCACCGAGGCGAACGCTGCCCGCATCAGCGGCCACGGCATCGGCTCGTGCGGCCCGCCGAGGTAGTCCAGGGTATAGGATTGCTGTTGCGCCGGCAGTGCATTGTACCAGCCCAGCGTCGTGTCGTTGTCGTGAGTACCGGTATAGACCACGCTGTTGACTTCATGGCGGTGGGGCAGATACGGATTGTCGGGGCCACCGTCGAAGGCAAACTGCAGCACGCGCATTCCCGGCAGCGCGAACTCATCGCGCAAGGCGCGGACTTCGTCGGTAATGAATCCCAGATCCTCGGCCACAAGCGGCAGCTTCCCGAACTCATCACTGAATGCGCGAAACAGCGCTGCTCCCGGCGCCTGCACCCAGCGCCCCTTTATGGCGGTGGGCTCATCGGCGGGAATCTCCCAGTACGATTCAAACCCGCGGAAATGATCGATCCGCAGCAGATCGAACAATCCGAGCTGGGTGCGCAGGCGGTCCAGCCACCAGCCGAACCCGTCAGCCTGCATCTCCTCCCAGCGATACAACGGATTTCCCCAGCGCTGGCCGGTACCGGAAAAATAGTCCGGGGGCACACCCGCCACCGTACGCGGCTGACCGTCTTCATCCAGCGCAAAGTAGTTCCTGAAAGTCCAGACATCGGCACTGTCCTGCGCCACAAAAATCGGGGCATCACCGAACAGCAGGATATCGCGCTGCGCGGCACGCTGTTTCAGTTCCTGCCACTGCCGGAAGAACGCGAACTGCTCGAACCGCACCTGGGCAACGGCCTCGGCCAGACGTTCGCGTGCCAGCGCAAGCGCCGCCGGCTGCCGGTCACGCAGCGCTTCCGGCCACAGCCACCATGGACGGCCATCCTGTTGCTGGCGCAACGCCTGATAGAGCGCATAGTCCTCGAGCCAGTAGCCGTGGGCGCTGACGAACTCCTCCAGCGCCAAGCGGTCTGCCGCGCTCGCGTCCCGCGTGAATTGCGCCTGCGCCCGTGCCAGCCACGGATCGGCCGGACCCGCCGGACCGCTATCGAGCCACCCCCACTGCACCAGCAGCGCCGGGCTGATGAGTCCGGAATCTCCCGCATGCACCGACAGGCACTGGTAGGGAGACCGGTCGCGATGGGTGGGACCGAGCGGCAGCATCTGCCAGACCGACATGCCACCCTCGGCCAGCACATCGAGGAACCGGTGTGCGTCGATGCCGAGGTTACCGCTCTCCCCTTCTCCCGGCAGCGAACTTGGATGCAGCAGCACGCCGGCGCGCCGCCGATCGAGCAGCGGTTCCGGTGTTGGTACTGCGGGAGAAGTATTCATGGATTCCCGGGAGGACCTTCAGTCCGCCGTGTCCGGCAACGCGTGCCGACGGTGCAGCGCGGGCGCGGCGCTCAGGTCTGCTTTCCCGGCCGCATCGCACCGCCGTGCAGCGGCATACCCCCTCCGTGGGTAAACGGTTGCGAGAGGTCCTCGGGTGGCTCCTCGCCGATCTCCTGATACAGGTTCGCGAGGTGCATGCGGAACATGCTGTCGAAATCGGTAACGGTTTCCGCCGGATTCTCGTCACCGAACCACCAGAACCAGTCGGAACCCTCGCAAACAGCCAGCTGCCTTTCGGCTGTCCGGAGGGCATCACCTGTCAGTCGCCCTGCGGCAACGGCCGCGTCAAAGGCGCGTTTGGCATCACCGAGCATGTCCCATCCCCGGTTCTTTTCGGCATGTCCCACCCATGTCGAAAATGTCCCGTAGACCCAGCTGCCTGCCGTCAGCACCGGCAGCGTCACAGGGGCGGTGTCCAGGCAGTCGGAGAAGGTCGTCAGTTCAAGTTGCGGGTGCGAGGACAGGCGCTCATACAGCGCCCTCAGGAAATAAAAGCCGTTCTCCGGGTAATGTTCCCAGGCGTTCTCTCCATCCATGATGATCGAAGCCACGGCGCCGGCCTCGGACTGGCAGGCCGTGGCAATGTTTTCGAGATGGTGCACGAGATTGGCCACGGCATCGTCCGCGGCCCAGTCTGAATAGGTAAAGCCGATGAGGTCCGAGAGCCCGTCATCACGGAAGAAGCAGCGGATCGGAACCGCCTCGAGCTGGTAGCTGCGATGCAGGCAACCTGCCAGCTGGCCGCCGTCAGCCGCCCCGGACCGGGACAGGCTGTTACGCAGCACCCCTTCCCCGCTCGCGGTCCAGCGGAACCCGGCCGATGCCAGCGCCTCCAGGGTGGCTTTGCTCACACCGCCTTCAGATGGCCAGCAGCCTGACGGGCGGAACCCGAAATGCTCCTGGAACGCGTCAATCGCCTGATCGATGTGCCACCGCACCCGTTGCGCGCCGCCCGGATAGCGCTCGAGCCGCGGCAGCGTCACATCGGGCATGGCCTCGCGCGCGACCCCGAAATCCAGCAGCAGCGGAACAATCGGGTGCGCATACGGGGTCACCGAAAGTTCAATCTGCCCCGACTCGGCGAGACGCCGGTAGCGTTCGATGACTCCAGACAGCAGCCTGGAAATGATTTCCAGAAGCTGGCGCCGTTCATGCAGGGTGAATCCCTGACCCTTGGCCATGAGCTGCTGGACGCGGTCGTCCTCGCGCCGCACGTTCTCGGCAAGCCAGCCCAAGTGGTACCACGTGACGATATCGACCAGAAACTGGTCACTTACATACGCAATCGCGTCAGGATGGGCGCCCAGCCAGTCGCCGATTTCGGCCAACCGGCGGAACGCTGGAAAACGTTCAATGATTCGCTGGCGGTTGACGCGCAGGGAGGCCTTGACCAGGCGCAGGCGCGAATGGTCATCCGCCGGCAGGGCGGCCGTACCGAGCACAGCCAACAACGGATCGCGAATCGCCATGCCGTTGTGGAGAAACCCGTCAACCTGGCGCGCATAATCATTGATCTGCTCGAGGACCAGTGGCGCGAAGTTGACCACTGCGCGCGCCGCGCGATTGGCCTCCAGATGGGCGGCCATGTCAACGTAATCCTTGATCGCATGCAGATAGGTCCATGGCAGCCGGTATTCTCCGCCGATCAAGTCGCGATACTGTGGCTGGTGCATATGCCAGCACAACACCACACGCAGACGGGTGTCAGCGGACATGATGGTGGCTCTGCCCCAGCATCTCCGCCGTAACCAGGGTGATCCCTCCCGGGGTCACGTAGAAACGCGACTTGTCCTGGTTCGGGTCCTCACCGACGACGGTGCCGGGGGGAAAGCTGCAGCCCCGGTCCACAACCACGCGGCGCAGACGGCATCCTTCGCCGACCGCAACGTCCGGAAGCACTACCGCATCCTGGAGCACGGCACCGGTCTCGACGTGCACGTTCGAAAACAGCAGCGAGTGCCGCACCGTGGCGCCAGAAATGATGCAGCCCCCGGAAACCATCGAATCTACCGCCATGCCACGGCGGTCATCGAAGTCAAACACGAATTTGGCGGGGGGAAGCTGCTCCTGATAGGTCCAGATCGGCCATTCCTCGTCATACAGATTAAGCTCGGGCGTCAGGCCGATCAGCTCCATATTGGCTTCCCAAAACGCATCGACCGTTCCCACGTCCCGCCAGTAGGCCTGCCGGCCATTCTGCACATCGCGAAACGGATAAGCCACGACACGATACCGTCCAATCGCCGGTGGAATAATGTCCTTGGCAAAATCGTGGCTCGAATCCCGAGTGTCAGCGTCGCGGATAAGCTGTTCGTAGAGAAAGTCGGTGTTGAACACGTATATGCCCATGGAAACCAGCGCCGTGTCAGTGCTACCGGGCATGGGATGGGGATTCGCCGGCTTCTCGAGAAAACGCGTCACCCGGCCATCGGCATCGACATCCATCACCCCGAAAGCGCTCGCACGATCGAGCGGCACCTCGATGCAGCCCACGGTCAGGTCGGCACCGTGTCCCAGATGCCACGCCACCATGGGGCCGTAATCCATCTTGTAGATGTGATCGCCAGCCAGAATCAGGACGTAGCTCGGATTATGGTTGCGAATAATATCGAGGTTCTGGTAGACGGCGTTGGCGGTACCGAGGTACCACGATGCTTCGATCCGCTGCTGCGCCGGAAGCAGCTCGACAAACTCGCCGAACTCGCCGCGCAGGAACCCCCAGCCTTTCTGGACATGCTGAATCAGCGAGTGCGCTTTGTACTGGGTGAGGACACCGATGCGGCGGATACCGGAATTTATGCAGTTGGATAGCGGAAAGTCGATAATACGGAACTTGCCACCGAAAGGCACGGCCGGTTTGACGCGCCATTCCGTCAGCTGCTTGAGGCGACTGCCACGCCCGCCGGCCAGTATCAACGCCAGCGTGTCGCGGGTAAGCCGGCTCACAAACCGTGCACTGCTCTCTTTGATCATCCGTTCATTTCCCTGTTGCGTGTGTGACGCCGGTCTGCATCACACCGGCCAATCCCGTCCGACCGGCATTGCGGGGCACCACCCGCCCTGCGGACCCGGATTTCCGTCCCTACATCCCGTATTGAATCATAAATCGGGACCGTATGCGTGCCCGTCAAGAGAACATGGGCCCATACGCCCACAACGGGCAGCAGCGCCACTGCGGCCCGCCGGCACCGGTCGCAGCGTGGATTACACACGCACCCCTCGGGTACACTGCATGCTGCCCGTTGCAGATCATCCTAACTACTGCCCATGTTCAAGGTCCTGTTTGTCACCAGCGAAGCGCATCCCCTCATCAAGACTGGCGGACTCGGCGATGTCAGCGGCAGTCTCCCGGCCACGCTTCAGTCGCTGGGCTGCGACGTGCGCCTGCTGCTGCCCGCGTATCGTACGGTCCTGGACCGGCTCACCAGCGTCTCACCCGTAGCACAGCTGAATCTGCCGCAGCTTGTCGCGCCGGCGCGGCTGCTCGAGGGCCGGTTCCCGGGGACGGGCGTCACAACCTGGCTTGTCGACTACCCCCCGGCCTATGACCGCTCTGGCGGCCCCTATCTGGATCCGCTCGGACAGCCATGGGGGGATAATGCCGGGCGCTTCGCCCTGCTGGCGCGTGCGGCTGCCGCCATCGCACTGGGCCAGGCCGGCGTGTCTTGGCAACCGGACATCGTCCACGCCAACGACTGGCAGACTGGCCTTACGCCCGTGTTTATGAAGGATACCTATCCGCGACCCGCCACCGTCTTCACGATTCACAACCTTGCCTATCAGGGTCTGTTCGACCAGGCCGAACTGGGTCACCTTGGCCTGCCCTGGTCCCTGTGGACTCCGGATTCACTTGAGTTCTACGGCCGTCTGTCGTTCATCAAGGGAGGGCTGGTCTACAGCGACATGCTCAGCACAGTAAGTCCGACCTATGCACGTGAGATCCAGACTCCGGATCTCGGCTTCGGTCTCGACGGTCTGCTGCGACACCGCGCCGACCGGCTGGTAGGCATCCTCAACGGCATCGACGATAAAGAGTGGGATCCGCAGCACGACTCGTGGATTGTCCGTAACTATGATGCGGCGCATATCAGCGCCAAGCGTGACAACAAGCGCGCTCTGCAGCACGAACACGGCCTGGATCCTGACAGCCAGGCACCTCTGGTCGGCATGGTGAGCCGCCTGGTGCGGCAAAAGGGAGTGGATCTGGCGATAAGCGCAGTATCCTACCTGCTGCATGCCCGGGCGCAGATCGTGTTCCTGGGTAACGGCGAGCGCAGCTACGAAGACGCACTGCGCAGGCTCGCTGCTCGCCATCCCGGCCGGGTGGCAGCACGCATCGGCTACGACGAGGCGGCCGCCCACCGCATCGAGAGCGCCGCCGACATGTTTCTCATGCCATCCCGGTTCGAGCCCTGCGGCCTCAACCAGCTGTACAGCCTGCGCTATGGAACCGTGCCGATCGTACGGCGCGTCGGAGGACTCGCAGACACGGTTATCGACGCCAGCGAACCCAACCTGCGCGCCGGTGTGGCGACGGGCATCGTGTTCGACGGAGACGACGCCAATGCGTTGATCGCAGCCCTGGGACGTGCCATGTCCCTTTATCGAAATCCGTCCCGCTGGCGCAGCCTGGTCCACTGCGGCATGCGGCAGGACTTCAGCTGGCGCGCCAGCGCCCAGCACTATATCGATCTGTACCGGTCAGCCAGAATACTGCACGACCACACAATCGGGAAAAATCAGAACCCGGGGGCATCACCGTAATGGGGATCCAGCCAGCACCGCGGCAAGGCTTCTCCGGAGAGGAACACGAGTTCGAGTTTTTTGAACATCGTCGGCTCCTGCATCTCTTCCCCGGCGTGGTAGCGTCCGGCAACGCGGCTCTTGAAGGGATCAAGCAGAACTTCAACATCGAGAATCTCGACCATATCGTGACTATTCTTGTTTCTCAAATACATGCATCTCCTCCTGCCTCCGGAATCGCACCGCTTCAACCGGCCATGATTCCGGCCAATAGCACGCTATCATGCCGACACAGCGGTGCTGGCACATTGACGCCGATCAACGGCAAGTCGTGTCGGCCCGCATCGGGCGGCCTGGCCGCTGCCGCCCGGCGACAGAACGACCAACCTCCTATACAATTCGGGGACCGGAAATGCTCAATCCAACAAGATCCGGCTGCCGGTCCAGCGTCTTTGCGGGGCCGGCTGGCAGAACCCGGGAGGATGCAGCCAGCATGACTGTCATACACCACCGCTATCGCCATGCATGACAAAACGGTGAAGCAGCTGCGCGCGATGGCCCGCAAGCAGGGGCGTCGCGGTTATTCGCGGATGAGTCGTAGCGAACTGTTACGCCTGCTCGCGCGCCCGGTTCGTGAACCGGCGAAGCGCCGATCCACGGCAACGGGCAGCCAGGCGAAGCGCAAACTGGGACAGAAATCCGCTCGTCCGCAGAAGCGCGTCAAATCGGCGACACCCAAGGCACGCACCAAGAGCCGCAAGCGCGCGCGGGTTGCAAAACCTGCCGCTGCTGGCGTCAGGCCGGCTCGAAAGCGGACTGCGTCGGCCGGTCGCACCGCCCGGAAGCTGCGGATCAAGCCGGAATCGATGCTGATACCGGCAGGCCTGGAACTACCCGTACCTTTTGTCGCGGCCGACCTGGACGAGGATATCGACTCGCTGCCCCCGCTTCCCGATGCGCTGCTCGGGCTGCTGCCGCAGAAGCCCGGAATCCTGCACGGCTACTGGGCCCTCGAACCCGGCACGCTTCGGCGCCAGCCTGACTTGCGTATCCGGCTGTGTTCCATCCACAACCGCGTACTCGAGGTGCTGGACGAGATCCCGCTGCCAAGCGATAGCGGGCGCTGGTATTTTCATGTGGGTGATCTGGCGACTGAGACCCAGCTGTATGCCCAGCTCGGTTACTATGGGGCGGACCACAGCTTCATTACCGCCATAGACCATGGCATCGCGCGCCTGCCGTCGCTGCATGCCTCGGAGCAGACCGACACACACTGGTGGATCAGCGACGCGGAGTTTGGGCGCATGTACGCACGCACCGGTGGCCATCGCGAGGGAAAGCGCCTGGTCTGGTCGGCTTCCGTCAGCAGCCGCTGACCCGCAGAACTTGCGCCCACAAGGCTTCCTCGCGCTGGTTCTGCACGCCCACCTGCCGTTTGTCAGGCATCCGGAGCATGATCGCTTCCTCGAGGAAGACTGGCTGTTCGAAGCGATCACCGAGACCTATCTGCCGCTGCTCGAGGTGTTCGAGGGTCTGGCGGACAACGGCGTCGCCTATCGCGTCACGCTGTCGCTCTCGCCCACGCTGCTGCTGATGCTCGCCGACCCGCTGCTCCAGGGTCGGTACCTGCGCTACCTTGATGAACGCCTGCACGCACTCGCCGGCGAACGTGCCCGGGCGCGCACGGATCGACGATTGCGCAGTCTGGTTACATTCTACGCCCGCCGCTACGCGCAGCTGAGGGAACGGTTCGCGGCAGAACCCAACCTGGCGTGGGCCTTCCGCCGCCTGATGGAATCCGGTCATCTGGAGATCCTGACGAGCGCCGCCACCCATGGCTACCTGCCACTGCTCGCCGCCCAGCCGCAGGGGCTGCACGCCCAGCTGGCCATGGCGGTACATACCCACAAGCGCATTTTCGGATGCAGCCCCAGGGGCATCTGGCTGCCGGAATGCGGCTATCTGCCCGGATTCGACCAGGTCCTGCGCGACTTCGGGTTCGATCACTTCTTTGTGGAATCGCACGGAATTTTGAATGCCGAGCCGCGGCCGCGACACGGCGTGCACCGTCCGCTGCGCACACCAGCCGGACCGGCCGTGTTTGGCCGCGATTTCGAATCGTCCATGCAGGTGTGGTCGGCCGCCACAGGGTACCCCGGTGATTTCCTGTATCGCGACTTCTACCGGGACGCCGGCTTCGACGTCGATGCGCCGTACATGCTGCCGTTACGGCACGCCGGCATCCGTGGATTCACCGGCCTCAAATACCACCGTGTCACTGGCGACGGGCCGTGGAAGGAGCTGTATCATCCGGCCTGGGCCCGCGCCCGGGCCGCACAACACGCCGGCCACTTCCTGCAGCAACGGCGCCGGCAGGTGGAGCGCCTGGCGCCCTCCTGCAATGCGCCGCCGGTCATGGTCGCAGCCTACGACGCGGAACTGTTCGGACACTGGTGGTTCGAGGGTCCGCAATGGATCGAATTCCTGCTGCGTGCCATCGACCGCGGGCAGGACGGGATCCAGACCATCACCGCCGCCCGTTATCTCGACGATCACGGTGACCGGCTGCAGACCGCCTCGCCGGCGGAATCGAGCTGGGGTGCGGGCGGGTTCCACGAGGTCTGGCTGAACGGCTCCAATGACTGGATTTATCCCCACCTGCACGGGGCACTGGAACGCATGGTCGCATTGCAAAGCCGCTTTCCGGATTGCGCCGGCGCGACCCGCGCGGCTCTGGACCAGGCTGCCCGCGAACTGCTCCTGGCGCAGGCCAGCGACTGGGCCTTCATCATGAAAAGCGGCACCACCGTGGACTACGCTGTCCGCCGCTTCAAGACCCATATCCACCGCTTCCATCGCCTGGGCGACATGACCGAACGGCTGCGGGTCGACGAACATTATCTGCGTGAAGTGGCCAATCGCGACAACGCGTTTCCGGATATCGATTACCGGATCTTCCGCGAGGGATATCGCATCCCCCAAGGGGTTCGCGGTCCGGAGCAGGACCGCAGGATCTACTGAAGGAACAGTGGCCCGGTCACAGCCGGCTTGCCGCGAGTGCGGCACCGATAAGCCCCGCCTGCTGATTCACCACCACACGCACCGGCATGGACGCGGTCAGCACCGCCATGCGGCCCTTGTCGTTGAATGCGCGCAGAAACGGCGCCGCTTTCAATGCGGCAATGATCTTGGGCGCGATCCCGCCGGCCAGATAGATGCCACCGCGCGCGAGACAGGTCAACGCAAGGTTGCCCGCCTGCGCTCCATAGATCTCCGCAAACATGTGCAGGGCCCGGGCGGCAAGCGCGTCGCTACCGTCCTGCGCCGCCCGGGCAACCGCGGCCGCCGGATCTTCCGTCGCCAACATCGCCTGCAGCGCAGACCCTTCGCCGGCATTAGAGCTGAGAAACGAATAGATGTTTACGAGCCCTGGCCCGGAGAGCAGACGCTCATAGGATACGCGGCCGAAGCGGTCCATCAGCCACCGCAGCAGCTCGATCTGCACCGGCGACGTGGGTGCGAAGTCCACGTGCCCCCCTTCTGTCGGGAGCGCCTCGTAGTGATCGTGCTGCCAGACGAGAATGCCGACACCGAGACCGGTTCCGGCACCGATCACCGCGCGCGGTCCCTGCGCCAGCTCGGTTCCCTCCTGCAGCACCTCCAGATCACTGGACCCGAGCACCTCAATGCCGTAACCGACAGCCTGGAAATCGTTGATCAGGCGTACCCGCGTCATGCCGAGGCCATGCGCGACTACCGCCGTGTCGACCTCCCATGGAAGGTTGGTGAGCCGCGCGCACTGGCCGGCACCGGACTCGACGATCGGCCCGGCCACTCCGAAACAGGCACCGTGCAGAGTGGACAGCTTTCCGGCGCCGGCACCGGCGACGAAGTCGCGAATCATAGGCAACAGGCTGTCGTACGCACTACTGGCATAGCGCTCCTGCGCGACCACCCGGTGCGCACCCGGAGCGACGTCTGCAATCTCCAGCAGCGTCTTGGTGCCCCCTATGTCCCCAGCCAGCACTCGCATATGGCACTCCCTGACGACGAGCCAAGATCCGCGTCCGATCCCGTCACGCCCGGTCCAGGGCGCAAGCACCTCCATCCGTCATGCTGCGACCCGGACATCACACGTCCGGCATCACCGCGGCCCGGAAGACCGCCCTGGCAAAAGCGCTGCCCACCTTGACGCGGGAAGGGTCGGAAGGGGGGTGGCCATCTTTGGCTACAGCCACCGGGAATACTCAGCCCCGGGGATGCGCAGCGCAGATTCTGCCATCGCACCCCGGGTGGACACGAAGCTGAAGAGTCAGGCTACCTGCACCGGAATGGCGTTGCGTGTGTGCGTAATCCGGTTGTGCTCATCGACATACACCAGACGCGGCTTGAAGGTCGCGAGCTCCGCCTCATCGATGCTGCCGTACGCACACACAATAAGGATGTCCGCCGGCTTAGCCTTATGGGCAGCCGCACCGTTCACCGAGATGACGCCCGAGCCGTCCTGGGCGCGGATGGCATAGGTTCCGAAGCGTTCGCCGTTACGCAGGTTGTACACCTCGATGCGCTCGTATTCGTGAATATCGGCGGCATCCAGCAGACGCCCGTCAATGGCCACCGAGCCCTCGTAATCGAGCTCGGAGTGGGTCACATGGACCCGGTGCAACTTGGCCCGCAGCAGCGTTCTGTGCATGGAAGGACCTCTCTGGAAACAGGGTCAATACAGGTATTGACCATCAATATAGCCCCTATTATCCCGTTTTGGGCTATTGCGTTCAATTTCAACCGCTTTTACCGCTGTCCGTCCGGGCGGCAGCCTCATTCCTGGCCCGGCATATCCAATTCGACGTTGTCCAGAAGCCGGGTGCGGCCCAGCCTGGCCGCAGCCAGGGCTACGAGTTTCCGGTCCCCCCGGACCGGCGGGGCCAAGTCCGCGCGGCGGCGGACGCTGAGATAGTCCGGACGGAATCCCTGCGCCGTCAGCGCCGCAAGCGCTTCCGCTTCGGCCTGCCCCACACCCGCCCGCCCCTGCTCGATCCGCTCCTTTAGTCGGCACAGTGCGGCGAACAGCGCCGGCGCGATCTGGCGCTCCGCATCGCTCAGATAGCCGTTGCGGGAACTCAGCGCCAGGCCGTCGGCCGCGCGCTCGGTGTCAATACCGACAATTTTCACGGACATGCCGAGGTCCTCGACCATCAGGCGTATCAGCAGCCACTGCTGGTAGTCCTTTTTGCCAAACAGCGCCACGTCCGGCGCGACCAGGTTCAGCAGACGATTGACCACGGTGGTCACCCCGCGAAAATGTCCCGGCCGGACAGCACCGCACAGAATGTCGCTCATACCCGGGACCTCCACAAAGGTCTGGGCCGTCTGCCCGCGCGGATACACCTCCGCGTCCGATGGCAGGAACAGCAGATCCACGCCGGCGCTGCGCAGCTGTGCGCTGTCGGCCGCCACCGTGCGCGGATACGCATCGAAATCCTCTCCCGGTCCGAATTGCAGCGGATTGACGTAGATACTGACCACGACACCGTCGGCATGATCGCGGGCACGTTCAACGAGACGCAGGTGTCCGGCGTGCAGATTGCCCATGGTCGGCACGAACGCGATGCGTGGGCAGCGTGCGCGCAGTCCGGAAACCTGACGCTTCAGGTCAGCAACCGTGGTACAGATGTCCATGGCTTCAGTTGAAGGAGTGTTCGGGGCCAGGAAACGTCCGGGAGCGGACAGCATCGGCATACGCCCGGATCGCCGCTTCGATGCCCCCGCCTTCCTGCATGAAATTCCGGGAGAACTTGGGACTCGGGCGAGGATATAGTCCAAGCATGTCCTGCAACACGAGCACCTGCCCGTCGCAGCCGATACCCGCGCCTATGCCAATAACGGGTATCTCCAGCGCGGCGCTGACCGCCTCGCCAAGCGCTGCGGGGACGGCCTCAAGCACCAGCAGGCAGGCCCCCGCCTCCTCCAGCAGGCGCGCATCCTCCCGGATGCGGTGGGCGGTCGGATCGTCACGGCCCTGGACGCGATAGCCCCCGAACTGATGGACAGACTGCGGCGTGAGCCCGATATGACCGCAGACCGGGATACCGCGGTCCACCAGGAAGCGCACGGTGTCGAGCATCGGCGCACCACCCTCAAGCTTGACCACATGGGCCCCGCCTTCCTTCATCAGCCGCCCAGCGCTTTCCAGCGCCTGCGCTGGGCTGGCCTGATAACTGCCGAACGGCAGGTCAACGACGAGCAGCGCCCGACTTATTCCCCGCGCCACACAAGCCGAGTGATAGACCATGTGCTCCATGGTCACAGGCAGCGTTGAGTCGTGCCCCTGCATGACCATGCCGAGCGAGTCGCCGACAATCACCATGTCCACCCCGGCGCGATCGATCAAACTTGCGAAACTGTAGTCGTAGGCTGTCAGGCAGACGATCTTGTCGTGCGCCCTCTTCATCTCCCGGACAGTCGTGACGGTAACGGGCTTCACAGGCCGGCCGGCAGCGGATTGAAGAAATGACGGCCATTGCGCACCCCGCGCAGGTGCTCGAGCAGCGACTTGAAATCGGCCTCGCTATCCACGAAATTGACCTCCGCCGCGTTGACCACCAGCAGTGGTGCCGCCGTGTAGTGGTGGAAGAAGCGCGTGTAGCCATCGACAATCGACTCAACATAGGCGCGCTCGATCAGTCGCTCGTGCGACGCACGACGCCGGCGCACGCGCTCCATTAGCACCTCCGCGGGTGCCTGCAGGTAGATCACGAGATCCGGAACCGGCAGATCCAGACTCATCTGCGCATATACCTGATCGTACAGACGCAGTTCGTCGTCATCCAGATTCAGGCGCGCGAACAGACTGTCCTTCTCCAGCAGAAAATCCGCCACCCGCACCGGCCGGAACATATCCCCCTGCCGCAAATCCTGCAACTGGCGCACGCGCTGAAACAGAAAAAAAAGCTGGGTCGGAAGCGCAAACTGCTTGCGCGCCTGGTAGAAACGCTCGAGAAACGGATTTTCCTCGGGCCGCTCCAGCAGCAGATCGCTGCCGAAGGCATGCGACAGCTTCTGGGCTAGGCTCGTCTTTCCGACCCCGACCGGGCCCTCTACCACCACGTAACCGGGACTGCACGATGGTGCGGGTGTCACCGTGTCTTTCAATATGCCTGAATTCATTGCGCCTTCTAGCTAGTATGGTGCCGTGTCGTTCCCGTAGCCGATCTGGTAACCAGCCTGTCTATCCGTTGCCCGGAACAGCGCGCCCGGAGATCCGCTACGGTTCCGCGACCGGCGAGTTCCAGTGCCGGCGCGATTTCATACAAAGGATACAAGACGAAAGCGCGCTCGTGGAGTCTCGGATGCGGCAACACCAGATCAGCCGCGCAACTCTGTTGCGGGCAACCATCTGTCCCAATATAGAAGAGCAGGTCCAGATCCAGGATACGCGGGCCGCCAGGCTGGGCGCGCACCCGCCCGCGGCCGGCCTCAATCGCCAGCAGGTGGCGCATCAGCACCGGCGGGGCGAGCAACGTAGACAGCTCGCAGACTGCATTGATGAAGTCCGGCTGATCCCTCATTCCGACTGGGGCGCTGCGATAAAACCCCGAACACCGCTCCACGCGGGTTCCCGGGAGATCATCCAGCAGTCCGATTGCAATGCGCACCTGGTCGACTGGCGTATCCAGATTGCTGCCCAGCCCGACGAACGCGCGGGCACGATCAGCCCGGTTCACGGTCCGTCGTCCGTCGCCGCCGGCGACGGCGCTTCGGGCGGTCCGCAGTCGCCGGCGTCAGCGCGCGCACCATCGTCTTGCGCTGGTCTGGACCGATCTCCTGGAAGCGTGTCCACCATTCCGCGAGCTCCGGATCGGCCGCACCGGAGGCAGCGCGCAGAACCAAGAAATCATAGGCAGCGCGGAAGCGCTTGTGTTCCAGCAGCCGTTCAGCCCCCTTCCCGTGACGGCGCGGAAAACGCAGCTGCAGCTCCCAGATCTCGCGCATCGGAAAGCTGAAGCGCTTGGGAATCGAAATATGCCGCTGCTGGTCGCGCAGCACCGCGTCCGCGGCATGGCGCAGGGCATCCTGATCCTTCATGCCTTCATCCACGAGCTGATCCATTCGCTGGCGCACGGGCTCCCACAGGAACGCTGCAAACAGAAACGCCGGATTTACCGGTTTGCCCTCGTCCAGACGGGTGTCGGTGCTCGCCAGCGCCTTGGGCAGCAGTATGCGCGGAAAGCCATCGCTTTCCGTGGCCAGACTGTCCTCGGTGGCCGGAAACAGATAACGAAACAGGCCGTGGGTGCGAAGGAGCTCGTAGGTTTCCACCGAATAGCCGCCATGAAACAGTTTGATGACCTCCTCGAACATGCGTGCCGGCGACACATCGAGCAGCAGATGCCCCAGCTCGCGGATCGGTGCGGCGGTCTGCGGTTCTATGAGGAAACCGAGCTTGGCCGCGAACCGCACAACCCGCAGCATCCGCACCGGATCTTCGCGATAACGGGCATGGGGATTGCCGATCATGCGCAGAACCCCTTCCTTCAGGTCGTTCGCCCCGCCGACATAGTCCATGACGGCATAGTCGCGGATGTTATAATACAGGGCGTTTACCGTGAAATCCCGTCGCAGCGCATCCTCTTCCTGGGTTCCAAAAATGTTGTAGTCCGCTTGCTGGGCCCGGCGGGATTCGCGCGCAGTCGGCTCTGCCCTTCCGTCCGCACCATGCACCGCGTGCACTTCAGGGTCGGACGAGGCTGCGGGAAGTCCGCGAAAAGTCGCGACCTCGATGATTTCCCGCCCGAAATGCACATGCGCCAGGCGAAACCGCCTCCCGATGAGACGCGCATTACGGAAAACCTCCTGGATCTGCTCGGGGCGGGCGTCGGTCACGACGTCAAAATCTTTGGGTTCATGCCCGAGCATAAGATCCCGGACGCAGCCACCCACCAACAGGC
The DNA here is from genome assembly GCA_021785515.1 of Pseudomonadota bacterium. Taxonomy (GTDB): domain Bacteria; phylum Pseudomonadota; class Gammaproteobacteria; order Acidiferrobacterales; family UBA6901; genus JAJYCY01. The sequence goes on along the minus strand of JAJYEX010000002.1, from coordinate 93,209 downwards.
TGGCAAACCCGGCATCGCGCAGCCGATAGAGTACTTTCAGAGCGTTGTCACTGATAAGCGTGCGCGAGATCGGGTGTTCGGCGCGCGGGATAATCACGGGAGCGTTAATCGTGTCACCTTTCCGGCAATCAGGCCGACAACAAGTATTTTTAAGGTATTGTTCGTTGTTAAATGGACCCGGGTGCGTATAATAGCACCCCTTTCCAAGCACCCGGAAAAAAGCCCGTCACTGCTCCCTTCGTCTAGTGGCCTAGGACGTCGCCCTCTCACGGCGAAAACAGGGGTTCGAGTCCCCTAGGGAGCGCCAATATTATCAATAAGTTACACGCACATCTAGAAAAACCCCTCACACTTTGCCATAGCGTGATAACTGGGGGGCGGATGGCAACATGATCCTGCCCACTAACAACGGACACGCGGTTAAGCGACCTGTTGAGCCTCAAACGCTGCCGGGCCGAGATGGCCGCAGGCAGAGTGTGTTGCATTCACCCCTCGAACCTGCCGCCGCTTTCTTTAAGATCGCCAGCTCCTCGGCCTGTTCGGCAAGCTGGCGCTTGAGTCGGGCGTTCTCGGTCACTAACTATCGCGCGGCTTCGCTTTGGCTTTCATCGCGCCGCGCTTTCCCGCGCCACGCGTAAAGCTGCGATTCATGCACACCGAGCTGCCTTGCGGCAGCAGTTACACCTACCCTTGCTGCCAGCGCCAGCGCTTCTGTTTTGTACTCCGAGGAATATTGCCCGCGGGATTGCTTGTCCTGCTTCGTTGCCCTTGCCATGGTTCCTCTCTGTCGCGTAGCTTACCCGCTTAACAGGGTGTCCATCATTGGTGGGCAGGATCGCCTTGGACACTACTATTCATGGCGGACTCCTCCTTGCGGCCGATGGTTGAGATCTCTGGGCCGCGTGACGATGCGGCTCCTCTCAGTCTGACACTTTAGTTGCCGTCTGGCAGGGAGGAGTTCATCCCATCAGTTCACCTCGACCATCGAAGACATAATCAAGAGGCTTTTTAGGAGACCGTGGACAATGTTCATGGCAGGACGACCTGGTGCGGCGGCGCTATTCGTCCTGGTGAGGGTGCTCGCGCCGCTCAGTCTCCGCCAAGACCTTTCGGATCCGCCCGCGCGCTTCCGACGACAGATCCGCGTTCCGCGCATCTTGTTCATAGCGGCTGCCGAGCATGCGCAACGCCCGGCGCATTAGCACAAGTTGACGTTCAAAACGACGGCAGCGGACACACATCCACAGATGCAACCGCAGGACCAGACGCTCGCGCAGCCGGAGGCTCCTTTCCTGACCTTCCGAAACCAGGCGGCTAACGTCTTTGCACGACAACATCTTCATCCGTTGCAACGCCTATTCTGTCCAGTTTTTTTCCAGGCACACCCTCAAGCCCAAACGCGCCCGATAGAGCATCGTCCACAAATTGGTCGCGCTGATCGACAGTTCCTGACAAACGCTGTCGGCGTCCTCTTCCATGACCTCCCGCAACCAAAAGAGGCGTGCCATACGCTTAGGCAGGGCATCGAGGCAACGCTGCAGGATTCTCATAAACTGGTCACGCTCAAGCAGTTCCTCCGGATTGCCCCAGTCCGCCGGCTTCTCGCGCCAGCGGCCTGTTGGTCCAAAATCCTCATCCAGAGTCGACTCGTACTGCTCATCCAGTTCGTTCGGGTCATTCATCGCGATCTCGCGCGCGTCGCGCCGGAACGCATCCATGATCTTGTGCTTGAGGATGCCGATAAGCCAGGTGCGCACCGAGGCGTTGCCATTGAAGCGGCTTCTTGCCTCGAAGGCGGAGACCAGAGTCTCCTGAACCACCTCCTCCGCCTTATGTTCGTCCCGCATTCGTGCGAGGGCATACCGGTAGAGCGCTGCGCCATGCGCTTCGAGCCAGTGCTCCGGGTCACCCAGTACATCCTCCCTCATGCCGACACCTCCTCCGCGACAGGAACCGGGATTATAGATGGCGTATTTCTTCAATGCACGGCCCGACAGCCGTGCACCGCGAATTATCGCCGACAATCCGGCGTCTTCTATGACATAAAGTCCGATCTTGACGCCTCACCCGCCGTCTGTTTTACAGGTGATCCTGGGACGCTTGAAAAATAAATTGATTGAAAATACGACATCGAGCCAGTCATGCAAACCTGCCTGTTTCCGGACACGAATACGACAATAAGCTGTCCCTAAACGTACCGCCATCCTGGTACCTCTTTAGATCTGACAGAGAATCGGCAAAGGTCTGCGCGACAAGCGGCCGCCAAGGCCTCCGGACAAAAAAAGGCCTATGGGCAACGCGCCATGGGGGTACGGGCTTGGCTCCAAAGGCACTATCTGGCCATCGATTACCGAAAATCTGTAAGAATTTCGCACATCCCGCGACTAAGGCTACGGAAGTTCAGAAGAGCAATTCGAGGAGGTTGTCGGGCGCTATCGCGCTATGTACCGACGACACATGTTCCCAAAACCTTACAGGAGAATATATATGCATACCCGGAAAACACGGAAGAATAACACTAAGAATCAGATGCGGCGTGCGATCGCCGTTCTTTTGGTGGCAGGCTCGGTGTTCGCTGCGCCAGCCTTTGCGGGAGAAAGTCATTTCATCAAGATCGTGTCACACCGACCATTCTCGGGTACCGTTCGCGCGTTAAAAGAGGCCGCAGCTCGCAACAACATGAAGGTAATGGCGCGCGTCAACCAGAGCAAGGTGCTCGCGATGACCGGCCATGGCCTTCAGGGCGAAGCGTTTCTCATTGGCAATCCGGTGATGGGCAAAAAGGCCTTCAGCGTGAATCTTGCGGCGGGCGCCGTGTTGCCGGCACGGATGTATGTCTGGACGCAGGGCGCCCACACATACGTCGGCTACTTCGAACCCTCTTCGCTGCTCACACAGATTTCTCCTGGTCTCAGAATGATGGGTGGCATACTCGATAAGAAATTCGCGACGGTCGCCAGACAGGCGACGGAATAACATTCCGGAGCCAAGGACTGGGACGCGCGGCTCTATTTGCGCGTCCCTTTTTCAAGGACACCAGGCGGCTGTTTATGCACGACGCCTGTCACGCATCCGTTCCTGAAATGGTCGCTACGCACGTGGCACTGATGGCTGCTTCCGTCCTGGACCAAACCAATCTCGCTTTCCGCGGAGGGCAAACAGTTTCCGCTGCACAAGCGCTGAACGCCCCTGCCGATCTGCCAGCTGGCAGATCGGCCTTCCTTGTTGACGGAACCCGCTCGGAAAAAAATGATCGGTTAATCTCGCGGCGCGATTTTTGCCTTACCGGGCGGCGGTTCGACCCTGGGACGCAACGACCCAGCGGTTGCTGGCAATCCCTGGCAGGGTCTGCCCGATCTTGCCGCTGCTAAGCCGCACCACCACGGTTTCCTTGCGGTTCTCGATGGTCACGAAACCCCGCCTGCCACCGGGCAGCACAGCAAGTCCCGAGAGTTTGTTCGCGCCGGGTCCAGCCGGCACGGCAACCTCTCCCAGGTAGGAATCGCTACGGGAGGAAAAGCGCAGAATATGCCCCGAAAAGCCCGCTGCGTACACGTAATTAGCGCGCGGGCTGACGGCAAGCTGCATAAACCCGGCTTTCGCTGCAGGAATCTTTGAATAATTGAAGTCCGGATCAACCTCGCCCGTTTTGATGTAAACGATTCTGCCGGTCTTGGGATTGAGGACGCTCATTACCCCTGTTTTGATATCAGCTGAAAAGATCTGACCCCTGGCCCAGGCAAGATCACCTGAACGGTGGACCGCAAAGCGTCGCTCGATCTTGCCTGATGGCAAGCCCACTTCGGTAAGAACTTTGTCCATGTTGCCGCCTACGAAAACATCGTGCCCGCTGGGGTTGAAGACCAGCGCGTTGCCGCCCACCGGCAGCAGAAAGCGGCGCCGATGCGACCGCAGTGCATAGGCTGCAAGTTGCCTGCCCGACAGCACGAGGAGCCAGCGATGATCGGGCGAGATTGCGGCGACCCGGCCGCCTGAGATGGTGGCGAAACGGCCTTCTGCACGTCCGGTGCGCGCATTTACTATGTAGGTCGTTCCGGCGAAAGTCGGAACATACATGCTCTGGTTGAGATTGTCGTAGGCGATGCAGAAGCTATTTCCGGACGGTGTTCCTGCATTCCCAAAACGCACCACCCGGGGACGTCCACCTACCGGCCAGACCGCGATCTTTCCAGGCCCCTTCCCCATCGGCGGCGCAGGGAAGGAACCGACCACGGACGCGGCTGCAGCCCCAGCAGTGGTCATTGCGAATGCCACGGCGGTGAACATAAATCTTGTTGCCATCTTCATAAACATCTCCAATTGAACATTGAGTGGAAAAAGACAAGAAAACCATATCAAAGGTTCCGTTACCGCTGCTCATTTCATGAACAATGCGCGGGAGCTCCGCAGGCCCGGAAGCCAAAAGCCGGGCGCCCAAAGGGCTGTTCGGCCATTGCCAACTGTTACAGAACCATGTCGCGCCCTGAAGGGACTGGCGTGTCCGCCAAACTCTTGCTGAAATCAGTTAGCAGCATCACGGTCGCCGCGCGCGGACAGCAGGCCTCGAGCCGCTCGCAAGACGCATGCACGACAGCCAGGGCGGGCCGGCCAGCGAACAGGCCGGAAAGCCAGGCGGACTTCGGGAAGTCCTGCCATCAGGCGCCGGGGTATTCGCGCACCAACTCGCGCGCGTAGTGCAGCCGGATCGTGGCGGCTGCGCTCGTCCGATCGAGCCGGCAAGCGATCCGAGCAAGAATGGAAAACAGGTTCGATTCGAACACGCTGATAATCTAAATGCCCCGCGCGCCTAGGCGTTACACCCCCTGCGACAGACGGACAATCCGCACCGGGAAAAAAGGGCAGGCGGCATGACCCAATAAGGTCAAATAGGACCATTTCCCCCCTCGCCCAGGTAGTCCGATAGCCGCAGCTAGCGGTTTCAGGTCAAGTATCTCAAGATCTGGCGCGCATTCTCCGCTTCGCAACTTTCCCATCGTGCACGACCGTGCGATTGTCATAAGTTGTACCATTCCCCCTTTAGTCGCGCAGAAGGCTCGATCCTTACAGTGGCTGAAGCACCGGCGGTCTGTGCCGGACGGTCAATCGACACGATATCAGATGGACACGTCGTCCCTATGTCCACGGGAATCCTGTGGACCTACCCATACCCCAATGCGTTCCAGCGATTTACTGCGATCGCACATGTAAGGATTGAAGTCTCACAGCGACTAAGAAGCGGACCGCATGTGCCGGTTAGATTTAATTTCCCATCACCAAACGAGGAATCCGTCATGTCGATGATGTGCAAAATGAAAGGTTCGTGCTGCACCACCAAGGGCCTGTGCAAGCATGAAAAAATGATGCTCGTTTTGATCGTAGTGATGATTATCGTAGCCGTCGGCCATTGGAGTCTGCATTGGTTCTGAGGTGCCGCAATCCTTTAGGGCCTCCAAACGCGCGCGCCACGGCGCTGAAGGGCCACGACAATCGGGGGTGTTTGCTTGCGCAAATTTTCTGCTGCAGGGACGGACTGTCCCTCTCACCTCATGCTCGCGTGCTATCAGTATCCTGGGCGAAACGACGGACGCCGATCATGCAAAAACGCGCTCCTGATCCAGGACGTTTTGAACGAGACGCGCCTGTCGCTTAGCGCGCGGCGGCACAAACGGAACCGGCACGGTGTTCAAGATCGCTCCTTAAAACAATATCTCAAGCTCTTTCGACATTCGTGTGAGCAAGCGCCGGAAGATCAGGAGGCACAACCCCGGGATCGCGATCAAGACCTCCACCACGGTGAAGAATCGCGATTAGGCCTTCCACGATCTTGAAGGCGTAAGTCTTGCCATCAAACGCTGGCTTCCGCACGAATCATGGCATCCCAGCGCCCGACGCCGCTTCAAACAATGATGCTTCCATCATTATTACCACTCCTCATCCGGTTGCCTGGCAGTATTCTGTCCGTGATTGGCAATTACTCGGCATCCAACAGAACATAAAAAAGGAGACAGGATGTACGTTACGGCAGCCGCACACGTGCACATACACACGGTCTTTGACCGGCCCTTTCAGGCCGTTTAGAACCCTTCAGGAATCGCTGACTTCGGGTCCAAAGCAGCTAGTATAGTCCCCGCAAACCTGGCAGCTTGGCGCCTTGCAGGCGTTGATGCCCGAACGATCGCACAGCTGCTTATAGAAAAACTTCTTCCACTTCATGTTACCGGTATTCTTTTCGTACAGCGCCGTAAAATAGTGCCTGAGCAGCAGGGACACCATCTCGCGGTTCGGCAAACCCATGTCCTGCCACAAATGATTTTCACCCAAGCAGGCAGTCGCTATGGCACAGGCAAGCCACCTGGTACCCTCCTCCCGGTTGCGTCCATGCGCCATCAGCAGCTCCCGCAGATCCTCAAACTCATCCGCGCGTTGGCCCGGATCGTGTCCGGCATTCGCGGTCCCGCCCGGAAAATGCCGGCGCAGCATCCGGTTGCGCTCCGCGGTTTCCAGTCCCTGAATCCCGAAGCGCGCCGAAACACCACCCAATGCCCGGGTCATGGCGTCGGAAAGAGCAGTGGTATCGATTGCTGTCATGCGGCCTCCACAGGCAGCGGGGCATGCGTATAGCATTTCTTTGGACAAATACGGGAACAGGCCTCGCAACCGATGCAGTTTCCTGGATTGGAAATGGTCATGACCTTCTTCTCATACTCGCCATCGTCGTCATCGTCCTCGCCAACGACAATCGGCAGGTGTTCTCCGTCCTCATTGACGCCCATGAGCTGCAGCACGTCGCGTCCGCAGACCCGGTAGCAGCGGCCACATCCGATGCATTTCTGCGAGTTGATGGCCTGCGCGAAACGCGGCGTCCAGCTGCGTCCGTCCGGTCGTAGCCTAAGGGTCACGTAGTCCATGGTCTCAGCCACCGGCCGCCGCCAGAAGGGAGCGCGCCTGCGCCAGATCGCGATATGCCTGGAACACCTGCTCCGCGACCTCCGGGATCTTCTCCCAGCCGGTCGGAAGGTCTTCCGCAAGATCATGCAGATTCAGCTTCAGGTTCATGGCCCGGGCACTGAGCGTCTTGATACGTGCCTTTAAGGTATTGACGTCGTCCATCGGACATAGCCCTCGGTAATCAGCAGGAACCAAAGCGCCGTCTAGCCGTATGCGGCCAGCTCCGGATACTTTCGGATCATTTGCATGCCGGAGGTCATGTACTTTTCGCCCTCCTGCGCCAGCCGCTCCAGGCTCTCGAAACCAAAGCGGTGCACATCGCGCAACTGCCTGTTGACCACGATGAGCCGCCCCGCAATCAACACCAGACGTCCGAACCCTTCGTGATGCATCCTGATCATCGGCGCGACCATGACACCCGTGGCGCGCTCCATAGCCAGCCCTATGGCGTTGTAATACAGCTCCAACCGCCACAGGGTTTCCGGATCCGGGTCACCAAGAAGGGGTATCTGCCGGCGCTTCTCGCGATCCAGAATATACGGCGCAAGAAGGTCCATATCGCTCTTACCGTCCCATACTCCATGAGCATCCTGTGCCCGCCATTGCTTGATGAGCTCCTGCACCACCGGCGATGCTATCGCGCCGGCGATCTGCCTGGGTGCGCACTGTTCCTTCATGTCACGCCTCGCTGTCGAAGTCGAAAGTGTTCGGGTGGCCCTTACGCATCGCCTTGCGCAACCACGGCGGCGGAGTGCCCCGCAGCACACCCTGCAGTTTCTCCAGCGCCTCGGCGATATTCTCCGGCTGCGAGACCTTCACCGGATGGACGTTCTGTGCCACCACGCGCGCTGCTCCCGATCCGCCGATGGCAGCGACATAGAGAATGGCACAGTCCTTGATGGCCTCGAGTTTGGGTGCGAGTTTGTCCTCATTGCCGTCTTCCGCCAGATCGCCATCGAACTGCACAGCCTCAAGAAAGCGGTGACCGTCGGGCGAGATTTCGTATATGGCAATGTTTTTAGCCCAGCCAAAGTGCGCATCGATTTGCCTGAGGTCCTGGGTAGCAAACGCGATTTTCATATTTCCTCCTGTGTCCGGTCCGACCGCGTCACACGTCCGGACGCGGCGCGAACTCGCGTCAATGAGCCGCCGCCGCACGAACCGGATGCGCCGGGCGTTCGTCCGCCATAAACAGGTTGCCAATTTCAAAAATAAGCTCGCGCGTCCCGCGGTAGCCGATGCCCACACGGTGCGCCGCGCCGAGGCGATCAAACATCGGAATTCCCATCCGCAGCAGCGAGATGCCCAGGCGTGCGGCGGCCTGCCGGCCATGAGAATGCGTGATGATCAGGTCGCACCCGCCGGCGCGGACTTCAAGGTCGTCGAGGTCGCCGATGACCACCTCCGTGCACGGCATCGACTGCAGTAGCGGTGAGGTGGTTGTGGTCACGGCCGCAGCGATCTCGCATCCCATCTCGGAAAGCAGGCTGCCCACCGACCAGAGCAGATCGGGCTCCGCGCCGATCGCCACCCGCTTGCCTCCGAAGAAAAAGTGACCGTCAAGCATGGCATCCACCAGCTGGCTGCGCCGGCGCCGAAACTTGTCCGGCACCGGCCGCCCCGAGAGATCGGCAAGCAACATCAGCAGCCGGTCGTTTTCCTGCAATCCGGTAAGCCGGTTGAAAACCGTGTGACGCACGCCGCACTTGCGGGTAAGCGCTTCCGCAGCCGGACGCATCTGCTCACCGACAGCGATGGCGAAATCCGCGGCACCCAGGTCACGCACATCCGCGACGCTTGTGCCGCCCAGCGTGGTCGGTGAAAAGTCCTCGGGCACGTGGCCGTCGAGCGAACCCGAGAGATCCGGCAGAATGACCGGCTCGAGCCCAAACGCTTCCACCGTTTCGCGCAGTTCCTCGATATCTCCCGGCGTGAGATGGCTGCCTGCCAGCACTCCGATACGTCCGGCAACTGCCGGTCCGGACTCGGCCAGGTCCTCGACCAGACGCGTGACAGCCTTGGCCCAGCCGTCCTGGAACGCGCCTACATAGTCGGGCGTGGAGACATAGACAATGGCCACTTTGTCGAGCTCCGGATGCCCCTTTCGAATCAGTTTCAGGCAACCGTCGACGTCGTCACCCTTGGTTTCGGTAAGTCCGGTGGAGGCGATGCCGATAATCGCAGGACGGGCGCGGGTATATATATTAAGTATGGCCTGCTCGATGTTCTCCATGCCGCCTAGAACGGTAGTGACCTCGTTCATGGCCGTGGTCTGCAACGGAATGGCTTCGCGGAAGTGGCGCACAAACAGCACCAGCCCGAAGGCCGTGCAGCCCTGGGAACCATGCAGTACTGGCAAACAGCGGTTCAGCCCCAAAAAGGCGAGCGCCGCACCAATCGGCTGACTCATCTTGAGTGGATTGACCGCACATGCCTTTTTTAACGTCACGACAACGGCCATGGGCTATGCCCCCGGGTGCACGAGCCGCGGCCTGACGGGCACACCGCCAAACTTCGTGGCGTCGCCGATTGCTTCGCTTCCGGTCACCGATGCCGCCTGCCGCTGTTCCCATGGAGCGGGGCACCGCACCTGCTCCCACACCGGGTTGTAAAGGCTTTTGTCAATCTCGCGCACCAACGCCACCATCCCGTCGTAGCCGGCGTAGGCGTGATGACGTTCCTGATTGATGTCTAGCCATGGCATTCTGGCTTTGAGCGCCACGAACTGTGAGCGCCCGCCGGAGAGCATGATGTCGGCCTGTGCCTCCTTGAGCATTCGATACATCTCGCGCGGCGGGAGTTCGTCAAACAAATGCGCGTTCTCGCCCATGATTTCCTTGACCCGCTCAATGTCCTCCTTGGTCGACTTCTTCACGCTGGTTCCGACCACGATCATGCCGACCTCCTGGATGGCAGAGACCACAGACCAGGACTTGACGCCGCCGGTGATCAGCAGCACGCGTTTGCCACCAAGACGCTCACGATAGGGCAGCAGCTGTTCCCAGGCACGCGTCTCCTCGCGCCGGATCACAGCCTCGGTACGCTCAATCAGTTCTTCTGGGGCACCGCGCTGGACCAGCAGACCGGCAACGGAACGAAGCGCCTCACTGGTATCCGAAATGCCGTAGAACGATCCTTCAAAGAACGGAATCCCGTAGCGCTCCTTCATCTTGCGCGCAATATTGATCATGGCCTTGGAGCACACCATCATCGCCGCCCGCGCCCGGTGGCTGCACGCTATGTCGTGGTAACGCGCATCTCCGGAAATACACGCCACGATCCGGATACCAAGCTCATCAAGCAGCGGTTTCACCTGCCACAGCTCACCCGAAAGGTTATATTCCCCGATTATGTTGATGTCATAAGGAGTTGTCCGCTCCGGCTCCTCGGTACCGATCACGTAGTCGAGCAATGCCTCACCGGCCAGCTTGTTGCCAAGATTCTTGCTCCCGACGAAACCAGGAGCATTCACGGGGATCACCGGCTTTGCAAACTTCTTCGCCGCGGCCCTGCACACCGCCTCGATGTCATCGCCAATCATTGCTGTCACGCACGTCTGATATACAAACACCGCCGGCGGATCGTACTTGTCTATGATCTCCTTTATCGCCCTGAACAGCCGCTTTTCTCCGCCGAACACCACGTCGGACTCGCTGATGTCAGTGGTAAATCCGGTTCGGTACAGCGCGGGCCCCGAAGACGCGGCTCCACGGTTGTCCCAGGAATTTCCCTCGCAGGCGATCGGCCCGTGCACCAGATGCGCCACGTCGGTGATGGGCTGCAGCGCGATCTTTGCTCCGTCGAACGCACAACCTCCGGCAGCGGCTCCGGGCTTGAGCTGTTTGCTGCAGCCACTTTTGCGTTCTTTTTCCCCCTTGGCCTGGTTTTTTCCACAGCCCGGCTCGCAGAATACGTCCTGGACCTTATTCGTAAGCGTGTTCATTCAGGCCTCCGCAACCACTGCAAGTCTCACAGCACCACGACGATTTCGTCCTCTTCCCGCACCACGTACTGGCAGACCAGGCGCCAGAGCGGCGGGGTGTCCGGCAGTTCCTCGGCCTCGTATTGCTCGCGTCCGATTTTGCCGGCCTCATACAGCGCCCGCTTCTCCTCCTCACCCAAACGTACGCGCCCGACGCGCGAATCCGCACGCTTGACAACGACTTTTACCGCGCACTGTCCGTGCAGCCCGCTGCAGCTCTCGCAGTCCCGTGGCAATCCGACAGCCCGTATGACACTGAGCAGTTTGCGCTGCCCGGACGGCGACACCCGGGCCACCATGCGCCGGCTGAACGGTGCAGCGAGAAACGTCACGGTTGTCATAACGCAGCTCCTCTGCCGCCCGCCCGGCCGGCAATCCGCCGCCTAGCGGATGATGTCGTAGCTGTAGTCGTTCTTCGAAGCCAGATTGCTGTGTCTGTCCATTTCATCGAAGATCTTGTCCAGCACCCACACCAGCACGTTCATCGCACCCTGATAACCCCACACCGGGTAGCGGTGCTTGTGATGGCGATCGAAGATCGGGAAGCCGATGCGGATGAGGGGAATTCCCGTGTCGCGTTCCAGGTACTTGCCGTAGGTGTTCCCGATCAGGAAATCGACAGGCTCAGTAAACAGCAGCGAGCGCATGTGCCACAGATCCCTGCCCGGGTACGCGTGACCACCGCGCCCGAAAGGCGAGCCGTCCAGCAGCGCCTGCACTCTGGCTTCCCATTCCTTGCCACCGTTCGTAGACAGGACGTGCACCGGCTCGGCACCCAGCTCAAGCAAAAATTCTGTCAGACCGAGAGTCACGTCAGGATCGCCGTAGAGCGCAAAGCGCTTACCGTGTATGTGCGACTGTGAATCGGCGATTGCATCTACCATTCTTCCCCGCTCTTTGACGATTGCTTCCGGGATGGGCTTGCCGGTTAGTCTGGCGATCTCCATCAGAAACCGGTCGGTTCCGCGCACTCCAACGGGGTAGTTGAGGGCAGCAACCTCCTGCCCATGTTCCCGGCAATAGGCGAGGGTCTTCTCCGTGCAGAACTCCTGCATGGACACCGTGGCCCGCGCATCAAGCGCGGCTTTGGTATCCTCGAGCGTCGTACCACCGTCATACATGCGGAACTGGCCGTCGGTAGGCGTATCGAAGACGTCGCTGTTATCCGCCAGAATCGTGTGCTCAACACCCATCAGTCCCAGCAGGCGTTTGACCTCCCGCAGATTGCCGACTGCGAAGCCGTCAAACCCGCCGATGAAGTTTATCCGCTCGCAGACACTGCGCTCCCGGCCATTCCAGAAATGCTCGAGAATGCCCTTGAGCGCGTTGTCGTAGCCGGTCACGTGGCTGCCCACAAACGCCGGGGTATGGGCATAGGGAACATCAAAGTCCTGCGGTACCGACCCCTTGTCCTTGGCGTTCTTGATAAAGCCGTTTAGATCGTCGCCGATGACTTCCGCCATGCAGGTAGTCGACACCGCAATCATTTTCGGCTTGTAGAGGCTGTAGGCATTGGCCAACCCGTCTATCATGTTGTTCAGGCCGCCGAACACCGCGGCGTCCTCGGTCATCGAGGACGACACACAGGACGTCGGCTCCTTGAAGTGCCGGGAAAGATGCGAGCGGTAGTATGCGACACAGCCCTGCGAGCCATGCACGAAGGGCAACGTTCCCTCAAAACCCACGGACGCAAATACCGCCCCCAGAGGCTGGCAGGCTTTGGCCGGATTGATTGTCAGCGCCTGGCGCGCGAAGTTTTTGTCGCGGTACTCCATGGTCTTGGTCCACTCGCAAACCTCATCCACTCCGGAATCGGCGACTGGATTCTCAAAGTTCTTTCTTTTGTTCTTGAACATCTCCTGGTATTCCGGGCCGCGGAACAGGTCAAAGTGATCGAGAACGTTATCGGAATTTTGGGTCATGGCACTGTCTCTACTGTCTTGGGAGCGGGCCGGCGGCACATCAAGTCCGGACCGCTGCTGTGGTTCTTCGGCTCAGGGCGCTGCGCGCCCCACCCACCTTGCACATGCTATTTCCACGGCGCCTTCGTCAGGCCCCACACGGGCGCGTTGATCGCCATGTCCATGTCGCGCGCAAAGATCGCAAAACCGTCATAACCATGATACGGGCCTGAATAGTCCCAGGAATGCATCTGGCGAAATGGCACACCCATCTTCTGGAACACATACTTCTCCTTGATCCCGGAACCCACCAGATCGGGCTGAACCTTCTCCACAAATCTCTCAAATTCGTATCCGGTGACGTCGTCGTAGATCAGCGTGCCGTCCTTGACATAGTGCGTGGTGCGCTGATAGTCGTCGTTGTGTCCAAACTCGTAACCGGTGCCGACCACCTCCATGCCGAGATCCTCGTAAGCACCGATGACGTGGCGCGGCCGCAGGCCTCCGACAAACAGCATCACCTTTCTGCCCTGCAGGCGTGGCTTGTACTTGGCGATCACCGCGTCCATCAGCGGCCGGTACTTGGCGATGACGCGCTCGGCACCGTCCTTGATGCGGTCGTCAAAGTGACCTGCGATTCTGCGCAGACTGTCTTCAATCTTGGTCGGACCGAAGAAGTTGTACTCGACCCATGGAATTCCGTACTTTTCCTCCATGTGGCGGGAAATGTAATTCATGGATCGGTAGCAGTGCAGCACATTGAGCTTGGCTTTCGGCGTTGCCTCAAGTTCTGCAAGCGACCCATCTCCGGACCACTGCGCGATCACTCGCAGCCCCATTTCTTCCAGCAGAATGCGCGAGGACCAGGCGTCGCCACCGATGTTGTAATCGCCGATGATTGCCACGTCATACGGCGTGGACTGAAACGTCTGGGTCTGCGTCGGCGCCTTGTCGAATACCCAATCCCGGATGGCGTCGTTGGCAATGTGATGGCCAAGGGACTGGGAGACGCCGCGGAAGCCCTCGCAGCGCACCGGCACGATGGTCTTTCCGTACTCCTTGCCTTTGACTTTGGACACCGCCTCAATGTCGTCCCCGATCAGACCGATGGGACATTCAGACTGGATGCTGATGCCCTTGTTGAGCGGAAACAGCACCTGAATTTCATCGATGATCTTGGAGAGCTTCTTGTCACCGCCGAACACAATATCCTTTTCCTGGAAATCGGACGTAAACTGCATGGTTACGAAGCTGTCTACACCGGTCGTTCCGACGTAGTAGTTGCGGCGCGATCCCCAGGAATACTGCCCGCAACCAACCGGGCCGTGGCTGATGTGCACCATATCCTTTATCGGCCCCCATACCACGCCTTTGGAACCGGCGTAGGCGCAACCGCGGATGGTCATCACTCCCGGAATGGACTTGATATTGGACTTGACGCCGCAATCCGGATTGCCCTCGTCGAAGGTACCCAGATGCTTGGTGCGCTTCTTGGCGGTCTTTTCGGGATAGGCCTTTAGGACCTCGTCGATCAGGTCCTTGTTGCGGGCCTTCACTTCCTCTGCCGTAAGGCTCATGGTTGTCTCCAGTAAATATCGTCAGTTGCTGCGGGGCGGAACACAGAGTGTTTGATTCGGCGTCAGGTTTACGCTATGCATGACCGCCGCCGTTCGCCCGGCCATTCTGTCAGGCAGCGGACGTCATTTCTGCGGCGGTCTTGCCGACAATGGACTCGTCAACCGCCTTCATCAAGCCGTGCTCCATAAGCAGCTCTTCCAGTTCATCCATGGTAATAGGCGTGGGAATGACGCCCTTTCCGGCATTCGCGTGGATTTTTCCGGCAAGCGCGCGGTATTCGTCTGCCTGCTTCGAGTCGGGCGCATACTCGAGCACGGTCATGCGTCGCAGCTCCGCGTGCTGCACGACATTGTCGCGCGGCACGAAGTGGATGAGCCGGGTGCCGAGTTTCTTGGCAAGCGCATCGGCCAGCTCGAGTTCCTTGTCGGTCTGGCGTTCGTTGCACACCAGCCCGCCGAGACGCACACCGCCGGAGTTGGCATATTTCAGGATGCCCTTGGAAATGTTGTTGGCCGCGTACATCGCCATCATTTCCCCGGACATGACGATGTAGATTTCCTGGGCCTTGTTTTCCCGGATTGGCATGGCAAAGCCGCCACACACCACGTCGCCCAGGACGTCGTACGATACGTAGTCGATGCCTTCGTAGGCGCCGTTCTCCTCGAGAAAATTGATCGACGTGATTACGCCGCGCCCCGCGCAGCCCACACCGGGCTCCGGTCCACCCGACTCGACGCAGCGTATGTCCTTGTAGCCGGTTTTCATCACATCGTCGAGCTCGAGGTCCTCCACGCTTCCGGCCTCTGCCGCCAAACTCAGGATCGTATCCTGCGCCTTGGCATGCAGAATGAGACGCGTGGAATCGGCCTTCGGGTCACAACCGACGATGAGAATCCTCTGCCCCATCTCGGCCAGCGCCGCGAGGGTGTTCTGTGAGGTCGTAGACTTTCCGATACCGCCTTTTCCGTAAAACGCGATCTGCCGTAACCCAGCCATAGTTTGTCTCCTTATCGAAATCTTGTGCCGTCGGACGGCCCGCCTCTATTGCGGGCCCCACGCAGCAGTCGTCAATGCACCGGTAAAGCAACTGCCGTGCCATTACGGAAAAACGGCGCAAACGCCCGGATTTCGCGGAAAACGGCGCCCGGCATGCAGTGTCGGACTTGTCTCAAACCGGACATCTCGTCCGATCGCTG
Organism: Pseudomonadota bacterium; assembly: GCA_021785515.1. Classification (GTDB taxonomy): domain Bacteria; phylum Pseudomonadota; class Gammaproteobacteria; order Acidiferrobacterales; family UBA6901; genus JAJYCY01. The sequence goes on along the minus strand of JAJYEX010000002.1, from coordinate 77,604 downwards.
TCTCGAATGAAACACTGTTTGTTGCCCTGTCCGGCAGGCGCTGCCACGTCAGGGCGGGCATTCGCGGCGGATTGCAAAGACACCGCGTGACGGAACGGAAATTGCTTTGCTTAGACCGAAATCGCTAAAGCGGGGGCAACATGCAGATCGGCATCGACACGACACGGGCGACGGAAAGTAAACTGGTTTTTGTGCTGGACAGCGACGAGATCACGCCCGCAGCACTCGCCTTCATGTTGCAGGACCACTACGAAACCCATGAACTGTCCGATGTCGAGCAGTTGTTGGCCCAAGGGGCGCAGGGCCGTCCGGACCTGATCCTGCTAGGCCTCCCGGTGGTGCACACGCATGGCATGGTGGTGCTGGACATCCTCACAGGTTCCAACCCGCAAGCAAAAATAATCCTTGTCGCGGATGCATTTGACGACTGCCTGGCGCAGCCGTGCCTGCAGGCAGGCGCGAGCGGCCTGCTCGTCAAACCGCTGGCTGTGGAGTCCGTGCGCCGCAAGGTGGACCGGATTCTGGGCCGCCGGACGGTGGTGACCATTCCGGTTATGGCAGTCTAGCCGACCTGCCTCCGGCTTCTTCGATTTCCTTTAGGACAGGGAATGAACGGCGACTGGCCCGGCCACTCGACCAACCTGGTCGGCGTTCCAACGGGGCTTCTGGCCAGTCAGGCATTCAATGACCGCCCCATCGCGCTGCACATAGCCGGTACCCGTGAAACCAATTCGGCGCTGTTCGAGATGCTGGCGCTGGCGGTTGACCCCGCCCAGGCGGCCGAGGCATTCGAGAAGTACATGCACGCCCTCTTCGGCGCTGAAGCGGCGACTGCACACGGCCGGCGCCGATTTCGAGCGAGTTATCGCCAGCTGCTCGAGGGCTGGGGCTACGACGCGAACGGCCAGTCCGGTGCTGTCATAAAAGGCTGGGTGGAAAGCCGCTTCGGACTGCTGCCCGGCTTTCACAAGAGCCCCATACGGCGCGTGGGCTCACCGGCCTGGATCACCTATGTAGAGGAAAAGATGTCGAGCCGCTTTCACAACAACACCATCAACCTTCAGCTTGATCTGTTGTATGAATTCTGTCAGTGGTCGCTGGCACGCCGTGGCGGTCGCCACCACGTCACGCTCTACCGTGGCGTCAACGACTTCGCGGAGCACGAGGTCCTGGAACGTCCCGGCCGTCATAGTGCCATCGTGCGATTGAACAGCCTGACCTCGTTTTCCGCCGACCGCGCCATCGCCGACACCTTTGGCACGATGATACTTGAGGTCGACGTGCCCGCAGCGAAAATCCTCTTTTTCCGTGACCTGCTGCCAACCCACCCGCTGACCGGCGAGGACGAGTACCTCGTTATCGGGGGCGACTATCGCGTGGACCTGGGACACCTGTAACGGCATGGACCAAAACCAGATCCGGCGCCGGGCTGTAGGGGCATATCTCGGCTTTGCCGTCGGCGATGCACTGGGTGCGACCGTCGAGTTCATGACGCCGCGCGAAATCGAGGCCGCCTATGGCATTCACCGACGCATGCGCGGCGGCGGCTGGCTGCGCCTGAAGCCAGGCCAGATAACCGATGATACTGAAATGGCGTTGGCTTTAGGCGCAGCGATTGTCAATGAGGGTGACTGGGACCCGCAAGCCGCCGCCAGGGCGTTCGTGGTCTGGCTGCGCGGCAAGCCGGTAGACGTCGGCAACATCTGCCGTCGTGGAATCCGGCGCTACATGCTGGATGGCAGCCTTGAAGCCCCGTCGAACGAAGGGGATGCCGGCAACGGCGCGTGCATGCGCAATCTTCCGGTAACGCTTGCCACTTTGGGTGAGGACCAGGCCTACGAGCGCTGGACCATCGCACAATGTCATCTCACCCACAACCATCCACTATCTGACGCCGCGACACTGGCGCTCGGAACCATGACGCGCCGGCTGCTCGGCGGCGGCGGCCTGAAGGCGTGCCGCGTCGAGGCCAACCGGCTCGTCACCCGGTTTCCTCTGTTCCGCTTCGACCCCTACCCGGGTCGCGCCTCCGGCTACATCGTGGACACCGTTCAGACGGTATTGCATCACTTTTTCCGCAGCGACGGATTCGAGAGCTGCCTCACCGCGGTGGTCAATTGCGGTGAGGACGCCGACACCAACGGCGCACTGGCAGGCATGCTCGCCGGTGCCGCATACGGGGCGGACGACATCCCCGAGCGCTGGCTCAAGGCACTCGATCCCGAAATCCGGGAAACCATTGAAGCCCAGACAGAAGCCCTGCTCGCGCTGTCTTCAGCCTTCACTGACACCGGAAAACTCCCAACATGAGTTTTGGCAGCTCCCATGAAAAACCCGAAGGCGCGAACACCGCCCGTCAGATGCCCGCCTATCGCTGGAGGCCGGTTCCGCCGATCCTGCGCCGCCCCATAGCCCACGCCATCAGGGTGCGATGGCAGCGCTCGCAACAGCGAGGCCATCCAGCAGCGACATAAAGACTGCGATCGGCAATGGAATCCGCTCTATGTTCTGCTCTGCAAGAAAGCGCTCCTCGTTGCGTGTGGGGGTCTCGGGCAGCACCGCCCAGTGACGGTCCGAAGAGCGCTTCATGATCTGGCGGGCGAAGCTGCGCTCGATCTGGCTGGCAAAGCGACAGCCGAGAAACAGAAACGACCGACCGGCACGGCGCTCCTGCACTGCCGGAGGAATCGGTGTCTGGATATCAATCTCGGTGAGCACTTCCACAAAGTCCGAATCCGACACCAGAAAATTGGCAGCCGGCGATACCGAGCCAATCGGCTGGTAAAGCAGTGACGGCCATGTTTCGGCCATGTCCGGTTGCACCGGTACCCCCGAAGCGCTGAAATACTGCACCCAGGCCCCCGCATGTTCGGCCTGGCTCACGCCCTGAACCACACCCCAGTCGGCGCGCGCTGCCAGCGCGCGTTGCGGCAGATCGTCGTACCAGGCGTGGATCAGAAGCGGTAACGAGGGCTGTGAAGCAAGCCAATAATGGACGGTGGACGGGCGCAGCTCCACACCGAACGCCTCGGTCATGAACGCGCGTACGGTTTTGCGGTGCTTGAAGTTTTCAATGAACTGGGTTGCGGCGCCGAGATTGTTCCGGATCTTGTGCGGCACGCTTATCCTGGTCGTCAGCCGACCGACCAGGGCCTCGGCTGACATGCCCGGTGGCGGGTCGCCTGGTCCGGCCTGCGCCGCGAGCGCCAGCATACCAGGGCCGAGATAGGGCACAGCGCAACCGCGGTTCAGGGCCACGCGGATATCATCGAGGGTCTGCACGGGCAGGATCCTCCCTTTTGCTGCTTCGATAACGCCGGCGTGCACGCCGGTCAGGAGCTCACACGACGCGCTTCGACCGTGACCGGGAGAACCGTACCGGGTTCCGGCGACGGCAACTCCAGTTCCCAGCCGTTGGCAAGCGTCACCCGCCCGCCCCACATCTCCGGCCGTTCCATGGCAACGATCGGTTCTTCCAGATCCTTCTTGGCAACATAAGCTGAAAGCACCCCTTCGGCGCTTCGGCGTATCATTACTTTCATCGCATTTCTCCGTTCCAACAAATCTGTGCGGATCAGGCAACCTGCGCCGCCGTCTCACCTGCGATCCCGGGCAAGGCCGCAAGCAGCCGCTCAATGTCCCGTGCCGTGTTGTACCGGCCAGGCGAAAACCGGATCGATGTACGCGCCGCATTTAGCCGCTGGCGCGACTCGTCGCCCGGACGGTGCGTGCTCGAGGAATTTCCAGGACCCCGCTATAGGCATGCCGCCATGGCTTCCATGGCATTCTTCGGCCACCCATGTAGTCGCGTTGATGTCGAGATACACGGTGTCAGTCAGCACGTTCATTTCCAAAACACCCGCTTCTTGTCGGCGTTGAGATCCCCCAACAGATCGCTGATCCGAACGTAGCTCGCGTACCAGCACCATTTCTGGGCACGGTGATCCCTGGCGTACAGTTCCCAGGTTTGCGGCTCCCCGCCGTACAGCAGCAGCGCAATGTCTACCACCTCACCGTCGGCGTCGATATTGCGCGAACAGCAAGGACTGTCAATGAGATAACCGCCCGCCACCGCTCGCACCCGCGGCCGGACGTAGCGGTAGCGCTTGCGCTGGCCCAGCGTTCGCTCGATGCGCTTACGTTCGACATCGTTTGGATGCAGTCCACCCGCCGCGCAACGTGCCGGCAGCATGACAATCGCACTCATTTCCCGTTCCCGGTCATAGCGGCGTGATCTCCTCTTTCAGGCAGCCCGCCACCCGGTCTGCGGTAAACTCGACCAGAAATACCGGCACGCCACTCTCGGCATGTGTGGCCGGCCCGCACAATCTCGCCGTGTGCCCCGGCGCACACCCGCAGCTCCTGTAGCGGCCACTGCGGGCAGGACCCGTCGTTGTACAGGTCCGGGACAGACTCTACGCGCTGCCCCCACTGGTACTTCGCCTTGCGGTCTGCGTTCATGTTTCGCTCGCGTTCGGAACCCCTGAGACCGGCTCGATCTCCCGGCCCTTCATGCCTACCCGATAACCACGTTCGAAAAAATCCACGCCATAGATATAAAACTGCTGCAGAAACGTGCCGATGCTGACAATGTAGCCGGTCTCTCCCTTGCGTACGAGGATTTCACCGATGTCCTTGCCGCAAAACGTGCCGTCATTGCGCACCGTGCGCCGCGACCGCACCTTCTGGCCATACTCAAAGCACGGCGGCCCGTCCAGCTCCACCACTTCCCTGTCGCGATTCATGTTCATGGCGTTGTCGGCGTTTTCTCAGTGCCGGCGCATCAGGTTGTGAAATTCCATACGGCCAACCGCCGGACTGCCACAGGCGCAAGCACTATTCTTCGGATCACTTTTCGGATCACGGAACACGAAACCGGATGCGGTCGGCGTATCAGAAAAATCGACAGTCACACCCTCAAGCAGCGGCAGGCTCTCCGCAGACAGAAAGATGCGGATACCGCGGTATTCAAGTACCACGTCACCAGGACGCGGTGCCGCTTCGACGCCGAATTTCGAATCCAGTCCGGCGCAGCCACCGCTACTTACCGACAACCGGAACCCTCCTCCGTCAAGCGCTGCCAGGCGGATCATGCGGCGCATAAAGGCTTCGGCAAGGTGGCTGATATCGATAGTCATGATTGCTCCTAGGCCGACGCCTGGTAGCGTGGATATGCGGCATCGATTACGCAGGTATCGTCCACCGGACATACCGCCACACACTGCGGATCGTCGAAATAGCCGATGCACTCGGTGCATTTCTCGGACTTGATGAGGTAGGTGCCTTCTTTCTCGCGGATTGCATTGTTCGGGCACTCCGGCTCACACGCCGCACAGGCTGTGCACTGGGAACCAACGATCTTGTAGGCCATGTCTGTCTCCTGACGTTTTTTTTAAAATCTGGGCACGTATAACCCGATGCTCAGCAACCCCGGACTCGGCACAGCTGCGTTACGCCGCCACATAGGCTCCCTGCCGGATTGCGCCATCCCCGCGCGGGACGTGAACGATGTCTCCACGCTCGAGCTTTTCTAGGTAGTCCTTGAAGTAGGAAATCGCCGACTGTTCGATGAAACCGTGCGCATAGCGATCCACCGGATCGATGCCCGCCGCCTGCAGCGTATCGCGCGGACAACCCCCGATCTTGGCGACAAAAACCGCGACGCAGTCATTGAGGGCGCGTACAATCACGGGTAGTACGTCCTCCTCGCCGTACCCGCCCTGACAGTAGAGGTCCACGCGCCGGTGCCCCACGAACTTGACCCCGGCCGTTCCGATCTCGTAAATCTGGAACTCCTTGGCGTGACCGAAGTGCTCGTTGATCCGCCCGCCGCCCTTGGTGGCGACAGCCACCTGGATAGCGATGTCACTGAACTTTCCGGAGCAAGTGCTCAACTCGGCCTGTTTTGCGGCGGCCTTCGCCATGCGCTCGCTTTCGACCGCCTGCTGGTAAGTCCGGCGCGCCGAAACGTCGTAGCGCACCTCGGCGGCCATCACCTTTTCGGTGGTGAACTCCGCTGATCGGTCCTCACCCAAAAGTCCGACAGCGTCGGCACGGCATTGGCGGCAGTGCCGCATCATGTTCATTTCGCCTTCGCAGCGATCCTGCAACGCCTTCAGCTCCCGCGCCGTCGGTCCGCGCTGATTGTTCAGCCCGAACACCGTGCCATGCTCAGGCGCCGAGATAAGCGGCATGATGTTGTGCAGAAACGCGCCACGCGACTTTACTGCTCGATTCACCTCGACCAGGTGCTCGTCGTTGATTCCCGGGATCATCACCGAGTTGACCTTGCACAGGATGCCGCGCTCGGCGAGCATCTCGAGACCCTGCAGCTGGCGCTGCGAGAGTATCCTGGCCGCATCCCGGCCGGTGTAGCGCTTGTGCCTGAAGAACACCCACGGGTAGATTTGCGCGCCGACCTCAGGATCGACCATGTTAACGGTGATGGTGACGTGATCGACATTGAGAGCCTTGATTCTGTTCACATGTTCCGGTAGCGCCAGGCCGTTTGTGGACAGACACAGCTTGATGTCGGGCGCGGCCTGCGCCACAAGCCCGAAGGTCTTGAACGTCTTTTCCGGATTGGCAAGCGGGTCGCCGGGTCCAGCTATGCCGAGAACCGTCATCTGCGGGATGGCGCAGGCCACGGCCAGTGCTTTTTTTGCCGCCTGCTCAGGCGTAAGGCGCTCGCTTACTACCCCGGGGCGCGACTCATTGGCGCAATCGTATTTCCGGTTGCAGTAGTTGCACTGGATGTTGCACGCCGGCGCGACCGCCACGTGCATGCGCGCGTAGTGGTGGTGTGCCGCTTCACTGTAGCAGGGGTGATTCCTGATTTTTTCCCAGATTTCCGGGGGCAGGTCTCCCCGCCCGGCACCGGAACCGCATCCCATTCGTCCATTGCCCCCGGCGCTGCAGCCCTGTGGCGCGGCCTGCTCTCCGAAGACCAGGCCGGCGCATTCAGCGGTCGGGTTCTGCGTGCGCTTTTCCAGCTGTTGCCTGTCATCTTGCATGGTGGCTCCTGCTCGCACCCGCGCCATCACCGGTTGACGGCGCGGTACCTAAAGGTTGTGCAACAGGATTAGCAACGACCGTGCCACGGACTAAAGTCCGAAAAATACGCCTGAAATCCGGAAGTTTGGCAAAAGACTCCTGTCGCAACTCCTACAGCTGCGACCCGATGTCGGGATTTTGTCTGGAAGCGAACAACCGAATGCGAAGATGGCGGAGGCAGGTCCCGATCAGAACCGCTTGACGGTGATGCGGTACTTGCGCAGGGCGTAACCGACCTGACGCGGCGTAAGATTGAGAAGCCGTGCGGCCTTCGCCTGCACCCAGCCGCACTGTTCCATCGCCTGGACAAGCCGCTCGCGCTCGGTTTCCGGGACACCCGCTGCGGGAACGGGCCCGGCGGCACCCCCCGCTGGTGCCGACAGGGAAACCACATTTCCAACGCGTCCGGGTGTGCGCTCCGGCCCATCCGCACGTCGACCGTAGCTTTGAAGCACCATTGAAAGACACTTGCCCTGCTGACAAGGCAAGTCAGCCTCGCGAATCACGCCGCCGCGGGTCATGGTCGCAGAGCGCTCCACGCAGTTCTCCAGCTCGCGCACGTTGCCCGGCCAGTTGCAGCTCAGCATCACCTCCAGAGCCCTGGTTGAAACGGCCAGCCGCCGGGCGTTGTCCCGGTTGTATTTTTCGAGAAAGTGCTCCGCCAGCAGGCTGATATCCTCGCGCCGCTCCCGCAGCGCCGGCAGAAAGATGGTGACCACATTGACGCGGAAGTACAGGTCCTCACGGAACCGGCCCGCCGATACCGCCTCCTCGAGGTTGCAATTGGTGGCGAATATCAGACGCACGTCGACCCGGATTGATCTGCTGCCGCCCACGCGCTCGAATTCCCGCTCCTGCAACACGCGCAGCAATTTGGTCTGAAAGGCCGGAGAGATCTCGCCGATCTCGTCGAGAAACAGTGTGCCTCCGTGGGCGAGTTCGAAGCGTCCCTTCCGTTCCTGGGTAGCGCCGGTGAATGCGCCCTTCTCATGCCCAAAGAGCTCACTCTCAAGCAACGACTCGGTGAGCGCCGCACAGTTCACCCGGATGAACGGACCATCCTTGCGCGGACTGAGCGTATGCACGGCACGCGCAATCACCTCCTTTCCGGTTCCGGACTCCCCGCGCAGCAGCACCGTGCTGCGCGTCGGTGCCGCATGGTGCACCTCGGCAAACACCTCCTGCATGCGCTTGCTCTGGCCGATGACGTTGTCGAGACTGTACCGGCCGTGCAGCTCCTTCTGCAGGCGGCTCTTCTCCTGCAGAAGCTGTTCGCGTTCGGCCACCACGTTCTGATGCAGCTGCATTGTCTGGCCGATCAGGTTTGCGACCATCGTCAGGAAGCGCACGTCGCGTTCGAAGTTGGTGACCTGGCCACCGACGTCGCGATCAACACTAAGCACCCCAAAGGCCCGGCGCCCGGTCTTGATCGGTACACCGATGAAGGCGATCGTCTGCCGGTCGCCCAGGTCACGCGCGCCGCTGCGGTTGAGAAACAGCGGTTCCTGCGCGATATCAGGCACGACCATGGGCATGCCGGACTTCATGACCCGGCCGGTGATGCCTTCACCGACACGGTAACGCGCGCGCTGGATCGCCGTCTGCGACAGGCCAGATGCACCAATAACGTGCAGCTCGTCTCCGTCATGCACCAAACTGACCATGCCGCGACGCATCTTGAGGCACGACGACAGGACGTTCAGTACCTCACGCACAGTCTGCTGGAGATCCAGGGACGAGCTCAGGATCTTGCTGATCTCGTAGATGGCGATCAGCTCAAGATTTCCCTGATTTTCAATGTGTTCGATTCTCAGCGCATTCAATTGATGCTCCCGGAACTGCCGCGCCGGTGGCGCCTGCACACACGCCGCCGACGCTGCCACACCCGCGTCGATTTCCCGTATCAGCTCGCTGCTTCCATCCGAAGCACAGCAATTACCGTACCAGAGGGCCGGGGTTGCGGGCACCGGTGATGCCGGGACGGGCTGGATCGAATACGCCAGAGATTTCACCAATGCAACCTCGCTTGCAGCGAACCGTCAGGAAATCGCCCGGACTTCAGACGCCACTGAGTCCGACAGGTTCTTCATAAGCGATCCGGCCCGGTTCTGCCGAAGTCGAGGCCGCCGTCCCGTCACCCTGGCCCCGAAGCACAAGGCGGTACGCGATTCGATGCGAGCATCCCAACGACAGAACCGCCCGGTCACCTGTCTCGACCCGCATTCGAAACGATCAAATTCCGTCCTGCCACCGGAATCACACCAGCGAGAGACGCTGATCACAGCCGCGGACGCGTGTCGTGAACGCGACAAACCCCCGACATTGTCGGATCCGCATCCGACCATTTTCTGATCGTCCGCACACAAGTAGCTGATTCCGTCCGAAAAAATGTTCTGTTCTCGTCTGGCATGCCGTTTGCTAAATACTGCCCGAGAGAAGACGGACTCATCAGGAAATCAGGCATGCCGGAACGTAGCATCATTGTGAACGACACGACCTTGCGCGACGGCGAACAGAGCGCCGGTGTCGCATTCACAGTCGAGGAAAAACTTTCCATCGCCCGCGCGCTTGCCGCGGCCGGGGTTCCGGAGATGGAGATCGGCATTCCGGCCATGGGCGGGGCCGAGCAGGAGACCATCCAGGCCATTGCTGCGCTGCGGCTTCCGGTTCGACTTATGGTATGGGGACGCATGACTGATGAGGACATCGACGCCGTCTGCCGATGCCCTGTCGACGTTGTCAATCTGTCGATTCCAGTTTCCGACATCCATATTCACCACAAGCTCGGGCACGATCATGGCTGGGTACTGCATCGGGTGGAGTGCTGCGTGCGTACCACTGTCGAGGCCGGTCTTGAGGTCTGCGTAGGCGCCGAGGACGCGTCCCGCGCGCACTTTGACTTTCTGGTGCAGGTCGCCGAGACCGCGCGCGCTGCCGGCGCCCGGCGCTTGCGCTACGCGGACACCCTGGGCCTGCTGGACCCGTTCACGACCTTCAGGCGCATTCGTCAACTTTCCGCCAGCATCGACATGGACATCGAGATGCACGCACATGATGACCTCGGCCTGGCGACCGCCAACACCCTGGCCGCCGCCCTCGCGGGGGCCACACATATCAACACCACGGTGAACGGGCTCGGCGAGCGCGCCGGCAATGCCCCGCTCGAGGAGGTCACCATGGCCATGCGCCATCTGTATGGCATCGAGACCGGCGTGGACACGAAATGCTTCCCTGGCATTTCGCAGCTGGTCGCAACGGCTTCCGGCCGCCCGGTGGCCGCCAACAAAAGCATCGTCGGCGAATCGGTGTTCACACACGAATCCGGAATTCACGTGGACGGTCTGATGAAAAATCCCCTTACGTACCAGAGTTTCGATCCTGCCGAGGTCGGAAGGACGCACCGCATCGTGCTCGGAAAGCATTCCGGATCGGCAGCCGTCGAACAGGCTTACTCGCGGATCGGAATCGAGCTGACGGGCAGCCAGGCGCGCGAGCTTCTGCCGCGCATACGCCAGCACGCAGTGACCAGCAAGCGGCCGCCAGATGCTGACGATCTGCGGCGCTTTCACCGGGAGATGATGAAATGGAACAGTGCAGTCGCCTGAAGCTTCCTGCGATCACCGCCCGCGTAGCGGCGTCCTGGAGACGGCTGCGCGAGGACATCGATTGCGTATTCCAGCGTGATCCTGCGGCGCGCACGCGTCTTGAAATCATGCTGGCCTATCCCGGAGTCCATGCAATCATGGCCCATCGCCTTGCGCACCTTCTGTGGCGGCGCAACTGGCACTTCATCGCCCGATTTTCCGCTTTTCTGGCACGGGCATTCACGCAGGTCGATATCCACCCCGGTGCGACCATAGGCCGCAGACTGTTCATCGATCACGGATGCGGTGTCGTAATCGGCGAGACCGCCGTGATCGGCGACGACGTTACGCTGTATCACGGCGTTACGCTTGGAGGCGTTTCCTGGACACCAGGGAAGCGACACCCGACCCTGGAAGACAGGGTGATCGTGGGTGCCGGCGCCAAAATCCTGGGACCGATACGGATCGGCCGCGGCGTCCGCGTGGGCGCCAACTCAGTGGTGATCCGGGATGTACCGGACAACATGACAGTGGTTGGCATACCGGGACGGGTTGTGCTGCCTCTCACCGGCCGCCGGATTCCCGAACATGGCATTGATCTCGATCATCACCTGATGCCGGACCCGGTCGGCAAGGCACTTGCGAGCCTTCTCGACCGCATCCAGAACCTTGAACAGCAGCTTCGCGTTGTCCCGCAGCCCGGTCCTCTGGCGGATGAGAACAAACATTGCGCCTGCGCCCAGCCCTGCACTGCGGCCGCTTCCGCGACCGACTCCAGGACTTCCGCGCGTGAGCAGGTCCAGCCATGAAGATCAGTGCTGCGATGAACGAGCTGCTGACCGAGCTGAAGGCTCTGTCCAGCGCCGAGGAATTTCTCGAATTTTTTGCCATTTCCTACATTCCGGCGGTCGTTCACGTGAGCCGGCTGCATATTCTGAAGCGCTTCCGGCAATACCTCGGCGCCACCCCGGGCCTGACGACACTGGAGTCGGGTCCGCTTCGGGACGCATATCGCGATCTGCTGCGGCGCGCCTACGAGGACTTCGTGCACTCGACTCCGGCACAGGAACGTGTTTTCAGGGTGTTTCAGGACATGACCGGCAAGCGTGTCGCGCTCGCCAGCCTCCGCCGCACTCTGCCATCACGGCGCGCTGGCACCGGCGAAGGGCCGCAGACCGGACAAGATCACCGAACCCGAGGCTGACATGCACATCATAGTCTGCATCAAACAGGTCCCCGACAGCGCCCAGATCCGGGTGCACCCGGTAACCAATACGATCATGCGTCAAGGCGTTCCAGCAATCGTCAACCCCTATGATCTGTACGCGCTCGAAGAGGCCTTGCGGCTCAAGGACCGCTACGGCGGGCGCGTCACCGTACTGTGCATGGGTCCGTCGCAGGCCGAAGCCGCCCTGCGCAAGGCCCTGTCTTTCGGTGCCGACGAGGCCATCCTTGTAAGCGACCGCGCATTCGCCGGCTCTGACACCCTCGCCACAAGTTACGCCCTGGCCGCGGCGATCAGGCAGATTCAGAAAGACATGGCGGTGGATTTGGTATTTTCCGGGAAACAGACCATCGACGGAGACACAGCCCAGGTGGGGCCGGGAATTGCCAGACGCCTGGGCCTGCAGCTGCTCACCTACGTGTCGAAAATCGAAGGTATCGATGTCGAAAAGAAGGAAATCGTGGTGCATCGCCGCGCCGAGGGCGGTGCACAAATACTCAAGACCCGCCTGCCCTGCCTGGTCACAATACTGGAGGGTGTCAACGAGATGCGTTTCGCCACCATGGGCGACATGTTCCGCGCCGCGCGCTACCCGCTCAAGGTCTGGGACAAGGACGCAGCCGGTATCGAGGACATCGAGAAAGTCGGCCTAAAGGGATCGCCGACCGTGGTCGCCAAGGTATTCGCCCCGCAACCCAGGGCGCAGAAGGCCGAACGCATCGAAACCCAGACCGGCGCCCCGGCAGATCTCGCCGTCACCCTGCTCGCCAAACTGTTCACCCGCTACCCGCACATCGAACGCGAAATCCGCAAGCAGGCGGGTTGAGCGCCCATGCCAATGAGGACTATGTCATGACCGCCGAAGCCCCCAGTACCACGCCTGCCAAAAAGCCCGCCGGCCGGCGCCGGGTCGAGTTCGATCCGCGTCTGGCCGCCTACAAAGGGGTCTGGGTGTTTATTGAACACGAGCACAACAGGGTACACCCCGTCTCCTGGGAACTGCTGGGTGAGGGACGAAAACTCGCCGACCGTATCGGCGTCGAACTTGCCGGCGTCGTCATGGGCGAACCCGGAGCGGCCACGCGCGACTTCTGCTCCGAGGCGTTTCACTACGGGGCGGACCTGTGCTACCTGGTCGAGGACCCGGTGCTTGCTCAGTATCGTAACGACCCGTACACGAGCAGTCTGACCGCATTGGTCAGGGAGTACCAGCCCGAGATCCTGCTGCTGGGAGCCACCACCCTGGGCCGCGACCTTGCCGGAAGCGTTGCCACCACGCTTGGTACGGGACTCACCGCAGACTGCACGGGACTCAACATAGACATGGAAAATCGCAGCCTGGCGGCAACACGCCCCACTTTCGGCGGCAGCCTGCTGTGCACCATCCAGACCCTGAATTACCGCCCGCAGATGGCCACGGTACGGCCGCGCGTAATGCAAATGCCCGAGCGTAACACCGATCGCACCGGCCGCATTGTCGAACAGCGGATCGCACTGGCTGAAGCCGACATCATGACCAAGGTTCTTCAATTCATTCCCGACGCCAACCAAGAACAGGCGCGGCTCGAGTACGCCGACATTATTGTCGCCGGCGGGCGCGGTCTGAAACGCCCGGAGAATTTCCAGCTCGTCTGGGATCTGGCCTCCGTCCTGCACGCCGAAGTGGGCGCAACGCGCCCGGTAGTCCAGGCCGGGTGGGTGAGTGCCGAACGGCAGGTAGGTCAGACCGGCAAGACCGTGCGTCCCAAGTTGTACATTGCCGCCGGCATCTCCGGCGCAATCCAGCACCGCGTCGGCATGGAAGGCGCTGACGTGATCATCGCAATCAACGAGGACCCGGCTGCGCCGATCTTTGACTTTGCGACCTACGGAATCGTGGGAAACGCCATGCAGATCATGCCGGCGCTGACTGAGGCGTTTCGCCAACATCTGGCCACGGCGAAACTCGCCGGATAGCGATACCCAAGGAGGTGACACGTGGCAGAAAAATTTGATGCAATCGTGGTTGGCGCCGGTCCGTCCGGAAACTCCGCAGCCTACGTTCTGGCACGGGCGGGGCTCGCCGTCCTGCAGATCGAGCGCGGGGAATATCCCGGCTCGAAGAATGTGCAGGGTGCGATCCTCTACTCCCACGCCCTGGAGCGGATCATTCCCGACTTTCGCGAAGACGCGCCACTCGAGCGGCACATCATCGAGCAGCGTGCCTGGATGCTCGATGATGACTCCTACGTCGGCTCGATATACCGCTCAAACGCCTTCAACAGACCGCCGCACAACCGCTATACGATCATCCGGGCGCAATTTGACCGATGGTTTTCACGGAAGGTCCAGGAGGCCGGCGCCCTGACCATCTGTGAGACCACCGTTACCGACCTGCACATGGATGGAAGCCGCGTAGTAGGGGTGCAAACCGATCGCGCCGGCGGGTCTGTCTACGCCGACGTCGTAATTCTGGCCGACGGGGTCAACTCCCTACTTGCCCGCAAGGCCGGATTCCACGGCGAGTTGCAACCGCGTGACGTCGCGCTTGCCGCCAAGGAAATTCACTTTCTGCCGGAGTCGGCGATCGAAAACCGCTTCAATGTTCAAGGTGGGCAGGGTGTCGTCATAGAAATGGCCGGAAAAATCACCCGCGGGATGGTCGGCACCGGATTTCTCTATACCAACCGTGAGTCGATCACGATCGGCATCGGCTGCCTGCTTTCGGATTTTCAGGAATCAGGCATCTCGCCGTATGCTTTGCTCGAACAGATGAAGATGCACCCGGCCATACACCCCCTCATCGAGGGCAGCGAAATGAAGGAGTACAGCGCCCATCTGATCCCCGAGGGCGGCTATAACGCGATCCCGGCCGTTTACGGTGACGGCTGGCTGATGGTTGGAGATGCCAGCATGTTCGTGAACGGCATCCACCGCGAGGGCTCCAATCTGGCGATGACCAGCGGCCAGCTTGCTGCCGAAACGGTCATCGAGCTGGCCAAAGAGGGCCGTCCCATGACCGCGAACAACCTTGCGCGCTACCGCAAGAAGCTCGATGACAGCTTTGTCATCAAGGATCTGAAAAAATACCGTCGCATGCCAGACATCCTGGAGCACAACCACCAGTTCTTCACCGACTATCCGGAGTTTCTGAACCGGGCCGCGCATACCATGGTCACAGTTGACGGCGTGGACAAGAAGTCCAAGGAACGCGAGATCCGCAGCGGCCTTGTCACCAGGCGTTCGCGCCTGGGATTGCTCGGCGACGCATTCAAACTGTGGAGGGCCTTTGAATGATAAAGGTCGAGGAAAAGCTGTTCCAGAACCGCTACCGCGTTGACGCCGGCCGGCCACACATACAGATCGTCGTGCCCGACGTCTGCCAGCTCAAATGCAAGACGAAACCCTGCACCTATTGCTGCCCTGCAGCATGCTACACGCAAGAAGGCGATGGGCGCGTGACACTTATCACCGACGGCTGCCTGGAGTGCGGCACCTGCCGCATCATCTGCACAGACCATCGCAACGTGCAGTGGGAGTATCCGCGCGGCGGCTACGGCATCCTGTTCAAGTTCGGCTGAGCGCAACCACGGCCAGACCTGACTGCCACGTGTTGGTCTGCACCCTGGCCGCCAGCCCCGCCCCTGGCTGTCCGGCTTACAGGAACGGTGACGGGCCGTCGCCGGCGTCTGGCAGCCGATTCGGCAACGCAACCTTTATGACAAGACAGCCCTGATCTTTTCGGCCCCGGTCCACGCGGCCGCAAACCGAATATCAACGTCCAGGATGTGCTGGTTGATACGAAAACAGAGGCGCCACGACGGTATATTTAGGTATACCGCATCCACGCCAGGCCAGGCCTGAAAGGCGAAACCTTTAAACCTCAAGGAGATTAAGAATCACCGAAAGTGGCCGTTCTGCGGACATGCACGGGCCAGCGGGCGTCCGACACATCGGTTACGCAAGCGGCCACATCTTTATAAAGTATGACCGATGGGTCGAGGAACATCGCGCCACGACACAGCAGACCGCATGGGTGACCACGGGGCTGTCGCCATTGGCCAGATCGACTGCCTGCACACCCGACCATCGCGTCCACATGTGGCGGCGACGTGGCATCGAAGACATCCGCCGCCCCGAAGGGCATGGCTGCCGTCGTCAACCCTCAGGCACGTACTCCGCATACACAGGAATATCGTCGCCGCCGCATAACCATTGCGCGCGCGAGTCCCAGAAAATGCGCGCCATCGGCCGGATCCCCGGATCCCCATCAAGCGATCCCGCTGGAATCACGGCACGACTCATGTCCGGTGCGATCCGCGGCAGAGGACTGCCGCAGTTCTTGCAGAAACAGGTTGCGAAGCGCTTCGCCTCGGGTACCTTGTAACGGCCGAGCCACTCCTCGCCCGCGGTCCAGCGTACGTTTTCGGGCGTAACGATAACATTGCTCGCATGCCCCGTTCCGGTCGCCCTGCGACAGCGTTGACAATGGCAGTGGTAAAATCGGGTCGCTTCGCCCGTGATTTCATAGCGGACGGCACCACAAAGACAGCCCCCACGAAGCGTGATTTGCGCCATGACTGCATATCTCCGGAAGTGATGAATGGTCTCTGGCCGCCGGCGGCGTTACCACCACGGCGCCAGCCCGCGCCGCCGATTTCCGGAAGGTAGACGCCACGGGCGCCGAAATGCCGGAACGCGTGGTAATCCGGGCCCGACAGGAACAACCCGCGCCCACAGCAGTGGCTGACATGCGCCGCGGAAAACGGTCCGTCCCGGTGGATCGGAACCGCCACCGGGAGGACCCTTGAAGCTACCGCTTACTTGGCTTCCAGCGCGCGGTGCAGGGCCATTTCAATATGGCCCTGGAGCTTCATAGCAACACCCTCAGCCTTGGTCCCTCTGGCGATGGCAGCCGGCTTGAGAAACTCCACCCGCGTCCAGTCACCTTCCTGAACCAGCGTCACATGCAGCGGGCACAGCGCCATCATGTCCGGATCTGCATTGCTGATGGCGTTGGCGAAACCGGCATTGCAGAACACCACCGTGCGGATTCCGGCCAGGTGATTGACGTTATAGTCCTTCCAGTGAAAATGCTTTGCCGCCATGCTCAGGTTCCGGCTGATGTCGATCTTGTTTACAACCTTGAATCCGGAATGCTGCAGCGCCATGACGACACGCTTGAAAACCGGACCGATTGGCCTCTTGGTGCTCAGCACACCGACACTGGAATCAGCTGCGAACACGCTTGACGCTGATGCCAGCAACACAAGGGCCACGAGTAAACGTTTCATGAATTGAACTCCTTGAATAAATTAAACAGACGGGGAAATGACTGATTATTGATCCGGTTGGCGCCGGGACGCCTCCCGGCATCTCCAATCATAGCGACCTGATCTTCCCGCGTACAGAGCACGCAACACCAAAATCATCAACATACCGGCGCCGTCTAACGGTGGCAGACTGGATAGTCGGCACCGGCGGACCGGTCTACGCTCCGGCCCAACGGTAGCCATAAGCCTTCCGTGCAGGCCGGCCCGGACCCCAGGATCCATTGGAAACCTGGACGTCACCGCCCTTCTGATACCCCGGTACTCAAGTGTCCATCGGTTGCATCAGCCCGGCCGAGTCGCTCGCCACAATGCGTGCCTTGCCATGGATCTTCGCCTGATACATGCGCCGGTCTGCCAGCGCCAGCAACGCTCGCCAGTCCTGCGACACGGAAATCCGGTCGCGCTGCAGCTCCGCTATCCCTGCGCTGAAGGTGAGGGTCCGGCCTGTGCCATCCGGGCATGAGTCGAGCCGGCAACCACCGTCCTTGCACAGCCTGATGAGCTGGCGCTGCGCCTCCTCGATGTCAGTATGGGGCAATACCTGCAGGAACTCCTCCCCTCCCCAGCGGATCAGGATATCGCTGGCACGCAGGTTGGAGTGCAAAACCCGCGCCGTCTCGCGCAGCGCCGCATCTCCGGCATCGTGACCGCTGCGGTCGTTGAGCTGCTTGAAGTCATCCAGATCCACGAACACCAGGGACAGCGGAAACCCGTGACGGCGTGCAAGATCGAACTGCTGTGCAAGAATTTCCTCCCCGCTGCGCCGGTTGTGTACGCCGGTCAGGGAATCAAAGGCTGACTCCTGAAACAGTTCGTGCATCAGATGCAGCTGACTCATGGATGCCACAGCGCTAATCGTGATCACCACCAGCAGCAGCCACAACACCATGGCACCGTCGAGCCCTGGTAATCCGAGCATGGGAATTGCGGCGATTCCAATCAGCGGAAATGCAATGCCCGCCAGTTCAGTCAGCGTCAGCGGAAAGATGCTGAGTCCGGCCACAAGCGCAAATGGAAGATACAGATAGCCCGTGGCAACCGCAGCGCCGGCCGTGGTGAGCACCACCCCGTGCAGAACGTGCTGGACATAAAGATAGAACGCAGCGGCAATGGCATACAGCAGCACCACCATCCGGTAGGCGGTTCCCTGACCCGCCCGGTCCCTGCCCGAAAACGCCAGCACCGCAAAGGCAGCGGTTGTGGCGATGCGTGCGGCCAGAAGCTGCAGGTAAACAGAGCGCCGGAACACCAGCATATCCGCGCCAAACCACATCGGTGTCAGGACCGCAAACGCTCCCGCCACGGCACGCACCCGCGACGCCACCAGACGGCCCCGGTGCAACCGGAACAACGGGGTATGCCGCGCGGGGCTGAGCACCTGCACGAGCATCATGGGAATCGCAAACCGATGCGTCCCAAAAAGATAGGCGGCCCAGCGCCGGCACCTGTTCAGGACTGATGTCCCGCGCATCCCGGTTTCCCTCTACCCCTATCCACGACTCGCTGTGCCGGACAAGCGCGCAAGTCCGGCGAGATCTGGGGCATGCCGCGAATCCGGGTCACGCTGATTTCCGGTGGACCCCAGACACGTACAGACCAGCCCCGGGGCTTTCCCACAAGCCAACGGCCTGTTGGTGAAAGCAACCGTCGTGATTCTACTATAGCTGCGCGGTGCGAACAGAGCGCCCGCACGGCAGTTCGCCCCAAACGACGGCCAGCCGTTGCACGATGCCTGAAACGAGCATTTCCGCATCCGGCCAGACTACCCCGCCGGAGCACGAGCCCGATATTCCGGACCCCTCCCGCACGCTCCGATCGGGACCGCAAGCGCGCACTCTTGATATCCATTTCCGTGAACCGCATATTGCGGAAACACCGCATTTTCAGAGTCCACGCCATGAGCACATCGCCGTACATCACTGACGTCACCGGGACAGACTTTGAGACTGCAGTAGTCAGCCGGTCGCGAACAACGCCGGTGCTGGTGGATTTCTGGGCATCCTGGTGCGCGCCCTGCAAGATGCTCATGCCTGTTCTGGCACGGCTTGCGGAGGAGTATCAGGGGAAAGTTCATCTTGCCAAGGTCGACACGGACAGGGAGCAGGACCTTGCGGCACGTTACGGCGTCCGGAGCCTGCCGACCGTCAAGCTGTTCAAGAACGGGGTGGTGGTGGATGAATTCCTGGGCGTGCAGCCGGAGCAGGTCATTCGCAACATGATCAGTCGTCATGCGTTCCGCCCGTCGGACACGCTTCGGATTGAAGCGCACCGGGCCATCGAAAGCGGCGAGAAGCGTCTGGCCAACGATATTCTAAGACGCGCTCTCGATATCGACCCTGGTAACGATCAGATCAGACTTGATCTGTCGGGTCTGCTGCTCGATGACGGTCGCGTCGCAGAGGCGGGGCAGGTTCTGGACGGATTGTCACCGACTGCCCGATCAGGCCCCGAGGCCGAGGCACAACGCGCACGCCTCGAAATTGCACAACTCGCAGCAGACAGTCCGGCGCCAGAGGAGCTTGAACAACTCATCGCCGCGAAACCCGAAGACAACGAGGCGCGCTACCGGCTCAGCGCACACCGGGTGCTGCAGGGGAATTACGACTCCGCTCTGGCACTGCAGCTGGACATTGTTCGGCGCGACCGCCGGTTCCGCGACGATGGTGCACGCAAGGCCATGCTGACAATCTTCACCCTGCTGGGCGGCAAAGGCGAACTGGTGAAGCACTACCGAACCCAACTGTCCCTGGCGTTGAACTAACGCACGACTTGCAGTCTGCGGCGCGTTCCTGCCCTGGAGCCAGGGGGCCCCGCTTCCGGGCGACCTGCACATCATCAACGTCGGCCACAAGCCGCTGGCCAACGATGGAAAAGAAAGCGGCCGTCACGAACCTGGATCCACGCGACTCAGCGGCGCTCCGTAACGCTGTCTTCCTCTTTCACCACCACATATTCGCCCTCGAGCGGCTGGCGGCTGTCGACTGCCGTCTGACTCGCTGTGGCCCGCAGGCGGCGACGCAACCACCAGGTACGCAGGCTGAAGCCGATAATCGCAATCAGAAACAGCGCGATGACCGCGGTGAAGAAAAATGCGGACAGGAGGATTGCCCCCGCAGCCAGCGGGGCGAGCGCCAGATTGCGCATCCATTCCGGCCTGCGCCCCTTTCTGCTGAATCCGTCGCTCTGCGGAATCATTACTCTGTCTCCTGTCGTCGATACTGCACGCCGCCCTCAGGCGGCAGAATTCCGCCTGACCCGGAACTCAGCCACGCGGCCCCCGTCGTCCCGGCCGGGAAACAGCAATATAACGCACCATTTCCTGGCAGGGTATTTGTTCCAAGGATCCATAATACTGCTTCGCCTCCTGCACCATCCCATAAATAGTGTCCGCCATACTGCCCTCCGTCCTCCGCAGCAAGGCCTGCAGGGCAGCCAAGCCTCCGAAGACGATTTTCATTTCCATGCCGAATGGCAACGCGCGCGCCGTATCCGTTACCCGGAGCGCGAAACGCGACCCTTCGCGCAGCAACCGCAGCAGGGTCACGCAATCCTGGCGCGCGCTCGCCGACTCGCACGCCACGCCGGTGCGCTCGCCGACGTACCGGTGCACCGCCTTGTCACACACAAACTGGGTGCTGAGGATCGCTTTTTCAAATGGACAACGGTGGCCATCCATCGCAATGCCCCTGAAAATGTCAGATTTGCCCGATGCCTCGCACGCTCGCGCAGCCGCGGCTCTGCGGGCCGAATTCCTGGACGGTGGCTTCCTAGCGGCCGAAACGCTCGGCCAGCCAACGGCTGATATCCTTGATTTCAGCCATACAGATGGAATGTTCCATGGGATACTCGTGCCACTCGATACACGCGCCACCGGCCGACAACAGGTTGCGTGCCGCCTCGGCCGTCGCGAAGGGAATGATGCCGTCGTAGGCCCCATGTGCCATGAAGATCGGGACCTGCCGGTTGGCCGGATCAGCCTGGCCCATGAGGTTGCCAGCCAGAGGCACGGGCGCGGACAGGGCCATAATTCCTGCCAGCGGGCTGGCGAGGTGCAGACCGGTAACGAGCGCAATCGCCCCGCCCTGGGAAAACCCGCCGAGCACCACACGTTCCGGTCGCACGCCCCGCCCGATCTCGGTTTCGATCATGCCCCGGACAAGCTGCTCGGATTCGCGAATGTGAGTGAGGCTCTGGTTGAATCCGGTATCCGTCAATTTGATGTCGTACCAGGCGCGCATCACCTGTCCGGCGTTGATAGTGACGGGGCGGTAGGGTGCGTGCGGCAACACAAAGCGCACCGCCAAGGAGCGCGGCAGACCGAGCTCCGGAACGATCGCGGCAAGGTCGTTCCCGTCGGCACCTAGTCCATGCAGCAAGATTACGCTCGCGTCCGGCCGCGGCGCAGTCTCCAGTTCTATCGGGGCTTCTGTCTTTCCGGCACTCATGGGCAGGGCAACCAGCGCAGGTCATTCTCCGCTATAGACACAACCAGCCGTACAGGTCTCACGCACCACCACCTTTGACAACGGCGACAGCTGCGGCTTCAGCCTGTTCCAGATCCAGCACGCCAGACGCTCGCTTGTCGGATTCTCCAGACCAGGAACTTCGTTCAGATAATGATGGTCAAGCTGCTCGTAGACCGGAGTAAACGCACGACCGATATCGGCAAAATCCATCACCCACCCCTCTGGCTCCACCGGTGATCCGGACACGTGGATTTCCACACGGAAGGAGTGTCCGTGCAGACGACGACACTTGTGGTGTTCAGGAAGATTGGGTAACCGGTGTGCTGCCTCGATTGTGAAGACCTTGAAAATTTCCACCGACTGCTCCGAAGTGCGTCACCTAGAATCGGCAGGTTCTCGCCGCTCCCTAAAGCATTGCACAGAAAATGCCACGGAGCAAAAGTCCCGGCCGGTCGGGACGCCGCCACGCCGGACTACCTGCCCCCTTTACCTTCACGCTAGAATTTCCGGTCGCGCAGCCAGCCCCGGGCTCAGCGCCCCAATGGACAAGGACAATGAACGACGATTCCATACCCCTTATTGTAGAACCTGCAGACCTCGAGAAACGGCTCACGTCCGAGTCGATCATGGTTATAGACCTGTGCAAACCCGAGATCTATGCCCAGGGGCACGTCCCGGGAGCGGTCCACCTTGACTACGGCCAGATCGTGGCCACACGTCCGCCCGTCATGGGGCTAGTGCCCAATCCAGCTCAGCTCTCGACGCTGTTTTCCGCCATCGGTCTGACACCCGAACATCACGTAGTGGCCTACGACGACGAAGGTGGCGGACGCGCCTGCCGTCTGCTCTGGACACTCGAGATCATCGGGCACCGGAACTATTCACTGCTGAACGGCGGTATCCAGGCCTGGATCGCGGAGCAGCGGCCACTGACCTCCGAGATCCGTTTACGCCCCGCAAGCAAATATCACGTCACCTTTACCGCCAGTGGCGCGGTGAGCAAGGATTATGTGCGGAACAGCCTCGGGAAGAGCGGCATTGTGCTGGTCGATGCCCGCACGCCCGCCGAGTACCGCGGTGAACGGCGCCTGTCCGCACGCGCCGGACACATTCCCGGTGCTGTCAATTTCGACTGGGTGAATGCCATCGACCAGAAAAACCATCTGCGCCTCAAACCGGCGGCGGAACTGCGGTCGGCGCTGGCCGCGATCGGCGTCACCGCCGACAAGGAAGTCATCGCCTACTGCCAGACCCACCACCGGTCGGCACACACATTCATCGTACTCAAGAGTCTCGGATTCCCGCGAATCGCCGGCTATCCGGGATCCTGGTCCGAATGGGGCAACAGCACGGACACGCCGGTCGAATAGAACCGACACCGGCACAGAACAAATAAAGGGGCGCAATCCTTCCCTGGATTGGCTGGCATGCCCAGTCGACGCTGCGGCATGCCAAGCAGACGCATTGTCCTCGCGTCCGTGCACCCCACCCCTGCGCACCGGCTGCGGCCGGCGCGCTATTTTCTTTCCGGTTGATAACCCTGGCTACCGGTGCCCGTCCTGGACAACTCGAGCTGCTCGCGCATCGCGTACACGTCACCGACGTAGACCATGAGCGCCACTTCAAGCATCCCGGGATGGGCGTCCACAACCTGACGGATCATTCCGCCTACCTGCACGGCAAGTGCTGACGGCAAGTTCAGTAGATGGTCCATCCACCCCCCTTCCTGCTTGCTCTGCAGACCTCAGCCAGATCCCTGATAAACAGAGAGCAAGGACCGTGCCAGCCATACTGGTGGTGGGGCAACGCGCCTGGATACCCGCGCCCGCGCCGCTATGACGCAAACCGGGGAACATTCAAGTTGTGGCTGGGGTTTGCGAACGGATTTTGACCCAGATCATGCCGGCGACTGCCGCGGCACGGCAGACTAGGTTATCCGGGATTTACGCTTCGGTTCGCGCCCGGAAAAGGTGGACAATATGGATAGAACCTGGGTTTTGCTTGCACATCGCGGTGGCGCGCGCCTGTACGGACAGGATCGGCAAGGTGGCCCGCTGCGCCACATGCAGGACATCCCCCATCCCGAAGGCCGTCTGAAAAATCGGGAGATCACCGCCGACAAGGAGGGACGCCTGTTCGACAGCTTCCACAGCCGCCACACCGTCGGCCGGGCGTCCGACCCCAAAGAGCAGCTCGCGGTTGAATTCGCCCGGCACCTCGCCGATCTGCTACAGCGGGGGCGCACTTCGGGAGAGTTCGAACACCTGGTACTGGTGGCAGATCCGCATTTTCTCGGGGATCTGCGCGCAGCACTCGACGCCCATACCGCAAAGCTGGTGACCGGGTCGCTTGCAAAGGACCTCTATGAGGTTCCGGAACAGGATCTGCCGGATCACCTCCGGGGACTGCTGAAATTGTAGCGGGCCGAGCCGAACCCAATGGCAGCCTGCGGAACCGACGGCGCCCCACGCACCGTGATCGCCGGGAATGTGCGCTAGCGGGGATTAACGCCGAGATGTTCGCCGATCCGCCGTACACCTTCAGCCAGGTTTTCGAGCGTATTGGCATAGGAAAAGCGCACATGCTGCAGCGGCCGGTGTTCCCCAAAATCAAGACCCGGTGTAATCGCAACGCCCGACCGCTCCAGCAGATCCATGGCGAAAACCCCGGAGTCGCGGCTGAAACCGCTGCAATCGGCATAAATATAGAATGCCCCCTGCGGGGTCGCGCGCACCGCGAATCCCAGGCGCGTCAGCGCCGGAAGCAGGTAATCGCGACGCTGCCGGAAAATGTCGCGCCGCCGCGCAAGTTCGGCGCCGACCTCGGGCCCGAATGCGGCAAGCGCCGCGTGCTGGCCTGGCGTGCTGGCTGCCAGGAAAATATTTTGCGCGAGCCGCTCCAGTTGCGGAACGTAATCGTGCGGCGCCACCAGCCAGCCGACGCGCCAGCCGGTCATGCCGTAGTACTTCGAGAAACTGTTCACCACGAATACTTCATCCGAGTGCGTCAGGGCGCTTACCGCCTCCCCGTCGTAGGTCAGGCCGAGATAGATCTCGTCGACGATCACCCGACCTCCCAGGCGCAGCGCGGTTTCCACGATGGCGCCCATTGCCGCGGGTGACACCGCGCTGCCCGTGGGGTTTGACGGCGAAGCCAGCAATACCGCGCGCGTGCGGTCCGACCAGTGGCGTCGCACCAGTTCTGCGTTCAGCTGGTAACCGGTCGTCTCATCGACCGGCACCAGTCGCGCCTCCCCGCCAAACAGCCGCACGAAGTGACGGTTGCAGGGATATCCCGGGTCGGCCATGATCACCTCGTCTCCCGGGTCGATCAGCACCCCGAACACCAGTTGCAGCGCGCCCGATGCTCCAGGGGTCACCACAACCCGCGCAGGTTCAGGGCGCGCGCTGGCAGGATAGGTTTCCGTGATGCGTGCCCGCAGCTCCGGCAGACCAAGCGCCGGGGTGTACTGCGTGTGTCCGGCCTGGAGTGCGGCAATTCCGGCGCGCAGAATCTCTGACGCCGTCGGGAAATCAGGCTCGCCGATCTCCATATGGATGATGGACCGGCCTTGCGCCTCGAGCTCGCGCGCACGGGCCAGCACCTCCATTACGCGGAAGGGTGCTATCCGGGCCATGCGGGCGGCGATTGCTTGCGTCAACTCAGACACTTCCGGCGGGGAAATGACAGCCCATCGTGATCGCCGGCCTCAGCGCGGCAACAGTCTGCGGGCGACATTGACGTTGAACATGGATAGAGGCCCGGCACCAGAGATCGACTGAAGAATCGTGCAGGGCTTATCCGGTTCGCCGAGACCGTCAAGAACCAGCGCCGCCCCGTCAAAATCGTGGTCACGCGTATAATCGCTCACCGTCACCACGGTGGCCAGGCCGGCGGCCAGAGACGAGCGTAGACCGTTTTCGGAGTCCTCGAAAGCGAGACATTCTTCCGGCGCCACACCCATGCGCTCCATCGCATAGAGGTAAATGTCCGGCGCGGGCTTCTTGTGTCTCACCACATCGCCGGCGGCGATCACCTCGAACCAGCCCGGCGAACCGTGCCCCAGGGCATGCTCAAGCAGGGCGGTCACGTTTTCCGGCGTCGTCGTTGTCGCGATGGCCAGCCTGAGCCCGCAGCGGCGCGCCTCATCCAGCAGTCGGCGCACACCGGGCCGCAGCGGGATGGACCCGCGCGCAAGCAGCTCCGTATAGATCCGTGTCTTGGCGGCATGCAGACGCGCCACGTAGCCGTCGTCGCCCTCCGGGAACGGCTGGTCGGAACGCCACCGGTTCTGATAGTGGCGTATACGCTCCTTTCCTCCACTGACGGCGAGCAGCTGACCGTACAGCGCACTGTCCCAGTCCCAGGCCAGACCGGCCTCGGCGAAGGCCCGGTTGAAAGCCACCCGATGGCCGTCCCGCTCCGTATCGGCCAAGGTCCCGTCCACATCGAATATGAGGGTTGTCAACGCCATTTCACCGCCCCAGTGCGCCAAAACACGGCCGGCATTTTACTCCATTTTCCCACCGTGCCAGCATGGCGCAATTTTTGCATTTGGAATCCTTGCGCCCTACCCCGGTTTTCTGGTATAGATGCGCGCTTGATTTTTGGCCATACGATTGATTTTGGCAGGAGCTACGATGCCTGTACGCAAAAAGATGGAACTCTCTTCCGGCGCCCTGATCCACGGGATCAAACCCTATGTGGAAAAAAAGGGCGAGAAATACATGAACAAGAAGCAGGTCGAACACTTTCAGGCGATTCTCAATGCCTGGAAGCAAGAACTGCTGGAAGAGGTTTCGCGGACGGTACACAGCATGCAGGACGAAACCGCCAACCACCCTGACCCCAACGATCGCGCCAGCCAGGAAACCGACATGTCTCTGGAGTTGCGTAATCGCGACCGCGAGCGCAAGCTCATCAAGAAAATCGAAGAGGCGCTCGGCAAGATCGACACCGGCGACTACGGGTACTGCGAATCCTGCGGTGTCGAAATCGGAGTGCAGCGCCTGGAGGCGCGTCCGACTGCCGCGCTGTGCATCGACTGCAAGACGCTGGACGAGATCCGCGAAAAGCAGATGGGCTAGAACACCGCCGCTTCCGGCAGCCGGATACACGGGGGGCGTCCGCTCCCCTTTTTTGTTGCCGGAGACACCGTTTGTACGACCTCATTATCCGAAACGCCGTCGTGGCCCAACCGGACGGCAGCACCATCCCTGCCGACGTGGCCAGCAGGGATGGCGTCATTGCGCGTATCGCGCCGACACTGGACGCCAGCGCCCGGGACGATATAGAGGCTGAGGGCCGGCTGCTGCTTCCCGGCGTCATCGACCCCCAGGTCCATTTCCGGGAACCCGGCAACGGGCACAAGGAAGACCTGGGGAGCGGCTCGCGCGCCGCGGCGCGCGGCGGAGTGACCAGCTTTCTCGAGATGCCCAATACCGATCCGCCCACCACCAGCCAGCAGGCGCTATCCGACAAGCTTGCCCGTGCCGCGCACAAATGCGTGGTTAATTACGGCTTCTTCATCGGTGCGACACCGGACAACCTCGAGCAGGTCAACAGCGCGGCTCCCGTATGCGGAATCAAGATCTTCATGGGGGCAAGCACCGGCAGCCTGCTCGTAAACGAGCCGCACGACCTGGAACGCATTTTTGCCAATGGCAAGCGCCTCATTGCGGTGCACGCGGAGAGCGAGGCACGCATCCGGGAACGCAGGAAACTGTTTTCCGGCCGAACGGATGTCGCGGTCCATTCCGAGATTCGCGACAATGAATGCGCGTTGCAGGCGACAGAGCTGGCGCTGTCGCTGTCCGTAAAATACGGCCGGCGCCTGCATATCCTCCATCTATCCACGCACGAGGAAGTGGGTCTGCTGCGCCGCAACAAGCCGCAATGGGTCACGGCCGAGGCAATTCCCAATCATCTGCTGCTGAACATAGCGGATTATGCGCGCCTGGGATCCCTGGTCCAGATGAATCCGCCAATACGGACCGTCGCGGACAACGCCGCGCTCTGGTCGGGACTGCATGACGGGATCATCGATTTCATCGCCACCGACCATGCGCCCCACACCCTGGATGAAAAACTCCGACCCTATCCCGGCTCGCCCGCCGGAATGCCCGGAGTGGAGACGTCGCTGCCGCTGATGCTTACTGAAATGGCGTCGGGACACTGCACGCTCGCCGAAATCCAGCGCTGGATGTGCTACGGACCGGCTCAGGCCTATGGCATCCGCAACAAGGGAAAGATCTTCGAGGGGTGGGATGCGGACCTCACGCTGGTGGATATGGCGCATACCAGGCCGGTACGAAACGAGGAGTTGTTCACGCGCGTGCGTTGGTCGCCCTATGCCGGGCGCGAACTGGTCGGCTGGCCCGATTACACCATCGTGGGCGGTCACGTTGTTTTCGAGCGCGGCCATATTCGAGACGGCGCGCGCGGCCAGCCGCTGCAATTCGGCTAGGCCACGACGCTTTGGATCAAGACATCTGCGCCGGCGCTGGCAGGCTTTCATGTCCTGATACCTTTTAATCATTCATACATCAGATTCCAGGAGACTCTGTATTCATGATTGCAAAAATCGTCGCGCTGCTGGCCTCACTGGTCATCAGCACCATTACCCATCTGGGCTACACCGGCATCGTATTGCTCATGGCATTCGAAAGCGCCTGCATCCCGCTGCCATCGGAAATCACCATGCCGTTTGCCGGCTACCTGGCAAGCACCGGTCACATGAACCTGTGGCTCGTCGCGCTCGCGGGAACAATCGGCTGCCAAATCGGATCGCTCGTTGCGTACTACATCGGCGCGCTGGGTGGCCGCCCTCTGGCCGAACGCTACGGACGGTACGTTCTGTTCTCGCACCATGACCTGGAGATCGCGGACCGCTGGTTCCAGAGACATGGAGACATCACCGTATTTTTTGCCCGGCTGCTGCCGGTGATCCGCACCTTCATTGCGCTACCGGCCGGGATCAGCCGCATGGAGATATGGCGATTCAACATATATACCTTCGTCGGATCCTTCATCTGGAGCATCGGCCTGGCATGGATCGGCATGAAGCTGGGGACGCATTGGGATACGCTCGGACCCTATTTCCATCGCTCTGAGACCGCGATCGGAGCGGTTCTGGTCGCAGGCGCGCTCTGGTACCTGTATCGCCACCTGAAGAATCTGCGACGATCCTGAGACGGTCGCGGGAGCGGACGGATCAGCCGCGCGGATGATGGCGGGCGTGCAGATTCTTCAGACGCTCGCGCGCCACCTCGGTGTAGATCTGGGTAGTCGACAGATCCGCGTGACCGAGCAGCATCTGCACCGAACGCAGATCCGCGCCATGGTCTATCAGATGGGTTGCAAACGCATGGCGCAGCGTATGCGGGGACAGCTTGGCACTGACTCCGGCGGTGCGCGCATGACGCCGGATGTTGTGCCAGAACGCCTGCCGCGTCATGGCAGCACCGCGGGCTGTCGGAAACAGCACGTCTGTAGCGTAACCGCGGACCAGACTCGCCCGTCCGTTCTGCAGGAAGGCATCCAGCCACGCAATCGCCTCCTCGCCCAGCGGCACCAGACGCTCCTTGTCACCCTTGCCGATCACCCGCACTACCCCGACATCGAGGTTGGCTTGCGACAGGCTCAGGCCGACCAGTTCGGATACGCGCAGCCCGGTGGCGTAAAGGGTCTCGAGCATCGCCCGGTCGCGAAGACCGAGCACCGTAGTCGTGTCCGGCGCGGACAGAAGCTGTTCCACCTGGGCTTCCGTGATCGACCGCGGAAGCGGCCGGCCGAGTTTTGGGGACTCGACCAGTGCCGTCGGATCTTCCTGAACGATCCCTTCGCGGAGCAGGTAGCGGTACATGCGCCGTATGCTGGAGAGCAGGCGCGCCGTGGTGCGCGGCTTCGCGCCCGTCTCCACGCAGTGCGCCAGATAGTCCAGCAGGTCAGCACGAGCGGCGGACGGAAGGTCCAGGTCGCGCGTGCCCAGCCAGCGCGCATAGGCCAGCAGGTCGCCACGATAGGCGTCGAGCGTCTTGTCGCTCAGGCCGCATTCCGTCCATAGCGAGTCCACGAGCCGCTCGACTAGTGCAGCATCGCGGGCTGCGCCCGCTTCGGAAGATTTCATGACCGCACGCGTTGCACCGGACCACAGAAATGGCGCCCCGGTTCGATGGACCCGGGTCGCACCCAGGTCACTGCGTCGAGGCCCTGGACTTGAGCAGCCACAGCTGCTGCATCCTCCGCTCTATGGCAACGCGCCGCTGCGGATTGCGTGTGGACCCCAGCAGGCGCTGGTAGACGCTGCGTGCATCCGATGTCAGGCCCGCTTTCGCCAATGCATCGGCCGCATTGTAGCGCGCGGTCTGCCCCCACATGTCGTCTGCAGAGGCACCGCTAAAGAATGCCGAACGCAGGTACAGCTCTGCCGCCCGGGTAAATTTTCCGCGTGTCTTGTCGGAATCCGCTCTCCAAAACAGGATCTGGCGGCGAATCTCGGGATTGCGCACCAGCGGAAACAGGCTTTTCAGCAGATCGCCGGCCGCACGGTTCGCCCCTGCCGCCTGCAGTTCGAAAATCACCTGCAGATAGTGTCGCACAAACCCGTCGCTCGGCGGCTGGTTGCGGTCGAGCAAACCGCTGAGCAGTGCCAGGCTGTCCCGGAAATCGCCGGCATAGACCAGCACCCGGGCACGCCGCAGCGCCCAGTCATCGGCCTTGTCTCCTGGAGGTGGCGCCTTGATGCTTCGCATCAGGCGGCCGGCAAAAATGATATTGCCATCCGCGATGGCCTGATTCACCAGCCGGTAGCGGACCCCGGGTGGCACCAGGGCCAGGGACGGGAAGCGCGACGACCGGCTGAACAGCGCCTGGACCACGCGGCCATCATGTTCCGCAAATAGCGAATCCGCCAGCTGCTCCTGCGCTAACGCCCGGGTCTTGGCGGTTGCAGCGTGAATCGACAGGAAACCGTACAGGGCGCGCTCGTATGGGGGATAGTCCCGGCCGTATGTGACGGCCCGGGCAAACCAGGCGCGGTCATCCCCGACCAGAAGACGCAAGCGGTTCCCGATATGGCTTCCGGCCTGTTCGTAGGCCGACCAGAGGTCATCGGCATCGACCCGGAACAACGGGTCATCGGCATCGGCATCGGACGGAAAGTCGAGCGCGTGCTCCAGAGCAGAGAGATGCTGCGGGATGCTGCCCGACAGGGCTGCGGCATTGGCCGCCAGAACCCATGCCTGGCGATTTAGATTCGGCCGGTCTCTCGTCACGCGCGCCAGATAGAGCGCGCGCGTCAGCACTGTCGCCGGTTCATAGTCGCCGCTGCGCAGCCCGGCCAGCAGGAGAAGCAGGCGTCCCTCATAGGTCCGGACCCCGGCCAGCACGGACAGTGCCGTTCGGTTGTGGCCCTCTCGCAGCAGAATAGTGCCACGCAGGGTGTTCCAGCTGTCGCTGTTGGCGTGATATTCCTTCTGATAGCGCGCCACGGCCGTGGCCGCATCGGCAAGATCGCCATCCACCAGATAGGAGCGGATAACCATCCGGCGCCACCGGGCGAGCGCTGCAGGGGTTCCACGCTCCCGCCACAGGAGCCGCCTGAGGAAAAACCGCGCGTCCGCGCCGTCATGGGCGGAGAGCCCGGCCTCGGCCGCTTGGACCATCACCCATTGCAGAAAGTCGTCGGGAATACCGGCAGGAAGATGGGTGGCCCGCCGTGTAATGGCATTCCAGTTCCGTTCAGCGGCGTAGGCCGCGTAGCGCTCCCTCTCCCACACCATCCACTGGCTGACATGCCGGGGCGAAGGCTGCTGCCGGTCGATCATGCGTATCGCCAGCTGGGGAGCCCCACCGCTGATCAGCGCCGCTACGCGCTTCAGTGATCCATCCGGCGCTGACGTCACGCCCCATGCTGCCGGGACCGACAACAACAACAACAGCAGCAGCAGCAGCGATGCCGGCAATCCCCGCAGCATCCCGCGCCATGCGTGGCCACCGCGCTGCGGCCGCGACCCCGCCACCCGCCCGGCCACTGGCCTGACATGCATGGCCGGGTGCGCCCGGGTTCAGACTTTTTCGGTGATTCGCGCGGCCTTGCCAGCGAGATCGCGCAGGTAGTACAGCTTGGCGCGCCGCACGTCACCACGGCGCTTGACCTCGACCTTGGCTACTGCCGGACTGTACAGGGGGAACACGCGCTCCACACCTTCGCCGTAGGACACTTTGCGCACGGTGAATGAGGAATTCGCGCCACGGTTGCGGCGGCCAATCACCACGCCCTCGAAGGCCTGCAGACGCTCGCGTTCACCCTCGACCACCTTTACATGCACGACAACGGTGTCCCCGGGCACGAAATCCGGAACCTCGCGGTCGCCGCGCTGCTGCGCCTCCAACTCGTCAATGATCTTGCTCATGATATCGCTCCGATATACTTCGCTCTGTTAATCTGCGTCCCCAGCCTGCTCCCGCCGGAATTCCTCCAGCAGGCGCCGCTGCTCGTCATCCAACTCCAGCCGCTCCAGGAGGTCCGGGCGCCGCAACCAGGTCTGGCCGAGAGCGCGCTTTAGCCGCCACTGCCGGATCTGCTGATGATCCCCGGACAGCAGAACAGCAGGAACCGCACGCCCGGCATACACCTCGGGCCTGGTGTAGTACTCACACTCGAGCAGGCCTGCTGCGAATGAATCCTCCAGCGCCGACTGTCCATGACCGAGAACTCCCGGCAGCTGACGGGCAACCGTATCGATTAGCACCATCGCAGCAAGTTCGCCGCCCGAAAGCACGTAATCACCGATCGACCACTCCTCGTCCACTTCAGCATCGAGTACACGCTGGTCCACACCCTCATACCTGCCCGCCAGCAATATCAGACCGGGGCGCGCAGCAAGCTCGAGCACGCCCGCCTGGTCCAATCGCCTCCCCTTCGGCGACAGATAGATAACACCGGCATCCGTGTTTGCTGACCGCGCGGCCGCAATCGCCGCGGCGATCGGCTTCGGTCGCATGACCATTCCCGGCCCGCCCCCATAGGGGCGGTCATCCACCGAGTGATGACGGTCCGTCGTGTAATCACGCGGGTTCCAGACCGTCACACCCAGCAGGCCGTTCCCGATTGCCCTGCCGACCACTCCGTAGGCGGTAAGCCCGTCGAACATGGGCGGGAAGATGCTGACGACATCGATCCTCATACGGCCCGCGCCACGATCAAAATTCCGCATCCCAGTCCACGTGCAGGATGCCAGCGGCGAGATCCACCTTCTGCACAACACCAGGCACGAAGGGTATCAATCGCTCACGCGTGCCGGTTACCACCATCACGTCGTTCGCCCCGGTTTCGAACAGGCCCTGCACCCGGCCCAGCTCGACCCCGTGGCTGTTGATCACATTCAGACCTTCCAGCTGCGCCCAGTAATAAGTGCCCGGTGCCACCGGCGGCAGCTGCGATCTGCGTACTGCGATATCGGCTCCCACCAGGCCTGCGGCCGCATCGCGGTCCGCAACCCCTTCGAGCCTGGCAACCAGCCCTGCTCCCTGGATATGCCCCTCGGCCAACCTGAATTCGCGCCAGCGGTCCTCAAGCCGGAGCATCCAGGTATCGTAATCGAGAACCCCTGCCCGCTCCCGGGTGTGCGACCTGACCTTTACCCAACCGCGCACGCCATGCACACCTGTGACGCGGCCCATCACGACCAGCCCGCTGTCCGCAGCCTCAGGCGGTACCCGGTCGGTCATGAGCCCCCTTTCAGGAAGAGGCCTTGCTCTGCTCCACCAGGGTGGCCACACGATCGGACGCCTTGGCTCCCTTGCTCAGCCAGTACTGGTAGCGGTCCATGTCGATCCGCACCCGTTCTTCGGTCGGCGTTGCCAGCGGGTTATAGAAACCGAGCTGCTCGACGTTGGCCCCGTTGGGCGCACGTCTGCGGTCGGCAACGATAATGGAGTAAAACGGGCGTTTGTTGGCGCCGCGACGCGCCAGGCGGATTGTAACCATGAACGGTTCCTCTTCTGGGTTTCCGGGTAACGGCGGACCGCCAAGGAATCAGACGGTGGCGCCACAAAAGAGGGGAATTCTAGCCTGGAATAGGCCTGAAGGAAAGCGGAAACGGTTCCCGGCCACAAACCCCTGCAGGAGGCCGTGGCCGCAGGCAGTCATTACGGCAACCCGTTGACAGCAGGGCGGGCCGATGCGCTAATCCTCCCAAGGCACGGACAGGCATTCCGGGGCGACCTGCACTGACTGGAGATCATCAAATGGGCCGTAAGACACTGCCGGTAACGACAATGATCATGGCGATCCTGCTTTCGACCGCCGCCCCGCTGGCCGCCACCGCGGCCGAACTCGACGGCGTACAGCTCGGCAACACTCTGGCAGTCGGCCATACTACCCTCCGGCTGAACGGCATCGGCCTGCGCACGAAATATTTCTTCAAGATCTATGTCGCCGGGCTCTATGTCACCCAGCCGGAGCATCGTGCGGCTGCAATCATCCAGTCCCGGGCCCCCAAGGTCCTGGTCATGCAGTTCCTGCGCGACTTCAGCCGCAGCCAGATGGTGGAGGCTTACCGGGAGGCGTTCGCGAAGAACGGCTCACCGCCGACCGCAGGACAGGAGCAGGACATCAAACGGTTCCTGGCATTCCTGCCCAACGTGCACAAGGGCGAGCGATTCACATTTACCTACGAGCCAGGCGCCGGATCGACCTTCAGGGTCGGCTCCTTCCGGGCCCTTACCCTCCCCGGCAAGGCGTTTTCCGACCGCTTTCTGCAGGTCTTCATCGGTCCCCATCCGCCCACGGCCGAACTCAAGAGGGGACTCCTGGGCACCAACGGATCCTAGACGACCCAAGCACAGCCGCCGCTGACGACTGCGGACCGACCGTGGGCTGGGGCCGGAATTGCCAACCTGCAGAGCCGGTGGTACGGGTATGGTCAAGTACCGTACCAGTGCCAGCCCTGGTCACGGGACCCATGGATGCACTTTCGTCACGGGAACAACTTAGCTGACCATGCCCTACGATCTGGACTCCGGTATCGTCAACGCCCTGGCGGCTGCGCTGCTGTTTGGCGCGAGCATACCCTTTGCCAAGCTGCTGTCAGGGGAAATGGATCCGGCATGGCTCGCCGGCCTCCTCTATCTGGGTTCGGGGACCGCACTGGCCGGTTACTACGTAATACGCCGGCTGTCTTCAGGTGCAACATCGGGACGCGAGGCGCGCATCGTCCGCGCCGACCTGCCGGTGCTTGCGGGGGCGATCCTGGCCGGTGGAATTGTGGCGCCACTGCTGTTTGTGACCGGATTGCATTCGACCAGTGGCGCCAGCACCGCACTGCTGCTCAATTTCGAGAACGTTTTTACCGCACTGCTGGCCTGGTTCGTATTCCGTGAACATGTGGACCGGCGCATTGCCATGGGCATGGCGGCGATCGTGGCGGCCGGCGCCCTGCTGGCATGGCCTGCACCTGGAGCGGCCCGGGATGATGCCTGGGGCGCGCTCGCTGTGGTGGGCGCCTGTCTGGGTTGGGCCATCGACAACAACCTGACCGCCCGGATTTCCGGGCGCGACCCCTTGCAGATCGGGGCGATCAAGAGCCTGGTTGCGGGATGCGTCAACGTCGGCGTCGGCCTGTTCCACAATGCCGCGACACCACCCTACCCAGGAATCGCCGGCGCACTTGCAGTGGGGGCTGCCGGTTACGGGCTCAGCATCCTGCTCTACGTGCTGGCGCTGCGGCGGATCGGGGCGGCACGTACCGGAGCATACTTTGCGCTCGCACCCTTCGTTGGCGCCGGCGCCGCCATCCTGCTGCTGCGGGAACATCCGGCCGTGCTGTTCTGGCCGGCAACCGCGCTGATGGCCCTTGGCGTGTGGCTGCACCTCAATGAGCGCCACGAACATCACCATCAGCACGAATCCCTCACCCATGACCACAGCCACCGGCACGATGAACACCACCAGCATGTTCACGACTTCCCGTGGGATGGGCACGAGCCGCACACCCACCGGCACGATCACCCGCCCATGTCCCACAGCCACCGCCACTACCCTGATATTCATCACCGGCACCGGCACTGACCGTACCGAGGCCGGCGGCGGGATGTCGGGACCGCCGGCACGGCGGACTTAATTGTGGGGAATCAACACCCGATCCGCATAGCGGCGCCGCACCCGCTCACTCAGGCACCGTACCGCGGCTGTCATGGCTGTGCCGGATCTGGACCCAGAACTGGGCACCGCTCAGCATAAGCAGGGCAAAGGCGATCAGGCCCAGGATGGCATAACCCTGAACCGGGATGGGGAGATCGCCATGCACCAGCCACGCGCTCAGCACACCACCGGTACAGATCTTGACGCAAATGCTGCCGCCCTGGCCGAGACCGGCGATGCCCAGGGTCTTGCGGAAACGCTCCGCCAACAGGGCCAATCCGATCCCCGAGAGCATCGCGCCCAGCACGCTCGCGTAGAACCGCGTCCCTGGCACCGGAATACCCAGTGCATCAATGATGACGTCCGGGAAAAATAGCAGTGCGATGCCCGGAATCAGGTGAATAACCACATCAAAACCCATTAGCGTCGATGACTTCATGGATGCGCCGCCGTGCACTCCCGTACATCCGGCAGCCGGTCCTCCGTTATCTGGTTGGTCTGGACTTCTCTAAAGAATATAGCGCGCCACGGAAAAAACGGTATGCCCGCTGTCAGGACATTCCATCGCTGCGCGCCATGGAAAGCGAAGCGAGGGCGCGTAGTCCGCGGGAGGCGTAGGGTCCGGGCGGGTGGCTCGTAAGGCCACCTGCAAGGACAACCGAAATGCCGTTGAGCCAGTGCGTATCGAGCGCTCTGGCATGCATCGGAAATGCGTGCCGCTCGCCGCAGCAGGGCGGCCGCGGCAGTGCCGTAGCGGATGCGAAGGCACAAAGAGTGCGCCGCGACCGAGTGCGCGAGGGAGACTTGGACGTCCCGTCGCGTTTATCGAGGGCCGGCGCACATACGACAGGGCCAGCGCGGGCCGACCGCCATCTTGCCCAATGGAACCGGCCGGGCCTTCCCGCCCCCATGCGGGATCGCTGCGGACGGAGAGCTGCCCATCATTTTCGGGGGTTTTCATACGGTTGCCGGACCGCCAACCGCCGTCCTCCGTCCAGCCGGCTTCAATTTTTCCGCCGCAAAAGGGTATAGTAGCGGCGCCCCTTGCGAATCGATCGTCGGCATCCGTGCTCGATCCGCAACTGCGGCGCGACAATACCCGTATGGGCGGGCCGTGTCCCGATCCGCATACCTCTTGGGCGAAAGAGAAGAAGAGATGACTTCACAGCATTCCAAGCACCGGCTGCGGCCGGCCCTTGCCCTGCTTCTGACATTCGCATTTGGGTTCGTGGCCGGAGTGGCCGTCGACCGCCATACCGTTTCCGACATCATCCAGGCATGCACCGTGCCGCCGAAGGCGGTTCCCGATTTCCGGCTGATGGCCGAAGCCTGGGATATCATCCAGCACCACTATGTCGACCGCTCTGCGGTCAAGCCGCGCCGAATCGCCTATGGCGCCATCTCCGGCATGGTTAACTCCTTGGGCGACACCGACCATAGCACCTTTCTCACCCCGAAAATGGTGCGTGAGGAACGTGAATCGCTGCGCGGTCAGTTTGCCGGCATCGGGGTCGAGGTCCAGATGAAGAACCGCAAGCTGGTCATCGTGGCCCCGATTGACGGCACGCCCGCGCAGAGAGCCGGCCTGGAGGCCGGCGACGTCATTCTTGAGGTAAACGGGCACAGCATCGTCGGTCAGCCGATCAACAAGGTGGTGGGGGAGATCAAGGGACCGCCGGGTACGCGCGTATCGCTGACCGTGCTCAACCCCAAGACCGGAAAGCTGCGTCAGTACCATCTCGTGCGCGCCCACATCCACTTGAGCAGCGTGACCTGGCATATGTTGCCGGGAACGCATATCGCACACGTCCGTATTGCGCTGTTCAGCAAGGGAACCGCAAAAGGGCTCGCCAAGGCACTGGACGCGGCGCAGAAGCAGGGAGCAAAGGCGGTCATATTGGACCTGCGCAACGACCCAGGCGGCCTGTTCCAGGAAGCCATCGACACAGCCAGTCTCCTCATCCAGCACGGCAATGTGCTGCTCGAGAAAAACGTCTACGGACAGATCCATAGCGTGCCGATACGAGCTGGCCTGCCGAAGTTCAGCCTGCCGATGGAGGTGCTCGTCAACTCCGGCACCGCCAGCGCTGCCGAGATCGTTGCCGGGGCCCTGCGTGACGCCGGCCGCGCCGACCTGGTCGGACAGACTACGTTCGGTACCGGGACGGTGCTCGAGTCCTATCCGCTTTCGGATGGTTCGGCTCTGGTGCTGGCCGTACAGGAATGGCTCACCCCGCACGGCCACAGCTTCTGGCATCATGGCATCACGCCAAATTACATCGTAGCGCTTCCGCCGGGGGTTACTCCGCTGCAACCGGAAAGTGAGCACAGCATGACCGCACAGCAGTTGCGGCACAGCCGAGACACGCAGCTGCTGCGTGCGATGAAACTGCTAAGCCAGAACGGAAAGGTCCGGCACTGACGCCGTTTGCGGCCTGACGTAGCCTGTTACGCATGCCCGCGCCCTGACGGGATCGCTACCGGGAAGCCCAGTATGCCCAGCTCCAGTTCTCAAGGCGGGGATACATCACTGTTCGGTCCGCTCCGCGAACCGCTCTACCGGGCGTTGTGGATTGCAACGGTGGCGTCGAACATCGGCGGCTGGATGCAGGATGTCGGCGCCTCCTGGCTGATGACCTCGATCACGCCGTCTCCGGCAGTGATCGCACTGGTGCGCACCGCCAGCAGTCTGCCTATCTTCCTGCTGGCACTTCCGGCCGGCGCCCTGGCCGATGTGGTCGATCGCAGACGCCTGCTCCTGGCGACCCAGGTGTGGATGCTGGCCGCGGCGGCGACCCTTGGGGTGCTCACGCTGGCCGGTCTGACGACGCCTGCCATCCTGCTGGGGATGACCTTCGCGCTTGGCCTGGGCAGCGCGCTCAATGCGCCGGCGTGGCAGGCGATCATCCCGGAGGTCGTGCCACAGTCCCAGATAACCAACGCCGTGTCACTCAACAGTGCGAGCATGAATCTGGCGCGCGCCCTTGGCCCTGCAATCGGCGGCCTGATCATCGCCGCGGCCGGGCCGGGCATCACCTTTGTACTCAATGCCCTTTCCTTCAGCGGCGTCATTGTCGTCCTCTACCGCTGGCG
This sequence comes from Pseudomonadota bacterium, assembly GCA_021785515.1. Lineage (GTDB taxonomy): Bacteria > Pseudomonadota > Gammaproteobacteria > Acidiferrobacterales > UBA6901 > JAJYCY01. The sequence continues at coordinate 38,725 of JAJYEX010000002.1, read as the reverse complement.
GCGCGCACCGGAAAAAAGCGTGCTGCCAGCCGAGCGCGTAATGGGGGCAATCCGCACCGGCGTGCGCTACGTGCGGCACACACCACCGGCAAGAGCAGTACTCGCGCGCTTCGCAGCGTTTATTCTTTTCGGCAGTGCGCTGTGGAGTCTTCTGCCGGCAGTGGCCCGTTTCGAATTCCACCGCGGCCCGGGTGGCTACGGTATCATGCTGGCCTCGTTCGGACTGGGCGCGGTCTCGATTGCCACACTGCTGCCGCGCCTGCGACAGCGGACCAATATCGATGTGCTTCTCGCCGGTGCGACGCTGGTATTCGCGGCCGGACTGACAATCCTGGCCTGGGTTCGCTGGTACGCCGTGGCGGACCTGGCAGTCTTCAGCTGCGGGGCCGCCTGGATCTCGCTGATCTCGACCTTCAATTCCCGGATTCAGGCGGTGGCGCCCTCCTGGGTAAGGGGGCGCACTCTGGCGGTCTCGATCCTCGTGTTCTTCGGCGGCATGTCCTGCGGCAGCGCTTTCTGGGGGTACGTTGCATCGCTATCGAGCATACCTGCGGCACTGACCATCGCGGCCGCCTGCACGTGCATCGGACTGTTGGCGACGCGGCACCTGCGTCTGCACGGCATCGAAGAGGTGGACCTCACCCCCTCTTTCCACTGGCCAATGCCACAACCAGCAAGCGAACCCCATCCGGAACGCGGTCCGGTGGTCGTGACCGTGGAATACCGGATCGATCCGCAGCGCAAGAGGGAGTTTCTCGAGGCGATGCAGCCCGTGGGCCGGATCCGCAGGCGCGACGGGGCGATCAGCTGGACGGTGCTGGCCGACGTCGCTGCCCCGGACCGTTATACTGAAGCATTCGTGGTTGAGTCGTGGATCGAACACCTGCGCCAACACGCCCGCGTAACCCGGGCCGACCGGCACATCCTGGATCACGCGCGATCATTCCACACGGCTGCAGCGCCCGCGGTGGTCACACACTATCTGGTGGAACCTGCGCCAGAGGTCAGGCGTCCGCCGCCCTGAACACAGCACGCCGCCCCGCGTCAGCGCCGCTTGCGGATGAAGTAATGGAACACTCCCGCATGCTCCTGCTGGAGAAGCAGTTCGTTTCCGGTGCGGCCGCACCACAGCGGGATATCCATGCGGGAACCGACGTCTGTGGCGACCAGCTCCACGATCTCGCCCGGTTTCATCCGGCGCACGGCACGGGTCACTTCTAGAAGCGGTGTGGGACAGCAGGTTCCACACGTGTCCACGGTCCTATCGGCCTTGATGTCATCGGTCACGGACGGCCTCCTGCAGACGGGAATGGCGGGTGTTACCGATCAGCGCCGCATCCCTGCGCGCCGATCACCGTAAGTTATAGTCCAGAAAAGGCAGACCCCAGGATCAAAATGGCTCGATGCTCCAGGCCTGCGGGTCCACCAGCACGTCCACACCGGACCCCGGGCGGATTGCCCCTATGGGCAGCTCCACGCCGGACCGCCAGGCCGCGAGCGCCGCGCGTTTCGCGGCACCGGCCACGAACACCATAACAACCCGCGCTGCACTGAGACGCCTGGCGCTCAGGGTCACGCGTTGCGGCGGCGGCTTGGGCGCATTGTCCACGGCAAACACCGCCGGATCGCGTTCTCCGGTGCCCCACTCGGCTCCAGGAAACAGGCTGGCTGTGTGCCCGTCCTCGCCTATGCCCAGCAATACCAGATCAAAGTCACCCACTCCTTTAATCCGCGCAGCGTAGGCCTGCGCCGCCACGGCCGCACCCTGGGCGCAGGCCACGGTGAAGATCTGCCCGGCCGGTACCGGAACCTGATTCAGGAACGTCTCAAACGCCATGACGCTGTTGCGCTCGGGGTGATCCTCAGGCAGGCAGCGTTCGTCACCGAAATAGACGTGCCACGCGCCCCAGTTCGCATCGACCGCGGGAAGCTGCGCGTACAGCGCACGCGGCGTCCCGCCACCCGCCAGCACAACATGGAACGCGCCACGTTCCGACACCGCCTCACGGGCGATGCGCGTAATGGCGCGCACCGCCGCCGCATGCAAGGCGGCGACATCCGGATAGAGGTGCCAGCGTAAAAGCTGCCGGCTGCCGGCAGCGACACTCATGCCTTCCCGGCCTCCCCCGACAGCACAAGGGATCCGCCCCGCTCCCGCCAGCGCGCCTGCTCCCGGTGCAACATCGCAAAGCCGTCGGCGTCAACATAGCCTACGTCGCGCAGATCGACATCGACGCAGCCCCGGAATCCGCATTCCTCACCAAGCGTACGCAGCACTGTTGCAATCCGCTGGGCCGACGCGAAGAACACATTCCCGTCCAGATGGACATGAATTCGTTCCGCAGTTCTCTCAACGCGGATCGCAGGCCGCGCGGCCCTGGACAGAAATCCTGCGAGCGGCGCCAATACGCCGATGATTACCGCATCCTGCAGGCCGCCCAGTACACCGGCAGCGATGACCGCCGCCACCAGAGCGGCCTGTGCCGCTCCGATCCGCCATTGCGCCCAGAGCTTGCGCAGATCGACGAGCCCCAGACCGACCAGGACCAGCACGCCCGCCATGGCAGGATCAGGAATTTCCGCAAGAAAACGGCTGCCTGCAATGGCCGCCACGATCATGACGAAGGCTGACATCACCGCCGCCATCTGCGTCTGCGCACCGGCCCGCGCGTGCACCCGCGACCGGTTGAAGGAACCTGATCCGGCAAAGCCCGACGTAAAGGCCGCCGTCAGGTTTGCCAACCCCTGAGCCCGGATCTCCTGACCGAGATCAAGACGCTGGCCGGTCTCATCGGCAAGTGTGCGCGCGATCACCACGGATTGGACAAGCCCCAGATAGGCGATGGTCAGAATGCCGGAAAGCATCTCCGGGATCGCAGCCAGCTCACGCGATCCGAAATCCGGCAGCGAAAGACCGGGCCAGCTGACCGGGAGCCGGCCGACAACCAGAAAGTTCATGGTCGCGGATCCATACAGCGCGTCCAGCACCAGGGAAAGCAGGGTCCCACCCAGCAGCGCGATGAGCAGAGCCAGACGCCGCACCCAGAGCGGGCGCGAACGCTGGGCAAGCAGGCCAATGCCCACCGTCGCCCCCGCAATCACCAGATTAGCCACATGGGTGGTACCCGCCACGACCGCGGCATAAGCCGTCTCCCACGAGGGTATGCCGTACGTCGGCACCTGCCCGAGAAGGTAGGAAGCCTGCGAAAGAATGATCGTTATTCCGACCGCGGTCGTGATCCCGACGTCGGCGGAAACCGGAAGGTAGTCAAGCACGGCATCGAGACGCAGCGCGCCGAGCAGCCACTGCCCGGCACCAACAATGAGTGTCAGGGTCGCCACGTAGCGCATGTAGTCGCCGCTGCCGGGCGCCGCAAAGGGAGACACCGTCGCTGCCAGCAGCAGGCAGATTGCCGTGTTCGGTCCGGACAGTAATTGGCGCGAAGATCCCCACAACGCCGCGACGACCACGGGCAGGAACGCGGCATAGATGCCATATTGCGCAGGCAACCCGGCCAGCCGCGCCAGCACCACCGCCTGGGGAAGCATGATTCCGGCCGATACCACTGCCGCGTGGGCATCGCTCTTCCACTGCCCGTTGCGCCGATAGCCAGGCGCCCACTCCAGGAAGGGCAGCACCCACCGCAGCCAAGACCGGCCGCGACCTACCAGTGCAGCAGCCACGCCAGCGGCCCTTTGCTCGGATTGGGGGGGCGGACTTGCAGTTCCATCCAGGCGGCCACGTCTTCGGCTTCCTGGTCAGTCAGGTCAGCGTCATTCTCGGGCATGTTGGCCTTGATGAAGGCAGCGGCCACCGGCAGCTTCGCCATGCCTGCCCCGCGATTGAACGATGCCGGTCCCCAGAGCGGCGGAACCACGTACTTGCCGTCTGAGACCAGACCGTGCCCGTCATAGCCGTGGCAAGTGGAACACTGGTCCACGTAAATCGTCCGACCGGCGACGGGGTCGGGTCCGTGCGCAGTCTGCGGAAGGGGACGCACCCCCCGTCCCGGCATCTGCACGCCGACCGGCGCGCCCGTGGCAAGCCAGTGCGAATAGGCCGTCAAGGCGCGCACGACCTGGCTGTCGAGCGGCGGGGGGTAACCGTTTTCCGAGAACTGAAAGCACTCCTGCAGACGCCGGGGATAGTCAATCACCTGCCTGGCCCTGGCCTCGTATTCCGGGAACATCCCATAGGCGGCCCAGATCGGTATCGCATAGGGTTTGCGGCCAGCATCCAGGTGGCAATCCTTGCAGGACAACGCATTGCCGACGTACTGACCGGCATACTTGGGCGTATCCGTGAAGATCTTGTACCCGTCGCGCACGAGCGCGCCGTACTGCCCGCCAGGCATGGACGAGTCGGGCGGTGGTACGAATCGCCCCGCCAGCACGCCTGCCTGCACGGCCGCGGACCATACCAGCATCATCGCAATCAGCACCGACGCAACCGCTACTGCCACGTGCGTGTCTACCCGACGGTGTTCGCGGACGGGCAATCCGCATCGGCCACCCGTGGCCGGTGCTGAGTGCGGCATCACGGACGACATCCCGACCGTACCAGCCCGTATGCGGCAACAAGTGGGCGCATGCTCTTCCTCCTGGCAGCTACAGCGGACAGCGGATTGCAAAACTCCGGGACCAGCGGGCGACGTATTGTCGGCACAGCCGCAGGATAGCAAGAAGCCGAGAATGGTTCTATCAGAGCCCGTAGAAACGGAGCACGGGGACCACCGAAAATTTCCGCTCGCGGATATCCCGGAATGCGGCGTTGCCGCTCCTGCCAGCAATGGGCGCCGCGGGTTGCGCGGCTGCCCACGCCGTACGCGCAGCGCTGAACCAGAACGTGCGCGCCGGCCGAGACCGCGACTCAACCACTACCGCCCGGACGCACGGCGTGCCCCCCAAAACCCTTGCGCATCAAGCTCAGCAGCCGCGCCGCAAAATCATCCCGGTCCTGGCTCGCGAAACGTGCCATCAGCGCCAAACTCATGACCGGAGCGGGAACGCCCTGCTCTATGGCTTCGATCGCGGTCCACCGCCCCTCCCCCGAGTCCGCCACATACGGCGCTATCGCATCGAGCTTCTGATCGCTCTTCAGGAATTCGGCGGTCAGATCGAGCAGCCAGGAACGCACCACGCTGCCATGGCGCCACATCTCGGAAACCGCCGCCAGGTCCAGACTGAAGTCCGTACGCGACCGCAGCAGGGACAGGCCTTCGGCGTAGGCTTGCATCATCCCGTACTCGATACCGTTGTGAACCATCTTGACGTAATGCCCGGAACCGACCGGACCGCAGTGCAGCCAGCCGGACTGGGGTGTAGGGGCAAGCAGCTTCAGGAACCGCTCGATCACCGCCACCGCGCCGGTCTCGCCACCGACCATCAAGGCATAGCCGTTCTCCAGACCCCAGATGCCTCCCGAAACCCCGGCATCGACAAAACGGATCCCGCGGCTCGCCAGTTCCGATGCCCTGCGCATGGAATCCTTGTAGTAACTGTTGCCACCGTCCACGACGATATCCTGGGGCGATAGGAGCCCCGCGAGCTGGTCTATGTTTTCCTGGGTCGCGGCGCCCGCCGGAACCATGAGCCACACGATCCGCGGCCGGGACAGTGACTGCACGAGCTCGGTCAGGGAATCAGCGGCCTGCAGTCCTGTTTCTCGGGACAGCGTAACAGTCAGTGCTGCGTTCCGGTTGTACCCTGCAACGGCAACACCATTTCGGCGCAATCGCCGCGCCATGTTGCCACCCATCCTGCCCAGTCCCACAAATCCGATATCGTTCATCGCCGCTCCTCGCAATCCACCGGGGCATTCCACAGGATGCCGCCGGAAACATTTCGTTTTGCGCTGACGCGGTGTATCGCGTCCAGCACACCTGTCCAGGACCCTCCCCTAAAATCCCGTATTGCCTTCGTTGGACATTTAACGCGCTCATTTCTCCCCGGTCCAGCCGCGCGGCCCGCCGTCCGGTCGCACGCATGATCGGCAACGGGCTCGACATCGCGAACGGTCCTGCCCCAGGCGCCCGTGCACGCGGATATCCCGGAACTCGGTCCAGCCATCGGCGCGGGCATGCCAGTTTTCCAGCAGCCCGTCTTTTCCAGACTGGTGTAATACCACCACTTGCGGGGGCAATCACCACTCCAAAAACGACCGGAGTTGATGTAACTATTTGATTATATTATATTACATGTACTGGCACGCCAATTGCTGCCGTCTTTCCGGTCAAGGATCCCGCACCGTTGCAAACCCGGCACAGCTGGGTGCGACGCCGGGGGGACAGGAGAGAGGCCGCGCTATCCAGACTCGTCCAGACTGCGAGGCAGCAGCGCAAACGCCAGGGGCGTATCCAGACGCCGCCGGCTGACAGAACCCGTTAGCACTGTGCTGCGGAACTGCCGCGTCTGACGGTTATCTATGAGAGAAGGCCGGGCCCTCAACATGAATCATGAGTCTTCGCCCGCAACCGTGGCCGCAGTCGCAGGGCGCAGGGCGCAGGGCGCAGGGGACAAACGGGATGGATGATTTTCGTTCTACAACCCGTGCCAGGATAGGGTAAAAACATGTCCGCAGTGGAATCAGAGATTCAGCGCAATACCGGCACCAGCAGCGTGCCCGGATCGCGGCGCATGAGCGCCCTGTTTCTGCGGTCCATGTGGCTGCCCGCCATCGTGTCGGCGACGCTGCTGCTGATCGCCCTCGCCCTGCTGCTGAGCATGTCCTGGCACAGCCTCGAGCGCTTGCGTCCGGTGCAGCAGCACCGTGCGCTCGTCAGCCGCATCGAGAAGGCAGGCCTGAAACTCGAACAGGTGCTCGTAACCAGCATCAACAACAACAAGCCAATCAGCAAGCGGTCCCTTCGGCAGCTCCGACGGCAGATCGCGGAAGTCGGCGCACTGGATACCTATCTGGCACCGAAGACACCTGCGCGCATGAAACGTATCGAAACCCTGCTGTCCGGCAACAGCCGCTCGCCACGGGTCGCGGCCGTCGAGGCGCTCGGGCTCATGCGCAGCATCATGCTGGACGAAGTCAGCGCCCACAACAAACTCGTCGCACGGGTATACCGAAACACTGAACTGGAATTTCACCTGGTCTTCGTCGCGATTATCACGCTTCCCCTGCTTGCCATGCTGACGCTGTACTTTCTGCGGCACCGCATCCTGCTGCCGCTAAACAACCTGCGCTCGCTGATGACGATGCTGGCCCAGCAGAATTACAACGCGGCACCGGCCGACAAGGTGGACCCGATGCTGCGACCGCTGTTCGAAAATTACAACCAGCTCGTCGGTCGCCTGGCCCGCCTGGAGGAAGCGCGCAACGCACGCCAGCAATCCCTGGAGCAAGAGGTGCGCACCGCTGCCCAGGCGCTGCTCGAGCAACAGCGCAGTCTCGCCAGCGCCGAGCGCCTCGCTGCGGTCGGCGAGATCGCGGCCGGCCTCGCCCATGAGCTGCGCAATCCGCTGGCCGCGATACAGATGACGCTCAGCAATTTGCGCAAGGAGATACAGAATGTCGAACAGACCGGACGCATCGACCTCGTCATCGCCGAACTTAAACGGCTCGCACGCCTGCTGAACGATGTCCTGAACGAGGCGCACCAGGCACCGGAACCCATGAAGATTGTGCCTCTTGCGCGGCTGGTGGAGGAGCTGCTGACGCTGGCGCGCTACCAGTTGCCTGAGCACGTGCGCGTGGAATGTAATATCGCACCAAGCCTTTCCTGCCGCCTGCCGGAGGACCGGTTACGGCAGGCCCTGCTCAATCTGATTCTCAACGCCGCCCAGGCGCTCGACAGTTGTCCGGGGACTGTCGCAATCGGCGCCCGGCACGACGACCATTCCCTGCACCTCGAGATCTGCGATGACGGTCCGGGGTTCCCGCAGGAGCTGCTGGATACGGGCATCAGACCGTTCGTCACCAGCCGCGAACACGGTACCGGTCTCGGACTGGCCACCGTAAGACGGTTTGTCGCTGACCTCGGCGGCGAACTGCACATTTCCAACCGTGCGCCGCATGGCGCCTGCATCACGATAGACCTACCCTGTGGAGAGCTTCACCATGGCTGATACCCTGTTAGTAATTGAAGATGAGATGCTGCTCGGCTCGGAACTGGCGCGCCATTACCGGAATGAGGGCTGGGAAGTTGTGGTCGCGACAACCCTGGCGCACGCAGAACGGGCGCTGCTGGAACAACCGGTGGATCCCCTGGTAGTGCTGTCGGATATGAGCCTGCCGGACGGCAATGCGCTGGATCTTCTGGAAAAAATGCAGGGGCGGCGCGCTGGCGGGGAATGGATACTGCTCACCGCCTACGGGAGCGTACCGGATTCGGTGCGGGCGCTGCGCCTAGGCGCCTTCGATTTTGTGGAAAAACCATGCGACCAGGAGCGGCTCGACATGATCGTAGCCGGCGCCGCGCGCAGCAGCCGTGCACAGCGTCGCCTGCTGGATGAGGCCGCCGCACAGTCGCGCCGGTATCCGGTCTCGTCGTTTCTTGGGCACAGCGAATCGGCCACTGAAGTGCGCAATATGCTGTCCAAATTGAGTCGCGTGCCGTTCAGCGCACTGGTAATCAGCGGCGAGACGGGTACCGGCAAGGGACTTGCGGCACGCATACTTCATCACAGCGGTGCACGCCGTGAAGGACCGCTCATCGAACTCAACTGCGCTGCGCTGCCGCGTGAACTGCTCGAATCGGAACTGTTCGGGCACGAGGCTGGCGCCTTCACCGGTGCCCGCAGCCGTCACCGCGGACTGCTCGAGCAGGCACACGGCGGCACACTGTTCCTCGATGAAATCGGTGAGATGGATCTGGATCTGCAGGCGAAACTGCTCAAGGCCATCGAGGACCGCACGATAAGGCGGCTGGGCGGAGACCGGGAAATCAAGGTCGAGGTCCAGATCGTCGCCGCCAGCAATCGCGACCTCGAATCGCTGGTCAGCACCGGCCGCTTCCGTCAGGATCTGTTTCATCGCCTGAGCGTGTTTCATCTGCATCTGCCAGCCCTGCGAGAACGCCGTGAGGACGTGAATGATCTGGTTCCCGCGTTTCTCGCCGAGTTCAACACCAAGGCCGGGAAATCGGTCAAGTTCGTACCGGCAGGCGTGCAGCAGAAACTGCATTCCCATGACTGGCCAGGCAATGTCCGCGAGCTTCGCAATGTTGTCGAACGCTGTGTGCTGTTTGCAGATGGGGAAGTGTTTCCTGAACAGTGGCTGCAGCTGCGCAGCACCGCCTCCATGTCAGCGGCGGTTGCGGTGACTGCGAGTAATGATCATCTGTGGCTGCCCATGGATGGCAGCATGGCGCTGGAGGACATGGACCGGCACATCATCCAGCGCGCCCTGGAACGCAATAATTTCAATGTGACTGCGGCGGCGAGGGCCCTCGGGGCGACCCGCGAGACGCTGCGCTACCGGATCCAGAAATACAATCTGTCCCGACCTAACCACTGATCGCGGGTTCTTGGCTGCACCCAGGGCACGGCAGGGTTTCCCGGCAGCAGCCGGGCAAGCCTGCGGGAGACCGGCCCTGGGAAGCATCCCCCCCCGGCCACGGGCGTGGCGGATGCGCACTGCGCTGGACAATGCATCCATCGCAGCCGCTGCATACAGACACCGCGTATCCTTAAGAAATAGCGCGCCCGCATTGTGCTGGCCGGATGCTGCGACCGCCTTCTGCCGTCGGACGTCACCTTCCACCAACCCAACCCACAACCTGCATCGGTTTCGATGATTGATTTTTAGCCAGACTAACACTTAAACTACATCCAGACCGTCTCCTTATATAATCACTAAGGGTCAACAGCCTGTCCTTGATCGCGGGAACCGGTTTGTAGCAGCGCCCTGCACTACTTTAGTAATTGGAATGCCGTGACCTTATCGGTATTGCCCGTTTCGCCGAAGACGATTTGTATTTAAGTGGTGGTTGTAGTCCACCTGTAGTGGTGGATTATACCAACTAGAATCTGTGCGGATTGTCACGGAGTTTTGATTTTACGGGAAAAATTCTCTGGCACAGAAATTGCCTTACGGTGCGCTGGACGATAAGGACTGGGCGGCCCACAGTAACCCTGCAAGCCGTCGCCCGAACCCGTATAATCCATCAGGTTTGCAATCATCAATCCGGTTTCCCGGAGTGCATCGGTTGTTGTCGGTGACACGGTCGGGACGTAACGAGGGGGTTCCATGTTGAAAGCGGTATACAAGGCGCTGGCCATTACGGCAAGCGCAGCATTGCTGGCGGGTAACGCGTATGGCAGCACCATGAAGGTCAAGGAGCCGGCAATCGCAGCCACGACCTGCGCAGCCTGCCACGGCGCAACTGGTATATCGTTGTCCCCGACATTTCCGGATTTGGCCGCTCAGGGCGCGCCCTACCTGGTAAAGCAGATCAATGATTTCAGAAGCCACGCGCGGGCCGACGCCATGGCAAAGTCAATCATGTGGGGCATGGCTGCGACCATTCCCGCCAACCAGATCCCGCAAATAGCCGCGTATTACGCCAGCCAGAAGCCGGCGCCAGGCGCCGGCGAGAATGCCCAGCTGGTTGCGGCCGGCCGCAAGCTTTATTTGGGCGGCGACGCCACCGACCAACTGCCGGCCTGCGCCGCCTGCCACGGTCCCACCGGCCTCGGTCTGCCGCCACTGTTCCCGCGGCTCGCCGGCCAGCATATGGCCTATCTGACGGCACAGCTCGCGGCCTTCCAGTCTGGCCAGAGAGCCAACGATCCGCTGGCAATCATGCGGACAGTCGCGTCCAAGTTGACGCCGGCGCAGATGAACGCCGTGGCTGCCTATCTCCGCACGCTTTGAAATCCGGATTAGGCATGCCACGGAATGCGTCACCGCCCAACTGTCTAGAAGGGCGAACCATCCTGGTGACAGGTGCTGGCGAGGGCCTCGGCCGAGCTGCGGCCCTCGCGTTTGCCCGCCACGGAGCCGAAGTCGTCCTGCTGGACAGAACCATACCCAAGCTGGAAGCGGTGTACGACGAGATTGTGGCTGCGGGCGGGCCTACGCCGGCGGTGTACCCCATGGATTTCTCGGGCGCCTCGGTACGGGATTTCCAGGAGCTTGCGGCAACCGTTCGCGACCGGCTGGGACACCTGGAAGGACTGCTTCACAATGCTGCTGAGCTGGAGCTGCTGACGCCACTGGCATTTCACACGGCGGATGACTGGGAACGGACCCTGCGGGTAAACCTGACGGCGCCGTTCCTGCTGACACAAGCCTGTCTGCCGCTGCTGAAGGCGGCCAGGCGGGGCACTGTCGTATTCACGACGGACGAATGCGCAGCGACACCGAAAGGATACTGGGGTGCCTACGGCATCGGCAAGGCGGCGCTTAACAACCTGGCTTTCATGTGGGCGAAGGAACTGAGTGATACGGAGCTGCGGGTGCATGTCCTCGATCCCGGCCCGGCCCGCACGGGCATGCGTCTGCGGACCCACCCCGGCGCACCGCTTGCCTCATGGCCGCTGCCCGATGAGCTGATGCCGGCCTATGTGCACCTTATGAACCCGGACACACCGGCGACAGATAGTGTCGTACGGGCCGCCGAGTGGTTGACCGAATCGCACGATACTGATTCCTGCCAGCCTGGCAGGGCATCGAATGCTTGAGGGCCGGTACGGGAGCGCTCCAACATCCCGTAACCGGACAATGGTTCGCAGTTTGAGGAGAAAGTGAACGTATGGCAGAGACAATTGAAAATTCGAACGAGGCACCCAACCCGGGCCGACGCCGATTTCTGACGGCGGCCACTTCCGTTGTCGGCGCAGCAATAGCGGGCGCGACAGTGGTTGCCATGGTTGAGAGCATGGAGCCAACGGCCGCGGAAGAAGCTGCGGCATCGACCACCGTAAATCTCGCGCCGATCGAGCCCGGGATGCAGGTGACGGTGCCATGGCAGAAAAAGCCGGCCATCATCGTCAACCGCACCCCCGCGATGCTTGCAACGCTCGCCGAAGCGGAACAGAAGAAACTGCTGAAGGATCCGGATTGCAGCGTACCGCAGCAGCCTCCCTACTGCCGCAACCGCTATCGCGCGCGCAAACCGGAATGGCTGGTCATGGTCCGGATCTGCACCCACCTGTGCTGCATACCGCACTACCGGCCGAAGCCGGCGAGCGTGGCACCGTGGTGGTTGGGTGGCTTCTATTGCCCCTGTCACGGATCGATGTACGACCTGTCCGGACGCGTGATCAAGGGCTCTCCGGCACCTCACAACATGGCCGTTCCCGAATACGATTTTTCGGCAGACGGGAAAGTTGTGACCATCACGGACATGTACGCGAAGGCGCACCTGTGCTAGCCGGAACGACGAGCAATTTGAGGAGGGTCTAAATGAGCAGGTTTGGTGACTGGCTGAACGAGCGGTTTCCGGCTCGCGAGTTGATGCGCGAGCACATGACGGAATACTACGCTCCCAAAAACTTCAATATCTTCTACTACACGGGATCGCTGCTGCTGCTGATGATTGCCCTGCAGCTGGTATCGGGATTCCTGCTCATGGCGCATTACGTGCCGACGAGCGCCGATGCCTTCAATTCGGTGCAGGGGATCATGTACGACACCAAGTGGGGTTGGCTGATCCGCTACATGCATGTCGATGGCGTTTCACTGATCTTCATCCTTCTGTACCTGCATATCGGACGCGGACTGCTCTACGGCTCCTACCGCAAACCGCGCGAGCTGCTGTGGATCATCGGCTATCTGACCTACATCATGATGATGGGTGAGGCGTTTTTCGGCTATGTGCTGCCCTTCGGCAATCTGTCCTACTGGGCAGGGCAGGTCATCACCTCAATCATTCATGCGGTCCCGTTTGTAGGGCCGGGACTCACCACCCTCGCCCGAGGCGGTCCAGGCGTGGGCACTGCGACCCTGGAGCGGTTCCTGGCGCTGCATGCGGTGCTGTGGTTCCTGATAATCGCCGCCCTGATCGTGATGCACATACTGGCTCTGCATCAGGTCGGATCGAACAATCCGGACGGGATCGAAATCAAGAAGACGAAAGGCGCGGACGGCCATCCCCTGGACGGGATTCCGTTCCACCCCTACTACACCGTCAAGGACATCTTCGGTGTGGGTGTATGGCTGACGGTGTTCGCCGCCATCATCTTCTACGCCCCGACCATGCATGGCGTGTTCCTGGAGCGCACCACGTTCTTCCGGGCCAACCCCATGGTGTCACTGCCGGACGTGACCCCTCCGTGGTACCTGGCACCGTACTATGCGATGTTGCGGGCGATACCGAACAAGTACCTGGGTATCGGACTGATGGCACTCGCGATCACGCTTCCGTTCCTGCTGCCCTGGCTTGACCGCAACCCGGTCCGCTCATCGCGCTACCGGCCGGTGTACCGCGTGATGATCATCATCATGGCCATCACCTTCTTTACGTTGGCCTGGGTGGGCGAACAGCCGCCACTGCCGAAGTACTTCATCGTAGAACGCATGGGGGCAGTCCTGTACATCGGGTTCTACCTGCTGCTACCGATAATCAGTTCCATTGAGCCGACCAGAAAGGTGCCGGAAAGGGTAAGGTCATGACGAAAAAAGCATTGGTTTCCGCGGCTGCGGGCATCGCGGCCTGGCTCGCTACGGGCTGTGCCTTCGCGGCACCGCAGTTCTCCTTCAGCAAGCCGTCGGTCATCGCCGGGGCGAAACTTTTCGCGGAGCACTGCAGTGCCTGCCACTCGGTGGGTTCGCTGCGCTACAACCGCCTGGTGGAACTCGGCATGACCGAGGCGCAGATCAAGAAGGACATCATGACTCCGGATGGTGCCAACTATCTGCAGGGCATGACGCCCACGATGAACATGGCTGAGGCCAAGCAGTGGTTCGGCATAGCACCGCCGAACCTGAGCCATATCGTGCGCGCCCAGGGGAAGACCTGGGTATACACCTATCTGACCTCCTTCTACTGGGATCCGCAACGGCCGTCGGGGTGGAATAATCACCTCTTTCCGAACGTGGCCATGCCCGACATTCTTTCCCCGTGGGGTGGCACCTACGCCAAGGACGGCACGCTGATGCAGCCTGGTCTTGAGTCGCAGGCGGTCTACCACAAACAGGTTGCGGAAATCGTCGACTTCCTGCGCTACGCCAGCGATCCGTCGATATTCAAGCGCCGCGCGGATGGGCCCTACGTTCTCGGAGTGCTGATTCTGCTCTCCCTGTTCGCCTATCTGCTCAAGAAGGAGTACTGGAAGGACGTCCACAAAAACGACAAGACCGGGAAATAGGAAACTCCTGCCGCCGCAGATGCCTTCTGCGGTCTGACCGGACGGTGGATATGACCCGGTACACAGGCGACTGCGTACCGGGCGTCCATGGACCGCAAGCAGCATAAGGATTATTCTTGGTAGCTCTTGGACTAAAGAGAAGCGGGTAACGCTGACATGCGGAAATGGGTGTCCCGGGTCCATCCGGCATCCGCAATCCCAGATCACCGCGACCCGATGCATTTGAAACAATCAACGGAGGTAACGATAGATGACTGACAGTTCCGACAAGAAGGTTTCCCGCCGCTCGCTGCTCAAGGGTGCCGCGCTGGTAGCCGGTGCCGCTGCGGTACCGGGCCTGCTGGTGACTAAGGCAGCCCAGGCCGCCAAGGTGCCGAAGTCCGCGATGCAGTACCGCGACCACCCGAACGGGAACAAGGAGTGCCGCCTCTGCATGCAGTTCATTCCCGGACCGAGCGCGAAGGCCAATGGAACGTGCAAGGTTGTGGCCGGCTCGATCAGCCCGCACGGCTACTGCATCGCCTTCGCACCCAAGGCCTGATCTTCGTCCTGTCCGCGCCGGATAGGCAGGACGCGGGCGGGAATGCAGGGCTGAAAAAAGGCGGGTCCGTTGCGGGCCCGCCTTTTTTATCGTCCGTACTCCGGGGTCTGCACGGGAGACATCACGACTTCACCGTTCCCGGCAATCGGCGCGGACTCCCCGCCCCGTCTGCACTCGGTCAGCGAACGGGTTCCGCGACCGCCAAGCGCCGGGGATTTCCGGCTGGGCCAATATCCTCGGCTAGCGTCGACGCTGATAGGTTCCCACGAGCTCCTGTTGCGCCAGAATGTGTCCCTGCATGGCCTTCTCCAGCACCGCTTTGGTCGGCGGCACCAGATCAGGCAGTACGCTGTCGAGGGCGTACAGTTTTGCGAAGTAGCGGTGTCGGCCGATCGGAGGACAGGGTCCTCCATACCCCCGACGCTTCCAGTCATTCAGACCCTCCCGCGTACCGTGCGGCAGATCCGCACCGTGCGCGTCTTCCGGCAGCCCATCGGTACCGGGCGGAATGTTGTAGAGCACCCAGTGTATCCAGATCATCGTCGGGTGCGCCGGA
Organism: Pseudomonadota bacterium; assembly: GCA_021785515.1. GTDB lineage: Bacteria > Pseudomonadota > Gammaproteobacteria > Acidiferrobacterales > UBA6901 > JAJYCY01. The sequence continues at coordinate 23,366 of JAJYEX010000002.1, read as the reverse complement.
TCCGGCGCGTCAGGATCCTCCATAATCAGCGCCAGACTCCGAGTCCCCGCCGGGATCCCGCTCCACTTCAACGGGGGTGACACGTCTTCTCCATCGCAGGTATACCGGGACGGAATTTCACCGTATGACCGGAACGCAGGTGAGCTCATTGCGAATTTCATGGGCTGGCCCTCCAGGCGCGCGGCTGTCAGCCCCGCGCCGTTCGCCCCCGCACTTCCCGCCACTGCGGTAAGCGCAACGGTGAGCACGAGGACACGAACCGCATATCGGCTGACGTGGCGCATTGTGGTCGCTCGGGACAGAGCCCGGAGGTTCAGATCATACCCCCCGGCGAGGACCCTGCGTCAACCAGCTCCCGGCGGCGTCAGTGGTCCTGCTTGGCCGGGGCTGGAGCAGACGCAGCAGCCGGGGCTGGAGCAGACGCAGCAGCCGGGGCTGGAGCAGACGCAGCAGCCGGGGCTGGAGCAGACGCAGCAGCCGGGGCTGGAGCAGACGCAGCAGCCGGGGCTGGAGCAGACGCAGCAGCCGGGG
>JAJYEX010000002.1:0-22825 GCA_021785515.1 Pseudomonadota bacterium | reverse complement strand
GCCGGGGCTGGAGCAGACGCAGCAGCCGGGGCTGGAGCAGACGCAGCAGCCGGGGCTGGAGCAGACGCAGCAGCCGGGGCTGGAGCAGACGCAGCAGCCGGGGCTGGAGCAGACGCAGCAGCCGGGGCTGGAGCAGATCCCGGCGACGGCCCGCTGTCGTCGGATGAATCGTCTCCAGGGAACGGCGGCAGTGGCGGGTTGCCATTGTAGATGAGATTGAGACGCTGCTGGAGGTAGGCGTCACGCACAAACGAATACAGGTTCGGCCCTGCCGCCTGCTCCAGGATGGTGCCTGCACCGAGGAGGTTGGCCCGCGTGTTGACGGCGTCGAACACCCGCAGACCCCAGCGCGTTTTGCCGCTGCTCAGGTAGTTGACCGGATAGGTGTAATAGTCGGGAACCAGACCGATACTGTCCCGCAGATCGCTGGGCCCAAGGATCGGCCACACGATGTACGGGCCAGGCGGCACTCCCCATACCCCGAGGGTCATGCCAAAATCCGCCTGGTGCGGCCTCAGGCCAAAATGTCTCGCCGGATCGAACAGGCCTGCCAGGCCGATCGTGGAATTGATCACGAACCGGCCGGTGTCAGACGCGGTCCGTACCAGCTTGCCCTGCAGCAGGTCATTCACAATCACTGTCGGCTCGAGCAGATTGTTGAAGAAACGCGTAACACCACTGCGAACCGGGGAAGGCAGGACATCGACATACCCCACCGCCACCGGTTTGAGCAGGTAGCGGTCGAACTCCTCGTTGAACGTGAAAACCGCCCGGTTATACGGCTCAAAAGGATCGTATGGCGACCCATCGGCCGAATCCGACTGCTGTCCGTGACCCAGTGTGGCGCAACCGGCGAGAACCAGAGGCAATACCAGCAGCGCGAGCAACTTGATACCGCGGCACGTGCGGCTGCGACAACAATAGTTACCGCTGCCCGATCGCGGGCTATGAAGGGTGTAATCAGGGGTCATGTGGATGTTCCCGGGGGATTATCGTTCGTCCTCACACTGCCTGTGGTCCTGGAACACGGGGCGAAACTCTATCAGACCACTGCAGCTTCACCAATGTGGACACCATCCTGCCGCAAGCCGGCCGGCTATGGCATCATAACGTCATGTCGTTTGGCCCGATTCACGGTCTCGTGCTCGCAGGCGGTCGTTCGCGCCGTTTCGGTGGCGCGGACAAGGCGTGTGTCAGTCTTGGAGGCGAGCCCCTGTGGGAGCGTGCGCTGACCAGGCTTGCTCCACAGGTGGACGCCATCGCCATCAGCAGCAATGACCCGACCGGACGCCTCGCATCCGATCTGCGCAAGACGAGCCGGTCCTGGCGCTCCCGCACCGGCGACATCGAGCCCGGATCCATAGTGGTTCTCCCGGATCTCATTACAGGTCACCTGGGTCCGCTGGCCGGTATTCACGCCGGACTCAGCACGTGGCCGGACCACTATCTGGTAACGGTCGCGGTGGATCTGCCCTTCATGCCGCCGGATCTCGTCGAACGTCTCGCTGCTGCCCTGGTCAGCCGGCGCTGCGCCTATGCGAGCGACGGGACACGACATGCGCTGGCCCTGCTGTGGAATCCGGGTGCCGCTGCCGAACTGGGCGCCTTCCTTGAGCGGGGCGGGCGCAGCGTACACGAATGGCTGGCCGCTCACGGCGATCCGGCGTTGTTCGCCGCGCCCGGCGACGCCGGGCTGTTCGTCAACATCAACACCCCGGAGGATCTGGAAATCGCCGAACGTCGCTTGCGGAAAACCGGGGGCGACGTCAGCGGCTGATGCGCTGCGGCCGCAACGCGCGAGATCCGGCAAGACCGTCATGCGAGCGCCCTGCCGGCCCGGCGCACATCCTGCAGCCACGCCTCGCGCCGCTCCTTGCTTGCGGCGCGCATCGGTCCGATCGCCATGACACGCACCGGGCTGATGCCGCAGACCTTGAGAATTGCCCACTTCATGATCTTGTGCGCCGGCCCCCCGAACACCCAGCGGTAAACAAACGGCGGGGAATTCATCGTCACAATGAGCCGGGCGCTCCGGCCTTTCAGCAGCCGATGCCATAGCCGCGAGTTGTCGGGAAAATTGACCGCGAATCCGGGAACAAAGGTACGCTCGATGAAACCCTTGAGCAGCGCCGGCATGGCGCCCCACATGATCGGATAGACGAACACCAGATGTTCGGCCCACATGATCGCGTCACGGGCCTCCGCAATATCCGTCTCCACCGGACCGTTGACGGCACGCACCGGGTCGAACTTCATGTCGGCCAGCACCAGCTGCCGCACTTCGGCCAGGGATTCCCCTGCGCCCTGCACATAGGCGCCGGCCAGAGCGCCGCAGTAGCTCGATGGTGCGGGATGAGCCAGGATCACGAGTATCTTGCGTTTCATCGTATGCCTCAGCACAAATCACAGGACCGACCCCCGGGTACTGCGGTCAGCAGGCAGATCAAACCGCAGGCCCGTTCGGGGCATCCGGGTGCAGGACAGCGTAAACGCTGCCCGTGGAATCGGACCAACGGATGGGTTAGGAGTTCAGGCTGTATCCTGCATCCGGCAGTTGCGCAGGTCGCGGCTCATCCGTACCGCCGCCTCGACCCCCTGATAGTACCGCGGCAGACACACCAGCTCGCGATAACCGAGCTTCCGGTAGAAGTGCCGGGCACCTTCGTTGGTGGCGCGCACTTCCAGGCTGACCAGAAACGTGCCGGCAACACGCGCCGACGCCTCCAGCCACTCGATCAGACCACGTCCGACGCCGGCGCGACGGCATTCCGGCGCAACCACCAGCAGACCGAGATGGGCGCTGGACTCCGCAAAACGCATGATGGCTGCACCCGCGATGCCTTGCGGACCGCGCGCCGTCAGTACAAGGCTGTCCGCATCGCGGATGCAGGCAGCCACCCGCGCTTCATCCCAGGACCAGCCCCGCAGTCCGCTCTCAACGAACCGTCGCGACATCACCGCGATGGAACAGGCATCGGCCGTATTCGCCAGCACCATATTCATGGTCTAAGAATATTAACCGATATGCCACGGGATGCACCATGGGCCGCCGCCGGGAATCCCGCTGCGGTGCCGCACTGCCGCTTTGCGAGCCGGCTGGCGTCAGCGCTTGGCGCGGGCGGGCCGCCCGCTGCGCTGCCCTGCGGTCCGCTTCGGCGGACGGCCCGACTTCCGGTATGCACCACCACCCTGCGGTCCGCGGCGGCGCGTATCCACCGCCGGAACATATCCAACGCTGCGCATCAGAACCGATGCCGCCGGCGCCTCCATGTCCTCCCAGCGCCCGGTACGCAGTCCCCGCGGAAGCGTCACCGACCCGTAGCGCACCCGGATCAGGCGACTCACCTTCAGTCCCGCCGCCTCCCACAGCCGCCGCACTTCCCGGTTGCGTCCTTCCTTGAGGGTAACGTGATACCAGTGGTTGGCGCCCTCGCCACCCGCGTCGGTAATGGTGTCGAACCGCGCCACGCCGTCATCCAGTTCGATGCCGTCACACAGGCGCTGCAGCGTGTCCGCCTGGACCTTGCCCAGAACGCGCACCGCATACTCGCGCTCGATCCCGGAACTGGGGTGCATGAGCCGGTTGGCGAGCTCGCCATCCGTTGTCAGGAGAATGAGGCCCTGGGTATTGATATCCAGACGGCCAACCGCGATCCAGCGCCCGTTGCGCAGGGCTGGCAGGTGATCAAAGATCGTCGGTCGTCCCTGCGGATCGGAGACGGTGCAGATCTCGCCATCTGGCTTGTGATAGAGCAGTATTCGGCGCCGCGCGCCAACCGTCAGACCCGCCGACAGTGGTCGCCCGTCAACCCGGATAAGCTGATCCGTCCGTACCCGGTCGCCGCGGGACGCCGTGATCCCGTCGACCGAAACGCGGCCTTCATCGATCCAGCGTTCCATTTCACGCCGGGATCCGATGCCGGCGCGCGCCAGCACCTTTTGCAGCTTCTCTCCTTCAGGCCTGTCCGGCGCCGTCTTCCCCGCGCGTTGGCGTCCGGCCGCGGTCACAGTTTCACCGCGACCGCCCCCGGCGGCGACGGTGTCTCCGTTTCATCCCCGCTGACTTCACGGGTATCCTGCGCGTCCATGGGCACCGCCATTCGTTCCCCGGATTCCGGTTGCGAGTCCGCAGCGGTCACTGCCTCATCCGCGTCCTCTGCCCGGGTCTCCGTCCGGTCCCCGGATCCGGAATCCAAAACGCCATCCTGTGTCTCATCGGCCGCCCGGATCTCCTCTTCCCCAGCCGCACTGCCGAGTGCGACACCGAGCTGTTCCACGTCCCGCAGTTCAGCGAGGGGCGGAAGGCCCTCCAGGCTCTGCAGGCTGAAGTGCTCCAGGAAACCGCGCGTGGTGCCGTACAGGGACGGACGTCCGGGAACCTCCCGCTGTCCGACCTGCCGGATCCACTCCCGGCCGAGCAGGGTCTTGATGATTTCGCTGCTGACTGCGACACCCCGTATCTCTTCAATCTCGCCGCGGGTAACAGGTTGCCGATAGGCGATGATTGCCAGCGTTTCGAGCAGTGCCCGCGAATAGCGCACTGGCCGCTCCTCGGTCAAACGGCTGATCCATTCGGCGTAGCGTTCGCGGGTCTGCAGCCGGTAGCCTTTGTCGATCTGCCGCAGCTCGATCGCACGCCCGGCATATTCCTGATCAAGCTGCTCCAGGGCGGCACGAACCTCATCGCGCGCCGGCCGGGAATCTTCCGGAAACAGCGCCAGCATGCGGTCGACAGTAAGCGGCTGCCCGGCAACAAGCAGGGCCGCCTCGAGAATGTTCTTCAGTTCGGTGCTGGAATCGTTCATCAGGCCACCGCCTTCACATGTATGGGTGCATAGGGCTCGTTCTGCACCAGGATCAGAAGATTTTCCTTGAGAAGTTCCAGCAGCGCCATGAACGTGACCACTACACCCATCCTTCCCTCCGTCACGTCGAAAAGCGCCCCGAACTCCACGAATGCCCCGCTGCCCACGCACTCCAGCACCCGGGTCATCCGCTCCCGCACCGACAGGGCCTCGAGCATCACACGGTGGTGACGGTACATTTCCGCGCGCTGCAACACGCCGCGGAAGGCGTCGAGAAGCTCGAACAGCGTGACGTTCGGTTCGACGCGCCGCACCGGCAGATTATCGCATTCGACGACGGCGAGGTAGATCTCCCGTCCGACGCGCGGCCGGTTGTCTATGGCCTCGGCTGCCTGACGATAGCGTTCGTACTCCTGCAGTCGCCGCACGAGCTGGGCCCGCGGATCCTCCTCTTCCTCTTCACTCTCCTCCGGGGGAAGGAGCATGCGCGACTTGATCTCCGCCAGCATTGCCGCCATGACGAGGTACTCACCGGCCAGTTCCAGGCGCACGTGCGTCATGAGCTCCACGTACTCTACGTACTGCCGCGTGATCTCCGCAATCGGAATGTCCAGAATGTCGAGATTCTGCTTGCGTATCAGGTACAACAGCAGGTCGAGTGGTCCCTCGAAGGTCTCAAGAATCACCTCCAGGGCATCCGGCGGGATGTAGAGATCCTGGGGCAGCTCCAGCAACGCCTGCCCCTGCACGATCGCGAGCGGTGGATCATTCGGCTCCGCCACCCCGGCCTCCTCTACGGATTCGCCCATCAACTATACCCCAGCCCCATGCTGCGGCGCACATCGGCCATGGTTTGCTCGGCAATATCGCGCGCCTTGCGGCAACCGTCCGTGATGATGTTGCGGACCAGAGCCGGATCTTCGGACAGGGCGCGGGCACGCTCACGGATCGGTCTGAGCTCGGTCACCACCGCGTCGATGACCGGCTGCTTGCACTCCAGGCAGCCGATGGCGGCGCTGCGGCAGCCATCCTGGATCCACTGCCGCACATCCTCGCCCGAATAGATCAGATGAAACGGCCAGACCGGGCATTTTTCCGGATCTCCGGGATCGGAACGATGCACACGAGCCGGATCGGTCGGCATGGTCCGGATCTTGCGGGTTACCTCTTCGGGTTCATCCCGCAGACTGATGACATTGTTGTACGATTTGGACATCTTCTGCCCGTCCAGGCCAGGCATCTTCGAAGCCTGGGTGAGCAGCGCATCCGGTTCCGACAGGATCACTCGCCCGCCGCCTTCGAGATAGCCGAACAGGCGCTCACGGTCGCCGAGCGTGATGTTCTTCTGTTTGTCGAGCAGCGCCCGCGCCGTTTCCAGCGCTCCGCCATCGCCACGCTCGAGATAGGCAGTGCGCAGTTCGCGGTAGAGCTTGCCCGCCTTCTTGCCCATCTTGCCGACGGCTGCCTCGGCCAGCTTCTCGTAATCCGGCTCGCGCCCGTAGAGGTAGTTGAACCGTCGCGCCACTTCGCGCGTCACTTCGACATGCGCCACCTGGTCTTCGCCCACGGGCACCAGGCCCGCACGGTATATCAGGATATCCGCACTCTGCAGCAGCGGATAGCCGAGAAAACCGTAGGTGGACAGATCCTTGTCCTTGAGCCGCAGCTGCTGGTCCTTGTAGGTGGGCACGCGCTCGAGCCACGACAGCGGCGTGATCATCGAGAGCAGCACGTGCAGTTCCGCATGCTGGACCACGCGCGACTGGATGAACAGTATGGCATTGGCGGGATCGACACCCACGGCCAGCCAGTCCGTGACCATGTCCCACACGTTTTCCTCGATGACCTGCGGCTCATCGTAGTGGGTCGTGAGCGCATGCCAGTCCGCGACAAAGAACAGGCACTCGTATTCGGTCTGCAGCCGCAGCCAGTTCTTGAGCACCCCGTGGTAATGCCCCAGATGCAGGCGCCCGGTGGGACGCATGCCCGAGAGCACGCGTTGCGGCAGGCCCGGCAGGACGCTGCTCATCCCTAGACCAGCCCCGTGAGCATGACCACCAGCCTGGCGAAGAAGTCGCCCACCGGACCGATAATGACCCACAACACACCCGTGAACATCAGGGCGATCACGATCAGAAACCCGAAGGGCTCGAGCCGGCTGAGGCGCCAGGCCCAGGGTCCGGGCAGCAGACCCACCGCCACCCGGCCGCCATCGAGCGGCGGCATCGGCAGCAGATTGAACACCATGAGCAGTACATTCACCGCGATGCCGCCCAGCCCCATGTACCGAAGCGGCTGGCTGACCCACAGCGCGGAGGCCGGAAGCAGCATGCTCACCTTCACCATCAATCCCCAGAACAGGGCCATTAGCAGGTTGGCCGCGGGACCGGCCGCGGCCACCAGCGCCATGTCCCGCTTGGGATGGCGCAGGTTCTGCCACGTGATCGGCACCGGCTTGGCCCAGCCGAAGATAAACCCGCTGTGGAGCAGCAGCAGCACCGCCGGCACGAGTACGGTCCCGAGCGGATCGATGTGCCGGATCGGATTGAGGGTGAGGCGGCCCAGGCGCTCCGCCGTCGGGTCCCCCAGACGCTTGGCCATCCAGCCATGCGCGACCTCATGGATGATGATCGCGAACAGCACCGGCAGGAAAAGGATGGAAATGAGCTGGGGCGACGTAAGCGCCTGCAGTATCCCGAAGATTTGAACCAGCATCTGCCCAGTATATCAGGCTGCCCCGTCTGCGGCCACGCGCGGGCTCACAGGGACGGGCCTGACAGGAACGGTCCCGCATCGCCCTTGCCGCGGCGCAGCACGCTCGCCACCCCATCGGCGAGGGCCACCACCGTAGTCGGTTCCCAGCCACAATTACCCCCGTCGATGACCAGGTCGAGCTGGTGCTCCAAGCGCTCGCGGATGTCCTGCGGTTCGGCCAGCGGCAGCTCTTCGCCCGGCAGAATCAGGGTGACGCTCATGAGCGGTTCGGACAGCTCGGCCAGCAGCGCCTGGGCAATGCCGTGCGCCGGCACCCGCAGCCCGATCGTCTTGCGCCGCGGATTCTGCAGGCGCCGGGGCACCTCGCGCGTCGCCGGCAGGATGAACGTATAGGGTCCCGGAGTACAGGCCCGAAGAATGCGGTAATCGGCGTTGCCGACCCGCGCGTACACCGCCACCTCCGACAGATCCCGGCACATCAGCGTAAAATCGTGGCGGTCGTCCAGCCCCCGGATGCGTCGTATGCGCTCCATGGCGGTCTTGTCTCCGATGTGGCAGCCGAGGGCATAGCTTGAATCGGTCGGATAGGCGATCACACCGCCGCCGCGCACGATTTCGACCGCCTGCCGAACGAGACGCGCCTGGGGGTTCTGCGGATGGATCTGGAAGTACTGGGTCACGTCTGTCCTCCGGGCCGCCAGAACTGCTTCGGGTCGGTCGCCCTGACCTTGGCCGCCCGCTGCCGGCATGCAGCCCGGCCGTGGCTGTCGGATCTGCGCATCCGCCCCAAGCCGGCAGAGGTCATCACAACGGTGGGTACGGCAGGCGATCGGCCGGCCAGCCGGCCCAGACCGGGCGGCAAGTTTCGGGCAGCGGCGGCAGGCGGCCCAGATCGATCCAGGGCATCTCCGGGCCATGGTAATCGGACCCGCAGGAAGCCAGAAACCCAAAATGCCCGGCCAGCATCGCAAACCGCAGACAGTCGTCACGGCTGTGGCTGCCGGAGACGACCTCGATCGCCTCCCCGCCGGCGTCCCGGAACTCCGCCAGCAGCTGCTGCAACTTCGTGGCACTGAGTTTATAGCGGGCCGGGTGTGCCAGCACCGCCTGCCCCCCTGCGGCATGGATCCATTCGAGAGCCTGCGGCAGGCTTGCCCACTGCCCCGGCACGTAACCCGGCTTGCCGCGCGAGAGATATTTCGAAAACGCCGCGCGCTGGTCGCTGGCGTGCCCACTGGCTACGAGATACTGGGCGAAGTGGGTGCGGCTCACCAGCACCCCCCGCGCCAGGGCGCGGGCACCGGCACAGGCATCGGGAACCCCGCGACGCTCAAGCCTTCGGCCGATTTCCACGGCGCGCCAGTCGCGGAATTCGAGGTGTTCCGCGAGCCCGGCCTGCAGGCTGGGCGTATGCGGATCGATACCGAGCCCGACGACATGCAGGGTCTGTTCGGCCCAGCTCACGGATATCTCGACACCCGGCACCAGCACGATGCCTGCCACCTGGGCCGCCAGCCGCGCCTCGTCGATGCCACTGGTGATGTCATGATCCGTCAGGGCGAGCACCGCGACCCCGCCCGAATGCGCACGCCGCACAAGTTCTGACGGCGACAGGGTTCCATCCGAATGAACGGTATGGGTATGCAGATCGTACTGGGGCATGGTCTCAACAGACGCGTCACCGGCTCGGGCGCGTCTCTCCTCGGATATGCAAATCAGGGTATCATGCCTCTTCGGCATAATTAACCCGGCCGGAGTACGCCATGGGACCCCTCGTCACGCTACCGGAGGCAATCCGGCGGTTCGGCATCGCGGCAACCGCGGTACGGACCGCCTATGCACACCACCGGACGGATGCGGACCAGCCGCTGACACCCGCACAACTTGTTGAGCAAATAGATAAATTTCTGATTCTGGCCAGCAATATGGACCGTGAAGAGGGGGAAACCGCGGCGGTCGTCATGGACGATGTGGCCCGACTGGGCGACCACGGCCTCGCTCTGCTCGCGGACCTCGCGGCCTGGGCACAGCACCTCGGCCTGGCCGATGCGGTTCTCGGCATCGGCGCCACGAGTCTCGCGACCGCGAACTGGATCATCCGGCACCACGGCCGCATCCGCTCACCCGAATCCCTGGTGAACGCACTCGCAGCCCTGGCCAACCGGACCGCGGATACACGCGAACTCGAGCAGATGGCGCAGTTCATGGGCGACGTGATCCGCGCCTGCGACGATGTCATCCGGCAAGACATGGAAAAGAACAATCCGGGACGACCCTGGCGCCTGCTGCACCTCAATCGCGGCATCGTGGCAACCCGGTCACACAATCTGGCACTGATGGTCCAGGTTTTCGACGACCTGATCAGTGATTTGCCGGAGGAAGCCCCCGGCTTCTTCGAGCAGGGCATGCAGCAGATGGAGGCACTTGACTACCCGGCGTCCGTGCGCCAGCTCATGGCACAGTACCACGCCGCCTGGAGTCACCCCACCCTTCATTAACAACAGCGTCTCGTTTGCCCCTGCTGCCGGGACGTGCGAGAATATTTTTTTATCCGGCAGAACCGGGCACCATGAAAAAGATTTTCGTCGATTTCTTTCCGCTGGTCCTTTTTTTTGTGGCCTTCAAACTGGCGGGAATCTACGTTGCCACAGCAGTGGCAATTGTCAGCTCGGTGGTACAGGTAATATGGTCGCGGCTCCGGCAGGGCCGGTTCGAGGGCATCTACGTGATGCAGCTGGTCATCATCGGGGTGTTCGGCGGCCTGACACTGATCCTGCATAATGACACCTTCATCCGCTGGAAACCGACCATTCTGTACTGGGCCTTTGCCGCCGCGTTCCTGGGAAGCCAGCTCCTGGGTCGCCGTACCCTGGCAGAACGTATGCTCGAGCGGCAGATTTCCATGCCGGCACGGGTGTGGAAGATCTACAACCTGAGCTGGGGATTGTTTTTCCTGCTGATGGGGATTCTCAATCTGTACTTCGCATTCTTCTACGGCCTGCAGGAGAGCAGGGCGGCACGGCTCGACACCTGGGTCAACATGAAGGTATGGGGTTCTCTGGTCCTGACGGTCATATTTGCAACGGCCCAGGCCCTGTTTCTGTCAAAGCACCTGGAAGCACCGCAGGCGCAGATCGGGGGCCAGAAGGACGAACAGTGATGTTCTATGCAATCTGCGGGCAGGACGTGCCCGACAGCCTGGAGCGGCGCAAGGCGGCCCGCCCGGCGCACCTGAAACGGCTGGAAGCGCTGCGTGACGAGGGACGTCTGCTTCTCGCCGGTCCCTATCCGGCTGTGGATGCCGAAGATCCCGGTGCTGCCGGATTCAGCGGCAGCCTGGTGGTGGCGGAATTCGCTTCGCTGGCAGACGCCCGGTCCTGGGCTGATGCCGATCCCTACGTTCAGGCCGGAATCTATTCCGAAGTCACGGTGCGGCCGTTCCGCAAGGTGCTGCCGTGACGGGTGCCACCGCGATTGCAGAACAACTGCGCGCCGCCCTGGCGGCTGAGTCCGTTGAGGTCATTGATGAGAGCGCGCAGCATGCGGGTCATGCGGGCGCCGGTGCCGGCGGCCATTACGCCGTGACCGTGGTTTCGCGCCAGTTTACCGGGAAGGGGCCCGTAGAACGGCACCGGATGGTGTACGCCGCACTCGGCGACGCGATGCGCGCGCGGATACACGCGCTCAGTATACGCGCGTATTCCCTGGAGGAGCTGTAGACATCAGAGCCATGTCCAAACAAGAGGCCAATTCATGAGATATGCACGCCCGTTAATGCTGCTCGCAGTCGTGAGCTTCGCCGTAATCACCGCCGCCTGTCACAGGAAGGCCGCGGAATCGAGCCCGGCAATTGCCACCGTCAACGGACACCGGATCACCCAGTCGGACTACGACAATTTTCTGGAGCTGAACCATATTCCGCAGCCGGTCCCGGCCAAGACCCGCAAACTGGTGCTCGACCAGCTGGTTAACCTGTCCCTGCTGTCGCAGGATGCGATCAAGCACAAGCTCAACCAGGAATCAGATGTGCGCTACCTCATCAAGCAGCAGCGCGAGAACATCCTGGCGAACGCCATGGTACGCAAATACCTGGCGGACCATCCGGTGACGGATGCCGACATCAAAGCCCGCTATAGCCAGGAACTGGCCAAAACCAACAAATACGAGTATCGCGCACGTCACATCCTGGTCAAATCGAAGGCAGAGGCGCAGAGAATCATTGCCCAGCTGAAGCATGGCGCCCACTTCGCCGCTCTCGCGAAAAAGGACTCCATCGACCTGCAATCGGCGCGCGTCGGCGGAGAACTGGGCTGGTTCAACCAGACCACCATGGTTCCAGCCTTCTTCAACGCCGTCACCCAGCTGAAAAAAGGGGAGATCACGCCGGAACCGGTCAAGACCCAGTTCGGCTATCACGTCATCCAGCTCGAAGGCGTGCGTCCTTACCAGTTCCCGCCGTACGCCCAGATGAAGGACCGTATCCAGGCCGTAATACAGCAGGACCGGATCAAGAAGATGATCGATCAGCTCCGGTCCCAGGGGAAGGTCAGCGTCACCAACTAGTCTGACCGGCCGGCCGCGCCACCTTTGCGCAACAGCGCAGGGGTGGCGGGGCCGCATCCCTCCGGCTGCCGAAGTCCTTAGCGGCCCAGCAGCTTCAGCAGTGCCTGTTCATCCAGTATCTTGATACCCAGCGTTCTCGCCTTGTCTGCCTTGGAACCCGGGTCGTCACCCAGCACCACATAATCCGTCCTGCCCGAGACGCTGCCCGCAACCCGGGCTCCGAGCGCTGCCAGCCGCTCCTTGGCCTGGTCGCGGGTCAGAGCACGCAGGGTGCCGGTCAACACGAAGGTCTGGCCTGCCAGCGGCAGCGGCTCGTTCCCCGAAACCTCATGCGGCCAATGCACGCCGGCCGCGCGCAGATGTTCGATCACCTCGCGGTTATGTGCCTGGTGGAAGAAACTGTGAATCTCACCCGCCACGCTCGGTCCGATGCCTTCAACCTCTTCGAGCGCATCCACCGGCGCGTCCATGACAGGTCCCAGATCACCAAAATGTCTGGCGAGGGCCAGCGCCGTGGCTTCACCCACCTGGGGAATGCCGAGTGCGCCAAGCAAGCGCGGAAGGGTCGTGGTACGGCTGCGGGCAATCTGGTCTATCAGGTTCTGCGCCGACTTCTCACCCATACGCTCCAGCCGGGCCAGCGGGTCGCGCTCCAGCCGGTACAGGTCGGCGACGGTGGCCACCATCCCGCTGTCTACCAGCTGGGCGGCAAGCTTGTCGCCGAGACCCTCGATATCCATGGCACGGCGGGAGGCAAAATGGAGCAATGCTCCGATGCGCTGCGCCGGACAAAACAGTCCGCCCATGCAGCGGTGCGCCGCCTCCCCCTCCTCCCGCACGACCTCGCTCCCGCACTGCGGACACCTGTCCGGCATATGCCACGATTCCGTATGCGCGGGCCGCTTCTGGGCAATGACCGCAACCACCTCCGGAATGACGTCCCCGGCACGCCGCACGATCACGGTATCGCCCACGCGGACATCCTTGCGCTGCACTTCGTCCTGGTTGTGCAGGGTCGCGTGCGTCACGGTCACACCACCGACGCGCACGGGCCGAAGAACGGCGACTGGCGTCAGCACACCGGTGCGGCCAACCGACGCGAGGATGTCCTCGACCACCGTAGTCTCCTCGCGCGCTGGAAACTTGTGGGCTACTGCCCAGCGGGGTGCCCGTGCGGTGAAACCGAGACGGTCCCGGTCTTCCAGCGCGTCCACCTTGTAAACCACGCCGTCGATCTCAAACGGCAGCCGGTCCCGCCTCGCACCGATGTCCGCGTAATACTTAAGACAGCCTTCCGGTCCGTGCACAACGCGGAACAGGTCCGTGACACGGAATCCCCATTCGCGCAGCTTGTCGAGAACATCCGAGTATCGCTCGAACACCATGCCCCTGGAGACCTCGCCCAGCCCCCACGGAAAGAAACTGAGCGGCCGTCCGGCCGTGATCCGGGGATCGAGCTGGCGCAGACTGCCGGCGGCCGCATTGCGCGGATTGGCAAACACCTTTCCCGCTTCGCGGAGCTGTTCGGTATTCAGGTTTTCGAAATCCCTGATGGGTATCACGATTTCACCGCGTACCTCGAGCACGCCGGGCCAGCCCTGCCCGTGCAGGCGCAGCGGCACCGTGCGTATTGTCCGCGCATTCTGCGTGACATCCTCTCCAACGCTGCCATCGCCGCGGGTGCCGGCACGCACCAATACGCCCTCTTCGTAGCGCAGGCTGATCGAGGTTCCGTCGAATTTGGGTTCGGCCGTATAGGTAACCGCCCCGGTGCGGCCAAGACCCTTGCGCACACGCTCGTCCCAGTCGCGCACTTCCGCCTCGTCCATGGCATTGGCCATGGAGGTCATGGGGACCCGATGGCGCACTTCACCGAAGTCGCGGGCCGGTGCCGCGCCCACCCGCTGGGTTGGCGAATCCGCAACGATGAACTGGGGATATTTCCGCTCGAGTTCCTGCAACTCGCGCAGCAGGCGGTCATATTCGGCGTCGGACACTGCCGGCGCATCAAGCACGTAGTAGCGGTAGTTGTGCTCGTTGATCTGCCCGCGCAGGGCCACGATATGCGCTTGGACTTTGGCGAGGTCGCTCATGGCGCAAATCCTATCATGGACGATCGCGCCGTCAGCGCAGCGGGGGAAGCGGGGCCGCCAGTCAGAACAGCCGCATTGCCGCCTCGCTGCCCGGCACGATCCCCCGGGCCTGCATGTCCGTGGCAATGCGGTCGATCTGGGTCCGGATAACCTTCAGACCGGCATCGGAGAGCGGCTTGGAGTCCTGGTCCACGAGCCGGCCATCGAGGAGATCGCACAGGCCGCGGGCGGTCTCGATCATCCTCTCGAACACCGCGGCCGGCTGGTAGGCACAGGGAACATTCATGAACAGCGTCAGGCCGCGGGTCTTCAGGCTGGTCAGGGTATCCAGCTCGAACGATCCGGGGTCATACAGGTTGGCCAGGCTGAAAAGATGGCGACAGCCCAGCGGATTATCATTCTTGAGGTGGAAAATGTTCATGGCACCGAACTGCATACCGAGTTGCGCCGCCGCCTGACCGATCGCCCGGCCGCTGAAACCGGCCGGATTGTTGGACAACACGTTGACGCTTGCGAGCACGTCGTTGGCCTCGCAGAAACGGTCAAGGTCGAGCGCCACTTCCACCGCCTGTTCCGGAGTGAGCGAGAGCTTGGTGGGACGTTGCAGGGTGTCGGCAAGCTTCAGCGACATCTCCACGAACCGGTTGATCTCCGACCCGTTCGCCGGACCGCGGCTGTCGGCAAGCTGGATGGCGACGGCGACGTCGCTGTACTGCGCGTATTCACGGTCCGATTCGAGGTTTGACCAGCGCCTGGTCAGGTAGCCGAGCCCGAATATCTGGTGTGGCTTCTCGAGCAGGTATTCGTTCTGCTTGTAGACGCCCAGAACCTTGTTGCGGTTCACGGGACCGGATCCGGGAAGATGGATCACGAAATCGATCTTGTCATCCGGCGTCTGCTGGCGCCCCGGGCCGCCGCCGGTGGCTTCCGGATGCCCAAGGTCGAGGCTGAGGTTGAGCGGCATCAGGGCTGCGCTCTCTATGCCTTCGAGCTCCTCATAGTGCTCGATGTCCACCGCCGACCCGCTCCCGGCCAGCGGTCCGTCTGTCTTGAGAATCCTCCCGGTAGACACTGTCGCCGGCCCGGGATTGATATCAAGACCGCCGGCCGTAGGGGACTCGCGCCGCGCCTTGAGTACTGCGGCCTCGGCGGGCGGGGGTTGCGAAACCGTGCGGGGTGTCTGCCGCGGCTCATCCGGCCAGCGCTGGTGTCCACGCCGTCGCAAGGGCAGACGCAGGCGGCCGTAGGACCCGATCACCACGCCGACGACGATCACTAGACCGATCAGAAGAAGAGCGTCTCGCAGATTCATCGGTCCTGGCCCGGAAAAATCACTGCGCCACCATCTCCAGCGCCTCCTCGACGTCTACTGCGACGAGCCGGGACACGCCCGGCTCGGACATGGTGACACCAACGAGCAGTTCGGCGATCTCCATGCTGATCTTGTTATGGGTGATATAGATCAACTGGGTCTTCTCCGACAGGGCCCTGAGCATCTGGGAGTACCGCACCACGTTGGCGTCATCGAGAGGCGCATCGACCTCGTCGAGCAAACAGAACGGTGCCGGATTGAGTTCGAACAGCGCAAACAGCAGCGATACTGCCGTCAGGGCCTTCTCGCCGCCGGACAGCAGGTGAATGGTGCTGTTACGCTTTCCGGGAGGCCGCGCCATGACCCGCACGCCGCTCTCGAGCAGCTCCTCCCCGATAAGTTCAAGGTGTGCCTGCCCGCCACCGAAAAGCCGCGGAAAGAGTGTCTGGAATCCGCTGTTCACCTTGTCAAAGGTCTCACGGAAGCGCGTGCGGGTCTCGCGATCGATCTTGCGTATGGCATCTTCGAGGGTCGCCAGCGCCTGGGCCAGATCCTCGTACTGCTTGTCCAGATATCCCTTGCGCTCCGACTGCTCGCGGAATTCATCCACTGCAGCCATATTGGGAGGGCCAAGGCGCTCGATCTTGCGGCCAAGCTCGTCGAGACGCTGTTGCCACGCCTCCTCGCTGGCCTCGCCCGGCAACTCGCGCAGCACATCCTCGATGGACAGGCCGACACCCGTCTCCTGCATCTGCTCCACCACCGTATCCCGCCGCACCAGCAGTCCCTCGCGCACCCGACGTTCGGTCTCGAGCGATTCGCGTGCCGCGCCGATCTGTTCTTCCTGCCGGTTCCGCTCCTGCTGCAGTTCGCGTGCCGCCGCCTCCAGGTCGACCGTGACCTGCCGCGCCTCGCTGAACAGCCGATCGGCCTGCACACGCTTGTCCAGCGCCACCTGCAGACGCTCGCGCAACTCCTCTTCCGGTTGACCATCGCGCAACAGCAACTCTTCGACGCTGCGCCGACGCTCGGTCAGATGGCCGAGCTGGCTGTCCAGCCGCACAATGCTCTGACTGACCGTCTCATATTCCGTCTGCATCCGCTGGAGATCGATCTCGAGCCGGTGCAGGGCTTCATTCGCGGCCCCGGCTCGCGCCCGGACATCCTCTGACCGACTCCGGCACAGTTCGCGCTGCGCCACCAGCTCGCCCCGACGGATCTCGAGTTCCCGGCCGCGGGCACCAGCCTCCTCTAACAACCGCTCGGCGGTCGCCAGTTCGGCCTCACCCTGTTCGAGCTGCTGTATCAGCTCCGACTGTTCGCCCTCAAGCTGGCCATGACGCTCGTGCAGCTGCGCCAGCCGCGCCTCCTTGTGCCCGAGCTGCGAGTGGGCAGCGGCCCGTTCGCTGTTGTATTGGTTCAGGTTGCGGCGACCCTGCTGCAGCTGCTGTTCGAGTCCGGCAAGCTGCATCTGCGCATCGGCCAGAGCAGACTTCAATTCATCGGCCACCGGACGCAGCGTGGCAAGCGCTGCCTGCAAGGTTTCGATCTCGCGTTCGCGCCCCAGCATCCCGGCGCGCGCACTTTCCTTGTCGGTAACCGCCATCCAGTTATGTCCGATCCAGGCGCCCGAGGGGGTCACCACCGACTCCTGCGGAAGCAGGTTCGGGCGCAGCGCCAGCGCTTCTTCCAGGGATTCAGCGGCGTAGATACCGGCCAGGAGGCCACTGACATCCATGCGTGTGCGTACCTTGCGAGCCAGCAGCCGCCGGTCCGGGCCCGGATCCGCAGCCGGCGCCGAGCGGGCCTCCAGCACCGTGAGCTCGGCACCCCGCAGGCCGGCAAGATCTGGCGCCAGCCCGTCCAGCGCATCCACACACACCGCGGTCAGGTCGGCACCGAGCACGCGCTCCACCGCCAGCTCCCAGCCCGGTTCGACATCCAGCGCGCCGGCCAGTCGCGGCGCGTTCCCGAGAGAACGCTTTTCGAGCCAGTCGTTGAGCGCCACATCGTGCTTGCCGAGTGCTGCCGCCTGAAGTTCGCTCAGGCTGGCCAGGCGGGCTTCAGCGGTGTGAATCTGCCCGCGCACCTCCTCCAGACGTGCCGTGAACCCGTCGCTGTCGACGCGCCGCTGGCGGATTTGCCCCTCGATGCCTTCGACTTCCCGGACCCGCTCGTCGTGAATCCGGTCACGCTCGGCCACCTCGCTGCGCAGCCGGGCCACATCATCATTCCCCACCTCGCGCGCTACCGTCTCGGCCTCATCCTGCAACCGCAGCTGGCGCTGCCTGAGCTGGGCAATCTGCTGCCCCAGGCTCGCGATGCGCGCACCCTGGACGTCTCGCACCCGCTCCTGCTCGGAGGCGGTCAGGCCGAAACGTTCCCACTCACCCTGCCACTGCTGCACCGCCTGCTCGGCCGACACCAGGGCGTCCGCCGCCTCGGCGCACTCCTGCCGGCGCTCGGTCAGCAGCGGGCTCGCGACATCGAGCTCGCCCTGCAGCGCGTCCAGCCGGCTGCGGTCCTCCCGGTGATGGCGCTCGGCCTCCTCCCAGGACTGGTTGAGCTGCTCCTGTTCCCGCAACCGCTGCTGGCGCGTGTCGCGTGCATGCTGGATCGACTGCTCAATCGCGTCGACCTCGGACCCGGCCGCATAACGTTGTGCCTGGACACGGTTGAGTTCGTCACCGGCTTCCGTCTGCTGCACCCGCAGACGCTCCATCTCGGCCTCGGTACCACGCAACCCGGCGATCATGCCCTCAAGCGCTGTCTCCTGGGTGGCAAGCGAGGCATCGTGCTGGCGCAGATGTTCGTCGAGATTGCGCCAGCGCAACCCCTGGAACTGCGCACGCAGCAGCCGTTCTTCCTGCTTCAGTTCCTTGTATTTCTGCGTGACGCGCGCCTGGCGCTGCAAACGCTGCAACTGGGTGTCGAGTTCCCGCCGGACATCTTCCACGCGGGACAGATTCTCCCGTGTGTGCTTGATGCGGTTTTCGGTCTCACGCCGCCGCTCCTTGTAGCGCGACACGCCGGCCGCCTCTTCGAAGAAGGATCGCAGTTCTTCCGGCTTGGACTCGATGATGCGTGTTACCGCGTTCTGTTCCAGAATCGAATACGAATGCGGGCCGAGACCGGTACCGAGAAAGAGGTCGGTAATGTCCTTGCGGCGGCAGCGGGTGCGGTTGAGAAAATAGTCGGACTGTCCGTCCCGCCCGGCCTCGCGCCGGATCGAGATCTCGGCGTATGCGGCGTACTGTCCGGACACCCCGCCGTCGCTGTTGTCGAAGATCAGTTCTACCGAGGCCTTGCCGACGGGTTTGCGCGCGGTCGACCCGCTGAAAATCACGTCGGCCATGGAGTCTCCGCGCAGATGCTTGGCCGAGCTCTCCCCCATGACCCAGCGTACAGCATCTATGATATTGGACTTGCCGCATCCGTTGGGGCCGACGATGCCGATGAGGTTGCCCGAAACTGGAATGGTTATCGGGTCCACGAAGGACTTGAAACCGGAAAGTTTAATTTTCTTGAGGCGCATCAAGGTAATGGATAGGTTACAATTTTTAACGGCTAAAGGATGCACAACGCTAACACACAGGATTCGAAATGCCTACCCAACCAAGCAAGCAGCTGGAGACGTTCGCAAACCCCAATCCGGAGCGAGATTATACCATTGAGATCCGGATCCCGGAGTTTACCTGTCTGTGCCCGAAGACAGGACAGCCGGACTTCGCCACCCTGTACCTTGACTACGTTCCGGACCGCAGGTGCATAGAACTGAAGTCCCTCAAGCTCTATATCTGGTCATTCCGAAACGAAGGGGTCTTCCACGAGGCGGTCACCAACGCCATCCTGACTGACCTGGTGGCGGCGACGGCACCGCGTTATATGAGGCTGCGCGCCGAATTCTATGTCCGCGGGGGCATCTATACGGTCGTTACCGCCGAACATCGCGATTCCGCCTGGGCGCCACTTCCGCCGGTGACGGTGCCGCCCCCGGAATCCAGCCCTGAACCCACACTTGAATCCAGTCCCGAAACCGACTTGGAACCGGAAACACCGGAGCCAGCCGCCGCGCCCGACCCGGTGCGCAAAAATCCTGAAGCGGCCGTACCGGCCCGCGGAGGTACCGGCCGGAGCACAGAGGGCCGCTTCCGTATGCTGGCACGGGAGCGACGTGCCCCGACACAAGCAGCGAAAGAGCCCGCCAAGCCGGAGCCGCCCGCAACAACACGGAGCCCCGGCAAGTCTGCCGCCTCCGAAAAGAAACAGGGAACGACCGGCACGAATGCGTCCGCCGCCACGGGCGACGGCATCTACCTCGGCATTGACTTTGGCACCACCGGATGCCGCGTGCTGGCCGTCGATGCGCAGGGCACGCCGCTTGCTCAGGCCGAATCCGCAATCCCCGCGCCGACGCGCAATGGGCACGAGATTACCCAAAATGCGAGCGTCTGGTGGTCGGCGGCCAACTCGGCATTGCGGCAACTGGCAAAACACATTGATCCGGGACAGGTTCGCGCCATTGCGGTGGATGGCACGTCAGGCACCCTGCTGCTGTGTGACCGCAAAGGGGTCCCGCTGACAGACGCGCTGATGTACCACGACGCCCGCGCGATCGACGAGGCCAAACAGCTCGAGACCTATGCAACGGCAACCAGCGGAGCCCATGGCGCAACCAGCAGCCTGGCCAAACTGCTGTGGCTCCACGTACGGGGCGAGACACGCAAGGCAGCCCATGTCCTGAACCAGGCGGACTGGATCTCCGGAAAACTCACGGGTATCTGGGGTCACAGCGATTACAACAATTGTCTGAAGCTTGGCTACGACGCCGCAACAACCCGTTGGCCGGACTGGATCAGCCAGCTCGGATTTAAAATGGGCCTGCTACCCCAGGTGCACGCCCCGGGGGACCGGATCGGCCCGATCAGCAGCGAGATCGCCAGCACATTCGGCTTCCCGCGAAACGCGGTCGTGGTCGCCGGAACCACCGATGGCGTAGCAGCGTTCATCGCGGCCGGCGGCCGCGAGAACGGCGACGCGGTGACGGCGCTCGGCTCAACCCTGGTCCTCAAGATGCTCTCGGACAAACCCGTGTTCTCCGCCAAACATGGTGTCTACAGCCACCGCCTTGGCAGCCGCTGGCTCGTCGGAGGCGCCTCCAACAGCGGCGGAGCAGCCCTGTTGCAGTATTTCAGCAGCGAACAGCTGCGCGAAATGACGCCACTGCTGGATCCGGAAAACCTGACGGGGCTCGATTACTACCCTCTGCCCGACGTCGGTGAGCGCTTCCCGGTGAATGACCCCGATATGGTCGCCAAACTCGAACCGCTGCCCGCTGACAGCGTGGTCTTCTTCCAGGGAATGCTGGAAGGCATTGCGCACATCGAGGCGCAGGGCTACAAGCTGCTGCACGCGCTCGGCGCGCCACGCCTGCGCGTCGTGCGCACGATCGGCGGTGGCAGCCAGAATCCCGGGTGGCAACGGATCCGGGAACGGATCCTCGGCGTTCCGCTGGCCCAGCCGCGCTCTGAGCTCACCGCGTTCGGAAGCGCATTACTGGCTGCGGGACTCTTCATGAAACAAAAGTGAAATCAGCATATTGCGGCATGATGAGAGCCCATGATCGACACGCAGGCGTGAGGCGTGGTTCTCTCATCACTTAGAACCAGTATGGGAATAATGTCCCTAATCCGGGCGAACTTGCAGTTCCATCCAGACCGGAATGGATATTCCTGCTATCCTTCATACGAATGGGGCCTGAAGTTATCGCGTGACCATAGCACTGGACCATAAGCGGCGAAATATCCCATGAAAACGGCAAGCTCATCCTTTGCGGGTTCGAGTCTGCGCGCCCCGGACCCGCTTACCGGACTGCTGACCCGCGCCGTATTCCGCGAACTCATCGACAACCAGATACCCCAGGACCCGCAGGCGCACCACCGGTTCGGGCTGATCATGCTCGACATCGACCGGTTCAAGGTCATCAACTACGGTTACAGTGAACACTGCGGCAATCTCCTCATTCAGGAGATTGGATCACTGATCCACCAGATGGTAGGTGATCAGGGTGAGGTCGGGCGCTGGGGCGGACAGGAATTCCTGTGCCTGATACGCGGTGCGGACCGCGAAACCACGGACAAGATGGCGGAGCGGCTGCGCCGAGCCATAGAACTAATGACGCTGACGGCAGACGGCTACGAAATTCACGCGTCCGCGAGTTTCGGTACCGCCTGCTTCCCGGACGACGCGTCCAGCGCTGAACAGCTGATTGCAGCCTGCGGTGCGGCGATGTATCAGGCCAAGAACACCGGTCGCAACCGGGTGATTCACGCTGACGTTCTCCATGGACAGGTTTTCGGACTGGGCAAGCTGCTTGATCTGGCGCTGCGCGAACACCGTGTCGTGCCGGCATACCAGCCGATTGTCGATCTGCGCACTGGCGAGATCGTCGCCGAAGAAGCGCTGGCACGCATCATCGGGGTCGACAAACACCCGCTGCCGGCAGAGCAGTTCATCGAGGCAGCACGTCAGCTCCAGGTCACCCACCAGATCGACCGCGCCATCATTCTGAGTGTTATCGAGCGTTGCCTGCGGCTGCGACACATTACCCGGAACAGAGCCCATTTCGTCAACATTTCGGGCAATCTGCTGCGCCACCCCAACGTGGTCGCGGAAATTCTCGGTTCGGCGCGCAGTGCCTGCGAAAGCTGCGAGGACCTGTCGGGGGTCACCAAACCGCTCGTCATCGAGGTCACGGAACGTGAACTGCTCCACGATCTGGACGCGACCCGCGACATGCTGCGACCTTTTCTCGACTTCGGTCTGCGGCTGGCGCTGGACGACTTTGGCAGCGGCTATTCTTCGTTCAAATACCTTGCCGACCTGCCGTTCGCATTCGTCAAGATCGAAGGCACTCTCATTCAAAGAATAAAGGAGAAACGGGTGCGCACCATCGTCCAGGGCATCCAGAAGGCGGCCGTGGACCTGGGTCTCATTACGGTGGCGGAATTCGTCGAAAGCGAAGAAGTCGTGGATATCGTCAGGGAGATCGGAGTCGATTGGGCCCAGGGATACTACTACGGGAAACCCCAGATCGACGATCACACCTGAATACCGGCGAGCCACGGCCGGACACCGAATCCTTCAGGCTTGCGCAGCAACATGGTCGGTGTGGCGCCGCCACCCGGCGGCCTCCACACCGGAAGTGACTCCCCCCTCTAGCTGACCTGTGCCCTGGCACCCCCGGTCTCGCCCTTGTTATCGCGCCAGCTCACCGTCACCGTATCCCCGGACTTCGCTCCTTTCACGAGCACCCCGAGCAGCGGGTCTTTCGAGAT
>JAJYEX010000014.1 GCA_021785515.1 Pseudomonadota bacterium | reverse complement strand
CCCGTTCGTCGCCGACGTGCTGGTAGATCCATTCGGCATCGGCCGGAAGGATGTGCCAGTTGACCGCAACCTCGCTCTCTACGTCCTGCAGGTCCATGCTCGCGGCGGTCTCGCTGGCCTGGCTGTTCTGGATCTGCACGTCCATTTTGGCGACCGACTGCATGAACGGAATCTTCATGTGAAGCCCCGGGTCCAACACGCCGTGCTGCACAGCGCCCCAGGTCATCAGTACGCCGCGCTGGCCGGGCCCGATCTGCACAAAGGCACCGAATGCAATCGCGATGACGGCGAGCACGACGATTACGGGGCCGATGGCCCTGGATAAGTCGGGAAGTCCCGGATTGCTGGAAGACGGCATGATGGCTCCTTAGGGTGGTTGTAGCCGAGGGAATTGCGGTTCTTTACTATTTGTTCGCCCAACCAATCCGGATGATGCTACAACGCATCGAGTCCCGGTCTCAAGTACGTATCAGACTGCAGCGAATTCGGGGTCGTAACGTAATGTCTTCCGCGAATGTCCGGATTGCAGCCCCCGGACAGCTGGATGCATAGAAGGCGCCTCGGGGCATCCGCTACCATCTTGGCCAATTACGCACGTACGCGGCGGCACCCGGGTTCCGTCATAAACGGCCACCGCCGGCGGGTGCGGGCCGGAATGAGCCCATAGCTCCGCCAGCCGGCAGGATCTGTCTGAACGAGTTGCATCACGGTATTCGAAGCGCGTTCGGACATCGCCTTGCTGCCTCAGGGCGGACGCGGCAGAGCTCTGGAGCAGTCGTTCGCCTGCCTGCCGCGGGGAGCCTCGAAAACCGTAAGTTGGATTCTGATGGCACAGTGGCAACTGAAACGGCAACACTATGGGGGAGGGCGACCGTTCCATCAGCGTTCGACGGAAATTATGCTCCATTAAATGGGCCAATTTCGGGCGAAACGCAACACACGCCGGGTATTTGCCAGACTGTCCGTCAACGTTGACCGGCGAACTGCCTTTGCGGCAGAACCGCGGCAGTCAACCGTGAATCAGCGTTACCGCCAGCGCAGCCCCAAGAAACGCCACCGTAGCTCCGAGACGCATGGCAAGTGCGAACTCCGAGGTACTGCCGACCTCAGCATAGACTGCGCCGAGTACCGCCACGCCGAAACTCGCACCCACCATGCGCGCGGTGTTGACCAGGGCTGGTGCGGTGCCGGCACGTGGCGGTTCCACCGCCCTCACGGCCACGGCGAGCAACGGGCCGGTGTTGAGCGCCATGCCAATGCCGGTGGAAAGCAGCCCCAGCTCAGCGAGCGCGAGCGGCCGACCTGCGTTAGCGAGCCCGGGGTGGCGATTCCGGCGCTGATCAGAACCATGTTGCCGGCCATCATCGCGCGCGCCTTCACGGGGAGGTTTACGTCACCCGGATGGATGTGGCGGGCGGATAAGGCTGCGTATCCTTTCTGCGAAGGAAGTCTGTGCCATCCTGGCGCGGCATGGGTTCGTAGAAATGCAGCAGCGGGGCAGCCGTATCGTCATGCAGAAAAAACTTCCAGACACGGCAATAACAGTGCCAGTACCGAATCACCCTGAGATCCGTGTCGGAACGCTGCAATCCATTATTCGCCCAGACTGGCATATCCAAAAGCGACTTCGAGTCCTGATTGCCTTTCGTGCGGCTTCTTTCGGGAAAGATTATCTGGTTCGAGGAGGACGTGGACGTTTGGCTGAACGAGCGGCACGTGCAGGTGCTCCCGCCGTCAGAGCATCCCGCCGATTTCAGCCAGAGGTGGTGGTAGGCGCCTGTCCCGGCCTAGGCAGCACGGCCTGTCGCGGCTAAAGTTAATAAAACAACAGGGAACGCCGCCCGTCTGTAGGAGCAGAGACCCCATGACACGTTCGTGCCCCCATTGCCATGCCCCGATTGGTTGGTTCCGTAACAGGATTCGCCGACAGCGTACAAGACAGCCTGGCGCAAAGTGGTATCGCTATTTTGCCGTGCGCCGCTTTTGTCCACACTGTGGTGTCGCGCTGCGCTTGGTGTTTCGACCCTACGGCCATGTGTTCCGCCTGCTCTGGGGCGCCGGACTTATTGGCTACCTCCTCTTCTTTATCTCGCATCCTGCGATAACGCTGCGTATCGAGCCTTGGGCTTTGGGAGTAAGTTGGCTGCTCCTTGTGTTGCTTTGGACCGCAGCCATGTTTAAATGGGGTGTCGGTTATTCGGTCGTCCCCAATGAAGAAGCGTTTGCTGCGGCGACCGCAGCCGGAACGAATCGCGCGATTCGGTATCACCCCTCCCGCCGGGAGGCTTGGCGCGAGTACTGGAAAACATGGAGACACCGGCTTTGGGCCAGCCAAGTTCTGGTGGCTGCGTGGGTCGGATGGGCTTTGTCGAATTCGCCCCTGCACCCGCCCAGCATCACCTCGTGGGGCCTCGCTTTTGTCGTTGCATTGCCGGTCATCATGCTTGTCATTGCTCTGGTGCCGCAAATCCTGTTCAAAAGCACAGAGCGCACCGTGCATGTGGGACCCCAAGGCTGGTCGACCGAAATCGGCAAGGTATCCGGAAAACGCGCTTGGTCTGAAGTGGCCTCCATCGAAGAATGGGCGGGTCAGGTTGTCATCACCAGCGCTTCGGCCAATGCGCTCATCATCCCCGCACGGGCGTTTCCCGATGCGGCATCGCGGCGGCAGTTCGTTAAAGACATCGAGCAGTGGCATAGGCAGTATCGCGGCTGAGCCCGAGCCTCATGCTTATACGGGATTCTATGATCTCAATATTCTAATGATTATTTGAATATTGTATGGTTTAATTATTTTTAGGGTAAAGAGCCGGCACCGTGAAGAGAAAGTGCAAGGGAGGGAGGCGCCGCGGAGAGGAATGCGGTTCCGTGGGTGCGCGGTACTTATTCGTTTCAGGGCCGGCGCGGGGATCCGATTCAATTAATAAGGTTTGCAGAGGGGGTAGAATCCGATGAGTAAGCTCTCGAAGAACGTGTCGGTGATGTGCTTTCACGATGAGCTTTGCCAGGTATTCAACGCCCTGATGACGGCGTTGAGTCTGCTACGGGAAGGGGCGGGGGTGACGGTCTTTTTCGGTTCCCGGGGTATCAATGCGGTTCACCGCGAGAAGAGCAAGGAACTGAAATGTCTCCCGGACGCCCCGCGCGAGATCGGCGAAGCGGTGATGAGCAAGATGGACGAGATGGGGTTGCCGCTGGTGGAGGACCTGTTCGTCATGCTGATCGGCGAGGGCGCCACTGTGCTTGCCTGCCCCTTGAATCTTGCGGTGTTCGGTATGACGCCGGGCGATTTGGTGGAGGGTGTAAAGGTGGCCGATCCGACGAAATACTACAAGGAGGTGGTCGCGCCGGCAGACATGAATTTGACCTTCTAGCGGCGATCTCGGGTATTCGGCGCAGGCGGGCGGCGAACGTCGCGAAGCGGATTCGGTACCGGGAGGCCCCATTCTTTTCGCGCAGTCTCGAAGACATCGCCGAGGATGGTTATCTCCCTCCCCGCAGTCGCGGGCGAAACCGTCTTTCAGACGGTTGTCGCGCCATGCGGCGAAGTCCACGCCACATAGCGATGCGACTGACCGGCAGGCGAGGGGTGATGACGAAGCTGGTTCAATCGATAGCGCTCCCTCTGTGCACCCTTTTTTCCGGCACCATTTCATGTTCATGGCGATCCAGGAGTTCGCATAGCGTCGTCTCTTCAGCTTCGAACCTCGACACGAACGAGCCCTGCGACATCTCGTGCTCGATGCCGGCCGCCCGGGATCGAGCCGCAGCCTTACTGTCGAATGTGCGGACCTGGGCGGGGCACCCGCGCCGGCGAATATGCGCCTGCCAAACACGTTTGCCGCGCGGCACCCGGCGTGGAATGAACGACGCCATGATGCGCTCCCAGCGGTGATTATCTGGGGAGGCACTCTAGCCGGTTTTTCGTTTCGGTTACTGCGAGATTACAGCAAACTCAAGGGCGGGGAGGATGCCAAATGCCTAAGTTATTGATTGGATGGTGGGCGATGCAAGGTTCGAACTTGCGACCCCTGCCGTGTGAAGGCAGTGCTCTACCGCTGAGCTAATCGCCCTTTTGCCGAGATTCCTTCCAGGCTCATGCCAATGCGACTGCGGTTCCCGACATTCCGCAGGCCCCGCTTTCCTGGTGTATCGATAGCTGTCCGCTGCAACTGGTACCGGAGGCGTCGGCCCAACCGCCCCATATATTGAGCATGATTCGCCGTGGACAGTGGCTTCAATTATATATGAGCCGGATGCGGTATCCAACGCCATTGTGTCCGTGATGCTGAAAAAGTCCAAAATCCGGGTTGCAAGGAGCTGGCCCGAACAATCCGTCCCGCACGGTGTTTATGGGAAAGCGGCTGATTTTCAGCCCCGTTTTAATTAACATACTCTATTCTGACATTGTTCTGGCGACCTCCATGTCCATCCGTACTCGCTTTGCACCAAGCCCCACCGGCTATCTGCACGTAGGCGGTGCCCGTACCGCTCTTTTTTCGTGGCTGTACGCGCGCAAACATGGCGGCAAATTCATTCTTAGGATAGAGGATACCGATCTCGAACGGTCCACGGCGGAATCCGTTAATGCAATCCTTGAGGGCATGACTTGGCTGGGCCTGGAATACGATGAGGGGCCTTTTTTCCAGACCCACCGGTTCGACCGATACAAGGAAATCATTCAGCAGTTGCTGCGCGAAGGCAAAGCGTATCATTGCTATTGCTCCAGGGAACGTCTGGATGCTCTGCGCGCTGAACAGCTGGCGCGGAAAGAAAAGCCGCGTTATGACGGTCGCTGCCGTCACTGGGGGGCAGAGCCGCCACCCGGCGTAGCTCCGGTCGTGCGCTTCAAGAATCCGCTGGATGGCGGTGTTGTTGTGGAAGACATGATTCATGGACGCGTAGTGTTCCAGAACAGCGAACTCGACGATCTAATCATTGCCAGGTCGGATGGCAGTCCCACATACAATTTCACGGTGGTGGTTGATGATATGGACATGCATATCACTCACGTCATCCGTGGCGACGATCATCTCAACAATACGCCGCGCCAGATCAACATGCTTACCGCTCTTGGGTCGGTTCCGCCGGTCTACGCGCATGTGCCGATGATTCTGGGTCATGACGGAAGCCGTCTGTCAAAGCGGCATGGTGCAGTGAGTGTCATGCAATACCGTGAGGACGGATATCTTCCAGAAGCACTGCTCAACTATCTGGTGCGTCTTGGGTGGTCGCATGGCGATAAGGAGGTATTTTCCATCGAGGAGATGATCGATCTTTTCGATATCCAGAACGTACATAGCTCGGCGGCTGCCTTCAATCCAGAGAAACTGCTGTGGCTTAACCAGCAATATATCAAGACAGGCGACCTTGATCATATTGCCCATCATCTGAGCTGGCACCTGGGGCAGCTGGGGATCGATCCCTCATCAGGCCCCGATCTGCGCGATGTGATCAGGGCGCAACGTGAACGTGCCAAGACCCTGGCGGAAATGGCTGCCAACAGTGTTTTTTTCTACCGGGACTTCGAAGGCTACGATGACAAGGCGGCAGCCAAGCATCTGAAGCCGGACAGCCTTGCTGTACTGCAGGAACTGCGCGACGTGCTGTCTCGGGTTACGGAATGGGTGCCGGCGCTTATACATGGCGCAATCCATCAGCTGGCTGAAGCGCACGGATTGAATCTCGGCAAGCTCGCGCAGCCGCTGCGGGTGCTGGTGACGGGCAAGGAAGTATCGCCACCCATCGACCAGACGCTGGCACTGCTCGGCCGGGAGCGGACGCTCAGGAGGCTCGACGATGGCCTGAGGTACCTCCGTGGTGCGGGCGCCGGTACCAGTACCAGCTAGCAAGGCGGACGCCGGACCCTGACGGAAAGTTAAGGCATCGCGACGGAAACCTGCCGGGTGACCGGGGATTCCGCTCATTTAGACCGATGGCTGTCCGGAATTGCAGTACGGAAGCTGCAAGAGCTTAGGGGT
Organism: Pseudomonadota bacterium; assembly: GCA_021785515.1. Taxonomy (GTDB): domain Bacteria; phylum Pseudomonadota; class Gammaproteobacteria; order Acidiferrobacterales; family UBA6901; genus JAJYCY01. The sequence continues at coordinate 3,255 of JAJYEX010000014.1, read as the reverse complement.
GGCAGTTCAGTAGCGATTCTTCCAGATTGCCGAGATTCATCGATGGTTTTCATCTCCTGATCATGCCCGGAACCGAACCCGCCTTCAGATTTCTCTCATTTTGGAGAAGGTTGCGCCCACCAAGCGGCTTGACCGGGGAGCCGCTAGCACGTAAAGTACCCATCCTTTTCGGGGCCATAGCTCAGCTGGGAGAGCGCCTGCATGGCATGCAGGAGGTCGGCGGTTCGATCCCGCCTGGCTCCACCAAACAATCAATAACTTGGCAACGTCTCTCGCCAGACCTCCCCGCCAGTGAGTGCCTTGTTCCGGCCCCGGCGTTTGATGGAATGACGACGCGGATTTCACGCGAGATCGATGTGGCTGTCCCAGTCTGCAGGCAGCACCCCCACCCGGCAACCATATCAACTCCATGCCATAAACATGGCAATTCGTTCGGCAAGCAGCGGACTTTGGACTAACCCGCCGGCAGAACCGGGTTCTGTGCCTGCCGTTTGTGGCGCTTCCGCTCCAGGGCGAGATAGATGATGGGTGTGGTGTAAAGCGTCAGCGCCTGGGACACGATCAGACCGCCGATCACGGCCACCCCAAGGGGCTGGCGCAGGTGGTGTCCGGTGCCCACTGCCACGGCCAGGGGCAGTGCACCGAGAATGGCGGCCAGCGTCGTCATCATGATGGGCCGGAACCGTTCCATGGCTGCAGCCCTGACGGCTGCCTCCGGGTCCAGGCCGTGTTTCCGCTCTGCTTCCAGTGCAAAATCCACGAGCATGATGCCGTTCTTCTTCACGATACCCATCAGGAGGAAGATCCCGATTACCCCGATCACTGACAGCGGTATGCCCGTAACCAGCAGCGCCAGCAGTGCGCCGACTCCTGCAGAAGGGATCGTCGACAGGATGGTCAGCGGCTGGGTCAGGCTTTCATAGAGCACACCGAGCACAATGTAGATGGCAAACAGCGCTGCCAGGATCAGCAGCGGTTCGGCAGACAGCGATTCGAGAAAATACTTGGCATTGCTCGAAAACGAGACACGCACCCCTGCAGGCAGCTGCATTCCTGCCACGGTGTTCTTGATCTGCGTGACGGCGGAGCCAAGCGGGACGCCGGGTGCCAGATTGAAGCTGATTGTTCCTGCGGGAAGCTGGCCATCGTGGCGCACTGAAAGCGGGGCTGAGTCGCGCACAAAATGGGCAACCGACCGCAGCGGAACCGGTCCATTGGCGCCTGGAACAAACAGGCGGTCCAGCTGGTTCGGAGACATCTGCAGCGACGTGCCGACTTTCAGGATCACCTCGTACTGGTTCTGGTTCTCATAGATGCGGGAAATCTGGCGCTGGGCGTATGCATTGTTGAGTGCCGCGTCGATCGCGGCCACTGACACCCCGAGCCTGGAAGCTGCGGTACGGTCTATATCTACCGTAATCTGTGGCGCAGCTTCATCCTGGTCCGAGGAAATGTCCTTGATCGAGGGAAGTTGGCGCAGGCGTGCTTCGATTTGCGGAATGGCGCGGTCGAGATCAGAGATGGATGGATCCAGAACCGTAAACTGGTATTCCGCGTTTCCGGCGCGGCCTCCGATGAAAATATCCTGGGCTGCCTGGAGGTATGTCTCGATGCCGGTAATTCGGGAAAGCCGTGGTCTGAGTTGCGCAATGACCTTCTGTGCGGACGCAGCCCTGTCGTTCCTGGGTTTCAGTTCGATGAACAGTTTCCCCCGGTTTGCGGTCGAAAATCCGTTGACCACGCCGACGCTGGAGCTCACGTTGGCAACTGCCGGATCGCGCAGCAGTATATGGACGACTTTGCTCTGAAGAAGCTTCATTGAGTCAAACGATATGCCGGGACTGGCGACGGTATTGCCGATGATCAGTCCGGTATCCTCTTCCGGAATGAAGCTCTTGGGAATTCGGATATAGAGCACCACCGTCAGTATTACCGTAGCCAGTGTCAGCAGCAGCATGAGCGATCTGTGCGCCAGCGCCCAGTCCAGGCTTCGTGCATAGCTCTCTATTGTCCTGCGATAGGCTAGATCGAACGCCCGCCCGATCCTGGACTGATTCCCGGTGCTCCTTTCCGGACGCAGGAAGTACGCACAGATCATGGGTGTGACGGTCAGGGATACCAGCGCGGAAACGGCGATGGCTACAGTCAGTGTGACGGCGAATTCGTGAAATAGCCTTCCGACGAGTCCGGGCATCAGTGTAAGCGGAATGAATACGGCAATCAGCGACAGCGTAATCGACATGACCGTGAATCCGATCTGTTGTGCGCCCTTTATTGCCGCCTCGATCGGCGGAGTTCCACGTTCGATCTGGGTGACGATATTCTCGATCATTACGATCGCATCATCCACGACGAAACCTACGGAAATGGTGAGCGCGAGCAGGGAAAAGTTGTCGAGGGAAAATCCGAGCGCCCACATTGCCGCCAGTGACCCCGCCAGAGACAGCGGGAGCGTGATGGCGGCGGCCACCGTCGGGGCGCCACGCCGCATGAACATCATCACGACCGCCAAAACCAGAATAAGCGTGACGCCCAAGGTTAGCTCCATATCCGTAATGCTTGCGCGAATCGTTGCGGTACGGTCGGTCAGGATGGACAGATGTACGTCCGGCGGAAGCCAGCGCCGGAGCACAGGAAGAAGATTCTTTATATGGTTGACGGTAGCAATCACGTTGGCTTCGGGAGTCTTGGTGACTGTGACCAGCACAGCAGGCGTCGTATCCTTCCATGCGGCAAGCTGCGCATTGCTCGTACCGTCAATCACGGATGCAACGTCGTTGAGACGCACAATCGACGGTCCGGAAGATTTCAGTATGATGTTGCTGTAGGCTGCGGCGGAATGCAGCTGGCCGTTGACCGCGAGGAAACTGGAGAAATGTCTGCCGTCAAGCTGACCGACAGGAATGAGATCATTGGCGTTACGCACTGCCGAGTAGACGTCCTGGGCAGTCAGGCCTGCTCGGGCGAGTGCTCCGGGGCGTGTGCGGATCCGGACGGCGGGAGACTGCGCGCCATCGAGCTGGACCTGGGCCACGCCGGATATCTGTGAAAGATGCTGTACCAGTATGGTATCCGCAGCCGAATACAGGGATGCCATGGTGCGGCTCGGCGAGGTGAGCGCCATGGTAAGAATCGGACGCGACGCGGGATTGAACTCATGGTAAAAGGGCCGGCTGGGGAGGTCTGGCGGCAGATCCGGAAGGGCGCTGTTGATGGCTGCCTGTACGTCGTAGGCGGCACCGACTGTGGCGCGAT
>JAJYEX010000009.1 GCA_021785515.1 Pseudomonadota bacterium | reverse complement strand
GTGCAAGGTCCGAAGATCCCCTGCTTTCCCCCGTAGGGCTTATGCGGTATTAGCCCGGCTTTCGCCGGGTTGTCCCCCGCTACTGGGTAGATTCCCACGTGTTACGCACCCGTCCGCCACTCTACTCAGGGTTGCCCCCTTTCGCGTTCGACTTGCATGTGTTAGGCATGCCGCCAGCGTTCAATCTGAGCCAGGATCAAACTCTCCAATTAAAAATTGGCGTCCCGTTCTGGAAACGGGACAAAACTTTTGGCGAAAACCTCAAGCTGCCAACAAGGGCAGATCGGGGCTCCGCCGGTCTTTCATTGGACCTAGGCTCGACAAAAGCGCCCACACAAATTACTTGATCTGAATTGTAAAAGAGCGGTCCTGCTACCCGGGGGGTAACCGGACGAGCGGCGCATTATACGCATCTGCCGCGGTCCGTCAACTGGGTGTAACAAAAATATCTGCCCCGCGCAGGCCCCACCAGAAGTGGGGAAGACCGAAAACTATAGCATAAGCGGGGGGACGTGGATACCGCGCCTGATGCCAGCCTGGAACTACTGCACCCGCACCCGCACAAAGCGCCGTTTGCCAACCTGCAGTACGTGGCTCGCGCCCCGCGGGATCTCGGTCTGCGGGTCCGCCGCCCGTTCACCATCGATCCGGACCCCGCCCTGGCGGATCAGTCGCAGGGCTTCCGAGGTGCTCTCTGCCAGACCCGTCTCCTTCAGCAGGCGCGCCAGGCCAACCGCCTGAGCGCCGTCCGCCGCAACGCTGATCTCCGGCATTTCCTCCGGCATCCGCCGCTGGCTAAAACGCAACTCCCAGTCGGCCAGCGCCTCCTCAGCCGCCGCCTTTCCATGGAATCGCTCGACGATCTCCTGGGCGAGCTCAACCTTGAACAACCGGGGGTTGACCTCTCCGCGCTCGGCGCTGACACGCATACGCGCGATTCCGTCGAGCGACTGTCTTAACGACAGCAGCTCGTAGTAGCGCCACATCAGCGGATCGGAGATGGACATGATTTTCCCGAACATCTCCCTGGGATGTTCGTTGATACCGATGTAGTTGTTGAGTGACTTCGACATCTTCTGCACCCCGTCAGTGCCTTCCAACAGCGGCATGGTCAGCACCACCTGGGGCGGCTGTCCGAAGTGCTTCTGCAGCTCCCTGCCCATCAACAGATTGAATTTCTGATCCGTCCCGCCAAGCTCGACATCGGCCTTGAGCGCCACCGAATCGTAACCCTGTATAAGAGGATAGAGGAATTCGTGGATCGCGATGGGCTGGCCGCCAGCGTAACGCTTGTGAAAGTCGTCGCGCTCGAGCATGCGTGCCACGGTATGGGTGGCGGCCAGCCGGACCAGCTCGCCGGCCTTCATTTCCCCCATCCAGTTTGAATTGAAGACGATGCGTGTTTTTTCGGGATCGAGAATCTTGAAAATCTGCGTCTCGTAGGTACGGGCGTTCTCCTCAACCTGTTCGCGCGTCAGCGGTGGGCGCGTGGCACTCTTTCCGCTGGGGTCCCCGATCATGCCGGTAAAATCGCCGATGAGGAACAGCGCCTCATGTCCCAGGTCCTGGAACTGGCGCAGTTTGTTGATGAGCACGGTATGACCGAGGTGCAGGTCCGGCGCCGTAGGATCAAAACCCGCTTTCACGCGCAGCGGCCGTCCCGAACGCAGGCGCTCAATCAACTCTGCCTCAAGCAGAATCTCGTCGGCCCCGCGTTTCAGCAGCGCCAGGGTTTCATCTACCCGGATCATGAACTTGGAAACTGCCCGCCCAGTATTAAAAAGGCTGCCAAGGTTACCACAGGGTCCCGCGCGATTGAATTTGGCGACGGCGGCGCATCCGCTTGAACCCCATCAGCGCTGCGCACCCAGCCGCCGATCGGGTACACTCTCAGGCATGGGGAAAGCAGGCGGGGATACCCTTTGAACTACATCGGGCTGATGTCCGGAACCAGCGCGGATGGCATCGATGCCGTGGTGGTCAGCATCGAAGAACCGCAGGGACTGCGGCTGCTGGCCAGCCATCACGAGCGCTTCGATGAAGACCTGCGGCGGCGCATCCAGTCCCTGATGCGCCCGGACAGTAACGAGCTGGAGCGCGCCGCCCTGGCCGGTAACATCCTGGGCGAGCAGTTTGCCCGGGCCGCCAACGCGGCCTTGGACGCGTCGGGCCTGTCCCGGAACCAGATCCGCGCCATCGGCAGTCACGGCCAGACGCTGCGCCATAATCCGCAGGCGGAGCCGCCCTATACCGTGCAGATCGGAAACCCGGCCATCATCGCCGAGCGGACGGGCATCGCCACGGTTGCGGATTTCCGCTCGCGCGACATGGCAGCTGGAGGACAGGGAGCGCCGCTGGTACCGGGATTTCACCGGTGGGTGTTCTGGCAACCCGGAGTCCGACGGATCATCGTCAATATCGGTGGTATTGCCAACCTCACCATCCTGCCCGCCGATCCGCACGCCCCCGTGTTCGGTTTCGATACCGGTCCAGGCAATACCCTGCTCGACCACTGGATCAGCCGCCACCGCGGCGAGCGCTTCGACGCCGACGGGGACTGGGCGGCCGCCGGCAAGCTTGACCAGGCACTGCTGGCGCACCTGCTTGAAGATCCATTTTTCACCCGGCCCCCACCGAAAAGCACGGGTGTCGAATATTTCAGTGCCGCGTGGCTTGGATCACGTATCGCGGAGTGCCCGCACGCGTGCAGCCCCGGCGACGTCCAAACAACGGTGACGGAGCTCACCGCCTGCACAATCGCGCGGGCGATCAGCGGACCTGGTGGTGGCGCGGATGAAGTGTATGTTTGCGGTGGAGGGGCGCACAACAAGGCGCTCGTGCATCGTCTTCAGGCGAGCCTTGGTTCCATCCCTCTGCGCAGCACTGCGGAACTCGGACTGCATCCCGACTGGGTCGAGGCGGCTGCATTTGCCTGGCTCGCGCATCGAACGACCGAAGGACTGACTGGAAACTTGCCGGCAGTAACCGGAGCCAGCCACGAGGTGGTATTAGGGGCGATCTACCCGGGCTAACTGCTTTTCCGCGAGAGAGGATTTTCCCGCAGGCGGATAAATCATTGCGGGTGGCGAACTACCCGGCAGAAACAAAGCCCGACAGGCCCACATGGGCCGGCCGGGCTTGTCCGCAATAGCACCGTTAGACGCTGAAGGATGAACCGCAGCCGCAGGTGGTCTTTGCGTTAGGGTTCTTGATGACGAACTGCGCGCCGTCGATCCCCTCTTGATAGTCGATTTCCGCACCAACCAGATACTGAAAGCTCATGGGATCGATTAGCAGGGTGACATCATTCTTGTGGACCTTGGTGTCGCCATCGGTTTCGTTCTCATCAAACGTAAACCCGTACTGGAATCCAGAACAGCCTCCGCCTGAGACAAACACTCTCAACATCAGGGCAGGGTTGTTCTCTTCCTGGATCAGCTCCTTCACCTTTCTTGCCGCATTGTCGGTGAAATTGAGCGGGCTGGGAATCTCTGAGACCGCGACAGTCATTGGTAAAAACCTCCGGAAAAGGGATTGACATTAGAATAAGACTACCCGTATGTCACAATTATCCCTGCGCTGACCGCCAACCGTCAATCCTAAGCCCCTAAACCAGTATAAATTATACGGGTTTATTGGCTTCCGGCCGAACATTCGCCGCGTCAGCAGGTTTTATCCGCGCCACCACCGCGCCGCCCTTTTCGACTGCATCCCGCTTCACCGCCCCATTGATCACGGCGCCGGCAGCGATTTCGAGCACCCGATATACCAGATCGCCCGTAATTTCAGCCTTGTCCTGAAGTTCGATCCGGCTGCTGGCATGGACGTTGCCGTTGACCTTACCGTTGATGATGATGTGCGGCACGGTGACATCACCGGTGATCACGCCATTCTCGCTCAGCACGAGGGTGCTGTTTTCCTCGCCGGCCGACGTGATATTGCCGCGGATCTTGCCGTCCACCCGCAAACCGCCCGAGAACACAATGTCCCCTTTCAGTTCGGTCTTGGCGCCAACCAGGGTATCAATAGTGTTGCAAGGTTTTTCAGCCGACTTCTTTGCCATCGATTGCAGCATAGCCACATCCTCCGTCTGATTTGGGCCGGATCCCGGCTTGCAGAGTACCGCGGACCGGTCTGTCGCGTACCACACACCCCGGCCAGTCCAGATTAATTATAAACAGCCAACACGCGATTCACAGTTTCGGCCACGCATAGGTCCGGTCGAGTTCGCGACCACCCAGCATCACTCGCACTGTGACACTCTGCGGCGTGAAATTGCTCGCCAGGATGATCTGTCCGTCAAGCTCCTGGAAATACTTGAAGTTGACGGACAGCGGCTTGCTGCCGGGCCCCGGGAAGGTCAGCGTGGCGTTCTTCCCTCCCTGGACACCATTAACCTGAAGTGTAGCCCGGCCATAGACCGTCTGCTGATGTTTCAGAGCCTGGATCAGCATCAGCCGATATCGATACTGGCCAGCTCCGGGGAGCGACTGGATCCGCAGGGCCTGTATGCGGGGGCCAGCGATGTGGTCAGCCGGGGAAATAATATCCTGGTAAAACGCCACCTGCTCCTGCAGTTTCACGATCTGGCTGGCGGAATTTCGCAGCGATTTGTCGAGTTGCCGGTAGGCGGTCTGGTCCATCTGCACCGCACGCTGAGCGTCGGCAAGTCCGGCCCGCAGCAGGTGGTTTTCAGAGCGCAGGTGTTCGAGCTCGCTGTGCAGTGCGTCCTGGCGGTGAATGGCCGCCACCCGGTCGAATCCGGCCATATTCATGCCGTGATTGTAGATGGCGCCGCCGGCCACAATCAGCAGGGCCCCGGCGATTCCTGCCGAGATAAGCATGGCTTTCGATGAGTACCGCGGCCGGACCACAAGCTCAGCAGTCTTGCTCCGCCAATTCAACTTCGACAACTTGAGCCTGTTGATCACTCGAACAACCCCCGAAAAGCGCGCTTCATACGTATCGCACGCGGCCAGAATTATAGCGGCCCGACGAACATGGACCAACGCCGGACGACCGGCGGCACTTTACGGCAGGACGGCAGGCGCCGAGAGCCCCGTGGTCTCGTCGATCCCGAAGGCGATGTTCATGTTTTGCACCGCCTGGCCGGCAGCCCCCTTGACCAGATTATCGATCACGGACAGCACCACCACGGTGTCGCCGTCACCGGGACGATGGACCGCGATCCGGCAGAAGTTGGACGCGCGTACCGACCGTGTATCGGGATGGCTGCCCGGCCCCAGCACATCGACGAAGGGCTCATTCCGGTAACGTTCCTCGAACACCGTCTGCAGGTCGATGTTCGCGCCCTTCAGGCGGCCATAGAGCGTGGCGTGTATGCCGCGCACCATGGGCGTGAGATGGGGCACAAAGGTAAGGCCGACCGGCGTGCCGCTGGCACGCTCGAGCTCCTGGCGGATCTCCGGCCAGTGGCGGTGACCACCGACGGCATAGGCCTTGAAATTGTCCGACGCCTCGGCAAACAAGGTATGCACCTCCGCTTTGCGGCCCGCGCCGCTCACGCCCGACTTGGCATCGGCGATGAGGTGATCGGGATCGACGAGCCCCCGCTCCAGCAGGGGCAGCAGGCCAAGCTGGACTGCGGTCGGGTAACAGCCGGGGTTGGCAATCACGCGCGCCGCACGTATGCGCTCGCGATTTACCTCTGGCAAACCATATACCGCCTCTGCGAGCAGGTCCGGGCAGGCGTGGGGCATGCCATACCACTTCTCCCACAGCCCGGGGTCGCGCAGACGAAAATCCGCTGCGATATCGATCAGCCGCACCCCCGCATCGACCAGGGCACGGGCATGAGTCATGGCCACACCGTTCGGTGTCGCCGAAAACACGACGTCGCACCCGGCAAGCTGCCGCGCGTCCGGTTCGCTGAATACAAGGTCCACGAATCCGCGCAGGCTGGGAAAAAGATCGGCGACCTTCCTGCCGGCATCCGCCCGCGAGGTGATTACCCCGAGCTCCACCTGGGGATGCACCGACAGCAGCCGCAGCAGTTCGACGCCGGTATAGCCGGTGCCTCCAATAATGCCGACTTTGATCATGCACGTTCCGAAACGGAAAATTAAATAGTAGCAGATAACTACGCATCGCCGCAGGGTCGGCGGCGCTCGCACAAAACCCCTCCTGCAGTTCCGGGTCATCGCGGAACGAAAAGGATTGACCCATGACGCACCCCGAACGGACCCGAGAACCGGCGCAGATGCCTGCTTCTGGGATCGACGTCACGGACGATGATAAAGAGTCGGGCGCCGATGACCCGCTTTGTTCGCCAACCGATGCGGCTGTGGCCCGGTCCGCTGCCCGGAACACGGGTCCGGACTGTCTTTCCGTCGGGTTCATCGCTCGATCACATCTCCCGGACATCGCCGCCGAAGACATTGAACGAAGATACCCGCGCGCTTTCCGATACGGGACCCGTGATACGGGTGGCGCATCACCGCCACGCAGCCCCAGGAAAAGATCCCGGACAATCCCATGGGAACCAATAAAAAAGGGGCGCTTGTGCGCCCCTCTAGGTACAGCGTACCACCGGCTCTGGATCAGAACGTATAGATCATGCCCAAAGATATACCGTACGGATCGGCTCCGGCACTTGGCAGTGCGACGACATTGCCGTGACCCCCACCCGCAACGTTGTATGCCGCCTCAGTCTGGTTATAGGTCTTGGCATAGTCCAGATAGGCAGACGCTTGCTTGCTGAACGTGTGGGTCAGACCCACGGCAACCATGTGGGCACCGGTGTTGGTGGTACCACCGATATTGGCCGCACCATAGTACTGCGCCTTGACCGCGTAGTTCGGAATAAAGGTATATGCAGCACCCAGACCCCAGACGTTGAGCGAGGCGGACGACACCCCACCAAGGTCGCTGTCGTGCTGGTAGAGCGCAGTGATCCGCACCGGATCGATGTTGAGCCCAGCCGCCGCACGCACCGCCGATTCTCCGTTAGTAGCGCCATACATCGAGGCGCTGTGGTATTCGTAGGCTAGGCCGGCAAGCAATGGGCCCTGATTGTAGACCGCGCTGACGCTCGATTCGCTGCCCTTCCCGACGGGGATCTGCGTCGGTGTACCGGAAAGACCGGAAGCATTGACACCATTGACCGCTGAATTCTCCATAGTGTACGCCGCCTTGACGGTCACCCCACCCATCTCCGGTGACACGTAAAAAAGCGTGTGGCCGGGACGTTGGTCAAAACCATAGGTGCCATGGTAGCCGACAATCGGTGCACTCGTGGCCGGAGCATTAATGATGTTTCGGCTGTCGCCAATCTCATTGCCGAACAGATCGACGGCGCGGCCGAGCTGCTTCATGGGCGAATCATTGTGGCCCGCAGCCACAGTGCCGAAATTCCCTTCAAGACCAGCGTACGTATTGCCGTCGCTGAACTGGTCGTAGTTGAATCCCGCAGCCGCAGGGTTCGCAGGACTCGGATTGTTGTCCGAACCCAAGCTTAGGAAGGTCTGAGACGAGAACAATGCCTTGAGCCCATCACCAAGATCAGTGTCGGCGTTGATGTCGAGGTTCGTAGCATTGCTCGAAACGAAACTGCCGCTATGCTTGACGCCACTCGCAGCGCCAGTCCCAGTGCCGCTGTTAAGGCTGTCCGCCGAAATATTCGCGTAACCACTGACCGTCACAGCGGCCATCGCGGTCGCCGGCAGGGCAAACGGCACGAGTGCGCCGGCGATTGCGAGGGTTAGAAGCTTCTTGTTCATTTATTCCTCCTGCATGAGGTTGTCTTAAAAAACATCAGATGCGAGCTGTCACATCCCGGTTGCTGATATAACATGCTGTCCGCGTGCGTGCAACTCGTTTTGCGGATGCGCAACAATTAGCAATGTTGTTGTATTCTTGCAACAATAATGATTGTCGCAGGAGCATAGATTAGAAACATTGCGATTAAATGACAATAGACACGCATAGGGGCAAAACGCACACAACATGACGTCGCGTGCCCGAGGTTTATTCCTTATGGTGGCGCGTCACGGGATAAAGCGTGCGCCGGGAGCGTGCTGACCACCGTTATCCTGTCGCCCGTAACGCATGCGGGTCAAAGTGAAACGTCCAGCGGTCCGGCAAACAATATCGTACGGAAAGCGATGTGCGCGATGAGCGCCATACCCCGCTCTTCCGGCTACCGCCGCAGGGGACGTCAGACAGCCTGAACTTCCAGGTGTTGGGAGGAAGGAATGGATACCAGCCGGAATGGCTGGGGGACGAGGATTCGAACCTCGGTTAACGGAGTCAGAGTCCGCTGTCCTACCACTAGACGATCCCCCAATTTGCATGCACCGGAAACGCCACGGACCCGACACCGGTGCGACTCGCCGGACGAGAATACCCGGACAAAGTCTGGGTGCGACGACGTCTAGAACGACGCGACGGTCGGTCCGGGTACGTCGCGCTCCACACAGCAGAGCGCGGCAACCCGATGCTCTAGCGCTTGGAGTACTGCGATGCTTTGCGCGCCTTATGCAGGCCGACCTTCTTGCGCTCCACTTCGCGGGCATCGCGTGTGACGAAACCAGCCTTGCGCAAGGCTGGTCGCAGCGCCGGATCGTATGTCATCAGGGCACGCGTAATGCCATGACGGATCGCACCGGCCTGGCCACTCGGTCCGCCACCGGCCACATTGACGCGCACATCGAACCTGTCCTGCATCTCCAGCGTCACGAACGGCTGGCGCACCATCATGCGTGCCGTCTCGCGACCGAAGTATTCGTCGAGGGGGCGGTTGTTGATGAGGATGGTTCCCTTGCCGCGGGCCAGATGCACCCGCGCGGTCGCGGTTTTACGCCGTCCGGTACCGTAGTTTGTCTGCTCTGCCATAGTCGTCCGTCAAATTTCCAGGTTTTTCGGCTGTTGCGCCTGATGCTCGTGTGTGCCGCCGGAGTACACCTTGAGCTTGCGCAGCATCGAGCGGCCCAGCGGACCCTTGGGCAGCATGCCCCGCACTGCCGTTTCGATAATGCGTTCCGGCGCCCGCGCCCGCAGATCGGTGAAACTGAACGTCTTAAGACCGCTCTGGTAGCCGCTGTAGTGGTGGTACAACTTGTCTTTCGGTTTGGCCCCCGTTACGCGGATCTTTTCTGCATTGACCACGACGATGTAATCGCCGGTATCCACATGTGGGGTGAATTCCGCCTTGTGCTTGCCGCGCAGGCGATGGGCGATTTCAGTGGCAAGACGCCCCAACACCTTGTCGGTGGCATCCACCAGATACCAGTCACGCTTGACGCTTTCTGCTTTGGCCACGAAGGTTTTCATACGAATTCTTCCAAGACTGTAATCAAGCCGCTTAAAGAGCCGGGCATGATACAAAAGCTGGAGACCGGTAGCAAGGCGCAGCCCGGGATTTTCCACACATCCCTATCGATTTGACCGCCTGGGCGCACCTCCCCTGTCCTGGCAAAGCAAAGGATCGCCGAGGCAAAAAAAAGGGCGTGGTCTATTTGACCACGCCCGAACCACCACTAGGAGGATGGAGGAGCCGTTAGGCAAGCAGTCCTCGGAGGACTGAATGCGCGAATTCCGTCTACTTCAGTATAGATGCAATTGGCGGACCATTTATGCCATTCACATTTGAATATAATAATACTCTTAACTTCTGATGAAAGTCAAGCGAACAGCAGAAATTTTGTCCCACGCTTGTGGTTTAAGATAACTTATTGAATATATTTATTAAACTGAAACATCCCAAGCTGTTCCCGGCACAAGGCCGTGCGGGACATGCTTCAGGATTTCCACCACCTATCCAGCAAGCCCAATCGATGATTGACTGCGACTGACCACCAGCAATGCCTGAGCGAACGGAAAACTGTCATGTAACGCCAATATAACCGGCCGTGTCTGGGCCAGAACGAAACAAAATCCGGCACCCCTCCACTGCCTGAGTTTTATCTAGAGCCAGAATTCGCATGGCCCAAGGTTATCACGGCTCAGATCTGCAGACGGGCCACTACCTGACCGCCGATCAGGTGCTTTTCGATGATCTCGTCGATATCCTCCTGGTCCACGTAGGTGTACCAAATCCCCTCCGGGTACACGACAATGACGGGTCCTTGCGCACAACGGTCGAGACAGCCGGCGTTATTGATACGCACGGCACCCTGACCCGCAAGCCCCAGAGCCTTGATTCGGTTTTTGGCATACTGGCGCAGGCCCGCAGCCCCCTTGTCAGCACAGCACTCCTCGCCATTGGTCCGCTGGTTGATACAAAAAAATACGTGATAGCGGTAATACGGTTCGCTCATAATGTCCTCGTCGAGCCGCCGGTGGCAGACCTAGATCTCCCGGGAGTGGAGTATAGTGTACACGGTCATCTATTCTCTCCCCTTCTGGTTCCCAGGCCTTGAACGCCCCCATGCTCACGGAACGCTTTCCCCGAGACCAGGCGGATCGCTGCGTCCTCTGCGGCCTGTGTTTGCCAAGTTGCCCGACATATCTGCTAAGTGGAGACGAAAACGAGTCGCCACGCGGCCGTATTGCCTTGATGCGGGCTCTGGCTGACGGAAAGATTGCAGCCAGCCCGAAACTCGAAGCCCATCTGGACCGGTGTCTGGCCTGCCGGGCCTGTGAGCGGGTCTGTCCTTCACTGGTCCCGTATGGCAGCCTCATCGAGGCCGGACGGGCCGTTCTGGCGACTGACCGCCACAAACCGTTGCTGCCGCGAATTTTGGGGGATTTAGCCCTGCGCACCCTTATCGAGCAGCCGCGCAACCTTGTGAGGTTTGCACGGCTACTGCGTCTCTATCAGCGCAGCGGCTTGCAGCAGTTTGCGCGCGCAATCCGCGTCCTCCATCCGCTGGGCCTGGCGAAGCTCGACTCCCGGCTCCCCAAACTGGCGCCACCGGAGCGCTGGCGCACCATCTACCCTGCGCAGGGAGTTACGCGCGCCCAGGTCATGCTGTTCACGGGATGCGTTGCACGCGTCGCCGACCTGGAAACCCTGCGTTCCGCAATCTTCGTGCTCAATCGTCTCGGCTATGAAGTCCAAGTGCCGCCGTCCCAGGGATGCTGCGGTGCCCTGCATCTTCACGCTGGAAATCCAGAGCGGGCACACGCGCTGATGCGCAACAATCTGTCCGCATTTACTCACGGAAATCAGGCCGAACAGGAGAACCGTGTCATTGTGCACACCGCCAGCGGCTGCGGGGCAACGCTCTCGGAATACCAGCGACATCTGCCGGAACAGCCCGCCGCAGGCCAGTTTTGCAGCAGGCTCGCGGACATCAGCAAATTCATCGCCCAGAGCCCCTGGCCAGCAGACCTCGAACCCCAACCGTTGCCTCAGGTTGTGGCAGTACACGAACCCTGCTCACAGCGCAATGTACTGCGGGACGAAAAGTGGTCCTACACGATGCTCGGCAGAATACCGGGAATCCGACTTACGTCCCTGGGCGACAACAACCTATGCTGTGGGGGCGCCGGCGCCTACCCGCTTACCCAGCCGGCAACGGCAGAGAAACTTCTGGCGCGCAAGGTCGATCATCTGCGACGCCTGCGACCGGCGTTCCTGGTCACCGCGAACAGCGGCTGCGCCCTGCAGCTGACAGTCGGGGTGGAGCGCGAACGCCTCGGCATTCCAGTCATGCACCCTGTGACGCTCCTGCACCGCCAGCTGCAGGTGAAGTCGTAAGCAGCCGGCCTTGCCGGACCTGGAACGATTCTTGTAAGGTAACGCCATGGAATCCCGCCACATCACATTGGTCGATCGGCTTATCGGCGGGCTGGACCACGCGTTGCGCACGATCGCAGGTCCTGCTCCGATCTGCGGCCCGGCAAGTCCGGGGGGGCGCATTCCCGAACGCGAGCTCACCGATGCCGAACGCCGGCTCGCCGGCCGTCTCATGCGGGTTAATCACGCTGGCGAGATCGCCGCCCAGGCGCTCTACCAGGGCCAGGCCGTGGGCGCCCATGCGCCGGAAGTGCGAGAAAAAATGGAGCAGGCCGCCCGCGAAGAGAACGACCACCTGCGCTGGACCGATGAACGCGTCCGGGAACTGGGCACCCATACCAGCTACCTCGCCCCGCTTTGGTATGGAGGTTCATTCACCATTGGGGTGCTGGCCGGCGTTGCAGGCGACCGTTGGAGCCTCGGCTTCGTGGCCGAGACGGAACACCAGGTGGTGGCACACATCGATGCGCATCTGGAACGACTGCCCCACACCGATGACCGCAGCCGGGCAATCCTGGAGCGGATGCGTGCCGATGAATCCCGGCACGCGACTGTGGCGATCGAGGCAGGTGCAGCCGAACTGCCCTCACTGGTGCGAAGCCTGATGACCGCCACATCCCGCCTTATGACACGGACGGCGTTCTGGATCTGACGCGCCTGCGGCTGGACTGCGCTAACGGACACGGGGACCGCCGGAGTCCGGAATCCGGAATCCGGCAAACGCCGCACCCGGGGCGTATATGGACTCCTCCCTCAGCGCAAGCTTTTTGATGGCAGGATCAACGCGAACGTATATTCGGCTTCAAGTTGGGAACCGTCGTTCCCGAGCCTAGATGGGTTATCCGCACCGGAATTGCCTATCGGTTCATCGACACGTCATGTGCCTTCGCCCCGGACGACTTTTGTTCCAGTGGATTTGATCCTGTTGCCATCTCCTGGATGCGCTGTGTAAAGGGCGTCCTTGCGGGAAAGGGTTACGGTTGACGGGGCATGTGGTGACGTGTCATGCAGTACCGCCACATGCAGGTTGCTCGCCCATCCGTATATGGACTCCTCCCTCAGCGCAAGCTTTTTGATGGCAGGATCAACGCGAACGTATATTCGGCTTCAAGTTGGGAACCGTCGTTCCCGAGCCTAGATGGGTTATCCGCACCGGAATTGCCTATCGGTTCATCGACACGTCATGTGCCTTCGCCCCGGACGACTTTTGTTCCAGTGGATTTGATCCTGTTGCCATCTCCTGGATGCGCTGTGTAAAGGGCGTCCTTGCGGGAAAGGGTTACGGTTGACGGGGCATGTGGTGACGTGTCATGCAGTACCGCCACATGCAGGTTGCTCGCCCATCCGATAGGCGTCGCCGTGTTTGATCACCGCATAAATGGTCCGGGCCAGCCGATTGGCGATCGCCACGACCACTACGCTGCGGCGTTTGCCTGCCTTGAGAAGCCGCCGGGCCAGCTGGCACAGGGGGTCTTCATGCCGGTTGCGGTAGTTCAGGATGATATTGGCGCACTGCACCAGCAGTTGGCGCAGGTAGGCGTTGCCACGCTTGGTGATGGTGCCCCGGTGGCGCTTGTCTCCAGAGGAGTGTTCCCTCGGTGTAATGCCGATGTTGGCGGCAAACTCGCGACTGTCGTGAAAGCGCTCGACTCCGCCACCGTACTCGGCGGCACACGCCGTCGCGGTGATCAGGCCCACCCCGAAAATGGTGTGCACCCGCTGCGCGACGACCGAACCCTGATATGCGCTATCGAGCTCGCACTCAAGGGCCTTCAAGTGGGCGTCGATCTCGCCGACATGCGCGTGTATCAGCGCGACTTGGTGCTGCAGGGAAGGAGTCACTTCCGGAAGAACTTCCTGGTTGATCCGCTTCATCAGGGCCTGGAACCCGCCCGTGCCAGCACACTCGACCACGCCACGCTCGGCCAGCAGCCCGCGAATCTGGTTGATGCATTGGGTGCGCTGGGCAACCAGCAGCTCGCGGGTGCGATGCAGGGCGGCCAAGTCCTGCTGGGCCAGGGTCTTTACCGGCACCGGCCGAATCCGGGGATCCCGGTACACCGCGTAAATGGTATCGGCATCGTTGCCGTCATTCTTGTTGCCGACACGGCGTTGGGCCACGAATTGCGGCGGCACGAGCTGCGTCCGGTAACCGCGGCTACCCAACTGCCGTCCCCAATGGTGGGAGCTCCCGCAAGCTTCCATAACCACGACACCACGTTCGGTATCGGGGCTGGTAAACTTGGCGAGGAACTTCTTGCGAGACAGGCGCTCAACCTTCCGGCGCACACCATGCGGCCCGAAGGTGTGAACCTCGAACACATTCTTGGCTAAGTCGACGGCATAGACGGTGTCGGACAGCGAGGAACCTTGGGCAGTACGATTCATGGCGGACTCCTCCTTGCGGCTGATGGTTGAGATCGCTGGGCCGCGTGACGATGCGGCCGGCTCCTCTCAGTCTGACACTTTAGTTGCCGTCCTGGCAGGGAGGAGTCCATCCCATCAGCTGAGATTCCGGGTGCACACCTGCCGCTATGCCATCCCTCCGTTGACTCCTATCACCTGTCCGGAAATATACCCGGCACCATCGGATGCAAGGAAGCTGACCAAACTCGCAACCTCCTCGGCCGTTCCCGCCCGCTTCATGGGCACAAGCGCTGCGATCTGCTCGTCGGTAAACAGCTGCGCGGTCATGGGTGACTCAATGATGCCCGGCGCCACGGCATTCACCGTTACGCCGCGAGACGCCACTTCGCGGGCGAGGGCACGAGTTGCGCCATGAAGCCCGGCCTTGGCGGCCGCGTAGTTGGCCTGCCCCCGATTTCCGGTCACGCCGGCCACGGATGACATGCTGACGATCCTGCCCCAGCGCGTGGTCAACATCGGCAGCAGCAGCGGCTGGGTGACGTTATAGAAGCCGTCGAGGGCAACATCGACGACCCGATGCCACTGTTCCGGCCGCATGCCCGCGAGCGGTGCATCGTCGTGTATTCCGGCGTTATTCACTAACACCTGAACCGGCCCGCCCTCTAACAGCCGTTGCAGCTGCGTCCGGCTCTGGGCGCTGTCGCACACGTCAAAAACCACAACCTCGGCATGTCCGCCCTCTGCCACAATGGCCGCAACCGTAGCCTCCGCCAGTTCCCGATGGCGATTGGCATGCACGATCACCTTCAGGCCGTCGCGCGCAAGTTGTCGCGCAATGGCCGCCCCGATGCCGCCGCTACCGCCTGTCACAAGCGCGCGCCTCACGGACCGTCTCCCTCCGTCACCATGACTGCCGCCCGTCCGGACAGCAATACTGTCGTTGCGGCGCGCACCTCGAAATCATAGACAAAGCCCTGCGCCGACCCGCCCAGCCGCCGCGTTTCAATCCAGATCCGCTCGCCACAGTCCTCCAGCCTGTCCACATAAAGTCTGAGGTTGCGCACGCTGGCGAGCATGCCGCCACCGGAAGGACCGCTCACCCCGGACAGACGGGCGTGCAACGCCATGCCCTGGGCCGCGTACTCCACGCCGCAGATTCCATGCAGACCATCATGCGTCCGCAACGGATTGGCATGGCTGGTGTGGGACACGGCATAGCACAGCATCGTCTCCTCATCCCAGGACTCTACGCCATCGAGCAGGCACATCGATCCCGCATGGGGGATAAGGGCGCAGATTGCGTCGTGATCCAGCGTCACGGTCCTGCGCCCCCCGGGAAAACCCGGCTGCCACCGCGCCCCGGCATAACCCCTGTATAATTCCAGACCGGAAGTGTCACCACGGGCCGCACCGCAGGCCCGGACCGGTCAGCGAGAACCATGAATATCATACGTCAACACACCAGTGGCGAAAGCCTGCGCACCACTGCGCACCACGAACCCGACTCGTCCGTCGTCTTTCCGGTCAAAAACAATTTCAAACTCTTCTTCGGGAGCAAGCGGCGCCGAAAACTTCACGCTCGGCAGGCCCGTGGTTCGCACCGGGCGTCCCAGGAAAACGCCAGCAGCTTGCAGCACCTCATCGAGGATCACAACACCTGGAACCACGGGGTTGCCGGGGAAATGGCCTGCAAGGGCCGGATGGCTGGCACTGATCTTCATCAGTCGCAAGTCTACCCTGTCTGGCGTGGCGGCACACAACCGGGAAAGCCCAGACGGGTCTTGACGCAGCGACCCTCGCGATACCGCCGGCCCGGAAAACCCGTCTGGATCCCGTCTGCGCTGCATCCTGAGTGGCGTCACGGCCAGAACCCGCCCGCACCGGCCGGGACCGGGGAGATCTCTGGGAAGGTCATCTGTGCGGTAATTTCTTTTATAATGTCTACAGCACCCGAAATCCAGGTGTTGCCGAACACTTCCACTGTTCTGGGTCGTTTGGATGGCAGATATTCATGGGGGGATACGGCGCGCACAGTGGCACAATCTGTCAGTCCGCCCGTAACCGGATCTGAGGCAGGCACCGCGAGCGGGTTCGCAGGGAATGCACGGATTGCACCGGGGATAACGTGATCCTGCAGGGTACCGTCCCGAACGCCTGAAGTGCTGCGGCTTCGGACATTCCGACGCCCTGCCAGAACCGGTCAATCAGACTGCACGCCACCCCCATCTTATTCGGAGACATATTTTGTCCAGTCATTCAAAAGATACGGACATCGACGCTACCCGTTTCGGGAAGCCGCTGGCATCAGCAGTCAGCCCGGGAGCATCGACGCATCCCGACAGCGCCGGGGCACGGTCCCGGGATATCGGCGGGTGGCGCAACATGCCATCGGTTATCTTCGCCCATTTCTGGCTCAAATGTTTCGGAACCATGGGGTTCACCTCTCTGTTCTTTGTGGCCTATCTTTACCTGCTCAAGCACCCGGCCTATCCGGTGACTATCATTCCGGAAACTGCCTTGGACCGGATAATAGGCGTTGAACCGTTTATGCTGCCGTTTTACCTCTCGCTGTGGTTGTACGTATCACTGCCACCGATACTGATGACCACGCGGCAGGCCATCTTCGAATACGGGAAATGGATCGGCGGCCTCTGTCTGGTGGCGTTGACCATCTTCTACTTCTGGCCAACAGCCATACCGCCTGCCCACGTCGACTGGGCCCGCTATCCGGGAATGGCATTTCTCAAGGGCATCGATGCTGCGGGCAACGCCTGCCCGTCGCTGCACGTCGCCACAGCCGTGTTTTCCTGGTCCTGGATGGACCAACGGTTCCCGGAGCTCGCTCTGGGCCGGAGTATACGCATCTTCAGCGCATGCTGGTGCGCTGCAATTGTTTACTCTACCATGGCCACCAAACAGCATATGGCAATCGATGTTGCTGCAGGCATCGGTCTGGCACTGGTCTTCATCTGGGCATACCGCTGGGCCGGATCAGCCAACAGGAGATGTGCCGGCGGTGCAAATCGGCCGGAATACGGTGTTACGGAACAGGAACCCTAGCGTGACCGGACGAAACGGGCGCACGATTCGCGGCGTGCTCTCCATCCGCAACTTCCTGCTCGTGCTGGCTGGCGTGGTCTACGTGGCCATTAGCTACGTCGCCACGACCAGGCCACACCCGCCGTTGGCAGTGATTCTCATCGGACTGGCACCGCTCGGTGCGGCAGCGCTGGTGATGGCATGGAAATCGCGAAGTCGCATTTTGTTTGTGTCGCTATATGCACTGTGCGTGTTGGCCATCGCCATTCACATAGACCAGCTGCGCAACCATGCCGCATGGGTGTACTTCGTACAGCATGTCGGGGCGATGGTTCTCCTCGCCATCACGTTCGGCAGCACACTCGGCAACAAACACGGTGACGCGCTGTGCTCGCGTATTGCCAGCCTTATCTTCCCTAAACTGTTGGATGCCGGGTACCTGCACTACACCTGGAAAGTCACGCTGGCCTGGACCATCTACTTTGCAGTCAGTGCGGCGCTTTCCATGGTGTTGTTCTTTTTTGCCCCGATCAACGCGTGGTGGGTCTTTGCCAATATTTTGACGCCGGTCTCGCTTGCGATCATGTTTTCCGGAGAATACCTGATCCGCCTGCGCGCGCTGCCGAACGGACCGCGGCTCAGTGTCGCCGCCACCATCCGGGCCTACCGGGAATACGCGCAGCGTCAAAACACACCATAAGCGACGATGAACAGCCTTCCACTTCTGCCGGAATCCGCCTCGGATTCGATTGTTGCTTACCGCGACGGCAGGGCGGTCACGCGCGGCGAGTTTCTGGATGATCTGCTGGCACTGGCCGCGCGCATACCGGACACGGGACACGTTCTTAACCTGTGCAGGGACAGATACTGGTTTGCAGCGACACTGTTCGCGAGCATTGCCCGCGGCACGCTGACCGTCCTGCCGAACTCGGCCGCACCCGACATCATCACTGGCATTCAACGTGACCATTCGGATCTCGTGTGTCTGGGCGACCAGCCATCAGCGCCGGTCGACTTACCCTACCTGCAGGTGTCCGGCCGCGGACAGGGCATTTCCGCAGGCGGCCTCGACACGCCGCGCATTCCCGCCGCCCAGACCATAATGCACGTCTACACATCGGGCTCGACCGGCAGACCAAACCACCACGGCAAAACTTTCGGACGGATATGCCAGTGCATCATGACCGGGGCGGGGCGTCTGTGGGGGGCGGCCGGCGGCCCGTGCACAGTGCTCGGTACCGTGCCGTTCCAGCATATGTACGGGCTTGAGTCGACCATATTCCTGCCATTGATCGGGGGGGGACGGCTGGCCTCACGGCTACCGTTTTTTCCGGCTGACGTGGCTGCGGCACTGGCGCAGGTACCGGCCCCCAGACTGCTCGTGACAACGCCATTTCACCTGCGTAATCTGCTGGAAAGCGACATAGACTTTCCACCGCTCGCAGCAATCGTGTCAGCGACCGCACCCTTGCCGGAAGAACTGGCCGTTGAAGCGGAACGCAGACTGCAAACACCGATCATCGAGATATACGGATCGACGGAAACTGGACAGATTGCCACGCGCCGGCCCACCATGAGTTCCGAATGGGAAGCGTATGACCACATTACGCTGACACAGGAGCAGGGCACCACCGTAGTCAGCGGTGGACACTTGGAATCACCCCAGATACTGAACGATATCGTCGAGATCCGCAGCCAATCGCGGTTCCGGCTGCTCGGACGCGACTCCGACATGGTAAACGTCGTCGGTAAGCGCAGCTCGCTGTCTTACCTGAACCGGGTCATTGCCAATCTGCCAGGCGTGCGCGACGGCGTGTTCTGCATTCCGGAAACGCATCCGGAACGCAATGTCTCGCGCCTGGCCGCGTTCGTGGTTGCGCCGGGATTGCGGCCACACGACATTCACTCATCCCTGCTGCTGCAGCTGGATCCCGTATTCCTGCCGCGGCCGATTGTGTTCCTCGAATCGCTGCCACGCGACGGCAACGGCAAGATCCCTGCATCGGCTATGGCTGAACTCATTGCCAAATATATTCCGTGACCGCCGCGATATGATCCTTGCACTTCCATGCCGCTTGCTCGGTCAGGTATCGATGGGAGCGTCGGCTCCAACCGGTCAGCCGTGGCACTGCCTGCGGTCGCAGTCGCCAAGCGCGGAACATCTGCAGTTCCGCGGACGGTCCTCTGAACAATGTCGGGCGCAGCACAGACGGGGAAACTCGCTGGAATGAATCATTTGTCCCGGGAATTCAGGCAACGGCATTTGCTTCGGCCACCCGGCAGGCCGCCCGTGATTTGCGGAGCTGCCGCCACCCGCCTGTCCGTCACCGCTGCGGACCTGCATGCATCCAGACCCTGGCACGGGGCGGGCACAACCGGCGCCGGCCACTGCATTGCCAGCGACTCTTCGCTTCGGATTCACTACGCGTCGCCATGACCACTACACCATCAACTTCGGGTGCCGGGCCGGCACCCGAATGGCTGCAGAAAAAAGAGCGCGGCAGCGTCCTGTGGCTAGGCATCATGCGAAGACTGTCGCTGCTGTTCGGGCGTCGGCTGTCCCGGGTCGTGGTGTACGGCATCGCGTGGTACTTCCTCCTGTCCGCAAAATCGGTGCGTCAGGCCTCGCGCGCCTACCTTGAGCGGGTATTGCGCCGGCCAGCGGGATGGCGCGACTTGTACCGCCACATACTCACGTTCTCCACAACTATCCACGACCGCCTCTATCTGCTCAACAACCGCTATGACCTGTTTGACATCAGGATCTTCGACGCCGAGCGGGTACACGCATTGCATGCCTCCGGAAGCGGCTGCTTCCTGTTCGGCGCACATCTCGGAAGTTTCGAGATGCTGCGCAGCGTTGCGCGCGACAACCCGAACCTGCGGGTATGCGTCGCAATGAACCCCGAAAACGCGCGCCAGATCAACGCCTCTTTGGCGGCCATTAATCCGGATGTAATGCTCGACATCATCACCCTCGGTCCGCTGGACGCGATGCTGGAAATTCACCACCGCCTGCAGGGCGGCGCCATGGTTGGCCTTCTCGCCGACCGTGCGAGCGGGCCAGACAGATATCTCGAGCTCCCGTTTTTCGGGTCGGCCGCCCCCTTTCCAACCGGGCCGTTCCGCACGGCCGTGATGCTGCGCCACCCGGTCTATTTCATGGCCGGTCTGTACCGTGGCGGCAACCGCTACGACGTACATTTCGAACTTCTGACCGACTTCACGGGACCGCCGATGGCAAACCGGCAGGATGAGGTTTGCGAACTGCTGACCAAATACGTGGCTGCGCTTGAGCGCTACTGCTATGCGGAACCGTTCAATTGGTTCAACTTTTATGATTTTTGGAAGCCCGCTGACCGTGAGACGACCTGATTTTCCGTACACCGTATCAACGGTCCTGCTTGCGCTGCTGCTGGTGACTCCGGTGGCCTGCGCCAGCGGTTCGCAGCTCGCACAACTGATGGGGCTTCTGGCCCAGCGCAGGTCGGACAAGGCCACATTCGTGGAAAAGACGTACATCGGAATCATCGAACATCCACTCATATCCACGGGCGATCTATCCTACATCGCACCGGACCGTCTCGAAAAACGCACGCTTACACCCAAACCGGAGTTGCTGGCGCTGCGCGGCAATGTCCTCACTATCAAGCGTCCCGGAAAGCACCAAATCACCGTCAGCCTTGAGGGGCATCCGGAAGTCGCGGCGTTCATCGACAGCATACGCGGCACACTGGCCGGCAACCTTTCAGCGCTTAAAACGTACTATGCGCTGCGACTTACGGGACCGATGGGCGATTGGCAGCTCGTGCTGACACCGAAACAGAGGAAGCTGAGCCACATATTTAGCCACATTCGCATCAGCGGATCGCACGCATACATAAGAACCATTGAGCTCGAGCAGCATAACGGTGACCATTCTGTAATGGTCATCACCCAGACCGGCCCTGGCAGATGAAACCGGGCTGGCAACGCCTTGTCCTGGGACTGTGGCTCACGCT
Organism: Pseudomonadota bacterium; assembly: GCA_021785515.1. Classification (GTDB taxonomy): domain Bacteria; phylum Pseudomonadota; class Gammaproteobacteria; order Acidiferrobacterales; family UBA6901; genus JAJYCY01. The sequence continues at coordinate 119,724 of JAJYEX010000009.1, read as the reverse complement.
GCTGGTGGCTTGCGCGCTGATCATCGCCCGAACACGGTTTGTGTCTGACCTCTCAGCTTTCATGCCGAAGGCGCCGAGTGCACGTCAAAAACTGCTTGTCGACCAGTTCAGGTACGGAATCATCGGGCGCCTCATCATGATCGGCATCGAGGGCGGAAACGCGCCAGGGCGCGCGCGCATGTCCCGGGAACTAGCCGGTCGTCTGCGTCGCAGCGGCCTTTTCCTCGGGGTGCTGAACGGGGATTCCGCCACCGAACGACGTGACCGCAGATATTTTTTCGACAATCGCTATCTGCTCAGCCCCGACATCACCCCGGAACGGTTTACCGCGCGCGGGCTTCACGCTGCCATCAAAAACTCCATTGATGCGCTTTCCGGCGACACCGGGCTGCTGCTCGCAAGGCTGTTTGCGCGCGACCCGACAGGTGAAACGCTGCGGCTACTGGATCAATTTGATGGCAGCAGTCAGCCGCGCAGATTGGACGGTGTCTGGGCCTCCCGCAGTGGAAAGTGGGCGGTACTGCTGGCCTACACCCAGGCGCCTGGCACCGCCATCGGGGCGCAAGCGCGCGCCATCAGCTATATCCGGAAAACTTTCGGACAATTGCCGCACCGCCAGGCGGGAAGTCGCGTGGTCATGAGCGGCACCAGCGTGTTCGCCGTGAGGTCGCGCAACACCATACAGGGCCAAGTCACCCGGCTGGCAAGCGCCAGTCTGCTGCTTGTGACGTTTCTGCTGCTGCTTGTCTATCGGTCACCGCGGCTTCTAGGAATCGGCCTGCTGCCGGTACTGTCCGGCGCGCTGGTTGGGATAACCGCCGTCAGCCTGCACTTCGGCCAGGTGCACGGGCTTACTCTCGGGTTCGGGACCACCCTGATCGGCGAAGCGGTCGACTACTCTATATACTTTTACCTGCAACGAACCGGGCATCTGAACCCAAGCTACTTCTGGCGCACTATCTGGTTAGGGGTCGCCACATCGATCGCCGGATTTGCGCCACTTCTGTTTTCCGACTTTCCGGGGCTTGCGCAGCTTGGAGTCTACTCGATCAGCGGGCTGATCGCGGCCGTACTGGTAACGCGCTACGTGTTACCGGTGCTGGTACCGCGACAGCTGAAGCTGCGCGACCTCAGTCGTCCCGGTCTCGTGCTAGACCAGGCTCTCGACTTTATCACCCGGTTTCGGTGGCTGCCGCCCCTTCTGGCGCTGGCGTCCATAGGCGTCGTCTTCGCACACTCGGCGAGAATATGGAACCGGAACCTGTCGGCACTCAGTCCAATTTCCAAGGCCGATCAGCGGCTCGACCAGAGGTTGCGCAATGACCTCGGCGCGCCGGACCTGCGCTACATGGTTGCCTTTAGCGCGCCGAACAGGGAACTGGCCCTGCAGGGAGCCGAAAAGGCGGGTGGGGTGCTGCGCGGACTGGTTCATCGTCAACTGCTCGGTGGATTCAATTCCCCTGCATTTGTACTGCCGAGCCGCGCCCAGCAGCGCGCACGGCAGGCAGCCATTCCCGACGCGCGTCTGGCGCGACTGCGGCTGCGGCAGGCACTCGCCGGCCTGCCGGTAAAATTCCATTCATTACACGGATTTCTTTCAGATCTGCAGGCGGCCCGGAAACAGAAACTTTTGAGTCGCGCCGATCTGGACGGCACCTCGGCGGCGCTTTTGGTAGACTCACTTCTGATCCGCCGGAACCGCGACTATCTCGTGCTGATGCCGTTACGTCCATCCGACACCGGCGCCAGGCCGCCTCTGAACGTCAACTACGTCCAGTCCGTGCTGAAGACAACCGGGCTCAAGAACATCGTCGTGATTGACCTGTTGAAGGAATCGACCGATCTATTCCGAAACTATCGCAATGAGGCGTTGATGCTGTCCGAAGTCGGCTGTCTGGTGATCGTCGGATTGCTGCTGGCCGCGCTAAAATCGGCAGCGCGTACGCTGCGCGTGGTCGCCCCGCTGGCCTGCGCGGTCGCGTGCGTCGCGGGGATATTGCTGGGGAATGGCATCAGGCTGACCATCCTGCACCTTGTCGGACTGCTGTTGGTCGTCGCGATTGGCTCGAACTACGCGCTGTTTTTTGAGGGCGGAGGCCAATCGGTGACCGCCGACGAGCGCCGCCGCATGCAGATATCTCTGGTAGTTGCCAATCTCGCGACTGTGGGCAGCTTCGCTATCCTGGGCTTTTCCAGCATCCCGGTGCTGTCGGATATCGGCACTACAGTCAGTCTGGGTGCCCTGTTCTCTCTGCTGTTTTCAGCCATACTATCACGAAGAAAAGCCGGTATATCCGACACATGACCCAATCCGGCGCCCAATACCCGGTGCGCTCATGGCGGCTCACGCCATTTATGAAGGCATCGATCCTGGCTCACGCAGGGGCACTGGCGCTGGTACTGGTTGCACCCGCCAGCTGGGAATGGGCGCTCGCCATCGTGCTGGTGAACCACGGCGTAATAGCCGCCGCCGGGCTGTGGCCGCGCAGCAGCCTGCTGGGCGCTAATCTTGTGCGGCTACCGCCTGCATCAGCGGCGCGGGGCGAAGTGGCGCTTACCTTCGACGATGGGCCGGACCCGGAAGTCACACCGCTGGTGCTCGGTATTCTCGCGCAGCACGGGGTCCATGCGACTTTCTTCTGCATCGGTGAAAAGGCCATCGCACATCCGGAGGTCTGCCGTGACATCCTGGCAGGTGGGCATGTGATCGAAAACCACGGACAGCGTCACCGGAAACACGCCGCATTTTCCGGTATCGCTGGCTGGACGCGCGAAGTGGGTGATGCGCAGAAGACGTTGGAAAGCATAACCGGACGAAGACCGCAGTACTTTCGTGCACTTGCCGGTCTGCGCAATCCCCTCCTCGACCCGGTACTGCAGACGGCCGGCATCAGGCTCGCAAGCTGGACGCGGCGTGCGTACGACACGCGCTGCGGAGATGCCGATATCGTATTTGCGCGCCTTACGCGCGGGCTTAGCGCGGGCGATATTCTTCTTCTGCACGATGGCCATTGCGCCCGCAGTTCGAATGGGATTCCGGTCATTGTCGAAGTATTGCCACGCCTGATCGCAGAACTGGCGGCTCGCAAACTGAACCCTGTACCGTTGGGCCTGTCATGCAGACCAGCCTGAAAAAGCGGCTGCTGGATCTAGCTACCGAACCTTACCGCGGCACCGGCCGTTTCAATTATCACTGGGCACGGGGCAAGCTCGGGAGCGATCCGATTTTTGCGGCGCTGCTTGAGCGTGCGATTCTGCCCGATGGTGCGCGGGTGCTGGATCTCGGGTGTGGCCGCGGCCTGCTGGCGGCATGGCTTCTGGCTGCGGAACGCCTGGCAGCCCAAGGAGAATGGCGAGACGATCCGCCTCCCCCGGCCGGCCTGCGCTTCCACGGCGTTGAACTGATGGAGCGCGAGGCAATCTGCGGCAACCGGGCATTACAGCCGCTGCACGGCGAACGCGTACAATTGAGCGGTGGCGACATGCGCGACGCCGAGCTGGGGGGGTCCGACGTCATTGCGATCCTTGACGTACTTCACTACATTTCCTACGCCGAACAGGATTTGATGCTCGATAAGATCCGTGCTGCGATCGGACGGGATGGCGTATTCGTCACACGGGTCGGCAATGCGGACGGCGGTTTGAGATTCGCGATCAGCCAAGTGGTGGACGCCGGAATGTCGTTTCTCCAAGGACATCGTCTGGCCCGCATGTGGTGCCGGCCGCTGTCGGCCTGGATGCAGGCCCTACAGCAACGCGGCTTCGTGGTCCAACCTGTTCCGATGAGTCACGGCACACCTTTCGCCAACGTTATGCTGATCGCGCGCGCGAAGTAAATTGGGGGCGTCTGGACATGGCGCGGAACAACAACGCGCGGGTCGCACCTCCTGTATCTGCCCGCCGGTAACCCCGGGTTTACCGGACCGCACGAGCAATCAAACCGGACCAGTCAATACTCAGCCCAAGAGAAACGGCAGCGTCAGGCCGTCGACCCGCAGCCAGCGCGCAAACCGCATGAAATCCTGCCGCTGCGTGACGCTGAGCTGCCGGTATTGCGCGCGGGCGGCCTCCTGCAAGCCCTCGTCCGGTTCATGCCGTGCAGCGCTTTTGAAGATCACCATAAACGGCGCAAGCGCCGTTGTGTACCGCTTCACGCGGCCGCCGAACACTGCAGCGGCGCGTATAAGCTCCTCAACGCTGAATGCGGCACGGAGCGAATTCAGGTAATCACGCGTAAACTCTTTCGACTGAACGTCACCGCGATCTTCGGCGAAAAAACGCTGGGTTGCGGCACGCTTCAAGCGGCCGAAGTCGACCAGATACAAGCTGCCGTCCGGCTTTAGAACACGCCGCGCCGCGCACAACGCATCCGCGAGCGCCGTCTCGTCGGGAAGATGGTGCAGTGACATGGTCGACATAACGCAGTCAAATGTGTCATCGGCAAATTCCGCCAATCGGGTCATGTCGCTCTGAATCGCCCGGACATTGGTCACGCTGGAACGCGCAATCGTTTGATGCGCCCGGTCGAGCATCGCGGCGGAGACATCGACCCCCGTGAAATGCGCATGCGGATTCAGCCGCGCAACATGAACGAGCTGATTCGCCGGGCCGCATCCCAGATCAAGCACCTGGTCACCGGGACGAACCAGCGGGGCTATTTGCATGGCCTGGTAGAAGTAAATAGCAACAAGAATGCCATCTTCACGGCCAGCAAGCTCAAATGCCGCGCATTGCGCCCCGCGGTCGAGATCGGAGAGGCCCGGTTCGGGTACTCTCGGCAGGAGCCGCCGCGACAGCCGCTCGGCGATAAGATGGGTAAGCATTACCGGACCGCTCGACACGTCGGACTATCCCTGGCTAAAGGCAGGCACAGCCGCCCTATTCCGGCTTGGTTGCCTGGTACTCAGCGAGCATACCCAAAGCCCGGATTTCACTGTAACAGCGCACCTCGCCGAAACCGCTAGCCTTGAGCGTGGCAAGTACTTGGGCCCGCGGAATGCAGGCTTCGATGGTATCCCAGTAGTAACGCCAGAGCCGCGGCGTGTTTTTCCTGCTTCCGACCACTCTGGCGAGCGTCGGCACCACTCCTTTCATATAGCCCTTAAGCAGAATACGTGCCCATCGGCTCTCCGGGCAGGTGATCTCGAGGATACACAGCTTGGCGCCCGGCTTCATTACTCTGTGGAATTCGCGGAAAGCCACGGACAGGTCGCTGATGTGGCGCAGAGCGTATCCCATGCTCAGGAAATCGAAATGGTTGTCTGGAAATGGCATGTTCTCAGCCCGGCCTTCTACCAGCACGACGTCCGGCGGAACCTTGGCGTTGCGCATCATGCCCGGACTCGGGTCAATACCGATCACCAACCCGCCGCTGCCGGTAATACGGGCGGCCTGACGGGCCACCAGCCCTGTGCCCACCCCGACGTCCACCACCTTCATACCGGACCGCAGTCCGGCGCGCTGCAGCGCCTGCCCGCGATACCACAAACCGGATCCGAGCCCCATGATACGTTCCATCCGATCATAGTCCTCCGCCGTGCTGTCGAACATCTCACGCACAAACCCGCTGCGCGAAGCCTCGTCGGTATAATAATCTGTAAGCGGCAGATGCGGGGCCTGCGCGCATTCGGGGATGGTCGTCTCGTTCTGGTTTTCCATGTTCTCTCCTCGCGCAGGTCCAGGGGAAATTGACTAATCGGGCCGCCGAAACACCAGAACGGCATTGCTGCCACCAAACGCAAAAGAATTGCTCATTGCCGCGCTAAAGCAGACATCTCTCAGACCCTCCCCCATCACGTGCGAGACGCCGACGCAATCCGCCGAGACCTGCTGCAAGTGCGCAGTTGGCGGAATTTGCTGTTTTACCAGTGCCATTACCGTAATCACGGCTTCCATGGCACCGGCCGCACCCAACAGATGCCCGTGCATCGATTTGGTCGAACTGACGCGCAATCGTGATGCGGCTTCCCCGAAAGCGGCTCTGAGCGCACTGATCTCAATAGGGTCGCCCTCCTGGGTGGCTGTGCCGTGAGCATTGACGTACCCCACGTCGGTCACGGGCAGCCGGGCTTCATGCAATGCGGCCTCGATCGCCCGAACCTGACCATCAGCATCGGGACGCACCAAATGGCTGCGGTCACCGCTCTGCCCGTAGCCGGCGAGCTCGCAGTAAATACGCGCCCCGCGGGCCTCGGCATGGACCCAGTCCTCAAGCACCAAGGCCGCGGCGCCTTCACCAAGCACCAGGCCCTTGCGACCCTGCTGGAATGGCCGGCATGCCCTGAACGCACTTTCCTCATCGCCGGTCGCGACCACCCGCATGGCATCCCATGCCAGCATGATGGACAGCGCCAGTGGCGCCTCGGAGCCGCCGGCGACAACCAGCTTGTCCTGGCCAGACCGGACGCGGCGGTATGCCTCGCCGACGGACACGGCCGATGAGGCGCAGGCTACTGAATAGGTCAGACAGGCCCCGCCCAGACCGAGCGCGATCGCAAGGTTCGAGGCCGCCGCATTGTTCATGGCCAGCGCAACGGTCAGAGGTGACACGCGACGCCTGCTGCGCTCGAAGAAATCGGTGTAGCCCTTTTCGTAGGTCAGGGCGCCACCTACCCCTGTCCCCCAAGATACGCCATATTCGTTGGATCCGGCGCCCTTGCGCGCAAACCCCGCATCGCTCCATGCGGAAAACGCCGCGGCAAGGCCAAGCTGGCTATAGCGATCGGTAACGCTTGACAAGGCGCGGCCAATGGCCTGTTCCGGATTGAACAGTGCACATTGAACGGCAGGCTGGGCCAGGTCGTTGGGCGAGGCCGGATGACGGTACAACCGCACTGCGGATTCGCCACGCATGATGCGCGTGAAGAAATCGTCGGCGTCGCCGCCAAACGGGCTAACCAAACCGATGCCGGTCACCGCGACCCTGGAGGGTCCGGTCCTACTCATTTAATGCAGAGGGCCTGTACTGTTCCACCAGCGCGACCAGCTGACCGACCGTCTCCGGCGTGGATACATCCTCAGGGAGCCGGAAATCATACTTGTCTTCCAACTCCATCATAAGTTCGAGCAGCGCCATAGAATCGACGCCGATCCCGTCCAGCCTGGTCTCCATAGTGAGAGTTTCCGGCGGATTGTCGAGATGTCGATCAAGATAAGCCTTGATCGGTTCAAGCCTGCTGTCCATGAAAAGCGCCTCTTCTTAAAGGAGAGATGAAGTCTCGTGCGGGTTAAGCTGGCCGACAAACCGCGTTGACACGCGATTCCGTCATCATGTCCGGCCGAACATACCGGACCACCACCGGTACGGGAGCGCCGCTGGAATACCGCGAGGGAGCAGATCGCAACGGCGGGTGCGCCGACGACCCTCGTCGACCATGCGGCCGGCACCGGGCCTGCGACGCCTGGCACGAAAAAAACGCGTCCCGTGCGAAAATTACACGCCCGGCACCATGCCGGCACCACAATCTTCCCGCACCGCACAGAAAGCCGAGCACGCTGGGGGTGGCCCCGACCGCAGACAGGTCATTCCGAACCTTGCCGCCGAAGGTCACACGGAAGGCCGCCACGGTCCCTCCGTGGGTCATCTGGCCATCACAAAACCGGGCTTCTCGAGGATCGAACCGCATGAATTTCACAGAACCTGTAAGCTTGTAAGGCTTTCTCAATGAAACGGATACTGTCATTCTGACGTACATCAACCATAGCACAATAAAGTGGGGGGCTCTAACCCGGGCGGCGTGCCATCCGCACCAAATAGCCACAATATGGCTCGCCCGACAATGATCCGCGCAGGAGCCCCTGCCATAGCGCAGACCCGCGAACACTGCACGTCTGATCCCGTATCGGGGCGCTTCGGTGTGGCGATGTCCTGGCCTCAGACGATCTGCCGTCCCGCACCCACCCGGCCTGAGGATCGGCGGGCAAACTGACGCCAGACCGACCTGCGCAAAGCGCGAGGTGACTCCTTTAGACATCGCTACGTTTGTTTTATGTATTTTTAGATATGGGCGGCCCGGAGCCGCCCTAATATAATCCAGCCCTGCCCATCACCACGGTGACAGGCAGCGCCATGGTACTCGATTCGGTATCCGGTTTAAAGACAGGGTTCGACGTTCGTTCCAGATTGTTCTGGCCGACAAGCATCATTAAAATGGGCAAATTAGCCGGCCGTAAACGGGTTCCCGACATGCGGGCCGATCCTTTTCTAGGTCTAAATTCAGGTATGCCGGTAACTATCAGGATCGCATCGCAGGCTGCGACAGGGGGACGGAATGGCACCGGGCCGTACGCTACCGGCCGACCCAGCCCCGGGGAAGCTCTCTGCGACCTGGGCCGACACTCGGTGTAACGATGATCTCGAGACGACTGCGAAACTGGGACATCGGTCTGCCGGCGGCGCCGGCGTTTCTCTGGGCACGGCACTTGGTGGCCACGCCTGCTATCTTTCCAGATATAATGGCTGGAACACTTGTCGGTACGGCTATACCCGCTTGCTTCCCGGTGCTGAACCTAGACGTAAGCGCTGACGGGACCGGTTGCGTCCTGAAGCGCCCCAATGGGACAGGAAGTTTTCCGGAATATTCAATCTTCAGCTCACCCCGGAAGCCTCCATCGTGCACCCGCTAGCAATCAGTCACTATACCCTGGTTAACGCTCTTGGTCGGGGCACAAAATCGACGCTTGATGCGCTTCAGGCGGGACAGTCCGGCCTGCGCCAGTGCAATTTCATGGACGCCACGATCGATACGTACATCGGTCGGGTGGATGGCATCGAAAATGAGCCCGTCGTCGCCCGCCTCAGGGAATTTGACTGCCGCAACAACCGGCTGGCCATGCTCGGGCTTGCGGCGGACGGATTCGAGTCGGCCGTTGCGGCCGCGCGAGCGCGTTATGGTGCGCACCGGGTCGGGGTAATCCTCGGCACCAGCACATCCGGGATTCTCGAGACCGAACTGGCCTACCGGCAGCGCGATGCCGCCGGCAGGTTGCCGGCGCAATTCAACTACCGGACGACGCACGAAAATTATTGCGTCACTGATTTCGTGCGCCGTTACCTGAAACTGCAGGGCTGTGCATTCACCATCTCGACTGCCTGCTCTTCCAGCGCCAAGGTATTTGCCTCGGCCAGCAGGCTGATCACCAGCGGTCTGTGCGACGCGGCCGTAGTGGGGGGCATCGACAGCCTGTGCATGACGACTCTGTACGGCTTTTCGTCACTCGAGATTGTGTCAGCCACGCCGTGCCGCCCGGCTGACGCCGAGCGTAACGGAATCTCGATTGGCGAGGCCGCAGGATTCGCATTGCTTGAACGGTGCGAAGAGGATAGTGCTGACGTGCCCTGCCTCCTGGGGTACGGAGAAAGCAGCGACGCCTATCATATGTCATCTCCACATCCGGAAGGCGCCGGCGCGCGACTGGCCATGCTGCGCGCGCTGCAGCGGGGCGGACTAGAACCGGCCCAGATTGACTACATCAACCTGCACGGAACGGCAACCCGCGCCAATGATCGCGCGGAAGATATCGCCGTATCCGGTCTTTTCGGCAACCGAACTCCCTGCAGCTCAACCAAGGGCTGGACCGGACATACGCTGGGGGCTGCTGGCATTACCGAGGCCGCTATCGCTTGCTTGTGTCTGCAAGAAAACTTTTTGCCCGGCAGCCTCAACACCGTCACGGTCGATCCAGAATTCAGCATGAACGTCTTGCTGGAAAACCGGAACCAGAAAAACAGGCGGGTGTTGAGCAATTCCTTTGGCTTCGGCGGAAGTAATGTCAGCCTCGTCTTCGGCTACCGAGCCGCATGATCATTCACGTAAAGGGCATAGCTGCGTTCGGTCCCGGATTCGAGAACTGGGACACGCTGCGCAGTCATTTCCGCACTGGAACAGCGCTCAATACAGATTTCGTGCCGGTGCCATCAGGAAGCGCCCTGCCTGGAGCAGAGCGGCGGCGCGCCAGCGCCACGGTCCGGCTTGCAGTGGATATCGCACAAGGCGCCCTGCAGCAGTCTGGCATGAAGGCCAAGGATCTGGCCACCGTGTTTGCCTCGTCCAACGGGGATACCAACACCATACATCACATATGCGACGCGCTTGCCACGGCGGAACGTTGCGTTTCACCCACGCGCTTTCACAATTCTGTACACAATGCCCCGGTCGGATACTGGAGTATCGCATCAGGTTCCATGCAGCCCTCCTCGAGCCTGTGCGCCATGAGCAACACCTTTGCTGCGGGCCTGGTCGAGGCCGCTACTCAGTCCCTGGCGGAGGAGGTCGCAGTACTACTGGCGGTATTCGATACGCCATTTCCGGAACCGTTGTATCAGCTGACACCAGGCCGCCAGCCGTTCGGTGTGTCAATGGTTCTCGACGCAGATCCGCGCGGCAGCCTGGCTGCAATGACCATCGACATCGGCCCCGATACCCAACTGGTGACGACAAAAATGAATGACCCGCTGCTAGAGAACCTGCGCCGCGACTCATCGGCCTCGCGCTCACTTCCGCTGTTGGCAGCGCTCGCGCAACCAATGGCGCAACAGGTCGTACTCCGCTACGCCGAAGATCTGCGGATCAAGGTTTCGGTGGACCGTCCGGGGCCCTGAATTTGTTCCGGACCAGCAGCGGGAAGCGCAATACAAACTCGGTCATCAGACGAACGTGCATGAAAGTCAGCAACACGTTGTCGCGCAGGTAGTTAAAGTGGGAGACACCACCCTCCTCGCGGCTAGGATACGTTACCGGCACACCGATGTTGATCGCGGGCACCCCGCGCCAGCTTAGCCGCACAACCGCTTCAGGATCGAAATCAAAGCGCCGCATCCAGCGCTGCGCATGCATCACGGCGCCGAGCGGTTCAATCGGATACACCCGGAATCCGCACAGCGAATCGTCGATGCCGGCATGCAGGGTCTCAAGGTTCGCCCACCAGTTGGAAATTCTCCGCCCACGCACCCGGATTGATGGTGCGCTCTCATCAAACCTCGGACACCCAAGTATCATGGCATCGCGGTTACTTTGCGATGCCAGCATAAACTCGGGAATCTTGTCCGGCGGATGCTGGCCGTCGGAGTCCATGGTGAGGACATGGGTGAACCCCGCCCGCTTGGCCTGATCAAGCCCAAACAGCACCGCCGCGCCCTTCCCCATGTTGGCGGGGCGCACCCAGACCCTGAGGCCAGGGTCGGCAGCGGCCATCCTGTCCAGGCCCTCCGGGGTGCCGTCGTCGCTGCCGTCGACCACCACCCACACCGGATTCCAGAAGCGGCGCGCATCGCGCACCGTTGCATATACCCGCTCGCCGGTATTGAAGCTCGGTATCAATACGAGATGGGTAGACGACGGAATCATTGCTGTACGCCCGCGCCGTCCCGTCCCAGCTGATCGCGGCAATATTGTTCGAGCTGGGAAACGTATGGCCGGACCTCGTCAGGCGGCAGAAACCGCTTGCCCAAGCGAACCCGAAACACCAGCGGAAACTGGGGCTTTTTGAGCAATGAGCAGCCCTTGCACAGGAACGGATGGTTGATCTCGATGAACACAGTCTGCACCGGTGCCCGCGCCCTCTTGGCAATCAGGGCGAACCCGCCCTTAAACGGCCGCAACATTCCGTCCGCCGTCCGCGTACCCTCGGGGAACACCAGCAGCTGGCCCCCTTGCCCTATCTCCTGAGTCGCATCGACGATTAATCTCGACTGGGAAAAATTGCGGATATACCCGGCAAGTCTAGCACTGCCACTGAACATCAGCTGGTTCCACAGGGTGGCCTTGATGATGCAGACCGCATTGCGCAGCCGCGAGACAATCAACACGACGTCAATCAGAGATGGATGGTTCGGCGCAACGATAAGCGGACTCTGGTCACCAAGGCCATCCAGTGCACCCAGATCACAGGTCACGATCCCGCTGAACTCCAGGAAGAGCAGGTAGGCCCTGAAACCGAATGCAATGACGCTTCGGCCGAGCCTGACACCAGCGCGTTTCGGCAGAAGTAGGCCCAGCGGAAGGGCCACCACACTCCATACCAGGCACATGGCCCCGAACAACAACAGGCCACCGTAGTACACCAGGCATTCGTAAGGTAGCCGCAGCCAAGCCATGGTTCGAAAAATACCCCTTTCAGCCAAGACCCGTCCCTGCGGCAGACGTTGACGTTTCGCCCGGCCACCCGCCCGGCAGCAGGCTGCAGCCTGCACCGGTCGCCAGTGGTCGACGCAGATACCGGTGCAAACTGTCGCCAGTTGCCGCCAGCCACCGGCAACCCCGACATCGAACCTTGGCGTCTCGCTGCATCCTGACAGCGCCAGTCTGCAGGCCAGGCAAAGTAAACGGCGGTGTCGGGAGAACGGTCATGTTCGGATCAGGGATGCGACATCCAGAACGCTTCAATCTCGACCAGAAGGTCCGAGCGACACACGTCGGCCTGGAAGTATACGACGTGCGCCCCGGCATATTCAGTCTCAATCCGGCCACACACGACGGTCCGATCCTCTGCGCGACGCAGATAGACGTTCAAACACAGCCCCGCCGCAGACGCACCAGAAAATCCGCCGGAGCGCGCCTGGGAGATTACCAAGCGCAGGTTTTCGAGTGTTTCGTCCAGTTGCCTGAGAACGTCTCCGGGATGCATCGTCCTGGATCCAACGATGCTTGCCGTTCCGGATACCAGCAGCACCCCGCCAACCAGCATGCCGCGCGAAAAAGTTGGACTTCTCGGACCGTATTCTTCCGGGTAACGATACGCAGTCGTCTGCCGCGGATTCTCAAGACACACGCCCCGTACCCTGCCTGCCAGGAAGCACGCGACCAACGGGCCTTGCCGCGTCCCCAGCGCGCAGGCTGCCGGCACCAATCCGTCCCCGATAGGACGGCCCTCGCTGCCGAAGGCGTTGTGGCGACCCACGTTGAATTCGCGATACCGCTCCATCTTGCATCCAGATCCATTGATGTCGGGGAAATAATTCCAAAGTCGAAGCAGTTCGGGATAACCCGTATGATCGAGCACGTCAAAAATCGCCGTATAGGCGGCTTGCGCCATCTGTTCGATCCGGCTGCGATCCGCCTCGTCCATCACCAGACTGCCGAAGAGCAGTTTGCCGTTGCTGGCGAAGCTAAGCCCCGATTTTTTGCCGGTTGTGACGGGAACAGACGAGACCCACACCTCGTACCAGCAGGCGTCTTCCGCCAGCACGGGCAGTCTGACCCACACATACGGCGCCTCGAACCCCGCCAAATCCGCAGGAGCCGCCGCTGAGTACGCCAGAACCCCGAGAATCCTGCCAGCAAATTCGATCAGAACGCCCTGAAACTGCGCGGGCGAGGCACATACCAGCCGTGGTGTCGCAGCGGCAACATCGTCCATCGTGGCATCGCTCAGCACGGGATCAAGCCATCACAAAGGATCCAAACGCACCGGCGGGTACCGCCGGGGCTGTACACCGTTGACGACAAGCAAAAAGGCGGGAGCCGCAAGGAGTCTCCGGATGTCGCAGGCATCACCAAAACAAGACGGGCGCTCACCGGCCCCTTCAATAAACACGATTCTGTTCAACGTGCCGCGACAGCGTGCGCAACGACTGAAAGATATCTATATTGTTCTTGTCGTCGGACTGCAGTTTAAAGCCGTATTTCTTGGAAATGGCCAGCGCCAACTCCAGTGCGTCGATCGAGTCCAACCCCAATCCCTCCCTAAACAACGGGGCCTGCGGATCTATCTGTTCCGCATCAACATCTTCCAGATTGAGTGTTTCCACAATCAGCTGCGCAACTTCCTTTTCAAATCCAGAAATATCAGACATCTGCACTCACCTAATATTCATACGGACACCCGGACCATGGTCGCCGGCCGGAGAGAAACGGACCGCGTGCCGGCGACACACCTGACGCACTTTCGGCTCTTAACCCCCGAACAATTATAAACCGTATCCATCAACAAGTCGGCAATACGTCAGCACCGTGCAAGCCGGGCGACCCCGCCCCCCCGAAATCGGGCCTGCCCGCCTGCCTGAGTCGCTGCCAAGGGATACGCCGGGGCAACCGGCCTTGGGGACCCGGCCTCACCGGGCGCCGGTACCCGCCAGGGGAGGGTGATAGATGATCTGCACCCCATTACCATCCGGATCCAGACAGTAAAAGCTGCGCGCCCCGTCACGATGGGTGCGCGGTTCGCGCGTGATGGTTACCCCGCGTGCACGCAGAAAGTCGCACCAGGCATCCACATGCTCCGGTGCGGCTAGAACAAATCCAATATGATCAAGCCTCTGGTCTCGATCCGCCGCAAAATCCGCCGCAGCCCGGTGCAAGGCAAGGTTGTCATATCCGGTCGTGAGGTAGACATTGTCCGCGTCCGGCCGCCATTCCACGGCCATGCCCAGCAACGAAGTGTAGAACTGCTCACATTCCTCGAGCCTGCGGACCTGCAGTGCCACGTGACGCAAACCAAGTGTCGAAGCCGGCCGCGTCACGCGTCTGCCCGTCCGTAAGAACCGCCACCGCACGGTCGCCCGACAACAAGACGCCGCCTGCCGGGCTTGCGCCGAAAGCGCTCGCCTACCCGTCTGGTCCGTGCACCGAACAGCCCATCTACAACGAGACTCATGCTGTCGCCACGATCTCAAAATCGTGCGTGATCGTGGCCGTCTTGGACAACATGATCGATGCCGAGCAGTATTTCTCGGCAGACAGCTTTACGGCGCGCTCCACCACGTCCGGCTTGAGTCCCCTGCCGCTCACCACAAAATGCACGTGAATGCGGGTAAACACCTTGGGGTCTGAAGTGGCACGCTCGGCGTCAAGATAGGCCGCGCAATCCGTGACATCGTGGCGTCCCTTGCGCAGGATGTGCACCACATCGAATGCGGTACATCCACCCATACCGATCAGGACCATTTCCATTGGGCGCGCTCCAAGATTACGTCCACCACTGTCGGCCGGACCATCCATGACGACACGATGCCCGGATTCCGATTCACCCACGAAACTTGCCCCGCCATCCCATTTGATCGCTGCTTTCATCTGAAAACACTCCGCCAATCTGATATCGAAAACGGCACCCGGCAGCGCCCAACCGCATGCCCGGAAGGTGCCGCACTACCCCGGTTCGCCATCCGCGGGGTGCGTCCCGAACAGTTCCGCAAGCGCTGCCCCGGGGTCCGGTGCCCGCATGAAGGTCTCCCCGACCAGAAAGGTCTTCACACCCGCTCGATACATCCGCGTGACATCCGCCACAGAGCGAATGCCACTCTCCGTAACGACGATGCGATCCTGTGGTATAGAACTACATAACGCAATAGTGACGTTTAAATCGGTTACGAATGTGCGCAGATCGCGGTTGTTGATACCGATCAGCTTGGCTCCCAGGCGCAGAGCCCGTTCCAGCTCTGGCGCATCGTGCACTTCCACAAGCACGTCCATCCCCAGATCGATAGCCAGATCATAGAATGCGTGCAGCCGGTCCCGCTCCAGGGCGGCAACAATGAGCAGCACGCAGTCCGCCCCGATCGCGCGCGCCTCGAATACCTGATATGGATCTACTATGAAATCCTTCCTCAGGACCGGCAGGGAGCAGGCCGCACGCGCACTCCGCAGATGTTCGTCGGTACCCTCGAAGAATTCCGAGTCAGTCAGTACGGAAAGGCAGGCCGCACCCGCGCGCTCATATGACATTGCAATCTGCGCCGGCTGGAAATCGGACCGCAGCAAACCTTTGCTCGGGGATGCGCGCTTGATTTCCGCAATCACGGCCGGTTGACCGGCGGCAACCCGGCTCCGGATCGCCCCTGCAAAGGGTCGGCACGCACTCGCAGCGCGGGCACGGGCGCTGACCTCGCCCAGACTCATCTGTGCCGCGCGCACGGACACTTCGGCCGCCTTGCGGTCCAAAATGCGTCTCAAGATATCCGGCGTATCGGCTTTCATGCTGGGCTGTCAATCAAATCGGACGGGGAGGATGCGCATGATCGGCTCAAACGTCAGCAGGCGGCAAACTGGCGGGTAAACGTCACCAGGGCATCCAGTTTGGCGCGCGCCGCACCACTGGCAATCGTCTCGGCCGCCTTGCGTACGCCGCCCGTCAGATCGGCGGCAAGCCCGCAGACATATATGGCGGCGCCGGCATTAAGCACAACGATATCCCGCGCCGCCCCCGGTACGTTGTCCAACGCCCGACACATCACCTCGAGACTTTCCGCTGCGCCGTTGACCACCAACGTCCGGATATCACTTCGGCGCATACCAAATTCCTCCGGCTCAATGGAAAAGCGGCGCACCGCGCCGTTGCTCAGTTCGGCAACCTGGGTGATCCCGCCTACGCTGATCTCGTCAAGTCCGTCCTCCGCATGAACGACCAGCACGTGCCGACTGCCCAGACGACCCAGAACGAGCGCCAGCGGTTCAAGCCAATGATCGCTGAACACCCCCATGAGCTGGGCCGGCGCAGCAGCGGGATTGGTCAGCGGTCCCAGCAGGTTAAAAAGCGTCCGCACACCCATTTCACGACGGGGACTGATGGCGTACTTCATGGCTCCATGGTGTCGCGGCGCAAACAGGAACCCGACCCCGAGTTCGTCAATGCAACGGCCGATTTCGGCCGGTCCCAGGTCTATATTGACTCCCGCCGCCTCGAGCACATCGGCGCTGCCCGAGCGGCTGGAGACCGAACGATTGCCGTGCTTGGCGACAGATCCGCCGGCCGCCGCTACGACAAATGCGCTTGCGGTGGAGATGTTGAAGGTAGACGCCCCATCACCGCCAGTGCCGCAGGTGTCAACCAGGTGGGTACGATCTGAAACCTCCACAGCGGTGGCGAGTTCGCGCATGACTCGGGCGGCAGCAGTAATCTCGTCCACAGTCTCACCTTTCATGCGCAGCCCGATCAACAGACCGCCGATCTGAGCCGGCGTGGCCGCACCGGTCATGATGGCGCGCATGACACCGTACATTTCCTCAGAAGTGAGGTCGCGTCGCTCGACCACCGCCTGAATTGCGGCTGATAAATCCATAGTCAGATCTCTGAACTTCGCCGGTTTTTTTGCGGCGGGCGGACGCCCGCTATGAGCCGGACTCCAGAAAGTTTCTCAACAGCTCGTGACCACACTGGGTCAGAAGCGATTCGGGATGAAACTGCACGCCCTCCACGGGATGAACCCGGTGGCGCACACCCATGATCTCCTCGTCGTCCGCGCTCCACGCGGTTACCTCCAGACACTCGGGCAGCGTCGCACGCTCGATAACCAGTGAATGATACCGTGTGGCTTCAAACGGATCCGGCAGTCCACGGAACACTCCCCGTCCGTCATGGTGGATCAACGAAGTCTTGCCGTGCATGACCCGTCCCGCAGGGACGATGCGACCGCCGTACGCCTGGCCAATGCTCTGATGGCCCAGGCATACGCCTAGTATTGGAATGCGGTCGCCAAAATAGCGTATGGTTTCCAGGGATATCCCAGCCTCGTTAGGTGTACAGGGGCCGGGCGATATGACTATACGCTCCGGCGCCAGGTCAGAAATCCCATCCACTGTTATCTGGTCGTTGCGCATCACGCGCACATCTTCACCCAGCTCCCCAAGATACTGGACCAGGTTGTAGGTGAATGAATCGTAATTGTCGATCATCAACAGCATGTCAATTCCCCTGCTCCACGGGCATCCAGTCCGGCGCCACGTGCCGACCGCAACCGCAATAAGGTCCGCATGACCATTCCTATTTCTGTTCGTGCTGTTCGAGGCCTGCGGCGGCCAGCGCTGCAGCCCGAAAGATGGCACGCGCCTTGTTCATGGTCTCGTTCCACTCATTGCGCGCCACCGAATCGGCAACTATGCCGGCACCGGCCTGGATATGGAGCACATCCCGGGCAATGACGGCGGTCCGAATTGCTATGGCCGTATCCATGGCGCCATTCCACCCGATATAGCCGACGGCGCCGGAATAGATCCCGCGCTTAACGGGCTCGAGTTCGTCGATGATCTCCATGGCGCGCACCTTGGGCGCCCCGCTCACAGTCCCGGCCGGAAATGTGGCCTTCAATACATCCAGGGCATCGAGCCCATCCCTGAGTTCGCCGACGACATTGGAAACGATATGCATCACGTGCGAATAGCGCTCAATGACCATCTTGTCTGTAACCTTCACGCTGCCGATGCGCGCCACCCGCCCCACGTCATTGCGCCCCAAATCAATGAGCATAAGATGTTCGGCGAGTTCCTTCGGATCAGCCAGCAAATCACGCTCGAGCGTCTGATCTTCCTGTTCGTCGCGGCCGCGCGGCCTGGTTCCGGCAATCGGCCTCAGCGTCACGCTTCCGTCGTCCAGGCGCACCAGGATCTCCGGCGACGACCCCACGACATGGATATCGCCGAGGTCCATGTAGTACATGTACGGAGAGGGGTTAAGAGTGCGCAGTGCCCGGTAAAGGTCAATCGGGGGGTATGCGAATGGAACCGAAAGACGCTGGGACAGCACGACCTGCATAATATCGCCGGCGTAAATATACTCTTTGGATTTCTCCACCGCTGCTTCGAATCCGGACTGGGTAAAACCAGAAACAAAGTCCTCTTCCCGCAGCGGGGTAACGGCTGTGGCGTTTCTCGGCGGAGGCAGGCCGTCGTGAAGCCGTCCGACCAATTCGTCCAGGCGACGCAGGCCTTTTTCATAGGCATGCTCAGTCGCGGGATCGGCGTGGATTACGGCATAGAGCTTGCCGGCAAGGTTGTCGAATACGACAACTTCCTCGGACACCATCAGTATGATATCCGGGCCGCCGATTTCGTCGGGTTTGCTGCTGGCTCCCAATACGGGCTCTATGAGCCGCACCGTATCGTAGCCAAAGCAGCCAACCAGCCCGCCTGTAAACCGGGGCAGGCCGGACAGAGCTGGCACCACGTAACGGGCACGAAAACCGCGGATATACTCGAGCGGATCACTCACCGTCGCGCGCTCGACAATCACCCCGTCCCGCTCGACCGTGACCTCACTGCCAAATGCCCGCAAAACGGTGCGGCACGGCAATCCAATAATGGAGTACCTTCCCCATTTCTCGCCACCCTGGACCGACTCGAACAGATAACTGTATCGGCCGCGGGCTAGCTTGAGGTAGGTGCTGAGCGGAGTATCGAGGTCCGCAAGAACCTCGCGCATGAGCGGAACAAAATTCGCGCCCTGCAGGGCGTAACGGTCAAATTCGGACTTGCTGAGCAGCATGGGTTACCACCGGATCGCAGACACAGAGAAGGTGCACTGGAATTGCGGAACGCCGGTACCATCGTTCCAGCATATGCGTTTCCTGCCCTGTTATGCGCGACATCGTCAGATCCGGTGGTTGTACTCCCTGCCTTTAGGAGCACCGCCTCAGGTAGTTTGGTAACTTTGCCAGCGAGTCTATCACCGCATCCGGCCCGGACCCGCGTATGTCTTGTCCGTGATTATACCCATACGTAACACAAATAACAGGCATGCCGGCCGCACGGGCGGCCTGCACGTCGCTGCGAGAGTCGCCCACGAGCACCCCCTGGTCCGGCCGAATGCCAAAATGAGCGCAGGCATGCTGCAGCGGCAGCGGGTCCGGCTTTTTCCGTGGCAAGCTGTCCCCGCTCAGCACCAGCGCAAAATAGTCCCGCAACTGAAGATCGCGCAACAATGGCTCGGTGAACCTCCCGGCCTTGTTCGTAATGCAGACGAGAGCGAGGTCCATGCTCTTCAGCTGTTCAAGCCCATCCACCACACCCGGGAACGGGCGGCTGTTGCGCGAAACGCAGGCCGCGTAATGCTTCTGATAGATCGCGTAAGCCCGTTCGAAGAGGGCTGAATCCGGCTCCGCTTCCATCTCCCCGGTCAGCGCCCGTTTTACCAGGCGCGGAATACCGTTACCGATCCATGTCGCAATTTCCGAGGTCTCGCGCACCGGACGGCCGAGATCGGCCAACATGAGGTTGGCGGCCATAGCAAGATCGGGCGCCGTATGCACAAGGGTTCCGTCGAGATCGATCATCACCATCCTGACCTCCAGCGGAAATTGACTGCTGTGCGGCTGAGGTGCGCTCATTTCGCCAGAGCCAGCTCTGCACGCATTTTGGCAATCGTCGCCTTGTAGTCGGGCGTGCCGAAAATGGCCGACCCTGCGACAAAAGTATCGGCGCCGGCGGCGGCAATCTCCCTGATGTTGTCGATTTTTACCCCCCCGTCGATCTCCAGCCGGATGTTGCGACCGCTGTCATCGATAATGCGCCGCGCCTCGCGCAGCTTGTCCAGGCTGGAGCGGATGAAGCTCTGACCACCGAAACCTGGATTGACCGACATGAGCAGTACCATGTCAATCTTGTCGAGTACGTACTTCAAGTAGCTAAGGGGGGTCGCCGGATTGAACACCAGACCGGACTTGCATCCGGAATCCCGCACGAGCTGCAGCGAACGGTCGATATGCTCCGTTCCCTCCGGATGAAACGTAATGTAGGTGGCACCGGCCTTGGCGAAATCCGGAATGATCCGATCGACCGGCTTTACCATCAGATGCACGTCGATCTCCGCCTTTATCCCGTGCTTACGCAGCGCCTCGCACACCAACGGCCCTATCGTAAGGTTGGGGACGTAGTGGTTGTCCATGACATCAAAGTGAACGATATCGGCACCGGCTTCCAGCACTGCCGTGACATCAGCGCCGAGCCGGGCGAAGTCCGCCGATAGGATCGACGGCGCGATCTTGTAATCAAGCATGGTTTTCCTCAGTCTGCTGCTTAGCGGCGACCGCCACGAGCGGTCGTGCGCTGCCCAAAAACGGCGACTTTACCGGAACGCGCAAAAGTTTTCAGCCGAGTGACGGCAGCTCATCGCTGGAGTCGACGTAACCATATGAAAAACCCGGGAAGATTTTTTCACCACTTGGGCACATTTATTGCAATGTCTTTCCGTACAACTGCCCCATGCAATCTCGGGACACTTGACGACAGGATTCCGGTGACCGCCTCGGGGGCGGATCGCCACAGCGACCCCCTGTACAGCCGCAGTACGGCTGTGATTACACTGTGCCGGCCAAGGACCGTCATGACTGAACGCACGTTTCGTTTCACTTTTTCGGTGGCTCTCCTCGTAGCCTTGTATTTCGACCTGCACAGCGTCATCTACGGACTGATTGCGTTGTCCCTGTTCCGAGGCGTAACGCCATGGGGCATCTTGGGCTTGAAATCGCAACCGCGCCGGGGTGAGGGGACCCATACTGACCCGCAGCCAGCGGTGCCGGCGTCGCAGCCTTCCAGATTTTATCTCGACGCGGAACGGGTACTGTCCATTTTTGCTGCTGTGATTCTGATCTGCGGGAGCTTGCTGTTCGTCAAGCAGCTGTGGTTCCTGCCATGGTTTGTGGGCTTTGCATTTTTTGGCTCAGGGCTGAGCGGTGTCTGCCCCATGGTCACTTGCCTCAGATGGGCTGGCCTAAAATAGCCGGCGCCGATAACCGGGCTGACGATTTCCGGGGCCCCGGAAGATCCACGCTGTCGATGAAAATCACAGGGCTGGTCTTCTGGGGAATGATCCTCATCGGCATTTCAGTGACGCTGCTGCTGCTGCGCGGCCTGAAACACGAGATCGGCATCCATGAACAGATGCGGGCTGATCACTTTGCCTACGCTCTGCAGCAATATCTTCTTCACCACCCACACCCGTCAGCAGCTGATCTGAAAACGCTCGCCCGGCAACTCCGGCGCCAAAGCGGTGTGGCGGGCGCGCGCATCCACGTTGCCACCAAATCCGTGTCAACCGGAAGCACGGGACCCGGACTGACCCAGCTATCCCGCATCGTCGGCTATGCCGGCGTCGGAAAGGAAGGGCAGACGTCGAGCGCCTATGTTACGACTTACGAACCGCCTCTCTCCCGATCCGTGGCAACGGCACGACGACACATACTCGTATCCATGGGAATTATTACGCTGCTGTTTGGCGCGGTGTTGCAGTGGGTGCTTGGCCGCATCCTTTCGCGGCCTTTCGAGCATATGGTTTCCGCGGCCCGCGCTTTCAGTCGGGGTGAGACGTCGGTCCGGTTCGATGACAACCGCGACGACGAATTCGGCTTTTTGGCTGGCTTCATAAACCGGGCCCTCGATTTCAGTGTCGCACAGCAGCAGGCGCTGCGTGATGCCCTCTCGGACGTGCGGCAGTCCCAGTCGGCGCTTTTCGCCGAAAAGGAGCGCGCCGAGGTTACGCTGCATTCCATTGGCGACGCTGTGATCACGACCGACAGCCTGAAATCAGTGGAGTACATGAATCCAGTAGCGGAATCCTTGACCGGCACGCGGCTGTTCGATGCGATCGGACGTCCGATAGACAAGGTGATGTACCTGGTCGATGAAAATACGCACCAGCCGACCGACAATCCGGTGGACCGCTGCCTACGGGAAGGCGTTGCGGTCAACAATATTGAGCACCTCGTCATGGTTTGTCCTGATGGACATGAGCTCGACATATCGCCATCGGTATCCCCGATACATGACCGCAACGGTATTCTGGTGGGGGCGATCATGGTTTTTCATGACATTGGGCATGAGCGCCGGACGGCACGCCAGCTTTCCTACCAGGCCACTCACGACGCACTCACCGGATTGAGCAATCGCCACGAATTCGAGCGACAGCTGCAGCTTGCGCTGGAAAATACTGGTCGGGATGATCGCGGACATGCGCTGTGTTTTTTGGACATGGATCAGTTCAAGGTTGTCAACGATACCTGCGGACATGCTGCCGGTGATGAGCTTCTGCGCCGTTTCAGCGCGATACTGCGCGGGTGCACCCGTGAGTCGGACGTGATAGCCCGACTTGGCGGAGACGAGTTTGGAATACTGTTACGGAACTGCGATCTGGAACTTGCGATGCAGATTGCCGAGGACCTGCTCCACAATACCCAAAGTCTGCGCTTCACCTGGCAACACCATAGCTTCGATGTTGGCGTAAGTATCGGCGTTGTTCCCGTTTCGCCCGGCGCGTCCGATATAGCCGAAATCATGAGTGCTGCCGATGTCGCCTGTTATGCGGCCAAGGATGCTGGTCGCAACCGAGTTCACGCATACCGGCCCGGAGACGACGCGCTCCGCCAGCGCCATGCAGAGATGCGTTGGGTGTCACGACTCAAGCGCGCCATGGAGCAGAACCATTTCCGGCTGTTCTGTCAGCCGGTCATCGCCGTGGGACAGACCGACACTCCCGTTGCATATCACGAGATGCTGCTTCGGCTGCAGGACGACAGCGGTGCGCTCCTTCCTCCGGTGGCGTTCGTGCCTGCCGCGGAACGATACGGACTTATGCCCCAAATAGACCGATGGGTGATCCGTGCGGTGCTTGGCACGCTTCAGACGTCATGCCCCGCGGACAACAACGGGAAATTCGCAATCAACCTCTCGGGACAGTCGCTGTGCGACGATGACTTCCTTGATTACGTCGTCAACGAATTCACATCAAGCGGTGTTGCACCCGAGTGGGTATGCTTTGAGATCAGCGAAACGGCGGCCTTGGCCAATCCCGAACAGGCCATCCGCCTGATAACAGCCTTGCGCAACCTGGGATGCGGCTTTGCCCTGGACAACTTCGGTAGCGGCCTTAATTCCTTTCTGCAGATCCGGGAGCTTAAGCTGGATTACCTGAAGCTAAGCGGGGGATTCATCAAGGACATTGGACATGATGACTATGCCCGGTCCTTGGTGGAGGCTGCTAACCACATCATCCACGCTGCCGGCATCAGCACAATCGCTGGATTCGCGGAAACCCAGACCGTCATCACCACCCTGGGGCGGATCGGCGTCGATTACGCCCAGGGTTTCGCCATAGCGAACCCCCGGCCACTCGAAGAAATCCTGGGCGGCGACAGCACTCGCGCGCGCGCACCCTACGGCAACATCTAGACAGGGCGACCCCCGGCGCTCTTGCCCTGCCTGTTGCCGTTTAGAAGCCATGCCCAGTGCCAGCGGGAGACATCCAGGCCGTGCCCGGCCCGGGTCCTGGCGGCCGGTCAGGACACCACCTGGTAGTACAGATTCTGGGGGTGGTTTGCTTGCGCAAAGAAGAACCAGCGCTCCACCAGGAGTCCGAGATACTGTACGACAAAGGCCAGCACAACGAGAGCCGGCGTTCTGCGCAGCAGCCCGGCCCACAGCAACAGGGCCGGAAGCGGGAACACCAGCAGCAGAAATACCCACTTCAGTGAGCGCATAAACCCCGGCGTGACACCGTGGAAGAACTCACGGGTGTTGAACGATCCACCCATTGACCCTTGCGCCATCTGGG
The DNA here is from genome assembly GCA_021785515.1 of Pseudomonadota bacterium. GTDB lineage: Bacteria > Pseudomonadota > Gammaproteobacteria > Acidiferrobacterales > UBA6901 > JAJYCY01. The sequence continues at coordinate 95,475 of JAJYEX010000009.1, read as the reverse complement.
AAATCTTGGCATGCCGCACGCCAATTGCCGTCTGCAGTGAGGACTTGTGGCGAATGCGGGCATTGCGGATCAGGGAGGCCGAACGCGTCACAAGCGCCGCGCCCATGATGACAGTCGCCCATTCCACCAGAAATCCTTCCAGCCCCGGTGCCTGATAGGCACTGTAGCCGCTTGCCAGGACGAATCCCGACGCCGCACCGAAGAGCAGGTAATTCACGACCGTGAGCCAAGTCGCCCACTCCTGCAGAAACCGCACACAGGCGTAGATCATGCCGGTGCACAGAAACAGCAGGAACGTCGCCACCACCGCAACTGCGCCGACGACGAGCGGCACGATGTCATGCGGGACGCCGTGCACATCGGGCAACACCGCAGTCCAGTGCAGATAGTGGGCGAGGCCGTACGCGAAAATGGTTGCGATCGCGGCGGGCAGCGCGATCACTTCGCGCGATAACCATGACGTGCGCCACTTCGTGGCGGCCCGCCAGGCCCGCTCCGGGTGGCCGAGATGGAAGAATGACGCCACAAGCCCCGCACACAGAAATACCACGGCGATGATGCTACCGCGGACAAAAAACGAGGAGACCTGGGCCGGCAACAGCCCGACGGTGGCATATACCTCCGTTGTGAACAAGGCAAGGAAAAATCCCTGCCCCGCGCCGATGAGGGTCGTCAGAAGCACTACGGAAAACGCTGGACGCATGCAGACTCCAATGGCAATGGCAGACTTTTCAAGTAATCGCCTGGCCGCACAACCTGCCGGCCAGACACCGTTCTCGCCTGAGACTCACCAGCTGGTTACATCATCCAGCGACGGGTCGGTAATCGGCGGCTTTGGACGCTTGCCCTCCTTCTTGAGCGGGTTGGACGCGCGGATCAGTTCGTCATCATGGATCTTCATGCGCGTCTTGCGCCTCGGCAGATAGTGGTTCGCCGGTTTCGTGCCCCACTCGGGCATCAGCGCATAACCACCGGATTCGCGGATGGCGACCGACACCTGCGAATCCGGGTCGTGCACATCGCCGAACAGACGCGCATTGGCAGGGCAGGCCAGCACGCATGCTGGCTTGCGCTGGGCCTCCGGCAGGGTCTGGTCGTAGATGCGGTCCACACACAGGGTACATTTCTTCATGACCTTCTGATGCTGGTCGATTTCCCGTGCTCCGTATGGGCAGGCCCAGGAGCAGTACTTGCAGCCGATGCACTTGTCATAGTCGACGAGCACAATTCCGTCCTCCGGTCGCTTGTAGCTGGCTCCGGTAGGACATACAGGCACGCATGGCGGCTCCTCACAATGCAGGCAGGATTTCGGAAAATGGACTGTTTCGGTGCGCGGGAACTCCCCTACCTCGAAGGTCTGGACACGGTTAAAGAAAGTCCCGGTAGGATCAGCACCATAGGGCCTGTCGTCTGACATGTATCCGGCCGCTCCGGAAGTGTTCCATTCCTTGCAGCTGGTAACGCAGGCATGACAGCCCACACACACGTTGAGATCAATTACGAGAGCAAGCTGGGTCATGACTTCTTCCTCCCGCCTGCAAAATAAGCCAGCCATGGCCGTCTCTGTCCAACACCGGGTGGCGTGGCAGTCGGCTGGAACTGGGGGAAGCTTTGCTGCGGCTCTCCAGGTGCTGCCTTGTATACGCGCACCCGCACGTCGTACCAGCCGGCTTGACCGGTGACCGGATCCGAATTGGACAGACGCCTCCCGTCAGCGGCAGCGGGCAGCTCCTCGGAGATCAGGTGGTTCAGGAGAAAACCCTTCTGCGCCTCATTTGCCCCCGGCTCGAGATTCCAGGCGCCGGCTGCTTTACCGATGGCGTTCCAGGTCCACACCGTACCCGGCTCGACCGCCTCGCTGAAGCGGCACATGCAGCGCACCCGTCCCCACATTGACTCCACCCACACCCAGTCCCCGTCGTGTAACCCTTCCTGCGTTGCCAGCCGAGGGTTGAGGTAGAGATAGTTGTGGGCATGTATCTGGCGCAGCCACGCGTTCTGGGAATCCCAGGAATGATACATGGCCATGGGCCGCTGGGTGACGGCGTTCAGCGGATATTTTTGGCGATCCGTGAGCTGGGACTCCAGTGGCTCATGGTAAAACGGCAGAGGATCGAAGTACGTTGCGATCCGCGACCGCAGGCGTTCCGGCGGTTGTTTTCCGGACGTATGGCCCTGGGCCGCCAGACGGAATTTCTGCAGCACCTCTGAATAGAGCTGGATCAGTATGGGCTCGGCATAGCGGGTAAGACGATGACGCTGCGCCCACTCCAGATAACCCTTGTTCCAGTTGCGCAGATATTGGTACGAGCGCGGCAACCGGTAATGGTAGACGCAGTTGTTATTTTCGTACATTTCCCATTGGCGCGGGTTGGGTTCACCTTTCATGAACTTCTCACCCCCGGCACCGCGCCAGCCCGCAAGAAAGCCTATCCCCGAACCGGGTTCGGTTTCGTAGTTGACGATGAATTCCGGGTAATCGCGGAATTTCCTGGTACCGTCGGTATTCACGAACGCTGGAAGACCCAGGCGCGACGCCAGCTCAATCAGCACCTCCTGGAAGGGACGGCACTGGCCGGTTGGCGGCACCACCGGCACACGCACCGAGTCGACCGGACCGTCGAACTCCGATATTGGCCGGTCGAGCATGCTCATTACATCGTGGCGCTCGAGGTAGGTCGTGTCCGGAAGCACCAGATCGGCAAATGCGACCATCTCGGAGTCGAAGGCGTCGCACACAACGAGAAACGGGATCTTGTATTCCCCATCCTCGCGCCGGTCGTTGAGCATATGGCGGATTTCGACCGTGTTCATGGCCGAGTTCCAGGCCATGTTCGACATGAAGATGAGGAGGGTGTCGATCGGGTAGGGGTCGCCTCGCCAAGCATTAGTGATGACATTGTGCATCAGGCCGTGAACAGAGAGCGGATATTCCCAGGAGAACGCCTTGTCTATACGCACGGCCTCGCCCGCCTGATCCACAAACAGATCGTCCGGCTCCGCCGGCCAGCCGAGCGCCATACCGTCCAAGATCGAGTCCGGCTGCACAGCTTCCGGTCCACGGGGAGTCTTGGCGCAAGGTGGAATCGGCCGCGGGAACGGCGCCTTGTGGCGAAATCCGCCCGGGCGATCGATAGTGCCAAGCAGGCTCATCAAGATGGACAGCGCACGGATGGCATGAAAACCGTTTGAATGTGCCGCCAGACCACGCATCGCGTGAAATGCGACCGGGTTACCGGTAACCGTCTCGTGCTCCACATCCCAGCAATCGGTCCAGGCAATGGGCAGCTCGATCCTGTGATCACGTGCGGTGACGCCCATTTCGTTTGCCAGACGGCGGATCGTATCTGCCGGAACGCCGCTTATTCCTTCAGCCCACTCGGGGGTGTAATCTTTAACGCGGTCCGCGAGAAGCTGAAACGCCGGTTTAACCGGCGTACCATCCTCCAGATGGAACTCGCCAAGAAGGTACGGGTCGGATCCCTCAGTATGGGTTCTAACCGGCTGGCCACTGAGTCTGTCCCACCAGAGTTGGTCTTGGGGATCGAAGCATCCCTCATCGTGAGGATCGCCAGTACGCACCAGCAGGCCCGACTGGGCATCGCCCGAGGTAAGGTCCACAAGCTGTGCGCCATTGGTATAGCGTACGACAAAATCGCGGTCGTACAGCCCCTGGCGGATGATTTCGTGGATCAGCGCGAGCAGCAATGCGCCGTCGGTACCAGGCTTAATCGGAACCCACTCGTCCGCAATTGCGGAATAGCCGGTACGCACTGGGTTTACGGACACAAAGCGCCCGCCGTTGCGCTTAAACTTGGATAAGGCGATTTTGAGCGGATTGGAGTGGTGGTCCTCTGCGGTACCGATCATGAAGAACAACTTGGCGCGGTCGAGGTCCGGCCCCCCGAACTCCCAGAACGAACCGCCGATCGTATAGATCATGCCTGCTGCCATGTTAACCGAGCAGAAGCCACCATGGGCCGCGTAGTTTGGGGTCCCGAACTGTCTGGCGAACAGGCTGGTGAGCGCCTGCATCTGGTCACGACCGGTGAACAGCGCGAATTTCTTCGGGTCACTGGAGCGGATCCGGGCAAGCCTTTCAGTCAGGAGCGCAAACGCCTCGTCCCAGGTGATCTCTTCGAACTCGGCAGCGCCGCGTTCGGCACCGGATTTGCGCCGCAACGGCTTGGTAAGTCGCGCCGGCGAGTATTGCTTCATGATTCCGGAGGCGCCTTTGGCGCAAATTACCCCTTTGTTGAGTGGGTGATTGGGGTTACCTTCAATATAGCGGACCTTGCCATCGCGCAGATGCACACGAATGCCACAGCGGCAGGCGCACATATAGCAGGTTGTGTTCTTGGTTTCTGTATTCCCGCAGGAATCACGCAGCAGATCGGTCGACATGGTCATTTTGGAATGTTTCTCAAGTAGGCTGGCGCTAACTATATTGGGTGGTCAAACTCTATGCCAATTAGGGTTATTAACAGGCGCATAAAGCACCTGTCGAATTCTCGCGCTCGATGTCCGCGGGACGGGAATGGCCGGCACATCCCGCTACCCGCACCAGCAACGCATCGCACCCGTGCGCTTGCGTGGACAGGACTTGTTATGTGCCTCGTGCCGCTGCTGCTTGTACGCACGGCCGGTGCCGTAATCGCAATTGGCGCGGGGCGCGATGTAATGTTCGCTCCCGGGGCACGGGCACTGTTTCTGAACTACCGGCCAAACGGACAGCATCTTGATTACTTCGCAGGCGGCTGGCGCGGACAGTATCACGATGAATTTTACGGCGCCGGGTACCATTGCCGGATTGAGCATCTGTCACTAAACCTGGGCGTTACTTATGTGACGAAGGAAACCGACATCAACGGCACACGGTGGAATTTTGCGATCCGCGCCGCGTATCTTCTGGGGCCCCACTGGGCGCTGGCCTACCGGCACATCTCCAATGCCGATGTCCTTTTCCACTGGAGCGCGGGCCCTAATCGCGGCTGGAATTTCCTGGGCGTCGACTACCGATTCGGCGAGGCCAACAACAGGGGCGCGGGACAAACATGCTGGCCTTAGCCCTGCCGGTGGCCGGCAATACTGAAAAGGCAGATGACCTTCCACATTGACCCTCGGGACATTGTCTAACATGACTTCTCACCCTGCGCAGGAACGCGCCGCGCTCAAAGACTCCACGCTACGGTTTCTTGGCAAACTGCAGATCACGTTCCCGCTGGAACAGCGCATTGCCCAAGCGGACCCTGCGATCCGCAAAGCTTACGGACGCGTGCTGGCACAGTGGATCAGCGGCAGGGTTCCGGCCCCCGACTTTCTCCTACCGGCCGAACTGCATGCCCTGTGTCATCTCGACGCCATCGTACCGGTTTCCGGCGGTCTGGGTTGCTACCCCTTCAGCGCCGACAACCGCGACTTCGCTGTGGAATTGAGCCGCCGCCCGATGAATGCAATGTGCGCGATCGACGCGCTCGCCATGTCGCGTCTAACGGGACTGGCCAGCACAATTAAAGCCCTGTGCGCGATCTGCCAGGCCCAGGTTCGCTGCGAAGTGCGGTCTGACGGCAGCCTGGACCACGATGTGCCGCAGCACATCCGCGTACTGTGGCGGCATCGGGCACACCCTGTCGGTCCATGCAGCGACAATCTTTGCCGGGACCTCGTCTTTCTCTGTCCGGAGTGCGCCGCACCACCGGGCAGCGACTGCCTGCAGCTGCCACAGGCGACCGCTGTCGCCAATGCCTTTTTCGGCTTCCAGAGAAGGCTCATACCCCCTGCATCAGCCTAACGCCAACAGAGGGCGTCCAATACATTCAGTCGTGACGCACCGACATCCGGTATGCTAGCGTGCACCTTCCGGTCTTCGCCGGATTGGCCTGGTTCAATCAATATTTCGGAGATCGTCATGCCTGTAGCAATTGCCTTGCACGTGCTTGCCGCCGTCATCTGGGTTGGCGGGATGTTTTTTGCCTATATGGCCATGCGTCCGGCGGCGGCGTCCATCGAACCGGCGATCCGTCTGCCGCTGTGGTCGCGGACCTTCGGCCGGTTTTTCCCGTGGGTATGGGTATCTGTCATAGCACTGCCAGCTAGCGGGTACTGGATGATATCTGACGCCTTCGGCGGAATGGCACACACGAGCTTGCGCATCAACATCATGCAGACCCTCGGGATCATCATGATCATGATCTATCTCCATGTGTTCTTTGCGCCCTACCGGCGCCTGAACCGCGCGATCGCAGCCGGCGACTTCACCGCCGCCGCCTCACAGCTCGCGCAGATCCGGCGACTGATCGGCATCAATCTGCTCCTTGGCTTGGCTACGATCATTGTGGCTACCGCCGGACGCTACTGGCGCTGACGGCGGTCATTGCACCGCTGCCCCGGCACTGCTGTCAGCCGAGTTCGTAGCGACGCAGTTTGCGGTACAAGGTACGTTCACTGATGCCAAGAGCGTCCGCCACCGCACGCCGGTGTCCGTCGAAACGCTCCAGGAGCTCAGCGATATGGCTGCGCTCCACCGCGCGCATGCTGGTGGGTGCGCGCCCCGGCGATTGTCCGGTACTGACACCGGCCCCGTCCGGGCCGGACGTTACGGAACGGACGCCCTCAACCCTGATGTCGGCTGCACCTATGGCACCGTTTCCGGAACCTGCGCTGAGCGCGGCGGCACGCTGCAGGATGTTGCGCAGTTCACGCACGTTGCCCGGAAAATCGTAGCTCGTCAGCCGATCAAGGGCTTCGCCGGTCAGATAGAGGCGGCTCCCGTTGACCTGATTGATGCGCACCAGCAGAGCCTCAGCCAATGCCGGAATATCACTGCGCCGCGCACGCAGCGGCGGCAGTTCTATGGTGATGCAGGCGAGACGGTAATACAGGTCTTCACGGAACCCGCCGGATTCGACCATCTGCACCAACACGCGGTTCGTCGCTCCGATAACCCGAACATCGGCACGCAAGGTCTCTCGGCCGCCGACGCGGCGGAACTCCCCGCTCTCCATGACGCGCAGAAACTTGGCCTGCATTGCGGTGGACAGCTCGCCCACTTCGTCCAGAAACAGGGTGCCGCCGTCTGCAAGCTCAAACAGCCCCTGCTTGCGCCCCACACAACCTGTGAAAGCGCCGCGCTCGTGGCCGAAAATCTCGCTTTCGAAAAGCGTCTCGCTGATGGCACCGCAGTCAACGGCCAGAAACGGGCCGTTTCGCCGCGGACTGTGCTGATGCATGTAATGCGCCGCCAGCTCCTTGCCCACACCAGACTCCCCATATAGCAGGACAGTGGCCTGGCTTGCAGCCGCCAGGGTCAACTGCTCCACGACACGCAGGAATGCCGGGGAACGCCCGACCAGACGCATCTCATCGCAGTTCAGATCCTGCTGGGTAGCCAGGCGGAAGATGGATTCCCCCACCAGAAAGCCTCCATCGGGGTGCGGTATGGCGAACCCTCTGATCTGCACATGCTCGGCCGCCCCGTGTTGATCATAATGGGTGTGCAAAACCTGGCACCCCTTGCCGGAAGCCAGTACCTGCTGGTGTGGGCATTCTTCGCCGTGCTGATGGCACGGCGCCGTGCGCCGGTGTGACAATTCATAGCAGTAACGGCCTACTATCTGCATGGCTTCCAGACCGTATGCCGCCTGGTAAGCATTGTTGGCAGCCACGATACGGTATTCCGGATCGATCAGGACAAAGGGGTTTTCCTGAGCATCGATCAGGGCCTGCAGTGTCGGAGACAGATCGGTCATAGCAATCCCTGTGTCAGTGCGCATACGTCATGGTACACCTGTCATGCCACTATGACAGAAAACTGCAAGCCGTGCGCATTTAATATCATAAAAAATACCTATAAGATCAGGTCATTATCTTGCGGCAGATACTCCATCTGCGCATCATGCCCCTTCTACAGGCCGTTGTGACAGGGGGAGGAATACGAAGCGCCGTCCGCCAGCGCGGCGGAAGAAAGCGAGCTATTCGCCAATCGCTGGTCACGCCGCCCTTGAGGGGCGTAATGGCCAGTCAACGGGCACACCCGTCTTGCCCAGCGGGGGTACGGCTGGTAACATCCCCTGCTGACCGGTCGGTCAGTCTTAATTCCGGCGTCTGTCGGAGCCGTGCCCCGATGCAGCGGGAAAGCGGCAGCGATGACCATGCACAAACCAGCAGCAACCCGAAATCCGCCCGACGGCGGCCACAGCAGCAATGGACGCATCCTTGTGGCGGCCGAGGAGCTTTTTTCCGCACACGGGTTCGCGGCTGTTTCCATAAACGATATCGCCCTGCGCGCCGGCGTGAGTAAGGCTAATGTATTCCATCACTTCGCCACCAAGAACGCGCTGTATCTGGCGGTGCTGCGCCGGGCGCAGCGCGATGCCGCCGCCCATCTGCACAGTCTGGAGCAGGACACCGGACCGCTTCCGGCAAGACTGGCCAGCTTTTCCGGCAAGCACCTGTTGCGCCTGCTCGAGCAGAAGCAGCTGTCGCGCCTGATTCTCCGGGAACTGCTGGCTATCGGGCCGGACCGCGCCCGGGAACTCGCGGAAAATGTGTTCGGAGAGAACTTCAGGCACTTCGTCCTGATTCTGCGCGCCGGCCAGCAATCGGGAGAACTGCGTTCCGATCTGGATCCAGCCGTAATGGCCACAACCCTGCTGGGTGCCAACGTATTTTTCTTTGAGGCACAGACCTTGCTGCGGCAATTTTGGGACGTCGACTTCGCCGATAGTCCGGAACGATTTACAACAACGCTGATTGAAATTGTGCTGCATGGCATTTGTCCGATACCGCGCAACGTTCAGGAAAAATTCCGGCCTGCCGTGGGGTCGACTGATTCCTCAACCCCAGGAGTGCCGGCGCGACGGGGTCAGAAGCGCAGGCAGCGGCCACACTAATAATTGTCTGCGGGCAAGACGGCGTGGATGCGTACCAATGATCCTCCGGGCCGAGAACTGCGGTCCACAAGCAGGAACGGTACCGAACACGAAACCTTGAGGAGCATTACATGAGACGGGCCATTTTGGTGAGTCTGGTCGCCGGCGCCTGCATAGGTGTCGCTGCCGCGTGCATCCCTGCGCGGGCTCAAAATCTCATGGACATCTACCAGCTTGCGCGGAAAAACGATCCCGCCTGGGCGGCGGCCCAGGCAAGTTATCAGGCCAACGTTGAGAAGGGTCCTCAGGGGCGCGCCCTGCTTTTACCGGCAATTATTTTTACGGCCGATGCCTCTCAGAACAACATCAACGAGCAGGAACCAGGCCCATTCAGCAGCTCCTACCTGAGCCGCGGGTACGCGCTTACTCTGATTCAGCCGCTCTACCAGAAATCGAGCTTTGCTGCCTATGCCGAAGGCAAGCTTGCGGTTACCCAGGCGCAGGCCGAGCTTGCCATCGCGCGCCAGAACCTGATGCTGCGCACCGCACGGGCCTATTTCAGTGTGCTGGCCGCGCAGGATGCACTCAGATTCGCGAAAGCCAAAAAGAAGGCCATCAGCGGGCAACTCCTGCTCGCCCGACACAATTTCGAGGTCGGAACAAGTACGATCGTCGATGTAAACGCGGCGCAGGCGCAATACGACTCCGCGGTTTCCGCCGAAGTCGTTGCCGACAACAATCTCAGTGTCGAACGCGACATGCTCTCCACCATTACCGACACTCCGGTCCATGCGCTGGCAACACTTACGAGTTCGTTGCCGCTGGAACTGCCTGCACCGCTCAACATAGACAGCTGGACACGTGCAGCCGAGCAGCAGAGTCCACAAATCATGGTTGCCCGGCAGGCGGTGGCGATTGCCGGGGAGGAAGTCAAAAAGAGCCGCGCCGGCCACTATCCGTCACTGGATCTTTTTGCCTCCGCTAATTACAGCAACGGTACCATGCCGGGATTCCCGGGAACGATCATCTACCATGCCAACTCGGTCGGCGTCCAACTGCAATGGCCAATATTCTCCGGGGGCGCGATTTCCTCCAGGGTCCGTCAGTCACTGGCACGCGAGGACCAGGCGCGGCAGATACTTACGCAGACCAAACGCCATGCCGTGCTTAGTACGCGCCAGTATTATCTCGCGGTAACCAGTGGCGTCGCCCAGGTCAAAGCCCTGGAGCAGGCTCAGACCGCGAGCAAGAAAGCGCTCGAATCTACCGAGCTTGGCTACCGGACCGGCCTCAATACCGGACTCGATGTCCTGGATGCGCAACAAAGCCTGTTCCAGGTGGAAAATGCCCTATCCCAGGCCAAATATGCTTACCTCATCAGCAAACTTGAACTCGAGGATGCCGTCGGCACACTGAACGAAAACGATCTGGTTTCGGTCAACAACCTGCTTACTGGCCATTAGCCCGGAGTTGCCCTAGAATTCTCCGCCCCATACCCGGCCCCGCCCGTCCGCGGGCACAGGACAATGCCAACCAAATGCTCCAGGATCGGCTTTGTCAGCCTTGGCTGCCCGAAAGCCCTGGTTGACTCCGAACGAATTCTCACGCAGTTGCGTGCCGAAGGCTATGCGATTTCGCCAAGCTATGACGGCGCCGACCTTGTGATTGTCAACACCTGCGGCTTCATTGATTCCGCGGTGGAGGAATCCCTCGAGGCCATCGGCGAGGCAGTGGCAGAAAATGGACGAGTCATAGTGACCGGGTGTCTCGGCGCAAGAGAGCAGACCGTACGGCTGGCTCACCCGCAGGTGCTTGCGGTAACCGGACCGCATGCCCTGGCCGAAGTGATGGATGCGGTACATACACACCTGCCGCGGCCGCACGACCCGTTCATGGACCTTGTTCCGCAACAAGGTATCAGACTGACTCCGGGACATTACGCCTACTTGAAAATCTCGGAGGGCTGCAACCATCGCTGCAGCTTCTGCATCATACCGTCAATGCGCGGACGGCTTGTCAGCCGCCCGATCGATCAAGTCATGCAGGAAGCGGACAGCCTGGTTCGTGCCGGGGTCAGGGAACTGCTCGTCATAGCTCAAGATACCAGCGCATATGGTGTTGACGTCGGGTATCGCACGGGATTCTGGCAGGGACGTCCGCTGCGTACGCGCGTGTTCGATCTGGCACGTGCGCTTGGCGAACTGGGGGTATGGGTACGGTTGCACTATGTTTACCCTTATCCACACGTAGATGAGGTGATTGCACTCATGCGGGATGGCAAGGTACTCCCGTACCTGGATGTACCCTTTCAGCATGCAAGCCCCCGCATACTGAAAGCGATGAGGCGTCCGGCCGACAGTGAGGACAATCTCGCCCGAATCCGCGCATGGCGAGAGGTCTGCCCTGAGCTTGCCATTCGTTCCACGTTTATCGTGGGATTTCCCGGGGAAACAGAGGATGATTTTTCAAACCTGCTCGACTTCCTGTCGGAGGCCAAGCTCGACCGTGTTGGTTGTTTTACCTATTCCCCGGTAACCGGCGCAGCCGCCAATGCGCTGCCAGAGCCGGTTCCGGAAGAGGTGAAGCAGGAGCGCTATGGGCGCCTTATGGAATTGCAGGCCGCAATCAGCAGGACCAAGCTGGAGGCAAAAGTCGGCCAGACCATGACGGTGCTGGTGGATGAAATCTCGGCCGACGGTACTGCGGTTGCCCGGTCCTATGGCGATGCACCCGAAATCGACGGTACCGTGATCGTCAGCGGGACGCGGCCGCTGGCGGCCGGCGATCTCGTACGTGTACGGATATCTGGTGCCGGCGATCATGACCTGCAGGCCGACAGCCTGTGATGGTCGGGGATGCGCCGGGCGGTCCTGGCGAGTACGTTTAACGGGGGTCGCTCGCGCCTTTGCGGGCCACCCTCAATCTGCTTCCCGTTCAAGCGAACAGCAGTGTATTGAGGGAAGCTCCTCCTCTTGCCCGACGAGCACCGCGCCGGTAACAGGATTCGGCCGAAATGTGGTGCAGCCCTTGAGCCCTTTGTCATAGGCGTAGTCGTAGAGCAGCCGGAACTGCTCGAAACTGTAATCCACGGGCACATTGATCGTCTTTGATATCGCGTTATCGACAAACGGCTGCAGCGCCGCCTGCACATCCAGCTGGACGGTCGGCGGAATCTTCGCTGCGGTCACGAAAGCGGACGGCAAGGGGGCGTCCCCAAAATTCCGCTGAAACAGGCGATAAGCGTAGTCGGCGACTGCGTGGGACTCGGTCGAGCCGCCGACGGTTCGCAGCGTGCGACGGTATTCGAGTGCGTACACCGGCTCCAGCCCGCTAGATACGTTATTCGCGAGCAGACTGATGGTGCCGGTCGGCGCCACTGCCGTAAGGTGGCTGTTTCGAATGCCGTAACGGCGGATGCCATCGCGAATGTCTTCGGGCAAGCTTCCAACAAAAGCCCCCTGCAGATATCGCTCGCGCTCCAGCCACGGAAACGGCCCCTTTTCGCGGGCCAATGCTATGGAGGTCCGATAGGCCCGATGGCAAATGGTGCGCATCACCTCTGCGGCCAGTGCAAGCGACGGGGCGCTGCCATAACGAACGCCGAGCATGATTAACGCATCTGCCAGACCGGTAAACCCCAGACCGATGCGCCGCTCGCTGCGCTCGGTAAGTTCCTGTTGCTGAATCGGGAAACGCGATATATCCACGACATTATCAAGCATGCGCGTAGCCACTTCCACTACATCACCGATGGCGTGCAAATCCAGCTCCGCGTGGTCGGTAAATGGCGCCGCAACAAACTGGGTGAGATTGATGGAACCCAGATCGCAGGCACCGTAGGGAGGAAGGGGAATTTCCCCGCATGGATTGGTCGCGTTTAGCCGTTCGCGGTACCACAGATTGTTCATGCTGTTCACGCGGTCGATGAAGATCACTCCCGGCTCGGCGTAGTCGTACGTCGCCTGCATGATCTTATCCCACAATTCGCGCGCCGAGACGCGTCGATAGATGCGGCAGGGCCGCGGCGCCTCCGCACCCGGCCATAGGCGCTCGACAGTATCGGATCCAGCGGCATCCTCTCCGGGCCGAACCGGGAATACGAGCGGCCACGGCGCACCTGTGCGCACTGCGCGCATGAAATCGTCACTCACCAGCACCGAAAGATTGAAGTGGCGAAGCTGGTCCGGGTTGCGCTTCGCCTCCACGAACGCCTCGATATCAGGATGATCGCAGCGCAGAACCGCCATCATCGCCCCCCGGCGCGCTCCCGCGGACAGGATGGTGCCGCACATGGCGTCCCATATCTGCATGAACGACACCGGACCCGATGCCACCATCCCGACGCTCTGGGCAATGTCGCCGCGTGGACGCAGGGTCGAGAAATCGTACCCGATGCCACCCCCTTGCTGCATCGTCAGGGCACCCTCCTTGAGCGCGTCAAAAATTCCGTCCAGGGAATCGTGTATCGTGCCCATCACAAAACAGTTGAAAAGCGTGACGCGGTGTCCGGTTCCGGCGCCGGCTTGGATCCTTCCCCCGGGTAGAAAGCGGAAACCACTCAGGACGTCGTAGAAACGGCGGCGCCAACCGTCCGCATCCGACGGCTCCGCCGCTGCCAGGGCGCGCGCGATGCGCTGCCAGCTGTCCTCGATCGTGGCATCGCGGATGTCCCCGCGCTCACGAAACCGATACTTGCCGTCCCATATCTCTCGCGAAATGCGCGCCTGAAAATAATCGGGAGACATAAGCACCTTCCGTCTGGACTGCCACAAGCCGCACCACCGCCCTGCTCGTACAGCCGCTACTGGCCGCTTCTGACCACCAGCGTCCCCCGATACATCTTCATCTGGCAGGTGAACGTGTACTCACCCGGGTGGTCAGGCACAATGACCACATCCAGCGGCTTATCGAGGGGTAGATCACGGGTGATGTTTAGGCCTTCGAATACAACCTTTTCCGCGCATGGGCTGGGATCTTTGCGCGTAAAACGGAGGGTCAGCGGCCGGCCGGCCGGCACCTCAATCCGGGCAGGCGTATAGACACCATCGGCCACCAAAATATCGATTGGCGCTCCCTCGCGGGCACGTTGCGCATCTGGTTTCGACAACCAGAACCACCATACGATGAGACCGGCCACCACCACGCCAACACTGTCCACGGCCAGCGCGTTCACGGTCGCCTTTCTCCGGAAGCGTACCAGCGCAGGCGATTGGCGTTGGACACGACGGTAAACGAGGACATGGCCATGGCGCCGCCGGCGATGATGGGATTAAGAAGCAGATGAAACAGCGGAAACAGGGCACCGGCAGCGATCGGAATCCCCAATAAATTATAGACAAACGAACCGAATAGATTCTGCTTGATATTGCGGACGGTCGCCTTCGATATTCCAATGGCATCGGCGACGCCATGCAAAGAGCCGCGAATGAGTGTGACATCAGCGCTCTCGATTGCGACGTCGGTGCCCGTTCCTATGGCAAAGCCGACATCCGCCCGGGCCAGCGCGGGTGCATCATTGATGCCGTCACCGATCATGCCCACAACCTCGCCCCGGGCCTGCAGCAATTCAATCTGGTGCGCCTTGTCAGCAGGCAATACGTCCGCGATCACCTCGTCGACGCCAACCTGCCGCGCCACCGCGTCGGCGGTGATCTTGTTATCACCGGTAAGCATGACCACCTTGAGCCCGGTCGCATGCAACCGGGCAATAGCATCCTGCGAATCGGGCTTTACCGGATCCGACACCGCAACGATTCCGGCGATCACCCCGTCCACAGCGAGATACATCGGTGTCTCGGCACGCGCCGCCAATGCGGCAACCTTGCCGGTAAAGCTGCCCAAATCGATTCCATAGCTGCGCATGAGCGCTTCATTGCCAAGCAGCAGCTGGCCGGTCGTTCGCGCCGGAGCCGGACCGCCAGCGGACTGTGTCTGGACTGCGCCACCGGTCACAACGGCACGCACACCCCTGCCCGGAATTGCCTCGAAACCCGAGAGTTCCAGCGTGGAAATGCCGCGCGCCGAAGCCGCTGCCATCACCGCCTCGGCCAGAGGATGCTCGGAACCCGCCTCGATACTTGCGGCAAGCTGCAGCAACTGCATCTCGTCCCAGTCTGGCGCCGCGAGCAGCGAAGTCACAGTTGGCCGTCCAGCGGTGACCGTTCCGGTCTTGTCCAGCACAACCGTCGTCAGGCGGCCTGCCTGCTGCAACGCGTCACCCTTGCGGATCAGTATGCCGTACTCGGCGGCCTTCCCGACACCGACCATAATGGAGATCGGCGTAGCCAGCCCAAGGGCACAGGGACACGCGATAATCAGAACCGTCATGGTCGCTACCAGCGCGTAGCCCAGAACTGGATTCGGTCCGATATTGAACCAAACCAGAAAGGTAATGACCGCGATAATCAGGACTCCAGGCACAAAGACAGAGGAGATCTGGTCTGCCAGCCGGCCGATGGCCGGCTTGGAGTTTTGTGCCTGACGGACCATCTCGATGATATGAGCAAGCGCCGTATCCTTGCCGATGCGCGTGGCCTGAAACAGAAAGGTGCCGGATTTGTTCAACGTCCCCCCAACGACCTCGTTGCCCGCCTCCTTCTTGACCGGCAGCGGCTCCCCTGTGAGCATCGACTCATCGACCGTTGAGTGACCATCTATGACGATCCCGTCCACCGCTATCTTTTCTCCGGGGCGAACACGCAACGTCTCCTGCAGGCCCACCTCTTCGATCGGTACATCAGTTTCCCGTCCGTCGCGGATCACGCGCGCCGTTTTCGGCTGCAGACCGATTAACCGCTTAATTGCTTCCGAGGTCTTTCCCCGCGCACGCATTTCCAGGGCCGAGCCGAGATTTATCAGGGCAATGATGATCGCGGCCGCCTCAAAATAGGCGTGCTGGGCAAGAACTGGAACCATGCGGGGAAATGCGGCGACCGCGATCGAGTACGTCCAGGCCGCGCCGGTACCCAGGGCGACGAGCGTATCCATGTTGGCATTGTGGATCCAGAACGCCTTCCACGCCCCTTTGAAAAAATGACCGCCGGAATAAGCCATGACGAAAAGCGTCGCCGCACCCACGGCGAGCCAGAACAACTGCCCCGCGGGCGTCGAAAGTGCCGGCAGCCACCCCAGCGGCCCCGCCACCAGCAACGGCACCCCGACAATTCCGGCTACCGCAGTCTTCCGCAGAAGGCGGCGATAGTGGACCATTTCTGCCGCCTCCTTCTGCGCCTCGTCTCCCGCCCCACGCAGTTCGGCCGCCTCGTACCCGGCAGCCTTCACTGCTGCGACCAGGTTCTCCGCAGACGCGCTGCCAGCTACGGAGGCCGTATGTTCGGCAAAATTCACTGTCGCATCTGTTACGCCAGGCACCGCCCGTAACGCAGTCTCGACGGTCGCCACGCATCCGGCGCAGTTCATGCCGCCGATGGACAGCCGCAGGGGTTTCGCCATATCAGCCAAAAGTCGTCTCCGTTCCATGATCGGTGTGGACGGTGCCCGACGCGTCCGCCCGGATTATTGCCGTAACTGCCGAAGAAAGACAAACCGCGCGGCCCATCTCCGCGGGTACCATGGAAAACCTCGTAAAGCACGCCCAGTCTGCGTCGTGGGACATAGATGACAGTAATACTTCCTATCGTGTGAAGGTCAATAGGCCGTACACACCCGCCGCGGCCGCATCCAGTATATACCTGAATATGGGGGCTTCCGGACCAAAAACCCAGAACAGGGGAACCTGCATTGCAGGTCGGCGCCCCTGGCCAGCCGTCTTGACTGGAGTCAAAGCACAGTCGCCGGAAAAGGCTCATGCTTTTATGATTAATCGGGAGACAACGTGGACCGGCCATCTTCCCGCTACCAGCTCATGCTAACCGCCTTGGGCGAAGCGCAACCGTACCCACATCCGGCGGACAAGATTGTCCATCTGAGCACACATATCTCTGACATTTTTCTCGCCGGTTCATACGCCTACAAGGTCAAGAAGCCAATCAACCTCGGATTTCTTGATTTCACCACGCTGTCCCGCAGGCAGCGAGCATGCGAGGATGAAGTACACCTCAACAGGCGGCTGGCACCCCAGATATACCTCGGTGTCGTGCCCATACACGAGCGCCAGGGACGCTGGATTGTCGGTAACGTAACCGACTCTGCCGATGGCAAGGCCACCGACTACGGCGTCAAGATGATCCGTCTGCCGCAGGAAGGAATGCTGGACCGGGTCGCTACATCAGCACAGCTTGAGCGCACACAGATGCGCAACATCGCCCGCCAGCTGGCCCGCTTCCACGCCGTGGCGGAACGTGGCCCCCATATCGACCATCACGGCAGCCTGAACAACATTTCCGACCGCGTCCGCCAGAATTTGGCCGAAACGGAACCCTATATCGGCCGTACCATCTCACAAACCCAGTTCACCCGGATCAGAAGCTACACCGAGCACTTCCTCCAAGACAACGCTTCCGTGTTTTCGGAGCGGGTCAGGGCGGGGCGAATCGTGGACGGCCATGGCGACCTGCATCTCGGAAACATGTGTCTATACAACGACGACGTGGTCATCTTCGATTGCATTGAGTTCAGCCAGGATTTCCGGGCGGGAGATGCGATCGGCGACGTCGCATTTCTTACGATGGATCTCGATGCGCTCGCCCAATCGCAGTTCGGAAACTGCTTTATCAACGATTATCTGCAGAGAACTGATGACTATGAGGGACTGATCGTGCTCGATTTCTACCAGGCCTACAGAGCATGCGTGCGCGGTAAGGTCTTATCACTTCTGCAGGACAGCCAGAAACAATTGGCGCAGCAGGGAGTGGCCGAGGACAAGGCATTGCGCTACTTCGAGCTGGCCGAATCCTATGCCACCGGCCGCACCGGCGGCCTTCTAATCACCTGCGGTCCAAGCGCCAGCGGCAAAACCACCGCTGCACTTCACATCGCCGAATCCATCGGAGGCATCGTCATACGCTCGGACGCCGTGCGAAAACACCTGGCTGGCGTCCCGCTCGAGCAGAGCCGGACGGCCCGGTACGGGGAGGGACTATATAACGCCGACATGACCGCCCGGACCTATCAGGGTCTCCTGCAACGCGCCCGCCCGGTGCTGGAGTCCGGGCGCTGGGCAATCTTGGATGCCACCTATCTGCGCCGGGCACAACGCCGGCAGGTCGCAACGCTCGCAAGCGCTCTAAAATCCCCTTTCGGCATCATCCGGTGTATCGCGCCGACCCACGAGCTCGAGCAGCGACTGGACCGGCGCTCCCACACCGGACAAGACATCTCGGATGCCACCCACGCCGTACTGCAGCACCAGCTGCACGAACTCCAGGAGCCAGGAAGCGATGAAGCCGATGTCTTCCGTTGGACCGGAAACGAGGACCCCGAGTTCTGGATCAGCCGGCTGGCCCCGAGAGTTTGAGGCCCGCCCGCCTGACGCTGGAAGGCGGGGACTCGCCCAAGGCACCCCGACGCCCTAGCACAGAAAAATGGACCCCACCGCAGCCCGTCTAGCCCAGATCCCGCTTCTTCTCCTGAAATTCCTCGCGCCCAATCTCGCCGCGGGCGTAGCGCTCTTTCAGAATCTCCAGGGCATCCTTCGGTCGCGGCTCATCGCTGCGCGCGGACGACCCGAGCAGCCATTTTAACAAGGCCACGACGGCCAAGATGATGGCCAGCCAGAACAGTGCCATGAACAGCCAACCCATTCCCCACCAAGCGCCATAGCCCATCATGTTTCCCCCGTCCCAGCTGTACATTCTGACCTCCCGTCCCGGGTTTCACCCACCAGCTGCCCGGATCACAACGCGGTGTCCTGCGTGCCCAGCCACGCGCCAGCGCACCGACCTGCCACGCAGGGACTAGCGGGCAAGCATGTCTCTCACCCTTTCCAATCGAGATCGAACTTCGCGCGCCAGCTTCTCAACCCCAGGATTGTCGGTCAATCGCAGCACCGAAATGGGATCCATGAAACCCACCGTCACTCGGCCATCGGGCTCCTCGCGCACGATCACATTGCAGGGAAGCAGCAAACCGATGTCCGGATCGGCGGTAATCGCCTGGTGCGCAAGAGCTGGATTGCAGGCCCCGAGAATCCGGTATGGGCGGCCTTCCACGCCGAGCTTCTCCTTCATGGTCTTCATGACGTCGATGTCGGTCAGCACGCCGAAACCCTCGGTCTTGAGCGCAGCGACAGCCTTCGTCACTGCGACATCGAAACTGTCCTGCACTTGAACACTGAATCCGTACACGGCATTCATTCCTCAAATTGATCAGTCAGCCACCGGCTCATCCCGGCCAGACTAGCCAAAAGAGCAGTTGGCGCGTTGATGCATGTCAAAATGCCAGCCATGCCGATGGCGAGTCGCTGGCGGTCCTGTAATCCTAGCCGGTGGAAACGGGATCGAGTTCCACCCGGTCTGCCTGCCCCCTAGCCCGCTGGCGGCTTTCCGGCCTGCGGCACCGCAACCTTCTGCCGGACCTGTACCGACTGCAACGACCGGACCCAGGCTACAACATCGTCAATCTCGGTACGGCTCAGACGGTCCTTCCAGGCCGGCATCGCCACTTTCCCGTCTGGCAAGCGCATCCCGTTCTCGATGGCGGAGACCATCTGCCTGGAACTGCGACCCGCCGCACCTGCGCTATCATTTAAGGCCGGCGCCGCCATGGTAATCCGGCCCGTACCGGGTGCCCGCCATTCTGAATGGCCCTGCGCCCGTGCACCGTGGCAAGACTCACAGTTTGCCCGAAAGAGCCGCCGGCCCAGGGCAATCTGCCCCGCAGAAAAGCCGGCAACCTCTGTCGGCCTGGACTTCGACCCTGCCCAGTCCGACGTCTGGTTCACCGATTGACGTTTGCATGCGGTCACGAGCAAAACCACTGCAGCAATGATGACCCAAACCTTCCTCATCTTTCGCTCTTTCGGTCCGAATTAGGTTTGATATGGCGATGCGGGCGAACCAGGGGATGAATGCCGGTCTCCGCGCCCATCAACCCGCGGCCTTCCCGGCCGACTTCGTGGAAAGCCGACGCAGGGCTTCCTGATATTTTTCCCTTGTACGATCGACGATTTCTGCAGGCAAAGCCGGGGCCGGCGGCCGCTTATTCCAGCTGATCGACTCCAGGTAATCACGTACATACTGTTTATCGAAACTGGGCGGGTTGCTTCCCGGGCGGTATTGGTCGGCTGGCCAGAACCGCGACGAGTCCGGGGTCAACACCTCGTCGATCAGCACAAGTGCCCCGGCATCGTCGAGACCAAACTCGAACTTGGTGTCGGCAATGATGATGCCGCGCGTCAGGGCATAGGCCGCGGCTTCCGTATACAAGGCCACGCTGGCGTTCCGCACCCGGTCCGCCAGATCTTTCCCGATCAGCTCCACCATGCGCTCGAAGCTTATGTTCTCGTCATGAGCCCCGGCCTCAGCCTTGGTGGACGGGGTGAACAGCGTTTGCGGAAGGCGCTCTGCCTCCTGCAAACCCTTGGGCAGCGGAATGCCGCAAACTGTGCCCGATTTCCGGTATTCCTTCCAGCCGGATCCCACGAGATAGCCGCGGACGATCGCCTCCACCGGCAGCGGTTTCAATCTGCGGACGATCATGCTCCGACCCAAAAGCGGTTCGCGCTCAACGGCATTCGGAAGTACCTGCTCAAGCGCAAGATCCGACTGGTGATTGGGTACAATATGCCGCAATCGCGCAAACCAGAAATTCGACAAACTCGTCAGCACCGCACCCTTGTCCGGGATGGGTGTGGGCAACACCACATCGAAGGCGGAGATACGGTCTGTGGCCACGATCAGCATGTGGCCGTCATCAACAGAATAGATATCCCGCACCTTGCCGCGATGCAGCAGCGGAAGGCTTTTCAGGCTCGAATTAAATATCGGTTCAGACATCGGCTACGGTTCCTGTCGTTCTGGGTATCCCGTTATTTTAAACGGGGGCGGCGTCAAAACCTATCCCGGCTGCAGCGCCCGGCGCCTGGACGGCGGCAGATGGTGGGTTTACACCACGCTGGCGGCAACGCCGGGTCGTTTGACGAAAAGGCGCTACCCACGGCAATTGCTCCAAGGCAACCGACCACGCGGAGGCCGGCCGATGCCCGTACCAACGGTCTGCCTAGCTGTTGTCGTTTGGGAACCAGGCGTCGCCAAAGCCGATCGCAATGGCGGCAAGCGCCAGCACAAGTATGGCGCTGGAAAGGGCGACGATAGTCCACCCCGTCATTCCTTTCATTCCCAATATGATATAGCGGGCAATGGCCACCATGGCGATATAGAGGGTGTAGCGCAGCGGCAGCTTGCCGCTGGAAAAATAAAGGCCCACCATGGTGATGATCTCGAGATAGATGAATAGAAGCAGAATATCCTGCACAGCCACCACGCCAGTGTGGACCACTTGCATCGCCATGTGTCCGATCGCGATCACGGTTCCAACAGCGATGAGCCCAAGCCCGAACCCCTCGATAAGGCGCAGACCCGTTGCGACTGTCCGGTCGACTTTGCCTTCAGGTTCCTTCATTCGCCTCCCTTATCGTGTGCACCGGGTCGAGAATGCCTCTTCCCGCATTGTCATCATCTACCCAGCCGGCTGGCCCCTTGATCATGGGGAAGAGACAGCAACGAGTCAAATCCGGGCAATCGCGGAGCAGAAAGACGAGCCGTGGCTCAGGGTTTTACCCTGCTGCCAAACAAGCGGACACGGCGCATGGCGCTGATCGGCCGATGCGGAGAACCGCTGCTCCGCAACAAGCTGCGGTGGTACGGCAGATTGTGGGTGTCGGCTGCCCGCGGACAAGGCATGGTGCAGTCGACTGGCCGGGAAGTCGACTTAATCACGCCATCAGCTGTAGTTCACCGCCGACGAGACAATGGCGATGGATGGTCGGCATTGCAACGACGGCGTCAAAAAAGGTGGACGCGGAACGGAATCCGTTGCGCACAGGCCAGTACAGCTGGCGCAGCCGCCCGCGGTCCCCCGTCCTGATCCTCTCCGCAGAGGGGTTTTATGGCCACCAGAAACCGGTCTGATGGTTCACCCGTCAGAGCTTCACAACATGCACGTTTTCGAGCTCCTCGCCCAGAAAGCGGCTCCCAACCTCCTGGAACCGCTGCGGCACATCGGTGACGAAAAAGCGGCACTCCGGGGTACCGGTCTGCGGATTGGCCAGTTGCTGCGCTTCGAGCAGGGCGGCTACCTGGTCTGCAATCGCATCTGCGGAATCCACCAGGCGTACACCGGCGCCAACGACATCCCGTAGCAGTGGCTTTAGCAAGGGATAATGGGTGCAACCCAGCACCAGCGTGTCTATGCCGTCTCGGCAAAGCGGCCGGAGGTATTCTTCAGCCGTTAGGCGCGTGACGGCATGATCCAGCCAGCCCTCTTCCACCAGGGGCACCAGCAACGGGCAGGCCAAGGACTGCACCTGGATCGTGGGGTCATAAAGCGCTATCGCCCGGTCGTAGGCACCGCTCGCAACTGTCGCCAGGGTACCAATCACGCCTACGCGCCGGCCGCACGCGTCCTTAACGGCACCACGGGCACCTGCGTCGATCACGTCGAGAACCGGAACCGGAGACCGAGAGCGGATAGCCTGCGTGGCAACAGCGGCCATCGTGTTGCACGCTATAACGAGGATCTTTACCCGATGTTCGAGAAGAAAATCCACAATCTGTACAGCAAAGCTCGCGATCGTTTCCCGTGACTTCACCCCATAGGGAACCCGCGCCGTGTCGCCGAAGTAGCATATGTTCTCGTGCGGCAACCGCCGCCGCAGCGCCTGCACAACGGTCAGACCTCCGACACCAGAATCGAAAACACCGATGGGATATTCAGGTAAGGACGACACGTTGCGCCGGGCAATTCGAGCTCATTTATGCTTTATCTTTAACACCAGGATCGTCACTGCAAGAACGAACGTGATCGTGTTAGCGACAATCACAGGAACCGATTGAATTCCAATTCCATAAATAATCCACAGAAATACGCCCGCCGCAAAAAGACCGAACATTCCCAGCGAAACGTCCTTGGTGGACCTTGTCTTCCAGGCCTTTATGGCCTGAGGAAAGAAAGCGACGGTGGTCAGAGTACCGGCCAGCCCCCCCACAATATTCGCGAAATGCATGCCTGTTGCCGTTCAGGTCAGACCAGTAGACACTCTTTGCACCGGGCAGCCAGCACCGCTGGCCGTCCCGCCTAAAGTCCGGCCGCCTGTCGATAAAAAGCGCCGGCACCACACCTGGCCCTTCCGCAGTCGACTGCCCGCCACGCACGTACAGGCGCCATTTGGGGGCGGTACGCTAACACCAATCAATCTGGTTGCGCAAGGATTAGCCACCGGCCTGGCCTGCCAGGCACCGCCACCCTGCATTTCCCACGCAAGGCATCCGAAGATCTTCCGAGACCCGCTCGGGGGGAACCAATCCACGCACTGAAGACTGCATGGCGATGTCACTCCCATGACACACGGACAATATAGCCTGTAATCCTTGGATCTCAATGAAAAGACCACGATTCGGGGTACGGTCATGACCACACTTCAGCAGACTATTCTGGCAAAGAAAGCGGCACTCGCGGAAATCGTCGCGGCACCATTCGCGCGTGTGGCGGAACGGGTGGGCGATGCCTGGCCCGATGCTGACGCCATTGATGAACGGCTGCGTGAGAGCCTGTCCATGCTTCCCAACTGCCAGCTGTTGTACGCATGGGACCTGAACGGAATCGAGCTGTCGTCCATGGTCCGGGCATCCGGCCCGGATCCTTCCTGGCGTGGCCGTAACCTGTCAGATCGACCATACCTCAAAAATCACCTGCCCTTCAAAGGCGTAATGCTGTCTTCAGTCTATGTATCCAAATATACGTTCGAATACTGCCTGACGGTACTGCAGGCAGTGCGCCGCGATGACCAGCTGCTCGGTTTCATCGCCGCGGATTTCGCGGTCAACGATCTGCTGCGCGACCCCCGCATTTCCGTGCCGAATAAGGTGCACTGGCAGCAGTTCCGTGGAGACCCGTCCGTGCGCGGAACGGTATTTATGCAGACGCGCACACCCAGTGTATTCGACAGGTACGCCAACGAATCAATCTTTGCCGCCGAGGCGCTGATGCGCGAGTGCGGTGTATTCCACAGCCACGTCCACTTCTCCAGCGGACACTGCTCCCTGTGGCTGCTGGACGACCCGCACAACTATCACCTGCACGACATCGAAGAGCTCATAAATCCGGAGATGCGTCTGGTCTATCGCGCCCGCCCTTATGCGGAGAACGCAAAAACCAAGGAATTCGATATCATCCGTGTGCTGGAACAGTTTCGCGCCCTGCGCTTCCTGGATGAAACGATCTACCTGCGCTCCGGGTCGCTCAATGTCATGAACGGCATGGTGGGTCTGACTTTCTCCTGCGACGGCTCGCATTATATGTCCGTGGAGGACTTTCTTGACCGCGACCTGACATTCTGGATAGGTGCACCGGCACCCATGCGGCAGACCATAACAGGCTGAACATGGCAGTTACTCAGGCTGTCCGCGACTAACGAGACAGCACTAGAGGCGCGCAACAGCCACCTCAAACGCACCGGTATGCGGAGAATGACACAGCAGCTCGCCACGCTCCAGGTCAAAATACCAGCCATGCAGCGTCAACAGGCCCGCGTCTACTGCTTCACGGACAAACGGAAATCCCGTCAAATTTCGCAGTGAAATCCGGATGGCCGCCTGTTCGCAGGCCCGCTCACGCGATTCCGATGCGGCCCCGGGGAACAGCGCCTGAACTTCGCTGCGAGCTTCGGCCACAATAGACATCCATGGAGCGATGAACCCGGTCGATACGACATGCTCCTGGGAATCTTCCAGCAACGCACGTATGCCTCCGCATCGGGCATGCCCCATCACGATTATCTGGCTTACACGCAGCGCACTGACCGCGAACTCCAGCGCCGCACTGGTGCCATGGTAACCTCCGCCCAGCTCACAGGGCGGCACGATGTTTGCCACGTTGCGCACCACGAACAGGTCGCCCGGATTACTGTCAGTGATGATTGCCGGATCCACGCGGGAATCGCAGCAGGCCATGATCATCACCTTGGGCGACTGGCCCTGATGCGTAAGCCGCTCATAGAGCGCGCGGTCTTCGGAAAAGTAATGCTTCTGGAACCGCCGGAACCCGCTTACCAGTTCGTTCACATCTTTCATCATCAGATCTGCTCTATGAAATATATGTAGGTGGCGCCTCAGGCCGAAAACATTCCCCGGACCAGTTCCGCGGACAGACGATTCGCAGACATCACGGTCGCGCTGCAGAGGAGCACGCGGATCAGCAACCGGCGCTGCGCGCCACCTGCGCAAGTATTCTGATTCCGCGCTCGATCGCTTCATCTCCAGCATGACTGAAATTCAGCCGCAAAAACCCGCGCGGCTGATCACTGCCTGGGAAAAAAGGCTCCCCTGGCATAAACGCCACATCCTGTTCCAGGGTCTTCCGAAGGAGTTCGCGGGTATCCACCGGCCGGTTGAGCTGTATCCAAAAAAACAAGCCGCCAGCCGGCACCTCCCATTGCGCGAGGTCACGAAAATGGCGGTCCAGGGCGGCGGCCATGGCGTCGCGTCTGGCACGGTAGCGGGCACGCAGCCGTTCCAGATGCTCCGGGTAATCGGGGCTGCGCAGGAACCGGTCAGCCCACCACTGTCCAGGACGGTTGCTGTGCAAATCGGTACCCTGCTTAAGACGCACCAACAGCGGATACAGATCAGGAGACGCTGCGGCATATCCGATACGTATGCCGGGCATCCCGGTTTTCGACAAGCTGCCCAGATAAATCCACGAAGACGATTTCAGACGGCCGGAGATGGGGACATGATCGGCCGCCCCGTAACGCAATTCCCGATACGGTTCATCCTCAACGAGCGGAACACCCTCACTGTCAAGCACCCGCGCAATCTCGGCCCGTACCGACTCCGAGTAGCAGTAGCCGGACGGATTCTGAAAAGTCGGAATCAGGTAAACAAAGCTCGGCCGCTGCCGGCGAATTTCTTCAGCAAGCTCGGATGGATCGATCCCATCCGGGAATAGCCGCAACGGCAGAAAGCGTGCGCCGAACAGGTGGAACGGCTGAATGGCCGCCAAGTAACTCGGGGATTCAAGCATGACCGGCGTGCCGGGATCGATGAACAGTTTCGATACCAGATCAATGCCCTGCTGCGACCCGGCAGTGACCAAAACCTGGTCCGCCGCGCAGGTGCGGCCGATCCGGGTCAAATCGGCAGCGATCCGTTCACGCAGGGATGGCTCCCCTTCCGTAGTGCCGTATTGACGAAGCTGCTGAGGCAACGCAGCCAGGTTTAGTTCCGGCATTGCTTCCATTGCCGGCAAACCACCGGCAAACGAAATGACGCCCTCGCGCTGGGTCAGCGCCAGGATTTCACGTATCAACGATCCGGTAAGCCGCTCAATGCGTTGCGAAAACATACCTGTCCGCCCTGTTAGCCACTCATTCGCGCTCTGCGTGGACCCGCCATAGCTCGCCCTGAGCATAGCGGAAACGGGCCTTCGTGTGATCACCCCACGTTCACCGGCTAAGCGCCGGCCGAACGCAACTCTGTCCGCGCCAGACCCCTTACCGCGTCAGACCGGCGTAGAGCTGTGGCAGACGTTCCGGCAGCCGGTCCACGTGATCGACAACCATATAGCTTTTGGAACCGAAGATGCGCGCGACATAGTCGTCTGCGTGCGGATCCAGGGTCATACAGAAAGTGTGCACGCCGCGAGCGGCAAGCTCTTCGACTGCCTTCTTGGTGTCGTGCCGCAGATATTGCGGATCACGAACGTCGATGTCTGCGGGCTCACCGTCAGAGAGCAGCAGAATCAGCTTCTTATGCTCCGGCTGCTTCAGAAGAAAGGTCGCAGCATGCCGCAGTGCAGCGCCCATCCGCGTTGAAAGGCCCCCTTGCATCCCAGCCAGTCGCGCCTTGACCTCATCGCCGTAGGGATCCCGGAAATCCTTGAAGCGATAGTATTTCACCTCGTGCCGACCGTCCGACGCGAAACCATGAATGGCAAAAGGGTCGCCGACCCGATCGATAGCCCAGGACAGCAGGGCCGTCGCCTCCCGCGCCAGCTGGATCACGGGTTTAACCGACGCCCCCAGCTTTTCATTCGTCGACTCTGACAAATCTAGCAGCACCAGCACGGCCAGATCACGCACCTTGCGAACGATGCGGACATTTATCCGTTGATCCGGCATCTGTCCCATGCGGATATCGATCATGGCCCGGATGGCGGCATTCAGGTCGATCTCTTCGCCGTCCTCTTGATGGCGAAAACGCTGCACACCTTCCGGTTGCATGGCATCAATGATGTGGCGCAGACGTGAGGCTACCGGCTTGTGAACCGTGAGAATGTCATCTATTTCCGCCGGATCGCCGCCGCGTTGCCGCTTCTCCAGCACCGTAGTCCAGCTCGGCCGGTGAAGCTGAACGGTATAGTCCCATTCTGGATAGTGATGGGGTTCTGAAACCGGCTCTCTCCCTTCCAGTTCATTGATCGTACAGCCTTCCTGATCCAGATAGAACGGCTCCTTCAGAACCCAGATCTCCTGGGCATCGTCCCCGGCCAGTTCGCAATCGAGCTCATTCACCATTTCCAGGGTACTGACGTATTTCCGCACCTGCTTTGGCGCCGGCACATACTCCGCCTGTTGCCAGGACACTTCGTCCGAGGCCCAGCAGTAGCGATTATCGTCCCGGTAGGGAATGGCCAAGGTTTCGAGCGTCCGCAACGACGGCAGGGTCCCGAGGTCCCGCAATGAGTTGTAGAGACTTACCCCCAGATCCCAGGAAACCTGGTTATCATCGGCCCGATTCCGGCACTCATCCCGAAATCGAGCAACAAGATCCTGTATCAGACGGTCGCCATCACTGTAACCATCGTCAAGAAGCGCGTAGGCCAAGCGTTCGAGAAATCCCACTACCGGTTCGGTCGAACGATCCGACTCGTGCACCTTGGCATGGAACTGGGACCACAGCTGCTTCATTCCCGGAAACTCGCACAGTGCGAGATGTTCCACACGTGCGTCCTCAAAAATGCCAATGAGAAACATCTGGACTGGATTCAGCTGTTCCATTGAAATCGCGGTATGGGTATAAACCAGATGCGACGCCGCATGCGCCGCCGAGGCCCGGTACAGTTCCTTTCCCGATATGCCAAAAAAATCGTCGTAGGCGTCCGGCAGATGGATCACGCGCTGCTCTATGAACGGCCGGTAACCCTCGCGCGTCTCATAGTCGCCCGATGTCGGCCTCAAGAAGAAGTCGCGCCCCCAGAATGCCCGCAAATAGAAATTCAGCTTTCTCTGGCTGTCTATAAAAAGGGTGCCGCGCCTCTCCTTCTGGAGGACGCTCTGACTATCAGCGCTCTTAAGGTCAAAATAGGCAATCTGCGCCGCGAAATCTCGGGCATGCGCCTGTGCTCCCCACATGGCCCAGCGGCGCAGGCCGCCAAGCGTGAGCTTCGCGAAAAGCTCATCCAGGTGGGTCAGAAGGGGTCGCAGCCCGCGGGGTACCCGCGCCGACAGCTGGTGGACGAGTCCGAGATAGCCCCGCAGCAGCTCAGCGTCTCCGAGACGGCCAGCGGCAAGCGGCAGGGTGTCGAACAGCAGCTGGATCACCTCGCCGCTCACCATCGATGCCAGCTTCATGGCGGAGGTAATGCAGTCCGCCAGAATATCCTCGCCCACCTCCTTCGCCACGACCGGAAGCGCCTGGAGATAGGTTATTACAAGCTCATTCCCCCGGCCGAGCTGGGTCAGCGTCTTTGCCCCTTCCAGCCAGCGCTGCAGGCCCTGGGGAGACATCACCCGCGCCGCCTCGGCGAAACTCTCGCCGAGAACATCCCTCACGTGCGGCTCAAGGTGACTGAGGTGCTCCTTATATTCATCGAGATTGACTGTCATGTTGGGCGATACATCAAACTTCGGCCTAATTCATCTTCGCGATCCGGATCAGGCGACCAGCCGAGATCACGAGCCGGGCGTATGGACTCGGCGCAGATGCGTTCGTCGCGCACCCGCAGATCAGACGAAAGACTACCAGCAACACGGCCATGAGACTCCCAGGCCGCACGCACCTCGCCATACAGTTTGTCGAACCGGGAACGCGTCCACCCCCGGCGGGTTTCGCTTTCCGAGGTAAGATCGAAAACTCGGGCGTCCCTGACGACACCACCGCGATCCGTCATACCTCCGTAACCCTCGCGATGGATACCCGGGTACCTGATCTCATGAACCATGAGATCGACGCCGCGCTCAGAAATACGTGCTGATTGCCGCGTCCAGGGTATCGCGCATATCCGGATCGTCTGTTATCGGCCGGACCAGGGTCATCTCACAGGCCGCACGCGGTTCAATCCCCCGGAATATCAACTGCCCGGCATAGGCCAGCAGGCGCGTGGATATGCCTTCATCCAAACCATGGCCTTTGAGGTTGCGCGCCCGGTGCGCGATCTGCACCAGCTTTTCAGCGACGTCCCGGCCAACAGAAGTCTCATGTTGGACGATCTCCACTTCGATTTCGGCGTCCGGGTAATCGAAATCGATTGCCCCGAACCGCTGTTTGGTCGATTGCTTCAAGTCTTTCATGAGACTTTGATAGCCCGGATTGTACGAAATGACCAGCTGAAAATCCGCATGACAGTGCACGAGCTCCCCCTTCTTCTCGAGAGGCAGCTGGCGCCGATGATCGGTTAACGGGTGAATCACCACTGTCGTGTCTTGGCGCGCCTCGACAACCTCATCCAGATAACAGATGGCGCCAATTCTGGCTGCTACGGTAAGCGGCCCGTCGTGCCACTTCGTACCGTTCGCGTCCAGCAGAAAGCGGCCAACCAGATCCGAAGCGGTCATGTCCTCATTACATGCCACCGTGATCAGGGGCCGCTTGAGCTTCCACGCCACGTACTCGACAAACCGGCTCTTCCCGCACCCCGTTGGACCTTTGAGCATGACCGGCATACGGGCACTGTAGGCGGCCTCGTACAACGCGATTTCATTGGAAACAGCCCGGTAGTAGGGCTCTGTTTCCACCATGTACTGCGAGGAAAGGTCGTCGTGCGCCTTCAATGTAGATTGGACCTTGTTCATAGTTCCATACCTCGAAACTTCGAGCCGACATGGAACCCGCCGTCGGGACCCGCTAGCGTTTTACCCCTAGACGGCAGGAGCTGCCTGCACACGGAGATACACTTCTGCCGTGGCAGGGTGCCCTCCGGTCACTGAGCAGCGACCAGGAGGGCAGCACCACGGAACCGTCGCTCAGGACGTGATCCGGCCGCGGTAAATCACCATCGCGGCACCCTGTGACTGCTTGTAGTTGTCGTATCCCACGAGACGCACGTGATTATTGGGATGCGCCTTGTGACAGGCATCGGCCTCGGACAGGATCCGGTCAACGCTGGTTTCGCCGAACATCGGCAGCTTCCACATGTACCAGTAGTGGCCGAAGGAATTTTCCGGTTCGGTATGCTCAATCGCCGGGTTCCAGCCGCGCTTGACGATATACTCCACCTGCTTGCGGATTTCTGCGGCATTCATCGCCGGAAGATAGGAGAATGTTTCAAATTTGCGGCTAGAAATGTCTGTCAGGCTCGACTTGTAATCTTGCATTTCGCTCATGTGGATTGCTCCAATTCTGTATTGATGTCGCTGCTGGCTTCAATCGGCACATTTCCTGCTGTGCCAAGCGGGGCAGGTGCAGCGAATCAGTCGCTGCAGCTGCCCTGACCACGCACCTGTCTTACTTGTGGACAACATCCAATTTGTCGACCGTATCGAATTCGAACTTGATTTCCTTCCATGTCTCCATGGCAACCTTGAGTTCAGGACTCGATTGCGCAGCCTTCATAAGGATCGCCTTGCCTTCCTTTTCAATGGGAATCCCCTGGTTACGTGCCTCGACACAGGCCTCAAGGGCAACACGATTGGCCGCCGCACCAGCAGCATTCCCCCAGGGATGACCGAGGGTGCCGCCACCAAACTGAAGGACTGCGTCATCACCGAAAATCGTTACCAGCGCCGGCATGTGCCAGACATGGATTCCGCCGGAAGCGACGGCAAAAGCTCCAGGCATAGAACCCCAGTCCTGATCAAAGAATATTCCGCGGCTGCGGTCTTCCTTGACAAATTTCTCGCGCAACAGGTCGATCCAGCCAAGCGTCGATGCCCGATCCCCTTCAAGTTTGCCCACGACAGTGCCTGTATGGAGGTGGTCGCCCCCAGACAGACGCAGGATCTTGGTCAGTACGCGGAAGTGGATTCCGTGATGCGGATTGCGGTCAAGAACGGCGTGCATAGCGCGATGGATATGCAACAGGATGCCATTGTCACGACACCAGTTAGCCAGACCGGTGTTGGCGCAGAACCCGCCGGTAATGTAGTCGTGCATAATGATGGGCGCGCCAAGCTCCTTGGCATGTTCGGCTCTTTTGTACATCTCTTCCGGAGTGGGCGCGGTGACATTCAGGTAATGACCCTTGCGCTCTCCAGTCTCTCTTTCTGCCTTGTGAATCGCTTCCATGACAAAGTCGAAGCGCTGCCGCCAGCGCATAAACGGCTGGCTGTTTACGTTCTCGTCGTCCTTGGTAAAGTCCAAGCCTCCGCGCAGACACTCGTATACAGCCCGGCCGTAATTCTTGGCCGACAGCCCGAGCTTGGGCTTGATCGTGCAACCCAGCATCGGACGGCCGTACTTGTTCATGATATCGCGCTCAACCTGGATGCCGTGTGGCGGACCGCCGCAGGTCTTGACGTAAGCGATCGGAAAACGGACGTCCTCGAGGCGCAGACCGCGGATTGCCTTGAATCCGAAGACGTTGCCTACCAGGGAGGTAAACACGTTGACTACGGAACCCTCCTCGAACAGGTCGATGGGGTAGGCGACAAACGCGTAAAAGCAGGTATCGTCGCCCGGGACGTCCTCGATGTGGTAGGCTCGCCCTTTGTAGTAGTCCAGATCCGTCAGAAGGTCAGTCCAGACAGTGGTCCATGTCCCGGTCGAGGACTCGGCCGCCACCGCCGCCGCCGCCTCTTCGCGCGGAACGCCCGGCTGAGGGGTAATCTTGAAAACCGCCAGCAGGTCGGTGTCATTCGGCTTGTATTCCGGCATCCAGTACGTCTCGCGGTATTCCTTGACTCCCGCTTGGTAGCTTTTCACTTTGCCCGACATGGTCTCGTTACTCCTGTCATCTGTTTAGGGTCCGGGATTCGGCCCGGCGCCATACACATAGTCTGTTCTGATCCGAGTCAAATTTACGGCCACGCCCGATGGGAAACCCACACCGATCGAGCGTATTACGGCATGCCTGAAGGACGGATCAATCAGCTAAGTTGTGTAAGGGTATAGTAATAGTTGCATAAGTAATACTAAATATTTATGATAATTATAATAACGTATTACTTATGAATGTAACCTTACGACAAATGAAGGTTTTTGAGTCTGTCGCGCGAAACCTGAGTTATACGCGAGCCGCCACCGAACTGTTTCTGAGTCAGCCGGCAGTCTCTATGCAGGTACGGCAGCTCGAGCGACAGCTCGGTGTGCCCTTGTTCGAGCGGGTGGGCAGACGAATTCACCTCACCGAAGCGGGGCGCGAAGTTTATCAATACAGCCGCTCGATCGCACAACAGCTGGACGAAATGGAGACGCTGCTTGCGGACCTGAAAGGACTGAGCAGCGGCAGGCTGCGCATATCGGTTGCCTCCACCGCCAACTACTTTGTGCCCAGCCTTCTTGCCACTTTCCATCAACGCTACCCGGGCATAACCGTCAGTCTTGACGTAACCAATCGCGAAACCCTGCTGGGCCAGCTCCGTGACAACACTGTGGATATCGTGGTCATGGGACAACCCCCGGCGAGCCTCGACGTTGACGCCCAGGCGTTCATGGAAAACCCGCTGGTAATCGTGGCGCCCCCTGGTCATCCGCTCGCAAACAGGGAAAACATCCCGCTGCGCCGTTTGCAGGAAGAGACTTTTCTTGTGCGCGAACCGGGATCCGGGACAAGGGTTGCCATGGAGCGATTCTTCGCCGAGCGGGGAATTCGCCTGAAAACCGGGATGGAAGTTGGCAGCAACGAGGCAATCAAGCAGAGCGTTCAGGCGGGTCTTGGACTGGGATTGCTGTCCCGCGCCACGGTCGAGCAGGAGCTCACGCTCAAGCGGCTAACCATACTCCGGATCGCCGAATTTCCAATCATGCGGCACTGGTACGTCGTACACCGTCACGGTAAACGGCTACCGGCCGCGGCCGAAGCCTTTAAGCGTTTCTTGCTCAGCGCAGCCTGACCACGCCAGGACTGGGGTGGCCACACCCCGCCGTTAGCTCGTGAAACGACGCCAGTAAGTCGAACGCCAGTAATACAGCACTGTGGTGTCTGCCAGCGGGTAAGAGTCCGCGTAATTCACGCCGTGCTGCGGCTCTTCTGGATTGTCACGGGACGAATCAAAGGGCCGCCAGAGTTCGTCCCGATCCTCCCCTTCCAGGGGTTCGCGGGCACACCCGATATTGCGCCGCTCCGAAACGCCGAATGACGCGTAGTTGATCTGGGCCTGCTCCAGCGACACCCGGTTGGCGCTGCCCGGCATGCAGGGAAAGCGCAGCTGCGGTAGGTCGTCCTCCCACAGACAAATGGGGCATTTTTCGTGGTTTCCCGGCTGCATCCGGAATACCCGATAACCGCAGCAGGGACAGGGATATTTCCGATAGACCATGCCTCACAAAATAGGCCCGGGGGCCAGCGCAACGCAAGCACCAAAGTCTGCCCAATCCCAGCGGGAATATGCGGCCCAAACGACGAGGGACGGCAAGCCGTCCCTCATACAATCCGCAATTCGACCGCCACAGCCCAGCAAGCATCCGGGCAGGGCCGTCCGGCCTAGTTCACCCGCGGATCGAGCTCGCCCTTCTCGTAACGCTTGGTCATGGCTTCCAGGCTGACGGGCCTGATCTTCGAGGCCTGCCCCGCACAACCAAACGCCTCATAGCGGAGTCTGCAGACTTCCTTCATGCCTTTGGTGGCAGCCACGAGCCACTTGCGGGGATCGAACTCCTTCTTGTTTTCCGCCAGGAACTTGCGTACCGCCCCCGTAGACGCCATGCGCAGATCTGTGTCGATATTAACCTTACGCACCCCGTGCTTGATGCCCTGCTGAATCTCCTCAACCGGAACACCATAGGTTTGTCCCATGTCGCCACCGTAGGTGTTGATCATCTTGAGCCAGTCCTGAGGAACGGAACTCGATCCATGCATCACGAGATGGGTGGTCGGAATGCGCTTGTGGATCTGCTTGATGCGCTCGATGGCGAGGATTTCTCCGGTCGGCGGGCGGGTGAACTTGTACGCACCGTGACTCGTGCCAATCGCAATCGCCAAGGCATCCACCTTGGTCTTCTTCACAAAGTCTGCGGCCTGATCAGGGTCAGTCAGCAACTGGCTGTGATCAAGCTTGCCTTCGGCACCTGAACCATCTTCCTCGCCTGCCATCCCTGTTTCCAGGCTACCCAGGCAACCAAGCTCGCCCTCTACCGATACCCCGCAGGCGTGAGCCATGTCCACCACACGGCGGGTGACATCAACATTGTATTCATACGTCGCCGGGGTCTTCATGTCTTCCTTCAGCGAGCCATCCATCATGACCGAGGAAAAACCAAGCTGAATGGAGCGCTGACATACGGCCGGGCTGGCGCCGTGATCCTGATGCATGACTACCGGAATCTGCGGCCACTCTTCGATGGCAGCGAGAATCAGGTGGCGCAGGAAGGAGGCTCCTGCATATTTACGGGCACCTGCAGAAGCCTGAACGATTACCGGACTGTCGGTCTCGGCAGCGGCTTCCATGATGGCGCGCATCTGTTCGAGATTGTTCACAT
The DNA here is from genome assembly GCA_021785515.1 of Pseudomonadota bacterium. Taxonomy (GTDB): domain Bacteria; phylum Pseudomonadota; class Gammaproteobacteria; order Acidiferrobacterales; family UBA6901; genus JAJYCY01. The sequence continues at coordinate 60,695 of JAJYEX010000009.1, read as the reverse complement.
TGAACGCCGGCACGCCATACGTGTACTCAGCGGCGTGATCCAGCAGTTGGCGCAGAGAAACTAATGCCATAACGGTCTCCTACGTAAGAAATTTGACAATATCACCGAACCTGGGATTTCAGCTGCTTGGAACAGTGAACCCTCCACCCCGGCGATTGTTGTAGTTGCGCGCCAACCGCTGCTGGGCGGCGACTGCGGTCCATGTCCGTTCCGAGATCTGGAAAACAAGAACGACCGGACACATAACCTATGGCCACTCCCTTTACAGCTCTACCCCCTTCACGGCATGTACCTGACTTCCCTGCCCACACACCGGCTACCTCGCTCACAGCTACCCGTTTGTAGCGGGCTCACCGCACGCTGTTCGGAGGCGCGGCCGGGGATTATAAACCGCCCGCCCGATCCACGCCATTCTCCCGGAAAGTCGTTGCCAAGTCACTGGGTCACCAGTCATGTTGGTGCCCCGATTCTTTTAAAATTTGTGCGGGTTAGCCCCGGCGTCCAGCCCATCCGGCCGGACCTCGATGAAAAACCGGTCTCCAGTCTCGTTTTCCTGCAGTTAGTCCTTGTGCAGTTCTCCGACCCGGACGATTTTCATCGTGTTTGTGCCCCCTGGCTTGGCCAGGGGCTCACCGATGGTGAGTATTGTCAGGTCGCCGTCGCGCACGGCGCCCCGGCGGCGCAGTTCGTCGACCGCTTCCTGCATCACGACCGCGGGGTCCTTGGACGTGAGCATAAAACCCACTGGATAGACGCCGCGATAAAGCGTGACCTTCCGACGGGTCTCGACGTGGGGTGTCAGCGCATAAATAGGCACTGCCGAGTTGATGCGTGACATCCAGAGCGCGGTAGACCCGGACTCCGTCAAGGCTGCGATGGCCCTTACCGTAAGATGATTGGCCACATACATCGTGGCCCGCGCGATCGCTTCATCCATGCGACTAAAATGCTGGTCAATGCGCTGGTCCAGAACGATGGTATCTTCATGCTTTTCGGCCTCACGGCAGACGCGGTCCATCGCTGCTACCGCCTCCACCGGATGCTTGCCCATCGCGGTCTCGGCCGACAGCATCACCGCATCGGTTCCATCCAGCACCGCATTGGCCACGTCCGATACTTCGGCCCGAGTAGGAATCGCATTCTCGATCATCGATTCCATCATTTGGGTCGCTGTAATGACGATCCGGTTCATCTTCCGGGCAAGTTTGATTATCCGCTTCTGCACCGGCGGCAGCGCGGCATCTCCGATTTCAACACCCAGATCGCCACGCGCGATCATCACCGCGTCAGACGCGCGAATGATTTCCTCAATAGCCTTCACAGCCTCGGCACGCTCGATCTTGGCGACAATGCCGCCGAGTCCGCCAGCAGCCCGCAGCAGTTCGCGTGCCTCCACCACATCCTTGGCGCTGCGCGGAAAGGAGATTGCCACGTAGTCTGCGTGCATGGCGGCAGCGGCCTTTATGTCATCCCGGTCCTTCTCCGTGAGAGCCGGAGCTGACAGGCCCCCGCCCTGACGGTTTATGCCTTTGTTGTTGGACAGCTCTCCGCCAGCAACTACCCTGCAGATAACCTCGCTACCGGCGACACGGTCGACCCACAACACGATGCGGCCGTCGTCCAGGAGCAACGTCGAGCCGCGCGAAACGTCATCGGGCAGAGATTTGTAGGTTGTACCAACGCACCGCTGGTCACCCTGATCGAGCGGATGATCGACGTCGATAATGAAATTGTCGCCCTCGGCGAGATGGACCGGCCCGTCCCTGAACCTTCCTATGCGAATTTTTGGGCCCTGAAGATCCACGAGCACCCCGACCTGGCGGTCATGGGCTTGGGCCCGTTCGCGGGCCGCCTCTGCTCGGTGCGCGTGGATTTCGGCCGTGGCATGCGAGAAGTTCAGGCGGACAACGTCGACCCCTGCCTCGATGAGTTTATCCATAACTTTCGGGTCATCTGTGGCAGGACCCAGTGTGGCAACAATCTTCGTTCGTCTAAACATATACTCCTTGGCCGGCTCCGGAAAAAAACCGCCGTAAGATGGCTGGCGGAACACCGGCGCATTCCGCCTTCGCGCTGTGCAGATTACCGCTTCGCCCGTTCTTCAAGAATGGCCACCGCCGGAAGCACCTTTCCCTCAAGATACTCGAGAAACGCACCGCCAGCTGTCGATATGTACGACACCTTGTCGTAGATTCCATACTTCTGGATCGCTGCAATGGTGTCTCCGCCGCCGGCCAGCGTGAACGCCTTGGTGGTGGCTATGGCCTCTGCGATGCGCTTCGTGCCTGCGCCAAACTGGTCAAACTCGAATACCCCGACCGGTCCGTTCCACACCACCGTTCCAGCCTTCATGATGATATCGACCAGTTCCTGGGCGCTTTTGGGGCCAATGTCGAAAATCATGTCGTCTTCGGCCACGCTGTCTGAATCCTTCAGGATTGCTGGCTCGTCAGCGCTGAATTTCTTGCCTACCACGACATCCACGGCAATCGGAATCCTCGCGCCGCGAGCAGACATCATCTCCATCAGCTGTCGCGCGGTGGAAACGAGATCCGGCTCAGCAAGCGACTTGCCAATCCGCCTTCCTGAAGCAGCCAGAAAAGTATTCGCAATGCCGCCTCCGACAACCAGCTGATCAACCTTTTGTGCCAAGGATTCGAGCACCGTTAGTTTGGTGGAGACCTTGGACCCGCCGACTATTGCAACCATCGGACGCTTGGGATTCGCCAGCGCCTTGTCGAGCGCATCGAGTTCTTCAGTAAGCAACAGACCGGCGCACGCGGTTGGCGCAAACTTGGCCACACCGTGAGTCGAACTCTCGGCACGGTGTGCCGTGCCAAATGCATCCATGACGAACACATCGCATAGCGCCGCGTACATCCGCGCGGTGCTGTCAACGTTCTTCTTCTCGCCTTTGTTGAAACGAACGTTCTCCAGCAGTACAAGTTCGCCGGGAGCAACGTCAACCCCCCCCTCTGTCCAGTCCCGTATAAGCCTAACCGGCTGTCCGAGTTTCTTTGACAGATCGGCTGCCACTGGCTTGAGAGAGTTTTCCTCGCTGTATTCACCTTCGGTCGGGCGTCCCAGATGGGACATAACCATGACCTTTGCCCCGGCTTTCAGGCAGTGACGGAAAGTCGGCAGAGAGGCGGTGATGCGCGCATCGGACGTCACTTTGCCATCCTTCACCGGCACATTAAGGTCGGAGCGGATCAGTACACGCTTACCTTTGAGATCAAGATCGGACAGTTTGATCACGGACATGACAGATATCCCCTGATGACGATAACGGTATGGCGCAGGCGGTTACCGCCTGCGCCATAAGCCACTTTCACTTTACTTCGCAGCCATCAGGGCTACGGTGGTATCCAGCATACGGTTACTGAATCCCCACTCGTTGTCGTACCAGGACAGCACCTTGACCAGGTTGCCGATCACCTTGGTCTGGGTCGAATCGAAAGTCGAGGACGCCGTCGTATGGTTGAAGTCGCTCGACACCAGCGGCTCGGTGTTGTAGGCCAGGATTCCCTTCAGATGCGTCTCGCTGGCGGCCTTGAGGATTCCGTTCACCTCATCCTTGTCGGTGTCGCGCGAGGCAACAAATGTCAGGTCAACAACCGAAACATTGGCGGTAGGCACACGTATCGAGAAACCGGATAGCTTACCGTTGAGTTCCGGCACAACCAGGCCCACCGCCTGGGCGGCACCCGTCTTCGTAGGAATCATGTTCAAGGCTGCCGCCCGGGCGCGATAGAGGTCACTGTGATACACATCCGTCAGAACCTGGTCATTCGTATAGGAGTGCACGGTAGTCATCAGACCCGTGACGATGCCCAGCTTGTCATGCAGCGGCTTGACCAGGGGTGCGAGGCAGTTTGTGGTGCATGAGGCATTGGAAATAATGGTCATGGCCGACGTGAGCACACTGTGGTTTACACCGTACACAATCGTGGCGTCACATTCGTTTTTATCAGCCGGCGCGGAAATCACAACCTTCTTAGCCCCGGCTGCGAGATGCGGCGCACACTTGCTGCGGTTGCGGAATATGCCGGTGCATTCGAGAACAACGTCGACCCCCAGATCCTTCCAGGGAAGTTTCGCTGGATCACGCTCGGCACAGACACGGATGCGGTGTCCATTGATAACCATGTGGTCACCCTCAACCTTCACTGTGCCGGCAAACTTGCCGTGTACCGTGTCGTGACGGGTCAGGTGCGCATTCGTTTCAGCATTGCCGAGGTCATTAATGGCCACCACCTCGATGTCTTTGCGGCCGGACTCGCACAGTGCACGCAACACGTTGCGGCCAATTCGCCCATAGCCATTGATAGCGACTTTGATTGCCATTGCCTTTAAGTCTCCCAGAAGTTATATGAAATCGGAAATCGTTTAGCCCAGCCCCTCAGCGACTTTGGCCACATGTTCTGCCGTAAATCCGAACTGCTTGAACAGGGTGCCCGCAGGAGCCGACTCGCCGAAGCGGTCCAATCCCACAATCCGGCCTTCGAGCCCCACATATTTGCGCCAGCCGTCCGAAACACCGGCCTCGACTGCCAGGCGGGCGATGCCCTTGGGCAACACCGCCTCTCGATAACCGGCATCCTGCGCGTCGAAGACGTCCGTGGAAGGCATAGAGACAACGCGCACCTTGCGACCCTTGGCAGCGAGCAGTTTCTGCGCCTCGGTCGCAATCGCCACTTCGGAGCCGGTGGCAATGATGATCATATCGGGACTGCCGCCGGCAGCCTCACTCAGGATGTATCCTCCCCGCTTGATATTCGCGATCTGCGCCGCATCGCGCTTCTGGTGTGCCAGATTCTGGCGCGAAAATATCAGCGAGGTCGGTCCGTTAGTGCGCTCTATCGCGTATTTCCACGCGACCGCCGATTCCACCGCATCGCAGGGGCGCCACACGGACATGTTCGGCATCAGCCGCAGCGTGGCGGTCTGCTCTACCGGCTGATGGGTCGGCCCATCTTCCCCAAGTCCGATGGAGTCGTGGGTGTAGACAAACACCACCCGCTGCTTCATGAGTGCGGCCATACGCAACGCATTGCGCGCGTATTCCGAGAACATCAGAAATGTTCCGCCGTACGGAATGAAGCCACCGTGCAGGGCGATGCCGTTCATGATCGCCGACATGCCGAACTCCCGCACACCATAGTGAATATAGTTCCCGGTGACGTTGGTCCGGCTTACACCGCTGGAACCTTTCCACATGGTGAGATTTGATCCAGCCAGATCGGCAGACCCGCCCAGCAATTCGGGCAAAACCGGCCCGTAGCCGTTGATTGTGTTCTGTGAAGCCTTGCGGGACGCAATGGTTTCGGCTTTAGCATCCACCGCCTTAATGAATTCTTCCGATTTTTGCGCCCACCCCGCGGGCAACTCGCCTTTCGTGCGGCGCTCGAATTCGGCAGCCAGCGCCGGGAACGCCTCGCGGTAGTCGGCAAACTTTTTCGTCCATGCATCTTCCGCCGATTTTCCCTTGGGGCGCGCATCCCAGCCGGCATAGATGTCTTCAGGAATCACGAACGGATCGTACTTCCAGCCGAGGTTTTTGCGCGTTGCCGCCACTTCCGCTTCACCCAGAGCCGCCCCATGGACTTCGTGAGTTCCGGATAGATTGGGAGCACCATAGCCGATCACCGTCTTGCAACAGATAAGTGTCGGTTTGTCGCTGACCGCGCGCCCCTCGGTGATCGCCTTCCGCACGGCGTCCGAGTCGTGGCCATTGACTTCACGCACCACGTGCCACCCGTAGGCCTCGAAGCGCTTCGGTGTGTCATCCGTAAACCAGCCTTTGACATGTCCGTCAATGGAAATGCCATTGTCATCATAGAATGCGATAAGTTTCCCGAGACCGAGAGTGCCGGCAAGCGAACAGGCCTCGTGCGACACGCCTTCCATCAGGCAGCCATCGCCAAGAAATACGTATGTATAGTGGTCGACGATGGCATGGTTCGGCTGATTGAATTCGCCCGCGAGCAACTTCTCGGCGATGGCCATGCCAACCGCGTTGGTTATACCCTGTCCGAGCGGTCCCGTGGTGGTTTCCACCCCTGGCGCATACCCGTATTCCGGATGCCCCGGAGTCTTGGAGTGAAGCTGTCGGAAATTCTTGATGTCCTCCATCGACAGATCGTACCCCGTAAGGTGCAGGAGGCTGTAGAGCAGCATCGATCCATGGCCGTTGGACAGGACAAACCGGTCCCGATCGGTCCATTTCGGGTTGGTGGGGTTGTGCTTGAGGAAATCATTCCACAACACCTCCGCTATATCGGCCATCCCCATCGGCGCACCCGGATGTCCGGAATTCGCCTTTTGCACCGCATCCATCGACAGGACACGTATGGCGTTAGCCAGCTCGCGCCGGCTCGGTAATGCCTGTTGGGGTTTTGCTGACATGGGCTCATCCTCTCTAAAAAATGAATTCATGCAATCTCAAACAGTTCCAGATTTCGACGTACGCTGGCGCCACTAAACTCTGCGCTTGGGCGACGGAACCGAATGGACTCATTTTCTCCCGGTCATGAAGCTGGGCCGCCTCTCTACCAGGAGAAACCGAAGCAATAAAAAATCCCCTTGGTGCTGGAATTTGACGACACCAGCCCTGGCTCGTGTCCCAAAGGGATTGTTATTCTTTGAGTACGTAATGCCTTTATAACCAGACCGCCCCAAGAACTTCCCGGCCGCCCAGTTTCGGGTCAAAAACGGCCCGGTATTCTCCCTCAGCAATTCGCTTTGGGCAATAGTCATCCTGCAATCTAATTTATGTGGTCATCAAATTTATTTTGTGCGTAACTACGCCCGCTTAAACATCCTGCCTTCTGGGGGGCACGCTGATGAGTTGCTACAGCGGGATGAGGCTACCGGACATCCGCCAGCCACTCCGACCATAAACGAAACAATCCGGCGTCCGCTCCGGCAACGACAGAGCGAGGGGCAGCAGTCATGGCCAATACGGACTCCCCTTCCAGAGTCGCGGCCTGACCACCCGCCTCGGCCAACACGAGGTTGCCGGCCGCATAATCCCAGATTTTCTGACCACCATGCAGGTAAAGCTGAAATCGTCCGTGGGCGAGCCAGCACCACTCGAGGGCACTTGAACCGATATTACGCTGCGATGCGTACGGCGGGCGGGAGGCGAGGGTTGCGGCCAACCGCTTTTCCAGTCGTTTGAAATCCACCGCCGCGATGCAGCGGGCCAGGGAAGGAGGCCGGGGCTGAACCTGCACAGGATCACCGTTGAGCCAGGCCCCTGCACCACGCAAGGCACTGAAACATTCGTCCCGCAGCGGATCATATACCACCCCCAGGGCTGCGCTGCCATTAATCAGGAGCGCGAGTGAGACTGAAAAGAACGGCAGGCCATTCGCGAAATTGCTGGTTCCATCGAGCGGGTCGAGGCACCACAGCGGCTCAACGCCTCCAGCCAAGAGCTGCCTGTGCTCATCCTCCGCCATCTCTTCGCCGAAGAAACCGATGTCTGGCCGGTACCGTTGCAGGGCGTCCCGCAAGCGATCCTGCATCACGAGGTCCGCCTCGGTAACGATACTACCGTCCCGCTTGGTATGTCGGTCCGTATCCCCGAAACGCGGCAGCAGTTCCGCGCGCGAAATTTCGCGCACCAGGTTCTGGACAAAATTCAGAACATGCTCCATACAACCCTGGTTAACGGGAGAGCTTGATGATTTGGGCGCGGCGCACCGCCGCGACGGCGTAACGACGATCGAGCTCCACCAGGGACCGGCGAAATTCCTCCTGCAGCCGAACCATGGTTTGCGCCGCGCCGGACGTGTAATAAACCACTTCGTAGACCACCGGATCGGTCAGCGTACCGCGTGCCTGCGGCCGAAAGTTCTGCCATGCCAGTTCGATGGATCGGTTACCCGCCCCATCCACAAAGATGATCTCATCATCATCCACGACAGCCAGGTACTGCATGGTCCGGATTGGAACGAATACGCCGTCACCCGCCATGCGCCGGAACAGCCGCCGAACCAGGTTGTAAGTGGCTCCCGGCAACTGGCGCTGCAGGCGTGCCAATTCCTGCGTCCGGTAGAATACCTCCTCGGACATGATGGTGGCTCAGGCCGGTTCCTTGATCCATTTTATAGAACAGCCAATGCTCGGAGTCTGGTTTAATGGGCCCTTACCCGTCTGAGCCACCTGGCGCATCGCCTCGAATAGCTCGCGGGGCGCTCCAGGCACGGCATCCTTCCTGGATTCGTCCAGACGACCGCGATACTGAAGCCTCAAATCCTTGTTGTATCCGAAGAAATCAGGAGTACAGACGGCGCCATAGGTCTTGGCCACGTCCTGGGTCTCGTCCACCACATAGGGAAATGGAAATCCGAATTCCGCGGCGACACGCCTCATGTTATCGAATGAGTCTTCGGGATAATCAGTCGGGTCGTTCGACATGATCGCGATGCTGTTGATCCCGAACCTCTGAAGCTCCCGGGCATCACGAACAATGCGCTCGCGCACCGCCTTGACGTACGGGCAATGGTTGCAGATGAACATGACCAGCAACCCGTTCTCGCCACGGCTCGCAGCCAGAGTCCATATCTTTCCGTCGACGCCACGCAACGCAAAATCCGGCGCTGGCAGGCCAAATTCGCACACAGGTGTTTCAGTACGTACCATGGCAACCTCCTGACCGTACCGGCACGCAACCGGCGGTTCTGGTTCCCATCTCAACAGACGCGCGACACAAACGCAACGGGCACGACTATCGTGCGCAACACCAGGCGCATGCTGATCCGGACAAGCATTGCCGGCGCTGCGCCGACAACCCTCCACCCCCGCGATTCAGGACTGCACAACCGGAATGCGTGGTCAGTTCAGAGGCCGCATCCCGAAAACACGGCTTGTGTACGATCTTATGTATCGAGTATCTTCAGATTGATGAGAAATGACACACTGATCAAGCGGGATCTGGCGGTACTCTGGCATCCCTGTACCCAGATGAAGGATCACGAAGACCTGCCTCCTGTCCCGATCAAGTCCGGGAATGGCATCTGGCTAGAAGATTTCGATGGACGCCGTTACATGGACGCCATAAGTTCCTGGTGGGTCAACCTGTTCGGCCATGCCAATCCACACATAAATGCCGCGATATCCACGCAACTGGCATCGCTGGAGCACACCATTCTGGCCGGCTTTACTCATGAGCCGGTCGTGAAACTCTCCGAACAACTAGTAGCCATTGCACCTTCTGGCCTGAAGCATTGCTTCTACGCGGACAGCGGTTCCGCCGCAGTCGAAATTGCGCTGAAGATGAGTTTTCATTACTGGCGTAATCTTGGCCGCACCCGGCGCACACGATTCATCGGTCTGAGCAATGGTTACCACGGTGAAACCCTGGGGGCGCTGTCGGTCGGTGACGTTTCATTGTACCGCGAGACTTACAAACCACTGCTTCATGCCAATATAACGGTACCATCACCCGACTGCTACTTCCGGTCGGCCGGCGAGTCATGCGCAGATTACTCGCGACGCATGTTTGAGCCAATGCGCCAGGCCCTGGAACAGAACGCGGACAGCGTGTGCGCCGTCATCCTCGAACCTCTGGTGCAGTGTGCCGGTGGGATGCGCATGTATGATCCGGTGTACCTCGGCCTGCTGCGCCAAGCCTGCGATGAATATGAAGTCCATTTCATTGCAGATGAAGTCGCGGTCGGATTCGGACGCACCGGCACCATGTTCGCGATTGAACAGGCCGACATATGTCCCGACATTCTATGTGTCGGGAAGGGACTGACAGGGGGCTATCTGCCGCTATCGGTTTGCCTGACAACTGATGACATCTACGCGGCATTTTACGATCACTACACGGCGCAGCGGGCGTTTCTTCATTCCCATAGCTACACCGGCAACACGCTCGCGTGTGCGGCAGCGCTCGCCACTCTTGATATATTCCGAAATGATGACGTGCTGAACCGAAACCACGCGCTTGCAGAACACATGGCGCGCGCTATTGCTCCGCTCTGCGACCATCCGCATGTGGGCGAGGTGCGTCAAACGGGAATGATCGCCGCCATCGAGATGGTGAAGAACCGCGGGACGCGGGAACCCTATCCGTGGCAGGAAAGGCGGGGACGTCTGGCATACCGCCAGGCATTGGAGCGGGGCGCAATTCTGCGTCCGTTGGGAGACGTCATGTACTTCATGCCGCCTTACGTGATCAAGCCTGAGGAAATTGACCGTCTGGCCGCTATTGCCACCGAGGCGATCACGACCGCCACCGCATCCTAATCACCCAGGGTCAGCAACCTCCATGCCATCATGGATAAAGCATGGCGGAGAGCGCACCCAGGTCGGGAATCAAAAACACGGAATCGTCGATGCGGACCGTCATGGCGACAAGGGCATTGCCCGCGCTGGCCTCGGCGCCGGTGAGCACCGTACCATCGACTATGCGCGTTTGCGGTTCAGCCGATGCAAGCACACCAAAAAACTCCCACGGGCTGCGCGCCGGGAGAGGGTAAAATACGGTGATCTTGCCCCCCCTGCGCTGACGCCGCCCCCCCTTCATGTCGGTCAGCGACGCGTCGGTGGTAGGGGCTCTGCCCATCATCACCTCCAGAGACACGACCGGAACTGCCCTTGAGCGCCACGCCATGATACCCAGAACCCACGGTGGGCTGAGCGGCTGCGCTACGAGCGGACAGATCGGCACCACTTCCGCGATGCAAGCGCTCGGTACAAGCAGCGACCCGGCAGTGGTCGGGACCTCCAGAGCGTGCAACGCACCCAGTTCGGTTCCAGTCATGCGTGCGCACCCAAACCGCACAGGAAGGCCGCCAGCGCACCCGGTTCGAACCGGAGGACTACCTGCCCCTCATTGATCCATGCCCCCGAAAACAGATGTCCACTGGGTGTCGGTGCCGGACCAGTGGGCGTGAACCGCTCCACTTCCACGGGATGGGTCACAATCTGCACATCGTCAGCGGCCAGCCCCACAGGATGCGGGCCAGTTTCCAGAAACACCGCCCGCTGCCAGCTATCCAATGACCGTGCCCGCAAGTTCCGGTCCAGGCCGATCGCCGGCCAGCGATGCGTTCCCGCCAGGCGCCAGGCGCAAACCGCACCTCCGTGTTGGTCCGGCGCAAGCCTCTCGCGCGGTTCGACGATTACGCCCCGTCCACTGGCAAGCAGAAAGGACGCGTCTCCCAGATTTATGAGCAAATACTGATTATCGCTGACCACAGGGCATTCTCCGCGACATGACATCCGCATCCGGCACGCATGGCGCTGAATTCCGGTATCCGCTCCTACGCTTTGTCATTCGACTTCTTCCGGTTAAGCAGCAATCGGACGTTGGCCAGCAGATCATCTTCCTGGTAGGGCTTGGTCATGTACAGATTGACACCGAGCTGGAGCGCCCGGTCGCGATGCTTGGAGCCGGCACGTGACGTGATCATGATAATGGGCACGTGCTTCAGGGCCGGATCCGACCGAACGTTGGAGGTGAGCTCGTAGCCATCCATGCGCGGCATCTCGATATCGACCAACATCAGGTCCGGAACCTGCTCCCGCAGCTTTTCCAGGGCCTCAATGCCATCCTTCGCCGCAACCACTTCCATATCATGCTTCTGCAGGTAGCGACTCGTAACCTTGCGCACCGTGATTGAGTCGTCCACCACCATTATTTGCGGTAGTTTGGGAGTCGCGGCGACGGCTTCTTCCACCGGTTCGCTGCGCGCAACCACATGCAGACGCTCTTCCGTCAGCCATAGGCCTGCAACGTCCAGGATGAGAATTACCCGCCCATCTCCGAGAATGGTGGCACCTGACAGGCCAGTAATGCGGCTGAGTTGCGGACCGACCGACTTTATTACTACTTCCTGGGTGCCACCCAAGGCGTCGACCTGCATCGCCATCTGCCGCGAGCCTCCCCGCGTGAGCAGCACCGGCACCTTCTTGCCCGACGGCGGCTGTGAGGGAATCCCGAGGCGTGCGCCAAGGTGCATGAACGGATAAGCCTGGTTCTCATACTCCAATTGCGGTTTTTTCTCTGATGAGATCCTCTCAATCTCCGCAACCGGTAACTCGAGAATATTCATTACCGAGGCCAGCGGCAGTGCATACATGTGTTCGCCGACATACACCATTAGGGCCTGTGCAATGGACAGCGTAAGCGGCAGGCGGATGATAAAGGTCGTTCCCACTCCCTTGTGGGTATCCACGGTTATGCTGCCGCCGAGCTGCTTGATCTCGTTGTGAACTACATCCATTCCCACGCCCCGTCCGGAAAGATGCGTAATCTTGGTCGCAGTCGAGAACCCCGCGACCAGAATGAACTGCATCAGTTCACCGTCCGACAGCTTGGCGTCCGCCGCCATCAGTCCACGTTCTATCGCTTTGGCGCGAATAGCCGCCACGTTGAGACCGGCCCCGTCATCCATGAAGCGAATAAGAATTTCGCTTCCTTCGTGACGGGTATCGATCGTAATTTTGCCGATCGCGGGTTTGCCAGCGCGTTTGCGCGTCGTCTCGTCCTCGATACCATGATCAATCGCATTGCGGATCATGTGCTCGAAAGGTCCGATCATCCGCTCCAACACGGTTCGGTCCACTTCGACCTCTGCACCGCCGAGCTGCAGTTCGACCCGCTTGCCCAATTCCCGCGCGGTCTGTCGCACAATGTGCCGGAGGCGCGCGGCCTGCGTCGAAAAACTGATCATGCGCGTCCGCATCAATCCTTCTTGCAGGTCAGTATTGACGCGCGCCTGCTGCTGCAGGACCGTTTCGGCCTCGCTGACAAACGTATCCATGCTCGACCTGATCGTGTATAGATCATGCAGACTTTCAGCCAGTCCGCGTGACAGGTGCTGCAGGCGGGAAAAACGATCAAACTCGAGCGGATCAAATTCGGACCCAGCGCTTGAAACGCTTTGTTCAGCGCGATACAGGATCTGCGACTCCGAGTGAATTTCCAGTTCCCGGATCTGGTCCCGGAATCTCGTCACGTTGCGGTTCAGCTCGGCGAGGTTTTCACGGAAACCATAGATCTGCTGCTGCATGCGGGAACGCGATATGCTCACCTCACCGGCATAGTTCACCAGCCGGCTCAGCAGGGCGGTACGTACCCTGACCTGGCCGCGTCGGTCGGCGGTATCTGCTCCGGATTCCGGCGACTCGGTCATATCGGCGCGTCGGTCGGCAATATCCACCCCCCCCGCTAACGCATCTTCCGCAACCACTACCGGCTCCGCCACAGCCTCTGGCTCGCTCACCGGTTCTGCTACTAATTCCAGACTGGGCTCTTCAGTGAGCCGTGCCAGCAACTCCTCGGCAGGCGACCGCCGGGGTTCCGCTTCTGGCTCAGCCGGCAAGACTGGTTCATCCGCGACAACGGGAGCTGCCGGCTTCGACTCGGCGGCAGCAGCGGCTTCCGCCGGCTCAGGCGTCGACGGCAACACAGTCTCGCCATTGAGCATCGCGTTCACTCTCGCCGTGAGTTCCGCAACACCCCTGACCGGGCGCCGGTTCTGCAGCTGCTCGGCCATGGTAACCAACACATCATGGACCTCGTCCAGCAGATCAAACAGGTCCGGACCGGATTCGATGTGCCGATCCTCTACTTCCTTGAGCAGACTCTCAGTACTGTGGCTGAGATTACCCATAGTCATTGCCCCGGCCATGCGGGCGCCGCCCTTCAGGGTATGCAATGACCGCTTGAGATCCTGCACAGGCGCCGAATCGTGCGGCTTCTGGCGCCAGCTCGTCAGCGCACCGTCTATAGCCCCGAGAATGTCGACTGCCTCCTCGAGAAAGATTTCTAACAGTTCCGGATCGGCCGGCTCCAACACCTGCTCTTCGGGTTCCGCGGCCGGCACAGGCGCGTTGGCGCGCGGTGGAGGCGGCGGCGCCGACACCTTGACCTCTTTCGCCGGTTGAAATTTGACTGTACCGACCGAAGCAGGCGTATCCGCTGCTGGATGCGACGGCATCGGTGACACCGCCGTCGCTTCGTGCGCCACATTCTCATGAGAAGCGTGACCTTGGTTTTCCGCAGCTATCGCATCCGCCAGCGCCGCGAACCGTCCCTGCAATGAACCATCCTGACGCCCCTGGCTCATCGCCTGTGTCAGCGCGGTAATGAGGCTTGCTAATTCGCTGAGCAGAGCCAGTACTGTGACACCCAGAGGATGCTCGCGGTTATCAAACCCCTTGAGCAGTTTCTCAAGCTGCCCGCAACAGTCGGACATGACGCGCAGGCCGACGGCACGGGCGCTGCCCGCAAGCGTGTGCGCAGCCCGCAGCAGGGGTTCAGACACCATGACGGAACCGGAGACCCGCAATTCGGCAATGACTGCTGCGATGGTCGCCAAATGCCCACTAGTCTCGGTAACGAATATCTGCACGAGCACGGGATCAAGCGTTGCGGGCAATTCCGCCCCTGCAGCCGCGGGGGCCAAATCTACCTGCACCGGTGTCGCCACGGGCCCCTCAACGACCTCGATTACCGCTGGCGCCGGCGCAACCAGCTCCTCAACCACGCTGTTGGTCGCCAAGGCATCCGCGCGATTACGTAGCTTCTCGATGTCGTACTGCGGTGCAGGTCCGCCTTCGAGTTGCGCAATCATGTCGGGCAGCGCCCGGTGAACCTCAAACAGCAGGTCAAACATCTGCGCCGAATGACGAACCTTCTCCTCCCGCACGCGGTTTAGCATATTCTCGACTGCCCAGGCGAGCTCGGCAATCTCGGACGCGCCCACCATGCGACCGCTGCCCTTGAGCGTGTGGAACGCACGCCGCAGTTCAAGCAGCACCTCCCGGTCATCGGGATTGTCGTGCCACAATGGCAGCGTGCGGTCGATTACACGCAGAATTTCACGGGCGTCTTCGACGAAGATCTGCATGATCTCTTCGTCCAGATCATCTGTTTCGGCTGCAACTTTGGGCGGCGTCGGGGCGGGTGATGACCGCGAGGCAGGTGGCGCGGATTCTGCCGCCCTCTGCGCGGGCGGTGACGCGGGTTGTTTTGGTCCGGCACCCCGGACAAGATGCTCCTCGGCCAGCTTGGCAACCACCTGCCCGGACTGTTCGAGCGTTTCCCGGATCTCCGCCGAGAACTTGTCCGGGTCTGCTCCAACAATCCCGAGCAAGGAGTTCATTTCATTACACAGGCGCTCGATCCTGTCCTGCGATCGCTGCTGCGCGATCCGCGCAAGCTGCCCAAGGCTGTCCTGCAGGCGGGTCCGTATCCCGGCGTCGGCCGGATTACCGAGCCAGGCCTGCAGCGCCCGGTCTATTTCGGCAATCAGGGTGGCGGGTTCGGCTTCCTGCGTTCGCTTGCCCGATCGTGCGTTTTCCAGATCACGCCACGCCACATCGAGCAACGCATCCAGGTGCGGGCGACTGCGCTCCAATCCGTCTACGTAGGCTCCTATGGTCCCGACGGCAACGGCCAGCGCGTCCAACATGCCGCTTTCGACGGTCGTCGCTGCCTGAATTTCCTGCACATACTGCGCCGTAACTGCGGTCAGCTCGGCAACGCGATCCTGGCCGAGAATCTGCAGGGCGCCTTGAATCTGGCTGAGGTGTTGCGGGATCGGCCCGATGAGCTCCATGCGCTCGGGGGTAGCCGCAAAGGTCTCGAGCATCTCCTCGATCTTGCCCAGGTTTACGCGAACTTCTCCGGATACTACATGCAGCAGCTGTTTGAATTCGGCATCGGTAAGGCCGGCATCCGATATCTCGATCCCCTCGAGCTGTCGCGCATCACCCGTGGTGTGAAGGGCACGCAAACGACTGATGGCCTCTTCCACCTGCTGTGTCCATGCTGGGCCGAGACGATGAAAGTCCCGGGCGCTGCTCTCGACGAGCAGCAAGGCGCCGGCCATGGGCATGGCCACAGCCTCTGATTTCGCGAGCTGTCCCGAATCGAGCGCCCGCGCCACCTGCGCCAGTTGGTCGACAAGCACACGAAGAATCCCGGCGCCAAGCATGCCCAGAGTTCCGGACATGCGCTGCAACTGTTCGATAAGCGGTCCGAGCGTCACCGCCCCTTCTGTCGCGTCAAAGTACTCGGACAGCACTTCCTGCGCCGACCGTATTTCCTTGCCAAGCGCATCGGAAATCGCCTGCAGTGCTTCCGGCGTTGGAAGATCGTATAGCTCGGGGGACACCGCTACACCGTCCTGGGTCTTGCCCAACAGGGTGTCCAGATCAAACGCCCGCCTTATCGTACCCACCAACCCATCGTTCGATTTCGTCGACCCCAGCTCAAACAGCATGTCCTTGGTGATCGCTTCGGCACTGGGCCGTTGCGTCGCCTTATCGGCGCCATCCATGAGCTTCTTCAGCTGCTGATCTAGGCGGCTGAAGAGCTTCTTGCGTTCGTTGGTTGTGTCCAGCAGACCCGCGCTAAGCGCCTCAGCAAGCCCCCTGGAAACCCACAACAGCTGCTCGATAAATCCCAGATAGGCGGTCTGCTGCAGTTTTTCCAGAGATTCCGAGATTTTGGTCAGCTGCGTTTTTGGGTCAGTGCCGCGCAGCCAATTAAGCATTGCTGTCTGGACCACGCCCCGCTGCGCGCGTACCTGTGTGCGGAAATTCTCCTCGCTCGCGCGGCTGCGATCGCCAGGACCTGCCGGTGGCCGAACCGACATGTCGGGTGAAAACAGATCCAGCTCGGCCAGCGGAGCTACGCCGCGGGCAACCCGTAGCTCATTAATGATCGGAAGCAGACGCAGCGGTACATCGGGCTGATCATGCTGAACTCGGGCGAGGTAGTCCGGCAACGACAGGATGCCGCGCACCAGCACCTCGAAGACCTGGGGGCTCGCGGCAATTTTGCCGTCGAGCATCTCCTGCACCAGGGCCTCATTTTCCCGGGCCAAAACGGCAGCACCATCCAGCTCCACCATCTGCAGGGTACCGAGAACCTGGTGCAGGTAGGTATTGCAGAACCGAAGGCTTGTTGCATCGGAGGTATTTTCGGCAAACGACTCCAGAGCAAGCCGGGCTTGCTTCAGAGTCTCGTCGATCTCGGTCTTAACCCAACCGAGCGTACCCGGATCAATTCTGTTCATAGCACCAGAAAGCCATACCGAAACGCTGCGCCTCCGGGGTTCGCCCCGCGCCTCACGCCGCGGGCAGCTTGAAGCCGGCTACCGAGGCCTGAAGCTCACGCGCCAGATCCGACAGCTTGCCGATGGATTCGGCCGTCTGGCGGGTTCCGGTTGACGTCAGGGTTGTGGCTTCCTGGATCTGACCCATATTCTGAGAAACAGCGGTTGCAGTCTCCGACTGCTGGTAAGCGACACGCGAGATGCCCACAATAAGTTCTGAGAGCTGCTCCGACACCGACTCGATCTCGCCAAGCGCCTGCCCGGCGGCATCGGCCAGGCGCGTTCCTTCGACCACACCCTTGGTTGCCTGTTCCATGGACGCGACGGCCTCGTTCGTGTCGGCCTGAATCGTCTTTACCAGATCCGCGATCTGCTTCGTGGCCTCCGCAGAACGTTCAGCAAGACGTTGCACTTCATCGGCCACCACCGCGAAACCGCGGCCTGCCTCGCCGGCCATTGCCGCCTGAATGGCGGCGTTCAGTGACAGAATGTTGGTCTGTTCGGCAATGTCGTTGATCAGTTCCACGATTTCGCCAATCTGCTGCGACGACTCACCAAGACGCTTGATGCGCTTCGCGGTTTCTTGGATCTGCTCGCGCATTTCGTCCATACCGTGAATGGTGTTCTGCACAGCCTCAGCACCACGCTTTGCGGTGCTTACCGACCCTTGCGCCACCTGTGCCGACCTTTCGGCACTGACTGACATTTCCTGCATTGACTTTGCCATCGACTTCACGCGGTCGGTGGTCTCTGCGATCTGGGCGGCCTGCCGCGTCGCCGCCTGGGTGAGCTCGTTTGCGGTCTGGCGACTGCGTTCACTTGCCACGGCCACCTGCTGGGCAGCCGCCTTGATGCGCATGACCAGGCTGCGCATTTCCTTGACCGCGAAATTTATTGAGTCCGCGATAGCACCGGTGATCTGTTCCGTGACCTCCGGCTGAATGGTCAAGTCACCATCCGCGAGGTTACCCATTTCGTCGAGCAGCTTGAGAATGGCGTCTTGGGTAGAACGGTTCTGTTCCGAGCTCACCCGTGCACGTTCACGCTGATCGTTGACCAGTTTGCGCCCGACCAGCAGCAGAAACAGGAACGACACTACGGCCATTATGTAACTCAGCGTTCTACTTGCCTTGCGTTCCTGCGATAGGGCGGTATAGCTCGCGACCAGCGCCTTGGCTGAATCGAGCAGCGGATCGCTCTGCTGGAACACTTTCTGGCTGGCGCGCTGTGACACAAACAGCTCCGCGGCAATTCCCAGAATACCCGTAACGTGCCCGTTCAGGGCCTGGTATATGCCGTCCACCTCCTGCAGCTTGGTATCCATGTTCGCCGGCAGGCTTGCCTGGAGTTTGCCTTCAGTATCGCTGAAAAGCTTCGCATCCCGACCAAATTCCGCCGCTGCGACCGCCGCCTCTGAACCGCCCTGGGCGAACAGGTTAACGTCCTTTGCGATACGTTCAGCCAGCATCTCCTGGCGCGTTGCAAGATAAACCAGCCGATCGCTCACATGATCCTTGATCGCCTGCGATGCCACCTCATCGGTCACCGCCAGCAGCATCGGAACCGCCTGATTGATTCCAACCACGTGATCACGCAAGGTGAGCACTGAATCTTCCTGACCGATGATCTGGTCGACGTTCTTCTGCGTCTTCATCCACTTGACGGTCAGCGCCCGCAGTGCCGGCGCTACCTGCGGCGGACTGGGCGGAATGTTGAGCTTCGAATTTCCCCTGGTCAGGTTGGTGATGACATTCTCAAAAATATCACGCGATGATTTGAGAGAGGGGAAAGCGTCCTGCTGGCCATATACCGCCTCGCGCGCATCCTTTGCAATGCGTTGCGACAACATCAGCAGCTCACTGGACTGGGCAATATACTTGGAATCACGGTCAGCTTCCTGCGCGCTCGAAGCAAACAACCACGCCACGGCTATAAACGAAAGCACCATTCCAATAAGGAGAAACGGCAGACCGGTAACAAATTTGCCGACATCCCTAACCCCTGCACCAGAACTGCCCGCAGTTTGGACTTCGATATATTCCTCGCCGGTATCGGGAGGAGTGTGGACCTGCGACCGACCGGCGATGTCCTGGTTAGCCTGACCGACACTGGCCTTGCCAATTTTGGGCAATTTCACAATAGCCATGCTATGCACCTCATCTCGACAGAGACTCCCCTACAGTTAAATTCCACGAAACCACCTACCCTGCAGCGCGGTACGGCCAAGTTCCTGCAACGTATTGCCTAAAGCTACGCTGCTCGGCCTACCCCAGGCGCTGCTCCTACCGGACTGCTAGGCCGCCACGTTGTTAAAAGCCTCACTCCCGGCCAGGGACTGCATGTCGAACACACCCCAGATGGCGCCATCACGAGCAAATGCCCTCTGTACGTGTGCATATACCGGGCCAACTAGGCCGGCCACATCGGCCTGCTCCTGCTCCTCGTCGAAATGCCTTAACCCGAGGACCTCGTTCACCAGCAGCGCCGTGTTGAAATTCGCAACGTTCATAATCATGAGCCTGGCGCGATCGTTCATCGTCACCGGCTCCATACCGAAAAACTCCGCCAGATCAATTACCGTAAACAGGTTTCCCCGGACATTGGCGATGCCCTTTATCCACCGGTGCGTTCCCGGGACCAGCGTGAGGGCCGGACAAGGCAACACTTCCGACACCTGGTTGAGGGGCGTAACCAGGGTGAGCCCGGCCATACGAAAACCCAGCCCGGACCACAGCACAACCGTCTGCGCCTGTTCCGGCAGACCTGGCGCACTAGTACGGCTGGCGAGCTGCATCTTGTGCAGCAGGCTCAACGGATCTCGGGATGCCAGCCCCATATTTATAGTGCCTTAATCTTTTCCATCAGCACCGTCTCCGTGACCGGCTTGACGATGTAGTCCTTCGCGCCCTGACGCAATCCCCAGGCCTTGTCCGTTTCCTGGCCCTTTGTTGTGCAGATGATGACCGGAATCCCGCCGGTTTGCGGATCTTTGGTAATACTGCGTGTGGTTTCGAATCCGCTCATGCCCGGCATGACGACGTCCATAAGGATCAAGTCAGGCTTCTCGGCCCTCGCCTTGACGATAGCTTCTTCTCCGCTTGCGGCGGTCGTAACGGTGAAGCCGTTCTTAGTTAACATTTGGCGCAGCAGATGCACCTCGGTAGGTGAATCATCTACCACCAAGACTTTCTTGATTGCCATTTCCCTCTTACCTCTCTGCGTTTACCGTTCCCAAAGATTGCCGCCGGCGATCTAGTGAACGTACTTGTTGATCACCTCAATAAGTTCTTCCTGCGTAAACGGCTTGTTGATGTGCTCCTGCGATCCTGCAATGCGCCCGCGGGCACGATCGAACAAACCATCCCGGCTCGACAACATGATGACCGGTGTATCCTTAAACTGCCTGTTGTTCTTGATCAGCTGACACGTCTGGTATCCGTCAAGCCGTGGCATCATGATGTCCACAAAAATGATGTCTGGCCGGTGGTCAGTAATCAGTGACATCGCCTCGAAGCCATCGGAAGCCGTAAATACCTCATAGCCGGCCTTTTTCAACAACGCCTCGGCCGTACGACGTATAGTGTTGCTGTCGTCTATGATCATCACCTTGATGTTCAAGATCCTGCTCCATCCTGACTCTGACAAATGCTGTGCGTTTCAACTACTCATTTTAGATGGCTACTTCCCTTCTTGCCTGCTTTTGACCATTTAAAGGTGTTTTCTCCGGTTTTTTGTGTAGGATAATGATTTTAGTAGCACAAAAGATGGCCAAAATCCATTGCCTTCCGGGCGCCAGCCGTATCAGGCCGGGGTTTGGGGCGGAATCTAGGGCCTAAAGAGCCCCATGCGGCGCCGGACGGGGTGGGGAACATCTAGCGGCGGAGGCGGACCAATGCGTTGGCGATAGACGCAGGCGGCGTCCTACCAGCGCCGCACGGGAACACGGCAGTTCAAGGCACGAAGCACAACGGAATTTAAAGTCCGGCGCAACCCTTGATTTTTGCCGCCATTGCATATGCGATAACATCGAACGGGATTACCTGAGAACCTGCCTTTATGGCCACTGAATACCTGCACGCCGTGCCGCATTTGACCACCGCCCTAACCGGTCCGCTTCAGCATCTCGAGGAACATCTGCTCGGCCACCAGGGCGACATCGAGCAGTGGCTTCGGAGTCAGTGGCAGGAGACCAGGGCGCCTTTTTACGCCTCGGTCGATCTGCGCAATGCCGGTTTCAAGCTCGCTCCGGTAGATACAAACCTGTTTCCTGCTGGCTTCAACAACCTCGGCGCGGCATTCATGCCGTTATGCGTACAGGCAGCGCAGTCGGCAATGGAGCATTACGGGCCGAAGGTCCGGAACATCCTGCTGGTGCCCGAGAGCCACACCCGCAACCTGTTCTACCTTGAAAGTCTGGCCTCCCTGCAGAAAATTCTCGAGGCTGCCGGATACCACGTACGCATCGGCTCGCTCATTGCCGATCTCAAGGAGCCACTTTCCGTCACTCTGCCCTCAGGCGGTAATGTCGTACTTGAACCGTTGATACGTGAGGCCAACCGTCTGCGCCTCGGCGATTTTTCCCCCTGTTTTGTTCTGCTCAATAATGACATGTCCGGTGGGCGACCGGAGATCCTTGAGCATCTCGACCAGCCGGTCGTGCCACCTCTGGCGGTAGGATGGTCCAACCGCCTAAAGTCCAGCCACTTCACCCATTACCGGCGCGTGGCCGGCGAATTCGCCCGGCTCGTCGCCATCGATCCATGGCTGATTGACCCGCTTTTCAGGAATTGTGGACAAATCGACTTCCAGCAGCGTATTGGCGAGGAATGTCTGGTGACCAACGTGGCGGAAGTGCTCAAACAGATCACCGAGAAATATCGCGAATACGGCATCGACCAGCGGCCATTCGTCATCGTAAAATCGGACGCCGGAACCTACGGCATGAATATCATGACGGTGTACGGTACCGATGAACTGCGGGAACTCAACCGTAAACAACGCACAAAGATGGCGCGCGGCAAGGAAGGCCACCACGTCTCCGATGTTATCGTCCAGGAAGGTGTCTACACTTTCGAAACATGGGGAGAACCCCAGGCGACCGCCGAGCCGGTAGTGTACATGATCGACCGGTACGTGGTGGGCGGCTTCTACCGCGTACACCCCGGACGCGGGCGTGACGAAAACCTGAACACTCCCGGGATGAGCTTCCGGGCACTGGCATTCGAGGAGTCGTGCATTCAGCCGGACCCTACCCGTGCGCCGGACGCCCGGCCAAACCGCTTTTATGCCTATGGTGTCATCGCCCGTCTGGCGCTCCTCGCCGCCGCCCGCGAGATCCAAGAGGCCTCACTTGGCGGCTGAAGGGCGCGCTTTGCCAGGGCTGACGGTCTGGGCGCGCGGAACCGGAACATGAAACTCGCGATCGTGATGGATGCCGTCGAATCGATCAACATCAAGAAGGACAGCACCTATGCCATGATGCTCGAGGCACACAGACGCGCTTGGCAAATCTACTATCTCGGCCAGGGCGACCTGATATTGCATGATGGCCGCGCCCTCGGACACAGCCGGCGCATCGTACCGCACCACGACCGCACTCCGTGGTATGAACTTGACCTGGAACAGACGCGACCGCTGGATGAGTTCGACGCCATCCTGATGCGCAAAGATCCGCCATTTAATCTGGAGTACATCTACAGCACCTACCTGCTCGAACTGGCTGAATCTCGCGGCACGCTGGTGGTAAACAAGGCGCAGAGCCTGCGTGATGCCAATGAAAAGATTTTTACGGCGTGGTTCCCCCAGTGCACACCGCCGTCGCTGGTCACCCGCAACGCCGCAGACCTGCGGGCATTTCTGAAGGAACACGACGACATCGTGCTGAAACCGCTCGATCAGATGGGGGGTGCGTCTGTGTTCCGCCTGCGCCGGGGTGACCCGAATATCAGCGTGGCCATCGAAACCGTTACAGCCAATGGGTCGCGCATGACGATGGCGCAGCGCTATATTCCCGAAATTCGCGATGGTGACAAGCGGATTCTCATGATCGACGGCAAGCCCGTGCCCTATGCGCTCGCCCGCATTCCGGCGGAAGGCGAGAGTCGCGGCAACCTCGCCGCAGGCGCACGGCCCGAGGGACGCCTTCTGAGCGAACGGGACCTCTGGATCTGCGAACAGGTGGGTCCAGTCCTGAGCAAAAAAGGCATTCTGTTTGCGGGGCTGGATGTAATCGGCGATTACCTGACTGAAATCAACGTCACCAGCCCCACGTGCATACGCGAGCTGGATGCCATCTATGGACTCAACATCGGCGCGCTGCTGCTGGATGCAGTTGCAAGCCGTGCGCGCTGCAGCTGAATATATGGAACCGGTGTCATCCACCTCCATTCCGGGTTCCGCCACAGACGGCATGTCTGCGGGCGCGTCCCAGACGGCGTTTGAATTTTCTGACTCCGATCGCCTGGGACTGGCCGTATTCATATCCATCTTGGTGCACATGATCGTCATTCTGGGCGTGACCTTCTCGGCGTCAGGTGTCCGCATGCCTGGTCTGGATACCCTCGAAATAACGCTGGTTCAGACCCACAGCGGCGTCGCCCCCAAGCATCCCGATTTCCTGGCGCAAGCAAACCAGAACGGTGGCGGCAACAGCCGACAGCACAAAATCGCACGTACGCCTTTGCCGGCAATGGATCTGAGCGACCGGAACAACCGCCTGCCCGTGGCACACCCGAACCCACAGACCCCACTGCCGCGCATGCAACAGCTGGCATCGCTTCTCACGGACGCCGATGCTGGCTTTCATATCACCAGCCCGCGCCCGCAACCGCCGGAGCGTCACCGGCAAACGGGTCACGCATCGGCGGGCCTGACCGCGCTTGCACGGCTGCAGCGCGAGAGCGCCCATCTGAATGCTGAAATCAGCAGATCCTGGCAAAAGTATGAAAAGCTCCCCCGCCAGAAATACATTGACGCACGCACGTTGAAGTACAAGTATGCCGCCTACAAAGAGGCGTGGTGCGCCAAAGTGGAACGGATCGGCAATCTGAATTATCCGAGCAAGGCTATCCAACGAAACATATCGGGCAGCGTGGTGCTGGACGTCGCCATTCGGGCTGACGGCAGCCTATACCGGGTCAAGGTACTGCGCAGCTCCGGATACAAGGTACTGGATGACGCCGCTGTCCGGATCGCCCGTCTCGCGGCCCCATATGCCCCGTTTCCGCCGAACATACGCGCCACCACGGACATTTTGCATATCATCCGCACCTGGCAGTTCACAAACTCCTCGGTAACGACCACTGGCTCCTGATTTGGCTCGACTGCAGCTTGCGCCGGCGCCACACCCTGCCGGATACTATGGGCATGGGCGATATGGCCTCCCTGACAAATCAGTTCCTGATCGCAATGCCAAACCTTGCGGATCCGAATTTCTCGCGCACCGTAACCCTGATCTGCGAACATTCGAGCCAGGGCGCGATGGGTCTTATCATCAATCGCCCTGCGGATTTGAGTCTGCGTGAAATCCTGCACCAGATGGACATTGAAATCACGGGCGCTGAACCGCCGGAACTTCCGGTGCACCTGGGTGGGCCCGTTCAGGGTAATCGCGGCTTCGTGGTCCACGAACCCCTGGGAAACTGGCAATCGACCCTGTCCGTATCCGATACACTCGGCGTGTCGACCTCGCGCGATATTCTAGTCGCCCTGGCCCAGAACCGCGGGCCGCGGCGCTCGTTTCTAGCCCTGGGCTATGCAGGCTGGGCACCGGGGCAACTGGAGCGCGAAATCGCGGAAAACGCCTGGCTCAGCAGCCCCGCCGACCAGTCGGTCCTCTTCGACATGCCTGCTGAACAACGCTGGGATGCCGCAGCCCACCTGCTGGGCGTGGATCTGACGGCCCTTTCCGGCGACACAGGCCACGCTTGAAGGCCAGCACCTATCTCGGCTTCGATTTTGGCAGGAAACACATAGGCGTCGCGGTCGGCCGGTCGGCATCGCGCCTTGCCCAGGCGCTGGTTACAGTTTCTGCCCGTAACGAAACGCCGGACTGGGACCGCATCACACGCCTGATAGAAGAGTGGCAACCCTGTGCGCTGGTGGTCGGACTGCCGCTGAACATGGATGATACCGAAAACGACATGACCCGGGCGGCCAAGAAGTTTGGTAATCGACTGCGAGCCCGATACAATCTGCCAGTACACATGGTTGATGAACGGCTCACTTCGGTGATGGCAAAACACGTGCTCCAAGAAGCTGGCGTGCCTCCCAAACAGCACAAGTCCAAGCTCGACAAACTGGCAGCACAGACGATTCTGCAGGCATTTCTCGATGGGCAGACAGACTCAGGACATGCTTCAGACGATTGATATCGAAGCCACCCTGGCTTACATGGCCGACGAGCTACGGCCGAGGCTTGGGCGCAACCCGATCATGGTGGGCGTTCATACCGGTGGCGTGTGGGTGGCAACTCATCTGCACCGCGCCCTGGGCCTACGCGAACTTCTGGGAACCCTGGATATTTCCTTCTACCGCGACGATTTTACCCGGGTAGGCGTCAATCCGCAGGTAAAAACCTCGCATTTGCCTGTGAACATCGAGAACCGCCACGTTATCCTGGTGGATGACGTTCTGCACACGGGCAGAACCGTGCGGGCAGCACTGAATGAGATTTTTGATTACGGACGTCCGGCGTCGGTCAGCCTCGCGGTGCTGATATGCAGGGATGGTCGTGAACTGCCCATTGAAGCCGAGGTAATCGGACATACCCTTAAGCTGGGAAAGGGCGAACACATCAAGCTTGTGGGCCCGGAACCGCTTGCACTTACGCTTCAGCAGGTGGCCGATTGACGCGCGGTGATCTGCAATTTGACGGCCAGGGCCGCCTGAGCCATCTCCTTACCATTGAAGGACTTCCGCGACAGACCATTCTCGAGATTCTCAATACCGCCGAATCGTTCATATCGGTGGGTGAGCGCGAGATCAAAAAATTGCCACTGCTGCGTGGCAAGACCGTCGTCAACCTGTTCTTTGAATCCAGCACGCGGACACGCACAACCTTTGAGATTGCCGCCAAACGCCTATCGGCCGATGTGATCAATCTCAATCCGGCTGCCTCGTCGACCACAAAGGGGGAAACCCTGCTCGACACAGTTCGCAACCTGGAGGCAATGCACACTGATCTGTTCGTGGTACGGCACCGGGAGTCCGGCGCCGCCCACCTCATCGCAGAACACGTTCCTGCGCATGTGCATATTATCAACGCCGGCGACGGTCGCCACGCCCACCCTACCCAGGGTCTGCTCGACATGTTTACGATACGGCGCTACAAGGGGCCGTTCGAGAACCTGCGGGTTGCGATCGTGGGAGATATATTGCATTCGCGCGTCGCCCGATCCCAGATTCACGCCCTGACCACTCTTGGTGCAGCCGAGGTCAGAGTGGTTGCACCCATGACGCTGCTGCCTACGGCTGTTGAAAAACTTGGTGTTCATGCATTCACGGATATCAGGGATGGCCTAGAGGGGGTTGACGTCATCATCATGCTCAGGCTGCAGCGCGAGCGCATGAGCGGGGCCCTGATCCCGAGCGAACAGGAATACTTCAATTTGTTCGGCCTTACTTCCGAGAAGCTTGCGTACGCCAAACCGGATGCCATCATAATGCACCCTGGGCCAATGAACCGCGGTCTGGAAATCGATTCGGCGGTTGCCGATGGACCGAGGTCGGTCATTCTTCCACAGGTAACCAACGGCATAGCAGTACGAATGGCGATCATGGCTTTGATCATGGGGGGATCGGGGACCGCTCCTGCGCCGGCGGAAGCGAGGCGTGCGGAATGAGGATAGCCATCACCGGAGGACGCGTTGTTGATCCCGCTAGCGGAGTTGACGGGCTGTGTGATCTCTTTATCGGTGATCAGGGCTTCGTTGTTGGAGTCGGCACCGCTCCGACAGGCTTTGCGGCCGACCGCACCCTCGACGCCCGAGGGAAACTGATATTTCCAGGCCTGGTTGATCTGCGAGCGCGACTGCGCGAACCGGGCCTGGAGTACAAGGCAACAATGGAAAGCGAAACGAACGCAGCCGTGCGCGCCGGCATCACGACCCTCTGTTGTCCACCCGACACTTACCCGGTGATCGACACCCCCGCGATGGCCCAGATGATCCAGCAACGCGCCTGGCGATTCGGCTTAGCATTTGTGCACCCCCTAGGCGCCCTCACCCAGGGGCTGCAAGGCAAGCTGCTGACGGATATGGCGGCGCTGGATGAGGCCGGCTGTGTCGGCTTCAGCAACGCCCTGGAGCCCGTGACCGACTCCCTGGTCATGCGCCGTGCCATGGAATACGCTGTAGGCTTTGATCTGACGGTGTTTCTGCACCCAAACGATCCGTGGCTCTGCAATGGTGGCTGCGTGCACGAGGGGGAGGTGAGCACACGCCTTGGTCTACCCGGGATTCCGGAAACAGCTGAAACCGCCGGTGTCGCCCGTGATCTTGCGCTGGTCGAACAAACCGGAGTACGGGCGCATTTCTGCCAGCTGTCGAGCGCGCGCGCGGTCGCCATGGTTGCGGCGGCTCAGGACAGGGGGCTGGAAATCAGCGCTGATGTGACCGCACACCATCTGCACCTGACCGAGCGTGACATTGGGTTCTTCAATACCCAATGTCACGTTCTGCCGCCGCTGCGGGCAGAAGGAGATCGGGAGGCCCTGCGGAAGGCTCTCAAAAACGGGGTCATATCCGCCATCTGCTCGGACCACCAGCCACACGAACCAGATGCCAAGCTGGCCCCATTCGCCGAATCGGAGCCCGGGATTTCAGGCCTAGAGACACTACTGCCTCTCACCCTGAAATTGGTGGATGATGGACTGCTGAGCCTGTCCGAAGCTGTGGCCCTGCTGACCTGTAAACCCGCCCAGATTCTCGGCATCGACACCGGGCACCTGGGCATAGGCGCCACCGCCGACCTGTGTATCGTCGACCCCGAGGTG
Source organism: Pseudomonadota bacterium (assembly GCA_021785515.1). Classification (GTDB taxonomy): domain Bacteria; phylum Pseudomonadota; class Gammaproteobacteria; order Acidiferrobacterales; family UBA6901; genus JAJYCY01. The sequence goes on along the minus strand of JAJYEX010000009.1, from coordinate 32,612 downwards.
CGATGGATCCAAAGTGTCGACCGACTCACAAGCCGCGGCCATAACAGCCCGTTTCTGGGCTGGGAATTTCGCGGAGCCGTCTCCCACACGCTGGTTGGCGGCAAAATCGTATTCGAGGCCCCGTAACTCGAGCCCTTCTGTTCGTTTTCCCTCTTCCGTTCAGAATGTCACGTTGCGCATCGAATCCCCGAGCTCCTGACCCTTGGCATCCTTGCCCTCAAGCTTTATGCGCAACCGCAGATCATTGACCGAATCGGCATTGCGAAGGGCCTCATCGTAGGTGATCAGACCGCTCTCATAAAGATTGAACAGCGACTGATCGAATGTCTGCATTCCCGTCTCGGCTGACTTGGCCATGAGTTCCTTGATGCCGTGAACCTCTCCTTTCAGGATCAGGTCGGCAATGAGCGGCGAGTTGATCATAACCTCGACGGCCGGAACCCGGCCTTTGCCTGTCCGCATCGGAATAAGACGCTGCGACACAACCGCCTTCAGGTTAAGCGAAAGGTCCATCAGCAGCTGGCTGCGGCGGTCTTCCGGAAAAAAATTGATGATGCGGTCGAGGGCCTGGTTTGCACTGTTCGCATGCAGCGTCGCCAGACACAAGTGTCCTGTCTCGGCAAACACCACGGCGTAGTCCATGGTCTCACGTGACCGGATCTCGCCGATCAGGATCACGTCGGGCGCCTGCCGCAACGTATTCTTGAGTGCCGCATCAAACGACTCGGTGTCCACTCCCACTTCACGCTGAGTGATTATGCAGTTGCGGGGTGCGTGCACAAACTCGATCGGATCTTCGATTGTTATGATGTGGCCGTAGCTGTACTCATTACGGTAACCGATCATGGCTGCAAGCGACGTGCTCTTTCCTGAACCGGTGGCGCCCACAAAGATCACAAGGCCGCGCTTGGTAAGCGCAACATCGGCCAGGACCTTCGGGAGATTAAGCTCGTCGAAACGCGGAATCTTATTCTCGATAGTCCGAAGCACCATGCCCACGCAGGTCTGTTGCATGAACACGTTGACCCGGAAGCGGCCGATCTCCTTGGAGTTGATCGAGAAATTACATTCGCTGGTCGATTCGAACTGGCGACGCTGCTCCTCAGTCATAATGCCGTATGTGAAAGCCCGCGCCTGTTCTGGCGTCAGCACCTGCTTCGTCACAGGGGTAACCTTTCCGTCAATTTTTATGGACGGTGGCACCCCCGCTGTTATGAACAGATCGGAGGCCTTCTTGTGCACCATGAGCTTCAAAAGATCACTGAAAACCATTTACCGTTTGCCCCCCGCCGCCACACCACCGCCAGCCGCACCGCCGAAGCTGTCCTTGTTCGCAGCATATGAACGGGCCTCTTCGAGAACTACCATGCGATTACGCACCATTTCCATAAGACACTGATCAAGCGTCTGCATCCCCTGCGCCTGGCTGGTCTGCATGGCGGAATACATCTGTGCGATCTTGTTTTCCCTGATCAGATTTCGGATCGCAGGGGTTCCGATCATGATTTCGTGGGCCGCGATGCGGCCCCCGCCCACCTTCTTCAGCAGGCTCTGCGCGATTACCGCACGCAGACTCTCCGACAACATGGCGCGAACCATATCTTTTTCCGCTGCCGGGAAAACGTCGACAATACGATCCACCGTCTTGGCAGCAGAGCTGGTATGTAGGGTTCCGAACACCAGATGCCCGGTCTCGGCGGCTGTCAGCGCAAGACGAATGGTCTCCAGGTCACGCAGCTCGCCCACCAGAATCACGTCCGGATCCTCGCGCAACGCCGAGCGCAGTGCGTTGTTGAAGCCGAGAGTATCACGCCCGACCTCGCGCTGGTTGATCAGACAGTTTTTGCTCGTGTGAACAAACTCTATTGGATCCTCAATGGTGAGGATGTGCTCGTGGCGGGAGTCGTTGACGTAGTTGATCATCGCTGCGAGCGTCGTCGACTTTCCCGAACCGGTCGGTCCCGTTACCAGGACAATGCCGCGCGGCTGATCGCATATGTCCTTGAAGCTGGCCGGCGCCCCAAGCTGCTCGAGTGTCAGGACCTTGGACGGAATGGTACGGAAGACGGCTCCTGGCCCACGCTGCTGATTGAAGGCGTTGACGCGAAAACGCGAGATGTTCGGCAAATCGAACGAAAAGTCAGTTTCAAGGAACTCTTCATAGTCCTTTTGCTGCTTGTCCGTCATGATATCGTAGATCATGTTGTGGACAGTACGATCGTCTAGCGGATCTACGTTTATGCGCTTGACGTCGCCGTCAATACGAATGAGGGGCGGCAATCCCGCAGACAAATGCAGGTCCGAAGCGTTCTGTTTATAGGCAAACGCCAGCAATTCGGCGATGTCCATGCACCATCTCCTCTTGGTGTGGCAATACGCGGGATGCGGTCTTTAATTTAGTATAACGGGCACCGGCCGACAAACAAGGCGGCCGGCGGCGATCTAGTGCCCGCCCATCGGCCGGCAGCGCCAGCTTCCCGCATGCCCGGCACCGGAAATATGTCGGCCCGGCGACTACCCTGGCGTGAAGCGACAGGCTTTCACTCGACCCTCATGTCGTTTTAAACTGAACCGAATGGGGGCACTGCAACAGGCATGAACAATCATACAATCGGGTTTATCGGCGCCGGCAACATGGCACGCAGTCTCGCTGAGGGATTGGTTGCTAACGGCTGGGACAGGAAGAACCTGATTCTTGCTGATCCGGATCCGGAGCAACGGAGAACAGTGACCGAAACGCTGGGCCTGACCGTCTATGAGAAAAATGAAGAACTGACGTCACGTGCGGATGTGATTGTGCTCGCCGTAAAGCCCCAGCTGCTGCACGGTGTGGCCGTCGAGATTGCAACCAGCCTGCGCCGCAGGACCGCACCCCTGATCGTGTCTATCGCGGCCGGAGTCAGGATAGGGGATTTACAGCGTTGGCTCGGCGGCGGGGTTGCCATTGTACGGGTGATGCCCAATACGGCGGCTCTCATCGGTTCGGGGGCCGCTGGAATGTTTGCCAATGAGCTGACGACCCAGTCGCAGCGCGACGAGGCGGAGTCCATTCTGCGGGCCGTTGGCGTTACCGTGTGGGTCAGGTCTGAAGGCCTGATGGACGTCGTGACGGCGGTTTCGGGCAGCGGGCCGGCCTATTTTTTTCTGGTAATGGAGGAATTGGAGCGGGCGGCGCTGAAACAAGGGCTGGACGGTCCTACAGCACGCCTCCTTACCCTGGAAACCGCGTACGGAGCGGCCAAAATGGCCCTGGAAGGGGGCGAGGATCCGGTTCAGCTGCGACGGCGGGTCACGTCCCCAGGAGGCACTACGGAGCGCGCCGTCCAGGTGCTCGAAGCCGGAAATATCCGCCAGCTGTTTGACGACGCCGTTTCGGCAGCGATTGGGCGGGCGCGTGAACTGGCAGAAATCCTGGGGAAACAATAATGGGTGGCTTTCTCTCACAGGCAGGTCTGCTGCTCGTCAACACGCTGTTCGGGATGTACATCCTGGCCGTACTGGTCAGATTTCTTCTGCAACGGGTACGTGCGGATTTCTATAATCCACTGGCACAATTTCTGGTAACCGTAACGAATCCGCCGCTGTTACCGTTGCGTCGGATGATACCCGGCCTGTTCGGGATCGACTGGGCCTCGGTCGTACTGCTGTTTGCGCTGGAGGTCATTGAACAGTACCTGATCGCCTTGCTGCGCGGCTACCATCTCACCGCTCCCATGCTGGCAGTGCTGTCCCTGTCCCCGCTCGCCGATCTCACGCTCTATGTGTTTTTGTTCGCCATACTGGCACGGGTAATTCTGAGCTGGATCGTGCCATACCAGCGCGATCCAATCATGCAGCTGCTTGTCAGCCTTACCGAACCACTGCTGCGGCCGGCCCGGCGCATCATTCCGCCAATAGGGGGGCTGGATTTGTCACCCGTGGTGGTTATGATCGTGCTGGAACTGGCGGTGATGCTCGTAGACCAAGTAGCCATGAGCATTGCGCAGGTGGCGCTGGTGTCGGCACCGGCATGGTGGGGCACCTAGCCGCCGCGGCAACAAGAAACGGACCGGATCTGCTGCAACGGCCGCGGATCCAGTCGCGGGCATGCCGCAATGAATTTCTCGGGACTCAGGGGGATTACGTAAAGGTGCGAATCAGCGCAGCACCAGTCGACGGTCGCGCCAACACAGGGCTTATTGGTTTCCTAGCCGGGCGCTTCATCGTCAGCGAAAGCTGCATCACGCTGGTGCATGGCCTGGGCACCAAAATAAGACCGGCCCACATTCGCAAGCCCATCACCGGTGGTCAGCTTGGCTGTGGCGACATGAGCCTGGCTCCAGACACCGGTTGCCAGGTGGCTGGTCGCGCCTCTCGGGCGACGGCAGACAACAGGATGGCGGTCATTCTATGGCCGTGAGCAACCACTTTTTCGGCCGGCTGGCACACTACCGCAAGTGGCGCGACGATCTGATCGGGGCGGTCGCGGAATACCAGGAGTGGGCGGAACGGCACGGACTCGGCAGCGCAGAGGATGATCTGCGCATTTACGAACTCATTGACAGCCTCAAGGCGGACCGCCTCACGGTCGCGCTCGTGGCAGAACTGTCACGCGGCAAGACTGCCCTTATCAACGCCATTTTCTTTGCTGACAGCAAGCGCCAGCTTCTTCCGTCTGACGCCGGCCGCACAACCATGTGTCCGACGGAAATACTGTACGACGACCGCCTGTCACCATGTCTGAGGCTTTTGCCAATCGAAACGCGCGGTTCACCGCTCACCATTTCGGAACTTAAACGCACTCCGATCCAGTGGACCACACTGCCGCTTGACCTTGAGTCTCCCAAGAACATGGCCGCGACGCTTCAGGAAATAATGAAGACCAAGGTGGTCGGCTTGCGTGAAGCACGGGAACTTGGCTTTTTCGGGGGGCAAACCGAACGTGACGTCGGGCAAGCGCACGCCTCGCGCAAAGTGGAGATACCGGTGTGGCGTCACGCGATCGTCAACTATCCGCACCCACTGCTCAAACAGGGGCTGGTAGTTCTTGACACGCCCGGTCTCAATTCGTTCGGGACTGAACCCGAACTCACGCTGAGCATGCTACCCAACGCACAAGCCATCATGTTTATCGTGGCAGCCGACACTGGTGTTACAAAATCGGATCTGGCCATCTGGAATGACCAGCTGCGGATTGGCGCCGGGCCGGATGGCGACAGATGTCTTGCCGTCGTTAACAAGATCGACATCCTGTGGGACGAACTGCGCAGTAAGGACACAGTCGCCGACACCATAGCGGAGCAGACGCTTGCGGCCGCCCGGGTACTGGGCATCAGCGAAGCCAGGGTGTTTCCGGTGTCGGCGCAGAAGGGCCTGCTGGCAAAGATCAAGGGCGACCAGACCCTGCTCGAGAGGAGCGGCCTGCCGGCACTGGAATCAAGCCTTGCGGAAGACCTTGTGCCTTCCCGGGAGGCTTATCTGCGTACGCATGTTGCCCGCGAAATCGGGGACATGGTTCGTGCGGCGGACAGCCTGGTCGGTGCGCGTCTGGAAGACACCGATGACCAGCTCGCGGAGCTCCGCAACCTTGGCGGCAAGAGCCGCGACGTGATCGAGAATCTGACTTCCCGCCTAAGAGCAGAAAAAGAGTCGTTTGATGCCAAGCTTCAGAAATTCCAGTCGGCACGGACCGTCCTGTCGGACCAGATCAGTATTTTGCTCGAATACCTGGACATGGAGAATTTCGACCGGCTGATCACCCGGAGCCGTCGCACTATGCAGGGCAGCTGGACGACCCATGGGATTAAGATCGGAATGGACGAATTCTTTCGCGGAACTGCCGAGGCAATGGAAAAGGTCAACAGACAGGTGCATCAGACCAAGGGCCTGATGGATGCCATATACCGGAAACTCGATGTAGATCAGGGAGTTGTCAGGATGAAACCGGTCGGCTTTTCGCTGCTGCCATACCGCAGCGAGCTGCAACGGCTCCAGCGCGAGGCAGATGCTTTCCGTAACAGCCCCGTCATGCTGATGACGGAGCAACACTTTGTGATCAACAAATTCTTCATCACACTGGTCAGTCGCGCGCGCGGCATTTTTGAACAGTGCAACAGTGGTGCCAAGGCGTGGGGGAAATCCGTCATGACGCCCATGATGGGCCGCGTCCGGGAACACAGGATGCTCATGGAACAGCGTCTGCAGAACCTTAACCGGGTCCGCGACAACCTGGAAAATCTCGGCGACCGGATCGCCGAGCTGGAGTCCAGCCGCAAACTTCTGCAGGAACAGCAGCGGGTCATTCGGGAAATGCTTGCCAAAATCAGCCCGGATACAGCCAGATATGAACAAAAAAATGGGCCGGGGGAAATACCCTCCGGCCCAGTTATGGCCTTAACCTAACCTGATCGCGCTACTTGCTGGCAACAGTCGCCGTCAGGGCATTCTTGATCGATCCGTAGATGGTGCTCGGGATCAGCGTATTGGTCGCGAAAGCCAGGTATCCCGAATCCCAGAAGTACAGCTGCATACGCCACATTTCGCCGTACTGCGCGACCTGCACGTGCTTCCCGTTGTTGATCACAAGAACCTCCAGCGGCAGCGCCGGTGCATGGTCGACGCCCGGATAGGGTGCGTCCTTGGTCTTGCCACGGCTGCGGAACTGCGAATTGATCCGCACACACTTGTTCTGGGTATAGGCGTTGTCGATGCCGAACCATACCGCGTTCTGGCCGACAGGGACCTGCGCCACGACATGCCATGCCGAGGAATTGTCCGGATTATTGGCGTCATTGCTGCTGGCGTTCAGGGCTGCAGCGACCTTGGCAACGGTAGCAGCGAAATTCTCCGGCTTGGCCTTATAGACGGTATCCTGGCTCTCGCGCCAGTTATCCCAGTCAGCCATCATCTTGGCCGGCCCGTCTCCGTCAAAACTGTTGAGCGTGCTCTCAGACCGCATCGGAGGGAGCTGCTCGGACACCGGCGTTCCCGGAACCTTGTCCACAACGTTCGTGATTTCCTGGGACGCGGCCTTCGCTGCCGCGATCATCTGCGGATATTCCTTGGATTTGGCGTAATACACCATGGCCAGCGCCACCGGATTCGCCATGTCGATCATGGTCTTCTTGCCCGGGCCATAAGTGTAAACTGCAACCCGCAGAATCTGCGCGGAGATCGTATTTGGCGGCATGCTCGCAGCCGCGTTTTCATATGTCGGCGACGTCAAGATATAAACCCGCGCCTGCTGAATATTGTGGGGTACAGCGATGTTGTCGGTCGCATGCAGCACCAGATGAGACGCTGCGATACTTTTTTCCAACGCCTGGGTCGTCTGGGCAAAGGTGCCGGATGCTTCGAGTATGCGCTCAAACACCCCGTACTTCTCCGATGCCAGGGCGTTTGCACCCCACCCCATCATTGCGAGCGCGAGCCCGAACACAGCGCCGCTTCGTGCAATAGACTTTATTGTCATCTCCTTCTCCTCTCTAGTTTCCAGGTGGAACAATCTCACGACAGTCGCATGGATCTGCGATCTGCCCTTGTGCAACACGGGCCATTGTGATGCGAACTGTGTCCGTCCGCAACCCGAGAAAAGGTGCAGCCGTGGACGCCCTTTCCGGCCACGGCTGCAGGAGGAAGGAAATTCAGTTTGGCCTTACTTTAAATCGTTAATTATCAATTATTTATTCACGCCGCAGGCCGCTGGAACTTACTGCTGGGCTTCCAAGACCCTCAGCGCGTGTATCGCCTGACCAAACCCCTGTTTGGCGGACAACTGCCACAGCCGAAGTGCCTGGGTACGGCTTGCCTTGACCCCGTCGCCCATGATGTACATCAGACCGAGATTAAACTCCGCCGGCGCATACCCCTGCTCCGCTGCCATACCCCACCACCGCACCGCTTCCGCGGCGTTAGACTCGACACCCTTACCCTGGGCGTACAGCAGCCCAAGATTGAATTGCGCCTGGGTATGTCCTTGAAGTGCCGCAAGACGCCACCAACGGGCTGCCTTGTGCATGCTGTATGGCACCCCGGTGCCGCTCGCATAGAACACACCGAGATTATATTGGGCGGTGACATGGCCCTGTTCCGCGGCGCGACGGTACCATTCCGCGGCAGTGGCAAGATTCTGAATTATCCCTGCACGGACATCCCCGTTCGCATAGAGCTCCCCTAACGCAAACTGGGCATCGCGGTTTCCGTCTTCCGCCAGCAATCGCCATAGCTGGGCAGCTCGTTGGTGATGGCCTTGGCTATATTGCGCCAGGCCCCGCCGATAGAGGCGCTGTCCCGAGTCGGCAGCCTGACGAAAACCTGGCATCTGAACCGTTATGCCTTCGGGCGGAGAATCGGAAGCACGGGATGGAGTTGCCAGAGTAAAGGTGAGCAGGGCCAGGCTCAGTGCAAGGATCGAAATACCTGCCCTATGAAAATAGGTACTATAAAGATAGTAAATACTCACACCCTTATAGCAAGTTGGACGTTTCATCGGAGGTCTCCATGGACTGGATGCCATCAATCCGGTGTCACTTTAATCGTAGCAAAGGCCGTGCCAACCGCTATCTTTGACCTATCGGCAATCCGACAGGAAGCAGATCCGGCGAGACCCCGTAAGCCCATTTGCCTAAGCCTGGTGCGGATGGTACAAAACCGGCTGCCCACATATTGCGGATGTGTAATGACCCACGAGGATGTACAGTCCGGGACCGTCCACGGTCACCCCTCCGGTAACTGGCCGAAACCGATCCTCCATGCCTGAACGACCGCGCGCCTGGAAGGCGGTGTGGCTTGCCACTCGCAGCCGCCGCACCGCAGCCGTAAGTCTGCTGTCCTTCTCGTCCGGACTGCCGCTAGGGCTGGTCTGGATTGCCATTCCGACCTGGCTTGCCCGCGAGGGCGTGGACATCCGGCTCATCGGCTTATTCACCCTTGCTCAGGCCCCGTGGAGCTTCAAGTTCCTCTGGTCGCCGCTGATCGACCGTTATTCACTACCCATCCCCAGGCTCAGCCACAAACTGGGGTGGACACTCCTGTGGCAGGTCGCTCTCCTGGTAACCATCCTGCTTCTGGGGCACGTCGCCGCCAAGGGTGACGCGATCTGGGTAGTGGGAACGCTGACCCTGGCCATTGCGTTCTCCTCGGCCAGCCAAGACATCGCCATCGACGCCTATGCGGTTGAGATCCTGCTGCCGGAAGAACAAGGGATCGCAGTCGGAGCACGGATTGCGGTATATCGCGCCGCCATGTTCGTGGCAGGCGGACTAACCATCACGCTCGCGGGAGCGTGGTCGTGGCCAGCAATGTTTGCCATCCTCGCGACCCTGTACCTGCCGATGATGGCTGTAACCTGGTTTTCCCCACCCAGCAGCGCCGACCGAATACGCTCACCACTGTCGCTGCGAGCCGCAGTGTGGGAACCGCTGGTCGGATTCCTTGCAAAACAGCGCGCCCTGGAACTGCTTGCCTTCCTGGTTCTCTATACGCTCGCCGACAACCTTGCCGGTGCTCTGGTGAGGCCGTTCCTGGTGCAGGTGGGATTCAATGATTTCGACGTCGGCGTCGCGACTGCAACCATTGGCCTGGCCGCAACACTCACCGGAACCTTTCTTGGCGGGGCCCTGACCACGGCCATGGGACTCGGGAACGCACTGTGGACCTTCGGCGTACTGCAGCTGTTGTCCAACTTCGGCTACGTGCTGATAGCCATTACCGGAGTCAACCGCTGGGTCATGTTCTCATCCATCGGCTTCGAAAGCCTTGCGATCGGGATGGGCACGGGCGCGTTCAGCGTGTTGCTGCTGCGCATGACTCAAAGGGAATTTTCCGCGACACAGTATGCGCTGTTCTCGAGCATTTTCTCGCTGCCGCGCATTTTTGCAGGTCCCATGACGGGGATCATGGTGGCGGCGCTGGGTTGGCGGAATTTCTTTCTGTCCACCATGGTGATCGGTATACCTGGTCTGATCATGCTGCAGCGATTCTCACCGCTCGGTACGCGCGAACCCAACATCGAGGCGTTGGCAACCACCCCAGCACGGGCACTGACTCTCAGGGCACTGGTGGCGCGCAGCCTTGGAACAGGACTGGCAGCGTTCGCTGTGGCGGTCATGTGTTTTGCCGTCCTCGGCGCGGTGGGAACAATGCGCCACGGCATGACCAATACATTCAATCTTACCGCTTCACTGGCAACCCTGCTCTACCCACGACAGGTCGGAAGCTGGATCGAACTCTTCGCAATCGCACTTTTCTCGGTCATGTGCGCGCTGGGCGTAGCGGCCATTCTGGTGGCACGCACGCGGGCTACCCGCATCACCTCCCTGCCCGGACAGACTCCTGGTTGAGAAATGCGGCGTCAACCCGCCAATCCGCCACGCGCATGGTCCATCAATGCATCTAGTGCTCCGTCCATATGCAGCTCGGTCAACTCCGCAAAACCGCCGATACACTGACCGTCAATGAGGATCTGCGGAACCGTACGCGCGTTTTCGGTCACCTGCGAGAATTCGCGCATGGCAACAGGACTGAGGTCGATGCGCACCTCGTCAAACGGAATTCCCCATTTTTCCAGAAGTGTTTTGGCCTTCTGGCAGATGGGACATACCCCGGTACTGTAGACTTTCACACGAGCCATCTCTGCAAGGTATCCTGAGCTTTATTGCGGACTGCCCGCCGCAACCCGTCTTGGCAATGGCCGACCCAGAAGTTGGACCGGCATGAACAGCTTGTCACAGCTCATACGCATAGTCGATGAGTAGCGGCGCGTGATCGGAAAAACGGATGTCCTTGTATATGCGTGCCCGGGTTGCCTTGGCAGAGATGCCCGGCGTCGCAATCTGGTAGTCAATCCGCCACCCGACATTCTTTGCCCAGGCCTGCCCACGATTGGACCACCAAGTATACTGGTCGGGGTCTGGATTCAGCTGGCGAAACACATCCACCCAGGCAAGTTCGTCGAACACCGATGAGAGCCACGTGCGCTCCTCGGGCAGAAACCCAGAATTTTTCCGGTTACTGCGCCAGTTCTTGAGATCTATTTCCTTGTGCGCGATGTTCCAATCACCGCACAGGACATAATTACGACCGTCGCCGCGCAGCTTCTTCAGGTGAGGCAAAAAGGCGTCCATAAAACGGAACTTGGATTCCTGACGATGGGGGCCGGACGACCCTGATGGCAGATATAGCGATACGACACTGAGCGGCCCGAAATCCGCCTGAAGATAGCGACCTTCCCCGTCATGCTCTCCCGAGCCGAACCCGTAGTGCACGTGATCCGGCGCCTTCCTGCAGTACAAACCCACGCCTGCGTAGCCCTTCTTGCGGGCGAAACTGAAAAAACCCCTAAAGGGGCCAGGTGCGCGCAGTTGCTCGGTCAGATTATCTTCCTGAATCTTGATCTCCTGAACGCAGACCACATCCGCCCTCTGGCGGGCAAGCCAGGTAAAAAATCCCTTGGACACTGCAGACCGGATGCCGTTAACGTTGAGCGTGATAATTCTCATCAGTCTGCGCTGACATCGTTGTACTCGCCTGGATGACACGGGTCCGCGTAGTCTACGCCTTGCACGTTCCGGGTTCACCGCGTACCGCATACAACCTGTGCACGCGGTCAGAGGGTGATCCGGAAGACCGATATCATTGGGCCGCCCTGGACCGTCCCGTCGCGCGCCGTCGGCGTACGCCGGTTATAATCGGGTACTGACGCACTACCCGCCGTGGCGCCACAGGAGCGTACGATGATCCGCAACTACCAGAAGGAATTCCTCGACTTCGCCATCAGCTCTGGGGCGCTGCGCTTCGGCCAGTTCGTGCTTAAATCCGGGCGTATCAGCCCCTATTTTTTCAACACTGGTCTGTTCAACACCGGCGGGCGACTGGCGCAACTAAGCCGGTTCTACGCGCAGGCGATACTGGACTCGCGTTTGCCGTTCGACATGGTCTTTGGTCCAGCCTACAAGGGTATCCCGCTCGCGGCCGGAGTCGCCATTGCGCTTGCCGATCACCACGGACGCGACGTGCCCTACGCGTTCAACCGCAAAGAGGCAAAGGACCACGGTGAGGGCGGAATTATCGTGGGTTCGCCACTGCAGGGGCAGGTGCTGATCGTGGATGACGTCATTTCCGCCGGCACTTCCATTGGCGAGTCCACTGCAATCATTCAGGCTGCCGGCGCCCATGCGTCCGGGGCAATTGTCTCACTCAACCGTCAGGAGCGGGGTTCGGGTACTTCCTCGGCCGTCGCGGACACGGAGAAGCGCTACGGCCTGAAAATCGCGAGCATCGTCACGCTCGATACGCTGGTGACCTACCTGGAAGCTATCCCTGAGCAGCGCCAGTATCTAGAGGCGATCCGCAGCTATCGCGCCCAGTACGGAGAATAATCACACCGGGAGCTCGCCGGCGTTGCCGTCAGCGGCTACTGGCCGCGCGGCGCTCTCGGAAGTGCATGGTAGCGTCATCCTTCGGCGCATGAATCATGCCCTCGCAAACCGCCCCATCGGCGATGGCGATCCTGTGACTCGTCAGGCTGCCGGTAACGTGGGCGCTAGAAGCAAGCTCCAGCTTTTCACGCGCCACCACGTCACCATCCACTCTGCCTTCAACGAATATGTGGGCAGCCGTGATTCTGCCTTTCCAGTTCGCGCCACGCGCGAGGACGAGGCTGCCCTCAAACGCCCCCTCGCCCTCCACGATCCCGTGGACAATGCAGTTTTCCGCACTGCTGATGCTGCCCGAAATGGTCGCCCCAGGCCCCACGATGTTGCGAAACTCGCCCGCACTATCGAGGGCGCGCCGACGCCGACGCCAGGGGAATAGCCATTCAAGCATGGAAGTCCGCCGCCCTGTCCGGGCACAGTTGGAAGTCATGCAAAGAGTAAGGTGAAAACTGCATGAACGCAACGAGCACGGCAGTGAACCCGGGAGGTCAGGTCAACAGCTTGATTCCGACAACGATCGTTATCACCTCAAATGCGCGCTTGATCCAGCGATTGCCGCTGGCAATGGCCCAGTGGGCACCGAAATAGCCGCCGATGAGCGCACCCGCCAGCAACACCGGGATCCAGGACCACTGCACCTGCCCGAATGCGCTCAGAGTCAGGGCGCCTGTGCCATTCCAGCACACGCCCACCAACACCAGGGTATAAGCGACAGCACTGCGGTAGTCGAGCCCGAACCACCGCACCAACCAGACGGTGCAGAACAGGCCCGTCCCGGAAGTCAGAGATCCATTCAAAAAACCGATCAGAAACAGGCCAGCCGCCCCGCCAGCATACCCCGCAACGTCGCGATTACGCGGGTTATGCTCCTGGCCGAGCTGGCGATTGGCCAAAGAATAGATACCCAACCCGATCGTCAGCACGCCGAGCAGGGCTTCGGCGATGCCCGCCGACACGTGCAGTATCGTCACCGAGCCAAGCGCCACCGCGGGGACGCCGCTGCCGAGAATAAGCAGCGACAGGCGCAACTGGAGTGACCGCTCGCGCAGATGGCGCAGCATCGCACCGACCCCCAGGGCCACACTTGCCACCTTGTGGGTCGCAAGCGCGACGGCAAAGGGCAGCCCCAGGAAAATCAGCGCCGGAAATTGCAGCAGTCCGGCCCCGCCTCCTGCGAATGCGGCAAAGCCGTTCGCGGTCAGCGAAACCAGGAACAGCAGCGCTTGCTGTAACCATGGGTTCATTCACCACCCCCATCCGGCGGCGCTCGCAGACCGCCCTGCCGGGCGAACGCTCGGCGGCCCAGACAGTGCGGCCGGCGGATTGCCATCGGCATTGGTTGACTTTTCGGCTCGCGTTCCTAGTCTTGAGTAGCGAGACTGCACGGAGAATTTCCGCCCATGGGCGTCAAACATACCATAGCTGCCATCTGTATCATGTGGACCACATTAGCGCTTAATCCTGGGTTTGCCGCGAACAACTTTGTGATAAAGAAGTGCCGCGGCGCCAACGGCGAGTGGTACTACGGGGATAACGTCGGACAGGCCTGCGCGCACTCGAGGGTGACCGAGCTCAACAATACTGGCATCGCCACCAAGGAGCTGGCCGCGCCCCTGACTTCAGCACAGCTTAAGGAACGCAATGCAACCCTTGCCAAATCTGAGAAAAACAAGAAGAAGGCGATGGCCAAAGCACGACGGGACCGGATACTGCTTTCGCAGTACGCCAGCGCCGGAGACATCACCTACGTGCGGGACCGCAAGATTGCAGACATCAAAGGCCTGATTCAAGGCGAGCAAGATACCCTGAAATCCCTGAAGAACACCCTTCCACGACTGCAGGCGCAGGAAATCGCCGAGCGTCCGACAAATAAGGGCGCAGCGGACGGGACCGCTCAGATCATCGCCGACACCAAGGCACAAATCGCCACACATGAGGAAAACATTCAGAAGGATCAGGCTGAAATCGTCACCGTCCGTAAACAGGCCGCCGCCGACCTGGTTCTGTTCCGTAAACTCAAGAACCCGTCGCTAACCGCAGGCCCGACGCCCTGACGCGAATCCTGGAATCGCGTGCTATTCCGGCGTCACCCAACGGTGGCCCGCTTCCGTTTCCTCATGCTTCCAGAATGGCGCACGGGTCTTGAGCTCGTCAATGATGTAGCGGCACGCACAAAACGCCGCGTCGCGGTGTGCGGACCAGACAGCAACGACCACGATCGGATCGGCCGGTTTTAGCTGTCCGTACCGGTGAATCACCAGGGGCTCCAGGATTTCCCATCGCTCTGCGGCCTCGCGGCTAACCTTGTCCAGATGCTTTTCCGTCATCCCGGGATAATGCTCCAGCGACATCTCGGATACCGCGTGACCCTGATTGAAATCCCGCAAGCTGCCAACAAACACGGCGGCGGCGCCGAATTTCCCGGCCCACTGCGGGTTACGTTGGGCGTGGGATTCAATTTCCGCCCACGGATCAAATGGATGGGCCAGAAGGCGAACCATCTAGCCTCCGGTCACTGGCGGGAAAAAGGCCACTTCGTCACCGGCACGAACCGGGGCATCCATTGCGGCGTACTCCTGATTGACGGCGACCAACACCCTGGCCACGGGGGGCAGCCCCCCGCAAGATCCCGCCACGCGGCGCCAGACGTCTTTCACGCAGTGAATTCCTTCGGCATCAATGAACTCCTGCCCTTTGCCAAACCGTTCGCGAATGTCTGCGAAGAAATGCACGTCGATGGTGTTCATGGAGGTTAACGTGTCACCTTCAGCAAGGCTGTAATTGACTGCACCACTCAGGTATTCCTTTGCCCAACACCCCAGAGGAAATCACACCCAAAATACGGGTAATCCCCCCCCCGACCGTCCCCATTTTCCCGGATTGGCTGGATGATCCGATACATACCCAGATCGTGACTGGTCGCATGAGCAAATAAATACCTATGTGACTTGTATGGATGACGGCCAGCCGAAACCGTAGCCTTATACTCCCGGGTCTTTCCCAAAATGCGCTAAACTGGTACGTTCTGCAAGCTGGGCTGAACAAAACTGGCCAACCTGGTTTACCTCAAGTTTGTATTAACTATAAATAAATGAGTCTTATGCAAGACCGCAGTAATACTAATTAGTTTTGCACTTTCTAACGCTATAAAGTCACCTGATTTTTCGCCTCCGGTCCGAGTCCGGTGCCAAGGCGCGGTCAGGACTAGGCAGAGCGCCTTTGCTCCCCATTCTAGACTCGGAGCGGGAGGTTTATCCGTGCAACTGGCGTCGTGAATGAGGAAATTAAATAAATGGCAAAACTAGTTAAACCACATGGCAGCGACACCCTCAAGCCCTTGCTGCTCGAGGGCGCTGCACTCAAAGCCGGCCTGGCACACGCGGAATCTTTGCCAAAAGTAAAGATTTCCTCGCGCGAAACCGGCGACCTGATCATGATGGGTATCGGCGGATTCACCCCGCTTGATGGATTCATGACCCGGGCGGACTGGGAGGGTGTGTGCGATGGCATGAAGATGGCCAACGGCCTGTTCTGGCCGATCCCGATCACACTGTCTACCGACAAGATCACCGCGGACCGCATCAAGACCGGCTCGGAAGTCGCCTTGGTAGACAAGGAAACCGGCGAAACGATGGCCACGATGAAGGTCACCGAAAAATATGCCATCGACAAATCGCATGAATGCATGATGGTGTACAAGACGACCGACATTGAGCATCCGGGCGTCAAGATGGTCATGGAGCAGGGAGACGTCAACCTCGCGGGACCGGTCAAGGTTCTGTCCCAAGGTGATTTCCCGAAGAAATACTCGAACTACATGACGCCAGCCCAGACCCGCAAGCTGTTCGAGGAAAAGGGCTGGTCGACGGTTGCGGCATTCCAGACACGCAACCCCATGCACCGTTCCCATGAATACCTTGCCAAGGTTGCGGTCGAAACCCTGGACGGTGTACTGATCCATTCGCTGCTCGGAAAACTCAAGCCCGGCGACATCCCGGCCGAGGTTCGGTCTGAAGCGATCGCTACGCTGATCGACAAGTATTTCGTCAAGAATACCGTCGTGCAGTCCGGCTATCCCCTGGATATGCGTTACGCGGGCCCGCGCGAGGCCTTGCTGCATGCGCTGTTCCGGCAAAACTACGGCTGCTCGCACCTCATTGTCGGCCGTGACCATGCCGGCGTCGGCGACTATTACGGGCCCTTTGACGCCCACAAGATCTTCGATGAAATTCCGCCGGGCGCCCTTGAGACCAAGGCCTTGAAGATCGACTGGACCTTCTGGTGCTTCAAGTGCGGCGGCATGGCGAGCGCACGCACCTGTCCGCACGAGGCCGGGGACCGTCTACTTCTATCCGGGACAAAGCTGCGCAAGGCGCTGTCGGAAGGTGCGGCAGTTCCTGCGGAGTTCAGCCGCCCGGAAGTGCTCGAGATTCTGCGCAAGTACTACGCAGGCCTTCAGGATCACGAACGCGTAGAAGTCAAGCTGAGCGGCCATTCGGCGAAGTAACCGATTGCTGTCAGCCGCAAACGAAGCGGCGCGTTGGGCGCAAGTTTAGAGTAAACAGAGACCAATACGTCATAGTTCAACCCAAAGATGGAGAGTTAACGATGCCAACATTCGTACGTACCGACAAATGCGATGGCTGCAAGGGTCAGGACAAGACCGCTTGCATGTACATCTGCCCGCACGACCTGATGCTGTTGGACAAGGACGGCTCCAAAACCGGCCACGCTATGAAAGCGTTCAACCAGGAGCCCGAGCAGTGCTGGGAGTGCTATTCCTGCGTCAAGATCTGTCCGCAGAATGCCATTGAGGCACGCCACTATGCCGACGTCGTTCCGCTCGGCGGCTCAGTGCAGCCTCTGCGTGGCACGGATTCGATCATGTGGACGGTCAAGTTCCGCAACGGCAACATGAAGCGGTTCAAGTTCCCGATCCGCACCACCGCCGAAGGATCAATCAATCCCTACGCGAACAAGCCGAAGCCGGACATCAAGGATATCGGCACTGCGGCGCTGTTTACCGAGGCGAAGCCGTATCAGTGCGACCGCAGCCAGCTGCTGCACGCCAAGTAAGATTCTTCAACACGTAGCCGGCCTAGGGGGGGACCGTAGTTGTTCCCGCCGGGTGCGAACAAATTGGAAGGTGGAAATATGTCTACAGAAGCAACTTTTGGGAATCCACAGGTAATCGAGGAAGAGGTAGATATTCTCGTTATCGGTGGCGGCATGGCCGCATGTGGCTGCTCCTTCGAGTTAATGCGGTGGATAGAGGGAACTGGCCTCAAGGTCAAACTGGTTGATAAGGCTGCCATGGACCGTTCTGGCGCGGTGGCACAGGGTCTGTCCGCGATCAATACGTACATGGGTGGCCAGGATCCTGCAGACTACGCACGCATGGTCGCCAACGATCTGATGGGCATCACCCGTGATGACCTGGCGTATGACGTCGGCCGCCACGTAGACGATTCGGTTCACCTGTTCGAAGAATGGGGCCTGCCCATCTGGAAGCAGCCCGGTGACGAAGGCAAGTCACTGAAGGACGGCGGCAAGCCCGTACGTTCGGGCAAGTGGCAGATCATGATTAATGGCGAGTCGTACAAGGTGATCGTGGCCGAGGCTGCGAAGAAGGCTCTGGGTATGGCCAACATCCAGGAGCGCGTCTTCATCGTCAAGCTGGTCAACGACAAGAACGACCCGACCCGCGTAGCGGGTGCCGTAGGCTTCTCGGTACGTGAACACAAGGTATATGTGTACAAGTTCAAGGCCTGCCTGCTGGCTGCCGGCGGTGCCGTGAACATCTTCCGGCCGCGTTCCGTGGGTGAAGGCACGGGCCGCGCCTGGTATCCCGTGTGGAATGCCGGATCGACCTACGCGATGGCTGCCGAGGCCGGCGCAGAACTTACCATGATGGAAAACCGCTTCGTTCCTGCCCGCTTCAAGGACGGCTACGGGCCGGTGGGTGCGTGGTTCCTTCTGTTCAAAGCCAAGGCCGTCAATGCCTTCGGTGAGTCGTACATGGACAAGAACAAGGAGATGCTGAAACAGTATCCTCCCTATGGCCTGGCGGCCGTTCCGGCTTCCTGCCTGCGCAATCACCTGATGATGCATGAGATGAAGGAAGGTCGCGGCCCGATCTACATGGATACGCCGACCGCCCTTGCCAAGCTCGCCGAGACCATGACTCCAAAGGAGATCAAGCACCTCGAGGCCGAAGCCTGGGAAGATTTTCTGGACATGTGTATCGGCCAGGCCGGCGTCTGGGCTGGTGAGAACATTGAGCCCGAGAAGAAGGCTTCCGAACTGATGCCGACCGAGCCCTACCTGCTTGGTTCCCATTCCGGCTGCTGCGGAATCTGGGTTTCCGGACCGGAGGACCTGGGGGCACCGAAGGAATGGAGCTGGGGTTACCGCTCCATGACCACCATCAAGGGTCTGTTCACCGCCGGTGACGGCGTGGGCGCGTCTGGTCACAAGTTCTCGTCGGGCTCACACGCTGAGGGCCGTATTGCTGCCAAGGGCATGATCAAGTTTGCTCTCGACAACAAGAGCTGGAAGCCGGAGCTGGATACGCCGGTCAACGAGCTGGTGGAAGAGATCTACCGGCCGGTGCGTACCTACCTGACACACAAGGACTACACCACGGCTATCGACATCAACCCCAACTACATCACGCCCAAGATGCTGCAGTTCCGCCTGCAGAAGATCATGGACGAGTACTGCGCGGGGGTGGCTACCTGGTACCAGACCAACGCCAAGATGCTATCCGTGTGTGAAGAGAAGCTGGAAATGCTGAAGGAAGATGCGCTTAAAATGCGCGCCAAGGATCTGCATGAGCTGCTGCGTGCGTGGGAGAACTACCACCGCGTTCTGACGGCCGAGGCACACATGAAGCATATCCAGTTCCGCGAGGAGTCCCGTTATCCAGGCTTCTACTATCGCATGGACTTCAATCTTATCGATGAGAAGAACTGGAAGTGCTTCGTGAACTCTACATACGACCGGAAGGCCAAGAAGTGGAAGGTCTTCAAGAAGACGCATGTGGATCTGGTATCGAAGCCTACAGCTTCCGGGCACTGAGATCGACAGTAGTTAGCTGCACAAAGGGCCCGGGCGGCAATGCCCGGGCCCTTTTTTCTCTGCAACACCAGGATGTTTTGCCTTTCCATTCTCCGGCTGGGTAAACCGATCAGAATGTGAAGGCAAGCCGTTCGCAGGCCGCAACGTTTGAAACGAAGGTGATGTCATGCAAGATAAATTTGATTTCTCTGATCTTTTGCCGAAGAGTCCAGTAACTCCGGTTCGACTTGAACTGGACGATACCTTCGGATTCAGTTGCCACAAGGGCATTGCCTGCTTCAACAAGTGCTGCCAGAACATAGACATTACGCTTACGCCGTATGACGTGTTGCGTCTGAAAAGCCTGCTCGGCTTGAAGTCCTACGAGTTTCTTCATAAATATACCGTTCCGTTCGAAATGGATGGTCATGGCATGCCCGGGCTGAAGCTGAAGACCCGTGATGACACCACCACATGCCAGTTTGTGACCGATCAGGGCTGCAGCGTCTACGGCGACAGGCCGACGGCCTGTCGTTATTACGCTCTTGGCATGATGTCGATGCGGACGAAGGATTCCACCGTTGACGAAGATCACTACTTTGTAGTCAAGGAGGACCATTGCCTGGGTCATCTGGAACCCAGACATCAGACCATCAGAGACTATCGTGCTGAACAGGGCGCGGATGTCTACGACGACATGAATCGCGAATGGCGGCAGCTTGTCTTAAAGAAAAGGTCGTGCGGACCGACTATCGGGCGGCCGTCTGATCGTAGCTTCCAGTTGTTTTTTATGTGCAGCTATGATCTGGACAGTTTTAGGGAGTTTGTAAGGAGTCCGAGCTTCGCTACGGTATACGAAATTGAGCCGGAGGTGATGGGCGCGCTTATGGGCGATGACGTGGGCCTCATGAAGTTCGGCTTTCGTTTTTTGAAGCAGGCACTTTTCGGCGAAAATTCGATCCCGATCAGACCCGGGGCCATCGAAGTACGCGCGGAACGCCGTCGCCAACTTATTGATCAGGAACGACAGGAACGTCAGCGCCTGGCGGACTCGGACGGTTCGGAGGCTACCACAGACAAATCCTGACTTTTTCTCGGCGGATCGAGCCTAGGCCGGTCAGGAAAATACCTTTGCATCCTGGCTGATCCGCGGGCGTGGCCTCCGGCCGGCGATCGCCGGTTAGGGCGATGACGGGTAGGACCGGAGTATGTTTGGGTAGTTGGACAACCGCTTCAGTGCAGCCAGATCATGGATCTGGACGTTTCGGCGCTGAACTGTAAGAATCTTTTCATCCTGAAAGCGCGTAAATACCCGGCTCACAGTCTCCACCGCCAGACCAAGATAGTTGCCAATATCGTTTCTGGACATGCTGAGGTTGAACTCGTGCGACGAGAATCCGCGCTGCCCAAGACGGGTGGAGAGACTAAGCAGATAGGAGGCGAGGCGCTCTTCAGCTGATTTCTTCCCGAGTAGCGTCATGAGTGTTTGGTCGTGAAGCACCTCTTTGCTCATGATACGCACCAGCTGACGCGGCAGACTGGGAATCCGTGACCACAGGTCTTCGAGCTGGCTGTAGGGAAGTTCACATAGGCTGGTGGTTTCCAAGGCCTTGGCCGTGCAGGCGTGACGACCGCCGCCGATCGCGTCCAGTCCGACCAGTTCCCCGGGGAGATGAAAGCCGGTTACCTGCTCACGTCCGTCTTCGATCAAGGTGTACGTCTTTACTGAACCGGAACGCACCGCGTAGATGGCATCAAACGGTTCGCCCATCTGGAACAGGTATTCTCCGCGTTGCACGGGCCGGCGCCGCCGGATGATGCTTTCGAGCAGCCCGAGATCCTCTTCGGAAACAGCCACCGGCAAACATAGCTGGAACAGAGTACATTCCTTGCACGCGACTTTAAGTTTCGGAAAATCGAGCTGGGGAATTGATGGATCTTTTTGCATAGGCGCCTAGGCTGGAAACAACCAATTTCGGTGTGTATTTACGACCGTTCATCAGGAACGCGCAATATTATGCCATAGACTAACTCAAGGGGCAGCCCTTGGGCGCGGCGGTTCATTGACTGGGCGCCTGATGGCGCTGGGTAAAGGACCAGGGATACGCCCTGGCACTGGTATCAATCGCCGGCGGCTAATCGTCACCCCGCGAGCATAGACGTAAGGACGAGACGGACCAAAGTCAGGGATTTTTTGCATCCTGCTCTGTGTCCCGATAGCCAACCACCGGCTCACTCTGAACTACCGGTGATCTGCGAGCCTCGGCGCCACCAATGAGGGAGGTCACGGTAACCGTCGTTGCTGAGTCACCAGCTTAGTTTCAATAACTATCCGCGGGAGCCCGGGATTTTATTTGGGCGCAACGCTGCAGGGGAACCGCTGTTACTGAAAACACGTGAGCCAAGTACCGCCTGCAGCACAGCCTCAAGCTGGCCGTCATTAGAAGACTAAGCGCACTTTACCCCGCCACGCACGGGGCACGGATACAACGCAGCGTTACCGAACTAGCGACGCGCGTCGCCACCCATGGAAACCGGGTTGTCCAGGTTGGTTCGGAAATCCTTCCCCGGGTGCTCGACCTCGATCTCAAGGTACATCCGCCTGCTTTCCTCGGACTCGAAGTAGATCTTTAGCGCACCGTCCCCGCTACCCTCAACAACGAACGGATGCCCCGCCGGATCGCGGATCGTGTTACCCGTGATGGGGTCAGTTGTTTCAATTCGCATACGACCTCCTTGTTCCGCCACTAATGCCGGAACCAGGAGATAGGCGTACGCCCGACTGAACTTCTTGTCAATCAGATATTCCGATTGGCCTTTTTCCTGTCACGGGCTGTGGTTGCCCGTGACAGGGATCTTGGAAGAATGCGACCCCAAAGGCCTTACCACATAAAAGTTATATTAATAGTGAACGCTCGCTGACTTACTTCTTCGCTGGCTTTGCCGCAATTTCTTCAAGACGAGCCGCCCGGATGATATTACCGTCCAGCCCCGCCTCCTTGGCATTGCTACCATAGGCCACGGCCATGAGCTGACTGTAGTACGTGACCGGAATGCGGAATTTGGTCCCGTATTTCTTGTTGATCTGATCCTGATAGACCTCTACATTCATCTGGCACACCGGGCACGGCGTGACAATCATCTCTGCCCCGAAATCATAGGCAGACTCGATAATCTTCTTGATCTGCGCCTGACTCTTGTCCGGCTCGCTAAAGGCCAGCGCACCGCCGCAACAGGTCACCTTCTGGTCATACTTCTCGACCGGCTCAGCCCCCATGATTTCCGTCAGCTTGTCCAGGTATTTCGGATTCTCGAAAGATTCTCCCGCAACACCAAAAGGTCGATTCGTCTGGCAGCCCACATAACCTGCAATCTTAATGCCTTCGAGCGGTTTGACCACGGGTTTCGCAAGCTGATCGTATCCGAAATCTTCGATAAGCACCTCGACCATATGGCGAATCTCCACCTGGCCCTTGTAGTCCATATCCAGACCCGCTTCCTTCAGGACCTCCCTGGTGTCGGCCAGCAGCCGCTCGGATGCCGAAAGACGTTCGTGCGTCTCCTTTGCCCCGAGCCAACATGCGGCACAGGTAGCCACGATATCCTGTCCAGGATTGTGCTTTTCCGAAAGTGCGATATTGCGCGCGTTCATGGCGTGCCGCGGAAGCTCACCTCCCTCCGCATATCCAATGGACGCCCCGCAACAGTTCCAGTCTGGAATCTCGTTGAGCTTGATATCCAATGTCTTGCACATGGACTCAACCGAGACCATGTAATTGGAAGCCGACGCCTTGCGCTCCGAGGAGCAACCGGGATAAAAGGAATATTCTTTTTTCGCCATGATGTGCTCCTTACGACGCAAAACCCTTACGCCGGTTTTCGATTTCCTGGGCCTTTTTCAGCATTTTATGGATGTCGCCCGCGCCCTTGCACTTACCCCCGCCCAACAGGGCAAACGGGTTCAGTCGGCCGGTCTTGACCATACCCAGACCCACCGGAAGCATCTCAAGTCCCTTCTTTATGCCATTCGAGAATCCGTCCATGAAATAGAGCCCGATCGACAGCTTAAGCTCGTTAACCCGTCCACCCTTGGTGATGTTCTTCCAAAACAGCTTGGCAAAACGACGCGTTGGATTCATTTTCGGTGCAATGCCGAGACGATGCGCGTAATTCGCCAACCCATGCATGATGTGCGTAATGGGAAGCTCCCGTGGACAGCGGACGATGCAGTTGTAGCATGATGTGCACATCCACATTGATTCACTCTTAAGCACATCGTCACGCTTTCCAGCGCGGATCATCATGAAGATTTCCTGGGGCGGATGTTCCCAGTACGGACCGAACGGGCATGAACCCGAGCACACGCCGCACTGCATGCACATCTTTACCCAGTCACCCTCCTCCACATTCGCCTCGACTTCTTTCAGGAAATCGTTGCGGTATTTATTCACCATCGCCTTGTTAAGCTCGCTCATGATCGGCTCCTAGAACTTCATGGGGCTCAAGCCGATTTTCTGTATCGTCTCGGCCATTTCATTGATGATGCTCGGGGCCCGCTGAATATCGGTAATTGCAACCTCGCAGGTCCGTACCCGCTCGACCTCCAGCGACATTCCTTTCAAGGTGTCGTCGATCTTGCTCATGCGGTAGTGCGCCATTTCCGAACCCTTCACGAAGTGGCATTGATAGTTCTCGCCCTTCTGGCACCCCATGAGAATCACGCCGTCATAGCCTGCCGTCAGCGCATCATTGATCCAGATCGTATTCACACTCCCGAGACAGCGCACCGGAACAACGCGTGCAAATGCGCTGTACTGGATCTTGTTCATCGCTGCCATATCCAGGGCCGGATACGCGTCGTTCTCGCAGGCCAGCACCAAAATACGCGGCTTCTCCGAAAACTGATCCGGTACGTCCACCGCCTTGATCTGGTACCCGACGGTGTCAACCGAGTAGTTTTCAAAGGAAATGACACGTACCGGACAGGCGCCCATGCAGGTACCACAGCGACGGCAGCGCGACTCGTTGAACTGGGGATAACGCTGCTCATCTTCGTCAATTGCCCCGAACGGGCACTCGACCGTACACCGCTTGCACTGAGTACAACCTTCACGCCGGAACGCCGGATAGCTCAGGTCTCCGGAACGTGGATGAGCAGCACGACCCAGCGCAGCGTTCTCCGCTGCCTGAATGGCCTTAAGCGCAGCGCCGGTGGCATCCTCAATCGCCTGCTGGGCATCCATGGGGCGGCGGACTGGACCGCAGGAATAGATCCCGGTACGCCGGGTTTCGTACGGAAAGCAGATGAAATGCGAGTCGTTGAACCCATGTTTCAGCAATGGCAAGTCTTTACCCTGACGGTAGGTAAGGTTAAGGACCGACACCTGCTTGCCGTTACCCGCCGCAGCCTCCGGCTGCCCTTCTACGTTGGGCGCCCCGCCGGCGGCATCGATGTCGACCCCTGAGTTGGCTACCATGCCGGTCGCCAATACGACCAGATCGGCCTTGGCAACAGCGTCCTCATTCAGAATGAGGTCCTTGAACTTCACCTGGAGATCCGTACCGGGCACAACCTCGCTCACCTTGCCTTTGGTAAAGATCACGCCTTTGCGTTGGGCGCTGCGGTAGAAGTCCTCGCCATTGCCAGGTGTACGCAGATCAGTGTAGATCACGACTGTGTCCACTCCGGGATTTGCGTCCTTGAAATACATGGCCTGCTTGATGCTGGTATTGCAGCAGTGGCCGGAGCAGTAGGCGAGATGCTTGCCACTGTCGTCGCGTTGGCCAGCACACTGGACAAACGCGACACTCTTCACCTCTTTTCCGTCGGATGGCCGCTTAATCGCCCCGCCGGAAGCTGTGCGCGCAAGCGCCTCCAAACCTGCCTGGTCGACCACATCCGGACTCTTACCGCCCCCGAGTTCCGGCAGCTTGTTCAGGTCATACGGCTCAAAACCGCTCGCCATAATGACGGCGCCGACATTTTCCGTGGTGGTTCCACCAGATTCTTTGGAAATATCGACGCTGAACTGCCCTGGCGCACCGCTCGTGCGACTGATCACGGAGTTGAGGTACACCTTGATCCGTTTATTCGATTCAATCGCTTTGGCCAACTCCGGTACACCGGTTTCCATGGGATCGGAGTAGGGTTCATGCGACGGCATGCGTCGGTACAGTCGGCCTACCCAGCCTCCGAGCACGCCGGACTTTTCGACAAGCAGCACCTCGTAGCCAGCCTTGGCAGCTTCAACCGCTGAAGTCATGCCACTGATGCCACCACCGACGACAAGGATGCGCTTGTTGCTGCCGTGGGCCGGATTCGTCACGGCCACCTGCATTCTTCCTGCTTCCGCACAGCCCATGCGGACGTAGTCGGCTGCCATTTCCTGGGTGATTTCTTTGGTCTGTTCGGTATCCGGCTGGACCCAGATCACGCCTTCGCGCAAGTTGGCGCGGGAGATTGCGACATTGTCGAATCCGAAGGCGTCAGTCTTGGCACGGCGCGAGCAGGCTGCTATGACAACATGATTGATTCCTTCCTTCTCGATGTCTTCCCGGATCATGGCCACACCCGCACCGTTGCACAGGAAGTCATGTTCGCGCGCTACCTGGGCCTTGCCTTCGCGCTTGGCCACGGTCACGAGTTGCGCAATATCGAGGCGTTCCCCCAAACCGCAACCTTTGCATACGTAGGCGCCAATCTTGATGTCTGCCATGATTAAACCTCCGCCCCCGATACCTTATTGATCACCTGTATGGCGCGCAGCGATGCTGCCGTCGCGCTCTGAACCGCACGATTCACATCGAGCGCGTTAGTGGCACACCCGGCTCCGAATATGGCACCGTTTGCCATGCCAGCATCTATAAACCCGCTGACATCGGCATGTACGCCAGCTGCGATTGAGTGCGCGTCAACGCTCGGTTCCATGCCGACCGCGAGCACGCACAGATCGTGGCGATTGTCATAACGGTGATACCCTTCGGTATCCACACCGTGCAGGATGACATCGCCCGTGGCACGATCTTCAGTGACGTTGGCGACTTTCGATTTTACGAACTTTACTGTGGGATTGGCCCGGACCTTCTGGTAAAAGTCCTCGAGGCGATCAATGGCGCGGATATCGATGTAGTAAATCGTTGATTGTGCCTGATCCCCGAATTTCTCATTGACATAAGTTGACTGCTTCAAGGAAGCCATGCAGCAAATGCGGGAACAGTGCTTGAGGTGATTGCGGTCGCGCGACCCAGCACACTGAATGAATGCTACATTCTTCGCCTCCTTGCCATCCGAGGGGCGCACCAACCTGCCGGCCGTCGGACCAAAGGGATCCATCATGCGCTCGAACTCGACGCTGGTAATCACATTGTCGAAGCGGTCATATCCGTATGGCTGGATCTTCGCTGCATCGTATGGACGCCAACCGGTAGCCCACACGATTGCACCGACCTTGAGTGTAAGGCTCCGTTCCTGCATGCCCAGATCGATAGCACCGTACTTGCAGGCTGCCTTGGCCTTGTCCGCTTCCGGCGTACCTATGATGCTCGGATCGAGCACATACCGCTGCGGGTAAGCCATGGTGAATGGCAAATATGCCGCTTTCATCTTGTTCAGGTTGTAATTGTACGAGTTGTCGATTTCAGCGCTGACCGCTTCCGCACAGGCGCCACACGCCGTGCAGTTCTCGTTCACATAGCGCGGGCTCACCTTTATGGTCACCGCGTAGTCTCCAGGACTGCCCTCGACTTTCTCGACCTGGGCCAGGGTTAGAACACGCAGGCGTTTGTTTGCCTTGATGCGTCGAAGGTTGATCTCCATGCCGCAAGTGGGATGACAGAGCTTCGGAAAGTACTTGTAGAGCTGGCTGACACGCCCACCGAGCGATGGATTCTTCTCCACCAGCACAACGTCTTTGCCGCATTCGGCAGCTTCAAGGGCCGCGGTCATGCCGCTGATACCCCCGCCTACGACCAAGATGGTCTCGTTTGTAGCGACTGCATCCGCCATTGACTAACCTCCATCACCTCGGATCTTCAGGGAACCTTGGCAAGACGCCGCGTGAGTCGGCGCCGAATTGGGAGGCTAAACATACTGTGCCGGCCCCGTTCGCACCACCGTCTTGCGTACGCTTACGGATTCAAATTTTGTATGCGCTGATAGATTGTATGTATCAACAATCCGCCGTAACGCAGCGGCAAAATCACATTATTTTCCGGGAATGGGCGGAGGGGCGTCAATCGTTTTTTTCTTAATTGCAAATTTTTGGCATACTGGCTGACGCGACACCGCTTGCCGTCTGCCGGAAGTCCACAGACACGGCACTATTCCTGCTCTAATTCTAGGGGATATCAGTGGATGCAAATGCAGTAAGCGCCCAAGAGTACCGGGTCAAGCATGAGCCCTACTATGAGGCTCAGGGCGACGAGATTGTCCTGTTCGAAGCAGCGTATTCCAACCAGATTCCGGTGCTTCTGAAAGGCCCCACGGGCTGCGGTAAGACACGGTTCATGGAACATATGGCCTGGCGCCTACGGCGCCCGCTGGTCACGGTATCTTGCCATGACGACCTCACAGCATCTGACCTGGTCGGACGATTTCTGATTACCGCAGCTGAAACGGCGTGGGTGGACGGCCCGCTGGCACGCGCCGTGCGGATCGGCGCAATCTGCTATCTGGATGAAATCGTTGAAGCACGCAAGGACACCACGGTAGTGATCCATCCGCTTGCGGATGATCGCCGCGTCCTGCCGGTCGAGAAAACCGGGGAACTACTCAAGGCGCCTGCCGAATTCTGTCTCGCGATCTCCTATAACCCGGGTTACCAGAGCGTGCTTAAGGACCTCAAACAGAGCACGCGGCAGCGTTTCATTGCCATGGAATTCGGCTACCCGGCCCCGGACCTGGAACGGCGCATTATCGTGCGGGAATCGGGCATTGGGCCTGAAACTGCGGAAAGATTGGTCAAATTCGCGGAAATGACGCGAAACCTGAAGGGGAATGGGCTAGACGAGGGCGCCAGCACCCGCCTGCTGGTCCATGCCGCCAAACTTATGGTAACCGGAATTGATCCCCGTCGCGCGTGTCGCAGTGCGATAGCCGAGTCGCTTACAGACGACGCGGAGATGCTCGCCGCAATTGTTGAGCTGAACACATCACTGTTCTAGACAGCCCCCCGGGGCCGTTTTGCACATATAGATGGCCATGACGACTTCGCCTGCACCCCTGAGCACAGCTGAACTCGAAGAACGGCTCGACGAGTATCTCGATCCGGTGCTGTCATCGCGCCGCACTGCCGGGGGCCTGGCAGCAGCCCTCGCAGAATTCAGCCGCAGCCAGCAGGACTTTGTCCTCCGATGGGTCGGAATCATCGCCAAAACCAACGCTGAACTTGCCTTTCAATTTGCGGCACAGGTACCGGAAGGGTTGCGTCTGATGGCGCCGGACGACCTCGAGTCGTGGATCATTCAGGCTATGGATACCTATGATCGAATGGGTCTGTACCCGGCCAGCGCGGTATTCCAGGAGGGCGGCGCCTATGCTGCACGCGTGCAAACACGGGCGAACGGGGTCGCGTTTGACGACGTGTCCGGAATCCTGGAAATCTTCGTGCGTGGCCTTTCAGGACGGGCCCTCAAGCTCCAGCCAGGAGACGAGATCTATACCGACACCAGCACGCTGTTTTTGCCCGTCAGCCTGACCCGTCTCGCCGACAAGGACGGGAATTTTCGCCTGTACAAGGCCATAGCCGCGCACCAGTGGGCGCAGACGTGGTATGGCACCTTTCATGCAGACCTGAACACGATACTTGCCGACTTTCCCGACCAGGACAAGGCCACACGGCTCTTCCATGCCCTTGAGACCGTGCGCCTAGATGCCCACCTGGCTCTCGACCTACCCGGCTTGCATCGGGACATGCAGGAGCTGCAGAAGGCGCTCGGGGAACCTCACTACCCGGCCTTCTGGGATAAGGCGCTACAAGCCTTGCGTGCGCCCGGCGCTTCGGTGCAGGACACCATCAGCGCTCTCCGTGCACTGTATGAAAGTGCCGTACCAGCGCCACGTTGCTACCAGGGCGTGCTCCAGACGGCACGCGCCGAACAGGCGATGGCCCAGCGCATAGCACGCGAGAAAGTCCAGTTTCAGACCGCCCTGGCCCGCCTGATAAATTCCGGGGAACAGCGCACTGATCCTACTATCGGCCCCGAGGATGCGGCTCAGAACGCCAAGCGTTTACGCCTAGAACGGAATATGGACCCGGATCAGTCAGACAGGCGACGCTACGAGGTTGCTGTCGACGGCCGCCCCATGGTCATTCCGCAGGACGTCAGGGCGATCATGGACTCAATCATTCAGGACCTTGGCGACATACCTGATGACTATCTTGTTGCGGCCGGAGATGGAGGCTACCAGCAGAACAATGACGGAAAGAATCCGGATGACGTATGGAAAGGAACCTATCACGAGGAAGGGGCATTTCTCTACAACGAATGGGATTATCGGCGACAACATTACCGAAAGCACTGGTGCGTGCTGCGGGAGGTTGATGTACATCCCCTGTACGACGATTTTGTCTCGCGCACCCGGATAAAATATGCCACTTCTATTGCCAGTCTGCGCAAGTCATTCGAGGCTCTTCGGGGCGAAGAGAGGTTAATGAGGAGACAGAAGAACGGGGATAACATCGATTTTGACGCGGTGGTCGAGGCCTACGCAGATATGCGTCACGGGATGGAGATGAGCGAACGCGTGCTCACCAAACTGCGCAAGCTTGAACGCAACATCGCCGTGATGTTCATGGTGGACATGAGCGGGTCCACAAAGGGCTGGATCAATGACGCCGAACGCGAAGCATTGGTGCTGCTGTGCGAGGCACTTGAGGTTCTGGGTGATCGCTATGCCATATACGGATTCTCGGGCATAACCCGAAAGCGTTGCGAACTTTACCGCATCAAACGTTTTGACGAACCATATTCGGACTTGGTTCGTTCGCGCATAGCCGGAATAAAGCCCGAAGACTACACCCGCATGGGAGTAACCATCCGCCATCTGACCCGCCTGCTAAACGAGGTGGAAGCGCGCACCAAGCTGCTTATTACGCTTTCGGACGGGAAGCCGGATGACTATGACGGCTATCGCGGGGACTACGGGATCGAAGACACGCGTCAGGCGCTGATTGAGGCAAAACGCGATGGCATACACCCGTTTTGCATCACCATAGACACAGAAGCGCGCGACTACCTGCCACATATGTATGGCGCCGTAAACTGGGCCCTGATCGATGACGTACGCCGGCTGCCACTGAAGGTCTCTGAAATCTACCGACGACTGACTACATGATTGTCCCCTCGGTCCGACGGGAGAGACCACTTCATCAGCGTCCAGTTTAGCGGCCTTAAATTAGTAACTGCCCCGCTATTGTCTCCCTCTGTACGATTTCAGCTCATGACATGCATGACTCGTTGCGCGGTCGGCGGACCAGGCGCCCGGTGATTTTCGATCGCCTGCGCACCGAGGGCCGTCCGTCAAAGCCGACGTTATTTCTCTTGCAGCGAAGACTTCGGGCTTACCGGCTGCGGCCACGAAGGCCGTGGCAGTAAGCCAGCCGATACCCTCAATCTCACCCATACGTTGACCTTGATGCCGGTCAACCAATTTGCGCCCTGGCCGTTATCTAGGTAGTGTTTGCGACGTATTACGATCCTTACCCGCATGGCGGCAATCCACTGCGCCGGCAGTCGAGACCGCTGCTGCCGGAACTGGGTCCGGCAAGATGTTCGCGCCATCTCATCTTTACAATAAAGGAAAAAATAATTTTATGACCGTATCACGCCTTCTTGCTGCCGACATGCTGCACCGTAAAACCGCCGCTCTATCCCTGGGACTCGCGCTCTTGGTACTACCCGCGCTCGCTACGGCAGCTGATTTCACACCCAACTCGATGCGCATCTTGTCGGATCCGGCCTACCTGCCGTACCGCGGGCAACTCGAGGGGATCACGGGCTATTCGAATCAACGCAGCACCGCTGATGTGGACAACTACACCGGGATTATGACTCATTCCTACTCAACCACGGCGAATTCTCTTGCGCAGACAATCGCCTACGGGGTTACCGACGATTTCACGCTGCGGTTAGCAGAGGGCTACGCATGGCGCAGCACCAGCAATTCATCGACAGGACTGAGCACCAGCGCCAACGGATTTTCCAATCCAGCCCTGGGTGCGACCTGGCGAGTTTTGGACCAAAGAACACGTGCTTTCAACTGGGATATCGCCGGCTCGTTCGCGCCCAACGTGTTCAACCCCAAGGGCGCATCACCGACCCAGGACGGGACTGTGGCACGTGGTGGTACGGCGACCACGCTGGGAACAGCCATCAGCTACGAGACCGATCTACTGACACTCTATGCCGCCGGCCATGCATCATATCTGGGAACGCGGGACATTCTAAATGCCAACGGTACGACGACAAGCTACGGTTCAAATTGGCAGTATTCGCTGGATTTCGAAACCCAGACGCGACTCAACCGGGTGTTCTCCCTCAATGCCGGTATCGGAAGGCAATTCAATCGTGGCGCAACCGGCATTAACGATACCAGCCTGCTTACCTTTCAGAACAATCCCGGCGACGTCACCCACTTTACCGTTGCCTTGAACTACCACATCACGCCAGCTACGCTGGTCGCATCGCTCGAATACCGTTACGATTCGTACGAAGACAGCAGCTCCTACTACCCAACGAAACCTGCTTCCAATACTTCGACGCAGAATCACCATGCCAACGCGCTTGGACTGACGCTAGAGTATGTATTCCGGTGATTTGCAACTCTGAGTTCGGGGCCTTAACCGGGTCAACCGGGGGCCCGAACCTGCTTGGTCAAGGTAACGTCTGGGCCAGCGGAGAAGTTCTAGGACGCACAAACGATAGATAGGTGTGGACCTGGGTCTTGATAAGGCTGAAGACCCTGGCCGCAGTGGTCGGGGAAATACGTGACGGTCTTGACCCCGGTCTAGGTACAGTAGAGTCGAGATGTGGCGCGGTGGCGGTAGGCTCGTCTCAACTGTTGCCGCCCCTTTCGTCTGGCGGTGCCGCAATCGACGCACCATGACTCCGTTTCCACATCTCGCTCATCGAACCGGACGG